>CAWHOB010000001.1:0-2206616 GCA_963830925.1 uncultured Nitrososphaeraceae archaeon | reverse complement strand
CCGTTGACCAACTCCGGTAATGCTTTACTATCATGAACATGTTCATCGGTTACTTGCATAGTAAGAATTTTCTTGGTTTTGACTGCTTTGTTTCATGATTCCCATAATCGATGATTTTACTATTTGGTTTACCTAAACAGATATCAACTTATTATACAATGACGCTTTTAACATCATTTCCTGTACCATATTCTTTATTCTAACCGAATAAACATATTCACCAAACATTCTCTTTAAACAAGAAAACACTGTTTCAACAATCCATCTTTGCCCATAGCTTACGCTATCTTTCCACTTTTGTAAATCATTTTTCTGAGATAAAACGGATAGATTTCTAAGAATATTGCCTTTTTTCCATCTAACTCTTGCATTCTTTCTTACTTTAATACAAGGCAAGATTCCATTGTCTCCCAAATATCTAAAAATATTATTGCCATCATAAGCTCCATCTGTAAATAGTTTACCAATTGTTATTTTTTTATCTGATTCTATGACCTCATCAATCAATCCAGGTAATGCTTTACTGTCATGTACATGCTCATCGGTTACCTTTATCGAAAGAATTTTCTTGGTTTTTATATTGACAGCTACGTGTATTTTCAAATATCCTTTATTGTTGTTATTTTTTAAATGCCATTTATCTCTCATCCATTGACCTCTATTGGTAACCTTAATACCTGTACTATCTATTGCAATGACAATGTATTCATCTTCAAATTCTTTGCTATCCTTTGTATCATCTATCTTGATGTCCAATCTGTTTATTCTTCTGTTAATTGTAGTATAATCAGGGATTGAAGGTACTTTTCCTTTAGCATGGCCTTGTGTTATTCCTTCGATTTGTCTGTATGGCAGATGAAAATATGCTTTGGCATGCCCTAATAGAAGAAGAAAAGTGTTTGGATAACGAAATGGCTCTTAATCCAACCTTGTCTTTGTTCATCTCTTTTAATTCGGTATCCCAGTTGCGTATGACATCAAAGCCTAGTAAGATTTCACCGCGTCTAACTAAAGATTGGTTGTAGGAGGGCCAGTTCACAAATTTTATTGGTTAATGCCAGCTAAATGTATTTAGAAAGAGAGAATCATGCAACAAAGCAGGTTTTGACATTAACTGCTACGTGTATTTTCAAATATCCTTTCTTGTTGTTATTTTTTATATGCCATTTGTCTTGCATCAACTGACCTCTATTGTAACCTTGATACCATTACTATCAATTGAAATGACAATGTATTCGTCTTGGAATTCTTTGTTTTTATTGTTATCCCCTTTTATCTTGATGTCTAACCTGTTTATCCTTCTGTTTATTGTAGTAAAATCGGGAATGGAAGGTACTTTTCCTTTAGCATAAGCTTGTGTTATTCCTTCGGTCTGCCTGTATGGTAGATGAAAGTATGTCTTGGCATATCCAAGTAAAAGAAGAAATGTATTGGGATAATGAAATGGCTCACCTATTTTGTCTTTATTCATCTCTTTTAGCTCTGTATCCTGCTTTGTTGCATGATTATTTTTTTCGTTATTTGTCAACGTTTTGTTGATGAATCTATGACTAAAACAGTTAAAATTCAATTGTTATTATTACAGATAAATCAAGGTTTTAACTGATTTTCGAATCGTGCAACAAAGCACTGTATCCCAGTTGTTAATGACATCAAAGCCTAGCAAGATTTCACCTCTTCTAACTAGAGATTGGTTGTATAAGGGCCAGTTCATATAATTTGTTGAATAATGTTAGCTAAATGTATTTGGAAAAAGGAAATCATGCAACAAAACAGCTGTTTATGCAATTGTTGTCTTCCCATATATTCGTTATATAGTTCAACTCATTTTTCCAGGAATTTGAGGTCTTGCTGGCCTTTCACTAAACTGGTGATATCTTGTAGGGATATCTGCTCTTTCTTTATTCGTCTGTAGAGATGAAAGAATGTAGGAAAGTCATTCTTTAAATCATTATACACTTTTACAAGGTTATCCATTTGTATAAGATGTAAATAATCCGCATGATAACTTAGAACCATATCTGTTTTAATATCAAGCTCAATCGCTATGTCGGCAAGAGGGTTCTTATCTTTGAACATCTGAAAGGCTCTGGCATATAGAGGGTGTCTTTAGTCGCTTCTCCTTCTCATCGTCTTCTACTTTAGAATCTCCTGTGGTTGTTCTAATAATCTTGCCTATATCCTTGAGCGAGACATGGACCTCTTTAGCTATATCCATTGTTGTTTTCCCTTCTTCAGCTAGTTTGATAACACGTCTCTCTTTTTCTTGTCTGGTTATGAGCATACATTTTTCTATATCAGAATTCTCAATTAAAGACTTGATTCACTTGATTCTCTGATACTTAATTTTACTGATTCCACACATAGTTGACATTTTAGCTTCCTAACATAGTTGACACTCTAGTCTTAGAGTGTAATAATAATGGATATAATTGAAAATAGGTATAAAATGATAATTGAACCTGAACGTTCAGGTAAGACTATATCTGATGTTTGTACTGCATATGCTGTTTCAAGACAAACATGGTACAAATGGAAGAGACGCTATAATGTATATGGGATAGATGGATTAAAAAACCAATCAAGAAAGCCACATAATATTAAAAATGTAAAGGTAACCAAAGAGATGGAAAAGATTATTCTCGAGCTGAGACTAAACAACAGATTTGGTCCAATGAGAATAAGGTTCAGATTAAAGAGAAAGTATGGAATCAGCTTGGGTACAAAAACCATTTACAATATTCTAAAGAGACACAATCTCAATGTACTATCTGTTAAAATAAAAAGAAAATACAAGATTTGAAATGAAACATCCGAATGAGTTGGTTCAAATGGATACCAAAGGACCTTTTTATCTAAAAGGCTCACGAAGCAAAAATTATTTTATTCATGTTATATAGATGATTGCCCCTCAAGAAAAGTAGTTAGCAAATGGTGCCGCAGAAGAACTAGTGAAGAATCACTGTCGGTTCTCAACGAATGGATTGAACTCTACGGTAAACCTATGAAAGTGATGCACACGATGGTTGTGGTAGAGAATTTACATCGAATAAATTCAAACATTATCTTTTTCTCAATGGAATAAAGGACAAGCAGATTCCTAAAGGTTATCCACAAGAACAGGGGAAAGTAGAAGCGTACAACAAAATAGTCATAACTGAATTTCTACAAGTAGAAGAGTTAATTGATATGAAAGAGGGAATAGAGAAATACGAATTATTTGTCAAATCGTATAACTATGAAAGAGAACACGGTGGAATAAACGGAATGACGCCATCAGAGAAGTTCATGAAATCTTTAAAACAACTGATATTGATAATGTAGAACAAGACAAAATATGTCAGCCATGTTGGTACATTGTTTTGTCAACCATGTGTGGAAGTACAACAGTTAATGTTAGCTAAATGTATTTGGAAAGAAGAAATCATGCAACAAAGCACTCCTTCTGCTGTTGTTGTTGTGAAAAATACATAGAATGAAAGACAATGTCTTAGTGGAGGCATTGAAGTTAGAGTTGTTAATGATGGTGATAGTAGTAGTGATAATATAGAGAGTAAAGATGTTCTAATGTATTTATGGATGAAGCATTATTATCATAAGAAGAGTCTTCCGTCTTTATTAGATCGTTTTTATATAACAATAAACTTTCTAAAATGTTTATTATAAAGGATGCATATAAAATAAATTAATGACAGACGTTATTGATAACGCAGCAAAGAAAGCAAAAAATGCCGATCAAGACGCTAGAGCAAAAGCTCAAACTACAGAAGACCATGCAAAGGGCAAACCAAGTTCAGAGACATTGAACAAGACAAAAGAAAAGGTTAAAGACGCCCTCTCTTAATTTTTTATAAAACAATTTTTATTTTAGTTAGGAATAATATAAAATTTAGATCAGATCATGATTTATCAAGTAATGATGTTCTATTTTACTCTGACTTCATTATTACCTTTATAGCAATTGATTTTATTTTTATCTCTTAGAATGTCTTCAGTTTAGCGTTTTAGCAAAAGATGGTAGTCATATAAATTAACTGATAAGAGAACGTCTTAATACAATTAATCCGTCAAATAATTATTTTTTAATTCTATATTTGATATTCCTGACTAATTTTTATATCAAGTTTTATTTGTTAAAGAATAATGAGAAGAGAAATATAGAACAATAAAAAATAAAAAAAATTATTGATTTTCTAATGTCTTTTTGTTATGCGTTTGCTAGGTGTTTAACAGCAGCCCCAGTGATGATGCCACCAATGGTGATGCCAGCCCCAGCCGCCCCAGCCCCAGTGATGATGCCACCAATGGTGATGCCAGCCCCAGCCGCCCCAGCCCCAGTGATGATGCCACCAATGGTGATGCCAGCCCCAGCCGTGACCCCAGAAAGCGGATGCTTGTTGAGATTCCGTTCCTAATGCAATAGGTGTTGCGAACATTACTGCTGCTATCACTGCCATAGCAAAGACAGTAATTCTTTGGGTTTTGTTCATATATCTTACCTGTAGATAATTCTTCTACATAAGAATATATATTAGCTATTTAATTTTTTTATTTAAAATTTCTATATAACTTTGAATAGAAATTTATATAATCCAAATTTATAGCATTTATAACATCTTCAATTTATTGAACGGTTGATTATATCAATAACTAAAAGACTTTCAAAATTTTATGTAGTATGGGAAATTAATTTAAATTTTGTGTCATTGGTATCTTTTAAAGTTTGAAAATGAGTTATAGTGAATATGATGCTGCAGATTTATCGATGAATTTATAAATCGAGATTCATCAAAATTACAAAATATATCCATTATGGATCATTAACTGTTGTACTTCCACACATGGTTGACAAAACAATGTACCAACATGGCTGACACATTTTGTCTTGTTCTACATTATCAATATCGGTTGTTTTAAAGATTTCATGAACTTCTCTGATGGCGTCATTCCGTTTATTCCACCGTGTTCTCTTTCATAGTTATATGAATTGACAAATAATTCGTATTTCTCTATTCCCTCTTTCATATCAATTAACTCTTCTACTTGTAGAAATTCAGTTATGACTATTTTGTTATACGCTTCTACTTTCCCCTGTTCTTGTGGATAACCTTTAGGAATCTGCTTGTCCTTTATTCCATTGAGAAAAAGATAATGTTTGAATTTATTCGATGTAAATTCTCTACCACAACCATCGTGTGCATCACTTTCATAGGTTTACCGTAGAGTTCAATCCATTCGTTGAGAACCGACAGTGATTCTTCACTAGTTCTTCTGCTGCACCATTTGCTAACTACTTTTCTTGAGGGGCAATCATCTATATAACATGAATAAAATAATTTTTGCTTCGTGAGCCTTTTAGATAAAAAGGTCCTTTGGTATCCATTTGAACCAACTCATTCGGATGTTTCATTTCAAATCTTGTATTTTCTTTTTAGCTTGACAGATAGTACATTGAGATTGTGTCTCTTTAGAATATTGTAAATGGTTTTTGTACCCAAGCTGATTCCATACTTTCTCTTTAATCTGAACCTTATTCTCATTGGACCAAATCTGTTGTTTAGTCTCAGCTCGAGAATAATCTTTTCCATCTCTTTGGTTACCTTTACATTTTTAATATTATGTGGCTTTCTTGATTGGTTTTTTAATCCATCTATCCCATATACATTATAGCGTCTCTTCCATTTGTACCATGTTTGTCTTGAAACAGCATATGCAGTACAAACATCAGATATAGTCTTACCTGAACGTTCAGGTTCAATTATCATTTTATACCTATTTTCAATTATATCCATTATTATTACACTCTAAGACTAGAGTGTCAACTATGTTAGGAAGCTAAAATGTCAACTATGTGTGGAATCAGTAAAATTAACTTTAACTTCAATACCACTTCCATTGAGTTTTCTGAAAATAACTGCGATTAATGATGTTCCAATAAATGTAGCGGTAAAGTAAAGCCATAGATTCCCAATGATACCGGATAATAAAGCAGGCGCTAATGAGCGAGCAGGATTCATAGGTTCTCCAGATATAAAAGCTAAAAAGAAGATATCTAGGCCTACTATACCACCTATTGCTAGTCCACCAAAACCTTTCAAGCCTTTTGAATATACTACTACTAAAATTACAGCCATAAGTAAAGCCGAAGCCAACATTTCTACTGAAAATATTAATGGTAATGGATAAGCATAATTTGGAGCATTGGCACCAAGAAATGCTTGTGTTCCTATTATATATTTCACAAACAAGCTCCCAAGCAATGCACCAATTATCTCTGCGATGATGTAAAGCAGTAACAGTCTTTTTGTTATATGTTTTGTTATAAGAAATCCCAGAGTTACTGCAGGGTTAAAGTGTGCCATCGAAATTTTTCCAAACAAGTAAACACCTATTGTAACACCTATAAATGGCGCAAATGCGATAAAAGGAATTCCTAGAATGCCATGTAGTTTAGCGTCAATTACCACAGAGCCTGTAGCCAACACTACTACAATAAAGGTCCCAATGACTTCGGCAATAAACCTTTTTTGATCTGGTGATATTTTTTCTCTTATAGTTTTAATGACTGTATTTGATTTCAACATCTTTCCCACACCGTTTTAAAATTTCTTTTTATACTGGATAGATAGTTGATTATCCTTCTTTATCTTCTCGAGTTAATTTAACTATCATTTCTCTGACTCTATTTTCAATTTGATTTCGGATCTCTTCAACCTTTTCTATTGGTTTTTCTTTTGGGCCTTCAATGCCCCAGTCTTCAACTTTATTAATAAACGACGTAGGGCAGAAACTCTTGTCCATGCATCCCATATTGATAATTTTTGTGGCATTTTTTATCATGGACTCGGTCATTTCTTTTGGTTTTTGTTTGCTAATGTCTATGCCTATTTGACTCATTGCTTTTACAACAATAGGATTAATTTCAGGAGTATATTTTGTTCCAGCGCTTGTTACATCATAATCATCAGGAGCATATTTTCTAAAAAAGGCCTCTGCCATCTGACTATGTCCTGCATTCTCAACACAAACAAAAAGAACTGTGTGTTTAGATTTACTTTTGATTTTATTCATAAAATGGATATTCAATTTTAGAATCAATCCTTGATGGCCATTATTGTTAGGCTTGTTATTTTTCTTCCATTTTCTTTCTGGTTTTGTTCCTGTGATTCTAATTCCAAATAGGGCTTTTCGCCAAGTGTATCTATATTTTTGAACCCTGCTTCTTTCATGCTTTTGATATAGCTATCTTTTGTTAGAGCTCTATCAATACAGCTGGACCAATTCTCTACATCAATTGAATTGATATTGATTTCATTATCTGTTACTAAATCTGAAATAATCATTCTTTCAACTTTGGGTTTTAAAATTCTATAAACCTCTTTGAATGCATCTGTTTTGTTTGAAGTAAGGTTGATGACGCAGTTGCTTGTAACTAAATCCACACTATTGTCTTCTACTGGAACATTGTTTTCAATATCTCCATGTCTAAATTCTACATTTTTGTATCCATATTTTTTCGCATTATCTCTTGCCTTTTGCAACATGCTGTATGTCATATCAATCCCAATTGCTTTGCCTTGTTCTTTGACAATGTTTGCAGCCAAGAAAACGTCTATACCTGCCCCTGAACCAAAGTCTACTACGGTATCGCCTTCTTTTATGTGAGCAAATTTTATTGGATTACCGCATCCTACTCCCAAGATGGATGACTCAGGAATAGATTCTAATTCTTTAGAATCATAACCAATAGACTTTACAGAAGATAACAAAGAAGAATTTTCTTTTATATCGGTGCTATTATTAGTATTACTGCTGCTGCAGCAACTTGATGAAGATGATGGCATTGGCATACAGCAAAAATACGTATTTCCAACTAATGCGATTTTGCCATATCTTTCCTGAATTTTTTCCTTTATGTCAATACTCATGGTATAAGTTTACAATAGAAACTATTTAAGATATCAAGAGAAATATTAGAAAGCAAGTGTAATTGAGGAAACTAGTAGAAAACTCTAAATCCAATGAAAAAAAAGATGAAAAAAATAAAGATATAGTTGAATTACCAATTATAAAAGATGCATGTAATTTCTAAGGATATGATATTAATAATCTAATGAAAGAAACATCACAGCTACGAAAACTCATAACAAAAAGAGGAACACTAGAGATTCTAATACCGTTATGTTGTAGTACTTTACCAGTAAGATATATGAGGCTTGGTCATAATTCAAAATCACTTATCTTTATCTAGAATTCCATTTCAGTAGCCAGTCCCAAGCATATATTTTATTGATTTTGGATTTATTTTCTCAGTCTTGCAGTTGTAGTATACCATTAACTGATATAATAAAACTGATGAGTACAATTGCAGATATCGTAGAAAATCCACGTGTTGGCAATGAGTCTAAGCTAAAAACTGATTTTATATGCTCTATCAATGGTTCTATGGATATCCTTCTCTGGCTGTATATTGCCTGTGCTAATATCGATTGATAAAAGCATACAAGCTCAAGCCGTTCTTTGAGAGTACTTTCGTATTGCTCAACCGGACAAACCAAATCTATTCCTAATACCTTCTTGTCATATTCGTACAGTTCCTTATCATCGTAACCTGGATCTGCTACCATATAACATGTCAAGGGTAAAGAGAATGCAGATGATGATGATGATGTTAAAGAAATGTACATTTGATTGTCTGGTACATCTACAGTAGTCACGTCAGCTGTTAGAGGTACTATGAGATCACCTGTTGTCGATGTAAGATGTAGTTTATTCCAAATATCCATCCCTTTGTACGGCTATAACCCCACCGTGCATCTGTATCAATACTCGGACAAGGTACTATTCCTTTCTTCATAGAAGATTTATGCCATATATTACCCTTTGATTTTAATAGAGTGCTATCTACTGCTGTTATAGAAAGATCTACCAGACCCTCTGCAACAAACAGATATCCCATTGCCGATATTCTTTGTTTAATATCTGTAGAAATAGTCTTTAGTCGCCTGCCAAACGTACGTCTACTAGGTATTTTTATCAGACCGCATGCTACTGCTAGTTTACGGTTATACTGACAGTCTAATTTCAGAAAAGTATGTAATGCGTTGTTTGAATCTAATCGAAACCATATCCTTACAATAAAACATCTCAAAATTACGATTGGAGAATATACATAAGGTCTACCTCGTTTCCTTCTTGGCGGTGCTGTAGGCCATGGTATACAACCTATCAGGTACAGAATGTTAAAAAGGATGAATTCCTTTATTCTATCAGGAGCTAATCTTTGAAACAGTGTTAATCAAAATAATGTCTCAATGATTAGCTTTAAGCTATATTCCAAGTATGAAAATAAATTTGAATTATGACCATGCCTCAAATATATTGGAAGTTACTCCCAGTAGCCGTTTCAATACCGCCCTGAAAATAATTATACTTTAAATGTCATATATCATAGAAATGCAAAAAGATGAAGTTATAAATGAAATAAACAAGATTAATATTAAATTCTATGATGCTTTTGAAAATCTTTCTATAGAAACAATGGACAAGTTATGGAAGCATGATGAAGATGTTGTCTGCATACATCCAGGCTGGGATTTATTCAGAGGGTGGTTGGCAATAAAAGAAAGTTGGATAACAATATTTAGCAATACAGAGTGGATAAAATTTGTAATTACAAATTCAAAAGTAAGACCTTATAATAATAATATAGCATTAGTGGTATGTTTAGAAAATATTAAAACAATTTCAGAAAATGGACAAGCGATCAAGATTGGAGTTAATGCAACTAATGTATTTGAGAAAAATGATCTAAACCGATGGCTACTTGTCCATCATCATGGTTCTGTTGTAACAAATTATTTGCCACCGAATGTTTCCTCCCAATGATTGGAACCTACCAATATCGAATAAATGTAATATTTGCATATTCTTCTTCATCAAATTACTCCATCTATATCATCAAAGTTAGACCATTGTGTAAAGTATAATCTTATACCCTTTATTTTAAAAGAGGAAGATATCCTGATAATCACAGTAGATATAATGAAACTTGAAGTTGAACCATGGTATAGAGAATTTGGCTGCATTAAAGGATGTTGGGCTATACTTGATTTGATTATATTAAAAAATATGTCAATAAAAAGAGAATAAGAGTCTTGGATAGTACTATGGATAGATTCATCGAATTTATAAATACAGATATAAAATCGGAGTAAAGATCTCTATAATTTAGTGTCAGATGTAGTTGCAGGTCTTGTAAACTATAGGCTAATGAAACAGCATCATTAAAAGAAAGGGAGTATATCGATGGTGAACCGAATGAAATGTTCCTAATTATGCAATAGATCTATTTTATTTATTAGCGAGATTATACCCATATTTGAGGACATCTGACCCGTCCCATATCATATATGTCTCATTTTTTTGAAGCCGTCGGTTTTAGGTCATTAAAATTTTTGAATGTAGACTTGATTATTTTTGGTTTACAAATAATAATATAAAAATAAAAATATTAATGAAAAAAATAATCATGTGACAAAAAATATCGGAATATTTCTAATAATCGTGTGACAACAAACTCTCACACGCTCTAACGATTTAGGGGATGAGTTGAGACATTATTTTTGATTTGTTATACTGTATAGATCTCTTGCATAATTAGAAACAACATATATTATCTCCATGATTTTGTATTTGTATTTAAAAATGCTGATTCATTATTCTGTAGTGTACTAGTCCTGATACTATATCTGATATTTTATTGTACTTTCTTAACCTATTTCTGAAAATATCACTCATTATCCTGCTGTACTTTTTCAATCTGCAAATGGTATGTTCTATATCACTATACCATTTAGCTTATATACCTGAATTATGTGGGTTAATTTTCTTTATGTTCTAGAGATTTATAGTATGCTTAATTATGCTAATTGGTATACAATGATGCTTTCAACATCATCTCCTGTATCATATTCTTTATACCAATTTGTATAAGTTCGCTAAATTAAATAATTAAAATTAACCTTCTCGTAGACAAGTTATTAATCTCATAGTGGTTAATTTTTTATTGTAAAAGTCACTATAAAAATGACTGATTGTTTAGCATACTTTTACTAATTGGTATAGTCTAACAGAATAAATATATTCTCCAACAAACCTTCTTTTTATACAAGAGAATACTGCTTTAACAATTCATCTTTGCTCATAGCTTACGCTATCTTTCCACTTTTGCAAATCATTTCTTTGAGATATGACTGATAGGTTTCTAAGTATGTTTCCTTTTTTTAATCGAACTCTGGCATTTTTTCTTACTTTAATATATATCTGGATTCCGTTGTCTGTTAAGAATCTAAAAATATTATTACTATCATACATGCAGCCATCTGCAAATAGTTTGCCAATTGCTGTCATATTATTTGATTTAATGTTTTCTACTGAATCAGGTAATGCTTTGCTATCATGAACATGTTCGTCTGTTATCCTCATAGATAGAAATTTCTTGGAATTTACTTAATACTTTTAATAAAATAGATTCACAAAATCCATTCCAGACAGAGGATAGTGATAGAGCATACCATATGTCGATTGAAAAAATAGAATATAGAGTGAAGTATTTAGAAATAGATTAAGAAAGTATGATAAAGTGTCAGATATAATGGCAGGTCTGGTAAACTATAGAATAATGAACCAGTGTTTATATAAACTCGATATAGTATCATATAAAGTTTGGATTGTTTCTAATTATACAAGAGATCTAATAATCATGCAACAAAGCATCATGACCTATGAATTCAACAAGTATGCATATGAGATAAATCACAGCGGATAAATCTTATATATTATTCTATCTTGATGTGTAGTGTTATTGTCATGGTAGCATATATTACTGCCGAGGACAACTCCCACGAAGATGACGACCTGATTTATGCTAATGAATACTTGGATATCGCGAAGACTCGAAAAACCGATTACATGAAAAGACTAAGAATAAGAAGACTAATCTGTAGAGTATGCAGGTTAAAATTTAGAACACGTCAAGAAACCCAAGCGCATATCAGACGTGAACACAGAAAAGTTCAAGTTAATGGATAATGGTTAATAGAAATTGATTGACAGTACTGTGAAAATATATTTAAAATCACTCCATTACAAATGATCTACACCATAAAATGATTGCTAAGTAAGAAGAAGATCAAAGATGCTTTGTTGCATGATTCGAAAATTAGTTAAAAAGAAGTTTTATGTATTATAATTACAATCGAATTTTAACTATTTTCATCACAGCTTTATCTATAAAACGTTAGCAAATAGGGAATAAAATGATCTTGCAACAAAGCAATCAGGAGATACTTTGAGGGTATTTCTCAAAAGAATATTTTTTAATTAAATCCTCTATAGAGATCTGAATATTCACATCAATAATTTTATATTTACTATTACTACTGTTACACCCGTTGCTCCGTCGTTCTGGTCAAGCTATCAGATAACTTACTAGAAGAAAGTCATGTAGATGAACAAACAAAATATAATCAATATGATGGAAATGAGGAACAAAAAATAGATGTTTCCATAAATAAGTTTGTTAATAGTCCAACCAATATCATAAAGTCATTCAATTCCTTAAGTTATCCATATACTAAAAAAAAGACATTGAAAAATTCTTTTCTTCCGACACTGACAATAGAAAGATCATACATTAGAAGAAAGTATCTGTAGACCTTTAGAACAACAGAGTAACAAACCGTTCTTTTATTACTGTAAAGAAGATCCAAAGGTGGAGAGCATTCGCCTTGAAAACATTGAAGATTATATAAGGTCTAAGGAACCACAAAAACATAAAGCAAAACTATTAGAATTTTTACAAAAGGAAGAATAAGCGTAATAAAAATGGATGACAACGTAGATTTACACTGTTTTATATAATATGTAAAAATGATAGATTGGACAATGGTCAAGATTCATATTTAAATATATATTTTACTTGGTAAATGTATGAGCAATAAAGATTCTGAAAAAGAAGAAATGAAAGACGAATCTCATGAAGTAGAAGACACTGAACAAGATGAACAGGACGCAGAAAATGAAAATGATGCCGATTATCAACAGGAATAGATCCATATAATTAGCATCATAGTAAATTTTATAAAAAATTGACATCGCTTAATTGCAATCCGTTAACTAAAATATAGATTAAATAACATCATGGATATTGTAAAATTTTGATATCTATCTAATTATGGAAAAGATCTATTATATTTTGAAAATCAAAATTGATAAAATATTTCATGATAAATTAGATTATGTTTGACGCTACGAAAAAGGGATAGATCAGCAAACAGAAAATTAGGAGAATTGTTTTAACATAAATCTTAACTGTTCAACTTGAAACGCATATCTCTCGCCGTTATATTTGTCCCCATTTCTAAAAGACTCTTGAGATAAGTTTATTCCTTCTCTAATTGCGTCTTGCAACGATATAATAAATTTATTTTTTTCTATCTGGTGTGCCCTTCTTTGTTTTTCTATTGTGCTATCAAGAAATTCATCGGCGATTCTAAGTGTGTCGTTTATATCGTAATTGAATTTAGCCAATTTGATTAACCTATTATAAAGATAAAATAGTTATAAAGATAAGAGTTTTGAATCATATTAGATTAAAATTCATTTATCTGAGAAATAGCTAGTAAATTACTTTTATTAACATCTTATGCCTATTTATATATAAAATCTAAAAGTGTCACATTTTTTTTCTTGCCTGTATTTAATTTGTTAATCTTCTTTTGTAGTAATGTTATTGTCCATAAGAAAAAGAGTGAATCAATGTTTGATTGCGAATCTTGAATGTTAATTGTGTTGATAATATATTCACTGTAGTTGCATATTTCTAAAATCATTTTTAGCAAAATTAATCTGTCTTCTTTGTGCAGAGAGTAGATAAAACCATACCACTTTTTATGATATCTATAAAATAATATCTTCCCTTCAGGTTTGCTTTCAAGTAAGACCACTAGTTCTTCTCTTAAATAATTCGCATCAATTGTAGCATCTTCTTTTGTTATCTGTAAATCTGTTTATAGTTGTGGAATATGGCATCCATCATAACGGATTCTACTACAAAGGGGTTTGAAACATTTCCTAAATACGATGTTTATAATCTAACATTATTACAAACTTTATCGAATTCCTGTTTGTATTTTTTGGTTGGTAGCATCTTTTTGAAAGATGACCAGTTGAGTTTTTCTATTTCAAGTATCTGTCTGAATGAACGGATTGACTTTCGCATTTCAAGCAAGTAACATAACATAGCTAAAAACTTTACTCAGTGTATTATTATGTAATATCAAAAGAATACAAATAGACATCGTTGGAGTTTAATTATTTTTGATTCTTCATTATCGCCTTTGTAATAAGATAATCGAATCTTAACATGTTTGATAACTTTTTTCTGTTGAGCAAACTTTGGAGATAAACAAAGAAATTTCGACATGGTATCATCAGAAGAAGAAAAAAGAGTACGACGTATGTCATTCTATAAAGAGAATAGTGATAGAGCCACCATTTGCAGATTAAAAAAGTATAGGATATTAAGGTTGTATTTAGAAACAGGCTCAGGAAATACAACAAAGTATCAGATATAGTATCGGGTTTGATAAATTATAAAATAATGAATCAATATGTTAAAATGATATAAAATTCCATTATGACATGTGGATTGTTTCTAATTATACAAGAGGTCTAATATATTTAATAATTAATTGAATAGTTCCATGTCACTTTTGATGCATATCCCACTCGGTCCATATCTATAATGGTGCTAAAATACGGTCTTCGCCATTATAATCTTCCTATGAATATGATAGATGATGATAATTTAATGGAGTTAGATCCTTTCTTGTTATTCATCAACTCTATACGATCAAATCAAATAAGGCAAAAATATCAAAGCAGACTGATCACTTGGTTTGATTTTATTGCATTGCCTAAATGCTAATTTAGATGAAAGATGCAAGATTTTTATCGACAAATCTAAGGAAAACCCTAACTATCCATTAAATTGCTCATTCAAGTTTATTGTCCATCTAAAAGAAAGAATGGAAAGAAAAGAGATAGTTGTATCAACCATCTACAATTATCTTAAACCCATCAAGCTGCTGTGTGAAATAAATGATATCCAAGTAAAGTGGAAAAAGATAACAGCAGGCCTTCCGAAAGAAAGAAAATATGCAGAAGATAGGGCTCCAACCATAGAAGAAATAAAGAGTCTATATCTCTTCTTCTCGCTCTTGTAGTTTACCTTTTATGATATAGGTTTCCTCTTGATTTTTTTGTTCATATCTATGCAGCTCTTTTTGCAGCTTACCTTGTTTATCTATCATTAGCAAATCTGAAACTTTTAGATAGTCTTCCAATATCTCGGTATCCGTAGGTCTGTAGTAAGAGTTACTGATACCTATGCTGTGAGATAATAATTTCTCAATATTAATAGGCTTCATACCTGCTATCTCACACCTGGTCTTGAACCACTTTCTAAATCTATGTATTGCTTGGAAGGGATGCCTCTTTTTTCCATTCTCTAATTTTTTATGAAGACCTTGAGCCCACATTGCCCTGTAGATTAATTTCTTTAATCCTATTGAAGCTAGCTTTTTTGGTCTAGTAATAAATCCCCTTGCATGAGCAACTTAAGTATCCCTCAAGTCTCTCATAAGCCCGCCTGTTTTCATCTATCAATTCACTAGAATCTTCGATATTTCATCCATTCTTTCAGAGCATGATATGCTTCCTTAGATATAAAAGAAAAATATTCATCTTCATTATCTCTATAAACGATAATTTTGGCTGCTACAACCTCTCCATCTTTTTCTATTAAATGAATGTGACCCCATCGTAAATAATCCCAAGCACCAAGATGGATACCAGAAGAGGTCATTGTATATACTATGGCTTTGATTCTTCTATCAAGGTATTCCAGTAATTTCTGAATTTCCTCTATGGTTGATATCTTATCATCTGAATAGCTTTTTGCTCGTGGTAATCCTCTTGTAATCTTTTTCCTAGATATCGTAAAGTCCGCCATCTCACAGAATAACTTGATACTTTTAATGTAATTTCGGATAGTCGAACCAGTAATCTTGTTGCAATATCCTTACTAGATCATAATTAAGTAATTAGTTGCGGCTTGGTCATAATTCAAAATCACTTATCTTTATTCACAATTCCATTTCATCAGCCAGTCCCAAGCATATATTTTATTGATTTTGGATTTATCTTCACAGTTTTACAGTTATAATATATCATTAGTTGATATAATAAAACAGACAAAAGTACAATTGCAGATATCGTATGAAATCCACGTGCTGGTAATGGGTCCATCTTAAAGACAGATTTGATATGTTCTATCAACGGGGCTCTATCGATATTTTTATTCACTGTAGGATAGCCTGACCCAAAACCGATTGATAAAAGCAAACCAGATCAAGTCTCTTTTTGGAGTACTTTCATATCGTTCAACAACAGGGCAAACTACTGCTTTGTTGCATAACTCTGAAATTCGTTTTTTATGATCGAACTTTTGTCAAAATAATACGAATTTCAAATGGATGGTATATTAAACTTAAACCAAATATGTCATATAGTTACGAAAAAAGAGTTATGCAACAAAGCACAAACTACCAGATCTATTCCCAGTACCTTCTTACTATATTCATACAGTTTTCTATCATCATATCCTGAATCAGCTATCATATAACATGACAATGGTAAAGAGAATACCAAGGATGATGCGGATGTTAAAGGAATATACATCTGGTTATCCTGTACATTTGCAGTAGTTACACATCTGCTGCTGTTATAGAGGTACTATAAGATCTCCTTGCTGCTGTTGTACATGTTAGATGTAGTTTGTATCCAAATATCTATCCTTTCTTTGTATGACTATATCCCCACCTTGCATCTGTATCGATTCCAGGAGGGCATGGTACTTCTCCTTTCTTCATTATGGATGATTTATGCCATACATGACCTTTTGATTTTATCAGAGAGTGTACTGTCTGTTGCAGTTATAAAAGGATCTATCATCTTGCCCTCTGCAACAAACAGATATCCCATTGCGATATCCTTTGTTTAATATCTGTAGATATAGTCTCTAGTCTCCTGTTAAATGTTCGTCTACTTGGAATGGATAAAGACCGCAGACTAAGGCTAGTTTACGGTTATATTGACAGCAGTCCAGACTAAGAAAAATATGTAATGCATTGTTTGAATCAATTCTAAACCATAACCTCACAACAAAACATCTCAAAATCACTGTTGGAGAATATATATACATATGGTTTGTAGCGTTTCCTTTTTGCAATAGGCCATGGTATACAACCTATTAGATATAAAATGTTAGAGTATGGATTCCTTTATTCTATAAAGAGCTAATCTTTGGGACAGTTGTTCTCAAAATAACATTCCAGAGGTTAGCTTTAAGCTATATTATATTATGAAAATAAATTTGAATTATGACCATACCTTATGTACATGCTCATCTTCAGTACCTTCATCATAGCAAGAATTTTCTTTGTGTGGACGTTTATAAAACAACATGTATTTTCATTTTCAAATACTCTTTTAAAAAAAACACTATGGAAAGGACTAGACATACATCAAAGATAGAATATTGAAGCATTTGATCATTACTTTCCTTGCAAATAGAAAATGTAAACTAAAACATGTATAAAAATGGTTAAATCCATTTGCTGCTACTATAACAACAAAGGAGTAATTACTTTACTTTACAGGATAGTTTTTCACTGTACTATTGAGATTGAGCATAAACGTGTGTCTGTTCTGTTTGTATTTATATACTTTCGATTGATATATACAGATATAGTTTCAGAGAATGTTATATAAGAAACTCTGTTGGAGATGTTGTATCTCTGTGTCTTTTTTATCAATAAAAGTGCTTTGTTGTATTTCGAAAATCAGTTAAAATCTGGATCTATTCGTAACAATAACAATTAAATGTACTATTTTCGTTGTTAATTCATCGATAAAGCATAGCAAATAACGACAAAAAAATTAATCATGCAACAAAGCGTCTGTCATTCAATCGTCTGTCACTCAAGCGTCTGTCACTCAAGCGTCTGTTACTCAAGCGTCTGTTACTCAATCGTCTGTCACTCAATCGTCTGTCATTCAATCGTCTGTCATTCAATCGTCTGTCACTCAATCGTCTGTCACTCAAGCGTCTGTCACTCAATCGTCTGTCACTCAATCGTCTGTCACTCAATCGTCTGTCACTCAATCGTCTGTCACTCAAGCGTCTGTCACTCAATCGTCTGTCACTCAATCGTCTTTTGGAATAGATACTAATCCATAGTCTAATGCAAGTTTGTGGCTATACTGACAGCAGTCCCTGCTAAGAAAAATATGTAATATATTGTTGGAATCCCGTCTGAACCATAATCTCACGATAAAGCCTCTCAAAATCATTGTTGGAGAATATATACATATGGTTTGCCGCGTTTCCTTGTTGTTGGTATTCTAGGCCATGGTATATTGCCTACAAGATACAGAATGTTAAAAAGATGGATTCCTTTAATCTATAATGATCTAATCTTTGGGACAGTTGTTCTCAAAATAACATTCCAGAGGTTAGCTTTAAGCTATATGCCATATGAAAATAAATTTGAATTATGATCATACCTCAATTAGTTAGTTAAAGCAAATACTTTTCATAAACTAGATAATGACTCCACGGCTTTAGATTCATCTTTGGATGTAGGTAAATTGAGTGTGTGATAGAGATAAGCAATAATGAGTACAACGCTAACCCCTGACCAAACAATAGCGATTTGCCAAGCAGAAAAAGATACTATCTAAATAACATACTAGTATGGATAAGAATATAGATATAGATGGGATATTAATTATGGTTTAGTATCTGTTGTATCTTATTAGTGGAGATATTGTTTTCCATGAGTTTGTTTTTGCTTAAGGCACAGTCTATAGCAATTTATCAATATATGCTTGGCTTCTTGTGGATTAATACTTTAAGAGGTTAACAAAAATCTTATTATTTCTGATTTAGTTCTTATCATCCGGGAATATCATAGCACTTGTGGTGTACTACCAAGTTGCAACCTGGGTGGGTATCTCCATCGACAGCAATACTTCCTTCTGCTTCTCCACCTTCAGTGTTACCGCCATCTACTGCCACACCGCCACCATTAGCGTTACTATTATACCCTATTGCTAGTCCACCTTCATGTCCATTTTCACCGTTTGCCATGCTACCAGGTCCAATTGCAAAGCCACCGTCTCCTCCTTTGTCATTACTATTGTTGTTGTTGTTGTTACCTGACTCTCCATTTGCAATACCGCCGTCTACTGCTAAACCGCCCTTGCCACCATTTCTATGCACTAGTCCGCCATTGCCACCGTTAGCCTGACTACCTGATCCCAATACAAAACCTCCTTTGCCACCATTAGTGCCACAAAAATCATTATCTACATTACCATTACCTGCATTTCCACCATCAGCATGCTCTGTTCCCTTTCCATGTGGAGACACCACATTTCCACCATCACCGCCATTACTACATGATCTAAAATTGAATGAGTTGGAATTGTCGTTTCCGCCATTGCCTCCGTTAGCTGAGGCCACAAAGTCAGGATATGGCTCCTCAAGGACTTTAACATTACCGCCATTGCCACCATTACCGTTATTGCTATAGCCAGTATTATGGCTATTAAATGAGCCACCTTTGCCACCAAACGCTGTAGTAGCATATGGAATGCCAGCAAAACCCACGATTTCTCCGCCAGCTCCTCCATTACCATTTTTTGAATTACCATGGTCATCTGAATTATCCGAACCACCATGACCTCCATCAACAAAATATTCTCCATGGCAGGTGAATAAATTACACTCTGCAAGTCCACCCTGCCCTCCATTACCGTTAGCTGAACTAGCAGAATTGTCAGAGTTGCCAAAACCACCATTGCCTCCTTTAGCGTTGCAAATTACATATTCAGGTCCAATTGCCCAGTGGCATCTTGTTGTGCCACCATTTCCTCCATTACCGTTAGCTGACCGATCTATATTGTCTACATTATGCTCGCCTGCAAATCCTCCAGCGACATTGCACTCGGTACCTGGCAGTATTTTGCATTCGTTAAAGCCAGGTTTTCCAGGCAGGCTACTGCTTCCTGGGGTATATAAGATCTCTTGCATAATTAGAAATAATCTAGACCATCACTTCTAATTCTATATCGATTTCTAGTTCAGATAATTTGATATTCTATAGTTCACTAGTCCTGCTACTATGTCTGACACCTTGTTATATTTTCTCAATTTATTTCTAAATATCTCACTCATTATCTTGTACTTTTTCAATCTGCTAATAGTATGCTCTACTATTATCCTCTTTTTCGAATGGATAATGTTAAACTCGATTTCTTCTTGTGATAAACACTGGTTTATTTTCTTTTTATATGGTAGTGCAGATAGTTGTTCTGGAAAATCCTTTTCTATGCCCAAATACCCTAGATCAACTACAGTAACAACTTGTTTTGGAGTGACAGGATAGTTCTTTTTATAAATATCGTAGTCATGTTTTCTTCCTTTTTTATAGCGTACTTTGTGAAGGACATAACCACGATTGTTAACCGTAATCTGATTCTTAACAGTATGTCTTTTCTTCTTACTTGAATAGAATATCTTTCTTCTATTCTTATCCGCAGGTCTTGGTATTTGCTGTTCGGTACAATCTGTAAAAGCAAGAAGAAAGCCTGGAAAATATTTATCAACTGCCTCTGGAGTTTTCAGCCTTTTGGTTATTGGGTATGTCTTCTGCGGAATTGGCAAACATTCTCTTATCAACCCTTCAATCTTTTGAATGTCTCTGCAGATGTTGCTCTGATCCAAATCAAATAGAAAACCTGCTATAGTGTAAGTTATGTATAGACGATAGTAAACCAAAAGCATGAGAAATCTATCTTTAATATCTAGTTTGAAAGGTTTACCTGCACCTATACGTCTTTCTCTATCTTTTTTGAACAAGCGTTGTATTTCATGTTTAGCATATCTTTTTGTTACATTTTTTTCATAAATGTCATCGAACTGTTGCACTGTAAGACCAGCAGTGAATGATTTGAAAAGCAATGGTTTTTTGGATAACCGATCATATGAAAGCAATGAGAGAACAAGAAAATGAAGAATTGCTGATCATATAGCTGTTTATTCTAATTATGCAAGAGATCTATTGAGCCTGTACTTGTGCTTGTTTCAGAGAAACTCCAGACACAAAAGGCACTAAAAGATTTAGTGATAATGTAAATACTAAAATTATTGTCAAGGATGTTCTACTCATTTTGTAGTTCTATTCTCAACAGAAAATCTTACTTGGGCAATATATCTGAGATACCTAACAACAATTGCTATAATATAGTAGAATTATTATAATATACTAAACCATAAATTCAAGGATAATTTTTTAGCTAACTCTTCTATGATCTAATATATCAACTGCAATGCGCTACATTAACAACTCTGAAATACTAATCGTGCTGTACCTGTAAAGGAAGCAAAGATTGTTTATTATAATCAAAGTATAAACTGAATAAATCAGTTAAATAGATGATCTAGTGGTTATTATCGCGCCCAATATTCCAACTGTCGCTGCCATTGTTGTCGTTGATTATATTCTTATCTGTTGATGCTGCAGAACCACTATGTCCTCCATTGCCACCAATGCCATTTAAGATTCCATTACCACCATTAGCACTTCCTGGGATAGCAATAGAATTACCACCATGGTTACTAAATCCTCCAGCAGTCAAAGTATTATTATCTTTGTTAGACGGGGGTTGTGTGGATAAAGAGGGCGATATTACAGAGACAGTGTTATCCCCATAGTTAGCTACATACATGTCACCATTAGCTGCATTATATGCAACACCTGTTGGAGTATTTCCGCTATAGATGTTGTCAATCACTTGATTGGCAGGGTTGATTACAGAGACGTATTGAGATCCAGAGTTAGTTACATACATATAACCAGTACCTGGAGATATACGCAATATCAAATGGAGCTAGCATAGCTGGGTCATAGATTGGGGGAAACACTTGATTGGGATGGGTAGGGTTGGTTACTTCAACGCGGCTATGAAAAAGGTCAACTATATACCTATCACCATTACTAGGGTTATCTACAACACCAAATTGATAATCTCGGCCTACAGGAATGGTTATCACTTCGTTGCCGGCGATTCTTGTGATAGTGTTAGAACGAGAGTTAGATACGAGGACCTGTCCACCATCAGGGCAACATCCAATACCTGTTGGTCCATCTCCAACAGGTATAGTGGCAATCACTTGATTGGAGGAGTTGATTACAGCGACAGTGTTATCCCCATAGTTAGCTACATACACATCATGAGTATAACCATTATATGCAACACCTTCTGGATTATGTCCTACAGGTATAGTAGCAATCACAGAGTCAGCCCAAACTTGTTTTATGTCATCATAAAGAAAGGTATTAGATAGATATAAAAGAAGGATGCCAAAGGTTGATAAAATAATAATAGAGTTAACATTCCAACTATATAATCTATAGTCTTTATTCTCTTTATTTATTAACAATAAAAATGATTACTAGATCCTTAACTTAAGAAGTTAAGAACCTTATTTTATTAAATTCTTGAGTTAAACTATAGGCTGTTTTTTATCAAGGAAAAATTAGAAGGATTTGATTATATGGGCACTTAAGAAGATGAGCATCCTATAGCCTTCTGTAGACTCTTTGCTTGTTGTATTAGGTTTGCTGCTTGCAGTGATTTTAGTTGTCCACTAGTCTGATCTTCATTTACTTTATTTATGAAAGCATTCAAGTTATTACAAGCTGGTGTAATATGCTCTGTTGCATAACTAGTTTTCCTTAAATTTTTTCCATCCATTTTATGCAACTCTTCTAAACAGATTGTACAACGATACCTTCATCGTCATCTCTTTTATCATGTTTTGAAACTTGGTTGCAGATGTATATTCACCAAACATCCGCTTTATAGATGAAAATGCTGTTTCAACCATCCATCGTTGTCCATACTTTCTTTTCTTTTTCCATTTATGATAATCCTTTATTTGAAGTTCAACTTCTCTATTCCTTACATTGCTATTCTTGGATGAAACGATAGAGTTTCTTTTTACTTTGATGATGGGTCGAATCCTTTTCTTCTCCTTCAAATATTTGAAATTTTCATTGCTATCGTAGGCTCCATCACCAATGAAAGATTTGATCTTGACATTGCGGTTATTATTCAACACGCCTTCCACCAAATTCTTCATAACCTTTCCATCATGCACCTTTTCATCTGTGACTTTCAGTGCAAGAATTTCTTTGGTCTTGATATCCACTGCAACATGTATCTTTAGATAGCCTTTCTTGTTTTTTACATCCCACTTATCTTGCATCCACCGAGACCTCTGTTTGTAATCTTGATTCCGGTACTGTCCCCGCTGCTACGATGATAACGACATCATCATCATCATCATCATCATCAATACTGTTATTGATGTCAATGTCCAATTTGTTTATTCTTCTACATATCTGTGAATAACATGGATGATCTGGAAGATTCTTCCCAGTTGCCTTTATGATTCCTTCTGTTTGTCTATATGGAAGGTGAAAGTATACTTTGATGTGACCAACTATGAGAACAAAAGAATCTGGAAATTTGTACTTTTTGCCATTCTTATTTTCATTCATCCTTGCAAGATCAACATCCCAGTTATCCAGAAAATCATAGGAAAAAAGTATCTCTCCTCGTCTTACAAGAGACTGGTTATAAGAAGGCCAGTAGATCACAAATGATTAATTGGTTGGATCCTAGCTAAATAGGTTTGGTTATGCAACAAAGCATGGTTTAAGTTGTTTATTTATGAGCATAATAAAGAAATATTGTCTTAAGTTAACAGGGCTGTATCCTACTAGGCATACTCTAAATACTATGAAAATAATTTTATACCTTTTTATAATATGTATTAGAGGACAGAGATTATAGAATGATAGCTGGCAAAAGAATTGTCTTAACTGCAGATCGTAGTTTAATGACAAATTATCGAGGTAATTTCCTTTATGGCTTTATTGCATGTGGCCCTTATGAACTTGTGCCTGAATTTGTTTTTGATAAGCTTTTTTGTCCCAGTGTCGAAACTGATAAGAGTACTGGTGAAGTAAAAGTAGCTCAATGCGGGCTTCGGAGAATAGAAAGCGCTTTAATTCAGGAGTATTCTCCAGAAGACATTTTTCTAGCACATCCAGAAATGTTGGATAAATGTATTGGGCCTAATACAAAAGTAGTTGGTATTAATGTAATGGATCCATTAGGGATGGCTCCTGTAACTACTACTATGTCACCTGAAAAATTATCGTATGTGGCAATGAAATTTAAAAAAATGTGTGCATCTATAATACAACTAAAGAAAAAATATGATTTTAAGGTGGTAGTGGGAGGAAATGGTTCTTGGGAGTTGGCAAAACCTGAAAGAATGAAAATTCATGGAATAGATACAGTTGTAATTGGGGAGGCTGATGAATTGGCGCTAGATCTTTTCCATGATTTGGAGTCTGGAGATGCACCAGAATTGTTGCATACATTTGTAAGAAATATCGAAAACATTCCTATCGTCAGGGGGCCGACTATAAATTCTTTAATAGAAGCCATGAGGGGATGTGGTAGAGGCTGTGATTTTTGTGACGTCAATAAACGTTCAAAAAAAGATATTCCTCTATCTAGGCTTCAGAACGAAGCAAAGATAAATCTTAAATATGGTTTTGATTCAGTTTGGCTTCAATCTGATGAAATGCTGCTATATGGATGTGATAATAAAGATTTTGTTCCAAACCAGGATGCAATTTTGGATGTTTGGAAAGGATTAAAGTCAATTGGCGCCAATTTTATTGGTACCACTCATATGACTTTATCGGCAGTGGCGTCTTCACCTGATCTAATTAAAAAAATATCTCAAGTTAATGACATGGAAAATAATGGTAGGTGGTTGGCAACTAATCTGGGTGTGGAAACCGTTGCACCACGGATGGTAAAAAAGCATTTAGGTGTTAAAACGAGACCGTTCCAACCTGAGGAATGGGGATCTGTTGTTAGAGAAGGATGTAAAATATTAAATAGTAATCATTGGTTTCCTGCTTTGACATTAATTATCGGATGGCCAGATGAAACACCTGATGAAACTCAATATACTATTGATTTGATTCAAGATTTCAAACAGATGAATATGAGGGGATTAGTAGCCCCATTATTATATCAAGATTTCTCTGAAAAGAATTCAATGCATTTCGGGAACCTCAATGAATCGCAATTTGCACTCTTTTGGACTTGTTGGCAGCACAATCTAAGAGTAATCGATCAAATCATTCCTATTATTATTCGAAATAAATCTTATGGTCCCGCAATGAAAGTATTTATGGCATTATTAATAAAGGCAGGAACATGGGCAATCATGAAATATTTGAGAGGTTTATCTAAAGGTCTTTTCGATGGAAGGCCTGCTGAAGATATTGTTGCAAAATTTGTAAAATCTCGATCTGTTACTGCACCATTGCCACCAAAACTGTAAAAAGTTATATATTATTTTTTACATTCTCAAAAATTAAATTAAAGTGGATTTAAAAGCAAAATTATTTTTGTTTTTGTAATTCTTCCAAAGCCATGTCAGCCAATGTATCTCGAACTGGATTTATCGCTATGAAATAATTTTTATCAGCTCTCTCTACTGCCGTTACTATTTTGTATTTTTTTGTTGATAAATCAAATTCATACATACCTTTATCTAACTTTCCTTTTGTATAGATCATAAGCAATACTTCACCTGAAATCGGAGTTATAGGAACCATTGAAAAAATATGATCTTTATACGAACTTATTGGGAGTACTTGTTTCATATATGGTGCGACAGAAACTAAATAAATCAAAACATCTTCTATGGTTTCGAATTCTTCAAATTCAAATTTCATTTAAATTATAAACCAAAAGTAGGATAAATAAACTTATAAAAAAGAATTAGCCGTAGGATTCAAACTTTACGTCAAATGAGCCATCTTTTCTTTTTTGTCTTTCTGTAACAAATCCTTTTGGTATCAAAGAGTCTAATACTCCATCTACAGTGCCTTGCCATCCACATACATAGAATGATGTATTTTCAGGTGTAATGGTCTCTCCAACCAGCTCTTCTAAAGGTGATTTATCCTTGCCTGCTCTGGGTCTTAGAAATGATTCTATTCTACCTTTGTGTCCGCTCCATGATCTATTGAACCATTCTTGAGGTCTACTTATACTTGCCCTATATCTGAAATTCCAGCTATCCTTTCCTTTATCTAAACTTTCAATTTCTAAATTAGTCAATAAATCTTTGTAACTTAATTCATCAACATAGCTTGCACCATGTAATACAACTATTTCTCTTTTACTACCTAAGGCTTTTAGATATAATGAATATGATATAAATGGTGCCAAACCTGTACCGCCTCCTATTAACACCATTCTTCTATTATCTGGTGCACCTGAGGCCATTTTTTCATTTATTGTAAAGATTCCAGTAGGTTTAACCCAAAGAATTTCGCTACCTTCCTTTTTATCGAATATTTGAGTTGTTAGCCGTCCAGGAACTGGCTTTTTAACCCATCTTAATATCAGTTCAAAGTATTTTTTTTGTTGAGGTGGGGATGCAATTGAATATGCTCTTCTGACGATTTTTTTTTCACTTGGAACATTTACTCCTAATGTTACGAATTGCCCTGGTTTAAAGTCTGGGACTTGACCCTCGCTTGGTTTAATACGGAAAATTGCTAGATCCTCCTTTAAAACACTAATATATGATATTGTTGCCTTATTATCAACTACCATGACAATCTGTGTTTTAAGTTAGGTAGTTAAATATTTTGTTTTATGCGTATATTCTTTTATGGATTTTGTGACTTTGGTATAATTTCTTCTACTTTTTTTGACTAATAATTTTTATCCCTTATAATCGAGATACAATTGGGTTTATAATGTTATTATTTTTGTTAATATTATTGTTCTTCATTTTATTTTTAAATTATTTTATAAAATTAAGGAGGTGGTAACATTTATGTAAACATAGGGCTAATCATTATTGTAAACTACAGTGCTCGTTTAGATTTGTTATTTTTATAATTTTGAATATGCATTAAAACAATATGATAACAATTTTGTTGCTCAAAATGAGCCGTATCAGTTTATACATGGATATATAATCTTTTTTACATGACTGTTAACAGCTCTGTAAACACAAGGATACATATACTATAAAATATTTGTGATTGCTTTTTGCTTTGCAATGATTTTTGTTATATATATTCTTTCACTTGCTAACGGCTTGTCCTATTTCTTGCTCATCTTTGAATGTAAAATTGTTAATCGTTTGTCTATGTAACCTTGACCATCTAACTTCAATTAAGTTGAGTTCTGGTGATCTTACCGGCAGAAATACAAATTTTATTATGCAACAAAGCATGAATTAATGACTTTAGCATATAATTTATTGGATGCAAAAAATATGTTCAGTGGTATGCCCCAACTATTAGAACCTTCATTTAGGAATGCTATAAATAATTTATCATATTCTATAGAGACATAGAAAAATGCCTTTGAGTATATAAATTGCTTTGTTGCATGATTCGAAAAATAGTTAAAGATGCAATTCATTTAGGACAAGTATAATTATATTTTGACTATTTACGTTATATCCTTAACAACAAAACGCTAATAAAAAACGATTTAAAATAATCATGCAACAAAGCATATATAAATAATTTTAATTTATTTGATTATCTTAATGGGTTACGCCTTTGTGCCCAGTCTATAATTGAACCGTCATATACTCTAACTTTTTCAAACCCTGCATTAATAAATTGCAAATATTTATGCGCTGCTCGCATTCCTGAATGACAGTAACATATGATCTCTTTGTCTGTAGATATATCTTTTGAAATAAAATCTTGTAACAATTCTTCCTTATCTTTTATTTTATCCTCATTCAATCCATCCTCCCAATTATGTAATATAGAACCGGGTATTCTGGCTTGAAAGTGTTCTTGGGGTGTTCTTGCATCAATGATTATTACATTAGGATCGTTCTGTTTTTCTTTTATCATTTGAGCATCTGCTCGTATTGATTGGTTAGTTTTTAAATTCTCTTTAGGAATTTCCTCATCTTTTGGTTTTAATTGATGTTGTATTTTTGTTCCTGATGATCCTTTATCTACTGGAAATCCTGATTTTGCCCATCTACTGTAACTTGCATTTAATAATTTTACATTTGTATATCCATAATACATTAAAGTCCATGCTACCCTTGCTGCAGAAGGATCTTGATATTCTCCATATACTACAATTATTTCCTTCTCATCTAATCCAAGATTATGAAATAGTTTAGAGGCAGAAGATTGTTCCAAAACCAGATTCGACCCGTTGTCTGCAATCGAGATAAACTGATCTATGCTTACAGGTATTGAATTTTTGATGTGACCAAATCTGTACATTATAGGGCCCCTAGTATCTAAAATTATTATATTATCGTCATTCAAATGTGAAATAAGCCAATTTGTATCAACAGTTGCCATATGATGTAGATAATATCTAACCTTTTTCTCGCATATATTTTTATACTAGGTTTTTAGTATGTTTACATAAGTAAAATTTAATCTAATAAAATATTTTATTAATTCTCTTGGTAAGCTTAATTAATAAATATTTAAATTAAATGACTGAATTATTGTTGCATTTCTTTTATACAAATAATAGTTTTGGTATTAAATATTCAATTTTAAAATTTTTTAATTGATTACAATATCTTAGTAGACTCTATAATTATTTTAAAAGAAAACAAGGCTCTGTCACTAAATACTTGTTCATTATGAAAATGCATAAACAAATTCAATCAATTAATTATATGCTTTAGTTCACATTTTTATCTTCTGCATAGAAAGTAATCGTCAAACGATTCTATTCTATGTTGTATTACTGCATTGTTCTTTCAATAATACTTTTTTCAAAAGAGGAACGAATATGATGTTTTAGTTTTAAGAAACGACAGACTACGGGGTATCAGGGACCACCATCTGTTATTAAAACAGAATACATCCATATTTTTGTACTACTCCTGACAGAAATCTTTCATCAACAAACATATTTAGTCCTTTGGATATGCTTATTTCAAGGATTTCTTTATCTTTTGGTTCTGTATTTATCCAAAGCCAAACATATTAGACCCCGATTTTAAATACAATTTCATCTAAATATATTAAAGAATCATCTTTTTCTTTAAATATAATTTACCAGGCTTGTATTTTGTATGCAGTTCCAAATAAATAACTGATTTCTTTTGATAATTGAAAGTAATAATCTTTCAGCTGTTCTTATTAAAGAAATACTCAAAAAGTACAAGTATAATGCATAGCTAATGTACTTTGAAGGTGTTCTTTAGTTTTTTGAAGTCACAATTGAAATAAGATATCTTCGATCTATGTCTTTTTCTTAAATGAATATATACGAAACAACGAGTATTTAATGTGGGAATGTTGATAATGCTTGATATTTAATATGAAAAAGTAGCTCAATTTTATACTTATTAAACTATAGTTGGGTAAAATGTTGTCTTTA
Organism: uncultured Nitrososphaeraceae archaeon; assembly: GCA_963830925.1. GTDB lineage: Archaea > Thermoproteota > Nitrososphaeria > Nitrososphaerales > Nitrososphaeraceae > Nitrosocosmicus. Next base: position 2,176,922 of record CAWHOB010000001.1, on the reverse strand, counting down.
AATGATTTATACTTTAAAGAATTTATTTTTTAATGAATCTCTTATTATAACTACATTGTTATTCAATCGCATCTTTCATCGGAGGAATGTTTACAAAAAGCTTTAACACCTAATCCTAATATGCTTGCTGCCATAGGGGCAATCATCATTGCTGAACTTCTTGGTAACCTTAATAATTCTATTATGAAGAGAACTAAAGACGTACCTGTAGTATTCAGGTCCGATTTAATTTTTCTGTGGATCGCTCCATCTGGATTGCATAACTCTTCATGTAGTACATCCGCATATGCCACCCATATTGATCTTCCATCTCGATTTGTGTGATTCTGATCTATATCTACATCATACAGACTTGGCATGATCAAGTTAATATTTTCTCCTGTTTTCCGATAGTTTGTAAAAATCTCTTCTATTTTATAATATACAAAACTAAGGTTGCCATTTGATTCATAAATCTTAACAGATAGTTGTTCCGCAAGTCCTCCTGCTCTTTCGATTTCGTTCTGAATCATGACATATTCAGTTTTCAGATACTAACTGCCTCCATTGTTTTAATGGTGTATTGTATTAACATAATAATTTATTAACAAAGAGGTATTTTTAAGCATTTTACCAAATTACTTTTATTATTATAAATAACTTATATAAATTAATAAATATATATAAAAAATTGTTTATTTTGGTATATAATGTTCATATTGACTAGATTTCATATAATAATTATGTTTTCAGGTATCTTTCTTTATTTCTGAATACGTTTAGCCAACATTTGTCCACAACTTGTATGAATATCTTCCTACAACCAAGCTACAGGTAACCGTGATAAAATGTTGTTAGGTTTTGAGGCTCTGTTAACTTAAGGAAATTTCTTAATGAGTATTACCGCATTATTACAAAATATCCCTGCAAACTTAGGAAAGATAGATATTTTCTGCTCAAATAACATGATTTTATCATAATTGAGTTAAAACATATATCAGGGGTAAATTAAAAACATTGGAAAACCCTTAAGTTAACAGTTGTGTAAAGAAGACTGTATATGCATTTGTAAACTAATACTGCTTGTTTTGAGCAATAAAATTGTTGTCATGATTTTTGATACATATTCAAAATTATAAAAATTAACAAATCTAAACAAACACAATTAGTTTACAATAACGAATATCACGGTATTTACACAACTGTTAACAGAGCCGGTTTTGACATCATTAACAATCTAGATGCAGATTTGAAAGAAATGAGTAAATACAAGGTTGGTGAGCCGCTTCATTATCCTAATCCATTTCTTCTTTTGTTTGGATATCAAGACATAATTCATTTTCTGTACATACCAATTCAAGAAGGGCCTGTATAAGGTCATATCAAAGGATAAACCTTTCATTTATGATTATGATATAATAAACGGGTTGAATGTCAAAATAAAAAATTAGCAAAAAATAAGAATTAGAGAATGATTATCTATTCCCTCGAATAGAAGTACTGAATAAAGGTTATAGGCATACTACAATGGATGGAAGTAAAGGGCGTACGGCGAAAAAAGATATTTGAAATTATATAACAATCACTAGATCTCTTGCATAATCAGAAACAATATAGACTATTTCTTCTGAATTCCATATGGGTCTTGTTCTAACATTCAATTTTCTATAATTTACCAGACCCGAAACTATATCTGATACCTTGTTATGTTTTTTTAATCTATTTCTAAACACATAACTCATTATCCTGCTGTATTTTTTCAATCGACAAATAGTGTGCTCTACCCCTATCCTCATTTTAGTATAAATTCTGTTGTATTCTTTTTCTTCTGGAGACAGATCTTGTTTTCTTTTCCTTTTGAATGATAAGGATGATAGTTGTCTGGGAAGTCTGAATCTATGCCCAAATACCCCTTAGATCAACTACATTAACAACTTTTTTTGAATGACAGTAGAATGGTTATTCTTATAGATATCATAGTCATGTTTTCTTCTTCTTCTTCTTCCTCCTTTCTTATATCTTAATTTATGAAGGATAAATCCACGATTGTTAACCGTCAACTGATTCTTTACCGTATGTCTTTTCTTCTTGCCGAATAGAAAATCTTCTTTCTTTTATTGTCAATAGGTCGTGGTCTCTGTTGTTCTGTAGTAAAATTGATAAAATCAAGAAGAAATCCTGGAAAATTTATCTACTTCTTCAGGAGGTTTCAACCTCTTTATTTTATAATATGTTTTTTGAGGAATTGGTGAATTTTCTTATTAAATTTTCTATCTTTTGTATATCTCTTTAGATGTTGCTTATCCAAATCAAATAGAAAACCTGTCAAAGTGTAAGTGATGTATATAGACGAATGTGCTTTGTTGCATGATTCGAAAACCCGTTATAATAGTCGTTTATCCGTAAAAATAACAATTGAATTTTCACTGTTTTCGTTTTTAATCAATCGATAAAACGATGGCAAATGACGAAAAAAATAATCATGCAACAAAGCAAGACGAATGTACACCAAAAGCATAAGAAATCTATTTTTGTGTTCAGTTTGAATGGCCTTCATCCAGCACCTGTGTTTCTTTCTCTGATGTTTTTTCTTTTTGACAAACGCTTTATTTCATGTTTGTCATATCTTTTTGTTATTTCTTTATAGAAAATATCATCAAACTGTTGTACTGTAAGACCAGCAGTGAACGACTTAAAAAGTAGAGTGGCTTTTTAAATAACCTCTCGTGTTAAAACATCTAGAGAACATGGTAATGAGGAACTTTAGGTCATAAAGCTGTTTGGAATTAATAATTAAAGAGATCTAATGAAAGACCGCCAAAATTCTTTTAATAATGTAAACTGATGAATATTTTTATAACAGCAAAGCATTATCAAAATTGGTTAATGATGTTATAAGGTTTACTAATATACTATTCATCCTCTTTGACAGCAGTAATTGTAATGGTAATGATATTTTTAGACGTCTGGTGAACAATTAGATCTTGCATTGTATTAGTACTAAAATGATATAGAAAAAGGATAACATTTTTAGAAATCTATCAGTTTTTTGTACATAAAAATGATTTCAAAAAAGAAATAGTGTAATGTAGATACAAATTGGGATTGAAAATGTATTTTCTTATCAAAAAAAGGTTTGACGAATATATTTATTCTGATAGACTAAAAATATAATACAAGAAATGATTTTGAAAATACCTTGTATTACATGATCTATATATTCAAATAAAACATATAATAAAATGGCTCTATTCACGTTGAATGCTTTTCTTATTGTGAAAATCTATATGAAGTCTAATCGATTAATTATATGCTTTAGTTCACATTTTTAGCTTCTGCATGGAAAGTAATCATCAAAACATTCAGTTGTATATTTTATATAAGGCATTGTACTTTCAAATATATTTTCAAATGAATATTAGATGATATTTTAATTTTAAAAATTTACATGCTTGTGGATAACATATAACTTCATCTAATGTTGAAACATAATGCAATCTATATTTTATGTAATTTTATATATCATTCGTTCTGTAGCAAGAACATATTTCTTTTTTTATATGCTGAAAGAGAGAATTTCTTTGTCTTTTGATTCTATTATAAAAAAAACAAAATTCTCTACTCTAATTTCTATTATTGTTTCAGCTAAATATATTCAAGAATCATCTTTTTCTTTAAATATAATTTACCAGGCTTTGTATTTTGTATGCAGTTCCAAATAAATAAATATTTCTTTTGATAATTGAAAGTAATAATCTTTCAGCTGTTCTTATTAAAGAAATACTCAAAAAGTACAAGTATAATACATAGGTTATAAATTTCATAGGTGTCTATTTCTTGTTATCATAATTGAAATAGTATACTTTCAATCTATAATATTTTGTTAAGTAAACAAAGTTAGTCAAATCTGTGATTATATAAATGAGGCTTGTCATAATTCAAAAGCACATCTTTATCCAAAATTCTATTTCATCCGCCAGTCCCAAGCATATACTTTATTGATTTTGGATTTATTTTCTCAGTCTTGCAGTTGTAATATACCATTATCTGATATAATAAAACAGACAATAGTACAATTGCAGATACCGTATGAAATCCTCTTGTTGGCAATGGGTCTATTCTAAATACTGATTTAATATGTTCTATCAACGGCTCTACCGATATTCTTCTTCGGCTGTAGATTGCCTGTCCTAATGCCGATTGATAAAAACATACAAGCTCAAGCCTCTTTTTAAAAGTACTTTCATATCTTTCGACAACAGGACAAACCAAGTCTATTCCCAATACCTTCTTGCTATATTCATACAGTTTCTTATCGTCATAGCCTGGATCGGCTATCATGTACAATGCAAGTGATAGAGAGAATACCAAAGAAGAAGAAGTTAAAGAAACGTACATCTGATTATCCTGTACATTCGCAGTAGTTACATCTGCAGTTATAGGTACTACAATCTTGCCTGTTGTACATGTTAAATGTAATTTATATCCAAATATCCATCTCTTTGTATGGCTGTATCCCCACCTTGCATCTGTATCAATGCCAGAACAAGGTACTATTCCTTTTTTCATGGATGATTTGTGCCATACAGGACCTTTTGCTTTTAAAAGAGTACTATCCACTGCTGCTGTTATAGAAGGATCTACCATGCCCTCTACAACAAACAGACATCCCATTGTCGATATCCTTTGCTTAATATCTGTAGAAATAGTCTTTAGTCTCCTGTCAAATGTACGCCTGCTAGGTATTTTTATCAGGCCACAGGCTACTGCTAGCTTACGGTTATACGGACAATCCAAAATGAGAAAAGTATGTAAGGCATTGTTTGAATCGATTTTAAACCATAACCTCACAATAAAACATCTCAAAATTACAGTTGGAGAATATACATATGGTCTGCCACGTTTCCTTTTTGCATTAGCAGGCCATGGTATACAACCTGTCAGATACAGAATGTTAAAAAGGATGGATTCTTTTATTCTATCAAGAGCTAATCTTTGGGACAGTATTAATCAAAATAATATTTCAAGGGTTAGCTTTAAGCTATATAGATCATGTTGAAAATATATTTGAATTATGACCATGCCTCATATAATTATTGATGAATATTATGGCTCTATTTACTTTACAAAAAGCCAAAATTTAAAAATTTTATCTCATTTACGATTAACAAAAATAAACGCATAAATAAATAGATCTCTTGCATAATTAGAATAAACAGCTATATGATCAGCAATTCTTCATTTTCTTGTTCTCTCATTGCTTTCATATGATCGGTTATCCAAAAAATCATTGCTTTTCAAATCATTCACTGCTGGTCTTACAGTGCAACAGTTCGATGACATTTATGAAAAAAATGTAACAAAAAGATATGCTAAACATGAAATACAACGCTTGTTCAAAAAAGATAGAGAAAGACGTATAGGTGCAGGTAAACCTTTCAAACTAGATATTAAAGATAGATTTCTCATGCTTTTGGTTTACTATCGTCTATACATAACTTACACTATGGCAGGTTTTCTATTTGATTTGGATCAGAGCAACATCTGCAGAGACATTCAAAAGATTGAAGGGTTGATAAGAGAATGTTTGCCAATTCCGCAGAAGACATACCCAATAACCAAAAGGCTGAAAACTCCAGAGGCAGTTGATAAATATTTTCCAGGCTTTCTTCTTGCTTTTACAGATTGTACCGAACAGCAAATACCAAGACCTGCGGATAAGAATAGAAGAAAGATATTCTATTCAAGTAAGAAGAAAAGACATACTGTTAAGAATCAGATTACGGTTAACAATCGTGGTTATGTCCTTCACAAAGTACGCTATAAAAAAGGAAGAAAACATGACTACGATATTTATAAAAAGAACTATCCTGTCACTCCAAAACAAGTTGTTACTGTAGTTGATCTAGGGTATTTGGGCATAGAAAAGGATTTTACAGAACAACTATCTGCACTACCATATAAAAAGAAAATAAACCAGTGTTTATCACAAGAAGAAATCGAGTTTAACATTATCCATTCGAAAAAGAGGATAATAGTAGAGCATACTATTAGCAGATTGAAAAAGTACAAGATAATGAGTGAGATATTTAGAAATAAATTGAGAAAATATAACAAGGTGTCAGACATAGTAGCAGGACTAGTGAACTATAGAATATCAAATTATCTGAACTAGAAATCGATATAGAATTAGAAGTGATGGTCTAGATTATTTCTAATTATGCAAGAGATCTTATATCTAAAAGAGAGGCAAAATAATCATGATAATAAAGATAATAATAAAAAAACAACAGAAAGTGATAGTATTTTTTGGTAGTAGAATCAATCAACTATAAGATGAGATGTTAAAAATGATTTAACATCCTTTATTTTAATTCGTTGCTGTTCCATGGAATCACGAAATCTAATTGTGACAGAATCATCGTCAATGGTTTGATGGTCAATAGTAAATGCAAAAGGCGCTCCAATTTCTTCTAATCTTCTATAACGTCTACCAATAGATCCAGATTCATCATAAAATACATCGAAATCTCTATTTATTAAAGATAGTAAATCCATTGATTTTTTTTTAAATTCTTCTTTTTTCAAAAGAGGTAAAACACCTGCCTGTATAGGTGATAAATATGGTTTAAGTTGTAATAGAATTCGATCATCTTTATCCTTATCAATAAAATACGAATGTTCTAAAATAGAATATATACATCTATCGACACCAAGTGATAATTCGAATACATGTGGTAAAATCTTTACTTCATCATCCATAACATAAAGATTTGTTTTACTGGTATTGGAATGTGATAAAAGGTCATAATCAGAACGATAATTACAAGCTACAAGCTCTAGCCAACCAAAAGACGTATCTACCTCTAAATCAAATGCGATTTCAGAATAAAAGGCTTTTTCATCATCACCTAAACGCCTAAGTCTAGTCCTTTTATTGGATATCCCTGTTTTATTAAAAAATTCTACCAAGAGAGATAAATAATATGCAACGAGTTTGTTGGGAATTATTTTCTTTTCAACGGCTTCAAGAGATGTAATTTCTATTATTTGCTTATCATATATTCTTAAAACTGTGTTTTTTATTTCCTCAAATTTTGGCAGATCATTCAATTTATTTGGATTGCAAAATACCTCGATCTCAGCTTGGTAAAACTCCCTTAAACGCAATAATCCTTGACGCGGAGAAATTTCATTTCTGAAACTTTTTCCGACCTGAGCGATTCCTAATGGTAATTTTCCTCGGCTTACTTTAAAAATTCTTGGAAAATCTACAAAAATAGACTGACACGTCTCAGGCCTTAAATAAGCTTCATCATGGTCAGGACCAATATCTACTTTAAACATCATGTTGAACCTTTGAGAGGTTGAGAAATCTCCTTTGCAATTAGGACATTTTATATTATTCTCTATTATAAGTTGATCAACTTTATCATTTTGTAGTCGTTCTGGTACTTCTATTTTTGTTTGTTCTTGGATTAATTTATCTGCCCTAAATGAAGATTTACATTTTGTACATTTTATAACAGGATCAGAAAAATTTTTTAGGTGCCCTGATGCCATAAAGACGCTTTTGCTCATAATTTGGGTCCCATCTATTTCCAACATATTATCTCGTCTAACTAATTCGCGTCTCCATAAATCAAGAAATTTGTTTTTAATTTTTACGCCGTTTGGACCATATTCCCAAAATCCTGCACTAAAATCAGAGTAAAGCTCACAGCTTGGAAAATAGAATCCTCTTTCCAAAGCTATCTTGAAAACGTCATCATAAGCACTCATTTATAATGAGGTATATTAAAAAATGATCCTTAAATTCATTTGTAAAATATTTTGTATATGTATTTGAACATAAAAATAGATAATACTAATTCTAATATTAATAAATTAAAAAAGAAAGCCCTTTAATTTTATATTTTTAAACAAGAAAACAATTATTGAAGCAGTGTACAAAATCAAAAAATATTAACAATTAATAATAAATTTGAACTATTATATTGGAGTTTAAAAATTAAGCCATGAAAGAAGGGCAAGAATTGGAATTCTCAAAAAATATTAGAAATAAAGTGAAATGATCCATAAAATGAATTATAACTAATGTTTGATTTTGATTATATTTGAATATGTACTAAAATGTATTTAATATAGATTTATCTAAGGTGATCAGCAAAATATATTGAATTGGGTGAATTGGCAAAGAGATATCAAAGTCACAGAATTAGATGGTAAAAATGTCATCATTAAAAAGGACAAATTTACAAAGGCGATAAATGAATATTTTTTAATTTTTTTATATTCTTTAATATCAGTAATATTACTACATCCTTCCCCGCCACCAAAGTTAGGTCGCATGATATTAAAGAATGAAAGTCAAGAAAATAGAAAAATATTAAATAGATTAGGAATACCTACACCTCATTTGTATTATTTAGGTAATGATATACTAATTGAAGAATATATTGAAGAAGGCAATTTATATAAATTTTTAAAAGATAATGATAATATAGATATAGTTTTTCAAGCGGGGGTAATTACCGCCAAATTGCACAAGGCAGGATTTTGTTTTATAGACAACAAAGCACAAAATTATCTAGTCAAAAATTCAAATCTGATAAGGACAGACATAGGATTCATCCAAAAACAAAATTCAATTTATGCAAAAAGTTTAGATGTAGGAATATTTTTGTCTAGCCTCATTGATTTAGACGGACAAAAATATAAAATGATTGAAAAAACTTTTTTAGAAGGGTTTAAATCAGAATCAAATGAAAAAATCCCGCATCTTTCAATAGTCATAAGGAATATATCATCCTTAGGAATATCTTCAAATCATTATAATTTAATTGCTAACCTATCAGGACTGAAAAACACTAGCAATAAATATTAAGTTATATTGGAGGTAATTCGACTTTTTTGTCAAATCCCCCAGAGCCAAATTTGCAATAAAAGCATTTTTCAGACATCATATATGGGATTTGTTGAATAACAACCGCACCTAATTTTAATGCGATTTTTGTCATTATTCTATATTTTAAAGGCATAGCCGGAATTACTTCTTTAAAGTAAACATTATAATGATCTGGACAAAATTTTAAAGTTACATTTGATGTAGGTCTCTTGTTAATATCCAAATTTTTGGTATCAGAATTCAATGTTTTTGCAATGTTTATTTGTTCACGTATATACTCATGTTTTGGACATGGACAATCTTTTCCACCAGGATGTTTGTAGGCCGGAGTATTTTTCCAATCAAATCCCGAAAAGTCTTTATCAAAATCATCCATATTCTCTCATAAATATATAGCTCATATAGAATATAAATATATAGTCCATTATTATGAATTTTACATCTATATAAATAAGATTAATATCAATCGTTTGATTTTTTTAAAAAAAATAAAAATAAGTATCATTTATATGCTTTGTTGCATTTCCAAAAACAGTTAAAACCTTGATTTATCTGTAACAATAACAATTAAATTGTAACTATTTTCGTTTTAATTTTATCTGTAAAACGTTATCAAATATTGAAGAAAATAATCATACAATAAAGCATTATTTATACTATTTATTTTACCTTCGATAAAAAAATTAAAATAAAATAAAAATATTAAAGATCAGATTCGAATTTAATTTCTTTGGAATATAATAAGAAGGAATATATTTTTCCACCCATCTTTAATCTGTAGCGGCTTGGTTCAAGAACAGACTGGCGGAAATTCAGCTATAGCTTCAACTGCTGCAGCTAGCGCTTCTGCGATAAAAAAGGATAACAGAATGAATAACTCAATAGATTCAAATCAAAAAACACTTCTAGAGTTCAAAAAAAATCTTATAGAAGAACAGAAACAGGGAGAAAGTCAAATAGATAAAATCAATCAAAAAATAGAAGAAACAAAAAAGGTGATCGATGAAGAAAGAGTAAAATTAGAAACAGAGAGATTAAAGTTAAAGCATACTAATGAAGTCAAAGACGCAGACTATACAAAATTTACAGAATTAAAGAATAGTTTAATAGAAGAAAGAAAACGTATGAAGACACTAGATTCTAAAGCTTCTGGAGGCACAGGCTTTAGGACAAGGCGAGATAGATACAATGTAGCAAATTTAACAAAGGCATTAGATCAAATAGAAAAAGATATTCAGACAAAGAAATTATCAAAAGATGAAGAAAGACGACTAGTACTGAAATCAAAAGAGATTGCAACAAAATTACATACTCTAAAAGTAATTACTAAAAAAGAGGATACCTACAAAAATATGGCTTTAAAGTTTGACGACTTGCGTGGAAAAATGACTCAAATCTTTGATCAAAAAGCGGAAATAGGAAAAGTCATTGGCAAATTAAAGTCAAATCTAGATATTTTACTAAATAAAAGAGAAGAACTCTACGAGGAAAGAAGAATGGTGATTCATCAAGTTCGTGAAGCGGGTGCAAAATTAGAGATGGTTGACACCCAACTTAATGCAATAGAATTCAAGAAATCAAGATTGCAACATTCTTCAGATCGTCAGAGAAGACAAAATAGCGGCGATAGAGATAGGAGAAGAACACATGACATTCCTCAAGACAAAATGCGAAAGAATAGAGAAAATCAAGATTTATGGAATTCATTAAAAGAAGTGGCAATGAAGAAAATGGCTGGCGGAGAGAAGCTTACATTTGATGAAATGAAGCTTATATACTCTGATGAATCAGATTAGTAATAAATCACAAACATATTTTTAATTTATTTACATGTTTTTTTTATAATTTCATTAAAAATATAATTTTTAATTAAATCTTACCGGCAGATTTGATGTCATACAATAAAAATGAAATAAAATAACAAAATAACTAGCTATTAAAATTTTATCAACAATGTGACAAAAATTTTTAATGATATATTTGAAGCAGTAATCGGATTAATAGTAAATCAAAAACCATATGATAAGTTTACTTCATTGTTTTTTGTTATATAGATTATATTTTCGGAAAAATAAGAAATCATATCAATTATTTTAAAAGGATTGTAAAGATCTTTAATTTTATAAAACAAAAAGACAAATTAAATTTCAATTATCTCCAAATATATCAAAAATATATTGAAAAACCCGAGTTAAACTTATCAAATTAATTGTATGCTCATAGCATTTATAATTATAGATTTGTATGACTGCTCTGTAAAGTTAAGGAATTGATAATTATTTTTAATTAAAGAAATTTGGTTAAATAAGCCATTTCAAAAAATAAATTTGGCAAAATGAACTTAAATTTCAATATACAAATCAAATTTTTGATGGACCATCACATTCAAGTGTTTTACAAAAATGATTTTTGGTCTTAACTTTACAGAGCCTGTATGACAAATTAATATTAAATAAGATAATCCATTTAAAGTCAACTAAAATTTAAAGCAAAATATAATTTATATCAAAAAAATTAGACCATACTTTCAAAACACGATTATGCTATAAGCAATCCCAATTAATTAAATTATCAATTAAATAAAAAACACATTTAAAAAGATCTATAAAGAGAATGAAAATTAATTGTATGGGTTTACATATTTTAAATTTTTATTTATCAATTAACTCAGAATATTTTCTTTTCAGATCATGATAATCATTTAGACTTATATTAGGTGTAGTATTATAAAGATAATTTTTTACGGGTTCATTTCTTTGAAACCTATCCCAATTTTCCAGAAATTTTTTAATAAAATCATTAATTATTTCTGTAGTAGTAATTCCTGTGGCGTCGATCTTTAATGATTCGTTAATTATACATAGTTCCTCCTTTCCATCTCCGCTTATATACTCTATGGGTATTGGTTTGAATTTTATAGACTTTGTTTTAAATGGAATTATAATAGCAATATGTGGTTGTGATTCATCTGGCCTTTTAGATCGAGATTTCATAAGAATATACAGACACACAATTAATAAAGGATTTAAGTTTTAATAATCCAAAACCATTTTACTCACATAAAATTAGCATTCAAGATTAATTGAAAATGCTAATTTTATCGTATTGCTATACACATCAACATCAATATTACGTTAACATAATAATTCAAATTAATAAATCTATTCGAAATAAATAACCGAATCAATATTTACAATTCTAAAATATATGCCATTTTTCAAATTCATCCAATCGCCAATTAAGATGAATTATAATAGAGATAATTATTATTTTTCATATAAATATTGAGAGGTCTATCGAAACACACGAATATAACATACACAAATAAATTAAACGTATTTACCAATTTACCAAGATTAAAATTTTAAATAATTATTTAAATACCACCATAAAAACAACAAATAAAGTGATGTAATAATTATTCAAAAAATATATTTTATAGTCATAAAATTCAATATATTATGAGTGACAGCATTTATCAAGTCAATTCCAATCCAAACGTACGTGTATTAGCAACTTTGGAAGCAAAAGAAGGGAAACTAAGTGAATTATTAAATATTCTTTTACCAATAGTTGAAGCATCTCGTAAGGAAGATGGCAATATATCATATATATTAAATTCATCCATCGATAGACCCAATGAATTATTATTTGATGAAGTTTGGTCAAACAGAGAGACTTTCGATAAACATTATAACCAAAAAGAATCCAAAGAAATTAGAGAAAAAATAACAGATTTGATTTTAAAACCTCTTCAAATAAAATTATATAGAGATCTAAGAAACCATATATAAATAGATCGGGCCAAAATATTTTATAGATTTTTTAGATATATCTTATCCTCTTCAAATGTTTGTTATAAGCGAGTTAATATTAACGAACGTAATTTTTTTTTCTTTATCTTCTTCAGACGTTTTCCTAAAACAAGACTTAAACTCTCCTACTACAATAACCCTGGTTTTATTTACTTCTATTGGCCGATAGTAAACGAAATAATTAGATCCGCTTAATCCTCATCATTTCAAATGCAATACCCAATGAAAAAAATACAGTTCCTTTAATCTTTATTTGTATAGTTTGTTCATTAAATTCTTCTTACCAACTATGGATAAGTGTATTTTCACTCAAAAGATTTGTTGTTACATCCTTCGCAGAAGGATGAATTAGAGATCCTTCGATAGTGTGCAATTTCATTAATTCCCATACCTTGTTTAAGGGTGCATATTAGATCCCATCTATATCTTTAATAAAACCATATCTATTTGTATGAAACAGTATAAGATGGGTGTTCATCATTAAAAATCATTTGAACTATACCAATTAGCATAATTAAATGAATATCGAATGCCGATTTTGTAGCAAAATTCCTCTGACGAGTTTACGTAATTATGCTAAATGGTATATTATCCACTTCGCCCTATATTAATTTCATTATTGTAATAACCTATAAAAATTTTCAACCAAATCTTTACATGTTTTAGTTTACATTTCTTTCTTTTGCATGAAAAAGATTAATCAAAACATTCGGTAAATCTTCTTTTAAATAATGCATTGTTGTTTCGATTGCTTTGTTACATGATTATTTTTTTCGCTATTTGATAACGTTTTGTCGATTGATTAAAAACGAAAACAGTTAATTCAATTGTTATTGTTACTGGTAAACTACTATTTTAACTGATTTTCGAATCATGTAACAAAGCAGACATCAACTTATTATGCAATGATGCTTTTAACATCATCTCTTGTATCATATTCTTTAGTTTAACCGAGTATACGTATTCTCCAACAAACCTTCGCTTTATAGAAGAAAATACTGTTTCAACAATCCAACACCGCTTCTTATAGCTTATGCGGTCTTTCCATTTTTGCAAATTATTTTTGTGAGTCAAGACTGATAAGTTTCTAATGATATTTTTTCCTTTTTTCATTCTGATTCTAGCATTTTTTCTTACTTTAATAGATGGATGAATTTCATTGTCTACTGCTAAGAATCTAAAAATCTCATTAGCTTCATAAGATCCATCATCAAATAGTTTACCAATTGCTATATTTTTATCTGATTTCATAACATCATTAACCAATTCAGGTAACGCCTTGCTATCATGGACATGTTCATCGCCAGTTACCTTCATCATAGCAAGAATTTTCTTGGTCTTGATGTTTACCGCAACGTGTATTTCTAAATATCCTTTCTTGTTGTTATTTTTTATGTGCCATTTTTCTCGTAGCCATTGACCTCTGTTGGTAACCTTTATTCCAGTACTATCTATTGCAATGACAATGTATTCGTCTTTGAATTTCATGCTGTAGTCAGCATTTTTATCTTTATCCAAACGATGTATTTTTCGGTTTATTGTTGTAAATAGGTATAGAAGGTACTTTTCCTTTGGCATGGCCTTGTGTGATACCCTCTTCGGTTTGCAGGTATGGCAAATGAAAATATACTTGGCGTATCCAAGTAAAAGAAGGAGAAAAGTGTTAGGATAATGAAATGGCCCCTCACCTATTTTGTTTTGGTTCATCTCTTTTAGTTCGGTATCCCAGTTGTTAATGATATCAAAGCCATACAATATTTCTCCTCTTCTTTACAAGAGATTCGTTATACTTGGACCATTTCACAAGGATTGTATGATAAAGTTAGCTAAATGTATTTGGAAGAAGGGGAATCATGTAACAAAGCAGTTCTCAACCAATCTTTCAGCGTTTCATATGAGATTACCTTTAAAATATTTATTTTCTTTGATAAAATCTTTTGCAGTTTAAATTTTTGAATCCAAGACCAGGTAGAAAAGTGGTCTTAATCGATAAAGCAAGAAGATAGTCTTTCATCAGCTATTTGTATTAATGATAAACTTGAAAAAGAAAAAGAAGAGCGCATATGAAAGATATATCTATATTAGATCTCTTGCATAATTAGAAATAATCTAGACCATCACTTCTAATTCTATATCGATTTCTAGTTCAGATAATTTGATATTCTATAGTTCACTAGTCCTGCTACTATGTCTGACACCTTGTTATATTTTCTCAATTTATTTCTAAATATCTCACTCATTATCTTGTACTTTTTCAATCTGCTAATAGTATGCTCTACTATTATCCTCTTTTTCGAATGGATAATGTTAAACTCGATTTCTTCTTGTGATAAACACTGGTTTATTTTCTTTTTATATGGTAGTGCAGATATCTGTTCTGTAAAATCCTTTTCTATGCCCAAATACCCTAGATCAACTACAGTAACAACTTGTTTTGGAGTGACAGGATAGTTCTTTTTATAAATATCGTAGTCATGTTTTCTTCCTTTTTTATAGCGTACTTTGTGAAGGACATAACCACGATTGTTAACCGTAATCTGATTCTTAACAGTATGTCTTTTCTTCTTACTTGAATAGAATATCTTTCTTCTATTCTTATCCGCAGGTCTTGGTATTTGCTGTTCGGTACAATCTGTAAAAGCAAGAAGAAAGCCTGGAAAATATTTATCAACTGCCTCTGGAGTTTTCAGCCTTTTGGTTATTGGGTATGTCTTCTGCGGAATTGGCAAACATTCTCTTATCAACCCTTCAATCTTTTGAATGTCTCTGCAGATGTTGCTCTGATCCAAATCAAATAGAAAACCTGCCATAGTGTAAGTTATGTATAGACGATAGTAAACCAAAAGCATGAGAAATCTATCTTTAATATCTAGTTTGAAAGGTTTACCTGCACCTATACGTCTTTCTCTATCTTTTTTGAACAAGCGTTGTATTTCATGTTTAGCATATCTTTTTGTTACATTTTTTTCATAAATGTCATCGAACTGTTGCACTGTAAGACCAGCAGTGAATGATTTGAAAAGCAATGATTTTTTGGATAACCGATCATATGAAAGCAATGAGAGAACAAGAAAATGAAGAATTGCTGATCATATAGCTGTTTATTCTAATTATGCAAGAGATCTACTGTTTAATCGAACTGTCTATAGGCAAAAGAATGTTTACTCTTAAATCTTTGTTTTTGTCTGTCATCTCTTTTAAAAGCTGAAGAGTGCCTCCCTTTTCCTGAAGAAAAAATGCATTTGATGTAGAGTATATTATCTGAATCTCTTTTTCTGCTCTTGTTATCATTTCAAATTCTTTTCTTTCTGATTCTCTATAGTCTGAAAATATTGTTATAGTAGGACGAACAATCCCTTGTTCTATTTCTTTTATAATCTGCTCTGCAGGGATTGCTCTATTCCAAAAACTGTCGAAAATAAACTGCTGCTGCTCTACCATTTCTGCAATATTACTATATAAAAGCTTGGGTAGTGATTGTGATTCTTTTAATGTTGCAACAGCCACATACGCTTTTTCATCGGATACCTCAAAGTTGCCCTTTAAGGTTTCGATATGTCGTATTTCAGAGAACCTCATCATTTCTTTGACATAATCGATGTTGTCTTTTGTTATCTCTGTAACATATCTGAGTTTTATTCCTCTTTCTTTTACTGCATGAATTCTCTTTTGCTTTATCTTATCAACCTCGATAATTACAGATGGAGCTGCAGAGCTAATACATGAATCAATCTTTACTTTGGTTCTATCTATAAATTCTAAAAGTGCATTATCCGCATCAATTGAATTATGATATACTTTTATCATATATTCGCTGGGAGCAGGAGGAGTAGAAGGAGTAGGAGGTAATGAATCTAAATTTAGATTATCGCAGATATAATTATTATCTTGCGATGAATTAAAATTATTATTATTATTATTATTATTATTTTGATTTATAAAGAGAAGGACCTTCTAACCATTATTATGATATACATCTTTTACTTACATGTACAAATAAGATAGCATACTATTTAACATAGCAGAAAAGGCTTTCAATTTCAAATTCAAATTCAAATTCAAAATTGATACTGTGAAGATCCTTTCAATTATTCTAAAAATATCGCAATTGATTTAATAAAATAATAAAATTTAAGATGGTAAAGGTTGTTAATGTGAAGATCCTTCAATATGAATTGTAAGAGGATTAAAGTCTATAGTTTCTAATATTCATATTCTTCTTCTTCTTTCCACTGTTTTTTCCACAAAAGAATATTAAAAGTGCTTTGTTATATGATTCGAAAACCCGCTAAAACAGTAGTTTATCTGTGACAATAACAATTATAATTTAACTATTTCCGTTTGAACTCTATTAGCAAAACGTTATCAAATAGCGAAAAAATAATCATGCAACAAAGCATATTAAAAGTGATTCTATCCTCTCTGTTTTTTATCAATGAATTTTATATCACTACAGGCATATAGATAATATATGGGAAATTAATTTAAAGTAGGTATCTTTGGTATCGCTAATAGAATTATAATATTTTCTTATCTTATATCATATTCAAAATAAATCTATATTTATCGAAAAGTTATAGGAAGATAATAATAGTGGTAGTATTTAATTAAATAACTTGATTATCCTAACCTATAAATTGATTTATTTAGGCAACGAGTTCTTTCACAGTTATATTATAAAATTTATATATTAAATAATTGATATATAATATGCTAGCAGATCCATATAACGAATCCCTTGGATCGCCACGGATAAAATCAAAGATTTGATTATCTTAACAAAGGCTGATTTATCAAGGGTTGATGTGTTGTTTGCCTCTGGTCTAGCAGTTATTTTATAATGATAAACTATTCATCTAAAGCATTTCTTTAATACTCGTTCGCATATCTTATTTTTAAACTTGATATCATTATATTCTTCAACTCCCGTTACATCCCAATTCTTATAATTAGCATGTACTATACAGTCGGCAAGTTTATGATTTTGTGGATGCTCAATAGGTTTTAATCCACTACATTTTAAAATATTCCACATTATTTCATTATCCACTTCAAACTTTATATCTTCAAGACTCAAACCATTTTTTATTAAAAAATCTTTGAAAAGTGAGTGTAATGTTATCTTTGTTTCTACTGCAAGAGCATTATAAAATTTTTGTTTAGATTTATAGCTAGGATTTTCTCTATGTCTTTTATTAAACTCATTATGCATGTCATTGAAACCATACCTGATACAACAAATTTTGATATTTCCTGTAATAACAAACCCTGACAATATTTTCCTTTTAGTTTTATTTGGAAGGCCTGTCATATGAGTAAAGTTGGAAGGCAAGGTTTTGATAATGCTATCAATCTTTTCTCTTTCACCTATTTTATTGATAGATATTCAAAACCATCTGAATCATCTATTGCTCCAACAAATGACATCTCTATAAATCATTACTTATCTCATTCAAGTTATTTCTTATTGTTATGGTCTTCATTATCATCATCTTTATCATTCTTTTTATTATCTTTTAACATTTCAAATGCACTGCGTATTTCAAATGGTTGTTGTTCTATAATCACATCTTTAATTCCTTGTTCTAGAGAGACATCTTCTTTGATACCCACCTTTTCTTCTACTCTTAAACACCGTCCACAAACGGGCATTATCTTGCCATAGATTTGAAAAGTCCTGCCAAGCGCTCTTAATTGAATACCCTCTTTGCTATACCAGTTTCTAATAGAAGGGTATTTTTTTACTAGATCTGATTCGGGGATTGTAATGTCTCTATCATATTGTTTTAATAACCATTCTCCTGTAGGTGGAATTATAGAGTGTTGCATAAACTCCTGACTTAGAATTAGAGATATCAGGGAGTTATTGGATGTGATTGGGTCGCTAATGTTGTATTCGTTATCTGCTATAGTAGTGGTTGTGGTAGTTGCTGCTGCTGCTGCTGCTGCTTTATTGTCATGTCCATCGCTATCTGAACTATCATCACCTTCAACATCACCATCAACATCACCATCCCCCTTCTTCTCCTCCTCTACTTGTTCATCAGCATGAAGACAATGAGAATAATTGTCAGTTGGAAGAGTAGTAACCCCTTCGACCTTTTCTGCTATCTTTTCATGATTATATTTGGATGTATCTGACATCTCTATATCATTTTCATCAGCTGAATCATCTTGTTCTGTTTCTGAAGCATGACCTGCGAACGATAAAGAGTTTAAATCCTCGTCATTTTGATTATTTTCATCTTTTCCTTCAGAAAAATTATTATCAAAAGAATTATTTTTTATTTTTTTATTCATCTCTATGAATATATAGTAGCAGTAACGATACTGCTACATGTTTCTGTTACTAATACCTTATAACTCATGCTCATAATTGATCGGGCAGATGGTGTTGAAAAAATAAGATAACTTAAATATATTTTTGTTTTTATTCTCCATTTTCTTCACCTATTCTTCCAACCCCTGATCTAACAACTCTTCCTGTTTTCGTATGCATTTTACCGTGGAACCATACAGAAGAAGTACTTCCTGATCTATGAAATAATGGCGTCATGTATTTCTGGACTTTGTAATACGGTATCGGAAATTCAAAATTCACTACATCATTGTCTGTAGTTGTATTGATTCTGTTTTCTGATATCTCTTCATTTTCCTTTATATCTAACTTCTCCAGTTCTTCATTGTCGTTCAAATTATGGTCTTTTAAAAGTGATGATTCATTGGACTTTGAATATTCTTCAATCTCTTCATCATCGTAATTCTTTTCTTGTGGTAGTTGTTGTTGTTCCTCCTGTTGATACCATTGGGACTGACGATTGATTGAAGATTCAAAAGAATTACTTGTAACAGTACCCTCTGAATCTGAATCACGATTAACATCATTTTGAATAGATGTAGTACCATCAACATTAACAAGCATCACCGGTTTCTTTTCATCTTCCTCTTCTTCCTCTTCTTCTTTCTTAGAATTTAGCGGCATTATCATAGGTATTGCCGCTAACTTTTCATTTTCCTTAGTGTCCTTCTTTTGGTTTTGCTTTTTAGCGTTCAATACACGATGCTTTTGTTTATATTTCTCAGGAAGACAATGATGTATTAATCTTTCAGATACTACACCTTTTAACCTGAGAACCATCACCATCGCTATAGTATCTTCTCTATACTTTCCTTCCAGGGATGCGGCTAAATCTAGAGTTATTTTTTTCTTTTTTCCTTTTGCTATGACCTCTATCTCTTTGTGTTTTTCTTTTGATTCTGAATCAACCTTTTTGTGTTTTTCTTTTGATTCTGAATCAACCTTTTCGTAGTTACGTATTGCATCTTCAATTAATAGATCTCTTGCATAATTAGCCAAAACAGCTTTATTTCCGTCTATCGTATGTAAATATGTCATTCTTTTTGTTATCTTACAATAGATTATCCAAGAAGCCATCACTCTTTAAATCCTTTACCGGTCTCTCAATTCAACAGTTTAATGACATTTATAAAGAAATAAAATCAAAATACAAAAAGTACGAGATAAAACGCTTATCCTCAAAAAGAAGGAGGAGAGAACGAGATGTAGGTGCAGGGAGACATTTCAAACTCATTGTTGAGGATAGAGTTATCATGGTTCTAGTGTACTATCGCCTATACATAACCTACACATTAGCTGGTTTTCTATTTGATCTGAGATCAGAGCAACATCTGCAGAGATATCCAAAAGATAGAAAGTTTGATAAGACAATGCGTACCAATTCCGCAGAAAATATATCAGATAACCAAGAGGTTGAAAACGCCAGAGGAAGTAGAGAAATATTTTCCGGGATTTATGGCTTTTACAGATTGTACAGAGCAGCAGATTCCAAGACCTATTGACAAGAGAAGATGTAAGATGTACTATTCAGGCAAGAAGAAAAGGCATACAACAAAGACACAGATTACGGTTAACAATCATGGTTATATTATTCACAAAGCAGATCATAAGAAAGGACACAGACATGACTATAACATCTATAAAGAAAATCATCCTGCTATCCCAAAAGATGTTCTAAATGTGTATGATCTGGGATACCTTGGAGTAGAAAAGGACTTTCCAGAACAAAGATCATCTCTACCCTATAAAAAGAAAAATAATCAAAAAGAATTACCACAAGAAGATAAAGAATACAACAAAAGTCATTCTAGAAAAAGGATAGTTATTGAACATACTATTTGTAGATTGAAAAAGTACAGGATAATGAGTGATATATTTAGAAATAGGCTCAGAAAGTACAATAAAGTGTCAGATATAGTCGCAGGCTTGATAAACTACAGAATTATGAAGCAGCATAACTAAAAGAAAAAATGGTGTATCTGTAGTCAACTTAATGAAATGTATCTAATTATGCAAGAGATCTAATAAAGAGGTTTCTTCATCAAGATTTTCATCATAATCTTCCAAAGTTGCTTTCACCTCCATCTAGTGTGTTGATAATATATTCCACTAAACCTTCTTTTTGCAAACATTGTCGGCAGCTTTCACAAAACCACCCTTGCCTTTTTATTAATATGAGCCTGAGATAATATGTCGGAGCATTGGTGCAATTTTTACCTGCACAGCAGAAATTATATTTAGTGACGTTGCATAGATTATCACTATTAGGTCTTGTTTGAATATTATTAATATTTTTAATATTATTGATGTTCAATGTTGTCTCCTAATAGTGAACATCTGTTGATACTCTCCCAAGCTTATCAACAGATGTTTTCATAAAACCATTTGAACGTAAAAGTTGAGAATAGATAATTTTTCTAAAATAAAATCCCGGTTCTTTATCTACCAGAGAATATTTCTCTTTATGCTTTGGTTGTATTACTTTATTTTCAGAGTTTTTTATATGAATTTTTTTTAAATGCAGTGTTTGCATTGAATAACAGTAGTCTCTATTATAATATAATCTTACTTTTAGAATACCTTATCTTTACGATAACCCATAACTTTTTATCTTATTTTACAATATTTTTATAATATCCTGGCACATATAAATCTATTGCAAAGTTGTTGTTTTTCAAGATTCACATATAAATCGATTATAAAATATTATATACCATCTCAGTAATTAAATATAAATCTATAAAAGATATTGAGATTTTAAGTAACATTTATATGTAGAAATCTTTATATGCAAGAAAAATCAGCAAGATTTATATAATAAATTATAACAAATATGCATAAATCATTAAAGTAGTAAGTAATAGTAATTAGGTATTTTATTTTATCGATAAATTAGAAAAAAAGGAGTTATATATGTTTTACTTTTAAATAATATAAGATAAGATGATTAATAATGTTAATCTAGTCTCAATAAATCCACTTTTTGTAATAATATATCCATTTGATTTTCCATAGTTGTTATTTTATTGATGTATTTTTTCTCTAATTCTATAAACCTTTTTTCTTCATTCTGTTTTATTTCATCATATGCTTCCGGTGTCAGAGGATAACTACATGATGCACAATACTTGTTCTCTAAAATATTAGTAAAGTTACATTTAGGACAGCTAGAAAAAGTTGATCTTTGCTTTGGTAGTTGTTCTATAGATATTCCATTGTATTCTAGAATCTTGCTCTTTAGTTCATTTCCCATTCTACTTTTTATATATCGAGAACCTTGTTTGGAATTCATAGACCACCTTACCTTTTTCTTTAAAGCATATTCGGGAAGATAGTCAGAATCGGCTGTAATGGCAGAATGTCTTATGCAGTAGGGGTTCCACTTTTTCGTTTTCAATAAATATTCAAGTTTTCCTCCCTCTTCTTTATTTGTAATTGATCCTTCTTTCAACAACCTTGTGATTCTTTTCTTAAGCTGTTTCATTACTGTCCATAATGCTTCAGCTTTTATCGGAGCGCCATTATGAAGGTTACAAATGAGGCTTGCATTATGTTCATTTTTGAACGGATGTTCATTTAACCAATCTCTAACGTATGGAAAGGAGCATGTAAGGAGGATTGGACCGTTCCCTGTTTTCGCCTCGTAAGGTATTTCTCCTTCGCCGTATTTTTCTTTTAGTCTAACATGCTTAATCTTCAGTAACGTAACCTCATGATTTCTTGCGTCTAGATCCCACAACAAGGCTAGGGCTGCTTTATTACGTTTGAATTTCTCATATTTAATAATTAGTAAAAGATCTTCCTTGTCCCATAATTCTGATTCTATGTATGGACTTAATCTCTTAGTTTTTTTTCTTCGGATTTTAATAAAATCTGGCGTTATCCAATCTGATGATGAAATGTATTCTGAATCTATATGTTCATGCTTTTTTTCATTGTTGTATTCATTATAAAACCACCTAAAAAAATATTTTAGATGATTTAAATAAACATTCCAAGTGGTTATCCATTTTTTATCAGGATCTTCTTCTGGTATTTTCATTTTACTATCAAGAAATAGTATTATATGAGATCTTCTTACATTCTCTAAATCTATATCTTGATCGTGAGTGTTTACAAAACTCATTATAATCTTTAAATTATTGTTAATGTGTTTTTCTCCTGCATTGGTGCTTTTCATAAATTGAAAAAAATCTTTAATTATTTTTGCGTCTTTTGCATTTTTTATTTTTTCAATATTTTTTATGGTTGTGGATAATCTGACTGGAATTATTTATCACGCTCCTTTTCGTTAACTAAAGTATACATCTGCAATATATGAACCCGTATTACTTATGGACTGAGCGGGATTTGAACCCGCGATTTTTCGATTGCGAATCGAACGTTCGTACCAAGCTGAACCATCAGCCCATTTTATAACATTTGTTAGTAGAGTGTATATAAACCTAAAATTTTAACAAAACTCTTAGTCAAGGAGTATGAAAAAGACTTGATAATTCACACATTTTTAATTTAGCTAGAGTGAAATTTCAGTTGATATACTATAATATACATTCTTAAAATAAACTTTTTATTTGTAGAGAGTATATATTATATTGCAAACAGTAATGATGACAATCTTCTAGCTCTGAACTGTTTAATAAATTAATTAATGAAAATGATTTAAGTTCATTGACATGTTATTTATCTTTATAATGAATATTCTTATATGGATATATTTAACAGAAAGTTTTGAATGTACCTTATTTGCTAAGTTATCTTTTGATAACTAATTGTTTTTCTTTATTGTATTATTTTCATATACAACTAAAGATTTTATAACAACTTTATCTTTTAAACAATTTTATATTCTATTTATTTGATATAATAATTTGATTAGATGAATAACTTTTATCCATTGCATACGCTTATTTGACATTCTTAATTTAAGAATTTCTTTAGTCTTGATATCTACTGTAACATAAATCTTGAGAAACCTTTCTTGTTTTTTACATTGCATTTATCTTGTATCCATCGAGACTGCTATTGGTAACTTTGATGCAGTAATATCTATTGCAATATTAGGTATTAGTCTTAGATATTTCTTTGTAGTATTTATTTATATATTTAATTTGTTTATCTTTCTTCTATTTATTAAAGTAAAATCCTGGATGTAGGGTGCTTTGTTGCATGATTATTTTATTCGTCGTTATTTGCTAACGTTTTGCTGATAAATTAAAAACGAAAATATTCAAAATCTAATTGTTATTATTAAAAATAATCCAATTTTAATTGATTTTCGAATCATGCAACAAAGCAAATGAAGGTACTTTCTTTCTAGCATGACCTTGTGCTATTTCCTCGATTTGCATCTATTGCAGATTAATATACACTTTAACATAGTCAAGCAAGAGGAGGGAAATATTAGTATGATGAAATGCCTGTTCACCACTCTTGTCTTTGTTTAATTCATTTAAATCGGTGTCCTGGTTATCAATAACATCAAAGCCTAGCAGTTTTTCGTCGTATCTTAATAGCGATTTTGGTTGTAGATAGATCATTTCATATAATTTGTTTACTAGATTAGATGTTGCATTTGGGATTAGATTTATCTAAAAGCACTTGTCAATAAATAACTCGGATCAAATCAATTCTTCTATACTCGTTTCATAGTCCACTTTCATTCTTGTTCTTTTTTTTAGGTGATTTTGCAACGAGGTCAGGTCTTAAAATAACAGTCTTCTTATTGTATGATATGACTCTTACTGAATCAATTTCAAAAAAACTTGAAGGAAAGATAGCCGTCATAACAGGCGGAAACAGCGGCATAGGTCTTGCCACGGCACACCTGTTCGTCCAAGAAGGCGCCTATGTTTTTATTGTAGGTAGACGACAAAGCGAGCTTGATGCAGCAGTCAAGCAGATTGGCAAAAATATCTTTGGCATTCAGTGTGATGTTTCAAACCTAGAAGATCTTGATCGTTTGTATGACATAGTGAAGCAACAGAAAGGGCGAGTTGATATCCTTTTTGCTAACGCAGGTATTGTTGAATCCACATCCTTAGAGTCAATCTCTGAAGATCATTTTGATAAAATATTCAATGTTAACGTTAAAGGGCTTTTATTTACTGTACAAAAGGCGCTTCCGCTGTTTCAAGATGGTAGTAGTAGTAATGGTGGTGGGGGTTCTATCATTCTAACTGGGTCAATCGCAGGATCCAAAGGATACGAAGGAATTAGTGTTTATTCTGCAACTAAGGCTGCTGTACGTTCATTTGCCCGTTCCTGGACTGTCGAATTGAAACAGCGCAAAATTCGAGTAAATGTCGTTAGCCCAGGTCCGATAGACACACCAATTTTAAGCGCGGGTATAAAACTAAGTGAGGAACAGATCGAGCAATTCAAAGCAAGTATTGTAAACGTCTTACCTCTTGGGAGGATGGGTAATCCTGATGAAGTTGCAAAAGCCGTCTTGTTTCTTGCATCTGATGATAGTAGTTATGTATCAGGCATTGAACTGTTTGTAGATGGAGGAATGGCACAAATCTGAAATTCTAATAAATTTTATAATTGCATTAGCTACAAGGCACGATTCTTGCTTTTAAATTATTATAGAGTTTTTAAGATTACAATGATAATAAAAGATAATTTTGGCTCCTCTGCTAAAAAAACTTGAATGAAAGTCGATCTTTTGATAATTCTTCAAACCAAAATAAAATATGCCTATATTATTTGTTAAAATTAAACTTCAATTTAGTAATCAGTTAATAAACAAAATAAATATTTGGATTTTTGCTAATTAGCAATTACAGACTTTAATGGGTAAAGCCGTATTCTCTAGGCTTGGCTCAGGCGAGAATCCACATTATTCCATTGAAGTCGTGGATGATACACAACAATATAGAGTGGCCGTTAATGTTCAATCTGATGATCACTCGAAAGTACAATACATCGTCTTTCCTCATTGGGATCATCCAATAAAAGACCATATTCAAAAATTGCCTTTCGGTTTGCATTCAATTACTAAAAAAAGGGGATGCCTGCTTTGGATTACATACGTGCTAATCTTGCAAGACCCAAGTCATTTGTTTCTCTTTCCTTAATCTTATAGGACTCGATAACGACCTTAACAGCAGTGTAAATGATATACTATATCTTATTGTAAAATAGTTGTGTTTGTTTAGCTATCACAACACCTATAGCTTGCCACTCTTTTATCTATTATTATGAGGGACACATTCCTCAGAATGCTAACTGATGATGAAAAGAACCTTTTACATCTAATGCTTGAAGATAATGAAGCAGGATATAGAGCCAAGATTATCTTGCTTAAAGATGAGGGATACACAGTTCCTCAAATAAGAAAGATTACAAACCATCATGATCATAACATAAGAAAATGGATACATCGCTTTAACGAAAAAGGAATCGATGGCATTATATCAAAAAAATATAATCATAAACAGCACAAATTTACTAATGATATCGAAAAACAAATAGTGGATATAACATCTACAAACCCAAGATCTTTTGATTTGGGATTTTCCACATGGTCATTACGTGTACTTGCTGGTTTTCTTATGAATGACTTAACTGGTAACTAAAATAAGCCATTCTGCAGAAATAAGAAATATTCTTCTAAAGCATAAAATAAAATGGAGAAAATCTAAAACTGTGTTATCAAATAATAAAAGCAATGATCCAGAATACACTTTGAAAAAAAGTACATTGAACAACTGAGGTACAACACACCTTCTTCGGATTCGGTGTTACTGTATATAGATGAAAAAGGGCCTGTAGCAGCAAAAACCCATGGTGGTACATCATGGTCATCGGTACAGGTAAAGGTCGAAAAGTCTCAAAAGATAAATGGATTGTTAAATGTATTTGGAGCCTATGATCATACAAATGACAAAATGCATGTCCAATGCTATAAAAGAAAGACAGGAAAGAAGCAGTTTGTTGACTTTTTAAAAAAGAGTAGATAAAAGATATGATAAGAATATCCAAAATATCTTTGTTGTACTTGATAATCTTTCAGCACACAAATCAAAGATGGTAAAGAAAGAGATATCCAAATGTTGTCCTCGAATAAAATTTGTATTTCTACCAGTAAGATCGCCCAAGCTTAATTTAATCGAAGTAAGGTGGGTGTGGTTACAAAGGCAGACAATTAACAATTCTACATTTAAAGACGAACAAGAAATAGGAAGAGCTGTTAGCAAGTGGAAGAATATCTATAACAAAAATCATGGCAGCAAAGCGATCATAAATATTTTACAAGAGAGTGTATCTTTATGTATACACAGCTGTTAAACTAAAGAATATGATACAGGAAATGATGTTAAAAGCATCACTGTATAATAAGATGACATCTGTTTAAACAAAAGGGATAGTAAAAACAGAAATTATTGGAATCATGCAACAAAGCAGAAAAGAGCTATAATCCTATCGAATTCTGGGATAGGCTCTTAATAAAGTTAAGAAATGCTCTGTTGTATGATTATTAAAATCTCTTGTTTTACTTTCTGTTTTACCTAAGCAGACATTAACTTATTATACAATGATGCTTTCAATATCAATGCTTGTAACATATTCTTTAGGTTAACAGTTGTGTAAAGAAGACTGTATATGCATTTGTAAACTAATACTGCTTGTTTTGAGCAACATAATTATTGTCATATTTTATTGATGTATATTCAAGATTATAAAAATTAACAAATCTAAACGAACACAATTAGTTTACAATAACGATTAGCCCGATGTTTACACAACTGTTAACCGAGTATACGTACCCGCCAACAAACGTTCTTTTTATTGATGAAAATACAGTTTCTATAATCCACCGCTTCCCATATCTAACACTGTCCTCTTTCCACCCTTGCAAATCTTTTTTCTGAATTGAAATTAACAAGTTCTAAGAGGATTTTTTTTCCTTTTTGCCCCACCCTCTTGCTCTATCATTATTTTCTTACTTTAATATACCAGAATACCATTGTTGTCTGTTAAATTTAAAAATATTATTGCTATCGTAACCGTCATCATCATCATTATCAGAATAGTTCATCTACTGTTTTAGATTTTAATACCATTAATCAATTCTGGTAATTCCTTGTTATCATGTACATGCTCATCGTCGGTACCTTCATCATTAAAAGAATTTTCTTTGTGGTGATGTTTACAACAGCAACAACATGTATTTTCATTTTCAGATATCCTTTTGAAAATGTATTATAGAAAGACATGCAATACATCAAAGATTGAATATTGAAGGATTTGATGATTACATTCTTTACAATATAAAAATGTAAACTAAAACATGTTTAAAAATGGTTAAATCCATTTGCCGATAATACAACAAAGGAGTAATTACTTTACTTGACAGGACAGTTTTTCAGTGTACTATTGAGATTGAGAATAAAGGTGTGTCTGTTCCGTTTGTATTTATATATTGATATCAATATATATACAGATATAGTTTCAGAGAATATTATATAAGAAACTTTGTCGAAGAATTTGTATCTCTTGTGTATTTTAGGTATAAATTATAATTCCAAGGAATTAACATGGTTTAATTGTTAATGGCTCTGTGAAGAGAAAATAGTAGAACAAACAAACATAAATAAATAAAAAAAATATTAGAAAGGATTATAATATATCATTATGAGTAAAGATCAAAACCTCGGAGATATTTTTGATGAACATATAAAATTTGAATTTGATAATAAGGATGTTGATGCGACTATGACCACTATGACCGAAGATCCATATGTTTGTCATATTCCTACGCTAACAGGAGGAAAAGGTTTTGATGGTGTATATAATTTCTATAAACATCATTTTGTCGGCAAAATGCCAAAAGATATGAAAATTACTAAGATATCACGTACTATCGGCAATGACCAAGTTGTTGATGAACTTATAATAAGTTTTACTCATGATACAGAAATTGAATATATGTTACCTGGAATAACGCCTACTGAAAAATTTGTTGAAATACCTCATGTAGTAGTTATGAAATTTAAAAATAACAAGATATTACATGAACATGTATATTGGGATCAAGCTTCAGTTCTAGTACAAATAGGACTTCTTGATCCTAAAAAAATGCCTATAAAAGGAATAGAACAAACAAAAAAATTAATAGAATTGTCAAACTCTAAATAAAAACAATTAAATGGGTGCTGTTAACTTAAGATGTTATTATTTGTTTTAATAATCAACAATCTCCTCAATTGATGGCGGGCGGTCACTGGAATGTCTGTTGCCTTTCTTTATTCCCTTAGATATTAATTTCCAGTTTATCACAATGTTATTCATTTGGTAGAAAAGCTTTATAGACTTGAGATAATTTTTAATAGTCTCTGTTGAGATTTCCTTTCTTTCTGCACGTTGATTTTGATTTGTAACAAACTTTAATAATTTGCTTTCTAGCCATTTATTTCATGTTGTTTTATTAATTTATAAAATGAATTAGCTTTTTCTTCTAGGGTTAATTCGTTAATTTTTAAATAATCCAAGAATACTTGAAATCGTCTTGGGTACTGCCTCTTGGATTGGGGAGCATTTAATGCATAGGTGAATTTTTTATAAGGTGAGAGAACTGAGTTACTAGACATTAGTATTGGTGTATCAACTAAGGTTATTGCTTCTGCTGCATCAATAGTCGTTATTTTCGAAGAGGAAACCAACTAACTTCTGATCAAACAGTTAAAACTCTGCGGATATTGAATATTATCTCTTATTATTGCAATAGCAAAAGAAGAATTAATGATAATAAAATATCCATTTTCTATTTCAATTCTATTTTTACTTATATTTTCAAATGTTTTTTATGGTCTAATCAATTATAAATTCAGATATCTTGGTCTTGCTATAATACAATCTTTCAGGTTTGTACTTTTGTATCCAATCTCTTATTACATTAGTATAACTCCTTTTAATGAATCGAGAGATGGCTTTAGACGTATTTCTTAATGATAGGCTGCTGAAATAAAGATGTAAAGAATATATCATATTTTCAATGCTTGTTCTTTTTATAACTTGTTGTATCATGTATAATAAACAATAAGGGAATCTATAGCTTTTTTCTTTACTTTACAGATCTATTTTATGACACAAACCTATTAAATAAATATACAGAAATAACAGGTTAAAAAATAATATATAAAAATTCTATTGTTCTATTAGTCAGTAAATATCGGAACATATAAGTATCGATCTATAAGATTAACAATAAATTTATTGATACAATAAAAAGATAATTTTTTTGCTATCAAAGATTTTCATATTTTGTATTTCATATAGAGGTGTAATTATTTCTATATTACTCGAAACCATATAAAAATAAAAAAGATTCCATTCTTCTTTTTTAATGTTCTGCTCATTGTTCATCCAAATTTTCTCTTATTATATACTCCTTAAAGCTTCTAGTGGCGATAGACGAGATGCTTTCCAAGCAGGAAAAATTCCTGCGGCTAAGCTTATGATTAGTGTAAGAATCCAGACACGAATAAGATCGCTTGGTATGAAGATAGGAGCGATATAAGTTCCGCCTCCTGAAGCTCCCGAAACAGCTAATAGATATGTAAGACCAATACCACCAACTATTCCTATAATTGATCCTGTTATACCAATAATTATAGCATCACTCAAAAACATAGTTAAAATAAACAAAGGTTTTGCACCTATTGCTTTCATAGTTCCAATTTCTTTTGTTCTTTCATTCACAGATGTCCAAAGAGTGGTAACAACTCCAATACCACTTGCCATCAAGGCAATGTACCCAATTTCTAATGTAAATGATGCACTTCCAGACTGAGTATGCTTTTGTGCTTGTATGATTGCCGCAGGGGTGGTAATTCCAAAGCTCATACTACCGTATAATGAAGTCATCTCATGTGCTACAGTTGCAACATCACCACCTGAGCGTGCAAATACAATCATCATATCATACCGTCCTTGTTTATTAAATAAAAGATTGCCAGTACTTCTATTAATAGCAACTATTTGATCTACATTTCCATTACCAGCTTCTTTCATTACTCCAATTACTCGAAAATGCCTATGCGTATTTCCATGGTTTACTGTAATAGTCTGACCTACTTTTATAAGGGGATTATAAGGATAACCTGGAGGATTGGCTATATGATATCCTACTAACACACCATCAGGATCATTATTTTCTACTTTAGATCCGGGATACAAAGTCAAGGTAGGAGAAATAATAAAAACTACTTTAGGATCTATAGCAAATACATTGCTGTTTACTGTATATCCATTAATATCAAGCTGAACTTGCGAGGCAAATCCAGGAAATACATCTTTTACAAATGGAAGTGATTTAATACGATGTACAACTTGATCATTAAATATAAGCCTTGGCGATGAAGTAGATAAACCTGGAGCCTCTTGAAAAGTATTAGTTTGAGAGCCAGGAGCAACAAACATTACGTTTGGAGCTAGACTACCAACTTGCTTATCTATAAAAGCTGCAGAGCCTGCACTCATACCATTAATTGCAACCACCAAGGCCGCACCTACTACAATCATCAATATTGTTAGAGCAGACCTTCCTTTCCTTTCTCTTACGGCATCATAAGACAAAGAGATAATTTGCTTAAAATTCAATTTCATAGCATATTTGCTCCATTCTTATACAAGCAGTTATTGATAATTTAACCACAACAACAATTACCAAATGTAAAATTATTGAAGATAATATTATTTTTTTTATGTAAGATAAGTAAAAGTAATGCTAATAGCATGCTATGTCTTACATTAACTAAACTTTTAGTTATAGTAGACACATTTGGTTTAGATAAAGTGGCGCTATTGAGCTCAATTATTTTGCTGCTGCTGCTGCTATTGTTGTTGTTGCTGCTGCTGTTGCTGCTACTACTAACATCATACATATTTATCTGCATAGAGTACATAATCTTTTATGAATACGATTGGATATAGTCTTGGTGTAAGCCAAATAGTAGTTTTTGTATATTTTTCATAATTTTTGTCAGTTATTAGCTTTTCATCTGTACAAGATAGACCGATAGCATTTATACAGATATCTCTACTTACTTGAGGAAAAACCTGTAGATTAAGATATTCTATTTCATTTATGATTATAATAAACTAGAGGACATCTTCAAAATATATTGGCGATAGTTTATATTTTTATTTTTCAGGTTTGTCTTTAAGAAAAAGGGCAATACAGAGAGACTATCATCATATTTTATCAAAAGAAATCACGTTTTCATCTAAAACTGATGGATTCAAAACAAAACTGAAAAAGTATTATCAAAAATAATACTTCAGAATATGTAATAGATGAAACGGTACTTAAAAGTTGGACAAGAATCCATCTTGATATGAGGGGTTGGTACTATTAAACCAAAAGATAAAGAAATTCTTTCAATAATTCAACTCTTGTAATAGATTTGCAAAATGCAAAATCATTATTACATATATGCATATATGTTACCAGCAGACTATACATTAACTACTAGCAAGATATCGCGCCCGATAAAACATGTATAAATAAGGAAAGAAAAAGAATTGTTAATGAATGAGCAGTAAATTATTCCTAAACAGTAAATAATATAAATTCTTTCACATATTATTATTACTTTTATAAAAGATTGTAGGCTTTGGCGGCAGCCAATAAAGGTCTTGAGATAGCTTAACAGCTGTGTATACATAAAGATACACTCTCTTGTAAAATATTTATGATCGCTTTGCTGCCATGATTTTTGTTATAGATATTCTTCCACTTGCTAACAGCTCTTCCTATTTCTTGTTCGTCTTTAAATGTAGAATTGTTAATTGTCTGCCTTTGTAACCACACCCACCTTACTTCGATTAAATTAAGCTTGGGCGATCTTACTGGTAGAAATACAAATTTTATTCGAGGACAACATTTGGATATCTCTTTCTTTACCATCTTTGATTTGTGTGCTGAAAGATTATCAAGTACAACAAAGATATTTTGGATATTCTTATCATATCTTTTATCTACTCTTTTTTAAAAAGTCAACAAACTGCTTCTTTCCTGTCTTTCTTTTATAGCATTGGACATGCATTTTGTCATTTGTATGATCATAGGCTCCAAATACATTTAACAATCCATTTATCTTTTGAGACTTTTCGACCTTTACCTGTACCGATGACCATGATGTACCACCATGGGTTTTTGCTGCTACAGGCCCTTTTTCATCTATATACAGTAACACCGAATCCGAAGAAGGTGTGTTGTCCTCAGTTGTTCAATGTACTTTTTTTCAAAGTGTATTCTGGATCATTGCTTTTATTATTTGACAACACAGTTTTAGATTTTCTCCATTTTATTTTATGCTTTAGAAGAATATTTCTTATTTCTGCAGAATGGCTTATTTTAGTTACCAGTTAAGTCATTCATAAGAAAACCAGCAAGTACACGTAATGACCATGTGGAAAATCCCAAATCAAAAGATCTTGGATTTGTAGATGTTATATCCACTATTTGTTTTTCGATATCATTAGTAAATTTGTGCTGTTTATGATTATATTTTTTTGATATGATACCATCGATTCCTTTTTCGTTAAAGCGATGTATCCATTTTCTTATGTTATGATCATGATGGTTTGTAATCTTTCTTATTTGAGGAACTGTGTATCCCTCATCTTTAAGCAAGATAATCTTGGCTCTATATCCTGCTTCATTATCTTCAAGCATTAGATGTAAAAGGTTCTTTTCATCATCAGTTAGCATTCTGAGGAATGTGTCCCTCATAATAATAGATAAAAGAGTGGCAAGCTATAGGTGTTGTGATAGCTAAACAAACACAACTATTTTACAATAAGATATAGTATATCATTTACACTGCTGT
Organism: uncultured Nitrososphaeraceae archaeon; assembly: GCA_963830925.1. Taxonomy (GTDB): domain Archaea; phylum Thermoproteota; class Nitrososphaeria; order Nitrososphaerales; family Nitrososphaeraceae; genus Nitrosocosmicus. The sequence goes on along the minus strand of CAWHOB010000001.1, from coordinate 2,143,019 downwards.
TAAGATACCAGGCATAAAGGCAGAGGATATAAAAATAGAAACATATGATGGAAAGGTAGAAATTAAAACTGCAAATAATGCTCAAAGAAAATACTATAAAGTTGTAGATCTACCAAAAGAAGCCGATACCCAAACTACTAGATTCAGATATAACAATGGTATACTTGAAGTAACATTTGACAAAAAGAACTCTATTAAATCAAAAGGAAAAGATGTATTTGCTCATTTGAGGAATATATTATCTATTTATGCATACAAAATAATATCATATATCAAAAGTAAAAAAAGATACTTTGAAAAAAAGTCAACATTAATTTGATCTATAACAAATTGTTAAAGTTGAAGAATATTTATTATCCTGTGAAAAGATGACAAAAAGAAGAAAAAATAACCAAAAGAAATTTTTTATTAAAACTTTTCGTATGATTATTTTTAGAAGTTGTCTATTTGAATATCTGTTGTTCTTGATCGAGTTCAATATTTTGATAAAGGTTTATTGATGAGAAACACCATATAATTAAATTTCACAGTTATTTTTCAGTTTGATATTTTTTATAAATATTGAGACTTTACTGGTTCTTTTAATGTTCTTGCTATTTGGATTTGTCTGTCATCAACAACAAAACAGCAAACAGCAGACTTCACTTTTTTATTTTCATATTCTTTGCCATAATATAATCGATGTTAAACTTTGTTTTTTGAATTGAATAAAATTATATTGTCAAAACCTACGTTATCAAAATCTCTGCATTTGTATAAAATAGATCTCTTGCATAATTAGCACCATTAGAAACATTCTTAAAAAGATGACAGACTTTAACCATAACTAGTAAATAAAAATAAAAATATTTCAAAATATAATTGATAATCTATAAAATTTTGATGGTTCTTATTAAGAGATCTGTTATTTAAAAGATAAAAAATTTAATATTCTTTTACTTTTGAGATAAAATATCATATAGCAGATGTATTTAACCAATTATATATATATATTAATGAAATAATGTTGGTAAGCTAAGTAACATGTGTCACCCCTCCTGCACAATAAACAAAGTGAGAACAAATGATTATTGTACAAGAAGAGGTGTACCTAGAACAATGGCATATAGCCATATTAAAGAATGAACAAGAGTCTGTTAGAAAGCGATATCATGCAATAGCTAGAACACTGGTTAGTGACACTATTCGAATAACTAGACAGCAAGCAGCTGATATGATCAATAGAAGTAGACGTCAACTGCAGAGAATAGTAAAAAGATATAGAGAAGAAGGCATAAAAGGTCTGAGATTTAAATCCAAAAAGCCATGCAATATCTTAAACAAAACTTCAATAGAAATTGAGAGAAGGATAATCCAAGTAAGAATAGCTACAGGTTTTGGCTCTGAACAGCTAGCAAGTATAGTTAATGAGAGTTTGGATATAGAACACAAAAATAATCAGCATATCAGCAAAACCACAGCTTACAATATCTTAGCCAGACATTCGCTGGTCTATGCAGAGAAAAAGATAATTAAAGAATACAAATCGTTTGAACGAGATAAGCCTGATGAGTTAGTACAGGCTGACCTCACAAGATTCAATGATACCAATATTAACTATGGAAGATGATCATTCCAGAAAGTTCTGGGCTGTAAGATTGGAGAATGAAACAGATGACAATGTAGTAGGTGGTATGAAGCAATTACATGACCAAAAGTATGATTCTCTTTTAACTGATAATGGTAGCCAGTTTAACAGAAGGAATTCTATTATGAAAAAATATTGTGACCAGTATTTAACAGGGAAACACATTTGGACATCAATACATCACCCGCAAACAATGGGCAAACTTTCCAATGCCCAAAGAGGGCTGAAAAGATTTCTACTACATAGACTGGGAAGAAATAGTACTGACCATGAAAGTATTGATAGATGTATTTTATCTTACATTGACTGGTACAACAATGGAAAGAAGATATCCACTACAAAATGCTATCCTGAAGAAAGATACTCTGGACAAAGAGATGATGGTTGGTATACACGATTTGTAAAAGCACTTAAATTGGAACATATACTACCAGTACCAGTTGTAGTGGTGGAGGGGTGACATATGTCCCTTGGCTTTACAATTAATGAAATAATGTTCAGAGAAATAAGCATATTAAAAAAAGGAGGTAAAAGATTTGGAAACAACGGATAAAATGTATGCGCACTAGGGTTTCAAGCGATTATTATAGGACCTATATTGTCTAATTCTATTTCAAAAATATCATTTGATGATCTTTTATTAAAAATTCAAAATAAAATTCCAATTTCTCCATTTATTTTGAAAAAATATTTGTTTTATCTTATTGAATATGAAATTATTTTATATAAAGGAAAAATACGAAAATTTATGATAAAAGATAAAGGATTTAACTTATTAGATATGATTAATAAAGAAACAACAAATGAAATGACGGATATAAACGATATTGTAATTACTTTTGATAGTTTATTGGATGATTCTCTTTTTCAAATACATTTAGATAATATCTTGATAATGTGAACCGACTTCATATAATCAGTCTCTAGTTAGACGCAGTAGCGAAATACTTCTGCTAGGCTTTGATGTCATAAACAACTTGGATATATAACTAAAATATATAAGAACCTATCCCAAAATTATCTTTCTATATATGATTATGCAACAGGATAACTGTACCAATCCAAGGTAGTTCTCGACCTTCTTTTCATATCAAGTAAACAGTTTCCTGAACCTATTATGCCAAGAGTTTGTTCTCTCTACAACCCATCTTTTAGGAGGATATTTTTTACGATTTGGTATCCTTATTGTCTTTTCATCGTCAACTTCCTCTCCTTTCTTTTTCTTGTATGGTATGTGCAGTACATAGCCTCGTTTGGTTAATTCCTGTTCTTCAGGTTCGGAATTGTATGCTTTGTCAAGACATAAGTGTTGTAGCCTTCTTCTTGTTCTCGGTTTAGGTTTATGTGATGACAGTTGACGTTGACGTTTGATAACAGAGTTATCAACCACATCTGTTACTAGTTTGATATCATGGGTGCTTGCAGATGATATAACTACAGATAGAGGGATTCCTTTTTTATCTGTTAAAATATGTCTTTTTGTGCCCAGTTTGCTTCTATCAGTAGGATTGTGCCCAGTCATCGCCCCCTAAAGGCGACTTTATAGATATACTATCTATGGATTGCCAGGTCCAATTAATACCGACAAGATCATCATAGATTTTCAATAGTTTTATCCATATCTTTCTGAAAATGTCAAGGCTATTCCATTGCTGAAACCTGCGGTGACAGGTAGAACCAGAACCATATTCTTTTGGTAACATCTTCCATTGGCATCCTGTTCTTAATACATAAAGAATTCCATCGATTACTTTTCTATATGGTATAATTGGTCGACCAACTGTCTTGAGTGGTTTCTCCTTTGGAAGAATATGCTTGATCTCATTCCATAATCTATCAGGAACCTTGAGTATGGTGGGATGTTTATTTTTCTCCTTTACAATTTCCCTTCTCTGGATGGAGGACACAGTTTAGCAAAAAGGTGAAAAGAGCTATAATCCTATCGAATTTTGGGATAGGCTCTTAAATAAATACATATGATAACAACTTAGTAAATTAAGATATAGTTTGCTTTACTCCACATCTTGTAAGTACAAGTATTACTGCTTTCAATGCATCTTCTATATTGCATGAGATAGTAACTATAATAGCAGATCGTATTTCAAAGAGCAAGTATAAAAATAATCCTTATCTATTTCAATTTTTTAATTCAGCGAACTAGTGAAGAATAAAACCATCGAAGTAGTATAACTATACAATATATGGTGCTGCAACACCCAAGCAAAAAATTCGACATACCCTTATCTATCCTTGATCTTGTAATGGTAAACATCGATGGTTCCCCAAGCCAATCAATGCAAAACAGTTTGGATGTGGCCAGGCATGCCGAGAAGTGGGGATACAAACGCTACTGGTTAGCTGAGCATCACAATATCAAAGGTATAGCCAGTACCGCAACATCGGTATTAATAGGCTTTATAGCCTCAGGCACCTCTACCATTCGGGTAGGCTCTGGTGGAGTAATGCTCCCCAACCATAGCCCTCTAGTTATAGCAGAACAGTTTGGAACTTTAGAATCTCTATATCCAGGTAGGATTGATCTAGGCTTGGGCCGTGCTCCTGGAACAGACATGATGACTGCCAAGGCTTTAAGGCGCAACCTGAATGGCTCGGAAGAAGATTTTCCTAATACCGTCATAGAATTAATGGACTATCTTGGAGTCCCGAAACCAGAAACTCAGGTAAGGGCAATCCCTGCTGAGGGTTTGAAAATTCCCATCTGGTTATTAGGCTCAAGTACATTTAGTGCTCAGTTAGCTGCAATTTTGGGTCTACCATTTGCTTTTGCAAGCCATTTTGCTCCAACATATTTGGATAAATCTATCGAGATTTATAGGAATATATTCAAGGCTTCTGAAACCGTAAAGGAACCTTATGTCATAGCGGCTGTCAATGTGGTTGCAGCTGACACCGATAAAGAGGCAAATCGTTTGTTCACATCCCTACAGTTAAGAGCTCTAGGAATGCTAAAGGGGAGCCAAATGCCTTTGCAGCCTCCGGTAAACGATATTGATAGCATATGGAGCAAAGCCGAGAAGTACGCTGTCGATCAAAGGCTCAAGTATTCTTTTGTTGGAGGGCCTATCACTATTAAAAAGAAAATAGAATCTTTTTTAAAACAAACTGAAGTAGAAGAAATCATGGCTGTTTCGCACATATATGAACATTCAGCAAGGCTGCGCTCTTATGAAATCTTATCGTCTCTTTGACAATATGAATTCTGTGAGGCTATGGCCTACACTTTTTATCGAGATTGTCCTTACGAGCATTTTTTTAAAATCCATGGTAGGGGTGCAAATGCAAAGAGTGTATTTACAGGATTATTGACTGGACTTCATAGTGAAAAAAATGTGAGCAATGTATCTCTTTTATCGTTGACTGACAATCGTTTTGCTCGCTCTCTCTGATCTAGAAAATAAGGCCATTAATGTTGATACAGAACTTTCAATCTCTGCTGCAAATAGAAATATCTTCATATTAAAAAAGCTGAGTAGAGGGCGAAAACATCTAATAAAGATAGAACAAAAGTATCAAGAGCATATGATACTCTTTTGTATGCTAAACTATTCCTCAATGCAACACTCTAGAAGCATTGCCTAATCAAACGACTGCTGAATATAGAGGAGAGATAATTATCAGCTTTCCAAATACATTTGAAGGCAAATCTGATGATCCGCATCTGCTCTAAAAATTATCAAGTAAAGAGTAATTATAAACCATATTCAATATCTTGATGCATGTATTAAGTCATCTATTAAAAAATGGTATTTATTTCAATGAGAAGACAATTGGGAATAAAAGGATAAAGTATGAAAGGACTAAAAATCCAGTTAAAGCCTTTATAGATAAAGCAATAGATGAGGAATCAACAGAATCGGGAATATATAATCAAGGCTAGTTTGCATGATACATTCAAAAGATATTGTAAACAACATTAGATAGCGGCTAAATCAATTGAATCTTTTGAAAAAGATTTAAAGAAACTTGGTTGAAAAATGACAGAGAAACTAGTGGCCATGAGCGAACATATTAGAAAGGAAGAAGGTTAAAACCTGAATATGTGGTTGTAGAAGAACTGCAGCAATAGCAACTAGTTTTATCATCTAATTGTTTGTTTTGGAATCTATTGATCTAGTCTGTTTATTAGATTAATATCACTGTTAACATGTTCAAAGCTATACAGAGAAATAGAGAAATTATGGTGTTGAAAGAACTTGTTCTTGGGGCTTTAACTGGGTTACCATTGGAGATATCTTTTATATTTACAGTGGGCCTAGAAAAGCGTTCACTATTGAATCGAGCGAGGGTGACTAGTAACAAATTTAACTATATGTGGAATTCATTTTATTTCTGGAAAATCGGGTTTCATAGAATAAAATTTAACCTTGGCTAACTAACCGGTTGAATCTGCTTCCAGATGTTAAGAACTATATTCATCATGACACTTTATAATATAATAATATAGAGTATCGGATATACCCTTATAACAACGCGTTATCAAATCCTTCTGGTTTTTCCCTTTTGAAAAACATGCTATAGTTTAGCTTAAAAGTTTAAGAAAAAGATGTTCCTAATTTCTTAAGTTATAAATCTAGTATTCATTTTTATTGTTAATAAACAAAGAGAATAAAGACTATAGAATCAATAGTTTTAATGTTAACTCTATAATCATTTTATCAACTTTTGCTATCTTGCTTTTATATCTATCTAGCACCTTTCTTTTTGAGAATATAAAGCAGGTCTGGGCTGATTCTGTGATATCTACTATACCCGTTGGAAAGAACCCATTTGCCGTGGCATATAATCCCTATAATAATGATATGTATGTAACTAATTTATTAGATAATACATGCTTTGTTGCATGATTCTTATAATCAATGATTTTACCATCTATTTTGGTTAAACAGATATCATTTTGTTATACAAGGACGCTTTCAACATCATCTCTTGTACCATATTCTTTAGTTTAACCGAGTATAAGTATTCACCAAACATTCGCTTTATGCACGAAAACACAGTTTCAAAATCCATCTTTGTCCATAGCTTACGCTATCCTTCCATCCTTGTAAATCACTTTTCTGCGCTAACACTGCTAGATTTCTAAGGGTGTTTCCTTTTTTCCATCGAACTCTAGCATTTTTTCTTACTTTAATGCAAGGTTGGATTCCGTTGTCTGATAAGAATCTAAAAATATTATTGCCTTCATACGCCACATCACCCAACAGTTTACCTATGGATACCATGTTATCTGATTTTATAATATTTTCAATCAATTCAGGTAACGCTTTGCTATCATGAACGTGCTCGTCTGTGACCTTCATAGAAAGTATTTTCTTGGTTTTAACATTAACTGCTACGTGTATTTTCAAATATCCTTTCTTATTTTTCGCATTCCATTTATCCCTCATCCATTGACCTCTGTTGGTAACCTTGATACCTGTACTATCTATCGCAATGATGATGTATTCGTCTTCAAAATCCTTGTTTTTACTATTTATATCTTTTATCTTGATATCTAGTCTGTTTATTCTTCTGTTTATTGTGGTGTAATGTGGGATGGAAGGTACTTTTCCTTTGGCGTGTCCTTGTGCGATTCCTTCCGTTTGTCTATAAGGAAGATGAAAGTACACTTTGGCATATCCAAGCAAGAGAAGGAAGGTATTTGGATAATGAAATGGCTCGCCAATCTTGTCTTTGTTCATCCCTTCTAGTTCTGCATCCCAGTTGTTTATAACATCAAATCCTAGCAGTATTTCGCCTCTTCTAACAAGAGATTGGTTGTAGACGGACCAATTCATATGTTTTATTGAGGGATGTTAGCTAAATGTATTTGGGAAAGAGGAATCATGCAACAAAGCAGATAATACAGTCTCTGTAATTAGCTCGGATAATACAGTAGCTACTATAAATGTTGAAAGTGTTCCATATGGCGTGGCATATGTTCCAAACAGTAAAGGTATGTATGTAACTAACCAGGGGAGTAACACACTGTCTCTGTGATTAGTCCTGGCAATACCATAAATACTATAAATGTTGAAGGTGGCCCGTATGGTGTTGCATATAATCCTTTTAATAATGATATGTATGTAACTAACTCAGATTCAAACACCGTCTCTGTAATAGCACCATCGTCATCATTATCATCATCATTCCAGTTGCCTATTGCTAATGCCGGATCTAATCAGCAGGTGCAAAGCTTTCCAACCGTTAATCTAAACGGTTTGAGAGATCTGATCCAAGCGGCTTTACACCATTAATTTATAATTGGACTCAAACCTCAGGTCCCCATGTTTCACTATCCAGTCCAAACTCTGCAACTCCATCTTTTATGGTACCTGATGTAAGTGAAAATACTACTCTTTCTTTTCAACTTGTAGTAATAAACAGTAATGGAATACCTAGCAGCCCCTCTAGCGTTGTTATAACAGTAATTGTTCTATCATCATCACATCATCTGCCCAACAAAGTAATGACACTATTACAAATTCAAACGTCAACAGCTTCAACAATGATATATTTAGCTATCATAATACATCCGTTACAAACTCTAATATCGATAGTTTCAACAATAATAGCCATAACACATACTTGAATCATCAATCACAGAATACATACAATTTGCAAAGTCCAATGTGTTTAACTGTATTTGGCTCTTGTGATGCAAACAGCATACAATCCCAAAATAATTTCTTTAAATGATCCATGTCTTAAAAAATTGGCATATGCCAAAATTGCCTTTAGATTGTTATTCTGATGCCTTTCCGATGTATCTTGATTTATCATAAACTGATGGAATTGAATTACAAGATTAGTATTTTCCTTATTTTGAAATCTTTTTGATGTTATTGATGATTGTAGAAAGCTTTGCTGGCAACTTTTATTATATCAACCTCCTTCCAATCTTGCCAATCATACTATTCTTTAATTTCCAAAATAATGTGATGATGAAAAGTATATGGGCCCATGTACATAATGGACCCAAGAGGGTTAGTAATAGATATATTATAAACCCTAGAATATCAATTTCTTTCTACAATTAATATTCATTCACTCGATCTATTATTAATAAATAATTTTACCAATACTGGTTTATTTATGATCAAATAGGAAAGACGGTTGAAATTTAAGTATTTTGTATCTTTATTAATTACAATAATAATAGTCAATAATTAGACTCGTTGATAATTTCCATAACTTTATATGATAAATCTTTTAGCTTTATAGGTTTTTGAATTAGAACCGTTTTTTGTTGTTTTAATTCAGCAAATATATCTTTAATTTTATCATTATTATACTCTGCTGCTGAAAAAAAGCAGATTTTTGAATTTGAATAACGGATTTTATCTGGAATAACTGTATAAAATTCCAATCCGTTCATATCAGGCATTATTATATCAATCAAAATCAGATCATATAGATTGGGTTTAAAATGGTCAATAACATCTTTAGCATTGTTATATACATCTACTTTAAAGCAACCATACATTTCTAAGCCGTCTTTGAAAAGAAGAGAAATATCTTCTTCATCGTCTACAAGCATTATTTTTTTTATATCTTTATTTATTGTGATTTTTTAAACCACCGTTTTGATTTTCTAGTATTATAACATCAAGCATTGCTCTGTTTATCATTATAACTATCACTATAACTATCACTATAACTAAAAAATAGGCAAGCTGAATCTAAATATTGAGACTATATTTTGATTTTTAATATTATTGTTATTTTCGCTACAATCATCTTTGTACAGCCTAGATGTAGAAGACGTTTTATCATTAGGCGACTCATACCATATTTTTCCACCATGAGCTTCGATGATTTTTTTTGATAGATACAATCCAAGACCTGTTCCATGAGTTGATCTTGAAGAAAATTTTTCAAATAATTGATCCTTTATATCCTTGTTAATTCCAATGCCTGTATCCTCTACTGTGACAATTAAATTATATTTACTTTTATTTCCATTGCCATTTCTATCTCCATTTACATTGCCATTAAAATCATTGTTATTAGCTTCTTTGTTTTTACTTTCGTTTTTGTTTTCATTTTCGTTTGAAGCAGCAATAGCAGCATCATTATTATTATCTAAAGATATCTTTTTTTTGTATTGATCCTTTGTATTTATTTCAATATTAGTAGATACATAAATCAGGCCTTCTGTTGTAAATTTTATTGCATTGTCCAATAAATTAAAAACCACTTGACTTATCTTTTGAGGGTCACAATCCACATATAGCGAGGGTTTATACTCAGTTTCCTTTTCATCATTATCGTTTTTATATATCCTATCGGTTTCAAATACGCTGTTTTTAATTTTAACAATCCTGTCTTTCTTTTGTTGTTCTGATTCTTTTTCTTCTTCTATTTGTTGTCCTTCTTGTTGTTGTTGTTGTTGTTGTCCTTGTCCTACTCCTTCTACTTGTTCTTTTTCTTGTCCTTCTTCTCCTCCTTCAATAATATCTTTATTATAACAGAGATTGAACTTTATTGCTATCTTTTTTGCTTTGTCAGTATATACATATTTTTTTTCAATATCCTCTATTACATTTAAAATAAGAAGACGAATGTCTACTTTCTTTTGTATGTTTAAGCTAAACGTACCGCTTTCTATTCGACTTATATGCAAAATACTTTCAGCAAGATTATGTAGTCTTGCTGCATTTCGTGTTATAATGTCTATCTCTCGCTTGTATTTCTCCACCTCTTTATCTCCAAGCTTTTCTTCTAGGATCTCCATGCCATTTAAAATGGGCATTATAGGTGTTCGAAGCTCATGCGCTGCTATGTTTATAAACTCATTTTTTATACTTTCATCTTCTTTGATTTGTCCATAAAGGATACTCTGGTTGTATAGAACCTCAAATATTGATGAATAAGACAAGACAATAGATTCACTATTAGAATAAATGGAAAAACCTACTGAAGCTGTGTGTTTTTCCGCCCTTGTATGTTTAAGCTCAACTATCAAGGACTCTTTTCTGTCAACTACTAGAGATTTTATTTTGATGTTTATGCTCGGTGCGATATCTTGAAAAACTATATTTTTATTTAAAAGACTAAAAGATAGGGATTTATTAATCGAACTGTCTATAGGCAAAAGAATGCTTACTCTTAAATCTTTGTTTTTATTTGTCATCTCTTTTAAGAGCTGAAGAGTGCCTCCCTTTTCCTGAACATGAAATGCATTTGATGTAGAGTATATTATCTGAATCTCTTTTTCTGCTCTTGTTATCATTTCAAATTCTTTTCTTTCTGATTCTCTGTAGTCTGATAATATTGTTATAGTAGAACGAACAACTCCTTGTTCTATTTCTTTTATAATCTGCTCTGCAGGGATTGCTCTATTCCAAAAACTGTCAAAAACAAACTGCTGCTGCTCTACCATTTCTGCAATATTGCTCAATAAAAGCTTGGGTAGTGATTGTGATTCTTTTAATGTTGCAACAGCCACGTACTCTTTTTCATCAGATACCTCAAAGTTGCCCTTTATGCCTTCCATATGTCGTATTTCAGAAAATTGCATCATTTCTTTGATATAATCGATGTTGTCTTTTGTTATCTCAGTAACATATCTGAGTTTTAATCCTCTTTCTTTTACTGCATGAATTCTCTTTTGCTTTATCTTATCAACCTCGATAATTACAGATGGTCCTGTAGAGCTAATACATGAATCAATCTTTCTTTTAGATCGATCTACAAATTCTAAAAGTGCATTATCCGCATCAATTGAACCATGATATACTTTTATAATCGATTTATTGAGATCAGGTAAATCTAAATTTACATTATCCAGGATATAATCATCTTTAGAATGAGTAGTATTACTATAATTATCTATAAAGAGATAAGAACCTTCCAACCATTATCATGATATACATTTATCTATTACCTAGTATGTACAAGACATTATACTATTTAACTGAGGCATGTTATAATTCAACATCATTAAAAATCATTATTATTCATCAGACTTCCTATTGAGATGTTACAACCAAGAAGCATATAATTTAGATTTTGGATATATTCTACTTCTACAGTAAAGTATACTATTTGATATAATAAACTGACAAGAGTACAATTGAAGATACAGTATGAATCTACCTGCTGGTAATGAGTAGATCTATTGTCTAAATGAATACCAAAATAAGTTGTCAAGAGTTGTGTAAATACATAGATAATCGTTATAGTAAACTAATAGTGCTCGTTTAGATTTGTTAATTTTCATAATATTGAATATGAATCAGAAATATGACAACTATTTTGTTGCTCAAAACAAGTAGTATTAGTTTACAAATGCACTTATCATCTTCTTTACACAAATGTTAACAGTGTAGTTAAATCAAAGGTTAAAGGAATCATGCAATAAAATAGTTGCATCATACAAATTTGTTTTGAACTTTTCTATCTTATCTGAAACAGTATGGAAAATGATGATAGAAGAAGCGTGGTTGAAAGTGATTGAAGAAGAAAGGATGACAGGCGCAGCCACATACGTGAGGATGGATGAAGAAATGGTAATGATGATAATATGGATAACAGAAACTACAGCCATTGTTCCATGCATATGCTGAATTAGCAGTCGGGTTTACATCTATTTGACCTACATACATTCCTGCTGCAAATATCGCCATTACAATAAATGTAATTTTTTGGATTTTATTCATATATTATCAATATACATCATCCCAAGAATATTTATTGGGTATTATATATTGTTAATGTAAATTTTCATGAAATTTAATAACAGCAATTCAACACTAAATCTATCATTCGAAATTCTAGGATCTATATAACTCATAGTCCTAAAAGTTATAAAAAATCGTTTGTAGAGCAGAGGATAGAAATCTATTTTTCTAGAATTACACTATGATGATCGCGTTTTATAGCGTATTTTTAAAAATTCTACCCCATTATTTATCAAAGTCAGTGTCAAGAATTTCAAGTTTAATTAACATTTATCTTAATTTTTCCATTATTAAAAATAATATCTATTATACTTTAAACAATATGGATTTATTTTTTTATAGTTATTTCTCCATCCTCAGCAATATTTTGTTTTCTACTGCTTTGTTGCATAATTATTTTTTTCACAATTTGCTAACGTTTTATAGATAAAATCGTGATGAAAATAGTTAAAATCTAATTGTCGTTATTGCAGGATAATTGTTGTTATAATTGATCTTCGAATCATGCAACAAAGCCCCAAAATTGATTCTAGATCTTTAATTGTATTTTCTACATTGTCTTCTGCCTCTTTTAAATTATTGACAATTATTGCAGTTATATCTTACGACTGGAATAGTTTGGTCTTGGAATATTTTCCTCTGATATTTAATTTCTTTGAGGAAATAATGGCACCAACGATTCCCATTATAATTCCAGGAATTATAGTGAGAGCAATTGCTGATGGAAGAGTATTGATAAAACTATCTAATAAATCATTAAACAAGCTAAAGATGTGAGGGGATGGTTCTGCAAAAGTTATTGGAAGCATAGGATAACCTAAAATATAAAATATCGATCCTACGATAGCACCTGAAATTATTATCGAATATTTGGTATCTATTTTCTTTGATTTAAATACTAGATGATTATTTAATATCAAATCTGAAGCTATTGAAGGTATTATAAGCACAAGATACCAAGGTAAAAAAGGTGTTAATTGAGCAGAAGGCATTATATTTGCAGATGAAATCAAGGCTAGCAAGAGAGCGGTTACAGCAGTAGCACCTCCAAACCTTCCAATAACTCTAGATGATGTTATAAAAACTAGAGAATTGATTAAAGGCAAAGCAATAATCGAAATTAGAATTTCATGAACTGGAGTTAGGTTAAAGTCAAAGTGTGCACCTTTTGAAAGCGGTAAAACAAAAATATAAACATACCATATCATGGTAAGCCACATAACTGCAAATGCGGGAATCAACAAAGATTTAACTAATCTTCTTTGATTAGGTGTTTGCAAATATTTGATTATCCTTGAAAGTCCTAATACTATGGCAATGGAATTTATCAACATACCTGTAATTAGTGTTAGATGAGTTGGGCTTAGTAATCCATCAATTCCAAATATACTATGCCACAAGTAATCAGAAGGACCAGCTATGGCTGATACTGTAGATCCTATTATGAGCAATTTTAAAGAGTTGCTAAATGACTTGGAAAAAACTACTTTACTCTTTAGTAGTAAATTAACACTTATAGCTGCAGATATCATTAGCAAGCCAACACCACTATAAAGCATAGTATGAGAAGGAGTAAAGAAAGTTTCAGGTCGCTTCATTAAGTGAAAAGTAATATCCCAACTTGCCCCTGTTATCTGAATAAAAGCACCAATAGTAGCAATAATCAATATTGTTGTTGATACGAATACAGGATTAGATCTCATTAGATCGCTTATTTTTTTATTGGTAATCAATTTAGAATGATTAAAGGTAATAAAAGAAATTAATAACATTAACTGTTTGTCGGAAAAAATTGATTATAATACTACAATAAGCTCAAAGTTAAGATGTTGTATTATATTGTAATAATGAGCAAATACGTACAGTCATTGGAGTGATATGTTCAACTTTCTTTTTTTTCTTTTGCAAGGAAAGTAATCATCAAATTCTTCAATATTCTCTCTTTTACGTAATACATTGTTCTTTCAATAATGTATTTTTCAAAATAAGAATATGAAGAGGGTGGACAAGTTTTAGAAATTTAAAGGTTTTTGTACCATGTATCATCATTTGATGAACCAAATACAATTAATATCTTTTTACAACTTCAGGCAGAACTTATTCGGCAACAAACATTATACCAATTAGTATAGATACGCTAACCTAAACCTTAATAGATAAAAAATATCAATCAACTTCACAGATTTGTTAAATTTTAATCATCGCTTTTAACCAAAATATATTCTGATTTGTTTAAACCTATATCGATAGAGTGTCAAAACTGTTAAAAGTGTTAGTAGTGGTATAGATCATAGAGAATATAAATAAAATAGATTTTAAAAAAGATTATTGTAACTGTGTACATAAATGAAATCTTGAAAAGTTAGGCAGCACCAAGGATTGCTAGAGCAAAGATTTCAAACCTAGCACATTTAACACTTTTTGTAATTACTATATTAAAAATGTCCTTATTTTTTCATATATTATAGTAGGCTTTTCCGCATGCGGTGAATGTCCTGCATTCTCTACCATAAATTTTTCATTATTTTCAAATATTTCTTCAAATTTATCCGCATCAGATGGATATATCAATTCATCATTTTTTCCCCATATTATAAGACAAGGAATATCTTTGATTTGTTTTAATTTTTTTAAATCAAGGGATATTGTTGTACTATTTCTAAAAGCCGATTGAAATGCATGCTTTGCCCATGGCTCTCCGATTGTACTAATAAACATATCTGCTTTTACTGGAAGAAACCTTGAACGATCTGCAAGCATATCTTCAAATACTCTAGTTACTTTTTTGTATCTTAATATAAAATCAGTTTCTAATGCTGCATCCAAGTATTGTTCTAATAGTGGAGTTGGTTGATTTAGCATGCCTGAAGAATCTATCAATACAAGTTTGTCTATTTTTTCTTTATTATCCATGGCATAGTCCACTGCTATATAGCCACCTAATGAATGACCTATGACTGTTATTTTATATTCATTTTGTATTCCAATCTGTATTAGAAAATTTTTAATGAATTGACTAAAATAATATATGGTATAATCTGCTTCAGGTTTATAGCTTTTACCAAAACCTATCAAATCAACAACAATAGTGTGAAAATGTTCTGATAATGCCTCTGGCATATCACCCCATGTACTGGAAGATGAACCTAGCCCATGAATAAATAATACATGTCTTTGCTTGTTCTTACCGTATTCTGTATAATATATTTTTAAACCTTCTACTTCTGTATACATTTAGCATAACTCCTATATAGAACTAGCAGATCTAAATTGCTTATAAGCATCCTGCTCTCCTTGTTTTATATATTTCTATATAGGGAATTGAAAAATTTGCTCGCATATAGCAAAGGCCATTATCATAATTTTTTCTTTCAAATCTAAAGACTTTGGTTAATGTGAACTGAAGATGTTCCAAGAGATCATTATATGTTTGATCTATGCTTTGTTCATTTTTGGTAAGGGTATTTCTTTCCAAAATACTTTGATACTCTTTACTTATTTTTTGTTTCTCTGTCTCATCTTTTATCTTTGAAATATATTCATGAATTTTCTTATTCTTTAGATGTCTTTTCAGTTTGTACTTTTGAATCCAGTTCCAAATGAAAACATGGCTTATTTTAACTAAAAGTAAAAATGATAATGCTTTCGCAGCATTTCTATATGACAATCTAAAAAGTACAAGTACAACCATAACCAACGATATTTGAAGATGTTCTATTTCTAATATACAAAAATATATGGTCATTCTAAAGATATAGGTTTTTCCTTAAATTAAGAGTTAAAGAAATAATTTTTATATTAGATAAAAAAATAAAAATACTACATAAATAAATCAAAGCAAATAATCTTATAAAAGCGTTAATCCTCCGTCTACATATATTGTAGTTCCTGTAATATAGCTAGCAGCATCAGAGGCCAAAAATAATGCTACTTTAGCTATTTCTGTTGGATTTCCAATCCTACGTAGAGGAATTTTTTCTTCTTCTTGTTTTTTCTTCTTTTGATCATCTAGTACATCTTTGTTCATATCAGTAGCTATTGCACCCGGTGCAATACCAATAACCCGTATTCCCTTTTCTGCTACTTCAAGAGCTACATTCTTTGTCAACATCTCCATACCTCCTTTGGATGCAGCATAAGGTGTTTCATCAGAAAGAGGCATTGATTCATGTACAGATGAAATATTTATTATGGAATAATTTGCATTACTTGTATCTATTCTATCTTTTAACATATGTTTTAACGCTTCTCTTGTACACATAAACGCACCCTTTAGATTGGTATCTAAAACATAATCCCAATCTGTAGATGATATTTCATGAGTCTTTTTTGTATTTCCGCC
Organism: uncultured Nitrososphaeraceae archaeon; assembly: GCA_963830925.1. Taxonomy (GTDB): domain Archaea; phylum Thermoproteota; class Nitrososphaeria; order Nitrososphaerales; family Nitrososphaeraceae; genus Nitrosocosmicus. Next base: position 2,126,365 of record CAWHOB010000001.1, on the reverse strand, counting down.
TATACCCGCATTATTAACTAGTACGTCTATTTTACCAAATTTTTTAACAGATTCTTGAATTAAAGATATACACACTTGTTCTTGAGAAATATCACCAGCAATATATGAAATTTTATCATTAATACTTTCATCATTACTATTTATTTCTTTTTTTAAATCATCGATCATTCTTTTTATCTCTTCTTCATCTCTTGCATTTAACACTAAACAATATCCATTTTTAGCGAATTCATAAGCAATAGATTTACCGATACCTCTGCTTGATCCCGTTATAACTACAACCTTATCTTTTACTTTGATATTAGAAGACATTATAATGATAGTAATTTTGCATTTAAATAGTATAAAAGCTTGTTTTATTGTTAGATGCTCGGTTAAATTGAAGATAAGCCGATATCAATTTAACCAAAAATCATCATAGAATCAAAGATTATAAGAAATTTTGCCTCAAATCAGTTTGAGGAGACATATGTATAATTAGCACCGTCAGAAAAATATTTAAACATGAATTAAAAGAGGTTATTACAGTTGAACCAATCGTAAATTTTATTATTAACTGTTGTACTTCCACACATGGTTGACAAAACAATGTACCAACATGGCTGACACATTTTGTCTTGTTCTACATTATCAATATCGGTTGTTTTAAAGATTTCATGAACTTCTCTGATGGCGTCATTCCGTTTATTCCACCGTGTTCTCTTTCACAGTTATATGAATTGACAAATAATTCGTATTTCTCTATTCCCTCTTTCATATCAATTAACTCTTCTACTTGTAGAAATTCAGTTATGACTATTTTGTTATACGCTTCTACTTTCCCCTGTTCTTGTGGATAACCTTTAGGAATCTGCTTGTCCTTTATTCCATTGAGAAAAAGATAATGTTTGAATTTATTCGATGTAAATTCTCTACCACAACCATCGTGTGCATCACTTTCATAGGTTTACCGTAGAGTTCAATCCATTCGTTGAGAACCGACAGTGATTCTTCACTAGTTCTTCTGCTGCACCATTTGCTAACTACTTTTCTTGAGGGGCAATCATCTATAACATGAATAAAATAATTTTTGTTTCGTGAGCCTTTTAGATAAAAAGGTCCTTTGGTATCCATTTGAACCAACTCATTCGGATGTTTCATTTCAAATCTTGTATTTTCTTTTTATTTTAACAGATAGTACATTGAGATTGTGTCTCTTTAGAATATTGTAAATGGTTTTTGTACCCAAGCTGATTCCATACTTTCTCTTTAATCTGAACCTTATTCTCATTGGACCAAATCTGTTGTTTAGTCTCAGCTCGAGAATAATCTTTTCTATATCTTTGGTTACCTTTACATTTTTAATATTATGCGGTTTTCTTGATTGGTTTTTTAATCCATCTATCCCATATACATTATAGCGTCTCTTCCATTTGTACCATGTTTGTCTTGAAACAGCATATGCAGTACAAGCATCAGATATAGTCTTACCTGAACGTTCTGATTCAATTATCATTTTATACCTATTTTCAATTATATCCATTATTATTACACTCTAAGACTAGAGTGTCAACTATGTTAGGAAGCTAAAATGTCAACTATGTGTGGAATCAGTACAATTAATTATTCTTAATCTGCAAAATTTTGATAGATCTAATTACGCAGGATCTATTAAATTAATGTAATACAGTTTTTTATCGACTTATATTATAATTTCTTATTACAATAGTTAATGAAAGGGTAAACATAGATAAATATAACAGATTGACTACAGAATTAGTATTACTTATTGGAATATATGGAACAATATATACTGCTTTATTCTTTGACTTCATAAATGGATTCCATGATTCTGCTAATGCCATTGCAACTATTGTTGGCACACGGATCCTAAAACCTATTCAAGCAGTAAGCATAGCAGCTTTTGGGAATTTCGTTGGTCCATTTATTTTTGGCACAGCTGTAGCAACAACAGTAGGAAAAGGAATTATACAGCCAGATGTTTCTACCATACCAGTCATATTTTCAGGATTGATTGGTGCAATTACATGGAATGTTATTACATGGTATTTCAGATTGCCATCTTCAAGTAGTCATGCACTAGTCGGAGGACTAATTGGTTCTGCATTGGCAGTAGGTGGAATTAATTCAATAATTAGTAATGGAGTTGAAAAAACTTTGCTGTTTATGGTGATATCGCCATTACTAGGATTCCTTGCCGCATTTGGTCTTACCGTATTATTAATGGTTTCACTGCAGAAACGAAACGGTTCAAAATTAAACAGATTCTTTGGTAGAATTCAAATAGCATCTTCAATATTTTATTCATTAACACATGGAGCCAATGATGGTCAAAAAACAATGGGAGTAATAACAATGCTTTTAATTTCAGGTGGAATCATACATTCACCTAATTTTGCTATTCCTATTCCAGTAATTTTATTATCTGCATCGGCTATTGCATTAGGTACTTTTTTTGGAGGATGGAGAATAGTAAAAACTATGGCTTTTAAGTTAACCAAACTAAAACCATATCAAGGATTTTCTGCAGAAACAGCTGGAGGTTTAATATTGACTTCGATGGCATGGCTAGGAATTCCAGTAAGCACCACTCATGCAATATCAGGTGCAATAATGGGAACTGGAGCTACTAAAAGATTGTCTGCTGTGAGATGGGGAGTAGGAAAACACATAATTTACGCATGGATCATAACTATACCAGCAAGCGCAATTATCTCATTTGCTTGTAGTACAATAATAAAAGTTGTAATTGGATCAAAATGAATACAATGTTAAAATAAGAAATTAATGATCAAATAATTTAATTTTTAATATAAATATCTCCAATTATAGAAATACGATTCCTAAATTTAATGAGTATGTTATTAATGAGACCTGCCATTTTTAATATTTTGTTTAAGATGGCCTACCATGAACTATATTAAAATGCCAAATAGAGCATTAATATTTTCAAAAGGCTTTTGCAAGAAGTTAATTTGGATAAATCTTACAACGTTAACAATTATAAAAGCATTATTTCAATTGCAATTTTGCATCGTCAGAATAATAATATCCACTAAATTAGATATAATTTTAACAGAGGATAAATATCTATCATATGGTCAATATTAATGGTACTACTTATTATCGATTACAATAGCGCGACATAATGTCGTTATAGAGATACCGATACCGTTTGTAATGATACAACGTTCCCTATCCATTTTAAACATGTTATTGAATGAGGATTCATATAGAAATATTAATGAATAGTTTTCGTTTTGATTGAACTAACGTTCATAAACAAATCAAGAATAGTTAAAGAAAATAGAAATCATAAAGACAAAATCAGTAATATAATTCTCAAATCTTTATTAAAAATAAAAGAAATAATAATTTCTATAAGAAAAAGAACAGGTTTTTAAATCTTTATAGATCCTAATGGGCTCTGTAAAGTTAAGCTATTATTTCTTTGTTGTAATAGTTGACAAATAGGTTAAGCCATTGTTTTACATGCCTTAATTTACATTTCTTTTTTCTACAGGGAAAATAATCATCAAAACCTTCGGTTCTATCTTTTATGTACTGCATTGTTCTTTCGATAATACTTTTCTCATATGATGAATGCAAATAATGATTTAATTTCAAAAATCTACAAGCTTGCGGATACCATGTACCACCACCGTCTGTAGAAACAGGGTGATAACCATAATTCTCTATAATATTAGATAGAAATCTTTCAACAACAAACATGTTTCGCTCTTTGGATATACTTATTCCAAGAATATTCTTAGTTTCAGATTCAATAACAACCCATAACTATATTAATTCAGAACCAACTTTAATTTGAGTTTCATCAATTATGAATTCAGATATCTGGGTCTTGCTGTAAGATAGTCTTTCTGGCTTGTACTTTTGTATCCAATCTCTAATTGCAGAATGACTTCTTTTAACAAATCGAGATATGGCTTTAGATGTATTTCTTAATGAAAGCTCACTGAAATAAAGATGTAAAGAATATAAAATATCTTTAGGTTCCGTTCTTTTTCTTATTTGTTGTATCATATATAATAAACAAAAAAGAAATCTATAGCTTTTTCCTTAAATTTACAGAGCCTCCAAATGAAAGATTCTAATTAATATATTATTAAGATCTAAATAATTAACTTATCTATCAATATTTGCTTATGAAGAAAACCTTTTTTTCATGGATACGACCAAAGAACGAAGAAATCATTGAGACAATTAAAGAACAAACAGAAAACCTAACAAAAGCAACCTCGTCTTTAATGGACTTTATGAAAGAATATAAGACAAATGGAAAATTAATATCTAAAACAATTAAAGATTATGAACATAAAGGAGATCAAATTACGCACAATTTGTTTACATTATTAAATAAAACCTTTATAACACCATTAGATCCGGAAGATATATCAAGATTAACTAGTTCGATAGATGAAGTTTTGGATGCCACGGAAGGAGTATCAAACAGAATAATCTTGTTTAAATTGAATGATGTCCTTCCTAATATGTTTGAACTAGCAAAATTACTACTTTTAGCATCTAGAGAAATAAATACAGCAATAACTAAGCTAAATTTAAACAATACAAATGATTTGCTTGAATTCTCTAAGAGTATAGTAAATTATGAACATAAAGCAGATGAAATATATCGAACGGCAATTGCAGAACTTTTTGAAACAAACAATCCTATAGAAATAATAAAATTAAAAGAAATTTATGAGACACTTGAAAATGCTCTTGATCGTTGTGCAGATGTTGCCGATGTAATTGAAGACATTGCATTAAAATATGGTAATGGTTAAATATCTAAAATTAGACATATCAAGTTTGGGATCTAACTTAAGGAAAAACCTATAGCTTTAAAATGACCATTTTATTTATGTCTACTAGACATAGAACACCTTCACAAATTATTGGTTATGGATTATACTTGTACTTTTTAGGTTTATCATTTAGAAATTCTGCTAAAGCATTATCATTTTTACTTTTAGTTAAAATAAGCCATGTTTTCATTTGGAACTGGCTTCAAAAGTACAGGCCTTGGAAATATCTCAAGAATAATAAAATTCATCAATACATTATTGATGAAACTACCATAAAAGCAGGTTCTTCTGAATTAATCTGGCTTTGGGTTATTATAGAACCAAAAGATAAAGAAATCCTCGATGTTGATATATCAAAAGAACGAAACATGTTTGTTGCGGAGCGATTTCTGTCTCAGGTAATAAACAAGTACGGATTACATTCTGTTTGGTCAGATGGTGGTGGTGCTTGGTACCCACAAGCATGTCACTTCTTGAAACTGAACCATCATATTCATTCATCTTTCACGAAAAGCCTGATAGAAAGAACAATGCATTACATAAAGGATAGAACCGAAGAATTTGATAATTACTTTCCTTGTAGAAAAAAATATAAGTCGAATTATCTAAAATAATGGCTTCATCAATGGTTAATCAGCATAATAGAGAAAAGATATCTTTAGTTAACGGGGACGTCCAACAAATATGAAATCTATATCCCCATTATATTCCTTATTTGTAATTCTCTTTTTTATGTCTTATTAGTATTTTTAAACTTTGGTATTTTTGTTACTGTACTTTGTACATCCATTGATTTAATTTTTTCATTACCTTTTGGAATATATAAAATATTTTCATAAATATCTAGATGTTTTTTAGCTATTATATCCCATTTTAGTTTCTCTTTAAATTTATCTATATTTGATTTTAATTTGTAATAGTTTGTATCAACTATTTTTAATCCTTCCACAAAACTAGATACATTTCTTTTTGTAACTATGCCTAAACCAAGTTTTGCAAATTCTCTAAAGAATGCATTATCAGATGCTAAAAATGGTTTACCATGACTCAAGCCGTCAAACATTGTTCCAGAACCTGCTATTGCTTTATAAGGTAAAAAAATGACATCTGATGCAAAGAGCAATAAAGATAGATCTTGTTCCGAGAGATAATCTTTTCCAAGATTAATTAAATTTCTTTTGTTATCAAGCTTCAAATCAATTATCTGTTTATTATAATGATTTTTAGAATAATTTAATAGAAGTTTCCAACCATTAGGTATGTCCATTTTTTTTATAATGTTCCAGCCTTTTGTTGCAGTCAAAAACCCTTGAACTAATATTATTTTATCATCTTGAGGCAAAGATAGTAAGCTTCTCGCTTTTTTTTGTTCGATGTAGATATTTTGATAAGGCTCAGATCCATGATAGATTACCTGAGCACCTGTAACTAGATTCGTCATGTGATTTGATAATACTATTCCGGCACAGCTTTTGGACATTGCATAGGAGATAGTCTGTTTGAAAGACGAAAAGTTAATCAAATGTTTCCAATATTCATAAACATATCTTAGATGTAATGGATCTTTTCCATCTATAAGACTAGATTGCATCCACGTTTTAAATTTATAGGCTGTATGAAATGTTGTAACTATTGGAACTTTACAAATAGCATAAAATTTGTCTATTCCTGTTTTGGTTTTAGAGGAGAATAAAGGATGCAATTTAAAATTGTAAAGTCCTTGTTCATGCTGTATATGTACAATATCAGGCTTTACCTTTTGAACTATATCATTTATTATTTCTGAATTGTTTTCCTCAAAAGGAGATATTCCTGTATAATTTCCATTTCCTTCAGAACTAGAAATAACATTTATTTTTACATTACAATCTTGTAATGACTTAACTAAATTAAAGGTATATCTTCCAATACCACCTTGCATGGGGGGATATTCAGGTACAAACCATGAGGACAGTAAAATCACGTTTTTTTTCTACCAATACAATTAATCTCTCTAACTAAAGTATAAGAATAGTACAGTTTGCTTATCACTTTCAAGCAAAAGTAATCAATCTTCTCATATCACCTCTATTATTTATTATTTTAGATAGATTGGAAGAGATTAGGACATTAACCTTGATCTTTACTGTAGTAGCCAAAAAAGGTAAACTTTCATTTTGCGGAGATAAGCTATGTTCACCGATACACTGGAGTTATTTTTCATTATTTTCTATTAAGAGCCTATCCCAAAATTATTTTTCTATAGATTATAATACTGCTTGATAGTTGCACCAGACCCAAATAATTTTCTACCTTCTTTTCATATCTTGTCAACAACTTTCTGAATCTGTTATGCCACGAATTGGTTCTTTCTACAACCTATCTTTTATTTTTCATATTTTGATGTTTATGTTGATACGAAAGCTCTTTCTTCTTTTGACCTTTCTTTCTTTTATATGGTATATGAGGAACATATCCTCTTTTGATTATCTCATTTTCTATTGATTTAGAACTATATGCTCTATCGAGATATAGATGATAATACAACCCATCTTTATTTTTATTTGTGAAAGATGATCCAGAAGGTCGATGGGAAATTGAATGATCAATAACATTTGTTACTGCTTTTATGTCATGAGTACTTGCGGATGTTATAACAGTAGATAATGGGATCCCATTTTTATCTGTTAAAATGTGCCTTTTTGTGCCTAGTTTGCTTCTATCAACAGGATTATTTCCGGTCATCGCCCCCCTAAAGGTGACTTTATAGATATACTATCTGCCGATTGCCAAATCCATTTGATGCCTATTTTTCTGTCATATTCTTCTAATAATTTGGCCCATATTTTTTTAAAGATATCCATTTGAATCCACTGCTGAAATCTCCTATGACATGTAGAACCAGAACCATATTCTTTTGGAAGCATCTTCCATTGGCAACCGGTTCTAAGAACATATAAAATACCATTTAATACTTTTCTAAAAGGAATAACAGGACGACCGACTGTATTTTTTGGTTTTTCGCATGGTAAAAGGTCATCTATCTTGTCCCATAGTTCGTCTGAAATCTTGGTAATAACAGATACGTTCTTGTTCCTTTGTCGATTGAAGAAAGGCAATGATTTAATAAAGATTAGCAACAGCTATATTTCTATCGAATTTTGGGATAGGCTCTAAGGCTTTTCCCGACTAGACTAATTCTACTTCAAATATCAGTTACTCAATCCTCTACCTCCACTCGATATCAGTAAAGTTAAATCCAAAGAACTTAGGGATACCAAAAAGTCGCATTTGCCCAATAAAGAAAAAAGGAGACTTATTCATGACATTCAGAAGCTGTCTAGCCACAGGACAGTACACAAGGGAGGACTTGTTACTTCCTTCCATCCAACGAAACACCGAGTTCACGTTCGCTTCCACCGCCGAGATAAGAGTTCAAAACAATGTTAATGCGTGGATAGCGCATTAACAAATTTTTTTCCATATTATAATTTTAAATTGCAAAATACAAATATCTATCCTATACACAAATATCTATCCTATACGTATCTACTACTAGAAAGCTTATCAAACAATTTATTTAGTAGAGTTGTTATTATTGGATATAATTGGCATTTAAATGTAAAAAATGCAATATGGAGTTTGAAGAGAAAAAGCGATTAGAGATTCATAAAAAGGTTCATGACAGAAAATCAAAAATATCTGAATATGGCAGTCCAGGATTTAATGACGACAGGTTAAGAGGAGGCTAATTTTATTAATTATTTTACTAATAAGAATATCCGCGTATAACATGAGAATAAGGATTCGAACCCATTATTTTTTCAAAGCGTTCACCTGCATTACAGTAGATCTCATGATTATTAACAAACAGCTTTATGACCGAGAGTTCCTCATTTACCTATTCTCTCCACGATTTCATACGAGAGGTTATTCAAAGAGCCATTACTTTTTAAATTCTTCACCGATGTTAAGTGTGTCGATGATAGATTTGATTGGGTGAGGCCCACAGACAAATACTTTCAGATTTTAATAATGTCCGTTTTTCAATGGGTTTATTTTAAAATTAAGTTATTTTATGATCATCATACTTTCTGGTGACAGTCTCATATAGATTTACTTAAATAAATTGGGCAAACTAAAGGGGTAGTCAATTAATATTCTCTGAAAAGTCTGGACCTTCTTCATAGAAACAAATTCACTCGTGGTATCAAATATCTGAGAATGATCGTGTATTACCGCCACCGATATCTTGAGGCGATGCCAATGCCACTGATAATCTGAGGTTGTGATAGATTACGGTGTGGGCATGGCTAGTTTACAACTAATTCTTTAAACACTAAAGGATCTTTGCATTTGAATGAGTCATAAGAAGGATATTCAAGAGGTTATATGGGGTTTGACGGTTGGACGGTATTGACGGTTGTTTTAATATAATTCTTCTAAAAGACTTTGTGATGAATTTTATGTATATGTTTAAGACTAAATATAGAAGATATCAGTGGTTTGACCACTCTGGTCATTGTTTTTATATGTTTTTACAAGACTTAATCATAGTAAATGAACCGTAGATTCTTATCATTTTATAAGATAACCGTCCGGACCGTCAAACTGTCAAAGATTTGATACAGTTTCAATAATCTTATTAAAAATAATTATTCTATTCATAAAGCTTTATAAAATAATTAATTATAATGAAAGATAATAGAATGAATAAAACCCAAATAATCGCAATAACTGTTATGGCAGTTGCCACAGCAGTAGATCTCTTGCATAATTAGAATAAACAGCTATATGATCAGCAATTCTTCATTTTCTTGTTCTCTCATTGCTTTCATATGATCGGTTATCCAAAAAATCATTGCTTTTCAAATCATTCACTGCTGGTCTTACAGTGCAACAGTTCGATGACATTTATGAAAAAAATGTAACAAAAAGATATGCTAAACATGAAATACAACGCTTGTTCAAAAAAGATAGAGAAAGACGTATAGGTGCAGGTAAACCTTTCAAACTAGATATTAAAGATAGATTTCTCATGCTTTTGGTTTACTATCGTCTATACATAACTTACACTATGGCAGGTTTTCTATTTGATTTGGATCAGAGCAACATCTGCAGAGACATTCAAAAGATTGAAGGGTTGATAAGAGAATGTTTGCCAATTCCGCAGAAGACATACCCAATAACCAAAAGGCTGAAAACTCCAGAGGCAGTTGATAAATATTTTCCAGGCTTTCTTCTTGCTTTTACAGATTGTACCGAACAGCAAATACCAAGACCTGCGGATAAGAATAGAAGAAAGATATTCTATTCAGGTAAGAAGAAAAGACATACTATTAAGAATCAGATTACGGTTAACAATCGTGGTTATGTCCTTCACAAAGTACGCTATAAAAAAGGAAGAAAACATGACTACGATATTTATAAAAAGAACTATCCTGTCACTCCAAAACAAGTTGTTACTGTAGTTGATCTAGGGTATTTGGGCATAGAAAAGGATTTTACAGAACAGATATCTGCACTACCATATAAAAAGAAAATAAACCAGTGTTTATCACAAGAAGAAATCGAGTTTAACATTATCCATTCGAAAAAGAGGATAATAGTAGAGCATACTATTAGCAGATTGAAAAAGTACAAGATAATGAGTGAGATATTTAGAAATAAATTGAGAAAATATAACAAGGTGTCAGACATAGTAGCAGGACTAGTGAACTATAGAATATCAAATTATCTGAACTAGAAATCGATATAGAATTAGAAGTGATGGTCTAGATTATTTCTAATTATGCAAGAGATCTAGTAATGTTTGCAGGGCCTATAGCTTCGAACTCTTTTGCAAAACCAATTGTTGATCACCGATGTATACCTTCCCTTCATCATTCGTGCCTCCCTCCCTGTCATCACCTCGGTCAAAAACATTGTTTTCCTCCATGTCGCATATTACATACCCACCCACCACACATCATATGTCCACGTCTCAAATAATTTAGGAATAATCTAATCTGAGAATCATAAAAAAATTTTTCTTTTTTTTTTAAATTTATCATTAAAAGTTTAATATCTTAATTATTTGTAATAGTATCGACTTCTTCCAATATCTTTAAATAACTCTTTACTCTAACAAGGTATGGAATCCCGTTTATAGAACCGATATCAGCACTAAGCCCACTCTGTCCATTGCATTTCTGTATGTTTTTTAGTTCCAAGTCAAATAATAATAATATAAATATGCAACAAGCGGTTTCTCAAAATTCACAACAAAATCCTCAAAACAATCAAGACTTTCAAAATCCGTATGTTCGATTATGTATTCTATTAAATCTCCAGAAACCAAAAAAAGATATCCAAATAGATTAAAAACATTCCTTGATTATATCCAAGTACCGGAAGACAATATTGAAGAAAGACTCATCAGCTTTTACAAAAAAGCAAGAGAGAACCCACAGTGGCTGCAAAATTCACTGATAAATTTTATGATATATCAAAAGGAAAGGGTTTCAAATGGTGAAAATAGAAGCAGCTACCATTTCCAATTATTATAGACCTATAAAACTTTTTTGTGATGTAAATGATATTCTTGTTAACTGGAAGTTCATTTCAAGAGGCATTTCAAAAGGCAAACATGCTTCTGATGACAGGGCTCCAACACTTGAAGAAATTCATCAACTATTAAAATATCCTGACATTCGGATAAAACCTATAGTTCTTACTATGCTTTCTTCTGGTATACGAATTGCAGCATGGGATTATCTTAAATGGAAACATATAACTCCAATAGAGAGTGAGGAAGGAACGATTAAAGCTGCCAAGATAATAGTTTATGCAGGCGATCCTGAACAATATTACTCTTTTATAACTTCTGAAGCATATACTGCATTAAAAAATGGATGGAATGTAGAACATCTTGCGATGAAAAGTTTTACGAATTTATTTGCTAACTTTCTTTACTTTCTTGCTTTTCTAAATATTCTAATAGTTTTGATTTATGGCGCTCAGGATCCTTAAACCTTATATGATTAATACTTTCTAGATGAAGGTATTCCGCGGTTGGATCTTCTTTACAGTAATAAAAGAATGGATAACTTATCTGCTGGCCTATCAAAGGCCTACAAATACTTTTTTCTAATGTGTGTTCTTTCTGCTGCCACATATTAGAAGAAAAGAATTTTTCAATCTCCTCTTTAGTATAAGGATATCTTGATGAATTGAATGACTTTATGGAGTTATCTGAACTGTTAACAAACCTGTTTATAGAAATTTCTATTTCTTGTTTTTCATTTTGATCTTCTTGATTATCTTTTGGTTGTTCATCCACTGCAGCAGGACTTTCATCTTCTGTTACGTTGTTGTTGGGTGGCTTGACTAGAACGACGGAGCAAAGGGTATGGTATTTCTCATTAAAAAAATATTTTTCAATTAACTTCTCTAAGGCGATTTCAGAACTATTAACATCAATAATTTTATATTTATTACTATTACTACCCCAGTTGCTCCGTGGTCCTAACAAGGTTACTAAACTTTCTTTTAGAATCTTATTCTCATCAAACTGATTGTTAACTATGAGTCAACAGTCCTTGTAAGACGCAATGTGGAAGTTGATGATATTTCCTAGGTTGTACTTTTGAATCCAGTTCCAAATGAAAACATGGCTTATTTTAACTAAAAGTAAAAATGATAATGCTTTCGCAGCATTTCTATATGACAATCTAAAAAGTACAATTACAACCATAACCAATGATGTTTGAGAATGTTCTATTTCTTGCTCTCATAAATAAAATAGTCATTCTAAAGCTATAGGTTTTTCCTTATGTTAACAGTTATGTAAACACATAGATGCTTTCTCTCTGTAAACTAATACTGCTTGTTTTGCCTGAATGTTTTTTGTTATAATCGTATGTCCAGTAAGATACGGCTTTACCAATATCTTGTTCATTTCTAAATGTGGAACTGTTTATGGCTTGTCTATGCATCCACATCCATCTAACTTCTATCAAATTTATTTCAGGTGATCGGGTTGGAAGAAATACTAGATGTATTCTTGGATAATGCCTGGCTAGAGTTTCTTTTACCTTGTTGGATTTGTGTATCGATACATTATCCAGTATCAAAAATATCTGTTTTACATTGGAATCGTATTTTTGGTCCACTCTTTTTATGAAATCCAAGAACTGTTTTCCTGTCTTTTGTTTGTAGGAGTGTGTCCATATCTGATTGTTGGTATGATCGTAAACACCAAACACATTTAGAATGCCTTTTATCTTTTGAGCCTTGGATACCTTTGACTGTACAGAGGACCATGAGGTACCGCCATATGTTTTTGCTGCTACCGGCCCCTTCCTTCATCTTCATAGAATAGAACCGAGTCAATAGGTAACTTGTATCTTAATTCTTTGATTCTCTTTTTTTCAAATGATATTCTGGATCTATGCTATCCCCCAAGGTTATCTTTGATTGCCTGTACCTTATCCCATGCTTTGGGAGTATATTTCTAATCTCAGTGTGACTTATGGAGTCTACAAGGTTCAGTTCCTTATTGGATATGTATCCTGCAAGAACACGTAATGACCATGTGGAGAATGGCAACTGATAGCAATCTCTTGGATTGTTAAATGCTATCTCAACTATCTTTTTCTCAATATTATCCGATATTTTGATTGGTTTGTGTATATGTTTTCTGGATATAATACCTTCAATACCTTTTTCATTGAAACGATGTATCCACTTTCTTATGTTAACATCATGGTGATTTGTCATCTTTCTTATTTCAGGAACTGCATATCCTTCGGCTTTAAGTAAGATTATCTTGGCCCGATAATTGGATTCTTCATCATTCTGCTCTATCATATCATACAAAATGTTTCTTTGATCATCGGTAATAGATCTGAGGAAAGTATCCCTCATAAGCATAATATTTTAAAGGTTAGCTAAAGGTGTTATGGTAGTGTATCTAAACAAGCAGTATTAGTTTACAGGGAGAAAGCATCTATGTGTTTACATAACTGTTAACAGCGCCTAGGATACAAACAAATAAACAAACACAAGCTTAATAATTTACAACTATTTATAGTAAAAAGGCAAACTATTAAGATCCATCAGGATCATCTTTAGATATAAAATTCTATTTTAGATAATCATATCAATTAAAAATATCAATAGTTAAAAAAATTAAAATGGATCTACTCTAAAACAATTTAAAAAATATGAATATTCAAAGCATTTCATATTTTATAATATCAATTATAACAATAAACTGCTTTGTTATATGGTTCTTATAACCTTTGATCTATTTTCTGTTTTTCTCCAAATGGATATCATCTTATTGTATAATTATGTTTTTCAAATCATTGTACGTATCTTCTGTTAGGCTAAAGAATATGATACAAGAGATGATGTTGAAAGCGTCATTGTATAACAAAATTATATCCGTTCAAACAAACAGATAATAGATCAAAGGTTATAAGAACCATATAACAAAGCAACAATAACAAAAAGAATAATACGGATACACAATAAAATAGAATGACGAAATAGAAGATTAATAAGAATAAATTTTAATAAAGTCCTTTTCTTCGACCTTTTAATATAATGGATTTTAATTGACGATGATCAAGCAGTGACAATGCATCAAGATAATTTGTCCATTTGAAATCTTCATGCTCATTTGAAATAATAACTTCCCTTGTAGGAGTAGTAGCAAAGTAAAATTTTACCTCCTTTTCTGAACGAATACCATCAGCTCTGAAATATTTATATTGAATTTTACCAATATATTGATGGATCTCTAAATCTATAATTCCCGTTTCTTCATGAACTTCTCGTTCCAAAGTTTGAATTTCATTTTCACCTTTCTCTTTATGTCCCTGAGGAAATCCCCAAAATCCTCGTTTATTTCTAAGGAGGAGGAATTCAGAATGATCCTTATTGTTATTTTCCTCATTTTTAAACCTAATTATTGCACCTACTGATAGCTCTATCGTCACTCTACTCTATCCCAATAAGGTTGATACCTGTACAATAAATATAATATTGTTTCTATGACCTATATCCTACATATAATAATTTGAAGTTCTATTCCATAGATAAGCATTAAGGAGATAAAGGTATGAAAAATAATGACAACAAAATTACTACTAATAATAATATAAACGATAATAGATTATTAAATATTCAGAATCCTATTGTCGATTATAAAAAACATTCTTCATATCTTCTTTTTATTTCATCTTTAAAGTCTAAATATACTAAAATAAAATATGACGAATGTCTTAAAAAATATTTAAAATATTCATGTAATACAAATATTTCATCTTTATCAGATATTCTTGCCAAAGATTCTAAGATTATTGAAAATGAAATAATCCAACAACTAATAGAAATGAAGGAAGAAAATCTTTCCTTTTCAACTATGTCGGTATATATTGCTGCCCTATATCATTTTTTTTCTATTAATGATATAACGCTAAATAGAAAAAAACTATCAAAATTTGTTGGCGAACAAGAAAATAAATATGAATATAGAGGATATACAAGAGAAGAAATATCTAAACTCTTATCTTTATGTGACGAACGAGGCAAAGTAATTGTTCTTCTTATGGCATCCACCGGAATACGCGTAGGCGCATTACCAGAACTCAAACTAAAGCATTTAAAAAGGTGTAAAATAGACGATAATAATCACATATACCAAATTCAAATATATGCATCATCTAAAAAATATTCATATATTACATTTTGTACTCCAGAATGTGCACAAGCAATAGACAATTATTTAGAATATAAAAAAAGAATAGATAAGTCCATACATTTCAATCAAGAAAAAAATCAATGGATTTCAGCAGATCCCAACACATTACTTATTACACGATTATTTGACACAGAAAATGTCCCATATTGTTCTGCAAATTTTGAAAAATTATCAAAACAACCAATGGATGTTATGGGTATTCGTGCCTATATAGTGAGTCGTTTGAAAAAGCTAAACTTGCGTCAAAGTTGGATGGATAAAGATAATCAAAAACATATGGGTACTCATAAAAATGAATTACATCCATGCCATTCATTCCGCATATTTGCGGTTACAAATATGCAACGATCGAAAGTGGATAAAACTATTAGAGAAAAGTTAATTGGCCATTCGATAGGACTTGATGCCGTTTATTTTAAACCGCTGGAAGAAGAGCTATTATCAGAATATCATAAAGCAATAGATAGTTTAACTATAGATAATACAAATATTTTAAAAAAACAATTAGAGCAATACAAACAAAAATCTGAAGACTTGGATGAATTAAGTCAGAAATTAAACAAAAAGTATGAAAATGACATAAAGGTATTAGAGGAGAAAATGAAAAACACATTTCAGCAAATTCTTTTAAAAATTGATGTTGAGAAAGTAATACAAAGAAAAATAAAATGAAAATTCCATAGATTTTATTTTAATAACAATTTTTAACATTCAGTGATATATATTTTTGTTAATATATACTATAGGTTATTTATGATTTTAAAAATTAATTAATAAACAAGCGTAGAACTTTATCATTATATAAGGATACATATATGCTACAGGTTATTAACAAACAAATAGGGGCCTCTGATAAGCCACATACTCATCCATATATATGTTGCTTTTTTGAGCATGCGGAGATACATCCACACGTTGATCAATATAGAAGTTGCTCCTATATACAAGTACCAAACGTTTATATTCTTCGTTTAATTGTGTTATATTGTATAATAGAAGTAATATTCCTATTGTACACTATGCACTTTTAAAGAAATATATTAGCGTTTAGCACAAATTTAGTGGATGGAGTTAATAATTTTTAAATCTTCCAGAAAAATACTAAAAAGTTTTAGAGCATCATTGAAATGCTCTGACAGAGTTCAAAACAATCTTTTATCATATAGAAGAAATAATCTTTCTCAACATCTAGTAAAAATAAAAGACGTATTTCAAAAGTCTAAAATTGTGAATATGATGGCACCTGTCGTTCAAGCCGCAAAACATGTACTACAGGTACCGTCATCATCCGGAAGTGCAGGTAGAGTATGGTAAGTAACTTAAGTAACTTAAATAACTTAAGTAACTTCAATAATCTACTTAATCCAAGAGACGACATAAAGAATACGTCTAGCACTTATAAAATTCTTTGTGACGGGAGATTCTGTAACAAGATAGGCACCTACCATCTAAAGGTATTATATTTGGATGAAACCTGTTGGATGTGCAAGGAACACAAGGATTATTTCCAAAAAGAAGGATGGATTGAGTATATTATCAATCAGTAAATGGGCGTGAAAAAGTTTGAATTATAATAAAAATTATGAGGAAGAAACCACTTTATTAATTGAAGATGCAAAACGTAAACTTGAAGAGGTTAATTCAGAATCAAAAGGAAAACACAAAGACATAGAGTCTGAATCAAAAGGAAAAAAGAAAAAAATAATTCAAGATTCAGCCGCTGCCCTTGAAGGAAGGTTAAGAGAAGATACTATAGCGATGGTGTTAGTTCACGGATTAAAGGGTGTAGTATCTGAAAGATCCATACATCAATGTCTTCCGGAGAAATATAAGCAAAAGTATAGAGTAAACAATGCAAAAAAACAAAATAAAAAAGTCGATGGAAAGTTAGCGAAGGCATCCTGGACAAAAGCAGTTAAAGATGAAGATGATGATGATGAAGAAGGAAAATAAGGAAATCAAACAACCGATACTTGTTAGTATTGATGAAAGTATAGTTATTCAAAATCATGATATTGGTGAATCTGGCCGAGATACTCAATATCATGCTACAAATAACTCTTTTGATTCATCTATCTATTATCCTCACCAAAATGAACAATCATCTCAACAAAAGAAAGATCATGATAAAAAGATAGATGAATACTCTTTTCAGGAAACACCATCATCAGTAGAAAACCAAAATCTAAATCATACACAAGACCCAAGTCATACAACAGATGCAGACAAAGATAAAGTAACACCAGAAAATAAAGATAGTATAAATTTGATTCATGATGTTAGACTTGTTGAGTTTCCTATACGGTTTGACGATATCCGTAAATGTCTGACACTATCATTTCGAGGTTCAGTTAAGGATGAGTTTATATGGTTTAGTATCACACAGGATTTAAAAACAGAAAAAGCTGTTTCTTCAAGACTGGATGGAAATCTCCCTCATGGCTAACTCACAAAAAGGATTATAAAAACAAGATGGGTTATGACTAGAATAAATAATTCTTGTAAATATTTTTTAGCAAAACTCTCCGCTCTAAAATATTTGCAATTAGATCTTTGTACGTTTGATATTTCCACCCATCATTTAACTTTTTTAATACAATTTCAAGTTTTCAATAATCCTGTTTTATCATTCTTAAAGAAAAGTTACATAACACTAGTAGCAGAAAGATGTAGCAGAATTGTTACTGCTACTGTATACACACTCAGAGATGAATAAAAATAGAAAATACTTATTTTGATAATAAATTTCCACTTGAAAATAATAGTTATATAACACTAGTAGCAGAAAGATGTAGCAGAATTGTTACTGCTACTGTATACACACTCAGAGATGAATAAAAATAGAAAATATTTCTTCTGACACAAATATTTCTGATGATAAAACCCAGGCCAACCGAACTAATGTAGGGACCTATCCTATATCTTTTTCCAAGAAAAAATCACTAGAGAATATAAACGATGACTCAGATCATAAATCATATAAAGAATCATCAAAAATATTACACGATAACCAAGAAATTATAGCAGAAAAGGTCGAGGAGGAGGTCAATAACAATAACAACAATAATAATAATAATTATAACAATACTCATTATCATCATAATAATGATGATAGCGATAGAAACAACCAAAAAGACAAGGATAATGATACATATTCTGATCACCACATTAACAACAAAACTATCAACAATGAATTAGATGTTAGTATTGATGGTAATGAGCAATATATCCACTATAGCAGTACAAGCGATCCAGCAGAGGAACTAGTTAGAGCATGGGAAGTTATACATCCCTCCATCAGACTTCCACCTAGAATAAGACATCTAGCCTTGCTTGCCGCTTCTTTACATCTATTAGAAAATAGAGGAATTACTGTCAGTGATCTAGAGAACTTAGGGAATAACAAAGACAATGCCGAAAAAAAGATTAACGATGCCAGGAGATCAGGATTGATAGTCCCTCATCCAACTATAAAATTAGGCAAGCAGAAACAATATTTTTTATCAAATTATATATACAAAGTAAATGAAGCAACCAATAATAAAAAAAAGAATACAGATATTCTTCCTACAGACATCTCTCTTTTATTGGTACGCGAGTTATCCGATTTAAAATATGTTTATCACAATATTCACCTTGAAACTACTCTAAACTTTAAAGAAGATTATAAAGTGCTTAAATGGAATATTCCTAGTCCAAATAACAAGCAAAAGGTTGAATCATTCAAATTAGAGCCACATCGAAATTGCACTATAGTTGTTTCACCTACTGGGACAGTAAACATTTCTATCGAATGTACATTTGCACCATATGAATTTCATACTCCCGAAGGCTTGGTAAGTTTCTTTGCATCATGCGGTCAAATATTGCGAATATTGCAGGATGAATCTCAAGGCAGACTTACTCTTGTTCCTTCTATATATGAATGGCATATTCAAAGATTTGATTATAATAAAGATATATCCCTGAGTAATATGAGGGGGCGCCCTCCCTTGGAAAATATGAGTTGGACATCCAAGGGATTATTGAAAATAAAATATCTAGGAACCATCTTTCAAATATATTCTAAAGAGTTGCCCGAAAAAGGCGCGAATTTAAGAGTAGAAGGTCACTTTTCTACTGGAGAAAAAAAGAATGTTATAGAGACAGTTGAAGATATGGTATTGCTGTCTAACGTCAGGTCGGATTTAAGTGAGCCCAAATATGAAAATAAAAGAAGAAAACATCCATTTACAACAGCAGAGGAGATGTTACGTGATCTAAGGAATAAGAGTAATCAATAATAGACAGTGATACTTATCTTTATTTTGAATCAATTAAATATTAAGTTTAGGAAATATTAGATCATAGATATTGCTTTCTATCCTTAATGGTCAGTATTGCATAATATATTATATCAATTTTATTTGTCTTTATATGTGATCTACAAATCTGCTAAATATAAAATATTTCGTCCATTAAATCTGATCATGAGATTGACTGATATTAGAATTCATATTTGAATATGAAACCATATAACAAAAAGTTATAACATATTTACAAATTAGCGGTGTTACCAATGCTAAATCGACATAGTAAAAGAAAGAACCTGAATCTATAACAATATTTAAGGTTAAAATATATGATATTCTTCTTAACAATACTGCATTTAAAGAGCCGCATAAAGAGATAAGGATAATGTATTAATTTAAAATAATTTAGTCTTACTATAACTAAGGATAGTTTAACTGTTCGACTTACAGATTGTTTGTAGTCTGTTTATTTTATTGTGATCTGATTTAGTATCGGGCCCGTGGCTTTGAATTCATATTACTACGACTTTAAAATCTAGGTTATTAAATATTGTAACCTTACTTATATTAGGAATAATCTAAATGTTTAATTATGACAAACGTGTATAAAAAGTATAACACGTATTATGAATTTCAAAGGAACGTCTAATGATGAAACAAAATCATCTTTATTTCAAGATGCAATAGTCAATCTGGATAATAAAGTATCCAAATCTAACGAAACTAAGAAGCAGATTATTGTTAAGCTGGCAAAAGATCTAGACGGAAAAATACCAACAGATTCTATTGCTACAGATAAAACCGACATTTTAAAAACAAATAGTGAAATAATTATTGATCAGGCTTATAATAATCTTCAAATTCAGAATTCAATAAATTCTTTTATAAGTGAAACCAATTACACTAAAGCGTTTGAAAATAAAACAAATAGAAGACCGAAGCAACAACTAATATCACGTTATATACCACCATCATTAGACAAAGAAAATAAAGTAATTACAACTTCAAATGATAAAAATAATTCTGTTGCAAAAAATAATTATTATAATATCCATGATAATGGTAAAGATTACAATTTAAAACAAGGAAATGAAGTATCTAAAATATATAAAAACATAGACACACCTCTAAAAAGAGTCACATCTGTTCCAGATCCGCCTTCATATCCTTGTATGTATTGCAACAACTACTCTACGAATATAGATTTTGATATGGAGATTCATCTACATCAGTATCATAGAAGACAGATACTGGATTTAAAAATAAAAGGAGACCTTGACAAGAGGGAAGAATACGTTGTTGCATATATGAAAAGAAAGATGTTAGAAACAGCAAGACCGGCAGATGAAGGAAGTGAAAGGGAATGATGGACCTAGACTATATCCTTTCTCATTAAGAACCTATATTCCCAAGAGAGATGATGACGATGATAACCAATGGCAAGTTTTCTGTTAATTCAAAGGAAGAAATGTTCGAAAGTGTAAAGAAGCTAATTTTATTGATTGTCGGATAAATGCATATCCTGTACACACAGAATTTAAAGGAAAAGTAAGACATCCACCAAACTTTGCCATATAGATCTGGATTTATCAAATTTCAAAGATCTAAAATACTTGATAGAACTAAAAAAAGTACCTTGAAAATAATAACTTTATTTAATCCACAAAATATCCAACCAGCGGTATTATGATCTGGAAACGGATATCATATTTATCTTACACTTCAATCTTTTATACTAGATTCTCATCAACCACTCTCAAAAGATAAATTTCCACATTTATTTTCATCTGAAGGCAAATATTTTGGATCGTCAGTATCAAAAGTTTTATTAAAATATTCTGAAAACCTATTTACAGGAGGAAAAGCAGATCCACAACACAGGCCCCGATATGATTCGTGTCTGACGAGAATACCAAATACCTATAATTCAAAATGTCTTGATAAAGGATTAAGCAAAGAAGAGTCCCAGGTTAAAATAGTTGACAAATGGGATGGATACAGGCCACCAATACATCTACTGACTCAAGATTATAAAAGATGGCTAATACAAGAGAAGATCAATGATCAACAAACACTAACAAGAAAAAAAGGAAAGGGTCGAATCAATCAATTTAACAAGTTGAACTCCACAAGCGAACAAATAACTACGGAATTAATTGGATAGAAAATTTACTTCAAAGAGGAATAGCAGACGGAAGAAAAGAATCTCTAAGAATGATTTTAGGACCTTATCTTTCTAAAAGAAAAAGATATGATGAGGCTGTTATAATATTACAGAAATGGCTTGATAAATGCAACAGTGTAAATCCTTTGGATAGAGGATTTAACTCACGACAAAAAATAAAGTTTGCATTGAAAAACGATAAAGGCTATTTAAAATTAGATAGTTTAAAGACAAAATATAGATGGCTTTATGATAATATTCAAGATGAAAGTTTAGTGTGGTTAAAGTCGGCACGGATAATTTAAATGATCTTATTTCTTTAGTATATTGTTCAATAAATAAGTCGGGCCGTTGTTTCATATGATTGAGTTTACATCGTTATTGTTATAAGTAAAACGTTTAAATCGTTTAACTTTGATTTATGCATTGTAATGCAACTTCAATAATAATTTAATCAAGAACATGACTACACGATATCATTTTGATCTGAATTTTGTTGTCTTGCTTTTGGAGTAACCTAAAATTTACTTTGTAATAATATGTTTTTGTATTCTTTTCCATGCTTGCAGCGTTTCATAATCAACGGCCCGAATATCTGCTCTTTTTAGTTTACCATATATTTTGTACTGACGCTCAAACGCTGTCTGAATTCTTTCCAGAACCTCTTTTCTATCAGTTCCAACTATTACAGATTCTGTATTATTTATCTCAAAATCATAATGTATTTCTTCATCTACTATTTTTACTACACCTTGATGTATGTCTATTTTTATCGGTTTGAATTGCACATCATCAATGGGATCAGGTTGAAATAAGAAATTGGCCACTTTTATTATTAATATGACATATCTATAAGTATTACGCAGTGTATTACTGCATTCATAGTATTAATGAACCGTGAAATTGGGTTTAAGATGTGTATGGAAACAGGCCCGTATTTATAACATCATAATCATTCATAGCTACATAATTTTAGCCATGAAATAATAGTATCCATTATCTATTAAGGAATTTGATTTATGTATGGTTATGAGGTATTTGAAAAAGATAATTTATACTCTCTTTCTGACAAAAGGCGCCCCATCGCTTAAGATAAATCAACTCGTCGGTGAATCTCAACTTAATATTCAGAGATTACTTCAAAATAGAAATCTAATAATCAAGCCCGCATTCAACAATTCATATGACCTAAAACAAACGTCCTCAAAAAATATAAGTCTTAGTTTAATGTTAGCAATTAAACTGGCAGTATTATTGATCGTCACTCATTTGTAGGTTCAGAGTAATATTTATGATCTGATTAATTTGAATATAATTTAGCAGAATTTTCGGGCCGGTGCCCCCTACTATAAAGTGCCTGATCTAATTGTTTTATTTGTTCTTTCTGCCATCTAATATGATCATTATACAGTTCTACTCTTTTCTGGAGAACCTTTAGTTCCTGTTGTTCTTCTAACAATTCTTTTACATCATTCATATCTAACCCTTCTTTCTTGATTCTACTATACAGATAAAAGAACAAGGTGATATCGTTACCAAGTTCATTATACATTGTGACCAGGCCGCCCATACTTAAAAGTCTTAGATAATCTTCATAAAAGTCAAGTACGGCGTCAGTTTTAATATCAAGTTCTATTGCTACATCTGTAAGTGGAACTTCATCATTGAACATTTGAAATGCTCTGGCATATGGTGACAAAGATTTCAGGCGTCTTTGTTTTTCGTTTTCTTGTTCCTCTTCTAAAGTATCTGGATCATCACCAGTCGCCCTGTGAATTATCTTACCAATATCCTTTAGAGATATATGTATCTCCTTTGCAATGGCGCGTGTTGTCTTGCCTTCTTCTGCTAATTTAATAACTAATAGCTCCTTTTGTTTTTTGGAAAGAAGCAAAGTATACATTAATTTATACTATAAAGGCCTAATAAAGATCTGATTCTTTGATGCTTTGATTTTTCACGTCTGTCCTTCAATATGCGCAGACGCACTTGTGTCATATTATTATAAATTCAATAATTATTTGTCAGAGTTGCCATAATTGTCATGGTTGTCTGTACTGTTGTTTATACGGGCCATTCATTTTGAATTAATAGAATTGTTGGATCCGATATATATATGATAATAACATTATAAAAATAACAATGTAAAAACTATGCCAACCATGACAACCATGACAAGTATTATTGACTTGAGTTCAAATTTTAAGAATTAACGGCCCGATCTGCCATTTATTGCAGTATATAAATAAACAGAATAGAATCAGGTCAACTTTATTAATACTCAAAATTATTGTGCTTTATACGGGCGCCTTCCTCGCAATACTTGATGTAGTCAAAATAGATTTTGGATCTTTCTGTATGGATATTCATTTGCTTTAATCAACGCATAATTTTCTTGTAATATTCGCGTCGTTTGCCCTCAGCATATTGTGGTTAGACACAACTTTGCAAAGAAATGATCTAGATGTAATTCATATATTGGCTTATAAAACCATTAACAACCTTAGGTTGAGCGCCCGATACTATCAAAATATTGTGGCTAATTGCAACAATAAAGTAATGCCTTAATTTTAGAGCCATATAAGCAGTTAAAATCGTTAAATAAATGCCTTAGAATATCAAAGTTAATGATAAAAGCTTTGTTAATTTCTATTATTATAAATAGTGTCTTTTTAATTGGGTTGGTTGGGATTGTTCTTTTTAATTCAGCTGAAAACTCCTATGCCCAAAAAAAGGGGACTGCAAAATTCTGGATTTTCTATGGGAGCACACTTATGGAGCAGGCAAAAGCCATTGGAGTCACGGCCAAACATATAGCAGACTTCTAGGACATACGCCAGCTTGTGTTATTTTTGATGGGAAGATAAGAGCCACACCTACTACGGAAGAACACGATGGAGATTTAACTTTCAATGTAGATCCAGATGGTACCGCGCCCAACGACAATTGGAAACTTTTAAACGTAAATAATACAGGTCATGGATTGCACATAGAAATCATCTGTTGGGAGAAACCCAGTTCATCTTATATTAGCGCGTTCGGAGATTATTGTAAAGGAGTTGATACAAGATCACATATTCCTACTCTTAAGGCAGGCGACCATGTACGTATTACTGGTAAATGGGTTAAGGATATAGGATATCCAAAACCAGATCATGTCGAATGGAATGAAATACACCCAGTGGAAAGCATACAAAAGCTTCCTTAGAAAAGGTGATCAATCTGCTAGTGCAATTAAAGCAGAATTAATTAATTAAATAAATAGCCATAGATTATTGAACAACTAAGGTACAACACACCTTCTGATTATGTACTTTTATATATAGATGAAAAAGGACCGATAACAGCAAAGACCCATGGTGGTACATCATGGTCATCGACACAGATAAAGATCGAAAAGGCTCAAAAGATAAAAGAGCTGTTAAATGTGTTTGAAGCGTACGACCACACGGATGATAAGATACATGTACATTGTTATAGAAATAATACAGGAAAACAGTTTATCGATTTTCTAAAATAGTAGATAGAAGATATAATAAGAATATTCAAAATATCTTTGTTGTACTTGAT
The DNA here is from genome assembly GCA_963830925.1 of uncultured Nitrososphaeraceae archaeon. GTDB lineage: Archaea > Thermoproteota > Nitrososphaeria > Nitrososphaerales > Nitrososphaeraceae > Nitrosocosmicus. The sequence goes on along the minus strand of CAWHOB010000001.1, from coordinate 2,100,781 downwards.
AATCTTTCGGCACATAAATCAAAGATAGTAAAGAAAGAGATATCCAAATATTGTCCAAGAATAAAATTAGTTTTTCTTCCGGTAAGATCACCAGAACTCAACTTAATTGAAGTAAGATGGTTATGGTTACAAAGACAAGCGATTAATAATTCTACTTTTAAAGACGAATGAGAAATAGGCCGGGTCGTTAGTAAATGGAAGAATATTTATAATAAAAATCATGGCAAAGCAATCATAAATATTTTACAAGAAGATGTATCCTTGTGTTTACACAACTGTTAAGAGCCCTTTTGACAATAGGCTGATACAAAATTAATCCTATGTTCATAGTAAAATGTAAAAAAAATATCTTTATGTATCCTAGCACACCTTAAAATTTTCAGTAAAATGTATGAGAAATTTACAACGAAAATAGTCAATCCGATTGTTGTTATTGTGCATAACTTAAATTTTTAACTGATTTTCGAATCATGCAACAAAGCGTCATAAAGCTGTTTGCAGTTAATTATCTAAGAGATCTAATAGACGATAGGTTTGAGGATGTAACTAACCAGACATGACATGACTGACAATACAAATATTGATTGGAGAAGGAATCTAAGCAGTATACCGTGAGCCTGAACCTGGAGATTTTTTAGTTGATCTGAATTAATATCCATTGTTGTAATGTTGACACTTTTAGTACAAAAATTATACCCAAGCTTATTCCATCAGAAACAGTTGTTGGCTTTTTATCTGTGATCTGTGATCTAATAAAGAAGAGTTAACAGTGTATGATTTGTTCAACTGCATAGGGCTATTATTAACCTTCGATACAAAAAATGTACAACAAAGAGGATAAACTGAATTATATCATACTAAAGTGACAATATTCCTGGCCTATTCCAATGAGAAGAGATCCATAAGAAAAATACACCGGCTAAGGCCAGTCCTGCACCGATTATAGTATCTAATATACGTATTTGAGAGAGTAATGTATGATCTGGACTCAGAATATTCAGTAACACTAGCATGAATGTCGTTAACACGAGTGTTGCCAAGATGTCGTTGACTTTACTTATTGCTAAATGCATTATGGCAAACGGAAACAAGAACGACAATAATATCCCTGGAATGTCCATGTACGCGGTTATTACAGAGGCAATTGTTGCACCAACAATGGTACCTATAATACGCATAGTGGTGTAGCTGAATATAGTCTTAGAAATGCTAGAACGAAGAAGGATAATGCATATTGTTATTAGTACCCAATATTGCATTTGTAGACCCAGGTCTATAGCAACGAGCAATCCAATTGCACCAGTAATCGCCAAAGTGATTGCGAATCGGAAAACCTCTGATTTGAGCGATAAATTAATTGATAACGGTTTGAACCATTTTTCATGAGTGATTTGGAGAGGAGACGACTGAACAGAGGCATATGTTGTTGCTTCGGGCTTCGTCTTTGATATCGAATGCGTAATAGCTATGATACTGCCAAGTATTCCCCATAATCCACCTGCAATGACTAACAGAAATCGTTCAGCAATATCTAATACACCACCACCGGATGACTGACCGATCCCTACTGAGAAGGTTATAGCCGCTATGAAGACGATATTTATACTGTTAGGAAATACTCCAGCGTACGAAATGATAAACAATCCCAAAGCACAAAGTGGTACCAAAATAAAACCGGTTGTGGCTAAAGCGGTGCCAATTGCGAAGGTTAATGCATTAACTATCGATATAAGAATTAGAGTGTTAATTTTGGACTGTCTAGATCTCTGCTCCTCTAATATTGACACACTGGTTCCGCCGATAAACAGTGTTCCCAAAGTAGCAAAAATCATCTCGTGATTGAAGACTAAACCTATGATCAATAACGTCATCATGAAGCACCCCATAATCACACCATAGAATAATCTGAGGTTGGTGGCCTCGAATCTTCTGAGATTATCAAGGAATTGGCGTCTCCAGTTTTTCCTTTCAGGAGATCCGGTCATCTTCTTATATTTATTGCAGGTATTAATATAATGTAAAGTTTATTATTGATCATTAATTTGTTGTCTTGACGATAAACTCTTTACTTATCTCCTCGATCGCTTATCCAGATCGAGTTCTTGAGAATTACATAGTAAAGATGTCATGAAAATCATTGTAACAATGAATAAAAATGTAATACATCAATGAGCGCCATAATAAAAATGGAACCAATCGCATGTGTGTATTGTTCCAGTATTCAATATTGACCCTTGCTCAGCAGAATATTCTTTCAAATACACAATATTGAATCTTATAATTTATGAAGGTGCGGAATGTGTGCCATATATATAATAATATTTACAGGAACTATCACAGCCCAGAAATATTGAGCTGCTTGTATGTTAATAAACGAAATTCCAATTGAAATAAGGAATATTACAGGAGAAACAAATATCCTAAGAAGAATATACTTGACCAGATGATGATCCATGCTTTTGTCTACCAATTTTCTATTGTGAGTAGCATACCACCACATAATACTCAAGACAAGCCCTGTAGCCGTCATAATGCTAGCAAAGATTATTACAAATACTATATGAGAAGGATTTGCAGTAAGAAGTGCGGTAAAATAGGCAACTAATGCTATAAAGAGCAAGAATAACAAGTTGAGCCACACAAATGTTAGATTGGCGTGTGTTAGGTACTTGATGATTCTATGATAATTGATCCAATACATCCCTACAATCATGAAGCTGCCTACAAAATGAATTAGGTTAGGTATTAGTAGTTGGGACAGTTTTCTTACTATTTCCCATTCCACAACGTTGCTGGGAAAAGTTGGCAGCGGTGAATATGGCAGAGCGAAGGCCATAAATGTGATAGAAAATGCAAAAAGAGCATCGCTAAACGAAATGATACGTTCTACTTTGAGTTGGTTTGTATCCAATAGATGAGACTGATTCTTCTATTGTATTGCCAAATTATATACTATATGTTGACTTATTTTATGGATAGATATTTCCAGGTCATAACAGGGAAGCATAGAAATATCATTCATTTATACTTTATACAAATGAAGCGGCCACATAGCAATCAATTTAAGATACTACCTAGATATACCGTTTTTCTGTCATATTTTCCACTGAAAGAATTCGTTCTTCAATGTCTTGTTATATGTCTATATTTTTGCCTGCATGTAGGGATAGAAATCGGAATAGGTTTATCTTTAAGTTGTTATAATTATGAAGGTGTTTAAAGATTTTGGACGTATACATTGTTTGCAATTATCCTGCATGATTGCTTGGGCTTTCCATTAATAATAATCCATTCTTCCAATTCAAGGAATGTTAGTGACCGGTACGGGATGACCTTCCTTGCAAGAACTAGAGCGTTTCACATCAGCTACAGTCAGGAAGTGTGTGAGTACAAATCCCTTACGATATATATTCATAGTTTTCTCTTTTGAACATGTCAATTCTTTTCTTCCTTCTTATAGCTGGTATTTTGCATTGTACTCACTTTTACTTATATGGCACTACTCTTATATGGACCCTGTTAACAGTTCTGACGACATGAAAATCTTGTAGTATATTCTAGTTTGTATGTTGGCTAGGTTCAAGTTTTACATGCTCCATACGAGAGCGAAGTTCTGACTGAACCCTATCTTATCAAGCGGCTGTCAAAGTACCCAAGAAGGGTGGATGGATGTATGCCGTTGCCTGTAAAGCCAACTTAAAAAAAGGAAATGAAAAATATGAATCATCTTGGAATAGATGTAGGAAAGAGAAAGTGTAGAGCAGCGCTTAAAGATGACAAAGGAAAGATATTGGATGATTCTTCTTTGGTAATGATGGGGATGGGATACGCAATCTACTCTCAAGAATACAGTCACATGGAAATTGTTCCACTAGAGCAGTCTTAGAATCTACAGGAAACATGTGGATGAGAATTCATGACACGCTTGAAGAGAATAAAATAGATACGAAACTTGCCAATCCGTACAAGACAAGGATAATAGCCGAAGCCAAAATAAAATCAGATAAACTTGATGCTAGAATATTATCTGATCTACTGCGAACAGATTTGATATATGAATCGTATGTCCCAAAGAGAGAAGACAGAGATAGGAGAAGTCTTGTTAGACACAGAATAACTCTATCCAGAAGAACCAAAACAAAACTAACAAACAAAGTACATTCAATCCTTGACAAATATGATTATCAAACCAATTTAACTGACATATTTAGCAAATCCGGAATTGAGTGGCTTAAATCGTTGTCTTCTCTGGTTACACCCGTAGATAGAATTATCCTGGATACATCAATAAAGTCTATCGAAGCAATTAACCAACAGATAGACACAGTATCAAAAGAGATATCAAAATATGCATCATTGGATAATAAGGACGTTAAGATTCTCCTTAGCATAACTAGAATAGATATATTCTCTGCGATGCTCATATCCACAGAAATAGTCTATGTAAGACGGTTTTCCACACCATGGAAACTAGTAAGTTATGCAGGGTTAGCTCATTCTATCAGAGAATCATCAGGAAAAACAAAAACAGGAAAAATAACAAAACAAGGCCACTCACCATGGCTGCTGCGATGGATACTTGTTCAATGTGCACTTACTGCAATAAGATATGATGCTCATTTGAGAACATTTTATGATAGAATAAGAAATAGGAGAGGTCATTATGCTACAGCCATAGTTGCTGCAACAGCAAAAGAATTACTTGTTATTATATGGTACATGCTGACCAGAAACGAACTTTATAGATACATGGACAAGCAAAGGTATGAACGAAAACTACAGAAATTAGAACATCGATAAACAAGAAAAAGAATATCAATCTACACACCGCTGCCTATACATATTCCTAGCGATAGCCATGCTCAGAAAATCTTATTAGAATGAAAAATATATTTAATGATTGCTAAACAGGATATATAAGAGTACCAACATACAGCGAGATTTTCATGGTGGTAAGCTAAGAGACATGTGTCACCCCTCATGCACAATAAACAAAGTGAGAATAAAAGATTATTGTACAAGGAGAGGTGTACTTAGAAGAATGGCATATAGTCATATTAAGGAATGAACAAAAGAGTCTGTCAGAAAGCGTTATCATACAGTAGCCAGAACCCCTTGTCAGTGACATCATCAGGATAACAAGACAAGATGCTGCTGACATGATTGGAAGGAGTAAAAACGTCAGTTACAGCGTGTGGTAAAAAGGTTCAGAGAAGCAGGTACTGCAGGTCTGAGGTTTAAATCTAGGAAACCATGTAACAGCCCAAGCAAAACTCCAAATGATATAGAGAAAAAGATAATTGAGGTAAGAAAAGCCACCGATTTTGGTGGTTCAGAACAACTGGCAAACATCATTAACGAGAGTTTGAATGTAGTACAACAATGCTTTGTTGCATGATTATTAAAATTCCATATTTTACTACCCATTTTGTTTAAACAGATATCAATTTGTTATATAGTGACGCTTTCAACATCATCTCTTGTATCATATTCTTTAGTTTAACAGAGTACACGTACTCACCAAACCTTCGCTTTAAGCAAGAGAAAACAGTTTCAACAATCCACCTCTTTCCATAGCTAACGCTGTCTTTCCACTTTTGTAAAGCTTTTTTCTGAGCTACCACCGATAGATTTCTAAGGATGTTTCCTTTTTTCCAGCTGACTCTAGAATTCTTTCTTACTTTAATACAAGGTTTGATTCCATTGTCTAATAAATATTTAAAAATGCCATTGTTATCATAAGCACCATCATCTGCGAATAGATTACCGATTGTTATTTTTTTACCTGACTTGACCTCATCAACCAATCCAGGTAATGCTTTACTATCGTGGATATGCTCATCGGTTACGTGCATAGCAAGAATCTTCTTGGTTTTTACATTTACTGCAACGTGTATTTTTAAATATCCTTTCTTTCTTACATCCCATTTCTCTCTCATCCACTGACCTCTATTGGTAACCTTTATTCCTGTACTGTCCATTGCAATGACAATGTACTCATCTTCAAATTCTTTACTTTTGTTATCTGCATCTTTTATCTTGATATTTAAACGGTTTATTCTTCTGTTTATTGTTGTAAATAAGTATAGAGGATAGTTTTCCTTTAGCATGAGCTTGTGCTATTCCTTCGGTTTGCCTGTAAGGCAAATGAAAATATGCTTTGGCATAACCAAGTAAAAGAAGGAAAAAAGTGTTTGGATAATGAAATGGTTCCCCAACCTTGTCTTTATTCATCTCTTTTAGCTCTGTCTTCCAGTTTTTTATGACATCAAAACCTAGCAAAATTTCGCCTCTTTTAACTAAAGATTGGTTATAGGCAGGCCAGTTCACATGTTTTGTTTGTGAATGTTAGCTGCTTTGTTGCATGATTCCTATAATCGATGATTTTACTATTTGGTTTACCTAAACAGATATCAACTTATTATACAATGACGCTTTTAACATCATTTCCTGTACCATATTCTTTATTCTAACCGAATAAACATATTCACCAAACATTCTCTTTAAACAAGAAAACACTGTTTCAACAATCCATCTTTGTCCATAGCTTACGCTATCCTTCCATCCTTGTAAATCACTTTTCTGCGCTAACACTGCTAGATTTCTAAGGGTGTTTCCTTTTTTCCATCGAACTCTAGCATTTTTTCTTACTTTAATGCAAGGTTGGATTCCGTTGTCTGATAAGAATCTAAAAATATTATTGCCTTCATACGCCACATCACCCAACAGTTTACCTATGGATACCATGTTATCTGATTTTATAATATTTTCAATCAATTCAGGTAACGCTTTGCTATCATGAACGTGCTCGTCTGTGACCTTCATAGAAAGTATTTTCTTGGTTTTAACATTAACTGCTACGTGTATTTTCAAATATCCTTTCTTATTTTTCGCATTCCATTTATCCCTCATCCATTGACCTCTATTGGTAACCTTGATACCTGTACTATCTATCGCAATGATGATGTATTCGTCTTCAAAATCCTTGTTTTTACTATTTATATCTTTTATCTTGATATCTAGTCTGTTTATTCTTCTGTTTATTGTGGTGTAATGTGGGATGGAAGGTACTTTTCCTTTGGCGTGTCCTTGTGCGATTCCTTCCGTTTGTCTATAAGGAAGATGAAAGTACACTTTGGCATATCCAAGCAAGAGAAGGAAGGTATTTGGATAATGAAATGGCTCGCCAATCTTGTCTTTGTTCATCCCTTCTAGTTCTGCATCCCAGTTGTTTATAACATCAAATCCTAGCAGTATTTCGCCTCTTCTAACAAGAGATTGGTTGTAGACGGACCAATTCATATGTTTTATTGAGGGATGTTAGCTAAATGTATTTGGGAAAGAGGAATCATGCAACAAAGCAATAAATCATCATTCTAAATATTATTGAATGGGTTGTATACTAAAGACACCAATTTTAAATTAATTTCCCATATATATACTATATGGCTGTAGTAATTTAATAGTTTAATTTAAAAAACAGATGATAGAATCACTTTTAACTTTCTTTTGTGAAAAAAATTCACAAAAAAAGAAGAAAATAAGGAGAATACTATAAACAAGAGTTTAATCTCGATACTAATGAGCATACTTGTAGATCATCATGATTTCAAGATAAAAATATTATATTATCTATTCTAATAAGGTTAATTAACGGAAATGTAACTACAAATATCAAAAGAAATTTTATATCATAGATATATATTCTCTAATTTTAATGGGCATATATGACTTTTTATAAAAAATCAAGTTTTAATTTTCTTCTTATTGAAATTCTTATCTCTGTTATTTTTATCATCAATGTCATCAACACCAGTTTCATTAACTTATCTACTTTATCATCACCTATTGCATACGGTTTGACAAACGAAGATAGATATAATTCAGGATATGTTCATGGATGTAATGATGCCAAAGTTAGCGACAACGGTTCAAAGCATCCATACCTAGACAGTAATGGTGGGCCTAGCACGCATACCGATACTTTTATGAAAGGATATGATGCAGGTTATAAAAAATGTTTACCTTCATCATCACACGTTGCTCCTAACGCTGGTGATAATACTACTTTGCTTAACAAAGATCAACTAACATTATCTTCAAATACTACATCAGGACACCATTTAAGCTCTAACACTACTTTTGATGAACGAGACTTTGGATACAAGAAAGGTTGTGGTGACGTTAAAAATGGCGGCAATGAGAATTTATTTCAACTGGAAAAAACAAAAAGACTTACAAATACTGTTATCGAAGGATACAATGATGGATTTCACTCCTGTTCTTATAATATTAGAATGTGTCCATCCATATCCTATGACGGAAGCATTGTTGCATACATCGATACAAAGAATAATGACACCGTGATATCATCATCAGATGCCAAAGGAACACTTGCTAAAGTAACAACAATTAATTCTGAATCATGTCCTACATTATCGGGTGATGGAAGAGAAGTTTCTTATGCTCATTCAAAACCAGATTCAGATGTAACCTATTTAGATGTAACCGATTTATCTAATGTACTCTTTCCCTCATCGATGTCAAACATAAACACATTAAAAAACGCTACAGCTCCAATAGACAATGATTATGGGTATGGTTTAGATCGTTCATTGGATGTGCATCCATTATCCTTTAGTGGGAAAATCATTGCTTATTCCTATGATGATGCTAGTCCTGATGATGTCACAGATATACAAATATTCACCTCAACTAAAAATAGTCATGGCAATTTTCAGAAACCAATAAAAATCTTGGACACAAATCTAAATAAAAACATATCAAACGTTGGAGTTCCATCGGTCGCTCTATCGGGTGATGGAAAACATATTGTATTTAATAATCAAACAGATGAAGATCATTACGAAATATATACTACTAAAGTAGATAACCCAAATAAAATAGAGAGAGTCACAATTAAAGGCATCAATAGCGATAATACATACAACTACTTTCCAGCTGTATCATATGACGGTAAAACTATAGCTTATGTGGCTAACAATGGAATTTATATAGCAAAGTTAAACGAGGATGGTGAATGGATCACATCGAATGTGGTGTCTAATTCAACTTTCAATAATATAATTGATGGAAATGATACTAGGTTTTCATTATCTCCAGACGGTAATAAGATAGCGTATGCAGCATTTGATGGATCTTATAAGCAGATATTTGTAAAGGATATCTCAAACATGCCCTTCAATGATAACGATATTAAAGATCAAAGTAATGATAGATCAACAACAGTAGGTAAGACCATCCAAGTAACTCACAATAATTTCAATAACTTTGAGCCTGTTCTTTCATATGATGGCAGTAAAGTCGCATTTCAAAGTGGAGATAAAGTGGTTGTAAAAAATGTCTCATGGCATAGTTAGAAATCAGACTATCAAATGAATATAAAGATATTATTTTTATCAATTTTTAACTGCTTGATAATAAAATGTTTACTAGAAAGCAAGCATGTATAAAAAAATATTATCACACAATATTATTTAAAATGAATAAAATAGTTATAGTTCGATGCCGATAATGGTCTTGTTAAGTGTATTTGTGATAAAACCATCAAATGAGGAACAATAATGGATGATTTATTATTTATTTTCATATTCATAAGAATACAGTATTTTATTTGCGTTGACGATTTAAGGTGATAATAGGAACATAAATTTATGATTTATTATTCGAATGTTCGCGTATAGTAATCTTGATGGCTTACTTGTGTTAGATGTCAAACCTAAAAATCAAGAGCAAGTTAAAAGTGTAGCTAGATATGAATTAAAAAGATCTTAGATTATGATTATGTTGTTTCATAAATCTATTTGTTATGTCCTGCACTTGATGCAGAGTCTGAATTAGAACCTGATAAGGCACCTGATCCCGAAGTCGAATTAGTATTTGATGCTGAGCCTGAATTAGAACTTATGTTAGGCGATATATTAGGTGATATGTATATTATCGTATTAGAATTAGAATGTAGATTATTTTTTTGAGTTGAATTCTGATTATTGATTGGAATATTATTATTGGTACTATTTTGAACTTGTTTTGAAGTTTGAATTTGATTATTGCTGTTGCCGTTGTTATTATCCGGGCTTTTAATATTATCAGTATGATGAGCATCTTCCCACCCCTTAGAATATCCACTGCAGAAGTTAGCTGAATGTTTACCATTGCAGTTACCGTTCCCAAGTCCTTTTTTACCATCATCTAATCCTGCATTGTAACCGGTATTGTAGCATGAAGGCCATCCTCCTATGTCACAATGACGTGGAAATGGATTAACTGAAGTAGTTGATTCTACTTCAGATACATGATTGTTATTGTTGTGGATAGGATAGGAACTTCCATCTTGATTATAACCGCATGTTTGTTTTGATGCATCGCATCTAGCGGTAGTGGATAATGTCTCTGTAGGCTGTGCTTCTATTGTTGATTTTGTTTGTTCTGGAATTCCATGATGGCAGTTATATGATCCTTGATTATATCCATTTTGATACGCTATTGAATGTGATGTTAAATATGGAGAATTAGGATGGTAATCATTGCCATCATTACAATCAATATATCCTTGACTCATTCCCTCGCTATATCTCTGCGTATATGTCAATGCTGATACATTTTGTGATGTAACCAAGATCCCTATGCTTACTATTATAGTCAAAAGGGCTACAATCATTGTAGCTATTCTTTTATTATTCAAATATAATACACATTAAAGTCGAATCTTTTTATAGTTTTATTTTATAGTAAAGATCTATATAACACTTCTATAGGACTAAATGAGTAGTAATTCTGGAAATATTTTATAGCAATTTGCCATATTAAGGAAATCTATAAATAGATGTAAAATATGGAGGCTTAAATAACAATGAATAAAAAATTCCACGTATTAAGGACTTTATTATTATTGTGTATAACATTTCCTATTTATATTCGTATTACTTCAGCTATGGCTATCATGTCTATTCATGCTTTGTCTCCAATTAGATGGAAAATCTCATAATTATAACCAGGGATTCTCCGATGGATACCAAGGATTATCTATACCTTTAGGCAAACATACTCAAGATTATTTACAAGGATATAAAGATGGCGTTTCGTCAATCCGTTATAATCATGGATTTGTAGAAAATATCAACGATATACCAATGTCACCTGGAAAACATAGCCAAGATTATCTAGATGGATATAATAATGCTACACAACTACTATCGGACAACTGGTCCCATGTACATACACTTCCTTCTCATACAAACGATAATTACAAAGATTTCTATAATGGATATCATGATGGAGCGGTGGCAGCGGATAATGACTATTTTAAAACAAGTAGTGCAGGTTTCGAAGGCTGTCCTAATACAAGCTATAGTGAAGAATACTGTAAAGGATATAAAATAGGTTATAATGATGAATTAGTTATATTATCTTAAATTCAAGGTGTAGCTAGTGGATAATAAAATAATCTATTTAACAATATAAAAAGATAGTAATAATATTAAAGGAAATCGACTGACTTCTTACTAGAAGTTATAATATCACACTATTATATGCGATAAATATTTATATTTGGGGTTCTGTAAAGTTGTCGTTTGGTCTTTCGAATTAAAAAGGTTGTAAAAACTCGTTTATGTATAGACAAAACTAATTATCCAGTATACTATAAAATATCTATAATATTTTATTCTAATTGAATAATAATTGGAAATAAATAAAATTGAAGACGATATTTCAAAAGTTATAAACATTGAAAAATGGATAGCAGAGGAGATCGAGACAGATAATTCAAAATTAATTCATAAAAAATAAGCCTACCTAATGGACAAATCCCTGAATTAATAATAGAAAAAGATAATGAAAGAATAATTATCAAAAACACCGTCACTATATCAAGAGATTTTGGAAATAGAGTTTTAGGCTCATTGAAACTAGATCTCAAATATGAATTTAAAGTATTCCTCATGTCTATGGATATCCAGATGCAAACATATCCTGACTCTAAGGATTTAGATACGATCCATGTAATATATTGTTTATATTTTGACGAGTTTTCTAAAAATAGATTTTATCATGCGATGCATAAAATAGGAGACATTTCAGGTTTATTTGTCATTATGGAAAAAAAATTCATAGATCGTCAACAACCTTTGTCTTCCTAGGAAAAGCAGATAGTAAATCGGAAGAAGGATTAGCAATCCATTTTTCAATCAAAGTATGGACATCTTCATCTTTATCTTTATCGATTGATTTTGATTTACATTCTTCTTTCATATTCTATAATATTAATAGATTGGGATTAGCTATAAACATTTATATTATTCTTTACAATCCATCGAATTCTGTATCAGCGTTAACCACTTATTCTTTCCTTCTATTATAATCCTACAAGCCTCTGCAGATGTCTTTCCCTTTAGTGCTTGATGTCTTATATAATTGTGATAGATTTTGTAATCCTTTAGGATTGAGTATCTATCTTCTTTAAGCCTCTCATAGTTTTCTCACCACTTTGATCTCTTTCATCCTTTCCGTTTTGTTATTATTGTAGTCTCCTTGTAGTTGAATATGGTTTACAGGTCTACTTTTTGACCAACAGTTAGTATACTACCCCCTATTGAATTCAGCATGAAGGGGCATACCGTCGCTTTTTGATGGATTCCCATCACAATAAAATTATCTCCAGTATGTCCGGTAACTCCAGGTTCATCGGATTATATGCTCAAAACTTGATTATCTTCCGGAGATAATGTATCTGAAGCCGGAGATAAACCATCTAAAACCGAAGATAAACTTTCATTTTCCGGAAATAAGTTATGCTCACCGGAGATACCGGAATCATTTTTCATTATAATCTATTGAGAATGTTTTTGCATCAGAATCTATGTTAATCATATTACAACGGTTACCTTTGTTATGAAATACAATTTAGAAAACATATACTAATTGGTATATATAGCATAGTTCGGCGTTAACTGGATAAAAACTAAAAGGAAATATCCATCCATGTTCATATTAGTAGTATTGTCTACCGGAATGCCCGGCACTATTGATCCCAGAACTAAAACAACAAGCGATAAACATACAGAAAACAATAGGATGCTTTTCACAATACCCATTCCATTTTTCTGAAGGTGGCGGCGATGATAACAACAATAATAATGACATGATAAATTATTTAATCCGAACATATACAGACGTGGCAATTCAGATATATTTGACTGTGATAAATGTTCTCTAAATGGCGACATACACTTTATGAAGCAGCATGTATGTAGTAAAAAATGAAAGCTTTGGAGCCATAACTCAACCTCAACCTCAACCTCAATTTCTTAATTTAAACCGTTGGACAGTTTGACGGTTCAGACAGTTGTTTTATAAAACCGTCGGAAATATTGCGACCATTTATTGAATAGATTTTAAGTTTTTTCTGAAGAATATTTTAAAACAACTGTCAATGCTGGCAAACTGTCAAATACTGTGCTTTGCAAGAAGTGGATTAACCTTTTTAATTTTCAGTGGTTGCAGAGATAAAAAGAAGTTTGGAAGTTCTATGCAACCGGAAAATTAAACAACTTACATTATAGTCTGCTGAAGGAACAACTTTCAGAATATGAAAATCTTTCTGTAATGTATCTTTCGTTGATTTTCTATTATCAAATTATTTGACAGTATGACGGTTCTGACGGTTATTTTATAAAACAGTTGGAACCATAGAAAATTATTATTGTTATTCAAGTTTTCTTAAATTTATAAAATAACTGTTCATATCGTCCAGCCGTCAAATCCTTCGCTCTGAAAGAATTGATTAACCCTCTATAATTTTTTGTACTTTTAAATAAGGAAAACAAAATTACTTATGAAATGCTTTGTTGCATGATTCCTATAATCTTGTTTTAAGTTGTTCATATGTTGTGACTAAATGTTCTACTGTAGCAGAACTATTATAAACGAGATCCATAAATTGAATTGAAAAGGACTGATTACTACAGATTGGAGTACGATATTTACAAAATTTTTTCTAGAATTGTTTAAAAATGTTTACAGCATATATCGAGGAAATAGATTACTTTATCTTTGTAATAATAAAACAAAGTATATGGATGAAAATGGTGATAATTCTCCATGCATATCACATCTTCGTAATAAATAATAAAGAGGCTATAGAATGGTGTAACAGTTTTCTGAAGGATAATTCAAGGGAAAGATCAAAAAAAAAAATAAGTAATCTCTAATTCCTGTATATATTAATACATCGTCACCGAAGTTTATGGTTATGGGCGGAGCTAGGAACCTCTCCAAAAGTCTTCTTCCTGCTTTTTAGTTTTATATGATGATGGTCGTTTGACAACTGCATTATCCACCACATCTGTTACCAATTTAATATCATGTGTATTGGCTGAAGAAGAATAACTACAGATAGAGGGATTCCTTTTTTATCTGTTAAAACATGTCTTTTTGTGACTATCTTGATTCATAGTATTGAATACTCTGCCAGATAGTTTATGCATGCAGATATTATCTACTATTTGTTATCAATAATACGTATATAATTGAAGGAAAATTTATAACGATAAACCATCACCAGAGATACATTATGGAGCACTAGTGATTGGATGTATTGCATAGCATCTAATTGATAACTATAACGCTTTGTGTATAGTTTTCAATCAACTTGAGGAAAAGCTTATGCCCAAGGACATTCTATCTAAGATCAGAAATCATTATGAATGGAAAAGAGCGGGTTGGAATTGCAAAAAATGGCAAATATACAGAAACTAACCAAAAACCACCTTTTAAGCATGTTGTCTCTGAAGGCTCCGTAGTTGTTTTAGAGGCAAGCGATCTTGTAAAAGATATTGATACTAATTCTATCAAAAATTATGCATGGAAACAAACTGCAGGCATACCTATTATTAATGAGAGTGCTAAAGACAAGTCGAGTTTTTCATTTACAGCTCCATATGTTAAAGACAATAATGCCGATACCATTGCCACCAATATATCACAAGCTAATACCATCCTAAGTTTTCATTTAACTATCAAGGATGATGATGGCAAAACAAGAGATCCTCCTTATATCGCAAATGTAATTGTCAAACGAGTACAGAGAGCTATAATATTTCAAGGAGGAGTTGCACTTGGAGCATATGAAGCTGGAGTGTATCAATCTATAGTTGAAAATCTTGTTAAAAACGATGAATATAAGAAAAGAAAAGGTCTAGATAATGCAAAAAGACCTCTGTTTGATATTGTTGCTGGTACATCTATTGGTGCAATGAATGGTGCAATCGTAGTAAGTAGCGTTACGAAAAATGGTAAAAGTTTAGAAGATCCTGAAAACTGGAAAAGTTCAACTGAAAAAGTTATAGAATTTTGGAGGGCTCAACAACAGTGGCCTACTGTAGCCGATGGCCTTGATATGAATCCATTTTACCATTATTGGTGGGATATTTTACATAATACAAGCAAAGTATTCAAGCATTCTGCTGTTGAGATGATAGAATCATATTCCAATATGAATACAGGTATTATAAAATGGTATGATGAAATGATGGCAAATTGGTTTCTTGTGGAACCTAGTTTTTGGAAGGATTATATTTTAGATGGATGGTATATACCTGCTACGGCTGAATCTGCACGAAGACATTATTCTGCACAACAATTTCTTCATATGTTAGGACCATTTAATGTTGCCACAGGAATTCCACTATGGTCGGCTTTTGACAAGTTCTTTGACTTTTCACAGCAATCAAATTTGGTACCTAGGCCTGACAACAAACACTTTGTCTTATTTTCTCTTAAAAGAACCCTGGAACGATTTGCACGTTTTCCTATAAAAACCTCTGTTGAAGAGAAAGAACCAAGGCTACTTTTAGTAACTGTTGATGTAAAAACTGGTGATGCTGTTACGTTTGATAGTTATTCTGGACAAACCATCTATCATGATAATAAAAACATTATCTTTAATCAGAAAGGCATTGAAATAGAGCATGCACTAGCAACGGGAGCTTTTCCAGACTTTTTTAACTATCCAAAGTTTAAAGTTGAAATGGAAGGTATAAAAAATGAAGAACACATATTTTGGGACGGAGGATTTAGAAGTAATACACCATTAAGGGAAGTCCTACAAGCTCATAGAGATTATTGGTTATGGAAAGCTGGTTATCATAAACAAGAAGAATATGATGAAAAATATGATAATGTAGTACCGGATCTTGAGGTTTATATAGCAGATTTATGGCCATCTGAACTTAAAGAAGATCCAATTTCTTTTGATCGCGACTTTGTTGAAAATAGAAAGTGGACTTTGGTTCTTGGTGATAAGACCGATTACGATGAACAAGTAGCAAATGTAGTAACTGATTATGTTGATTTAGTCAGGCAGCTAAAGAATCTGGCAGAACAAAAATGTGGCGTATCCGAGAAAGAGATAAATAGAATTCTAAATAGCTCTGCAACTAGTATAAATACAATAGGAAAGACAAGAAAATATAGAGAACTTTTAGAAGGGCGATTTAGATTAACCAAAGTAGTACATATAGATCACAAAGATGATGGTAACGAAGTTAATAACAAAGTATTTGATTATTCACACAAGACTATAGAAGAGCTAATGAATGTAGGATACCAAGATGCATCAGGTACAAATGGATATACAAAGATTGAAAGATGGAATTATAGACTTATCCAAAAGAAATGGCCATAATAGCGACAATAAAAAAGAGGCAGACAATCGAACCTCAATAGATGATCTAGAAGAAAGTCTTTATCAAATACAAGAAAGCATGAAAATCGAAAATGGATATAATAATATAATAAAACAAATTGAGATCTTTATGAATAAAGTAAGAGATATAAGCGCACAAGAAAATGAGGACAGACTATTTTTAAGAGAGGAAAAGGCTTCATTAATTGCTGCCGCAAAACAATTACAAAAAACAATTAATAATAGATCTCTTGCATAATTAGCCAAAACAGCTTTATTTCCGTCTATCGTATGTAAATATGTCATTCTTTTTGTTATCTTACAATAGATTATCCAAGAAGCCATCACTCTTTAAATCCTTTACCGGTCTCTCAATTCAACAGTTTAATGACATTTATAAAGAAATAAAATCAAAATACAAAAAGTACGAGATAAAACGCTTATCCTCAAAAAGAAGGAGGAGAGAACGAGATGTAGGTGCAGGGAGACATTTCAAACTCATTGTTGAGGATAGAGTTATCATGGTTCTAGTGTACTATCGCCTATACATAACCTACACATTAGCTGGTTTTCTATTTGATCTAGATCAGAGCAACATCTGCAGAGATATCCAAAAGATAGAAAGTTTGATAAGACAATGCGTACCAATTCCGCAGAAAATATATCAGATAACCAAGAGGTTGAAAACGCCAGAGGAAGTAGAGAAATATTTTCCGGGATTTATGGCTTTTACAGATTGTACAGAGCAGCAGATTCCAAGACCTATTGACAAGAGAAGATGTAAGATGTACTATTCAGGCAAGAAGAAAAGGCATACAACAAAGACACAGATTACGGTTAACAATCATGGTTATATTATTCACAAAGCAGATCATAAGAAAGGACACAGACATGACTATAACATCTATAAAGAAAATCATCCTGCTATCCCAAAAGATGTTCTAAATGTGTATGATCTGGGATACCTTGGAGTAGAAAAGGACTTTCCAGAACAAAGATCATCTCTACCCTATAAAAAGAAAAATAATCAAAAAGAATTACCACAAGAAGATAAAGAATACAACAAAAGTCATTCTAGAAAAAGGATAGTTATTGAACATACTATTTGTAGATTGAAAAAGTACAGGATAATGAGTGATATATTTAGAAATAGGCTCAGAAAGTACAATAAAGTGTCAGATATAGTCGCAGGCTTGATAAACTACAGAATTATGAAGCAGCATAACTAAAAGAAAAAATGGTGTATCTGTAGTCAACTTAATGAAATGTATCTAATTATGCAAGAGATCTAATAATTAGCGTACAGCAAACAAAAATCAGTAAAATATACTAACCGCTTATGTTCAGATCTCTTTCCCTTTTTTTTAGGATAATAAAAGATTGCCTCTCGATAATCTCGCATATAAAGATATTCATATACCTCCCAACCTCATCACCATCGTTTATGGTAATGGAGGCTGTGTGAAATATGACCCTCGAGATCTACTTGTCCTAAAATACTATCCAGCATTTATAGATTTTAAAAACAAGATATCGGGATATTTCAGAACAAAACGATTCAATCTTAATATAAGAAACTATCTGTTAAGAGATGTTTAATAACTTATGCTAATTGGTATATCATTATTATCTTCATTCTTATCTTTCCTTATGTAATAAACCCACTCATTGAAACTCATGATAAACTTAATCACTAGTATTACGTCATAGATGTCATAGATGTCAGGGTTCTTATACTGTTATTTTTGAAATTTATTTCATCAATAATAAAAAAATAACAATGGAAAAACTATGACAACCCTGACAACCCTGACAACCCTGACAACCCTGACATACATCATTTCTGCTTATTGATA
This sequence comes from uncultured Nitrososphaeraceae archaeon, assembly GCA_963830925.1. GTDB lineage: Archaea > Thermoproteota > Nitrososphaeria > Nitrososphaerales > Nitrososphaeraceae > Nitrosocosmicus. The sequence continues at coordinate 2,082,220 of CAWHOB010000001.1, read as the reverse complement.
TAAGATCAAATTTGAAGGATTGATGGCCCGTTAAATCATTATTGACAGAAAATGAGATTCTTATTCCAGTGGGTTGACCTCAAAACCTGGTAGAATTTCACCCCGTCTAACTAAAGATTGGTTGTAGGAGGACCAGTTCATACAATTTTTTGACAGATGTTAGCTAAATGTATTTGGAAAAAGGGGAATCCTGCAACAAAGCATTTAACAATGCTTTGTTGCATAAATCTCTGTAATCCACGGTTTTACGATATTTTTATCTAAATTGAAATCATCTTATTGTAAAATGATGTTTTTAACACCATCTCATAGCATATTCTTTTGGCTACCTGTAGAAATATATTCGCCAAATGTTATTTTAAACAAGAGAAAATAGTTTCAACAAATCCATTTAACAAATCCATTTTTGTCCTTAGATGATACTACCTTTAGCCCTTGTGAATCATTTTTCTGAATCAAAATTGACAGATTTATGAGAACATTTCCTTTTTTCATCTCACTATAAAATTCTTTCTTACTTTGATACAATAGGCGATTTCTTTGTCTATCGCATATCTAATCATTCTTTTGTCATCATAATCTCCATCTGCAAAAATTTTGTCAATTGTTATTTTTTTAATTCCATAACACTATCAACTAACTTGGGTAACGCCTTACTGTCATTAATGTTGTCATTGGTTACTTTATGAAGAATTTTCTTTGACTTTATATTTATCTCACCGCCTATTTTTAAATATTCCTTCTTATTTTTTACATTTATTTATCTTTCATCCATTGATCTCTGTTGATATCTTGATACCAGTATATCCATCGTTATGATGAGATAATCATTTTTGAATTTGTTGTTATATGTTGATTCTTTTATCATAAAATCTAATCTGTTTATCCTTCTGTTTATGGTTGTAAAATCTGAGATAGAGTGTAATTTTCCTTTAGCATAACCTTATGCAACGGTCTGAGTTAACATATATAATAGATCTCTTGCATAATTAGAAATAATCTAGACCATCACTTCTAATTCTATATCGATTTCTAGTTCAGATAATTTGATATTCTATAGTTTATCAAGCCTGCTACTATGTCTGACACCTTGTTATATTTTCTCAATTTATTTCTAAATATCTCACTCATTATCTTGTACTTTTTCAATCTGCTAATAGTATGCTCTACTATTATCCTCTTTTTCGAATGGATAATGTTAAACTCGATTTCTTCTTGTGATAAACACTGGTTTATTTTCTTTTTATATGGTAGTGCAGATAGTTGTTCTGGAAAATCCTTTTCTATGCCCAAATACCCTAGATCAACTACAGTAACAACTTGTTTTGGAGTGACAGGATAGTTCTTTTTATAAATATCGTAGTCATGTTTTCTTCCTTTTTTATAGCGTACTTTGTGAAGGACATAACCACGATTGTTAACCGTAATCTGATTCTTAATAGTATGTCTTTTCTTCTTACCTGAATAGAATATCTTTCTTCTATTCTTATCCGCAGGTCTTGGTATTTGCTGTTCGGTACAATCTGTAAAAGCAAGAAGAAAGCCTGGAAAATATTTATCAACTGCCTCTGGAGTTTTCAGCCTTTTGGTTATTGGGTATGTCTTCTGCGGAATTGGCAAACATTCTCTTATCAACCCTTCAATCTTTTGAATGTCTCTGCAGATGTTGCTCTGATCCAAATCAAATAGAAAACCTGCTATAGTGTAAGTTATGTATAGACGATAGTAAACCAAAAGCATGAGAAATCTATCTTTAATATCTAGTTTGAAAGGTTTACCTGCACCTATACGTCTTTCTCTATCTTTTTTGAACAAGCGTTGTATTTCATGTTTAGCATATCTTTTTGTTACATTTTTTTCATAAATGTCATCGAACTGTTGCACTGTAAGACCAGCAGTGAATGATTTGAAAAGCAATGGTTTTTTGGATAACCGATCATATGAAAGCAATGAGAGAACAAGAAAATGAAGAATTGCTGATCATATAGCTGTTTATTCTAATTATGCAAGAGATCTAATAAATAAAAGTGTGTTTTGGCGTATCCAAGTAAAATAAGGAAGATATTTGGATAATGAAATGATTTGTCAACCTTGTATTTATTCATCTTTTTTAATTCAGTATACCAGTTGTTTATGATATCAAAGCCTAGTAAGATTTCACCTCTTCTAATTAGAGATTGGATGTATGAGTACCTGTTCATATAATTTGTTGGTGAATGTTATCTAATGTTTTTATAAAGAGGAATCACGTAACAATCGGACTATACAGAACAATAAATGAGAAAACCTGTAGATAGTAAAATAACTATGTTTATTATAAAAAGTAAAGTCATTAATTAAGTATCATATCGTTAGCATAGAAAAATATCTATTCATTAAATTTTAAGGTATAAGAATCTGCTATATTTAATAATCTCAGTGAAAGGAAGGAATTGATAAATAATCTGGAAGAGTATCGTAAAAAAAGAGTTTTTCCAAATACGCCTGAACTAAAAGCAACCTCACCATATAATATCTATAGAATTAGAAACAAGCCTCGGTTTGTGATACACAAACATGATGCAACAAGATTACATTATGATATTAGATTAGAGTCAAAAAAAGAACAAGTATTAAAATCATGGGCTGTACCCAAAGGAATTTCTTTGGATCCTAAAATAAAGAGACTAGCAATATTAACTGAGGATCATCCCCTAGATTATTTACTTTTTGAAGGTATAATTCCAGCAGGAAATTATGGTGCAGGAACTGTAATTGTATGGGATATTGGTACTTTTGATACCCGATCTACCAATTGTGATATTCATGAGCAGTTCAAAGATGGCAAAATTGAATTTACTTTATATGGTCAAAAATTAAAAGGAAAGTTTTCTTTAATAAAGATGAATTGGGGAGAAAACCAATGGTTAATTATAAAAGGAAACGATAAATATGTATCTACAAAAGATTTAACTATTACAAGTCCTGAGTCAGTGTTTTCTGAGAATGTAGAAGTTACAAAGAAAATTTAATAAAATGATAAAATAAAAGAAGTAAATTTAGTTTGACCAAACAATAACAACAATAGCAAAATAATATTCAAACAACAAAGTAATAAAAATATGGAAGTAGTATGAAATAAAGAAAAAATATTACCTATATAACAAGTATGTAATGTAATTTTCTACCTTTGTATATCGTTTGCTCGATTAGATTTACTATATGAACAGACTTATAATTGCAATATTTTAAATCTTATTATATCTATATAAAAATGAAGAAGGTAGCATAAAGATGAAAATGTTATTATTGTTTTCCATTATTGCATTTATTTTGATGCTCGGATTTGCAAATACATACTCTTTAGTTGAACAAACGTATTCGCAATCATCTTTTCAATCAAGTAACAAACAGTTAAAGCATATACTAATTAATAATGTTCCATTTGAGAATCTTGTCAAATGCATCCAATCAAGAGCTTGTCATCCAATAATGGGATCCGAAGGAAGTGATCTTATTAAACCGAGTAATGGTAGTCATGTAATTATGGGTTTAAGATAAATCTATTTGATTTATTATGATCGCAATATTTGTTTGTTTTACAAATTAGATAGTATTCTAAATAAACATAGAAATGAATTTATAAACTGTTAAAAATATCGCCTTTAATGCATGATTATTTTATTCATAATTTGCTACGATTTGACAGATAAATCTATAACGACTACAGTTAAAATTTAAATGTTATGGTATATGTAATTGTTGTTGTTTTATCGGAATTGCAAATCATTTATCAAAACATGTAAAAAGATTGATTTGGTATAATACTATATTATTTGTATGACCAAGTTCACCATATTAATACAAAAAGCGTGAATAGCAGAATGAGGCTATAGTGTACAATGTTTGAAAATACCTGCTGCAATAAGTCAAGATGAAGATATTGAAGACCCCAAAGATAACATGAAGGAGGCTATCGAACTGGTATTGGAAACAATAAAAAAATCTAAAAAAGATGCATTTGTTGAAGAGATAGAAGTTACAATATAATAAATGAGTTTAAGAAACAATTCTTTTTATGTATCGATTAAAACTCAAAATACTATAGATTAAAAATTGCAAGACAAAAAGGAAGTTATATTTCTCTTGTAAATGGAGAATCAGGCAAAATAGTAATAGTTCCGCATCCCAATACAATTAAAGAGCCTATACTATGCTCTGTTGCATAACTAGTTTTCCTTAAATTATTTCCATCCATTTTATGCAACTCTTCTAAACAGATTGTACAACGATACCTTCATCGTCATCTCTTTTATCATGTTTTGAAACTTGGTTGCAGATGTATATTCACCAAACATCCGCTTTATAGATGAAAATGCTGTTTCAACCATCCATCGTTGTCCATACTTTCTTTTCTTTTTCCATTTATGATAATCCTTTATTTGAAGTTCAACTTCTCTATTCCGTATTTTATTATTCTCGTGGTTGAAATGATGGAGTTCCTTTTTACTTTGATGATGGGCTGAATCCTTTTGTTTTGAAGATATTTAAAATTCTCATTGCTATCATATGCTCCATCACCTAGAAATGATTTTATCTTGATATTATGGTTATTATTCAAAACCTGTTCAACCAAATTCTTCATAACCTTTCCATCATGCACCTTTTCATCTGTGACGTCCAGTGCAAGAATTTCTTTGGTCTTTATATTTACAGCTACATGTATCTTTAGATAGTAGCCTTTCTTATTTTTTACATCCCACTTATCTTGCATCCATTGGCCTCTATTTGTAACCTTGATACCTGTACTGTCCGCTGCTATAATGATAACGACATCATCATCATTCTCTATACTATTATGGATATCTATATCCAGTTTGTTTACTCTTCTACATATTTGTGAATAGCATGGATGATCCGGAAGATTCTTTCCTACAGTTGCTTTTATAATTCCTTCGGTTTGTCTATAGGGAAGGTGAAGGTATACTTTGATGTGACCAACTATGAGAACAAAAGAATCTGGAAATTTGTACTTTTTGCCATTCTTATTTTCATTCATCCTTGCAAGATCAGCATTCCAGCTATCCAGAAAATCATAGGAAAAAAGTATCTCTCCACGTCTTACAAGAGATTGATTATAAGAAGGCCAGTGGATCACAAATGATTAATTGGTTGGATCCTAGCTAAATAGGTTTGGTTATGCAACAAAGCACTTCAGTACCACTTCATTATCCTTATACTATCATAGAAGACGTCGAAACAATAAAGGATGATGATGATATTAATTCTATAGACAATACGGGTTTGCAGAATTAATTCAAAAAAACTATCGGGTATTTCTGGGATGGTAGTATATTAAGCAATACTCCATTAAGAGAGGTAATAAATTCTCACCAGGATTATTATCAAAATTTAAATAATAATCAAAAAGTAGATAAAAAGGTTCCAGATTTAGGCGTGTATGTAATTGATTCGCATCCGCCTATACCATATTTTTAATGCTTGTTCTTTTTATAACTTGTTGTATCATATATAATAAACAATAAGAAAATCTATAGCTTTTTGCTTAACTTTACAGAGCCAAAAAATCTTAAAATATAACATTTTATATTATAATTAGCAAATTAAAATAAAAATTTAAAAAATTTTATAGATAATCTATAAATCTTTAAAAGTTATGTAATTATGCAAAAATCTATTATATCACTCAAATACCCTTATTCAATACAGCAGCAGTATAGTTTAAACTGTAAATGCAGATAATAATAAATTATCAAATCCAAATTAGTTGCTTTGCATATGTGCACGTGCAGCAAGTTTTGCGATTCTGATTGGCTCTGGAATGGAACCTTGGATTGTAAAGCGATTGACGATTGTGAAAGCGTCTTTTGAGTTTATTCCCCAGTATCTAATAAACAGAATTTTACCCGTATTCAATAGAATTTTATCTCGTTGTCCTAGTTTTCTATATTGTTCTAATTTGAGCTTTGAATCATTGGAAAAGTGATGATGTATTGTATCTTTTAGTCCTTTTGAATCTTTAAACGTTATCGCTATAATTGGAACATTGGTACTATCTCTAAGTTGTTTGCCATCTATTATGTTGAACATGCTAATAATAAGACCATCAAGCATTATGCAATTAATGTCATCTCTCTTTAATGACCTATACATAGACAAGATGTTTTGTGTAGAGTCATTTCCTTCAACTGTGACGTTACCAAAAACAATGCCGTCAATTATTCGATCTCCGCGCATTACAATTCCTGCAAGCGCAGAATAAGTACTGGTTTTTCTAAAGCTCTCAGCTATTCCAAATATACGAAGCCCGCTTTTCTCAGGGTGAAACCTCATTCTAACACTCCTTATTTTTCTATTTTATATTGAAACATTATATCTGCACATGATATTCACTGATATTCATAATCTTTTATCGATCTCGGCAGTAAAAATGTTTATCCCATAAATTTCTTAGTTGCATAATTCGAAAACTCATTAATACAGCAACATTTATACCAACAATAACAAATGAATTTTGCCTATTTTAGTTGCAATATAGTAAACAGAATGTCATCAATAATGAGAATAATAATCATGCAATTATCAAACAATTCTCTTTTCATTGATTAAAATAGCATCTGTCAATCAATACCTAAAGTTTTATAAATTCTAACAATTTTTGTAATATTTTTATTTTAATTCGGTAGTAATGATTAATGCAAATTAGATTCTTAATTTTTGCAATGTCATCGATTATACAAAAGATCAAATTTGACTTTGTAAATGAATATAATCAATAAACCTGTATTTACAGAGACTAGCCACAATAAGGATATATAAATAAAACAACTATAAAATTATAGAAAAAAAATAATAGCCACATTTACATAACGGAATTTTATCCAATATTCTTTTTATACTTATTAGATTTATCAACTAATTTATTTCATAGTAAATTTTTTTAAAATCATCAATATTATACTTTTTAGATCTTCTTTTCTGTATATAATTAAATTCATGACTATATGAAAGAGTAACGTCCTCTACATCAACATCTGAAAAGGCTAAAATATAATTGTAATTTTTATGCCAATTTTTTTCATAATAATAAGGACTATTTATTGAAATAGGATAATCTAAAGTTGAATCTATATGTACCCATTTTCCAGATATTAGGGATTCATTCCAACAATGATCAAGAAAATCATGCACGATCCTTGTTTCAATAGATAGCGAAGTTAATAATGCTCCAAATAATATGGACCATTCACTACATCTTCCTATCCTTGTATCGGCAATTTTATCTATTAAACCATATCTTGGAAAAATAATCTGTGATTTGCAACTTAAACAAAAATAATTTTCAATTGCCCTTAATTTCCATGAATTTCCCTGAGAATATTGAAATTGCATAGGTTTTTTACAATTTTCACAAATTACACTTTTATTCATCCATTTCATAAAATCTTTTTTAAACCAAACAAACATTGGTTTTAAGAAATCTATTTTATTGGTTGAAACATCTTTCTTGTTTATTAAAACATCTTTTGCTATATTTTCAGGAACAAACTGACGAACATAATCTAATACCTTTATTTCTTTATATTGTCTCGTGACTTGTTTATATAATGTAAAAGCGTCTTTTGTATAAGGAAAAAAAGAACCATTAGCAAGTTTAAAGATATTAAACAAGATCGATATATCAACAATGTTTATAGATAATAAATATTTAATATTGCAAATTATATTTTGTTAAATAAACAAGTGAGCAAGAAGATCTAATCCAGAAATAATCTAAATATAATAGAAAAATCTAATGTATCGGGCAATTTCATCAACTGTTTGAAGCCTCTTTGTAATGTTGTATGTCTTCTGCGGAATTGGTACTCATATTCTCATCAAACTTTCTATCTTTTGGATATTTCTGCAGATGGTACTCGGATCAAGGTCAAATAAAAAAAGCCAACTACAATGTGTATGTGATGTACATACGATAGTAGTAAACCAAAAGCATTAAAAATCTATTTTTTACATCTAGTTTAAAAGGTCTTCCTGCACAAGATTTTCTTTTTCTATCTTCTTTTATTTTATATAAGTTTTAATTCATCTTTTTCATATCTTTTTTCTATTTTTTTATTGTAAATATTATCGAATTTTTGTACTGTCAAGCCTGTAAATGATTTGAAAAGCAGTAGTGGTTTTTGGGATAACCTCTTATATGAAAGCAACAAAAAGAGAACAGAGCAATGATGAACTTTAGGTCATAAAGCTGTTTGCGAATAATATACAAGAGATCTATTATATTCAACTATTATTCTTAACGAAAGACCAGAAAAGTACAAGTATAATGCATAACTATTATATTTTGAAGGTGTTCTATTTCTTAAGATCACAATTGAAATGGGACAGCTTAAATCTATAGATTTTTATTAAATGAAGATCTTAATTTTTATTTACCTTGTTGTTAAAACTGTTTATTGTCATTTGACTAAACCCCTCATCGGACATTTCTTTTTTTGCCTGAATTATTGAAGCAGCGTCATCACCTACTGTTAATCGAAGGTTTGGATTGTGAGATGATATGGCATTTAGTATTGTCTTTGCGACTTCTTCAGGGGAAGTGGACAAAGATGGATTATTTACCATAGAATTAAAATGACTAGTTACCTTTTGTATAAACGAAAAATATGGCGAATCCAAATTGGATTTTTTTGCCAGAATACTAGAATTCATTATATTGGTTCTAATAAATCCGGGTTCAATAATTATAATTTTGATTCCAAAAGGCTCTAGTTCGTAGGACATTGATTCGCTTAAACCTTCAAGAGCAAATTTTGTGCCATGATATGCAGATAAAAAAGGGACACTACTGCGTCCACCAACTGAACTTATATTAACTATTATTCCGCCTTTGTTTCCACTTCTCATTATAGGAATAACTTGTTGAGTTACTCTTACTACTCCAAAAAAATTAGTCTCGAAAAGCGCTTTTATTTCTTCTATTGTTAGATCCTCAACTGATCCAAAAAGACCATAACCAGCATTATTTATTAATACATCAATTCTCTTTTTCTCTTTCCGGATTTTATCAACTGCCTCCTTGACAGATTCGTCATTATTTACATCAAGTTGAATAGTTTGCAAAGGCAAATTTTCCTTTATAGATATATCTTTTATTTTTTTAGATTTTTCAAGATTACGCATAGATGCATATGTATAAAATCCTGATCTGGCCAAAAGAAGAGCTGTTTCAAAACCTATACCGCTTGAACTGCCTGTAACAAGCGCAACTTTTGATTCTTGCATGATATTAAAATAAAATGTAATCATATAAATTGACAGATAAGATCTCTTGCATAATTATTCGCAAACAGCTTTATGACCTAAAGTTCATCATTGCTCTGTTCTCTTTTTGTTGCTTTCATATAAGAGGTTATCCCAAAAACCACTACTCTTTAATCCTTCACGGGTTTGACAATACAATAGTTTAATAATTTTTACAATAAAGAAATAACAAAAAGATATGCTAAAAAGAAATACAGCGTTTATCAAAAAGAAAAGATAACAAGTAAAAAGAGAAATATGAGCAGGCTGTAGATCTTTCAAACTAGATGTAAAAAATAGATTTTTAATGCTTTTGGTTTACTACTATCGTCTATAAATCACATACACATTAGCAGGCTTTCTCTTTAATTTAGGTGAGTAACATCTGCAGAGATATCCAAAAGATAGAAAGTTTGATAAGAAAATGCGTACCAATTCCGTAGAAGACATATCAAATAACCAAAAGGCTAAAAACACCACAGAAGAAGTAGAGAAATATTATCCGGGATTTATGGCTTTTACCGATTGTACACAATAGCAGCAGATACAAAGAAGACCTGTTGATAAGAGAAAACGTCATACCTACTATTCAGGCAACAAGAAAAGACATACAGTAAAGAATCAGCTTATGGTCAACAATTGTGATTATATCCTTCACAAGATTGCATATAAAAAAGGAAGTAGACATATGATTATGATATTTACAAGAGCGATTATCCTATAACCTCAAAAGAAGTTCTTAATGTCGTTAATCTAGGCTATCTTGGCATAGAAAAGGATTTCCCAGAACAACTGTATGCATTGCTTACAGAAAGAAAAGAAATCAAGAATTGTCACAAGTAGAAAGGGAGTGTAACAAAAATCATTCTAGAAAAAGGATAGTAATAAAACATACTATTTGTAAATTGAAAAAGTACATCAGGATAATGAGTGATGCGTTTAGAACCAAATTGAAAAAATATACAAGGTATCATATATAGTTACGATTCTGATAAACCACAAAATAATGAACCACGACTAATTAAAACTGAATAAATATTATGTTTGAAAGTGATATTGTTTCTAATTATGCAAGAGATTTAATGACCAAAGATTTGTATTAAATTAATCAAAAGTAAAATAAAAAAATTTACACTACTACTTCTATAATCTTATAGTTATTTTGTAATTAGAAGTATGAATAATAAAGACAGAGTATCTTTTTTCAATTATACTAACACATCATCAAAAGGGAATATTTACAAATTACATTTTATAATTGCAGAATGAATAAGAAAATTTTATTTGATTATTACTAAAAGATAAAATATCAATGAAAAAAGAAAGGGTTGAGCGTATTTACACAAGAAAAGTTAAAATCGAAAAAGCATCAGTTTATTTTGCAGCAGTTCCGTTTGTTATAGTAGCTACATTGCTAAATACTCCGGTTATTCCATTAGGATAATGAAGATATGCATATAAAATATAATTACCAGAGGTTAAATTAGATGGAGCAGTAAAACTATTGTCTTTATTTCCTAAATCAGTTGCAGCACCAAGCGTCATTTGATCTGAATCTTCAGGGTCAGCATCTTGTAATTTAGTATCGGAAGCAACAAAAAGAATTGGTGCAAGCTTTATAGTTATACTACTATATTTTATATCTTCATCATTAGCTGGATTTATAGTATATTTTTGTCCTTGAATCATTTTTAAAAATGGAGGATTTAGTGAAAAGTCAGGATTTTGTACTTCTAGTGGACTTTGTGTATTATTTCCTACTAAAAGAAATTCATAATCAAGTGGAATATTTTGATTTTTATTATCAGTTACATTTACATCTGGAAATGTAATGGTATTATCAAATGTCTGAGCATATGAAGGTACATGTTTTATAGAAGGTAATAGTACTACAAGTGTTCCAAAGATTAATAGAATAGGTATAATTCCTATTATATTGAGTTCTTTTATTTTTTTTATTTCTTGATGAACAGATATTCTCATATTTAATCTACTTTTATCACATAGTTAAATTTACGTTTATCAATCATTTATTAAAGTTAAATTAAAAGGAGTTCTTCCAGATTAATATTCTTTTTTTATTCAAAGAAGATTATAATTAACTGTTCAGAGAAAGTTATTTCCATTTCATCATATGACATTTTTTTATCCTACAAAAAATTAAGTATCTAAATAAATTGTAAAGAGAGAAAAATTTGAATTATATTTTAATAATAAATTTATTATAGATATGCGAATTATAATCAATGATTACAAAAGAATTTTTCCATTTTTCAATAGGGTTCGTTTATGATATAACTAAAGGATCTTTTATATAAAAAATGAAACTCAGTTTATTATTACAAGAAAAACCGATTATAAATGAAGGATTTAAAAATGAATCCATATCCTTTTTTTTCTCATATAACGGTTTAAAACATTCTCCATATATATTAAAATCACATATTCCGGTACAATATTCAGACGACCAAATCCAAAACAATAATTTAAGCAAAGAAGAATTTTTAACAAATTTAGAGTGTCTTCATGAGATTGATAAGAAAATTTTATTATTATTTGCTAATGATCCATTATCGATATTATCATTCAAATCTATAGAAAGGCGACTTGGTTTGCATCAACAAAGCATATCAAGATCTTTAAAAAGACTTTTAGAATCAGAATTATTAGAAAAAACATCTTTAGGATATAAACTGTTCAAAGAAAATAAATTTTTAACAAATCCATTATTAGCAAATCCTGATCGCTTTGAAGAAGAAAAAGAATTCTTCAAAAGTAAAAATAAAAGAAAATTTACTCAGATAATGCAGATTCGTATACCTTTAAAAAACAATACAGAATCGATAGTAAATAACTTAATGGGCAAATGGATCGGAGAATTAAGATGGGATGGACTAGTTACAAAAGAAACAGGAGTAATCCTACGCTGGATAGCATATGATAATCTAAATAGTAACAAGATTTTCTACTTTAACGTAAATATTGTTTCAGAATATATCGTAATAGAAAGCGACGCGGATTCAGATAAAAATAAAATTGATGCTATTGGATATTCAAACAGAATAATTCATGAAATAATCAAAATTCTCCAAGACAAAGTACTCGAAGAAGAAAAACGAATTTCGACACACGCCAAATATATTTCGTATAATCATAAAAATAGAAAATAAATTATTTTAATATTTTTTACTTGCTTAAATTCATGATCTAGCTAAAAAAATGATTGAATAATTATTTTTATTATTCTCGGAGTTTTTTAAACCCATCCTTATCAACTATTCCAGTTTCCACTACAGGTTTTTCTCCTATAGCTTTTTCTATTGCATTGTTAGCCAAATCCAAGGCTTGGTCAGGTGTCATATCTTTATGGTATCCTTTCTGAATTACATCCAATGCAATATCTGACGAATATCCTATTGTAAATCCAGAGCCTTTTGAATAAGTTCCGCTTGGATCTATCTGATATAACTGAATCCCTTTTTCATCTCTACCTGCGATTATTATAGACGCTGCTTGCGGCCTAACCGCATATATTGTATAATTGTGAAGATAAGTGCTTAAATGTTTTGTAATAGATTTTACATCTATAGGACTTTCATAAGATACTCTATGTTTTTGAGACTGTAAGCGGATTTCTTCAATTAATTGTTCAATATCTGCGATATAACCTGCACCAGTTGCCCCTATATGATTATCAATAGTAAATATTTTTTCATTAGGATCTACCAAAGGTAAAGTTGGTTTAATATGACTTGTAATTAATGCAAAATGATCAGTTCTTATTCCTATAGTTGTTGAACCCTTGTTTACTGCCTCAAGTGCGTTATCAACCATGACAAGACGGCCACCTTGGCCGTAGTAATATGGATATCTATTGTTATTGCCAAATGCGGATTGAGAACCTATGGAATTATTATTTTCAGACATATTATTTCGACACTACTTAACTAATGGCTGATACTGTATGTACCTTGGGAATTGTCAGGATATCTACACCATTTCCTGAGCCTGGATCTCTTTCCATAGCGGCCAAGATGGCTTTATTTGCAATTTCCTTTGCAGATTCATTAGTCACGTCTTTACGGTACAGACTTTCAAGAACGCCATATGCGATAGGAGCTCCAGACCCTGATGCGGCAAAATCTTCATTTGTTATAGCACCACTCATATCTGCCACGTTTACATGAGAGCCAGTTACATCCACACCTGCTATCAACAATTCAATATAATAAGGCTGATAACTTTTTAATCCAGAATATGCCAGATTTGCGATAAGTCTTGACGACTCTTTTACACTCAATGAAAAGCCTCTTCTTAATTCTATTAATTTTCTTTCTGCCGTCACTACTTTTATCAAATGTTCTGCATCAGATAATTGACCAGCTATAGCAATTGCCAAGGTATCATCTATTTTAGATATTTTTTGTACTATTTTAGAACCAATAAAAAAGCCTTTACTTGCACGTTTATCTGATGCAAGTACTACTCCATCATTAGTTTTTAACCCCACTATTGTAGTCATTTAATATAATATAGCAACACTATCATAAATTGACCAAGATCCATAAACAATGGTCACAGAAAAAAAAGAAATATTATTAACAAAAATAGATTTAGTAGAATTTAACATATTTATTTACAAGATAGGCTCTTCTTTTTATAACAATATTAAATCTCAAATATAGATTATTTAACAATAAATTTATTTTATACAGAAAAAATTAAGTTATCCACTTAGAGCCTATCCCAAAATTATTTTTCTATAGATTATAATACTGCTTGATAGTTGCACCAGACCCAAATAATTTTCTACCTTCTTTTCATATCTTGTCAACAACTTTCTGAATCTGTTATGCCACGAATTGGTTCTTTCTACAACCTATCTTTTATTTTTCATATTTTGATGTTTATGTTGATACGAAAGCTCTTTCTTCTTTTGACCTTTCTTTCTTTTATATGGTATATGAGGAACATATCCTCTTTTGATTATCTCATTTTCTATTGATTTAGAACTATATGCTCTATCGAGATATAGATGATAATACAACCCATCTTTATTTTTATTTGTGAAAGATGATCCAGAAGGTCGATGGGAAATTGAATGATCAATAACATTTGTTACTGCTTTTATGTCATGAGTACTTGCGGATGTTATAACAGTAGATAATGGGATCCCATTTTTATCTGTTAAAATGTGCCTTTTTGTGCCTAGTTTGCTTCTATCAACAGGATTATTCCCTACAGTCATCGCCCCCCTAAAGGTGACTTTATAGATATACTATCTGCCGATTGCCAAATCCATTTGATGCCTATTTTTCTATCATATTCTTCTAATAATTTGGCCCATATCTTTTTAAAGATGTCCATTTGAATCCACTGCTGAAATCTCCTATGACATGTAGAACCAGAACCATATTCTTTTGGAAGCATCTTCCATTGGCAACCGGTTCTAAGAACATATAAAATACCATTTAATACTTTTCTAAAAGAAATAACAGGACGACCGACTGTATTTTTTGGTTTTTCGCATGGTAAAAGGTCATCTATCTTGTCCCATAGTTCGTCTGAAATCTTGGTAATAACAGATACGTTCTTGTTCCTTTGTCGATTGAAGAAAGGCAATGATTTAATAAAGATTAGCAACAGCTATATTTCTATCGAATTTTGGGATAGGCTCTTAGTTAAAGTGATACTTATAGACAAACTATCAGTAATGACATCGTTTATTTAACAAAATTTGATTAGAAAATATATTTTGACAATTTAGATAAATAATCATTCAGAGATATCTTAAACTAATCTCCATCAAAATATAAACATAATTTTATTTTCTTCTGGTGGTATGTTTATTACGCTAAAAGGATTATAAAATCTAAAATATATAACATTGGAAAAAATATAAATTTAGTTATCTGAAGGATTTGAAAGGTAACATTAAGAATATATGCATATATATTATTACATCTCGTCTTTCAATTACTTTCATACAACCTAAAGGATGAAACCGTATTAGAGTATCAAAAGATCACAATATACTAAGAGCCTATCCCAAAATTCGATAGGATTATAGCTCTTTTCACCTTTTTGCTAAACTGTGTCCTCCATCCAGAGAAGGGAAATTGTAAAGGAGAAAAATAAACATCCCACTATACTCAAGGTTCCTGATAGATTATGGAATGAGATCAAGCATATTCTTCCAAAGGAGAAACCACTCAAGACAGTTGGTCGACCAATTATACCATATAGAAAAGTAATCGATGGAATTCTTTATGTATTAAGAACAGGATGCCAATGGAAGATGTTACCAAAAGAATATGGTTCTGGTTCTACCTGTCACCGCAGGTTTCAGCAATGGAATAGCCTTGACATTTTCAGAAAGATATGGATAAAACTATTGAAAATCTATGATGATCTTGTCGGTATTAATTGGACCTGGCAATCCATAGATAGTATATCTATAAAGTCGCCTTTAGGGGGGCGATGACTGGGCACAATCCTACTGATAGAAGCAAACTGGGCACAAAAAGACATATTTTAATGCTTTGTTGCATAACTCAATTTTTTCGTAACTATATGACATATTTGGTTTAAGTTTAATATACCATCCATTTGAAATTCGTATTATTTTACAAAAGTTCGATCATAAAAAACGAATTTCAGAGTTATGCAACAAAGCATATTTTAACAGATAAAAAAGAAATCCCTCTATCTGTAGTTATATCATCTGCAAGCACCCATGATATCAAACTAGTAACAGATGTGGTTGATAACTCTGTTATCAAACGTCAACGTCAACTGTCATCACATAAACCTAAACCGAGAACAAGAAGAAGGCTACAACACTTATGTCTTGACAAAGCATACAATTCCGAACCTGAAGAACAGGAATTAACCAAACGAGGCTATGTACTGCACATACCATACAAGAAAAAGAAAGGAGAGGAAGTTGACGATGAAAAGACAATAAGGATACCAAATCGTAAAAAATATCCTCCTAAAAGATGGGTTGTAGAGAGAACAAACTCTTGGCATAATAGGTTCAGGAAACTGTTTACTTGATATGAAAAGAAGGTCGAGAACTACCTTGGATTGGTACAGTTATCCTGTTGCATAATCATATATAGAAAGATAATTTTGGGATAGGTTCTAAAATATATCAGATAATAAAAATTTACTAATAAAAAGATTGTAAAGTGATAAAAAAGAGTAAAACTATTAAAATACTACATCTATAAGATTTTTTTCTAAATATCGGTATTAAAAATATTAAGTAGAATCAATTTTTTTATTTATCTGCTGTCCTAGTTTGCTTATTTCTATTGGTTTTCTGATTATATAGTCAGAACTTTTTTCAGAAAATGATCGATTTATTTGTTCTAGTATTTCGTTATCTAAATCATAAGCAGTTATAAAATATACATTTACACCAGGATCAATATATTTAATATGATTATAGAACTCCCAGCCATTCATTTTTGGCATACATATATCTAATAACAACAAATCATAATAATCAGGAATAAAATTAGATAAAGCTTCCATTGGATCGTTGTATGCATCAACCTTAAATCCCATGGACTCCAAGCCAATTCTATAAGTAACGGTCAAATCGAATTCATCATATAATATCAATATTTTGTGTGGCTCATTTTTATGAAAAGGAGATCTTTTAACATTGTCTGATATTTTTGCTTTCCTATTGTGTTGTATTCTTTTATATTTACTAACGGTATACTAAACGCAATAGTTGTTCCTTCATTATTTCTATCTATACTATTAATAAAGCCTTTGGAAATATCGGGTTTTGTTTAAGATCTTGACTTTGTACCCAAATTTGCCCACCAAAAGATTCAACTAGATTTTTGCAAATAAATAATCCTAAACCCGTTCCGTTTTTAGATTTGCTTGCAAACTTTGTAAATAACTTTGGTAATACCTCAGGATCTATTCCTGGACCATTATCGATAACTTTAACTATAGCAAAATTTTTGAAAATCTCAGAAGATACTTTTATCTCTCCATTTTTAGCATTATTTTCCTTCGAATATTTGCAAGCATTATCTAAAAGATTAAAAATAACCTGAGTTAGTTTTTCTTTATCCCATTCTACTATTTTAAGATCGCTAGACAATGATAAAAATTTTAAAGATAGCATATTTTCATTATCCAAACTTCTTGGAAATTTTCTAAGTGAGTATTGATAATCGGATATAACGGTTTCTAAAAAAATATCAAGATCAAATTTTTCTTTTTTAAAATGAATTATATTAGATTCTAAACGAGTTATATCTAAAATATCTTCAGATAGTCTTTCCAATCTTTTAGAATTTCGATAAATTACATCGAGTATATCATTTTGCTCTTTATAATACTTATCTACATATCCTTTAAGAAATTGGGACAAAGCAATAATTGGTTGAATAGGATTTCTTAATTCATGGGCTGCCATATGTACAAACTCTTTTTGTATTACATCTTGCTTTTGCAATTTCAAATTGGCCAATGATAACTCTTCCAGTAATTCCTTTACTTTCCATAAATTTTCAAAAATGGATATATATGACAATATACCAGCTTTACTGTTAGAGTATGTTGATAAACCTATTGCTTCAAAAAAGTTTTGATTCTTATCATCTTTCACTTCTATCAACAGAGAAACATTTCTATCTACTATAATGATAGTTGATTTGGTATCCTGCATCTGTTCGATATATCTAGATTGTATCTGGTCACCTAGGTTTTTGCATCTTGATTTTAATGCATACAACGCTTTTTCTACATATAGATCTTTGGGAAGTAGTATTCTAACTCTTATATTATGTTCAATTATAGAATTTTCAAGTCTTTTTATAATCCCGATCTTTTCTTGTCGCTTAAAAGCAGTTATACTAGGAAATATAATCATTATTTCTCTTCTCGCTGTTTCAACAATTTTTATATAAAGATCTTTAACTGATGAGGATCTGGATATAACCTTTATAGTTTCAGGATCATACCCTCTATCAATATCATGGATAATTTCTTTTGCATCTATACCATTATCCCACAAATCTTCAAAAACCGTTTTATAATGATTTATATATATAGGATCGTTACTAGCGATCATATTCTCCATTATATTACCACCATTACCTAGTTTTTCAATTGAAGTATAAAATGATCTATCTGTAACTACAAAATTAATGGGTAAAGGGTTTTGAATATGTCGAATTTGAATTCCTAAATTCATAAATATTTTAATTAAATCAGAATAGTCTTTAGAAATAGTGGTTATCATTCTTATTCCTCGATGATACCCTTTTTCATATTTTTGAAGTATTCTTTGATAGCATTCAAACAGATTTTCCTGTATTAATCGCAATATTCCAATTTCAGAGACAATCAGGATTTCATCAGAATTGCTACACAATAATTCAATTTTTTGATAAATATCTTCTTTGCTATCCAATATTTTTGTCTCGATTGGTTCTATACCTTCCTCAATTTCTTTTATTTTGATTTCCGCAGGTACTGATATTTTCCATAAACTGTCGAAAATGCTTTGTTGATGTTCTACAATTTCTTTCACATTACTATATATCAATTGTGAGACAGGAGTAGACTCTTTTAAAATTGCCGTTGCAACATACGAAGATTCGCTTATTGCCATTCCACCTTTTGCACTATCGATATGTCTAAGCGAAGCAATTTTTTGTAACTCTTTACAATAATTTAAATTATCTTTTCTTATTTCAGTAATGTATTTGATTTTTACGCCTCTTCTATGTAATGCAAAATATCCTTTTCTAAGGGAATTAATACCCATAGAAATAGACGGTCCTTTTGATCCAGCATATACATTCCATACATGTTTAGCACTAGAAGAGATTTTTAAAAGAATCTCAGTAGTTTTATCCGCTCCATGATATACTATAGTTTTTTCTTTAAAATCACTATTATCAATTTGATTTTGATCATTTTCATCATTACTATTATTCGTAAGATTGCCTACCTCGACATTTTTATTAAAAAGATTGCCATCAGACATCCTTTTGTATAAATAATGGAAATTCTTTCCAACTATTAAAAGTTTAATGCAGAATTCTTTTAATAAGGAAGGAAATTAAATAAAGAATGTGGGGTGATGGAACAAAGTTTGGGGCTTAACGATAGTTTTTCGAACTATACCAATAAAAAATATCCAAATAATAGGGATGGTTCTAATTTAATGGATAAAAAGGAAAACAACTATCAACATTATTCATCTCAAGAAAAATATAACCAAATAACTTTTATCAATCATACTCGCCAATACTGTATTTGCATTATAGACATTATAGACTCTACTAAAATCACTCAGCAATTATTAGCTGACTCAAATAAAATTAGAAATTATTATTCCATATTTCTTAATACAATGGCATCAATAATAAATAATTATAATGGAAAAGTAATAAAAAATGCAGGAGATTGTCTGATTTATTATTTTCCTAAAACTGTAGATATAGATACAAACAAGGATGCATTTCAAGATGTTCTTGATTGTGGATTAGCAATGATTGATGCTAATGCAGATCTTAATAATAATTTAAAAAAAAACGAACTTCCAACAATTAATTATAGAATTAGTGCAAATTATGGAAAACTAGAGATGGCTACCTCATTAAATTCAAATTCCGTAGATTTGTTTGGACCTACAATTAATATTTGTTCGAAAATTAACCATCTTGCTCTGTCAAATGGGATGGTTATTTATAAGGATCTATACGACGTAATTGATAAAGCATCATTTTTCGATGACTATTGTTTTAAATTAATTAATAATAGTGACAATAATTATTTTAAAAATGAAACGTTTTGTAATGTATATTCAGTACAACGTTGCAACAATCCTGAGCATCGAAAAGAAATAGAATTTAAAAAAAAACAAAATCAAATAAAGCTTAAAAAAAATAGGCTTAGTCAATCAAACTCCTCTTTTAACATTCTTTTAATAGATGATGACGCAGATATCCTCTTCACATTTAAAACCATAATTGAAAGTGAAAAATTCAAGACAAATTCATTTTCAGATCCCAGTAAAGCATTAGAACATTTTTCTCAGGTAACACCATACCATTATGATTTAATTATAATGGATATACGAATGCCAGGATTAAATGGTATTCAACTATATTCAAAAATGAAAATAATGAATCCTGATATCAAAGTCCTATTTTTATCCGCATTAGATGCAGTAGAAGAGCTTTTAAGCATATTCCCCGATATAAAAATTAGCGATATAATAAAAAAACCTATAGAATCTCAGAAGTTAGTAATTAAAGTTAAAGAGCTTCTTACAAAAGAGTGAATAATGGAACATATCTAATAAAATAAAACCTTTTTCTAATTCCAAATTAAATAATATTTTGATAGGATTTGTAGTAGGACTTATTTATTTGCTAATAAAATAAAACTTTATTGTAAGGTTAATTTAATTCAAACTTACAGAAAATACTATCATAATTTGGTATAAGATAAAAAAATATATATTGATATCATTTTTAACTGACCGAAGGATCAGTTTGATTATTTTGTTATGTTTTTAATACAATTTAAAAAAATTGAAATAATTAAAGAGGCCTTAAAATGTTCAATGCTGAACCGGCCCTGAACCAGTCTAATTGAGAGGCATTATAAGAATGATTCAAAGATATTGTTTCTATGCTTTTGATATGATGTATAATACATTGTATAGGTTTGTTTGGTTCAATTTTATCTAATTCAACTAAACTTATACGATCGTCTTCCATAATCTTATCATAGTCCAAAGGATCTGAGAAGGTTAATGCTAAAATTCCTTGTTTTTTAAGATTTGTTTCATGTATTCTTGCGAAACTTTTTGCTATAACCGCAGCACATCCTAGATAACGAGGAGTCATGGCGGCGTGCTCCCTGCTGCTTCCCTCTCCATAATTGTTATCACCTATTATAATCCACTTTATTCCTCTTTCTTTATATTCTCGTGCAATATGAGCATATGATTCAATTTTAGAATTAAAAATATTTTTACCCATTCCAACTTTACCTTCCATGTAAGCATTGACTGCTCCAAGAAGTAAATTATCACTTAGTTTATCCAAGTGTCCTCTATACATCAACCATGGACCTGCAGGGGAAATATGGTCGGTTGTACACTTTCCTTTCACTTTAGCCAAAATTGGCAAATCTTGAAAGTCTTTGCCATCCCATCTAGAAAAAGGCTCTAATAATTGTAACCTACTACTATTAGGATCAATTTCTATTTTTACAGAGATAGGATCATCCGAAGGTGCAACATATGTGTCCAAAGAATCTTCAAAACCATTTGATGGTACTTCCGGAGCAGGTTGAGGGGGATTTAATTTAAATTCTGTACCATCTTCTGCAATTAATGTATCTTTAATTGGATTGAAAGATAGTCTCCCAGATAATGCAAGAGCAACAACCAATTCTGGACTACCAATAAAATTCATAGTTTCTCGACTGCCATCATTCCTTCCAGGAAAATTTCGATTGTAAGATGTAACTATAACATTGGGTTGACCTTTTTGTAGTTCAGGTCTACTCCATTGTCCTATACAAGGACCACATGCATTTGCAAGAACATTTGCACCTATTTCTTGAAGTGTTTGTATCTGACCATCTCGCTCAACTGTAGATCTAATTTTTTCTGACCCTGGAGTCACTTGTAATGGGGTTTTACTTTTAATCCCTTTGGCTTTTGCTTGTTTAGCTATATCTGCCGCTCTACACATATCTTCATATGAAGAGTTTGTACAACTTCCGATTAGACTGACAGATATTTTATCAATATAATTATTTGTTTTCAAATCTTTTGCCATTTTAGATATTGGTCTACCCAAATCCGGGGTATGGGGTCCAACAATATATGGTTCCAATTCCGATAAATCTATTTCAATAAAACGATCAAAATATTTTGAAGCATATTCTCGATTTTTATTAATTTCTTCTTCAATAACAGGATCCAAAGTCAACAGATCACGATATTTGTTTGCAATATCTGCTATTGAGATTCTCCCAGTGGATCTGAGATATATATCCATTTTAATATCATATGGAAATACCGAACAAGTAGCTCCAATCTCTGCTCCCATATTAGTTATCGTAGCTTTTCCTGTACAACTTATTGTCTTTGCACCCGGACCAAAATACTCCACTATAGAATTAGTACCTCCTGATACAGTAAGTTTAGACGTTAGATACAAGATAATATCTTTTGGAGATGTCCAACCATTGAGTTTTCCGGTTAAATATACTCCAATACGTTTTGGGTATAACAACTCCCATGGAAGTCCGGCCATAACTTCCGCAGCATCTAAACCACCCACTCCAATAGCAAGCATACCAAGACCCCCAGCATTTGGTGTGTGTGAATCTGTTCCTATCATCAATCCACCGGGAAAGGCATAATTTTCAAGTACAACTTGATGAATTATACCAGATCCAGGCTTCCAAAAACCTATCCCGTATTTGCGTGATGAAGACTCTAAGAATCTATACACTTCGTTATTTTCATAAATGGCATTCTGGGTATCCGATTTACTACCAACTCTTGCTTGAATAAGGTGATCACAATGTACTGTTGTTGGAATCACTGTTTTTTGCAGTCCCGTTTGTATAAATTGTAAAATAGTCATTTGACCGGTGACATCCTGTAATGCAACTCTATCAGGGTTTAACAAAACGTAATCTTTTGAAGGCCTAAGGTTACAAGCAATAGATAGATCAAATCTTTTGTCAAAATGACCTATTAAAATTTTTTCAGAAACTGTAAGAGGTCGGTTTATTAAATTTTGATAACTTGAAACATTATTCTGTAATTTTTCATATACTTTTGAAACTAAATAAGATGTCGTAGTTTTTACATCAGTATTTTGATTTATATTTGACATAAAAATTGTCCAAAATAATATATGGCATCTAAGTATTTATATTTCATCTTAATATTGAGTTAAGA
The DNA here is from genome assembly GCA_963830925.1 of uncultured Nitrososphaeraceae archaeon. Classification (GTDB taxonomy): domain Archaea; phylum Thermoproteota; class Nitrososphaeria; order Nitrososphaerales; family Nitrososphaeraceae; genus Nitrosocosmicus. Next base: position 2,058,939 of record CAWHOB010000001.1, on the reverse strand, counting down.
TAAAATTGACATGCTAAAGATGATGATTTTAGTCTAAGGTAGTATTTACAACCTATAATTACTCATATTCTAGTTAATCCACATTAATATTCATAATATTACTTCAAAAATTATTACTTTACTTTTTGATATTATAATTAATGAATAATTCCAAATTAAATCCAATAAATATGATAGTATTTATTCATTTGGATAAATAATATATCATGTTAATATTGGAGAAAAAAATTTATCTTAATTTAATAAACAAATAAAAGAATCCTATATAATAAAAATCAATTTATTAATTAAATTTAGTTGCTTATTTGAATTAGCATTTTACCAAAGTTATCTCCTTTGAATAAGCCTATGAAAGATTTAGGAGCATTTTCTAGCCCTGATACAACTGTTTCTTTCCATTTAATCCTACCTTCTTTAATCCATTTTGACATTGAAGATTGAAATTCATCATATAGTTCATAATGATCACGTACAATAAATCCTTCAAGACGTATCCTATTTTTAATAGCCAAGAACAAATTTGACGGACATGTTGTAGGATGTTCTTCATCATTATATTGAGATATCATTCCACACAGAACGACTCTTCCAAATGGTTTTATATTATTCAGAGCGGCTTCAAATTGTTTTCCGCCAACATTATCAAAATAAAGGTCAATCCCCTCCGGACAAGCTTTTTTTAATTCATTTGAAAGTTCGGAATCATCTACGGTATTATAATTGAATGCATAATCTAACTTAATTTCATCCAATAACCAATCTACTTTTTCATCTTTGCCGGCACTTCCTACTACATGACAACCTTTTATCTTTGCAATTTGGCATGCAATAGAACCTACTGCACCAGATGCAGAAGATATAAATACTGTATCTTTACCTTCATTTAATTCACCAATCTTCGTCAGGCCCACATATGCTGTAAATCCAGTCATTCCTAATACACTCAAATAAGATTGTATTGGAGCAACTTCGGAATTTACTTTCATCACATCATCTCCATCAGAAATCCAATAATCTCTCCAACCAAAATTCCCAAGTAAAAAGTCACCTTTATTATACTTTAAGTTTTTAGATTCAATAATTTGTCCAATGCAAGCGCCTTCTAATGGCTTATTTAACTGATAAGAGACAACATAACTTTTAGTTTCATCAGGGCCTCTCATTCTACCTCGCATATAGGGATCTGCCGACATCCAAATATTTCGAACAAGAAATTCACCTTCCTTAGGTTCAGGAATATTCACCTTAACTAATTCGAAATTATTTTCTGTAGGCAATCCTCGAGGATATTGTTTTAAATGAACCTCTTGTCCAACTCTTTGTCCCATACTTAAACTAGATAATATAGTTCGTTTTTTATTTATCGATCATCGATTTTTTCTTGTGAGGAGTGTATTGTTAACTTTTATTATTTAAATTTAATTTGCATAATCTGTTAATATTATTATTATATTCACTAACCAAAATAATTAACTATTTTAAAAATAATTTTGACACTGAATTTAAAATTCTTTGATCTTTTATAGTGTGCCAGACCAAGTTTGTAATTCAACAATAATTTTTAAATTTTTCTTATTTTCCGAAACTAAATTAATAAAAAACCAAAATTCCATAACTGTTAAATATGCTTCCTAATTCCATTTTTTTGAATACTATTGAGCAAACCCATGGATCTAGGTAGTTTGAAAGTCGGATCTTATATTATTATAGATGGAGAACCTTGTAGGATTGTATCTTATGATCATAGTAAACCTGGTAAACATGGCTCCGCAAAAGCTAGAGTAGCTGCAATTGGGGTATTTGACGGTTCGAGACATAGTTTAGTTTCACCTGTTTCTGCAAGCGTTGACGTACCATTAATAAATAAAAAGAATGGCCAAATAATCTCTTTATCTGGCAGGACATTGCAAATAATGGATTTAGAAAGTTTTGAAGTTTTTGAAACATCTGCTGTTGAAGATGAAATTAGAGATAAAATAACTCAAGGTGGCGAAGTTGAATATTGGCAAGTACTAGACAGAATTAAAATTGTTAGAGTAAAAGGAGCATAAATAATTAAATTTTAAATTAAAATTAATTTAATATTTCTTAAATGTTTATAATATATTTAATACGAAACTTTTTATTTAAAAATCATAGATTAATAAAATAATTTACTAAAATAATATAAATTAATTAATATTGCAAGTTGATAAAATAAAAATATTTTGTCTAGAAATTCTTTGATATGCAATTTTTTAAATACATTAAGTTAACTTTCAAATTACAAAATAATTTATTACCTTAATGGTTTGTTGCATGATTACTCCTCTTTCTAAATACATTTAGCTAACATTAACCAACAAATTTTATGGACTGGCCTGCTAGCTACAACCAATCTTTAGTTAAAAGAGGCAAAGTACTCTTATGCTTTGATTTTATTGATAATTGGGATACCGAATCAAAAGAGATGAATAAAGACAAAATCGGTGAACCATTTCATTATCCTAACACTTTTCTTCTTCTCTTGGGTCATGCCAAGGCATACTTTCATTTACCATGCCGCAAACCGAAGGCATTTTACAAGGTCATGCTAAAGGAAAAGTACTTCTATTCTAGAGTATAGTACAATAAATAGAAGAATAAACAGATTAAACATCAAAATAAAAGATGATGATAACAAAAACAAGGAATTTGAAGACAGATACATTGTCATTGCAATAGGCAGTACTGGAATAAAGATAACAAACAGAGGCCAATGGATGAGGGGGATATAGAACATAAAGAAAAATAAGAAAGGGTATTTAAAAATACACGTAGCAGTTAATATAAATCCCAAGAAAATTCTTTTAATAAAGGTTACCAATGAACACGTTCATGATAGTAAAATATTACCAGAATTGATTGATGAGGTTATGGGATCAGATAAAATGATAGGCAAACTATTTGCAGATGGATCTTATAATAGCGATATTATTTTTAGATTCTTAGCAGACAACGGAATCCAACCATGTATTAAAGTAAGAAAAATCCAAAGTTAGATAGAAAAAAAGGTAACATCATGAGAAATCTGTCAGTTTTATCACACAAAAATGGTTTGTAAAGATGGAAGGCTGCGTAGGCTATGGACAAAGATGAATTGTAGAAACAGTATTCTCATGTTTAAAGAGAAGGTTTGGTGAGTACATATACTCGGTTAAACTAAAGAATATGATACAAGAGATGATGTTGAAAGCGTCATTGTATAACAAGATAATGTCTATTTAAACAAAACAGATAATAAATTAAAAAATATGAGAATCATACATAGAAGCAATACCATAATATATATTATAAACAGTTCATTCTAAAAATGAAAAATACCATATCTATTAACTAAAAAATTATTTAAATACAACATATTAAAAAAATTGATACTTTTATAAATACCATAAACATGATTATATAAATCGTTTACCAATTAATAAAAGCATAAATCAACAGAAATTAAATAAAATTTTCTAATAATATATTTAATTGAGAAAAATATAACTATTTCAAGAAATATATCACAAAATTTACCTCTATACATATTCAAACAAGCATAATGAGTAAAAATATATGATAAATTACAAATATGATTTATACAGATTATTTGTAGAACGTTACTTAATTTATCAATCAAATCTTAAATAATGTATCTTGAGTTTTAATAAAGACGTTTCCATTCCCGCTCCCTTTTATTTTACCAATTATTTGGCATTTATATTTGTCTTTATTTAATAAATTTATAATGCTGTTTGCCTGGTCTTTCTTTACAATTATACAAAAACCAATCCCCATGTTAAATGTCCTATACATCTCAGGCAATTCAATTTTTCCATCCAACATTATTTGTTTAAAAACACCCTCAACTTTTGGCATTTTTTCTAAAATATAGTCCACGTTTGAATTTAATCGAGGCAATTTTGTAAAACCACCCCCAGTAATATGAGACAATCCATGAATAGAATTAATCTCTAATTCTTCTAGAAGAACAGCAATCTGTTTTGAATATATAAGAGTAGGCTTTAACAATTCTTTACCTACTGACATATCAAGAAATTCCGGTGTGTCTGTAATCCAATATTTTTCTAACAACACCTTCCTTGCAAGAGTATATCCATTAGAGTGAAGTCCAGAGCTATTTATACCCAGAATTATATCATCAGACTCGATCTTATCACCTAAAACTATTTTGTTTTTATTGCTTATGATGCCAAAAACCATGCCGGCTAAATCAAAATTAAAATCTTTTGTTTTTCCTGAAATTATATCAGGCATTATTGCCGTTTCTCCACCCACGATAGCAATATTTGCCATCCTGGCACCTTTAACAAGGCCTTTAGTTATCTCTTTAAGAAGTAATTCATTTGTTTTTTGTAAACCCACATAAGATAAATAACCCAAAGGTTTAGCCCCTACGCAAATAACATCATTTACATTCATAGCAATACAATCAATTCCTATTGTGTCATATTTTTCCATTAATTGTGCTATTAGTAATTTTGTTCCAACCCCATCTGTATGAAGAGCAACAATTTCATTTCCAATATCAATTAATCCGGCATAATGACCAAAACCAGAAAGTACTTTACCTCCATCAATAAAAGAATGAGTCTTTTCTATGTTTTTACCTATTTGATTTTGAATTTTTTTGATCTGTTTTATATCAATACCTACATCTTTATAATGAGTAGATTTTTGTTTATGAGGCATAAAGATTGATTTAGATACAAAATTTATAAATTTATTAATCTTTAGATCTCTTGCATAATTAGAAACAATCTACATTTTATAATATGATTTTGTATCGTTTTAACAATATTGATTCATTATTCTGTAGTTTGCCGGACCTGTTGCAACTACATCTGGTACTTGTTGTTTTTCCTGAGACTATTTCTGAATACATCGCTCATTATCTTGGAATTTTTTCAATCTACAGAAGGTATATACATGCTCTACCACTATTCTATTTTTTTTAATATAGTTAATTGTATTCTTTTATTCTGTATATATATCCATACTTCTCTTCTTTCTATTTGGTATAGATGATATTTGCTCTGGGAAATCCTTTTCTATGCCACGATAGCCAAGGTCATATACATTTACAACCTCTTTGGAAATGATAGGATTATGATTCTATTTATAAACATCATGGCCATATCTCTTTTTTCATTTCTTATAACCTAATTTGTGAACGATACAGCCATTGTTATTAGCCACAAGCTGATTCTTTACCGTATGTCTTTTCTTCTTGCCTGAATAGTATGCATGCTTTGCATCTTATTTTATCTTCAGGTTTTGGTATTTGTTGTTGTTGTTGTTGTTGTTCTGTACAATCTGTAAAAGCAATAAAGTCTGGAAAATAATGTTTGACTTCCTCTTCTGGTGTTTTCAACCTTTTGGTTGTGTTATAAGTTTTCTGTGGAATTGCTATGCATTTTCTAATTAACTTAATCTTTTGTATATCTTTGCAAACGTTGCTCTGATCCAAATCAAATAAGAAACCTGAGAGAGAGTAGGTTATGTAAAGACGATAGAAACTAAGAGCATAAGACACCTATTTTTTAGGTAGTTTGAAATGCCTGACTACGGCATCTATGTCTCTTTCTCTGTTATCTTTTCTTTTAAATAAACACTTGATCTCGTGTTTGCAATATCTTTTTGTTATCTCTTTATCGTAACTCATCAAATTCTTGTACTGTGATATCGGTGAATGATTTGGAAAGTAATGGTTTTAAATCTCTGTAAAGTTAAGATATCACTTTCTCGTTATAAAGATGAGTAAATAGATTTAACCATTTTTATACATGTTTTAGTTTGCAATTTTTCTTTCTACATGGAAAATAGCCATCAAAGCACTTGGTGGTTCGATCTTTTATGTATTGCATCGTTCTTTCGATAATGACGTTTTTCTCATAGTGAGAATGAATATGATGTTCTAGTTTGAGAAACCTGCAGGCTTGTGGTGGATATCAAGTACCGCCATCTGATGTTGAGACAAGATATTCTCCAAATTTTTCTATAATTTTAGCTAGAAAACGTTCGGCTACAAACATATTCCTTTCTTTTGATATCCTTATTGCAACAATATATTCTCATTTTCAGAATCGATAGTAGCAACCCAAAGCCATATTAATTCAGAGCCAACTTTAATTTGGGTTTCATCAATTATAAATTCAGAGATATTACTTTTAGTAGAAAATAGTCTTTCAGGATTGTACTTTTGAATCCTATCTCTAATTGCAGTAGGTGACTTCTTTTAACAAACCTTGATAAAGCTTCAGATGTACTTTTTAATGATAAACCATCAAAATAGAGAGGTGTAAAGCATATATGATATCTTCAAGTTTTGTTCTTTTTCTAATTTGATTTAACATACAATTTAGACAATATGAATGGATAAAGCTTTTTCAAATTGACATCCATGATAATCTTTGACCATAATAAGGTATCCTATTGTTTCGTTTAAGCCTAATTTTATATATTAAATCATTATATTAAATGTCATCTTTTATAATATATATTATCTATATAGAAATTCCATTCTTATTTACTATTTTATTCTTATCTTTTTTATTGGGATTTAAAGCGACAGACATCCATCCACCTTTATGGGTACCTTGTACAGCCGCTTAGCATGTTGGTTCAGTCGGAGCCTCGCTCTCATAAGGAGCATGTAAATTTTGAACATGGCCCGATCATCGTTCTCTTTGGCAGAGATAAAGATCTTCATGTAGTCAGAGCCGTTTTTTGGATAACCGGTCATAAAGAGATCTAAGCAATGACAAGAACTGATGAACTTCTGATAAAATAGCTGTTTATTCTAATTATGCAAAACAACTTTTGTAGATAGTACCGCTTTAATTTATCTTGATAAAAGAATTATGTTTTAGATATTCGATTTACTAAACTAGTATATTCACATCCCATTGGTCCACAATATCTTCCGACATATACTGCTTTTGGACGATACAATGCAGGTTTAGGGGCAGCCTCAGCAAATTTCTCTTCAATTATATGGGCATTCCAACCAGCTATCCTGGAGACTGCAAATATTGGAGTATTTAGATCTAATGGTAATCCTAGACTATAGTAAAGTGATGCACTATATAGATCCACATTTGGATATATCATAATCTTTCTACTTTCAAGCATGATTTTCTTTGTTACTTTTTCCACCTTTTCAGTAATTTCGTACCATTTCGTATCTTTTTCTTTCGATATAGCTTTTGAAAGTTCTCCTAGTACTTCTGACCTTGGATCAGTTGTCCTATATACTGCATGTCCCATACCCATGACTCTTCCACCATCTCTGATTCTTTTTTTGATCCAATCTTCTACTTTATCAACGTCACCTATTTCTAATAACATTTTCATAACTTGTATATTAGCACCACCATGAAGCTCACCTGAAAGAGCACCTAAAGCGCCACCTATGCATGCATAAATACTTGCCCTAGTAGAAGCTATCTCTCGGGCTGCAAATGTTGATGCATTAAAACTATGTTCAGCATGTAAAATTAAACTAATATCAAATATTTTTGATACTTCATTTTTAGGATGTTCCCCGTTTAACATATATAAAAAATTGTGTGCATGATTACTGTTAGACAATGGTTCAAGTACATCTAATCCATTTCGAATTCTATTCCAAGATGCGACCAACGTTGGAATCTTGGCAATTAACGAAATTGCTCTTGATAAATTAGACTCTTTACTTTCGTCTTTATTATTTATATCGTAATCAGATAACTCTAAAACAGCTGATTGCAAAACATCCATAGGATGAGCAGTAATAGGCCTATTCTTCATATTTTTTATTATAGACGGAGGAATATGTCGAAATTCAATTAATTTATTATTAAATTGATCTAATTCTTCATGTAACGGTAAATCTCCAAATAACAAAAGAAATGCAGTTTCTTCGAATGTTGAATAATTAGCTAAATCTAGAATATCATAACCTCTATAGATTAATTTGCCATTTTCTCCATCTATGGAGCAAATCTTTGTATCCGCAACTTCAATATTTCTTAAACCGATATTCCTAGTATCCATCTAATCTAACTATTTCTAATACCTCATTCAATATTAAAGCAATTCTATATTGCAATTAATTATCATAATTATTTTTTTATTGGATCTAGTATAACACAATAATTTTAAAGCATTTATTTACAACTTAATTTATAGACATACTTTTTCTTTATAATATAGTTTATAGTTTTAAATTATTTATCTATTGGGCAATAGATTGTATTCAAAATTTTTCTTAAAGAACAACCATCATCAAAGATAAAAACAAATGTTAATGAAAATTTTTAGTTTATTTAAAATATTTAATACATCATACAAGTTCAATATCAATGAATGAACTCGCTTTAATTAACAAATTTATTTGTTCTTTTATTAAAGACAATATTAAAAAAGCAAATGTTAATGGAGCTATTATAGGATTATCTGGAGGAATAGATTCATCAGTAGTAGGGCTTTTGGCATCACAAGCAATAGGGAATGAAAATATTTTAGGGTTAATTCTACCTGATGAAAATATTACACCTAAGGAAGATATAGATGATGCAATAGATTTATGTGATAACTTAAAAATTAAATATAAGTTAATATATATAAACAATATTAGAAACGAGTTCCTTCGTTTAATTGAAAAAACAGAAAATAAGTTAGTCCAAGGTAATCTAATATCAAGAATAAGAATGTGTATTTTTTATTATTATGCAAATTTATTAAATAGAATAGTACTTGGTACATCAAATAAAACAGAAATATCTATAGGTTATTTTACCAAATATGGAGATGGAGCATCTGATTTTTTACCCTTAGGAGATCTATATAAAACACAAGTAATAGAATTAGCAAAATTCTTAAATCTTTCAAATAATATAATCAACAAAAAAAGTAGTGCAAGGTTATGGAAAGGACAACAAACCGAAGAAGAATTAGGACTCTCATTCAAAGATCTTGACTCAATTTTAATATTTATTCACAAAAACAGTTATTCAAAATCTTCAATAGATGTAAACGATAGGTTTCCACACATACCAACCGAAAAAATAAAACACATTCTTTATCTGATAGAAAATAATAAACATAAACATACATCTTTTACAATATGTAATTTATCACAATTTAATTCGGCATTAAATTGATGATTAAACATATCATTTTTAAATAGGTTCTTAATTTTCCCTATTATGGTCCTTGGAAAAGATGTACAACTTAACAGAATAATGGAAAAAGGAAAAATGTTATGTGTTCCAATGGATCACGGAATTAGTAGTGGACCATTAGACGGTATAAAAGATATATCCAAATTCATTTATGAAACAGAAAACTCAGGTTTAACTTGCATCCTCATAAATAAAGGGATAATTAAAATTTTAACAAAGCCTTTGAGTATTGGAATGATAGCACACATGTCTGGTAGTACATCACTAGGTCCTGATCCAAATAAAAAAGTTCTTTTAGGTTCAGTTAAGGAGGCCATTAGATTAGGGGCAGACGCCGTTTCATTGCATATAAACATCGGATCTAAAGAAGAACCCATGATGCTACATTCACTAGGATTAATAGCAGACGAATGTAATGAATGGAATGTACCATTAATTGCTATGATGTATCCTAGAGGCGAAAATATAAAGAATCCACATGATTCAGACGTAATATCTCATGCGGCTAGAATAGGGGCAGAAGCCGGTGCGGACGTAGTAAAGACTTTGTTTACAGGAGATATGGATTCTTTCAAAGAGGTAATAAAAAGTTGTCCGGTTCCGATAGTTATTGCAGGTGGACCCAAATTAAAAACAGATTATAATGTACTGGAGATGTGTTATAATGCTATGCAAGCTGGTGCAAGTGGCGTTACATTTGGAAGGAATATATTTGATACACCTAATCCAAATAAAATGATAAAAGCGCTCCATGAAATCATAATACAAAATAGAAAATATGAAGAGGTAATTGAAGATTACAAAAAAAAATAAAAAACTTATTTTAAAACCAATATCCAATAAAGAAACTAATAATTTTGATTTTATAGACAAGGTTAAAGATAAAATCGATTTATTGTATATTGATCCAAATACTCATAAAGAATATTGTCAAAAACGGGTTAACATTAAAACAATTTTTCCAAATGAAAACGCAGATTTTGTAATAATGGATAATATTGATGAATTTGATGGATCCGTTAACAAAGTTAATTTAAAAAAAACTCATGAAAACGAATACATACAAAATAACAAAGATAAAAAATATGGAATATATAAAAAAATACAAAATAATAAAGATATAGATAAAATAAAATTAATTTCAGAAAAAGGTATAGATTTTGTAATAATAGATGTAGAAGATTGGAAGATTATTCCACTAGAAAATATTATTGCAATATTACAGAAAACCAATACAGAAATATTTTCCATTGCAAGGTCTATTGAAGAGGTAGAGACACTATTTACAGTTTTAGAATTAGGTATTGATGGAGTAATATTTGAAACGGAAACTGCAGAAGAAATAATAAAAATAAAAGAAATAATTCAAGATATTGTATTTGACATAACAACTGCAAAAATTATTGAAATCAAAGATGTAGGTATTGGGGAAAGAGTTTGTATAGACACAGTCTCAATGCTCTCAGAGGGGGAAGGTATGTTAATTGGAAATAGATCTAATTTTTTGTTTCTTGTACATAATGAATCAATAGGATCTTCATTTACTTCGCCTAGACCATTTAGAGTAAATGCAGGGGCAGTTCATTGTTATACTATTACTCCAGATAAAACAACTAAATATCTGTCAGAATTAGAGTCAGGCAGTAAAGTATTGATTATAAATTCTATGGGTCATGCAAGAGAAGTATCTGTTGGCCGGTCAAAAATTGAAACTAGACCTCTAAAAATGTTCAAAGCACAAAATGGAAATGAAATAGGTACGTATAATAGTACAAAATGCAGAAACTATACAATTTTTAGGAATAAATAAAACAATATTGCCGGTCACACATATCAAAATAGGAGACGAAATTCTTGTTTTTTCAAAAAAACCATCAGGTAGGCATTTCGGTATGGAGGTTTCCAGCGAATACATTCTTGAAAAATAAAATCCAAATAATTTAACATTGTTATTTTTTTTTCATCAATATGTTTACATTTTTAGAGTATTGTTATTATCGCTATACAATAAAAAACAAAATGATGCTAATCAGACCCGAATCAATATATGACAAAATTATCTTGGGCAACTGTGAAAATGTCTTGAAAAATTTTCCATCCAACAGTATTCAATTAACAATTACCTCTCCTCCATATGGAAATGCAATTGATTATGATGCACATGTATTGAAGAATGGGGTAGAATATTATAGAGGAGTTACAAAAATTAATTTAGATGATTATTTAAATTCCTTAATTAAAATTTTTAATGATCAGGTTTATAGAGTTACAAAAGAAGGAGGTTATTGTTGTATTGTCATTGCAAATGAGGTTGTTAATGGAACACTCATCCCACTGCCTCATTTGTTATTATCAAAATTAGTAGCACCATTTGGAAAATGGAATTTACATGAGGAAATAATATGGCATAAGGTAACAGGAGGTACAAATCGATACGGGTCGTTTATTATTAATCCATATCCAAAATATTACAGAGCAAATATAATGCACGAATTTATTTTAGTATTAAGAAAAGGAGATGTAAAATCAGGCCGAAATGAAAAGAGAGAGATCCTGCCAGCAACACATGAAGAATGGACTAAGGAAATAGCAAATTCAGTTTGGCACATGGCGCCAGTTCCACCAAGATATATTGATCATCCATGTCCCTTTCCCGAAGAGATTCCATATCGTCTTATGAAATTATATTCTTACAATAAAGACATTATTTTAGATCCTTTTAATGGAAGCGGTCAAACTACTAAAGTTGCATACAATTTAGATAGACATTTTTTAGGTATTGAAATTAAAAAAGAATATGTAGAACTTGCTAAACGAAGATTAACCAATGAACCACTCCATATCAGGTCTGAAGCATTAATTGCCCATTGGAAAAAAATTGCATCCCATACTGTTTGAGTAAATGCTCTTGATTTGACACTTTTCATCTATTAACTGGTATTTTATTGTCATTTTTGATTTTCATCTTTATTAATAGAATTCCTAACAAGTAGAGAAGCAACATAGGTAAAGAAATGAACCACATGGTAATACCACTTCCATCAGGAGTTATAAAAGCGCCAAATATTATTATTAGAATTAAGGCATATTTAAAATTCTTTATCCAAAACCTATTATTAATCAAACCTGTTAGTGAAATAACATACATTATTAATGGTAATTGGAATGATATTCCAAACGCTATAAAAAATTGCAGAATAAAATTAATAAATTCGTTAATATTCAAAAAAGAAAGAATTCCTATAGATTGCCCGTATTGATACAAGAAGGTTAGCATTAAAGGAATAGCAATTAAAAAAGAGAATACAATTCCACCTGCAAATAATAAGGTTATAGGTAAAATGAAGTGGAATACTGTTATTTTTCGTGTCTGAGTTCTAATTGCAGGATTAACGAATCCGAATATTTCATTCACTATTACAGGGATTGAACATGAAACACTTAACAAAACAGAGACATAAATTTGTGCGAATAATGATTGCCCGGGTGAAGTTTGAATAAGTTTCACACCAGGAGGTATTAAAGAATGACTTAAAAAGAGTATAATTTGACTAGATAGATTACTATAAATAGAAGGATAAAAGAAATAAAAACTAAAATTATTAATTGTGATCAAATGTATTCCAAAAATAGACGTAAAAAAAACAATAGAAATAGCGATGATAATTACCCTCAAGAAACGCATTCGAAGTTCATTTAAATGTTCTATAAAGTACATGTCTCCAGGTGCCATTCGATAATGAATAAATTGTAAGGTGCTTAAAAGATATAAACCGATCAATAATAATAATAAAAAAAATTTTATAATGTAAAATTTTTTTATTAAAATAATTGGCCATAGACAAAAATATGTGTATCTCAGTTCCTTTGGTGGATGAAGATATAGAATCAAATTCTATTAATAAGAAAATTGAAAAGATATTAGTTCGAAATAAACATATAATTTTTGAGTTTAGATTTGATTTTTTAAAGAATTTCAAAAATATTGATAATATTCTAAAAAAGATATCGAACTATAAAAAACAATCAATATATACACTGAGACCAACAAAAGAAGGTGGGAATTTCAACGGTAAAGAATCTGAACGTATAGAATTATTAAAAAAATTAGGTTTATCCAATCCGATGTTTTTAGATGTTGAATACGAATGTATTTCTAAATCTAATATTGTTGCGGATTTCGTAGATCAAAATCAGATAAGAACAATTGTTTCATGGCATGATTTTAATGGAACTCCCGATAAGGAAATGCTGATAGATCTAATAAACAAAATGAACATATATAGCAATTATATTAAGGTAATTACTACAGCAAAAACAATTGATGATTCTATCCTAATATTGAATTTATATAAATTAATAGATTCAAGGGTTAATTTAATAGCGTTTTCAATGGGAGAATTAGGCATTATTACAAGAATTTTATGTAATATCATAGGCTATTGTCCATTTACATATGTAACAATAGATAAAGCTGTGGCCCCAGGACAACTTTCACTAGCCCAAATGGAATCAATATATTCATTATTTCATGATAAATTAATTTGAATCTAACTAGATCATCGTTTAAATTTCAAAATAAATATGTTTAACAAAGATATACTAGATCTCTTGCATAATTAGAAATAATCTAGACCATCACTTCTAATTCTATATCGATTTCTAGTTCAGATAATTTGATATTCTATAGTTCACTAGTCCTGCTACTATGTCTGACACCTTGTTATATTTTCTCAATTTATTTCTAAATATCTCACTCATTATCTTGTACTTTTTCAATCTGCTAATAGTATGCTCTACTATTATCCTCTTTTTCGAATGGATAATGTTAAACTCGATTTCTTCTTGTGATAAACACTGGTTTATTTTCTTTTTATATGGTAGTGCAGATAGTTGTTCTGGAAAATCCTTTTCTATGCCCAAATACCCTAGATCAACTACAGTAACAACTTGTTTTGGAGTGACAGGATAGTTCTTTTTATAAATATCGTAGTCATGTTTTCTTCCTTTTTTATAGCGTACTTTGTGAAGGACATAACCACGATTGTTAACCGTAATCTGATTCTTAACAGTATGTCTTTTCTTCTTACCTGAATAGAATATCTTTCTTCTATTCTTATCCGCAGGTCTTGGTATTTGCTGTTCGGTACAATCTGTAAAAGCAAGAAGAAAGCCTGGAAAATATTTATCAACTGCCTCTGGAGTTTTCAGCCTTTTGGTTATTGGGTATGTCTTCTGCGGAATTGGCAAACATTCTCTTATCAACCCTTCAATCTTTTGAATGTCTCTGCAGATGTTGCTCTGATCCAAATCAAATAGAAAACCTGCCATAGTGTAAGTTATGTATAGACGATAGTAAACCAAAAGCATGAGAAATCTATCTTTAACATCTAGTTTGAAAGGTTTACCTGCACCTATACGTCTTTCTCTATCTTTTTTGAACAAGCGTTGTATTTCATGTTTAGCATATCTTTTTGTTACATTTTTTTCATAAATGTCATCGAACTGTTGCACTGTAAGACCAGCAGTGAATGATTTGAAAAGCAATGGTTTTTTGGATAACCGATCATATGAAAGCAATGAGAGAACAAGAAAATGAAGAATTGCTGATCATATAGCTGTTTATTCTAATTATGCAAGAGATCTACTGAAATCAGTAATATATATGAAACTAATGTAATTTATAATAAATTTTAGGTTTAATTCAGCCATGTTAACTTAATATATTATTTCTTTATTGTATTTGTCAATGAATAGACATCCATTGTTTTATATGACTTAATTTATGCTTGTTCTTTTTTCTGCATGGAAAATAATATTTAAATCCCTTCGCCTATGTTTTATAAACTACATTGTACTTTCAATTACGTGGATTCCAAAAGAAGAAAGAAAGAGATGTTTCAGTTTTAAAAAATGATAGTATTGTGTTGGATCCCATGTACCACTATATGTAGGAACTGGATGTTTTCTTTATTTGTTAATCGTTAAACAAAATCTCTCTGTAACAACAAACATGTTTTGCTCTTTTGATATATGAAAAGAAAGTATGTCTATTTAGTAATTCAATAAAGTCCATCAGAGCAATATAAAGAGGACTTGCTGAACTGGAAGATGAAAAGAAAGTACTGTTATAGATGGATTGCTGTCGAGTAGACCGTCTTTTCAACTATAAAGAGAATGTTTGGGGGGTATGTATTTGCTACTCGGTTTCAAATTGGTAAATTAGATGATGGTGAAAATATCCCTTTGTAATCTGTTTAGTAGTATCTAGAGAGCCAAGAAAGATATCTAAAGGATAAGGAATTAGGCGACAAAGCAATTTAATAGTCAAATAAATCAAATTATTCTATGTATTTTTTAATTTTGTATTTTTGAATTCTAGCATTATGTCTCAATCTATATCCACAACAGGGACAAAATAAACCATTCCAACGTATAAAAATATCACAAATTTGGCATCGCTTTTCATTTTCACCATAACGCAAAGTTTTTGGCCTTTTTTTTGACTTATGTCTAATACAAATTCCTCTACATGTCATATATGAGTAAAATCTCCATTTTGCGAAGGCATTTATTTAACCTAAATTACATTCTTAATTTAAATTATTAATTAAAGTCATAATTAAAAAAACCAATAACAATCTTAATTATACTTTTTAAAAGATACAATAGAAAGCAAAATACAATAGATCTCTTGCATAATTAGAATAAACAGTTATAGGATCTGAAGTTCATCAATTTCTTGTCCTTTCATTGCTTTCATACTGAAGATTATCCACAAAACCAAAACTTTTCAAATCATTTACTGGTATTTCAGTAAAAGAATTTGATAAGATTTACGATAAATAGATAACAAAAAGATATGTCAAATCGATATATAGTGATTATCTAAAAGAAAATATCGAAAAAGAAGCATAGGTACTGTTGGTAGGCATTTCCATAGATACAAGAGATAGATTTATTATGCTTTTTTGTGTACTATCGTCTTTACATCACTTACACATTAGCAGGTTTTCTCTTTGATTTAGATGAGTAACATCTGTAGAGACATCCAAAAGATTTGAAGTCTGATTAGAAAATGCGTACCAATTCCACAAAAAATATATAACAAAACAAAGAAGAATCTTCGAACTCTATCAGAAGAATTAGAGAAGTATTTTTCGGTATTTATTCCTTTTGTCGATTGTACAGAATAACAACAACAGATACCAAGAAGACCTGTTGATAATGACAAAACAAAGTCTTTCTACTTAGATAAGAAGAAAAGACATGTAGTAAAAACACAATTGATGATTAACAATCCAGGTATTATCATTAATAAATTAAGGATACAAGAAAGGAAAAAGAAGAGACTGATATGATATTTATAAAGAAAATCATCTTGTCATTCCAAAAGATGTTGTTAATGTAGTTGATCGAGGATATTTAGGAATAGAAAAGGATTTCCCAGAACAAAAATCAGCTATATCAAAAAGGAAGAAAAGAAATCAAGATGTCACAAGAAGAAATAGATCATAACAAAAGTCATTCTAAAAAAATATAGGATAATTATAGGGTATATCATTTGTCGATTAAAAAATATGGGAGAATTAATGAAGCATATAGAAATAGGTTAAGAAAATACAATAGAATATTAGATATATTATCATTACTGTTAAACTATAAAATAATGAATTATTATCATAATTAAAATAAAAAAATCTGGGAGGTTGACATATATATTATTTCTAAATATGGAAGAGATCTATTGAATAGCTTACTACATAATTAATAACATAAGAAAAATTTCTACGAAAATGACCTATTTTATAATTAGCAGATTAAATTAAAAATAATACATAGCATCATTCTATTTATAAAATTATTACGTATGTATTTTAAAAAAAGATCTAATACTAAACCTAAATGAAAAACCGAAAACCCGAATGATGTAACAGTCTTTTTTTAATTAGAATCCATCATCATAAATAGAAAATAACAACCAAAATTTAAATAACAAAATAGTAAATTTTTATTATTATTTTCTAAAAAGAGTATGCTTCAGAGACCAATAAAATTTGGAGTAGGAAGAGGAAAAAGCATATGATGAAGGAAAAGCATAAATACAGAAAAGATATTTTGCATATGTGAATAAATCTGTACCATGTATAATACTGGTTTTTGCTACATTAACATCACTAACATTAACATTACAATTAAATTCAGTAGAAGCCCTATCTAATGCATCTATTCCTAAAATAATAAATAACATTTCAATGCAGAAATTTAATGTAGGGAATTTTAACAACATAATAAAACATCCCTCTGTCTTATCTATTCTTACTGTTACTCCATGGCCAAATGTTAAGCCTGGACAAAATTTTGAAATTTCTGGAGAACTAATTGACGGCATAACACTTAAACCGCTCTCAAATGCAACAGTTGAATTTAAAGTGGTATTCAAACCTTTAATAGGACTTTCTATTCAAACTTTAAACATTCCTTTTCAGCATACAAATAATATAGGTTCTTATAGCGTTAAATCTACTTCGCCTAATCAAGCAGGAATAATGACTGTTATAGCTGTTTATAAAGGAGATATACAACATTATGCTACAATTTCTGCCCCTTCACTGTTATCTGTTTTAGTATTTTAAATCAAAAACAATTTTTTTTAATATCCTTGAAATTGTATTAACTTAGAGCCTACACCAAAATTCGATAGAAATATTGTTCTTTTCCCCTTTTGTTAAATTGTGACCTATATCCGAAGAAGGGGATGATAAAAGGAAGAATCCTACCATACTCATGATTTCAGACAACCTAAAGGGGTAGATTAAGAGCATATTCCCAAAGGAGAAACCACTCAAGACGGCGGTGGTGGGCAGACCAATAGCGAAATACAGAAAAGTACTTGATGGCATATTCTGTATGTACTTAACAGCAGAGGATGTCAGTGGAAAATGCTTCCCAAAGAGTATGATAAGTTCTACTTGTCATAGAAGGTTTCAGAAATGGAATCGACTAAATATTTTCAAAAATACATGCGTTAGATTATTGAAAATCTATGAAAATAAAATAGGTATCAACTGGACCTGGCAGCAATCACTTGATTCCATATCAATAAAGTCGCCTTTAGGGAGTGCGATGACCGTGGCACACAATCCCACCGAAGATAGTAGAAGCAAAGTAGGCAAAACAAAAATACATATTTTAACTTAAAAAAGGAATACCTCTATCTGTAGTTATTGCTTCTTGTGCTTCTTCTACTTCTTCTACTTCTTCTACTTCTTCTACTTCTTCTACCAGTATCATACATGACATCAAACTGGTAACAAATGTGGTTGATAATGTAGTTATCAAACGACGATGTCAACATCAACATCAACTGCCATCACATAAACCTAAACTGGTACAAGAAGGAGAAGAATACTACAACATTTATGTCTTGACAAAGCATACAATTCCAAACATGAAGAACAGGAATTAATCAAACGAGGCTATGTACTGCACATACTATACAAGAAAAAGAAATGAGAAGAGAAGTTAACAGTTGTGTAAAAGATAGACTATATCATTATGTAAACTTATAATGCGTGTCTAGAAACATGACACCTTTAGCTTACTATTTTGGAATATCCTTATTATGAGGGATATCAACCTCAGGTTGCTTTCTGATTATGAAAGAAATACTTTGTATGAAATGATGCAAGAGGAGTATAATGAATTTGGTTACCGTGTCAAGATAATCCTGCTTAAAGATGAAAGATATTCAGTTCCAGAAATAAGAAGGATGACCAACCATCATGATATCAATATAAGAAAATGGATACATCGATTCAACGAACAGGGTATTGAAGGAATAGTATCCAAAATATATGCCCGCAAATCACTCAAGATAACCGCTGAGATTGAGAAAAAGATTGTATATATAGCGACCAAATACCCCAGAGAAGACTATGGACAATCTTCTCAGCTTGGTCTTAGTCTTTGAGAGTATTGGCAGGATACATATCCAAGGAAATGAACCTTGTAAATAAGATAAGCCATACTAAGATAAGAAGCGTCCTCCTAAAACCGGGGATAAGATACAAAGACAATCAAAGATAACATTGGGAAACAGCACAGATCCAGAATATCATTTGAAAAAAAGAGGATTGAAATCTAAGATATGGAAAGTTATCATTGGATTTTGTCCTACTCTACGAAGACGAAAAAGGGCCCGTAACAGCAAAAACATATGGCGTTACCTCCGGTCCTCTATACAATCCAAGATATTCAAGGTCCAAAAAATAAATGGACTGCTAAACGTGTTTGGTGCTTATGACATACAAATACCCGTACGTAGGCACATAGTTGCAGAAGGAAAACAACAGGAAAGCAGTTTTTGGATTTTGTCAAACGAGTTGACAAAAAGTATGATTTTCGTATCAAGCAGATATTTTGGGTACTGGACAACGCATCTATATACAAGTCAAACAAAGTGAAACAAACGATAGCCAAATGTAATTCAAGAATACATCTGGTATTTCTTTCAACCCGAACACCTGAGCTAAACCTGATAGAGGTAAGATGGTTGTGGATGTACAGACAGGCGATAAACAACTCTTTCAAAATGAACACTATATAGGTAAAGCGTATCGGACTGGACCATAAATTACAACAAGAAACACGCATGCAAAACAAGCAGTATTAGTTTACGGGAAGATAATACCTATGTGTTTACATGACTGTTAACGAAGAAAAGACAAAAGCGATACCGAAATCGTAAAAAACATTCTTCTAAAAGATGGATTGAAGATAGATCAAACTCTTGACATAATAGGTTCAGGAAACTGTTTTATTCGATTGAAAGAAGGTCGAGAACTATCTTGAATTGGTACAGTTCTCTTGTGGAGTAATCACATATAGAAAGATAATTTTGGGATAGGTTCCAAGTTATGTTTTGAAATTAAGATGATTTAAAGAGAAAATTTATTATGAATTATATGCTTGTTTTTAGTTTTATTCAAATATTGTTATAATTAACTATAAACATGAGAATTTTAGACTTTTAGGTTCGTCTTGTTTCCATTTAATAGAAAAAGACCAGTATTTAATAAGAATTTTAAAAATTTTATATAAAAACAGAAATGTAAAAAGATGTGGTTCTTCTGTGGTTTATATATGATAATGGGTTTAGAATTAAAACGTTCTGTGATTTATAATTTATATATATTACTGCTTGAACCAACTATATTTGAGATATATTATAAAAAATTTGAATCTGAAGCAGAATCTAATGAAGAAGTTGAAGAAATTTTTGTTATATTTTTATGATGTTATTAGATGTACTTTTACTGTTTGTAATTCCTACTAAAAAAGGCAACATTGATATCATTTTAAGAATATCTGATAATATAGTATTTGAAAATATTGTATACAATAAAGAAACCGTGATTCCACATATTTGGGTTTAACTGTTATTAAAGTTAATAAAACCTTTTGTGATCTGAAATAGTTCAATTTGCTCAAAATCTTTCTTCCTCTTACAATGTAAGTCTTAATTACTACGAGTCTAATTCTAAATTTTGCAATAATTTTTATATGCTTCTACTATGACTACTTGAATAATCCAAAGTTGTATGGATAAAAGAGATCAGTAGTATTTAAATATCTTTTTCCTGTATCTGTGCATTGATATCTATGCGCTTTAAGATAGTTTTATTATATTGTATTATATTTGGAATTTGTGTTTTGAATTCAAATTTCATAGTATATGCAAATCCTCAATTAAATAATAGTAAATTGAATAAAAATAATACGACATCAAATTTGTCGAAAACTACAAATTCTTCTAGTAATAATAGAACTGTAGACTTGTCGCCTGACTTAGGCTATCATTATGAATATAATTTCTATTAAATAGTTCTTTTGTAATTTACTCTTATTTCTTTGAGATAATTTTTAAAGATAGTTTGCTTGTCAATAACGTGGTTGTTATACTTGAATCATTTAAGAAGCAAAAAACAAAAAGAGGAAGGACAAAGTTCGCTTAATTTAGTAGATTATTATGAAAATATTTTAGTTATTAAGGATAAGGACTTGAAATGCACCATTAATATTGTAATACGTAATGGTATGCTTCATTGTAATTGTCATGCGATAGATAAAGATATCTTGGATAAAGATATCTTGGATAAAACACATACTATTTGTTCACATACTGAATATGCTCAATCCCTTCCTCAATTAAATAAATTTAAAAGAAATGGTCGATTACAATAGATAATTAAAATACTATTTCTAATGGCCTTTTCAAGAAATTCAAATTAAAATATGTTAATCTGAATTTGATTAATTAATTCTTCTTAGTATTATCAAGAAATCTATATCTTATTAGATTATTATGTTATTTATTATAATAATGTCAAAAGTGTTATAATTTGTTTTAATTTAGTAATTTATTTTATTGTCTTTTCTCATTTGATTAACAGAAACAATATTCTGATATGGATATAGTTAACATAATGTTTTGAATGATGTTTTTGTAGGATATGTTTTCAATTGATAACCATTTGTCTTGTTCCATTGTATTTTTTTAATATATGGTGTATATAAAATTATTTTCTATGCTATAAAGTCATATCATCTATTTCCGCGGCGTATATGCAGGATTTGGTAGAATGTCTTTACTGCATTAATCGCAGGAATAGATGTGAATATCATATTGATATGAATAAGAAAAATATACTTTTAGGTTTAATCGGCATCAGACCCTGTTTATTTATGGCATAAATACAATGCTTAATCTAAAGGTTTTTAATGTCTTTATCTGCCAATATATGGATTATATCTAAATAATGCTTTTACAAGGGTGTGCCTAACAATAAGTTGAGTGCAAACGGCTCGATTATGCAAGAAAACTATGCTTCCATTAAACAAAGGGGCCCCCTAACTGAAATATTCAAAATCTATTTTGAATACATCAAGTATTGCGAGGAAGGCGCCCGTATATTATGCAGTATAAACTTTAGAATATCCATGAAGATAACCGCAAGATTAATACGATAAGCAGCGTATCGGGCCCTTAATCCTTTAATTTGATCATATCAATAATAAGACTTGAATCGTGTCATGGCTGGCATAGTTTTTGTATTGTTATTTTCCTAATATTACCACATATGCAGAAGGTTTTCGATCTTCTTCAAATATTATTAAAATGACAAAAGCGCCCGTAAAACCAACAGACAGGTAAACCGAACTTCAGAACAAGTTGACTTATCTTATCTATTGATTTTACATCTATGTCTTCCAACTTTAATATCGGTAGCACTGCTAATTGTAGATAAGTCATTTCCAAATCACAGTTTGTATTGATTTGGCTTAGATATTAAGCATATTGAATCTGAAAAATCATCATGAAAATAAATACTTTGCACAATACAAAATGAATATTCCTAATTCCTATTCCATAGAATATATATAAAATATATTGTTTATAGTATACACTACATACTCTCATATACCAGAGAAGAATATATATACTTTACTAATACTACCTTATATATTAAAATTAATTAATATTAATATAGTAATTATTCCTTAATATTAATGAATCCTAGCAGATGCTGAATGCTTTCCGCTAAAACGAGTATTGACAATATAAAACTAGTACACTAGGGGACTAGTTATATTCACTTTGCGATGAGTGAGCTGGGATTTATTTTTCATCTTTTGGATCTTTTGAAAACAAGCAAGGAGCCCGTATAAAATCAAAGTTCAGATGATCTAGATTCAGATAAGTTAAGTTGTTATACCTATTGATTTTTTTGTACCTTTCTTCAATTTTAGCGGTGCTACCGCCACTAAATTGTAAATATATCATTGTCAAACAGCCAAATAATCTCTTTAATACAGTGCTGTGGTATCTGATCATATCAGGATTTTCTGAGGATAAAGGGCCCGATATGCCAATGCCAATAGAACATTTGGAACATTTGGAACATCTGTATATCATATACCTCATTTTAATTTCAAAAGCCGAAGATAACTATATCATTCAAAAAGTAGAGGTATATTAAAAATTCATGTTCTAAATGTTCTATATTATTATAAAGATATATGTCGTTATATTATTATGATATATTATGCATTATGATGCTATGTGTATCTATAATTCGTTATTTATAACTATTAAATAACTATAATCGTTAATTCATTTAGAACATTCTTAAATGTTCTAATATGTTCTAGATGTTTCAATATCAAAGCATCATCTTGCACTTATAAGTAAAATCGCTCAAAAACTGTTATTGAAATGGTCTCATAGGGTTAGTATAGGTATATCATCAGTCCAAAGTATCCATATCAAAATTTAAAACTAAAAATCAATAAGAATATTATAATACCATTATAAGAATAAAACATTCAATAATGCTTTGTAGGTATTGGGTCCTGTTATTGAGATCTGTTAAGCCATCTCAAGACCTTTATTGGCTGCCGCCAAAGCCTACAATCTTTTATAAAAGTAATATTATTACGTGAAACAATCTTATATTTTTTGATGTTTAGGAATATTTTACCGCTTATTTATTAATATCTTTTTCTTTCCTTCTTTGCCATGCACTCTAATATCATTCGTAAATCCAAAGAATCAAGTAAAAGTAGTTGACAAACATTGCAATGGTGGTTCTACGTCTATCACATTCATCCGGTTATCGCTCAACAACTCTAATAACAATGCTATGATCAATAACAAATTTGGCTGCTATAGTGCTAATTCTATTGCTATTACAAAAAGCGCTAATGGTGGTCATAGAGGTGCTTATGGCAATGAGTGATTAGACATTGTGTTATTTTGTTAGTCATAATATTAAACGGATCTTAGAGGGCGATGTTTCTTATGTGTCCAAAGGGCGGACTACAGATTTGACTATATTTTAGATTCAAATCATAATTGAAAGTAGTGGAGACATGGTCAAATTACAAGTCATGAAGATCTTTTAATATATATAATAATGGGAAGTTTAATGGCTATATTTTAACTATTCTTTCCTCAAATTTTTATCCCTCTTAGATTCAGATAAAAAAGTAAGACATCTAACCAATTTTTAAAAAGTTCCCTTTACTCCATTATCATCATCATATCGTCTGACCTCCATCAACGACCATAATATGTCCAGTTACGAAGGACGCCGCATCCGAACACAACCAGAGGACTGCTGCGGCGATCTCCTCAGGTTTACCCATCCTTCCGATAGGCTCCTGTGAAATCATCTCTTGACGACCTTCAGGAGTGCCACCGCTAAAACGCTGGATCATCTGAGTGTCAATTATTCCAGGGGCTACGGCATTGATGCGGATATTCGACTGAGCATAATCTAGGGCAGCTGCCTTGGTTAGGCCGACCACACCATGCTTCGCAGCAACGTATGCAGGCTCGTCTTTGAATCCTTTGATTCCTGCGCCTGAAGAGGTGTTCACGATGGCGCCGCCTCCCTGCTTGAGCATCAGTGAAATTTCGTGCTTTAAGCATAGAAATACACCCCGCAGGTTGGTATTAACAATCCGGTCCCACTCTTCCACAGACAGTTCCGCTGTTGGTGCCAGCTTCTGTTCGACACCCGCGTTATTAAAGGCAAAGTCAATATATCCGAAGGTTCTATGATTCTGTCCAAAGCGGTCTTTATATTGTCTATTTTTTGTTACATCGCACTTGACAGCGAGCGCCGTGCCATCTACCTCTTTGATCATACGGACAGTTTCTTGACATCCTTGATCTGAAATATCCGTAACTACTACGCTGGCATCTTCACGCGCAAAAGCAAGTGTAGTAGCCGACCAATGCCATTTGCTGCTCCAGTCACAAATGCAACCTTTCCTTCAAAGTTATTGTTTTCATAATTATTCTACCGAGAAGTTTTTCTTATTTTCAGTCATTCTATATTGCTCGTCGCTAACCTTTTCCATCCAGTCTACAGTCTTGCCATCAAGCTGCTCCTGAATTGCAATATGAGTCATGGCTGTAGTTGGCGTGGCACCATGCCAGTGTTTTTCACCAGGTGGAAACCAAACTATATCACCTGGATGAATTTCCTCAATCTTCTGGCCATCACCCCATCTTTGTACAAGACCACAACCAGCCGTTACAATCAGTGTCTGACCTAGTGGATGAGTATGCTATGCAGTACGGGCTCCAGGCTCAAACGTGACACTAGCACCTACTGCACGTGCGGCTGGATCACTTGCTTGAAATAGAGGATCAATGCGTACTGAACCTGTAAAATAATCTATCGAACCTTTAGTTGAAGGCTGTGAGCCGATTCTTTTGATTTCCCTATTTATATCATTCCTTCTTCAGCGATGCCGTGTCTATTACAAATCGATATTTTACATCACTTTTCAGCATACGTTTGTACGCTTCATTAACATCCTGAATCTTGATTATCTCTGCATCTGAAGTAATGCCATGTTCTTCATAAAAATCTAAAAGTTCTTGGGTTTCCTTTATCCCGCCAATAATAGAACCTGCAACCGATTTTCGACCCATTATCAATGGAACTGTATTCAAAGTTGGCTCAAGATTACCTAAAAGACCTACTAGCACCAACACCCCGTTAAGCGAAAGCGTCGGCATGAATTGATTAATATCATGAGCATAAGGCACAGTATCAATAATAAGATCAAATTTATCGTTTACAGCGGCCATCTGATTTTCGTCAGTAGATATTACTATATTGTCTGCACCCAAGCAACGTGCATCTTGCTCTTTTCCCGGTGAACGTGTAAACAAAGTAACGTTCGCGCCTATGCCTTTAGCCAGTTTTAGTGCCATATGGCAGCAACATTTGTTCCCTTTTCTACTTTCCAATGTTGTAGAGGAGACCAAGTAGTGACCCTGCACATAGCAATAGTCCCGCGCTTTTCAAATCTAGATTATCAGGAATACGCAATACGAATTTCTCAGGAACAATAATTTTATCAGAATATCCGCCAAAAGTTCTCATATGGTCACTGGGATCTATGGAGTTGTATGTATAAGTGGGAATATTTTTACAATATTGCTCCTGTCCTTGTTTGCAAGCAGCACATTTTTGACAGGAATCAACCATGCAGCCAACACCTACATTGTCTCCTTGTTTAAAAGCGGTGACCTCTGGACCGATACTGACCACTCTTCCAATTATTTCATGACCTGGAACCACTGGATAAATAGTGTTATTCCAGTCATCACGAGCCTGGTGAAGATCCGAATGGCATATGCCACAGTAGAGAATCTCGATAACAACATCATTAGCACGTGGATCACGACCCTCAAAATGAAATGGGGATAAGTCAGACTTGGCAGAAGATGCAGTATAACCTAGAAGATTCATAGTCATAGATCGCATATGATCTTTATACTATTTATCTACAAGGTATTATTTGCGACAAATTGCAGCAGCAAAAGATGGTTCCTACATAAATGCAGGTTAGATTTGCGCTACTCCTCCATCTACAAAAAGTTCTATGCCAGTAATATAACTGCTATCATCTGATGCAAGAAACAAGACAGCTTTTGCTACTTCATCAGGAGTGCCCATCCTTCCCATGGGATTAGATTTTAAGACATTATTGAGAAATTGTTCACTTTGTTGTTTATTTAGCGTCCGATATACAAATGGAGTGTCAATTGTACCAGGGCTAACTGCATTGACACGTATCTTTCTATGTTTTAGGTCAAGGATCCAAGAACGTGCAAACGAACGTATAGCAGCCTTGGTAGCATGATATATGCTTAACTCCTCAGCTCCTTTAGATGCACCTATCGAAGCAGTCAAAATTATAGAACCACCATCGCGAAAAATTGGAAGTGCTTTTTTGTACTGTAAATAACAGTCCTTTTACATTAATATTAAATAATTTATCAAAATGTTCCTCGGTGATTTTTCCCAATGGGGCAAATTGTATAATGCCAGCATTTGCAAACAAAATATCAATATGACCTTTCTTATCTTTAACAACATCAAACGCCATATCAAGATATGCTAAATTGGATACATCGCTTTGAATACCGCTGCTAACATTTTTACCTATTTCTGATACAGCTGTATCAAGTTCTTTTTTATTATTGTCTATTATGAAAACGTATGCTCCCTCGGAAACAAATCTTTTTGCAGTAGCCAATCCAATGCCGCTGGCTCCTCCAGTAATAACTGCAATTTTTCCTTCAAGTTTGTTTCCCATTTATTGGATCTCTATTGTTTTTGATATACATTCTTAATAGATAAGCTTTGACCAATAGTTCTTTGCAATGATAATTGCAATTTGAGATGAACAAAGCAAAAGCCATATCTAATATTTGCTTGATATAATGTCATATCCAAAGATGATCTTCACCAGAAATTCAATATGGCATCAGAGATAACACTCGGTGTTAAAGGTAGAAAATCAGGTAAAGATATTCCAAGGCCAGTATGCAATACTAGGCCAAAGTCTATTGTACTTGTATATCGCTTGTGGTTATTGTCCTATTAATCCACTTATATCAGATGGAGTAATATTTGAAAAGGTATGATTAGTACCAAAAACGGAGATGGAACTAGTTGGCACGAGAAGAGGTATGGCAGTAAGAGCTATCCCAATGGCTGCCAGTGTTAAGGCTTGTAGGCTTTGACGTGGCGTTTGCTGACCATGTGCTACTGTAAATGTAGTGGATGATGTTATAAATACTGCGATTAATGCTATTACTAGTATAGAAAATTTTATCATTAATTATTATTTTGTTATTGTAATAATAAGAGATAAGTTCCATTATAAAGTACGTTTTAACTGCTTGATGGAAATCTTTTTATTTTGTTAATCTTTTTTATGATATTTTGATGCTATTTTCTTTACAAGCAAAAGATCCGTATGATAAGTATACTATAATTGAAAATAAAATTGCATTGTAAAGATGTAATAACATATGGACATACAAGGGTGCATATCCAAGGGGGCTAATGCTGATAACGGTTATATAAACAGGATTCCATACATTGTTTGCGTAGAGAATTATTTAAAGATATTAGAACAGAAATAATACTGTCTATGAAAGATAAGATACCAGATCTTGTGTCTATATCTTCTGTTTTAGACTGTTTGACAGTTCGGATGGTTGTTTTATAAATCTATGAAAAACTCTAATTCTATTTTGATAGCACAGTTTTTTAAAACATGTTAAAACAATCGTCAATACTGTCAAACCATCAAATACTTGGTTTATAACTCATCTAACTAAAGATTGGTTGTAAGAAGATAGTTCATACAATTTGTTGGTTGACGTCATAGATGTATATACAGAAGTACATAAAAGATAGAACCAAAGGGTTTGATAATTATTTTCCTTGGAGAACAAAAAAATGTAAATTATAACATCTAGTCAATTGGTTAGATTTATTTGCAGATTTTAATAATAAAGAATTATGTATTAAGAACAGAGCACATAGTAATGAGTGCACTATTCAAATAGATGTTTTTTTTGCTAGCAAGAATATGATAAATATCTGCTCTGTTGCATAACTAGTTTTCCTTAAATTATTTCCATCCATTTTATGCAACTCTTCTAAACAGATTGTACAACGATACCTTCATCGTCATCTCTTTTATCATGTTTTGAAACTTGGTTGCAGATGTATATTCACCAAACATCCGCTTTATAGATGAAAATGCTGTTTCAACCATCCATCGTTGTCCATACTTTCTTTTCTTTTTCCATTTATGATAATCCTTTATTTGAAGTTCAACTTCTCTATTCCTTACATTGCTATTCTTGGATGAAACGATAGAGTTTCTTTTTACTTTGATGACAGGTCGAATCCTTTTCTCCTTCAAGTATTTGAAATTTTCATTGCTATCGTAGGCTCCTGCATCACCAATGAAAGATTTGATCTTGACATTGCGGTTATTATTCAACACGCCTTCCACCAAATTCTTCATAACCTTTCCATCATGTACCTTTTCATCTGTGACTTTCAGTGCAAGAATTTCTTTGGTCTTGATATTTACTGCAACATGTATCTTTAGATAGCCTTTCTTGTTTTTTACATCCCACTTATCTTGCATCCACCGAGACCTCTGTTTGTAATCTTGATTCCGGTACTGTCCCCGCTGCTATGATGATAACGACATCATCATCATCATCATCATCTATACTGTTATTGATATCAATGTCCAGTTTGTTTATTCTTCTACATATCTGTGAATAACATGGATGATCTGGAAGATTCTTTCCTACAGTTGCTTTTATGATTCCTTCTGTTTGTCTATATGGAAGGTGAAAGTATACTTTGATGTGACCAACTATGAGAACAAAAGAATCTGGAAATTTGTACTTTTTGCCATTCTTATTTTCATTCATCCTTGCAAGATCAACATCCCAGTTATCCAGAAAATCATAGGAAAAAAGTATCTCTCCTCGTCTTACAAGAGACTGGTTATAAGAAGGCCAGTGGATCACAAATGATTAATTGGTTGGATCCTAGCTAAATAGGTTTGGTTATGCAACAAAGCATTTATTTTTTATATATAAAATATCACAAATCACCTTCATTCCTAAAATCAAAAATAAAAAGATGTAGATTTGATTCTGATTATAATTAAAGATAATCATCCAATACAATATAGACAATCAATTTCTTTATCTATTCAATATTGGAAGGACCTTTTCATATACATCTTTTTGTTGGACTATTTGCATATGATCATAAGGAAATATACCTAATGAAGTGTAAGTATAACTGGGACTAGATTGAGCACTGTAAACTGGTACTAATCCATCATCATGACCGGGAATAAAACAGCTACCTCCATTATTTAATGGTGCAAAGCATAGATCATATGGCAACCAATCGCCAGTAACTGTGTAATAGCTGGTACTTTGAGGCTTATCTACTACTTGAGTGGCAGTCGATCCAGGAAATAAATCACTATCAGAACCTACAGGACATCCAGTAAAGTCCCCGTAGGCCGCAGGTGTGCCAGAATTTGGAGTTGCAATCATAATCAGATTTGCAACTTTATCTAAGATACTGCTTGATATATATAATCTTGCATCCAATCCACCCTTACTATGTGCTATTATATTGATCTTTTGGCTACCTGTTTCGCTTAATATTCTGTCTACCATATTCTTTAATTCTACCGCATGCTGTACAACGGATCCACACCGATCGTTCTGGAATGTTATTGTATAGACTTTAGAAAAATTATCAGCTGCCAACCAATTTATCCATGGATTCCAAATACTGGAATCTTCGGCATATCCATGTACCAAGAGTATAGGAAAATGATTAGGAATAGGTTGTTGAGCATTTGCTGAAAGAAATGAACAACCAATAACAGATAGACAGCAAATTGACAAAATAATCTCAGATATTATTTTATTTTGTATTATCATGTTATTAAATCCCAAAGATGTTATTAATTAACTTTTATAATATACTTTGTTGCATGATTCGGAAATCAGTTATAGCAACAATTAACCTGTAATAATAACAATTGAATTTTGACCATTTTCGTTATAGTCTTATCAATATAACGTTAACAAGTAACGAATAAAATAATCATACAACAAAGCGGTTATATCGACTTCTGTTTGCAAGTATTTATAAGTTCTAATATATTTATATAATCTAATCAGTCTGATAAGAGTATTAAAACGAAATTACATGAAATATTTAATGTTAGTAATGAGGTCATAGGCGCTTTTAAACAAATAGTTTTGGATAACTCGTATCTAAAAAATATAATTAGTGAAGCAGGAGGAATCATGTCTCTTTTAGGTGTCGTTATTAAAATATATGAAAAATATCAAGAAGTTAAAAAAACACCCGAACAAAGGGCTTTTTCTTCTTTACTAAAATTTATATCCCAAATTAGTTATGATTTACTTAAAGAAATAAATTATAGGGAAAAGAAAAACACTTCCGAGTTTCAAGTTAATTGGAATACTCTAGAAATTGATTTTCTTAAACCTTTTGAAGATGAAAAAAATTCAGAATGGAATTCATATTTACCTGATCATCCAGCTATTCTAAAGATTAGAACAAAAATCATTAATTTGCTCGAGAAAGAAGGGTATGATCTAGATGATATAAGTACTTTTGCGATAAAGTTTAACATACAAATTGAAAATAGGGCAAAAGATGATGGTGATATAAAAAATTTCTATGAATGGTGGACTTCAGAACAACAGTATAAAGATCTAGCAGACTATTTAGAATATGTAAAAAACAAGGCAGAATATTCCGAATCACTTGGGAAAATACATCTTAGAGAATATTATATAAAACAAGATGCAGTTTTCGTTAGAAAAAAAACTTGGAATTCGAAAGTTAAAACAATTCGTGATAGCTACTTAAAAGATATTCTAGACATTAAAAAACTCTTAGATATTGAGCTATTTAATAGCTTGAGACGCTATATAGTAATTGGTGCTCCATTTGGAATAGGAAAAACTTCGACTGTCAAAATTATTGCTTCTGACCTTGCATCAAGATATCTTTCAGTAAATATAAATTCAATACCATCAAACTCTATTGATAGTTATATTCCAATTCTTGTAGTTTTAAATAAGGGTTTAAGAGTTGAATACCAAGGTAACTGGAATAATCTTGATGATATTTTAGATAGTATAATTTTTCCATCAAACAATGTTCCATCTCAAAGCAGGAAGGTTTTGCTTATATTAGATGGTTTAGATGAATACCTCGATGATAAAAATGATCTAATGAAATATGTCAATAGTATTTTGAGTAAATTCAAAAATATGAAGGCTATCATAACTACAAGACTCACACCTGATCTTCTTGAAGAAGATATGAAGGTTGATATTGATAGATACATAAGATTGCTTCCATTTGATAGTAATCAAGTTAACGAATTTTTTCAGCTTTATGGAGTATCTTTAACATATCAATATGTAAGAGATATACTACATTTAGAAGATGAAGAAATAACAAAACCACTATTCACCTGGATGATATCGCAAATGCATAGTGCTTCGGATATTCAAATAAATTTCAAAAATACGTGGAGCAGTAAAATGAATAAGTCTCTTATGTATTTACTTTTTTTCCATCACACTATAAAAGGAAAATACATTCTAAATGAAGACAAAGATCTACAGAAAGAGATATATTTTAAAGAAAAAGAAACACTTAGGCGAATATCTGCAATTAGACAAATCTTCAATGGTGATTTAATTATTGGTAGAGACGGAGAAACATATGATGAATCGAATACCGTGGTGATACAAAAAAAACTCAAAGGATTTTTACCAATTATAGATACATCAAAAGAATTAGATAATATTTTGAAATCTTACTTTTATGTTCAAAATACGAATACAGGCATGGCAATTAATTTTTTACATAATACCTTAAAAGAATATTTATTAGCAGAATATTACTTAGAAAGCTTACTTGATGATAGATCATATCGATTAAACATGATTGGTCCAACCGATGAAACTATGGAATTTCTGGAAGGTTTAATTGAGTTGATCTCTATTAAGGATAATGACATAGATCGATTTATTATACACGATGATCGAAGCCTGATCAAATCCTTTAATTTGAAAATCAAAAGCAAAAATGAAGTTATTGAAAAGCTTAAAGAAATAACATCGAAAGTAATTAATGATGAACATATCTTAATTTCTAATTCCGATTTCCAAGCATCTGAAGAAAATATATGGATATATGCAAATATAGATTCAAATGGTTATGAGAATTTATGGATACATAGATGGATTTCATTGTTCATTTTCAATAAATTGATATCTCAAACTGAAAGAGAACAGACTAACCATGTAAATAGTCTAGTACAGCACATAGAGAAGGAAAAATTGAGAATATTAATTTTAAATACTAGCTATTTTACTCCCAATAAATGTAAAAATCTAAATTATATTGATCTCTCTAGTGTCAATCTTTCATATAGTGAATTGGAGGGTGCCAATCTTGCAAATTCCATTTTATGTAATAGTAATTTAAATTATTGTAATCTTCATCTTGCAAACTTATATAATTCCAAACTTTCCAATACAAGATTAATTGGTGCCTATCTATCTTACGCAAACTTATCACATGCAGATCTTACTAAAAGTAACCTCTCAAGAGCCGATCTTACTGCTTCTATATTTGATAATGCAGATCTAACAAGTGCAGAAATCAAACGTGCAGAATTTTCATATTCTAAAATTTCTCATGCAAAATTGAAGCAGACTGATCTTACAGGATCATATTTATATGAATTTAATCTTTCGCATAGTAATCTTTCTAAATCTATTTTGATAGGTACAGATATAACAAGTGCAAATTTTTGTGATACAATATTAATAGGATGTACAAAATATGATAAAATGATATGCCTTAATACAAATTTTGAAAATGCGATAATTGATAATGAGGAGTTAATATATTACTTAAAGAATAATGGTGCTAAGAATATACCTCAAAGTATAAATAACATGACCGATCTTTATAAAAAGCTTAAAGAAAAGTATATGCAAGACGACGAAATTAAGATATTATTAAATTTATCAATATTAAAGAATACTGAATTAAAAAATGTAAAGGCTAAATAGATTAGATCTGCATAATTAGCAACATTAAAAAATTTCTAAAAATATGAATTAAACTAGACGATTTTAGTTAAATCTATCGTAAATTTTATTTTTAACTATTAACAACTTGTAAAATTTGGATATTCATCTAATTATACAAGAGATCTTATATACATATGATCTGCCACGTTTCCTTGATGCAATAGCGGGCCATGGTATACAACCTATCAGATACAGAATGTTAAAAAGAATGGATTCCTTTAATCTATCAAGCTAATCTTTGGTACAGTTTTAATCAAAATCATATCTCAAGGGTTAGCTTTAAGCAATGCGACATGTATTGAAAATAGATTTGAATTATGTCCATGCCTCAAATACTCACCATTAATTTTACAGCAAAACATACTATACCTTTTACACAACTCTTAACCTATCAACAGCTAATCTTTGGTACAGTTTTAATCAAAATTGTATCTCAAGGGTTAGCTTTAAGCTATATTATATATATCATGAAAATAAATTTGAATTATGCCTATGTCTTAGTTAATTAGTTGAATATAAATTGTATCTTTATTTTATCAGGATCATAAACATAAAATGAATCTTTATATTGCATATCATGCCCAATCGTTTCTTTATTAATATCTATTCCAAGGTTTATGAAATGACGTTTAAGTTCATCTATCTCTTTGCTGTCCTCAGATAATCTGACTGTATAATGATCAAGTCCTGACTTTTCATTGTTATTCTCAGCAGGTGCAATATTTGTACCAAGCCAAGTGTTTGTAGCTACATGGTGATGATAATGATCAGCAGCAAAAAAATAAGCGCCAGGATAAGATGCAGTATGATAAAGACCAAATATGTCATGATAAAACCTCTTGGATTTATTTAGATTTGATACATGTAGATGCACATGTCCTATAGTTGTAGTAGAAGGCAATCCTGTCCATATATCATGAGGATTTTGTATAAGCAGATCTTTAACATCTAGAGATTCGGTAATCATGTAGACTTTATTTCCAGTCCATTTCCATTCTAAAGGTGATCTATCTCTATAGATCTCAATTCCATTGTAGTCAGGATCATGAATATAGATTGATTCAGATACTGCATGGTCTGCCATACCTTGAAAAAATTGAGGATCGAGATTTTTTTGCATATGACGCAAAAACGCTGCTAAAAACTTTCTGTCGGGCAATAGGATTGCAAAATGGAAAAGCCCAGCTTCTCTTTTTATGCTTTTATGTTTGACATCATTGTTGCCATTTTTATCTATTTCGGTTAAAATAAGTAATGGTGAAACCTTCTTTTTCTCTCGAAAAGCAATATTAGTATCAGTATCAGAAGCAAGAAACGCAGTTTTTGTAGTGGATTCTTCTTTTAAAACTTTGAAACCAAGAATTGACTGATAAAAGTTAACCGACTCTTTTAGATTGGATACTTTAAGATTAACGTGATCTATTTTTAATGTAGGATTAATGATAAAAGAATCATTTTTATTATACTTATTATTTGTGTCCATACAAATATCACGAGTATTTCATATATAATGTCAGTAGTAGTAATTAATTTACAAAGAAAATATCAGTTTACTATATAGTTAACAGCTTTGTAAACGCAATGGTATCCGCTCTTGTAAAATATTTATGATCGCTTTGTCATGATTTTTGTTATATATGCTCGTCAACTTGCTAATTATTTCTTATAGTTAATAGTGACAAGCTAAAGGTATTATGATAGCAAAACAAACACAACTATTTTACAAGAGGATGTAGTATATCGTTTACACTGCTCTTAAGTTAACAGTTGTGTAAATACATCGATAATATTTAATATAAAATATTTTTTGTAGTTATTTGCTTGATATTTTTACATAATCGTATCAAATAAATCGTATTTTAATTATTTTGTTTTGTGAAAACAATCACAATTGTTTTACAAATACAACTAGGTAACTCTTTACATAACTGTTAACAGACCGAAATATTGCTTATAATTTTATATTCTTTAATTTATCATTATCATAAAAAGCATTTTCTATTCTAGTTCAATATTCGATTTGTCAAGTTATCATGAAAATACCTGCAAACAAATTTTTTTGGCATGTTAGAAAAAATAAAAAATAAATGATGGACTAATTTGTGTTATTTTTTGATCTTCTATCATGGCAATCCAAATGCAACCAGGGATCCTATAGGTCCACCTAACTTCCCCGTAGGTACAAATAACATTCCATTTCCTATCGATGGTCCACCTACTCCTATTTCGGATCCGACATTAAATGTCCATAGTATTTTTCCATTATCTTTGTCAAGTGCCATAATTATCCCAGTTGGAGCGATTGGACCTTTCTGTGGAATTCCAAATGTGTTTGCAGTGTATGGTTTTCCTAATGTTGTCTTGTATCCTGAAATTACTATATCATTGGTAACTAGTGGAGATACTCTAGTAGGAAGATCTATTGGTGTTTGCCATTTGATTTTACCCGTTTTTATATCCAGAGCAGTTATAGTACCATTTCCTATTCCACTTTTAGTGGAGTTTATTACAGGTTCTGCAAAAGAATCTTCTCTATTTAAAAAGAAATTATAACCATTACTGGTTATAGCAAAATATAGAGTATTGTCATTATTATCTACTGCATGATATCCTTGGGCGCCATCAACTGAACCAGGAAATACCAAACCACTACCGTTTCTTTGGGGATCGACGTTAGTTCCATATATAGTGCCAAGAACTGTCCACCAAATTGGTTTGCCCGTAGCTGCATCCATTGCTATTATATCACCTCTTTTATCCGAACCTACTACCACTTTCTTTAAAGTTCCATTTTCATACTTTACATTACTTAATGTACTTCCCCATGTGGTATCTCGATCCATCGTATCTGGTATCTTTACGTTTTTAAGAACTGTCCCCTGTGCAATAAATGGAGTAGCCCATACCAACTTACCATTTGTTATATTCATTGCAAGCATGTGATTCGCATATAACTGCTCACCTTGCCTTGTTGTTGCATTAAAGTCGGGTGTGGCATTACCTACTGGTATATATAGCAATCCAGTTTGAGGATCGAATGCACCTCCTGACCATGCGGTAGCACCACCATTAGGTGGGGATTTGCCTGGACCTATCCAGCTACCAAATGTAGTTTTAAAGCTCCACAAGATATGACCATCAGTTCGACTTACGGCAGTTATATTTCCCTGTACTGCTCCTGTATTTGGAGGACTGTCCCCTCCAGCGGAACCCGCTACTACATAATCTTTCCAAACTATTGGTGCAGATATTATTGAATATCCTATACTAGAAGGGCCAAGTTTGGGAGATTTCCAAAGTATTTTGCCATCTGTAGCATTTATTGCAACGATTTTAGCATCACTACCTGAACTTGCAAATATTATTCCCTGATCAAAAGTTAAACCATGCATTGCTCCACTTCCGTTACCTGCGCTTGTTTTCCACAAGTTCATTCCGGTTTTTGCATCAAATGCAAATACTGTTGCCCCATTATCTTGGACAAATATTTTATTACCGATAACTAAAGGAGGTTGCTCTATGCCCTTATCATCGTTGAATATCCATTTTACCTGTAGCTTATTGACATTATCTTTTCCTATTACTGTTTGGTTACTACTTCTTGTATTAAATATATCATGATTGGCAGTTATCCAATTATTTTTATTGTTAGGCTCGGTTCCTAAAGTCGTTTTTGTTGATGATGGTAATGTTTTATTCAGTGGCGCATTCATTTGATCTAATACTTTTGTTACTTGTGAATTGTATTTTTTTTCTTCGGATATTTGTTGACTTGGTGGAACTTGTGCTTGCTCAGCTTTATTCTTTTCTGAAACTAGATTATTGTTACCATTACTACTACCTCCACTTGCTTCAGCGTTAAGGCTTGATGACATTCCTTGATTTTGTTGTGGTTGTGGTTGTGGTTGTGCAGGTTGTTGGGCAGGTTGCGAAAATACATTATTAGAATATATATTTACAGCTTGTGTAATGGTTACAGTAACTATTATGGTTACTAAAATCAATAAAATTTTAGTTAACATTTAACTAGAATAATATTAGAAGATATTTAATATATTAGGCTTTGGTCATAATTCGAGGCCCTGTTCACTTAAGACATAATTCTTTATTATGAAAATCTACGAACAGATTAAGCCAATTCTTTACATGTTTTAATTTACATTTTTTCTTTCTACATGGAAAATAGTCATCAAAGCTTTCAGTTCTATCCTTAATATACTGCATTGTTCTTTCAATGATGCTTTTTTCAAATGAAGAATGGATATGATGATTAAGATTTAAGAATCTACAAGCTTGCGGATACCAAGTACCACCATCTGTTGAAATAGGATGTTTACCATGTTCATCCACAATATTAGAAATAAAATGTTCTGCAACAAACATGTTTCGTTCTTTTGAAATATTAATAGCAAGAATTTCTTTATCTTTTGGTTCAATAGCAATCCATACCCAGATATATTCTGGTCCAACTTTAATTATGGTTTCATCTATCACATATTCTGAAATATTCTTTTTCTTCGATAATATTTTTTCAGGTTTGTACTTTTGAATCCAGTTCCAGATAGAAACATGGTTTCTTTTGATAAAGCAGTCAGATAACCTGCCTGCTGTATTTCTTAAGGAGAGACCTGAAAAGTACAAGTATAACGCATAACCAATATACTCGGATGGTGTTCTGTTTCTGAAAATCACAAATGAAATAGAACACATTCAAGCTATAGATTTTCCTTAAGTGAACAGAGCCTAATTCGATATTACTCATCTTTATCTAGCATTCCGTCTTACCAAGTTCCAAGCATATATTTTATTGATTTTGGATTTATTTTCTCGGTTTTACAGTTATAGTATACCATTAGATGATATAATAAAACAGACAGAAGTACAATTGTAGATACCGAAGGAAGTCCTCGTGCTAGCAATGGATCTATCTTAAACACGGATTTAATATGTTCTATCAGTGGCTCTATAGATATTCTTCTTCGGTCATAGATAGCCTGACCTAAATCCGATTGATAAAAGCATACAATCTCAAGTCTCTTTTTAGAAATACTTTTGTATCGCTCAACAGGGCAAATCAAATCTATATCTAATGTCTTTTTGCTATGTTCATATAGTTTCTTATCGTCATATCATGGGTCAGCTACCATATAACATAAAGATAGTAAAGAGAATACAGAAAAGGAGATGATGTTAAAGGAATATACATCTTATTGTCTGGAACATTAGCAGTAGTTACATCTGCAGTTAGAGGCACTACAAGCTCTCCTATTATACATGCTAGATGCAGTTTATATTCGAATATTCATCCTTTTGTACGGCTATAACCCCATCTTGCATCTGTATCTATACCAGGGCATGGTACTATACCTTTTTTCATGGATGATTTATGCCTAACATGACCATTTGATTTTAGCAAAGTGCTGTCTAAGGCCATTATGAAAAGATCTGCTAATCCTCCTGCAACAAATAGATGTCCTATTGCCGATATTATGTATATATCTCCAACAGTAATTTTGAGAGTTTTATTGTGAGGTTATGATTTAGAATCGAATTAGACAATGCATTACATACATCTTTCTTATTATGGACTGCTGTCGGTATAACCTCTAACTAACATTAGCCTGTTGCCTCGAAGCAATATCCTACCGACGTATATTTGACAGATTATTGTTGAAGACAATTCCTACAGTTATAAAAGGTAAGATATCGACAAGGGGCGCCTATTTGTTATAGAGCATTTAATGATTGACCATTCTATAAAAGCAATAGACCGTAATCTGATAAAAGCAAAAAGGTTGTTTACAATATAAATCATCCATAATGGAGAAGGGAATAGTGCCTCGTCCTGTTATTGATACGGATGTTCGGTAGGGATACTGCTACCTAAAAGGATGGAATTAATCTACAAACTACTTTGCTTTTTATAGAGACTTTTGTGTAGCGTTGGCTGCAGGTAGATAGGCGAGTGCTGCAGAAGTGAGTGCACATACACCTCCACGCAGTGTTGGTTCAGGGTCAGGTGCAAAGTTGGACTGATGGTTAGAGGGTAAGTATGGGAGCTTGGCCATAAAGATACCACCGGGGGCAGCGTCATAGCGCTCCTTAGAATGGCCACCAAACAACCAGTAGCAGTACGGAACTGGTTCCCCGTCGTAATGGTGAGGCCCAGGAAGACCTGTACTCTGAGAAGTCCTCACTAAACATCATTGTGGGTAGATCTAAGACGTGTTCAGAACCCAGCAGCGCTCTATGGATGGCACGAACACAATGGTCAATCGGCTCACTGTTTCTGGTGAGCGGATATGCGTCTGATGTGATGATCTCAGGGAGCTTTGGGGCACGAAATGCCTGTGCTTCTGCATCTGCCATCCGGCGGATAGCGTCGAGTATCTGTTGCTGAACGTGGGCACTCTGCGTGCGTATGTTCACACCAATGTTGGCCTCGTCAGGAATTACGTTGTGTTTCAAGCCCGCGTTTACAAATCCGACTGTGATGACGGCGGGAACGTCGCCTGCAATCTCCCGAGAACGAATGGTCTGCAGCTTCATAATCAGCGAGGAGGCCATAACTACTGGGTCAACGGACACCTGGGGAGAAGAACCATGTCCGCCCTTTCCAAACAGTCTTATACTAACATTGATTGATGCAGACATAATCACGCCAGAGTTATGTCCTACTGTCCCTGAAGCCAGAGGTAGAACATGCTGACCGAAACATACATCGGGGCGTGGAAATCGGATAAACAATCCATCACGCAACATCGCCTCAGCCCCTCGCCCAGTCTCCTCAGCAGGTTGAGCACAGATAAAAACGGTTCCACGCCATACTTCACGTCCCTTAGACAAAAGCTCTGCTGTAGCTATCAAGGAGACCGTATGTATGTCATGGCCACATGCATGCATGACTGACACAGTGCTGCCATCAATTGCATTACCATCCGCCTCGCTGGCGTAATCCAAGCCGGTTTGCTCCTTGACAGGGAGAGCATCCATGTCACCGCGGAGCATCACAACGGGACCGGTACCGTTGCGCAATATTCCAACAACCCCTGTGTGGCCAACGCCCTCAGTCACTTCATAACCAGCATCACGTAGATGTCGTGCAACGATGCTGGCTGTTCGATGTTCTTGGAATGAAAGTTCGGGGTGCCTGTGAAGATCGCGATACAGTTCACTCCATGTTGGCAGGTTCTCCTCGAGGTCAGCGAGAATATGAGAGGCCCGTTGAACGACTACATCTGTCGATTCATTAGTGAGGGATTGAATAGTCATGCTTATCTGTAAGTCTATGATAATATATCAATATTATTGGCTCTGTTAACTTCAAAGCCAAAGATTTAAAACAGCAATATATTTTGAGATCAAGAAATAGGGCATTCCCAAAAATTATTGGTCGCAGTTTATACTTATATTTTGTTGGATTATCCTTTAGAAGTACTGCCAACAAAGCATTATCTTTCTTAAAGATAGTAAAAATAAGTCATGTATCAATCTGGAACTGGATGCAATAGTACAGGCCATGGAAATATTTCAAGAATAAGAAAATCAAAGAATTCTTTTCTTTCGCATATCCAAAGAACGGAATATGTTTATAGCTGAGCGGATTCTGTTAAGTAATAAACAAGTATATTATTTTTGGTCTGTTTGTTGCAAATATAACAACAACGTTTGTCAAAATCTCAAGTCCGTCTATCTCTGCTAGAATTGATTGATAATCCTCTTTGTTAAATGAGAATCGCCATGGTTACCTTGCTATGTAGATCTATAAAAAGTGATTTCTAAAATTATTTATATTAAATTAATTATATAAATGTAAAGTATAGTTCATAATTAAAATTATAGGAATGTCTTCTACCAATCTTTCAAAATCAGAAGGTACTAAAACCTGGTACTATTGCCCCTGATTTTACTCTTAAAACTACACCAGATCAAACAGTATCATTAAAAGATTTTCTTGGAACTCCAGTAATCTTAGCATTTTATCCGGCAGATTTCTCACCTGTATGCGGAGATGAAATGTCATTATACAATGAGATTTTACCTGAATTTCAAAGATTTGGTGCGGAAATTATGGGAATATCGGTTGATGGAGTTTGGTGCCATCTTGCATTTGCAAAGACAAGAAACCTGCATTTTCCTTTGCTTTCAGATTTTGAGCCCAAGGGAGAAGTATCAAGAAAGTATGGTGTATATAACAAAAAAGAGGGTATTTGTGAACGTGTATTATTTGTAATTGACAAAGATGGAGTAATTCACTGGAGCTATATTTCCCCAGTAGGAATCAATCCAGGTGCTGCAGGGATTTTAAAAGCTTTGGAATCGCTAGACACTAACAATAATAATAATTATCAACCAGTACAAAAAACAAAAGCAACAACAGCAAAAAGGATAAATGAGAAGTAACATGAGTGGTGAATATTCAAGCCTTAGTTTGTCTGTTAATAGAAATCGAGATCATATTCAAGGGCCTGATAATGCACCCGTAACTTTGGTTGAATATGGTGACTACGAATGCCCTTATTGTGGTCAATCTTATCTGAATTAAACAGGTTCAGAATTATTTTGGAGATAGTCTTCGGTTTGTATTTCGCAATTTTCCCCTCACACAAGTTCATCCTAACGCTCAAAAAGCAGCAGAAGCAGCTGAGGAAGCTGCTAATCAAAATAAGTTTTGGGAAATGCATGATTACTTATATGAGCATCAACAAGCACTCGACGATAAGCATTTAGAAAAATATGCAAAAATAGTAGGGTTAAATTTAGAGATTTAATGAAGATATGAAGAACCATACACATGCATCTAAAATTAGAGAGGATTTTCTGAGCGGTGTACAAAGTGGTGTGAATGGCACACCTTCTTTTTATATCAATGATATAAGATATGATAATTCATGGGATTTTGATACACTAACGCAAATATTGACATCCATTATTGATAATAATATGAATTAGATATTAGATTCAAATTTTCAGCAACACTATTTTGATTTGTCATATTATCTAGCAAAGAAGATCAAATTGATTGCCATCATAATTTAGAAAAATCCATGGTTTGGTTCTCCATCTTTTCATTATATTTCTAAAATGACTTTGCCCCTTGGATGTACATCTTTTACATAATCTAGTGCCTTTGCAGACTCATCCAAAGAAAATATTTTGTCAATATGTATCAGTATATTGTTTTTATCTATCCACTGTGCCAATTTAGTTAATCTATCTTTATTTACGTGTGTAAATTGAAATATTGATTTTACATCAAAGCGTTGCATGAGAATCTAAGTTTGGCTGCTCTAGCATCGACACTATTATTCCACCTTTCTTTAAAACATTAAAAGATTTTGTATAAGTTTGACCGCCTACTGTATCATAAACTGCATCATAATCGTGAACTAACTCGTCAAAATCTTGGCTTTTGTAATCTATTACTTCATCTGTCCCTAGGCTTTGGACAAACTGTTTATCATTCGAATTTACAGTTGTTGCAACATAAGCTCCCAAATTCTTTGCAAGAGGAATGGCAATTGAACCTATGCCTCCAGCACCGCCATGGATTAGTATTTTTTGGCCCTTTGATAGGCGCATATTTTCCACAAGTGCTTGCCAAGCGCTAACACCTACAAGAGGTAAAGCTGCTGCCTCTCCATAACTTAGTGTTTTAGGTTTTAACGCGATGTTATCTGCATTTGTGATAGCCATTTCCGCAAATGCTCCTGACCCTCCTTTTGTTACTGAAGCCTGACCATAAACTTCATCGCCATTTTTGTAATCCATAGAAGAAGTAGAATCTTTACCATCCATCTCTTTGATAATTCCAGAAAAATCCATTCCCAAAGTTGATGGAAATTGAAGTGGTGTTATTTGTTGCATATAACCTTCACGAATTTTCCAGTCGATTGGATTTACACCAGCTGCTTTTATTTCTACTAGAACCTTCCCGAACGATAGATTTAGTGAAGGAGTATTTTGATTAATCTCTATCACATCACTACTTCCATACCTGTTGATTTGAGCAGATTTCATAATAATAAGCCATCATCATAAGTTATAAAAGAATGATGTTATGAAAGGGCCCTGTTCACTTAAGGCATAATTCCTTATTATGATAATCTACAAATAGACTCAACCAATTAATCATATGTTTTAGTTTGCACTTGTTCTTTCTACAAGGAAAGTAATCGTCAAATCCTTCAGTTCTGTCTTTGATATATTGCATCATTCTTCCAATGATACTTTTCTCAAAAGAAGAATGGATATGGTGATCTAGTTTCAAGAATTTGCAAGCTTGAGGATACAAACTGCCCCATCTGTAGAAATCGGATGTTCTCCATATTCTTCTACAACATCCGAAATGAATCGTTCATGAGCAACAAACATGTTTTGTTCTTTCGAT
The DNA here is from genome assembly GCA_963830925.1 of uncultured Nitrososphaeraceae archaeon. Lineage (GTDB taxonomy): Archaea > Thermoproteota > Nitrososphaeria > Nitrososphaerales > Nitrososphaeraceae > Nitrosocosmicus. Next base: position 2,014,769 of record CAWHOB010000001.1, on the reverse strand, counting down.
ATGCTCATTCCAAGGATTTCTTTATTCTCAGGTTCAATAGCAATCCATATCCAAATGTACTCTAACCCTACTTTAATTACAGTCTCATCTATTTTAGATTAAATCATCTCCAAAGGATCGTCCATATCTGACACAGGAAATGCTCTGTTTATCTCTTCAATATCTTTATCAGTCAAACTCCAGTCCTTTGCTACACTCTGGCTATTTTCTCTTGCTCGCTCAGGATGAGATGTCTTTGGAATTGTAAATACATTAGAATATAAAGATAAAAATCTTAGTGCAACCTGTCGTGGAGTTCGTCCATGACGATTTGCAATTTCTACAATTACTTTTCCTTTTGTACTTTGTAGGGAATAAAAATTGTCGTGCCCAAATGGCGAGTATCCGACTACAGCTATTCCTTGTTTTGTACAGTATGGCAATATTCTTTTTTCTATTGCACGATAGCCTAAATTATACAATAGTTGATTACATGCGATACGCTCATTTTGTAGTACTCGTTGAGCATCCTGTAATTCTTTTAAACTAAAGTTGCTAACACCTATAAATTTTATAAGATTTTCAGATACTAATTTTTCCATTGCTTGCATTGTCTCTGTAATTGGATAATAGGAACTAGGCCAATGAAGTAGATATAGATCTAGATAATCTGTTTTAAGACGCTTTAAACTATTTTTGCAAGCCTTTATTGTACCTTCATAGGAAGCATTTGAAGGAAGGACTTTGACCAAAAATATCTCATCTCTTTTTCTACTTGCAATGGCTTGACCTATCAATTCTTCGGCTTTTCCATTTCCATACATTTCTGCTGTATCAATATGGGTCATTCCAAGATCAAGTCCTAATTGAAGTGTTTCAATTGCAAGATTATGATTATCTTCTTTAGTACCTATTTTACCATTGTCACTTTCAATCATCCAGGTGCCCTGACCAATTACGGGAACCTCTATATTCGTCCAACCAAACTTTCGCTTAATCATAATATAGTGATATGTATATCATTTTTACACTTTTTATTAAAGTCATATTTAATACTTAATCTAGTTCCCTTATACATGAGAGAACCGAAGCCCATAGATCTTAATAATAGTATTCATAATTCCTTCAATTAATTATGTCAATATACAAATAGTAAAATATAATCATATAATTCATTGAACCCATCTACCTACCCAACTCAAACCCCATTGGACCCATAACAATATTCGTTCTTATTGGCAATACTTATTAATAATGATATTGTTAACAGTGGTGTAAAAAAGATTGTATGTACGTTTGTAAACTGATACTTCTTGTTTTGAGCAACAAAATTGCTATCATATTGTTTTAATGCATATTCAAAATTATAAAAATTAACAAATCTAAACGAGCACAATTAGTTTACAATAATGATTAGTCCGACATTTACATAACTGTTAACAGCGATATAAAATACTCCAATATATAATATAGTAATCTATTATAATTAGAAAAGCAGTGGATTTACAAGCATCACTCAATACGCCTGCTGATAATAGATTAGAAATGGATGAATGGGGTCCTGAAAAAATTTTGCAGGTTTATGATCCTGATACAGGAATGAAAGGGGTTTTGGTTATCGACAATACTTCGACAGGTCCAGGAAAAGGTGGAATAAGATTTGCAGAAAGTGTTACATCATCAGAAATATTTAGACTTGCAAGAACAATGACCTGGAAATGTGCCGCAGCAGGACTTCCATTTGGGGGTGCAAAGGGCGGAATAATTGCAAATCCAAATAATGTTGACAGAGTAGGGTGGATGAAATCTTTTGCTAAAATGATAAAACCATATTGTCCATATCAATACATTGCAGCTACCGACGTTGGAACTACTGAACTTGATATGGCAGTATTTGCACATGAGATTGGAGATATGCATGCATGTACAGGTAAACCACAAGAATTGGGAGGAATACCTCATGAACTTGGTACAACAGGATATGGAGTTAGTGTTGCCCTAGATGCTACTTTAGGATTCCTAAAGCTTATGATAGAGAAAAATAATGTTTCAAATACATCTATTTTAAATCTTGCTAAAATATCTAATAAAAAAAGAGAAGATATAAAAGTCATTATACAAGGATTTGGTAATGTTGGTTCATTTACTGCAAAATTTTTGAGTGATTTAAATATAAAAGTTGTAGGTGTAAGTGATGTATCAGGCTTTGTCTATGATAATGCAGGATTGAATATTCCTAAATTAATGGAAGATATGAAAGAGAAAGAAAAAGTATCTGATCTTTCAGATAGAAAATATTATAATATTCTAGATAAAGATTCGATATTTGAAGTAGAAGCAGATATATTCATACCTGCAGCAATGACAGGTGTTATTAATGATAAGACTGCACCCATGCTACTTGATCATGGAATAAAAGTTATTGTTGAAGCAGCAAACATTCCAACAACCCAATCGGCAGATAAATATCTAGTTAGTAATGGTATTTTGATTATACCTGACTTTATTGCAAATGCCGGAGGTGTAATAGGCTCCTTTGTTGAATATCAGGGAAGAACGGAAAAGGAAGCTTTTGATCTAATTCATTATAAAATTACAAAGAATACAAAACATTCTCTTTCAGAATCTTTAAAAATAAAGAAAAATGATTCAGATAGTTCAGAAATCAATGTGAGAGAGGTTGCTACAGAAATATCAAGACAAATAGTGTATAGAGCAATGCTTCTAAGGAAAGGTGCTATAAATATTGCACGAGAAGCTTTTGCCAGAAAAGAAAGAATATCATTTTAATATTAGTAGATAAATTAACATGCATGAATATATACTAATTATCAAAAGAAAATCTATTGAAATTAATGCTATAAGGCGACAATTTCAAGATAACAAAAAATAATAAGGTTTGAAGTGTATATATACTCATGGTTTCTGGCAAATATTTTAATAAAGGTGTTAAATCCCTTGATAATCCAAATGTAGGATTTGTTGTACGAGAAACACCAGATAAAATAGTTGTATTCGGAGAGAAAGATGAAAGATATGATGTACCTAATTCTGAGATTCAGCAAGTTGGTGCAAATGTTTTGCTAGGACTCAAAACCTCTGATTTAAAAAAGTATGCTGTTTCAAGGAATTCTCCTTTACCAACAAGTAGAAGAAATCCATGGGAAGAAGATGATTCGGTTGTTGATTTAGCAAGCTATGAAGGCAAGTATCCCAATTCTCTGTTTAATAAAGGTGTAAGAGCAAAAAATGAAGATGATGTAGGTCATGTAATGAAAGAAACCTCAGATAAAATAGTTGTATTTGGCACATCCAATAATAGATATGACATTCCCAAATCTGAAATATATCAAGTAGGTATGAATGTAATATTAAAAATTGATTTTCCTCAAATATTCAATTACCAAGTGGAAAAAGATAAGCCTTTGCCATCGGGAGAGCCTATACATGCTATTAATAAAGAAGCATATCCTAATGATTATCATGGTCCTCGTGAATTTTAATTAATTAAGTATAAACTTGTTTGTAAACGACCCTGTTAATGTAAGTGATTTTTATATCGAATATTCCAATAATGATACAAATATTTCTAAAAATTTTTTAAATATGAAATTGTTTGTGCTAACAATAATATATTTTATTGAAATTGAATTGAAGAAGGTCTTTTGATTAAATTAAAAATGTTTTAGAATCTATGTTAACAGGATCTTGTAAACAATATTCATATTTGTACGATATAATTAAAATCTATTTCATAATTTGAAAATGACTTTTAAAGCAAGTAGTTTATACCAAAAATTTAAGTATATAATAACACTATTTATCCATTTAATATTTGTGCACAATATTACCATGGTTGTTGTAAAATCCTACGCAGAATAATAGATAATTGTATTCTCTCGCTCTATATTCAACCCGGATATATTAGAAAATTAAATAAAAGAATAAATATTTTATACAAACCTCCGAATAAAGTTATAGTATAAAACATAATGACAATTTTATAGTATAAAACTTAGTATTACAAATATATACATATATATACAATAAAAATTTTGACCAAAAAACAGAATTATTTCGTATTGACAATAGTAATTATTGCAACATTATTTTCGGCAGGAACTGTTGTATCTATTGCAGATAATTCAGCTTTTGCACAAAGCAACTCAAATCAACATGGACACAAAGTTTGTCTTGTATCTTGTAAAATAGAAAGTGGATGTAACGTAATTTGTCACCCTAGTTCTTAATAGTTTTATAAATATTCTGCTTTGTTGCATGATTATTTTTATCGTTATCCGCTAACATTTTATTGATGAAGTTAAAACGAAAAAAGTTAAAATTCAATTAAATTTTACTCTATAAATTGCATTTTTAACTGTTTTTTGAATCATAAGACAAAGCATTATAAACAATATATTATAATATTGCCTTAATTTACTAAAGTATAATTCTTTTGTAATGATCTACAAAAAGATTAAGCCGTTTCACATCAACACATATTCAAACATACTCTGAATCAACTTAATAACTGTATCTTGTGTATAAAAACTCGGAAACCTTCTTTTTCTCTCCGATTATAATTTCTTAGACCTTTTTTGTACTTTTGAATCAAGTTCCAAACATACAATAGATCTTATAATTAGGAGCCTGTAAAAATTTAGATTCTCGATGATATACCAATTAGCATATGTTATCTATACCAAATAGCATAATTAAACAAACAATTATTTTTGATATGTTTATAGCTAGGCAAATTACATAATCAATTTGTATAGTCCTTGTCACTTACCAAAACATCGTTTGAAAAGATCTACAAAGATGAAGAGGATGTAAAGACAAAGGAAAGGATGTTACTTGTTCTTAATGTAGTCTATCAAGGCAAGATATCTGCTCATGTAGCCGCAGATCTCCATAGAAATAGAGCATGGGCTTGTGTTTGGTTAAAAAGATATAAGAAAGAAGGTTTGGAAGGATTAAAAGATAGAACAAAAGCCGGTAGACCGCCTGAACTATCAGAAGAAGATATTTACAGCCTAAAAGCAACACTAAAAGAAAGCAATCAAGGTTGGACTACAAAGCAGGTTGAAGAATTAATCATAAAGAAAAGTGGTATAAAATATCACTATACTCACATATACCGTATCCTTCGAAAGTGGGGATTTAAGCAGAAGGTGCCAAGAAAGGTACATGTTAATACAGCATCTCTGGAAGAGAAAGATGCTTTCAAAAAAAGATTACAGAACAAATACTTGTGGATATGCAACAGCAACAGCAACAGCAACAGCAGGAATATGGATTTACTGTAGTATCCACAGATGAATCATTCTTCTTTTATGATTCTCTTGTAAGACGGGTTTGGATTGATGAGGATAAAAGACCGGTTGTTAGAGTAACTGGTTCGCACCAACATTCATGCATTTTTGGTGCCATTAGTCTTGAGGGCAAGCAACTATTCAGGCAGTATGATAAATTCAATGGCAATACATTCCTTGAATCTAAAGAAAATTCATATCAAATTTGAAAAATGCTATCTGTTTATGGATAAAGCATCACAACACTACAAATCAAAGAAGGTGTTAAAGTATTTTGAAGATAACAAAGATACGTTAATCTCAATATACCTTCCAACTGCATCACCTGAATTTATGATAATGGAAGAGATATGGAACATTGCAAAACGAGATCTCCTTATCTTAAAATATTATTCATCCTTTGCAGATCTAAAGGATAAGATTTCTAGATATTTCAGAACAAAACGATTCAATCTTGATATGAGGAACTATTTGTTAAGAGATGCAGTTTAGATAACACATGCTAATTGGTATAGAGCCCCCTCAAGCTATAGGCTTTCCTTAAGTGAACAGGGCCACTATGAAAGATTATTTTTTTCAGATTCTTATTTCTAACATCAATAATGTATTGTATTATCAAATTAATAGGGAAATTCTCAGATAACCATTTTTTAGCAATTTAAACATCGTTTTGAGTCATGTCATGTCCGCTTGCCTGCCATTGTATTGATACTTTTATGCTTTGTTGCATGATTCCTCTTTCCCAAATACATTTAGCTAACATCCCTCAATAAAACATATGAATTGGTCCGTCTACAACCAATCTCTTGTTAGAAGAGGCGAAATACTGCTAGGATTTGATGTTATAAACAACTGGGATGCAGAACTAGAAGGGATGAACAAAGACAAGATTGGCGAGCCATTTCATTATCCAAATACCTTCCTTCTCTTGCTTGGATATGCCAAAGTGTACTTTCATCTTCCTTATAGACAAACGGAAGGAATCGCACAAGGACACGCCAAAGGAAAAGTACCTTCCATCCCACATTACACCACAATAAACAGAAGAATAAACAGACTAGATATCAAGATAAAAGATATAAATAGTAAAAACAAGGATTTTGAAGACGAATACATCATCATTGCGATAGATAGTACAGGTATCAAGGTTACCAACAGAGGTCAATGGATGAGGGATAAATGGAATGCGAAAAATAAGAAAGGATATTTGAAAATACACGTAGCAGTTAATGTTAAAACCAAGAAAATACTTTCTATGAAGGTCACAGACGAGCACGTTCATGATAGCAAAGCGTTACCTGAATTGATTGAAAATATTATAAAATCAGATAACATGGTATCCATAGGTAAACTGTTGGGTGATGGGGCGTATGAAGGCAATAATATTTTTAGATTCTTATCAGACAACGGAATCCAACCTTGCATTAAAGTAAGAAAAAATGCTAGAGTTCGATGGAAAAAAGGAAACACCCTTAGAAATCTAGCAGTGTTAGCGCAGAAAAGTGATTTACAAGGATGGAAGGATAGCGTAAGCTATGGACAAAGATGGATTTTGAAACTGTGTTTTCGTGCATAAAGCGAATGTTTGGTGAATACTTATACTCGGTTAAACTAAAGAATATGGTACAAGAGATGATGTTGAAAGCGTCCTTGTATAACAAAATGATATCTGTTTAACCAAAATAGATGGTAAAATCATTGATTATAAGAATCATGCAACAAAGCAATACTTTTACACATATTCTTTTTAATAAAGAGAATAAATCTTCTGCTTGTCTTTCTGAAACAATGGGATCGTATTGTCCTAACAAAATTACTATTTTCTTTTCAGACAAGTCAGGAAACTATTTGGAATGAAGGGTGCCATTGGCCTAAACAATACAGCTCCTGCTATAACTTGAGGATAAAGTAAAATTAGGCTAGCACCAATGTTAGCACCATTGAAAAAGCCTACAGCAATTGTTTTGTTTAAATCAAGAGTATTGTAACGATGCCTCATTAACAAATTTTGCCAATTCATAAGTTCTAAATTAAAGATCCTTGATATCAAAAACTCCTTCAGATAATCTTTTAAAAAAACGTGGCATATAATCTTCCAATACTTTGCCTCCAGGGCTAATTAAATTTGCATTTGGATAAATCAAGCGACCAAGTGGTATCAAAGCATCTTCGTTACCTCCATTACCATGTAGTAAAAACAATGTGATGGAATGCTTAGATGCTAATGGTTTATTATCAATCGAATAAACTTCATCTTCTTTTTCTTCAGAATTTTTAGATGAAGGAATAAAACGATGTATAAAATTAAGGCGTTCAGAAGTCATTTGTTCAACCTTTTCTGCTATTATTACCATTTGGTTAATTTTTAGCAAAATTAGTTCGTCGAGTGTTTGAAATATTAATCGATGGTAATGTTTTTTCGATGTATTCTCGCCTTGGTTCTATCCATTTTGGTAAAACAAGTTTTTGTCCTAATTCTTCGAGTTTTTGATCTATCATAAAACCTGGATTATCCGTTGCAATTTCAAATAAAACTCCACCTGGCACTCTAAAGTAAACTGAATGGTAATACAGGCGGTCAGTAACAGGAGTAGCATTTAATCTTTTTTTTATAATTTTTCTATGCATATCTAATTGACTTTCATCAGTTGGAGTTCGCCATGCAACATGATGAATTGTACCTGCACCCATCGTTCCTGACAGAGTATATGGCAAGCATACTATATCAACAATTGATGATGATAAAGATAAAGATGATGTAGCATCTAGTCTCTGATCCTCATTACTACTGCCAAGATTATTTAACGATCTTTTGCTAAACTTATTGTCTTTTATTTGGAATCTGAATCTATTTCCTTCATGTCCTATTTTAGAAAACCCCATTTCATTAGTTAATATAGATGCAGTTTCCTCATATCCATCTAAAGACAAAGTAACAGAATAAAATCCTCTGATAGCATAGTCTATAGGAATAGGACCATTTTTCCAAGCATTTATTTTTCTATTTTCTGTCTCTTGATTGGCTACAAGTTCTAATTTTAATCCCTCTCTATCATAAAATGTTATGACTTGTTCATTATTGTTAAATCGCTTTTTAGGTTCAGAATGCTCTACTCCTTTATCTTTAAATCTGTTGGACCAGTATTCGATAGCATTTTCTGGAATTAAAAATGATATAGTAACCACCTGGCCTGTTCCTCTTGATCCGTGGGGTATATTTTCCCATAGAAAAAATGTAAGTATAGTTCCTGGTCGCCCTGTTTCATCGCCATAGTATAAATGATAGGTTGTTGGATCATCAAAGTTTACCGTTAATTTTACTAATCTTAATCCTAGAACACCCGTGTAAAAATCAAAATTCTTTTGAGGATCATTAGCAATGGCTGTGACATGATGTATTCCTAATATGCATTGATCTTTATTATCTAAAGCCATAATACAATATTCAGATTCACTACCAGCATTATAAAATATAAATAATTAAATATTTCATTGTTAATTCAGTTAAAGTTATATTTAAATTCTATCATGATAACCGCTAGCAGATATTTAGAGCCAAAGGACATATGTCATCCCTCCCTCACAGCAACTGGTACTGGTAGTAGTATGCCTTCTAGCTTAAGTGCTTTTACAAAACGTACATACCAACCATCATCCCTTTGACCAGAGTATCTTTCTTCGGGATAGCATTTTGTGGTCGATATCCTTTTACCATTGTTGTACCAGTCAACGTAAATTAAAATACATCTATCAATCCTTTCATGATCAGTACAATGATTTCCTAATCTGTGTATTAGGAACCTTTTCAATCCTTTCTGAGTTTTTGAATATGCCCATAGTCTGTGGATGATGTATATTGATGTCCAGATATGTTTTCCTGTCAGATGCTGGTTACAATATTTTCTCATCGTTGAATTTTTTCTGTTAAACTGACTACTACCATTATTGTCAGTCAAAAGAGAACCATATTCTTGGATATGAAGATGTTTCATCCCCCCTCTCTACTACACTATCATCTGTTTCATTGTCTAGTCTTGCAACCCAGAGTTTTCTCGAATGATCATCTTCCATAGTAAGTATTGATATCTCGTTATCTTGTAAGATCAGCCTGTAATAGTTCATCAGGCTTCTTGTCTCGTTCAAATGATTTGTATTCTTTGATAATCTTTTTCTCCGAATCAACCAGCGAATGTCGGGTCAGGATATTGTAGTAGGCGGTAGTAGTCTTGCTGATACGATATTTCTGATCATATCTGTGTTGTTGTACTGCTTTGTTGCATGATTCGAAAAATAGTTAAAGATGCAATTCATTTAGGACAAGTATAATTATATTTTGACTATTTACGTTATATCCTTAACAACAAAACGCTAATAAAAAACGATTTAAAATAATCATGCAACAAAGCACCTCTACCTCTGTTGATACAGGACGTTTTCCATAATCTTTGACAGCGGTTAATAAAAAGCGTTCTGCAACAAACTTATTTTTCTTTCTTTAGATATAGATAATGCGAGAATTTCTCTATTTTTTGACTCTATTGCAACCCAAAGTCATATGTACTCTGTGAACCAGCCTTGATTAACGTCTCCTCATCGATAACAAACTCTGTGATATCTTTTTTCTTTTTGATAACAACTTTTTAGGATGATATTTGTGAATCCAGTTCCATATTGAAACATGGTTTCTTTTGACGAAATATGATGACAATATTTTAGATGATTTTCTTAAAGATAAACCTGAAAAATAAAAATATAGAGCATAATAAATATACTTTGAAGGTGGTTCTAGTTCTTCTAACAATCACAAAGGAGATAGAGCATCTTCAAGCTATAGCCTTTTCTGTTAAGTGAACAGAGCCTTTTAAACTATTAATAAAAATTAAAGGTTTTCTATTAATGAAATATAATTATCTATGCTTCTATCAAGCATAGTTGTATTTGATTTCTTGATTAAATTTTCAACCTTATTAGGATTCTTGAGATAATATTCAGAAAATTCAAAACCTTTTTTTCTTATAATTACTTCTGAATCTATTAATCTTTTTAAATTCCATGATGTTGTTGATGGCGCCTTGCCCAAATGAATAACTAATTCATTAAATGTACATCCATTTTTTTCCAATAGTTTTGTAATAATTTCTTTAGTTGTTTTTATCTTTAGAAAACCAAGTATTATAGTTTCATCATTGGATATTGAAGCTGGATAATATCTTGTAATATTACTATTATTTGTCCTTATTACTTTAATATTAGAACCTTTTTCTAATGCTGAGAGGTGATATGATAATGTACCATTATTTAATTGAGTTAAGCGTAATAGTTCTCTATATCTTATCCCTGGTAAAAAATTAATAATTTTTAATAACAAGCTCTTTCTATCGTTTTTTTCTTTATCTGATTTTAGAATGTTCAAAAGTTCACTATAACTCATTTTCTCTCAACCTTGATTACCCCTACCGCAAATAAAGCAAGCATGAATAATAACAATAGGTGGGGTATTTCAACATCAATAAAAGGAATCTGAAAATCTCCTAAAACATTGCTTGATTGTAGCAAATATAAAAATTCGACAATTAAGAGTATTCCAAAACTCAATGATGTCAGCAAAACTTTTTTGCTTTTTGTTTTTTTAAATGATAAAGCCGAAATAACTGTTAAAAAAAGTGCCATATTTAAACTCAATATATGTATTGAAATATGGAAGATCATTGAAGGGTGAGATAAATGTGGTATAATTAGTGGATAAAATATAATAGATGTAAACATAATTGATAAAACTAAAAAAAGATTAGTTTTGCTACTCAGAAATAATTGAATATTTTCTATCCATTTGTTATTCTTTGTAAAATCATCACCACTTTTTAACAATAATAGTCAAATAAGAAAAGTTGTTTAAAAGGTAATTGGTACAACCCTCAAATTCGTATTTACTATGACTTTGTAACAAGAATAAGACTATAGGTTGATAATTTCAGCCCTGTTAACTTAAGGAAAAACCTATAGATTCAAAATAACCATATCTTGTATGTACAGTAGAAATAGAACATCTTCAATATACAATGCTATATACCAAAGACATGGACTTTAAATTAATTTCCCATATATTACTATATGGTTGTAGTGCTTTGTTGTATGATTCCTATAATCTGTGATTTACAATCTATTTTGTTTAAACAGATATCAATTTGTTATATAGTGACGCTTTCAACATCATCTCTTGTATCATATTCTTTAGTTTAACAGATATACATGTACTCACCAAACCTTCGCTTTAAGCAAGAGAAAACAGTTTCAACAATCCACCTCTTTCCATAGCTAACGCTGTCTTTCCACTTTTGTAAAGCTTTTTTCTGAGCTACCACCGATAGATTTCTAAGGATGTTTCCTTTTTTCCAGCTGACTCTAGAATTCTTTCTTACTTTAATACAAGGTTTGATTCCATTGTCTAATAAATATTTAAAAATGCCATTGTTATCATAAGCACCATCATCTGCGAATAGATTACCGATTGTTATTTTTTTACCTGACTTGACCTCATCAACCAATCCAGGTAATGCTTTACTATCGTGGATATGCTCATCGGTTACGTGCATAGCAAGAATCTTCTTGGTTTTTACATTTACTGCAACGTGTATTTTTAAATATCCTTTCTTTCTTACATCCCATTTCTCTCTCATCCACTGACCTCTATTGGTAACCTTTATTCCTGTACCGTCCATTGCAATGACAATGTACTCATCTTCAAATTCTTTACTTTTGTTATCTGCATCTTTTATCTTGATATTTAAACGGTTTATTCTTCTGTTTATTGTTGTAAATAAGTATAGAGGATAGTTTTCCTTTAGCATGAGCTTGTGCTATTCCTTCGGTTTGCCTGTAAGGCAAATGAAAATATGCTTTGGCATAACCAAGTAAAAGAAGGAAAAAAGTGTTTGGATAATGAAATGGTTCCCCAACCTTGTCTTTATTCATCTCTTTTAGCTCTGTCTTCCAGTTTTTTATGACATCAAAACCTAGCAAAATTTCGCCTCTTTTAACTAAAGATTGGTTATAGGCAGGCCAGTTCACATGTTTTGTTTGTGAATGTTAGCTAAATGTATTTAGAAAAAGGGAATCATGCAACAAACAGAATAAGATGATATTTGTTTAAACAAGATTGACACAGAATCAAAGATTATAAGAATCATGTAACAAAGCAGTCATAAACCTAAGCGTTTTTTCTTAAATTAATAGCGTCGCGTGAATTATTAGATTAATTTATTAAGTAGATATGATGTAATATATTGTGTCTAAATGGGTAAGAAGTCCATATTCGATATTTATTATCTTTATATTTTTTCTAATTTTTCTTACCCCTGGTCTACCATATGGATTATTACATGCTAATAATACAAATACAATGGTGTCATGTAATTCAAATGTTACCATACAAAGATGTACACATATAAATGCAATAACAGTCGATATATCTCATAACTTGTATGCTACTGGTTCACTTATCTATATACATGGAAACGTATTTAGTGACAATAAAAATGAATTGGATCATATACCTATAATCATACGCATAGATAAGATCCAAATTGCGCCATATGGCAATCCCCAATTTGGTTGGAATAAAAATCTAAATCATACTGAAACAGTTGCAATCTTACAGTCAGAGACTCGAAAAGATGGTAGTTACAACTCTACAACAATGGTAGAGGATGGCGGAGAATAACAAGGTCACGGCAAGTCTCGCTAATCCTAAAAATAATAGTCTTATACTACAAGAACCATTTAGAATCTTTGAAGCGGCACATATGCTGATAACGTTACCATTTATTTTTTTGTACATTGCCATGGCATTTTTTATAGCCCTGCTCACTACTATAGCAACTTCTATCCCGAATGATACAAATGAAAAGAGTGATACGTATGGCCGCATTCCAAATACGATGCATTTTCCCAGAGAAACCGCTAGAAGAGAGATCCTTCGTTTTGTATTTATTAGTGGAATACTTGCGTCCGTTATAGGGGCCCTTATTTTTTCAACTGTACAAGTTGGTGCTAATTCTCCTGCAGGTTTGGTCAGGCAACACATGAGTAATGGCAATAAAACAACTCATGAATGGATAATAAATGTTGGAGGAATTCAAGATCAATCTACACGTAATTATGTTGGAGGGATTCAAATTCCATCTACTGTAGTAATATTTGGTTTACTTGGCGGTTACCTGCGTTACCTGTATGGATTAAGATATCTTTATACAACAAAGACATTATCTCAAGATTCAAAGGATGTAGACCCGCTATGGGGAGATATTGATCTAAGTGATCCATTATGGTATTTCAAACATGCTTTACGAAGTCTATCTCTAATTTTTTTAGCATCTTTGCTTGCTGTTGGAATTTGGTTTATTCTTTTTCAAGGAAATTTTGAAGGAAAATTTGTTATTTCTGCAATCAGTCTTACTATCGGACTTATTACTGAAGAAGCAGTACAATCTATTATCGCTTTTTCCAGAAATATATTATCTGGAATCAGAGGAACTATGCCAGATGTACAAAAAAAGAATTTGTTGAAAGTTATTGCAAAGTCTCCATATGTTGGACAACTAGTTAACATAACTCCTCCACTCACCATTACTGCCACATTTAATAATATTATAAATAGGAAAACTGTGGATTATCGCTCATTTTATATAAAGGATACTTATCACTATGATCCTAAGGATATTGACCCTATCAAAGGAATTACATATGATCTATCTGACGATGCCAAAACTGTAAAGTGTATTATCAATACACCACTAGAAAGATCAAAAACTTACATAGTTACAATTACTACAGAAGTAAAGGATACAAATGGATATTCTTTAGGGGTTCCTGAAATATGGTCATTTAAAACAGAACCGGTCAAAGAATCTATAACTAATACATCATAGAAATAATGAATTTAAAATCGAATGAGGATGAGATAGATTACGTACTTCGTTGCATGATTATTTCATTCGTCATTTGTCCTACGTTTTGTAAATAGAATTACAATGAAAACAGTTAGAATTCAATCGTAATTATCACCTATAAATTGTTGTTATAACTGATTTTCGAATCATACAATAAAGCATATAAAAATTATAAATAAACGCATAAAAACCAATTCTCTGAATGTAATATTGTATTCTTTACATTATTTTATTTATAATGCAATAAATTTATTATTTTGTGTACTAATAAAGATTTATGACATTAAGTATTAATTGTAAAGATGCTGGCGATCCAGTGTGCACCCATACTATCTATGGAGAAACAGAACAAGAACTTTTGGAAAATGCTAAAAGACATGGAATAGAAACTCATGGTTATACTGAAGAATCTTTTAACGAAGAAATTTCCAAGAACCCTGATCATTTTAAAAGTTTGATCAAAACTGTTTAAAATATCTTATTTTTCAGATTCTTCAACGAATTTTTGCTCCGTATATAACTTAAATTTTTAATACTTGATTAATTTCCAAATACATATTTAAAATGAATGATCTTCCAATTACTATAAACCTCTAGTATGAATTACCTGTTATCGTATTCTTTTTGGCATGATTTCAATTTCTAAATACATTTAGTTACATCAACCAACAAATACTGTGAACTTGCCTGTCTACAATCAATCTCTTGTTATACGCGATGAAATGTACAGGATTATTGCACGTCCTAATTCAATGGTTGGATTTGTTCCTGCGCCGACCTCATGACCCGAGATGTTGTATAAACACATATACGCCCTAAAGTTTTAGTTTACGCGGCCCTCAGCCTTAGGGTTTTAATGGTTTTATATACCAATATATTGGGATAATTTAGATTATGCCATTTTTACCTAGTTCTTTTTAACAACATTATGTTAGGGCAAACGTTCCTATTATGCAAATAGAAAATTAGTAGGAATTACAGTGTATATATACCCATACCGATATATTACTAGATTCATCAAAACTACCTAAGCATTGGACGGAAAAGTGCCCATATATTATGCAAATAGATAAAACAGAATATTATTTTTATGTTACACTAATGGTATATCGGGCCGTTAATTTTTCAATTTTATCTTATCAATAAGTAATTATTACATTGCAGAGTTGGCAGGGTTGTCATAGTTTTTGTACTGTTATTTTTGTTGTTGTTGCATATACATTGGATTCAGCAATCCTGTTAATTTAAAATAAAGCGCCCGGTATAAAACAACTGAACATTCTTCTATAACAATTGGTTTAATACTGCTACTTTAGCTTCTATAATAAATATTTTAGTTCATTTGTTATTTTTATATTTTAAACATCGATAAATTCTTTTATCTATGTAAATATTACCTTTGATATATCTTTTGTTACCTTAAATAGACATATAGAAAAAAGAATATTTTCTTGTATAGATCGCATTTTGAATATTATGAGTCAGAATCATAATAACAATATCGAGATAAAAATACAATAAAGTAAAACGCTATGTGATGAATGTGATGAATGTGATGACAGGTAATAATAAGAACATTCGAAATTCATTAATTAAATTTATTATTGGATAATAATTTCATTTTCAAGAATTTCTAATTCTTGTCTTTTCATTTAATGTTCCTAAAGATTAATTTTTAACTCCAATAGATAATTTGTATAGATTTTAATTATCCAAAGTCTGATAAAGATTAAATTCATAAATCAACTTATTTTCCTTTCAAAATTTTATTAAAACAGTTGGCAATTCAAATATCTATTTCTGAAGTAACATCCATAAAAATTGTTGACCATAACAGGCCACCTATTGTTTCATGGAGATATAATAGTAAAATGTGTAACTAAATACAAGATGCTTTGTTGCATGATTCTTATAATCAATGATTTTACCATCTATTTTGGTTAAACAGATATCATTTTGTTATACAAGGACGCTTTCAACATCATCTCTTGTACCATATTCTTTAGTTTAACCGAGTATAAGTATTCACCAAACATTCGCTTTATGCACGAAAACACAGTTTCAACAATCCATCTTTGTCCATAGCTTACGCTATCCTTCCATCCTTGTAAATCACTTTTCTGCGCTAACACTGCTAGATTTCTAAGGGTGTTTCCTTTTTTCCATCGAACTCTAGCATTTTTTCTTACTTTAATGCAAGGTTGGATTCCGTTGTCTGATAAGAATCTAAAAATATTATTGCCTTCATACGCCCCATCACCCAACAGTTTACCTATGGATACCATGTTATCTGATTTTATAATATTTTCAATCAATTCAGGTAACGCTTTGCTATCATGAACGTGCTCGTCTGTGACCTTCATAGAAAGTATTTTCTTGGTTTTAACATTAACTGCTACGTGTATTTTCAAATATCCTTTCTTATTTTTCGCATTCCATTTATCCCTCATCCATTGACCTCTGTTGGTAACCTTGATACCTGTACTATCTATCGCAATGATGATGTATTCGTCTTCAAAATCCTTGTTTTTACTATTTATATCTTTTATCTTGATATCTAGTCTGTTTATTCTTCTGTTTATTGTGGTGTAATGTGGGATGGAAGGTACTTTTCCTTTGGCGTGTCCTTGTGCGATTCCTTCCGTTTGTCTATAAGGAAGATGAAAGTACACTTTGGCATATCCAAGCAAGAGAAGGAAGGTATTGGGATAATGAAATGGCTCGCCAATCTTGTCTTTGTTCATCCCTTCTAGTTCTGCATCCCAGTTGTTTATAACATCAAATCCTAGCAGTATTTCGCCTCTTCTAACAAGAGATTGGTTGTAGACGGACCAATTCATATGTTTTATTGAGGGATGTTAGCTAAATGTATTTGGGAAAGAGGAATCATGCAACAAAGCAAATACAAGATGTAATATCGAAAATCTCTAACTATTATCTACATCACATTCATCACATCCATCACATAGTGTTGATTCTTGTAGCAGACAAACTATTTGCTGATGATGGATCTTATGATGACAATGACATTTTTATATGTCTAGGAGACAACGGAATCTTATCTTGTATTAAAGTAAGAAAAAATTCTAGAATCAATTGGAAAAAAGGAAGAAACACCCTTAGAAATCTAGCAGTGTTAGCGCAGAAAAGTGATTTACAAGGATGGAAAGAGGATAGCGTAAGCTATGGACAAAGATGGATTGTAGAAATCGTGTTTTCATGTATAAATCGAAGGTTTGGTGAATACGTATACTCGGTTAAACTAAAGAATATGATACAAGAGATGATGTTAAAAGCGTCATTGTATGATAAGTTGATTTCTGTTTAGGCAGAACAGACGGTAAAATCATAGATTACAGGAATCATGCAACAAAGCATAATAGATATTGTCTAATAACTCCAAGAAGGACAAGAAAAAAACTAGAGAAAGATAAACTGGAGTGAATATAACGAATCTCTTGTTAAAAGAGGCGAAATGCTATTTGATGATGGTTTTTTACAGAACTACTGGCGAACAGAATTAAAGAAAATAAGCAAAGGAAAGAAGGAAGGCCCTCATTATCGTTTTCTGAATTCCTTGATATTGCTGCTCCTTGCCACCGTACATACGTACCTACTTCCATACCGGCAATTAGAAGGCTTTCTAAGAGTGATGTCGTTACACATAAAGAAACTCAAAGAAGTAGTACCCGACTTCACAACCATCTGGTGGAGAGTAGTAAGGACAAAGATAAACCTGGACCTAAAAGTAAACCTAGAAAAAGACAACATAGTGATAGCAGTTGATAGTACAGGTATCAAGGTAACAAATAGAGAGGTGAATGGATACTTGATAAATGGAAGAATAAAAGAAAGAGAAAAGGCTTCATAAAAATACACGTAGCAGTAAATACAAAGACAAAGAAAATAGTATCAATGATTGTAACAAAAGAAGATGTTCATGATGGAAAGATGTTAAAAGAATTAGTCGATGACATTTCTAAGAACTATAATATCAAAAAGCATTGGCTGACTGGGGAGCATATGATTCTAAAGACAACTTCAGGTATCTTGACGAACTGAAGATAACTTCAATCATAAAAGTAAGAAAGAACTCATCGGTCAAGAACAACTCCAAATGCATTCCATGAAAACTATCTGTGATACAGCAACTTGATAATCTAAAACGATGGAAAAAAATACATGGATATGGCATGCGATGGATGGCTGAATCTGCATTCTCATCTATAAAGAGAACATTTGGTGAACATATATCATCTGTAAAATGGAACAATATTGTAAATGAGGTGATGTTAAAGGCATCGATCTATAACTTGTTTATGAATAAGATAATGACATGATACAATGATAGTCTGATTGGTTGTATCAAAATAGTTATTCGACATAGCATTAAGTTTCCTATAATCCTAAAAGACACAAAAGACACCAATTTTAAATGAATTTCCCATAATATAACTATAGATAATTCCAAATTTACCATTCATTAAAATTATTGAAATCATCTGTTGGCTATTGTGTTAATCATCTGCAAAATTTATTAAAACTATGTTCAGTAATATGCTTGACGGTTAGACAGTATTGACAGTTGTTTTCACATATTCTTTAGAAAAAACTTAATCGATAACAAAGAAGCGTCCTTTATTTCCAACTGTTTTATAAAACAACTGTCCGAAGCGTCAAATTCTTACTGGACTTCCTCAGCGATTTATTTTGATTTGAAGGTTCCTTATAATCGAGAAATTTTTCCTTAATAAATCATATATTTTACAATTTTTGAAATTAAATAATATTAAAACCAAAACCTTTTATTCTTTTGCATAGTTTACAAATTATTGATAACATCGCTTTTACGCGAGCAATTAAAACTTGGACATATAGCAACAATGGTGGTTAGTGACGATGGAAAGACCGTCTACTTTGGACGATTTGAATCTTATGAACATGATCGAATGAATCTAGGCGTTCTTTCACTTGATTCAAATGGACAACCTGTTGGAGATGTAAAATGGTTTCAAGATTGTACAGAGCCTCTTCAGCCCAGCTCACAAGTAGGAGAAATTTCGGGACGATCAAGTATTATCAAGATTGTTTTGGACACCACTCGGACTACAAAGAAATTGTATTTATCAGTTGCGGCCAATGGCATCAGATCATTAGCTTCTAGCAACGAAAGATCTCATTTGAGTATATATGATCTGGATCAGAATGGAATTCCTATTGTCGATTCCTTAGTGAGTTTTCTTTCACCTATAGTAGGTGAAAGTGATAATGTTCGTACGCTTATGTCATTTACCATCAATAACAACAAGATGTACTTTGTAGGAATTTTGCCACTCAAGATCTGGGTCTGGAATCTGGATCCTAACACCGGACAACCCGTAGATCCTAACACCGGACAACCCGTAGATCCTAACACCGGACAACCCGTAACTTCTTACTCTATTGATGGTGTAGGTTATTTCTATGACATAGCGGTCAATTCAAACGTGAACCCAAATCTTCTTTATTTGGGTGCTATGATCAATTCTACTGGTAATAATCAACCTGCTCTTTTAGTGGTTAAACTTACACCGAATGGCGATCCTGATCCTACATCTACATCCTATTACATTTTTGGTTCTATAGATAGTAGTGATAGAAACAATAATGGACTTCAGTTTCACTACACGCCTGGAATGCAAGCAATATACAGGCGTCGTACATCAGTTCGAGATGCCTCAGGAGCTTCCCCTGCAGAACAATGGCCAATTACTGCATGGCCTTTGGATCCAGCAACTGGCATACCTGTCGATACTATAACCACGCCCTATGTATCCGACAACAAATACTTAGGATTTGCAGAATCAATAGATCCAATAACAAATCGAATATGGATTGCAACAGTTAATACATTTATTGATAAATTCACTAATCAACCATGTGTAAGTGGTGTAACTGTAGCTCAATATAATATAGATACTCAAACTGGTCTTCCTACAGGTGATCCTATTCAGACTCCAACACCACCACTATCCATCAACATGTAGTATGGAATGCTACTTGCAAATGCACCTTCTCAATTACCTGTAATATTGACACAGATTTCTGATACCTTCGTTGGAAACAGTCCTCCATTAGATCAAACATTTATTGGAAATTATTACAAGAACTATTATTTACAAGTAACAATAGTCGATGCACAACCCTCATCTCTTATTCCTACAGATGGTTTTCCAGTTTATTTAGACATAGCAGGAGGTGCATATTCACCTCCTTCGCCTAATCCTAGTCCCCTTACACTGGGTCCTCTCGGTAAAGGAGTGGCATCAAAACCATATCCACTCGACCCATTTCTTACTGCTAGCACAGGTTATATCGGTCCTTATGTATTTAGATTATGGGTGCTTCCTCTTGGAGCGACGCCCTACCCAAATTACCGTTACCAACCTACAGTATACTTCCAAAAGTTACAAGTTCAAATTGATGTATATCAAGGCAATCCTGATTCAGGAGGACCTCTACTTACATCATTGTTAACGGATTCCAATCTCTCAGGTGATATTGTATTATTCGTTCTACCAAGCTATAACTTTTCACCAAATCATCTAGATCAGATTAAGCTTTACAGCGATTATGTAAAAAAATATCTTGATTGGTCTAAGGCGGTTGCTGTAGATCCAAATGATCGTCCCACACAATTTGTAATTTCTACTTATTCAATGGTAGGACTTCAGGGAGATCCAGAACAATTAAAGGCAGAGGCGGACACACTAAAGAATCTGGGAATAAATGCTCCAGGTATTGCTGACTGCACAATCCCTGTATACAAGGGAAATAGCGGAGGGTCTGAGATAATAACGGACAGCTTTTGGCAAGGACTTGATGTGTCAACAATAGAATCTACCGTGGATAATGCAAAAATACCATGGCGATCGGGCATTGGGCAGTATGCTTTGCTTGATGCTTATACATCTGCCCAGACACTTCCTGTACCGACACCCCCAGAAGTTCAGCAATTCTTTAAATTTTATCTTGACACTCTGCCCAGCCAATTACTTAACGATTGGGCATCATTAGCTCTAAAAAATCTTAAAGACTCATATAATGGATCTATAACGAAACTAGTAGGTTTCAAACTAACTGACGAATCAGGTTGGGGAATTAGCTCCTATACACATAACCTTATAGATAGTATAAATAATACTGCCGATCCTGTTACGGGTCAGAAAACATATCTGCCCATATTTCAGAGTTACCTCTCAACTCTTCCACAAGTGGTTGAGGGCACACTTAAGCCGTCAAACTTTTTTCCTGGTGCTACTGCTTGGAACGATCCTGGGATTAAGGCAACTGGCGCAAGCAATTCCGTTGAATATCCTCGTTTGTTCTTTTGGACAATGCGTTTTCTTACAGACCAGGCTGCCCAGGGTTTTCAAGCTGTAAAAGAGGCAATGAAAAATACATTTCAGATCCCGATGAATATATATACAAATTGGAGTGATTTTCAGGGTAGGTGGTATCAATCAAATGGAAATTCTACCGATACTGCAACGGGTGTATTTGATTGGTTCAAAACAGGACGATTGAATGCTCATACTCTTTGCTTAGAGAATGTTGACAAGAGCGAACAAAGATCTATGCAGATGTGGTCATATTCAGGAGATATGCTTCGTTCTGCAGGAATGTTGGCACCAGGGTATGGAACCTCTCCTCCTCTTCCAGGAAATCCCGGAGAATTCGGAGGATTAATGCAAGGATCGGTTTTTGACGGTATTACGCATCTTGGCGGCCATCCTGCAGGTCCGGCTTATAGTATATTAGCTATGTTTGGTCATGGAGGAAAATTCGTTGATTTATATAATTATGGACCGGATCCAATCGGGGTAAATCCTTGGTCTAGTTATCAAGCAATATACAAACCTATCGCGGATGCTATACTCCTTGTTGGGCGTGCAGAAAAATTGCTCTATTTCGGCCGTCCAAGTCGTGGCATTGTGGCAATTTATTTTCCAGGCATAAGTAACCTATGGGACGATCAAAATTCCGCGAGCATGTGTTTATATCTTTTTGAAGTACAGTATTTGCATTATGCGCTAATACATGGAGGATATACAGTAGATTTCATAGACGATTATGATATTGCCAGTGGGGCACTTCAACAACGGAAATACACTACACTATATGTAACCGGTCCTAATGTAGCAAATGACAAAAACATGATTTCTCAGCCTCTTCGCAGCCATTCAAATTCTCCAATACCTTCACCACAAGACCAAATAGAGTCCTGGGTAAATGATGGAGGTGTTTTGGCGGTCACGCTTGGAGGTGGAGTCGCTGATGAATATAATTCTCCTACTACTACCTTTGATACAATTTTGGGGCTCCATTCTCCAAGGAAAGATCCTCGGCCATTCACTCCTTTCAATGATCAATATCACTCTTTTGATATGGCTGATACAATGAAAATAACCGATTCCCGGTTTGGATTAAATGAAAAAATGTATGTTTCAAATCCTATTGGTCAACTTATTATTAATACAGGGGATCCGAATCCTGCTGTTAAAGCAGCAACGTTTTCTGATGGGACCAGTCCTGCAATAACAATACATCAATATGGTAAAGGTTATGGCATTGCATACGCTTTCCTTCCAGGATTTCATTATCAACAAAGTGCTAATTGGGATATTAACGGTCAAAGTGAGCCTTCACAAGGTACCGCATTACCCTATGGATGGGGAAATATAGAACGAGACCTCATAGTTGCTCCGGCCAGGATTGTCAATACGCAAAAACCAATTGAAATTTCGTATGTTGACCAGAACGGTGAAACCCAAGATACCCTGATTGAAACCTGTTTACTAGAATCTGACAAAGGCATAGCTATTGTTCTGCTAAATTGGGCTGATACACCAAATCATGTACCAATCACCAATCTGAAAATAACAATAAACAATTTTCCAGATTCAACAATTCAAGGAAATCCGAGACCTCCTACGATTCCAATAGATTCAAAGATTTCATCTGCACAAGCACAAGACCCGAATTCTGGAATAACTGTGACGCCATTATCTGTAGCATCAACATGGCAACTACCTTTTACTATTACTCTATCCAAACTTGATTATGTTGATGTTATTATGATTGATGCGGAGAGTTAAAATTAAAGGTTAAATGCCAAATCCGTTAATCCAGATTATTTTTTATTTTAATATTCATACGGTTAATCAATCTTGGATGGCTTAGTGCTGATAACGGTTCTATAAAGAGGATTCCATACCTTATTAGAGTAAAGTATTATTTAAAGATATTGGAACAGAAGGACAGGATCTGTACCAATAAAGATCCTAGATCTTATATCTATATCTAAGTTTCTTGACAGTTTTGACGATCTGGACGGTTGTTTTATAAAACTGATGGAAATATAGAAACGCTTTATTGCTATGGATTAAGTTTTTCCTGAAGAATATATAAAACAGGTGTCAGAACCGTCAAACCGTCAAGAAACTATGGATATAAATAATAAGATCTATGTCTTATCTGCTTTGTTGCACTATTTCCATAATCTAATTTTATTATCTTTAGCCTTGTTTTTTCCTCATTAGGAATCAATTCCTATTAATTCTTGAAATTCGTTATAAAATCAATCACTAGTGTTACGTCATAGATGTCATAGATGTCAGGGTTCCTATACTGTTATTTTTGGAACTATACTTCATAAGAATAAAAAAATAACAATAGAAATACTATGACATCCCTGACATCCCTGACATCCCTGACAATTCATAATAAAAGAGAATGGTTATGGAGATACCATTTAATGATTAAAAAAGTATAGGATAATGAGTGAGATATTTAGAAATAAATTGAGAAAATATAACAAGGTGTCAGACATAGTAGCAGGACTAGTGAACTATAGAATATCAAATTATCTGAACTAGAAATCGATATAGAATTAGAAGTGATGGTCTAGATTATTTCTAATTATGCAAGAGATCTATTGTTATTTAAGCCTCCATATTTTACATCTATCTATAGATTTCCTCAATATGACAAATTGCTATAAAATATTTCCAGAATTACTAATTCAGTCCTATAGAAGTGTTATATAGATCTTTACTATAAAATAAAACTATAAAAAGATTCGACTTTAGTGTGTATTATATTTGAATAATAAAAGAATAGCTACAATGATTGTAGCCATTTTGACTATAATAGTAAGCATAGGGATCTTGCTTACATCACAAAATGTATCAGCATTGACATATACGCAGAGATATAGCGAGGGAATGAGTCAAGGATATATTGATTGTAATGATGGCAATGATTACCATCCTAATTCTCCATATTTAACATCACATTCAATAGCGTATCAAAATGGATATAATCAAGGATCATATAACTGCCATCATGGAATTCCAGAACAAACAAAATCAACAATAGAAGCACAGCCTACAGAGACATTATCCACTACCGCTAGATGCGATGCATCAAAACAAACATGCGGTTATAATCAAGATGGAAGTTCCTATCCTATCCATAACAATAACAATCATGTATCTGAAGTAGAATCAACTACTTCAGTTAATCCATTTCCACGTCATTGTGACATAGGAGGATGGCCTTCATGCTACAATACCGGTTACAATGCAGGATTAGATGATGGTAAAAAAGGACTTGGGAACGGTAACTGCATCAGTGAACATTCAGCTAACTTCTGCAGTGGGTATTATAATGGATGGCAGAATGAATTCACAGTACGGTATATACGAGAATGATTGTATGAAACTTGCTTTTCATTGGACCATCTATGGGACTGCTCCTCCTGTACCGACTTCTGACTAGTTATATTGAATAATATCTTTATAATTAAAGTTCTGGACAGTTTGACAGTATTGACAGTTGTTTTAAGATATTCTTTAAAGAAATATGAATGGATAACAAGGAAGCGTTCATATAATTATAACTGATTTTCGAATCATGCAACAAAGCACTTCAAATTTAATTATACTGATAATATATGTCAGGGTTGGCAGGGTTGTCATAGTTTTTTGTACTGTTATTTCTCTAATATTATTGTACATCGAATCCAACAAATCACCTATGCAAAATGAATGGCCCGTATAAACAACAGTACAAATAACCCTGACAAATATGACATCCCTGACAAAATTAATTATTATTTTTATCATAACAAATACGCATGTCTGCTTATATTGAAAGACAAACGTAAAAAATCAGGACATCAAAGAATCAGATCCATATTAAAGATCCACAGTATAAATTAATGTATACTTTGCTTCTATCCAAAAAACAAAAGGAAAATCTCGTAATTAAATTAGCACAAGAAGGCAAGACCACGCGCGCCATTGCAAAGGAGGTGCATATATCATTAAAGGATATCGGAAAAATCATTCATAATGCAACGGGCGATGATTCCTATATACAAGAAAAGGAACATGAAATTGAAAAGCAAAAGCGCCTAAAATCTTTATCTCCATATGCTAGAGCATTCCAAATGTTCAATGATGAAGTACCACTTGCAGAAATAGCCATAGAACTTGATATAAAAACAGATACAGTACTGGACTTTTATGCAGATTATCTAAGACTTTTGAGTATGGGCGGCTTGGTTACCATCTATCAAGATCTTGGTAACGATATGACCTTGTTATTTTATCTTTATAGTAGAATCAAAAAGGAAGGATTGGAAATGGATGATGTAAAAGAATTGTTGGAAGAGCAACAGGAACTAAAGGTCCTCCAAAAAAGAGTTGAACTGTTTAACGATCATATTAAATGGCAGAAAGAACAAATGAAGCAACTGGATCAAGCAATTTGCAATCGGGAGCGCCGGCCCGAAAATTATGATAGTATGTATTCAACTTAATCAGAAGCAAAAATATTATTTTGTACCTACAAATGAGTATACATCAATATTAAAACCAGTTTGATGCGGGCAATCAAACTTAGACATATGGTCTTTTTTAAATCATCTGTTTTAGGATATTCAAACTTTTGGATGTGGACCCGATTGTCTTGTTTCTAATTTTAAGTAACCTTTTAATATTAGGTAGACATGCACCGGACCGTTGATTTAAAGTAAGTGATGGGGCGCCATTTGTCAGATAGAGATAGCAAAGCATCTTCTTTAAATACATCATAACCATACATAAATCAAATTCCTTAATAGATAATGGTACTATTATTTCATGGCTAAGATAATGGTGTATTGGATGATTATGGTGTTATAAATACGGGCCCGTTTCCATACGCATCTTAAACCCAATTTCACGGTTCATTAATACTATGAACGCAGTAATACACTGCGTAATACTTATAGATATGTCATATTAATAATAAAAGTGGCCAATTTCTTATTTCAACCGGATCCTATTGATTATGTACAATTCAAACCGATAAAAATAGACATACATCAAGGCGTAATAAAGATAGTAGATGAAGAATTACATTATGATTTTGAGATAAATAATACAGAATCTGTAATAGTTAGACAGATAGAGAAGAGGTTCTCGAAAGAATTCAAACTGCATTTGACCGTCAATACAAAAGATATGGTAAATTAAAAAGAGAGGATATTCGCGCCGTTGATTATGAAACAATGCAGGCATGGAAAAGAATACAAAAACATATTATTACAAAGTAAATTTTAGGTTACTCTAAAAGCAAGACAACAAAATTCAGATCAAAATGATATCGTTTAGTCATGTTCTTGATTAAATTATTATTGAAGTTGCATTACAAAGCATAAATCAGAGTTAAACGATTTAAACTTTTTACCTATTAGAGTAACGATGTAAACCCAATCATATAAAACAACGGCCCGACTTATTAATAGATCAACATACTAAAGAAATAATGTCGACTTTAACCACACTAAACTTTCATCTTATAATATTATCATAAAGCCATCTATATTTTGTCTTTAAGTTATCTAATATTTGATAGCCTCTATCATTTTTCAATGCAAACTTTATTTTTTGTCGTGAGTTAAATCCTCTGTCCAAAGGATTTACACTGTTGCATTTATCAAGCCATTTCTGTAATATTATAACAGCATCATCATAACTTTTTCTTTTAGAAAGGTAAGGTCCTAAAATCAATCTTAGAGATTCTTTTCTCCCATCTGCTATCCCTCTTTGAAGTAAATTTTCTATCCAATTAATTCCGTAGTTATTTGTTTCGCCAGCGGTGGAGGAGTTCAACTTGTTAAATTGATTGATTCGACCCTTTCCTTTTTTTCTTGTTAGTTGTTGTTGTTGATCATTGATCTCCTCTTGTATTAGCCATCTTTTAAAATCTAGAGTCAGTAGCTGTATTGGGGGCCGGTATCCATCCCACTTTTCAACTATTTTAACTTGAGATTCATCTTTACTTAATCCTTTATCAAGACATTTTGAATTATAGGTATTTGGTATTCTTATCAAACATGTTTTATATCGGGGCCTGTGTTGCGGATCTGCTTTTCCTCCTGTAAACAGGTTTTCAGCATATTTTAAGAAAACTTCAGATACTGACGATCCAAAATATTTGCCTTTAGATGAAAATAAATGTGGAAATTTATCTTTTGAGAATGATTCAAAAGAATCCAGTATAAACGATTGAAGTGGAAGATAAATATGATAACCATTTCCAGACCATAACACCGTTGGTTGGATATTTTGATTATTCAACAATTTTCCTATTTTCTTCAAAGTAACTTTTTCTAGTTTTATCAAGTGTTTTTAGATCTTTGAAATTTGATAAATCCAGATCTATAAAGACAAAGTTTGGGGGATATCTTACTATTCCCTTATACCCTGTGTGTACAGGATACGCATTTATCCGGCAATCAACAAAATTTGCTTCTTTATACTTTTTGAACATTTCTTCTTTTGAATTAACAGAAAACTTGCCATTTGATGTAGCAGTCATCATTTCTCTTGGGAATATGGGTTCTTCAAAATGAGAAAGAATGTAGTCGATATCTTTTATCATTTGTTTTCTTTATCGGCCGCTCTTGCTGTCTCAAACATCTTTCTTTTTATATATGCAACAACATATTCTTCTCTCTTGTCAAGATTTCCTTTTATTGGTAAATTCAATAATTGTTCTTTATGATACTGATGTAGATGCAGCTCCATATCAAAATCTATGTTCGTAGAGTAACTAGAACAAAACATACAAGGATATTTAGGCGGATTCTGTGACGGATGTACCGGATGTGACGCTTTTTAGAGGTGTATCTATGTTTTTTTCAAATATTTTAGATACTTCATTTCCTTGTTTTAAATTGTCATCTTTACCATTATTATGGATATTATAATGATTATTTTGTGCAACAGATATGTTTTTATCATTTGAAGTTGTAATTACTTTATTCTCTTTTTCTGATGATGGAGTATAATAGGATATTAGTAGTTGTTGTTGTTGCGGCTGTTGCCCGTTTGTTTTATTTTCAAACGCTTTAGTGTAATTGTTTTCATTTATAAAAGAATAATTTATTGA
Organism: uncultured Nitrososphaeraceae archaeon; assembly: GCA_963830925.1. Classification (GTDB taxonomy): domain Archaea; phylum Thermoproteota; class Nitrososphaeria; order Nitrososphaerales; family Nitrososphaeraceae; genus Nitrosocosmicus. The sequence goes on along the minus strand of CAWHOB010000001.1, from coordinate 1,986,043 downwards.
ATTCTGAATTTGAAGATTATTATAATCCTGTATATTCTCCTTATCAACAACTATTTCATTATTTGTTGTTGATAAATTATTATTGTCTTTATCTGTAGTAGTATTTCCTTCTTTCTTTTTCTCATCAATATCAGGGGTGGCACCTTCTACAAGCGTCACATCCGTCCTTGTGTCACAGTCGCAATTACCGTTGTGGTCATCTTCTACATTTCCTTGCTCATCATCAATAAATTGAATTTCTTCAATTACTTGATATTGTTTGCCTATTTTTTCTACCGTATCCTTACTTATCCTCATTATTTTTTTGGTATCGCCCTCAATTCGTATCTTGCCTGGAATCGCCTTGAACTTTGATTTTAATATCAGAGATATTTTTTTCTTTGAAATACGCTCGCCATCATGAGTGAAAAAGGATGAAGAGGAGCCGTCCCACCTATCATCTATTCCATCCATTACTATTTTTAATTCTTGAAATATCTCTTCGTTTGTAAACTGATAAACCTCTTTACCTTTGTCTTTGTCTATGTTTCTATCCACAAGATTTGATAACGCTTCAGAAATCTTTGCTTCTAGCGAGTTATTTTTAGATATTGATTTTTCATTTATAAAGACAGACAAGGCTTGGCGTATTTGTTCTTGTGCATTTTTACCGTAAAATAACCTTAACAAAGGTTTTGTTAATTCGGCATTTCTATTTTTTATGTTTACTTTTACGTCTTTGAATTTCTTACCAAAGTGCAAGAGTTTGAATACTAAAAGTAGTTTTCTGATGTGGATTAGTTGTTTATATTCAGGAGAATCCTTCTCATTAACTACATCTTTTATATTATATTGTACATCTCCAACCAAAAACCTGAAAATAAATGATCTATCAAGCAATCCCTTTATATTTTCCTCATCAGGTAACTCTTCCATAGCTAACCATTTATGACCATATGTAAGAAATTGTCTTTGGTTGCGTTGACCATTAATAAATTCTATTTTAGGAACATTTCCTCCTTTTGTATATCCTGTTTTTAATATCCTTTGTTTGTCTTCATCTTTGCCAATACCATCGGCTTCATCTTCTGCTATAGTACCCTGGCCTTCTTGTATCTCGCCAAGGAATGTATAATAGTTAGCAGCACTAGCAGCAGTTACATAAAATACTCTATAGCCTAGAAGTTTGAAAAATAATAGTGCAGAATTTTTTCCTGAACCATTATTTCCTACAAATATATTATAGTGAGTAGTTCCAAATGCATCTTGGAAATAGATGTATAGAATATCTGCTGCAAGTATTGTTTGTACATGTTCATCGTTGGCTACATACTTTTTAAATTCAGTTAATATTTTTGAGTATAAAGAATCAAAGTCTTCTTCTTTTGCTAATTCAAAATAACGGTTCAACTCATCTTTTGAATCAAAAGAATAAGGAGTAGGATTTGGTGATAAGATTGTATCACGAGGATAAAATACAAAGTTTTCAAGTTCTAGTTTGCCCAATAATTTGTACTGTTCATCGTTTTCATTTGGTTTACAGGTCGCGTTATCAGAAGAAGAAGAATTTACAACAATGAACTTTGAGGCGCGATTTATGATTATTGATTCATATAATCGTCCTTCAAATACATATTTGTTTAGATAAATTTTATTTACTTTGCCTTGATTGTGTTCTTCTTGTTGTGTTTCAGGTTGTAGATTGTCTGCATGGAGTATTAGATCAAGATTTTCATGAATTGTATTTTCTAGTTGTAAATAGTGATGTTTGTCTAGATTCTTAACATTATATTTTATCTTTTTCTCCATCACGTCTATTGATTTTTGCCAGTTTTTAGTGTCAATGAAGGAGTTAACCGATTTACTATTGTACTTTTTTGAAAAACTTATTTTCAAGGTTTTAGTTTCAGGCTTGTAAACAATCTCTGAAATTTCATTTACTAATTCTTCTGGAATTTTTAATGGTAAAGTGTTAGATTTGGAATCAGAATCATTATTAATATTATCATTGGATGATGAACTATCATAACTTATTTCTTTCACCTGTACTGCGCTTTTTCCAGGATGATCTTCTGATGTTTTTAATTCAGTATTCTCATCGGATGATTTTCTTCTAGCAACTGGTTTAACATCATGTGAATTAAATGATGAATCTATGGCGTCTACAGACGACATTATAATTCAAAACTCCATTGTAATAGATTGTTTCTGTGTATAACCGTCCAAAAATATTCTTTATTTATTGGTTCAAATATCCGCTTTAGGATTTCTCTAATAACCGAATCTAATTCAGGCTCTGCCAATTTGTTTAGCCTATTTATTAATTCTGGTGATAGATCGCTATCATTTATTATAAAGGGCGGAGTGGGTATATCAACAGAGAGCCGGTAAAATAACTCTTTTGTTTGTTCTTTATATTTTCTTTTTCCGTCCTTTCGTGCAGATAAAAGACAATTGTATAATTTGTTCTTTAATTTTTCAGCGGTCCATGGTATTAAATTATCTTTATTATCTTTTTCAAAGATTTCTTTATCAATGTTTTTTTGAATTGTATTTTCTTTAAGTTCACTTTTTGGACAGATTTCGGCTCTTTGTTCTTTAAATGTTATATTCTTATCATCATAAGATGTTAAATCTACATATGAATGCAAAGGTTTATTAGTATTATCGTTATTTTGTGAATTAGTATAACTCATTATTTTTTCCCTTTTCCTACGAGATTTCTATCCTTTTGATGACAAGTTCCCGGTTCTTTACTTCATATTGTAACCTATCCTGATTTTCGATACCAAGTTCCTTACTAACATCTTTTGGAAGTATTAGCAGAAGACTTTCTTCTCCTATGAGTGCTTTAATGAAATTTTTAAGGCCCATCACATTCCAAATCCGAGAGATCATTAATCAACTAGGATGAAGAAAAAATCTAACCATAGAAAAAATTTTATGATTTCAACAGGTTCAAGGATTTGTGGAATATGACTCCCCAAATTTTGGATTTAATATAATAATTGAATGCAAATATAGTGCTGTTGTTAAAAATAAAAATAAAAATAAAAATAAAAATAAAAACAATGAATCAGAAGAATCGTCACAACAACAAGCTAAACAATATACCGATGATGCCGAAATATTACAATCAATTCTGACATATAGTAAAGACCATGATATTCAAAATTCCTTTACGAGCACAGAGTTAAGTAGAGAACATCTTTTACAAAGATGTAATTATTATATAAAACTATATAAAAGGAATTTCAATGTTTTTGATAGAACTAGAATAAATTATATAGTAAATAATATGAATCCTCGAGTTGTTTCGTTACTATTTAAACTTGTTCGTCTAAAATTAATATCTTTTGAATTCTATGAAACAGACAACCATGAAATTTCAGAACTATATAGGTTTACAAAGTTTGGAAAATTAATTGGTCTTTTGTTATCATACAAAAATGGCAATACTAATATATTCAAAGACCTCTTTAATGCTCTACTTGACTATTATGACACGATAAATAATTCATATGCAAAACTCTTTTCGATTTTTATCAAGAAATCTTTTGAAGACCGCAGGAAATTTGATAAACTAGTAGATTGTCTTTATAATCTATTAGAAAATGCAGACAATGATAAAGATTCATTTTTAAACAAATTTCAAAAGGTCGTTCCTGAATTTAGTAAAAAAACATGGGATGTGTGGGAAAAATCACTTGAAGAACTAGGCAGTTCATTTGAAGATAAATATGAGATTTTATGGTATAATATCAAGTTATATCTAGAATGGATACATTCCAATAAAACCAGATATTTAGCAAACTATGAAAATATGCGATTTAGATTGTTAGATGATCCTTTTGCTGTAGCTTTAGATGGCTATTGTGAAAAATGCAAGCATTACATACCTGTAGGAATAGGAATAATTTCGTATGTTGAATCACTTTCAAATGCAGATCCTAATAATAGAGCCAATCACATGAATATAAAATGCAATAATAAAGAATGCGAAAACGGTTTTCTTGATTTTGAATTTGCAGGTTATGCAGGTACAATTCAAATAGACCCTGATAAAAAAATTAAAAAAAGTCAAAAGGTCTCTGCAAAAGTTTATGAAGGGCAAGTAGACATCCTGGGAACAGTTTTTGATTATACGAAAAAAGGTGATCTTACTATAAGGGCGCGGCGTATTCAAGCTTTATTAATATTTTTATTAGATAACTATGGCGAAGGTGAAAAAAGATCTTTTAAAAAAAGTGAATTGAAAAATAGAATAATAGAGGAAAGACCTGATCTATTTGATTACGATTCTTCTGACACTCCAAGTGACAAGTCAGCAAAACAAAATGTCCAATTTCAAGAGTATTTAAATGATCTAAAGTTCTGCCAAAAAATCGAATCCACAAAGCTTCCAAGTGAAAACAATGAAGGTGTCATGGTAGATGCATATAGATTATCAATATATGGTATATCTCTTGCCTTGATTTCAAAGGCACAAAATAAATGTGATGATCCTATTTTTCAAGACGAAATATACAGATGGTGGAAAATGCTTTTTGATGATTATCAATCATCCTCTTTAGATTTATTTTGTAAAAATTATTTACTGTATTGTAAAGAATCCAAACTTTTTAATGTATTTATAAAAAGCTATGTCGAACATTTTTTTGATATACAACCTAAATCAATACAGGCAGATTTTTTTACCAAAATGATCTTTAGTCGTTTTGAAGATGGCAGTAATAATTCTAACAAGAAATTATGGGAATTTTGGAAAAAAGCACTAGTTGATACAGGAGAAAATAAAAATAAATTTCTTTATCACGTTAAAACATATATTGATAGAGTCCTAGAAGAAAAGATTCATGATTTTTCTAACTATGAAAATAAACGATTTGAAAACAGGTTTAATTTTACATCTATAACTATTGAAGCCATTTGTAAAAACTGCAATGACGAATATTCTTATTTGAGTGTTTCAATAATTTATTATTTAAAAGGCTATTTTTATAAAGATTATAAAATTTTAGAAGATTATTTGATGACAACAACTTTTAAATGTAGAAGATGCCAAAACAATGACTTTAAGTTTAGGGATTTAAAATTGGTTGGATAGTTAGTTATCTATTATTATTTTTAATAGTCTGCATATCCTTTATGAGCATCATCACTTGGTCTGATAATTTTACCAAAGCCTCTTCCTTTGTTTTATCCTGTTTCTTCAAGTCTTCAATTTCTTTGTCTTTTTGCATCATTGCTACGTTCAATAGAAATTCTTTTTCATTGTTTTTCTTTGTTAATTCTTTAACCTGTGTTTTTAATTTGTGTTCTTCATTTATTGTTAACTGGTTTACCGCCTTAAGATAATCTTTTAACAACTCTTCCTCTTTTGGTCTATAATAGTGCTGAGTTATACCTGTATCATGAGACATCAGCGTTGAAACATTTAATGGATTCATGTTTATTTGACTTTGGGTTTCAAAAAACTTGCGAAATCCATGCAGGCTTTTGAAAGCATATTTTTCACCATCACTATTTTTCTCTCGTACTCCTTGTATCTTCCATGCATCATTAACTAGCATCCTAATTCCATCAGAACTAAATTGAATGGGATGTTTTGCAAGACCTAAATAATTTCCAAAGCGCTGACTTTTAATTTGCCAAAGGTTACGCATTACCCAGCTATCACCAGTTATTTTCTCTCCAAATGATTCTCTAAAGGTCATCCAATCTTTTACAGAGTTATAAGCCTCTGGAGTAATAAATGAAAAATAATAGTTGTTTGTTTTTGTGTTAAAGACTTTTATTTTTGCTGCTACAATCACTTCATTCTTTGTTATGGGTGTAATATGGCCCCATTTCAGATAGTTCCATGAGCCAACTCTTATTCCAGATGAAATCATGACAAGAACAATTGGTTTTATTCGTCTGTCTGGATATTTTAATAACTTTTCAATTTCTTCAATTGAAGGCGGCCGGTCACTGGAATACCTGTTGCCTTTCTTTATTCCCTTGGTTATTAACTTCCAATTTAATAAAATGTTATTCATCTGGCAGAAAAGTTTGATGGGCTTGAGATAATTTTTAATGGTTTCTGTAGATATTTCCTTTCTTTCTGCACGTTGGTTTTGAATTGTGAAAAACTTTAATAGTTCACTTTCAAACCAGTTAATTCCATGTTGTTCTATTAACTTATAAAATAAGTTTGTCTTATCCTCTATCGTTAATTCATTAATTTTTAAATAATCTAAGAATACTTGGAATCGTCTTGGGTACTGTCTTTTTGATTCGGGCGCGTTTAATGCATAAACGAATTTTTGGTAAGGTGATAGAACAGAGCTATTTGATATTATTAATGATGAATCTATTGCTGTTGTTACTGGATCTGACGTTGTTATTTTCGAAGAGGAAATCAACTAAATATATTATAGAAAACGGGCCTTAAAAAAGGAAGATATCTCTTATGGGCCCAAGGGGGCTAATGCTGATATCGGTTCTATAAATGAGATTCCAACATTTTATTTAATATCGTTTAATATAAACATTCTTCTATAACAATTGGTTTAATACTGCTACTTAGGTTTCTATAATAAATATTTTAATTCATTTGTTATTTTTACATTTTAAACATCGGTAAATTCTTTTATCTATGTAAATATTATCTACTTTGATATATCTTTCCATATCTTTTGTTACCTTAAACAGACATATAGAAAAAAGAATATTTTCTTGTATAGATTGCATTTTGGACATAATTATGAGTTAGAATCATAATAACAATATCAAGATAAAAATACAATAAAGTAAAACGCTATGTGATGAATGTGATGAATGTGATGAATGTGATGAATGTGATGTAGATAATAGTTAGAGATTTTCGATATTACATCTTGTATTTAGTTACATATTTTACTATTATATCTCCATGAAACAATAGGATGGCCTGTTATGGTCAACAATTTTTATGGATGTTACTTCAGAAATAGATATTTGAATTGCCAACTGTTTTAATAAAATTTTGAAAGGAAAATAAGTTGATTTATGAATTTAATCTTTATCAGACTTAGGATAATTAAAATCTATACAAATTATCTATTGGAGTTAAAAATTAATCTTTAGGAACATTAAATGAAAAGACAAGAATTAGAAATTCTTGAAAATGAAATTATTATCCAATAATAAATTTAATTAATGAATTTCGAATGTTCTTGTTGTTACCTATCATCACATTCATCACATTCATCACATAGCGTTGATTCTTGTAGCAGACAAACTATTTGCTGATGATGGAGCTTATGATGACAACGACATTTTTAGATGTCTAGGAGACAACGGAATCCAACCTTGTATTAAAGTAAGAAAGAATGCCAGAGTCCGATTGAAAAAAGGAAACATCCTTAGAAATCTATCAGTTAGATATCAGAAAAATGATTTACAAAAATGGAAAGATAGCGTTAGCTATGGGAAGCGCGGGATTGTTGAAACTGTTTTCTCTTGTTTAAAGAGACGGTTTGGAGAATATGTTTATTCAGTTAAACTAAAGAATATGATACAAGAAATGATGTTGAAAGCGTCATTGTATAATAGGTCGATATCTGTTTAAGAAAACGGATAGTAAAATTATAGATTTTAAGAATCATACGACAAAGCAATGTTGATGTAGTAGAGATATCGTTTGATACAGGATTGCCATTGCCGCCTACAGCTGAAGTAATGGTGATATGGATCAACATTGCCCTGACTGTAAATGGCTATTACTTTGAAGATCTGTTGTCCGGAGGCTAGGTTGTTAAATGTTATTTGATTTTGGTTGTTGGCGTTGCAGTTGTTAAATGGGACATTATCAAGACTGCATTGGAATCCTGTTGAGGTTTATATCAGGGTGGCCTATACTGTGAAGGTTATAGATATTGAATGCATGGATCTACCGTTTTGAACAGGATTACCGTTGCCGATCTACAGCTGATGTTATGGTTTTATTAGATGGAGATTGTGCTGTAGCAATTACCGAGACGGTGTTAGAACCAGAGTTAGCTACGTACGTCCTGCCATGACCTGAATCATACGCAACACCAAATGGTTCAACTCCAACAGATATGGTAGCAACCACTTTGTTAATAGAAGCGTTGATTACCGAGACACCGCCATCCGAGTTAGTTACATACACCTTCTTATTGCCTGAATCATACGCAACACCAAATGGTTCAACTCCAACAGGTATAGTAGCTATTATCTGGTGAGTAGAAGCGTTGATTACCGAGACGGTGTTAGAACCCGCGTCAGCTACATACATCTTACCATTATCTGAATCATAAGCAATATCAAATGGACTAGTTCCCACATGTATTATGTTAGCTATTACAGAATCCGCCCAGGCCTGCTTTATACCATCAAAAAGAAAGGGGTTTGATAAATATATAACAAAGATAGCAAAGGCTGATAAAATGATTGTAAATCTAACATTAAAATAGTGGATTTTATAATCTCTATTTCCTTTAATTTTAAACAACAAAAAATGATTGCTAGATCTATGACTTAAGACATTAAGAACTCTATTTTATTAATCTGTTAAATGAAATTATAGAATGTTTTTTTATCGAGGAATGTCGTTATAATTATCTTCTTAACATTTGACTTAGGATTTAGAAATCAATAAACAAATCTAATTGATTAGTTTGTCATGGCTAAAATAAGATTTTGATCATGTCTTTTGAAAGATTAATAAATCCATAGTTTCCATGTATATGCCGGAGTCAAATAGAAAAGGTTCCGAACACAGTATAAATTCAATGTTTTTTATATAAAATAAAATCATAGTAGAAGCAACAGATCATGTTGTTATTTTTTTAACCTATATAGCAAAATCTTTTAGATTAAAGAAAATAAGAAAAAGTTTTAAAAAGACTATATATCAACTGCTGAAAAGTCAGCTTTTGATGGAATTACTTTCGGAGGCTTACCTAATACTATTGATATTACGTCATGCGCATGAAGAGAAATATCTCGATAAATAGTTCCTTTTGGTACTTTTGTTCCATTTATATATACAGTTAAAGGATTTGATGCTGTTGCTGTGTAATTGAGTATTTGGTTATTGCTTAATTTCTGTTTCCAAATATCAAAGAAATTTCCGAGAGTAAAAGTTCTGTGTGTCGGAGATTCTATATGGATTATTCCAGATTGATCATGAGTATGTAGCCAATAGAAACAATAATTTGTTATACCAATCAAAGCTGGAACTGTATGATTCTTACCATTGATAAATATTGCTAGTTTTGCATGTACATGATATCCATTCATCTCCATGGCCTCGCATTTAATTCCATCTATGGGTAATGCTGCATTTGCTTTGGTTGGAAATTTAATATTTGCTACTCCAAAACCAATAATTAAAGCAGCTATTACGACAACACCAATTATTATAAATTTATTAACCTTCTTATCTCGTATAATCTTGTTAGCTCGATTCTCTCGCTTTTTTTTCATGTCAATTTCGTATTTAAAAGTACAGTTCTAGGGTTTATATTAATTATTTAGAGCCCATCCCAAAATTCGATAGGATTATAGATCTTTTCCTCTTTTGTTAAACTGTGGCTTTCATTCAGAAGGAGAAGATAAAGAAGAAGAAAAATAAACATTCTACTATAGTCAAGATTTCTGATGAATTGGGGATTAAGATTAAAAGTATTTTTCCAAAGGGGAAACCTCTCAGACGGTTTACACAGCTGTTAAGTTATGTATTATATTTAGTATACAAAATTGCTTAATCTTTTTAAGGTTCAATTATATGAATGGCTAAAATACATCATTTCTTAATAAAACATTTGATGTATTATTATTTAAAAAAGATTGGAATTAAAAAACCGTCTTTTTTATATCCTTTGATGTTTAGACAAGGACTAACCGATATAGATTTTATTAAATCTTTACCATATAGAATCTTAAAAATAATTAATAAAGATAGAAAAGTGCATAAAACAAGTGTAATATTTAACCATGAAATGTATCTAGATAACAAAGATTCATTAAATTTAGCTTGGTATAGAATATACGATCCTTTTGAAACTCATTTGATGACATCTTTAATAAAACCCGGAGACGTTGTTGCAGATTTGGGCGCAAATATCGGATATTACACGTTAATATTTTCAAAGCTTGTGGGTAACAATGGAAAAGTTTTTGCTTTTGAACCTGGTAGTAGTAATTTCAATATATTAATCAAGAATATAAAAATTAATGGATATTCAAAAATTGTTGTAACTGAAAAAAAAGCTATATCAAATATAGACGATAAGGAAATAATATTGTATCTAGATGATGATAATCATGGTATGAACAGAATTTATAAAGCAAACGATTTAGTGAATGAAAAAGATAAGCAAGAAGTAGTTAAAACTATTCGATTGGACACATATTTTGAAAATAACTATGATTATCAAAAAATAGATTTTATGAAAATGGATTTAGAGGGTTCCGAATATGGTGCGCTCACTGGAATGCAAAATATATCTAGAAATCCTTTAAATAAAAATTTAAAAATGCTTGTTGAGTTTCATCCTACAAGTATTATTGAATATGGTAAAGAACCCAAACAAGTTTTAGAATTACTTTATTCATATAATTTTGACATTTGGGATTTAGATAAAATAAAAAAGAACAAGACAAAAATTTCATTAAATAATGAAAATATATTAAATGAATTTATTAGAAAGGCAGATAAATACACAACTAACCTATTATGTGAAAAGCAAATATAAGAAATCAGTACCAAAAAATGACTCTCTATAGTAAATAGAGAATATTTCCGATATAATAGACTACTTATAAATAGTTTATGCACAAAGTCATTAGATCATTTGCATAATTAGAAACAATCCAAACTTTCTAATATGATAATATATCAAGTTTTACCGATACTGGTTCATTATTCTATAGTTTACCAAACCTGCAACCATATTTAACACTTTATCATACTTTAGCAATTTGTTCCCAAAGATATCGCTCATTATATTGAACTTTTTTAATTCCTAGTAAGCATATTCTCTACTACCATTCTCATTTTAAAATATGTATATTATAAATTAAGAATATCTTATATCACTAGTTATTGCTATTTATAAAAAGAATTATTAAACCAAAAATGAGAAAAATCTTTGTATAAATCTTTCTGAGGTATTGGAAAATCGTTAGATATGACGGTGGTAATTAATTCCTTATTACTCATGAGTAGTTTAAATATATCATGTTCCGTGACGATACCTATAAGGGTATTTCCTTCCAGAATGATTATTCTTCTTATATTTCGCTCATACATTAATTTCATTGCATCTAAAACAGATGCATTTTGTGATACTGTAATCAATGGATAGCTCATGAGTTTTCTAATAGGAACTTGCAAGTCTGATAATGCGAATGTGCTTACTATTCTTACTATATCTCTCTCAGTAATAATACCTACCGGATTCTTGCGGTCATTATTATCAATAATAACAACGGAGCCTATGTTGTTGTCTATCATAACCTTGGAAGTATCAAAAATATTTTGTTCTTGATCAATTACTTTAACATCTTTATTAAATATCTCTGAAATACCAATCGATTCTAGACCCACTAGTTTTCTTCTATTTCCTTTTATATTAAACTATATGGCAAAATAGCGCTTTGTTGCATGATTCCTCATTTTAAATACATTTAGATAACATTAACCAACAAACCGTATGAAATGGTCTACCTATAACCAATCTTTAGTTAGACGCGGTGAAATCTTGCTGGGCTTTGATGTAATTGAAGCTTGGTCATAATTCAAAATCACTTGTCTTTATCCAAAATTCCATTTCATCATCCAGTCCCAAGCATATACTTTATTGATCTTGGATTTATTTTCTCGGTTTTACAGTTATAGTATACCATTAGCTGATAAAGTAAAACAGATAAGAGTACAATTGCAGATACAGACTGAAATCCACGCGCCGGCAATGGGTCTATTCTAAATACAGATTTGATATGTTCTATCAGTGGTTCTATAGATGTGCCTCTTTTTGAATAGATTACCTGCCCTAGTGCTGATTCATAGAAATCAACCAGATCCAGTCTTTCTTCTGGTGTAGTTCTGTATATACGTACAGGACATACAAGTTGAAATCCTAACCGTATGCTTAAATCATACAGATTTTGGTCATCATATCCAGGATCTGCTATCATATAATGTGTGTTTTCTTTAATGTTGTAGATGGCAAACTAGATGTTAATACTTGATAAACCTGATTATCCTGTACATTGGCAGTTGTAATATCAGCTGATAAAGGTATGACGATGGAATCAGTACTTGATATTATATGCAGTTTATATCCAAATAGCCAACAACCCTTCGTATGACTAAAACCCCACCTGGCGTCTGTATCAATACCTGAACTAGGTACTATCCCTTTATCCATCGAGGATTTGTGCCAAACATGACCTTTGGCTTTGATAAGAGTGTACTGTCTGTTGCAAGGATATGAGGATTGACTATGCCATCTGAAACAAACAAGTGTCCCATAGTTGATATCCTTTCTTTGATATCGAAAGAAATGGTCTTTAGCCTTCTATCAAAGGTTCGTCTACTTGGTAAGTGTGATTCAGATAATCCAATACAAGCTCTCATCACCTTTCTGTTGTACGATAAGTCGATTGAAAGATAGTGATGCAGTGCCCTGTTTGAATCAAGACGAAACCAGATACGTACAATAAAACATCTCAGGATTATTGTTGTTGAGTATATGTAAGGTCTACCTCGACTATGATGATGTTTAATAGAATTACAAGGCCAGGCAATTATTCTCCAACAAGATACAAAATACTAATTAGGATTGATGATGAACTATGTGTTTCAGCAGAACTTGTAGATGTTATTTGATTCAAACAAAATATGGTACCCTATAAGACCAGCTTTATTTGTTAGGAATTATGACCCAGTCTCAATTAATCATATATTTCTTTCAGATGGATTTAGCGTCGGTAATCGATAGTAGGATCGCTAACTTGTTTATACCTAGCAGTCAACCAAGCGGTTACATCTGAAACCCCACTCATTTTTGATTTTTAAATGAATAGTCCGTTGCAGAACCACATACATTTAATAGCATGGGAATGGGTCTTGCTAAGGAATATCCCTGACACTCAAACAACCATTAGCAATTTGACATCTGCATTAGACTATAATAGGTTGTTAAACACTTTGATAGTTGCATCAATTTTGATATCTTTTATATCCATAGGTACTACAGTTGTTTTATATAAGAAAATTAAAAGGATAGGGTTGGGTTGGTAAGAGATGATAACAACATTAAAGACCGAAGATCTCAGTTAGTGTGAATGATATAGTCAACAGAATAATTTATCAAGAAACATTACCATGACCACTCTATATATTTCTGCTACTGCTCCAAATTATCTTTGAATGCATCCTCTAAGGATCTATTAGGATACTCTTGAATTTCCTTCCTTATTATTTTCTTTGATGTTTTTTTATTACTATGGATCTGTTTTGAATACATATGGAATACCTGCAAGCCATCCTTCCATTGCATCTCAAACTTTTCATCGCTATATCCTGTAAGGGAATCCTGACCAAAGTGCCACATAGTAACAGTCCATGACATATGAGATGGAACTGAATACTTGGGCGGAAGATTGATAAGATAAATGCTGTTATTATTGTTATTATTATTGTCAGCAGCGGAGGCATGTCCAACAGCATTTAAAGATGTATAATGGTCGGTTAGAAGTCTTTGAAGCCTATCTTCCACTCTAGTCAATCCGCTTGATAGATTAGCAAGTCCTAAAGTATCTAGGGGAATCGGAGTGTTAGAACAGGCTATGATAACACTAACGGTATCAGTCTTATGAGCAGTGGTTTTGATAATGTGATCCTTTAAATCTATATCATGGATATTAATATCTTTATTGTTTTTGAGATCTTTTTTGCATATTAAATCAGTTGAAGAAGAAGAAGAAGAAGAAAGAATATTCCATAAACCTCGAACAGAGAACTTTAAGCGAATGTCATGTATAGCAGGCTTGTCCATTGGAAGTTGATTAAGGAAGGTAAGAAAGGTTTTCTGTTTTTAAAAGATCTTTTGCGGATAATGAAATAATAAAATTTTATCTAAAAGATATTTTCAATATCTTGTTTTGTTTTTCATTTTGTTCCAAGACTATTCTCTGGGTTCCTTGAGAAGATCTGCAGCAGTTACAAATGGTGATTTCTTACTGTCTCTTTCTGAATTATTTTCACCATCTTTATTATTATTACTATCATAGTCTCTAACACCATTAGCAATCATATCTGAGATAGAATCCTTCAACTTCTTTTTTTCTTTAGTTATATATTGACCTTCAAACCTTAAGCAATCGCCAAGATCTGGAAGACCATTTGGATAGATTTGAAAGATGGTTCCCAGATGCTTTACTTTCAGCATTCCATTTGCTGATGAATATAAAGAGGAGGAGGAGGAGGAGGAGGAGGAAGACCGGTCTATTACTTGAGGATGAGAGGTGTCATTAATATTATTGTTTGTTGTAGGAATATCTTTGTTGTAATCGAACTGAGTAATATGCCACTGTGAAGTAGATGGAACAACGTTTAACCTATTTTTTGTTGAATATTGTAATACATTTAATGCCTGGTCACAAGACCTAAAGAATTCTATCATGCCTTCTGGAGTATGAAATTCATATGGTTTGTGTATACACATCATCATATTTAATAGATCCAGCACAATTAGGGCTCTGTAAAGTTAAGACCAAAAATCCATTTTGTAAAACATTTGAATGTGATGGTCCATCAAAAATTTGATTTGCGTATTAAATTTAAGTTATTTTGCCAAAATTATTTTTTGAAATGGTCAATTTAACCAAATTTCTTTAATTAAAAATAATTGTCAATTCCTTAACTTTACAGAGCCATAATTAGACACATTCAAATTTTAAAGATTTTCCATCATGTTTGCAATATTTTTATTTTAATTTATCAACCATGATTTAAAGATGAAACTTTTTAGAAATTTTTTAATGGTGCTAATTAGACGAGATCTAATATATAATTTTTAAAAGTAATAAAAATTAAAGTAATAAAAAAATGGTTTGTGTTTTAATCGTTAACCGGAGGTGTTCTCGTATCCCTCGGTGACAGATAGTGTAACTGTATTTCTATCATTCAATGTTACTGGTTGATTGCTTGTATTTATAATTGCAAAATCAGTTACGCCGTCAGGATTATTGGTAGTAGTTCCAACATCAAAATGATATACACAAAGGCCAGTTTGAGGACTAGATAATTGTTGTAGATATTGTGGATCTGGTGCTTGTAAAGTATTTACACCCGCATCAATTATACCTGCAAATAATTTTACAAGAGGTTGTCCTGTTGTATCACATGGGAAAACAGTTGCGGAATGTCCCTTGGTAGTAATAAATGGAGTGGTATCTTCTAGATCAAGGAATTGACCAGGTTTAAGAGTTACACCAGCAAGATGATGCCATGCTATTGAAGGAAGATTGGCAGGCCCTCTCAGCTGTTACTTCATAACCCTTTACTATAGATTCACAATGACCTGCAGTTGCAATACCATTGGTAATTGTACATTGTTGAGAAGTATTATGATCTACAACACATTTTCCATTAAATGTTGCGGGATTACCATGGAATCCTTGTGGTACTGTGTATGTGGCCTTAAGAGTAGATCCGCTAATTGGTACTTGCATTGTTGTACATGTAGAAACTGGATTAGCATTATTACTCTGGGCGGTTGCAATGCCACCGTTGCCACCGTTGCCACCAGATCCAGCATTGGCCACCATAGTGGGATGGTTGTTTGGACTAAAATTATTATTTTGTCCTGCAACTTGTGAATAGACTGATGACATTTTGCTGATCATTGACAAACCAAAGCCGCTTGTAACAATGATAGTTAATAAAAATATAGAAAAAACTGCTAGTTTTATCTTCATTAACTTGATGACCTAATTATGTTATATTATGATATTGGTATATTCTACGAATATGCTATTAATAATTTCATGGGCCCTGTTAACTTAAGGAAAAACCTATAATTAAGGTAACCATATATTCTATGTCTACTAGAAATAGAACATCTCCAAATATCGTTGGTTATGGTTTACACTTGTACTTTTTAGGATTATCATTTAGAAATACTGCCAAAGCGTTATCTTTTTTAAAAATAATAAAAATAAGCCATGTTTCCATTTGGAACTGGCTTCAAAAGTACAGGCCTTGGAAACATCGAAAGAATAAGAAAATCCAAGAATACGTCATAGATGAAACTGTTATAAAAGCAGGTTCTGAATCTATTTGGCTTTGATGTGTTATTATAGAACCAAAGGATAAAGAAATTCTATCATTTTATATATCAAAAAAGCGAAATATATCTATTACCAAACGATTTCTGTCTGAGATTGTAAACAAGTATGGAAACCTGCTTTGTTGCATGATTCTTATAATCAATGATTTTACCATCTATTTTGGTTAAACAGATATCATTTTGTTATACAAGGACGCTTTCAACATCATCTCTTGTACCATATTCTTTAGTTTAACCGAGTATAAGTATTCACCAAACATTCGCTTTATGCACGAAAACACAGTTTCAAAATCCATCTTTGTCCATAGCTTACGCTATCCTTCCATCCTTGTAAATCACTTTTCTGCGCTAACACTGCTAGATTTCTAAGGGTGTTTCCTTTTTTCCATCGAACTCTAGCATTTTTTCTTACTTTAATGCAAGGTTGGATTCCGTTGTCTGATAAGAATCTAAAAATATTATTGCCTTCATACGCCCCATCACCCAACAGTTTACCTATGGATACCATGTTATCTGATTTTATAATATTTTCAATCAATTCAGGTAACGCTTTGCTATCATGAACGTGCTCGTCTGTGACCTTCATAGAAAGTATTTTCTTGGTTTTAACATTAACTGCTACGTGTATTTTCAAATATCCTTTCTTATTTTTCGCATTCCATTTATCCCTCATCCATTGACCTCTGTTGGTAACCTTGATACCTGTACCTATCTATCGCAATGATGATGTATTCGTCTTCAAAATCCTTGTTTTTACTATTTATATCTTTTATCTTGATATCTAGTCTGTTTATTCTTCTGTTTATTGTGGTGTAATGTGGGATGGAAGGTACTTTTCCTTTGGCGTGTCCTTGTGCGATTCCTTCCGTTTGTCTATAAGGAAGATGAAAGTACACTTTGGCATATCCAAGCAAGAGAAGGAAGGTATTTGGATAATGAAATGGCTCGCCAATCTTGTCTTTGTTCATCCCTTCTAGTTCTGCATCCCAGTTGTTTATAACATCAAATCCTAGCAGTATTTCGCCTCTTCTAACAAGAGATTGGTTGTAGACGGACCAATTCATATGTTTTATTGAGGGATGTTAGCTAAATGTATTTGGGAAAGAGGAATCATGCAACAAAGCAAATTAAAAGTAGTATGCATTTGGATAAAGAAATGGTTAGCCAACTTTGTCTTTATTCAACTCTTTTAATTCAGTATCCCAGTTATCAATAACTTCAAATCCTAACAAGATTTTACCGCGTCTAACTAGATATTGGTTGTAGGAGAACCAGTTCACATATTTTATTGATAGATGTTAGCTAAATGTATTTAGAAATAAGGAATCATGCAACAAAGCACTGAGCAAACGATGACACTTATGACGCAAATGACGCATTTTAAAGGTGTATCTTTATTATTATCATCATTTTTCTTTTTTAGATTATTAAATTTTAAAAAGCTATGATATATTATTATTATTTGTTTTAATGATTTTTATTACAAGGCATAATAGTATACCTAAATTAACCATGAATTTGATACTACACTAACCTTTAGATTCTTATATATTCTCTGTTTGTGTGTCTGAAGATTCAGAATTTTATTTAAAGTTCTATTAGTATCTTGATCATTTAATTGATAAGATATCAGTAGTATAGTGAGGATTAGAAGAATTATTATAATTATTTACATTGATATTCTTTCTATCTTGTATGTAGTTTAGGTCATCTTTTGCTTTTGTGTAATCATGGCTAGTCTCATTAAAAGTAGATGGTATATCCGGCGTAGATGTTTGATGAGTGGCACCTTTAAAATGCGTCATTTGCGTCATAAGTGTCATCGTTTGCTCAGTGCTTTGTTGCATGATTCCTTATTTCTAAATACATTTAGCTAATCTATAACAACAAATCGTATGAAATGGTTACCTACAACCAATCTTTAGTTAGAAGACGTGAAATATTTCTGGATTTGATATCCCTAACAACTAGGATTTAGGTGAGACTATTGGTTTTCTTTTGGATAGTCTCTATCTTTTTCTTCTTCTTCCTCAGCAACTATGCTTAATTTATCTCTGTTGTCTCCAGTAACTGAGTTAATGGATTTTGTGCTTAAATCTTCTGTTTACGTCGGAGATAGTTCTTGTAAAACCGGAGATAAACCCTCTAAATACGGAGATAAACTTTCGTTTGCCGGAGAGATATTGTGCTCACCGGAGATACCGGAGTTATTTTTATCTAACGCCTATGCAGGCTTTTCCATCTATGCTAATATAACTCAAAATACAACACTTACATTGATATGATAAAAGAGTGATGTTAAAAGCATCATCTTACAATAAGTTGGCATCTATTTAAGAAAAACAGAGAGTAAAATCATCAATTCATAGGAATCATGCAACAAAGCAGTTTATTCTAACTTATAAGAATTGATTTGATAAAAATAATGATAAATCGCAACTAAATAGTAAGAAAACAAAAATAAATTAAATCTAGATGATAAATTTATTTAATTCTCATAATACCATCTATTTGAAAAGTTTTGGATTTGGACAGAATACCAACAGGCGTACCGGGCCTCGATTCGCTTATGGAAGGAGGAATACCAAGAGGTTTTATTGTAATGCTTACCGGAAATCCAGGAACTGGTAAAACAACATTGGCGTCTCACTTTATATATAAAGGATTGACGTCATCTTCTTTGTCATCATCAGATAATGATGGTATTGAGAACGGTGTATATATTTCGTTTAATGAATCTAAAACACAATTTTATATTAATGCCAATAGGCTCGGAATGAATTTTGAAAATTTTGAAAGACAAAAAAAGTTTGTATTTTTAGATTTTGTTTCACTATCAAGTGATGCAATAGAAGATGCATTAGAAGAAATTTTTGAAGCTATTAGAACCGTCAACGCCAAAAGAATAGTATTTGATTCCTTTTCTGCATTATTTACGGCATTTAAAGAACCACTTGTAGCAAGAAATACAATCCATATTTTTATTGGAAAGCTCATGAGAATACACAAGATTACTAGTTTAATTATAATAGAAATTCCACATGGACAAAAGAAAATAGGTATCGGAATAGAAGAATCTGTCGTAGATGGAATTATAAGGCTTGGATTAGGAAAGGATAACGCATCACCTTTCCATCTTAGAGTTTTAAAAATGAGAGGAACTAAAATAGATAGAGATTCACATATTTGCAACATAATTAACAGCAAAGGAATGATAGTATATCTAAAGCAAAGAATAGATATGACCTATACAATATCGGATGAAAGGATATCTAGTGGAATTCCAGGCTTTGATGAAATAATTGATAACGATAGTAGTGGTAGTAGTAGTAGTAATAATGATGATGTCAGAAGAAAAGGGCTAGTTAAAGGAACCATTACTGCTGTTATAGGAGCAACGGGTTCTGCAAAGTCAACTTTTGCTTTTCAATTTATTGCCGAAGGTGTTAGAAAATATGGAGAAATTGGAATATTCTGCTCATTAGAAGATACTGCAGATGAAATAAGAAGAATGGGAAAAGGATACGGATACAATATGGCAGAACTTGAGGAAAATGGATTATCTATTTTAATATCTAATCCTTATGAGGAAAATCCAGATTTATTCATTGCAAATTTGGAAGCAAAAATTATAAAAGCAAAAGCAAAACGACTAGTTATAGAGGGCTTGTCTGCTTTTGAATATAGATATGAAAAATATATATATATAATTACAAAACGTCTCTCAAGTCTGGTGCACAAGTATCAAATTAGTAGAATGATTACAATTAATACTCGACAGAAAAATGATTTCTTAGACGTATCAAATTTAGATACCCTTTTTCAAAATATTATTGTTCTTAAATTTGCAGATACTGATGGTGATAGTGGATTCATGAAAAGAATCATGGCAATATTAAAGATAACTGCTGCACCGTATAACATATCAAAATGGGAATTTAAAATATCCTCTGATAAAGGAGGAATAGAAATAGTTGGTCCTATTGGTAAAAGATATCTAGCATAACATAAAGATAATTCTGATACAAATAGAATTTATTGTTTATTCTATATGAAAAATGAAAGGGAAAGAAAATGACATATATTTCAATTAAATCAAACAATAAGATAACTGCTGCCTCTTATATATTATCATTAATATTCTCAATAGAAATTTACTTGCAGCGATTTCAAAGGAGATCTGCTTGAAGATGCAAAATAATGGCAACAGCAACAACAATAACAATAGCCATAGTTCCTTTATAGAAATATATGAGCAAGTAGTTATAGATTCTCTTTTAATTTTTGGTCACCATATTCCAATAATTATATGTATGTTTCTAAGAGAAAAGTATTCCATTACTCGTATAGGCTATACTGCAACTAAACCAAAAATTCTCTTGGATGCTTTAGATCTAATATTAAATGGAGGCGCCAAAATTGCACAAAGACGAATACTTCGCTTGCTGTATAATAGAGTTGGAATAGAACAATCTTTTGATACTACAATAAATTTTGAGGAGAAAATTCTCAAAGCATTTAAAGAGTTTGAAAAGAAATATAATTTCTTCTAATAGTAGAATTAGCAAAAGGGGCTCTGTAAAGTTAAGATATCAATTCTTTATTGTAATAGTCAGCAAATAAATTTAACCATTGTATAACATGTTTTAACTTACATTTCTTTTTGCGACATGAAAAATAATCATCAAAACCTTCTGTTCTATCTTTTATGTACTGCATTGTCCTTTCAATGATGCTTTTTTCAAAAGAAGAAAGAAGATGATGTTTCAGTTTCAAAAACTTACATGCTTGTGGATACCAAGTACCTCCATCTGTAGAAACAGGATAATGACAATATTTGTCTACGACATCTAACAGAAATCGTTCGGCTACAAACATATGATTCATTCTTTTGATATACTCATTCCAAGGATTTCTTTGCTTTCAGATTCAATGGCTACCCATAACCATATTAATTCAAAACCAACTTTAATTTGAGTTTCATCGATTATGAATTTAGATATTTCGGTTTTATTATAATACAATCTTTCAGGTTTGTACTTTTTTATCCAATCTCTTATTGCAGCAGTATAACTTCTTTTTAACAAATCTGGATATGACTTTAGAGGTATATCGTAACGAAAGGTCATTAAAGTAAAGATGTAAAGAATATACTATATCTTCAATAGCAGTTCTTTTTCTTACTTGTTGTATCATGTATAATAAGCAACAAGGAAACTATTGTTTTTTACTTAACTTTACAGAGCCCTTTTATGTAAAATAACAATTACATTGTAATATGTATAAACGAAATAGAAAAGATATCGTGACAACAAAAACTACTTTAATTTCAACTATTCTTACCGGTGCTTTGATTATACTTTTTTCCACTTTTGCTGGATCTTTGACCCTACAGAAACAACAACAACATGGACAACAATTAAATGTATTTGCATTACAATTTCCTAAATCTCAGCAAGCAGATTTAATGGCGATTAATTCAGGTAAATCTCCATCAACGGATAATTTTAATCTTCCACCAGGTTATAAAATGCAACCTATACTATGGAATCTTTCACTTCCAACTACAGTTACATTCAATGATAAAGGAAATATAATGTATATAGCAGAAGGAGGCTTTATTTATGGTGGTTTAGAATCAACCCCTAGAATTCTTCAGTTAAATCTTGAAAATGACAATCTATCAGTTTTGGTTGATAGAAATCTAAATAGTCCTATAACGGATTTAAAATATCATAACGGAAAGATATACGTATCAAATAGAGACAAAATATCTACTGTAGATCCAAAAACGGGCTTTGTAAATGATATTATTTCTGGACTGCCTAGTGCAGGAGATCATCATAATAATCAAATAGCTTTTGGTTATGATGGAAGATTATATTTTGGCCAAGGAACTGCAACCAATAGTGGCATTGTAGGAGGAACGGGTAGTGAAAGTGGAGGATGGTTAAAATCAAATCCTCGTTTCCATGACATTCCATGCAAGGATATAGTTCTAACAGGGCAGAACTTTAATGTATCAAATCCTATTTCTCCGAATCCCAAAGAAAATATAACAACTGGAGCATTTGTTCCTCTAGGGGAGAAAACAACCAAAGGTCAAGCAGTTAAAGGCAATATAAAATGTAACGGCAGTATTTTAAGTTCAAAATCTGATGGAACCGATCTAAAGATTGTAGCATGGGGTCTAAGAAATCCTTATGGTCTTGTGTTTATAGGTGATGGAAAAAGCTTATTAGTAACTGATAACGGTGCTAATGAAAAAGAACCTAAAAGTAGGCCAATAGCTTCAGATGATAACAAACTATATCTTATTAATATCTCAAATGCTAGTAACTGGGGTAAATTTTATGGATGGCCAGACTTTTTTGGTAAAGGAAAATTTCTGAAACCTGTAACTGATCCACAGTTTAAATCACCTAGATCCAATCAACCACTTCATTTTCTTATACAGAATCATTCTCCTGTTGAAAAATTATTTGCTGATCCTGGATTTGCTATTGGAATATCTCAAGCTGATATTCCATCTCAAAATTACAATAATAATGCAAAAATAACAGATGGAAAAGAAATAATAAAAGAAAAAGGATTTAACAATAATGATGCATATATTGCTGAATTTGGAACACAAGCACCAATTACACATACTCCTATAGGCATAGTCAAAGATGAAATTGAAGGCAAGGCCATAATAGGTCAAAAAATTATTAAACTTAATTTAAAATCAGGCAACTATAGCGACTTTATATCCTTGAAATGGCCTGATCAAAGCTTTAGGCCAGTAGGTGTAAAATTTAATCCAAATGGAAAAGTTATGTACCTTGCAAGTATCGGCAATTATAGCGTAATAAAGATAGCTCCAAATGGTGCATTATTGCCTATGCCAACACAATGGCCATATCTTCATAGCGGTATAATATGGAAGGTAACATATCAACCACCACGATAAATATTACACATAGAGAATAAGTAACTATTTGAGGCTGGGTCATAATTCATTTTAACAATATTGCCTAATAATCATCAATTCTAAATCGATTAACATCCTATCATATGCTTGATTGCTCTTTTATGGTTGTTCTTTTCCATCTTGCAGTTGAAATAAACAAGTATCTGATAGAGTAATACGGACAGCAATACGATACTACATACCTTATCACATCCTCTTACAGGTACTGGGTTTATCCTAAAGATGGATTTGATATGTTCTATCATTAGTGGTTCTATAGATATGCCTCTTTTTGAATAGATTACCTGCCCTAGTGCTGATTCATAGAAATCAACCAGATCCAGTCTTTCTTCTGGTGTAGTTCTGTATATACGTACAGGACATACAAGTTGAAATCCTAACCGTATGCTTAAATCATACAGATTTTGGTCATCATATCCAGGATCTGCTATCATATAATGTGTGTTTTCTTTAATGTTGTAGATGGCAAACTAGATGTTAATACTTGATAAACCTGATTATCCTGTACATTGGCAGTTGTAATATCAGCTGATAAAGGTATGACGATGGAATCAGTACTTGATATTATATGCAGTTTATATCCAAATAGCCAACAACCCTTCGTATGACTAAAACCCCACCTGGCGTCTGTATCAATACCTGAACTAGGTACTATCCCTTTATCCATCGAGGATTTGTGCCAAACATGACCTTTGGCTTTGATAAGAGTGTACTGTCTGTTGCAAGGATATGAGGATTGACTATGCCATCTGAAACAAACAAGTGTCCCATAGTTGATATCCTTTCTTTGATATCGAAAGAAATGGTCTTTAGCCTTCTATCAAAGGTTCGTCTACTTGGTAAGTGTGATTCAGATAATCCAATACAAGCTCTCATCACCTTTCTGTTGTACGATAAGTCGATTGAAAGATAGTGATGCAGTGCCCTGTTTGAATCAAGACGAAACCAGATACGTACAATAAAACATCTCAGGATTATTGTTGTTGAGTATATGTAAGGTCTACCTCGACTATGATGATGTTTAATAGAATTACAAGGCCAGGCAATTATTCTCCAACAAGATACAAAATACTAATTAGGATTGATGATGAACTATGTGTTTCAGCAGAACTTGTAGATGTTATTTGATTCAAACAAAATATGGTACCCTATAAGACCAGCTTTATTTGTTAGGAATTATGACCCAGTCTCAACTATTTAGAAAGGCAATAAATATAAAAATATGCATTAAATTTCTATGTCATCTATTTAAATTGATTAGAATTGGATGTTTATTACATTTTACATTTATTTTGGTTCCGTTAACAGCTTTGTAAACACAATGTTACATACTCGAAAAATATTTGTGATTGCCTTGCTACCATGATTTTTATTATATGTATTCATCCACTTGCTAATCGTTCGACGTATTTCTTGTTCGTATTTAAAAGTAGAATAGTTAATTACCTTCTGTCTTTGTAACCATCATGACAGATTACTTCAATTAAGTTGACTTCTTCTGGTAATTTTACTGGCAAAAATACTAGATCTCGCATAATTAGAATAACCCTTCTTGTTTTATTCACATATTCCAGCTCAGAGTTCCATGTATTAAGAAAATCATATGAAAAAAGTATCTCACCACATCGAACCGAGGACTTATTATAAGAAGGCCAGTCAATCAAGAATGATAAATAGTTCAATCTCAGCTAAATAGATTGAGTTAGGCGACAAAGCATCAAATCATATCAAATGCTACTCCACCAAAGCCGCCACTACTATCATCTTCAACATCTGTAACAAAAACTGCCGAATGATGATTATCTAAAATCGTCTCCACCCATTTACCATTTGTATTGGTTGGATTTTGATTAACATAGTAAGGACATAATACCAAACCATTGAAACTGTGGAATTTAGAGTGATAATATTGTTCCAAAGTCAAATTATATTTAATTTGATCTTTTGTATTTAATTTATCTATCATTCTTATTATCAAACGAAAAGATTTGTTTGGATCCAGATTCGACAACATTTTATCCATAATCTCTTCAGAACCTTTCAATACACCTTTAGGATGTTTTAAAAGATCAGGCATAGTAAATATCGTTAACAATCCTTTTCTATAATAATTCTTAACATCTATGCCATTATTCATCATTTCATTTTCAATTAATCTAATATTATCAGAATTATGAATTGTATAAATACAATTTTCTCCCTTTAGTAATCCATTTCTTATAAACTTCATCTGAATCTTTTTACCACTTATTGAATTATCGTAATAAAGCACAATGTGTTTTCTTCCTTCCAGAGAGTCTATAAACTTTAAAGGTTCATTATATATACACTTGTGATGATTATTTTCTTTAAGCAAATTTAATGTATCGCCCCTAATTTCTATACTTTTCCTAATCTATCACTAGTACTAGATTGGTGTTTATCTAAAATTAATTTATAAAATACAATATACCTTTGTAGAGTAATTGTTTTATTTAAATAATATATTATTTTCATTAGAATTAATCTATAATAAAATAATAAAAATAATTAAATAATTTGGTGTAATTCATAAAAATAATATTTTAGCTGGAATTTATATCTGTTCATGGCTCTCTTTCTGCAGTTATTTTTAAGGACTTTTATCTGTTTTGTTGCATGATTCCTATTCCCAAATACATTTTGCTAACATCAACCAATAAATTTTATGAACTGGCCTGTCTATAACCAATCTCTAGTTAAAAGAGGCGAAATCTTGCTAGGCTTTGACATTATTAACAACTGGAATTCAGAGCTAAAAGAGATGAACAAAGATAAAGTTGGAGAGCCATTTCATTATCCTAATACATTTCTTCTTCTGCTTGGATACGCCAAGATATATTTTCATTTGCCATATAGACAAACCAAGGGAATAACACAATCTCATGCTAAATGGAAAGTACCTTCTATATGATACAGGAAATGATGTTAAAAGCATCATTGTATAACAAAATGATATCTGTTTAAACAAAATCGGTAGTAAAATCAGAAATTATAAGAATCATGCAACAAAGCAACTTTTATCTGTTAGTAGATCTCTTGCATAATTAATACCATTAAAAAAATTTTCTAAAAAGTAGGTATATCTTAACGTAATCCGCAAAATAAAATACAAATATTATAAAATATCGTTGATAATATATAAAATTTTGACAGGCTCCTAATTATGCAAGAGATCTAGTCTATTTATCGAACCGCTATTAACGAACCGCTATTAACAAATAGTTCTTCATATTCTGATTGAATCTTTTTGTCCTGAAATAAAATCAAATTCATAGTATGTTAATTATAAAAACGAAGTAATAGAATTATTTATTTATCAAAATACTCAATGTTTTGTTACTAAAGAAAAATGAGGTTTATAAATTTAAATTGCAATGGTTTAAAATCACCGGAATTGCAAGCAGTTATTGTAGAACCTATTTTATTATCTTGTATTGATGGATCTACCATTGATGATCTGATTTATGCAATTCAAAAAATATTATCGCCATCACTTTCCTACAATATTTTAAAAGAATATCTATTTCATTTGGTTAATTATGAACTAATTTCATACAATGGTCAAAAGCAAATATTCATAATAGAAAGTGGAGGGCTTGATTTATTGGATTGGATTAATGAACAAAAGGCAGATATGGACATAGATAACAAAGATATGACAATCACCATAGAATAAAAAATAAACTTTTTCTTGATCTTAACATTTTCCAGGAGAAATAAAGCTTCTTTATCAATAAATTAATTTATATTATTATTCTAATTTAAAAACAAAATTTTAATATCTGATTTACATAACTTTAGTTACTCTAATCAATATCAATATATAATATAATCAAATATAATTTTATCTGTCTTTTGATCTTTGTCTAAAAATATACTAGTAGTATTTAGCATATGTTATATTTTATATAATGACATGTCGTCCCAAAAGCCATATAGTCATAGATTTTTTGGTGAAATTGAGGAGATCGACATAGTTAATATTGAGCCTTCTTCTTTCCATAATTGTAGAAATATCAATCAAATTGTTATTGATACTTTAGCAAATTCTATAAAACAACATGGCTTAATTCAACCTATTGTAGTTCGGCCATTAGATTACCGTTTTGAAATTGTAGCGGGCTGTAGAAGATATATAGCATGCAAGTCTTTAAATTGGAAAAAAATTCCTTGCCATATTGTTCATCTTAATGATATTCAAACATTTGAAATGGCACTTGTTGAAAATATTCAAAGAGAATCCCTTTCGCCATTAGAGGAATCCAAATCCTTTAAAATGTATGTACTTGATAAAGGCTGGGGAAGTATATCTGATTTATCTTTTAAAATAGGAAAAAGTCCTAGTTATATTACAAAAAGAATATCTTTACTTGATCTTCCACCAGACGTAAAACAATAGATCTCTTGCATAATTAGGAGCCTGTCAAAATTTTATATATTATCAACGATATTTTGTAATATTTTTATTTTAATTTGCTAATTATGATTAAGATCTGTCTACTTTTTAGAAATTTTTCTTATGTTGCTAATTATGCAAGAGATCTAATCTATAGAAAATGCGGAGTTAAAACCAAGCTCAGCAGAAGAGTTACTTGCTATTAAAGATCCAGAAAGACAATCTCAACTTGCAGAAATGATACTTAAAAGACGCTTAACTACAATGAAAGCAAGAGAGTTAGTTAGAGAAGATCCATATTATTGTCAAAATTCAGAAATAATTGAAGTAAGAAGTGAACTTCAAGCGTTTAACAAATCAATTGTTATATTAAAAATTGCAATGAATAAAATGGCACAATTAATTGAGGAGGAAGAGAATGAGTATGATGAAGAGAAACGAGAAAAAGAGATTAATGAAAAGAATAATAAAAATACCATTGAATCAGATAATAATCATACAAACAATGAAAAGAATAAGTTAAAACAAAATAACATAGAAAGGACAAATAAAAATAAAACTAAAAATGATTTACTAGTAAAAGAGCTGTTAATGTATCAAAAGAGGCAATTACATGAGCAAATAGATTCGTTAATGAAGGCCAAAAAAAAATATGCAAAAAACATTTTTCGGTACCGAAGAATTATGGAAAAATGAAGTAACATCTTTCAATTTTAGACGTTTATTATAAAAGTAAATATAATATCAAGATATATCTATACTTATAATATTATTCTCTATATTTTATTATTGTTTAAAATCAATTGTTAAGCAGTATAAATTGATTTAAACTGCTTTGTTGCATGATTCCTCTTTTCCAAATACATTTAGCTAACATATATTAACAAAATATGTGAACTGGCCTATCTACAACCAATCAATCTCTTGTTAGGCGCGATGAAATGTACGGGATTATTGCAAGTCCTAATTCAATGGTTGGATTTGTTCCTGCGTCGACCTCATGGCCCGAGATATCATGTAATACATATACGCCCTAAAGTTTTAGTTTACGCGGGCCCTTAACCTTAAGGTATTTGATGGTTTTATATACCAGTATACGGAATATATCTGAATTATGCTTTTTGCAAAAGTTATGTCTGACGATAATAATTTGAAGTCAAACGGCTCGATTATGCATGAGAAATAGCATAAATTGTGCTTTGTTGCATGATTCTTATAATCAATGATTTTACCATCTATTTTGGTTAAACAGATATCATTTTGTTATACAAGGACGCTTTCAACATCATCTCTTGTACCATATTCTTTAGTTTAACCGAGTATAAGTATTCACCAAACATTCGCTTTATGCACGAAAACACAGTTTCAACAATCCATCTTTGTCCATAGCTTACGCTATCCTTCCATCCTTGTAAATCACTTTTCTGCGCTAACACTGCTAGATTTCTAAGGGTGTTTCCTTTTTTCCATCGAACTCTAGCATTTTTTCTTACTTTAATGCAAGGCTGGATTCCATTATCTGCTAAGAATTTAAAAACATTATTCCCTTCGTAAGCACCATCAGCGAATAATTTGCCGATTGATATCATGCTATCTGATTTTATGACCTCATCAACAATCCCGGTAACACCTTGCCATCATGTACATGCTCGTCAGTTACATTCATTGAAAGAATTTTCTTGGTTTTTACATTAACTGCTATATGTATTTTCAAATACCCTTTCTTATTTTTTACATTCCATTTATCTCGTAGCCATTGGCCTCTGTTTGTTACCTTTATTCCATTACTGTCTATTGCAATAACGATGTATTCGTCTTCAGATTCCTTGTCATCCGTATCTTTTATCTTGATGTCTAACCTGTTTATTCTTCTGTTTATTATGCTTTGTTGCATGATTATTTTAAATCGTTTTTTATTAGCGTTTTGTTGTTAAGGATATAACGTAAATAGTCAAAATATAATTATACTTGTCCTAAATGAATTGCATCTTTAACTATTTTTCGAATCATGCAACAAAGCAAATATTTCTTTATTATGTTGATAAACAAACAACTTGAACCATTGTTTAATATGGTTTAATCTACACTTGTTCTTTCTGCAAGGAAAGTAATCGTCAAAGCTTTCAGCCCTATCTTTTATATATTGTATTGTTCTTTCTATCAGGCTTTTCTCGAAAGATGAATGAATATGATGATACAAGTTCAAAAACCTACAGGCTTGTGGGTACCAAGTTCCACCATCAGATGACGAAACAGAATGGAATCCGTACTTGTTTACTACCTGAGACAGAACTCGTTCGGCAACAAACATGTTTCGCTCTTTGGATATATCAACAGCAAGGATTTCTTTATGTTTTGGTTCAATAATAATCCAAAGCCATAATAATTCAGAACCTGCTTTTATGGCAGTTTCATCAATGATGTACTCTTTGATTTTCTTATTCTTGAGATGTTTCCAAGGCCTGTACTTTTGAAGCCAGTTCCAGATTGATACATGACTTACCTTTACTAAAAGTAAAAATGATAATGCTTTGGAGGTGTTTCTAAATGATAAACCAAGAAAGTACATGTATAATCCATAACCAATTATGTTTGATGGTGTTCTTTTTCTAGTAACATATAAGACATGGTCATTCTAAATTTAAAGGTTTTTTCTTAAGTTATCGGGTCCAATATTTCACTAATATCGGTTTGTTACAAAAAGAAAAAATTTAGATGAATCGATTAGAATGTAAAATTATTCTATTCTTAGTACCTGTTATTGTTTTAATATTGAGATGGCAAGATTATATGCATTTTTATCCAGTAAATTTGTGTGACATTTATGAGTTTCACCTAATGCATGAAATTGAGGAGGCTCTGCACTATTTTTTGGAACTAATCCATCATCTTGACCACCCATTTGAAAATGTCCCCCTACCATAATAGGATAAAAAAAAGAAACGTCTATACAGTTTCCACTTACATCAGCAGGAATTAGAGGCATAAGCGGATTGAAAGTAAAATTTGGTTGCCAAATACCTGCTATTGTATCATAATTAGTATTTGGATTCTGGGCCACGTTGAGTATTGGAGACTTAGTTGTAAAATCCGATATGGCTGTGTACATGGATTACCCTGAGCAGTTTCATCTGCTATTAGAGTGCCCTTATTTGGAGTACCTATCATTATAAGATTTGCAATGTTTGCATTAGAAAGATTATTTGCTAAATATACTCGAGCATCTAAACCACCCTTACTATGTGCAACAATATTTATTTTAGGAGATCCGGTGTCCGTTTTAAAATCATTTACTATTTTAATTAATTCTTTTGCATGGTCTTTAGCACTTCCACATGAATCATTGTTCATCCCACCTTGGAATGTCACCACTCTATATGGTATGTGATCTCCGCCCAGAAAAGACTTCCAGTCGTTCCATACTGATGCGCCGGAACCATAGCCGTGAATTAAAAGAACAGGCAGAGGTTTATGTACAGTTTGTGCGTTTATAGATGATGATGGAATAGTTTGGATTGTTCATTATTAAGAGCAATATTGTTATCGACATAACTAGAAATTTCAATTAATTGGTATTCATTGAACTAGTTTATTAATATATCTACATTATAGGATGTTTATAGAAATTTCATCATTATGCCCAAAAAACTACAATTATTTATTAAAAGACGTGCAATAGTAGATAATTAAGCGCCTATCCAAAAATTATCTTTCTATAGATAATTTCATAACAGGAGAACTGTACCAATCCAAGTAGTTTTCTGACTTTTTCTCCTTATCTTTACTTCTTATAATCCCCTTTACTTCTAAAAGGGATTTAGATGTTTCATTGCCAAAATAATGTATGTATACTTGCGGCATCTCATGTGACAACTAATCTGTCACATGCCCTAACGAAATAAGGGATAAGTAAAGAGTTGTTTTTATCTGTTAATAATATATTATTAAATCTTAACTAATACGATGACACCTTTTCTAAGTTACCTCTATATATTCTAATATTCTATTATAGAATTAATTTAAACAATAAAAAAATAAAAAATAAAAAACAATTCTTTTGATAATTAATTTTTATTATATGGGTGTGATAAATGATGGAATTGACGAGGAATCAAGATTTGTCTTTATCTATGTATCACATCTCAGAAATAATAAAAGATGTTGCAGATGACTAGAACAATATAGATCATTCATAACTATCCAAAGATAACCACGAAAACATTACATCGAAGGTCGAATGGGTCACCATCATCTCCAGCATGGTTTACGGCATGATCACCGTCATTATATTTACACACCCTAACATTTCCTTTAACAAACCTTCAACTTAACGAGTCATCATCCCATCTCTCATGCACAATTGGCAATTATCTTTTTTATGATGAATAGATTGAGTGTGATGATTTTATATATATAACAATGATAGGAACGAGAAGATGCTACAACTGGTATCCTAATGAAAGAGAATAACCAAATCAAGTCATCTAATTTAACAATTCATTTGAAACAACTAATGATCCTGAAATGGATATATATGATTTATCCAGATTTGGAATGGCAATGATATCTTAGTGAAGTCTATGACTTACTGCACCACTTGAAGATCAACTGAGGTTCTTAGATTTAAAGAATTATGATGTTAAAAGAAAGGGTTGTCTGTATATGATCAGTTTAATAGAAGCATAAACAATATTGCTTGTCAATCTATAATCAAATATTAAAAGATATGGAATGATCTAGTGTCTATAGATAATAACATTGCCATCAAATTACTTCAGTTGCTATCGATAAGAATGACATGAATCATCTCAAGCCTTACCCGCTAGGCAAATTAAATGTAAATGTGGCTCTACCATCTTCATTATTTATTGCCCATATCTTGCATCCAGGGGCATCTAGACCAAACAAAAATCGTCCCCGAAGCATGGAGGCTCTGCGCCCCGGGGACGAATGGTGACTACCGTGCTGTCGCGAATTTAATGACGCCCTTGCCGTTATCGGCCTCGCCATCGAAAATCGTGAAATAGCCATTCATCAGCGGTAGACCGAGGATTGTCAGCCCGGGTTGTTGTCCCTCTGTAATCGCCGCGAGCGCGGATCCGACGTTCTGAGTGTTGACTTGCCAGTAATTGCTCGGAGGTACATCCAGCTTCACGTCACCCATGTCACCTTCCATCACGAACGAAATTGTGGGCCACTCATCGAGTCTTAGTTCCGACATCGGGACCGGTTGGCCTTGATAAATGGATTTCGTGAGCAACAGTTGCTGATCGGTCGAAAACTTCGAGATTATAGCCGATAGCGTCTGCGTACTAATATTTAGACTATTTGTGCCGCTATCGACGATAGAGTTGGACTGCTGCCCCATCCGTCCTTGAAGACGTCCCGCAACGGGTGACGAGTTTCCAACGATAACTTCCTTTAAGTTGGTTGAGTACCAATCGTCCGAAAGAACCTTGACCGTCTGGAATGAACCGATGTAAAGCTCCGTGCTCTCCTCGCCTCCGCCAAGGATCATCCATCCGTTGTTTAGCGGATCGTTCTCTCCGCCGCCTCCGACGTGCGGAAACGATCGACGTGTATAGAACGACATCTTGTCCGTAACGACCCCCGCCTCGCTCAACTGCGTTAAGTAAGGAACCAGGTCGGTTCTGGTACCGCCGCGAACTTGGTCGGCCGTGTAACTTTGCTGCGACGTATCTTGCGGCATTTGAAAGGCGTCGTCGAGCGGCGCGTAGGCCAAACCGAGGATGCCATCGTAGCCGTCGAACATTTGACCCGACACTTCGTAGGCGACCGAGACATTTCCATTTGACAATTCGGCTATGTTTGTGCCGGAGCCAACCGTGATGGTTGATTTGATGACATAACCGGTAAAACTACTGCCGTCGCCATAGGCGTCGGTCTGGGAGAGATCAGTAGATGCGTCGCCTCCGGCAAAGTCAGGCGCGTATTTCCTTCTGTCGAGCGCGAGGGCGCTGCTGCCCGTGTCCAAGAGGACATTCATAGGTTTTTGTTCTGGACCCACCATGATTTGGCCCGTGTAATCGCCGCCGGAGAAAATGTTAGTGATTGGAATTTTTACGACTTTTGACATAATTATTCACAATATCTCTCTATTTGGTATTTATTAAACATTTTGATGTTAACACGATACAATATAGAAAGGAGACAGATTGCAGAGATTAGATATTGCATAATTGCTTGGAAACTGCTTTGTTGCATAACTAAATTTTTTCGCAAATAAAAGATGAATACAATTAAAACGTAGAAATTATAGAAGTAAAATCGCATTAGGTGAGCAACAGACTGATCGTCATATGACGAATTACATAGTTATGCAACAAAGCAGATATTATGTACTTGCTACGGCTTAAAGACGATTGTAAAAGTTATCAATCTGGTTTCCTGATAAATCTTAGAAATCAATCTAATTCAAATCCCAACTCTTAAATTATTATCACAAGATGAGAATTTTGAAGTCCTTAAAAAATATCGATATAAATATCAAAATGGTTAATGTTAAATAAAACTTAACTTAATTTAGACTGCGTTCTCGAGCTGTTGAATTTCTTCCATAAGTTTCATAACTTGGTCGGATAATCTGGTAAGAGCATCATCTTTCTCTTGGAGTTTGAATTTTATGGTATAATCATTATTTTCATTTTTCGCGTATAAAAGATACTTGTATTAAATGCATTAAAGCAACGGATTTGCTATGTTGATATTTTAACTTGGGTTTTAGATCTTGTTCGTATTTTTTAATGTTATATTTCATATAACACTATAAGAATTTTCTGAGAAATTCATTTTGTTTATATTAATTCATCTTTTATCAATATTTTTATGCCAAACTAGGTTTTAACATTTTTGGGCATTGTAGTTAGGCGGTAATATAAACCTATATCAATGTAATCTACTCTTGTATATAAACTATTACAAAAAGAGACAGTGTTTCTCGAAATAGTATCTTAAGGGTTAGAGTTAAACTCATATTTACATTGAAAATGGACTTGAATTATGATCAAGCCTCAGTTATATTGCTAATTGTTCTTATTTTATACAGATTATCAGTATATGCAAAGCGTCTTGCTAACTATTATATTAATCCTAAAACTATAAATCTATTCCTTTTTACTTGGATCTATTAAATTCTTGGCCCGTATGGTCTCCAAACTTTTGATATCCTCTGATGATGGAAGATTCAATCCACTTTTAAAAAACAGAGATTCAATCGTTTGTTGATGTTCAGGATGAGTATCCATAAACTCTGCTATAGACAGTAAAACTTTATTGAAATTTTTTATAACAACATTATTTTTTGCAAGAACCTCCATTGATTCCTTTAATCTCTCAGTGGTTGTTTCATGATGAAGTTTGAATCTAGACTGAAGATCATTTAATTGTGTGGCAGTTTCTTCCCGATTTTTAACAGCATTTACCATGTCCTGATTAACTTTATTAAGTTGATCTCTATATTTTTCATCAAGTAATTCAATCTCTTTCTTATGTTTTTCTTCCATTTCTTTTAATGATTGTTGCATATATTCACTCTGCTGCTTTATGCTTTTGTTGATAAGAACAATATTTTGATTTACAGTAAGATATTCTATACCTTGAATATAATCCTCTAGCATCTGTTCTTCTGAAAATCGGATATAAGAATCCGTTACTCCAAGGCTATGGCCCATTAAAAGCTCTATCTTTATTGATGGAATTCTAGCCTGCTCAGCTTGAGTTTTAAAGTATTTGCGAAATCCATGAGCTGTTTTAAATTCATGTCTTTTTTCTCCTTTAGGCAGTTGCTGTCTTATCTTTTGAGCTTGCCATGCTCTGTTTAATAAGCGGGTTATAGCCTCTGAATTCAAAGGTTTGGGATTAGCAGCTCCATCTACATCACCATTTTGCCATATATCTCTCATAACAAAGCTTTCCTTAGTTATTTTTTCACCACACGCACAGCGGTAGTCCATCCAGTCTTTTATCGCGGCGTAGGCTTCAGGTGTTAGAAATGAATAATATTGTTCTCTATCGCCAGGATAAACAAGTATTTTAGCTGCTTTTATTATACTGCTACTATTCTGTTGTTGCTTCTGCTCGTAGATTGGTGTTACATGTTTCCATTTGAGTGTTTCAAAGGCCCCTACTCTTATTCCTGAAGATACTAGAGTTAATACTATAGGTTTTATTCTCCTATCAGGAAATTCTAGCAACTTTTGAATTTCCTCAAGCGTTGGGGCCCTATCATCGGCAGCATTTAATCCTCGAGGCATAGTCTTTGAGATATTCTTCCATTCAATGTTCTTTGAAAGACGATTGGCCTGGCAGAATAGCTTTACTGCTTTGAAATAGTTTGGGACTGTTGCTGGTGATATCTCCTTTTTATCTACTCTATCTTTTTGATATTTTGCAAATGCAAGTAAGCGTCCCTCAAGCTTGGCGCCATCATCGTCCTTGTGCTTATAATAGTTTACAAAGGATTGGGCTTGCTCTTTTATATCTCCTTCAAAATTAAGAAAGTTAAAGAAATTCTGAAGCCTTTTAGGGTACTGTCTTTTGGAATCAGGTGCATCAAGCATGGAAAGAAATAAAGATAATGGATGATCATCATCGTCATCACTTAAGATCTTTATATAATCATCCGACATAATCTAATTAATATTGAACCTATATTTATAGTCAAATTTATCATGGGCCCAAGGGGTTTAGTAATAGATATATCACGGGTCCGATTTTAAATCTGAATCTAAATGTGTAGGAATACAATTGGTTGAGAGATATGTTACAAAAAGTACATGATTTTTTTTCCTAAAATTATTTCGTAATAGTATTAATTTATTGGATGTATCTATTATTACAAAAATTATTTCTCCTCATAAAGGGGATATCATTTGTGTTGGAGAATGTGATTCAAAAGTGAATCGAATCTAATATGGCAGGTCATATTAAATTATCATAGTTTATGGATAATTATTGACCAGTGAGGTTTCAATCCTTCTATATTGATCCATCAACAAGTAACGCCAATGTAACACTTTTTGCATAATGAATATCATTATTCAGGACTCAAGTTATTGCCAGATAATAAATGATTTAAAAGTTGTAAAAGATTACCTGGTGGAAATAATTTAATATGGTATTAAATACATGAAGCATACTTTATTTGAGTAGTCTTATAGGCGCAGTAGATGAAACAAAGGACGGCGAATATCTTGCATTTATAATTTGTGATAATGTACTTGTAGAAAGGAATAGAAATGTTTTTGAAAATGGCTTAGATCATATGTCAAATCCCTTCTATGATCGCGATACTAAACAACAAATAATAAATAATTTAGATTTGAGTGGAAATACCTTGGCATGTTGTATCAAATTTGGTATTCCACAAATAAAAGAGTATCAAGAGAAGAGTGGTAGAAATATATCCTCGGCAAAATGTTATCGGAAAACATCTTATAGAATTAAATCCACTCTAAATACTATATATGCAAATTTTCTTGTGAATAATAGAACGACAATTCAAGATATAGTATTTGAAGTGGATAATAATACTATTAGAAGTTTTTTAAGACCAGCAGGACTTCAATGTACTTCGATATTATCGGAGTTGCATAATATTGCAGATTGCATTGCTTATGCAAATTTAAAGGAATGGAAATTAGATCGCCCAAACTTGATTGAAAAAGGCGAAAATTTTAGACAATATTTTTTAAAAATAATAAAGAATGATCTTTCCAAATAATCTGTAGGCTTAAAGACCACACAATTCCCCTACTATACACCCACCTTATTTTTCGTATTTATTTATAAATAGCATTCGTGGGTGGTAAGGATCCGCGGTCAAGTCCCCTACAGTAATTAATATATGTAGTTATGGTTATATAAAATTTTCAGTATTTAGTGGAAAACATTAACTTTATTATCGTTCTGTATCAATGTCTTCCATTTATTCTGATCCTCAATCATGATTTCACAAGCCTCCGGGCGTTTTTCCCTTTCGCGCTTGGTGTGTTCGTATGTAATTATTGAATATCTTGTAACACTTCGGTAGTGTATATCCATCTTCTTTAAGCAACTCTTAGTTTTCTTCCTGTTCTTTATTTCATTGTTCAATCATTCTACCATGTTATTGTTATGGTCTCCCGAACGGATATAATTAACGTATCTGCTTCCTCCTCCACGGATAGTATACAGTTTCCGATTAAATGATGGATATTCGGCACGTCGTTGTGAATCAATAGATTAGATTTTATTCTTTTATTCTTAATAACCATGATTAATTCTAGAATGAATGCCACAAAATAGAATTCCAATATTTAACGCAAAACATGTAATTTCAATATGGGCAAACCCATGCAGTAGAAATAATAAAGTTTGATTTACTACTTAATTGAGTATGTAAAGTTTAGCACATTAGCCAATAGCAATAAATAAATTTTAAGTTGTAGTATTAGCGAAAAGATGTATGTAAAATTTAACTTATATTATTGACAGTGTAACACTATAAGAAAATGAGTTCTACTGCTACTACTATTAATTCTATAAATTGTGTTTATGGTTGTAACACCCGGATATACTGGAATAAATCCATTAGTGAATATTGGGAAGTATTAACGAAAAAGAAACATATTTGTCCTAAAAGATCAAATAATAAATCCGTATCAACATTATCCAATAATAATAATACTACTGCAACAATAAAGCCTACTAATTACAATAAAAATTATAACGACAGTTACAATCCTAAAAAATCATGGATTCCTAAATCTAACAACAAACAACCGATGGATAACTCGCTAGAAATATTACAAGGCCCCGCCTATACAATAAGAAAACAGTATGAACTATTGTCAGATTTAATCAAAGAATACAATGGTAAAACTCATGGTTCCCAGTCCCACATACTAACAAATAACTCTATTCAAATAATTGTATATTATGAAGTTCCTGAAGGAATGAGAGAAAAAGTAAAAAGAACATTTGATAATATGGTTAAAAATGAACCAAAAGATTATTCTAATTCTGATGGACTATGAAAAACAAATTTAATTTATATATAAAGAGAGAAATAGCCCCAAATAGGAAATAACTATTATAATTTCAACCTTTCAAAAGTCTGATTGTAGGCTTAATTGGCACCATAACCTTGTTTATTTAGAACTGCTCCAATCTTCTAATTTACGATCTTCGAGAATATATTAGAATATTATACTGTCGTCTATTGTATGTATGTATTAATAGAAAAAAGGCCTGATAAGTATGAAATTATAGGTTATTTAATTATTATTTTCGAAGCATTAATGATATACTATGATCCATAAGTACGGATATTATAACAAAATCTAATTTTTCAATGTATTCATATCTAATTTGTATATATTGATATCATATATGGATAATTACTTCAGTGTTGGTATACAAAGTATACTTTTTGTATATGAGTATCACTAACTCGATATATGTAACATGTAAACACCAATAATTGTTGTAACTAATTATGCTAGTTCGGATTTGCTAATATATATATAAATTACAATTTTATAGTTTTTCTTAAAATATTTGTTAATGAATATTATATTGGTTCATGGGACGTGGGTAGATGGATCTTCATGGAACAAAGTAATTCCCATTTTGCAAAGTTCTATGCATAATGTCATTGCAGTTCAACTTTCACTTTATTCACTTCAAGATGATATTGCCACCGTAAAACGTACCATTGAATTTATGAAAGGACCTGTAATATTAGTAGGACATTCTTATGGGGGTTTTGTTATAACAAATGCAGCTTATGACAATCCTAAAGTTAAAGGCCTTGTTTACCTAGCTGCGTTTGCGCCTGATGAATATCAATCTATCAATACTTTTGTCGACTCTTCAAAATTCCCTCAAGATTTTTTTGTATTTTATAAACAAGGATTTTTTAATGTAAATCCAGATTACTTTCATCATTATGTATCTCAAGATATTGATATTGTAGATGCAAAAATATTGTCAGCAACACAGAAACCAACAAACAAAATAATACCTTTTGAGAAATCAGGACCCCCAGCTTGGAAAGAAATACCTAGTTGGTATCAAATATCCGAATATGACCGAATAATTTCACCAGATGTAGAAAGAATGTTTTCAAAACAAGTTAATTCTATTACTACGATATCACTACCATCAAGTCATATGTCCCCTATATCTTTTCCAAATGAAGTTAGCAAGCTAATAATAAATGCAATAAATGAAGTGGATATATCATAGTTGGTAAGTATGTGTGCATTGTAAAAGATGTAACAATATATGGACTACAAAGGGGTTCAGCATAAATTATCATGAAAAAAATCAACAAGAACAATGTGTTTGTAGGTATTGGGTCTTGGAATTGAGATCTGCTAAGCTATCTCAAGACCTTTATTGGCTGCCGCCAAAGCCTACAATCTTTTATAAAAGTAGTATTAATATGTAAAACCATTTTATATTATTTACTGTGTAGGAATATTTTACCGTACATTCATTATTGATGTATTTTTCTTTCCTTGTTTTGTATGTGTTGTATCGGGCGCATTATCCTTCCACTAGTTGATGAATACGATATTGGTAACAGTATATTTATACGTAATAATTATTTGGATACTACAATCTCCTGGAGATAATATCTATGGAATTATTGTAAATTCTAATTGTTGGATTTGCCCGTGTTCTAAATATATGTTTAAAGATCAAGCATAATCACATATATACGGTAGAACTCAGTTTATAAGAGCAAAAACCGAAGTGAAGAATAGCATAGATCTCACATAATTAATGACTTGAGAAAATTCGAACCAAGTCTACTCAAACTGGACGATTTTGACCACAATATTATAAACAAGATATAAAATTTTGAGATATGTCTAAATGTAAGAGATCTAGCGAATATAAAACCACGAGTATAATTGCAACTGTGACACAATGACGGATGTGACGCTTTTTGGAGGTATGCCTATACTTTTTTGAAGTATTTTAGATAGCTCTTTTTCTTGTCTTAAATCGTCGTTGCTATTATTAATATCATTACTATAATGATTATTAAGTTCAGCAGAATAATTATCGTTTTTTGTCATTTGTGTCTACTTTTATTATTTCTTTAATTGCGGATGTATGCGATAATTGTTGTTACTAATATCTATTATTTTCTAACTCTTATTTCATAATTATCATTTTCATTTAAGTTTGAGAATTATAAGTATGTCGGTCCGTCCTCTATATCAATAAATTTTTTATTATTAGTTGATAAATTATCTTCTTCACCTATAACAATGGTTTGTTCTTTCTTTTTCTTTTATCAAAATTAGGGGTGACACCTTCTACAAGCGTCACATCCGTCACATCCGTCACATATCATCCTTGACCAGACAAATTGACGTACCATATATGGAATTTTGTATCTTTATGCTAATCTAGCAGCTGCAAAACCGTTAAGTTGTAAATAGATTATCACCAAACCAATTATAAAAAAGATCAATGAATAAATAATATCGAATAAAGATCGAACAGAATGCTTTAACTATTTTCTATGCATATCATCAAATATATTTTGCTATTAATTACCAATAAGAACCATTATCGGGTTCAGGGGAAACCGTTTGAAAATCTACATGAGTCAGAAATAAAACAAAATGAAATACAAATTCGAGTACAAATACATCTTAATTAACAATTGCGTTTTTTGAAGAGGCATTATAGCCTTATCTGCAAATGTAGCTATATTTGTAACTATGAAAACTTTACAATGTGAAAGAATTACTATACAAAGATTCAAATTCTAGGAATTTAAACTCATCCTATATTATCAAATGTTAAAGTAAATGACCAAATCTTAATCTATATAAAACTAAAATATATATATCTTCGAAGCAGCATTTGCAAAATGTTTGAATACCCAACAGCAAAAGAAGATAACCAAACTAGGCAGAATTCTAAAAGCGTTTTTGTTTCCATTACAAGTTGTGAATATTAGTATATTTGTTTGATTTATTCATGCAACATTTCTTATACTTTTTTCCGCTACCGCATAGACAAAGATCATTTCGACCTATTCGAACCTTTAATTCTTTAGATGTTACATCATTGTAATTATTTCCATCATTTTCATTAACTGAGTCTGGAATTTGTATTGTAGGATCATAATCATCCTTTAAAAAAGTATAACTTTGTGGATAATCTTCTTCTATTTCAGATGAGAAAAAATCCTTTGCTTTAAAATAATCTAAAGGATCTTGCATATAATAGGACCTTTGAATATTTTCATCATATTTTCCATCAAAAACATCTAACACTTCTTGATAGGTGGTAATCTCTTGATCAATTTCATCATTATCAAACAAACATTTAATAAAATTTTTGGATGAATTATCTTTTAAATCTGTAAGCAGCATTACTAGAAAGCTTTTGGTTGTACGGTCTTTTTCCAAAGAAATGGCATTTTTTAAAATATCTATGGTCTTCTTTTGAATGGTGACATCATTATCTAATTTGGAAATGATGATCAATGCTTTTGCAATAGGCTCTTTTATCCAATATTCTAAATCATGCTCAAAAAGCAATGTAGATATTCTATCAAATGATTGTGTGCCAAAATTAGCCAGCAAAGAAGATATTACAGAAAACCAGTCCCCTATCTCCTCCCGATAGTTATGTATGGCATATATTATTGCTTCAAGAGCGGCAGGTTCTTTAGTGGCAGATAAAAGATGCATGGCAGTCAAAGGTGCAATCCTTTCATTTTCATCTTTACTGTGCCAATAACGTTTACCTTTTACAATATGAATTAAGGTTGCAAGTGCTTGAACTTTCACAGAAAGAATGTCTTGAGCTAATTTTTCATTTATATCCGTTCCAGAATGTATTAATTTATATAAAAGATAATCAAGATGCTCAGTTTCTTTCATTTAACATTATATAATATCAAACCAATAATAATAAAATTTATTTATTTTAGTTGGGTAAAGAACCTTATACAATTAGATTATAAAATTTTAT
Source organism: uncultured Nitrososphaeraceae archaeon (assembly GCA_963830925.1). Lineage (GTDB taxonomy): Archaea > Thermoproteota > Nitrososphaeria > Nitrososphaerales > Nitrososphaeraceae > Nitrosocosmicus. The sequence continues at coordinate 1,943,313 of CAWHOB010000001.1, read as the reverse complement.
ATGTCATTATTCTATTTATTTTTTAATATAAAATATTGTAATATGTCTTGATATCTTTATACACCAAAATTTGATCTAAAAAATACCGAGCATACAAAATATACAATAGAAAAAGAAAACCTTTAATCAAATATGTGAGTTGCTCTGCGAATCGGTTTATGTGTTACTCTAATAGGTATCGAGTTCGATGGGAATAACTACAAATCTGTTCCTAATTCAATCAACAAACTATAAGAATACCGTTCAGAACAATAGCAATCGGTCAATGATATATCAGAATTAATATTAAACAAGTTTATTTTATAGTTGTACAAGTGGTAAACTAAAACCAAATGTAGCTCCTTTTGCATCTTTATTATTAAAAGCATATATTTGTCCACCGTGTGCCTCAATGATACTTTTAGAAATATACAGCCCTATACCAGTTCCGCCTTTTGATTTGGTAGTAAACTTTGAAAACAGTTTTGGAAGAATAATTTGATCTATCCCATATCCAGAATCTTTAATATTAATAAATACTTTATCATTGATATATTCTTTTTCCATTATAATGTCTATGAACCCTTTATCTGTGAACTTGATAGCATTATTTAGTAAATTAGAAATTACTTGATTTATTCTAGTTCTGTCTGCAAATATCGATATATCATATTTGTTTTTATTTTTGTCTATTTCTACACCTCTTTCTTTTCCATCAGGTTTATTTGAATATATAAATTTGGACGTCAGTTTTACATTTTCTTTGTCAAATTCATTTTTATAATCTTCGATTATATCAAATATTAGATCATTTAAATTAAACAATTCCTTATTTAGGTCCAAATTATTAGTTTCAATTTTTGTAACATCCAAGATATCGTTTGTTAATTGAATTAGTTTTTTGGCATTTCTATTAATAGTATTTACTATATTGTGATATTCATATTCATCAGGTTTATGTTCCATTAAAAAACTTGATAATCCTAAAATTGGTTGAATGGGATTTTTAAGCTCATGGGCGGCTATTTGAACAAAATCTTTTTGTAATTCCTCAGATCTTTTTAATTTTTCTACGATATCAGAATAAGACCAAAAATTTTCAAATATTGAAACATAGGAAAGAACGGTCGCAGTACTATTTGAATATGTTCCGAATCCTATAGATTCTGAAAATTTTTCTTTTAAATCCTTTTTTATCTCTATTACTAGAGATTCCTTTTGATCTACTACTAATATAGTTGATTTAGTGGATATAGATGGTTCTATATTTCTGGTGGAAACATTATTTTTATATATACTAATATTATCTAATTCAAAATCTTGATATGATTTTTCTTTTGATGATAATGGCGAAGATTGTGATGGAAAAGGAAAAAGAATTTTAATCTTTAAATTGTTATATTGACTGATATTTTCTTTTAATATTTGGAATACTCCGATATGGATATGACGTTGCATTGAATTCACGGTAGGAAATATCAGCAATATTTCATTAGTAGCAGATTTCAAAAGCTGAATATATCTAGTTTTTGTTTCCGAAGGGTCAGTTATTGTTTCAATCTTTTCTGGTTTTATTCCTCTTTTAATTTCTCTAATTTTGTCTTCTGCTGGAATTGCTTTATTCCATAATATATTAAAAAGATACTGGTGTTGAGATACAATATCTTTTATAAAAATATGTATCATTATTGGAATCGCAGGTTCATATTCTTGAGAAATTGTAGGTGCATAGTAATTTGTTTCATCTAATAGTCCAAAGTTGCCATTAAATCCTTCCAAATGTCTGATTTCACCTATTTCGGATAATATATTACAGTTATCGATATTGTCTTTTTTAATATCTGTAATAAACCTTATTTTTATTCCTCTATCTTTCATATTTTTATATGATTTCCAAATCGGCCCTGTTTCTAAAACTATTGCTGAGCCTTTATAATCAAAACAAACATCTGCTTTATCTCTAACAAGGGACATACCATGTACTGCCATTTTTATAGTATTTTCCATTCCGTATGCCATCTCCGTTTTTTCTATTATATTGGATTCATTTTTGGCAGAAGGTGGCAACATCCATATCAAATAATATGGAGAGTATTTCTATAAATACATTAGGTATGGCAATAATTCAAATCTATTTTTTAATACATGCTATAACAGCTAAAGCTAACCTCTGAAATGTGATTTTGATTAATACTTGTCCAAAGTAACGCTTGATAGAAAGAGAATCTATCCTTTTTAACATTCTATATCTGATAGGTTGTATATCATGGTATAGTAAGTCAGGGAGGACACGTGGCAGACCATATATCTGGGGCATGGTCATAATTCAAAATAATTTATCTTTATGTTTACCATCGTATCAGCCAGTTCCAAGCATATACTTTATTGGTTTTGGATTTATTTTCTCAAGTTTACAGTTATAGTATACCATTAGCTGATATAATAAAACAGACAAAAGTACAATTGCAGATACTTTATGAAGTCCTCGTGTTGACAATGGATCTATTCTAAATACGGATTTGATATGTTCTATCATTAGTGGTTCTATAGATATGCCTCTTTTTGAATAGATTACCTGCCCTAGTGCTGATTCATAGAAATCAACCAGATCCAGTCTTTCTTCTGGTGTAGTTCTGTATATACGTACAGGACATACAAGTTGAAATCCTAACCGTATGCTTAAATCATACAGATTTTGGTCATCATATCCAGGATCTGCTATCATATAATGTGTGTTTTCTTTAATGTTGTAGATGGCAAACTAGATGTTAATACTTGATAAACCTGATTATCCTGTACATTGGCAGTTGTAATATCAGCTGATAAAGGTATGACGATGGAATCAGTACTTGATATTATATGCAGTTTATATCCAAATAGCCAACAACCCTTCGTATGACTAAAACCCCACCTGGCGTCTGTATCAATACCTGAACTAGGTACTATCCCTTTATCCATCGAGGATTTGTGCCAAACATGACCTTTGGCTTTGATAAGAGTGTACTGTCTGTTGCAAGGATATGAGGATTGACTATGCCATCTGAAACAAACAAGTGTCCCATAGTTGATATCCTTTCTTTGATATCGAAAGAAATGGTCTTTAGCCTTCTATCAAAGGTTCGTCTACTTGGTAAGTGTGATTCAGATAATCCAATACAAGCTCTCATCACCTTTCTGTTGTACGATAAGTCGATTGAAAGATAGTGATGCAGTGCCCTGTTTGAATCAAGACGAAACCAGATACGTACAATAAAACATCTCAGGATTATTGTTGTTGAGTATATGTAAGGTCTACCTCGACTATGATGATGTTTAATAGAATTACAAGGCCAGGCAATTATTCTCCAACAAGATACAAAATACTAATTAGGATTGATGATGAACTATGTGTTTCAGCAGAACTTGTAGATGTTATTTGATTCAAACAAAATATGGTACCCTATAAGACCAGCTTTATTTGTTAGGAATTATGACCCAGTCTCAATTACTTATAAAACTCCAGGTTAACTTATACCTTAGTCAACTGTACAATTATGCCTCGATTTTGTTTAAGACGGTGAATATGGCAATCTAAAAATAACAATCCATATACTTATGATGAAAAAACTTAGAAATACTATCGAATTATTTTGATTGTTGAGATAGTTGATTATGTAATGGTAAGGTGAATGCAAATGTTGCTCCTTCTCTTTCAGCATTAGAATTATTATTCTTAGCCCATATTCTACCAGCATGAGCTTCAACAATACTTTTCGTTATAAATAGCCCCAGTCCAGTACCTTGAAATGATTTTGTAACAAATTTAGAGAATAGTTTAGAAATTATTTCAGAATCTATACCCATACCATTGTCCTTTACAGTTACAAGAATATATCTACCATCTTCTATTGTTTCGATGCGGATGGTTATAGTACCATTTTCTTTAGTAAATTTAATAGCGTTATCTAAAAGGTTTATAATTACTTGATTAATCCTTGCCTTGTCTGCGTGTACCAAAAAAGCATCATCCTTTCCTTTAGAATGATCGAATTCTAATAATAATAATCTTGTATCAAGATTATTACCTTTTTTGAATCGAGTTTTATTATAATCTGTTATGATGTTAGAGATCAGTTTATATAAGTTGATTTGTTCTTTATTCAACTTTAGCGAATTGCTTTCTATCTTTGTTACGTCCAAAATATCCTCTGTAAGTTTACTTAATCTTTGTGCATTTCTAAGTACTATGTCTAACATCTCAATTTGATGACTATCTTTTATCTCCTCCAGCAGAGTTTCAGTTAAACCCAGAATAGGTTGTATTGGAGTGCGTAATTCATGAGCTGCCACATTGATAAATTCTTTTTGCATTCTATCATGTATCTTCAGTTGCTCGTTTGCTACAAGCAGATGATTGTTGGCAATCTGTAACTCTTCTGTTCTATCTTTAACTTTTGTTTGTAATAATATTTCACTCTTCAAATAATGCTTATGTATACTACGACTAATAGCAAATAACATTACTCCAGTTATGCTAGCAGCTGTTAAAGTAGTAATAATAATAGCATGAATTATGCCTTGAACATATTCTTGAGATTGTCTTGTTACGTTAGATAATGTAGTATTCTGCTGCCTCTGAATAACTAGAGTGGTTGCTCGAATCTTGTCCATAAGAGACTTTCCCTTGTTACTTAGGATTATTGATAATGCGGCATTGATACCATGAGATTGACGCAAAGATATAGTTTGATTAAGTTCATTCAGCTTATCTTTGATAAGATTCTTAAGGATATCCAATTCATTTAATGATGATAATTGTTGTTGTTGGTTGGGATTTGTTGGTTCATTAGCCACTAACTTATTTAAATTTAGAAGTCGGTTATGAATATCCTTTATAGCTGAATTATATGGTTCTAAATAGTCAGATCTATCAGTTATTATAAATCCCCGCTGACCGGTTTCAGCATCAGTTATTGTAGAAAAAAGTTGTTCTAGTTTTTGGATTATTAAATTAATTTTGTTAACAAAGGATCCCATTTTAATAAGCTGTATCGTATTTTCATATGAAACATAACCTACAAACAATAATGCTATCATTGGTATTGCTATTGTCAGGAGGGTAATTTTGTCAACAAAAAAACTCGTCATAAATTTCTTGCCTTTAAATATAATCTACCGACAGATTAAATAATATATATATATTAAATATTATATAAATGTGGCTTTTGTTTGCTTTGTTGCATGATTATTTTATTCGTCATTTGTTAACGTTTTATTGACAGTGTTATAACGGAAATAGTCAAAGCTTAATTATTATTATAATACAAATATTAAATTTTTAACTGATTTTCGAATCATGCAACAAAGCAGCTTTTGTTCACTTAATTATACAATCTATATATCAAATAAGTGCTATTTCATTTATTAATGTCTCTTAACAAATGTGTAAAAACAAAGGTACGCTCTTTTTGTAAAATATTTGTGATCATTTTTTTTCATGATTTTTATTATAGATATTTGTCCACTTGCTGATTATTTGTCATAGTAAGAGTGACAAGCTAAAGGTATAACGTTATATAAACACACACAATCATTTTACAAGAAAATATGGCATATAATTTACAGAACTCTTAACTTAAGATGGCTCTGGAAAGTTAAGCAAAAAGCTATAGATTTCCTCTTGTTTATTATATATAGATACAGCAAATAAGAAAAAGAACATTCTGAAGATATCGTATATTCTTTACATATTTATTTTCTTGGTCTTTCATTAAGAAATACATCTAAAGAGATCTCTCTCTCTCTCTCTCTCTCTCTCTCTGTTTGTTAAAAGAAGTAACACTGCAATCAGAGACTTGATACAAAAGTACAAGCCTGAAGGACTATCTTACAGCAAGACCAAAACATCTGACTTTAGAATTGATGAAACTCAACTCAAAAAGTTGGTTCGGAATTAATGTACCTTTTAGGTAGCTACTATCGACTGAAACTAAGAATATCCTTTCAATCACTATATCTAAAAAGTGAAACATGTTGGTTGCTCATGAACGATTTCTATCGTATATTGTGGATATACATGGTCAGCATCCAGTTTTCACAGATGGTGGTAGTTGGTACCCGCCACAGGCCGGCAAGTTTTTAAAACTTGTCCATCATCTTCATTTATCTTTTGAAAAAAGCCTGATTGAAAGAACGATAAAGTTATCAAGAGTAGAACCGAATGTTTCGATGATTACTTTTATGGTATGAAAAAGAACAAGTGCAAATTAAAACATGTAAAGCAATGGTTAAATCTATTTGCCAACTATTACAACAAAGAAACAATGTCTTAACTTTACAGAGCCTTAACAGTTGTATAAACATAGGCTAATCATTATTGTAAACTATAATACACAGTATTTTTTGGAAGATTAGCTAAATAAATATATTTAGAAAAAAGGAATCAAATAATAAAACATGTTCAAAATTAATATAGTAAAAAAGCATTTCAAAGTAAAAGATCAACAATAACTATTATTTTATAAAACTACTTTTGTAAACAAATTTATGATTAAGTAATTTTGTCAATTTCAAGTTATTTTTTAAAAAATTGCATTAAATTTTATAATCATATTAAAGTTACTACCATTTGAAAAATTAATAAAAAGAATTAAATCACAAATATGGCCTTCATTTTTGACCTTTCATTTTATTATATATATTGTTTAACATATTATTTTTAGAAAGATTTTGTAAAAATGTAATATTTGAAGGAGTAGCACTAAGAGTCTTAGATATTGCGAGATCCGTAGCATTTTTTGGAGTAGTATTAAGAGTCTTAGATATTGCGAGATCCGTAGCATTTGTATTTTTAGTTAAATTAACCACATATGGAATAAGATCAGTTTTATTTTTAGGTACAAAATTGGAAGTAGTTTTTAAAAGAGAAGTATTAAAATTTTTATGATTATCATTAGTCAATAGAATATTATTACTTATATTATTCAACACATTATGTCTGGAAAAATTTTGTAAAAGTGTTACATTTGATGGAGTAGCATTAATAACCTGTTTAATTGGAATCGAAGTAGCATTAGTATTTTCCATCTCTTTAATCATAAGAGGAATTAATGAAAGTGCGGCAGTATGATTAGATCCATAAATCAAGCTGTTAATTTTAGTTGAATTTGATTCTAAGGCAAGTGTTATATACATATCATTGATAAAAAAAACATTAGAAAATAACCAATTAAATATGAAAGAGATAAAGATCAAAGATAATAACCCGCTAAAAATTTTTATAATTCTATCATGCATATTAATAAGTATAAATTATTTTATAAAATATATATATTGCTATTTTTGATGAACACTAAAATTTGATAATTTTAAAATATATAGAAAATTTTATGATTAATTAAATAAAAAGAAGGTGAATTATTTGTTAGTCAAACACAGACCATCTGGAACTGAAGTATTACATGAATTGGAGGTAAATGAATTTTGATTTATATTTATTGGTAATCCATTGGCGTTGTTAATATCTACTCCTGAATTGAGCATTATTACATTAGTTTTTACTGAATTATTAGTACTTTGACCATCTACAAAGACACCATTGTTAGATCCTCGTATAGTATTCGTATCTATAGAGTTACCAGCAGAATTAACTAATGTTACACCAGCAAGGTTGTTGTTGTTAAGCATGTTCATTGTAAAGATAGTTCCTTGAGATGAATGAGATGCCATTCCGATTGCATTATTAAACATCATATTGTTTTCAATATCAGTAGTCTTTGCACCAGTGTTGAATATTGCAATTTGATTGCCAGTAAAGTCTATGTTAGTTATTTTATTGTTTTGACCACCAGTATTCAAAATTCCTGCTTGAAATCCTGAAATTATTCCTGGTCCTTCTATGGTTACACCGCTAGAAGTTGCGAGCATTATACCAATCTTTGAGCTTTGTGGCCCTGGTCCATTAATAGTATGACCATTCAAATTAATAGTAATACCATCGGCGCCTACAATCAAACCATCAGAGGTGCAATCCAAATTAGCAGACAATTTAACACTTTCTTTTATTACCTGACCACATGATAGACTTGCAGAGGGAAGACTGCTAGAATTAGCAACTGTAGGTGAAACTGAGTTACCGCTAGCAGTAGATAAACTATTTGCATTTGAGGTAGTATCAGCACTTGAGATAGGATTAGCATTTGAGGTAGTATCAGTATTAGCTAAACCATTTGCATTTTGAGTCCCATCAGTATTAGAGTTACCAGTAGATCCATTATCAGTAGTAAATGCATTACTATGATGATGTGATCCATGTGTCGCTGCTGACGCCAAAGTTGGTTGTAGTAGCATAGCACCTAAGGATGCAAAAGCCATTATTGCCGTCAAGAGGTATATTTTATTATTCATTCAAACATACAATCATTGTATAATATATATAGGAAACTGTTATTTGTACCTAATTCAAGATTACTTTTTATGAAATATAAATAATTAACAAGTAGTTTAATTATAACTTTTATATGAAAGATTCTATGATCCACAGCAATCAAGACGATGGTAAATCATTAAACAAAAATTAATATTGTTATAATAACCTTCGTAATGTAGTTGAAATTTGCCATTATTGGAGCGGGTGTAGCCGGAAGTTATTTAGGCAACATGCTAAATAATGGTGACCACGATATTGAGATATACGAATTACAGCAAAAAGAAAAGCATTGGCCAGTATGTGCCTGGGGGGCATCAAAACACATGCTTGAATATTTCTCCAAAAAGGCGAATTTAGAATTTAATAATTACATATTTCATACAGGTAAAAAAATTAGAATGGAGCTTCCAGATAATAAAGAAGAAACTCTTGTAATAGATGGATTGGTAACATATGATAAAAAACAATGGGAAAATGACTTGTTAAAAAATATTGATATAAAATATGGAATGCCGAGTAAAAAAGAAACGTTCCCTACAGATAAGTTTGATTATGTTGTAGATTGTACAGGATTTCATAGAGCTTTCTTACCAAAACCTCAAGATGACTTTATTATTCCTGCTTATGAATATTTGATAGAAAACTCTAATGAAATAAATGAATTTTATGTAATTGGATATAAAGGAGCTAGAGGATATTTCTGGTATTTTCCGCTTGATAATGGAATGGCATTTATAGGAGCAGGTGACATTGATAGAAAGTACTATGGAATAAAAGAATTTTTTAATCGATATCCACATGTAAAAATAGTTAAAAAAATTGGAAGGCCAATACGTTTATCACCTCCAATACTAATGGAGCCATTTTATCACGACAATATCATAGGCGTAGGTGAATCAATAGGAACCGTATTTCCAATGCTAGGAGAAGGAATCATCCCATCCCTATTATGTTGCGAAATATTTTTGGATATTCTTGAAAAAAATCCAGAGAAATTTAATAAAGAAGAATATAGAAAAAGGGTTTTAAAGAAATTTCATTATTATTATGATGTATATAAAATTATAAGACTCAAGATGGACGGAAAACTAAGTACAGTTAAACACTTTAATTTATTATTAAGCATGTATAAAAATATGAAAAAGGAAGAGAAAAGATTCGGTTTTGAAGTCAATTTTGACAAAATGAGAAGGTTGGTAAATGCATTATAAAAATTAAAAATAAATTATTTTTCTGATCTCTTATTCACCTTTTCATTTTTTGCTATAGAATCAGTAGACTCTGTTATATCGCTAATCAGATCTTTAGTAGGAAAAGGAGTGACATCCTCATCACCAACCAATTCATGTTTATTAGTTCTTTTTAAAATTTCATTAAGATATTTCATAATAAATTCATCTTCCTTAGGAGTAGTTTTTCCCTTTATTAGTCTAATTTGATATTGACTTATCCAAGCCCAAACCCAATTCTCTCTAATCAATGTTTCATTTTCAACAGAATACTGATGTTTTCTGTGCCAAAATCCAATTAAAATGGAAGATGGAGCATAAATGAAAATGAAAATAAGAACAAATATAGGCAAATTTAAATGACCGCCAATTCCGAAAGGAAGTTGTTTAATAGCAAAATTATAAGTAATCAAAATAAAATTGATAAATGTCAGTAAAAAAGCAAGATAAATACTGTGACCATTTCTGAAATCAAGCCATCTTCTTCGTAAAAAGGTTTGATTGAATTTTTTGTTCATACATAATTACAGATTAATTCTCTAATTTAGTTTTATTTAAATGAAAGCTAATTCTATAGTGCTCTTTATAATATTTAATTATATATTAAAAATAATTAATTCGTATTTCTATAATATTCATAAACCATGGTAGAAATGATTGACAAATCATGATATTTTTTGACGTATATGGGTCCTGCTTTTGAAAGTCGTTTGCGCTCTGTATCATCATTTAAAAGATCCAAGAGATCTTTTTTAAAGGTTTCACGAGTAGTCCTATATATTGGAGGATGGTAAGTATCAAACAATTCGTCCGAAATATATGCAATTACAGGTTTACCTAAAGCAAGTGCCTCTGTCTCGGCAGTTCCGAACCAGCCCATTTCAGGTATAATTTTACCAACATATATATCACTACTTGCAATTTTAGCAAGAGATTGATCATGATTAAGATTAATTACCTTTATAACACGTAGTTTGTTCTCTTTTTCCAATTCTGTAAAAGTAGGAGTAAAATAATCCCAATCAGGTTTATTCAAATAATAAGGATAATGTGAAATATATAGTGGATTCCTATCTTTATCAGAATCTATTCGGAAAGGTTCGATTTTTTCCAAATCTACTGGAATTGGCAACCATTTTCCATTAGGAGCCAAATTCAAAAGATCAGGGGTAGATACCAAACAAAAATCCAAATCAGGTTTTTTATTCATTCGAAGATCGCTTCCATGATAATGTTTTAAAAATTTTTTTTTTTTAAAATTTTTCTTCAAATAGTCATGCAAGCTTCCATATGGATAATGATAGTGCCAAACATCATAATTTTTTTTTAATTTATTATAAAATAAGGTTTTATCAATAAAAGAATTATAATTTATTTTAATTCCACCGAATCTACTTTGTGTTAGATCATCAAATACATAAACATCGGATTTATCATTATTTTGTTGCTGTTTTTTCGATAGCATTGAGCCGATCCCTGCGGTATTTCCAATGTGTGCAATACGCATTTATCTACGAATTATATTTGTTAACATATATGTTAATTGGACTAGAACAAAAACATAAAAGATAGAATAAAATCATTATTATAATATTTATAAAAAATATAGGTAAGTTATAATCATATCTTTAATCCTTCATATAATCGTAATACAGATCAAGTGTCTCTGTAAAGTTAAGGAATTGATAATTATTTTTAATTAAAGAAATTTGGTTAGTAAAACATTTCAAAAAATAATTTTGGCAAAATGAACTTATTTCAACATGCTTTGTTGCATGATTCCAATAATTTCTGTTTTTACTACCTGTTTTGTTTAAACAGATATCAACTTATTATACAGTGATACTTTTAACATCATTTCCTGTATCATATTCTTTAGTTTAACTGAATAAAGATATTCTCCAAACCGTCTCTTTAAACAAGAGAAAACAGTTTCAACAATCCACCGCTTTCCATAGCTTTCGCCGTCTTTCCATCTTTGCAAATCATTTCTTTGTGCCAACACGGATAGATTTCTAATGATGTTTTTTCCTTTTTTCAATTTAATTCTAGCATTCTTTCTTACTTTTATACAAGGCAATATTCCATTGTCTGACAAATATCTAAAAATATTATTTCCTTCGTAAGCACCATCAGCAAATAGTTTGCCGATTGCTAATGCGGTCATGTGATCTGATTTTATAACATCATCAACTAACTCTGGTAATACTTTACTATCATGATGCTTTGTTGCATAACTCAATTTTTTCGTAACTGTATATCACATTCAGTTCAAGTCTATGAAATATCTATTCGGAATTCGTAATATGATAACAAAGTCCAATCATTAAAAAACGAATTTCAGAGTTATGCAACAAAGCACTATCATGAACATGTTCATCCGTTACCTTCATTGAAAGAATTTCCTTGGTTTTGATATTAACTGCTATATGTATTTTCAGATACCCTTTCTTATCTTTTATACGCCATTTATCTTGCATCCATTGGCCTCTATTGGTAATCTTGATACCAGTGCTATCTATTGCAATGATAATATATTCATCTTTGGAGACTTTATCTTTGCCTGTATCTATTGGAATATTTAATTTGTTTATCCTTCTGTTTATTGTTGTAAAATCAGGAATAGATGGCAGTTTTCCTTTTGCATGAGCTTGTGCAATGCCTTCGGTTTGTCTATACGGCAGATGAAAGTATGCCTTGGCATAGCCAAGTAAAAGAAGAAAAGTGTTTGGATAATGAAATGGTTCACCGACCTTATCTTTGTTCATCGATTTTAGGTCGCTCCCAGTTGTTTATAACATCAAAGCCTAGCAATATTTCGCCTCTTCTAACTAAAGATTGGTTGTAGACCGGCCAGTTCACATATTTTATTGATAGATGTTAGCTAAATGTATTTAGAAAAGAGGAATCCTGCAACAAAGCAATTTCAACATACAAATCAAATTTTTGGTGGACCATCACATTCAAGTGTTTTACAAAAATGATTTTTGGTCTTAACTTTACGGAGCCGCTTAAGTTTATTATAGAATTGATAAAAGTATCAACATATAAAATGGTTAAATCAAGGATAAAGTCCTTTGTTGTATGTTCTATGATCTTTATAATAGTTTTTACTAAATAGATATCATCTTGTTATAGAATAATAATTGCAATATAATTTGCTATATTATTTTTTAGTATATCTGCATATACATACTCACCAAACATTCGCTTTATACAAGAAACACGATTTATACAATCATCTCTCCCCTATCTAAACACTGTTTTTCCATTTTTGTAAATTAGTTCTTTGTGCCAACACTCTTAAATTTCTTAAAATATGTCCTTTTTTAGTCCAACTTTAACGGCCATTCTCAGTTTGATATATGGCAAGATACATACCATTATTATTTTTTTATACCATTTATATTGTAGCATTTACCTTTGTAAAATTGATATCGATGCTCCTATTGTAATCATAACATACTCGTCTTCAAATCGTTGCTTCATATAGTTCTTTTATCTTGATATTTAATCTGTTTACCCTTCTGTTTATCATGCTGTAATTAATATAAAGTAATCCTTTATCAGATATTTGGACAAATCCTTCGGTTTATCCATAAGGAACATGAAGTATGCTTTGGCATAACCAAAGTAAAAGAAGAATTGTATTAGGATAATGAAACGGTTCACCAAATTTATCTTTGTTCATCTATTTTAGGCCGCTCCCAGTTGTTTATAACGTCAATGCATATCAATATTTCACCATGACTAACTAGAAAGGGATTGTACAAGGATAAGTTCACACCATTTATTGGTAGATTTTAGATAAATGTATTTGAAAAATAGTAATGATGCAACAAAGCAAATAAAGAATACTTTCTTTTATTACAAAAACATATCATATATTGAGAGAATGGATGAAACGTCAAGATTTGGAGTTAATTGTACTGATTCCACACATAGTTGACATTTTAGCTTCCTAACATAGTTGACACTCTAGTCTTAGAGTGTAATAATAATGGATATAATTGAAAATAGGTATAAAATGATAATTGAATCAGAACGTTCAGGTAAGACTATATCTGATGCTTGTACTGCATATGCTGTTTCAAGACAAACATGGTACAAATGGAAGAGACGCTATAATGTATATGGGATAGATGGATTAAAAAACCAATCAAGAAAGCCACATAATATTAAAAATGTAAAGGTAACCAAAGATATAGAAAAGATTATTCTCGAGCTGAGACTAAACAACAGATTTGGTCCAATGAGAATAAGGTTCAGATTAAAGAGAAAGTATGGAATCAGCTTGGGTACAAAAACCATTTACAATATTCTAAAGAGACACAATCTCAATGTACTATCTGTCAAGCTAAAAAGAAAATACAAGATTTGAAATGAAACATCCGAATGAGTTGGTTCAAATGGATACCAAAGGACCTTTTTATCTAAAAGGCTCACGAAGCAAAAATTATTTTATTCATGTTATATAGATGATTGCCCCTCAAGAAAAGTAGTTAGCAAATGGTGCAGCAGAAGAACTAGTGAAGAATCACTGTCGGTTCTCAACGAATGGATTGAACTCTACGGTAAACCTATGAAAGTGATGCACACGATGGTTGTGGTAGAGAATTTACATCGAATAAATTCAAACATTATCTTTTTCTCAATGGAATAAAGGACAAGCAGATTCCTAAAGGTTATCCACAAGAACAGGGGAAAGTAGAAGCGTACAACAAAATAGTCATAACTGAATTTCTACAAGTAGAAGAGTTAATTGATATGAAAGAGGGAATAGAGAAATACGAATTATTTGTCAATTCATATAACTATGAAAGAGAACACGGTGGAATAAACGGAATGACGCCATCAGAGAAGTTCATGAAATCTTTAAAACAACCGATATTGATAATGTAGAACAAGACAAAATGTGTCAGCCATGTTGGTACATTGTTTTGTCAACCATGTGTGGAAGTACAACAATTAACAATCAACATATACTTGATTGTTTTAGGATTACGTTGTTTGTATTAAGATATAATAAACAAAATATCTACAAGTAATATAAAAAAAGATATTTTGCAGTCAAACAATCATCAGATCTCTTTTTTGTACAATTAGCACATAGAAAACTTCTAAAAAGATATATTTTGTAATTGTAATCAGCAGATTAAAGTAAAAATATTATAATATACCATTAATAATCTACAAAATTTTGATAATGTCTAATTAGGTAAGAAAGATTTAATTCAATGAAATAAACTGATATCATAATCGTTTTATTTATTATTAAAATAAAATTTTAACGAAATTAAATTTTATATTATAATTTTATAACTAAAATCTTTTCTTTATAAACAGTTTTTAATAAACAAGCGCAGAAGAATTCATATGACGATGTCATTATTAATTTTGACGATTCTGTAAAGTTAAGGAATTGATAATTATTTTTAATTAAAGAAATTTGGTTAGTAGACCATTTCAAAAAATAATTTTGGCAAAACGAACTTAAATTTGATATGCAAATCAAATTTTTGATGGACCATCACATTCAAATGTTTTACAAAATGGATTTTCATTTAACTTTACAGAGCCATTTTGACATATATTACGATTTTTAACAATCTTTGAAAATTCAATAGAATAATAATTATTATTCAATCTTTAAATATTTCTCTTATATATATTAGATGAGATTTACATGAATAAATTCCAAAAACAAACCATTACAGTATTATCTATGGCTGCATTCGCATTAGTAGCACTTGCGGTGACTCCAATCATTTTAAGCTTGGAAAACGCATCTGCAGCTACTGTTATACACAAAAATGTTGTAATACACAAAACCAATACCCATCCATTCCATCATCATCATCATTTCCATAAACACTGCCACGTAATATTCAAACACCACCACAGAATAGTAATCTGTCACAGAAGATAAAACTTTAAATAACAACAGAACAATAAATTTTTTTTTATCTTTTAAATAAAATAATTATCAAAAAATCAAATATATCATTTAATTTGTAAAACACGTTCTTTAACTACGTTAACTAAAGAATTTCCTAAAATATGCTTTGTTGCATGATTATTTTTTTCGCTATTTGCTAACGTTTTATCGATTAATTAAAAACGAAAACAGTGAAAATTCAATTGTTATTGTCACGGATAAACTACTATTATAACGAGTTTTCAAATCAGGCAACAAAGCAGATATTTTCACTTTGGCATTAATTCAAAATACGAACTTGAAAGTATAAAGCGCCATTACCATTATTTTTGTAAATATTCATTAATATAATAAAAGATATATAGTTTTAATCTGCTTTGTTGCATGATTCCTATAATCGATGATTTTACTATTTGGTTTACCTAAACAGATATCAACTTATTATACAATGACGCTTTTAACATCATTTCCTGTACCATATTCTTTATTCTAACCGAATAAACATATTCACCAAACATTCTCTTTAAACAAGAAAACACTGTTTCAACAATCCATCTTTGCCCATAGCTTACGCTATCTTTCCACTTTTGTAAATCATTTTTCTGAGATAAAACGGATAGATTTCTAAGAATATTGCCTTTTTTCCATCTAACTCTTGCATTCTTTCTTACTTTAATACAAGGTTGGATTCCGTTGTCTGCTGAGAATCTAAAAATATTATTGCCATCATAAGCTCCATCTGCAAATAGTTTACCAATTGTTATTTTTTTATCTGATTCTATGACCTCATCAATCAATCCAGGTAATGCTTTACTGTCATGTACATGCTCATCGGTTACCTTTATCGAAAGAATTTTCTTGGTTTTTATATTGACAGCTACGTGTATTTTCAAATATCCTTTATTGTTGTTATTTTTTAAATGCCATTTATCTCTCATCCATTGACCTCTATTGGTAACCTTAATTCCCGTACTATCTATTGCAATGACAATGTATTCATCTTCAAATTCTTTGCTATCCTTTGTATCATCTATCTTGATGTCCAATCTGTTTATTCTTCTGTTAATTGTAGTATAATCAGGGATTGAAGGTACTTTTCCTTTAGCATGGCCTTGTGTTATTCCTTCGATTTGTCTGTATGGCAGATGAAAATATGCTTTGGCATGCCCTAATAGAAGAAGAAAAGTGTTTGGATAACGAAATGGCTCTTAATCCAACCTTGTCTTTGTTCATCTCTTTTAATTCGGTATCCCAGTTGCGTATGACATCAAAGCCTAGTAAGATTTCACCGCGTCTAACTAAAGATTGGTTGTAGGAGGGCCAGTTCACAAATTTTATTGGTTAATGCCAGCTAAATGTATTTAGAAAGAGAGAATCATGCAACAAAGCAGGTTTTGACATTAACTGCTACATGTATTTTCAAATATCCTTTCTTGTTGTTATTTTTTATATGCCATTTGTCTTGCATCCACTGACCTCTATTGTAACCTTGATACCATTACTATCAATTGAAATGACAATGTATTCGTCTTGGAATTCTTTGTTTTTATTGTTATCCCCTTTTATCTTGATGTCTAACCTGTTTATCCTTCTGTTTATTGTAGTAAAATCGGGAATGGAAGGTACTTTTCCTTTAGCATAAGCTTGTGTTATTCCTTCGGTCTGCCTGTATGGTAGATGAAAGTATGTCTTGGCATATCCAAGTAAAAGAAGAAATGTATTGGGATAATGAAATGGCTCACCTATTTTGTCTTTATTCATCTCTTTTAGCTCTGTATCCCAGTTGTTAATGACATCAAAGCCTAGCAAGATTTCACCTCTTCTAACTAGAGATTGGTTGTATAAGGGCCAGTTCATATAATTTGTTGAATAATGTTAGCTAAATGTATTTGGAAAAAGGGAATCATGCAACAAAACAGTTTTAATCTAAATTTTAGGCTCTGTAAAGTTAAGCAAAAAGATCTAAATTTCCTTTTTGTTTATTATATATGATACAACAAATAAGAAAAAGAACGGAACCTAAAGATATTTTATATTCTTTACATCTTTATTTCAGTGGGCTTTCATTAAGAAATACATCTAAAGCCATATCTCGATTTGTTAAAAGAAGTCATTCTGCAATTAGATATTGGATACAAAAGTACAAGCCAGAAAGACTATCTTACAGCAAGACCCAGATATCTGAATTCATAATTGATGAAACTCAAATTAAAGTTGATTCTGAATACATCTGGCTTTGGATATCTACTATAGAATCTGAAACTAAGAATATTTTTGGAATAAGCATATCCAAAGAGCGCAATATGATTGTAGTAGCCGAACGTTTTCTTTCTAATGTTATAAAAGAGTACGGAGAGCATCCAGTTTCAACAGATATGGAGGTACTTGGTATCCACCACAAGTCTGCAGGTTCTTGAAGATAAATCACCATCTTCATATTCTTCTTATAAAAAAGTATCATTATTAAAAGAACTATCCAGTATATCAAAGATAGAACTGAAGGGTTTGATGATTATTTTCCTTGTAGAAAAAAGAAGTGTAAACCCATGCATATTAGACAATGGTTAATTCTATTTTCCAACTATTACAATAAAGAAAAAATATCTTAACTTTACAGAGCGCCATTTTTTAATATGTACATTTTTAAAATATAAAAATTAATATATTATATGACAATTTATACTGATTCTTTGGCAAATTTGAAAAATTATAATGTTGATTATTTCAAAATTGCTGTAGCGATTAATTTGTCCTACAATTTACAGAGTAAAGTTGATGCATGGTTTAGCGAATTAGCTCCATCAATAGCCTTAAATAAGAAATTTGAACAAAATCAAATCGATTGGAAAGAATTTATATCATTATACGAAAAAGAAATGAGTACAAATACAGCTAAATCCAAAATCAGATGGATTAAACAATACTCAAAAAATAGAGACGTTGTTTTATTGTGTTATGAAAGTGAATCAGATCCAAAATGTCATAGGTATGGATTAAAAAAATTAATTGAAAATTAGATTTAGATTAATATATATTATTTGATCAACTTAATTAAGATATATCTCTTCTTAAATTACGTTAAATTATATCAGTTGAAGATAATCTAATGTAGTGTACTTAAATCCCTTTGTTTTCTTAATGCGCTGTTATGCCATTCAAATACAATAATAAATTTATCCAATCGTTTATTGTATAGTTCATCTAAAAGGGTAGCCTTGCATCAAAAACCTTAAAGACGTTAGGTATTGAAAAAGATGACGGTATAGCTACGGCACCTAGTCGGTAAATTTAGCCTAAGTTGTTGAGCTGCATTTATTCCGCCAAATATTCCAGAAGAATATGATACAATTGCAGTCGGTTTAAAAAATATCCTTCTAAAAAATAATCTAATGTGTTTTTTAAGGCACTAGATGTAGACCTGTTATATTTGGGAGTAATTGTTATATAATCCTCTGAATCTTTAATTTTTTCACATAAATGTATAATTTTTTCAGAAGGTTTTTCATCTCTTTATACATTCGGTCTAACAAAAGTAAACCTAATTCAAGGGGATCGACAAAATATCTGATATAATTTTTAATTTCAAATTATTTTCAATTCATGCAGCTACTTTAATCCCTTGGTAATGTCTCCTTACAGAGCCTACAATGACTGAAATCTTTGACATAGTTATTAAAATATTCAAGATAATTAGATCTTTTTACAATTTATTGATTCTTTATATATTTACAAATATCTTGCATGTTATATTATCTATAGATCTTTGAATTTGTTGTTCTGTTCAATCAATAAATGCAAGAACCTCTGGAAAATTTTTCTCTACTTTTTCTGATGGCGTTTGTAGCCTCTTTGTTATGCTGTATAATTTCTATAGAATAGTACGCATTTTCTAATCAAACTTCTATCTATTGGAGATCTCTACAGATGCTGCTTTGATCCAAATCAAAGAGAAAACCTTCCAATGTGTATGTGATGTAAAGACGATAATATACTAAAAGCACGAAAATATGTTCAAATCAAGTTTGAAAGTGCTTTGTTGCATGATTCTTATAATCAATGATTTTACCATCTATTTTGGTTAAACAGATATCATTTTGTTATACAAGGACGCTTTCAACATCATCTCTTGTACCATATTCTTTAGTTTAACCGAGTATAAGTATTCACCAAACATTCGCTTTATGCACGAAAACACAGTTTCAAAATCCATCTTTGTCCATAGCTTACGCTATCCTTCCATCCTTGTAAATCACTTTTCTGCGCTAACACTGCTAGATTTCTAAGGGTGTTTCCTTTTTTCCATCGAACTCTAGCATTTTTTCTTACTTTAATGCAAGGTTGGATTCCGTTGTCTGATAAGAATCTAAAAATATTATTGCCTTCATACGCCACATCACCCAACAGTTTACCTATGGATACCATGTTATCTGATTTTATAATATTTTCAATCAATTCAGGTAACGCTTTGCTATCATGAACGTGCTCGTCTGTGACCTTCATAGAAAGTATTTTCTTGGTTTTAACATTAACTGCTACGTGTATTTTCAAATATCCTTTCTTATTTTTCGCATTCCATTTATCCCTCATCCATTGACCTCTGTTGGTAACCTTGATACCTGTACTATCTATCGCAATGATGATGTATTCGTCTTCAAAATCCTTGTTTTTACTATTTATATCTTTTATCTTGATATCTAGTCTGTTTATTCTTCTGTTTATTGTGGTGTAATGTGGGATGGAAGGTACTTTTCCTTTGGCGTGTCCTTGTGCGATTCCTTCCGTTTGTCTATAAGGAAGATGAAAGTACACTTTGGCATATCCAAGCAAGAGAAGGAAGGTATTTGGATAATGAAATGGCTCGCCAATCTTGTCTTTGTTCATCCCTTCTAGTTCTGCATCCCAGTTGTTTATAACATCAAATCCTAGCAGTATTTCGCCTCTTCTAACAAGAGATTGGTTGTAGACGGACCAATTCATATGTTTTATTGAGGGATGTTAGCTAAATGTATTTGGGAAAGAGGAATCATGCAACAAAGCATTGCGTATGCTATCTGGTATTGGTATTTTTGCAGATATAATTGAGAATGAGAAGAAAAGACGATTCAAACTTACACCCATCGCATCTCTTCTTCAATCAAATGAAAAAAACACAGATCATTGTTGCAAAGGTTGGTTGTATTACTACGTATAACTGTTAGTAATTGCTTATTTCAAAAGTATTTCATACTTAATAATTTTGATAGCTTGTACCAATACTTTTCATCCTGTATTGGTACAGGTATTGCCAAATGTGGGATTTAATACACCTATTATGTCCACAGTGTTTCTACAAATATTGTTGACCAGAATATGAATTGGTACTTGTGCGGATTTCCACATAATAGACCTAGTGTCCTGACGACAATTCAGATCCCGATAATGGAATCGTTTTACAAATTATGTTGTAGCTATTACTCTTATCGCAGGTATCAGGTGATTCTGCTGACAATTCAAATGTCGAGTCTGCATATCCTAATTGGGGCACAGATATGTAGCTGGTATCAGAGGATTCTGTTGAAACTTCATATTCAGATATTGAAATATGAATTGGTATTTGTATTGCGTTACCCGATGATATACCCGGTGAATTGGCTGGAACTCTATTTGCCGATTGAGCGAATGCGTATTATTGACCGATATTGTATGATATTGAGATTACAACTAAAAGTAAGGCGAATCATCCAATTGTTACTGTCTCTTTTATCTATTTCATATTTTATGACATTTAAATGTAATATATTTAAATTAAGAGCCTATCCCAAAATTCGATAGGATTATAGCTCTTTTCACCTTTTTGCTAAACTGTGTCCTCCATCCAGAGAAGGGAAATTGTAAAGGAGAAAAATAAACATCCCACCATACTCAAGGTTCCTGATAGATTATGGAATGAGATCAAGCATATTCTTCCAAAGGAGAAACCACTCAAGACAGTTGGTCGACCAATTATACCATATAGAAAAGTAATCGATGGAATTCTTTATGTATTAAGAACAGGATGCCAATGGAAGATGTTACCAAAAGAATATGGTTCTGGTTCTACCTGTCACCGCAGGTTTCAGCAATGGAATAGCCTTGACATTTTCAGAAAGATATGGATAAAACTATTGAAAATCTATGATGATCTTGTCGGTATTAATTGGACCTGGCAATCCATAGATAGTATATCTATAAAGTCGCCTTTAGGGGGGCGATGACTGGGCACAATCCTACTGATAGAAGCAAACTGGGCACAAAAAGACATATTTTAACAGATAAAAAAGGAATCCCTCTATCTGTAGTTATATCATCTGCAAGCACCCATGATATCAAACTAGTAACAGATGTGGTTGATAACTCTGTTATCAAACGTCAACGTCAACTGTCATCACATAAACCTAAACCGAGAACAAGAAGAAGGCTACAACACTTATGTCTTGACAAAGCATACAATTCCGAACCTGAAGAACAGGAATTAACCAAACGAGGCTATGTCACTGCACATACCATACAAGAAAAAGAAAGGAGAGGAAGTTGACGATGAAAAGACAATAAGGATACCAAATCGTAAAAAATATCCTCCTAAAAGATGGGTTGTAGAGAGAACAAACTCTTGGCATAATAGGTTCAGGAAACTGTTTACTTGATATGAAAAGAAGGTCGAGAACTACCTTGGATTGGTACAGTTATCCTGTTGCATAATCATATATAGAAAGATAATTTTGGAATAGGTTCTTATATATACTATATCGATTTCTCGAACTATTTAGAATCCAATACTAATAATTTTGCTCTCCAGTATTGGGTTTTATATTAGCCGTTTTCATTTTTTTTCTTTACTCGGTCGAATATCAATTTTGCAAGGGATCCGATAAATGCACCTGCAAAAATACCAATAAACTGACCATATGTTCCCCAAAATTCTCTAAATTGATCACTAACACTCATTGGAGAAATAACAGTGACCGTCAAGTTCACTGGATTTGTTAAATATCCTACAGTAGGATATTTTTTTGATAATTCAAATTCTGGATCTACTGTACCTCCTCGAGTATTGATAAAATTCGGTTTTGTTATTGTTGCCGAAGAAGGTTCTCTTATTGTTGCTATTAGTGGTATTGTATAAATTCCAAGTGGGGTATGAGGCGATGCATATATTTTAAATAATGGTGGTTGGATTTTTGGAATAGTTAAAAGTAAATTGCTAGAATTAAAGTCATGTGTTCTACTATAAATTTTATTACGTTCATTTCCTGTGATATTATCCAAAGTCATGTTTATTACATCATTCGAAAAACCTGATGTAGATTTTATTCTAGAAGGAATAAGTAGTTCTTCACCCTGCCTTATAACGATGTTACTAGGAGTAGTAGATAATTGGATCATAGGCGGAGGTATATGTACCCAATTAGTAAATTGTCTAACTTCATTAGAATTTAATGATTCTGAGGTGTAAAATAATATATTATATTTGCTAGGAAAATTTATAGAGTCTAGGCTTAAATTCAACGTAACAAAACCTGGACCAACAGACGATTCTGTAGCATTATGAGAGAGCTTTACTGGAGGCCCAACTAACCTGAAACCTCCTGTTGATGACATATGGTACAAATATCCAGTCACTTTTCCATTTGCTAATTCAACATACAAATCGTAATCAGCTCCACCATAACCTGTTTTCACATTGGAATCTGCATCGATAAGTATTCCATAACTTATAGCTCTAGAATTTGGATGTTTTAAAGAATAAAGCGACGTATTATGAGGTAATTCAGAATCTATCCAAATTGTGGAATTTAGAGTTTTACCATCACTAAAATAATCTACGGCTAATATATCAGTATAATTTGATTTTAGTCCCTTATCACTATTCCCATATGTCTGTACCCAGTGGTGATTTTCATTTGTTATTTCTTGAAGTTCAAATGATGGAGAAGTAGCATTTGACAAATGATAAAAGGATTTTTCGGCAAACATACTCAAAAACAGAATGGAAATAAATCCAACAGAATATAGAAAATATCTCGGAGTAGTATTTATACCTAATATGCCATATGTCAAAGTTATTAAAAACTTTTTTTGCTTGATATTAAATTGTTATTACTTTTATTTTATTATTTTATTGTAGAAATAAATTAGGTTTTATTCATGTTTTCTACCTATTAGTGAATAGATGATGTAATTAGATAAAAAGTATTAGCAATAGTTTATCATATACTTGTGAAAAGTATTACAACAGACCAAGATAATAGATCTCTTGTGTAATTAGAATAAACAGCTATATAATCAATAATTCATTAATTTCTTATCCCTCCTTTGCTTTCATACGAGAGGTTATCCCGAAAACCACTACTGCTTTTCAAATCATTTACGAGCTTTACAGTTCGATTTTGACAAGATTTTCGATAAAGAAATAACAAAAAATATGCCTAACATGAATTACAGTGTTTCCAAACTAAAAGATGATAGAGAAAGAGAACTAGGAGTCGGAAGACCTTTCAAACTGCTTTGTTGCATGATTCCTCTTTCCCAAATACATTTAGCTAACATCCCTCAATAAAACATATGAATTGGTCCGTCTACAACCAATCTCTTGTTAGAAGAGGCGAAATACTGCTAGGATTTGATGTTATAAACAACTGGGATGCAGAACTAGAAGGGATGAACAAAGACAAGATTGGCGAGCCATTTCATTATCCAAATACCTTCCTTCTCTTGCTTGGATATGCCAAAGTGTACTTTCATCTTCCTTATAGACAAACGGAAGGAATCGCACAAGGACACGCCAAAGGAAAAGTACCTTCCATCCCACATTACACCACAATAAACAGAAGAATAAACAGACTAGATATCAAGATAAAAGATATAAATAGTAAAAACAAGGATTTTGAAGACGAATACATCATCATTGCGATAGATAGTACAGGTATCAAGGTTACCAACAGAGGTCAATGGATGAGGGATAAATGGAATGCGAAAAATAAGAAAGGATATTTGAAAATACACGTAGCAGTTAATGTTAAAACCAAGAAAATACTTTCTATGAAGGTCACAGACGAGCACGTTCATGATAGCAAAGCGTTACCTGAATTGATTGAAAATATTATAAAATCAGATAACATGGTATCCATAGGTAAACTGTTGGGTGATGGTGCTTATGAAGGCAATAATATTTTTAGATTCTTATCAGACAACGGAATCCAACCTTGCATTAAAGTAAGAAAAAATGCTAGAGTTCGATGGAAAAAAGGAAACACCCTTAGAAATCTAGCAGTGTTAGCGCAGAAAAGTGATTTACAAGGATGGAAGGATAGCGTAAGCTATGGACAAAGATGGATTTTGAAACTGTGTTTTCGTGCATAAAGCGAATGTTTGGTGAATACTTATACTCGGTTAAACTAAAGAATATGGTACAAGAGATGATGTTGAAAGCGTCCTTGTATAACAAAATGATATCTGTTTAACCAAAATAGATGGTAAAATCATTGATTATAAGAATCATGCAACAAAGCACATACGCAATAGCCTATGGAGCGAGCATGGATTTGAGTTAGTTATTTTTGCTAATTCGTCAACGCTTTTTGGTCCTCCATTAGATAATCGGCTATTTTCAGATTAATAACAATAGAAATGGATTGAGTAATCAATTGTCACTTGATAATTAGATTAAAGAGAGCAGATGTTGATATTTGAATATCCTCTTCATCCTTTTTGTTTTGCATGAATAAGAAACTTTCCTAAATTGTATTTAATAGATCTCATGTACCTTGTTGCATGATTCTTATGATCTTTGATTCTATGATGAATTTTGGTTATATTGATATCCCCTTATCATATAAGGTGTTTTTAACCTGCTTCATTAATAACATCTTTTTATTTCCCTAGTATTCAAAACAAAGGTTCCATGTCATTTTTGCCTCATATCCTACTCAATATTGACATATGAGATACATAATATCCCAAGTCAGCAAGTTTTTGGACCTAGATCATCATTTTCATGTATCTTATGGAAAATGTATAAATGAAATTGAAATGCAATCTGTTAAAAAAACAAGTATTTAGACGATCATTTTTCTTATACTAATTACAAGTGCAAATGAAATTATATTAAACAATGGCTTGAGATATTCTTTGACAAATATAATCATGAAATAAATTCCAAGTTAAAATCCGAAATTTTACGTTTATAATTTTTATTAATATAATAAATTCTATAAATAAATTTAACCATAAAACTATAAAATTTAATTTAATGTGGGAATATAGAAATAAATAAAATATGAACAATAACATTTAAGTTATGTCCAATGTGGATCAATCTACCAAAACAAATGCCCTTGAAAAATCTATATTAATTTACATTGTTATGAGTATCGGGGTTGCTATGCAGATTGGTGGTGCTAATTGGGATATCGTCTGGCATGGAAGCAAAAATGTTGAATCTTTTTTGACTCCGCCCCACACACTAATTTATAGTGGGGTTGCGTTGTCCATTAGTAGTATTGCTTATAGATTATTTTCCTTGATTAAAGACAGAATACATCGTAATAATAATACATTAAAGAATGGATTAAGAGGTATCTCTGTACCTTTATCACTAAAAATTCCCATTATAGGTGCCATTATGCAGTTGACTGCCGGTCCTTTCGATTTTTGGTGGCATACAAAATTTGGTTTTGATGGATTGCTGAGCCCTCCACATACTATACTAGCAACTGGTATGTTACTTGTCGCAATTGGTAGTTTGTGTGGAATATATAAAAAATATAAAACAAATCCCTCATCAATTGTAAATAAATTTTTTATAATGCTATCAAGTGGTGTAGTTTTGATGGTGGGGATAGGTATTATATTGATGCTTACACTCCCATTCTCAAAAGGGCAATATTTCAATTTTAATCCTGAACCATTCACTGCAATTTTTGGTTCAATTATTTTAATACCTTTAGTTTTTAGTATTGTTTTAAATGTAATTTCTCAATCCTGTAAAATACCATTCATCTTTACCGGGATAGTGGGAATAATAATGATAATACAATCTGGTGCCACCATAATTTCAAATTCATATTTTATAGGAATTCTTCCATATTATTTATTAAATATATTGCCCGCTTTAACTTTGGATGTAATCCTTATCAAATATAATCAAATTAAAAAACCTGATTTGAAGATTAATTTTAATTCTAATAGAAGTTATATGATAAGTTCTATATTAGTATCTTTATTTTTTATTCCTTTATTTTTTCCGTGGACTGCTGATGTCTTCGGAGGGTTTTTTAAACCGCCTATCACTGTCAGAACCGAAGCATTTCTTGCTGAAATATTGTTTCCTGTCGTGCTGCCAATTGTTATTCCTATATCCCTACTTTCTGTATTTGCAGGTGGCTATATTACTCAAAAGATAAATAAAAAAGGAATTGAAAATAGTATTAAAAATTAGTTCTCCTTTTGATACACTATTTTTTAAATACACCAGTATTTGTTTATTATATAAAATGAAAACTTGGTGAAATATAATGAGTTATATATAATGAATATGAATGATACTTTATTTAGGTCGTCAATAATAGTTAAATCTTTATTTTATATGCAAAATTATAAAATCATAAACAAGTTAACCGTTGTTAAGCATTATTAATTAAGCAAAAGTGGGTATATAGCATATATATTAAAATATCATACTAATTTTTGTATGCGAGTAGATCATATAGCAATAGCCGTAAATAATGCTGAAACAGCACTTGATAATTATAAAAAATTATTAAATATAGATAAAATCGATATAGAAGAAGTACCGAGTGAAATGGTCAAAGTTGTAATGCTTAACTTACAAGATTCAAGAATTGAACTTTTAGAACCAATGTCTGATACTAGTCCTATAAGCAAATTTCTAAAAGAGCGAGGAGAGGGAATACATCACATTGCTATAACCGCAGATGAGATAGAGGACGATGTAAAACGTGGACAAGATAACGGCGTAAAATTTCTAGGGTCTTTAAAAACGGGGTCTTATGGTCGAAAAATAACATTTATTCATCCTAAATCGATGAATGGCGTATTGATGGAATTATGCCAAGCCCCGCCAGTTCAATCGTCGTCGTCGCCACCGCAATCATCATAAAAAAATAATAATCTCTAACACTAATAATAAAATTCAAATATTCATTGTATTTTATATTACCTATATTCAACTAACTTTTTATCAAATAGATTATATTTTTAATATAAGTTTGATTCTATTAAAATTCGTAACCATTTAGATTATAACATGTTTCTGCACGTATTTTAAATATTTTTTATCTCCCTTATAATTTTTAATATATTGTTATTAACATAAAACGAAACTGTTTTAATATTTTTGTAATTCTTTATTTATACTATCGCCTATAATATTTAAAATTGAAAGATCTAAAAATAACTATACTGTATTTTGCAAGGGTAAAAGATCTTGTAGGATTGGAAAAGGAGATTATAGATTTATCATATGGAACTACTGTTGAAACGCTTTTAGCAAATATGTCTTTAATTCATCCCAAAATTAAAGATATGTTAAACATTATTCAAGTAGCAATAAATTATAAAATAGTTAACAAAAATACTCTTATAAGAAATGGGGATGAAGTAGCAATATTACCACCTGTTTCTGGGGGTTAAATACGTTGACAAATAAATTTATCGAAAAATACAATTTATTGACACCTAAAATTTAGAAATTATGGGGGAAGGTTTATGTCAATAGATGATCATCCAAGAATAACATTTAATGAAATTGAATTAGGTGCTTTTATAAAATCATTTGAAAAGTCAAAAATCGCTATGGGTGATGTTGGTGCAACAGTTATTTTTGTAGGATCTGTTAGAAATTTCAGCAAGAACGGTAAAGTTCTCGGCATGAAATATGAGTCCTATGTAAAAATGGCTGAGGAAACCATTAAGAATATTGAAATTCTTGTACAAAAAAAATGGAAAATAAAAAAAGTCAATATTGTTCACAGGATAGGAGAATTAGGGGTCGGGGAGAATAGCATAGCAATAGCAGTTTCTACTTCACATAGTTCCGAGGGATTTGACGTCTGTAAATTTATTTTAAATAAAATAAAACAAGATGTGCCTATTTGGAAGAATGAATATTTGGCAGATGGTACAACTAAATGGATATAAAAAATTAATTTACGTATACATGAGATACAAGTTATTAGCCAGTGACTATTTAATTTAATTACAGTCTTATTTATGGTTCATAATATATCTCATTATAAATCAGTAGATATTGCTTTTGATGAATTATTACAACAAATAAAATATTGTCACAAAACGCAATATGTTAAAGTCTTTGAATCCCCCGGATACGTTTTAAAGGAAGATATTGTTGCAAATAATGATGTACCTTTATTTTCAACTTCCCATATGGATGGATTTGCTTTAAAATCTAGTGAAACTATTCATGCTTCTGAATCTAAACCTGTCAGGTTTGAAATTTCCAATAATGCGTCTATTTTAGGTAAATCTACTTCTTATGTTCTTAAAAATGGGGAAGCTTATCGAATACAAACTGGGGGTTTTTTACCATTTGATGCTGATACAATAGTTCCAATAGAAAATGTAAAACAAATTGATAATAATAACATATCAATAAGTAATCCTTGTAAAAAGGGACAATTTATTTTTAAAAAAGGATCCGACATAAAAAAGGGGGAAACAATACTTAAAAGGGGACAACTAATAAGAATACAAGATGCGTCATACCTGGCTAATTTGAATTATTATATAATTCCTGTGTATAGAAAACCAATAGTCGCAATAATACCTACTGGAACAGAGCTAACAGATAATATTGAAGAAATTAGTGACCAAAATTCATTTAAGATTTTGAATACAAACAGTCCTTTCATTGCTAAAGTTATTGGCGAAATGGGTGGCATATCCAAAGATTATGGCGTAACGCCAGATGATCAAGATATATTAAAACAAAAAATAGAATTAGCCATAAGTGAATCTGATATCATCATAACTATAGGTGGTTCTTCAGTAGGAAAACAAGATATTGTGGAAAGCACTATAAATCTTTTGGGAACCCCGGGTGTTATTACACATGGTGTAAAACTTGATAGAGGAAGAGTATCAGGTTTGGGTTTAATAAATAACAAACCTATAATTATTTTACCTGGGCCTATTCAAGGAGCATTAAGCGGATTTATCGTATTTGTCCGTCCATTAATTAAGATTTTTTCAGGGCTTTCTCAAAAAAATGATTTTGTGATACCTGCGGTAATAACAAATGATTGGAATGCTCGTGAAAAATTTAGCACATTTACAAAAATAGTGTATGTTAAAATTTCTAAAGAAAGTTCAGGATTTAAAGCGTCCATAAATATTGGAGAAACAGAAAGTATATCTTTATTTGTTAGAAGCAATGGATTTGTTATTTTGCCTGAGAAAAAAACATCTATTAAAGCAGGAGAAATAGTTGATGTTAATTTGATTTCCGGATTTTCTTATATGAATGGTAGATCCATTTAATTATTTATTTTTATTATATTTGAGCCTTTATTGCGATAATGAAAAAGTGATCTATTGTGACTTTGTTTGCTTGAAAATATTTTTTATAAGAATTAATCAAATTGTTATAACTTTTGTTCAAAAGCATTTTTCTATAATTTTTTAGAATTGCCAAGATTATACCAGTTCTGTTTACATAAGAAAAACTCTATAGCTTGAAGATATTCATCTCCCTTGTGATTTCAAGAAAAAGAACACATTAAAGTATATTGGTTATTGGATTGTATTTCTATTTTAAAGATTATCTTTAGGAAAAGCAGCAGACACAGATTATGATATTGCTTTATAAAAAGAAATCGCGTATCTATTTGAATCGATACAAAAGTACACGCTTCAGAAAATAACCTTAAAAAAAAAGAAAATTTCTGAATATGTAATAATTGAAAATATACTTAAAGTTGGATGAGAGTATATCTAGATAGGGTTGCTATTATCGAACCGAAGAACAAAGAAATCCTCAGAATAAATATATCAAAAGAGCAAAATATGTTTGTAGCAGCACAGAGAAAAAGATTTAGTTCTAAAGTTGTGGACTATCATGGTAAACATTCAGTTTATACAGTCTGCGGTACATGGTATATTCATCTCAAGTCTACAGATTCTTAATAAAATATCATATTCATTCTTCACAGGAGAAAAGCATCATTATTGAAATGACAATGCAGTATATAAAAGATAGAACTATAGAAAACTTTGATGACTATTTTCCACATAGAAGAAAAAAGTAATGTAAACTAGAGCATGTACAGAATTGGCTTGATTAATTGGAGATTTTCATAATAAGAAATTATGTCTTATGAAAAGAGCCCTCTCTACGGCATAGGTATATTTACACTCGATATTTCTAAAAATGAAGTCGCCGCATGAGCAAAACCTTATTACAGAGGCAACAATAGTCTTATAGACTTTATCTCCACCAGTAGATTTCATCTGAAAGATTTTGTAGTTAATCCTCCTGACGTTTTTCACAATATTGGCTTTTCCTTAAGTAACAGAGGTCGTAAAATCGACATCTTATCCTTAAAGCATTTATAATTATTTTATATATTTCTATAGATGCTCTATTTTAACTTATGATAAAATAGTAACGTATCTCATTTCAAAAAACAATTTGTTTATTTTATAAATTCGTAAAGTATATATGTTATTTTCTTTTATCTATAATATCTTTAATTCGTTTTAGGAGTTCTTGATTTTCTATAGGTTTTTGTATAAATAATTCCTTATCCATGTTATAAAATTCTTCTTTTCTAAACTGTTCATAATACAATTCGCTTGCGGTTAAAAAGCATATATTTGCATTTTTATCTCTTTTTTTAATTTCGTTATATAAGGTAAAACCATCCATTTTTGGCATTTTAACATCTAATACTATAAGATTGTACATATTTGGCTTAAAATTAGTCAATGCCTTTACTGGATCATTAAATGAATCAACTTCAAAACCACCTAGTTCTAATACCATACTGCAACCAAAGGTAAGGTCAGGTTCATCATCAACAACTAAAATTTTTATAGATTCTTTTTCCGTTTTGATTTACATTATTTTATTGGATGCTTTCTCTTTCACTTAAAGGTAAACTTAAAGTAAATGTTGCTCCTTTATCTGCATTATTATTTTCTGCCCATATTTGACCGTCATGTGCTTCGATTATGCTTTTTGAAATATATAGACCTAGGCCTGTTCCAGTAATAGATTTGGTAGCAAACTTTGTAAATAGTTTTGTGTATATTTCTTCAGAGATACCAATACCTGTATCTCTTATACTTATAAAGACTTGATTTTCTTTTGGTTTTCTTTCAGTTTCTTTTACATTCTCAACTTTTATTTTTTTTATTGTAATATGTATAGAGCCTTTCTCTTCAATAAATTTGACAGAATTATCTAATATGTTAGTAATGACTTGAATTATTCTCTCTTTATCTGCATAGATGAATAGTTTCTCGTCTTTAGAAAATAAACAGTAAAATTTTATTTTTTTTTTAAAGGTGATTTTTTTATCTGTTCCTTATATTCCTCAACAATTAAATAAATAATATCTGTTATATTAAAAATCTCTTTTTTCAATACCAATTTTTGACTTTCAATTTTTGTAACGTCTAAAATATCACTTATCAATTTTAAGTCTTTTAGCGTTTCTTTGAATAGTGTCAATTACTTCTTGTCTATTCGGATAAACTGACAATAAATCTGTAAAAGTAAGGATAGCCTGCGTTGGCGTTCTTAATTCATGTGCGGCAATATTTATAAAATCATTTTTAAGTTTGTCTACCAATTGCAGTTTTTTATTTGCTTCTATTAAATGCATTTCTTTTTCTCGTAGTTCTTCTACCACGTTTTCTAGATCTTTTGTTTTTTGATATACTAATCCTTGTAGATTTGTATTTGTGGATTGTATATTTTGTTTCATTTTATCAAATTGAATAGCTAAATCTTTTATCTCATTAGTATTATCTTTATTTTTGTTTCTAGATCGAGTAAAATTATTAATTTCATTCAGTTTAAAATTAATATTGTCGTTTGCTATTTCCTTAGCTGCATTTCTTAATTCTATTATAGGTTTGGTAATGGATTTTCCAAAACCTAGTGATGCAATAATAATTAAAATACCGATAACAGTTCCTGTAGCTATTATTAAATATTTTAGATTATCTAATACAGCAAAAGCTTCTTTCTTGTCCACTTTTATAACCAATCCCCAATCTGCATCCTTAATGTACCTGGTTGCAGCTAACACAGGTTTACCTCTATAGTCTGTACTATTAGTGTTTATATTTTCTTTTTTTAATATTGTTGCTTGAATTATTGGTATGCCAGTTTCATTTTTATTTACTTTTAGGTTGAAAGGGGCATTAGATTCAAATCGTAACGGACTTATTATTAAAGCATCACCATTTCTGTCTTTTTTTGCTAAATAAGATTCTCCAGTTTGTCCTAAACCGATATAACTTTGTAATGCATTAAAAAAAGTATTAGCTGAATCTGACTCTATTGCAGCTACTCCAATTGTAGTACCGTTAAGTATTAACGGACCGGTAAGGTATTCTTTAATTGTATTTGGATTTTTATTATTTTTAAAAATAATTGTAACATCATTATGATTTATTCCATTCAAAAAATATTTTTCTTTTGATTGATTACTACCTATTTCCTTATCTGTAGATGCAATCACTTTACCATGTGTATCTAAAATTGAAATATCTTTAAAACTACGTATCTCAGATTTTGCAGATTCTAACAAATTTGTTATAAATTGTTGTGATCGGATAGATTTTTGTTTATTATAATGATCTAATTCCTCTTTCAACTGAATCCTATTTGTAAACATGACTAATTTTTCGATATTTTGATCCAACATAGTTTGAATCCTATCTTTTTGCACAGAAGCAATAGCATTAAGTTTATCCAAAGTTTCTTTTTTTATATATTGTTCAGTTTGTAGATAAATTATGAATGCAAATACAAATAATGGGATAAGTGATAGAGATAAAAATACAACAATTAGTTTTGTTGTAATTAACATATTTTTTTGTACAAGATAGAGATAATTAAGGTTTAATCTATTTATTATAATTTTTTTATTTTTTACTGATCTTTCAAACTATTATATGCAATATTGAATTTTACCTTGATGAATATGTATATTTAGTCAATATTTTGGTAGAATATCAAGGCATACAACAAAGCAATCAAAAAAGAACGAGAAAGTTACAGATTTATATTATTATTGGTAAACTGTCAATGATATGTGATGATTTTGGTTCATTACCAAAGTTAATTATCAACTAAATCATATTCTTTAATGTCATTGAATTCTGAAAAAATACCTAAAATTCAAAGAGCTCTTGTTCTTCAAGGTGGTGGAGCACTAGGTGCTTACGAAGTAGGAGCGCTAAAAGTTTTAGTAGAAAAGTTAAATGCAGAAAATCAAAGCTCCTTATTTGACATTATAGCAGGAACTTCAATAGGGGCCATGAATGCTGCAATCATGGTAAGTAACATTGTAAATCGTAATAAAACTTGGAAGGAAGCAATTGAAGAGCTTGAAAACTTTTGGACAGATGCAGAAAAGGGACTATCTTCTAATCCGGACATTAGCAAATGGTGGTTAAATAATGGCCAAATTCAAAACACTTCTAATGCATCTGAGGAATCTAGAAGAAAATACTATTCTGTAAAAGAATTTTTAATTCATGGAACTCCCAGAGTATGTACTCCTCCATCATTTAGTGGATATGATACAAAATTTGGAGATCAAGTTAATAATATATGGCCCCATCATTCGAGTAAGCCGCTAGAAGAAACAATAGTAAAATTTTCAGAGGATAAAAATGGTGGAAAAAAAATGAGAATAATTACTAGCATGGACAAAAATCAGCCTCGACTATTAGTTGTTGCAGTTAATGTTGCAAAGGGGAAAACAGTAACATTCGATAGTTATCGCAGAAAAGAAGACAAAAATGATGACGAACCGTATGATGGTGATGGCATTACTATAGATCATGTTATGGCAAGCGGATCATTACCCATTTTTTATGATTTTCGATTATTGGGTGGAATTCAGTTCTGTGATGGCGGTTTGCTAAGTAATACGCCTTTCCGAGAGTTATTGCAAGCTCATCAGGATTATTGGTTAAAAGTGATAGATGGAGATAACCAAAAAATTCCCGACCTGGAAGTATATATAATAAATGTTCACCCGCCCCATGGTAATTTCATTAATGATAATGATCTGGATGGCGCTAAAGACAGAATTAATGATATAACATATTCAGACAGGAATTCCAAATACGATGAAACTATAACATATCAAAAAAGCGACTATTTGGAAATAATCAAGGGTATTAAAACCATTGCAAAAATTCATCTAAAAGATAAATTTGATATTTTTGAAAATGATTTGAAAAAATTCTTAGAAACAACTACTGCAGCAAGTCAATTGAATGTACAAAACGGTAAAAGAACATTAAAAGATCTACTTAATGGTTCATTTAATTTAACTAAAGTAGTAAGAATTGAGAATACATCATCATATTCTGACAGTATATCTTTTAAAGGAGCGGACTTTAGCTCTAAAACAATAAGAGAACTAATAGAAAAAGGTAAAAAAGATGCATTAAATGCATTTTAATTGCTTTGTTGCATGATTCTCTCTTTCTAAATACATTTAGCTGGCATTAACCAATAAAATTTGTGAACTGGCCCTCCTACAACCAATCTTTAGTTAGACGCGGTGAAATCTTACTAGGCTTTGATGTCATACGCAACTGGGATACCGAATTAAAAGAGATGAACAAAGACAAGGTTGGATTAAGAGCCATTTCGTTATCCAAACACTTTTCTTCTTCTATTAGGGCATGCCAAAGCATATTTTCATCTGCCATACAGACAAATCGAAGGAATAACACAAGGCCATGCTAAAGGAAAAGTACCTTCAATCCCTGATTATACTACAATTAACAGAAGAATAAACAGATTGGACATCAAGATAGATGATACAAAGGATAGCAAAGAATTTGAAGATGAATACATTGTCATTGCAATAGATAGTACGGGAATTAAGGTTACCAATAGAGGTCAATGGATGAGAGATAAATGGCATTTAAAAAATAACAACAATAAAGGATATTTGAAAATACACGTAGCTGTCAATATAAAAACCAAGAAAATTCTTTCGATAAAGGTAACCGATGAGCATGTACATGACAGTAAAGCATTACCTGGATTGATTGATGAGGTCATAGAATCAGATAAAAAAATAACAATTGGTAAACTATTTGGATACGGTTCTTATGACAACAACAATATTTTTAGATATTTGGGAGACAATGGAATCTTGCCTTGTATTAAAGTAAGAAAGAATGCAAGAGTTAGATGGAAAAAAGGCAATATTCTTAGAAATCTATCCGTTTTATCTCAGAAAAATGATTTACAAAAGTGGAAAGATAGCGTAAGCTATGGGCAAAGATGGATTGTTGAAACAGTGTTTTCTTGTTTAAAGAGAATGTTTGGTGAATATGTTTATTCGGTTAGAATAAAGAATATGGTACAGGAAATGATGTTAAAAGCGTCATTGTATAATAAGTTGATATCTGTTTAGGTAAACCAAATAGTAAAATCATCGATTATGGGAATCATGCAACAAAGCACATTTTAATTATTAAATATTCTATTGTATTACTAATGCAGATCTAAATACAAAAACTAGTTTTACTAAGAAATAATAGAGTTGAATTTGAATAAGGAATTTCCTTTTGGACTTGATATATTTTATAGACGCTCATCACGAAATTTATATACCTATTTTTTGTTCGATTTATTCAAAAGATTGATTTATTTTTAAAGAATCGGTTCATTTCTTGATGCAAAAAAGTTATTTTTTTAATCAAAACTATTTCTACAACCATATTTAATTCTATAGAGATTTATATAAAGATCAATTATAACAAATATCATCTATTTATAAATACATTTAAAATCTAGATGTCAAATTCCCGTGTTAGAAAAAATGATTATAGCACTCTTTTGAATATATCTGTTAAAATATGAATCATTATGATAATATACGATTAATACAAATATAAAATAATGTCTGATAACATTAACAATATTTCTAAAATTATTTCCGTCTTGAACAAATTAAATAAACAATCTCAATTTGAGCGTTCCAATGAAGCTAACATTAACTATAATGATCTAATGCTCTCAATAACAGAAGATACCGGAATATTTTTGAGCAATTTAATTACAACAATGAATGCAAAAAAAATTCTTGAAATTGGTACTTCTACAGGTTATTCCACCCTATGGTTTGCTCATGCGTTATGTAACAATGATAATATCCAAAACGACAAAGATATTATCATATCAATTGAAAATAATCCTGAGAAAATTAAAAGAGCTAAAAATAATTTTATTGAAGCTGGCGTGAATGATAAAATCAAAATTATGGAGGGGAATGCTTTGGATGTATTACAACAAATATCTCAAGAAAAAAAATCTGAGAAAAATTACAATAAAGATGAATTATTCGATTTTGTCTTTTTTGATGCAGATAAAGAAAATTTAAATCGATATTTTGACATTGTTTTACCTATGCTAAGAAAAGGGGGAGTAATTGTTACCGATAATATATTATATCCTGAAGATTACCGACCTTATATGTCAAAATATGTTGAATATGTCCGAAATAACACCTCCGTCATGTCCGTGACTATCCCGGTAGGTTATGGAGAGGAAATGACTGTTAAAAGAAATCATTAGATATTTGGTATTTACTATATTAAAATCAAACGATTAATAAGATATTACTTTTGATTGCTTTATTACAATGGCATTTAAAACTTATCTATGTGTATTTATTATATGTAATTTTCCAGATCAAATCTACTTGTCTAATTTATCATTGAACCTATTTTATAATTCACAAGTAAAATTCTGTTAGGCAAAATTTAGTGATCAAGCCTTTTTGGCTTGGATTTATTTAATTATTTGTTATGTTCAATATCTGATTTAATATTTTTTAATTTTTAATATATATCTGAGGCTTGGTCATAATTCAAATTTATTTTCATATATGGAATATAGCTTAAAGCTAACCTCTGGAATATTATTTTGAGACAACTGTTCCAAAGATTAGATCTTTATAGATTAAAGGAATCCATCTTTTTAACATTCTGTATCTTGTAGATAATATACCATGGTCTAGTATGCCAACAACAACAAGGAAGAAACGCGGCAGACCATATGTATATTCTACAATAGTAATTTTGAGATGCTTTATCGTGAGGTTATGGTTCAGACTGGATTCCAACAATACATCACATATTTTTCTTAGCAGGGACTGCTGTCAGTATAACAACAAACTTGCATTAGACTATGGATTAGTATCCATTCCCAGAGACGTACTATTGACAGTCGAGTGAGATATACCAGTCGAGTGAGATATACCAGTCGAGTGAGATATACCAGTCGAGTGAGTGACAGACGCTTTATTGCATGATTAATTTTTTTGTAGTTATTTGCTATGTTTTATTGGTGAATTAAAAACGAAAATAGTACATTTAATTGTTATTGTTACGGATAAATCCAGATTTTAACTATTTTCGAATCATGCAACAAAGCACTTTTATTCTGATAATTTTTTTATTTATGTTGTTTGTTTGTTTGTTTGTTTGTTCTACTATCTTCTCTTCACATAACATTAACAATTAAGCAGGTCTAATTCCTTGGAATTATAATTTATGCCTAAAATACACAAGAGATACAAATTCTTCAAGAGTTTCTTATATAACATTCTCTGAAACTATATCTGCATAATATTGACGATAGTATATAAATACAAATGGAACAGACAGACGTAACACACAGACCTTTATGCTCAATCTCAATAGTACACTGAAAAACTGTATTGTAAAGTAAAGTAATTACTCCTTTGTTGTATTATCTGCAAGTTGATTTAACCATTTTTGAACATGTTTTAGTTTACATTTTTATATTGTAAAGAAAGTAACATCAAATCCTTTAATATTCTATCTTTGATGTATTGCATTGTCTTTCTATAATACATTTTCAAAAGAGGATCTGGAAATTCATGTTGCTGTTGTAAGCATCAACACAAAGAAAATTCTTTCAATGACGAAGATACTGGCGATGAGCACGTACATGATAACAAGGCATTACCAGAATTGATTAAGGGTATTTTAAAATCCGACAGTATATTAAATAATTCTTAAAGCATAAGTGGAAGGAACACACATATGATGAGCATGCAGAAGGATAAAGAAAAATAGCAGTAGCAAAAAGTTGCTGTTGTGACAGGAAGCTCTTCGGGTATAGGTCGAGATCAGTTTGAAATTGGCAAGAAATGATTTTCTTACATATGCTACTATGCGCAATCCCCAGAAAGGGGAATATCTTAAATCACTAGCAGACAAGGAAAAATTATCATTAAATGTAGTGCAGTTAGATGTTACTGACGACAGATCTGTCAAGAATGCGATCCAATCAATAATAACTGAGACTGGTACAATAGACATATTAGTTAATAACATGGGTTATAGACTTGGCGGCGCTTTTGAAGAACTTGAATTGGAAGAAATCAAAGCTCAGTTTGAGACAAATTTATTTGGATTGATAAGAACAACTCAAGCCGTTATTCCGTTTATGAGAGAACAGAAATCCGGTATTATTGCAAACATTAGTTCTGGGGCTGGAAGACTTGGCTATCCCATCCGTTCTTTTTATGTAAGTACAAAATTTGCTGTAGAAGGTCTAATCTAATCTATATCATATGAATTAGATCCATTTGGAATAAAGGTTATTTTGATCGAGCATGGGTTCGTCAAAAGCATGTTTTCACAAGCTATGGTCAATGCCAAAAAGTCACAAGATCCCGATTCGCCATATTTACACTTTATGTAGAAGATGACTTCTATTAGCAACCAGCTGGAACGGAATGGATATACACCTGACGACGTAGCGAAAGTAGTGCTATCTTCCATTAGAACTAAGAATCCAAATCTAAGGTATTTGGTTGGTAGAGACATTGAGAAATGGGTAAAAAGTAAGAATAGTATGACAGATGCTGAATTTCACGATATGATGATGAAAGGCATTTCTAACTAGAAAACCTAGTGATTATTTTAGATGCTGGTGATTAGGTTACTGTAATTATCCATCTTCTTCTTGTATCATTAAGCTGCTTCCATCCTTTATACCTTAACTTTCTGATTAGCAATGTCCTGTTGCATGATTATTTTTTTCGTTATTTTCTAACGTTTTGTCGATTAATTAAAAACGATATGTATTTTTTAAAAAATTAAATTCTTTTATTTTAAAGTATATAGATAAACTAAATATCGTTATTTTATTATATGTAACTTGGTTATTGTTTTTGATTTTTTTTAGTTTTGCAAGCGCTATATTTGCGTAGATTAGAAAGCATTTGATATATGCATTTAATTAGAATACCATTGGAAGGAAAAATTAGTATAATCTTTGTAATATAATGTCCTAGTGGAAATATATTTATCAAATCGATAATTGCTTCTGACCCACTTTCTATTTTTCCAGTAGGAAAAATTAAATGAAATGATTGATATTTTTTAGATAAAGGAACTGGTTT
This sequence comes from uncultured Nitrososphaeraceae archaeon, assembly GCA_963830925.1. Classification (GTDB taxonomy): domain Archaea; phylum Thermoproteota; class Nitrososphaeria; order Nitrososphaerales; family Nitrososphaeraceae; genus Nitrosocosmicus. Next base: position 1,903,059 of record CAWHOB010000001.1, on the reverse strand, counting down.
TAAAAGACCTATTGATTCTGCTTCAAAAATAGATACAAAGTCAATTTTATTATATCTATCAAGGATGTCCACTAGATTTTTAAATTTATTACAAGGACCACAATCACTATCATATGCAATAATATATTTTTGCATTCAGACTCAGATAATTTTACCGAACAAAAGTTAAAAGTCGCATTATTTTATGCAACCTGTGACTTAATCCTTTTATAATCCATCTTAAAAATCGAAAATAATGTAGTGTGGTTTGTTTAAAATAAAGCAATTATTTATCTATTTTACAATCGATATGCTATTTTAATATTATTTAATAATGTAAATGAAATTATATTTATTTTATTTTCTAATACAATATCTAATATTATATCATATGATATTTTTAACTGCCTGCCTATAATTCAATAAAAATAAAATATTTTACAATATAATAGATTTTATAACAATTTATTATAAAACATAATTTTTATCGGGGTTATCAAAATGAAACATGTTAAATTTATATTACTATAAACTTTCCGAATAAAACCTTTATATTATTTGGAAGAAGGCTTTGAAAATTATTAATATAATTTAAAATACATGAGTTATATTTTTTTATATCTACTTTTAATTAAATCTATGCTAATAAAATTAGAACAATCATTTTTAAACACTCTCAATCAATTAAATGAGCCATTTTCCAAAGCAGAGCAGAATAAACTTGCCTTTTTAATTGAATCCCTGTATGAGAATATAATCACTAGCATTAAAAAACAAGAAAATAACAAAACAACGAAGCCACAATTAATTGAATTAGGTGATATAGGATCCAGGCATTTTACACTAAGTTTGTATTATATTGAAAATCCTGAAAATGATGATATACCATTGTCAATAACTAAGATATTGCCTACTATTTCCTCTGTTCGAGCAGATATAATGGCCGGTTTACAAACGAATCAAGTAAACGGTGAGAATAATTCTACAAATTACCTTAAGGCAGGACAACTTTATGATGATGGAGACATTAATTGCAGATATGTTAACGAAATAATTCAGGAAGAAGAAACGGGTGTATGATTACTTATAATGGAAATCAATCGAATAATCTTTAGTATTTATACAATTTAGCAAATATTTGCTAATATAATTGATTATTTTTATACGAATTCCCAAGTTTTGGGCTAGCGTATTTATACTAACTGGTATAATTATAATATACTAGAATGCTATGCCAAAAAAATATAACACTCGTTCATATATCTTTCAATAATTTTGAATTTTTAAAATTTTTTATATGTTACTAAATTAATAAATAAAATCTTACAACAACACATGCTTTTTATAGTTAAAAGATATTGATAGACTATGGATATAGGATCTAAATTTATAATATCTACAATAGTTTTAACAAGTTTGCTTCTATCGTCTTTAACTTTTTCGTTTTATAATGCAGCAGCGATCGACACAAATAAAGCAAACAGTAATTCTCTTAAAGGGGCAATTTCAAGTTTACAAAATGATGAAAAAGGAAATCCTGCTTGGATTGTTTCTGGAGTATACAAGATAAGTAATTTCAGCGATACAAACAAAAAAGGATCACCTGTATTAAATGCTACGTTTTATATGATTAAATTGGATGGAAAGTCACCACATACTCATACTATTTCAGATTTCAAAATTATTGGATCGCCAAAAATAACTGGCGATACTACCACAATCAACGGAACTTCCACAATTACAATGAAAGATAAACCTGTTACTGATGTACCAACATCAATTAAAATATTTGATAAAAGTGTCATAAGCTTTTGGTTAGACCCATCCAAAGTAAAGAATCATTTTGGAAATACTCCGATATATGGTACTCATCATTTAATTTGTGTTGAAAAAATTGGATTGTGTTAAATAGTTCATTTTATCTTTTTTAAAATTTATTTCAATTAAAATTATATATATTAAATTTTATTGTTATACTTAGATAGCCTTTATTTCGGTAAATGAGTAAAATGGTATTCTATTCGGATGTATCTTTATGTTATTTCAATAATACTAAAAGTAATATACCTAGGATGATGATCTAAAAGACTGGGAATATATCTACTAAAATAAAATCTTTTTTTATCTTCTTTTATAATATTTAATGATTGATTTCCAAATATATATCAACTATTACAGATAAAGCGGACATCATAAACCCTCGTCTTATTCATAATTTGTGATAAAAAAGTAACATTTTCACATGCAAATCTTTTTGATTCTTTTGCTAAAAAAGAGTTGATATACGTACACACATATATCCAATAAGACCGTTTGATTGTACTTTGATAGATGGTTGTTATCCGATTCGTTTAATGTTCATTGGGACTTTTCTTTTAAGGACGCCATGTCAATCACAAAGCGATATTTTACATCGCTTTTTAACATACGTTTGTATGCTTCATTGACATCTTGAATTTTAATTAGCTCGATATCAGATGTGATTCCGAATCCATCACAAAAATCAAGTAGCTCTTGGGTTTCAATGATTCCACCAATGCTAGAGCCTGCAACAGATTTTCGACCATTAACTAAAGGAATAGAATTCAATGTTGGTTCTATGTTATGTAGTAATCCTACCAATACTAATGTGCCATCAATTTTTAGTGAAGGTAAATATGGATTCAAATTATGAACATATGGTACTGTATCTATGATCAAATCATATTTGTTATTTGATTTATTCATCTGAACCTTATCTGTAGATATTATTACATTATCTGCACCTAGTCTATATGCATCTTGTTTTTTTTCAGGTGTACGAGTAAATAAGGTAACATTAGCCCCAAGACCTTTTGCCAATTTTATTGCCATGTGACCAAGACCACCTAAACCTATTACACCGACATTGGTTCCTTTTTCTACACCCCAATGTTGTAGAGGAGACCAAGTAGTTATTCCTGCACATAGTAATGGCGCAGCCCCTTTTAAATCCAATCCATCGGGAATACGCAAGACAAATTTTTCAGACACAAGTATTTTTTCTGAATATCCACCATAAGTAACGGTGTTATCTTGCCTATCTCTACTGCTATATGTGTAGGTAGGTCCTTCTTCACAATACTGTTCCAAACCCTCTTTGCATGATGTACAGTGTTGACAGGAATCAACCATACAACCTACACCTACATTATCACCGGGTTTAAAGAGAGTTACATTCTCTCCCACATCTATTACACGTCCTATTATTTCATGCCCTGGTACCAACGGGAAGATACTTCGACCCCAATCATTTTTTACATAATGTATATCAGTATGACAAATCCCGCAATACAGGATCTCGATGACTACATCATCAGCTCGTGGAACACGGCGAGTAAAGCTATATGGAATTAAATCAGAATTGGCAGATGGTACAGCATAACCGAGTATTTCATTATTCATTCTTTTCTTTCAATCAACGTCTTGTTGTTTATGTATTTAAGAATAAAGTATTTTTTGTATCTTTTTGTAACGTTGATTTTTATTAGGCTTTGTTGCATGATTTCTATAATCTTATTTTACTATTTATTTTGTTTAAATCGTCTGCATCTTTTATCTCTATATCCAAACAATTTGTTCTTCGATTTATCGTTATATAATATGGTATAGAAGGTACTTTCCCTTTGGTATAGCCTTGTGTGATACCCTCCGTTTGCCTGTATGGCAAATGAAAATATGCCTTGGCATAACCAAGTAAAAGAAGAAGAAAAAGAAGAAGAGTATGTAGATAATGAAATGGCTGCTCACCTATTTTGGTTTGGTTCATCTCTTTTAACTCGTTATCCAATTATCAATAACATCAAACCTAGCAAGATTTCACCTTGCCTCACAAGAGGTTCATTATACTCTGTCATTTCAAAGATTGTATGAAGAAATTAGCTAAATGTTTTAGGAAATCAAGGAATTATGCAACAAAAGATTTTCTAAAAACATTCTTTGGTTTAAACTTTTTAATCCATTTCCAGATTGAGTCTGGGCTTTTTCAATATTTTTAAAAATGATAATGCTTTCTCAGCATTGAGTGATTGTCCAAGAAAGTTCAAGTACAATCCATAACCAATAATTTTTGAAAATGTTCTATTTCTTGATATAGAAGATATAGCCTTTTCAAAAAAATAGGTTTTTCCTTAAGTAAATAGAGCCGATATATAATACTAATATATATTAATACAGATTATATTAAAAACTCCAATAAAATGTTATTTTCATGGTTTAATTATAAAAAAATTATTTACTCAATGTATCTTCATATCCATCATGTATTAATTTATTGATTGTTTCTATTGTAAAGTCTGCAAGTTTGCCTGAAACACTATCAGTATCATCTTTACGTTGTATTTTAACTTCTTTGACTATTTGAAAGGTATTCTTAATGATATCAATATTTTTCTTAAAATCCTCTGTAATAAATTGTCTTGGTGTATGATCATCTAATATTTTTTCAATTTTCTCTTTTAATAGTTCATCATCATCTCCAAGACCAATCAGCTTTTCAATTAAATTTATATAATCTGAATAAAGATGATCTGTTTTCGTATTATAACCACCTCCAAGTTTTATATCAATATGTCTATCTCTAACACCGTCAAAATCTTGTGGAACGATAATGCCACAAGGATCATTATTATTATTATCCTTAGGATCTAATAAATTTACAATATATAATTCCAAGTCTGGAATCCTTTGAAAATTATAGTCGTGTTCTTGCACTTTGTTATCCTCTTTTGATATTACATATTCATTTACTTTTTCTCTCTTAATTTTCGATTTTTTTTAAATGATTTTTCAAGATTATCATAACCAATCCTTTTCTCCCAGAACTTTTTGTGCGCTTCAAGCAGTTCTTTAACAGGAGTATTGCTTAATAGCCCACCATCCCAAAACTTGTGGCCTTCGATATCTTCATAAGCATATACCTTAGGTAAAGATGAATTTGCAATTATATGCTTGATACCAATACTTTCGTTGTATCTAAGGATAATAGATTTTCCCGAATGAGAATTTCCATATTCTGTTTCTCTTGTTCCTTGATCCGTTTCATAGCTATCAAATGTAACTGTTGTGCCTTCGGCGGCGTCGACGCTTATTGCAAGTAGTCTGGGTTCCCCCTATCAAAACTTGTTGCAATAGGAAATTTAGCAAATTTTTCTATACTCTTTCTTAATGGTTGGTTATCATGCTTTGTTGCATAACTCTGAAATTCGTTTTTTAATGATTGGACTTTGTTATCATATTACGAGTTCCGAATAGATATTTCATAGACTTGAACTAAATGTGATATACAGTTACGAAAAAATTGAGTTATGCAACAAAGCAGGTTATCATACATTTGCCATTGATTTTGAGAATCATAATATCTATTGTCTTGTTTTGGAGGATAAACAGGCTTGAATACATTTTTTATACCTGATTTTGAAAATTCTTTTACTGAATAATATCTTCTCGCTGATTCTTCTGAAGCGGCTAAAGGGTTACCTTTTTCATATTCTACTTTCCAAGGTTTTAATGATTTAGATAAATCTGGTGTAGGAGTGGATAAATATTTCCAAAATGATTCGAGTTTTTCTAAAGAACCTTGTCAAGTTTTATTTTCAAGAAAAAAACTAACAAGTATTGCACCATTTATAGCACCTATTGAAGTCCCTGCAATAATATCAAATAATGGAGCAGCCTTCTCAGAATCATCATTATTGTTTTGAGTTCTTTTAATTTTTTCATAGTGCCTTGAAAACACCCGCTTGATATGCACGTAGAGCTCCACCACCTTGTAACACTAAGGCTCTTTGAACTTTGGGGAATAAAATAATTAGAATTCAAATTAAATATATACTTCACTTTTCCGTAGAATTTTGAATTATTTTCATATTGTCAAGTATTCCTGTTGTTATTTCGCCTATAAGATAAGTCATTTGACATTTTAATACTAATTTTAAAAAGTTATCCAATTCAATTTCTACTCATTTATTATTGCATAGCATAGTTTATGAATAAGAGTAAATCGAGTCAATGATTTTTTGTTATTCATATAAAAATGGTAATATTCTTTATATTTCAAATAGAAGGTAAGAATCGGATGCTGTCTTTAAAAACACGAATATATTCTATGATGAACCATCGATTTTTGTTACACTATATCATTATTTCTATTTGTGAAAAAAATTTTTAATTTAGGTGTCTTGCCATCACGGATAAAATATTGGAAATTATCTACTTTGTTTTACAAATTGGATATTTTTTAACATATCATTGGATAATCCAATAAAGCGGCAATGTTGATATTATCCAAAAATAATCTTCACATATAAAAAAATATTTTTTTATTTGGAAATTTTTATTATACTTAATATTTAATTATATTTTCTATACAGCCATTATCTAAGATAATAAATAACATTTCCTATTATATACAAAATATTTTTATCAATTTTTAATGATTATAATAATAATTTATCAACGAAATCAAGTGCAACTTTTTTATCAATTAAAGACTAATAACTTATTTTAAATTTTTGTCCAATTTTTATCAAAAAGAATTTAGATTTATTTTTCCAATTCATTTATTCTTTTAATAATATATTCCATTTTCGAATATTCTGGAACTCTATCTAATAATTGTTTTATTTTTTTAAGGTAAAAAAGTTCTTCTTCATTATTTTGTTTCAAATTACAAATGCTAGCTAAATTAAAATAATCCAAAGCCACTTGAAACATATCTTTTGATTCTTCATCTATTGCTAATGCCAACTTTGCATAGTCAAGAGCTTGATCCAAGTCACCTTTATCCTGATATATCTGTCCAATATTATTATATGTAACAGCCATTCTAATCTTATCATCCAGTTCTGTGTTGATTTCAAGAGCTTTTTTTGCATAGGCAAGAGCTTGATCCAAGTCACCCTTGGATAGCATCATAGTCCCAATATTGTTAAATTCTATAGCCATTCCTATTTTATTATTTAATCCTGTGTGGATTTCAAGAGCTTTTTTTGCATAGTCAAGAGCTTGATCCAAGTCACCCTTTTCTTTTAATATCTGTCCAATATTGTTATAATGTATAGCCATACTATCCAAATCGTTTAGTTCTTCGCTTTTTTTAAGAGAGATTTTGGCTAAATCCAGATCTTCATCAAGATCACTCTTATCTCGAATAACCAGATCTATATTGTCAGTTTTATCTTCTGTAGAAGCCATTCGATCATTTCATTGTTCCTTGTATTTATCCATTCAACTATTTATAACTCAAATTCAATGACAAATCTAAAAAATACTCTTAGAGTCATATCTCTTTATTATATTATATATTAACTAAGATACTGGTATTCCAATATTTTTAATCCTATTTTCCTAAAAGAAAGGAAAATAATTATCAAGCCTGCCGTAGATTTATACTAATAGTCCACTCAATAATTCAATACATGGATATTTATGTTCTATTTAGATATATTAGATCTCTTGTATAATTAGTACCATTAAAAAAATTTTCTAAAAAGTAGGCATATCTTAATCGTAATTAGCAAATTCAAATAAAAATAATATAAAATATCTTCAAGAATATATAAAATTTTGACAGGCTCCTAATTATGCAAGAGATCTAATATTTCACAACTTTTCCTCTGCTTATTTTTTTCTTTTGAACGTCCAAGTGTTATATTTTTCCATTTAATGCAACACTATTCATTTCAGAAAACAATTTGATTGGTTTAAGATAATTGTAGAATGTCGATACAACAATTTCCTTTCTTTTTATTTTCTTTTAATGGACGATAAATCAATATATAATGTGATGAATATTTGGAATTGCCATCATTATGAAAGTTATTTACGAAAAATGCACCCTACTTCTGAATTTGAAGTTGGTATTGAAATATAATCAAAAATTGTTTAGTGAATGATATTTTTTCTATCCTATTATTCTCTTATTGCATTTAAGAAGAGAGAAAGGATCCAACTCCATTGAACATTCAAAATTTTGTTCTTTTCTTTAACCACCAACGCCACTCTTCAGATCTTTTTTGTTTTATTTATGTGATTGACATATTAACATTTAATTAATATGGGTCGCGTTAAATATGTGGCAAAAATAAAATGGATTCAAAAGTACATAGGTTTTTGATAATACCCAAGTTATAGCCGCAGGCTTTCAATTTCTTTTTAGAATAGAAACAGGTAGAACTCAATATCACATGGGCGAAATTAATATCTTTGGGTTTAAAGACGTATCATGATGACAGGGTTTCCTACACCATGGGCAATTCCTTCTATCTAAAGTATTACACCCGCATATATGAGATTCAGTAGAGTTTTTTGAATTCAATAGAGAAGATCTAAATTTGTCACAAAATGAACATAGAGTATTAGTAGTTTCATATGACACGGGACCACCACAAATTTCGCATGGTTTCATTTCTCTCCAATACTATATCGATATTATTGATAAACTCTTCGGTAATTAATCATCTTCTTAGGCAACCCAACGAAAGTAACAGGTTTATAATATCAAGAATTACGCCTGCCCCAGTAATAAATAAATGCTTTGTTGCACGATTATTTTTTCGCTATTTGCTAACATTTTGCTAATAGAGTTTTAACGGAAATAGTTAAATTATAATTGTTATTGTTACAAATAATCCAATTTTTAATAGATCTTTGAATCATGTAACAAAGCAATAAATAAACACATGAAAGGAAAAAATACTAACCTAAATTATTCTATAAACCGTTATGGATATGGGCTTTGTCTTTCATGATAGTAAGTGAATCAGACGTTGTCATACCAAGTAAAAAAACATCCAAGCAAGAAAATACTCAAAAAAGATATTCTCGTTTTAAAAGGATAAAAAAATTGCAATTCAAATCATCATGTCCTTCATTCTATCATCGATATACGGCTTTCTCAATTTCCTGTCAAAATGAGCCTATTTACTAGCAAATATAACTTTCCTTGATTTCAAATACTTGAAAATTATAATCAATGTCATTGCTCTTAGATTTCCTTCTATTTTATGACCGGCCAAGAACAAACAAATTGCTATTAGCCATAAAGATATTCCAATGATGGGATTAGTATGTAGACCCAGAAAATAATCCAATATTAATATGATTCCAGTAGCATAGAATGGTATTCCTATAAGATGTAAAATTCTGTTAATCGGATTTCTATGAGTATTTTTTATCGCCTTAATCAGACTAAATGGCACAAAAAGTATTGTACTAATTACAGATTAATATTTTTACATGAATATATTGATAATAATGAGAAACCTATAATCAGAAAACAATGTTCAAACTGATTATATATATTGTTTGGCTCTGTTAACGGTTGTGTAAACACATAGATATCATCTTTTGTAAACTAATCATTTATATTTATCAATCATGATACATTAAGATTAGTCTTCTGTAAATGCTTTGTTACATGATTCAAAGATCTATTAAAAATTGGATTATTTGTAACAATAACAATTATAATTTAACTATTTCCGTTAAAACTCTATTAGCAAAATGTTAGCAAATAGCGAAAAAATAATCGTGCAACAAAGCAGATCTGTTTGAATATTTAAACGACAATTATTAACTTAAATCACCTACATACATTCTTTAACTTTCATAATCGATGTTCAGACTTACAGTTGGATTATATCATTAGATTAGGTCTTCGACTTAATACCTAAACACACAGTTAAATCTTCAATTACTAGGAGAGCAAAAAATATAGATATTAAACACCATTCATTGTCATAATGCGAATTTCAACAGAAATGACAAAAGCAATTAATGATCAAATTTCTTATGAGGCATCATCTGCGAATGCTTATATTGCAATTGGATCATGGTGTGAGAGAACAGGATATGATGGAAGTGCATCCTTCTTTTTTGAACAAGCTGTAGAAGAAAATGGGCATATGCTAAAGTTCCTTCATTATCTTAATAGTGTTGGAGCAGAGGCGATAATCCCAGCAATTGAAAAACCTCCGAGTAATTTTGAATCCTTAGAATCAGCTTTCCAATATGGACTAAAGGGCGAACAAACTGTAACTAAGGCAATTTATGATTTAGTAGATATGACCGAAAAGGAAAAAGACCGTTCTACATACTCATTCTTGCAGTGGTTTATAATCGAACAAATAGAAGAGGAAACATTATTTCAAACAATTCTCCAAAAGTTCGAGTTACTTGGAAAAGACAAGCTAGCCATATATCAAATTGACCAATCGCTTGCATCTGTTAGATCTAAGGTTACAAACAACCAGATAAATCGACAATGATCTTCTATCTACAGTAGCAGGCATTCTAATCTTTTTAATTTTACAGGTTTAATTCGAAAGGTATTACATTAGTTCCAATATCCAATATTAGATCTCTTGTATTAGTAATTGCAAACGGGATTTATGAGATTGAGCGGAATTGATAATGTAACAAAATTAAAAAAGTAGTTAATCTAATTTGATATTTTTATCTTGTTTGCTTATCTTGTTGAATTTATAAATAGCAAGAAAGGATTCAATTCGATTAAACTATCATCATCATCCGTCATAATTGTCGGCAGATTATAATGACGATGATCCTATTTTAGTAGCATTATAGATATCGATCGAGTGAATTTAATATCAATAGCGGTTCTTAAAATGGAACCAATGTCAAATGATCATGTGAAACATATTGTTTAAAATTCAGTAAGTTATTATAAATATCTAAATAACAGAGGGCTTCTATTCTGACATGTTTATGGAACTGTAAATTAACTATTAATTTACATTGTAAAATATATCTAATATCAGCTAAAAAATAAATCTATATCGATTGAAAGCACTCTGGCCTCAGATATCAACAGGTTGCACGGGATAATTCATAATATTAACATAACCAAACTAACCTTTACAACAATTCTTTCCATTTAACTGTGAATATAAAAAACGGTCTGGCGAATATTCAATATTCGTCTTTAAAAACTTCACCTTTATCATTATTTATTTGAATATTTAACCTGTTTATCCTTCTATTTATTGTTGTAAAATCAAGTAAGAAGATACTTGCCTTTAGCATGTCCTCTTGTGTAATTCCCTCTTCGGTTTGCCTATATGTAGATGAAAGTACACTTTAGTATAACCAAGCAAAAGAAGTAAAGTATTTGAGTAATGAAATGGTTCTACGACTTTATCTTTGTTCATCTCTTTTAATTCGGCATCTCAGTTGTTAATGACATCAATCCCTAGTAAGATTTCACCTCGTCTAACTAGAGATTAGATATAGGATGGCCAGTTCATAATGTTTGTTGGTTAATGTTATCTAAATGCATTTGAAAATGCTTTGTTGCATAACTTAATTTTATCATAAATATACGACACATATAATTCAAGTTTAGGAGACATCTATTCGTAATTCGTTTTATTATAATAAGATTCAATCATGAAAAACGAATTTCAGAGTTATGCAACAAAGCATTTGAAAATAGAGAATCCTGCAATAAAGCAGTAAAATAGTATTTTTAATCATAAACTAAGAATAAAAAATAATCTTTACTTCTTTTTCTGCTATATTTGCTTGTATCCCTAAACTAGTAATTTATTGATGTTGCAAAAGCATTCTCTCTTCCTTTTCTTTTGAACGTTTCAGCCACATACTAACCATCACATAGGCAAATATGCATCCAAATGTAGTTATTCCAATAGCCATCAAAAGATCCAAAATTGATACATGATATAGGCCAGGTATACCGTGTCCAAAAATACCTGTCTGAGATGATGATGATGAAGCCGGCATTTTGGGTTGTACTATTTGCAATGAATCAGATGATGATGAAGAAGATAGTGAGCCTATTCCAAGTCTATTTTGAATAAAAGATACAATCAAAGATAATGTGCCCAGCAACGATATCAATATGACAACTACTGAAGATAACTTCTTTGATTCTATTGGTGGGTAAAATTTGCCTAATTGTACTGATTCCACACATGGTTGACATTTTAGCTTCCTAACATAGTTGACACTCTAGTCTTAGAGTGTAATAATAATGGATATAATTGAAAATAGGTATAAAATGATAATTGAACCTGAACGTTCAGGTAAGACTATATCTGATGCTTGTACTGCATATGCTGTTTCAAGACAAACATGGTACAAATGGAAGAGACGCTATAATGTATATGGGATAGATGGATTAAAAAACCAATCAAGAAAACCGCATAATATTAAAAATGTAAAGGTAACCAAAGATATAGAAAAGATTATTCTCGAGCTGAGACTAAACAACAGATTTGGTCCAATGAGAATAAGGTTCAGATTAAAGAGAAAGTATGGAATCAGCTTGGGTACAAAAACCATTTACAATATTCTAAAGAGACACAATCTCAATGTACTATCTGTCAAGCTAAAAAGAAAATACAAGATTTGAAATGAAACATCCGAATGAGTTGGTTCAAATGGATACCAAAGGACCTTTTTATCTAAAAGGCTCACGAAGCAAAAATTATTTTATTCACGTAATAGATGATTGCCCCTCAAGAAAAGTAGTTAGCAAATGGTGCAGCAGAAGAACTAGTGAAGAATCTTTATCAGTTCTCAACGAATGGATTGAACTCTACGGTAAACCTATGAAAGTGATGCACACGATGGTTGTGGTAGAGAATTTACATCGAATAAATTCAAACATTATCTTTTTCTCAATGGAATAAAGGACAAGCAGATTCCTAAATGTTATCCACAAGAACAGGGGAAAGTAGAAGCGTATAACAAAATAGTCATAACTGAATTTCTACAAGTAGAAGAGTTAATTGATATGAAAGAGGGAATAGAGAAATACGAATTATTTGTCAATTCATATAACTATGAAAGAGAACACGGTGGAATAAACGGAATGACGCCATCAGAGAAGTTCATGAAATCTTTAAAACAACCGATATTGATAATGTAGAACAAGACAAAATGTGTCAGCCATGTTGGTACATTGTTTTGTCAACCATGTGTGGAAGTACAACAGCTAACTATAACCAACAAATCGTATGAACTTTTAAATGATTCTATTACGATCAATTCATGTTAAGTTCCAAAGAAACAACCGTCAATACTACAACCATCAAATACTTTGTTTGCTTTGCAACAGAAGGATTAATCTTTTATAATTTCGGTGTTTGTTGATGATGAAAAATTGGGATTATAGATGAGAAAAATGAAAATTGCTAAGATCAAGCAAATAAGAACTGTATAAGATATGAAATGATTAGTCAACCTTATCTTTATTCCACTCTTTTAGATCTGAATTTCAGTTGTTAATGATATCAAAGCCCACGAGTATTTTACCCCGTCTAACAAGGGATTGGTTAAAGGTAGACCATTTCATATGATTTTTCAGATAACACTAGCTAAATGTATTTGGAAAGAGTAATCATTCAACAAAGCAATCATCTATCCTTAACTTTATTTTGGATGATTAGACAGATTCTTAGTTTTAAGATAATTCCAAAACTTGCTTTATCATATTCTTTGTCATTAAGTAATGTTTTTGAAGAAGTTTTACTTTTCATTACATAATGAACTATAAATCTTTAATTGTTATAAATGCAATTGTTTTATTTGCACTTGGAGTTTTTCTTGTGTCTGATCAACAAAATACAGCAACAGTAGTATTTGCACAACCTACCAATAATACATTGTCATCTTCATCGTCAGCAACATCTGATGAAGAGACTAGTGTAAAAATGTCTCCTTTATCTTCATTGCATGCTAATGATACACTATTATCAACCGCAAGATTTTCAACAGCAATGCAACACTCCAGTAATAATTGTGACCAATCACTATGGGATCACGTTTATCATCCTTCTAGATTACAAGTCAATGATCCTTGTATAACTGTTACAGGCATTATAGACCACATTAAAGCCGAACCAGATGGTGATCTACATATAAGGGTGCATTTAGATCCGCAATATGCCAACCTATTGAATGATGGTAATGTAGCTGGACAACATGGAGATTTAGTTGTGGAACCAATTTGTCAGGGTCAAGTTACTCAACGTGATGCTATACCCGCTTGCCAAGACTTTCATCAAAATATTAACATCCCATCACAAGATAGTCATGTAACTATTATAGGTGATTATGTTCTGGATTCAGAGCACGGCTGGATGGAGATACACCCAGTAACAAGCATACAGCCTTCTGAATAATCTTCTTTATTTTTATATAGAATATTTGTTAGGACGACGGAGCAACGAGGGTAGTAGTAGTAATAAATATAAAATTATTGATGTGGATGGTTCTGAAATTTATATCGATGATTTAATTGATAAATATTTTTTTAATGAAAAACACCACGCCCTTTGCTCCGTCGTCGTAACCAAAATATCTGAGCAAGGAGTAAGATGTCAACAACATTAAAGGAAACTGCTTGGCCCCATACAAGAACTTTATAATACTGTTATTCACCAAAAATAAAACGTAATTATCTTTCAGAGATATGAACCTGAAGCCGGAGATAAACCCTCTAAATACGGAGATAAACTTTCAGTTGCAGGAGATAAGGTTGTGCTCACCGGAGATACCGGAGACATTTTTCTCCATCTTTGTTTGCAATGAAGTATTTGATGGTTGGACTGTAGTCTTACAATGAGGATACAATAGATCGGGCAATCTGACTTATTTGATACCGCTAAAAACAAAATTGAAAGCAATGTTAATGTTACAAGACAGAAATAGTTAAACCAACGTCAGATACATCAGATATGAAATTAGGAAATAAAGAGCAAGACTATCACTGATACCAACAAGAAAGATTAACCGCTATCAAACATGACAATGATAATGATTATGAGATAACAAAGACCATAAAATTAAAATCAAAGATTGGATATAGAGAACAGTTCTAATATTTCAAAGAGCGTCCTAAATTTCTGAACACATATTAGAAGAAATAGAAGATCATTTAAAGTATTCAAAAGAACATGATTAAATGATGCAGATGTCCAATGATTTGAGTTTTTAATCTTATGATTACAACAGTTTTTCGCATCATAATACTAGAGTATAAGGTACACATAGAACATAGGTTTAGAAGGAATTATCCTTATATTACTATACAAAATTCTAAATTGAATATTCGATAGATAAATAAATTAAAAAAATTTTAAAAGTAAAACTGTGATCCCTGTCGATTTTGTAGCAGAGGTGTGGCAGCTGCAAATGAATTAGGTCTCAAATTAGAGATTGATACAACCTATTATTCATGATGTCGCCAGCATGAGAATCAGATGACAAAGATGTTTATCATATTGAGTCAAGTCTTTGTAATCGAACCTTTGTATCCGGTATATAAGCCATAGGTAGGATATATACAGATGCCGATAAAATAAATGCAATGAACAAAGATACAGACGTATCATTCTCTATTTACAAGCGTCGTATAAATACAACTTTCTACTTTACCAAGTTATACTGACCTACTGCACATCATAGCAAAGAGAAATGATCATCCTTTTAGTATCGAATTATCTTTTGGTTTATAATAGTGCTGAGCTATGCCTGTATCATGAGACATGAGCATTGAAACATTTAATGGATTCATGTTTATCTGGCTTTGGGTTTCAAAAAACTTTCTAAATCCATGTAGGCTTTTGAATGCATATTTTCCACCATCACTATTTTTTTCTCGCACTCCTTGTATTTTCCATGCATCATTAATTAGCATCCTAATTCCATCAGAACTAAATTGGATTGGGTGTTTTGCAAGACCTAGATAAGTTCCAAAACGTTGACTTTTGATTTGCCATAAGTTACGCATTACCCAACTATCATTTGTTATTTTCTCTCCAAATGATTCTCTAAAGGTCATCCAATCTTTTACTGCATTGTAGGCCTCTGGAGTAATAAATGAAAAATAATAGTTGTTTGTTTTTGTGTTATAGACTTTTATTTTTGCTGCTACAATCACTTCATCCTTTGTTATAGGCGTAATATGTCCACACTTGAGATAATTCCAAGAGCCAATTCTTATTCCAGAAGAAATCATGACAAAACCAATTGGTTTTATTCGTCTGTCTGGATATTTTAACAGCTTTTCAATTTCTTCAATTGAAGGCGGGCGGTCACTGGAATACCTGTTACCTTTCTTTATTCCCTTCGATATTAACTTCCAGTTTATCATAATGTTATTCATTTGGCAGAAAAGTTTGATAGGTTTGAGATAATTTTTAATGGTCTCTGTAGGTATTTCCTTTCTTTCTGCACGTTGATTTTGAATTGTAAAAAACTTTAATAGTTCGCATTCTAGCCAACTTCCTCCTTTCTGTAATGTTTGTTTATAAAATGAATTCATTTTTTCTTCTATGGTCAATTCGTTAATTTTTAAATAATCCAAGAATACTTGAAATCGTCTTGGGTACTGCCTCTTGGATTCGGGAGCATTTAACGCATAGATGAATTTTTGATATGGTGATAAAATAGAGCTGTTTGATATTATTATTGATGGATCTACTGCCGTTGTTGCTGGATCTATAGTTGTTATATTTGAAGAGGAAATCAACTAAATATATAATGAGAAACGGGCCTTAAAAAAGGAAGATATCTCTTATGGGCCCAAGGGGACTAGTAACAAATTTGACTAAATTTTAGGGTTGAAAACTGATCGCTATCCTGGAAGTTATCTCTAATGCTTTATTGCATGAATATTTTTTCATCAATTGCTAAATGTTTTATGGAAGAAGTTACAACGAGAACAGTCAAATCCAATTGTTATTGTTATATCTAAACCACTATTTTAACGGATTTTCGAATCATACAACAAAGCAGAACTACTGTATTATTATTTTGATAAATAGGATTTCATTTACAATTAATACAAAACTTTATGATAAATGATATGATGTAAAAAAAAAGGAATGTATTTTTTGGATTTTATTTTATTTTAAGCTGCGTATTTAATAAGCGTTGGATGTGCCGCCGCCGCCGCCAGTACCACCGCTGCCTGCAGTTCCACCATTGCCGCCAGTACCGCCATCAGCTATATTTCCGTTATCATAACCACCATATGCTGAACCAGAGCCGCTGGAATGTGCATTACCATTGTTACCGTGTGCGTTTCCACCATTAGCGTTTCCACCATTGGCGCTTCCACCATTGGCGCTTCCACCATTGGCGCTTGAGCTTGATCTTGCGAATGCTGAATTGTCAAACATTGCGATTGACATTCCTACTACTAGGATAACTGCCAATACAGGTGCAATTACATAAATTTTAGTGTTCATGGTAATATTAGGATAATTATTCTACTATATTAATATGTTATGATCTTATATTTGATAAAAATATATTTTTTATATAAAATTTATATGAATAAATTGTTAATATAAAAATATTGTACGTATTTATACGTAAAGCATAATATAGCTGAAATGATTTTCACCATTTTTTCCATTTCTATTGGATGGATAAACAATGTATTTTATAAAAATTTTAGATTTCTATTGCTTTGTCTTCTAACAATCTATTTAGATGGATTGAACCAATTTATCATGCTTGATTGCTGGATCTCTTCTTACAACCGCTCATTATTAGTCCAATGTGGCAAGATACTATTTCATATGATTTCCTTGATAGGGATTCCAAGCTAGAACTAATGAACAAATGCTTTGTTGCATGATTATTTTAATCGTTATTTGTTAACGTTTTGTTGATAGAGTTATAACGGAAATAGTTAATATTCAATTGTTATTGTTACAGATAAATTGATGTTTTAACTGATTTTTGAATCATGCAACAAAGCACATGTTATATGATATCCAAACGATAATCATCGCTCTAGAGTGTTCTTGCAGACCCTTCCATTTACATGAAGAGGATGGCTCCAGAGTTCTTTGAAATTATTGGGAAGATCTCATTAATCCTAAGCCGAGTTTATGCAACACTCAATAATTCCACCTACAGGAAAATGGTTGTTAAAACAATATGATAGAGATGTCACAATCCCAGAATCAGAACTATCAGAACAATATCCTTCCATTATAAAATGGTATATCTCAGATGGCATTCAATTAAGAGCCCTTGGCAGAGCTTTTCAAGTCTATGGTAAAGTGATGCCTATTTGTGGAAGATGTTAAGAGTGGAAGAGAAAATAAGCATTCAAGAGGATGCCTCTCTAGAACAAGGAATAAAAGATGCCATCATAGAACAACCATTTGAAATAAACAATGCGTTTGATATATTGAAAGATAAAAAGAATCAAGATGATAATGATGATAATGATGACCATGACATTAAAGAAATAATTTGAGTAAAGATGTATAATCTATGGATTCGTCATTCGTTGTTGCAGACAGCAATCAATAAATCCAAAGATCTTAATTTTCTGTTATAATATGACGAGAATTTTTCTTATTTTTAAAATCTAAATGTATAAATTTTAAATTACAATGATATTAAAAAGGGAAATTAATGGTAGCATTTCGTTTTTTTATTTTAATTTGTCTACCAATTTCATATGTAAAAAGTTATTTTGTGTTGTTTATCACCTTATTAGTTAACTGACAAGGTTCAGACACTTCCATATTAGATCCAGGTGTAGCACAATTTAGTGAATTAACAGTTCCATGTATCGCTTGTCCTGCAAAGTGATTATCTGTTTTTTTATCATCTACTGAAATATGTATTATTTTTCCATCTTCTATATTTATTGTAGAAGGAACCTTTTGCCATGTTGTAAATCCATTAGTTTCTACATCCATAGTCCCCTTCAATAAAACAGTGTTGTTAGCAGATAAATGCATATAATTTGATTTAAAATTTTTAAAGCTATGAGTATGGGTTGATGAACCTCCTTGCCAGGTCATATCTGCTGTAAATGTTACTTTTCCATTGTTTACAACAAGCGTCCAATTACCTGTAGAATCCCAGTTACCAGTTGTAGTATAGAGTGTTGAATTAAGTGTTCCAGATGCATTAAAATTGTTGGAACTACGTGCAAAGATTGGTTTAATTGGACTTTGGATCTCTTCCATTATACAATAAGAGAAAACGGATATAATTGAATATATTATCGTTAAATATATTAAATTATTTTGAATTGCCAATAAACCTCCTTTATTAGAAAAAATATAAAAGTTTATCTATAATTTGATAGAATATATTATAGTATCTTATGTCTTAAATTTGAAATTTATTAATAGACAATGCTTTGTCGTCTAACTCAACCTATTTAGGTTTGATCAGATCAAATAATTGTGGTTGACTGATCTTCTTATAACCGCTCATTAGTTAGACGTGGTGAAATCCTCCTCATACGATTTCCTTGATATCTGAGATAATGAACTGCAAAGGACGAACAAAAACAAGAATGATAAACCATTCATCTTTCCAGATTCCTTCATCCTAGTCATTGGTTACATACGTTGCTCCTTTCATCTACCTTACAGACAGACAGAAGGCATTATCAATACTACTGGAAAAACTCTACCTGCTAATCCAAGTTATGGTCACATTTGTAAGAGGATAAACAAATTGAACATCGATATTAAAAGAAGACAAGACAGATGATGATAATGACAAGTATATCATAATCGCAATAGATAGTACTCTTTTAAAAGCAAAAGGTCCTGTATGGCATAAATCATCCATGAAGAAAGGAGAAGTACCTTGTCCTGGTATTGACACGGATGCACGGTGGGGCTATAGTCGTACAAAAGGATGGATATTTGGATATAAACTACATCTAACATCTACAACAGGAGAGATCATAGTACCTTTAACTGCAGATGTGACTACTGCTAATGTGCCAGACAATAAGATGTACATTCCTTTAACATCTCCTCCTCCTCCACCTGTTTTCTCTTTATCCTCATTACGATATATGGTTGCTGACCCGGAATATGATGATAAGGAACTGTACAAGTATAGCAAGAAGGTATTAGGAGTAGATCTGGTTTGCCCTGTTGAAAGATACGAAAGTACTCCCAAAGAACGGCTTGAGCTTGTATGTTTTTATCAATCGGTATTGGGACAGGCTATCTATAAAAGAAGAAGAATATCCATAGAACTTTTGATAGAGCATATAAAATCTGTATTTAGGATAGACCCATTGCCAGCACGTGGATTTCATAAAGTATCTACAATTGTACTTTTGTCTGTTTTATTATATCAACTGATGGTGTACTATAACTGTAAAACTGAGAAAATAAATCCAAAATCAATAAAATACATGCTTGGAACTGGATGATGGAATGGAATTCTGGATAAAGATAAGTGATTTTGAATTATGACCATGCCTCATATTAGATCTCTTGCATAATTAGAATAAACAGCTATATGATCAGCAATTCTTCATTTTCTTGTTCTCTCATTGCTTTCATATGATCGGTTATCCAAAAAATCATTGCTTTTCAAATCATTCACTGCTGGTCTTACAGTGCAACAGTTCGATGACATTTATGAAAAAAATGTAACAAAAAGATATACTAAACATGAAATACAACGCTTGTTCAAAAAAGATAGAGAAAGACGTATAGGTGCAGGTAAACCTTTCAAACTAGATATTAAAGATAGATTTCTCATGCTTTTGGTTTACTATCGTCTATACATAACTTACACTATGGCAGGTTTTCTATTTGATTTGGATCAGAGCAACATCTGCAGAGACATTCAAAAGATTGAAGGGTTGATAAGAGAATGTTTGCCAATTCCGCAGAAGACATACCCAATAACCAAAAGGCTGAAAACTCCAGAGGCAGTTGATAAATATTTTCCAGGCTTTCTTCTTGCTTTTACAGATTGTACCGAACAGCAAATACCAAGACCTGCGGATAAGAATAGAAGAAAGATATTCTATTCAGGTAAGAAGAAAAGACATACTATTAAGAATCAGATTACGGTTAACAATCGTGGTTATGTCCTTCACAAAGTACGCTATAAAAAAGGAAGAAAACATGACTACGATATTTATAAAAAGAACTATCCTGTCACTCCAAAACAAGTTGTTACTGTAGTTGATCTAGGGTATTTGGGCATAGAAAAGGATTTTCCAGAACAACTATCTGCACTACCATATAAAAAGAAAATAAACCAGTGTTTATCACAAGAAGAAATCGAGTTTAACATTATCCATTCGAAAAAGAGGATAATAGTAGAGCATACTATTAGCAGATTGAAAAAGTACAAGATAATGAGTGAGATATTTAGAAATAAATTGAGAAAATATAACAAGGTGTCAGACATAGTAGCAGGACTAGTGAACTATAGAATATCAAATTATCTGAACTAGAAATCGATATAGAATTAGAAGTGATGGTCTAGATTATTTCTAATTATGCAAGAGATCTATACATTCCTATTCTTTATCTATCTGTAGAAATTTTATTTGGTGATGCTTTTAGAATCAATCCTTTTTTGATGTGCTCTCTTTTAAGAATAAAATATCTCTGAACATTATTTGATTCTTTTTAAATAAAATAAATTAAATTAAAATGTACAATGATCTATATTATTACTTATATTCTAGAGTTATGTGGTAATGTTATAATATAATAATGACAAAATTGAATTCAGATGATATTAGCCGTATAATAAATGGCGATGTTTTGTTTGATGACTGGAGTAGAGATATTTATTCTGTTGATGCAAGTAATTTTGTCTTAAAACCTGAATTTATTGTATGTCCATATGACCGGTATGATGTAGAGAATTTATGTAAATATTGTTTTGATAAAAATATTTCTTTGACTCCTAGAGGTGCAGGCACAGGACTTCTTGGACAATCACTTTCAAATAACATTGTAGTAGATTTTACTAAATACATGAACAAAATTTTGGAAATAGAATCTGATTATGTACTTGTTGAACCTGGAGTAGTTAAAGGCGTTTTAGACAAAGAGCTAAAGAAAAGAGGAAAATTTTTACCCCCTGATCCTGCCAGTGGTAATTACTGCACTATTGGCGGAATGATTGCAAATAATTCTAGTGGTGCTCATTCTTTAGGTTATGGGAGTACAATAGATTTTCTACAAGAAGTTGACATAGTGTATTCTAATGGAACTTTCAGTCAGGTTAATGAAAAATCGTATTCTTTTGATCCTTTAATGATTAAACTATTAAAATTATTGTCTCCATATTTAGATATCATTCAAAATCAATTTCCAAAAGTAACGAAAAACTCATGTGGATATAGACTCGACGCTTTATTTTCAAACAAAAAATTTTCTCCACAAAAAATATTTGCATCATCTGAAGGAACACTGGGATTAGTGACACGCTCAAAGTTGAAAATAGTGGATATTCCTCAATATCGTCATTTATTTTTAATGAGTTTTAAGGATATGTTTTCTGCTATATTACAAGTGCCTTTGATATTACAGTTTTCTCCAACTGCTGTTGAATTGCTTGATCACACTGTTATTTCTAATATTAATGAAAATACCATGAATGATCCTCTCGAAAATTTTGGATGTTTATTATTTGTGGAATTTGCAGAAGACAAAGCCGAATCTATTGATAAAAAGGTGAGAATATTTAAAGAAAAATTATGTGATAAATGTAATATTTTAGAAAGTGTAAGTGATGACAAAAGTATCACACAAATTTGGGCATCTCGCAAGGGCGCTTTAAATAATGTGATGAAAATATCAGATGGTTCTAGAAAGCCTATTGGTTTAATTGAAGATACTGTCGTAGCAAATGAATCATTGTATGATTATGTACGTTTTATGATACAAAGTTTTGCTGATAATGATCTTAAATATGTGATTTATGGTCATGCCGGGGATGGGAATCTGCATGTTCGTCCTATTATAGATACAAATTCAGATTCTCAAATTAAATTAATGGATTCTTTGGCAAATCAGATTTTTGCAGAGGTAATAAAATTAGGTGGAACCATTACTGGGGAACATGGCGATGGTCTGGCTAGAGTAAAATATATTCCCTTTATGTATGGTGAAAAATTATATTCTGTGTTTGGACATGTTAAAAATCTTTTTGATCCTAAATCAATATTAAACCCTGGAAAAAAAATATTAACGTAAATTCATTTTTTATTTAGTTTCTAAGTCTTGAGATAACTATGTTAAATTTATTTATTAAATCTCTTGCATAATTAGTTGTAACATCTTTATGGCCGCTAGTTCTCCATCCATTATTTCTCTTTTTGCTTTTATACGAGAGATTACTCATAAAGCCATTACTTTTCAAATCCCTTAGGGGTATTAGATATAATTATAGATTTGATAAACTATAGAATATTAGATCAGTCGAACTGAAAATCAATTAGAATTCCAAAGGGAAAAAGCCCGGTTGTTGCTAATTATGCGAGATCTAGTATGTCTTTTAGTCATCTTTATCAAAAATATCGACACACTATTTCACTGTCAAACCAGTGAATAAAATAAAAATGTTTTTAGATAGAATGCTATATGAGAACAAAGAATGCAAGAAAATGATGAATTGTTGATAATATATCTCTTTATTCTTATTATATCCTGTATCTTTATTTTCCCATATTTTCTTTACACTATTATTTTATAGTACCGCCTTTATACAACATCGTATGAAAATAAGCAAGAGTCTGATATTGGCAATGGCTCTCATGACCTTTATGGTTATTGCTAGTTCCAACCAAATATTTCTGAAATCGTCATCAGTTGTTGTTGCAACACAACAACAACAACAACAAAAGTCTACTACAAACAATGTCACTAATATACGTCCTAACGTTCAGACGGATTTTAATCCAAATGTTACATTTCCAAAAATATCTAAAACCGCATATATCGATCCTTTTGCTGTAGTTATTGGTGACTGCCGGATAGGAAAATTAGTGGCAGTCGCACCATTTGCAGTATGTAGAGGTGACGAAGGTACACCTATTTACATTGGAGATTACTCTAATCTTCAAGACGGCGTTATTTTACATGCTTTGGAAACAACATCTCATGGCAAAAATAT
Organism: uncultured Nitrososphaeraceae archaeon; assembly: GCA_963830925.1. Classification (GTDB taxonomy): domain Archaea; phylum Thermoproteota; class Nitrososphaeria; order Nitrososphaerales; family Nitrososphaeraceae; genus Nitrosocosmicus. The sequence continues at coordinate 1,879,143 of CAWHOB010000001.1, read as the reverse complement.
TGATGACAGAAGATATTCAGCACAAGGTTCGCTATTGAAGGCTAATGATGCTGCTGCATTTAAAAACGGTTTTGCTGTATATGTTGGTAGCAAAGTTAGTTTAGCTCATGATGTGCAGGTACATGGACCTGCATACATAGGAAATGATACTTTTGTTGGAATGAAGAGCATGATCTTTAATGCAAAACTCGGAAAGCGCGATGCAATAGGAATATCAAGTACAATAACTAATGGTGTCACTATCGCTGATGACAAATTTGTACCGCCAGGAAGTATTATAACAACTCAGGCACAAGCTGACAAATTACCATCTAGGGTTGGAAGTCCATATGAAAAGCTGAATGGTTTTGTACTACATGTAAACCAAGAACTTGCAAAAGGTTATAATGCTCAAACAATTCACAAACTAGCTACAGCAATAGAAGACGAGATTGAAGAAAATGAGATGCTTCAAACAGGAAGTCCAACAGGAAGTCCTAACGCAACTGCCAATAGTAATAATAATAATACCTCTCCATTAGGAGCCCAATAGACACAGAAACATTAAATACTGTAAATATTAAATTTACTTCCATTTTTATATCATTTATAAAAAACTCTATCAATTGTTAGTCAGTATTTGTCATCAATTTTAACGATCGATACCATACAAATTATCAATTATTAAACATTTAAAACTTTTTTCAGACAATTTGATATACGACTGATGGATTTTCCACAACGTAACGTAGTAAGTATATGTAGTAGATAATAAAGTGAAGTTAATTGCAGTCAGATTGACAAAAAATATAACTTTTAATCTCTAAATTCATTATGGTTTTATGATTAAAACCTACACATATCTTTTAATATAGATTATATTTCAAATATGAAACCTTTTGATTTTAAAAGTGTTAATTTTAAAAAAATCTATTATACGTTAAATTGTTGACAGATGAGCGTTATATTTATCAACTGTTGATTAAATCATATAAATTACATATTTTTTACCAAGGCAATAAAATATAGATCATTGTTCTTTTAAAAGGTGTATTAAATTTAATTTTATATTCTTTTAGTTTATTATGGAAGGTTATTTAGTTTAATCAATAATTGTATAAAGATAAGTTATTTAGCTTGGTAGATATTGAATATTACAGTTAAATATGACAGCTACAGAATCGTTAAGAAAAGATCATTTATTGATTGAAAAAATGATAAATTCCTTAAAGATTATTTCTTCTTTATTAAAGGATAAGAAGCAAATTCCTGAATCAATTTTAAATAATGCAATAGATTTTTCTATTAATTTTACAAATGTTTGTCATCATGGAAAGGAGGAAGAATCATTATTTCCATCCCTGGAAAAGAATGGGATGCCTAAAGAAGGTGGACCTATAGCTAGGATGTTATATGAGCATGAAATTACTAAAGACCTTGCAAATTCAATTATAGATGCAACTAAAAATTATATTTCCTGTGGAGATTGCACAGATCTTGTAAAAAGTATTGATGAATATGTTCATCACGTTTCTTTGCATTTAGCAAAGGAAAATCAGAGATTATTTGTTATGGCAGATATGATACTTAAAGATCAAGAAACTGCTGTTAATAATGATCTTGGTAGTGTAGAAAAAGCAAAATTAGATGAAACAGGAAATTCACGAGAGTATTATGAAAAGTTGTTAGAAAAGATCAATATATAATAATGATGATTTTAGCGTAATACTCAATTTTTTACCTGTTCTTATGATTATATTGTATTTATTCTTACTGAAAATTGTATTATGAATTGGGTTCGTTTTATGACCTAAAATATTGTTATTTGATTGCCTGTTATCAAATACGAGTATATTTACATTATACCTAAGAGATTGAAAATCGCTCTACTTATATATAAAATATGAGCAATACTTGTAACAAATCAGCAATAAGATGTTTTAAATAGATTTTCTTGTTGACAAATTCAATGAGCTTAAAAATTAGAGTAATAGTAACTTTAGAAGTTGCGGAAGGAAAAAAACAGGACGTATTGAACATTCTTAAACCTATGTCTGAGCAAGCAAAAAAAAGAGACGGTGTGCTTTCTCATGATATATACTCCTCAGCTCAAAATCCAAATGAGTTAATAATTGATCATCTTTGGTCTAGTAAAGAACTTTTTAACAAACACTTTAATAGTCCGGAAGCCGCCAAAGTTCGTGAAACCATAAACAAATTATTGACAAAACCATTACAACCTAAAATTTATGATGAGATAATATAACAATGACGATATAAATATTAATACAATTTACTTTATTAAATATATTTTATTTCTTTATTCTTTTTTATTTTGTAATTTCATTATAGAAAGTATTTCTTGAAATTTGATTGATTTGTGTAGTTCTTTGACTGGTCATTGGTAAATAGGTTGAATTTGATTTGAATCTATATCATTAATTTACTTTGTATAACTACGTATGAAAGAACCAGAACAACTTTGAAATCTATTTGTATGAATTTTAATTATTGTTTAGCCTTTTAAGATAAATTAAAATGTTATCTTTTTCATTTCAAAAGATATCTTTTTTATATATGATTAATGCAAAAGTATTAGACTAGACAAATATTACCATATAACTAAAATCGAATATTTTGGATAAAAATAAGTTATAAATATATTTGGTCTTTAATTATAATATCAAAAAATTAAGAATTATTGTACTTTATATTTTCTAAAAGATAATTTTTGAATATGATTTGTGCCTCATCAGTCGAAAAATATTAATTATATGGTGTTTCTGTTAATAGGTTACACAATATTCACAAGCATTCAAATTATTGATTTTAAATATCGTTCTTATTTTTATGAGGAAACCTCGATTATTGAAGAATATTCGTGTAAGTAAAGAATGAGACTTTATGCAAAAGAAATTTGTTATATTTAAACATTTTATAAAATGGATACATTCATTTTTTGTCATGATAATTAAATAGTGTAAAACTAACTTTGGTCATTAAAATATTTGATATTTGATAGTTAGTATTGTGTTCTTAAACTGGTTAACGATTATATTATTATTAATATTATTATTAGCTGTTGTACTTCCACACATGGTTGACAAAACAATGTACCAACATGGCTGACACATTTTGTCTTGTTCTACATTATCAATATCGGTTGTTTTAAAGATTTCATGAACTTCTCTGATGGCGTCATTCCGTTTATTCCACCGTGTTCTCTTTCATAGTTATACGATTTGACAAATAGTTCGTATTTCTCTATTCCCTCTTTCATATCAATTAACTCTTCTACTTGTAGAAATTCAGTTATGACTATTTTGTTATACGCTTCTACTTTCCCCTGTTCTTGTGGATAACCTTTAGGAATCTGCTTGTCCTTTATTCCATTGAGAAAAAGATAATGTTTGAATTTATTCGATGTAAATTCTCTACCACAACCATCGTGTGCATCACTTTCATAGGTTTACCGTAGAGTTCAATCCATTCGTTGAGAACCGACAGTGATTCTTCACTAGTTCTTCTGCTGCACCATTTGCTAACTACTTTTCTTGAGGGGCAATCATCTATAACATGAATAAAATAATTTTTGCTTCGTGAGCCTTTTAGATAAAAAGGTCCTTTGGTATCCATTTGAACCAACTCATTCGGATGTTTCATTTCAAATCTTGTATTTTCTTTTTATTTTAACAGATAGTACATTGAGATTGTGTCTCTTTAGAATATTGTAAATGGTTTTTGTACCCAAGCTGATTCCATACTTTCTCTTTAATCTGAACCTTATTCTCATTGGACCAAATCTGTTGTTTAGTCTCAGCTCGAGAATAATCTTTTCTATATCTTTGGTTACCTTTACATTTTTAATATTATGTGGCTTTCTTGATTGGTTTTTTAATCCATCTATCCCATATACATTATACCGTTTCTTCCATTTGTACCATGTTTGTCTTGAAACACCATATGCAGTACAAGCATCAGATATAGTCTTACCTGAACGTTCTGATTCAATTATCATTTTATACCTATTTTCAATTATATCCATTATTATTACACTCTAAGACTAGAGTGTCAACTATGTTAGGAAGCTAAAATGTCAACTATGTGTGGAATCAGTACAATTAGGCATAGGATATTCATAAGCCAATATGGAGCATACATTCATCCTGTCGATTGTGAAAGAAATAGGGATGAATGGATCTTACGATTGGTTATACATAATTTTTGACATATAGTATTGAATGGATGATTCTTCTGCTTTTATATATCTCGTATACTTTTTGCATTTAGTGTGTTTGTGATTCAGATAGTATAGCAATTCATTAGAAGATAATGGATAGGGTTCTTCTTTATTGATGCTCATTCGACCAATCTTTTATTTTGATTACTTGTATTGTCAAGCAGGTAATACAGAGTAATTCAAAACATATCACCCATGCTTTATTCATGGACATGTGATCTTTTAGTAGCATTTCTGAGATTATGGGTGATACTTTATGAAATGATTTGTATCTCCCCTGAATAAATTTATAGCTATCGGAACTTAAAGAATTTTAGATATATTATTGATAAACTGTGATCTATGTGGTTGAGATGTTATACAGTTTTAGATTGTTGAATATTCAAATAATAATAGAGGATTTTTTCTTTTCGATTTAGATACATGTTTGTTGTCTAATCTTCAATATTCAGAAAGACTATGTGTAACAAATATTAATGTGGAGAATTAAAATTACTAATCTATTTAGGGCCGATCGTCTAGCCTGGTAGGATACGGCATTGGCATTGCCGAGGTCGTGGGTTCGAATCCCACTCGGTCCATTGCATTTCTGTATGTTTTTTAGTTCCAGATTTGATAATAATAATATAAATATGCAGCAACCTGTCTCTCAAAATTCACAACAACATTCTCAAAATAACCATGACTTCCAAAATCCGTATGTTCGATTCATGTATTCCATTAAATCTCCAGAAACCAAAAAAAGATATCCGAACAGATTCAAAACATTCCTTGATTATATTCAAGTATCGGGGGACAATATAGAAGAAAGACTCATCAGCTTTTATAAAAAAGCAAAGGAAAACCCTCAGTGGCTGCAAAATTCAATCATAAACTTTATGATTTATCAAAAGGAAAGGGTTTCAAAAGGGGAGATAGAAGCATCTACCATTTCCAATTATTATAAACCTATAAAACTTTTTTGTGATGTAAATGATATTCTTCTTAACTGGAAGTTCATTTCAAGAGGCATTCCAAAAGGCAAACATGCTTCTGATGACAGGGCCCCAACCATTGAAGAAATTCATCAACTATTGAAATATCCTGATGTAAGAATAAAACCTATAGTTCTTACTATGCTCTCTTCTGGTATAAGAATTGCTGCGTGGGATTATCTTAAATGGAAACATATAACTCCTATAGAAAATGAAGAAGGAACAATAATCGCGGCCAAGATAATCGTATATGCAGGCGACCCTGAACAATATTACTCTTTTATAACTTCTGAATCTTTTGCTGCATTGAAAAAATGGATGGAATGTCGTTCATCTTGCGGTGAAAAAATAACAGGTGAAAGCTGGATTATGCGCGATCTGTGGAAGACAACTAATATGCCATTTGGTTCTAGGTACGGTTCGGCAACTAAGCCGCTTCAATTAAAAAATGAAGCAATAAGGACTATTTTGTGTAGAGCATTACTTCATCAAAATATAAGAATACAATTAATGGATGGCAAAAAACGACATGAATTCAAAGCTGCACATGGATTTCGCAAATTTTTTAAAACCCATTGTGAAAATATGATGAGACCTGCCAATATAGAATTATTAATGGGACATAACATTGGGGTATCCAAATCATATTACAAACCAACAGAAAAAGAACTTTTGGAAGACTATCTTAAAGCGGTAAACCTATTAACATTAGATCTCTTGCATAATTAGAAATAATCTAGACCATCACTTCTAATTCTATATCGATTTCTAGTTCAGATAATTTGATATTCTATAGTTCACTAGTCCTGCTACTATGTCTGACACCTTGTTATATTTTCTCAATTTATTTCTAAATATCTCACTCATTATCTTGTACTTTTTCAATCTGCTAATAGTATGCTCTACTATTATCCTCTTTTTCGAATGGATAATGTTAAACTCGATTTCTTCTTGTGATAAACACTGGTTTATTTTCTTTTTATATGGTAGTGCAGATAGTTGTTCTGGAAAATCCTTTTCTATGCCCAAATACCCTAGATCAACTACAGTAACAACTTGTTTTGGAGTGACAGGATAGTTCTTTTTATAAATATCGTAGTCATGTTTTCTTCCTTTTTTATAGCGTACTTTGTGAAGGACATAACCACGATTGTTAACCGTAATCTGATTCTTAACAGTATGTCTTTTCTTCTTACCTGAATAGAATATCTTTCTTCTATTCTTATCCGCAGGTCTTGGTATTTGCTGTTCGGTACAATCTGTAAAAGCAAGAAGAAAGCCTGGAAAATATTTATCAACTGCCTCTGGAGTTTTCAGCCTTTTGGTTATTGGGTATGTCTTCTGCGGAATTGGCAAACATTCTCTTATCAACCCTTCAATCTTTTGAATGTCTCTGCAGATGTTGCTCTGATCCAAATCAAATAGAAAACCTGCCATAGTGTAAGTTATGTATAGACGATAGTAAACCAAAAGCATGAGAAATCTATCTTTAATATCTAGTTTGAAAGGTTTACCTGCACCTATACGTCTTTCTCTATCTTTTTTGAACAAGCGTTGTATTTCATGTTTAGTATATCTTTTTGTTACATTTTTTTCATAAATGTCATCGAACTGTTGCACTGTAAGACCAGCAGTGAATGATTTGAAAAGCAATGATTTTTTGGATAACCGATCATATGAAAGCAATGAGAGAACAAGAAAATGAAGAATTGCTGATCATATAGCTGTTTATTCTAATTATGCAAGAGATCTAATATGAGGCATGGTCATAATTCAAATATATTTTCAACATGATCTATATAGCTTAAAGCTAACCCTTGAAATATTATTTTGATTAATACTGTCCCAAAGATTAGCTCTTGATAGAATAAAAGAATCCATCCTTTTTAACATCCTATGTATCTGATAGGTTGTTGTATACCATGGCCTGCTAATGCAAAAAGGAAACGTGGCAGACCATATGTATATTCTCCAATTGTAATTTTGAGATGTTTTATTGTGAGGTTATGGTTTAAAATCGATTCAAACAATGCCTTACATACTTTTCTCATTTTGGATTGTCTGTATAACCATAAACTAGCAATAGCCTGTGGTTTGATAAAAATACCTAGCAGGCGTACATTTGACAGGAGACTAAAGACTATTTCTACAGATATTAAACAAAGGATATCTACAATGGGATGTCTGTTTGTTGTAGAGGGCATGGTAGATCCTTCTATAACAGCAGCAGTGGATAGTACTCTTTTAAAAGCAAAAGGTCCTGTATGGCACAAATCATCCATGAAAAAAGGAATAGTACCTTGTTCTGGCATTGATACAGATGCAAGGTGGGGTTACAGCCATACAAAGAGATGGATATTTGGATATAAATTACATTTAACATGTACAACAGGCAAGATTGTAGTGACCTATAACTGCAGATGTAACTACTGCGAATGTACAGGATAATCAGATGTACGTTTCTTTAACTTCTTCTTCTTTGGTATTCTCTCTATCACTTGCATTGTACATGATAGCCAATCCAGGCTATGACGATAAGAAACTGTATGAATATAGCAAGAAGGTATTGGGAATAGACTTGGTTTGTCCTGTTGTCGAAAGATATGAAAGTACTTCTAAAAAGAGGCTTGAGCTTGTATGCTTTTATCAATCGATATTAGGACAGGCTATCTACAGCCAGAGAAGGATATCAATAGAACCATTGATAGAACATATCAAATCAGTTTTTAGGATAGACCCTTTGCCCGCAAGCGGATTTCATAAAGTATCTACAATTGTACTTTTGTCTGTTTTATTATATCAGATAATGGTATATTACAACTGCAAGACTGAGAAAATAAATCCAAAATCAATAAAATACATGCTTGGAACTATCTGATACGATGGTAAAGATAAAGATAAATTATTTTGAATTATGACCATGCCTCAAATAACTAGAGTAAAATACAAAGTATAATCTCCACTAAAAAATATAAATATTAATAATAACATTCAAAGTTACAAATTTTATATAAAAACATAATCTGAATTCATTTACGCTAATATCAACCTGTAATTTATTAATATAATGATATAACATATTTATGGTAAGCAATTATAATATAATTTGTTATCAATGAGTTTTTAAGAAAATGATTTCAACAATTAAAAAAGCATCTGTGGCTTTAATGGTAGCAGCACTTGCAACAATAATGTTTAGCGGTTATACCGCAGCAAATACAAACATGGTTTTCGCTTGGGGTCATCACCACCATCATGGCGGCTTTGGTGGCGGCTTTGGTGGCGGCTTTGGTGGCGGCTGTTGTGGCGGCTGTTGTGCTAACCCATGTGACTCTTGTGGCGGCGGCTGTTGCTTTAATCCATGTGACTCTTGTGGCTTTAATCCATGTGACTCTTGTGGTGGTTTTGGCATTAACCCATGTGAATCTTGTGGCTTTAATCCATGTGACTCTTGTGGTAGCTTCTGGGGCAACGGCGGCTTCTGGGGCGGCGGCTGGAACAACTGCTTCTGCTAAGCATCAAGTTTAGAAGAAATCACAAAACAATTTTTTTATTTTAAATTAGGCATATAACAAAACTTTAAAATATTAATATTCATTTGATAATTTATCAAATATCAGTCAATAACCATATAATATAACATTGTTTAAAACGAAAAATTTATTCATTTTCAACATTAAGAACAAAATAAACAAAATTACAAAAAATTAGATTAAAAATAAAATAGATAGTGGCTGACAAATAAACAGCTATGTACAAACATCAATGAATAATACCTTATAAAGATTTTTAGAATATCGATTTCCTGAAATTATAGAAAAATAAATTAACAATAAGAATTCAAATCAATAAAGAATAAAGAAATATAAATTAATATTAGATTAATACAGAGAAAATGAATTACAAGTAACCGATGCCGGGGTCGCCTAGCCTGGAAGGGCGCAAGCCTGGAATTATCAAAACATAAAGCTTGTGGCCTGTGAAGGCCTCGAGGGTTCAAATCCCTCTCCCGGCGCTTTATTCAAGGAGACAACCAATTATTTAATATACTAAACTTGAAAAGAATGATATAGTTGACCGATAGCTGCGAGCCTTCAGAAGATAAACTAAAGAGAACAAATGATATTAACAAAATAGAAAAAGCTGATGAATATAACATCCATTTAAAATATAATGAAATATTATTAGCAAAAATAAATCAAACATCAAACGGACAAAAGCAATATATCAAGCGTTTGCTAGACAACATATTAAACCACCCACCGGACAATGCTGAAAGGATTTGCAACTTTATAACAGCAGAGCGTAATGAAATAAACATCAAAGAGTCAACAATAGAATGGCATATCAAGGTATTAGGTCAGCTTTTAAAATTTCATAATTTTAAAGATTTTACAGGTAAAAAAAGAAGATATCCTAAATTATCTTAATAGTCTGCAAAAATTCTCAACAGAGGATCCAACAAACAAAAGTATCGGAAATTGAAATAACAAACAAAAGGTTTTACTAAAGTTTTTTAAATAGAATATCTATTTATGAAGATTTGTTAAAAGACGCAATCAAAATAACTAAAAAAGAAAAACATGATTAAATTAGATTCACATAAGATATAGTATGATAATATACTTGCAATATTATCATATATTGAAAATAATAAATAAAAATATAGTATTTTAAGCGCAGCTTTATATATAAATCAAATGAAACTGCCTCTCTCTCTTTTTTTTTAATCAGAGTAAACCAAATAAATGGTTATCCTATAGATAGAAATTTTCCTCTTTGATCACACTTCAATTCCGTTGCCATTTTTTACAATAAATGCACAACTCATTTCAGGTTCTAATCTTCCTTTCAGCAACAAGCATCTATGCGAATACATATAGTATTTACAATCTTTGCATTTGAAACCTTCTGTAGCTTCGTTTATAACGTGACCTATATGATAATCTAATTTTTTTCCAATTCTTTTGACAAAATCCCAGGCAATATCACCAGGCAACATGCCATGACCTTTTGGAGAAAAATATTTTGAAACCCCTTTCTCATTATTAATGCTACCTTCTACAATATGGCATAGCTGTTCAGCAGGCAAATTAAATTTACACTTATCACAGGATTGTTTCCAATCTTTTTGATCATGTTTTTCGTGTTGTTGTTCTCTATAATTGGCTTCGGTCTTTGGAACTTTCTTTCCTATACGCAAGTAATCATATAGCAATTGATCTGCTGCTTTTATATCATCTTCGGTCTGATCCCCTATTGATTTAGCGATACCTGATTCTTTAGCCATTCCTAATGATAGTAGGGTATATGTGTTATTAAAATAAATTTGCAAATTGTTTTCATACTAGTGCTTTGTTGCATAACTCTGAAATTCGTTTTTTCATGATTGAATCTTTATTATAATAAAACGAATTACGAATAGATGTCTCCCAAACTTGAATTATATGTGTCGTATATTTATGATAAAATTAAGTTATGCAACAAAGCACATACTAGAGGTTATCTAGAAAACCCTGCTTTTCAAGTATTCACTGGCCTTAAAGTACGAGTTCGATGATATTTACGATAATGGGATAACAAAAAGATACGAAAAATATGTGTTAAAACGTTTATCCAAAAGAAACAAAGACAGAGAAAATAGAAAAATGACAGACAAGCCTTTCAAACCGGATATTATATAGATTTCTCTGTTTTTAGTGCATTATCTTCGAAACGCTTTTTGGGCTTTCTTGATTTTGTCGATTGTACAGAACAACAAATTCCAAGATCTACAGATAATAAAAGACGTAAGGTGTACTATTCTGGCAAAAAGAAAAGGCATACAGTAAAAACACAATTGATTGTTAACAACCAAGGTATTGTCGTTTATAAATTAAGATATAAAAAAGGAATAATGCATGATTATAATATTTATAAAAAGAATCATCCTGTGATTCCAAAATATGTTCTAAATGTATTTGATCTAGGATACCTTGGAGTAGAAAAGGACTTTCCAGAACAAAGATCATTTCTATCATATAAAAAGAAAAATAATCAAAAAGAATTACCACAAGAAGATTTCTAATTACGCAAGAGATCTATTATATACATTTCTTGGTGATATGGTCGAATGAAATTTGTTTAGCATATCACTGATAAAACTTTTTATTCTTATAATGATTCTAGTAAATACCAAGTAATCAATAATTCTAAATGCTCTGTTGCATAACTAGTTTTCCTTAAATTATTTCCATCCATTTTATGCAACTCTTCTAAACAGATTGTACAACGATACCTTCATCGTCATCTCTTTTATCATGTTTTGAAACTTGGTTGCAGATGTATATTCACCAAACATCCGCTTTATAGATGAAAATGTTGTTTCAACCATCCATCGTTGTCCATACTTTCTTTTCTTTTTCCATTTATGATAATCCTTTATTTGAAGTTCAACTTCTCTATTCCTTACATTGCTATTCTTGGATGAAACGATAGAGTTTCTTTTTACTTTGATGACAGGTCGAATCCTTTTCTCCTTCAAGTATTTGAAATTTTCATTGCTATCGTAGGCCCCTGCATCACCAATGAAAGATTTGATCTTGACATTGCGGTTATTATTCAACACGCCTTCCACCAAATTCTTCATAACCTTTCCATCATGCACCTTTTCATCTGTGACTTTCAGTGCAAGAATTTCTTTGGTCTTGATATTTACTGCAACATGTATCTTTAGATAGCCTTTCTTGTTTTTTACATCCCACTTATCTTGCATCCACCGAGACCTCTGTTTGTAATCTTGATTCCGGTACTGTCCCCGCTGCTATGATGATAACGACATCATCATCATCATCATCACATCATCAATACTGTTATTGATGTCAATGTCCAGTTTGTTTATTCTTCTACAGATCTGTGAATAACATGGATGATCTGGAAGATTCTTTCCTACAGTTGCCTTTATGATTCCTTCTGTTTGTCTATATGGAAGGTGAAAGTATACTTTGATGTGACCAACTATGAGAACAAAAGAATCTGGAAATTTGTACTTTTTGCCATTCTTATTTTCATTCATCCTTGCAAGATCAACATCCCAGTTATCCAGAAAATCATAGGAAAAAAGTATCTCTCCTCGTCTTACAAGAGACTGGTTATAAGAAGGCCAGTGGATCACAAATGATTAATTGGTTGGATCCTGAGCTAAATAGGTTTGGTTATGCAACAAAGCACGAAAAGAATAGATCTCTTGCATAATTACTCGCAAACAGCTTTATGACCTAAAGTTCATTATTAACCTGTTCTATCCAGATGTTTTCATACTATACTGTTTAGCATAATTACATAAACTCGTCAGAGGAATTTTACTATCAAATTGGTCATTCAATGTTCATTTAATTATGCTAATTGGTATATGATTATCCAAAAAGCCATTACTTTTTAAAATATTCACAGGCTTGACAATACAACAATTTGATGACATTTTTGATAATCAGATAACAAAAAGGCATGACAAACAAGAAATACAAAGATTGTCAAAAAGAAACAACGATAGAGAAAGAGACATAGGCGCCAGAAGACATTTTAAACTAGATATAAAAAATAGATTTCTTATGATTATGATATATTATATTATCATCTTTACATTACTTACACATTAGCAGGCTTCCTCTTTAATTTAGATCAGATCAACATCCGCAAGAATATCCAAAAGATTGATAGTCTAATTAGAAAATGTTTGCCAATTCCGCAGAAAACATATCACAGAACAAAGAGGCTACAACAAACACCTCGGAGGAAGTAGAGAAATACTTTTCAGGATTTCTTGCTTTTATAGATTCTACAACAGAGCAATAGCAAATACCAAGACCTGTAGATAAACAAAGAAAAAAGATATTCTACTTTGGAATGAAGAAAAAACATCCTATAAAAAACCAGATTATGGTTGACAATCAGGGTTACATCCTTCATAAGGTTGTATAGGAGAAAGGAAGAAAACATGACTATGATATTTACAAAAAGAATCACCCTACCACTCTCAAAGAGGTTATTACTATATTTAATCTTGGATATCTTTGCATAGAAAAGGATTTCCCAAAACAACTATTTGCACTACCAGAAAAAAGAAAATAAACAGCGAGTTATCGCAAGAAGAAAAAGAATACAACAAAATTCATCCTTAAAAAAAGAATAGTGGTAGAGCATACCATTTGTAGATTGAAAAAATATAGGATATTTGCAGATATATTTAGAAATAAATTGAGAAAACATAACAAGGCTTTAGATATAGTCGCAGGCGTGGTAAACTATAGAATATTATATCAATAGACCTAGAAATTCCGATAAAATTCAGAAAGAATAGTCTATCATTTATAATTAGAGATCTAATATTCATAATGATAAATATCTTTGTTTCATGTTTCAAAAATCAGTTATAACAACAATTAACTTATAATAACAATTGAATTTTAACTGTTTTCGTTACAGATTCATCAACAAAACGTTATCAAATAGCGAAAAAAATAATCATACAACAAAGCATAACAAATGAATAAATATGAAAATCTAGGAAAAATTAGAACATAATTAAAACTCAAAATTAATTAAATTCAAAAAGGCAAAATTTAAAAGACAATTCAAAAGATATCAGAATCATCAACAGAATAATAAAGAATGGTCTTTTAAGCAATCGCGTCAAATCATACCAATTATTCACGCAATTTTAAGATACAAATTAATAGATAAAATAAGATACAACTTAAGATATAAATTCATGTTATCTAAAACTATGGTATGAATTACAAGATATATTATTTTATATTAATAATATTAGTTGGAATTGTATCCTATAATGTATTTCCAAGTGTTTTAGCACAAGCAAACAATACTACTTCTAATATTTTCACGGATTCAAAATCAGGAATTTCATTCCATTATCCATCGGATTGGCGAATAGCTTCGAAAGAATATACAAATATTATCTACAGTAGCCCAATTAACATAAATGCTTCAACAAATAGTAATCACACAAGCATAATTACCCCAATTGCAATAGCATTGCCATCATCGTTAAATGGCGCATCATTTGGCATTTTATCTGAAACCCTTCCTTTTCCTATATCGATAAACAACTACTTTGATATCAATAAAAATCAATTGAGATTAGCAGGTTTAAGCTTAAACAATGTTACCCATATAACCATAAGTAATTTAAAAGGAATAAAATATAATACAATATCTCCTAATGGCATAATACAGACTCAAATGCTATTTGTAAAAGACTCTAACGGAATAGTAATAACTATTAATCCAGGGTTTACCAATAAATTGAAAAATACAGAGGATATTAATTCTATAATAAATTCATTAACGTTTAAAACAAACAATCAGAACATCAATATTATCAAAAATGCAGATAACAGCAAAAGAAAGTAATCCCAAAAACATTACAACAACATTAAAATAATTAATTTAGATATAGTCAAAACTAATTGCAATAAAAGTCTTAAGTTTTCTGTATTTATTTATTTAGTAAAAAATATACTTATTATCGTAGTAAATACTTAATGACAGCCTTAAAAAAGACGGCTTTGTAAATCTAAGGTAAAAGCATATAAAGCAATGGTTATATCTATTTGCTGACTATTACAATAAAGAAATAATGTCTTAACTTTACAGAACCGAAACCTTATTCTTATTCACATACAAATCATGTATTAATATGATCTGATAAAATGTGGCATATTTTTTTATGCTTTATTGCATGATTTGAAAATTAGTTATAACAACAATTAAAATATAATAATAACAATTAAATTTTCATTATTTCCGTCACGGTTCTATCTACGAAACGTTATCAAATAGAGAAAAAAATAATCATGCAAAAAAACAACAATCAAATAGTTAATTTTTATATAAATAATATAATTATTGTATACAATAAAACTAACATAACAAAATCATGATCTGTTTTGGATTAAAATATTGCTCAAAAATAACAGGATATAGAATTAAAGAATGTCGAATTTTATTTTTGATCTTTGTAAATATCGCTATACTAAATGGAGCAAAAATTATGCATTATTTTTGAAATTATACCTTTCATTATTGTAAAAATTTCTTTAGTATGTTCTACTTTGTACTAAAGCAAATGTAAATTTTAAAACTTTAAAACAACTATATTAAATTTTATTTATTTCCATATGCTATAATATAATATAATATAATAAACTTGTAGTTCGTTTTTGATAAAATAATATATTAATTATATTACATTATTAATTTTTAATTATGTATTTTAATTTCATTTATTGAAATTTTTAAACAATTTTCTTTAATCCTGATACATTTAATATAATTCATGTTACTTAATAAGGATCCATATTATATTCTTCCTTGTGTTATGATTTTGCAGTTAAATACCTATCCACATTTTATCTTTTCTATATTTGATTTTGATTATGATTGAAAATTATTGCATTATTTATTTATTTATTTATTTATTTATTTATTTATTTATTTATTTATTTTTTCCAAAGCCGTTGAACTCTGATGTTTATTGCTTTCCAAAATGATCAAATATCTTACTAAGATTTCCTTCTCTGTAACAATTTACATAAATGATAATTCTAAATGTGAAAAATTAAAATTAAAATTAAAATTATCAATTTAGTTATACTTTATTAATTATTTTATTTGTATTTGTTGTAAAATACCTTGACTGCAAAAAGTTTAATAATTTAATTAAACAAAAATTCTCATGCCCGTAGCTTATGTATTATTAAATTGCGACTTAGGTTCAGAAGCTGATATCTTGAAAAAAATCAAACAAGTTCCTGAAGTTATAGAGGTAACTCATGTTTCTGGGGTTTATGATATTATTGTTCGAATTTCATCTGATAATATGGATAAACTACGAGAAATAATTAAATTGAATATTAAGAAAATTGATAAAGTTCGTTCAACTATAACAATGATTGTTACGGATGGTCAAGGAAAGAAATAGTTTATAATTAATATCAATATTGTAATATTACTTGTTATATTATTAATAGTAAAATTAATGCTTCTTTTACTCTATTTATTCAACTTTAATATTATTTGTATCCTTCACTATTTATATTTTGGATTTTGTAACTCTTTATTTTATAGATATTTTTATATAATGTATTTTTGCCTACATTGTAAATAATTTAAACGTTTAATAGAATCCTTTTGATTCATTTATTTACCCATTATGGATTATGATAAAATTTGTAAAGATATTTTAGATCTTGATAAAAATATTCGTTTTGCTGGTATATGTGATGACCTTGGTGAAACTAGATATGGTGGTATGAGATCTGGTCTTACTAGCTTATTATCTCCAGAAGAAACAAAAAAATCAGTTCAATTAGCTATTGGACGATGGGGATTACGAGATGCATTGACTCCGAAGACTGGTCGAGCAAAATATGCTATGGCTGAATATGATGCCATTAAACGAGTTACAATTCCATTAGATGATGGTTATCTTTTGCTTGTGAGTATGAATATAGAATCCGACCATACGACAATCATAAATAAGATTCTTAAATTAATAAAACAATAAGATAATTTTTATTTATTTTATGCATCATATATTGTTATGTTTGCCCATTTATATAATTGATTATGTAAGTATTTCATTAAAAATATTCATCATTAAAAATGTAAAGGACCTGCATTATTTTATTGAATATATTTGTTAATAATTTTATTTTTTATGTTAATATCTCTTCTTAGAATAGAGTAGTCAAGTCTAATTAATTTAATTCTGTAATCTCGTATATGTGATGACATGCTTATGGCTGCTGTAAGTGAATTCAAAATGTTTGACAAATATTTTCAATTTTTTTAGTTTATGATCAATATATATGATAAAAAATATTCATTTTATTTAAAAAAAGTCGTTGCATATGTATTTTAGATAGTGATTTACTGTATTTTTTAATTGTAAAATTCTATTCTGTATATTTTTATTCTATTTAACCTACTATTCTTCTCTATGTTTTGACAGATCTATTATTTAGAGAATTTCATATTCTAAAGGTATAAGATCGATGATTAGTTTTTAAAAAGGTAATGGAAATAGATATAAAATGAGTAACGAGGACTTTTATACGTTGTCATATTGTCGTTACTTTTATAAGCCGCGTAACTTTAATGAATAGGTTAAATTTTGTTACTATGTATCTAATAGTATAGTATTTTATTATGTGGATAAGTAATATAAAAAGTATGCAAAACGCAGAGTAGGAACTCTTATTATAATTAAAATAACTCTTATTTGAAATGATAAAACTTTTATTTTTGAGCCTTTTATCTGCTATTACAATTATTGGAACAATTTCAATATCGTCCTTTGTTTTTGCTGCAAATTCTTCTTCTCCTTTAGAGATCTCTAACAATCCTATACCCGTTCAACTACTTTCTAAAGAATTGCAGAATCTTGGCCCTGTATTAACTGGTCAATTACAAAATCTTCAAAATAATTCTCAAACAATGCCATCAAATAACACATCTTTCCAAGCAAACATTTTCAATTCTAGGTCAAATGATTCATCAACTACGTCGCCATTTCAAGCAAACATTTTCAATTCTCTCTCAAATGATTCGTCCAATCCGTCATCTCTTATCTCTCCGCATTTCCTTCACTCATCTAATGACCAATAATATGAGTTTGAGTGGACAAATTAAATTCTCATATTAGATCTATTTTTATTTATTTCTTAAGTTTAAATACTCTTACTTATTTTTATTGGCAAGAAGTAACAAAAATTAGATAATATAAAGAATTATTTTTCCTTACAATATTGTAGTTTTTAGTTTGTCTTCTATTGATTTATTTATGGTGACCCTCCGAATTGTTTTGCTGCATTTTTGTACATATCTAATTCTTGCTTAGATAGTGGTCGTATCTTTTTCATTGCATCATCAAAATGTCTCGTATTAATTTTTAGCTCTTTAGAATGGTTTTCTGCTTCTTTTGGTTCTGGATATTTACTTATATGTTCTCTTAACGATAATATCACTGCTGCAGAAGCTAAAGATGCCAAGTCTGCTCCTGTATATCCTTCTGTTTTATCTGCTAATTCTTCTAAATTAATATTCTTATCTAAAGGTTTTTTTTTGGTATGAATTTTTAATATTTGTAATCTTGATTCTCGATCTGGCGGTTGGACGTATAATATTCTATCAAATCTTCCGGGTCTTAATAAAGCTGGATCGATAATGTCTGGTCTATTTGTTGCTCCAATTATTACAACGTTTGTTAATATCTCTAGACCATCCATCTCTGTCAAGAATTGGCTTATTACTCTTTCTGTAACATGGGAATCTCCATGATCTCCTCCTCTGGTTGGTGCTATTGCATCAAGTTCATCAAAAAATATTATACATGGTGCTGCTTGTCGAGCTTTCCTAAAAATTTCTCTTACTCCTTTTTCAGATTCTCCTACCCATTTTGATAATAATTCTGGTCCTTTGATGCTAATGAAATTCGCTTCGCTTTCATTGGCAGCAGCTTTTGCCATGAGTGTTTTTCCAGTTCCAGGTGGTCCATAAAGAAGAATGCCTTTTGGCGGTGTTGCATCTGCATAATTGAATACTCCTGTATATTTTAAAGGCCATTCTACTGCTTCTTGTAATTCTTGTTTGATGCCTGATAGGCCCCCTATATCTGACCATTTGATATCTGGAATCTCTACAAAAACCTCTCTCATAGCAGAGGGTTCCATTTCTTTAATTACGTCCATAAAATCTTGCATTTTAACAATGATTTTTCTTAATGTATCAACCGGTATGCTTCCACTTGATAAATTAATTTCAGGTAATACTCTTCTTAGTGCTCTCATAGCAGATTCTTTCGCAAGTGCTTGTAGATCTGCGCCTACAAATCCGTGAGATATGTCTGCTAATTTTTCCAAATCTACATCCTTATCAATTGGCATTCCCCTTGTATGGATTTGTAATACTTCCAGTCTTCCATCTCTATTGGGCACTCCTATTTCTATTTCTCTATCGAATCTACCAGGCCTTCTTAATGCCGGATCAATTGCGTCAATTCTGTTTGTAGCTGCTATTACTACTACTTTTCCTCTAGATGTCATACCATCCATTACTGATAGTAATTGTGCTACTATCCGTCTTTCCACCTCACCTGTTACCTCTTCTCTTTTAGGCGCAATGGAGTCTATCTCATCAATAAAAACGATGGATGGCGCATTTTTTTCTGCTTGTTCAAATACGTTTCTAAGTCTTTCTTCTGATTCTCCATGATATTTGCTCATAATTTCAGGACCGCCAATAGTATAAAAATTGGAGTTTGTTTCATTAGCTACTGCTTTTGCCAACAAAGTTTTTCCAGTTCCAGGTGGACCATGCAACAATACTCCTTTAGGTGCCTCAACTCCTAATCTTTTAAATAATTCTGGATGTCTAAGCGGAAGTTCAATCATTTCTCTTACTCTTGAAACTGCGTCTCCTAGGCCTCCAATGTCTTCATAAGTTATTAGTGCATTTTTCCCTTTTGCTATTTCTGCAGCTTTGGTGCTCTCTTCGGAAACAATAATTTCTGTTGAATTATCTATTATGACTGGTCCAGAAGGATTAGTTGCAATTACTACAAGATCGATTCTTCTGCCCATGACATTTATTGGTATCGTGTCTCCTTTGGACATTAAACTACCGTTTAAGTATTCTGCAAGAAATTCTTCCGCTCCCATTATTCTTAATGGTTCTATCGGAGCAAAAGTTATGCTATTTGCATTGCTTGATTCAACTATTCTGATTTCAATTAAATCATTAATGCCAGTATCTAGTCTATTTCTAATATGTCCGTCTATTCTGATGAGTCCTTTTCCTCGATCACTTTCTTTTGCTGGCCAATTTAATACAGTTGTTTTTTTTCCAATTGATATTAACTCCAAGGCATCACCACTTTTTACACTAAGTTTTTTTGCTATTTCTGGATCAATACGTGCAATTTTTCTACCTACATCCCGTTGTTCGGCCTCGGCAACTTTCAACGTTGTTTGTTCTTTTGGTTTTTTATTGTCATTATTTTTAGAATTCAAACTATATGAGTATTTTTCACATGATAATTTAAAAATATTATCAAAGGATGTAAAAGCTTTTTAAATTTCGGCCCTGTTAACTTAAGACAATATTTCTTTATTATGTTGATAAACAAACAACTTTAGCCATTGTTTTATATGATTTAATTTGCACTTGTTCTTTTTACAAGGAAAGTAGTCATCAAAGTTCTCCGTTCTATCCTTTATGCTGCATTGTTCTTTCTATCAGGCTTTTTTCAAAAGAGGCGTGAATATGATGTTTTAGTTTCAAGAAGCAAATGCTTGGGGATACCAATACCCTATCTGTTGAAACAACATGTGATCCATACTTGTTTATTACATGAGACAGAAATCGTTTGGCAATAGATACATTCCGCTTTTTTGAAATATCAGTTGCAAAGATTTCTTTATTCTTTGGTTCTATAATCACTTATCAAAGCCATATTAGTTCAGAAGAACCAGCTTTTATCTCAGTTTCGTCTATGATGTTCTCTTTGATTTTATTATTCTTGAGACATTTCCTTTTTGGTTTGTACTTTTGAAGCCAGTTCCAGATAGAAAGGTGACTTATCTTTGTTAAAAGTAAAAAAGATACCTTTAGCAGCGTTTCTAAATGATAAACCACGAAAGTACAAGTACAAGCCATAACCAATAATCTTTGAAAATGTTCTTTTTCTAGGGGTCATGTAATATATGGTCATTCTAAAGCTATAGGTTTTTCCTTAAGTTAACAGGTTTTAAATTTCTCTAAAATAATCTATTTTTTCTATCCTTTTTAGATTATTGAATTAATATGTTATTTATTATTGCTTTTGTTTATTTGTTATATTTTATTGAATTGATCATTGTGAATGTGATAAATAGAATTTTTTATATTGTATTGTTTTGATTTTGTTTCATTATTCCGTTTATTGTTATAGTATATGAATTGATAAAGTCTCTTGCATATCTGTTTGCATGCTTTTCTGATCCTCTATGAATACCACATTTAGTTCTTATGTGATGATAAAATTCATGTAATATAACAAATGGATTATAAAAAATATCTGAGTTTATGCAATATATTTTGCTTTCTTTTTTAACATATACAGCATATACTGTTTTTCTTTTTCCCTTTATAGTCCCTACTACAATTTGAGGAGTTTCAACTTTATAATATTTGCTTAAACTTTCTAACGCTTCTTCTGTTTTTTTACTGAGTATCGTCTCCACTATCATAGCCTTTGATATTTGATCTAATTGGTTTATAGAGATCATGTTCTAAAATTATGACAGTTAGATAAAATAAAGAATAAATATTGTCTTAAATTTGCCTGTTTTTTTTATCTATGATCTAAAGTTGCAATATTGTTATCGGAATTCTCCCATTCATTTATTAAACCATGGTTTCCATGTAACATCATTATTCCAGACAAAATCGACAACTGGTTGGAATATAATACCTTTCCATTTCCTGGATCTACAACAACGTTGTAGAATTTCATATCTGGATTTCCAAGAATTATTGAGTATATCAAATAACCATTGCGTATGCCTGTTATTGCTTCTAATGCATGTGATTTATTACCTATTGTTTTCTCAGCAGTATTTATTGCTTGGGTTAGTGTCACATTAAATTTTGAAGCAATGCCTTGATACATAGATTTGATTATATTTATACTACTATTCATAATCCCATTTTGATTATCTGATGTATTGGATAATGAATAATCATAAAGTGATGAATTTGCATGACTTTTTGGTATTGCGGTAATTGGAGTTGTTCCATTTGCAGTAATGGATTTGTTACTTTTTTGGGCTAAAGATAAATGTACTATGGGATTGGACATAGATCCTATTCCAATTAACATTATTAAAAATATGGAAAAAGTTGAAAATGTTTTAGTTTTCATCTAAAGTTTATAATTAAACAAATTATATAAAACTTTACTATAAGTTAATTAAATTTCTTAATATAATACGATGATTTTGGTCTGACAAATAGTAAATATATTGTAATGATCAAAATTGTTAAATCTGTAAATCAATTGTTTAATTTAAATAATTTGTGGTAGATATATATATATATATCAATTTTTTGCTTATCTTTTAATAATTTAAATTTAATCTTTATATTTTAAAGGTAAAATTTTGCTTTATTCTATTATTGTTTAATTTTATTATACATACGATAAAAAACATGTACGGTTTTTTCCAATGATGATTTAGTTAAATTATAGTATAAATTTACAGGATAATGTTATACTATAAAGTATAACATTACAAATATACATACAAATCTATGTATATATTAAATGATCATTTTAACCAAATCTAAAGGATGTTTAGGGTTAGGTTTAGTAACATTAGCTATGTTTATGATCGTAAGTACGGTTACATATTCAGACATTTCCGTGTTTGCCCATAGTAAAAGATCACATACACACGAAGGTATCGGTCAAGGCTGCAGTCAACCTAAACATTCCGAACAATTTTCTTCAACTCCTAATTCTCCGCTAGTAAGAGCTGCTAATAACATAGGAGCTTGCGCAAATATTAATCTAGGTGGCAATGTCGGAGCCCATGATCAATAAATAAATTTGCATCTAGATAATTCATTTTTTTTTAAATCGTTATTTATGTGAATGAAGTGTTGCAATTACTCATAAATATTTTATATGTTTTTTTTATTGTCTTATTAATTGATGACAATACGATTAAATTTAGTTTGATTTATTAGATAGATCTTGAATTATTGTATTATTAGAAAATTCCTAAAATGCGGCATACATTAACCATAATTAGCAAATTAACATAAAAAATTGTATCGGTTGTTATTAAAATGCCTAATTATTACTATAGCGGAATGTAAATTGTATCTTTTTAATTTGTAATATTAATTTTGATCCTTTGATTTTTCTATCTGTTTAACTTTAGTTAACAACTCAGAAATTTGTTCGTGGGTGGGACTAAATGCTTTAATTAATTCTATATCTAATTTAAATTTATGAAGTTCATTGTATGATTTGTTATCTTCTATGATATTGATCAATTGATTAAGAGAAAATGGTTTCTGCAAAAATTCAACAACATGTTCTAAATGTTTTAACGATTCTTTTAATTCATCCTTAAGATAGGCTGATGCAAATATTATTCTTTGATGAGGATTAATCGACAAAATTTCTTTTGCAACATCTATTCCGTTAATTTGCGGCATACGATAATCCAATAGTACAATATCAAACGGAGGATTATTTGCTAACGATTTGTAGGATGAATGATTTGCATTTGCAAGAGATGTATCTAAATCGAAAGTAATTTTGTGTAATTCTTCATTATATGCTTTGAGACACTCTTCTCCATTTGCAGTTATTGTTACCCTATGTTTTTTCCATTCCAATCCTTTTTTGTATGTTAAAGCAATATCTGATTCATCTTCTGCAATTAAGAGTTTCATATTTTTAAAATATATAAAAACTTATTTTATATGACATTGTAATAATGTTGACCTTTTACTGAATATATTCATATAATAAAGTATTAATATCTATATTAATCAAATATTTTAAGCCAAGGTTTGATTATATTTTAAGTTATACACAAAATGTTTTGTAGAAACGAGGCAAAATATACATTCAAATTCTTTAAATTTTGTATTATATAATTATTTTTGTTGGTCTAGTTCTTCTATGCATTGTAATAGCAAATCTTTTTTCTTATCTTGTAATATCCATTTCGTAAATTTATCTAGTGTGAATATTTCTATTGTATGAAATGATGTTGGGACAAATCCTCCATAAGCATAAACAAGATGTATGATATGATTTCCTATTAAATAACTGATTTCTTCTTCTATTGCTACATCTGTTTCCTCTATATTTTTTCTGAACAACAGTATTGGTTTGTGTGAATGCAAAGATGTTATCGAAGCTCTTTGTAATTTATCTTTTAATCTGTCTGACAGCCATTGTTTGACTAAATTATTTTTTTCATCTTCAATTGTTATAGATTTAAGAGTATTGTTGATAGACAAACTAGCATCAGATTTATTTTTTTTTGGTTGAGAATTTTCTCTATTGTTATGAATAAAAGATTTCAGAGTTGCTTCTCTTTTTTTGTTCAATAGTTTTTACTTATCAAGAAATGTTTTAATTGCAAGAGTCTACTTCTTTTAACTAACTTGTAAAGGTAGCTTGACCATTTTTTTAATGCTTTACTCCATTGTTTATATTTTTGTTATACTTAAACGTTATTTTGGTTCTGCATGCATTTCAATAGGTTTAATTCATTTCTTTATCTTTTTAGGTTATATTAAACCTTATGTTAGATTAATTACATTAAATTCCAATTGATGTTTTATATTTTCTTTGCTATATGATTATTTTATTCGTTAATTTACAATATTTTATTATAAATCTCTTGAGGAATCTAATTTATCATATTTATTTTTAGATTTCTGTAATCTTGATTGAATGTATAATGGATAGATTATTTAGTTTGTATTCATATTTTTATATAATTGAGCCATGGTTATAATTCAAATTTATTTTCATGCATGTCATATATCTTAAAACTAACCTTTGGAATATTATTTTAAGAACAACTGTTCCAAAGATTAGCACTTGATAGAATAAAGGAATCTACTTTTTAACATTCTGTATTTGATAAGTTGTATACCCTGGCCTAGTATGCCAACAACAAGGAAACACGGTAGACCGTATGTATATATTCTCCAACGGTAATTTTGAGATGTGTTATTGTAAGGTTGTGGTTCAGACTAGATTCCAACAATGTATTACATCTTCTTCTTGGTATGGACTGCTGTCAGTATAACCACAAACTAGCATTGACCTATGCTCTTGTAACAATACCTAATGACAGACGTAAATTTGACAGACGATTGTTGAAGATTATCTTTTACCTGATTATTTTCTTATTTTATTAGGCTATATTAACAGTTATATGAATAAGATTGTATGCGCATTTGTAAACTGATACTACTTGTTTTGAGCATTAAAATTGTCATCATATTTTTCAGATGTATATTCAATATTAGAAAATTAACAAATCTGGATTAACACAATTAGTTTACAATAATGATTAACCTATTGTTTACACAACTGTTAACAAACCATTTTATTCTATAAACAGTATTTTATATTATGACATCATTTGGTTTTACTTTTGTAACTATTTGTTTATTTCAAATTAAATTAGTTCAGTGACTTTTTTATTTTAATTGATTGGTGTTGTAAATTAAAATAATTTGCATTATTTATAATTTTTTTATTTTATTTAAAAATAAATGATGTATAGAAATAAACACTTTTTGGGTTGTTATGTTACATTTGTATATCGTTTTTTTAGTTCGTGGAGGCTGCAGCATTACCGCCTAAATTGTTATTAGCATGGGTTGCAACGTTATTGCAAGATGAAGTGACTGGTGAAAATGCACCTGCACTAAGACAAATAGCGTGTTGGTTTTGAATGCCTGATTGGTCTATACTTTGACCAAATCTACTATTTCCGCTATCTGCAAACCCTGCATTTCCTCCTGCATTATGATTTGCACTTGTTGCTACGTTATTGCAAGAAGCTGATATTGGTGAAAATGCCCCTGCACTAATACAAACGGCGTGTTGATGTTGAACACTGTGTTGATCGATAGATTGATCGATATGTGACCTTTGATATGGTAAGAATCCAAAGTGACCAAAGTGACCAAAGTGACCAAAGTGACCAAAGTGACCAAAGTGACCAAAGTGACCAAAGTGACCAAAGTGACCAAAGTGACCAAAGTGATGATGTCTAAATCCAAATACGATGTTGTCTGCAGATGGAGCAATGCTTCCAACAATCATTATTGTTGTAAATACTATTATCATTGATACTAATGATGTCCGATTTTTATTTCCGTATGACATTTACTATAAAGATTTAATGAATACTGTTATATTTGCATTAAATAGTTTATTCTATTATAAAGTTACTAATATTTTTTTTATATTATCGTTATATTTTTAAAATTTTATACTGTTAGTAATTAATCATTTTAGTTTATTAGTAATACTATGAATTAATTATTTAAAGTATTCCTAAATCATGGTTTACTTTATCCATCTATATCCTTAAAATAGATAATTCTTTGCAGGAATATAGATATAGCTTATATTACTAATAAATACATTAGGAAATATATAGAAACCTTGCATTATTACTTGTTATAAAAAAATCAAAATATTTGTTATATTGAAAATATTTACTTTTGATGGGAATATTTGCTATTGATTTGTTTTTAAATCTTTATTATTCTTATTATTACTCTTAAAACGATATTCTGTATGAACAATTTATTAAACCATTATACTTATAAATCTTTTAAATACACGTTGGATTTTATCTGTGTAAAGGTTGTTAATAATGTCTTTTCGGTTTGCGGTATAAATGATTAAAACAAATTGCTTGATTATATTTTCTAATACCTTTTAAATGACACTTATAATAAAATAATATGGAATGTCCAACTTGCAATATTAATTTACATCCTGATATGCGTAATTCGCTGATTGGAAAAAATAAACGAAATATAAGTATTTTTGTATTTTATCAAATATGTCCTGAATGCGGGGAGCCTATTGTGGGAATAAAGGAGTCGACACTTGGAGAATTATATATGAATCCAAACGAAGAAAAAGGATTAATCTTTTTAACACGACGGCGATAGATGGAATATTAAATAAATTTTTCTGCTTGTTAAGCCCATTGATTAATTCTAACAACTATGATTTTTTTTAATTTAGAATAATTAGATTGGTTTTTTGAATCTTACTCAAAGGTATTGGTTATTTTGATTTTAATATTATGTCCAGTTTATGCTTTGTTGCATAATTCAATTTCTCGCAAGTGTTTAACATATTCAGTTAAATTCTGTGGTATGGATATATCGAAATTAGTGTTATTATAACATATATCCAATTATGAAAAACGACTTTCATAATAATGCCACAAAGCAGTTTACCTATTACTATTTCTTTATCTCATTTCATAATAACATTGACCAGCTCAGGTAATGCTTTATTATCATGGATATGTTTGTCAGTTACCATCATAGAAAGGATTTTCTTGGTTTTACGTTTGTAGCAAATGTGTTTTCAAATATCCTTTCTTATTTTTCACATTTCATTTGTCTCTCATCCATTGTCTTCTATTAGTAACCTTGATGCCATTACTATCTATTGCAATGATGATGTATACGTCTGAGACTTTATCTTTGTTATTATTTATTTGAATATTTAATTTGTTTATCCTTTTTCTGTTTATTGTTGTAAAATCTGGGATAGCTGGGAGTTTTCCTTTAGAATGTCCTTGTACTATTCCTTTGATTTGTCTATAAGGGAAATGAAAATACGTTTTGACATGGCCCAAGAGAATAAGAAAAGTATTAGGATAATGAAACGGTTCTCCAACTTTATCTTTGTTTATCTCATTTATTTCAGTATCTCAGTTGTTAATAATGTCAAAGCCCAACAAGATTTCGCCTCTTCTAACTAAAGATTGGTTGTAGATAGACCAGTTCATACGATTTGTTGGCTAATGTTATCTAAATGTATTTGGAAGGAGTAGTCATGCAACAAAGCAGATTTAGAATATATTGATTTTATATAATAATACAATAAAAGATTATAGAAATTCTTCCATTTCAAATATCTGGATATAAAACATGTTTACTTCAAGAGCATTCTATCTACTATTTTATAAAAATGTGAATATATTCAGATTTAATTGATAATTATACTCGATATTCATACCCATTGATTTGGAAATCATCTATATGTTTATTTTTCTTATAGAAGAAAAAGATGTATGGTAAAATATATGTACGTAATTGGTTTCAATTATTAGTAGATTTATATTAAGTATGCGTTGTTAATGAAAAGATGTTTAATAAATGGTGAGTATTTATTAATATCTTGGATACATTAATTGTTTAACTCTAATTTGATTGTATATATAGCTTAAAATGATTCTTATTGAATCCGGAATTTTATTGTTAATGAAAAATTCTCTAATATAAACAATTTCTACAATTGTTAGTAGAATATTTATCTAAAAATTAGTAGAGGAATAAATGATAGAAAATCTTAGAGAGAATATGTTAAGAAAGTGTAATATCTCATAAACTTAATAACATTTTGAATATAATGATTACAGTAACAAAAAAACAGGGATCTGTTGCATTAGTTATTGCAGTTTTTGCATCAATAATGATTGCAGGTTCTATTGCACCATCTATAAATAGCGTTTACGCCTGTGGTCACGGATGTGGTCACGGATTTATCGGCGGATGTGGTGGCGGATGTGGTGGCGGATTTTTCGGCGGATTTGGCCCATTCTGGCACTCTCACCATCACCAATCTATTGACCAAGGATGTATTCAACCTGCTAAATCCACTCTATTAACCAGTGGATTTGGATCACCAGTTGGATTATCTGGCAATAATGTTGTCACTTGTGTAAATGCTAACCTTGCAGGCAATGCTGCTTCAGTCGACCAAGGTCGTTAATTAGAAAGAAAATTATTAGGAATCTTTTGATGATTCCAATTTTTATTTTATTCCACGACATTGCTTATCAGAATTGTATTTTTTTCATTGATGATTGAACTATAATATCATTTACTTTCGTAAAATTGTTCATTTACAGATATTTTCTCTATTATATATACTAGATATTTTTAAATTGCATTATATTGTTAACATCTTGTTTATCTATTTTAGTTGAGTCTTGATTAAATGTTGCTTATATTATGATTATTATTATTGTTGCACTTTTTAAAATATTTTATATGATTTAAAATCGGTTCCTAGTTGGAAATTAGTTACTAATATATAAAAGCAACCTGTCTTCATATAATATATTAATATTTTTATATCTTTTCATAGTTATACTCTTGTATATTCGCTTTTTTATCTATTTTTGTTAAATTCTATATGCATTTGCTAATTCGTTGAAAATGGATGAATTGGATATTATTGGTAAATGTAAAGAATGTTACTTTGAAAAGGATTAAAATTCCTTAAAATAGTCATGTTTTTTTAAAAATCAAATAGATATTTGATTTTGGACTGCTTTTGAATCGTCGTTATATTATATTTTATTCTACTAAGTTTTGTTTGCGGAACTGTTTGTTATATTAAAAACAATTTCTAAAATTATTAGTAGATTGTTTATCTAAAAATTAGTAGAGGAATAAAAGATAGAAAATCTTAGAGAGAATATGTTAAGAAATTGTAATATTTTAGACCAGATTATGATATGAGTATAATGATTACAGTAACCAAAAAACAGGCATCTGTTGCATTAGTTATAACAGCTTTTGCAACAATAATGATTGCAGGTTCTATTGCACCATCTATGAATAACGTTTTTGCATGGGGAAATCACTTTGGCCATTTCGGCCACTTTGGCGTTGGCCCTTTTAACTACTTCAGTTTCCATGGTAAACGATTCCATGGTTATCAATCAATTAACCAAGGTTGTATGCAACCAAGTAGTACAATTGGATTCCATAGTGGTAACAGTCAACTTTCTGGTAATAGCGTACCAACTTGTGTAAATATCAACTTTGGTGGTAATGCATTGTCTAATGATCAAAGCTTTCGTTAATTAGTGTTTTGGCATAGGAAGACCATTCTATATTTTTTTAAACAAAGTTTTTATATTTATAAAAAATTTTAGTTTAAATATCCTAAGAAACAACGTATAAAATTTTATATAATATTATATGTTGTTAATTGGTGGATAAAGAGATTTAAAATTTTCTGTGACTAATGATTCTAATTGATGAGCTATTTGCAAAATTAAGTGATCGCTATTTCGAGGACCTATCAATTGCAATCCAACTGGTAAACGATCCTTCTTAGTTAATCCTATTGGAATACTTATTGATGGTAGACCAATGCTGTTAAAAACAATTGTGTTTCTAAGAAGTGCTTCTCGAATACTTATTGAAATGTCGTTGATAAGTATTGTATCTTCATCCAGTTTAGGTGCAGGTATGATAGTTGTAGGGACCATTATTATATCTACTTTATTGGTTAATAGATCTGAGAATTCTTCATTAATTTTTTTTATTGTATTTAAAGAATGAATATAATCAATCGCTAATATTTTTGAGCCTTCCTTTAACATATTTTTAACATCGTTACTGTATTTATTAATCGATACTTCCATAAATTGTTCATGGACTACTGAAGCCTCTGATAGTCTTATATTTTTCCAACTGTTGTAATACTTTTCGGTATTCTTTAATATTATATCTTTGATCATTATATTGTTGTTGAGAAGTTTGTCCAAGAGCGCAGTAAATTTATTTTCCACTTCTGGATCAAGCAGTTCTAAAAAATAATTTTTTGGAATTCCTGTAATTAATTTTTTATTAATTTTTTTTAAATATCTATCGCTAATATTTGAGATTTTGTTATAATTTTTTTTATTAGAGAGAGATTCTAATATTATTATTGCATCTTTGGTGTTATTTGTAATGTATCCTATATGATCTAATGTAGGAGAAAGTGGAAAAACATTTTGGTTATTAAACCAGTTATATGTTGGTTTGACTCCTACTACTCCACAAATAGCTGCTGGTACTCTAGTGGAACCTCCTGTATCTGTTGTCAAAGAAAACATAGACATGCGAGTTGAAACGGCAACTGCTGATCCTCCGCTAGATCCACCTGAAATACGGTTTAGATCCCATGGATTTTTAGAATCTCCAAAAAATGGATTTTTACCTGTTATGCCTGATGCAAATTCATTTAGATTGTTACAGCCTATTAATATGCCACCATTATCTTTTATTGTTCTTACTAGTGGTGAGTCTATGTCGGAAATTTTGCCATTAAAAATTTTTGATCCAGCAGTAAATTTTACTCCTTTCGCATAAAATATATCTTTTATTGAAAAGGGTATTCCATGTAAAGGACCCTTATAGTTTCCATGTTTTATGTCTTTTTCTGCTATTTCTGCTTGATTGTATAGTTGTTGTTTATCAACTATTGTTATAAAAGAATTAAGACTAGAGTTTAATTTATTAACTCTTTTTAAACAACTGTCAATCAGATCAGTCGGTAAAATTTCTCCTACTTTAATGCTCTCTGCAATTTGATTAATTGAAAATAAATATGATGTAATTTCCTTTTTTTTGACCACTTTTTATTTTCGCATTAAATATTATATATTTATAGAATTGATATTTTATATTGTGTTATATTTAAATTTCTATATTGATTATTTAACATGTGACATAGCTTTTAGTTGGTTTATGGATGGTTGTTCCACCATCTTTTAATAACCATTCATTGGCAGTTTTCACAGCTTCAATTACACATGATGATATGACATTACTGCCTTTGTTTACTTGGATTGTCATCAAATTTCCATTAAAATTGGCATGGTTTAAACCTAAAACATGTCCAAATTCGTGTTTTGCCACCATTTCTATTTCTGCAGGACTAAACTGACGGTTAAATGATTTTTTAGATAACGTGACATATGATTTTCTTATGAATCCGTCGCCATCAATTGTATTTACTGTTTTACCGGCAACTTTTTTACCATCGTTTATAAAAGATATGATAATATCCCCGCCGCTATTGTTCTTTTTTAATTTTAACCCATTTAGATTTTTGTTCCAATCACTTATTGCTTTTATTACTGCATTATTGAGTTTTTTATTTCCTCCATTAAACGAATAAGTTAAATTTCCATCTTTCATTTCTTTTCCCCACGTGCAACAAATTGGTATCACGTTTTTATTTACGAAACTATTTTGCAAATGACTTTTTGCATACAATACATTAGCCTGAATATTGGATGAACATACTATTAAAATAATGGCTGTTATTGTTAAAACTTTTGTAAGCTGCATAATATAATATTACTTTATTTCTTCAAATTAATTCATTTAGATAATGTTTTATGTACTATTATTAATATAATTTGATAATCAGTTAGACTGTTAGAAAACATTTTAGTATATGTAATATAGTGCTTTGTTGCATAACTTAATTTTATCATAAATATACGACACATATAATTCAAGTTTAGGAGACATCTATTCGTAATTCGTTTTATTATAATAAGATTCAATCATGAAAAAACGAATTTCAGAGTTATGCAACAAAGCATAATATAGTATATCATCTTGGGTTGTTATATATATAAATATATATTTTGATACTCTTGGAATCTGTTAACTTGGGGAATTAATATGTATTTAAAATTTTATTTATTTTATTAGTTCAAGAAATAGAATGTCTCAAATATGTTATGGTTCATAACTACACCTTCCTGAACTAATCTTTCTAAATACTTTCAAAAATATTATTATTTACATCTAGTAAAGATTAGTAATCTTAACGTGAAAATACGTATAAAATTATAAACAAAGACAAATTATCCAGTAAAATTAAATAATTTATAATTAATTATACTATATTTGAATATGTTCTAAATGACATGTCTTTTGATTGCGATATGCTTTGTTGCATGATTCCTCTTTCCAAATACATTTAGCTAACATTTAACGATAAAATATGTGAACTGGCCTGTCTACAACCAATCTCTTGTAAGAAGAGGAGAAATATTGCTAGGCTTTGAGTCATTAATAATTGAGATACTGAATTAAAAGAGATGAACCAAGGCAAAATACGCAAACCATTTCATTATCCAAATACATTCCTTCTTCTTTTGGGTTATGCGGAGTTACACTTTCATCAATCATACCGTCAAATCAAGAAATTGCATAAGAACACGCTAAATGTTGCCGTCTACTCCCGAATTTATAACAATACAGAAGAAGGATAAAAAGACTAAATGTTTAAATAAATAATGAAAGATGGAATCCCAAATTATGAATACCTAATCATTGCCATATACATGGTACTGGTATTAAGGTTACCAATAAAGTCCAGTAATTACAAGATAATGGCGTATAAAGAAAATAACATGAAAGGATATTTAAAGCTACAAAGCAAATGCGATATATGAATTCATTTATTGATTCTTTTGGTATATCGATAGGGCGATAATATTTGTATCTATACTATTTTGTATTCAATAATAAACAAGTTTAGATTGACCTTGGTTCCACATTAGATATATCTGCTTGGTCCTTAAATTTTCAAATTCCTAAAATTAAAACATTACCATAATTTTTATTTTGATATTACATTATTGAAATGAATGTGTAGTATACTAAGAGCCTATCCCAAAATTCGATAGGATTATAGCTCTTTTCACCTTTTTGCTAAACTGTGTCCTCCATCCAGAGAAGGGAAATTGTAAAGGAGAAAAATAAACATCCCACCATACTCAAGGTTCCTGATAGATTATGGAATGAGATCAAGCATATTCTTCCAAAGGAGAAACCACTCAAGACAGTTGGTCGACCAATTATACCATATAGAAAAGTAATCGATGGAATTCTTTATGTATTAAGAACAGGATGCCAATGGAAGATGTTACCAAAAGAATATGGTTCTGGTTCTACCTGTCACCGCAGGTTTCAGCAATGGAATAGCCTTGACATTTTCAGAAAGATATGGATAAAACTATTGAAAATCTATGATGATCTTGTCGGTATTAATTGGACCTGGCAATCCATAGATAGTATATCTATAAAGTCGCCTTTAGGTGGGCGATGACTGGGCACAATCCTACTGATAGAAGCAAACTGGGCACAAAAAGACATATTTTAACAGATAAAAAAGGAATCCCTCTATCTGTAGTTATATCATCTGCAAGCACCCATGATATCAAACTAGTAACAGATGTGGTTGATAACTCTGTTATCAAACGTCAACGTCAACTGTCATCACATAAACCTAAACCGAGAACAAGAAGAAGGCTACAACACTTATGTCTTGACAAAGCATACAATTCCGAACCTGAAGAACAGGAATTAACCAAACGAGGCTATGTACTGCACATACCATACAAGAAAAAGAAAGGAGAGGAAGTTGACGATGAAAAGACAATAAGGATACCAAATCGTAAAAAATATCCTCCTAAAAGATGGGTTGTAGAGAGAACAAACTCTTGGCATAATAGGTTCAGGAAACTGTTTACTTGATATGAAAAGAAGGTCGAGAACTACCTTGGATTGGTACAGTTATCCTGTTGCATAATCATATATAGAAAGATAATTTTGGGATAGGTTCTAAGAATATAACTAAGAATTTGTTATTATTTTCCTTGTAAAAATGACAAACGTAAATTAATCATGTCGCTCA
The DNA here is from genome assembly GCA_963830925.1 of uncultured Nitrososphaeraceae archaeon. Lineage (GTDB taxonomy): Archaea > Thermoproteota > Nitrososphaeria > Nitrososphaerales > Nitrososphaeraceae > Nitrosocosmicus. The sequence continues at coordinate 1,844,606 of CAWHOB010000001.1, read as the reverse complement.
ATGGCTTAATGTATTCATTGATCAATATAATATGGTAATAATATCTTATTCTGCATGATTTATCTTTTTAATACAAGATATTACACATCTTATTTTAATGAGGATATTTTGATATTGTATCAAATTAAATTCATCCGTACATTAAACCTTGATCAGTAATTGTGCCATCACGTTGTTGCTGCTCTGCTTTTATTATTTGTTCTAATTGTTTTTTTAGAATTTGTCCTTGCTCCTTAAGCTGACTTGGATTTATTTTTAATCGATCGTTTTTTATAATGCTATTATATGATTCAATTAGAATTGCTGCTCCTTCTGGATCAGGGATTCCACTTGATGATGGAATCAAAATTGCAGTACATGGTATTTGATATGATAAACATGCAGACAACAGTCCTCCTGCTATGCCGCCAATAAAGGTAGTATATTTCTTATTCGAGTCATCTATCACATTTCTATTAAAATTACTTGGAAATTTGCGCTGATTTGTAGATATTTCAAGATTTTCATTGTTTTTTGATTCTATTTTTTCATCCATTTCTGTACTTCCTAGTATAATGGTCTGTCTGTCTGATCTCGGAATACCTTGTACTGCAATACCGTCAAGTACTAGAACTTCTTGAATTGCGTTTTTTATTGCCCAGTCTATTACTGAACCAAGTACAGAATGGATTCCGTTTATCATTATAGGTGCTTCGCATACGATCACACAAACATTGCCTTCATTATTTGCATAAAGGCGAAAAGGATGTCTTAGTTTACCGTCTACATAAATTACACCCGGCGAAATATATTCTGATTCTACGCATGCAATTTGATGCATATTTAGCTTTTCAATTATATAGTTTGTACTAATAGAGCCAACTAGTCCTGGACCGGGAAACCCTGCAATAAGAATTGATTTATTTTTTTGCAAATTATTTATATCTGTAATAGTTCTAATAGTTGTAGATGATATGGAGCTCATATGTTGTTTATATCGTTGCTTATTTATAACCAAATAGTTAATATTAATAATAATGCATAAATTAACAATAATTAATTTTGTGTACTAAAAAATTCTATATCTAATTTGAAATTTTTATTCGTTAATTTATATTTTAGGAGATATTATTTTGACAATTATAATAAATAATTGGTATCTAAATGTTGTAATAAATTAAATCGTTCAATTGATAAATTTGTTTATTTGGTATCTTTACTGATGTTTCTTATTATTTATCTTGACCTAAATGTTGATGTCATATAAACACATTTTTTCTTTAGAAATATTTCATATGTTGGTATACATGATTTTAAAACTTATTTTAAATTGTTATTTAAAGAATAATACTAATCCGTTTTCTTGCTGTCATATTGTGATGTCTTTAAATTATATTGTTACCCTGTATAATATTTATGCTAATTTGATATTTGAACTCTATTTGTTTATTTGTAAATTTTTATTAATTTTAAATTATTTTAATAATAACTGAGCCTATCCCAAAATTCGATAGGATTATAGCTCTTTTCCCCTTTTTGATAAATTGTGGTCTTCATTCAGAAGAATGAGAAGTAAAAGGAGAAAGATAAACATCATACTATACTTAAGATTTCTGATAAATTATGGAATGAGATCAAAAGTATTTTTCCAAAGGAGAAACCACTTAAGACAGTTGATGGTCGGCGAATTGTTCCATACAGAAAAATGATTGATGTAATTCTCTATGTATTAAGACCAAGAGGATGTCAGTGGAAAACGCTATCCAAAGAATATGGTTCTGGTTCTTCCTGTCATCGTAGGTTTTAAGAATAGAATAGCCTTGATATATTCAAAAAGGGATGGATAAAACTATTGAAAATCTATGATGACCTTATCGGTATCAACTGGACTTGGCAGTCCCTCGATAGCATATCTATAAAGTCGCCATTAGGGGGCGATGACTGTAGGAATAATTCCACCACTGATAAAAGCAAAATCGGCAAAACAAAAAGACATATTTTAACTTTAAAAAGGAATTCTTATATCTATAGTTATTTCTTCATCAGCCAGTATACATGATATTAAACTGGTAACAGATGTAGTTGACAATGCAGTAATCAGACGACCGCCACCATCATATAAAACTAAAACAAAAGAAGGAGAAAAAGAAAAAACTTCAACATCTATGTTTAGATAAAGCATATAATTCCGAACCTGAAGAACAGGACCTAATCAAAAGAGGATATATACTGCATATTTTCATCTAAAGAAAAAATGAGATGAAAAAGAAGAACAAGAGAAGAACAAGATTGCATTACAACATTGCTCAATTGCTCAAATAGGAAAAAGCATTCAGCAAAAAGATGGATTGTTGAGAGAACAAATTCACGATGGCATAACAAATTCAGGAAACTGTTAACAAGGTATGAGAAGAAGGTGTAGAGAAATATCTTGGATTGGTACAGTTATCCTGATCTATGATTTTATAAAGATAATTTCGGGTTAGGCTGTAAATTTTTTTGTTGATTACGAAAATTATTTTCTTTTATTAATTTTCTTATAGATTATGTTATTGCATCAAAAAACAGTTTTCCCGTGATGTCAAGATCGATATATTTGTATTATACTATTATAATTTAATTTTCAAATTTTTATTTGCAATCGTCTATTTTTAATAAGTATGTTATATATTTAGGTGATTAATGAGATTGATTCAAAAATTATTAATTAGAATATCTGTTATATATTATGACTAAAAAAGGCTTAATTGAGGAAATATTTAGCAAAGCTATTTATGCCGACAATCCTTCGGATTACATAGTCACCTATAGAGATTTTGAACATTTTAAGCAAATTAACTTGAAGGAGTTCGTATTTTTATCAGAAAATTTTCAATTAATTCCAAGTACTAGAATAATTAAAATACAAAAAGGACAAACCATTTTATACCAAAAAAGATTAAGAAATGAGTAATTTGAGATTTTTTATATAATTGTACTTTTTTGATAAATAAATTTTATTTTACTCCTTTCGCGTTTTCTATTATGCGTTTTGTTAGTTGTTCTGATTCCAGTATGTTTACAACTATCCATTTATTCTTTGGATCAACGAGTTGTTTAATTGTATTTATTCCAGATTTGGAAAGAAAGTGAGATCTAATTCTGCCAATTTCTTTTAAAGTGCATAGCTCCAAAAGGTCTTCTTTTACCATGCCTGAATTTATCCTTTTTGATAATGTTATCAGAATATCTGTGATTGCTTTAAGTGCTCTTTTGTTGTGTATTAGTATTACTTGAGCAATTTTTGATGTTGCTCCTAACAACCATTCCATATTTTCTTGGAGTGCTAATAAATCCCCTCGACCAAACCTGTGATATAATGATTCAAAAATTGTTTTCTGTTCCAAATCTCTCATATTCAATTTATCATAAAAAACCATTGCGGTACTCATACATTTTCTCTCATCATCAGTTAAATTTTCGTTTGTATACATTGTTCTATTTATCATTATTTCGTTATAATGATCTTTGGCAAATTCTTTTTCGAATTCTTTTAGTTTTGTTGTTTTATATAGTGGTTGAAATTCTTTTGCATGCATTAATGTGTGAATTATGGAAAAAACTGTTATTTTTTCTGGCATATTTATTTTCATAAAAGAATGTGACGATTCAAATGAAAAATTGGAATAATATGCTTCCAAAGTGAATATCATGTTTCGAATAAGGTGTCCTGTTCTTGGATTTATATAAAATTTTATAGTTTCATAACCAACTTTAGTAATATAATATATTTCATTGACTGAAATATCTTTTTTGTTAGTAGATTGTACATGTTCATTATTGATCTTTTGATTATTTTTGATATCTTGACTTTTTTTTTCATTTGTGATCTTTGTTGCATTTAAATTGGAAGATTTTTTGTAGTCTATTATCATTTCCATTTCAAGTAGTTGTTTTAAGTAGCTTTTGATGTCTATTTTAAAACCACAAGATTGATAAAAACTATGATCAAAAAAGTTTTTAATATCTGTTAAAGTTGTAAACTTTTGATTTATATCTGTATTTCTTTTTATAATTGATAATGTTTGGAAAACTAATGTGTCAAGTGTAAATTGACTCTCAACTTTTTCTATAGGTTTTGCAATGAATTGAATTGCATCTAGCAATGAAGATGCCATGAACAATGCTCTTCCCCTATTTTCGAGACCTGGTCTGCCTGCCCTGCCACATCCATTTAGAAAATCTCTTTTAGACATGATCTGTTTACTATTACCGTTCCAAAAAGACAATGACTCAAAAATTACTAATGATGCCGGTAAATTTACTCCTGCTATCAAGGTGGTTGTACTTAACAAAATTTTTATCTTCCTTGATTTATATGCATCCTCTACAAGTTTTCTCTTTTGTAAATCTAATCCTGCATGATGGAACGCAACTCCGCATTTCATAGTCATACTCAATTTTTCGTCTTTTATTTTCATTTTTGAAATAAAATTCTGCTCTATCTCAATAATATCTTTAGTAGTTATATATTTGTGAAAATTTCTCGAATTTTTCATTAGAAAAGACAAGGTTGTAGCAATTGATTCAGTACTTGCTCTGTCTGTAGTAAAAATAAGAACTTGCCCTTTATCTTTGATTGTTAGTTCTGATAAAAACCATAAGGGATTATTCACACCTGTTGTTTTCTGTTCATAGGTTAAAGCTCTATATACGGAATTGATTATGTCAGGTGTAGTTTCATTTTTAGCATACAAAAATGAATTGTTATGTATAGAATTAAGGATTGTATTGTTTGATATAGTTTTATGTTTGGATAAATTAGGAAGTTCTAAATTTTCTTCAAAGTTGTCTTTGTAAATAACCTTGTTAATTTCGTTAAGGCTACCGTATTTTATAAATATCTCTTCTGAATTAATATTTTTATCCAAATATTTTTCTAGTGTTATATTCATTGAATTTTTTTTTGGTTCTCTTTTATTATTTGTACTATGTATTACAAAACCTATTTCTAAATCAACAGGTCTCCAATTACTAGTTCCATATTTTGCCTTAATCCATTTTGCAACATTTTCTACATTTGGTAATACTGCACTTAGCATTAGAATTATAATTCTCTTATTGAAAAGTGTCATTACCTTGATTATTGAGGATTCTAGAGTTGGTCCTCTATCTGTATCACTTAACATATGTGCCTCGTCTACCACTAATAATCCTACCTTTTGTAACCATGTGTTTACAAATCGAGTGTTGTTTAATACAGAATCAAATTTTTCATAAGTCATTGAAATCAAGTCATATTTTGAATAATCGATACTATCTTTAGTTTCATTTGGATTTGAAGAAGATATGGAAGACCACCCATATTTATTATAAAATTCAAAGTCTTGTCTTTTTTCTTCTGCAATAGATTTGTAGGGGGAAATAAATATGACTTTTTGATTCTTTTTGAGTGTATCGACTATTCTTAATTGTGCAAGAGCAGTTTTTCCTGTTCCTGTATTTGTGGATATTATGTAATTTGATGAATAATCGATAAACGCTTTGTTCAATATATCTTTTTGGGCAGTATTAAAATCTACAAATTTGTCTACTGATATTAAATAATCTATTGCTTCTGGATGAATGTTTTGCATACAAAGACCCTATAATTTATAATTTAACATTCTTATCTTATTGTATTAATATGTTTTATTGTATAGATTTAATTTTCATGATTTAACTTTTTTGGTGTATCATCAAAAATCCGTTAAAATAGTAATTTATATTTGTCAATAACAATTGAATATTTAAAATTTTCGTGATAGTTTCATCGATAAAACTAGCAAATGACTAAAAAATAACAAGCAACAAAACTTGATCGAACCTTTTAATTATTGTTTTATACTGTATTTTTCTTGGCTTCATAAACCGAACCAAGAGAAAGCATTATTGTTGACTTGTATAATATATTTTGGGATGTGTCATTTATTCACTTTTGATCTCTGTCACTAAAATATTTATTAGATTTGATTAACAATTATAGATAATATATAATATAATTAAATTATATATTTTAATTTACTATAATTTAATATATGTTCAAATTTTTTGAACATATAAAAAAGTTTGATATAATAGAAAATGATTAATTCTTACTAAAAATATTTTAGATTGTATTTCATCAGTATGTAACATGAATTCTATTTAACTTTAAAATAAATATTTTGTCATTATATTTTGACATTATTCTACATAGTGGTGATGAGTTAGTTGGTCGTAATATCTTACCGATTTTATATTTACAAATTCTAGCATTCCATGTCTTGATAGTTCTCTTCCAAATCCACTATTTTTTATTCCACCAAAAGGTATTCTAGGATCTGATACCACTACATTATTTACCGTAACTATTCCTGCCTGAATTGCTCTTGAATATTTTTCTGCCTTTCCAAGATTTTGTGTCCATATACTTGCTCCAAGACCAAATTTTGTATTATTGGCTACTTCCAATGCCTGTTTTTCATTATTTACCGTTAATACGGGTGCGATTGGTCCAAATGTTTCTTCTTGTGCTATTTCCATGTCCTGAGTAACATTTTTAAAAATAGTTGGACTGTAAAAATATCCTTTGTTATTATTTTCATCATTCAACTTGTGTCCTCCTGTTAATAATTCTGCTCCTTCTTTTTTTGATCTACTGACAATCCCGTCTATGTTTTCTAAAGCTGAATAGTTTACCAGTGGTCCAAGATCGGTGTCATCTTCTAATGGATCTCCTACTTTTAGTTTTTCTGTTTTTTCTACAAATTTTTCTATAAACTCATTTGCTATGCTCTTTACAACAATAAAGCGTTTTGATGCAATACAACTTTGACCACAATTAATGAATCTTCCTTTTACTGCACCAGTTGATGCCTTTTCAATATCTGCATCTTCACATACTATAAAGGGGTCGCTGCCACCTAGTTCTAATACTGTTTTTTTTAAGTGAGATGTCGCTCTTTGTGCTACTTTGGCGCCTATGGGTACACTACCTGTAAATGTCACTGCATCTATGTATTCAGAATCTATAAGATATTCGGCCTCTTTGGAAGATGCAATAATTGTTTGAAATACATTATCTGGAAGACCTATTTGTTCAAAAATTTTTTGCATTTGGATTCCACATTCCATTGTGACGCTAGCAGGTTTTAAAATAATTGTGTTTCCTGCCATCAAAGAAGGTGCAGCAAAACGAAGGGCTTGCCAATATGGAAAATTCCAAGGCATTAGGCTTGCTATAACACCTATAGGTTCAAAAGATACAAAGCTTTTTCTTGCTTCAGTATTTATTAATTCGTCAGTCAGAAAGATTTTTCCATTATCTGCGAAATATTCCATAGCTATGGCGCATTTTTCTACCTCTGCCCGAGCTTCTTTAATTGCTTTACCCATTTCCTTTGTAGCTATTTGTGAAAGCTTTTCCTTGTCTTTTCTTAGAGCTTGGGCGAATTCATATAAAAACTCCATTCTCTTGTTTGAATCTTTCTTCCATTCATAAAATGCATCTTTAGACTTTTTTGTTTTATTCAATACCTCTTCTTTTGTTATAGTTTCATATTCTGCGATTACTTCTTCTGTTGCTGGATTAATTGTTTTAATTGTCAAGATTAATTACACCTCTGCCTGTAATTTTTCCTTCTTTTAATTTGGTTAAAGCATCTGTAGCTTCGTTTAATTTGAATCTGTCAGAAATTACTGGTTTAATTACTTTTCTTTTTGCAAGTGACACTAATTCAGCCATATCTTGTATGTTTCCTGTATATGACCCAATAATACTATATGCTTTTGTTGGCATAGAGATAAGATTTAACTTTAGTTCTCCGCCAAAAAGACCTACCAAGACCACTTTGGCACGTCTTCTTAATAGTTGCATATCAGATTCAACTGTCTTTGAAGCATTTACAAAATCAATAACTGCATCTGCACCTTTATTGTCGGTTAATTCCATTACTCTTTTGATAGGATCATCATTTTTTGAATTAACTATTTCATCTGCGCCATTGTCTTTTGCTACTTTGAGTTTATCATCACCTAAATCTAGTGCTATTATTCTTGCACCAAATACTGCTTTTGCAAGCTGTATTGCCATAAGGCCTAGACCTCCTGCTCCAACAATTACTAGGTTATTGTCAGGCCGTACTGTTGCATTCTTTACTGCACTATATGCTGTAAGTGCAGAACAAGACAATGTCGCAGCCGTATCTGAATTTAACTCGTCAGGAATTCTAACAAGATATCTATAATTTGGGACAAGGACATATTCTGCATATCCTCCATCTTTGTATACGCCTAATGATCGAGGTTGATCACAAAGGTTTTCATTTCCTGTTTTACATGCAGGACATAATCCTTCACCTATCCAGGGATATACCATGACCCTTTCTTCATTTTTAAAAGTCTCTTTAGCATCTTCTCCTAATTCTGATATTATTCCTGCAATTTCATGTCCTGGTGTTAAAGGATATTTGACTCCTCTGTCTGTTGTCTTTAAGAATTCATTGCCAGGTCCTGTGTATCCACCATCCCATAGATGAATATCGCTATGACAAACGCCAGATGATTGAACTTTGACAAGTACCTTGAGACCCTCTTGGTTTAGGGGTTTGTAGATCTTTAATCTCTAATGGTTCTTTTGGTGTCACTATTTGTGCTGCTTTCATTGTGAATCTAAATACTATATTACAAAAGTGTTATATAGAATTTTGATTTAACTTAAATTTTATAATTTACTCTTTTTCGATAAATCTGAAATTTAATGTTTAAATTTTATATATAATAATGCATTTATTTAGAATATTTTGCTTTGTTATATGATTCCCTCTTTTCAAAGGCATTTAGATAACATTGACCAACAAATTTTACCAACTTGTTAACTACAGCCAATTATTGGTTAGAAGAGGTGAAATACGCCTAGCTTTTATGTTATAACAATTAGTAGAATTCCGATCTACTGGGATGAACAAAGACAAGGTCGGCGAACCATTCATTATCCAAGTATATTTATTCTCTTACCTAGATATACAAGGCCACTTTCATTTATATAGTCAAGTCGAGGGTATGGCACAAGTATGTCAAAGGATTGCACTCTATGCCTGATTTTATAACAATAAACAGAAGAATAAATAATTTCTTTTAACGGATGGGTAAAGTCTTTTATCTGTTCTTTTAAAGGTGGCCATAAAAAGGACATAAGTAGAATACAAAGATTATATATTTTAAAGATATTCTGTTTCTTGTTATTATACTAAAATAGCACACCTTTTATCTATTCATTTTGTTAAATGAATATAGATTTATTTTATTTCATTCTAATTAAAATAGTCGGTGATTTTTTTATGCTTGGTTATTATATTATATATTTTGCTATTTTTAAGCCACTCTTTTTTAGAAATAGATAACAAAGAAAATGCAAAAGCTAATGCACTTTGAAAATCTTTGCATTCCTTATATGGTCTTTTTAATGCCTCTCTTATTCCTTCTCTTACTTGCCATACGCCGACTGGTATTATATAATGAGGATGTATCTCTCGCAAAATCATTACTGCTGCCCTTTTTTTTATTTTAGTTAAATGCTCTGAAACTGCAAGTCTTCCTGCAAAGAATGCTCCTAGAATATTTGGCTTATTTTCTGGATTGTGAATATCTTCATAATCTCCTTTTATTTTCATATTCCCATTAATATCTAACCATCCTTCTTGCATCTCAAATATCCATGAATCATATGGAATTAAAATAATGATATAATAGTTTCCTAGATGATTGTGTTGATAAACATTAAATGAGTCTATTTTTGCAAATTTTTGCAACTCTTTTATTAGACTTTTTGAAATAGTGCTATCTATGGCCGAAATACTCCAGCGTGTAGGAACTAATTTTCTATTTTTCCTTATTCCTAACATGCCTATACTAAAGATTCTTATTATCTTGCTTATTTCGACTCCTTGATCATATAATCTAATTATGGATTCATTCGCATCTAAATCCTTTTCATAAAACGCTTTTTCTAGACGCTTATCCACTGATAATGACGATGTTCTAAAATCTTTTAACGGCGCAATAAGCCCTAAAGTAATTGATTCCGTATCATTGTTTATTTTTTTATTTTCTATTTTGCTTATGGGTGTCTTTTCAAAATGTAATTCACTTTCTACTGCTTTATTTGACATTGCTAATTCTTGTAGAACTTGTATATTTTTTCCAGAAAGATCATTTATGTTCATACAAAAAGATCCACTTACAAGAGATAAACGGAAACTCGCAATTTCTTCTATGCTTTTTCCTAACCATCTTTCTGGACTATCTAATAAAGTAGTGTCCCCGTGATAAGGTGGAGTCATTGGTCCGATTTTTACTTTGGGATATCCTGTATGTCCTACAAAAATAGATGGGGGTGTTGCCCCAGACAAGTTTTTTGTCGAAAGCTTTTTGGAATTTATGTTAAGAAATTGTAACCAACTTGTTTCTAAATTTCTTTTAATTCTCTGGATATCTGACATTATCTTCTTATACTTTTATTAAAAATTTTTTTCTCCGATTATGTCACTCATTGCCTTTTTTTATTTATATTTTTATTTTATATCTTAGACTATTTCAGTTATTGTATCATCAGAACGCTTTATGACTTTGATCTTGCAATTTCTACATTCATAATAATTGGTATCATGATTATGACTTATAGATCCATTTAGCCACACCATTAATTTCCCACATCTTAAACATGCCATAGTCATATGTATTACAATAATTATATAGTATTAAATCCTTTTTGATTATGTTTAAAATATTGTCAAAAAGCCAAATTCATTCATCTTATTATATGAATACTGCTTTGTTACATGATTCGAAAATCTGATCAAATATCAATTAGCCTTTAACTATGACAATTTAACTTTGACTATTTTTGTTTTTGTTTAAGTATCAAAAGGTTAGCAAATAACAAAAAATAATTATGCAACAAAACAAAGCATATGAATACTATTTTGTTATTAATATATTCGATACTTTATTTTTCATATAATTTGACGATTGCAAAATTGATATTATTGTAATAGTATTATAATTTTCTTAAAATTCCTTAACTTTTAACTTTATTCATCTTTAATTATGGATCTTTTTTAAAAATCTATCTATATAAATTATTATATGCCTTTTATATCATAAACTTTATGGAAAAAAAAATCAAAGTTGCTATTGCAGGTGTTGGAAATTGTGCATCTGCTCTTATTCAGGGAGTCCAATATTATTCTTCTAAATCTCCTGTTGTTGCTGAGGATATTGTTGATAAAAATAGCAACAAAGGTGATAAGTATACCAATGATTCCTTATTAAATGATTGTGATACGTTATCTTCCAATAATTTGATTGGTCTAACTTCTTATAATGTAGGTGGGTATGAACCTGCTGATATTGAATTTGTTGCAGCTTTTGATGTAGCCGAATCAAAAGTTGGAAAAGATTTATCTGAGGCTATTTTCTCTTCTCCTAATAATGCAATCAAAATACTTGACGTTCCTAAATTTGATGTAACGGTCCAAAAAGGAGATGTATTGGATGGAGCTGGCAAACATTTTTCTGAAAAAGTCAAACTTTCGGATAATTCAGACGTGGATATTGCTAAAACTTTAAAGGATACACAAGCCGATTTGTTAGTTAATTATTTACCTGTTGGTAGTAGAACTGCAACTAGAAATTATGCTGAAAAATGTTTGGAAGCTGGAGTAGGATTTATAAATGCTATTCCAGTTTTTATTGCTTCTGATACAGATTGGCAAAACCGCTTTGTAAATAAAAACATTCCTTGTGCTGGTGATGATGTAATGAGCCAATTAGGTGCTACAGTTCTTCATAAAACTCTTGCGAAATTATGGGTGGATAGAGGTGTTGTAATTGATGAAACTTATCAATTAAACGTTGGTGGTGATATGGATTTCTATAATATGTTGGATGAAGACCGATTAGAAGATAAAAGAATAAGCAAAACTTCTGCTGTAAAAGCAATGGTTCCATATGATATTCCCATGAGGATTGGACCATCTGATTATGTTAGTTTTTTAAAAAATGATAAAGTTGCACATATTTATATGAAGGGAAGATTTTTTGGAAAAGTTCCCCTTGAGTTGGATTTAAAACTTCGAGTTCCTGATGCTTATAATAGTTCGGGGGTTATGATCGATGCCATTAGAGGAACTAAAATAGCTTTGGACCGAGGTATATCTGGACCTTTAGAAAGCATTTCTGCTTACTGTTTTAAACATCCTCCCATCCAGATGGCTTATTCTCAAGCCAAATCTAATTTCGTGGAATTTGTAAATGGCAAAAGGGAGAGATAGTATTTACTTTTAATTCCTTATTATTTTTTGAATTATTGTTTAATTAAATAGGTTGGTTTTGCTAAATCTGTGATGTCAATCCAGCATTTTGCTATTTTGTCTAAACATGAAATTGTATTTACAAATGCTACTAGAAATGTTTCATTAGCGAGAATATCTTTGTTTGATTGGATGTTTCTCTTTAAATATGATAGAGATACGTTAAATTCGTCATAATTTTCTATCACTTTAAAAGCTTTATCTCTACTCATTTTCGTAAATGCTTCTATGGAAAAGGTTTGCATTTCCTCCAAAGAAGAGCCTGTTTTCTTTATCAGTTCAACTACGTTTTTGTCCTCTTTAATTTCTATCAAATAAGATATTAATTCTGTAATAAGATCTCCTGCAGTTTCTAGAAAATTTGCTGCTATTCTGTAATCTAGCATGTCTATATTGCTCAAATTTAAAATACTTGATAGTTTTTTATTCATAATGGCAGTTCTTATTAATCTGACTAGTAAAAAATATTGTCTGTCGATTTCGTCATCTCTACTTGCTATCTTTTTTTTTAGATCTTGATTTACGTTTCCATCAAATGAATAGATGGTTTCTCTGAACATACCTTTAATTATTGAATTCATCATGTTTAGTATTTTTTCAATATTTAGAGTCTTTGCGTCTAAAAGAAATTGTAAATTTATATTGAAATTGTTCTCATCTACTATTTCTAATCCTATTAATTTTCTAATTGATTTTTTTATTGTTTCACTATCTTCAAAGGATATGGGTTCCCTTGATTTAATATTGATCAAATTATATCCTAATAAATAAGCTCCAAAAATCTTATTTAATAATGTTTTTATATTATCAGCTTTTTTTCTGATATCTGAATTATTGGTTGAATAATCTGTCGTTTGTGATATGTGTATATCATGTTGATAATTGAATTCTATTTTTCTTTCTTCATCCTGATCTGTATTGTAAATTGAAATAGTATTATCATTATTGGTCTCTATATTTACCGTTTTACCTTTTGTTAAAAAATTTTTTTTTATCCATTCTGTTGGTAATGATATTAATATGCTACTTCCAATTTGCTGTAAAGTTCTAATATAAATAGTCATGATTAATTTATACTAATATAAATTAATTAAACAATATTTTTATATTTTCTTTTTATTTTAATAAGAATCTAAATGGAAATAGTGGCCCAAAAACCAGTTTCAATAGCAAAGGCCTTTAGCCCTGGCCATATAACTGGTTTATTTGCTACATCTACTGCAGGTTTATCTTCTCCTGAAAATTCTGGTTCTTTGGGGGCTGGTATTAGTCTCACAAAAGGCATTTCTACTACAGTGAAGATCTATGATGACTTTAGTAAAAATTATAGAATCTTAATAAATGGCACTGATTATTTGGATACTAAAGTATCTCAATTTGTTATTGAATATTACTTAAAATTTGTAAAGGAACCCGTTTTTATTTCTGTTGATCATGAATGTGAAATTCCTATTGGTTATGGTCTTGGATCAAGTGGAGCTGCTGCACTTGGACTGTCTTTTGCTTTAAATCATGCGTTGAAGATGAAATTGTCTCATACTCAAGCGGCACAAATTGCTCATCAAGCTGATTTTATGTGTAAAACTGGTTTAGGGACTGTAATATCTGAGTTTACTGGTGGTTTTGAAATACGAACAAGTATAGGTGGACCTGGAGTAGGTAAAATCTTAAAATTTCCTATATCAGATGACTTTTTTGTTGTTATTTTATGTTTAAAACCTATTAGCACCAAATCTATATTAGATAAATCTCTTTGTGGTAAAAATGATTCTCTAAATTTGTATAGCAAAACAATGATTGAACAACTAATAAAAAATCCTGATATTGATACCTTTTTAGAAGCCGCATGTAATTTTGCTAAAAAATTTGGTCTTTTAGATGGTCCTTGTAAGGGGCCTACATTATCCTTACAAAAACTTGGTATAAAGAGCAGTGTGGCATTGTTTGGGCATACTTTATTTACTATTGTGAAAAAAGGACAAATAGGTCTTGTATTGCGTGCACTAGAGCCATTTGATGGAGATATTTTTGTTTGTAATATAGACAACTATGGGGCAAGATTATTTTAAGAAAGGTGATGTCTAGAAAGTGATACCTGTTACTCATCCTAGATATCACTCTTTGATAATCAGGGAGAAGTTGGTTAACGGATTTGAAAATGGAATAGTTGCAAGAGAAGGTCTAATTGCACATGGTAGAGGTGAAGCATTCGATTATCTCTTAGGTGAGAAAACAATCGAACCTGCATTAAAATCAATTAATGCTGCATCTGCATGTTTAATCCTTGCAAATCATCCTGTTATATCAGTTAATGGAAATGTAGCTGCATTATGTGCCAAGGAAATAAGTGAATTATCTCAATCAGTGGTAAATCTATCAATTGAAGTGAATCTTTTTTATCATACTTTATCTAGAGAGAAACTAATTACGAACGAATTGAAAAAATATGGCATCAAGAAAATATTGGGGATTGATTCGAATAATTCTGTTCGGATACCAGAGCTGGAAAGTAATAGACGAAAAGTAGATTCCAATGGGATTTTTATTGCAGATTTGGTTTTTGTTCCATTAGAGGATGGAGATAGAACTATTGCTTTAAAAAAAATGGATAAAAAAGTTATTACTGTGGACTTGAATCCTTTGTCAAGAACGTCTATAACATCTGATATATCTATAATTGACAATATTGTTAGGGTTTTTCCTCAGCTAATAAAAACTATTGAATATCATAAAAAAAATTCCACTCAAAGAGATTTGGAAAATATTATTAATATCTATAATAATAAAGAAACGTTGGATGAATGTATTCATATTATAAGATCCGGTAGTAAAACTATTGGAGCATAATGCATTCTTGATACGATATTGGCTTTATGTTTTTTGTATTCAATTTCCAATTTGATGGATTCCGATGAAAAGCATATCTGAGATAAAAAAGAAGAAACTACATTCCGACAAAATAACCGTTGTAACTGCATATGACTATTCTACTGCAAAAATTTGTGATACATCTGGGATAGATATTATATTGGTTGGTGATAGTGCAGGTATGGTTATGCTTGGATATGATAGTACTATATCTGTTACTATGGATGATATGATTGTATTTTGTAAGGGCGTATTAAATGGTTCTAAAAATGCTCTCGTTGTTGCAGATATGCCCTTTGGTTCCTATCAATCAAAGTTTTCAGATGCGATGGATAATTCTATTAAATTCATGAAATTAGGATGTAATGCCGTTAAAATTGAAGGAGGCAGTGAAATATCTCCTTTGATTGAACATCTTAGCTGCAAGGGCATACCTATCATGGGTCATATAGGCTTAAAGCCTCAAACATCACCATTATGGAGTGGATATAATATTTATGGTAAAACGTGTGAAGAATCGGTACGATTATTAAATGATGCTATTGCACTTGAAAAGGCTGGTGCCTTTAGTATTGTATTAGAGATGGTAACGTCTGAGATCGCAGAAAAAATTTCACAAACAATTTCTATTCCTACTATTGGCATCGGGTCTGGTAATAAATGCGATGGTCAAGTACTTGTATTACATGATTTATTAGGTTTGTATGATAAAATTAAACCTAAATTTGTAAAACGTTATGTTGATTCTATTTCTTTATTTTCAACTGCATTAGAGACATATATAGAAGAAGTAAAGGCCGGTGAATTTCCTAGCTTATCTAATTCTTATTCGATGATTCCTGAAGAATTTGAGAAATTCGACAAATATTTTAAATCTTTATGTTTTAAAAAAGAATAGAATAATTATAATTTTATAGTAGTGAAGTTATTATGCATATTGACAATATTTGAATGATGATGGTATTAATATTTTTAACATTCATCCATCAAAAGATATTAAGTCAACTTTAGGAAAAGAGTTGTTAAATAAAAAAATTGTTATTTGTGTTACTGCGAGTGTAGCTTGCTATAAATCAATAGATTTAATTCGTCTTTTGATAAGACATGGTGCAGAAGTATTTGTAGTAATGTCTACAACTGTTGAAAAATTTATTTCAAAAGATTATTTTGTATGGGCAACTGGCAATAATGTTGTATCTCATCTATCTGGAAATTTGGAACATGTGGTTTTAGCAGACTATAGTACATCTGATTTGATAATTGTTTATCCCTCTACAGCAAATACCATTGGTAAATTTGCAAACGGGATCGATGATACTCCTCCAACTTCTATTTTATCCGTGGCATTAGGATCAAAAATTCCTATTGTTATTGCATCTGCTATGCATGAATCTATGTATGAAAATGATATTATTAAGGAAAATATATCTAAATTGGAAAAAAAAGGTGTTATTTTTTTGCCACCTCGGATTGAAGAAGGAAAAGCCAAAATCGCTGATATTAATTCTGTTCTTAAATTAAGTATTTACTTATTAAATAAAAACCATAATATAGTATCTAAAGATATTGTATTTGTTAAAAAACCTGCTGATACTATATTTAATATAAAAGAATCTCTTTTAAAAGATTTTTTTAAAAATAAAAAGATATTGATAAGTCTTGGAAGTACTATGGAATATATTGATCCTATTAGAATAATTTCGAATACTAGTTCTGGTAAAATGGGTGTTTGCTTAATAAATAATGCCTTAAATTTTGGTTCAAATGTAACGGTTGTTAAAGGTATTACATCTTTCGATATTTTGCGGACAGATTCTAATTCTGGGTTAAGTTATAAAATATTGGATGCATCTACTTCACAGCAGATGTATGATGTAATAATAAAAGAAGTAGGATCATTGTCTTATGATATCATTATCTTGGCAGCAGCTGTATCAGATTTTAAACCTACTTACTATTCAGGTTCTAAAATATCTTCTGATTGCCAATCTCTTACACTCACTTTCGTTCCAACCGTGAAAATCGTAGATAAAATTAAAACTATTGATAAAAAATTGTATCTAGTTTCTTTTAAAGCAGATTATGATGTATCTGTCAACACTTTACTTACAAAGTCTTATAAAAATTTACTCGAATCTAATTCTGATCTTGTAGTTGCAAATGATGTTGGTAAAAAAGATGTTCATATAGGATCAGATTTAAATGAAGTATATTTGTTAACTAGAGAAAAGAGTTATTATCATATTCCTGTACAAGACAAATATCAAATCGCTTTCAATATTTTTAAAACTATTTATTTTAGAATGAATGATAAAATGTAATTTTGATCTTTTACATAATCTATTTTGTATCTAAAAATTAGTCAATTTATTCAATTTTTCCTTGGTGTTTAATTTATAGAATCGAGACCATGTTTTTGATTTGTTATGAAGAAAAAATTAGTATAAAATATTATTACAAATAGTATTGTATATTATATAACAAAGTACACTCTTTTTGATGTTTATTTATCATATTGATATTAATTTAAGTAAAAATTGGATAGTAATTATTATATTTTGACAATATTTTTGTTGATAGTTTATTTTTTATTTAATGTGTTATACTATATTTAGATATTTATTTCTACTTAAATGAAAAAATTAACTTGACTATAATTATTAATATGTTTGATTTTGATGAAATTCTTTATATCGTTATTAGTAATTTAATGATATGAATTTCAGATTTAGATGACTAATACAAAAAAAAGCAAAGTTATTGTTAAGTAAATTATTAAATGATTGTTGATATATACATATTTAGTAATGAGATCATATCAAAAATTAACTCTTGTAACTGTTATTCTGGGACTTATTATTCCTCTTTTTGGGCTTTTTTTATACTTTTTTATTAATAATTTAATAGGTATTCCAATTTTAGGGTTAGTTTTTGGTGGTGCATTACTTGTAGGTATATTAATAATAGCAATTAACATTGCGGGGCTTGTATCTGCATTTAAAATTAAAAATACCAAAATTGTTGGAATAGTATTAATAGGATGTGGTATAGCACTATTTCTTGTAGTTCAATTCTTTGCAATTCCAGGGCTTGTTCTTTTTGTAATATCAGGACTATTGGCTTTAAGAGAAAAGAAAATCTTATAAATTGTATAATATAATGTTTGACAAAAATATTTGTATAATCTAATTCTAACATTCTACTCCCTAAATACATACTCATACCTTCTTCCTTTCTTGTGACTTTTTTATGATTATAGTCTTATAATTATCAACCATAAACTGTGTATTTCCAGTATACCTTTTTTTGCCGGAATAGTACATTTTTATTTTATTTTAATCGACAGGTCTTGTAATTTGCTATTGCTCTATAGAATCTAACCGAGAAAGCCTGAAAATATTTCTCATCTTCCTATGTGAGTTGTATCTCTTTGTTATTTTGTATATCTCTGTTAACAGTTGTGTAAAGAAGACTGTATATGCATTTGTAAACTAATACTGCTTGTTTTGAGCAACATAATTATTGTCATATTTTATTGATGTATATTCAAGATTATAAAAATTAACAAATCTAAACGAACACAATTAGTTTACAATAACGATTAGCCCGATGTTTACACAACTGTTAACTAAAGACATTATTACTTTATTGTGTTGATAAACAAACAACTCGAGTCATTGCTTAATATGATTTAATTTACATTTGTTCTTTCTCCTACAAGGAAGTAGTCATCAAAGCATTCTGTAGTTCTATCTTTTATGTAATGTACTGTTCTTTCAATTATGATTTTTTCAAACTAGGGGTGAAGGCGATGTTTTAATTTCTCGTAGCGATATGCTTGAGCATACCAAGTACTACCACCATCTGATAAAACAGCATGTAATCTATACTTGTTTATTACCTGAGACAGAAATCGTTTGGCGATAGATATATTTGGCTTTTTTGATATATCCACAGCAAGATTTCTTTATCATTTGGTTCTATAATCACTCATCAAAGCCATATTAATTTAGAAGAACCTGCTTTTATTGCAGTTTCATCAATTCTGTACTTTTGGATTTTCTTATTCTTGAGATATTTCCTTTTTGGTTTATACTTTTGAAGCCAGTTCCAGATTGATACGTGACTTATCTTCGTTAAATGTAAAAATGATAACGCTTTGGCAGCGTTTCTAAATGATAAACCAAGAAAGTACAAGTACAAGCCATAACCAACGATGCTTGAAGATATTCTATTTCTAGCAGACATAAAATAATGGTTGCCTTAAAGATGTAGGTTTTTCCTTAAGTTAACAGAGCTGGATTTTAGATTACAATACATTAAATAGAGTTGAAAAAAATTGTTTACTATTTGTCCTTGAGCAAACTATTATCTAAAAAAAATGAAATATTAGTGATGCCTGGAGTTTATGATGCTCTTTCTGCTAAAATAGCTGAACAAGTCGGATTTAACGCAATATTTCAAACAGGATATGGAACTTCTGCGTCAATGTTGGCAATGCCGGATTTTGGGTTTTTAAGTATGACTGAGACCGTTGAATCTGCAAGGAGAATAACAAGAGCAGTAAATATACCCTTAATAGTTGATGTAGATACAGGATATGGTAATCCTTTAACCATTTGGAAATTGGTAAACGATCTTCTGAAAATTGGAGCATCAGGAATTTTTTTGGAGGATCAAGTTTGGCCTAAACGTTGTGGTCATATGACTGGTAAGGAAGTAATTTCGACTGACGAATACATACCTAAATTAAAATCCGCGATTGAGGCAAAAGAAAATAATCCTGATTTTATTATTGTAGCAAGGACGGATGCCCGAGCTCCTCTTGGAATCGATGAGGCTATAGAAAGAGGCAAAAGATATCGGGAGCTTGGAGCTGATGCTATATTTATTGAAGCCCCATATTCAATAGAAGAATTAAAATATGTTTCTTCGGAGATTGATGCGCCTTTGGTGGCAAATATGATTGAAGAGGGAATCACACCTAATCTGACAGCAAAAGAATTATTGGATCTAGGATATCGTATAGCTCTTTTTCCGCTCTCAGGATTATATTCTTCAACTTTCGCTGTTTATAATACATTTAAAATGCTACAACAAACAGGAACTACTAAATCTCTATCCGATAAAATGATTAAATTTAAAGATTTTAATAATCTTGTCCAACTTGATAAATATATGGATATGGAAAAAAAATATATCAAATAATCATTTCTATATCGAAATTTAAATGAATAAATTATTATTTAGTTATTTATTTGGAATATTCATTTTAGGCTGTTTAATTCGAGTTACTCCGATAATTATTAATTATCCTCTGCCTATTGGCTACGATTCTATAAATTACTATATCCCCAATTTATATCATTTTAATAACAATTTAATAGTATTGGTAACGTCTTTTCCAGTTTTTATATCTGTTATTTATTTTTTTTCACATTTTTTAAATACTAGTCTTTATCACTCATTTTTAGTATCTAATGTTATTTTATATGGTTTATTTTCTGTGTCTGTTTATTTATTAAGTAATAAAGTATTGAACCAATCTTATCAAAGAAGTTTGATTTTTACAGTTTTTGTTATCTTTCAACTTGGGGCTTTGAGAATTTCTTGGGACTTATTTAGAAATCTTTTTTCAATTAGTTTATTTAATTTCTTTTTATTGCTTGTATTTACTTTTAAGAAAAATAATACACTTGGTTATTTTATTCCGAATGTATCTCTTTTTTTAATTTCAATTGTAATTGTTTTTTCAGATCGGTTGATCGGTATTCTTCTTATTATTTCATCTTTTGTTTTTTCGATCATATATAAACAGAAATATTTATTTATAATAAATTCTTTCTTTACCTTTTCTTTTCTTTACTATTTCTTGTCTTTTGATAAGGTTACTTTTGTATCAACTAATATTGATTTTTTTAATATTTTGTTAAATCCATTATATGGCAAAAATTCCTTCTCTCAATTGGATATCTTTATCCTTTTTCTATCCTTGTATATTATGTTAATTCCATTTTTGATACCTGGTTTAATCTTGGGAAGGAATAGGGATAATATGATAATCAAAACACCTTTAATAATTGCCATGATTTTTTCTTTCACATGGATTTTTGTACCTAATTACAGCTACCTTGTACCTGAAAGATGGATTTTGATATTAGGAATATATTTATCGTTATTTGCTATATATGGCTTTTATTTATTAATTGATTTTTATTTCAAAACAAGACAAAATATTTTAAAAATGGGAATTGTATTCTCGTTCTTATCTTTCTTTATATTATATGGAATTTTATTTATCGTATCCCCATCTGGAACTATTTATTCTCTTCCTACTTTTTTTAAAGAACATACAAGTTTTATTTTACCCAATTCGATGAATTTTAATTCTATTCGGATTAATGATAGTTTATCTTTACTGAAATCTATTGATTGGATTAATTCTAATGCTCCTGAGCATTCTATTATAATAGGTTCAAAGCACTGGAGGGGGTGGTTTTCATTGTTTCTTAACAAGACCTATACTTATTTATTTTCAGAAGAATTTGTTAATAATGACAATGCTTCATTAAATGAAAAACAAATAAAAAACTTTTCAGTAATTCTGAAAAAAAAATTTGATTATCTATGTAACGGAAATAATAACGGATCTATTTATCTTATAGATTTAGTTAAAAAATATAATGCATCTCTGTTTTCAGATGCTGAATATAAATCAAAAAATTTTGTAATTTATAATTTATATTCAGATATTTGCAAGACTTGAATTCAAATTTAACTTTTAATGGTATTTATCATAATCTAATTCAATCTCATTATTCACTTTTATATAGTATCAAATTGGCAATGCTTTGTGTTTTACAGGTTTTTAAGCATGTCACTAGTTATGTTCAATTTTGTAGTCGATTGTGATGCATATACGCCCTTCTCTTGGGTATTCTCCAATATGATTGCACCTGCACCAATTACACATTCTTTTGCTATTCTAATACTGTTTCTTATTGTTGCATTAATTCCAATAAAGCAATAAGGGTCTATTATTGTGTTTCCTGCTATTGCTACATGCGATACAATAAAACAATGGCTTTTTATTGTTGTGTGATGGCTAATTACGTTGCCAGTCCAAATAATAATATTGTCTTCCAATTTTACAAAAGGTTGTATTACATTGTTTTCAAAAATAAAACAATTTTCACCGATCTCAAATCCCTCATTAACGATGGTGCTGGGATGTACATAACTTATTAAAGAATATCCTTTGTCTTTAGATTCTTTAAAGAATTTAGCTCTTTTTCTATTCATATCTGTATATCCAAGAGCTACAAACATTTGAAATGATTCTGGTGGATATGTTTGTTCTATTGTTTCAAATGGAACTATTGGAATGTCATAGAGAGTTTTCTCTCTGATTGAGTGTTCATTTGCAGTAAATGCAACTATATTAAATTTAGGATCTTTTTTTAAATATTGATAAATGATTTGAGCAAATCCTCCGGTACCAAAAATTATTACTTTCTTCATATCGGATTAATAAAGCCTAGTTGATTAAACTTTTCATTATTTATTAAATAGTGGAAGTATCTGGTGATTATGATCTATGATGTTTGCAATATCTATGCCTCGATTAATTGTCACATGTTCATTGGATGTTAGATATTCTAGTATTTCTTTATATACTCTTCCGCCTTTCATTTTTAATACATTATCATGCCATATTACAGTAATAATGTTAAACTCTTTATTCATTTTTTTTGCTTTATCTATTGTGTCTTTAAATAGCTGAACAATCTTGTCTTCTGGTATTTGCATATATGTAAATATATATGCATCCATTAAGGTAACTGGAAATTCTATGATGCCGTCAAGTATTTTGTATCCTAAATCTTCATTATTTATACTGTATTTGAATTTTTTATATGATGAATCGTAAGAAAATCCTAAATTATATAGAATTTTGGGTAATTTATCATTAAAGGCAAGATAATGAGAACGGTTAGCTTTAACAATACTATTGGTGATTTTTTCTATTTTTTTCTTTTCATATTTGATTTTTAAAAGATCGTTAATAGATGTGGGATCGCAATGTAATCCGATCTCCCATCCTCCATTATGTAATAATTTTATATCCTCTTCATAATCTTGATAATTTCCCTCTTCATATATTGTTCTAAAAAAAAAGGTAGAACGTATATTATATTTTTCTTCTATCTCAATATATTCGGGAATATTGTAGTATGGGTTTTTTATTTTAGCATTTTCAATAACTTTATCATCAAATCTATCTTTTCTTGACAAAATATGTTCATATGGGGCCCCTTGTATCCTCCAGTCTACATCATGACTCAAGAATATGTGTTGCAATAAGATTATGTTATAATTTTATAATTTAAATTTTTGCAATAAGATTATGTTATAATTTTATAATTTTATAAAGTAAATTTTTGATAATTTTTTTAGTGTTTGAGAATAATTTTTGTTATTATTACTTATTTTTTTAGATAATTAAAATGACGTATTCTTATTTATCTTTTTATCTTTAATAATGTCTTTATTTTTTCTATTTGAACTTTTCTTATGAACCTTCTCATTTCCTGGGGGTACATGCTGTCATAACCATTATCTTTTGGTTTATAAAATAAATAATGATATAGCATATATAAAGCTCCAATTCTACCTATGGGTTTATTAAAAATAAAATACGTAAAAAACCTTCCAAAAGCAAATAATGGATGGTAGCCTAAAGTCCTCATACTAGCTCCAAATTCATAGAAGTGATGATCTGAGCCTAATTGCCTTGTGTGCTCAAAACGGGCATCATGTAATACTGTATAATCTAAATTATTTTTTTTAGCTGATATTAGAACGTATGATTCGTATCCCATTTTCTCGGGATAAAATTTATGTTCTTTATCAAAAAATGAATTTCTAATGAATCTTCCTGCACCATGGGGTGTAACATATCTATTATCGTCATAATTACCTGAAACTATTGCATAATTAGGATTTTTATCCATAAAATCAACAATCTTTTTGGCGTAATTTTCTTCATATATTGTATCATCAGTACCTATCATATGATAATCTGTTCTTTTTAATTTTTGATCAATGGCTAATTGTATAGCTTTGTTCCAATTATTTACTATTCTTGTTACATCATATCCTAAATCTGGATTTGTTATTACGAATAAATTGTCAATTTTTTTCTTTAAATTGTTTAAAATATCTGGTGTTTTGTCTGTTGATCCATCATCTATTACAATAATATATTCTGGTTTTAATGTTTGATTATGCAAGGATAGGATTGCTTTTTCAATATTATTCTCAGAATTTCTACAGGTTGCAATTACATAATAATTGCCCATTAATTTAATAAAGATAAACCAATATAAGGATTTATTCCTCTTTTATAGTTATTCGTCTTTAATGATTTATTATGCAATTTCAATTTAATATATTTGATAGTAAAACCTAACTCCAATTTGAGTATGTCTTAAAGTAGTACTATATGTGGTATCTAACCGTCTATTTGTATCTAACAAATTTATGTTCAAAATTTTATTAACTTTAGTGAAGTAACTATATTTCTTATATCGTAGAGTATATTGAACCTAAAAAGGTTTATGTTTCAATGTATTTGACTATTGGAGGTAAATTTACTTTATAACTGACTTTTATATTGTTTTCCTTGTTGATGATAATAGTGAAATATAATATAAAATTTGGACGGTAAACCCAATATTTTGGCCATTTTGCAATATCGAAAACATATAAGGTTACTAAATTATTCAACTTAGTGACCTTATTTATGACCTTCTATAATTAAGTAGCCGGTTAATTATATTCAATTAATCTAAATTTACTTTATATTCTTATAAATTATGTCTCTAATTATTTCAGATGATTTTCCATTTCCTAAAAATTCTTCTTTGAAGTTTATGTTGTTCCAGTTTTCTACTGCATTTAATATTTTGTTCGCATCTAGGCCCGTTAGCATATTACCTCCAGAATTAACCGTTTCAATCCATTCTGTATTTTTTCTTATTGTTATACAAGGTACTTTTAAAATATATGCCTCTTTTTGAACTCCGCCTGAATCTGTTATTATTTTGACTGCATTTTTCATAAGAAATATAAAGTCAATATAACCGATTGGATCTATTAATTTTACATTGCTCATTTTTTTTATTTTTTCTAATAAATTGTTTTTTTTGAGTGCTTGTTCCGTTCTTGGATGAATGGGAAAAATTATATAATGATCTTTGAGTTTGGTAATTGTATTTATAAGATTTATTAAATTTTCTTTTACGTCTGTATTTTCTGCTCTATGCATTGTAAGAAGTAAATATTGATTAGATTTAATTCCGAGTTTTTCTAATATTTTTGATTTGTTTAATGTGTTAATTTTGTTTATTATTTCTACTGATGTGTCTCCTGTATTAAATGACTTGTCTGTGATATTTTCTTTTTTTAAATTATTTATGGCAGTATCTGTTGGAGCAAATAAAAAATCACTCATATGATCAGTTAAAGTTCTGTTTATCTCTTCTGGCATAGTTTTGTCAAAACTTCTTAAACCTGACTCTACATGAGCTAATTTTATTTTTAACTTGTTGGCGGTTATAGCTCCTGCTAAAGTTGAATTAGTGTCTCCATAAACAATTGCTAGATCAAATTTATCTTTGGACAGAATCTCATCCAGTTTATTGATCATTTGAGAAATCTGTTTAGATGCAGAATCCGAACCAATTTCTAAATCATAAGTAGGTAATGGAATATTCAAATCGCTAAAAAATATTTTGGATAAATTGTAATCATAATGCTGTCCTGTATGAATTATTGTATGTTCGCAGATTTCATTCAATGCAGAGTGGATTGGAGCAAGTTTGATAAAGTTAGGACGTGCTCCCACAATTGATACAATTTTCATCCTACAGCATAGATTAAATGAATTATATTAATTATTTTTTTTATATAGAATCATTTTGGTAAATTTGACTCACTGGTATTTCCATATTTGAAATTGTTTGTAGTATCTGGTAGCTCTGGATAAAAAATTTTACGCCGATTTATTGTAATAAGTATAAGAAAAATAATTAGTATTATAACTTGGGATGCTTCTATATTGTATTTTTGAATCTATGTAATATATAGAATCTGCTTGATGTTTTACACTTCTTTAATTATAATGATTGAATGAAACACATTATGATTTAAACATATGTAGTTAAATTCTGGAAAGTTGAATGTTGACTTCAATTACCGAATATCCGTTATTCATAATTTCAGGCGTTCGTTTTAAAGTATTATCAAATATGGTTTTTAAATATGTTGTTGTCCTGTGCTTTGTTGCATAACTCTGAAATTCGTTTTTTCATGATTGAATCTTATTATAATAAAACGAATTACGAATAGATGTCTCCTAAACTTGAATTATATGTGTCGTATATTTATGATAAAATTAAGTTATGCAACAAAGCAGTTGTCCTGTTGATCATATTTCATTGTTAATGGATGCAAATGGACAAATAATTGCTTTGTTGCATGATTCGAAAACCCGTTATAATAGTCGTTTATCCGTAAAAATAACAATTGAATTTTCACTGTTTTCGTTTTTAATCAATCGATAAAACGATGGCAAATGACGAAAAAAATAATCATGCAACAAAGCAACAAATAATAAATAATACTTAAGTCAAAAAACCATTGAATATATAATTAACTGGATGGTAATAGAATAATTTTTGAATTAATTTTGATTTAATAGTTATTGAAATACTAATATAAAATGTTTTCTTTTTAATTGCCAAAAAAAAGTTTTATATTAATTTATATGATTTCTTAATAATGATGTAAAGATTGTATTTCTATGGTTCAGTTATACAATTCTTCTGTAGAAAAAATGTCTGAAGCCGATATTGTGATTATTGGGGTCCCAGACGAATCCAAATCTCATGCTAGGCGAAAAGGAACAAGCAAAGGACCGGATATTATCAGAATTGCTTTTAATGAGTCAAACTATTTTGAGAGAAATGGGAAAATTATACCTGTATCTTCTATGCGTGGAAATGCAATTAAAAAAGTATTTGATTATGGTAACATAAATAGACGAGATTTGTATAATGTTGTTTATGAATTAGTTTCGAATAAAAAGATACCTATTATTTTAGGTGGGGATCACTCTGTTACTACTATAACTTTGAATGCAATCAATGATTTTTGTGGACAGGTGGGATTGCTTTATTTTGATGCACATCCTGATTTTGTGTCTTCAACTACGGATTACTATGGATCTGTTCTAACAGATTCTTCCAAATATATTAACTTTAATGATAGTCTATTAATCGGCACCCGCTCAGCAGAACCAGAGGAGTTGATAAATGCTAATAAAGTGGGATTAGAAGTAATTACTCCATTAAATATCATTGAATTAGGTATATCAAATGTTGCTAATCAGATTAAGAATAAGATTTTTAATGGAAGGCGTTATGTGTCCATTGATCTGGATTGCATAGATCCTGCATTTGCACCAGGAGTATCTGTACCTTCACCTTCTGGTCTCTCAAGCGTCGATCTTATGTATTTAGTTAAGTTGGCGATCTCTTCTGGCATATTAGGATTAGATATTGTAGAATTCACGCCCGATTTTGATATTAATAATATGACTGCCTCATTAGCAGCTAGGTTATTGTTAGAGTCTATTGCTTCTATTAATTTACCTTGACATAATATTTACATTTGTTATAAATGTTCTTGTTCACAAGAATACTTTTGGCTATGTTAAATAATTTAATGTATTTCGGTAAAATTTTTTATATCATTATAAAAATGATTATATCAAGTAAATATTGATACTGTCTATGCTAATACTAACAAATTATAATAATTAAACCTCATTGAAAGAAATAGAATAGAAAATATATATAATTAAATGTAATTTTTAAAAAATAAAACATATAACTATTAAGTATAGTATATTTTAATGAAATTTTTATTTTTATGATATATTCTAAAGTAATATTCTTGAATGTTGTCAGTAGAAGATATAATCTTGACATAAAGTTTGTTATATGGGTTTAGAATGTTCTTATTGTCTTATTGTCTAATCAAAATAATAAATCGACATATTTTAGTCGTTTTATTTTATATATCCTTTTTATTTTAGAAGATCTATATAACAAATATTTATATTGCAAATTATTTCCTGGGAATCAAATTATAATTTTCTAAGGTAATTTTTAATCCATCTTTTATATTTATTTGCGGCATCCAGTCAAAGAATTCTGAAACCTTTTTGATATCTGCAATCATATTTGTTATGTCATTTGGTCTTAGTTGTTTATTATATGTTATAGGTATTTTTAAATTCGTTATTTCTTCAATAATGTGAACAACTTCTTCTAAACTATGACTCTCGCCATAACCGACATTATATACGTTATATCCTATAGGGAAAGTGGTTAATATCTTTATCAAAAGGTTTGTAAAATCATCAACAAAAAGAAAGTCTCGTTTAGTATTTTCATTGCTCAATGTAATGGATCCTTTTTCTTTTATCTGTGATATTATTGAAGGTAAAAAAGTTAACGAATTAGAAAATGGTCCATAAATATAAAACGGTCTAAGAGTAACAACATTTAGTCCATAATCTTGAGAATAATATTCACAAAGGTTTTCTGATATAATTTTGCTTTTGTTATATGGTGTATGTGGATTTATGACGTGTTTTTCATCAACCGGTAGATACATGGGTTTGCCATATACGTAAGTACTAATATTAATAATATTTTTAATATTTTGCGATCTAGCGAAATCTAATAAATTCAGAGTTCCAAGTATGTTAACATGGTATGTATTATAAGGCTCATTAATGGCATTTGTGATGGATGTTTTAGCTGCCAAATGAATAATCGTATCTACATCTTTAACAAATGAAAATAGATCTTTGTTTAGTATATCTATTGATTTATTACCTTGATAAGCCATCGTGATTGCCTTCTCATTCTTCAACCTTTTGGCTAAATTTGTTCCAATGAATCCTTTGTCCCCAGTTATAAAAACCCTCAAAGTATATCAAATTTTGCTAGTAAAGCCACAATTCTGATTTAAAATTTTTATACCACTCTAATAATGAAATAAGTCCTTCTTCAAAATTGGTCTTTGGATGAAATTTTAAAATATCTTTTGCTTTTGATATATCTGCATACAACCTTTGTACTTCCGTAGGCCTGGGATCAACATGAATTGGTTTCAAAGACTTATCTGATTTCGCATGTTTTAAAATCAATTCTGCTATTTCATTAATTGATTTTTCTGTTCCGCTTCCAAAATTAATTCCATTTTTACCTGGATTATTTGTGGATGTTAAAACTTTGTCATATGCATCAACTGCATCTGTTATATACATATAATCACGGGTTTGATTTCCATTTCCATATATTATGGGAGGTTTATTTTGCAATATTCTATTAATAAATATGGCAATAACTCCACCATATCCAGAATCTTTTTGTCTTGGTCCAAATAAATTAAAACATCTTATAATATCTATTCCTAAATCATAAGTTTCGTTATATGTATAGCATAATCTATCTGCAGCTATTTTGCTAACTCCATATGGGTGTTGAGCAGCTAAAGAATGGTCTTCATTCATAGGTACATATTTTGCAGATCCATAAATCTCGCTAGTAGATGCAAAGAGTATTTTTTTAATGTCATTCATTCGAGCAAATTCTAAAACTTTCATCGTACCGTTTACATTGATATGAAATGTTTCTTCAGGATTTACAATAGATCGATCTACATGAATTTGAGCTGCCAAATGTATTATTGCATCAAGGTTTGTAGGGAGGCGTTGATATAATTCTTGATTTCTGATATCGTCATGAATAAATTTAAAATTTTTTCGATGTAACAAAGTTCGAATATTGTTAAGGTTCCCATTTAGTAAATTATCTACGGCATAAACTATGTGACCTTCATTAACATATTTTTCAGAAATGTGGCTGCCCAAAAATCCTGCAGCTCCAGTAACCACTATTTTCATATTTTGTTATTATATTATACCATTGTATGAATTTTTTTACCCTTTTATTTTACCATTGATTTATTTGCAAATTAGTTTAAAAAGATCAATCACTCGATCTTATTTTTATCCGCATTGTCAGCTACTTTGGATGAAAATATATTTCTTGTATATTCTTTAGTTAGCGCACAAAACTCATTTTTATTAATTTTTTGCTATTTGCATCTAGTTCTGTTCATTTATTTAGTTTTCTGTAAATGTTAAATGAGAAGACGCAATTGATTGCTTTGTAACTTGTATAAAAAGTAATAATTTATAATCATTATATACAAATATAGTCTTTATAAAAATTATCCTGTGTCATTCAGGAAAAAAATAAGACGCATTGTTTCCTTTATAAATGAAATATCAATGACTTTGACTGAAAAAGATATGGATTTTCCTGAGATGTTCGAGGATTATGAAAAATATCATGCCAATATAAGTACAGGAAAAATTCTTCGCTTTGATCTAATAAAGGATTGGATAGAACCAAATTCTACTATTTTAGATGTGGGTGTGGGTGACGGATTAATGTCCGAATTATGTATGAAAAATAAAAATGCGATAATATCTGGTATTGACATTTCAAACACTGCCTGCAAAAAAGCTCGGGAACGTGGAATACCTGTAACAGTAAAAGATATAAATAATGGACTGGATCTAAAATCTGATGAATTTTATGATTATATACTCTTAATTGAAGTAATAGAACATACGATTTATCCTCAAAAAATTTTGATAGAAGCCTTATCACATTCCAAAAAAGGAGTTATTGTTACCGTTCCTAATAGTGGTTATATAAAATGGCGAATTCAAATGTTAAGAGGTTACTCTCCGCGGCAATCTTTTTCTCATCTCCATTTCTGGTCGATAAAAGATTTTGAGCTTTTTTGTAAAAAACTTGATATACAAATATTGGACTTTAATACCATTTTGAATCCTCGTCTATTAAAGTTTAAAAACTTATTGGGTTGGCAACAATGTTGGCTAATAGCGCCTAAACGTTCATAGTAAATTAATTTCTAACTCATTCTAATTATTTGAAACTGGGTCATAATTAGAGCCTATCCCAAAATTCCATAGAATTTTAGCTCTTTTCCTCTTTTGATAAACTGTGACCTGCATTCAGAGGGAAGAAAAGATAAAAAAGGAGAAAAATAAACATCCTACTATAATCAAAATTCCTGATGAATTATGGGATGAGATTAAGAGCATTTTACCAAAGGGGAAACCTCTCAGAACAGTTGGTCGACGAATTATTCCATACAGAAAAGTGATCTATGGAATTCTTTATGTACTGAGAACTGCTTTGTTGCATAACTCTGAAATTCGTTTTTTATGATCGAACTTTTGTCAAAATAATACGAATTTCAAATTGATGGTATATTAAACTTAAACCAAATATGTCATATAGTTACGAAAAAATTGAGTTATGCAACAAAGCACTGAGAACAGGATGCCAATGGAAGATGTTATCCAAAGAATACTGCTCCGGTTCTACCTGTCACCGTAGGTTTCAAGAATGGAATAGATTAAATGTTTTCAATAAGATATGGATAAAACTATTGAAAATCTATGATGACCTTATCGGTATCAATTGGACCTGGCAATCTATCGATAGCATATCTATAAAGTCTCCCTTAGGGGGGCGATGACCGGAAGCAATCCTACTGATAGGAGCAAACTGGGCACAAAAAGACATATTTTAACAGATAAAAAAGGAATTCCTATATCGGTAGTTATTTCTTCAGCCAGTACACATGACATCAAACTAGTAACAGATGTAGTGGATAATGCAGTTATCAAACGACCATCATCATATAAAACTAAAAAAACAGGAAGAAGGAGAAGAAAACTTCATCATCTATGTTTAGATAAAGCATATAATTCCGAACATGAAGAGCAAGAACTAATCAAACGAGGATATGTACTGCATATTCCTCCAAAGATAAAAAAGGATGAAAAAGATAAAGAAGAGGCCAAGATTATCTCACAACATCGCTCAAATCGTAAAAGACATTCTACAAAAAGATGGGTTATAGAGCGAACCAACTCGTGGCACAACAGATTCAGAAAACTGTTCACCAGATATGAGAAGAAGGCAGAGAATTATCTTGGATTGGTACAGTTATCATGTTGTATAATCATATACAGAAAGATGATTTTGGGATAGGCTCTTAATCTTGATTATCTTATCCGACAGTTCCAAATTGAAATTACGTTATAATTCTGTCATATGCTTGATCATCCTTCTGGGATTATTATTTTTGTTTATACAGTTATAATAAACAAGTATTTGATAGAGCAGCACTGATAACAGTACCGATACTCCGTACCTTATTATATCCTCTTATAGGACTGTATCTATACTAAATACCGATTTTATGTGCTCTATCAGGGGTTCTATGGATGTGTCACTCCTTAAATATACTACCTCTCCTAACGATGACTCGTAGAAATAAACAAGTTTAAGCCTTTCTTTCTTTAGGTGTCTTTCTGTATCTGAGTAAAGGCCATACAAGCTGAAATCCAGTATTTAGGCTTTATTCATACAAATCATAGTCATCATAATCATAACCTGGGTTTGTTACCATGAAATGTACTTTTTTTATGATTTGGGTAGATAGACTTTTGTTGTTTTTGTTGTTGTTGTTGACGAAGAGAGGATCACATCAAATCTAGATAAACCTGATCATCAGGTATATTGGCAGTAGTGATATCGGCTGCCAGAGGTACAATTATAGAAGAAGGATCAGCACTATATACCATATGCAGTTTGTATCCAAATATCCAACCTCTGGTATGACTGAAACCCCTTCATCTTGCATGTATCAATAGCGGGACATCGAACTATGCCTTTTTCCATTGATGATACATGCCAAGCTTTGCCTTTTGATCTTGGTAAGGTACACTATCTATTGCATGAATGTATGGATGACCAAATCCTCAAAAACAAACAGGTTTCCTATTGTTGATTTCTCTCTCTCCAATATCGTTAGAGAAGGTCTATAATCTTCTATTAAAGGTTCGTCTACTTGATAGTGATTGTAATTCTGTTAATCTGCATACTCTCTTCACCTTTCTGTTGTATGGTATATCTACTGAAAGAAAATACTACAATGATCTGTTTGAATCTAATCTGAACTATATACGTACTATGAAACATTGGATATAGTATAGTTAGCGAGTATACGTAAGGTCTGTCTCTTCTTCTATGACAATGTCTGATAGAATTACAAGGTTATGCAATTATTCTAACAAGATATAAAATGCTAATTAGGATTGATGATGAACTATTTGTTTGGTAGGTCTTGTAGATGTTATCTGATTCAAACAAAATATGGTACCATGAGACCAGTTTTATTTGTTGGGAATTATGACTCAGTCTCAGATAATCAAGAAATGTATCTCCATTGAATTTGTCATACTGTATTAATAGTTGCTTTCCTTCTATGCTTATTGCTTCAAAAATGCATGAACGTTGGTGCTAGCCCGTCACTCTGACAACCGGTCTTTTATTCTTATTGATCCAAACGCATCTTACAAGATAGTCATAAAAGAAAAATGATTTATCTAGGATAGATTAGCTAGAACTTCTTCAGAAGAAGTAACAAACAGTAAACAAAAATCATTAAAAATTGAAAGCCTTGTAAATCCTATATCACGAGGAAAAGATCAGGAAATACAAATATCTGTCAGTATAGAAAATATGTTTATAGGATAAACGATTGTAAAAGGAATTGTTAAATATAAGATAGGAGATTTAAAATATAAATTTTCAGGTTTAACTGATGAAATCGGCAAATTCAAACACCGATGAAAAATTGAAGAAAGGTTATGATGGATTTTATACTATAGATTTACATGTAAACAACGGAAATGTCAAAAGTTATTTAATGACAACATTTGAAGTATATAAAAATGCTGCCGTTTCATGATTTTTGTTTTGTTGTTCGCTAACAATTAAGTCACAGCGAAAATTAGTTAAAATTCAATTGTTATTAGCATAAATGAACTCCGGTTTTATCAGATTTTCTAATCATTAACAAAACAGACAATGTCTATTTCAATTCAATTTTAGTAAATTTGTGCTATTTTAAATATAATATAACTGTTTTTATGAAATTATTTTAGAATAAATACAAATATCATAACGTATTATTATTATAAAATGCTATTAAAAACCAATTTCGTTTCGATGGGATTTGATTCTTATTTGTATATAGGAACTGTTAAAATTTATCTAAGTTTTCGTAGTCGCATAAAGAGTCATGGTAACGTTGCTGTTTGTAACTCAATGGCATCAATATACCTGTTAGGAATTATTCTTTCTTCAGATTTTTATAGCAATTACTTTTCAACTGCTTTGTTGCATGATTCCTCTTTCCCAAATACATTTAGCTAACATCCCTCAATAAAACATATGAATTGGTCCGTCTACAACCAATCTCTTGTTAGAAGAGGCGAAATACTGCTAGGATTTGATGTTATAAACAACTGGGATGCAGAACTAGAAGGGATGAACAAAGACAAGATTGGCGAGCCATTTCATTATCCAAATACCTTCCTTCTCTTGCTTGGATATGCCAAAGTGTACTTTCATCTTCCTTATAGACAAACGGAAGGAATCGCACAAGGACACGCCAAAGGAAAAGTACCTTCCATCCCACATTACACCACAATAAACAGAAGAATAAACAGACTAGATATCAAGATAAAAGATATAAATAGTAAAAACAAGGATTTTGAAGACGAATACATCATCATTGCGATAGATAGTACAGGTATCAAGGTTACCAACAGAGGTCAATGGATGAGGGATAAATGGAATGCGAAAAATAAGAAAGGATATTTGAAAATACACGTAGCAGTTAATGTTAAAACCAAGAAAATACTTTCTATGAAGGTCACAGACGAGCACGTTCATGATAGCAAAGCGTTACCTGAATTGATTGAAAATATTATAAAATCAGATAACATGGTATCCATAGGTAAACTGTTGGGTGATGGGGCGTATGAAGGCAATAATATTTTTAGATTCTTATCAGACAACGGAATCCAACCTTGCATTAAAGTAAGAAAAAATGCTAGAGTTCGATGGAAAAAAGGAAACACCCTTAGAAATCTAGCAGTGTTAGCGCAGAAAAGTGATTTACAAGGATGGAAGGATAGCGTAAGCTATGGACAAAGATGGATTTTGAAACTGTGTTTTCGTGCATAAAGCGAATGTTTGGTGAATACTTATACTCGGTTAAACTAAAGAATATGGTACAAGAGATGATGTTGAAAGCGTCCTTGTATAACAAAATGATATCTGTTTAACCAAAATAGATGGTAAAATCATTGATTATAAGAATCATGCAACAAAGCACTTTTCAACTTATTATCCTTCTTGAACATAACCATGAGGAGCATTTTAACAAGTTTATTATACTTTTTTCTTGTTGTGTGTGTGAAATTGGCGGTGGATATTTGATCTGGCTATGGTTAAGAGATAATTTGGGTTGAGCATTAGGAGTTGTTGGAGGTTATATATTGTTCTAATATAGTATAATCCCACCTTTCAACAATCAATAAACAAGTTTGTAATACTACATCTTCAAGTAGTTTTGTTTGGTATCAGTATACATGTAACACTTGAATAGATTTGGCTTTCAGCTATATAATATCCATAATATGTATTTTCTTGTCATAATAATTCAAAAAAGTCCAAAAAGATCAAGAAATGTTCATATACATACCCAGTTTAACCAATTGCTACGCATGAAATTTAGAGAGAAAAGATTATTACACTATAACTCAACTTACCTATTTGTTACTTTATTTGTGTCATTGTTGACATTTATAATTACTGTTAACCAAGTTGCTCTCGGTCAGCAAGAGCCGTCACCTCTTAAGGGGATGAATTTCTCCAAGCCTGTAGACATGTATAGCAATAAGCAAGGAATCTTGGAAGTTTCACTTGTCGTTCAAGAGAAGCACGGCTTGGTTGGAAACCAACCATTCACCGCGATGGTCTATAATGGGTCGCTCATACCACCAACACTACACATCAAAGCTGGAGAACGACTGGTGGTAAATTTAGTTAACAGACTACACCAAGCTACCAACCTACATTTTCATGGTTTTCATGTATCGCCGACAGGTAGCTCAGACAATATCTTTCGTATGGTGGAACCTGGAGAAACTGCTAGGTACGTGCTTGATATTCCGATCAATCATCAGCCAGGAACTTATTGGTATCATCCGCATATACACGGTCTCTCTACGGCTCAAGTAGGTGGCGGAATGTCTGGTTTAATTATACAAGCAGGCTTAAGGGATCTGCTACCTGCTGCATTGCACAATATCACTCAACAGACGTTTGCCCTGAAGGCTTATCCATGGAGCATGAACGGAAGTTCAACTAACCCAATATACAAGTGGGCAAATTATTTTACCGTCAATGGTAAAATTAATCCTATAGTAAATATTTCACCAGGTGAGACTCAAATTTGGAGATTTGCAAATATTGATCCTGGAACGTTTTACAATATAACCTTACCTGGTCACACTTTCCATGTAATCGCAGAAGATGCTAACCCTGTTTGGAAGGTCTGGGATGCAAAAAACCTTGTACTTCCTGCTGGCAAGAGATTTGATGTACTGGTTACTGGCGGCGAAAATGGAACTTATCCACTTAAAACGCTCCCATACACCCGTTCGGGATTCTCTCCGAACTCTACGGTAACTCTAGCAACAGTAAATGTACATGGCAAAGCTAGATCTGACACTGTACACGTTATTCCATCCAGCTTATATCCAAGGCTTGGTCCATCCAGCTTATATCCAAGGCTTGATCTAGAAAATGCAGAGATC
Organism: uncultured Nitrososphaeraceae archaeon; assembly: GCA_963830925.1. Lineage (GTDB taxonomy): Archaea > Thermoproteota > Nitrososphaeria > Nitrososphaerales > Nitrososphaeraceae > Nitrosocosmicus. The sequence continues at coordinate 1,807,466 of CAWHOB010000001.1, read as the reverse complement.
GCGGCTAAACGTACGCTAATCTTCAATGGTTCGCCGGACAACCAAACAGCAAACCGATTTGGCGACGTGGGAACTAACCAAATTAACGGCAAAGTTTTTGATCCAAACCGGATCGACTATATAGTGAAGCTAGGCGATGTAGAGGAGTGGACACTTAAAAATGAGGATAACGAAGATCATACATTTCATATTCATGTCAACGACTTCCAGGTAATGTCAGTAAACGGTCATCCATATAATGCACATGGCTTGCAGGATACCGTAGTGCTTCCACAGGGTGGTGAAGTGGTGGTTCGCATCCCATTTGAGGATTTCGTTGGAAAATTCGTCTTTCATTGCCATATTCTTCCACATGAGGATACTGGTATGATGGGTGTTGTTGAGGTAGTAGATCCGTTCACACCACAAATGTGATAGAGTAACTTCAGAAATTATATTGAATGCATTGAATAAAAAAATGGGCTGTATCACTTCAACTCTAGCATCAAACAAATAGTAAAAATCAACCGCAAAAACTGTCTTTCAATATCTGATACTATGACACCAAGCCGAACACAATCCTATTAAAGAACTTAAGTGCTAGCTGGTTTCTACAAATCTAATATTTCTGATGTCATCATAATCCTGAATACTCTTCTTTCTATTAAGTATGAATGGGTTTTGTTCTGGGAAATCCTTTTCTACACAAAAAAACTCAACAACAAGACCTGGGTAAAAATGTTGTTCTAAACAAATTACTTTATTTAGATTTGGCCAATGACATTGAGACAAGATTAATTAATTAGGATCTGATTTGCTTTTGTGATGTATGATAATTATCATGATAAATTGTTTATCATATTTATGCTAATTGGCATGGTTTGCCTATTGTGGAATGTTCAGAGAAGGATGGTAAAGGGCATTTGATTTTAAATCATTAATGCCTTGTTTTATTTGTAGGACTAATGGTTACTGCATTTACATCTTTATGACGATGGAATTAATGAAGTTATTTAAAAGTTGTTATCTAAAAAGATATGTTTGCAAACTACATGCAAAATAAAAATGCTAGAATAACCAAAATTTTTTATAGTTTGAGAATGGTTATTAATATTTATTTAATACTTGATATATTACATTATTGTAATAAAATTGGTTTATATAACAATTAAAAAAGTTTATTATATTGTATTAAACCGATAGATTTGTATTATTAGATGGAATAATATGTCAGTAAAATACAACATAGAATTTTTTAGTTTATTTTCATTGTATGTACCATTATTTGCATTAGCAATCATAATAACAAATTATGCATTTACACAAATACCAAGATCATATGGAGAAACTTTATACGATATAGCAAACGATACTATATCAAACCAAGTTTCTCACATTACAAACCCCGTTCCTTATATTAGTGTGGGAAAAGGTCCTTCAGCTATTGCAACTGATGATACCGCAAAAAAAGTGTATGTAGCAAACCGTTTAAATGACTCTGTCTCTGTAATCGATGAAAAAAATGATAAAAATATAGATACCATAATAGTTGGAAAAGGTCCTTCAGCTATTGCAATTGATCCTTTTACAAAAAAAGTGTATGTAGCAAACCAATTTAATAATACGGTCTCTGTAATCAATGAAAATAACTATAAAAATATAGATACCATAATAGTTGGAAAAGGTCCTTCAGCTATTGCAATTGATCCTTTTACAAAAAAAGTGTATGTAGCAAACCAATTTAATAATACGGTCTCTCTAATCGATGAAAAAAATGACAAAAATGTAGCCAACATAGCTGTTAGAGAAGGTCCTTCAGATATTGCAATTGATCCTTTTACAAAAAAAGTGTATGTAGCAAACCAATTTAATAATACGGTCTCTGTAATCAATGAAAATAACTATAAAAATATAGATACCATACTAGTTGGAAAAGGTCCTTCAGATATCGTAGTTGACTCTTCGACAAAAAAAGTGTATGTAGCAAACCAATTTAATAATACGGTCTCTGTAATCAATGAAAATAACTATAAAAATATAGATACCATACTAGTTGGAAAAGGTCCTTCAGCTATTGCAATTGATCCTTTTACAAATAAAATATATGTAGCAAACCGTTTAAATGACTCTGTCTCTGTAATCGATGAAAAAAATGATAAAAATGTAGCCAACATAAGCTGTTAGAGAAGGTCCTTCAGCTATTGCAATTGACTCTTCTAATCATGTAGTATTTGTAGCAAACCGTAAAAGTAATACGGTCTCTGTAATCAATGAAAATAACTATAAAAATATACATACCATACTAGTTGGAAAAGATCCTTTAGCTATCGTAGTTGACCGTTCAACTAAAAAAGTGTATGTAGCAAACCGCTTAAATGACTCGGTTTCTGTATTCAAAGTTGCAGATGAAGTTCTAGCGGGTATATTATTTGATATTCAACCACCGAATTCTGGTAATATAATATGTAACAATTTACCATTTCAAATGCCATTAAATCTATTTGGATATGTATTTTTTGGTGATAAATGCATAGCTAAACCAAACAAAGGTTATGAATTTCAGAGTTGGGTATTAAACCCGCATGGAAATCATACTCAAACTATAAAAGTTTCGAATTTAGCGCCCTCTAATATTTATGATTATATGTCGGGCGTTCTAAATTCAATAGAGAATTTCTTTGTTATTAAGGATGACATTAATTCCATTGTCAGTTATTTGGGCATTATGCCCTATTTTGATCATATTTCGAAATCTTTGAATCTTACTTCATCTGAAGACGATGCTATAATCCCTATCAACCAATTAGGAAACTATACGGCAAATTTTAAATCGTTACCTTCGGCTGTCCCTCCAGAATTAATTGCCACATTATTTTCTTTTATGTTGACTACATTGATTGGAACTCTGCTAATTCCTTCTGTTATTGGATGGACAAAATCTAAAGGTAAAGAAAAGAAACTAGATTACCATTATAAAAAGTTAAATAGTTTACATATCTCTGGAAAATTAGATAGCACAAATATTTCTAAACTAGATATCTTGAGAAATAATATTACAGATGATTATGCAATGGGTAAAATAAATAAAGAACAATTTGATAAATTAATTAATGAAACAGAAATAAATTATATACAAATTTATAAAAATGAAATTAATTCTTTGATCAGTTTATCTGAAAACAATAAAGAACAAAAATTGGAGGAAATAGAAAATCATGTAAAAGATGCATATAGTAAAGAAAAAATAAGAATTGAGCAATTTAAAAATTTAATAAAAGAACTCTCGATCCAATGGGGAAAAATATACAAAAAAAGAATCGATCATTTGAATGAGCTTGACATAGCAGAAAAAGAAAAACAAATTAATATTGTGCGATATGAAATAGAAGATGCATACTCCGCAGAAATACTAAATGAATTACAGTATAATCTATTACAAAAGAGACTTGCAAATTTTAAATGATTATTAAACGATATTTTCTAATATTTTTAATTTATTTTGATTTTGATTTAAAATATGCTGCTTTCGCAATGTCTGTAAAGGATAATTCTAAAAAATATGAAATGTATATCAGTGACATTTGAAGATGTTCTATTTCTAGCAGACATAAAATTTATGGTTGCCTTAATTATAGGTTTTTCCTTAAGTTAACAGCGCCATCAATTCTGTAATATTATCTATTTATCGATTAATTGGTCCTTTTTATAATTCATCAACGGTAACTTAAGAAATATTATATTAGACTCAATATATCTTTAAAGTATTTTTTATCCAAAAGATACTTTGTTTCGCTTTTTCTGAAGTAGTGTCCGTTTGATCGATTTATTTAGGGCTTTTTATCAAAGTTGCATGCTCATTTGCAGTGACTATTGATGAACCATTGGTTCTGGATGTTTTTGAAATATCCGATAAAGATAATGACTTATTGCCTGCTGCTGTTGTTTGGTTATTAGAAGTTTGGTTTACCTGTTCAAATGATTTACTTAAAGGTCCAATCATAAATGAAAAAATGCCAATTAAGACAATTATTGCTAATACCGATTTATTGAAGTTCATTAAAAATATTATGGTAGTAAGTCATTCTTAAAGTTTACAATAAAATTTCGGCCCTGTTGATTTTAGGAATTTGGCTGTCAAGTATTGCAATAATAATGCACTGTTGAATTATTCCTATAATTTCTGATTTACTGTCTCTATCTGTTTAAATGGATGGGCTTGGTCATAGTTCAAATCTATTTTTAATACATGCTATAACAGCTTAAATCTAACCATTGAGATATGATATTGACTAAAACTGATCCAAAGATTAAGCTTCGTAGAATAAAAGAATCCATGAATTTTCAGATACAAACTACATCTAAAGCCTGCAACAGATGAGAGATCGGGTGCCTCTAACAGCAAAGATGTAACTATTACTAATGTACCGGACAATAAGATGCATGTTTCTTTAACATCTTCATCATCTTCATTGATATTCTCTTCACCAACTTTATGTTATATGATGGTCAATCCTGGATATGATGCTAAGAAACTGTATGAATATAGCAAAAAGATTTTGAGAATAGATTTAGTTTACCCTATTGAAAGATACAAAAGTACTCTTAAAAAGATACTAGATTTGTATATTTTTTTATCTATCGATATTGGCTGGTTATCCTACAGTCAGAGAAGAATGTATATAGGGCCACGCTGATAAAACATATCTAATCAATCTTTAGATATGCCCATTGACAGTATCTGGATTTCATAAAGTATCTATAATTGTATTTTTATCTGTTTTATTTTATCATCTAATAATATACTATAACTGTAGATCTGTGAAGATAAATCCAAAATTAATAAAGTATATGCTTGTTACTGGCAGATATATTATTTAGAATAAAGATAAGGAGTATCGAATTATAACCACGTCTCATGTAGCTTTAAATTGCTTTGTTGCATAACTTAATTTTATCATAAATATACGACACATATAATTCAAGTTTGGGAGACATCTATTCGTAATTCGTTTTATTATAATAAAGATTCAATCATGAAAAAACGAATTTCAGAGTTATGCAACAAAGCAGCTTTAAATAATTTAATTCTGAATAAAAAAAGTAAATTAAAAAGAATTATTTCGTACTATTTAATTTAGGTAATATCTGGAATACATCGCTAACTGGTGGAGACAATATTTTGTTATCTTCTTGTATGATGTCTACTTTTATACTATATGGCATATCTTTCACTAATACTGGTCCTTTTATATGGAATGTCCCATCAGTACGAAATGATTCTTGGCTTCTAAAATCGGGTCCCCATGTAGTAAAATCATTAGAAGATATCTTAGTTGCATTGGATTTCATAGGAACAAGTTCTAGATCTAATATGCCGTCCGCATCATCATAATTATGACTAAAAATTGGTTTACCTTTTGAATCAAGCAATGTTATTTTATATGTTAATGCAACAGTTGGAGGTAACGTGATGCTGGTAGGTACAAATCTTAAAGTATCTCTTGCTAAGGTGTTTGAATTAAATGGAATGTATCCACCTATTAACATATTCATATTTTTACCTTTCTCCATTCCTGGTGTTACTATAATGCGTGCATGGTCAGAAGGATGTTGTTGATCAAAATAGTCGTATATTCCAGCTTTATTGAAATTGTGTATAAAAGATCCGCCATTCATCGGAATAAACTTTGAATCAAATTTTTCTGGCGGTGAATAACTACTATTTGATATCGTCGTAACTGTGTGGTACGCATGATCATTGTTAAACCATATGACCGTCATTCCTAATGGTATATTTATTTCACCGGGCTCAAAATAATAGTTACCATGAGAACTATAAGGAATTGTTATGGCATAGGAAGGTATATCCTTTAGCTTATATAAAATAGGCGGTGGAAAAGTTGCAGGTTTTATTCCATGGGCGGTTCCAGTATGTGATACAATTGGAGAGATCATTAGGACAGATACAAGTAGTATAAACAATACTACATCTTTACGCGATACATTGATTATATCCATAATATATAAAAATTTACTGTATTTATATAGTTAATTGTAAGGAGAAAAAATGTAGAAATAATTTTAATATTATATATTGCGGTATACTATTTTATAGATATCGTAGAATAGTAAAAATTCTATAAACTATATAAATTCCTGGAAGAATCATTTTGTAAGGAAAATAAAATGAATACAAAAGTACTAATTAATTTTTAAAAAGGAACCATGTTAACGTAAAGAAAAACCTATAGTTTTAAAATGACTCTGTGTTTTGATATCTGTTAAAAGTTATCTAAACAAATAGATGCTCTCTCCGTGCAAAATAGTTATACTCGTTTTCTACATGTCTTTTATAATTTACAATCAAATCTTATGCTGCTTTACCTATATAGTGTTCATTGTGAAAGGTAGATCTGTTTATCACCTGTCTGTGCATCCACAACCATCTTACCTCTATCAGGTTTAGCCCAGGTTATCGGGTTGAAAGAAGTACAAAATTAGTGCTTTGTTGCATAACTCAATTTTTTCGTAACTGTATATCACATTTAGTTCAAGTCTATGAAATATCTATTCGGAACTCGTAATATGATAACAAAGTCCAATCATTAAAAAACGAATTTCAGAGTTATGCAACAAAGTACAAAATTAGGAAATATCTAAAAAGGAAAATCAAAGAGTATATCATTGATGAAACTGTGATAAAAGCAGGTTTCTTCTGAATTAATCTGGCTTTGATGGGTTATTATATAATCAAAGTATAAAGAAATCCTCTTGCTGCGGATATATTAAAAGAACGAAATATGTTTGTTGCGGAGCGATTTCTGTCTCAGGTAGTAAACAAGTATAGATTACATTCTGTTTGGTCAGATGGTGGTGGTACTTGGTATCCACAAGCATGCATGTTTTTGAAACTGAATCATCATATTCATTCATCTTTCACGAAAAGCATCATAGAAAGGACGATGCAATACATAAAGACCGAACTGAAGGTTTTGATGACTACTTGCCTTGTAGGAGAAAGAACAAATGTAAATTAAAACATATCAAACAATGGCTTAAATTGTTTGTTTATGAGCATAATAAAGAAATAATATCTAAGTTAACAGCAGTGTAAATGATATACTATATCTTATTGTAAAATAGTTGTGTTTGTTTAGCTATCACAACACCTATAACTTGCCACTCTTTTATCTATTATTATGAGGGACACATTCCTCAGAATGCTAACTGATGATGAAAAGAACCTTTTACATCTAATGCTTGAAGATAATGAAGCAGGATATAGAGCCAAGATTATCTTGCTTAAAGATGAGGGATACACAGTTCCTCAAATAAGAAAGATTACAAACCATCATGATCATAACATAAGAAAATGGATACATCGCTTTAACGAAAAAGGAATCGATGGCATTATATCAAAAAAATATAATCATAAACAGCACAAATTTACTAATGATATCGAAAAACAAATAGTGGATATAACATCTACAAATCCAAGATCTTTTGATTTGGGATTTTCCACATGGTCATTACGTGTAACTTGCTGGTTTTCTTATGAATGACTTAACTGGTAGATAAAATAAGCCATTCTGCAGAAATAAGAAATATTCTTCTAAAGCATAAAATAAAATGGAGAAAATCTAAAACTGTGTTGTCAAATAATAAAAGCAATGATCCAGAATACACTTTGAAAAAAAGTACATTGAACAACTGAGGTACAACACGACAAAGGATTCTGTGTTACTGTATATAGATGAAAAAGGGCCTGTAGCAGCAAAAACCCATGGTGGTACATCATGGTCATCGGTACAGGTAAAGGTCGAAAAGTCTCAAAAGATAAATGGATTGTTAAATGTATTTGGAGCCTATGATCATACAAATGACAAAATGCATGTCCAATGCTATAAAAGAAAGACAGGAAAGAAGCAGTTTGTTGACTTTTTAAAAAGAGTAGATAAAAGATATGATAAGAATATCCAAAATATCTTTGTTGTACTTGATAATCTTTCAGCACACAAATCAAAGATGGTAAAGAAAGAGATATCCAAATGTTGTCCTCGAATAAAATTTGTATTTCTACCAGTAAGATCGCCCAAGCTTAATTTAATCGAAGTAAGGTGGGTGTGGTTACAAAGGCAGACAATTAACAATTCTACATTTAAAGACGAACAAGAAATAGGAAGAGCTGTTAGCAAGTGGAAGAATATTTATAACAAAAATCATGGCAGCAAAGCGATCATAAATATTTTACAAGAGAGTGTATCTTTATGTATACACAGCTGTTAACAAAGCCTTTGTTTCACCTTATTATATTTGTGTATGGATGAGTTATCTAGTATCAGAAATATCTGTTTTATATTATCATCATATTTTTGGTTTACTCTAATTATAAAATCTAAAAACTGTTTTCCTTTGATAACTATGTATTCACATTTGATTATTAGTGTGGCCATAAACACCAAACGCATTTAAAATTCATCTTATACTCAAAGCCTAGATATCTTCGATTGTATTGATACCATGATCTTCCCTCATATGTATTTGCTACTATCGGCCACCTATTCTCATCTTTATAAAGCAGGATTGAATTATGGAGTAGTAGGTTACCTTATCTTAATTCTTTGTTTTTTTTAAATGATATTCTACGCCCTATCTATTTTCTAAGGTTATCTTAGACTGTATATATTTGATGTCTTAATTTAGAAGAATATTTTTAACCTTGGTTTAACTTTTGTTATCTATAAGGTGCATATCAAGAATAATAAATCCCGACAGTATATACGCAATGACCACGTCGAAAATGATATTTCATAATCGTTTCTGGTATTCTTAGTTAACTATTTCCATAATCTTTTTTCTACATTCTTAGTTACCTTAATTGGTTTATGTTTGAGGATTTTAGACGATATTCAATCTAACCTTTTTAATTGAAACGGTGTATTTACTATCTTATATTGCGGTAATGACTGTTCGTTACTCTTCTTATTTCAGGAATGGCATATCTATCGTCATTCAGGAGTATAATTTTGATTCTATTTTCAAATTCTTTATCGTCAAGCGTTAAAGGATAAAAAATATCTTTTTTCTTACATGAAAGTATTCTGAGGAAATTATTCCTTATAATAATAATTTATAGAAAAGTAATCTAAATGCATAGTGATTGCTAAACAAGCATAATCAGTTTACAATAAGATAAGCATCTATATGTTTACAAAACTATTAAGGTTGTATAATTTGACTTTTCGAGATAAATATACATTCTATAATCAAATAAAATCTTTATAAAAACATATTTTCTAGTTTACGAGGATACCGCTTTTTTCGGTACCGAATTAAAAAATTACTCTATTTTAACTTGAACGCTATAAATTACAACATTATTTCATATTTCCATCGATACTTTTGATATCCCGATTAAATCACTTTTCTAAAATATTGAGGTATTACTTGTTCAAGTTGAGAAAAACTAGATTTAAAATTTGATATAATTTGTATTTCCTTGTCTCCAACATTCTTCAAATGCATTGAATTAGGGCGAACAGATTGGAAAATACTTGCTTGGTATGATTCACTAATTTCCAAATACATTTAGCTAACCTTATCATATAATCTATGTGAACTGGCCTGCTGTCTATAACTAGTATCTGTCAGATACAATGAAATCTTGCTAGTCTTTGATGCTATTAACAAATGGGATACTGAACTAAAAAAGATGAATAAAGACAAGGTTGGCGTGCCTTTCACCAACATAACACATTTCTTCTTCTTTTACTTGGTTATGCTAAGCCATACTTTCATTTACCATATAGACAAACTGAAGAAGGAATTGCACAAGGCCATACTAAAGTAAGTATTCTTTCATTCCTAGATCTCTTGCATAATAAGACGCCTGTCAAAATTTTATATATTCTCAAGATATTTTGTAATATTTATATTTGTTTTGCGGATTATGATCATGGATTGTCTACATTTTAGAAATTTTTTTAATGGTACTAATTATGCAAGAGATCTCCTAATTACTGTACAAAAAATAGAAGAATACAGATCAGACATCAAAATAAAAGAAGATAACAAAAACAAGGAATTTGAAAATGAATACATTGTTATTGTTAGAAACATTACTTGTATCAAAGTAGCAAACAGAGGTCAATGGATGCAAGACAAATAGAACATAAAAAATAAGAAAGGATATTTGAAAATAGATGTTGGTGTTGAAACTTCAATACAAAGAAAATTCTTTGGATAAAAGTAACTGATGGCATATACATGATAATAAGGAGTTACCACGGTTGATCGATGATGTTATAAAATCCGATAACATAACTTCCATAGAAATAGGCAAACTATTTGATGATGGTATTTATGATGGTAATAATATTTTTAGACTCAACAGTAAACAACGAAACCCTGCCTTATATTAAAGTAAGAAAGAATGCTAAAGTAAGATGGAAAAGAGGGAACATCCTTAGAAACTTGTCAGTTTTAGATCAAAGAAATTATTTGCAAAAGTGGAAAAAGAACAGCGTAATCTGTGGAAATACGTGGATTGTAAAAATTGTATTCTCTTGTATAAAAAAAGATTTGAAGAGTACGTATACTCGGTTAAACTAAAGAATATGATACAGGAAATGATGTTAAAAGCGTCACTGTGTAATAAGTTGATATCTGTTTGAGGCGGGGGTCATAATTCAATATTACTCATATTTATCTAGCATTCCGTCTTACCAAGTTCAAAGCTTGTATTTTATTGATTTTGGATTTGTTTTCTCGGTTTTACAGTTGTAATATATCATTATTTGAAAGTAAAACAGATAAGAGTACTATTGCAGATACTTTATGAAGTCCACGTGTAGGTAATGGGTCCATTCTAAAAACTGATTTTGTATGTTTTATCCGCAACGGTTCTTAGATATTCTTCTCTGGCTGTAGATAACCTGTCTCAATATCGATTGATAAAAACATACAAGCTCCAGTCTCTTTTTAAGAATACTTTTGTATCTTTCAACAACAAGACAAACTAAATCTATTCCTAATACATTCTTACAATAATCATACAGTTTCTTATCGTCATAGCCGTAGTCGGCTATCATGTACAATATATATGGTAAAGAGAATACCAAATATGAAGATATTAAAGGATCGTACATCCTATTGTCCGGTGCATTAGCAGCAGTTACATCTGTTGCTATTAGATGTACTATAATCTTGACTGTTGTCAGGTTAAATGTAGTTTGTATTCAAATATCTATCCATCACTTATTGGTATGGCTATAATCCCACCTTGAATCTGTATAGATACTGCATCATGGTAATATATTTTTTTATGGATGATTTATGCTATATAGGACCTTTTGCTTTTATCAGAGATCATTATACTACCACTGTTATAATGAATCTACTAATCCTTTTGTAACAAACAGGTTCCCATTGTTGATATTCTGTTTAATAACTGTGGAAAGGGTCTTTCCTATCAAATATGCAGCTATATAGTATTGTTACAAGATCCCAGGCTATTGCTAGTTTACAGTTATACTGACTGTATATATTAGAAAATATGTAATGCATTGTTGAATCCAGTAGGAACCACAGCCTTAAAAAACATCTTAGAATTATAGTTGGAGGGTATATACATATGGTCTGTCACGTTTATTTGTTATGGACATGCTAGGCCATTGTATACAACCTGTCATATACATAGAATGTTAAAAAGTATGAATTTCTTTAATCTGTCAAGAGCTAATCTGCGGAACAGTTTTAGTCAAAATAACATCCAGAGGTTAGCTTTAAGCTGTTGTAAAAGGTATCAAGAATGTTTGAATGATGGCAATGTCTCAACGACATTGTACTATAATCACATGAGTATAGATAATCATCTGCTAATTTAAGGTTTTAAACAGAATAAATCGTGATTAATTTGAAATAAAATATATTGTTAAAGTATCTTTAATTTCATACTGCAGTCCCGAGTAAAAAACAGATCAAAAAAAATCAGATAAATCAAAAGAACCAACAGGTTAAACTTAACCGTCAAAAAAGACAATACAGATGAGGATGATTTTATAATTGCTGTAGACAGTAATGTATCAAGGTAACATACTGGAGTCAGTGAATGGATGAGAAATGAAATATCTGGAAAAAAGGGTTAGCTCAAGATCTTATAGCCTAAACATAAAGGCAACGGAAATACTTGCGTTAGATGTAACAATTTGATCATTTCATATGGGAATAGCCGGTTAAGAAACAAAGAGGTAAGTTTGTAGATAGATGACTTGCTGAAATGAAAGACAAAAAGAAAATAGAATATAGATGGATTGCTGAGACTGACCTTTGGTTTTAAAACATGGTAAGTGAGATAATGATAAAAGTATCACTCTATAACCTGTTTAGAATAATATAGACTAACAAAAATGTATATGATCGAATGAGCACGAATTATGCAACAAAGCAATGTTTTATTGGTTAGCGTTAGTAAATGTATTTGGGAATGAAGGAATCATATAACAAAGCAGGCGAGGTGTAATTCTCAAAAGTGCTGTAATATTCAATATCCCAAATGAACGTTTTTTCCTATGGTAAATAAATGAATTGAAAAACCAACAAAAACAATTAAAATTTATTAGTAACTTTAGGAAAGGTATGTAAAATGACATCGGATATTGAAGGGGCATTGTCTTTCATTGAAAAAACAAATTTAAAACCAATGGTTTCGCAAAGACTCCGATCAGACGCGATTCCCTTCTATGAATATGATCATACATATAGTGCAGCAGTAATTGCGGCTACTGAGGTAGCTTTCTCATCAAACATGTCAAGACAACAAAAAATAGATGTTGAAAACTCTTGTTTATTCGCACAGTTTGCTGCAAATGCTCAGCATAACCATATAACAGATGCAGAAAATTTTTACAATGCTTATGCTCTAACTTTACGTGAAATAGGTTGGACTACACAAGACTTTAATTTTGATAATGATACTGTCGATAATTCAGTAATTAGTTGTGCTCGATTAATACTTAATAAATTGGATTCTTTTAAAGGACCTTTTCCGAAGGTACACCAAGCAGTTGATGGGCTCAACACACTTGATGATAATGATCCTGCATTCATAATATATTCGTCACATACGCATTCTAATCAAAATAATACATTTCAACTTGGATATGCTTACGAAAGTTTTGATGACGTAATTTTTGACGTAGTTGCGACTCATTACGATTCCTCTAATACTACTACTAGAGTTCTATTCACAGACAATAATAGTGGGGTAAGTATCAATCTAAGATATGCACTTCAATCTATGATTATGAATGAATCCGTATTTTCACAAATTAGATCTGCTGTAGAAGAAAGATTGGGCGATAATGCAAAGCACTTTGTTGCAAAGGTACCTCTTCTGAGTCCGTGTTGATCTAGTTATAATGGAATCAAAGAAGTATTACGAAAGTCTATATTGAATAATTAGTACTAGTTCTTAATATTTTCATTCTTTTTAAAACGTATACAGAAAGTGTTTATAAACTATTTAATTTTATTATGGATAAAAAAAACTTCTATAATCTATTTCATATTGACAATGTATCTTTTTTATAAATTAGATCCATTTGTCATTCAATAATTTTTAATCTAATAATAGTATCATCCTCTATTTGTTTTATAAAGTCTAACTATTTGAGGCATCGTCATAATTCAAATTTATTTTCATACATGTCATATAGCTTAAAGCTAACCTCTGGATGTTATTTTGACTAAAACTGTTCTACAGATTAGCTCTTGATAAGATAAAGGAATCCATACTCTTTAACATTCTGTATCTGATTGAGCTCGCTTCAATAATGAACGCTTTTTTATCTCAAAGTTATGGCTGTATTATTTAATGGCAAGCCAGTTAAAATCCCAAAAGCAACTTCTTTTAACCTTATAATCGATTTTTATATGCTTAGGGTTCCAGAATCCGAGACAATATCCAAAGCGTTTGGAGGTTTAGTAAATTTCAAAAAAATTATCATAATATGACAAAGTCTTTTTTCTATCAGATTATCCATTTTTGAATTATCTTGGTTTAAATGACCTAAGATATATATAATTTTACATACGTATAAATAGCAACAACTTTTCTTTTTCTTCAACGGACTTCCAGATTAAGCAGGAAGATAGTGTTTCGATTGCATATGACTACAATCTGCTTCGGAAACTACACCACTTTATCAGGTTCGGTAGAGTTTCCAACTTTTCAGGACAATTTATACAATTAAATTTTCTATAGGTTTCATATCAAAAAACAACAACTACTACAACTACTTCTACTCTACTGTAAATAAGAAAAAGATTAACAAAATAAAATAATAAAAATTTAATAAAGTAGTTGAAATGTTTCTGAAAATGGTGGACGTCATCTATTATTATTATTATAATAGCAAAATGATATTCAATGATAAAATTTTCTATATTAGTAATAGCATTAACTGCAGTATTGATATATCATTCACTACATTTACAATAGCCGCAGTAGCAGCCGCACATGCTCAGCAAATACCAAGTCGCCTAAATGGCTTAATGCTGACATCTATTGAAATAGCCCTTTTCTGATACATACCTACTATCCTGCCAACTGCCTACAGCGCCATTTTTGGTCCTGATTATACGTTCTGAATGTTACTTTATCTGATATAAATGGTAAATAGGACAATAATCAAATGTGATATAATACAAGCACGACAGACTTTAGCAATGAATGAAACCATTACTTGCTAAACTATCAACTTATATAATCATACAAATTAGCAACTACTTTGCTTTATCATTGATTATTTTTTCGTCGTTATTTGCTATGTTTTATTGATGAATTAAAAACGAAAACAGTACATTTAATTGTTATTATTATATATACATTACTGGTTTAACTAATTTTCAAATCATAGAACAAAGTACTTTTATTCTAATAATTTTTTATGTTTGTTTGTTTGTTTGTTTGTCGGTCTACTATCTACTCTTCACATAGCCATTAACAATTAAGCAGGTTTAATTCCTTGGAATTATAATTTATACCTAAAATACGCAAGAGATACAAATTCTTCAACAGAGTTTCTTATTATAACATTCTCTGAAACTATATCTGTATAATATTGACATCAGTATATAAATACAAACGGAACAGACGCACCTTTATGCTGAATCTCAATAGTACACTGAAAACTGTCCTGTAAAGTAAAGTAATTACTTGTTTGTTATAGTAATCGGGCAAATGGATTTGTTGATTCAGTGATTTCATCTCTGCCAGATCGCTCTTTTTGAAATATGACAAAATCAATTAGTGAATCTTATAACCATTCTATATTGGATTTAGATTGATCATAAAGATTATAGAGTCTTTCTTCTAAATTAGACCCTGTAATATCTATAACGTTAAGAAAAGCCTATAATCGCTTGAGATTTTGTCTTTTAGATCCTGGAGCCTTTAAAGCATATAAAAATCGATTATATGGACCTGACGTAATTTGTTTAGGTTTTTTAACTTTATCGCCATTAGATATTATAAATGTAGTGGATCTACTAAAGCGTTCATTATTTGAGTGACTAGGAGGGCTTTGTACTAATATAGGTCTATAAAATATATTCCATTACATTAAAATAAATACAGAAATTTAAAGATATTGAAATAGATTCAGTTTTATTAATTGTTGTACTTCCACACATGGTTGACAAAACAATGTACCAACATGGCTGACACATTTTGTCTTGTTCTACATTATCAATATCGGTTGTTTTAAAGATTTCATGAACTTCTCTGATGGCGTCATTCCGTTTATTCCACCGTGTTCTCTTTCATAGTTATACGATTTGACAAATAATTCGTATTTCTCTATTCCCTCTTTCATATCAATTAACTCTTCTACTTGTAGAAATTCAGTTATGACTATTTTGTTATACGCTTCTACTTTCCCCTGTTCTTGTGGATAACCTTTAGGAATCTGCTTGTCCTTTATTCCATTGAGAAAAAGATAATGTTTGAATTTATTCGATGTAAATTCTCTACCACAACCATCGTGTGCATCACTTTCATAGGTTTACCGTAGAGTTCAATCCATTCGTTGAGAACCGACAGTGATTCTTCACTAGTTCTTCTGCTGCACCATTTGCTAACTACTTTTCTTGAGGGGCAATCATCTATATAACATGAATAAAATAATTTTTGCTTCGTGAGCCTTTTAGATAAAAAGGTCCTTTGGTATCCATTTGAACCAACTCATTCGGATGTTTCATTTCAAATCTTGTATTTTCTTTTTATTTTAACAGATAGTACATTGAGATTGTGTCTCTTTAGAATATTGTAAATGGTTTTTGTACCCAAGCTGATTCCATACTTTCTCTTTAATCTGAACCTTATTCTCATTGGACCAAATCTGTTGTTTAGTCTCAGCTCGAGAATAATCTTTTCTATATCTTTGGTTACCTTTACATTTTTAATATTATGTGGCTTTCTTGATTGGTTTTTTAATCCATCTATCCCATATACATTATACCGTTTCTTCCATTTGTACCATGTTTGTCTTGAAACACCATATGCAGTACAAGCATCAGATATAGTCTTACCTGAACGTTCTGATTCAATTATCATTTTATACCTATTTTCAATTATATCCATTATTATTACACTCTAAGACTAGAGTGTCAACTATGTTAGGAAGCTAAAATGTCAACTATGTGTGGAAGCAGTACAGTTAATCTTAACCTGATCAAGAAACAATGTTAAATTACTAAAATTAATTATTTGTCAGATTCAATAAAAAGTAATATTTGATATCAATTTGATTATCTAATTTTTGGAAAAATTACTTAAGGTCGGAAAATTAATAAAATTAATATATTTTATTAATTTTATATTTTATTTGTTTAGATGATATATATATTATATTTATTCTAATAATTTTTTTAGACCCAAGATAATCTACAAGTGTATCAAACATTCTCTTTTGGTTTAAAAATAATTCCAATTAAATTTATACAATTAAAATCGCATTAATTTTGTGGAAATTTTGTTATTAATATTATCAATCTGTTATTTTATCCATCCAGCCCAATTTTTTGAAAAGCCATATCATTACAATTACTGATATAATGGATACAACTATTATGATTATCATGGGAATATAATCTGATATCACGTTGCTAGAATTTGTAGTAAATGGCATGTGAATGTTCATTCCAAAGAATGTCCCTATCACTGTTATAGGAATAGATAAAGTAAACAATATTGTTAAAAACCCCAATATTTTATTTGTCTTTTCAGTGCTTAACATAAAGTCTGTATCTTTGTAAATTTCAATGGTTTCTTTTGATTCTTCCAAAGCTTCTATTACTTTTGAAATATGGTCATTAACGTCATCAAAATACGATATTAAATCTTCTTCTTCTTCTGTATTGCTTAGTTTTTTTACATCTCTCGATGTAATTTCTACCATTATTCTTTTTAATGGAAGCATAATTCTACGCAATGTTGTTATCTCTCTTCTTAATATGGCAATTTCTTTTACTACTGCAACTTTATCATCAAAAACGGCATCCTCGATGTCATCTATATTTCCAATTATTTTTATAAGAATATGAAGGAGATCATCAACTAGACCATCAAGAATACTATGTAATAAATAACCAGTTGAATTTCCAATAATGTTTTGCTTATTATTATTATTATTATTATTTTCTTTACATAATTGAAAAAGTTCTACCAAAGGTTTTAGATCGCCTTGATGTATAGTTATTAGAAAATTTTTTCCAACAAATAGTGATAATTGACTAAATTTTTGAGAATTTATCTCCTTTTGTGTAGTCGGAAATTGAAGAATTATAAAAATATGGTCATCATACCTGTCGATTTTAGGGAGATGGTTTTTTGTTAAACAGTCTTCAATGTTTAGTTCATGGAGGTCAAACCTATTGGATATAATATCCATCTTTTCCCTAGTAGGTTTTTCGATATTAATCCATGTTAAATTATTATTATTTACTTTTTCGATTCCTTTAATGTGAGTGGGTATAAACATTTACTGCGACCTTTTTTGTTAACTTGAATACGTTCATCTAATACTTATTAGCTTAGTTTGTTATTTTCTTATTTAGTTTCTTTGGAGGGAATTCTCTTAAAATCTTTGAATTACATTTACTACATTCAATAGGTTCATTTTTGAACAAATAGTTTATATAATAACATTGTACGCATTGTTTTCTGTCTAAATTTGAATAAATATTAATATTTTTATTGTCTGTAAAAAGAATGTTGTTTTTATGCATGTTTTCTATAACCGTGTTTAAAAGATCTCTAATTTCATTTGGATCGGAATTTCTATATCTTAAATAAATTTTTATGAGGGAATTGGGAATTTCTTCCTTTTTAAACTCTTTTGTTAATTCTTGATCATTTTTATCTTTGTTTATCTTGAAAAAATAATCGCGTAAATACCATTCAAATTCTTTAACTTTTACTTCTGAATTCACAATACAGGCACCTAAAATTTTATCCTTAGATTATTTCCTTTTATTCTCCTTGTCCTTCTACACCTAACATAAAATTAATCTTTTCTAACAATAAAGGTATGTTATATCCTGTTTTAGAAGAAATAGGTACTATATGATTCATATCTGGTTGTAAGTTTAAATCATTTAATTTCTCTGTTATTTCTGGTTTTTTTACCTGGTCAACTTTATTTAATACTAAAATTAATTTATTGTTAGGAACTTGTAATGTTGCTAATGTTTCTAGTGAGCTCTTTAATTTCTCTTTTATGGTATTGGTGTTCTCACTAAAATCCAAAACCAAAAGGACTACATCTGCATAGTTTATTTCTGATAATGTTGATTTAAATGCTTCAATCATGTATGGTGGTAATTTACTTATGAAGCCAATTGTATCTGTAAATAGAACTTTTCTTTTATCTATGAATGCCGCACGAGTATACGTCGTTAATGTAGTAAATAGTTGCTTGTCTGTTTCTTTTTTTTCATTAGTTATGAAATTAAAAAGTGAAGTTTTTCCTGCAGATGTATAACCTGTTAAAGATATTTGAGGTGATTTTTCAACTAGTCTTTGGTTTCTATGAAGACTCCTTTTTTTTTCTTCAACCAACAACTTTTTTTTAAGAATTACTGCACGCCTCTTTATGTTTAATAGTTCTAAATCTGCATCATATTTTCCTACTCCTAAAAATCCTGGTTGTTCCTCTCCCCCGCCTTTTGATAGTCTTACTTTTTCTTTTACTCTTATTGTATCATATTTTAGTTGAGCCAGTTTTACCTGAATTTTTGATTCATTTGTTACTGCTCTATTAAGAAATATTTCCAAAATTAATTTTTCTCTATCGATAACTTCGATTTTACATAGCTTTGATAAATTATATTGTTGACTTGGCTTCAATACTTCGTCAAATATAATCACATCTGGTTTTAATTCCATTATTTTTTCTCTGACCAATTCAGCTTTACCTTTTCCAACGCCAAATTTAGATCTAGTAATATGTTTTTGGCAAATTGTATCTATAATTGAATAACCTGTTGATTCTGCAAGTGTCTTTGCCTCTGTAATTGTGAATTGATTTGGATATGTGATTAAAAGGGCTGTTTTCACGGCGTTATGCATTTAATTCTACAATATAGTTTATAGTGAGGTTCCTAATTATTGTATTATTATTGAATTGTATTATCTATTGATGGTTCTCTTGTGATAAAGTTAAATAATTTGTAATTGTTTTATATAATATTTGCAAACCGCTTTGAGAAATGTTAATGGCTATATCCTAAGAAGGTGTTGTATTGAAGATTTAAAATATGTTATAGATATCAACGAAAAAACACTTCCAGAACATTATACTGATTACTTTTTTGAATCTCTTTTGCGTGAAATACCTGAAGCATTCATTGTTGCAGAATATCGAGATGAAATTGTAGGGTATATTATGTGTAAATTGGAGTTTGGTTTTTCCAATTTTAGAAAATTAGGTTTTGTAAAAAAGGGGCATGTCGTTTCAATCTCTTTATTAGAAAATCACCGTGGTAAACAAATTGGCAAGGCATTAATGATTGAGGGTATTAATGGCGTAGTGTCAAGAAAGGGTGATGAAATTTATTTGGAAGTACGAACAAGCAATATACCTGCAATTTCATTGTATGAAAAGCTTGGGTTTCAAACAAAATCTGTATTGAAATCATATTATAGAGATAGCGAAGATGCTAATTTGATGGCATTGGATCTATCTTGATTTAATTGCATTTATGCTCAACAATAAATAAATATTTGGTTGATTTTGTAATAGTTTTATGACTATTTTTGCGCCATCTACTTTTTTAGCTATATTTCCATATCTTTTCATTTCTTCATTTCCAATATTTGGAATAATATTAGTAACTTGGTGGATTATCAAGGATAGAAAAGCTTTTAAAATTAAAAAATAAATTTAAAATGCTTTATAATCCAAAGTAATATGAAGCCATAAAATTAAAGTATTAGAATACATTACATTGTTTAAAATTGTCTATTTTAATTTATGCTTCAATTTCTAGTTGTTTCTAAATCTTTGTAATATGAACCATTAAAAAATTTATGTAAATCATTTCTAATAGATATAAATAAATTACAATAAAAAAATTACAAAATATAGAGACTCTATAATCTTTAATGAATGTAATAATGTAACGTTTTTAGAAGTATTTTTAAAAGTACAAATATAATTGATAACTAATAGTTGTTGATTAGAAAATCCTATTAAACAGATAATTGTCTATAATGGTTCTGCAAAATTATGACCAAAAATCCGTCTTGTAAAACATTTGAATGTGGCGGGCCACCAAAAATTTGATTTGCATATCAAATTTAAGTTCATTTTGCCAAATTTATTTTTTTGAAATGGTCTACAAACCAAATTTCTTTAATTAAAAATAATTATTAATTCCTTAACTTTACAGAGGCTCTATAACAATTACTATTAAATTGTCGCTATTTTGTTAATAGTCATTTCGTAAAATGTTAGCAAATAATTAAAAAATAATCATACAACAAACATTAAATGTACTATTTCTAGCAACTTAAATACATCTGTATAACAAATATCAATCATGGCAAAAGTACAGCATTATAGAGGGTTAAATACAAATCTAGATAACTTGTACAATAACATAAAGCAATTATTAGAAGATCAAAAAGATCTCCAGATTGTTTCCGAGTACAAAGGTCTTCTTAATGCTGTACCTTTAAGAAGCATAGTAGCAGTTAATAAATCTCCAAAGGTTTTTGTAGGTTCTTTGCGTGAAATTAATGTATCTATAACAGGGAACCCAGATGATTATGCAGTAGAGGTTGCTTCTGGTGCATGGTTTGGTAGTCTGATCTGGCCTGGTGCAATAGGTCTTGTAATTGGGGGACCTGTTGGTCTTGCTGCTGGTGTAGCTTTTGGAGGCATAATGGCTTATGAATTTGAGAAACATATATGGCAAAAAGTATTGGAAGTGATAAAGAAGGAAAGTCAAAATAATCCTACTTTAGATTCAGTTGAGAGCCATCATGATCAT
The DNA here is from genome assembly GCA_963830925.1 of uncultured Nitrososphaeraceae archaeon. Taxonomy (GTDB): domain Archaea; phylum Thermoproteota; class Nitrososphaeria; order Nitrososphaerales; family Nitrososphaeraceae; genus Nitrosocosmicus. Next base: position 1,785,932 of record CAWHOB010000001.1, on the reverse strand, counting down.
TGATGATGTATACTAAGAATATTAAAACGTATTTATAGCATAGAAATATTGCTTGGAATTGATGCTATTCTCAATTGGAATTCAGATCTAAAAGATCTGCACCAAGCCATACTTTCTGTCATATGGACAAATAATGATAAAAATATATCTAAAAAATAAAGTAACAGGACAAAATAACACAAACAATTTATAAAATAATCTTGTCTTACGCTACATAGACAAATGTGTTTTCGACGAATGAAATTTATATTTGTTTTATATTGGCAAAGTTTCTAGTAGCCATGTTCAAACTATTGATGAATTGAGAGTTGTATGAATATTGAAAATTATTTTCTTGTTGTATTCTTCTAAAAGGATCTCCAAAGGTTTTTGTACCTGGAATTAGTTCTATCATGGATTTAGCATCTGGTGTAATCGTTAATGCTTGTGAAGTATCGCCTATACTAAATTCATTATCTTTAATAGTAAATATAATATCTGATGATTCGATAATATTTTTCTCTTTCATCCATTCGATATCTTTCCTTATATCTTTCGAGTCATATTTTATAAACATATAATTTGTCAAATCATGCAATTGCAAATGGAGTTTCTTGGAATTCTTTAATTGATCGGATGATTTTAATTTAGATTTTATCCATTCTATAGTCTTAAGAATGATTATGTATTCAGAATCCGAATCATATGTCTTTTTTTTATCATTTGTTAATTTTATAGTATTTTCTATGTCCTTAACTAAATGATCTCTTTCAAAACGTATAGATTTTGTATTATTATTCTTTATATGGCTGATTCCTGAACCATGAAACGAAATATGAGGTACAGGATCCAAAAATTTTGGGATAATATAAGTGCTACCCTCATTCTTATTAATTTCTGTTTTAACAAAATCAAGTTTGTGTATACCATCGAAAGAGAATGATAGCTGAAATTCTAACTTATTTTTCTCCAACAGATAATATAATAATATTCTTTTCAATTTTAGTATATTAAATAATTGGTTGTCTCGTCAAATAAAGCGCCGGGAGAGGGATTTGAACTTCGTAGCAATACTCGAGGAGACAAAAAGAGTAATTTGATTATCTGAATTATAACATTCAAGAAGGATTAAAAAGAAACGAATTGTTAATAAAAAGATATAATGTAAATACTACAGAGAAATTAAGACATTTTTCTGAACGTCAACAACAGCAAAAATTCCATACATCTTCATCAGTTACCTCGCAAAGTTGACAAAACTAAGGATTATAACTCAGAATTATTTTATTTACCTTATTTTTCAATAGGTGAGGAGTTGTGAATTCCAACCTAATATTTGGCATATTTAATGATCGACATCACATTTTGTGCTACAATATTCCATGTTGGAAAGGTAAAATTCTGCATTATATACTTATCTGATTGACTTGAATGAAATTCATTTAACGCAATGATACATTTATCTGCAAAAGAATTAGAATCCCCATATTCTATAAGTTTTATCTTTGAAATTTTATTTTTTGAGTATAATTCTTTGAAAACAGGAATTTTCCATGCGATCACAGGAATTCCAAGAAATATTGCTTCGGCTACTGCTATTCCAAAGCCTTCTTTAGACGAAGGAAAAATGAAAACTTTGGCTCTAGCATATAGATCTATTTTTTCTGCTTCAGAAACAAATCCTCTGTGATCAATCCCTATAGATACTAATTTATAGATTAATTCTGGACTTGAACGTCCAATTATCACTAAATTAGAGTAGGGTTTAAGTTTCTTAATCTTCAACCAGATTTCCTCTATGAGAAAAAATTTTTCTATTCTCCCAATGCAAAGAAAATCAATATCTTTTTTTGTGTTAAAGTTAGTATTGGACCTAACCAAATTAGTAAGAATGTCGATATCTATTCCAGTTCCAACAATTATAATTTTGTTCTTACTATTGTCTCTGCTTTTGGATATGTATTTGTCTACTCCTTTTACACCTGAAAGCGAGCTGTCCCCTTTTTCAGCAAAATAAAAGTATTTAAGTTCATCCATTGAAGACTGACTAACGGTTAGAACAATATCACAATTCTTTAACATCTCTGAAGTCACCTTTCGAATCATAGTATTGTAAAATGATTCGATTATATTTTTTGGGCTAGGAATTCTATCTTCATAATGATGAAATACAACAAAAGTCTTTACATTTTTTTTAAGTGTTTTCAAAATAAACCATAAAACGAGATTAGACTCGCCCCATGAATCCATGATTGCAATATCTAGTGGTCGAAAAACAATTCTAGTAAAATCACGTATACTATTTAGAACCTTAAAAACTAACTTTTTTGTGTCTCCATATGTATATGATTTTAATACTACATAGCAATCATCATTTTCAAAGTGATCTGCAACTTTTTTCATCCATAATAAGCCCCCTGTATAATTCATTGATTTTGTAGGATAACCAAAAAATAATACCTTGAACTTCTTTTTTATCAAAATGGTTTAATTATCTATAACTAACAAGGATTAAAAAAATGATCGCATATTGTTCTCTTGCAAGACCAGATAAGGAGTTCATTGATATCATTAGATGTCTATTTAGAATTTGCTTTGTTGCATAACCAAACCTATTTAGCTAGGATCCAACCAATTAATCATTTGTGATCCACTGGCCTTCTTATAACCAGTCTCTTGTAAGACGAGGAGAGATACTTTTTTCCAATGATTTTCTGGATAACTGGGATGTTGATCTTGCAAGGATGAATGAAAATAAGAATGGCAAAAAATACAAATTTCCAGATTCTTTTGTTCTCATAGTTGGTCACATCAAAGTATACTTTCACCTTCCATATAGACAAACAGAAGGAATCATAAAGGCAACTGTAGGAAAGAATCTTCCAGATCATCCATGTTATTCACAGATATGTAGAAGAATAAACAAACTGGACATTGACATCAATAACAGTATTGATGATGATGATGATGATGATGATGTCGTTATCATCGTAGCAGCGGGGACAGTACCGGAATCAAGATTACAAACAGAGGTCTCGGTGGATGCAAGATAAGTGGGATGTAAAAAACAAGAAAGGCTATCTAAAGATACATGTTGCAGTAAATATCAAGACCAAAGTGCTTTGTTGCATAACTCAATTTTTTCGTAACTATATGACATATTTGGTTTAAGTTTAATATACCATCCATTTGAAATTCGTATTATTTTGACAAAAGTTCGATCATAAAAAACGAATTTCAGAGTTATGCAACAAAGCAGACCAAAGAAATTCTTGCACTGAAAGTCACAGATGAAAAGGTACATGATGGAAAGGTTATGAAGAATTTGGTGGAAGGCGTGTTGAATAATAACCGCAATGTCAAGATCAAATCTTTCATTGGTGATGCAGGAGCCTACGATAGCAATGAAAATTTCAAATACTTGAAGGAGAAAAGGATTCGACCTGTCATCAAAGTAAAAAGAAACTCTATCGTTTCATCCAAGAATAGCAATGTAAGGAATAGAGAAGTTGAACTTCAAATAAAGGATTATCATAAATGGAAAAAGAAAAGAAAGTATGGACAACGATGGATGGTTGAAACAGCATTTTCATCTATAAAGCGGATGTTTGGTGAATATACATCTGCAACCAAGTTTCAAAACATGATAAAAGAGATGACGATGAAGGTATCGTTGTACAATCTGTTTAGAAGAGTTGCATAAAATGGATGGAAATAATTTAAGGAAAACTAGTTATGCAACAGAGCATTCTTTTCGTTCTTTTTTTCCGAAATACCGTTAATGATTTAATTTATATTTAAAAAAAGAGTTTGAAAACTATAGAATATATATTTTATTATGGGAATGGGATCATATCATTTGTAAATAATTTAGTCTGATTTACAAAATCTGCTATATGTGAATTAAATGGTAAAGAAAATGAGAAATCTGAAAGATCACTTTTACTAATGTTATCTTTAGAAGCATTTGTATTTTGCGAATTGCCCGTAAAGATCACTAGTAGTGCGACTATTATGAAAAAAAAATTGAAACTTATGGATCTTGGATTCATTTTTCTATAGCTTTCTCTAATCTATGTGTTTATAAATCCATTTTCAGAGATAATTCTGTATTAATGTTAAAAATTATTTTCTATATGATTTATTTTTATAAAAAACTATATTGTTTTTAAAAAGCTTCAAAATTATTATCTTTTGAATAAAAAAATATTGTCATTTAATATTATGATGAAAATCGATTGGTGAAATAGATTTGTCTTTAACTTAAGACATTTTTACTACTGCTTTGAAATAATGCAAGTAATTATAGTGTTATAACTTATTTAATATTTTTTTGAGATGAATCTTCATTTATTGTTGGTCTCCTTTCATAATATTTTTCATCCCATTTGCCTATTATTAGACTCATTGCATTAATTATGTCATTTATATAATCAAAAAAAACTTGCTTTGTTAATCCTTCTATGAATATTACTTTATAAATATACATCCTTGGATGATCTTTTATGATGAATACTCGTAGAGGCAAAATTAGCTGTTCTATTTGTAGATAAGTTAATTCAATTTCTCTTTCTCTTTTTTGATTTTTCAAATGTAATTCTATGTTTTTATCTAGTTCGAATGTGGTGCGAATAAAAAATCCATCACCAAAACCTTCTTGTAATTCCAGAAATAAAGGTGTACTTATTCCTATAGAATATTGTACAATAGGGGTAATTTGCGCTTTTAATTTGATTTCTTTGACTGTGTTTTCTTTTGTTTTGTCTTCTACTTTGTATCCCCATTGTTGTAACCATTGGATCAATTCATAAAATTTTGATTCGAGGGTTTTGATTGATTGATTATGATTGTTGTTGTTTTTTATTTTGTTATTTTGTTCGTTAGATCCTTGTGGAAGATAATCTGTACCTGAAGAAGATCCGTTGAAGGTATTCATATTTTTTATTTAATATTTAAGCATATTATTTAAATAACTATATGTATTCTGTTTACGAAATCACACATTTATTTTTTACTCAAATGTGATATGTAGAAGATTTCCTTCCCAATCAGTTGACTTTTTTGGTTTTTATGATTTTGTTTTTCTGCCAAAATCTTTTTTCAAATTAATCTTAATCTATATATTGTATAATATTGTAATTTAAAATAACAATCAAATGTTTTGTTGCATGATTCGAAAATTAGTTATAACAACAATTAAAATATAACAATAACAATTAAATTTTCATTATTTCCGTCACGGCACTATCTACGAAACGTTATCAAATAGCGAAAAAAATAATCATGCAAAAAAACATTTTTTTATATATTATCTATTGACTTTAAATTTCTTTTTTTAGTTTTTATTTTAAATATCTTTTATTATACTATGTAGATGCTATGATTTATTTAATATCTCGTCTAAAAACTGCTTTAATACAATTGCATTATTAAATTTTTCACTCTTTGAACTATACAATAAAGTAATTTCATCATATTGCGATATTTTGCGTAATATTTTGTCCACGGTTTCTTTATTTTTTTTTAGTTCTTCATCATATTTAGATTTGAATTCTTCCCATTTTCTTTCATCGTGAGAATACCATTTTCTTAATGTATTACTGGGAGCGATGTCTTTTTCCCATACATCGATATTTGTTTCGTCTTTACTTAAACCTCTAGGCCAGATTCTATCTACAAGTATTCTACAAACATTTTCCTTTGCAATATCATTTTTTAAGGGCTTGTTGTATATTCTTTCAATATTTATCATTGAATTATTATAATATTTTTTATCAATTAGAACTTTCAATGATATTCCGATAAAGTACTTGCGGATTTCATTATAAAATAAAAAAATTAGTTTGTGTTTATGTTTTTTGACCTACTGTCAATGGTGAAGAAGGTTGAGGGTTGTTAAGATTGCTTTTTACTATGGTGTTCGAAGTAGAATATGTTGTACCACTTGTGCTTGGACATGCTTGTGCAGATTGTATGTTGGCAAAAGTGTTTACTATGAAAGCACTTGCCAATGCCACTGCTAAAATGCCTATTACTAAAAGTGCATTATTCATTGATATATACACATTCTCTTATTATTTAAAATATTTTTTCTAGTATTAAATAATGATATTTGATATTTCTTTTTGTGATAAATGAATTTTTTTATTAATGTAATGGAAGAACTATGTCCTCAATTATTATAAATTGCCTTTATTTTATGAAATTTTATAATGATTTTTAGATATGCCTTATAATTAGTTATTTCAAGCATAAGGGAACCGAACTACTATTATCTATTAATAAAAATATTTTGTTGAACTTCTATAAATTATTCCTTAAGTGTTTATAATATATTTAATATATTGAGCAAAATTTATTTATTTATTAATCATAATTAAGGATAACATTTAAATTTATTCTAAAAGGTAATTTTCTGTTTTGGGGTTTGTTAAGTGATGACATAAATTATTAATAAAATACTGAGAATATTTTGATATTTTAGCTGAATGGTTATTATGTAAAATGGCGAATACAAAATATTTGATGGACTTTATCAGTAAACTAGTATTATTTTATAATTTAACTGTATTTTAATATATATAAAAAACAATTTGTGTTTACTAAAATTAATTTATTTTTTAATTTAAATTTATCTTTCCCTATCTTCTTTTGAATTACTCATTTAGATCTTTTTCCTTCCATTTTTACTTTTAAAAGGTAATTTATAAAATTATTGTCTATTATTTATTTAAGAATCTAAATGTGATAATAATGTATAAATTATGTTCAAAAACCACTATTGTTTTTTCGACATTAGATATGTTTTATTATCCCATATATTTTATGAAAATGCATATGGCACTACAAAAAAAAGTTTCAAATAAAGTTTTGTTATTTGGCTTCTTTATATTACTGGGATGTATATTATTTTGTTCATCCGCAAATACATCCGTTATAAATGATGTTTTTGGTCAACAAAATACTAATCCTGATCATCAATCGTATACTACTCTTGATTCTATTCCTCATAATGCAAAAGGACATGCGGCACACCAAGTGGTAAATTTTGTAAATCCAATCGATGATAATATATATAAAGGAACAGTAAAGTTTAACTCTTCCGTACCTGTAGATATTATTTCTTACACCAAATTAAAAGATCAACAAAATATAAATCCAAAGACAAAGATTTGGGATGTTGATAATATTAAATATGTCCCCAATACTCTGCTAAAAAATGTTACTAGTGGAACTTTAAACTTTAATGCAAGTGGAATACTCGCTCATAATGAAAAAGGTCAGCATTATAAAGTCACATTTACAATAAATGATATTTCTACTACCAATAATGGAGGTTCTTTAACCCTTGGACCATTGATAAAGATTTTCAGATGAATCAATTAAATCCATCACTGGATTTTACAATTAGTTTTACTTTAATTCTTTGATGAATATATGTTTTAAACTGTATTTTATACAGTTGTATTTTATATGTAATGGAATTTCAACTATTTTTAATATATAAATGATTAATCGATTAAAATATACTCTTTTTACCTTTTATGAGTTAAGAAAGATTATAAATGGTTAATAATACGTATTTAATTTTCTAATTAAGATATTCAATATCTTATTAAATAAGATTGAAAATTGAATTTAAAATATAAATTTTTTTGATTTATTAAATAAATGATTTGCTTTAGAAATAATTATCAAAAATTTTTGGATGAAACAATCAAAGGTGAATCAGTTTGAGAATTCAAATATTAAAGGAAATTACCATTTAGACATTATTAAACCATGTGGATAACATAAGTCTTACAATAACCTTTATCTTTTAAAAAATGTGATAGAATATAGTAATTGAATATGGAAAAGAACAAAAATCATAACGATATATTATCAGAACCAATCATAAAATTCTTTGAAGGTAAAAATTTTGCATTTTTAGGTACTATTAACAAAGATGGATCACCACAAGTTACACCGACTTGGGTGGATATAAAAAAAAATGAGCATGATGAAGATGGATTTATTTTAATAAATACTGCAAAAGATCGATTAAAACACAAAAATGTATCTAGAGATCCCCGAGTTTCTGTTTCTTTAATTGATGAAACAAACCCTTACACCACGGTAACTGTAAAGGGCAGGGTTGTTGAACAAACAACGGATGGTGCTGATGAACACATTGATAAATTGACAAAAAAATATCTGAATATTGATGCATATCCTTTTCGTTCGCCTGAAGAAAAGAGAATAATTCTAAAAATTAAGCCAGATAAAGTGTTTTATAGGCCACCGCAATAATATATTTTTAAATTAGCGATTTTATTATTTTTTTATAAATCTATTTATATAATATTGCTGCGATATTGACAATAATCTCATTAAAAAGATATAGCTAAATCATATAGTAAAAAAACAGATAAAAGTAAATAGTTAAATATCCTAACATATAGATGTTGTTAAAAAGCTTTTTTTATTTAATATTGCTTTGGTGCATAATTATTTTATTTATTACTTGCTGCAGTTTATAAATAAAGTCATACCAAATTAGTCAATTTCAACTATATTATTATACATATAAACTACTACCATATTATTTTAACAGATTTCTGAATAATGCAAACAAAGGAACAATAGCTCTATTTTACCGTGATCATATTCCACTACAATTTACGATATTTTCTAAATAGAATTTTGGAAATTCATCCTATATTATTTTAGTATTTCTTGCATGGTTTATTATGCTCTGTAAAGTTAAGGAAAAATCTATAGATTTTCTTATTGTTTATTATGTGTGATACAACAAATTAGAAAAAGAACATCTGAATATATTGCATATTCTTTACATCTTTATTTTCGTGGTCTTTTAAGAAATACACCTAAAGCAATATCTTGATTCGTTACAAGAAGCCACACAGCATTTAAAGATTGGATACAAATTTACAAACCAGAAAATTATTTCATAGTAAAGCAGAGATATCTAAATTTATAGTCAATAGAAAAATCAAATTAAAGGTGGTTCTAAATTAATATGACTTTGGGTCGCTACTGTAGAATCTGAAACTAAGAATATTCTTGGAATAAGCATATCCAAAAGAGTGAGCAATGTTTATAGCCGAACGGTTTCTGTTAGATATTGTGGAAGAATATAGATTACATCTAGTTTCAACTGCGGAGGTACTTAGTATCATCATAAAGCCTACAAGTTTTTAAAACTAAAATATTCCCTCCATTCTCTTTTGAGAAAAGTAATATCGAGCGCGAGAGAGAGAGAACTATACAAGATATAAAAGACAGAACTGAATGATTTAATGACTATTTTGCTTGTAGAAAAAGAAATGCAAATTAAAAAATGTAAAGCAATGGATTAATCTATTTGCTGACTATTACAATAAAGAAATAATGTCTTAACTTTACAGAGCCAAGTCAAAAAGACTAAGAAATTAAAAAAATAAAAATTATAAATTAAAAATATAAATTTATGTTATTTAAAATAATCTCGTGTATTTTAAAATATACTATAGTGTAGTTATAATTTTAGTTAGCATTTTTTTATGTAATACAATATCAACTGCCACAGCCAAAATAAATCACCTAAATAATACTTTTACAGATTCAAAGTTAGGAATTTCTTTTCACATACCTAAAGATTGGCACATAGCTTCAAAAAAGACATCTCAAGAATATAATAATTTGCTCTTTGGAAATACAGCCAGTTTAAACTCCATTTCTAATAATGCATCCTCTGGTGCACTCCAACCTCTTGCAATAGTACTTCCTAAAGACCTCAATGGTGCATCTTTTGTAATATTTACGGATCCACTTCCATTTCCAATATCTATTGACAAATATTTTAACAATACAAAAAGTCAATTGCAGAAGGCAGGAATACCAGTAGGTAACACCACTCGTATAACATTAGGTAATTTAAAAGGAGTGATATTAAATGGTCTAAAATATAATATTGTACTACCAAACTATGTATCCCAATCACAGATTATATTCATAAAAGATTCAACGGGATTCATTATTGGTTACATAGCAGGATTGACGGATCAGACAAAAAACATTGCAGAAATAAATTCGATCATAAAGTCTATGACATTTAAATCCAAACATCCGAACAATATCATAAATAATACAAGCATAGCAACAACCAATGGCAATATGAGTAATGTTAACAGTAGTATAAACAGTACTAGTAGTATAAACAGTACCTAGTAGTATAAATAGTACTACAATATCCTATTAATATTTTGTAAATAATAAATTTAATCATAATTAATATATACTAAATTTCGGAAGGATTTTTACAAAAATTTAATAATATTTTGTAAGAAAAATCAATTATACTATAAATGACATGAATTTACACATCAATTCCAAAACAATCGTAATTGTGAAATAACTCTTGTAAATAATAAAAATCATAAAATCATTATAAAGAACAAGAATAGGGATTAAAGATATAAATTCATGTTATCTAAAACTATGGTATGAATTACAAGATATATTATTTTATATTAATAATATTAGTTGGAATTGTATCCTATAATGTATTTCCAAGTGTTTTAGCACAAGCAAACAATACTACTTCTAATATTTTCACGGATTCAAAATCAGGAATTTCATTCCATTATCCATCGGATTGGCGAATAGCTTCGAAAGAATATACAAATAGACTTTACGGCAATCCAGCTAATACAAATGCATCTATAACCAACATCCGTATTAGCACAATTACCCCAATTGCAATAGCATTGCCATCATCGTTAAATGGCGCATCATTTATTGTGCTATCCGAAACACTACCTTTTCCCGTATCTGTCGAAAAATACTTTGAAAGTACAAAAAAATCAATTGATGTCGCAAGGTGTGCCCATTAACAAATCAACTCCAGTAACTATTAGCAATTTGAATGGTATCAAATATAACCTAACATTACCAAACGGTGCTTATCAAACTCAAATTCTATTTGTAAAAGATTCTAACGGAATAGTAGTAGCATATATCCCAGGAATAAAAGATCATTCTAAAAATATTAATGATATAAATTCTATCCTAGGTTCGTTGACATTTAATTCAAGCAATCAAAATAACACTGCAAATAATACAACATAGCAACAACCAATGGCAATGCGAGTAATGTTAACGGCAACAACGGCAGCAGCAGTAAAAGTATTGTATCTGTATCCAAATAAACAAATTTTATTGTAAAAATCAAATATAACTTTTATAATTTTTTATTTTTTTTAATATATTAAATACTTGTTGCATAATTCCTATAATCTTATTTCAATATCTATTTTGGTTAAACAGATATCATTTTGTTATACAATGACGCTTTTAACATCGCCCCTTGCATTATACTATTTAGTTTAACTGAGTATACGTATTCTCCAACAAACCTTCGCTTCATACAAGAAAACACTGATTCTACAATCCAACACCGCTTCCTATAGATTACGCTGTCCTCCTTCCATTTTTGCAAATCATTTCATTGTGCCAAAACTGACATGTTTCTAAGGATGTTTCCTTTTCGCCATCTAATTCTAGAATTCTTTCTTACTTTAATACATGGCAGAATTCCATTGTCTACTAAGAATTTAAAAATATCATTACCTTCATATGCACCATCTGTAAATAGTTTGCCAATTGTTATCTTTTATCTTATTTCATAACACATTAAACAATTCAGGTAATGCTTTACTATCATGAACATGCTCATCGTCAGTTACCTTCATCATAGCAAGAATCTTCTTTGTCTTGATATCTACCGAGATATATATTTTTAAATATTTTATCTTATTGTTATTTTATATATACCATTTTTCTCGTAGCCATTGACCTCTATTGGAAACCTTTATTCCAGGGCCATCAATTGCAATAACGATATTTTCGTCTTTGAATTTCATGCTGTAGTCAGCATCTTTTATCTTTATATCCAAACGATTTATTCTTCGGTCTATTGTTGTAAATAGGTATAGAAGGTAGGTACTTTTCCTTTGATATGTCTTATGTGACACCTTCCGTTTGCCTATATGGCAAATGAAAATATGCCTTGGTGTATCCAAGTAAAAGAAGAAGAAAAGTATTTGGATAATGAAATGGTTGTTCACCTATTTTGTCTTGATTCATCTCTTTTAATTCGGTATCCCAATTGTTTATGACATCAAATCCAAGCAAGATTTCACCTAGCCTCACAAGATATTCGTTATACTAGGACCATTTCACATGGATTGTATGACAAAGTTATCTAAATGTATTTGGGAATGTGGAATCATGCAACAAAACACTTTTGATGTATTTCTTAATAAAAGACAAGAAAATAAAGATGTAAAGAATAAACCATACCTTCAGGATGTTCTTTTTCTAATTTGTTGTATCACATATAATAAACAATAAGAAAATCTATAGATTTTTCCTCAACTTTACAAAGATATGGTTCATTTACTCAAGTTAACTGCACATACTTTCTCTTTAATCTATAGATCTCTTGTATAATTAGTACCATTAAAAAAATTTCTAAAAAATAGGCATATCTTAATCGTAATTAGCAAATTAAAATAAGAATATTATAAAATATCGTTGAGAATATATAAAATTTTGATAGGTTCCTAATTATGCAGATCTACTTTGTATTTTTGTGGTTTTTTTACATATAATTAATTTTTTGACTAAATTAGTATATTTGTGATTATCTTTGGAATGATGAATTTTGAATCAAGTTTAATAAACTATTATAATTTGCTAGTGTAAGTAAAAATAATATTTAATGGAATAATTATTTTAAATTATGTAAAAATTTACATGACATTCTTTTTAAATGCATATACATAGATATTTTTAGATCGGGGTTTTGGATGATGAAATAATTGAACCAATAACAGAAGTAATATCTGGTAATGACAATATTATCAAAAAAACACTGGAAACTCATTCTTGGATGAAACTTAGTATGGATAGCTCTTTCGATAGTACGGGGCCTGCTATTTTATTGTGTGAGCATATATGGACAAGCCTGCTAAATTTAAAAAAAAGGAATAAAAAGCAGATGTGTCACAGAAGTCACACCTGAAAATATTGTTTATTGTAAAAAGATTCAAGGTATCTGTGACCTTCGTCATCTTGATGGGGTCAGAACGAATTTTGGAATTGCTGATAAAAAACTCGTATTGTTAGCTGGAATATCTCAGGAAAAAGATCCATTGTCTCTATCTATTTTGACTAGCGGGAAGGGATTTGTTGATGCGCACAATATATGTTTGAAAATCTTTGGAATAAATCTATACCTGCAGAAGTAAAAATTAAAGAAATAGAAAAGGGAATAAAACCTGAGATTTAGAAACTATAACAGATCCTATTAAAATAAATAATATTTATCAAGACATGATAATATCCTCAAAAAAAGAACTGTTATTAATTATTCCCACAATTAAAATTCTGGAAAACCTGGATAATATTGAAATATTACAATTAATTAAATTTCTGTTTACTAGGGTAGATGTAAACAATATTTTAAAAATTAGGATTATAGCTTCAATAAATAATTTTGATAATTTATTGGAGAAAAAATTACAAGATCTACTTTTGTCTCTGCCCATTTCGTTTACAATCGAATTTAGAATTATTGAGGTAGATTTGAATACTAAATCTATCATTGTTTTGGTAGATAGAAAAGAATCACTTGTAATCGAAGTAAAAGATAATACAATAGATATTTTTAAAAATGCTGTAGGGTTTGCTACGTATTCAAATAGCCGGTCTACCGTTTTATCTTATTCATCTATATTTGAAAGTTTCTGGAAACAGTCTGATCTAATAAAAAAATTGAAGGATTCTGAAGAATTACAGAAAGATTTTATCCATATTGCTGCTCATGAATTAAAGAATCCTATTCAACCTATATTAACATCATCTGAAATTTTAAAATCACGATTAAAAGATAAAGAGATGTATAGTATAATAGATATTATAAATAGAAATGTAAGTAAACTTAAACAATTAACCAATGATATATTAGATGTTACAAAAATCGAAACTAAAAACTTTCGATTAAATAAAAGATTGTTTGATTTAAACGAATTAATATTAAATGTGATCGGCGATTTTAAAAAACAATTAGATAACGATAGTGTAGACTTATTGTATCACTCATCTGAAAATTATGGAATGAACCCATCTACAAAAAATAAACAAAGTGACATTTTCAATACATCTGTGCCTACAAAGCCGTTATTAGTGTATGGAGATGACGATAAAATCTCTCAGGTGTTTTATAATTTATTAAACAATGCTATAAAATTTACTACAAAAGGGTTTATAGTCATTGAGACTAAAAAATATGGTGATAAAAAATTATTAGTTACTATTAAAGATACAGGATCGGGTATTGATCCAGAAATATTACCAAATCTCTAGAAAGTTTGTGTCAAAATCCTACCAGGGAACTGGATTAGGATTATACATTTCCAAAAATATTATTGAATCTCATGGTGGTAATATTTGGACTGAGAATAAAAATGACAAGGATGGTGCTACGTTTTATTTTACTTTGCCTGTCCATAACTAAATATAGATATCTATAAATGTATGTTTATATGGTAAAGTTTATCATTTTGGTAATGTCAATTTTGTTCTTTTTTCTTATATCATTTGAATATGTGAATGTTTATTTATTCTATATATTTGGATATTTTGATTACGTTTTTTAAAAATTTTTAATGGATGTTAATTGTTTTAATCTTATAAAATTATTTACACTTCATTTATAAAAAAGATGTTTGTATTAGTTGATATATAAATTCCTCATGTTGAAATGTTGTAGATTTTATTTTTTATAAAAATAGAATTGTAATTTTATATTGATGTAATTTCTTCAAATAATTATATCAAAGAAAAGTTATTGATATGTGTTTTAAATACTCAATAATAAAAAGTTGGCAACAAACTATCTAAGTCTATTATTTTCGAATAAAATAACAGACATTTCAAAAATCTGGTTCAAAATAAAATTGTAAAAAGCGTTAAATTTTAAGCAACGACATTTTGTTTATTTTATAAAATCTTATTATCAAAAAGATATATGTAATATCGAATGTGAAAATTAACATGTACAAAGAAGGTAAAATAAAAGAACTATGAGTTATTGGTTCTTACAAATAACAATGAAGGGAACTTAAACTTGTTCCCAACATTTTTAAACGGCGATATATATAGATTGGTCTCTTAAACTTTTTCGTTTTAACAACACTATTATAAATAAAGTTGATATTATACGATTTTGACCAAAAGCCGAATACACATCTTTGAACTCTCATATGGTAAATCTACTAAATAAAATTATGGTAAATTCGATAATAAGTAAAATAATAATATAGAGTATAATTTTGTTGATGTCAGATTTAAAAACTCATTTTTACTATATCTTAAAAACTGAATAACAATTATAATGTCTAAACCAAACCATAAATAATTTATAAATAATTGAGGAGTATGAGGAAATATAAATGAAAAGATAAATTCCCAAGAGATAGCACATAACACTATCAGTTGTGTCCCATAAGTTTTATCTTAAGCCTTTTGATATTATGAATATATAAGTAAAAATCCAGATATTCTACCTAATACTAAGATTATTGTCTGCATTATATTTGGTTCTTAAATGATAGAACCATCTATATATTGTACTGAATTCGTCATTCATCTGCTATTGAATTAATATGAAAGAGAAGGTGATTATAGTCTTTTTTAGAAGATTCACAATATCAAAGAATATCAATATTTTGAAAATTATTATTTATATAATGCATTCATATTATTCATGAATAAAATTGTAAATATGTTTTTCAATTTATTTTTTTAATATGTATTTTTCTCTAAATGTTACCTGGTCATATTCAATTATACTAATCTATAATGTTAAGTTTTTAATTGTTATCAAATGAAATCCTGGTTTAGTTTAATTATGTCTTTCTCTATTGAATTTATCTTTTATACCTTTTATTAATATTAATATGTTGATCATAATCTGTTTGTCGATTTTATTATCAACTAGCCACTATCTAGTGTGATATATTATTTTGCAGATACTATGATTTGAGGTGGAACTTTGTTTATTTTTCCTTCTATAATCGGTTTTTTGAGATAGTCTAATCCTTGATTTTCAAGTATGTGTTTGCCTTTATTCGATAACAGAAAATTTACAAAAGAAATGGATCCGTTAATATTTTTACTTGCATTGGGTATTGTAACTGCAAAATATATCGGACCTCCTCTAACTATCTTATGATCTGAGTTAGAAAAAATATATGAAGTTTTGTTGTAAAAGTTAGAGAATTTTGGATCTCCTAAATTAATTTGTGAAGGTAATTGGATATACGGTAAGTGTCTTGAAATTGCCTCGTGTTTATATGCTGCTATGGCATCAACCTGTCCTGTTTCTAAAGCAGTATTTAGTGTTTCTTCGGGGAAAATTTGCTTAAGATTTCTGTCTTCTCCTAAAATATTTTGCTTAATACTGGAATTATTATAATAAATATTTGACAATTCTGCTGTAAATATTGTGTTATATCCTTTCGGATCTCAGCTCTGGATCAGTCCTACCGAATTTAAATCCTTTTTCAGAAATTACTTTATACCATGGTATTTCTCCAGCTCTCGCTTTTTCAAGATCATTGTAAAAGTGACTCTTTGGAGAATATTCGATTACCATTTCTGCAGAAGCAAATTTCATTAACCATTGAGCAAAGGATGGATTATTATCTATTAATTTATCTATGGGGATGGTACCTGCGCTAATAAAGATGTCTGGATTTCTAAATCCTTCTAATATCATATTTGCAATTTGAACAGAGCCTTTGCCTTCTCCTACATATTTATAATTTGTATCATTCTGAAATGCTGGACCAAAAACTTTTTCAAAAGTTTTTAAAAGCGATCCTGCATACATTACAAATACTTTTTCACTTGAATTATGTGCATTTTGTGCATTTGTAGGTTCATAAAATATTGCAAATATGATAATAATCATTATTGTTATTAAAATCGAATTTTTTTTTTACTTTGCATAATGGACAATAGATTTTATTTAATGTATAAGATATAAATGCACGTTAATTTCGGCTATTTTGTAATAGGTCAAATTATTTACAAATATCAGAATAAAACATGTAATTTGTTGCATGATTCCTCTTTCCAAATACATTTAGCTAACATTTATCAACAAAACACGTGAACTGGACCATCTATAACCAATCTCTTGTTAGTCGTGGCAAAATTGTTATATCAAAAATAATTGTTTGTTTAATTATGATATTTGGCATAGGGAACAAATCTTTATCCTTTTTATCCTTATTATTGTATTATTTAATCAATAAATTTGTTAAAAAATATATTGATAATTGTGTT
The DNA here is from genome assembly GCA_963830925.1 of uncultured Nitrososphaeraceae archaeon. Taxonomy (GTDB): domain Archaea; phylum Thermoproteota; class Nitrososphaeria; order Nitrososphaerales; family Nitrososphaeraceae; genus Nitrosocosmicus. The sequence goes on along the minus strand of CAWHOB010000001.1, from coordinate 1,768,553 downwards.
GATTTAAAATCATCTTTTATTATGTTGCAAAATGTTGGACCATTGTCATTGTTTAACATAGTTAACTTCACTTTTCCTTTTGTAAAGCAAGGACTAAAAAAACTAATGACCGCAGTTTGTGTAGGTAAATGATGCACTATGCATCTATATTCTCAGTACTACAATATTCCATGTTCAATCTGAAACTATAATAAAACGTGCAATGGTAGTATTATCTTGACGTATGTTGCTAATTTGTAACTGCCATCATTGAAATATCATCGACCATTTGGATTACATAAAGTTCAAAGCACAAAGCCTCGGAAAGTTCATGACTAACACAGTAACTGATAGAATTAATGAAATCATGGTCGCCATCAGATTTTGTAAAACCTTATATCATCCCCCAAATTAGGTTATCTCTAGATGTACTGGCATGGTATTTCCCATCCCAATGGTAGCCACAGAAACCCCTACTTGTTCATCAAGTGTGAGTTTTGTGTCCATATACAACGGAGTACTGATTAGATAAAAGATCTACTTTATTATTTGCATTTTTGATGTTATTAACGGCTTTGTTGCATGATTCCCTTTTCCAAATACATTTAGCTAACTTTGACCAATAAATATTGTGAACTAGGCCTGCTGTCTACAACCAATCTCTAGTAAGAGACGGTGAAATACTAATGGGCTTTGATGCCATAAACAATTGGAAAACTGATCTAAAAAGAGATGAACCAAGGCAAATTTGGACAGCCTTTTCACCATCCTAACACATTTCTTCTTCTTTTACTTGGTTATGCTAAGCCATACTTTCATTCACCATATGAGCAAATTGAAGAAGGAATTGCACAAGGCCATGTAAAAGGAAAAGTACCTTCTATTCCTAATTACAGTACAAAAAATAGAAGAATAAACAGGTCAGGCATCAAAATAAAAGAAGATAAATAAAACAAGGAATTTGAAAATGAATACTTCATTATTGCTAGAGACAATACTTGTATAAAAGTAGCAAACAGTGCTTTGTTGCATAACTCTGAAATTCGTTTTTTATGATCGAACCTTTGTCAAAATAATACGAATTTCAAATGGATGGTATATTAAACTTAAACCAAATATGTCATATAGTTACGAAAAAATTGAGTTATGCAACAAAGCAGCAAACAGAGGTTAATAGATGCAAGACAAGTAGAACATAAAAATAAGAAAAGATATTTGAAAATACATGTGCTGTTGTAAACTTCAATATCAAGAAAATTCTTTAGATAAAAGTAACGGACGAGCACATACATGAGAGTAAGACGTTATCCGAGTGGTAGATAGCATTTTTAAATCTGATAAAATAGTAGGTAAATTATTCGCTGATGGTGGTTCTTATGATGGTAATGATATATTCGGATATCTAGAAGATAATGCAATTCTGTCTTCTATCAAAGTAAGAAAAATAATGCTCGATTCAGATTAAAAAAAGGAAAAAATATCATTAGAAATCTAACAGTTTTGACACAGAAAAATGATTTACAAGGCTGGAAAGACAATGTAAGAGATGTGCAAAGATGGAATTATAGAAACCGTGTTTTCGTGCATAAAGCGAATGTCTGGTGGGCATGATTATTATGTTAAACTAAAGGATAGGATACAAGAAAATATATTGAAAGCATTATAGTATAATAAGATGACTATCTGTTTACCCAAAACAGCTGGTAAAATCATAAATTATAGGGATCAGGCACCAAAGCAATCAAAAATATAAAATAAAATTGATTAAAAAGATTTAAAAGTCAATTTAATAATACTCAAATCTTTTTAAATGCAATAAAATACAAGGTGAAATAATATTTATTCACAATAGATCACATTTTCCATTAGTAGAATTAGATCTAACAATTATAAAATATTACATTCTAAATCAGTCTAGAAATAACGTCTATCTCCTCTTCAATAGGATAATCATTGGCACTCATATCCCGCTTAATAATTAGACCATCATCATCAATCTCCGTGTTCATTACCATGAGTTCGCATCCATTGAGTAGTATTATCAGCGTCGCGCCATTCGTATTCAAATCTTACAGATATACGATTAGATGTAAAACTCCAGAGCTCTTTCATTAAATGATAATCAGTTCTTTTTTCCACTTTCGATATAAAAAATTCAAGAATCGCATCTCTACCTTTAAAAAATTCAACTTTATTTCGCCATTGAGAATTTATTGAATATGATTTAACACTAGTTCAGGATTACGACTATTCCAAACATCTTAAGCCAATTTAACTTTAGCTAATGCGGTTTCTAGAGTAAATGGAGGTTTTATATTAGAAATATTTGCCAAAAAATTTACACGTAATTTGATTAACAGATCAATTTATAAATTATTTGTTATTTTGTTAGAAGAATATTAAACTACCCAATAGAAATTATAGATAAATAATTGCTTTTACATAATTATTTTTTCGTCATTTGCTAACGTTTTGCTAATAGAGTTTGAACGAAAATAGCTACAATCTAATCGTAATTGTTATAGATAAATTATATTTTTGATGATATTAAAAAAATCATAACTAATTTCATTTTAATAAACTACAATTAAAAAAATTATTTAGATGGAACTATAGTACCTGCTATTTCACCATCTTGATGAGGTTGTGTACGTATAACTACATTCAAGGAACCATCTTTCATAGATTTAGATAAATCTGTAACATTTTTACCAAGGAATCCACCCAATAACTTATCAGATGTAATAACACCGGATGTTAATTTACCATTAATTAATCCAGTTGGATATACAGATTTGACTTGATTAAATCCAGTGCTAGTTGTTGCATAAGGATTGATTAAAGATACCACTTCAGTGCCATTTTTGTATTCGATACTACCATCAATTACTTTATCTAAATTTTTGGCATCTACTTCATAAGATATGGTTCCGTTTGAGTTTAATTGGAATTTAGCTGTACCTGTTGCAGGAGTATTTACTGGAGGTTGAACTACATTGCCGTTTAAAGTGGCAGTAAAACTATTTTGTGAAGCTGATTGAGAAGAAGAGGCAGGTTGCTGAGAAGTGTTTGTGGGGGGTGGTGATGATGATGTATTAGCAGTAGATGGTGGTGGAGAAGATTGTGCAATTGGATGAGAAGGAGTGATTGGCGGAGAAGAAGTAGATGGTGGTGGAGAAGATTGTGCAATTGGATGAGAAGGAGTGATTGGCGGAGAAGAAGTAGATGGTGGTGGAGAAGATTGTGCAATTGGATGAGAAGGAGTGATTGGTTGAGACTGCTGCGAATATGCTAAAAGTGGGATCGCAGAGATCAGTCCAACAAATCCAACAAAAATAGCTATAGCAATTTTTTCACTAAAATTTTGATTATTGGTCATTGCCAAATTTATATAAATAGTCCTATTTGATAATGTTTTCCTATAATTTTTTTGTATAACATTTATAGTGTACAATTTTAAATAATCAAATAAGAAGCATAATTCTCAAATTTTTATAAAAAAATAAAGAAATTTATGGGATTCCTATAATTTTAACAGGATCTAATTATTAATATTTTATATAAATGCGAACAGATTAGAATTAATAACCATTTCCATATTAACAACCTTCAATACCAAAAAAATTTTATTAAAACAGATATGATTTCAGAAATTTTAAAATTGTTATAATTAAATGATATGAAAACTTAAATTTGATAATAGATCTTTTGTATAAATAGAATCAACAGATATATAATTTAATTTTATCAATTTCTTATATTTTCTTGGAGTTCAAATGATAGAATGTCCAAAAAACCACTACTGTTTTTCAAATCGTTTACGATCGTACATTGCAAGAGTTTGATGACATCTACAATAAAGAAATAGAAAAAAATATGACAAATATAAGATACAACGTCTATCTAAAATAAAAGATAACAGAGAAAGGAACATAGGTGATGGAATGTATTTCAAACTCGACCTTAGAATATATCCCTAATGCTTTTAGCATATTATCGTCTATACATTACTTACGCTTTAGTATGCTTCCTCTTTGACCTTCATCAAAGTACTATTTGCAGAAATATACAAATGATCAAAGGTTTGATTTGAAAATAAATATCAATTCCTCAAAAGATACATAAAATAACAATAGGCTGAAAACATCAGAAGAAGTAGAGAAATACTTTCCAGGCTTTCTTGCTTTCATAGATTCTAATACAGAGCAAAAGCATATACCAAGACCAGCGGACAATAAGAGAAAAAAGACTTTCTATTCTGGCAAAAAGAAAATGTATACTGTAAAGATACGGCTTTTGGCGGATAACCATTTATTATAATTCATAAAGTGGATATAAGAAAACACGATTATGAAATTTACAAGAGGTATCATCTTATAACGCCTAAAGAGGTTTTTAATGTATTTGATCTAGGATATCTTTGCGTAGGAAATGATTTTTCAGAATATCTGTAATTCATCCCAAAAAGAAAGAAAAGAAATCCAGATCTGTTACAAGAAGAGAAATAGTATGACAAAAGTCATTCTATGAAAAAGAGGATAAAGATAGAGTATACTATTTGTCGAATAAAAAAATATGGGATAATGAGTGATACTTTCAGAAATAAATTAAGAAAACATAACAAGGCTTCAGATATAGTCTCAGGTTTGATAAAGTATAAAATATCATATCAACAGGACTAGAAATCCATATAGAATTCAGAAGTAGTCTAGATTGTTTCTAATTATGAAAGAGATTCAATAAATAGAAATTTATCTTATAATAGTCATTAGAAAAACAATTCATAAATAATATAAATCAAAATTAAATCATATATTTATATAGTAAATTATAATTTAACTATTATGCAAAAGAAATTACAATTTAATTTAATTTTCATTATCATTTCGGCAGGTTTAATTTTCACAATCGCACAATTAAATAGTTCTGTTAATGCCCAAAATCCACAACAAACTTTTAGTGCAAAACTTGCAGGTATAAACGAAGTTCCACCTGTCTCTACATCTGCGTCTGGTACAGCTCAATTTAAATTAAGTCCAGATAATAAATCAATGAGTTATACTATAACTGCAAATAATATAAAGTCCGTTACCGAAGCCCATATTCACCAAGGAAAGGCAGGTCAAAAGGGGCCCCCAATAGTTCAATTAACTATAACTGATTCAAAAATGGATTATGGTTGTCAATGTATGCTGCCAGCCATTGGTGATGGAACAATAACGCCAGATAATCTCAAGGGTCCCTTGGCAGGCAAACAGATTTCAGATTTAGTAAACTTGATAAAAAGTGGACAAGCTTATGTTAACATTCACACACAAAAAAATACTAACGGTGAGATAAGAGGACAAATTTCACAAAATACAAAATAAACTACTAACATTTTTTTCCTTTCACATAAACAATTTTAGAAATAGATCAAAGGTTATTTATCTAAAAATATATTGCGAATTTTACAAAATATAATATAAAGCATATTTGATGCACATAAATAGATAAAAGAATAATTATCTAGATAACAAAATATAAAAAAGAATATATAATCAGTCAATACATGTTTTATTTGTTTTAAATTTTTTTAGTATATATAATAACAATATTATTTTATAATAGAAATACTATACAATGAGGTTATTGCATTGTACAAATTATTTAACTTTAAGGTCAACGTTAAATAATCACAAAACACAATCAAGCTAGATCAAATTCATTAATAGAAAAACAATTGCATCTATAGAAGTTTGATCATATGAAAAATATATACATATGACAAATGGTTATTTTAATATAGAGTCCAGAAAAAGAATACCTTTCAAATACATTTGATATATTTATACTTGAAATTTTCATATCTTTAATTAAAAAAATAGATGAAGACTCGCATCTTCATCTATTAAAAGAAATTATGTACCCCTTTAGAAAGAGATACAAAAATACAGGCAGTATAAAGTATATTAAAATAAAAAGAAAATTATTGAATATTGAACCTGAATGTTTAGGTAATAGAATTTCATATATTTATACTGCATTTAAAGTTTCAAGACAAACATGATACAAATGGAAGAGACGTTATAATGTATAAGGTCTTGATGAGTTAAAAAATAAAGCAAAAAGGCCATATAATATCAAAAATGTAAAGGTAACCAAAGACAAATATCTGGAAAAACTTGTTATAGAACTAAGACTAAAGAACAGATTCAATCCAATAAGAATAAGATAAGATCTCTTGCATAATTAGCACCATTAAAATTTTATATATTCTCAACGATATTTTATAATATTCTTATTTTAATTTGCTAATTACGATTAAGATATATCTACATTTAAAAATTTTTCATATGTTGCTAATTATGCAAGAGATCTAGTATAATTTTACACTTGAAGATCGTTACTGTATAAATTATATCTAATTACAATCAAATAATATTTTAGAATTAGGCAGACAATAAAATATACTTTTATCAAAACTATCTATATACCCAAAGATATAGATAATAAATTAATTGATCAGAAATTACAAATGGACGGCCCTAAGTAATACTACTATTGGAACGCTAATGGCATCACTTGATACCAACATCATTATTATTGCATTACCTGTCATTATATCAGATATTCATATATCTCTTTTAACACTAATTTGGATAGTTCTTGGCTACTCACTTGTGACTGCATCCATTCTACTAAATCTCGGAAGATTATCTGATATGTTTGGAAGGGTCAAACTATACAAATTAGGATTTGTAATTTTTACAATTGGATCAGCTTTTTGTAGTATCTCCCAGACGGGAGAACAACTGTTATTATTTAGATTAATTCAATCATTAGGTGCTGCCTTTTTATTTTCAAATAGTGCTGCAATCATAACTGACGCATTTCCAGAAAACGAAAGGGGAAAAGCACTCGGCCTTAATCAAATATCAATTGTAGTCGGATCTGTCATGGGTCTTCTTGTAGGCGGCATGCTTGCATCCTCACTTGGATGGAGATCAATATTTTGGATCAACATACCGATAGGAATTTTTGCCATCATTTGGTGTCATACAAAACTACACGAATTAGGCACTATAAAAAGAGAAAAAATAGATTGGATAGGAAATACCACTTTAGCGACAGGGTTATTGTTTATTTTGATCGGTATAACATTTGGACCATTTCAAATATTAGATATTTTTCCATTTGGAATGTATTCCATTATAACAATTGGAATACTGTTAATAGGATTATTCATAGTTATAGAATTTAAAGTCATTAAACCGTTGATAGATCTATCGTTATTTAAAATTAGATCATTTTTGGGTGGCAATGTTTCAATATTTTTTAATTCTATTGCTAGGGGAGCGTTTATACTAATAATGACATTTTACCTTCAGGGCCCGACAATGAAACTTACACCTTTTGAAGCAGGAATATTTCTTCTTCCTGTTTCCATAGCATTATCAATTTTTGGACCTCTAAGCGGATGGTTATCAGATAGACATGGTTCAAAGGCAATATCATCTTTAGGTTTATTGATTTCCTCGATAGGTTTTTTTATGCTAATGAACATAGGTATGAAATCTACATTTATGGAAACCCTGTTACCACTATCTTTAATTGGTTCAGGAATGGGAATTTTTGCCTCACCTAACAGAGCATCAATAATGAATGCAGTTCCAAAGTATCAAAGAGGCATAGCAGCAGGCACAAGTACTATGTTTGTATTGAGTGGCAATACACTAAGCATAGGATTAGCATTTTTAATAATGTCAAACACAATGCCAATAAAGTATATCGAATCTATATTCATAGGATCAATGAACATATCATTAGATGACAAAATCAAAAATAACATTAGTAATAATAACAGTAACGACAACAATAAATCAAGTAAAATAGCATATAAAAACAATAACAAAGGCATTAAAAATAATATCACAACAATCGATTCAATACCAATAATTAATAATTTTCTAAGATCGTTACATTACATCTTTATGCTCTCTGGTATACTCATGCTAATTTCTATAATACCATCCTACATAAAAACGGGAAATAATAAAAATAACGATAACAATAAATCCAATTAAAAGGACAATAATTAATAAAATTTGATAATAATACTATAGGTATTTTATGAAAAACAATATTGAGATTGATTTGTTGTATATGATTTTATTCGCCGTTATTTACTATGTTTTAGTAATAAATTAAAACTAAAATAGCATATTTAATTGTTATTGTTATAGATACATTACTGTTAACGGATTTTCGAAATACAACAAATCACTTCTATTAGGATAATTTTTTTAATTATGTTTGTCTGTTTGTCTGTTTGTCTGTTTGTCTGTTTGTCTGTTTGTCTGTTTGTCTGTTTGTCTGTTTGTCTGTTTGTCTGTCGGTCTGTTTGTCTGTCGGTCTGTCGGTCTGTCGGTCTGTCGGTCTGTCGGTCTACTATCTCCTCTTCACAGAGCCATTAACAATTAAGCAGGTTTAATTCCTTGGAATTATAATTTATAGATAAAATACACAAGAGATACAAATTCTTCAACAGAGTTTCTTATATAACATTCTCTGAAACTATATCTGTATAATATTGAAAATAGTATATAAATACAAACAGAACAGGCACACCTTTATGCTCAATCTCAAAAGTATACTGAAAAACTATCTCGTAAAGTAATTACTTGTTTGTTATAGTAAATACAAATGGATTTAACCATTTTTAAACATGTTTTAGTTTACATTTTCTATTTGCAAGGAACGTAACATCAAATCCTTCAATATTCTATATTTGATATATTACATTGTCCTTTCTATAATACATTTTTAAAAGGGTATCTGGAAATGCAAATACATATTGTTGCTGTTGTAAATGTCAACACAAAGAAAATTCTTTCAATGAGGAAGATACTGGTGATGAACATGTACATGTAACAAGGCATTACAGGAATTGATTAATGGTATTAAAACCCTATAAAAAAATAACAGTAGGTGAACTATTTGCTGATGATAAGGACTTACGATAGCAATAATATTTTTAAATTTAACAGACAACAATGGAATTCTGTAATATATTAAAGTAAGAAAAAGAATGTCCGATTCAAATGGAAAAAAGGAAAAAACATCCTCTTAGAACCTGTCAGTTTTAGATCAGAAAAAAGATTTGCAAAAATGAAAAGAGGATAGTATAAGCTATGGAAAGCGGTGGATTGTAGAAACTGTATTTTCATCAATAAAAAGAACGTTTGTTGGTGGGTATGTATATTCTGCTTTGTTACATAATTTGAAAATCAGTTAAAACCTTGATTTATCTGTAACAATAACAATTGAATTTTCAATGTTTTCGTTATAGATTCATCAACAAAACGTTATCAAATGACGAAAAAAATAATCATGCAACAAAGCATATTAAGATAAATATTTTTGATTCATTTTTAATCCTATGTAAAAATTTATATAATTTTAAAACCTTAGACAGACATGATTTACTACTGCTGTAAATCCTTTCGTAATTTAAATAAAATGAATTACATTGAGACAGATAACAAAGGTCAACCAGCAGTTTATCTTCAATCCATTGAAGCAAAAACAAAGATACCTCAAGAGTTAATGCATTATAGATATTGTATTCAATGTGGTATAGATACGGCTTTGCATCCAATTACTATTTTAAAAGATCCCAATAAATGCGATATGTTAGAAAAAGGTCTGATACATAAAGAAATAGCATTAAATTTTGGCCAAAAAGAGAAATATGAAAAAGCCAAAGAAAATTATGAAGATTTACATCATGATCATTATATATTTAACCTCAATTCACTAACAGAAATAAATAAAACTCAAAGCAATATCAGCGATTATCCTCTACGAACTATTTTGAATTATTGCCCATATTGTGGATATGGATATTCAATTAAAAATGAAATTCAGAATACTACTTTTTTAATTAGAATGAATTATTTGATATAATTTTTCCAACCTACAATAAAGTAAAACGTTAATTAATTATTTAGTAGTTCCAATCTAAATCAAAACTATAATCAATAAATAAATGGAATAGTCCAAAATGACCCCTAAATATGCATATCAATAGTTTTATTCAATCAAAAGTTTTACTGCTTTGTTGCATTATTCGAAAATCTGTAATAACAACAATTACCATGTATTAATAACAATTGAATTTTCAATGTTTTCGTTTTTAGTTCATCAACAAAACGTTATCAAATGACGAAAAAAATAATCATGCAACAAAGCAAAATTTTACTATTTATTATATTATAATAATATGGTGAATTTAAAAGGAGAGAATTAATAAGTTAAGTACTTGCTTAAATAAAACTTTACATATTTTTATTTAATGCATGACAAAGACAACCATATTATAAATGACCACGTTGAAATAATTGAAACCATATCAGATGCAGAGGGATTCCCAATAAAAAATGAAAATGATAATCAACACGTGATTGTTGGCAATACCCCTTCAATAGAGAACTTATCTAATTTGTTTAAAGGTCGAAATTTAGCATTTGTGTCCACGATTTCAAGCGATGGATCACCACATATTACTCCAGTATGGTCAGATATAGACGATGAGAATAACATTTTAATCAATACTGCAGAAAATTCTGTTAAAAATAGAAATATAGAAAAAGATCCCAGAATTGCTATTTCTATAGTAGAGCAATATAACCCTTATAATATGATATCAATTAAGGGAAAAGTAATTGAAAAAACTTTCATAAATGCAGATGAACATCTTCGCAAATTGGCAATGAAATATTTAGGATTTGGAAAATATTATTATAGAAAACCGAAAAATAAACGAATCATTTTAAAAGTAAAACCAGAAAAAATAATAGGTTTATCTCTTCACCCTGCTTTTTATTTCCTTGCATACTCACCTTTTAATACGAAAAACCAAGATAAAGATACTCAAAAGAATGTTCAATAACGCTTTATAAAATATATACATTTTTTTGGTTAAAATTAATCTCCATAAACATTAACCAGTATTAAAAAAAATTAAAATTAATTTTTAATTGAAAACATCTTTTGAAAAGTATCATAAAAAAATATAAAATAATGATAATTTACCAGTAGTAGCACACAACAGCATCATTTAGCAATATATTATTTAGTATACAAAAGAAAAGAAATAGGAAATAAGAAAAAGATGGCCAGAATTACTATGGGATAATAAATCATTACAAATAGTACCTGAATCAATACCCATTATAGAAATATTTAGATAATTCTGGAAGATACATCTTTTATAATTATAATATTTTAACTTTGTCTACAAAACGTAGAAAATAGCGAAAAAAATAATCATGCAATAAATTATCGATTAGATCTATGGCATAATAAGCACCATTAGAAAAATTTCTATGAATTGAATTAAACTAGACGATTTTAGTTAATTCTATCGTAAGTTTTATGGGCAATCCTTAACAACTTGTAAAATTTTGATATTCATCTAATTATGTAAGAGATCCTTTCTTTATCCCAAAATTCTAAAAATAAATTTAATATCATAGCATCGATTGTAACATAAAATAAATCAAATTAAATAAATCTGTAATACTTTATTTAATAATAAAAAACAAAAATTAAACATAATTAATATACAGACTCAATGATATTCTAACTAATACAAAAATCATATATGTTTTATATAAAACATTCAGATTTATTCTTTATCCCATCTAATTATACTAACATATAGATTATAAGGCTCTGTTCACTTAACGGCTATTAACTCTTTGTTGTGATAATCCATAAACAGTTATATCTAGTTTCGTATATGCTTTAATTAAGTTCTTTAACCTATAAGGAAAATAGCCGTCAAAGCATTCTTGAATTCTATTATTGAAGTATTGCATAGTTCTTTCAATTGGGCTTTTTTGTATTGAAGAGTGAATATGATGCTTTAGTTTCAAAAACTTGCATGCTTGAAGAGAATGCCAAGTACCCTCATATCTATAAAAATCGGACATTTTCCATAGTCTCTAACAACCTTTGACATAATTCTCTCTGAAACAAACATGTTTTTCTCCTTGGATATAGACAATACGAGAATTTTCTTATTTGAAGACTCTATTGTAACCCATAGCCAAATTAACTATGAGCCAATCTTGAGCAAGGTTTCATCAACTATGAACTCAAATTCGCTTGTTCTTTGAGCGAATCTTTTTTGGATGATACTTTTGAATCCAATTTTCGAGGGTAACATGATTCCGTTTGATAATCCAAAATAGTCTTTGAGATGTAATCTAAGTGATAGAACTGAAAAATAAAAATAAAAATACAAACCATAATATACATATTCTGAAGGCGTTTTATTTCTGCAAACACAAATGGGATAAGATGCGTTCAATCTATAGGCTTGTCGTTAAATGAACAGCGCCTAAAATATAACAATTAAATTGTTAATAACAATTCGTATATATAATTATAATAAATATAGCTTTATTCTTAATTTATTTGCAAAGCTAAGACCTGTATCTTTCTTAGACGATGTAAAATCCATGTTAGATATCTTAGTATTAGGTAGGCAAGCACATGATTAGTCAGTATTACTAAAGTCAAACAAGGGTGCATAAATTAGCATATGTAAGACTATATCATCATATGTTAACTTTTTATAAGATCAGATATTGAAATATTAGGGATCATCATTTATTTCAATAAAATGAATTTTATAACTAGTAACATTATTAATTCTTTTAATGCTTTCATATATGATATCTTTCTCGGTCTTAGTATTTTAAATATATAGAAATATAACCAACAAAGAATCCATTATACTTTTTATTGTAAGTTATTAGGATTTATTATCCATTATATACAAAATTAAATGCCTTTGTTTTTATTGAGCCTTCTAAAATTAATGTACATCTTTAAGCACAAAATATAATACATAAGAACTGTACACATTGAAGATAATTCTCTTCTATGAACTTTTCTTATGACTAGTAGTTTCTATAACATTTACAATTTAAATAATTGTTGAGAATTTTTATACATAATCAAATCTCGTTCTTGTTGATTTAAATCCAATTTTGAAACAAATCTAAGGTACGAGTTCATGCTTGAAATGGGCCAATCGGTACCATATAATAAATATTTTGGCTCTCCAGCATAATTAAGAAAATCTGTAATTTTGCTTACCAGATACTCTTCGTAAAATTCCGTAAAGTCACCCAAAACCAGTCCAGATATATCAGCATATACATTTTTATTTTTATAAATTACTTCTTGACAATCCAAAAACCAAGGATTACCAAGATGGCAAATAATTATTTTTAGTTCTGGATTATCTACAGATACATCATCGACATTTAATGGGTGAGCAAACCTTACTTTCCCCTTAGGAGAGTATGTATCACCAGTATGAATCATTAGTGGAACATCGTATTCTATACACAAATCTATAATTTTTTGATATTTTGGATCGTAAGGATAATAGTGTTCGTATCCTGGATAAATCTTTAAGCCTTTTATTTTACCATTTTTAAGATATTCTATATATTCTTTAACATCGTTATCAGTATGGTTGTTAATTGAATATCCTGCGACGACTTTGATATTTTCATATTTTTCAACCATCGATAATATTTCAGAAGTTGAAGGTCTTTCTTGATTCACTATATAAGAGGAAATAATAATTGCATAATCCACTTTATTTGATTGCATAGTATCTGAAAGACTTTCTATTCTTTGTTTGAGGGTAAGATTTTTTAGACTCTCATACCCATTTACATGCACATGGCAATCAATGATAGTTTGTGTCAATTTTTATAATAAGGATTTATCCATTCAATAAATGTTGCATAATTAAGAGATCTTGCATCTCTAATATAATTTGCAAGAATTTTTATAAATTTAAAATCATTTTGCAATTGAAATGTTAGCGCAGGATCAGATATTTCCTTGCTAATTACCTTTTGTATATATTCTTCTGGAGATATTTTTTCAGAATATTCGCAATAATTAGATAATCTTCCACCTGCAATAATCCTTTTTAAATTTAATTTAATAGCTAAATCTTTTCTTTTATTATATAACAATGTAGCAATCCCTAAACGACGGAATGCAGGATGAATAGAGACATCTGCACCATAAAGTGAATCTCCATTAGGATTATGCGTATGGAAATAACTATTGCCGGTTATTTGGCTAAAGGTATGATCTGCATATTTTGGATTTAGTTTTACTATCAAACTACTCGAGGATCCTATAATTTTGTCTTCAATTTTTGCGCAAAACTGGCCTTCTGGAAATATTTTTATATGGTTTTGTAGATGAGATTCACTCCAAACACTGCCTTCCTTTGACATAGAAGGAAACGATTCTTTTTGCAAATCTATTATCTGGCCTATATCTTGTAAAGATACATTTGTAATGACAACATTTGACTTTGATACATCTGCACTCTTCATATCGAGTATACTACAATAAAGAAAGACTATATCTAGAATTTTAATTTTGATAATTTTTGATGGAAAACATTATGGATTAAACAATATTTAATAGCATAAGAAACTTTTAGTTTTCTAAGCAATATATTTTTAAGATATATTTAAGGCTATAGAGTTAAGGGAAATTTTATTCCAATCAATCATTTTGCACAGATCAGCCGCCCTTCTGTGACGACGTATAATAGTCTATAATAGTAATAACAACAATAAATTAGTTTATTTTCTGTTGCTCAATAAGACAAAATAGTTTATCCAATACAAATCAACCGGTCTGCCTTAAGAGGCAGCCAAATAATAATCTAAAACCAAGAAGCGGTTTGAATTAAATAACTACTTTAGAAATGGTAAATTTATTAAAACAGAACAAATAAAACAATTAGAATCTCATATTGGATACCAATAGTCAAATTAACTGTTATAATACCCAAAATAAAGTTCTTATTTAATCCTATAATTATCAAAAAAGATAATGGAATATAACTATAGATATTTACAAAGGAAAAATAAATATGACAAAATATATTATTGATGTAAAATTGATCTATCATTATTATAAAAGATGCACAAATTGCATATATAATTAATATAATTATTAACATTTTTGAATTTTATCCATAACTGGTTTTTTACCTAACGATAAACTTTATCTTCGATTATGCAATTTTAAATTTAAAAATCATTTACATTATTCTTCATATAAAAGCATCATTAAAATTACAATACAACACAAGTTAGAACTCAAAGATTTGATTATTTCCAGTTTAAAATAACGATATGTAAACTAACGCACATTAAACAATAAATCAATCTTATTATTAGACTCGAATCATTAACACCATTAGAAAATTCCTGAAAAGATGACATCTTTTAAGAACCTATCCCAAAATTATCTTTCTATATATGATTATGCAACAGGATAACTGTACCAATCCAAGGTAGTTCTCGACCTTCTTTTCATATCAAGTAAACAGTTTCCTGAACCTATTATGCCAAGAGTTTGTTCTCTCTACAACCCATCTTTTAGGAGGATATTTTTTACGATTTGGTATCCTTATTGTCTTTTCATCGTCAACTTCCTCTCCTTTCTTTTTCTTGTATGGTATGTGCAGTACATAGCCTCGTTTGGTTAATTCCTGTTCTTCAGGTTCGGAATTGTATGCTTTGTCAAGACATAAGTGTTGTAGCCTTCTTCTTGTTCTCGGTTTAGGTTTATGTGATGACAGTTGACGTTGACGTTTGATAACAGAGTTATCAACCACATCTGTTACTAGTTTGATATCATGGGTGCTTGCAGATGATATAACTACAGATAGAGGGATTCCTTTTTTATCTGTTAAAATATGTCTTTTTGTGCCCAGTTTGCTTCTATCAGTAGGATTGTGCCCAGTCATCGCCCACCTAAAGGCGACTTTATAGATATACTATCTATGGATTGCCAGGTCCAATTAATACCGACAAGATCATCATAGATTTTCAATAGTTTTATCCATATCTTTCTGAAAATGTCAAGGCTATTCCATTGCTGAAACCTGCGGTGACAGGTAGAACCAGAACCATATTCTTTTGGTAACATCTTCCATTGGCATCCTGTTCTTAATACATAAAGAATTCCATCGATTACTTTTCTATATGGTATAATTGGTCGACCAACTGTCTTGAGTGGTTTCTCCTTTGGAAGAATATGCTTGATCTCATTCCATAATCTATCAGGAACCTTGAGTATGGTGGGATGTTTATTTTTCTCCTTTACAATTTCCCTTCTCTGGATGGAGGACACAGTTTAGCAAAAAGGTGAAAAGAGCTATAATCCTATCGAATTTTGGGATAGGCTCTTAGTATAATACGCAAATTGAAATAAAATATTATAACATATTATAGAGAGTTACGAAAGTTGGATCAACGTCTTATTATGCAAGATATAATGATGAATATAATCAAGAAATAATATCTCAAATTATAGAGCCCAAACATAATATGGATAATTTATTAGAGATATGAGAACTTGAAAATTTACGATACGTTAGATACATTTGATCGTTTAGGAAAAACCTTTCTAAAATAATTTTTAGAAACTTATGTTAAGACAGTAATTTGCTAGATCAAATTAATAAACAATTATTTATTACAAAACATTATGAAAGGAAATCCATTTAAAATATCAAAATTCCTTTCAAAATATTATACAAAATACTATTACACCATATCATTAAATAAAGATCTCATACTTTCAGGCATTACGGGATTCATTACTAATTTAATTATCATGCACATAGTGATTATTTATTCAAAGAATAGTTTTACGAATTCTGGATTAACTGTAATAATAGGTTATATAGTTTCAAAAATAGTTTTTGCAATTCTTTTTCAAAAGACTTATAGAAAATTGTACACGAATAGAATAACTGGAAAAATAGAATGGACCATATTAAAAAAAATAATAATGAAAATGTTATTTGCTACTTTTATCTTCGATTTAATAGACAATGGATCAAAATTTATTTTCATGTTTACATTTTTAGATATAGGCTTTGTTCCTTTTCAGACTGTAATTATATCTACTATCATATCAGCAGCTTTATCCTATTTATCTATCAATGTCGCAGTTAAATACATACATGTATTTGGAAAAGAAACTAAAAAATCAGATAATGTTTAATAGATAAATATCATTTGATTTATATAATTTTAATAGTAATGTATCAGCAAAATATTTATTTTTATGATTAACTATAATCAATTAATAAATATATCTGAAAATAATAAGTTTTCCTATTCTTAATTGAGTATAATTCAATAAGCTTTTCGAAGGAACAACAAATGTTAGGTTACAAAAAGGTTTACACATACAATTGATTTATCAATTCAATATAATGGCAATTTATAGTGGAATAAATTCTCATAATAGATAATTTATATAGATAAATAAAAGTCAATTTAAAATTATGTAAAACTAAAGACATTATAGAAATCTATTATAATGAACTATAATTCTGATACTAGTAAAAGAATATATTTTAAAGATCCTTTGTTGCATGATGATTCTATTTATTGCTTGTTAAAGTTTTGCGGATGAAATTACAACGGAAACATTTGAAATTCAATTGTTATTTTTATATACAAATTATTTATAAACGAATTTTTGAATTGAACGGCTCTGTTCACTTAAGGAAAGCCTATAGCTTGAAGGTACTCTATTTCATTTGTAATTTTCAGAAACAGAACACCTTCAGAACTTATTGGTTATGGATTATATTTCTATTTCTCAGGTCTTTCTTTAAGGAAGGCAGCTGATAGACCATCAGATTGCTTCTTTATCAAAAGAAATCATGTTTCCATCTGGAACTGATGGTTTCAAAAATATAATCCACAAAAAATATCCTCAAAGAAAAAGAAAATTTCTGAGCATGTTATAGATGAAACCATAATTAAAGTTGGTTCAGAATATGTTTGGGTATGAGTTGCAATTGAACCAGAAAGTAAAGAAATCCGTGGGATGAGCATATCAAAAGAACAAAACATGTTTGTTGCTCATGAACGATTTATATGGATGTTGTATAAGAATATGGAGAACATCCGGTTTCCACAGATGGAGGTAGCTGGTATCCACCTCAAGCATGTAAACTCTTGAAACTAGATCACCATATCCATTCCTCATATGAGAAAATTATCATAATTGAAAGAACAATTCAATACATAAAAGATAGAACTATAGAATGCTTTGATGATTACTTTCCTTGTAGAAAAAAGAAATGTAAACTAAACATGTAAAGAATTGGTTGAATTTATTTGTAGATTATCATAACAGCGAATTGAAGACGCGTAAGTGAACAGAGCCAGTCTGTCATAATTAACATATTAAATACCGATAAATGTTTAGACGTGAAAAAAATGAAGATGGAATTGGGTTATTGCTATTCGTTGAAGAGATATTTAAGTGCAGAAGTATTGGTTATTTGAATGGAGAAATTTGTATCGATTGATCTGCAAGTGCAGGCAGTTGTATTTGTTGTTGAGACTTTTGTTCTTGTAAAGGTTGTTGTAATTACTGCGGCTAAACGGGGGAACGCATAGATTGATCTGGCTTGGCTGTTGCTGGCCCTTTAATGACTGTTATTGTGGATTGGATTGCTCAGGATGTGGACACCTTAAATCAACTCTGCTTTGAGTATTAGAAATAGGACATGGTTGCATACATACTTATTTTCGACATAGACAGCACTCATTGTCATTGTATATAGCTACGATTACTCGAATTCTGAGCAAAGATACCTTGAAAATCCGTATCCAAAGTTATTATGAAATTAAGTTTGTTTTTTTAATTTTGAACAAACTAATGAATTGGACTGAAGAAATAATCAAATGAATCTATTGATCAGATATACATAATAACGACATCTTTAATTTATGATCAAAAGAGGACTTTTTAATATATCATAGTTTAAAAATATTTGATATTGACAGAATCAAAAATATTGTTAGTACTTGTTACATTGTCTATTATTTGGGGCTCAAGTTTTATTGCTATTAAGGAGGTTATTGACATCTTTCCGCCATTACTTGCTTTTGGTATTAGATTTATTACTTCGGGAGTGATACTTATTATAGTATATATATTAAAAAAAGATCGCAATAAAAATGAAATATGGAATAAAAATCAGTGGAAAGATGCATTGATACTTGGTACATTGATAATTGTAGGTGGACAAGGATTGTTAGTATGGGGAACACAATATCTTTCTTCAGGAATGACTGCATTATTGAATTCCACAATCCCATTATGGGTAGCTATAATAGCATCAATAGTATTAAGACATCATTTAACAAAAAACATGACATTTGGACTAATTGCAGGATTTGCAGGTCTCTTAATTCTCATTAATCCATTTACGGAAGATATCCATCTTAATTTAGTAGGAATAGTAGCCCTAACACTAAGCTCAATATTTTGGGCAGCAGGTTCGCTTTATTATACTAAATACCATCTATCAGTAAGTATATTTATATCTTCAGGATTGTTAATGTTTGTCGGCGGTCTAATGCTGATTGCAATTAGTTTTACAGTTGGAGAATTTAACAAATTGCAACTTTCTCATATATCGACAAATGAGCTGATTGCTTATTCTTATTTGATATTCTTATGTACTGTAGTAGGTTATGCGGAATTCTTCTGGCTTCTTCGAGTCAAATCTGCATCCATAGCAAACTCATTTGCATATATTGTTCCAATAATAGCAGTTTTCTTAGGATGGGCAATATTTAAAGAAAGTATCAATTTACAAACACTGATTGCTACATCTATAATCTTGATAGGCGTTGCATTGATGGTAACTAGTTCATCTAATAAATCCAACTTTAAAATAATCAAAAAAGAATAATATTATTTTTAGTCTAATACATCCAATATGTATGAAATTTTAATGTAAAGATCGAAAAATCTTTAAAGTTAATGAAAAAATATAAGATTTTTTTCGTGTTTAACTTTAATTTTGAATGAACTTTCTTCTATAATATATTTGGGAATTTTCTTTTTCTTTGGCAATAATTTCTAAGACGTATTCTTTATCTATTTAAAGATATATATGCTAATTACTTTTGAAAAGTATGACGATAGTCTCTCAAATGTTTTTAATGACAGATTGAAAAGTACAGACATGATATTTAACCAATGAATTTAAGGTTTTCTATCCATTGAATTTACAAAATAAATGAGTGAAGATATAGGTCTTAAATTAATTAATGCTAAATAAATTATTATTCTTGGTACTAACATTTAAAAATACAACAAAATTTTAAAAAATTGATATTTAAAAAAAATAATGATCTTATGAAGTCATTTTTAAATTGTGATCCAAATACTACTGGGTTTCAGTCCTAGTACCATCTAAATTATATCTATATACTTTACCTGCTTCTTCATCTGCAGTTTTTTTATGTGATCCATCACAAAAAGGTTGATTGTTACTTAATCCACACATACAAATCCATTTGGTCTCATTTCCTACTTTTACTTGCAGTGGCCCTCGGTCTTCTTTTTTTACTAATCTAGCCATTAAAAGATGGATATCATACTAAATTATAAATTTAATATTATAACATTGATTATATTATAAAATAAATCAAATTAAACCTGTAAATTTATCTCAACAATTTCAGGAATTCTATCATCTGAAGTTTAGGTAGCAGAGGACATACCCATTTTTATTTTATCCCAATTTACAAGAATATCATATATTATGAAAAATAACTTTATATCCATGATGTAATCACATAATAGATCTCTTGTATAATTAGAAACGATCTAGACTATCCTTTTGGATCCTATATAATTCTAATTCTAATCATTCATATTCTACAGTTTACCAAACCCGAAACTATATCTGCACCTTGTTACGTTTTCTTAATATATTCCTAAATATTTCGCTCATTATTTTGTATTTTTTTAATTGACAAATAGTATACTCTATCACCATTTTCTTTCTAGAATGACTTTTGTTGTGTTCTTTCTCTTCTTCTTCAGGCAGACCTTGATTTGTTCTCTTTCTATACGGTAAGGCAGATAGTCGTTCTAGAAAATCCTTTTCTATCCCAAGGTATCCCATATCAAACACATTAACAACCTATTTTGGAGTCATAGGATGATTCTTTTTATAAATATTATAATCATGCTTTCTTCTTCCTTTATTATGATTTGTTTTATGAACAATATAACCACGATTGTTAACCATCAGCTGTGTCTTTAAAGTATGTCTTTTCTTTTTGCATTAATAGAAATTCTTCTTTTAGTATCAACTAGTCTTGGCATCTGTTATTCTGTACAATCGATAAAAGCAAGAAAGCTT
The DNA here is from genome assembly GCA_963830925.1 of uncultured Nitrososphaeraceae archaeon. Lineage (GTDB taxonomy): Archaea > Thermoproteota > Nitrososphaeria > Nitrososphaerales > Nitrososphaeraceae > Nitrosocosmicus. Next base: position 1,747,273 of record CAWHOB010000001.1, on the reverse strand, counting down.
GGAAAATATTTTTCTACCTCTTCTTGCATTTTTAACCTTTTGGTTATTTGATATATTTTCTGTTGAATGGGTACACATTGTCTTATTAATTCTAATCTTTTAGATATCTCTATAGAGGGCTCTGTAAAGTTAAGACCAAAAATCGGTTTTGTAAAACATTTGAATATGATGGTCCGCCAAAAATTTTGTTTATATGTTGAAATTTAAGTTCATTTTGCCAAAATTATTTTTTTAATAGTCAATTTAACCAAAATTCTTTAATTAAAAATAATTATCAATTCTTAACTTTACAGAACCTCTTTTACAGAATGCTTTGTTGCATAACCAAACCTATTTAGCTAGGATCCAACCAATTAATCATTTGTGATCCACTGGCCTTCTTATAACCAGTCTCTTGTAAGACGAGGAGAGATACTTTTTTCCAATGATTTTCTGGATAACTGGGATGTTGATCTTGCAAGGATGAATGAAAATAAGAATGGCAAAAAGTACAAATTTCCAGATTCTTTTGTTCTCATAGTTGGTCACATCAAAGTATACTTTCACCTTCCATATAGACAAACAGAAGGAATCATAAAGGCAACTGTAGGAAAGAATCTTCCAGATCATCCATGTTATTCACAGATATGTAGAAGAATAAACAAACTGGACATTGACATCAATAACAGTATTGATGATGATGATGATGATGATGATGATGTCGTTATCATCGTAGCAGCGGGGACAGTACCGGAATCAAGATTACAAACAGAGGTCTCGGTGGATGCAAGATAAGTGGGATGTAAAAAACAAGAAAGGCTATCTAAAGATACATGTTGCAGTAAATATCAAGACCAAAGAAATTCTTGCACTGGAGGTTACAGATGAAAAGGTGCATGATAGTAAAGTAATGAAGAATTTGGTGGAAGGCGTGTTGAATAATAACCGCAATGTCAAGATCAAATCTTTCATTGGTGATGGAGCCTACGATAGCAATGAAAATTTCAAATACTTGAAGGAGAAAAGGATTCGACCTGTCATCAAAGTAAAAAGAAACTCTATCGTTTCATCCAAGAATAGCAATGTAAGGAATAGAGAAGTTGAACTTCAAATAAAGGATTATCATAAATGGAAAAAGAAAAGAAAGTATGGACAACGATGGATGGTTGAAACAGCATTTTCATCTATAAAGCGGATGTTTGGTGAATATACATCTGCTATCAGGTTTAAAAACATGGTAAAAGAGATGACGATGAAGGTATCGTTGTACAATCTGTTTAGAAGAGTTGCATAAAATGGATGGAAATAATTTAAGGAAAACTAGTTATGCAACAGAGCATTACAGAACTGTTAACAGAGCCCATTAAATTAATCCAATAATTTAAATAAAATACAAATCAAAATTATCAAAATAAATGCCAAGTTTTAGTTCTTATATCCGATTGCTCAAGTATTATCCATGGATTGAATCAAAAATATGGAAATAAAATTTTTGAATAATGAAATAATAATAGAAGGTGAAATAGAGAAATTTCAAACTATAAAGACGACAAGATTATTATCAAAAATTTAAATATAAATTATATTACAAAAAGTGGTGACCTTAAAGCTGTTCAAGATGTCTCATTTGAGATTTCAGAAGGACAATCCGTGGGGATAGTCGGAGAATCAGGTTCTGGAAAAAGTACTATAGCACTTGCATTAATAAGATCATTACCTGATAACGGATATGTTCAATCAGGGAATGCAATTTTAAAAGGAAAAGATATTCTGAATATGCCTGCCAAAGTATTTGATGAAGTATTTAGATGGAAAAAAATCTCTATGATATTTCAAGGTTCGATGAATAGTTTAGATCCTGTTTTTTCAATTGAAAACCAAATGAGAGAAATTCTCAAGGTTCACAAAATAAAAGACTATCATGATAATTATAAAAAAATAATTAAAAACACTCTCTCAGAGGTTGGACTTGATCCAGAATTGGTCACCAAAAGATATCCACATGAATTAAGCGGTGGCATGAAACAAAGAGTAGTAATTGCAAATGCATTATTATTGGAACCTTCGATATTAATCGCGGATGAACCTACTACCGCTTTGGATGTAATAACACAATCTCATATCATTACTTTTCTTAAAAGTATGAAGAAAACCAAAAAAATGAAAATTATCTTGATAACTCATGATTTATCTTTAATTCCTAATATAGCCGACAAGGTGGTGATAATGTATGCAGGACAAGCCGTAGAAATCTCGGATATAAAAACTATCTATAGTAAACCATTACATCCATATACTCAGGATTTAATTAAATCCATTCCAAATATCAATTCATCTTTTAAAAACAAAATACAATTAATTACAAAAGAATTTGATCCTTCGAGTATAAAAGAAGGGTGTAAATTTAGGAACAGATGTCCATATGTAATGGATATATGTAAAAATACTCCTCCTGATTTTGATATAGAAGACAACAAAGTAAAGTGCTGGCTTTATGATGAAAAACAGAAACTGAATAATGTACAATATAAATAAAAAAGATTCTGTTAATAGGCATCATTATCTGTTACCATAAATAATTTTAAAATACAACTCAAATGAGAACAAATAAGATAAAAATAATTAATATAAAGACATAGTAAAACACATGTTATATTTATATCTGTAAGAAACTAATAAATATATTAATGCAAGCCCTGATGGATGTTTATAAAATAAGACAAGATTTTCCGATTCTTAGTAGATATTTAAAAAATGGAAAAAAATTAGTATATTTAGATAATGCTGCAACTACTCAAAAACCGAAGCAGGTTATCGATGCAATTTATAAATATTATTCTGAATATAATTCAAATATTCACAGGGCAGTATATCAAATAGCAGATGAAGCAACAGAAGAATATGAAAAAGCAAGAGAAAGTATTCGTAAATTTATTAATGCTAAATATTCTGAAGAGATTATATTTACAAGGAATACCACAGAATCCCTAAATTTAATTGCCTATTCTTGGGGGAAAAAAAATATCAAAAAAGGAGATAAAATCATTCTAACAGATTATGAACATCATAGTAACATTGTACCTTGGCAAATGATATGCGAACAACAAGGGGCAAAAGTACAAATATATAGATACAGATGACAATGGTTATTTAAATATCAAAACTTTTCAAAATCTTTTAAAGGAAAAAGAATCTGAAAAGGAAAAAGCAAAACTTGTTTCCCTCAGTCATATGTCAAATGTATTGGGAACTATTCATCCTGTTAAAAATATAATTAAAATGGCTCATGAGAAAAATATACCCGTAGTTTTAGATGGGGCTCAGTCCGTGCCTCATCTAAAAACGGATGTACAAGATATCGATTGCGATTTCTTGGCATTTTCTGCTCATAAAATGTTGGGTCCTACTGGCGTAGGAGTTCTTTATGTAAAAAGAGAAATACTTGAATCTATGCCCCCTTTTATTACTGGGGGAGATATGATAAAGGAAGTTCATAAATATTCCACTGTTTTTAATGATTTACCTTATAAATTTGAGGGTGGAACACCAAATATTGCAGATGTAATTGGATTTAATGCCGCTTTAACATATCTCGAAGAAATAGGGATGGAAAACATAAGAGAACATGAAAAAGAACTTGGAAAGTATCTCTATGACAACATTAAAGATATAAAAGACGTTAAAATTTATGGACCTGAAAATATTGATGATAGAGGTGGATTAGTTTCATTTAATATCGAAGGTATACATCCTCACGATTGTGCTACAATATTAAATGATTTTGGTGTAGCAATTAGATCAGGTCATCATTGTGCACAAGTTCTTATGGAAAAATTGGATATTATTGCATCTTCAAGGGCGAGTTTATATATTTATAATACTAGGGAAGAAATTGATATATTTGTAGATGCTATTAATCATGTAAGGAGAGTATTCAAAGTATGAGTGAAGATATCTATAGAGAAATGATACTGGATCATTACAGAAATCCTCGAAATAAAGGAAAAATAGAAAATCCAGATGTAAGAATACATGACAGTAATCCCTTGTGTGGAGATGAAATTTCTATTGATTTGAGAGTTGATGGAGATACAATTAAGGATATTAAATTCGATGGCAGAGGTTGTGCTATTAGTCAAGCAAGTGCTTCAATGCTAACTGAGATGGTGTCAAATAAATCCCTGACAACAATTAAAGACATTACAAAAAACGATATTCTCGAAAATATAGGATTAACAAACCTGGGACCTGCTAGAATAAAATGTGCATTGTTGTCTTTAAAAGTACTAAAGTTAGGTATGGTTAAATATTACGTGGATAAGGATCCACAGTCTGCAGAAAAACTAAAAGAAGATTCTAAAGTATTTTGAATCAAATTTTAGATTTTATAATGAATGGTATTATATAAAGGGTTTTAATGAATCAAAATAACAATCATGTTCGCGTCACAAATAATCCATTTTGGAGCGTAAAATATAGATACATTTTATTAATTCTCGTTTGCTTCTCAATAATCACTGCGTTAACTATTGCAGATCTATTTAAGAATTTAGATGCGTATATTTTAGAATTTTTCAAAAACATTCCACGAAATACACAAAGCGACCTGTTTATCATAATTATAACTACTCTTTCTGATACTATTAATCTCATGATTGCTGGATTCATATTAACGATAGTAAAAAAAACAAGGCGTTTTGGATTGCTAATATTAATTTCACTTGTAATTAGTACTATAATAGTAACATATGCGAAACCTTTATTTTCTGTAAACCAAATTCCTGCTTCTTTTGTTTTTAAATCCTTAGTTAAACTTCCCGATAAATTTACTTTAGAAAAAGATAGTTTTATGCCGTTTGCCCAAAACTATTCATATCCTTCCAATCATTTAGCTTCTATCACTGCGTTTTGTTTTATTATTGGAGGATTATTATATTCGAGATCACCAACTTTTGCAAAAGGATTTATAATATTTTTTCCCATGTTAATTGGAATTACAAAATTATATTTATTACAAATGTATTTTTCTGATATAATTGGTGGTAGTATTTTGGGTTTATTGATCTCAAGTGTGTTAATAAAACTTACAAAAATAGAATTAATAGAACAACAACAACAATGAAATCAATGATTAAGAAACATTTTGATAAATGTCAAATCGAAATTAATAAAAAGTTCAATCGCATTCAAATATTTCTTTAAGAGATGATTAAATCAGCAAGATTAATAAATTTGATTAATTGATTAAGCAGGTAATTATTTTAATAAATAAAATCGAATCATTAAAAGTCTTTCTGATTAGTATATATCATGGATAATAATATATTGCTAATTATTTTGACAAAATTTGTGTTAACAATAAAATAAAAATCGATCAAAAGTTGTGAATAAATTGGATGAGAAAATAATTCATAAAGATGCATGGATTACTTTGACTATACTTAGTTCATTAGCTCTAATAGCCATGTATGGTGAAACGATGCTTATTCCTGCAATTCCGATTTTAGTAAATAATTTTAAAATACCCTACAATACATCATCCTGGATACTTACATCTTATTTGATAGCAGGAGCAGTAATGACACCAATCGTGGGAAAATTATCCGATATTCATGGCAAGAAAAAAATATTGCTACTTGTAATGCTTATTTATACTATCGGGACCTTTTTTGGAGGAGTTTCTCAGAATATTTTCATTATGATATTCTCTAGGGTAATACAGGGGATAGGATTATCGATGTTTCCAGTTGCATTTTCAATAATAAGAGAAAAGTTTCCCGCAGAAAAGCTTGCAATAGGCCAAGGAATATTTACCGCGGTATTTGCTGGTGGGGCGATAGTAGGCTTGGGTTTAGGGGCCACAATTATCGAATATTTTAGCTGGCATATGACCTTTTTATCAATTGTACCATTGTTAATCGGTTTACTCATAATAGTGATAAGATTAATTCATATTAAATCAGAAAAACTACTTACAAAGGATGAAAATGCAATAGATGTCAAAGGAACTATGATATTGATTATTTTGGTAACTTCATTTCTTGTAGCTTTAACATTATTGCCTAATTATGTATCAAAGCATGACAATACTGATTTGCTAATTATTATAATATTATTTATACTAACAATTGTATTACTACCAGTATTCATCAAATTTCAAAAAAATACTGAAATGCCTTTAATTAATTTACAACTATTAAAAGATACAATACTTTTACCGACTAACATTTTGATAATGACCATTGGCATATCTATTTTTATTATATATCAATCGGTACCTATAATGATTCAAAGTCCGTCTCCGTCAGGGTTTGGAGATGGACCTGTTGGTGCTGCAAGTATTCAATTACCATTTATGATAGTTTCTTTTATAATATCTGTTTTATCGGGATTTCTCATATCAAAAATTGGGAATATTAGACCCACAATAATAGGATGTATTATAAGCACAATAGGGTTTCTTCTACTTTACATAAATCATTCTACAGAATTAACCATTACAATAGAACTCGCCTTTATTGCAATAGGGTTATCTTTAGCAGAAATAGGGGCTTTTAACATATCTTTGGTTGCTGCTCCAGTTCATTTGAGCGGTACTGCATTAGGAATTACAATGTTATTATTTTTGATAGGGATGTCATTAGGCCCTGCAATTTCTGGGATTTATATGGAAAGTTTTAAATCTGTGTCTATAGGTAGTGCAGAATCATTTCCATCTAGTTTTGCATACGAAATGATCTTTCTGACAAGTGCAATAATATCTATTTCTTCAATTTTATTAACAATAATTGTAACAAAGAAAATAAATCATAATACATCAACAAAAGTATTACCTTAATTTTATTATTCACTATTTAAATTTTAAACATTATAGTTTAGCAATTTATTTTTAAACTGATTGAATAAAGACTATTGTCAGAAATATAAATAGTTACATCTAGATAAATACCACTTATAGTCATATAAAATTTAACCATTTAGAAATTATTAAATAATAAAATGATATAATTTATTGTTAATATGAAAAAAATAAATAAAGTTGCATTATTTTATATATTTTCTGTAAGTATTATTTTAATTACTTTAAATTTGATCCCTGTAACAAAAGCACAGACTAGAGAAACCTCCCCTTTAATATATACGGCAGACGGAAGAAACTTTAAATTATATTTTAATACAAATCCTATATCAATCAGCTCTGGACAAAAATCTCAATTAGATTTGTCATTGATAGATTCAGATTCGACTATAAAAATACAACATGTTACCTATCATATAACGGTCACTAAAGATGATCAAGTTAGAATCTCTAATTTTTTTCATTCACATATAGGTAATCTTACAATATCCGTCCCGAATAATAATTCATCATCTATAAATATTGAAGGTAATTTTGATCCCCTTACAAATGCTTTTGTTCCCGATCCATCCGGGATAATTGAAATTTCGGGACCATTATTCTTTCAAACTGGAATATACAAAATAAATATTGAAATTACAACTATAGATAATGATAAAACAGTATTGCCTGTTCCTCTAGAATATCAATATAATGTTTCAGTAAAAAAATAAGCCTAGATTTTAAAAATAATTAAATCATATTAACTGAATTCAAATTAAAAAATCTAAATTATTTTTGTCGTTTAAGCATTTAAATAAAATTTACTATTGTAGATTTGGACATATTAACTATCAAAGATTAATCAAATCATGGTAATAAAAATGGTAATGTAGCAGTTATGTAAATTCATGACTAATAATTAATATATTCAATTTAGCCTTAAATTATAATATTAAATAATTGTATTCATATTGCTTTGTTGCATAACTCTGAAATTCGTTTTTTAATGATTGGACTTTGTTATCATATTACGAGTTCCGAATAGATATTTCATAGACTTGAACTAAATGTGATATACAGTTACGAAAAAATTGAGTTATGCAACAAAGCATATTCATATTACATTTACTTTCATTTATTTATCTATTACCAAAACATCGTTGGAAAAGATTGATTAATATGAATAATATATAAAACAAATGAAATATGTTGCGTGTTCTATGTAGTATAAGACAACAACATTTATTCCATTACCCTCGTATCTAGAGATCTTTATCGAAGCAGAGCATAGGCTTTGGACTAATTAAAAAGATGTAGTAAAGAACGTATGAACTGACTGATGGATGGACAAAAAGCAGTGATAGATCGTCACAAATGTCAGAGATGTAATTAGTATTGGAATAAATATAATTTGTTGCATAATTCGAACATTCGATAAAACAACAGCTGTTTATAACAATAAGAATTGAATTTTAACTGTTTTCGTTTTTAATTTATCCGCAAAACGTTAGCCAATGATGAATAAAATATTCATGCAACAAAGCCTCATAAATAAAGAATTTTCCAATTCCTAACAAGGTGGTGGTAATAAAATAGGTTAAATGATTAATCATAAAGAAAAGTGGAATAAAATTTCACTATACTTGCATATGTTGATTCTACGTAATTGGGATTTAAGCAGACGTTCTACTAAAAGTATATGTTAATATCGTACCCTCATAGTAAAAAGAGATGTTCAAAAAATGTTAGAGGGCTACTTATTGAATAGCAGCCGCAGCAATAGTAGATCTAGAGAATAACTATATTATCTAAAATAAATCATTTTCTTTTATGATTTTATTGCAAGAGTGATTTGGATAGGCGGCTAAAATATTCATGGTCCGGACGATATATTCAATTTGCATTGTCATTATTATCTATGACATATATTTCATGATTGTCCATTTATTGCATCGCAATTCAAAACTGTTAGGGTATCCAGTTTTTTGAGAATCATATGTATTCTATGATTGATGGTTTAAAAATAAATTTTAATTATTATTGTTTAAACTGATTTATACTTGAGTTTGTAACGAAGTTATTATTTTGTTTATATTTGTAATTATTAAGACTGTTATTTGTAGAGTTTGTGCTAGAACTGTTGTTTTGATAGATTGTGTAAGGTGTAGTAGAAGGCGAAGATGAAGAAGATGTTGCTGGAGTTACAGTTATTGTAACGCTAGATGTACTATTTTGTACATCTTTTGAGATTGTTACAACAAGACGAAATGATAAACTTGAGTCATCGTTTACATTAGGCGCTACAAATGAGGGATTTACAGAGGCAGATCAGATAATGAAACAGAAGGACCGGATGTTTGAGTCCACTGGTAAGTTAATGACGTGAAACCGCTTGGGTCTCATCTATCTGAACCATTTAGGTGAACTGTTTGAATGCTTTGCACTTGTTAATCAAATCCAGCATTTGCAATAAATGCTGTAGATATGACTGTGAGATGTTCTAATCATGGTTTATTATATACATATTGTGATTGTCAGGATTGTAGGCTATACCTTTTGGACAATTACCAAAATTCATTGTATCAATTACCATATTATTGGAAGTATCAATGACGGACAGTATTATATCCATGGTTTGACACATATATATTATAATACATAATATTAATGATAATAAAAAGAGGTTTGCCTTTAGCTGATGAATATACTTTGAAAATGTAGATATAGAAGGCGGTAAAGCATCTCATAAAAACGATTAAATACAAATATATACGCATTTTAAAATATTAAATATTTTTAAATTAAAAATTTTTCAATTATTAAAATTCTAATTTTTATTATATTCTGTTAAATCACTTGAAAAATCAAAGTATTGTAAAACCCCTGATATTTTTTATTATGATATTATAACAAATTATTTAAAAAAATATCCTTTTATTGTTGTTTCAGTATATATAACAATTCATTTATTCTATAGGCTCTGTAAAGTTAAGACCAAAAATCCATTTTGTAAAACATTTGAATGTGATGGTCCATCAAAAATTTGATTTGCGTATTAAATTTAAGTTCATTTTGCCAAAATTATTTTTTGAAATGGTCAATTTAACCAAATTTCTTTAATTAAAAATAATTATCAAGTCCTTAACTTTACAGAGCCATTCTATATAAAACTGTAATTAAAACTCAAAGCAAATACATAGATTAAAGTCAAACTTACACCTATTTAAGGAAAAACAATGTTAACTTTCCAGCCAAAAGATGAAAAATTCAAGTCCTTTAAAGTAGATTTAGAATATTGGGACAATCAACCAGTAATAGTAAATAATGATCTAGGAATAGCTGTTCGTTTAGAAGAAAATACAAATGTTCATGAAAAATTAGAAGAAGAGTTAAACACATCTTGGCACAAAATTGTAGAAGAATATGATGAATCTAAATTAATATTTAAAAAGCTAAAAAAAATTCGAAATAATTTAATGGAATTAAAAAAGGATTAATCGATCTCAAGTCATACCAAAGTGATATGAAAATTATTTTTGTTTGAATAATTATTCAATTACTTCAAAATACAAACGTTAATCTTAAATCTTGTATTATTGCTAAATAAATTAAAAATTAAATTTATAAAGAGTTTAAACAAAAATTCTATATTTCTACAAAGTACCGTTTGATTTATGGATATATTGCAGCATTTATTTCCGCAATATTGGTTGGTGCAATATTTCCTATTGCAAAGCCAATTCTAACCAATCAACTTAATCCATTAGTTGTGTCCTCGTTAACATATTTAATTTCGGGAATATTCATGATTCCTATATCTTTTTTAAATCATAGAACCAAAAGACAAAAAGAACATCTAAAAAAAACTGATTATTTTAACCTGTTAATTATTGGAGTAATTGGTGGATGTCTTGCTCCATTTCTATTTTTTGAAGGGTTAAATAAAACAACTGCTGTTGATGCTTCCGTATTAGAAGGGGGTGAATTATTGTTTACTACATTGATTGCACTTTTATTTTTTAAAGAAAGATTGACCAAAATTGGATATATTGGAATATTGATTACTATAATTGGTATCAGTGCAATTTCTTTTTATCCAATACTAATTCACATAATTTGCTCGATTTTAAAATCAACTTTGGAGATATACTAATAATTTTATCAACTCTATGCTGGGGTCTTGATAATAACATTAGTAAAATAATTTCAAAAAAAATTACAAATACCGCAGAAATTGTAATGATTAAATCTCTGATCGGAGGTATGCTTCTTATTGTTATTTCCTATTTTTCAACCTATAAATTAAATGTACAAATTTCTCAAATACCGTATCTTTTATTTCTTGGAATTGGAGGATTTGGTTTATCTTTGTTTTTTTTTATTGAATCATTAAGAATTATTGGCACTTTAAAAACAATTACAATCTTTTCATCATCCGCAATATTTGGATTAATTCTATCGCATTTTCTGTTAAACGAAAAAATAGATACTTTACAAATAATTGCAACAATTTTGGTATTGCTAGGTTTGTATTACGTAAATAAATATGAGTTAAACTATTTAAAAAAATATACAAGGTCTATAAACTAAAAAATATTCATTCCTATTTTTCAAAAATCAAAACTAGATCATAAAAATATCTAATAACACAATATGTATTTCAAAAAATTTTATGCCATGAAAAAATTGAAAAATACGGAAATATGGTGCAATCAAATATTGAGTTAATTAAGAATTAACTAATCTCTTTGACCTTCCCAGTATTCATCGTCGTGAGTTCTTTCAAATGATGGTCCAATCGATGCAGTGCCTCTTGTTACATGAGTTCCTTTTATTTCGTCTACATCATCATGTTTTGAAATTTCTTCCAACATTTCTAAATTTATTTTATGAGCAGCAACCATGTGAGTTCCGTTATCATAAAAGGTGGCCACTTCGCCAGTTCGTCGCGCCACAATATCTCGCAATTCATCAATATGGGCATTAGTATTCAAAAAGACTTCTATTGTATACATTGGTGCATCTTCTTTTTGAAGAAGTTGGAGTATTTCATGTACAAGTTTTGGATTAACTTTTGGAAGGCAGGTTTTTACTGCATTTTCATATTGTCGAAACTTTTCTTTAAGATCTTCAATACAACTCATAGTTTACAGATTTAGTTGTTTATATAATAATTTATCGTAACAAATAATATAATTTTGAAAATTATTCATTAATAAAAAGATCAACAGATCGCCTTGTGTGAAATACCTATTCTAATTTTAAAATAGAATTGCAATGAAAGTCCATTATTAAATAGATTGAGGTTTAATAATAACAATAACAAATAATTATTCTTTAAAAACACTTTACTTTAGAATATTACTAAATAAAAATTAAACTGACAAAAGAAATTATTACAAATAATTAAAAATGCTAAAAATAGATAAACATCACAATATCCTTTAGGTAATATATTAAGCAATAGATAAAAATTACCTTTTTTAATATTATTTGTAATTAATTAGAATTGGATAGAAGATAACGTAAAAAATAATGTTTATAAATATAATAAATTTTACCGTTATTCTTAATCTCAATTTAAGTAAATACAAAACATCAATAGTAAATCACTATTATTATATAATTATAGTTGTTATATTATAAAAGAGAAATTTGGTAGAATCTCATGGAAATCCACATAAACTTACAAAATTTTTTCTTGCAGTGTCAATTTTTGCAATTTCTACATCAGTATTGGCAATTTATGGTACTATAATGGCATCAGAAAATAGCTCAAAAAAAAGCGATTTGCAGGCAATATCTATATCTCATTTAACTAAATCTCAAGATTGGTGGAATGACTATCAAGCCCATAAATTAAGAGAAAAGCTGTATCAGATTCAAATCGATAATTTAAACAATACTCTTCAACAGCAAACCTATAAATTAAATAATCATGATAAAATAATGTATAAAAATACATTATTAAAGTATCAACTCTCTTTAGATAAGTTGCATGCTAGCAAAACATCGCAAGATTCGCTTGCTAATTTAAGTGCCTATGCAACCAATGAAGAGAATTTATATTACAACTCTTTAAAGGAATTTTCAAACAGCTCAAATATAATTGAAACATACGATATGTTAACAATTTTGTTAATAATAGGATCAGGTTTAACGGGGCTATCAGAAATTACCAAGAACAAATTATTAGCTTATGCAGGATTTGTTTCAGGAGGATTGGGTGTCATAATATTAATTGTTATAACATTGATACCAATATGAGACTAACAATTAGAGATCCACTATTTATTAAAAAGTTACAGGAATTGTTATAAAGAATAATGTGAAATTTCAAATTTATATTCTCCTTTTGGAAAAATGACATTAAACAATGATAGAATAAAGTATAAGATATACAATTAGATTAATTTTTCCATGTAAAATAAATAACATAATTTTATCTACTTCACTTAATCCAAAAAATGAATACCTTAAGTTATTAGTTCAATTTTAAACCCGACTTTATTGTAATATAATGTTTATCAATGTTAAAAATATGATTTATTTTTGGATTGAAACAATTAAATTTTTTATTTATTAAATTTTATTTAATTAACATAAAAGGATTTTATAACGGAATTAGTATATTCTGGTGAATTTTTTTATTGTTAATATCATTCTTGTATTTTTATTAAATGTGCTTGTTTCTTATTTTATCTATCAAATTAAATATATGTTCATAGAATATTATATGTTGTCAAAAGGTTTTAAACAGTCTGATTTTTACCTCGTCTCTATCTTATCATATTTAAGTTGATGATTTTATGAAATTAGGGATTGTATCTCATATCGTTAATGATACAATAGTTGATTCTGAGGGAATAGAAGTTAAAAGTCTAGGTGGGCCTGCCTGTTATTGTTCGATTATTGCAAAAACATTTAAATTAAATGTAAAACTATTTACTAAAGTTGGTAATGATATTTCAGACAAATTAGATCTATTGAAAGAAAATAAAATATTTATAAATAGTGATCAAATTGATAAAAATAATCCAACTACTAAATTTCGTCTTTCTTTAAATAAAGATGGTGGAAGAAGTTTGTATTTGTTAGATAGATGCTCTTCGATAGATATATCATATTCTGATATAAATAATATGGATGGACTTTTGCTAAGTCCAGTACTGGATGAGATTCCAGTTGAAATATTTCAAAACTTCACTCGGTTAAAAAAAGATAAGTTTATCATGTTGGATCCTCAAGGATTTTTGAGAACATGGGATAAAAATTCTTTAGTTGTTTCATATAAAGACCAAGTCGATATAAATTTCAAAGGTATTTCTGGAATTAAGACCGATAAAGATGAACTTTCAGTTCTAACAAATGGAATCCCTGATTTAGACGGTATGAAATTTTTACAAAAAAAATATTCAATAGATTTTGTTATTTCAACTGGAAATAGACATGCATACTTTTTAAATAAAAATATTTTATATTCATTAACTTTTAACAAATTTGAAAATTTAGATAGTACTGGATTGGGGGATATTTTGTCATCTGGATTTTCATGTTCCTACTTAAAGGAAAAAGATCCATTATGGGCTTTTTGTTTCGGGGCTGGATTTGTTGTTGCTGCACTATTTTCAAAATTAAAAGGATTAGAAAAAGTTCCAAGAAAAATGAACTTGATTGAAAGAAATGCTTCATATTTTTATAATACTGTCAAATTTAAAATTGTAGATTAATACAAAAGAATAAGATAATTGAAAATGTGGCAATTATACAATAAACGTTTTTCTTTTTTTAAAATTCTGTTAATTTATTTTTAATAAATTGGTTATTCCTTAATTAGTTTTTTAGTCTAATTTCGGCTCTATTCACTTGAGATTTAATTCCTGGTTATGAAAATCTATAAATAGTTTTAGCCAATTAATGACATGCTTTAACTTAGTTCTTTCTTTTGCACGGAAAGTAGTCATCAAAACATTCTGTTCTTTCCTTAATATACTACATTGTTCTTTTCTATCAGGCTTTTCTAAAAAGATGAATGGAGATGATGTTTTGATTTCAAAACTGGCAAGCTTGTGGTGGATACCATGTACCACCATATCTGTGGATACCGGATGCTTGCTATGTCTATTCATTAAAAGGCAATAAATCGCTCAGCTACAAGCATAGTTCTTTCAAATGATATAAATATAAAGGATTTGTCTATGTTTTGGTTCTATAGATACCCAGAGCTACACTAGTTCTGAACCACTCTTTTGTCAGCGTCTCATCTATTATAAACTCTAAAATATTTATTTTCTTTGACAATATCTTTTGTGGCTTGAACTTTCAAATCCATCAGTTCCATATGGAAACATGATTTCGTTTGATAAAACAGGATGATGATCTTTCAGCAGTTTGTCTTAAGGATAAACCTGAAAAATAAAAATATAGACATAACCAATATATTTTGAAGGTGTTTTATTTCTATCAACCATAAATAGAACAGAACATCTTCAAGCTATAGGTTTTTTGTTAAATGACAGAACTGTATTTATATACCAAATGTTTAAATGGTTATGACATATTTTAATATTAAATTACAATAAAGTAGTTTTATAAATAATTTTGATGTATTGTATTATTGTATAGGTAATATTAAAATATAGTTTATTCAAATTTTCACAATAATCCAATAATTATAAATAGTATTCATGCATAATATTATTACTATTCTTAATGACTTTAAAAAATTTGTTTATAGTAGTAATTTTGGTGACGGTATTGATAACTGTGACGATGCCCTTGACAATATCTGTTTATGCAGATAAGGGACACCATCATGGTAACTGCCATGATAAACACCATCATGGTAACTGCCATAAAAAATCAAAAAAAGATAATGAGAATGTAAATGTAATCGGCATAGTTGAAGAACCTGTATTTATCCATCACTTCCATCACTTTGGTCACTTCCATCACTTTGGTCACTTTGGTAATCATTTTGGCGATTCAAATATTTTTGGTGCGCCACTTGGATCTGGAACAGGGGCCAGTTATGATGCAAATTTAGCTGGACTTGGATCTGGAACAGGGGCCAGTTATGATGCAAATTTAGCTGGTGTAGGAGTTCGATAAATATTTTTATTGATAAAGTAATAAGAACGCCAAATCTTTAAATTGAAATTTTTAATCATTTTTTAAATGTTATTATATGAGATATTTGTAGGGTTGTAGATTAATTGAAAAATATCTTAATTCTTTTTAATTATCAATTAATAAATAACCTTTTTAAAATCAGAGATTATAAATATCATGCAACAAAGCATTCTTTTATAATAAAATTTAACACTCTCTAATAGAGATATAAATTTATAAACTTGATAATTAAAGAAAAAGTAAAAAATCCATGAGTTTATTCTAGATGTCTTTGATTACCTGGAATTAGAAAATGTTTACCTTGGTAATTAAAAACCAAAAAATTGAAAATAGTATATCTATTTCTAAAAATAAAATATTTATTTATTTCACTATAACTTATTATATCGCTTAGGCTACATCGATAATTTCATTTATTATATGTTTAGAACTTTCTAATCATTGTAAGATGATCTTTATTTAATTTTCAATAGGTAAAATCATATTATCTAAATATGCAATATTTATGCCTTTTATGAATGGAAAGTAAATCAGAGCTGCAATTAATTAATTTAATTCGGTCGCGATTCAATTATATTATTTTCAAAATGGAAATTGTGCTTTTATATAAACTATTTACATTATTATAAAATATGAAAAAAATTATTTGCAGTCTATTCCTTATCGCTATGTTTGGTGGAACTTTAGTATATGCAAATATGGAAGTGGCTTCTGCTCTTAATCAATCAAATGAATTATCAAATAAAACAACAAATTCCAATCAAAGTGTGCATATTCAATCCGCTTTAACCTCTCCAGGCTCTATAGGACAAACAGGACAAAACCCAAATCATTCCGGTCAAAGCCAAAGCCAATCTGGTCCAGCAGGCTTTGTAGGTCAACCTCCTAGTAATAGTTATAAATGATCATACGGAAAACCTTTTTATGTTGAAAGTTCAATAAAGGTTTATCAAAATTTTAAATTTTTATTTTTTATTTATTACATAACATATACTATTTCATAATTGCTTTGTTGCATGATTATTTTTTTCGTTATTTACTAACGTTTTGTTGATAAATCTGTGACGAAAACAGTTAAAAATTCAATTGTTATTATTAGAGATTAATTGTTGTTATAATTGGTTTCCGAATCATGCAACAAAGCATTTCATAATTATAGTTATCATATTGATTATAATAAACTTTGAATGCATTCTTTTATGGTCCTGGATAAATTACATCTACTGATGATACCCATTATGTATTTTGTCCTCATCATATCTATTCAATTCTCATTCTGATAATATATTCCTTCTAATAGTGAGAATATAGTATTTCTATATTTATTTTGTAATCCTTTTACGTAGCGTAAATAATATCGTTAAATGTGTTGGTATATCGTATTACTAATAAATTATTAGATCTCGGATAATTGATACCCTTGGAAAAATTTTCCAAAATAGATTCTTTTAAAATGATTAACAAATTAAAATAAAACATTACAAAATATTATATTATCAATAAAATTTTGTAGATGTCTATTATATAAGGAGTATCATCTTGGAATTTTTACTTTATATTGTTCTAGCCTATCCAATGTTGGTTTAAGAATTAGTTCAGACCCATTATATGCTTCAACTTCATCCTTCGGAATGCTATATTCGTCTTTTGCCCCGTCGGAAGTTATGATTATTGATGTGGGATTGACGGCTGTAACACTACCTATAGCAATCATATCGTTACTTCTTGCGCCTTTATGTATGATTGAATCCCAATCTACTATAACTGAATTAGACGTTGTTTCTGCTACATTCTGATTATTAAATCTATTTTGTTTTTCTATTAATGGTAAACGATCAAGTAAACTATAGCCTAAAGGGTTCGAAGGTGAGCCATTTGATACATCGCGTGGTTGTTCAGTTGATGATGCTACTTGATACCTTGAATATTCTCCTTCTTTGGGAGGGCGATCTTTTTTAAAGTTATCTTCAGCATCTTCTTCTTTAATATTGAACCATAGCGTATGTCCATCAAATCCTGTTACTAATTGTTTTGGTAGATAAAATCTGTGTTTTGAAATTCTGCCTCTTTCTGTAACTACAAATTCTTTTCCTATTTCTTGAACTTCTCCAAGGTCATCTCCTTTTTCATAACCTCTTGCTTCCTTTTTGATTATGTCTTTCCATTCAATTGAATTGTCTTTCCAGTCTATTTCTTTAAATCCATTAGAATCTGTCATACTATATTCTATAAAAAAAAGTTTATAAAATACAGTTTTTATATTTGGCTTTGATGTATTCTATAAAATTTTATATCTATAATTTATAAAAATATTTGTTTTAATTTGTATTTTCTTATAATTTAACATTTATTCATTAAGAAGTATTCAAAGATGATCTTATAAAAAATTAGAAATTCTTTCTATTTGTAATTTTTTGATTTCTTTTTCTAAATCTTTTTCTAATTTTCTAGTTGTAAACATTCTTTTTTCTTTTGGTCTGTAAAAAAGGATATTTGAGAGTTAATTGAACTTCTTTTGATATAAATTGATTTTCTTGTTTTGGTCAGGATATAATAGCGAGTTTTTTTATTGTCATTTAATAAATAATCAACAAATTGGGAAGAGTATGATAAAGTTGAAATCATAGGTATAAAATGATGATGCATATCAATAATCCATGAAAATACCATATTAAATTCAATTCCATGATTTTTTCAGTTTAGAAACATAGATTGTACAAAATATGAAAATTTATTATAGTTTATTTTGTTTTTGCTATTTGGATCCTTGGTCATATCTAAATTATCCATTTCATCTTCATCATTATCATTTATTCCAAGACGTTTCATCAATTGAGACATTCTATAACCTTGAGCACATTGACCAATGGTTAAACCTGATTTTTTAATCTGTAGAAAAATTTCGTATTTCTTCAACATTAGGCATATTTATCATGATTTTCCAACCTTTAATTATGTTTGAAGCCTTTGCCTGAAGATATACCTGCTATTTGAGCGAATTTATCTCTTGATGTACCTTTGAGATACTCCTTTATCACTAGCGAATTAATACTTTGATCTGTGATTGTCACTTTTATATATTACAATATATATCAAAACGCTTATAAAAAATATAACCGTCAACCCCATGAAAAATCCGCCATATTGTTGTTATTTCCGTCATTTTTTTCGTCATTCCGTCAAAAAACCAATCATTTCTTTATCTATTATAAATTAAGCGTGTTAGTGGCTAAAACTTTATCGACCCTTCACTAAAGATAACGATAGTTAATATCAAATTATTTGTAGACTAACTATTAGATTATAATATATGACTATACCTTGTTTAATGACATAAAAGATTAGTAGATGCCATATTTTTATAATTTAGAAATATATTTTATTTTACTTGATGGTTGAGGGTGCTCTTACATGATTATTTTTTTATTATTTACTGACGTTGTACTATTGAAGATAAAACGGAAATAGTCAAAATTCCATTGTTATTGTAATGTGAAAATTATTATTTTAGATGAATTTCGAATCATGCAACAAAGCAGTCAGAATAAAAAGAAAATCCTTGAATATGTCATAGATTAAACTGCGATAAAAGCAGATTGTTAATTAATATGGCTTTGATGGATATAGCTATTGAACCAATATCAAAGAAATTCTTTCTTTTCGCTTATCAAAAGAACGAAACATGTTGATTGTAACCTAGAGATTACTTTCTACGGTTATAGATAAATATGGAAAATATCCAGTTTTTTCAGATAAGAGAACTTGGAATCCGCAACAAGCATGCAAATTCTTGTTCTTGAACCTACAGCATCACATTCATTCTCATTATGAAAAAAGTATTATTGAAAGAACAATGCAGTATATAAAAGATAGAATAGAATCGTTTGACGATTATTTTCCTTGTAGGAAAAAGAACAACTATAGATTAAACTATATTAAAAAATGGCTCAGTTGTTTGTTTACAACGTAATAAAGAAATAATGTCTTAAGTTAACAGGGCCAGTTAAATTAAATAAAAATAAATGATAAATATTAATTATCATAATTCATCAGCAATCGTTAAACATTATAATAACCATATCATCAGTATACTAAATTGGATGTATTAGAATATACATCTGTTTAAAATATATTCAATAGAAGTCTTTAATGATTATTTTGGTAAATATAATTTCAGGTTAAATTATAAAAAATATTTAATTAAAAGATCTCAATTTTTATTATGCAGTAACTTTATGTTTTCTTGATGCTTTAACTAGCCGGATCCAACTTATTATTTTATTAAAAACATTATTTTTTGTTTCCATTTCTAAAGTATTATCTCCACTAACGTTTTTAAACCTTTTGTGCACAAAGAGGTCATTAAAAGACGAACTATTTAAATTCGCAATTAATTTTATTGCATATCAAAATCTTGAGTATTTTTTTGACTCTCACGGTTATGTAAATATCTTCTAAATCATTAATGTAAATAGAATTTGCTCATAAGATTTGTTAATTTTTATAATTTTGAACATGCATTTAAAAAATTTTACAATAATTTGATTGTTTAAAACAAGTAGCATATTTACAAATGTACATGCAACAACCGTCTTTACATAACTAAACGAGTATTTTAAATCGATTTGTTATCTTTAAATGCTATATATTAATTTTAATTTGTCATAGTCTTATTTTATAGTTTGTCTTTATTTTAAAATTATATTTTTTAATTATTTTTGAGAGGTTATTAATATCTGTTAAAGTATAATAAATTTATTTAATAGAAAGAAAAATTTTTCAAATTAATTGATTTACGTTGATATATCCTCATGTTTACCAAATGTTTTACGATGAGTTATAATCATACATCAATGTGGATTTAATGTCTGTTGTTTATGGATTACCAATTTATGATGGTTTTTGGGTATTTATGATAGTGTTAATTTTGGTTTTAAATAATATATATAAATTTGGGGATATATTATAAAATATTATAATCTATAAACTACTGATTTGCAAAAGTCGTTCGAAAGTTAAGAATAATAGCAATAATTGTAGGTTTATTAAATACCCTATAGAAAACCTTTTATCTAGGTTTATGGTTGAAAGCCTAAATGAATATGAAAAGCGGCAACAAATCCGCTATGGTGTTTTTACTTGTAACTATTATTGCTGGCACTGCATCAGTATTGGCTTTGATATCTCTAATACCTGATGCCCAGGGCCATGGTGTACAAGCACAACTTCAAAGTAGATTTGTAAGAATCAATAATGAAGCATTTTCTGCACAGTCAGTCCACACGGGTGATACAATTGTAGTTACTGGAGAACTTCAAAGTTTGGTCAATCGACCATTAAGAGGGTGGTTATCACTTTTCAGTGAATCTACTAATGCTGGAAATAGATGGGAATTCGTTGCACGTGATCCACCAGGAAACATAATTGATATTCCTGCACAAGCAAAAATTCCTTATAGGTTGGAAGCAAAAGCTCTTGAACCCGGTATTTATCACGTCCATACCCAACTTAACATTGCATCTGTGGGTCCAGGTTTAGGTCCAGGACAAACTGTACAGGTAGTAGGTGAACCAATATTGAAACCTATACCTATAAACAATATTATATATCAAAGTATAATAATTGCAGCAGGACTCGGAGTAACTTTTGCTACTAGGCCGTGGCAAGTTATTTAAATTTTTTTATTTTTAATCTAATATTTAACAATTAATTATCTGTTTTGTTATCTTTGGACATTCTTATTCTGTTCTGGGGCGAATGATAAATCATCGCATTAGGATGGAATTTGAACAATTGTCATTAAATATAGCATACTTTAAGAAATCTATAATTGCCTTGTTTATTGAATAATGACACTAATAGTGTAAATATTATAAAAACACTCCAGTTAAAAGATATAGACGTTCATTGTAATTCATATCAATAAGTTGATTATATTATTTGTTATTATTTATAATAATTAAGCATTTAATAATGATTAAAATCCTTGGAAATCTTTTTCTAGGCATTGTATAAAAAAATTGTATGCAAGAAATTGTAAGTCAAATAATGACACGCCATGTAGTAACAATTAATTCAGATAAATCTGCATTAGATGCAGCACAACTTATGAAAGAAAAAAGAATCAGTTCATTAATAGTTCAAAGTGCTGATGATGAATTATTGGGTATAATAACAGAAAGGGATTTTGTTAAAAGAGTATGTGCTGAGGATAAAAAATCATCTGAAGTAAAGATATCAGAATTAATGTCAAAAATTCAAACCTTTGCTGAACCTAATACTTCGGTAGATGTAGCAGTCCAAAGAATGATTAATAATCGAATAAGACGTTTACCTGTGATTTCTGATGGGAAGGTAGTCGGTATCATCACTGTGACAGACCTTGCAAAAGAATTAAGACATATAATGCTGACAAAAGGTATAGTTGAATTGATCGATTAACATTTACTTTTAACTTATAAAAGTAATCAATCTTAATGATTATTGTGAATTTATGGAGATTTCTTTTAATATCATATGTGTTTATTTCCAAATATTGAATTTAATTAAATTAAAGGAGATTCTTAAGAAATGGGGTCCTATTTTCCTTATTGTATCTTTAGTTGTTATAATAATGGGATTGATTTTTCATAGCTCTGTTCCACAAATTCTATCATCAATAATTGCATCTATAATATTAATATTATCGGCACTATTTTTTAGATCTGTAGGTAGAGATAGAGAAAAAAAAAATAATTTTGATAACAAACTGTAATATATTATATTTGTATTACCTGATAATTCGTTAAATAAAATTAAATTGTTGATATAGAAATATATATTGCTTGCTTAGTAATTTTGATTTATTTCTATATTTTATAGTATAATGATGGCGCTGTTAACAGTTGTGTAAATATTCGACTAATCGTTATTGTAAACTAATTGTGCCCTTTTAGATTTGTTATTTTCGTAATATTGAATATGAATCAAAAAATATGAAAAATTTTATTGCTCAAAACAAGTAGTATTAGTTTACAAATGTACATACATTCTTCTTTACACAACTGTTAATAGAGCATATAAATGTATTTAGAAAGAGAGAATAATGCAACAAAACATAGTTTTCCTAAAGTTAATAAAACCATTAAAATGATATTGGCATTTACAATTTTTTATAACATGTCACATTATTAATAGAGTTCTAAATCTTATCGCTTCACTTTGTTGATAAAATCCATATTGTTGTGATATTGATTTATTTTAGATTGGAAATTAGATAAAGTATTTTCGTGTTGTTTGATTTGTACTTGTAATTTGGAAATACATTCTAATTGAGTATTTATTTTATTTTCTAGTGAATTTACTTTTAAATATTTTTCGATTATTTTTGGAGCATCATATCCAAGATTTCTAAAATGGTTTATAACTCGGGTAAACCTTTCAAAGTCATCCATTCCAATAGAGTATCTATACCATAATTCTTTTTTTAATCTATAGAACCATTTACGATATTCTTTATCCTGATAATAATCTTGTTCCACCAATTCAAGTTCAAAATATAGGTTCTTTATTTGTGCTTCTAAATTTTTTATTTCTGTTTCTAAATCCTTTTTATCATATTCTAATAATGTACATTCTTTTTTCTTTTGATCTATAAAAGATGATACCCGTGATATAAGAGGGACTTTTAATTTTGAATCCTGTTTATCTTGTTTTAAACTATTAAAAGATATAAGGTTACCTGAATTATTAGTCGAAGAATTAATAGAATTAGAATTCGATGGTATAAGATGTAACAAGTCGTTAAACCATGAAAATAGAATATCTGTGGTAATATCATGTTTTTCACAATTTATAAATATTTTATTTACAAAGATTTCAAATCTATTATAGTAGTTATTTTTGCTCTTTTTTTCTCTTTTTACATCTATATTGCTATTATAGAATTTATTGTTAATTATTAGTAGATTATCATGATCATTGAAATGGTAGGTATTTGGCTCCTTTGATTCATAAAGATAATCAGTATTATTATTATCATTGTTATAAAAATTGATATCATTATAATCCTCATCTGTGGATATTCCAAGGTTATTCAATAATTGAACCAACCTATATCCTTGTGCACATTGATCTAGAGATATACCTTTTCTATTAATCTCAACAGAGAACGTTCTCAACTCTACTATATCAGGTATTTGTATTTTGTTTTTCCAGTCATTAATAATACTGGAGGTTGTACCTGCAGATATTTTCAATGATTGGGCAATTTTATCTCTTGAATAACCATTTAGATATAAGGTTATCACTTTTGATATAATATTTGAAGTTTTAACTATCAATTTTTTTTACAATTTATCATATATAAAAACGCTTATAAATAAAAAATAACGATAGAAGGAAGGTAAATTAAACCTTTTTTAGTGGTGTGACTTTGATATTCTTTCATTAATTGCTTTCTGTTTTATTTTGAAAAAGGTTGCATTTTATATGTATTATAACGAAAGTAACAGTCAAATAATCATTAACTTAGATCGTCAATTTTTAATATTTCCGTCATTTTTATCGTCATATTGTCAATTTTTTTGTCATTCCGTCAAAAAACCCGTCATTTTGTATTTGAATTCAAGATCAAATGTAAATAGAGTATATAATATCATCATAATTTTTTCAGCTGCTGCAGTAACTTGTCAGCCAGTTTATTATTGTGGTCAAGAATTAAGTCAAATAAATATACTACTAGTAATCTACCGACTTTAATACAAGATCTTTTTATATGGAAAAGTGCTTTGTGCATGATTATTTTTTTGTTATTTGTTAACATTTTACAGATAAAATAAAAATGGAAATAGTTAAACCTGAATTGTTATTGTTACATACAAAATGTTATTTTATCGAATTTTCAAATTATGCCACAAGACACCTATTTCTAAATATATTTAGCTAATCAGATCTGTTTAGGTTTTTTTAACTCTATTTCTATTTAACAAGCATGTATCCACTTGGACCTAGAAAAGCATTCATTATTAATGTGGGCCGGGTCGGATTCGGACCAACGACCCCCGCCACGTCAAGGCGGTATCTTAACCAGGCTAGACCACCGGCCCTTCTTTCTTTTTTGTAATACAATCTTAATATAAAATTTGTGATTGTATATTGATCTGTTTATTATTTTGATACTGTTGACTTAGAATAATTATTTTTATTATGTTTATCAATAATTATAGATATCTCTTGTTTTGCACGGATTAATTTGCACTTGTTATTTTAATAATTCTTTTTTGACAATGAAATGAAGGTAATGTTTTAATTTCAAAAATCTGCAGGCTTATGACTAGTACAGGTATTGTTATACTAGAAAAAACAACTAATTACATGATCTTTTCCTTGTTTTTAATTGTTTTCATTAATATGCTGTCAAAAAACTACTGCTTTTTAAATTATCTATATATTTGACAACAAGATGCTGATGATGTTCACAATATGGAGATGATAGAAATATATGACAAAAATGAGATCAAGTGATTATCCAATAAAAAGGAAATGGAATAATTATGCTTTTGGTTTGCTATTATCTTTATAATCGGTATATTGACGAACTTTCTCTTTGATTTGTATAGGGGAAACCCCTGTAGATACATACATACAAAAGATAGATAGTTTTATAAGAAAATGTTCGACAATTCCTCAAAAAATATACCATACAATAAAAAGGCTAAAATTGCTGGAAAAGTAGAAAAATATTTTCATAGATTTCTGTTTCTCATTGATTCTATGGTGTATCTAATTTCACAACCTGTTAATAAGAAATGACTCGAGGAATTATATTTAATAAAAATATATACTATAAAGACACAGACGAGGGTTAACAATCCGGGTAATTCTATTCATAAATTAAGATGTAAGAAAGGATGGAAAAATGGCTATGATATCTATTAAATGGATCAACCTGTCACTCTCAAAGAAGTCGTAAATGTGTTTGACCCTGGTATCCTGTTATAGAGTAGGATTCTCAAAATAACTATTATCTATATCATTCAGAAAGAAGGGAAATCTAGGGTTGTTATATGACTAAAAAGAAATAACAAAAGTCATATTCTTGTGGATTTTTTATTTCTGATGAACATGTAATATATAGTTACTTTCAACATACGTGTTCTTCCATTAGTTAACGTAGAATCTAAATATGTACATACAATTTGTTATACAGTACAAAAGTAAATTATGTTCGTTATACAATAATATAACTAAGTATACATTTCCATAATTGCAAAGTCGGCAGAATATAAAGGTAATAAATGCCATGTTAAAACTATGTAAATTAACAATAGTAAAGTATTTGACATTTAAAATTTTCAAATCGTGCAATCATTACGACCAAATGGGCAAACAGATTTATCGGAAGATTATTAGTTCTTATAGTCATTATTTAAATAAGGCACACACTGATTACAAAAACTCATATTAAAAACAAATAACTTATTATAATAAAATATATAAATCATAATAAATGTTTAAATGATTTCTTTTTAATATATCAAAAACCTATGAAAGATATGATTAAGGATAATCTGCAAATTCCTTGTCAAGTAGTTTGATCAATAAAGCTTTTTGGACATGTAATCTATTTTTAGCTTCGGACCAAACTACTGAATGAGGACCATCAATAATTTCGCCAGTTACTTCCATACCTCGTTTTGCAGGTAAACAATGCATAAAAATATAATCATCCTTTGCACGCTTTATCAAATTGTCATTTACTTGATATTTAGGCAAAAATATTTCATCCCTGCGTTGTTTCTCGGATTCCTTTCCAATAGAAAGAAATGTATCAGTTACAACTACGTCCGCATCCTCTACGGTTTCCGAAGGATCGTCCGATATTAATAAACAGCTATTATTTTTTACACTATCTTTTTTTGCAATATCTACTACTTTTTTTAAAGGCTCAAAACCCGGTGGAGTAGATATTTTAATATTGATACCCAATTTTGAACAACCTAATAATAAATCATTACAAATATTATTGCCATCCCCAATATAGGCTAATGTGATGCCCTTAAGCCTTTTCTTATATTCCATAATAGTTAGGAGATCCGCCAGGATCTGACACGGATGAAACAAATCAGACAAACCGTTTATTACAGGAATACTTGCAAATTGAGACAGTAATTCTATATCGTTGTGAGAAAATACCCTTGCAACAAGACAATCCAGATATAAAGAAAAAGTTCTTGCCGTATCTTCAATTGATTCGCCTCGTGAAAGTTGTAAATCATTAAATGAAAGATTAATCGCATTACCGCCTAACTGCAAAATGGCAGTTTCAAAACTTATTCTCGTCCTTGTAGATGGTTTCTGAAAAAGCATACCAAGAACTTTTCCTTCAAGTTGTTTTTTCGAATTCGTTATATTTAATGGATCCTTCAAATAAATAGCAAGATCAATAATGGATAAAATTTGTTCAGATGATAAATCCCAAATACTCAAAATGTTTTTATTCAACATTGAAATAGAAAAAAATTCTATATTTAATGGTTTCAAATAAAAATTATTTTTTTTTCTTAAACCATCCAAATAATCCCTTTTTATCCTTAGAGTCAGATTTATTTTCTGGTTCGGTGTTTATACTTTCTTTAACATTTGAAATATCAGACGAATTGTCAACATTTGATACTTTTTCCTCAACAGAATATGTAGTTTTTGTATTTATGTCATCAACATTAGAATCAACTTTTTTTTCTTTCTCTATCTCTTTACTGGGTATCGGACTGTATGAAATCTCACCCACATTTTCCTTTTTAGATACAGATAAGCCATCAGAATGTACAAGTTGCAAATCATTTTCTTCAGAAATGGAATCTGGCACATCTTTAGGAAGAGTAGATGATTTAATAGAAGGTAATTCTGAATATTCATTCTCGAAAGTTTCATAAGCGCTGTCATATTCTGACACAGATTCTTTGCCAAATACCGTGTCTACAAATTTCGCTTTATTGAACATAACCAAATCATCATATCCTTGACCCATTCCAAGATAAAGTATGGGTTTAGAAGTAATATAAGAAATAGATATAGCAGCGCCTCCTTTTGCATCAGCGTCAGATTTAGTTAAAATTGCACCATCAAATTCAGTAAAAGAAAAAAACTCTCTTGCCTGATTTATAGTATCGTTTCCAGCAAGAGAATCTCCTACAAATAATTTTAAATCAGGTTTCATAACCTTTACTATTTTTCCGATTTCATACATTAGATTTTTGGCATTTTGCATTCTGCCTGCCGTGTCAATTAAAACTACATCGATATAATGTTTCTTTGCATATTCTAATGCATCTCTTGAAACCGCAGTAGGATCTGCACCATATCTCTGAGAGATGATTTTTATAGAAAGATTTTCTGCATGAGTAGAAATTTGTTCTATTGCACCAGCTCTGTGAGTATCAGCTGCGGCTATAACAACAGAAAAACCATTTTTTTTTAATAAATTTGCCACTTTAGCTACGGTAGTTGTTTTACCAGTTCCATTAATTCCAAGAAAGACTATTATATATGGCCCAGATTTATTTTGTTTTTTTTCTTGTATTCTACCTAATAAATCAATAGATCCCGCCTTGGATAATATTTGCATAAAATTGTTTTTTAATGTTGAAGTAATAATTTGTTCCGCGGTTTCATTTTTTTGAATCTTCATGCCTACTAAATTATTTTTTATTTTAACCGATAGATCATCAATAACTTCTTGAGAAACATCACTTTCCAGCAATGCAACATGTAAGTCAAATAAACTTTCCTCTAATTCTTTCTCTGAAAGCTCTTTCTGACTAATACTTTTAGCAGCATTTGTAAATGCCCGTTTTAGTCGCTCAAACATATTAATTTAACAACTCCTCTAAACTAGCAATAGATTAATAACATGAATCGCAAAAAAGCAAATTAAGATATTGGTCGGCCCTGATTGTCCGTAATATTATGGTCATGACCTCGCATCTGCCCCACATAAGAATTGACGGTATTTTGAATTTCATTCATACGATAAGCAATTTGTTGTTTTTGTGAAGATAATTGCTTTGCAGCCGTTTCAAATTCTTTAATTCTCTGTTCTACAAAATTAATTGCATCGTCTTTTTGTTTTTCGATTACTACTCCTGCACCAACATTAACTAATACTTTATCTATAGCAGTAATAGTACTTTTTACATATACGCCAATTCCTAGCGGTATTAGTGATGAAGTATCAGAAGTTATTGACAGATTTTTTATAGCTTCAAAAGAATTATGAGATTCTTCTAATAGTCTATGTAACAATGATTCCTTAGATACAACATCATTATAATATGACTCTAGTAATTTAGATTCTTGAATCATTTCATTAATAGAATTTTCTACCATATTGCGGGTATTTTCTCCACCAGTTGTTGCCATTATATAAGTAACCTTGTACTCCGTATTATAACTTTGACTTAAAACGGCTCTGTTAACTTAAGATATTATTTCTCTATTATGTTGACAAACAAATATGTAAAGCCATTGATTAATGTGATTTAGTTTAAAATTGTTCTTTTTATAAGGAAAATAGTCATCAAAGCGTTCTTTGGTTCTATCCTTGATATACTACATAGTTCTCTCAATAATGGTGCTTTTCTCAAAAGAAAAGTAAAGATCATGGTTTAGCTTCAAGAATTTGCAAGCTTGATGTGGGTAAAGTACTACTAACGCTGATGAAACTTGATGTTTTTCTATTTGTTTAAAACTTGTGGTATAAATTGCTTTATTACAAACATATTTCGCTTTTTGATATGGGAAGAGAAGGAATTTCTTCATTTTCAGATTCAATAACTATCCATCAAAGCTATACTAATTTAGAAGAGCCTATTTTTATTGTAATTTCATTAATTATATTTCTTCCATTTTCTTTTTCTTGAGATATTTCCATGGTCTGTACTTTTGTATCCATTCTGAGATTGATACATCATAACTTATTTTAACTAAAAGTAAAAAAGCTAATGCTTTAGTTGTGTTTCTAAATAACAAACCTAAAAGTACAAGTATAATCCATAACCAATCATTTTTGAAAGTAATCTATTTTTAGTATCTGCATTATATGTGGTCATTCTAAAGATATATGTTTTTTCCTTAATTTAACCGGGCCATTAAAACAGCACTTCATAGTTATAATAAAGAATAACATATGTTAAAAAATATCTAAAACATTATAGAAAACTGATGATTATAATATTTTTTCTATTCGTTCTTTTTCTTAGTATCACTTTTGGCTTTGAATAGTGATTTCAATTTATTGACATTAGTAGTTAGCTTTTTTAGACTTTCTTCAATACTATTTATTTCCGTAATTGCAGATTTTTCTTTTTTATCTTCAGGTTTTTCTGATTTCTTTGAACTCATGTATGTTGCTAATCGTTAAATTATAAATACAATATGGTCCTTTTATTTAGAAAAATGTATAATGAAAATTTATCTATCAAAAATACATTTAAAGGAAATAATATTATGATCCATTCATTCATACCCAATTTAATCAATTACGATATGCAAATAAATATTACAAATAATTTAACAAAAATATATAATATTGTAAGAATAAAATTCGTTATTGGTACAAATCTTCCTTAATGGATATGGAAATATTGGAAGACGATTAGCTACCGCGTTTTCCAAAGATAAATCAATAGAATTGACTGGCATAGCGAAATATTCACCAGATGAGGAAACCGAGAGGGCATTAAATAAAGGATATAAAGTCTTTGTTCCAAAACATTTAAAAGAAATTTTTCAAAGGAAAGAATTTAAAATTAGCGGAACAGTAGAAGATGCGATCAAAAATGCAGAAATTATTATTGATGCAGCTAAAGAAGGAAAAGGATACATAAATAAAACTAATTATTATATTCCTCTAAAGAAAAAAGCAATTTTTCAAGGTGGAGAAGACAGAAATGGAAAATTCTCCGTTGCAGATATAATCCATAATTCGAGGGTAAATTATAAAGAAACTCTGGATAAAACATATGTAATTCAAGGGAGTTGCAATGTTACTGGAATGGGAAAGGTAATTCAACCATTACTTGAAAATTATAATGGTGCAATTAAAAGATATGATGTAAATTTAGTACGGAGATCAGCAGACTTGGAAGATATTAAAGATATTAAAGATTCCATTGAATGGGATCAACATCCACATCACCAAGATGATGTGAAAGATTTTATACCTTCAATAAATTTGTATGTTGATTCATTAAAAGTTCCGTCACGTATGATGCATCTACATCAAATGACAATAAGATTTAAAGACAAGCCGCCATCAAAAGACAAAATTCTAGAAATATTTAATGACGAATATGGTGTAGCAATTGTTGAAAAAGCAAAGGGTACGGCAGATATTAGGAAGAAAGCTATTGAACTGGATTTTGAACATGGTGATACAGGAATGATACACATTCATAAAGAGATTATGAAAATTCAAGATGATGTCGTAAAAATATCTTATTCAGATGATCAAACGGGAATGGTAATACCAGAAAACTATATGTTAGTACAATCAATGGTTTTTAAAAGATCCAAAAAAGATGCATTAGAACAAACAGAAAAGGTTTTCAACATTAAGAAAAAAAGAAAAATTCTAGAGGAAGAATTTTCCTGACTTTATATTAAGACGTCAATAACTCATTAATATTAAAATAGTAAAGTTAAATAAACAAAATATTTTTTTTTTAAAAAATATTGAATATCTATTTATATATTAAACAGAATTTAAAAATGTTAAAAAAGATTAAGAAAAGAGCAATTCTAGTTACTTTTTCTTAGTCCAAAAATCCTATCAAAATAATCTGAAGATTCTGTCGCGTCATTAGATGCACTTTCACCTTCTTTTATATTTGCCAATTGTCTTGCTAATTTTTTCTTGTATTCTAATTGCATCTGTCTAGCTATCTGAATTCGTTGTGCTTGAGGAGAACCTGCACCATGCATAGATTCAGTCAAATAGCCCACAGCATTTCTTCCCAAAGTCATATTTTCAATTAATCGAGCTATTCTAACTTTATCTTCAGTAGCAACGCCTTTTTTACCTTTTAAATACTTTTCCAAAAGAGGACCAGTAACAGGGCCTCTAAAATCTTTTTCAGATGGCATCGTAACCATCAATCCTCCAGCTATATCTTGGGCCAATCTTCCAATTTCATAAGGAAATCGAGTTACATTATGTTTGCAAACATTTGCAAGCATATCATCATTGATAAAATTACCTGATGGCGTTTTATAAGCCTGATGGGAAGACGCAATTCCTGCAGCAAAAATAGTTTCATTGAGATGAGTCATTTCAATTAATTTATCTTTAATATGGGATGCATTGGAAATGCCGCTATATTCAGCTGCAGAGGCGGCCGCACCAATTAATACATCACCTAAACCCGTTTTACATACATAACTTCGTCTATGGTAGCATGTAAAGCGCTCAACAAGGGTGGATGCGAATTCTACCTCTCCATCCATAAATATTAAATTATTTGGGATAAAAACATTATCAAAAATAATCAATGCTTCCTGGCCAGAAAATTGAGAATTACCTGCGTCTATGTCGCCTGTTTCCATACTTCTAGTGTCGCATGATTGCCTTCCGTAAATATACGTAATACCTGGTGCATCAACTGGGATTGCACCAACAATAGCATAATCTTTGTCTTCGGGCCTCATTCGCATTGTTGGCATGACCACTAACCAATGAGAATTTATACATCCTGTTTGATGGGCTTTAGCACCTTTAATATAAACACCCTTTTCATCTCTTTTAACCACATGTACAAACATATCTGGGTCATCTTGTTGAGAAGGCGATAGGCTACGATCTCCTTTAACATCGGTCATTGTACCTCCAATAACAAGGTTTTCATATTGTATCATTTTAATAAAGTCAACTAATCGATCATGATACTTTGAGTGATGTTTTTTATCAATTTCATATGTTGTAGAATAAAGAGAATTAAGTGCATCCATGCCTACGCAGCGTTGAAAGCATGTACCCGTTTTTTGCCCTAATTTTCGTTGCATACGATTTTGATTTACTAAATCCTCAGGGCTTTCTACAATATGTAAAAATCTATTTACTTGTAATCCTGTTAAAGAAGATTTTGTAGAACCTAAATCAGGGTCATCTATTGCCAAATCATAGGTTTCAGCAACCGCATTAATTGATGGTCTTATCATAGGATGATCCACAGGTTCTTTAACCAACTCTCCAAAAAGATATATTTGTAAATTTCTATTTCTTAAACTTTCAACATACTCTAACCCATTTTTAATAGGCATATAATAGATTATCTGCTATGTTATTTGAATATTCGCCTATTGATATTTATATACCATATTTAATAAATTACGAGATTTAAAAATATTATATATACAGCATTTAAAACATGTATCACTATTATACGAATTTTATTAATAGTTGTCTAAAAGTTATATTGTATATTGTAAATTGGTTATTTATTTTAAAATTATAATGGACAAAATTATTGGCAAATAAAAATACATAATGTAAGAAAAACGTGATAATGCGGATCAAATATATTACAAAAATTTAATTTTTGTTTATATCACTGTAACTTAATGAAAAACAAGAGTTTGAAGTAAATATATTCTAAATGTTAAAGAAATAGAACATTCTCAAAAAGCGGTTGATTATAAATTAATTGTAATGAAGTTTATCTTTTAAAAACACTTTAAAATTGTATTATATATAGTAATGGCTCTGTAAATTTAAGGAAAAAGCTATAGATTTCTTTTTTGTTTATTATATATGATACAACAAATAAGAAAAAGAACGGAACCTAAAGATATTTTATATTCTTTACATCTTTATTTCAGTGAGCTTTCATTAAGAAATACATCTAAAGCCATATCTCGATTTGTTAAAAGAAGTCATTCTGCAATTAGAGATTGGATACAAAAGTACAAGCCAGAAAGACTATCTTACAGCAAGACCCAGATATCTGAATTCATAATTGATGAAACTCAAATTAAAGTTGGTTCTGAATTAATATAGTTATGGGTTGTTATTGAATCTGAAACTAAGAATATTCTTGGAATAAGTATATCCAAAGAGCGAAACATGTTTGTTGTTGAAAGATTTCTATCTAATATTATAGAGAATTATGGTTATCACCCTGTTTCTACAGACGGTGGTGGTACATGGTATCCGCAAGCTTGTAGATTTTTGAAATTAAATCATTATTTGCATTCATCATATGAGAAAAGTATTATCGAAAGAACAATGCAGTACATAAAAGATAGAACCGAAGGTTTTGATGATTATTTTCCCTGTAGAAAAAAGAAATGTAAATTAAGGCATGTAAAACAATGGCTTAACCTATTTGTCAACTATTACAACAAAGAAATAATAGCTTAACTTTACAGAGCCATAGTAATAATACACATTCTCCTTTTGAGAATGAGTACAAAAATACAAAACAACAAAATTTTATCTTGAGGAAAATAAGGGAACATAATTGATGAAACTGTGAAAGATATATTCGGAATTAATGGTTTGAGGTTATGTACAATCACAGATAAATAAATTTTTTAATTTTAATATCAAAAGGATAACTCGTTTGTTATTTAAGATGATAAATTTAGAATCGTATAAGAATATGGACTGCATTATGTTTCTACATACGATATAACATGTAACTTCATACATTTCTAATTTTAATTTAGGTTCTTGATTATATTGAATAATCACTTAATATATTTATCCCTCAATATAAAAAGAAATACTATCTCAATTAAACAGGACTTTAGATAATATGAAATATATAAAAAGGAGATCAATTATATACGCGTAATTTAATGCAATTAAATAAATATTTTTTTATATGTAAAGAAAGTTTAATTTTGTGATGAATAAAGATAAGGTCTCCACTTTGGTAGAACGAACAACCTATTAATAAATTATAAAAATAAATAATTTATTAATACATAAATAAAATATTTGACATTATTTGATCTGATTAAAAATGATTTAATTGATGAACTTGAATTGAGTGAAGAAGAGGCGACCGTTTTTATATCATTAATAAAATTTGAAAAAACATCATCAATAAATTTCAAAAGTTTATTTGATGACAAACCAGAACAATGGAAAAAAATATGCAAAGAGTTAGAACAAAAAGGTATGATTATAGAAATAAACAAAGATGTATTTCAGAATTTACACCCAAGATTTGCAATCGTAAACAGATACAGAAGACTATGTAAAGAAAAAAATATTGTATTTAAAAAAAATATCAAAATTGATAATATTGGAATTTTATTAGAAGGATATCAAAATAAAAAAGATTAATGCAAGGACTAAATAAGGGTTCAAAATTATTTAATTAACTGAATTGCAATCTTCATCTTCTAATAACGGAGATAAAATAGTGTATTTTGGAGTAATAAACATTAATGAAAATGGTCGAAACATTGGAGCAGTTGATATATGGAGGAGCGCAATATCCAAAAAATTGCTATGCGAAGAGAAGAGACTTGGTATTCTAGAAATTTCTGAAAACATTGGGATGCCACAAATTACAGATAAAGAAATCTGGGCAGTTGCAGTAAACAAGCACAGGAAGGGAAAGGATAGATGGAAGTTGATTAAGATTAAAGAGGGAGAAAAAAAAATTGAGTTTTTGGATACAGATGATGAAACAAAAATATCTGTAAGTTTGAATAATGATAAAATTATAGATCCTGATTGGTGGAGTTTTTTAGTCTCTAAAAATGTTAATAAGAGCATTGAAATTTCAAAAGAAATTATACAAAAATGATTTCAGATATTCCAGATGAAATAGCAAATATCGATTTTAATATACATATAAAAAAAGTATCAGAAGGGCCTTTAGCAAGCAAGTTATCGGGTCATTTTTTAATTCGCGACAACATATTTAATTTCAAAGCGATAGCCTTTGGACGAATAGGTGGTCAAAATGTTCATATAAAGATTCCCGAAACGAAATACGAATTAATAAAAAAAATGGGCATGGATCCTGAAATGATCCTCAGCATAATTCAGAAAAAAATAATAGAAGGAGATATAACATTCGACGAAAAAAACTTGGATGGAAGAGAACCTATGGAATAAAAAGTAAATTACAATATTGCATCAGTTAATGCAGAACCACAATTACATTTAGATCTTTCCAATGGTATTAATGGAATTAACTTGGACAGTATTTCTTTAGTTTTTTCAACATTTTTATGTAATGTTTCAACTATTTCTTTAGTAGATACAGGTTGATCGGCCCAAACATCATAATCAGTTATAGTTGAAATAGATAAATAACAAATTTCACTTTCTCTTGCAAGAATACATTCTGGAACTATAGTCATTCCTATAATATCCGCATGATAAATATCTCTGAACATTTTAGATTCGGAACGAGTAGAAAATCTGGGTCCCTCTATACAAACGTACGTTCCTTTTTGATGAAATTTAATTTTATTATCAATCAAACACTTTGAAGATATGTATCTCAAGTCATTACAAAAAGGGTCAGCCATAGAAATATGACATACTTGAGATCCGTCATAAAATGAAGTTTTTCTATTTTTTGTAAAATCTATGAATTGATCAGGCAACATAATATCGCCAGGCTTATAATCAAATTGTAGACTGCCTACTGCCGATGGGGCAAGTATTCGTTTTATCCCCAGTTCTTTTAATGCCCAAATATTTGCCCGATAGTTTATCATATGAGGTGGCAATTTATGACCTTTTCCGTGTCTAGAGAGAAACGCAATTTTTTTGTCATCGAATTTGCCTATAATTATAGAATCTGATGTGGGTCCATATGGTGTATTAGGTGCAATTACGCGCTCCTCTTTAAATAAAGTCGTATCATATATTCCTGTTCCTCCGATAATCGCAATTTCCGCTGAAGAATCATCTTTTTTCATTTTAATAAATCACCATAGATTGAACAACATAGCCTTTTTCTTCTAGCATCTTTCTTCCCCCAAGCAAGGACAACTCTACAATAAATGCGAATCCATATACTTTACCCCCAAGGTCTTCAATCAATTTTGCTGCTGCAACTGCAGTTCCACCTGTTGCCAATAAATCATCAGCGATCAACACTGTCTCACCTTTTTTGATCGCATCAGATTGCAATTCCATTATTGCATTACCGTATTCAATATCATATTTTTGTTTTATGATATCTCCTGGCAACTTGCCTTCTTTTCTAATCATGATTACTCCAAGATTAAATTTTAAACCTAAAATAGTAGAAAAAATAAACCCTCGAGCTTCAATTCCTACAATATGACTAATATTATTGGATTTATAATATTCATAGAAATATTCTCCCAAATAGTTTAAAGTATTGCCATCTCTGAACACAGGAGTTAAATCTCTAAACAAGATGCCAGGCTTTGGAAAATCCGGATAATCTCGAATTAAATTTTGAATATAACTTTTATCCATATATGAATTTTTTAAATACCCG
Source organism: uncultured Nitrososphaeraceae archaeon (assembly GCA_963830925.1). GTDB lineage: Archaea > Thermoproteota > Nitrososphaeria > Nitrososphaerales > Nitrososphaeraceae > Nitrosocosmicus. The sequence continues at coordinate 1,709,842 of CAWHOB010000001.1, read as the reverse complement.
TAAAAAACATTACTAGATAAATATTTAAAAGATATTTTAACATTTGTAAAATAATTTCGACAATATTTTTGTCAGTATATCTTCAAATGTCTTGATTTCGAAATTTTTTAAACCTTCAAGAAAAGAAATAAATAAATAGAAAATTTAAAAAAAATATTATCTAATAGCAAATTAAAAATAACAATTTATATTACAGCAAAAAATTATCAAAGATTTTTACAAAAATTAAAATGAATTATATTTTTACTTTTCTGTTTTGAAATCAATCGTTCAATTTATTGAATAAAAACACTATATTATAACAATAGGGCTCTGTAAAGTTAAGCTATTATTTCTTTGTTGTAATAGTCCGCAAATAGATTTAACCATTGATTTACATGTTTTAATTTGTGCTTTTTTACATGATTCGAAAAACAGTTAAAACCTTGATTTATCTGTAACAATAACAATTGAATTTTAACTGTTTTCGTTTTTAATTTATCAATAAAACATAGCAAATAACTAAAAAAATAGTTATGCAACAAGCATTAATTTGCATTTCTTCTTTTTACAAGGAAAATAATCGTCAAAGCTTTCCGTTCTATCCTTGATATACTGAATAGTTCTTTCAATGATACTTTTCTCATAAGAAGAATATGAAGATGATGTTTTATCTTCAAGAACCTGCAGGCTTGTGGTGGATACCAAGTACCTCCATCTGTTGAGACAGCATGATCTCCGTACTCTTTATAACATTAGAAAGAAAACGTTCTGCTACAATCATATTTCGTTTTTTAGATATTCTTATTCCAAAAATACTCTTAATTTCCAATTCAATATATCTATTCAAAGCCATATTAACTTAGAACCTACTTTGAGTTGAGTTTTCCATAGATTATAAATTAAGATATCTATGTCTTGGGGTAAGATAATCTTTCTGGCTTGTACTTTTGTATTCATTCTCTAATTGTAGTGTGACTTCTTCTAACAAACCGAGAAGGGGCTTTAGATGCATTTAATGAAAGATCAAGGAAATAAAGATGTAAAGAATATAAGATATATTCAGGTTCTGTTCTTTTCCTAACTTGTTGTATCGTATATAATCAATAATAAGGAAATCTATAGCTTTTTCCTTAACTTTGTCGAGCCTAACAATATGATATATATATATATATATATATATATTAATTATTAAAATTTTTGTATTAACTCCATAAATAATTATGAATATATAATATATTTTTAAATGCTTATCGTATAATATATTTCGTATTAAGAATATATTTTATATTGTTTTAAAAGTTTATGTAACTACATATTGATCTATCTATAATGTAATGCAATAATTTTGAACTTACATTATTTTCGAACTATCAGTATATATTTATTTATATGATATAATATTGCTACTAGAAACTCAATTGAAATTGTCAGATGCCAGGAAAGATCAGTATAGAAAACTTGCAAAAGAAAATATGTACAGAAGTCGGTCGGTTTACAAATTATCTCAGATTAACAAAACGCATCACATACTAAAAAGAGGAATGAAAGTTGTAGATATAGGAGCAGCTCCTGGAGGATGGCTACAATTGGTTTCAAAAATTTCTGGTCCACAGGGAAAGATTATTGGAATAGATTTAAAAGAAATTGAACCTATTCCAAACGTAACAACAATTGTTGGTAATATCGAAAATAAAGATGATGTTGATAAATTAATTGCTTTGCTTAACGGTAAAGCAGATATAGTACTGTCAGATTTGTCCCCTAATGTGTCAGGACTATGGGAAATAGATCAATTAAGACAAATTAACCTAACAGAAAAAGCATTGGAATTTACAAAAATAGTTTTGAAAGAACGCGGGTATGCTCTATATAAAGTTTTCCAGGGAGAAAACACTTCCGAGTTAATAAATCGTTTAAAAGATAACTTTCAAGACGTAAGCATAACAAAGCCTGACGCCAGTAGGAAACAAAGTAGTGAGATTTATGCATTATGTAAAAAATTTTTGAACAAAACATTACAGACTTAAAAATAGTCAAGTAATACCATTATCTGTATATCGTGATATTGCAACCATTAGATCATAAAATGGATGTAAGAATTTAATTTCCATAAATTTTAAATATAATTGTAAAAATTCTCTTTACAGCAAGTAATACCATGTGTATGTATTACTTGTTTACAAGGCGGCAAAACACAATAAAAATACAATCATTATATAATATAATTTAGAAAATATATTATTGCAAGAAGATATAACATTCTTGGAAAAAAATTTTCATCTGATCTGTAAAATCCAATAAACATGGGATTTGAGTCTAGATTTTGTTAGGTATGTTTTTAAATTAACTCAACGTGTTTTTAGACAATAACGTCATATATTCAACTTCTTTAAATATTTACACTAATAGATAACAATAAATTAACTGGAATTTACTAACCTTGACAGTCTGAGAAAAGGGATGTACAATCTACTCAATCACATCGATATAAAATAATAAACAAGATGTTATTACATAAATTAGATCAGTTTTTCTACAGATTCTAATTTTGATATGTTTCCACAACTTTTAATCAAATTAAATAATTTTTTTTGAGCATTCCCATTGTGTATACATTCTCTTGCAATGCATATTCCTTCTTCCAAGGAATTAACTATGTTGCCATTCAACAATATTGCAGAACTATTTAATAACACAATATTTTCTTTAAATGGATTTGAATTTGTTCCATAAATTACGCGTAATGTTTCCAAAATTGATTGGGAAGTATCTTTGACAGATATATCTTTTAATGTAGATTTAGGTAACCCAATTTTGGATGGATCTAAAATACTCTTAACGATTGAATATGAACCATCCTGCAGAAATGTATGAACAATAGTATTATTACAACTTGTAGATAACTCGTCCATGCCTTCATGAGAATATACGACCATTACACTTTTTAATCCCAATAAAGGTGTCATTTGGGCAACAATATCCAGCAATACTGGATCAGATACACCGATTATTTGACCATACAAATTTGTACACGGATTGCATAGAGGACCTATTTTATTAAAAACCGTACGTAAACCTAATTCTCTTCTGACTTTAGAAACATTCTTTAAACCAGGATGAAATTTAGGTGCATAGATAAATCCAAACCCATTTGTTTCAATCGCCTGATTGACTACCTGAGGTTCATTTTCCAAATTATAACCCAAATATTCAAAAAAGTCAGCACTTCCACTCAAACTTGAAGAAGATCTATTCCCATGTTTGGCGACTACAACTTTACCGCAAGAACTAGCCACTATAGCAGAAGCTGTACTGATATTAAAGGTATTTAATAAATCTCCACCAGTTCCACAATTATCCATAATTGGCACATTAACAATTGGAGAAATATGTACTGCGTTATTTTGTATGGCTTCGACTATTCCTTTAATCTCTTCCAAATTTTCACCTTTTATCAATAGAGAAATTAAAAAAGATGAAATAAAAATATCAGAGCATTTGCCTTTAATAATATTAGTAATAACCTCGGAAATTTCCTTATTTGTAAGATTTCTTTTTGAAATCAACTTCTTTAAAATATATGTATTTTGAGTTTTAATATCGGTTGAAGAAATGAAATTATTAGGAGAAATATTCATTTTTTAATCATGTTAATAAAGTTCAATAAAATTTTTTTTCCTTCATTAGTCAAAATGGATTCTGGATGAAATTGAATTCCCTCTATCAAATATTTTTCATGTTTTACTCCCATGATTTCTGTATCATCGATAGATTTAGAAGTTATCTTTAAACAACTAGGGAGTGTATTTTTATCGGCTATTAAAGAATGATATCTTGTAGCAGTAAATGGATTTTCTACATTTTCGAATAATGAAGTATTATTATAATATTCAATTTTACTAGTCTTTCCATGTCTTATTTTTAGTGCTTGTTTTACCTTTCCGCCATAGGCGTGAACAATCCCTTGATGACCTAAACAGATTCCTAAGATGGGATATTTTGGTCCTAACTGTACAATAACATCATTACAGATTCCAAAATCTTTTTTGTATTTAGGGTGTCCCGGACCAGGCGAAATAATAATTGCGTCAGGATCCATTTTTGTGATATCTTTCAAATCAAGTCGATCATTTCTTTCTACATACGGATCTGTATTAAGGAATCCCATCGCTTGAGCAATGTTATAAACAAAAGAATCATAATTATCAATGATCAAAATTTTCAAATAGATCTACTTTTTTTTACATGAGGATGATTATATTATTTTCTAAGATCAAGTTAAAGACAACAAATTTTTATATTTTTTATGTCTTTCCATAATATCACTAATATTAATACTTGCTAATTTTTCAATACCAAAATCCTCTATTGCAAATGTTCCCATAATGCTACCAAAAATAATAGATTCTTTTACTAAATCGATATTATCAAAATTGGTTTTTTGACATTTTGAAATAAGATGACCCATGAAACCCCCTGCAAAAGAATCGCCTGCACCAGTTGGATCAACTACATCTTCTATAGGAAATCCAGGTACTGGAATAACATTATCTTTAGAAAAAAAAAGAACTCCATGTTCACCTTTTTTTATTATGACAAAATTGGGGCCCCAAGACAACATTTGTTTTCCGCATTTAATTAAATTAGACATATTACATAATAATCGTGCTTCCTGATCATTTATTATAACGCCATTTGTTTTTTCCATCATAGAAATTACATGATCCTTTTTAGTATGAATCCAATATTCAATTGTATCACAAACTACTAATTTTGGTGAATTAAATTTTTTTAAAATTTTTATATTTTGTTCTGGATCATTATTAGCTAAATAAACAAATTCAGAATTTTTATATTCGTCAGGTACTACTGGTTCATAGTTTTCTATTACGTTTAGATCGGTTTTATTAGTAGTTCTATGGGCTAAGTCATAATCAAAAGAAGAATCATAAAAAAAAGTCTTTTTTTCATTATTTTTCATTAAACCAGTTGTATTTATTTTTTTCCCTAAAAGCACTTCATAATTATTTGGAAAATCATGCCCTACAATACCAATTAAAGATACTGGCACAAAAAAAGAACCTGATAACGAGGCATAAGTTGCAGCACCTCCTAGTATACGCTCTTTTGTTTTAAAAGGTGTTCTGGTAGTATCTAAGGCTATTGTACCGAATACAGTTAACATAGTTTGAAAAAAATAAAATATTAAATATAAAACATTGGAAAGTTGTATTAAATAAATCAATGGAGAAAAAACTCAGATTAGTAGTAGGAATTACCGGTAGTTCTGGTGTAATTTATGGAATCAAGTTACTGTATTTCTTAAACAAATATGGGATAGAAAGCCATGTTGTTTTTAGCAAATGGGCGGAAAAAAATATAGAGATTGAAACGGATGAAAATATTATAAAAATAAGAGAATTAGCTAGCTTCGAATATAAAGAAAATGATATGACCGCATCCATTTCTAGTGGATCATTTAAAACTAATGGTATGATAATAATGCCATGTAGTATGAAAACATTAGCTAGTATTTCAAATGGCTATGATGATAATTTAATATCAAGGGCTGCTTCTGTTACTATTAAGGAGAATAGAAAACTAGTAATAGTTCCGAGAGAAACCCCACTTTCAGAGATTCACTTATCAAATATGCTAAATCTCGCGAAGATCGGTGTGATAATTTTACCTGCAATGCCTGGTTTTTACCACAAACCACAAACGATAAACGATTTGATACTCCATATAGTAGGTAAAACATTAGATCAATTCAATATAGAAAATGACATCTTTACTAGATGGCATAGCAATAATTAGATAAAATATTCAAAATTATCAAGTACAAGTTGGTACTGCTTTCATTTAAGATTTAATTTCTTATCATGAAAATTTACAAGTAATAGTAGCTAAAAATTACATATTTTAATCTATACCTTATTCCTCTGCAAGAAAAATAATCTTTTTTGGTTCCATCCTTTATTTACTTGATTCTTTCAGTAATAGTTTTTTAAAAAAAGAATGAAGGCGATGGTAAGTTCGAGTTTGCAGACCTGGGAATATCATATATATCTACTCCTGTTTGGGCGGGTATTTACGATGTATTTATAAATGGTACAATGAATCGTTCTTCTAAAAGCATATTTCTTTTAAAGGATATAACTATATAGGAATCTAGTTATGATTTGGCTTTATGGTGACTCAAAATCATGTCAATTTTGAACCGATTTTGATGTATTTCATCAACAAAAAATTCTCCTATTCTTCTTTTAGTTAAAGTAGTTTCTTTGATGTATTTCTGAATCCTTTATAACATCATGAAAAATAAAAATGTAGATCATAATTTATATACTAAAGATGTTCTTTTGCTTCTAAATTTTACAATTCAACTAGAGCATCTCAAATCTATATGTTTTTGAAGTGGAGAGGCCAAAAATAGTTTCTATTTATTTAATGTACTATTTTCCCAGAGTTCCATTTTTTCTTCTTTTTTCTTTCGTCTATATTCTTCAAGCGCATGATATACCGATTTATGAGAACTGCCACGACATAACATAATTATGGCATCAATCGCCAATTTTGTTTCTTCATAATTTCCAATAAATCCTACAAAATGTCCATAGACAGATAAGTACACATCAGTAAAATCTTCAATATTCCTTCTAGTTTTTCCACTCTGACCAATTATTCTAGATTTAATTCTATCCAGTGAATTTGCAGATTTTCCAGCATATTCGCGTAAGTCAATAAATTGAAGAATTACATCTTCTTTTAATAGATTAAAAGATCGTTCTGCAGAAAAACCCTTAGAAATAGCTGTAATTATTTCAGTTGCCTTAAAAATACCAACGTCAAAAGAAGAACCGTCGTTTTTCATTTCGACACTTACATCACCTGATTCACCATCAATGTTCAATTTTACATTACATTTTGATTCGATCTCTAACTTTATTGACCCTTTTTTTCCAACAATTGCACCTATTCTATCTTTTGCTACTTTAATTACTTTGAAAGATCCATTGAAAGTCACAATAAATATTAATCAAACAAATTAAAATATATTTCATACAAGATTAATATTGGTCATAAAAATTTTTATTCAGCCCCCATGGACAACAGACAAAATGGTTACTATGTCCCCTGAAGTGATTTTTGCGCTATAACCACCCAATATCGAAAATTCAATTCCATTAATTGCTATCAAAATATCACTATCCTTTGGCTTGTAAGAATAATACTTATTCTCCAAATATGACAAAAGTCCTTTTATATCATATAACTCTTCATATACGTGCAAAGTCGGCTGGCCAATTAATTTCTTTACGCCACCCAACAAATTGATTTGTATCAAATTTAATCCTTGGTTTCTTCCCTCGTTTCAGTAGCATCCTCATTATACGCTAAAGAGGCATTTTGTTGGGCTAGATTTCTATTAACCACCGATGTAATATATCCAGCTATCTTATTTCTTAATTCTTTAGAGCGAACTTGTGCATGGCTTTTAATAGTTTCTTTATTTTCATTGAAATCAATTGTAAATTTTTCAGGATAACGCTCTAATAATTCGTTGGACATTCTTTTTACTCTATCCATAAGATCAGAAATGAAATATGGCTATTTTATCGTTATTCTCAATAGATGAATCTAAGATGATATGCCAGTTATGTAAAATTTAAAAAGGTATTTGAATTCTTACAAAGAATGCTAGAAAGTTCATAAAAGTCTTTTTTAAGTAAAATTGATGCACTATTTACTATACTAGGAATAAACACAGGTGTGGTCAGAATCCCTTCAAAGCATCGCTTATATTTAACAGGTCCATCAGTTTCAAACATTAATAGCGATAAATCTGATTCAGCCAATAATGCCTTCTTATCGTTAGAATAAAGTAAATAAGGACCAAAAGAAACGTAATAACCTAAATCATTGATTTTATGCAATAATTTCTTGTTTCCATCAAACCAATGGAAAATAATTTTTTTAATTCTAAAAGTGGTCACAATACTCAAAATTTCTTCTAATGAACGTCTAGAATGTATTGAAATAGGTAGATTATTTTTTTCTGCTATTGATAACATTCTATTAAAAACAATTCTTTGTAATTCAATTGTATTTAAAGGATTGTTTAAAGTGTATGTAGGATCAAGTCCTATTTCGCCTATTCCGTGAATATTTTTGTAATGTGACAAGAAAAAATTATTAAAAGAGTCTAAAATTTGTAATGAAGCCTGTTCAGGATGTATTCCAATAAAAGTTTTGAACAAATCAGAGGATTCAAAATATTTTTTTTTTATATTTACATTTTTAGCAGATGTTTCTAAATTCATAGCAACAGAATAAACTTGTATTTTTAAATTGTATATCAAATTAACTAATAAATTCAAATATTCATCATAAAGATCGTCTGAAAAATGAATATGAGTATCTACAAACTGCAATAACCATTTATGAATACATAAATATAATAATTGATCGATACAAAAAAGCAAATATTAATTAGAATTATATATTTAGATAAATTATTTAAATATCTAAAATAAATGATATTGAATGTCTTTAGAATCTGAAATATCACTTGCATCTGCCTATAGAATTATAAAAAAATTCGGAGCAGAAAGAGTTAGCGACGACGCAGCAAATGAATTAAGAAAAATATTAGAAAATATTGGAGAAAAAATCGCAAAACAGGCAGTAGAGTTAGCATTTCATGCAGGTAGAAAAACTATTAAACCTGAAGATATTATACTTGCAGCAAAAAATTATCAAAAATGAATGTTTGATAAAAATCATTGCAAAAGAAATATAAGTTTTCATCAATTCACTCCTAGTATCAATGGTGGGGTGGCAGAGCGGCCATGCGTTCGCCTGCAGAATAACAAAAATATAGATAGCGAATATATAAGGGTTCGAATCCCTTCCCCACCTCTGTTTTATTGCTTGGTATACTCTGTCATAATTTTAAATGTGTTATAATTTTTTTTATAAATCTGATCAAGCAAGACAAATTTTATTTCATCCAAATTTACACAATAATATATACCTTGACAATCCTCTAGTTTTTTTAAAGAGCGTTTCAAAATAGATATGAAAACATCTATTTCATTTTTTTGATAATGTACAAATGCCGCATCTATCAATATCAACCCATTTAAAATTTGTTTTTCCAATCCTGATGACATTTTCCAAATACCTTCTAATACTTCATGAGACTTCCAGAATCGTTCCATATTAAATAAAAATATCGCATGATCAATTTTACCTTCTTTTGTAATACTCGTTTCAGATTCGGACAAGTCCTCATAAAATAGTAACGAGCCGATAGATCTCAAATTATCCAATATAACTTTAAGCAATGGAATTTGATCATGATTATATATACTCAAATCAATTTCAATAAAGTAGCTTGATATTCTAACATCTCTAACTTCGACATGTGATAAATATGACAAAATATCCCTGATATGTAGTAAAATAGATCTACTTTGTTCTTTAGAAAAATGTTTAGATTTACTATCTAAATAGATCAAAAATCTTGAATCCATAATATTATAATATATCATTATTCTATTATTTTATTTTTACAATATAGTTAAAATATTACCTTTATAATATTATCGGTGATTTATCTGTACGATTATATGAAAGGGTTTAAAAACTTTTTCCAATAGTATTTATATTATGAATTCTACACTAAAATAATGAGCCAAAAATGCAGGATTTTTGGGGTGTCTATGGTATGTTTACTGATCCTTTTCAATGTTGTAAACTTAAATAACGTAGTTTATTCACAAACATCGAATGTAAAAAATAACAGAAATAGTATAAAAGATACTAGAGGCTATACAGCAAATGTTATTCAATATGATAATATGAAAGGCTGTACCACCAATCTAAGCGAGAGACCTAATGCTACCCAATATTTAACTTATTTTAATTGTGGTCATGTTACTATAAATGATAAAAATAAGACTACAACAAGACAATTTACACTTGTTGTTGAAGAAAATCACACTGTTCCAATCTCAACTGAGGGACACATGTTTCATGCGTGGACTTATAATGGAACAGTACCTGGACCAACAATGAGAATGACAGAAGGTGATAATGTAAAAATCACAGTTATAAATTCACCAAATAGCAAACATTTTCACTCACTTCATATGCATTCAATACATTCTGGAAAAATGGATGGTATGTATGGTCCAAGTGGAATGATAGCTCCAGGTAAAAACTTTACATATTCATTCAAAGCTCAACCCTATGGACTTTATCCTTATCACTGCCATGTTGATCCAGTAGAGGATCACATTAACAGAGGTCTGTATGGCATGTTCATAATAGATCCAAAACAACCAAGAAAACCAATGCATGAGATGGCAATGTTAATGAATGGTTATGATATGAACTATAGTCACGAAGGCGGATCATTTGCCTTACCAAAGCTTGATAAAAAAGACCCTACTAAATTAATTCCAAATGGATTGCCTGACAGGCATAATGACATTTATACGGTTAATGGCGAGGGGTTCGTTTACAGAGATCATCCTATATACCTAAATCAAGGTGAGTGGTATAGAATATATTTGACCAATATGCTTGATTTTGATTTGATAAATTCATTTCATTTGCATGGAATGATGTTTAACTATATTCCGCAAGGAACTGCAACTAAATCAGACTATAAAGGTGACATTATAATGCAAACAGTGGGTGATAGAGGAATATTAGAATTCAGACCCTCATCTCCAGGTGAGTACATGTTTCATGCTCATCAATCAGAATTCACAGGTAAAGGTTGGATGGGATACTTTAACGTTACATCAACAAAGAGTAACCACATCAATAAATTATAATTTTTTTCTAGTATACAGATTCAATGATGGTCGCAATCCTCTCTTTCTTGATAGATAGCCACAGTTTAAGCATTTGTATAATCTTTTTCTTTTATAAGTATAAATAACATCGACCTCATCAAAAAACTCATGTGATGTTTTTAGCATACAATTTGTACAAAATCTTTTTTCCAATTTGAACTTAATCCAAATAAATTAGTATAGTATATACATACTAATTTTATCAATCAATCATACTTTTACTTTTTCAAATGTTTTTCAAGCAATACGGGAATTTCTCGGGGGCTCTTTGCTACAGGAACATTTGCTTTTGAATAATTAGAGATTTTCGATTCTGCTGATCCATAATTACCATAAACAATTGCTCCCGCATGTCCCATGCGTTTTTCTTTTGGAGCCGATCTTCCGGCAATATAAGCAATTACAGGTTTGGAAAAACTGGTTTTAATAATATATTCAGATAACTGCTCCTCTGCATCACCTCCAATTTCTCCAACCACTATAACAGAATCTACATCATCTCGATTTTTAATTAACTCAAATGAATCAATTAAATTTGTACCATTAATTGGATCGCCTCCTATCCCTAGCCCTAATCTTTGACCATATCCTGCCCGGGAAAGGTGAAATGATACTTCATACATAAGTGTTCCGCTTCTTGAGAACACCACCGTTTTCCCTTCAGAAAAAGGCTGAGCAGGCATGATGCCTACTTTTAAAACTTTTGGAACAATAACTCCAGGAGTGTTAGGACCTATCATTTTAGCACCATTCTTTTTCGCATATTCATAAATCTTTATAGAATCAATGACAGGTACATGCTCTGGAATTGCAACAATTAATTTTATTCCGCTATCAATTGCCTCTTTAGCCGCATTATAGAAGAAAGGTGCAGGAACAAAAATACCTGAAATAATAGAACCGGTTGATTTGGTTGCTTCTTCCATGCTGTTATATACTGGGATACCTTCAAACTCAGATCCTCCTTTACCTGGAGTAACACCTGCAGCTATATTTGTACCATAATCTTTCATCAATTTTGTATGAGTTGAGCCAAAGCTTCCAGTTATTCCTTGGATTATAACAGGTTTCTTACCATAATCAGAATCCCCTGTTGATCCAATTAATATTTTAAATATATCAAACTGTGAATTCATTTTCTATCACTTCAATTAGTAGTTACGTTTGAAACTACTGCATTTATTGCTTCCTCTACGGTATCAAATAGTCGGGCTTTAGCTCCATATAGCAATTGTTTTGCTCTTTCCGATTCTGCCCCTGAAATTCTGGCAAATACTGGAACATTTATTATATTATTTTTATAAGCATCTAATATTCCCTGAGCTACTAAATCCGTTCTAACGATCCCGCCAAAAAGATTTACAAGGATAGCATTTATTTTTGGCAAATCGCTAATGACCTCCAGAGCCTTATAAATTGTTTCACTTGTTGCCTTTCCTCCAAAATCTAAAAAAGAACCAGCTTGACCACCTGCATCCGCCACCATATCCAACGTGGACATTACCAATCCGGCACCATTTCCAATAATGGCTATATTGCCATCTAGTTCGACAAACGAAAAACCGTTCTTAGAAGCTTGTTTTTCTAATTCACTTAGATGTTGATAGACCTTCAAATCCTTGTGTCTAAATAAAGAATTATCGTCAATAATCACTTTTGCATCTAATGCCATTAAGGATCCGTCCGATAAAATTGCAAGAGGATTGATTTCAGCGAGTTCTGCTTCCTTTTCAACTACCAATCGAAAAAGATTCAATAATAAATTTACAAAACTATTTTTAGAGTTTTCTGGAATATTTAATTTATTTGATAAATCATTAGCTAATCCTGAAGGTATGCCGTCAAGGAAAATATCTTGTATAACTTTATTTTCTGTTTGTTCTATATCCATACCACCTTCGGAAGATGCAATTATGGAAAAACATCGTTTACTTCTATTTAGAAAAATAGACAAATAAAGTTCTTTTGAGATATCTACCATCTTTTCAAGTAGAATGCCCCTGGGCAGTTCACCTTTTACCTCTTTATGCAAAATTTCATTAAATTTAGATTCAAATTCTGATGGTTCTTTACATTTTTGTATAACACCTGCTTTACCTCTACCTCCAACAGTTAATTGGGATTTTAAAACAAAAGGATAACCAAGATTTTCTGAACCTTTTTTACCCTCTTCAATATTTAATGCAAGAAAAGACAAAGGAGTTTTTATTCCATATTGATTAAAAAGTTCCTTCCCCTGATATTCAAGAAGTCTCATGTTTTTAAAGGTTTAAAAGGACTATTTATAAACAATCCTTTTCCAAAAATTACTTAATCGACCACTTTTTTTGAGCATGTAGCAATTCTTTTGAAATATTTGCAGAATGAGCGTCTGAAATATTTTTAACATCATCTAGATAAAAGGAAAAATTTTTAAGTGTGGTCATAAGATTTATATACTTTGAAATCATCAATCTTGGAGGATTTCCATGCAACAATGTTTGCATCAAGTCATTATTTTGTTTTATAGATGCATTAATACTATTTTTTAAAGAGACCATGCTTGCGTTGGGAAAAGCAGTAAAATTTTTAATTTGATTATTTAACTCATTTTTTACTAACATATACTGAGTATTTACAGACAATAAAGTATCGTTGGGATTAGTAAAAACCATTAAATTATTTCCATTTGATATATTTCTAACCGTTCCTGATGGTAATAACCATACTATAAAACTAGCACCAACAATTCCAACTGATATTAATAAGGTCATTATTATTCCCTTCTGATTAAATTTTTTTTTATTTTTATCATTTGGTGTTTTATTTGATGACGACAATAACTTCATTTGAAATAGACATAATTATTACCTTTTGATGAGTAAATCTCTTGCACAATTAGAAATAATCTAGAATATTCTTTCTAAATTCTCTAGATTTCTAGTTCTGCTGATTCATTATCCTATAATTTATCAGACCTGCAACTATGTCTGATATTCTATTGTATTTTCTCAATCTATTTTTGAAAATTTCATTCATTATCCTGTACTTTTTCAATCTACTGATAGTATGTTCCACCACTATTCTCATTTTCGAATGAATAGCGTTGTAATTTTGTTCTTCTTGTGATAAACACTGGTTTCTTTACTTCCTATATGGTATGGATGATAGTTGTTCTGGAAAATCAGTTTCTACACCCAGATATCCAAGGTCAAATACATTAACAACCTCTTTGGGAGTGACAGAATGATTTTCCTTATAGACATCATAGTCATGCCTTCTTCCTTTCTTATATCTTAATTTATAAATGATAATACCTTGGTTGTTAACCATCAATTGTGTCTTTACAGTATGTCTTTTCTTCTTACCGGAGTAGAAAGTCATTCTTTTGTCATTATCAACAGGTCTTGGTATCTGTTGTTCTGTACAATCGGTAAAAGCCATAAATCCTGGAAAATATTTCTCTACTTCTTTAGGAGTTTTTAGCCTCCTTGTTATGTTGTATAATTTCTGTGGAATTGGTATGCATTTTCTAATCAAACTTTCAATCTTGTGAATATCTCTGCAGATGGTACTCTGATCAAGGTCAAAAAGAAAGCCTGCTAATGTGTAGGTTATGTACAGACGATAGTAAACCAAAAGCATGAGAAATCTGTTTTTTAGGTCGAGTTTGAAAGGTCTTCCAGCTCCTATGTTCCTTTCTCTTTTTAGATCATCTTTTCTTTTGGATAAACGTTGTATCTCATATTTGGAATATCTTTTTGTTATTTCTGTATTGAAAATGTTATCAAATTCTTGTACTGTAAGACCGGTAAATGATTTGAAAAGCAGTGGTTTTCTTGACAACCTCTCGTATGAAAACATTGAGAGAACAGGTTAATGAGGAACTTCAAGTCATAAAGCTGTTTGGATGTAATTATGCAAGAGATCTAGTGTATACATTCATAAATTTAAATAAAAAGAATAAAATAAAAAACAAATATAAAATGAATTTGTCAAATAGTAAAAAAAACTATGCATTACGCAAGATAAAATACCATGATACACAAATTATAAACATATGCGACCTTAACATATTAGGAAAAGAAATCAACAAAGAAGACTTTCAAATTAATATTTCAAAAGAATACTATTATGAGGAAGAAGTTTCAAATGAAGAAGCTATAAAAATTTTAAAATCGTCATCTATAATAAATCTTGTAGGAAAAGATATTGTCGATCTCGCCTTAAGTATAAACTTGGCAAAAAAAAACAGTGTAAAAATAATTGAAGATATTCCATTTTTGATGATTTTCAGTTTTATGGGAAATTACTAATCATTTTAAATAATGATTTATCATTTGATGAATATTTTTTAATTCATTCAAAGGGTTAGAGGAATTTATAATTGCACGACCTATAATTAAGTAATCCGATCCGCTTTCCATTGCTGATTTAATGCTGCCGCCTTGTGTTATCAAACCTGGAGAATAAATTGGAAGTTTATCTGTGTTTTTTGAGGATATTTCTTTTATTATATCTAATTTATTTCCGCCAATTACAATGCCGTCAACTCCAGAATGTTTAGAGTTTTTATAAAAAAGCTGATAAAAAAAACTACTTGTATTTGATATGTCATTATTGGCATCAATAATGGTCGCACCAAACCCCTCATTGGCCCCCTCATGACTCATAAATACTAAGGACAAGATACCACAATTTAGAGAATGCGCATATTCAACAGTAGATTTCAGATTTAATTTTCCTATAAATGGATTTACAATTATACAATCAAAACCCATATTATACAGGTATTGAATTGTTAAATTATTAGTATTTGGAATATCATTTAATTTTATATCTGCAATAATTTGCAAGTTCTTATCATGTACGAATTCACTAATTTTCTGTAATTCATTAAACGACAAAGACAATAATACGGGAAGATTTAGCTTAATTGCACATAGATAAGGGCTCAGTTTACCTGTTAAATTTATAATATGAGTAAATAAGTTATTTGTACCATAAATGGGATCTATTGCCAGTATCAAATTAGAAGAACTACTGTCTCGACAAGCAATAATTCGTTTAGAAAAAGGAATTAGATCTACCATGGCATATACAATTTAATTATTAGGATTAATTAATATATTCTATAAAAGGCCGTATACCACGTTAAAAATTAAATTTAATCGAATTAAAAATGTGATATTATTCAAAAATTAAAACAAATAATAACCTATATTATTGTTGATTAAACAACCATTGACTAACAAAATTAATAAATTTAAAATTCAATATTAAATGGTATAAATGATACTTGGCATATAAAATGAAGTACATTACAATTCTTGTAAAATAAACAACATTTTATATCGAAAAATAGTTCAAGTGACAACATGGCAGGCTACCCTGATGATGATATCAAAAATGCAGCAGAGATAAGGGAATGGTTAACCAAATTAATTTCTGAAAAACAAGAAGAAATTGAAAGAATTAAAATAACTTTGTCATTGATTGACTCTGTTTTAAAACAAGGTAGTTTCAAAACTGCAGCAAATCTTAATATTAATAAACAACCCTTTGTTAATGAAAAACCTATTCCAACAGATAAAGACTTTAAGAAAGAGACTCCGGATTTTCAAAAAAGATATGAGGAACAAGCGCCAACAATAGAAACACGACAGATAAAAAGGATAAAAGACAATACTTTAATTGCATTAGTTGAAATTTCAAGAGAAAGGATTGAAATAATTCCTAATGAATCAATTAACTTTAATTTAGACACACCGCCATTTAAGTCATTTTTCTTAAATAGGATTCTAGAAGGGATGAAAAATAAAGATATGGATAAAGTTAAACAAAATCTTTTGTCTTCATCAGATATGATTTCATTCAATACCGTACAAAAAGATAACAATGAAAATATTATAAAAAAAATTGAGATTAAAAATTATAGAGATAAAGATAGAATTAATGAAATTTTTAATACCGTAGCATGGGTATTTAACAGAATGTTAGAAAAAAGTGAAAAATGATGGATAAAATAATTGTTTTAGATTTTGGATCTCAATATAGTCATCTAATTTGCAGAAGAATAAGAGAATTGAATGTTTATTGTGAATTATTGCCATATAATACTCCAATAAAAACAATTTTAGAATTAGATCCAAATGGAATAATTTTTTCAGGCGGACCTGCAAGCGTCTATGAGGATCAATCTCCAAAACCAGATAAAAAAATATTCGACACAGGAATTCCAATATTAGGAATATGCTATGGTCATCAAATCATAGTGGATCAATATAATGGAAAAATCAAAAGGGTCAAAAGTAGAGAATATGGAAATGCTATATTGCAGATAAAAGACAAACACAATCTGTTTAAAAATATCAAACAAGATAAAATACAATGTTGGATGAGTCACAGTGATTCCGCGGAGATTATTCCAAAAGATTTCGAGATCCTTGGAGAAACAAATAACTCTATTTCTGCAGCTATCGGAAATAAAGAAGGAAAAATATTTGGGATACAATTCCATCCAGAAGTTGCCCACACTGAAAATGGAGTGGAAATCCTCAATAATTTCTCCCATATTATCAGCAAAGCAAAATCAGAATGGACTATGAGTAACTTTGTCGAGGGTGCTATCGAAAACATAAAAAACAAAGTAGGCAACGAAAAAGTTCTATGCGCAGTTAGTGGTGGTATTGATTCAACAACAGCTGCAGTTTTAATACACAATGCAATTAAAGATAATCTTACATGTATTTTCGTTAACCACGGATTATTGAGAGAGGATGAGGAAAACAAGGTAAAAGAACTCTTTACAGAAAAACTAGGTATAAATGTAAAATACATAGAGGCACAGGAAAGGTTTTTGAATAAATTAAATGGAGTATACGATCCAGAAGATAAAAGGAAAATAATAGGAGAAGAATTTGCAAAAGTATTTACAGAATTTGCGCAAACTGAAGGACCATTTCAATGGCTTGCACAAGGTACTTTATATCCTGATGTAATTGAAAGTGGAATTTCAAAAGGCCCTGCAACTGTAATTAAAACACATCATAATGTAGGAGGTTTACCAAAATGGCTTAATTTAAAAATATTAGAGCCTTTGAGAGATCTATATAAAGATGAAGTAAGAAAAGTAGCTAGAATTCTAGAAATACCTGACGAATTATTAAAAAGACACCCTTTCCCTGGACCGGGACTCGCTGTAAGAATATTGGGTGAAGTGAATAATGAAAAAATAAGAATAGCCAGAACAGCAAGTAAAATAGTAGAAGACATCCTAACAGAAGATGATATATATGATAAAGTATGGCAAGCTTATGCCATGGTTGGCGATGATAAAGCAGTTGGTATATTAGGAGATGAAAGAATTTATGGATATATTGTTACCGTTAGAATAGTTGAATCTATTGATGCTATGACTGCAGATTGGGTTAGAGTTCCATATGATACATTAGAAAAAATTAGCTCAAAAATAACTAATGAAATAGAGAACGTCACATGGGTAACATATGCAATATCGAGCAAACCGCCTGCAACAATTGAGCCACAATAAGATGGAATTTAATCTATTCCTTTTAATTAATTGTAAAAGTGCTTAAATAGCGCAATTAAAAGTATGACCCGATTAAAAATAGATATCAAATAGTAATATATGGTGCATAATGCTTTGTTGCATGATTATTTTATTCGTCATTTGTTAACGTTTTATTGACAGTGTTATAACGGAAATAGTCAAAGCTTAATTATTATTATAATACAAATATTAAATTTTTAACTGATTTTCGAATCATGCAACAAAGCAGGTGCATAAGTATATCTATATCCATATTTATAGAAATCAAATTCTTTTTTTACCATTCTTTTTTTTAATACGATTTAATCGTATAATGATTAAAATGGCCACTCCCCAAAAAATTAATGACAAAGGAATTTGATTTATCATCCATAGGTATCCCCCTAACAGGGCAAAACCAAAACCGGATATACCAAGAATTTTTTTTATATTCATTTTAGTTTATAATCAACTACCCCATTAATTACTGAATTAAATTTAAAAGTTGTGACATTAAAAAACACGGAATTAGAATTTCTAGCCAACATTTCAATCAAACGCTTACCTATATACAATTTTTTCTTTTTTAATGAGAGAATAGCCTTCATTTTTTTTGAAAAATATCCTATAGAACTAGTAAAATCCATTCCCACAAGCCAAATTTCAGAAGAGTGAAATTCCTCTGCAAAAAATGCACATCTGTCTCCATCTGTAAATCCTCCAAAATTATACACGTTATATAGAGGAAATATTTGAGTAGTACCATAATAATTTCTTATCTTCGGTGTATATTTTAAAATTTTATCAATATTATCTCCATGAGCATGTACAAGCAAAATAGAACCTAATTTATTTGCAGATATTAAAGAGTCTAAATCACCATCAAGATCCGTAACAACAAAATTTGGAACTACGCCAAGTTTGAGGCATAATTCCGTAGAACCATCCGCAGCTATAACAACAAAATCATTATGTCTTTTTATAAAATTTTGAACTGATTGTTCTTCTATACTGGGTCCTGCACCAACTATCAAAATTTTTTTATTATTTATTATTTTAAAATTATTTACATTAAAGGTAGCCTTTGAGAGTTGATTAGATAGTAATAAAGAACTCAAAAAATCTTTTTTGAGGTCCAATTTTAATTCCAACGAGATTTTCAAATAATTAGGATACCAATTGATAAATTTCAATATACTAATTAAAAAATCAATTTATTATATTCTGATCTATGTCAAGATATTATATAATAATTAATTGCCTATAAAATATTTATTTATAAAAAAGCACATTTGAAAATGGAAATGAAATTAGTTATAAAAAAATATAAATTAAATATGCCTGATGCATACGATAGATTTCTTGCATAATTCCAATATTATAAAAATTTATAAATTCTACATCCTTTTAACCATGATTAGATAATTAAAATAAAAATATATAAAATATGAGAGTCTATAAAATTTTGATAAACATCTGATTATATGAGATCTAATATAATAGATGAATTTATTATCTGAAATTTGCATATTACATTAAAGTAGATAAAATAATATAACAAGTACAAATCATATTCAAAAAAGCATGGAAGGCAGGATTTGATAATATTATATAATCTTAAATTTTAATATCAAAATACTACCGAGTGAACATGATCAAGAAAAAGAATTTGCTTCAAACATGCGATAATAAATAACATAAATAATGTGCACAAATTTTGTAAATATCTGTATTAGAGAACAAAATCCAACAGTGTAAATTAATAAAACATACAAACTTCAATAAAGGTCAAAGTAAATTAATTAAATGGTGTATCCTTTAAATTTAATGTATAATTAATGCCTAGGTCAGGCCAATTTAATGACAAAATAAATTTTTCAAATAAGAAAAGTAATAAACTACGATCATTTCAAGGATATAATAAAATAATAATTATCTGTATAGACCGAGATGATGACATAGGCATAAAATGCAATGTAGAAACTCCTATAATAGGCAAAGATCTTTGTTCTGAAGCAGGCTTAAGACTTGCAATAGAAGATCCAGAAGATTCAGATTGTAATGCAATTTTTGGGGCAATTAAATCTTATGAGGATTTTCGTACAAAGGGATTTGATGTCGAAGTAAGTCTAGTTGCAGGTAAATATAACCGAGGAATTGATGGTGATGCAAAAATTGCCCAAGAAATAGACAAAGTATTAGATGAATATAATGCTGATGGTGCAATTATAGTTTCCGACGGAGAAGATGATGAAACAGTTATTCCACTAATACAAGGGAAAATTCCGATTATTTCTATTCAAAGAATAATAGTAAGGCAAAGTAGAAGTGTGGAATATTCATATGCAATTCTAGGAAGATATATCAAAACACTAGTATATGATCCTAGATATTCAAAATTTTTCCTTGGTCTGCCAGGAGCATTATTCATTACAAGTGGTCTATCTATACTTTTTGGGTTTTCAAAGGTCGCATTTGCTCTTGGTTTAAGCATATTAGGTTTAGCATTTGTAGTGAGGGCATTTGATATCGATAAATCCATTTCATCATTATCGAAACCTACTCCATCAACATTTATAAGAATATTTTCCTACTTTGCAGGAACACTCATTATCTTGGCATCAATATTAAATGGGATATCTCATGTTCCACCTGACTTAATAGAATCTCATAAAGGGATACACTCAATACTTACAAATAAACTAATTCTGGAAGACTTTGTGTCCGGATCAATCACCTTATTATGGATAGGAATATCAACAATTTTTGCGGGAATATTATTAAGTAATTGGTTTAAAGGGAGTATTAAAATATTATACGATATTTTAAGATTGGTAGTTTTAGGGCTGCTATATATACCAATGTTACAATTTACGTCCCTAATAACTGCAAAAGGTAATCCATTCAATCTCATTTCATCATTATTAATTGGATTGGCCATCACATTAATAGTAGCTACTTTTCTCTTCCAATATTTTAGAAATAGAAAAGGCGGTGAAATGCTTAAAAATGATAATCAATAATACGAATAGATTGTCAAAACGGATTTTTTAACTACTAAAAATGTCAATACTAGAAAAATTTTTAAAATTAATTTATAGCACGTCAAGACAAAATTTAATTTATAGAATATATGAAAAACATCTTTTAAATCAGATAAACCAATATGAATATCCACAACACATTGGCATAATTTTGGATGGTAATAGAAGATGGTCAAGGATTAAAGAAATTGATAAAGAGAGAGGTCATAAAATAGGCGCAGATATAGCAGAAGATCTGGTAAATTGGATCTATGAATTGGGTATAAAAATTACAACAGTATATGTACTTTCAGACGAAAATTTAGAAAGAGAAACACAAGAGATTGACAATATTTATTCACTTCTGGAAGACAAATTGATTAGGCTATATAATGATGTAAGAATTCATGACAAACAAATCAGGATAAAATCTATCGGAGATTTTAAGAAGCTGCCTAAGAATCTACAAGATATATTAAAAAAATTAGAAGTAAAAACTGAAAACTATCGAAATATGTATCTAAATATAGCTATCGCATATGGCGGTCAAAAAGAATTATTAAATGCAATAAAAAAAATATCTTTAGCAGTTAAAGAAAATAAGATTGATGTTGACGATATAAATGAAAAATTGATAGAATCCAATCTATATACTGCTCATCTTCCACAAGCAGAACCGGATTTAATATTGAGAACATCCGGAGAAAAAAGATTAAGTGGTTTTCTATTATGGCAAAGTGCATACAGTGAACTTATTTTTGTAGACATATTTTGGCCCGAGTTTAGAAAGATAGATCTAATGCGAGCCATAAGAACATACCAAAAAAGAGCAAGAAGGTATGGAAAATAAATTACGAAATTATAAAAAATAATTTTATCAGATATATTTATTGTAAAAACTATAAATATAAGACAAGGCTTAAAAATTTGGTAGTTTATACCCCATAGAATTAAGAATAGATTCGATCTGAATTTATTGTTCCATACATTTGTAGGTTCTTCACTTATCAAAAAAGTCGAGTTTAAAGAGGCTTTATTTTAATTTTGACAATGAGTAACATAATACCTTTAAATATTTAAGTTATCATTATATTTATATTGTCACGTTAACGTAAGATATTATTTCTTTATTATGCCATTTAGCACAAAAGTATGCTAAACGATTTATCCTAATAATCATCATAAATGCAAAAGATATCTAGATCCTTGTATTCTGCTATCGATTCCAAATGT
Organism: uncultured Nitrososphaeraceae archaeon; assembly: GCA_963830925.1. GTDB lineage: Archaea > Thermoproteota > Nitrososphaeria > Nitrososphaerales > Nitrososphaeraceae > Nitrosocosmicus. The sequence goes on along the minus strand of CAWHOB010000001.1, from coordinate 1,687,202 downwards.
CACAATTGACCATATCCAAATTGGTTAATCTATAAAAAAGAAAATGATTCAAAAGTAAAGGAAAGACTACTGCTGCTACTAATTATAGAAATAAGACAAGATAAACAGATTTAGTTGTATAGCTACAAGTATGCAAATGCTTTATCAAATCACTATCTTCATCTTTTGAAAAACCATTATTAAAATACTATAGATATCAAAAATAGAACAAAGTGTGTGATGTTTATTTCTTTGCAGAGGAAAAAATTGTAAATATATAATGTATTTAATTGATTAAGTTCGTTTATAGGTTATTTCATGTGAAGTCGGTTGTAAAATTGGACAGAACCTATTGTTACATAAAGTATATTATAAAATCACAAAACAGTATGCAAGGGAATTAATATAGCAACCATAAAAATGAATTAATGCCTCAACACGGAGAATTGGATAAAGATACAAAAAAGGTATATTGTAATTATTGGATGACATTAGAAGAATGGGATGACATACATAACTATGGTATAATCGAAAATCTAGAATAAAAATAAATAAACAAAACACAGATTAAAACTAATATAAACATATTTTTATAACTGTAAAATTTATTCAAGCCAATGTATGACGAAATTTCTGCTGGAGCAGTGTTACATACAGTGGATGAAAATTTCGATATCAATTACCTAATTCTCAATTATAGTTATGGTCATTGGGATTTTCCTAAAGGAAATATTGAAAGTGGAGAAAGCGAAGTTGATACGATTAAAAGAGAAATAATGGAAGAAACTGGAATAACTGATATAAAACTATTAGAAGGGTTCAGACAGCAGATTTCTTATAAATATAGAAAGAAGTCAAGAATAGTAAATAAAACCGTCATATATTATCTTGCAGAAACCAAATCCATCAAAGTTATACTATCATTCGAACATGTTAACTTTGCATGGTTGAATTTTAATGATGCATTGAATATATTATCGTTTGATAATAGTAGAAGAGTATTAAAAAATGCTAAAGAGTATTTAATAAATAAAAAAGTAAGTTAAATGTGCTTTGTTGCATATTTTTTTCGTTTTATTTGTTAACGTTTTGTCGATTAATTAAAAACGAAAACAGTTAAAATTCAATTGTTATTGTTACAGATAAACTACTATTATAACTGATTTTCTAATTATGCAACAAAGCAAATTAAATACTATAAAAATTGTGATTAATACTATCAAAATCCAATAAAAAGGAATTTAATTTATCTATCGAAATAATAGGAACATCATCAACAATTTCGTGATAATTAGGTAGCAAAGTCAGCACAATAGGAAAAGCACTTTCTATGTTAATTCGAGATTTTTGAACAAACAAAACAGCTCGATTTTTTTGTTTTTCAATGATGTTTCTCAGACCAGTTATGGATTTGTTTTTCCAGTGTTTACAATCAATCATCAAAGCATTCCCGTTTTTCATGCCTATGACATCTATCTCGCGTTTAGGGTTTTTAATTCTGAAATTAGTAAATACAGTATAACCATGAATCCGTAATAATTCAGATGAAAATAATTCAAAATCATGCCAATTTATTTTGCTACATACACTGAACATATCAACACCATTTTGAATTGCAATTAATGCAATAGACAATTTATTATGAATAGATTGATCTATGGTATTGTTTATAATTTTGATATTAAAATGAGATAAAAAAAATAATAAATCATTAAATATGACATCATTAACTATTCCAAAATTTTTTTTATCAGAATCAAAGTTTGCAAGAAGATGAATTAATAAGAAAGGATTAAGACTCAAGAATTTTTTTAAAAATTAAAAAAAGAGGTTATTTGTACTTTTACCGTACCAAGCATAGTTGGATGTAATTGACAATAGTATGTGAAGGTTCCAGCTTTAGTAAATGTATGTTGGAATGTTGATCCCGGATTAAGTAATTTTGTTAAACCAGAGTCAAATTCTTTGCCCGAATCTGCAGAACCTGGTGCTCCAGATGTAATTGTATGTTGTACTGAATCTTTATTTGTCCATACAACTGTTTGACCAACTTTAACATTAACAGGATTTGGATTATATCCTTTCTCTCCCATGGTAGATCCACCAGGTACAATTGTGACTGGTACATTCGAGCCTTGTGCAAAGGCAGAAAAGTGTCCGCTGGATGTAATCGAGATCATTCCAAAAATTGCAATTAAGCTTGCTGCGATATAAATTGGTTTATTTACCATTTCTATCGATAGTTAGTGAAATAAAGTATAATAAATATTTTATTAGAAACAATTAACATAGTATTTATCAAATAAGTTTACAGTTATATTATAGTGGAATATTAATAACAATTTGGAAAAACGATTAAAAGTGTATAATCAACGCATTATAAAAAAATATAATAAGGTTAAACAGTCATTTTCATTAAAACGATGTCCAAAATTTGTTTGAAATGCAATAAAACCTTTGATGAATCTACCGTGGAGGATCCAACATCACTAAAATACCCCTCCTGTCCTGACTGTTGGAAAGAATGGACTACATATGCAGTAATGGTAATGAACGAGATGAGACTTGATATGTCACTTCCTGAGCATAGAAAAGCACTTAAAAAATATGAAAAAGGATTTTTTGAAAAAACGATGGGAGAAATAGAAAAGAATCCCGACAAGAAATAGATTTTAAAATTGTATCTAAATATTTTATGACGAATATTGCTACTCTTTAAGTGAAACAGGAATTAATTTGATAAAGTCCATGGGATTAGGTGTATTTAATATAGATTCCATAAAACAATTCCATAATTTAAATCTCTTATTTTCGGGCAGTTTGTTTAACTGACTACCCAAAGAAGAAATAAAATGAGAATCAAATTTTTTTAAGATATCTGAATTTAAGTACAATTCCAACAAATAAGAGTATAAAATTAAAACAATAGAGTGACTCTCCATTTCTGAAAGAGAATTTAACCAAGAATCAAAAAGATTTAAAATCGCCGATCTTTCAATTTTATGATAATTATTTAATATATTATTAATAATTTCTTTCTGATCAGTCACGTCAAAACTATTAAATTCATTTAGTCTTTTTTTAATAATAGGCAATCTTAATCCCGGAGGCAAGTTCGATAAAATTATTAAAATATTTTCAACAAATTCTGATACATCATCATAACTCATATTATGAAAAACAACTTTGGATAAATTTTTTTCTTACTATTCCTTAATGCTTTGTTGCCTGAATCACTAATTTCCTAAAACATTAAATATAAAAAAATAGACAGCATTAAAATAAATATTATGCAATCCATACAGATTCATTATGCCATGTACAGTCACGATCGGCGGATTTTATGGAGATGAAGGAAAAGGAAAAATTATAGCATATCTGGCAATAAAGGATAACTATAATGTTGCTGCAAGAGGAGGAGTAGGACCTAATGCGGGCCATACTTTTGTTTTAGATGGCAAAGAATACAAAGTAAGAATGTTGCCGAGTGCAGTTTTAAACAAAGACACTAGATTATTAATTGGATCTGGAGTCTTAGTTGATCCAACCATTCTATTAAATGAAATTAACACCTTTAATACAACAGATAGAACTTTTATAGACTATCAATGTGGCATAATTAATCAAAATCACCAAATGGACGATAAAAAAGACAATCATTTAAAAGAAATTATTGGAACTACTGGATCTGGTACCGGTCCAGCTAATTCAGATAGAGCATTAAGAAAATTAAAACTTGCTAAAGATATTCCTGAAGTTGCATTATTTTTAGAGGACGTAAGTAATTCAATTAATTATTCGATTGATAACAAAGAGAGTGTTTTATTGGAAGGAACTCAAGGAACATTTCTGTCGCTGTTTCATGGATTATATCCATATGTTACCTCAAAAGATGTAACAGCATCTGCTATATGTTCTGATGTGGGAGTGGGCCCCAAAAAAGTAGACGAAGTATTAATAGTGTTTAAATCATATGTTACAAGAGTTGGCGAAGGTCCTCTGGCAAATGAATTGAGTTCTGATGAAGCTAAAAATAAAAATTGGCAAGAATTTGGAAGCGTAACAGGAAGACAAAGAAGAGCAGCACCTTTTGATTTTAATTTAGCGAAAAAATCTATCCAGATTAATAGTGCTACGCAGATTGCATTGACAAAATTAGACATAATATTTCCTCAATGCAAAGGTATCAAAGAATATTCCAAGCTTGAAGATAAAGCCAAGAAATTTGTAGAAGACATTGAAGCAGAAACAGGTATTCCTGTAACAATAATAGGGACAGGGGCCGAAATTAAGGATACCATAGATTGAAGAAAACCGTGACGTCAGTAGACAAAAATTAATTTTTTTAAAATTTTATTAAAACAATTCCAATTAAATAAAATACTGTACCTATATTTAGAACCTATCCCAAAATTATCTTTCTATATATGATTATGCAACAGGATAACTGTACCAATCCAAGGTAGTTCTCGACCTTCTTTTCATATCAAGTAAACAGTTTCCTGAACCTATTATGCCAAGAGTTTGTTCTCTCTACAACCCATCTTTTAGGAGGATATTTTTTACGATTTGGTATCCTTATTGTCTTTTCATCGTCAACTTCCTCTCCTTTCTTTTTCTTGTATGGTATGTGCAGTACATAGCCTCGTTTGGTTAATTCCTGTTCTTCAGGTTCGGAATTGTATGCTTTGTCAAGACATAAGTGTTGTAGCCTTCTTCTTGTTCTCGGTTTAGGTTTATGTGATGACAGTTGACGTTGACGTTTGATAACAGAGTTATCAACCACATCTGTTACTAGTTTGATATCATGGGTGCTTGCAGATGATATAACTACAGATAGAGGGATTCCTTTTTTATCTGTTAAAATATGTCTTTTTGTGCCCAGTTTGCTTCTATCAGTAGGATTGTGCCCAGTCATCGCCCCCCTAAAGGCGACTTTATAGATATACTATCTATGGATTGCCAGGTCCAATTAATACCGACAAGATCATCATAGATTTTCAATAGTTTTATCCATATCTTTCTGAAAATGTCAAGGCTATTCCATTGCTGAAACCTGCGGTGACAGGTAGAACCAGAACCATATTCTTTTGGTAACATCTTCCATTGGCATCCTGTTCTTAATACATAAAGAATTCCATCGATTACTTTTCTATATGGTATAATTGGTCGACCAACTGTCTTGAGTGGTTTCTCCTTTGGAAGAATATGCTTGATCTCATTCCATAATCTATCAGGAACCTTGAGTATGGTGGGATGTTTATTTTTCTCCTTTACAATTTCCCTTCTCTGGATGGAGGACACAGTTTAGCAAAAAGGTGAAAAGAGCTATAATCCTATCGAATTTTGGGATAGGCTCTTAGATAATTAACTTTCCCGTAACATAAACATCGTATAAATATTGATATAAAAGGATGAAAAGAAAACGCTTATAATCCGATAAAAGACTATTGATAAAGGTAAATATTGTATTTCAAAGAAGGTCTTACCTTTGATGATGTTCTTCTTGTCCCAAAAAGATCACCCATAGTTTCAAGATCTCAAACTGATTTAAAAACAAAGTTATCTGCAAATATCAAAATCAACATTCCGATAATTAGCGCGAATATGGATTCTGTCACTGAGGCTAACATGGCCAGCACTTTGGCCAGAGAAGGTGGAATAGGAATAATCCATAGGTTCAATACAATACAAGATCAAATCACTGAAGTACTAAAGGTAAAAAGAAGCGAATCAGTAATGATAGAACAACCATATACAATTGGTCCTAATGATACAGTAGAAAAAGCAAAGAATATGATGGATGAAAATGGCATTTCGGGACTATTGGTTGAAGATGCTGGAAAACTTTGTGGAATAATAACCCGAAAAGATATAGTTTTCGAAAAAAATCTAAATTTAAAAGTTTTAGAATTGATGACAAAAGATGTTGTTTTTGCAAAGACAGGGACAACAATAGAACAAGCTAAACAAATACTTCATAAAAACAAAGTAGAAAAATTACCTGTTATTGATGATGAAAAACGAATAATGGGTCTAATTACTGGTAAAGATATATTAAAAATGGAACAATTTCCTAATGCATCAAAAGATAAAAAAGGCAGGTTATTAGTTGGTGCAGCTGTTGGTGTAAAAGGAGACTACCTTGAAAGAACTGAAGCGTTGTTAAATATTGGTGCAGACGTTATAGTAGTAGATATTGCTCATGGACACAGTGATAATGCAATTAACACAGTCAAATTGATAAAAAAAGCGTTTCCATCGTGTGAACTAATAGCAGGAAATGTAGCTACTGAAAAAGGGACTGAGGATTTAATCAAAGCAGGAGTAGATGCTGTAAAAGTAGGTGTAGGATCGGGATCTATATGTATTACAAGAGTTGTTACAGGATCAGGCGTACCTCAATTAACGGCAATAATAGACAGCGTAAAAAAAGCTAAAGAATATGATATTCCAGTAATTTCAGATGGTGGCACTAGAACTTCAGGAGATTTAACGAAAGCTTTAGCTGCAGGAGCTTCATCAGTAATGATAGGAAGTATGTTTGGTGGCACTGATGAAAGTCCCGGGAAAACCTTGATTAAAAATGGTAAAAAATACAAAATGTATAGAGGCATGGCATCCTTTGCTGCTTCACTTGGTAGAAAATATAGAGAAAATACTGAAGCAAATTTAAATTATGATGAGTTGAATGATTTCGTTCCAGAAGGGGTAGAAGCAATGGTGCCTTATAAAGGAAGTGTAACCGAAATAATTCGACAGCTAACCGGAGGTCTAAGATCCGGACTAAGTTATTGTGGTGCAAAAACAATTAATGAGATGTATGATAATGCAGAATTTATAAAAATAACAGCATCAGGATACAAGGAAAGTCAACCTCATGATGTTGATGTAATTTAAATGTAAATTTTGTCAAATATAAAATAGTAAAAAGATATAATACATTCAACCATTATTGTTTGACTAATTTATCTATTTAGTTTTAATAATTTATATAATATTCAAAAATAAATATTAATTAGCAAGACAAAAATTCAATTTGAAAATTGAAATAATCAAATAAATAAATAAAAATAATCCATAAAATATTTGTATTAAGATAATAGTTATAGATCGCGCCAAAAATATTATAAAAAAAACTAAAATAAACAAATAATTTGTATTAATTTTCTTTATTTTATCGGTGTAGAATTATTATTATTTGCAGATTTAGATATATTATTGTTTCCTCCGTTACTAGGTGATCCGCCTAACGGTATATTTATGAAAGGAATTGCTCCCGTATTGCTTGAACCAACACTGCCACTAACACTACCACCATTACCAGTTCCTAAACTTCCAGTTACCAATGGAAGCTTACCATCCCATTTGGAAGTTTTTAACCAATCTAAATAAATTGTGCTATTATGAAGTTGTTTATCAATCGTATTAATGGCCTGTGCCTCACCTTGTGCTCTTAATACATTAGCTTGACTAATTCCTTGAGCTTGTGCGATATTTGCTTTTTGTTCGCCAATAGCCTTTGCTTGTGCTTGCTGAGCCTCAATTTGTATTCTTTGAAGATCATTTTGAGCTTGTAGTGCACGTTGCTGAGCAACTACTTTTGCTTCAATAGCTTGTACAAAACCTGTGGAAAACTGAAAATCAGTAATTGAAATTGTATCTACTATTATATGAAAAGGTGCTAATCTAGTCTTTATTGTTTGTAAGATCTGATCCTTTACAATTTCTCGTTTGGTTATCAATTCTTCAGCATTATATTGAGCAGTAATCTGTTTAACTGATTCTTGTATTGCCGGTACAATAATTACATTAGAATAATCGAAACCTACCTCTTTATATAATTCAGGGACTTGATTCGGATCTACATGATAATTTAATGCTACCTGAGTAGCAACATTTTGTAGATCTTTTGATGCAGCGTTAGTATCTTCAACTATTTTTTGAGTACGTACATCAAATTGTACAATTGAATCTCTAAATGGAAGAATAAAATGAATACCTTGATCTAAAGAAGTACTAGTATCTATAGCACCGAATTTTACCAATACTCCTCGGAAACCCCCATCAACAATTTTTACACTTGATGATAAAACAACAAAAATAATTATTACTGCAATAATTGCAGGTATTGCAATTCTCAACGGGCGAGGAAAACCTCGATTCCCTATATTACCCATTCTTCCACCATTGCCGCCTCCGCCGCCACCAATATCTTCTAACGGTTCACCATCAGGAGAAAAACGTCTATTTCTTTTCCGTTTAAAAAAATCAACCACAAATAAATAATAAAATGAATTTAATTTAAATATTCGTAAAAATTTTATTTATTTTTATCCTTACTTAAATATTTTAAAAAATCATCAGAAAATTTTCCCGATTCCAGCAAACTTAAATCCTTTTTCATATTATTTTCTTTAATCCATACAATGTTGCCATCGAGATCCACTAGGATTAGATTAGATCTTTCCAAATATTTTAAAATTGCATTTATTTTGTTTAGAGTTAACTGTGGTTTTAAAATTTTACTAAGATCTCTTAATTTAGGAAAAGGTTTAATTTCCTTAATCTTATTTAAGAAAAATTCAACATCTTCATCGGAAAAATCATTTGCAGCATCTAAATTTCTTTTTTTGTTAAATTTTCTTTTTCGAATATAGAACCTTACAAGAATATATTAATAAACTTTTAACTAATCAAAATAATACAATCAAAAATAGATTTGATAATTAAGATCTATTTCAAAGTTAATTCATCAAATATATATATATAAAAATATCTAAAATATTAGCTTTCAGATAACATAAATAAGTCAAAAAAATTAGAATAGTTAAGATCTATAAAAAATATATTCCAAAGTGAAAAGGACTCGTAAATATCATATATAATTATTATAATATTTTCATAGTAACTCGAAAATAAAACAATATATTGGCTTTGTTAACTCGAGGAAAAACATATAGCTTTATAATGACCATATATTACAAGACCACCTAGAAAAAGAACCTCTTCAAATATCGTTGGTTATGGATTATATTTGTATTTTTTAGGTTTATCTTTTAGAAATACTGCTAAAGCATTATCATTTTTACTTTTAGTAAAGATAGGTCACGTATCAATCTGGAACTGGCTTCAAAAGTACAAACCAAAAAGGACATATCTCAAGGATAAGGAAATCAGAGAGTATATAATTGAAGAAACTGCAATAAAATCTGGTTCTGAATATATCTGGCTTTGGGTAGCTAGTATGGAATCTAAAAATAAGAATATTTTTGCAATAAGTATATCCAAAGAACGAGATATGTCTCTGCTAAAGAGCATTTTCTATCGGATATTGTAGAAGAATATGATCAATATCCTGTTTCAACAGATGGAGGTACTTGGTATCCACAAGAATGTCGATTTCTAAAACTTATTCATAATCTTCATTTCTCATACGAGAAAAGCATTGTTGAAAGTGTAATGCAATAAATAAAAAATAGATCTGCAGATCTAATATATAAAACAATGGATTATGTTTTTCATTGATTAATATAATCAAGAAATAATATCTTAAGTTAACAGTAATGTAAAAAAGATTGTAAGTGCATTTGTAAACTAATACTACTCGTTTTGAGCAACAAAATTGTTTGTATTTTTTTATGCATATTCAAAATTACGAAAATTAACAAATCTAAACGAGCACAATTAGTTTACAATAATGATTAGTCCGACATTTACACAACTGTTAACAGAGCCATTTACATATTTATAAATATCTTGCAATCTTTCCATAAAATTATTATTGATATTTTGCTATATGATATTTTTTTCCGTTGCTTGATAACACTTGTTGATAAAATTATGACGGAAATAGTGCATTTAATTGTTATTGTTGTATATAAATTATTGTTTTGAGATTTTTAAATTATATTACGGAGTAGATATTTCTTAATAAGTGGAAATTTTTCTTTTATTATATGTAATAATTTCAATTTTTCAACATGGATTTCTATTACTATCATTGTATTTTGTCTTATGTGATTCATCCAAAAAAAAGTTTTGTATAGTATAATATATTTTGTTTAAATTATTAATCTTTTGAATATGTTGAATTGTATGTACAAAATGAGTGTGTTTTGTTATCAATGAACGTTTTATTTGCGATAAGCATTACCATAAAATATGACATTTCATTTGGTTACTGCGCTTTAGAATATTGCGGATAGTAACATATTTCTAGTTTATTATCTGGTGTTATTTATCTGCAGATAAAAATTTATCTATTTTAGTCTGAATTTGTTGATATATTTGATCAATGCTGTTATTTCCGTCTATATTGATTAAATCGTATTTTCCTTGCATTTTTTCAAATTCTTTTTTTAACATGTATTGGTATTTTATAAATGAATCGAATATGTCATTTGAAATTCCAAGATCCAATCCTGACTCATAATAATTTAATGAATAATTTTTTTGGAATACTCTGTGAATAAGATTATATGAATCAACATCCAAGTAAAATACTATATCAGGTTTTATCGCAAAACTAAATAAATTATGTAACCAATTTTTATTTATCCCTCTTGCAGAACTTCTGGCAATTAGAGTGTAAATATATCTATCTGAAATTACGATAAAACCCGCTTTTAATGCTGGTATGATTTTATTTTCCAATTGATCTGCGATATCTGCGGCATAATAAAGTGCCATAGTTCTTTTACCAAGAACATAATTTCTCTTTGCTTCTATTATCCCTTTAGATATAAGATCAGATCTTCTTATACCTGCGTTCATAACCGCATGTCCATCTGCTTCAAGTTTTGCAGTTATTTTCTCAATTTGTGTACTTCTACCTGATGCATCTGGTCCTTCGATAACAATGAATGATCCTTTAATCTCTATGTCTTGAAGATATTTTATTCCTGAATCCATAAAATTTATTTTACTAGCCTTTTCGTTTTCTTTCTCTAATGGCACCTTCGTTACCTCCTTCATATTATTATGTTAATTCTTTTATTTTTAGATCTAAGTAAATCCATGACATGATTTCTTGCAATATTTTGTTGTTCTTCAATATCCATTGTTCCATCCATTACTGTAAATTTTTCTGAACTAATCATTGATTCATATTCATTAATTATTTTACTTTGAAATATTCTATATGATTCATATTCATCTTTACTTAATTTCAAATCCATCCCTGCTTCGTAATATTTTAATTTTGGTCTACCTGAAATAATTCTATTTACTGCAATATCTACTGGAACCTTATAATAAAATACTATATCGGGCTTTATGGCATAATCATAAATATTCTCTACCCATTTTTTATTACAACCTCTTACAATATCTCTTGCCAATGCTGTGTATATGTACCTGTCTGCTAATACAATATAGCCGGCTCTCAATAAAGGGTATATGTTTCTCTCATATCTATCCGCAAAATCTGTGGCATGAAGAAGAGAAAATGTTGTAGGGGTTAATAGCGCCTTTTTTTTCCCTTTCGATGTAATCTCTTTAACTGATTCAGACGAATTCCACTCTGTGAAAAATACATTATACGCCTTTGACCTCAACCATCTATCTAGTAAATGAATTTGAGTAGATTTTCCAGAACCATCTATTCCTTCTACTACTATTAGAATACCAAAATCTTTTTTAGTGTTACTTGTTCTATTTAAACGTTCCATTTTGGTTCAATTTTATAAATATCTTAATTTTTTGATGGTGTTATATTAACTTTTATTATATTATTTTTATATTTTCACAGTATTTTATAAATATAGTGTTCAAAAATTATGATCAGTCTTAATTTTTTTAGATTTGATGATCAGAGTTATTTCAAAAAATTTCTACCTTAGAAATTTTTATGGTATATAAGTTAGAATCAAATTAATAGCACTATCTATGGAAATGCGTTTATAATTTATTTTTTAATTGATGATATCATGAATCTATTGTCAATATCTTTTTTTCCACTGTGTATAGTATTTATGATAATATTTGTATCAACGTGGTTCTATATTTTACCTCATGTCTTTTCCGAATTGAGCTCCAATCCATATACGGCATTGCTTTCATCGAATAGGGCAGTGCAAAATGAATCAATAAACACAGGTTGCGATTTTTTAAATTTATGTAATAATTACATTGCACACACAATCAGTAATTCTTTTTTAGCTTCGGAGGACAAGGTTATTGATGCGTCTTATCTTAATTCATACTTAAATTTGCCATTTCCATAATATTAAATTTTATTCTAATTTGTTAAGAATTTAATAATTGCTTTGTTATATGATTTGAAAATTCGATAAAATATTAATTTAACAATAACAATAACAATTCGACTTTGATCATTTTCATTGTAACTTTATCGATAAGACCTTAGACATATAAAATAAAATAATTGTGCAATATAACACTTTTAGAATAAACAATCAAAAGCAGATTAATTGATATCTTTACTTAACTTTTTTATAAATTATTTAGAAGTTGTGTCTATCTTGTTTGTAATGGCTGTAAAAATATGCTATTTGTTTTTATTTTCTATCATGTTATAATGCTTTGTTGCACTAATAAATAATATTATTTATTCTTCATAGATTTACTCATGCTATAATAAAAATTAAAGTTTAATCTGATTCTAACCAAATAAATAACTACAATATAATAAATTATAGTGTTTCGAAATATTGTAGAAGAATTGAAATTCGCTTATATGGCGTTTCAAAATATTGATTGACTGAAAATGAAAATATGTTTATCAAATATATTTTATTTTAGGGATTCAATTTCTATAAAACAGCAAATTAAATTTACATATAGAATAATAATTTATACTTGCCTTAATAGAAGAATATTATTATACAGATTAATCATTGTTTTTATAGAGACAATAAAGTGACCTCTATTTCAGAATGGAAGAGATGGATATTATACAATTTAATTGGAGAGGGAACTCATAATGTACTATTCGAGGATCAAATTAAAAAATTATCTGGAAGGCATTATGAAAACAATCTATTAATTGCATTAAATGCACTAGTAGATAATGGAATATTGTTAAAATTAGAAACCAATAAAAGAAAAAAATTTATTGTCAATTATGAGCGATTAAATGATGCTCAAAAAGTTCTGAATGATACTCGAAACTGGCTATACAATAAACAAAATGAAAATAATAACAATAATAACAACATTAATCAATATTTTTCAGAACCAGAAGGATATAATTTTTGGTTTAACATAGAAGAACAACAACCACGTAAGAAAAAAAGTATTTACAATCTATATTATAAGAAAACAGATAATTTGGAATTTAGTGCCCAAATAATAACTCAAAAATATTCACGTATTTTTCACATGGGATCGCTAAGACAAAATAACTCTATCATATCCAAATTATGGAAGGCATGTCAAGAACTATCTCAGACTAAAAATGGCGAATTTATTTTACAAGATTTGCAGGATAAAGAACGGAAAGCATGTGGAAATAACCGACAACGTGGGAAAATATCCTTAGCAATTTTTAAGAAATTGGAATATATTCAGGAAAGAGGTAAAAAAGGAAATTCAACATCATTTTGTTTGACTGGAAAAATCCCGCCGTTTACTACTTTGGACAAATTAATTAACAACTAATAATGCAAAATCATATAAGCATAAACATCATATTAAATAAATTGTAATATATAATATGGAAATAATTGAGGATAAGATTTTAGCTAAAAACATATTTCAAAAATACACAGTTAACCCGAAAGATTGGAGTTTTGTAATTTCTACTACATCAATGAACGATGGTTTTTTTGATGCTACAATAACAAATCCAGATGAGGTATGGCAGTTAAAAATCGATTCACTATACAAACCAATGCCCATAATAACAGGAACCAAAATAGATATCGAATCAACCAAAATGAAAAGCATTATTAAAAAAAATACTGTCCCATTTGGATATAGAAAAATTGATCCTCCTATGATTATGAACTTGTTTAAAAAAATATCCGAAGAACAAGAAAATTTTGCAAAAAGAAATATTGATCAGATAAACAAAGAAATAACATCCTATTTTGGTTCCCTAGAAACAACAATACCTATAAAAGGAAAAGATTATTTGTGTGGTCCATTTCTTTTTACGGAAAAGAATATTATTGAAAAAAATTCATATCATAAAAACGTATCGGAAAAATTGTCGCAGGATATGAAAAAAAAAATTAAAGAAAGATATCCAAGCTATGGATAAGAAAATTGAAAGGCCAAGTCGAAATTTTTAAATTTAAAAGTAATGTATTAAAAAACAATCCATTGAAAGATCCTTATGAAAGAGATTTAATAATATATTTGCCTGAAAAATATCTGAAGAGTTATTCTAAAGGATATGCTGCAATTTTTTTATTACCATCTTTTGGAAATAATAATTATTCTACGGTTAATAATAATCCTTTTTCTCCGACTATTTATCAAATATTGGAAAATTTGGTTAAGGAAAAAAAATGCGAAGAGATGATTATTGTTATTTTAGATTGTTTCAATAAATTTGGAGGAAGTCAATATATGAATTCTAGTGCAGTAGGAAATTATAAAGATTATTTAGTAGAAGAGATCGTTCCTTTTATAAATTCAAAATATAATGTATCTAAGAATGCGCTGCTTGGTAAATCATCTGGTGGTTATGGTGCAATAACAATTGGTATGCAATATCCAAAAACGTTTAATGCAATAGCGGCACATTCTTTTGATTCAGCTTTTGAATATTGCTATTTGCCCGATTTTCCTACCGCATATAAAACATTGAAAAAATATGGCAATATCGAAAAATGGTTATCCAACTTTTGGAATGAAGAAAATAAAAGTAATAAAAACGATTTTATTACTTTAAATATAATTTCGATGGCAGCTCATTACTCACCTGGACATCCAAATACCAAAAATTTCGAAATAGAAATGCCATTTGATTTAGAAACAGGAGAATTTAATGACAAAGTATGGTCAAGATGGAAAAGCAAAGATCCAATAAACATGATAGACAAATTTAAAGACAATTTAAAAAATTTAGATTTATTATTTTTTGATTGTGGGGTAAATGATGAATTTAATCTTTTTATAGGCACAAAAATATTCAGTGAAAGATGTAAACTATTTGGAATAGATCATGATTATATGCAATATGAAGGAGGACACTTTAATACAAGTTTTAGGTATATGGAATCCTTATCAAAAATATCGGAAAAACTATCTGATTAATTTAAATTGAATTTATTTAAAAAAATTTAATCAAGATACATTTTTAGCGATATTTAAAATTGTATGTATTACTCTATAAAAAGATGAATTGTATACTGGGTTCTCGCTTAAGGAAAACATATAGCTTTAAAATAGACCTATTTTATATGTTGGATAGAAATAGAATGTACTTCAGAATAATAGGTTATCGATTACATTTTTACATTTTAGGTTATCTTTTAGAAACACTGCCAAAGCATTATCCTGCTTAATAATAAAATAACTCATTATCAATCTAGCATTGGATTCAAAATTATAAACCTCGATAGTATCAAAAGAATAAGAAAATATTTGAATCTTCTTTTGAAAATACATAATTGAAATACAATGTCGTACATAAAAGAAAAACTATTGAACTCTTTGATGATTATTTTCATTATAAAAAGAACGAGGATAAGATAGATCTTGTTGAACAATGGCTCAGGTTATTCAATGATTGCATAATCAAGAAGTGATATCTTAAATTAACCGGAATGTATTCTACAATGTTGCATTTATTAGAGAAAACCTCTGTCAAATAATCTCAATAATATTGCAATAAAAAAATCCCAGATAATTAGTATGTTTGTTCTTTAAATTTTTATGATCTCTTTGAAAGAGAATACTCTGATAATCATTTCATATTCTAAAATATGGATTAAGTTAAAATGATATAATAATACAATCATAAAACTATGCAAGAAAAAGATGTTAAATGTATTTTAATTAAAATTGTTATTAGATTGGAATTAAAATACATCTTTTAATATTTATCACACTAAAAGATAAGAAAATCCATGCCAGATTAAATACCAACTAAAAATAGAAAATAATTCTATTTAATAAAAGTCAACCAGGAATAATTGTTTTCAGATTTTCCTCGAACAGACAAATCATAGTAATTTCGTATTAGTTGAGTGATGGGACCAATATATCCATTTCCTATTATTCTGTGATCTATTTTACCTATAGGAACTATTTCTGATGCAGTTCCAGTTAAAAAAGCTTCCTCAAAGTAATATAATTCATCCCTTGATATATTTTCAATTTTAAAAGGAATATTATTCTGCATCATAATTTCAATTACGCTGTCTCTTGTTATTCCTTCTAATGCCCCGCTAGATATTGGTGGAGTATAGACTATTCCATCTTTGATTAAAAAAATGTTTTCTGCACTAGCTTCAACAACAAAACCTGCAGAATTTATCATAATCGCCTCATCTGCTCCAGATTTTAATGCATCCATTCGAGCTAATGCCGCATTAGCATAATTTGCAATACCTTTTGCATGGGTAGGCATAGATCTAGGATCTAACTTCATCCATGAAGATACAACTGTACTTATCCCTTCTTCTAGATTTGATTTTTTTATATGTTCACTCCAATGTAAAACAATTATGGCAATAGAAACTTTGTTTGGAAGAGGATTAACACCTAATTTGCCGTATCCATAAAATCCAATAATTCTAACATAACAATCTTTCATATTATTAATTTTTATGGCTTCGATCAATGAATCGGCAATTTCTTTCTCAGTATAATCAAATTTCATAAAGTATGCTTTTCCACTATTAAACAATCTTTTAATATGATCGTCGAGCCGGAATACTGCAGGCCCTTTATTAGTAGAATACACCCTTAGGCCTTCAAATACGCCAGTGCCATAGTGTAATGCATGCGTTAAAACATGTATCTTTGCCACATCATAATCAACAAAATGTCCATCAAACCAAATCTTCTTGTAGTCTGACATTTTGATTTACAAATAAAGTCATTTAATTTATAATTGTACCTTTTGAATGAATCGATTTAACAACATCTTCAACACTATTATCTTCTACCATTATAAGTATACGTGAAGTTTCTTCTTGTGCATCAATATTTAATATGTTGATATCCTTATGACTAACAATACTACTTGTTTCTGAAACAATTTTGGGAACTTTCCACATGGAATCACCTATAAGAGTAACAACTCCTCTGTTATATATCATCTCCACTTTTGGATAAAAAGATCGAAATAGCTTTTCATGTCGTCTAACATAATCTCCGTCTAAAAATAAAATTCTAGTTATTTCATAATTCTCTTGCCTAAATGGTGATAATTTTACAAAATCATGATATTGTCTTTGTTTTTCTAATAATGCAATAATATGAGATGCAGCGGTAGACTCCATTCTGACAATAGCACAGTTTTTTTTCCCAGTAACAATTTTGATTTTGGGTTGAGTCTCCGTCTCGCATAAGGAAATATGTTTAAGAATTTTAGTAAAACGTAAAGGATTAGAAATATTGGTTATAACAATTGGCAAATTCAAATTATTGTCATCTATATCTTTTATAGCAATTGGATCCAATATCTTCATCCCAAACATTCCGGCTAGTTTTGCCTCATTGTAAGATAAATAGTCAATATAATGCAGATTTTCCAAGACTATTTTAGGATCAGCGCTTAAGACCACATTATCTTTTTCAAAATCAATAACTATATCATATTTCGAAGAGAGAAGAATTCCAAGATCTGCTGCCGATCTATCGGAGCCACCTCTTTCATAAGTCGTTTCTAAACCGTCAACTGTTTTTCCAATAAATCCTCCTATGCATAAAACTTCATTCAATTTTATATTGTCAATTAAAACATTCAAATTTTTACGAGATTCCTGAATTAAAAAATTTGCGGCTTCAAAATTATCATCAGTAATTATAGGCCAATGAGAAATATTGATCCATTCCGAAATAATGCCATTACTTTTTAAAATATAGTTCATTAAATTTGAAATAACGATTTCACCACTATAAGCAAGTATCCTTGACCTACTAACATCAACGAATCGCCTATTCTCCGCAACTTGTTTAAGAGAAATCAGAACAGATTTATTGAATTTTTCTAAATCTAATTCAAATTTCTTTTTATTTTCGCCTGACAAATAATTATCAGATATTTTTAAATATACGTCTTTTAACACTTCGATATCAACTGGGTTCAAAGAAGCATAATTTTTAGAAATTCTAATCGCAACATCAGTCATTGACAGATTTTTTCCATCATAATTAGTAAGGGGGGCAGAAAATACCGCAATAAGTTTAGACTTTTTTTTTATTTCTTTTATCCGCTCAATTATTCTAGGTATTTTAACGCCATCTACGCCTAATGCTGATCCGCCAAATTTTACTATTGTCAGAGGCTCCAATAGAAAATTAATAGTACTACCAGTTAATAATTATTCAAGAAAAGAATATATCATTTTTGCAGATTTTGTAACACCGTTATTAACTTTTAATTGTGTAGTGTGATCATAGCTAGAAAGCTTTTCTTCAATTAATCTTTGTAAATTATATATATCATCATATTTGAATCCCATACAAGCTGCCCTATATTCTTGCTCGAAATGATTTTTTATAGGAACAAAAATGCCTGGTATTCCATAGACCAAGCTTTCATCAATTGTAGACTTACCTGCAAGAGAAATAAGCAAATCACAAGCTTTTATATATTCATGACCATTGGATACAATACCCGCAAATTTGCAGTTCAAATTAAGTTTTGACAACTCAAACTTAAAATCCGATAATATAACAAGATCATAGTCTTTGTTATTTTTTAATCGAGAAAATGATTCTATGGTTCTCTTTACTAAATATATTCCTGCGTTAGTGCCGCCAACTGATAATAAAATGGTTTTTTTATCAAATGATAATTTTTTTCGTAGTTCATTTCGTGTTTGTTGTATTTCCCTGACAATTGGACCAACATAAAACAGATTGTCTCGATCGTCACCACTTTCAGGCAGTATAACACATTCAGCAGATTTAATCAGAGTACGCATAGATTTATTCAGGGTTTTTTCAAAGTGAGAAACTATAAAAGATCGTGAAAATTGAGTACTTAATATATCAGTTATAAAAATTCTCTTTGTCTTAAACTTTCCAGTAAAAGACAAAGAGGCAAAATCTTCATCAGATATGATCAAATCAGATAGTAGATGCGGGTAATTTTCATTGAAAAAAAATCTTTGGAGAATCTTTTTACATTGATTATAATAGTATAGATACCTCAGGAGCCAGTAAAATCCATGGTTTAACTTTCCTTTATATAATGAAAAATTAGGGGGAGAGTACAAATTATATACAAAATTTAAAGAAAGATTTGATTTATTCAAATTGGATAAAAAAGTATATGCGGTGGATCCTGTTACAGTGCTAAATTTATTGTAACTATATTCTTGAAAAATTTTTTCCATTATTGCAATATCTCTAGTAATGTGACCTAAACCAATAGGACTTGAAAAAAACAAGATCATAAAAATACTCGAGTTTTATCGATATTTAACATATGGAATAATTTTTAATTTTGAGAAGAAACATAATGAAATAAATATAATAAAAAAGATCAACAATCACATGGAATGTGCAGTTTATGATACCTACGTAACAAAAAAGGATGGAAGGATAATGCATTTTGATGTAATTGTAGAATCAAATACATCGCATGAAAAGGCCATTGAATATGGAAAAGAATTCTTACAAGATGTCGAACAAGAAGGTCAAAGAATGACTCAAGAAGAATGTCAGTTTTGCCACATACAAGAAGCACCACCCATGGTTGCAAAAAGTATTTCAGAAAAAGGATATTACATACAAAAAATGGAAGGCTGTCCATAATAATTATAAATACGCAAATAAATTATTTTATCAAAATTAAATTAAACTCAATTAATTTTTTGTAAAAATGATGATTGTATAAAAGAAAAAATATAAATATTAAATCTATAAATGAGTTATTTATATATCTGTGTCATTTTGTAAGTTCTAATAGAGTTAATGTAGATTTTATATCATCCAGTCGCCTAAGAAGCAAAATTTTATGCTGAAGGTCTTCCTTGCTATTTGCAGTAATCTTGACAATTAAATCGTATACCCCGTAAACTCGGTAAACTTTTTCTACGAAACTATGAGATCGAATTTGTTGCATCACCTTTGCCTCAGATCCCAAGCCGCAATTGATCAAAACAAAGGCATTATTTTCCACAAATTGCTTTCATATATAATAAAATAAAATTGTTACTCTTAAAAAAAAATAAAGTTATTTTCTTCTTGCGGTAATTGTATGAGTATGATCAACATACCATCTTATCCCATCCTTGAATTTGGACCACCAATCCATAAAATCGTCACTACTTTCAGCCTCAAACAATAAAAATCCGTTATACTCAGTACCCCAAGCATGATTATATTCTCCTATTAGTTCTATGCCTTGTGGCAAGCTCTTTTTAATATCTTTCCATTCTTCGTTGGCTTTCTTTGTTTCCTCTGGAGTCATTGTTTTAAATCTATAAAAAACTAAAAAAGTGGCAGTCATATTTTTTTATTAAATTACTTATATTTTAAATTTTCCTATGTAAAACATATTGAAAAAACCAAACAATTCATGTTCATTAAAAATTTTTTGCTTTCAATTCATATAATATTGCAAATTGAATATGGTGTCATATTTCTCAATAACTAAGAGACTATGGTTTATAGATCAATCATGCCGAATTTATGATAACAAGAATTACATTTAAATTTCTCTCGTCCAGGGGTACTGGAGATTACATCAAGCTGACCTTTTGTTTTACAATTGGGACATTTCCCGTATATCGTTTTTTTCGTATTGCTATAAATTAGAATATATCATATAAGTTCTACGTTTTATAACTAAAACCACTTTGCAAATAAATAGCGAATACCAAAATTTTATCTGAATATTTTCATGATAGAGATACTAATTGTGATCCATGTTATAATTAGTATAAAATAATATCCTAATAATTTTACAATTGTATTACAGGGGAAAATAGATCACATCTGTAAGAAAAAACCCATAAAATAATGTTATTCTAAAAGCTACTAAATACTATATTTTTTAATTATATTGTAACTATCAATTAATTTCATTATTATGCTTAATATCTTTTGATATTCCACAATTATGATTTTGTATAAATTTTATCTAAATATTTAATTCTTTTAATTATGTTTAGAAATTTAGAATTATATTCAACAGCATAAAGATTTCCGTTGTTACTAATATATAAAATTCAGTTTATTTTAATAGAATAGGATATATAAGTATAATAAAATAATAGAGTTCTATATTATAAGTTAATGATACTAGTGACAAATGCTGTTTTACTAACTGATTTTTGTAGTTGATTAGTTGCCGATATAGTAAAACTAACAAGTTTTTGTATTTTTTTTAATAATAGAACCTAAGAATCAATGAATCTCCTCTTTTAGAATATCAAAAGAGAAATACTGTCTAACTAAAGAACGATTCTGCTAACGTTGTACAAAAACACGGATTACATTCTGTTTATATCTAAGATAGATAGTACTCACCAAGCATGCAAATTGTTAATTAAAACATCTTTAATCTAGATGAGAAAAGCACTATTTAGTATGAAAAAAAAGATGCGAAAACTTTGATTATTTTCCTTTGAGAAGAAGAAAATGTAAACTAAAACATATAATTAATTGAGGCTTGGTCATAATTCAAATATATTTTCAACATGATCTACATAGCTTAAAGCTAACCATTGAGACATTATTTTGAGAACAACTGTCCCAAAGATTAGCTCTTGATAGAATAAAAGATTCCATCCTTTTTAACATTCTGTATCTTGTAGGTTGTATACCATGGCCTGCTAATGCAAAAAGGAAACGTGGAAGACCATATGTATATTCTCCAACTATAATTTTAAGGTGTTTTATTGTAAGGATATGGTTTAAAATCGATTCCAACAATGCATTACATATTTTTCTTAACGTGGATTGTCTGTATAACCGTAAGCTAGCAGTAGCCTGTGGCCTGATAAAAATACCTAGCAGGCGTACATTTGACAGGAGACTAAAGACTATTTCTACAGATATTAAGCAAAGGATATCTACAATGGGATACCTGTTTGTTACAGAAGGATTAGTAGATCTTTCTATAACAGCAGCAATAGACAGTACTCTTTTAAAAGCAAAGGGTAGTGTATGGCATAAATCATCAATGAAGAAAGGAGAAGTACCTTGTTCTGGCATTGATACAGGTGCAAGGTGGGGTTACAGCCATACCAAAGGATGGATTTTCGGATATAAATTACATCTAACCTGTACAACAGGCAAGATTGTAGTACCTATAACTGCAGATGTAACTACTGCGAATGTACAGGATAATCAGATGTACGTTTCTTTAACTTCTTCTTCTTTGGTATTCTCTCTATCACTTGCATTGTATATGGTAGCCGATCCAGGCTATGACGATAAGAAACTGTATGAATATAGCAAGAAGGTATTGGGAATAGACTTGGTTTGTCCTATTGTCGAAAGATACGAAAGTACTTTTAAAAAGAGGCTTGAGCTTGTATGTTTTTATCAATCGGCATTAGGACAGGCAATCTACAGCCGAAGAAGAATATCGGTAGAGCCGTTGATAGAACATATTAAATCAGTATTTAGAATAGACCCATTGCCAACAAGAGGATTTCATACGGTATCTGCAATTGTACTATTGTCTGTTTTATTATATCAGATAATGGTATATTACAACTGCAAGACTGAGAAAATAAATCCAAAATCAATAAAATACATGCTTGGAACTATCTGATACGATGGTAAAGATAAAGATAAATTATTTTGAATTATGACCATGCCTCAATTATATTGAAGGCTTTGTTAAATGTATTTGTTAAAATAATTTTTTGGAGGTAAATTTAAAAAATTATGTATCCAAAATTAATCTACTTTCCAATTGAGTCATTTATTTTTTGCATTCTATGAGACCTTCAGCATAACCTTGGAGATATGCCCTAGAATGATGATGTGCATTAGAATGTCTATTGAAATGCAAATCAGTTGTTTGTTTGGGATGTAAAGTATTTGCATCTGCACAACCATCTCTAAAACCAATATCATGATTTGACGAATGTTGATGCGAGGATGAGGAGGAAGGGCGAAGTGGCAGCGAGAGAGATGATGGCGAGAAGGTGTCTGAAAATGGTGATGAAGATAGTTGCGATGATACTGTCATAGCATATGGACTTATCCACATAATTAAGATCGTCATACAACCTGCTATTACAAATACATTTTTACTATTCATTAATTAGTTAGTTTTTTCTATAATATTTATGCTTTCCTAAGTTTAAAATACAACTTCTATCCAAATATACATCTGAACTTAATTAGAAAATTAAAATAAAAATTTTCAATATCCTATTATTTTGAATTGGGATTAAAGAAACATATTTTATATCTTTCAAAATTTTTTGATTATTAAACTAATATATACTATATATATATATATATTAATATTATACAAATAAAATTACAATTGTGAACAATTTAAATAAATTATCTCCTTGTTCATTATTTATATGAGACATGGTCATAATTCAAATTTATTTTCCATTTAGATAACAGCTTAAAGGTAACCTCTAGAATATAATTTTGATTAATATTGTCCCAAAGATTAGATCGACAGATTAAAGAATCCATCCTTTTTAACATTCTACATTTGATATGTTGTATACCCTGGCCCAGTATGCCAACAACAAGGAAATGTAGTAGGCCATATGTATATAGTCTCCAATAGTAATTCTAAGATGCTTTAGTGTAAGAATATGGTTTAGACTTGATTCTAACAATTCATTACATATTTTTCTTAACATAGATTGTCAATATAACCATAAACTCACAATAGCATATAGTCTTATATCAATACCTAGCAGCAGACGTACGTTTGACAGGCGATTGTTGAAGACTATTTTTACAGATGTAAAAGAAAGGATATTAACAAAGGAATATCTGTGTATTACAGAAGGTATAGCAGATCCTTCTATAACGACAATAGATAGTAATCTCCTAAAACCAAAAGACCTGTATGGCATAAATCATCCATGAAAAAAGGTATAGTACCATGTCTCAGCATAGATACAGACGCAAGGTGGGAATATAGTCATACCAAGAAAGATGAATTTGGATATAAACTACATCTAACATGTACAACAGGCAAGATTATAGTACCTTTAACTGCAGACGTTACTACTGCTAATGTTCCAAATACCAAGATGTATGTTCCTTAAACATCTTCTTCTTTGGTATTCTCTTTACCATCTGTATTGTACATGGTAGCTGATCCGGGATATGATGCTAAGAAACTGTACGAACATAGTAAAAAAACATTGGGAATAGATCTGGTTTGTCCTATTGAAAGAGACAAAATATTCTCAAGAAGAGGCTTGAGCTTGTATGCTTTTATGAATCTGAAATAGGATAGCCTATCTACAGCCAAAGAAGGATATCGATAGAACCATTGATAAAACATATCAAATCAGTTTTTAAGATGGACCCATTACCAACACGAGGATTTCATACGATATCTACAATTGTACTTTTATCTGTTTTATTATATCAACTAATGGTATATTATAACTGTAAAACTGAGAAAACAAATCCAAGAACGATAAAGTATATGCTTGGGACTTGATGAAACGGAATAATGGATAAAGATGAGTAATATCGAATTATGACCAAGCCTCAAGTAATTAGTTAAATTTGTTTATAATTTTCATAATATGGAAAGCATTGTAAGATGAATGATGACATATTTTGATATTAAATGAATTTAAATGATAATAAAGTATGTTTCTAAATAGAAGAAAATATACACTATAAATAATAATATTTATATTTATATTTAAAAAGTGCTTTATTGCATGATTCCTATTCCCAAATACATTTAGATAACATCTATTAACGAATTGTATGAACTGGTCATCCTACAACCAATCTTTAGTTAGAAGAGGCGAAAGACTCCAGGCTGTGACGTTATTAACAATTGGGATATAGAGCTAAAAGAGATGAACAATGGCAAAGTAGGCGAACAGCCATTTCACTATCCAAACACATTTCTTCTTTTACTTGGTTATGCCAAAGTGTACTTCATCTACCATACTGACAAACCAAAGAAGGAATGACACAAGATCATGCAAAAGGAAAAGTACCTTCTATACCAGATTTTACAACAATAAATAGAAAGATAAACAGGCTAGATATTCGGATAAAAGATACAACAGATAGTAGCAAGGAATTCAAAGACGAATATATTATTATTGCAATAGACAGGTACTGTTATCAAAGTAACAAACAGAGGCCACCAATGGATGCAAGACAAATGGCATATAAAAAATAAAAAGAAAGGGTATTTAAAAATTCACGTAGCTGTTAATGTAAAAACTAAGAAAATTCTATCTATGAAAGTAACTGCAATGGACATGTTCATGATAGCAAAGCGTTACTCGGATTGGTTGATGATGTTATAAATTCAGATAGCATGACACCTGCAGCAGCCATAGATGAACTCATTGCTGATGACGGTGGTGCTTATGACAATAAGGATATTTTTAGATATTTAGGAGACAACCATGGAATCCTATCTTGCATCAAAGTGAGAAAGAATGCAAGAATAAACTGAAAACAGGTTATATCCTTAGAAATCTATCGGTGTTGGCATAAAGAATTGATTTGCAAAGATGGAAAGACGGCAGCGAAATCTATGGACAAAGATGGATTGTAGAAACAGTGTTCTCTTGTATAAAGCAAATGTTTGGAGAACATGTATGTCTGTTAGATTGAAAAATATGAACAGAAGATGATGTTAAAAGCATCGTTGTATAATAAGTTGATATCTATTTAGGCAAAAGGGGTAGTAAAATCGTCGATTATAAGAATCATGCAACAGAGCATTGAAAAAGCAATATTGTGATATAATATCATGTAATTTACAATTCAGTTTAATATATTTAAAAATATGTCTAAAAATTTATTCTATAGCTTTCTAGCAATCTTTCATATAACAATTAAATAAACAATTAAGAGTGCACAATTGCTGGATTAAGTTTCATATCATAATATAATTATTTATTTTAAAGAGTACACTCTTTATTAGTTTTCAATTTACATTTTTGATCATGGCGCCAGCTACCATTATAAAATATCTGTAGATGTAAAATACCATTATTTTCTTTTTCGATCCTTCTGGTTCCATTTTCTGGATTAGCGGATCTATTTCTTTTATCGAAAGATTCTATAAATTTTTTCATAATTAATTTGAATTTGTGGATTATAAAAATTAATGTTTTATTATTTTTATACATAAATCAGGATTACTTAAGGGGATTTGAGATTTGGTCAACATTTTTATCTAAAAACCAAAATGTAATTATAAACAATTATATAAATATCCTAAAACTCGTATTATTTTATTTTTAATCGAGTAAA
This sequence comes from uncultured Nitrososphaeraceae archaeon, assembly GCA_963830925.1. Taxonomy (GTDB): domain Archaea; phylum Thermoproteota; class Nitrososphaeria; order Nitrososphaerales; family Nitrososphaeraceae; genus Nitrosocosmicus. The sequence goes on along the minus strand of CAWHOB010000001.1, from coordinate 1,660,670 downwards.
TTTAATAGAAGACAATAAATGATGTACATCGGAAATATTTTGTAGAATTGGTATGAACAGTTTAACAAAAATATGCAAAAAAATCGAACAATACAAGAAAAAATTAATGGTGAACAAAGAATAAGATACCGTAATAGTTTTAAATGATTACAATTTTGGCGGATTAATAAACAAACACCAATGTTAAATTTTGGATTTTTGGGTATGATATGATCCTCGCAAAATGGTATCTCCAATCAAAGATCAATTATCAAAAGAATATCTGGGAAGAGCAACGTTTGGAAAATTAAATGTGGGTGATAACTCAAACATATCTAATACATTTCCAATACAAAGCATTACTACAACGATATTTTTTAAAAATGGTCAGCTATAGGTAAATTAATCGGTGCATTTCCTAAATTTCAATTGACATCAAAAATTGAAATTATGCTTAATAATTAACTGATTCAAATACAAAGGTGAAAATAAATATGAATTTGTTATATCATTAGAATTTTTAAAAAAAAGATTAGCAATGTAGTTAATATTGTACCGATACTCAAGATCTTTAAAATTCTTTCGTACATTTTTACTTTATTTAAATTTTTGTTATCTCTTTTGTATACTTTGTATGGCCGAGAGATTTTAATTTCGATATAACTTATTAAAAATGGGATAATGGATACCCATATAGAATTTAGGTTGAGGTAATTGGTTTGAATTATAAATCCTGCAAAAAAAGGTAACATGCCCCAAGAAAACGAAAACCAAAAATCTGTATGGAAAAAACCATTAAATAATTCAAAATTATAAACAAATAAGAAAAAGCTCTCTAATATACCTACTACTAATAATAACGGAGTAAAATAAACTATATAGTAAAGACCTAATGAATAAGAAATAACCAAGCATGAAATTATTAAAGCCCAACTTTGATTTTTAGAAAATAGATTACCCCATGGTTTTATTTTTTTAGAACCAATACTATCAGCGATGTGGGCAGCAATACCTAAAGACATGAAATAAATCAAACAGATCGAAAGTAATCTTTCAAAATTTAAATTAGGAGATAGTAGTGCACCTAATACCACAAATGATATACACATTCCAGTATAAGGTAGGAAAAGCAAACCAATGAATAATTTAAATTTAAGAGGACCAAATTTGGGTACAAACCACTCATTAATCCTCAGATCTTTTGTCATGGCTTTTTTGCAAAAATTAATGCAGCAGTTTCAAAAGTAAAAGTTTCAGATGTAATGTGTATAAAACCCTTATCAATAAAAATTTTTGGTAAAGAATCATACCACTTTGACAACATTATTAATGAATCTAGTTCATCGAAGACTTTTGACCAGTTTTTGATGAATCTTCCACTAAATTTAAGCAGCTTAAAATAAGAATTCCAAAATGTGCGAAACAAAGTACGACGAGGAAGAATAAAATCATGCAAAATGACAATCCCGCCATGTTTCAATACCCTGAAACATTCATTAACTAGTTTTTTTATATCACAATATTTTGGCAAATATGAACTAATAATACAATCAAAATAATTATTTTTAAAAGGTAAAGATTCTGCTGTTCCATTAACGCAAAAATTTTTTAAGTTTTTTGATTTTAATATCCTCAAATAATCAAAGGTCAAATCGATACCATATACAGAATGACCTGAATCTTTTAACAATGATGAAAGAATGCCAGTGCCACAAGCAAGGTCTAATACCGTGCCTTCTGTTGTTATTTTTTCTAACATTTTTTTCTTCCAGTAAAAATCTTTGCCAAATGTTGTGAATTTGACTATTCTATCATAACTAGAAGAATTTAATTCATTAAAAAAATTTTTCGCATATATATAACCATCTTCCATATTCATTAACTATTTATCTGCAAAGATGATTAAAAATTTTAGACAATTTATATAAAAATAGAAATGATATATAATATAAAATCAATTATCTATTAGATTTGTTGCCAATTGTGCCCTATCATAATTTTAAATGTTTTCTGTCATTTTTTCTTATATTTTTATTTTAATTTACTAATCGTAGTTAAAGTATGTCAATTGAGTTTTTCCAATGGTGTTGACTATGCAAGATTTAATGGACAAATAACATAATTAAGTTCAATTAATAAGGAATTATGATAATGAATAATTCATTATTAAAATATGTTCAAATATATATTAATTAATAATAAACAGATCTTATCATCAATATAAAAATTTGTCAAACATGATCAGTTTTGCATAAAATTAAAAAATTGGCATAGTGTTATATATGCATGAATTTATTGAAACATCAACTTGCAAATTAATTTTAATTATTTAAAATATTTGATTTTAAATGACAAGCCATAAATTATAAAATTATTTGAATTATCTATGTTGTAAATATTGCGACTAGAACTATGATGTACATTTTGTGCGATTTTAGTCATCTTTAAATATTTATCTGAGGAATCATATTCTTATTTATATGAAAAGTTGTTGCATGTACGACCATCTTTAAATTGATTTTCTATGTACACAATTTATGCAATTTGAATATTAAATGAACTATCATCAAATTTCTAGTTTAAAATTTTATAAAATTTTTATACACTTAAAAAATAATTAATTTTTATTTTTCTCTTCTTTATTATATTTTCTCTGTTGGGGTAGCATTATATAGACACACGCTGATCCACACATAGTACATGGCACATTATTTCCAACATATTGTTCATTATGTCGATAATGAATCTTTCGAGCATTGTCCGGATCTATAGATAAAGATAACTGTTTTTCCCAATCAAGTGTTCTCCTTGCTTCGGTCATTTCTTTATCCCATTTTATTGCTTTTTCTCTTATTTTTACGAGATCACCTGCATGAGCAGCTATTCTATACGCAATTAATCCTTCCTTAACTTCATTTTCGTTTGGTAGTCCAAGATGCTCAGCAGGTGTTAAATAGCATAATAAATCTACCCCCTCAGAAGCTGAAATCGCAGCTCCAATAGCACTAGCTATATGATCATAACCTGAAGCAATATCTGTAACAAGAGGGCCTAAAACATAATACGGTATATCGCCTACAAGGGATTTTGCCAACCTTACATTTGTTGCTACTTCGTTTAATGGGACGTGACCGGGACCTTCTATCATTACTTGTATGTCATTTTTATGTGCAATTTTCGATAGTCTTGAAATATTTATCATTTCAGAAACTTGTAACTCATCATGAGAATCCAATATCGAACCTGGTCTTAATGCATCACCAAGGCTAAAGGTTACGTCATATTTTTTTGCAATTTCGCAAAGATAATCAAAATGCTCGTAATATGGGTTTTCTTTATTATATTTCAACATCCAAGCCGCCGTAATAGTCCCACCTTTAGAAACTACTCCTGCGTATCTTTGGATATTCATTATTCTTTTTGCTAAATCCAAGGTTATGCCCGAGTGTATTGTGGTATAATCTACTCCGTCTTTTGCATGTTTCTCAAATGCATTTAAAAAATCATCTTCAGTAATATTAAGGGGATTTTTATATTTTTCAACTCCATATCCATAAGCTTGATAGATCGGTACTGATCCGAAAGTTAAAGTTGATGCTGCATCAAGCAGTCTTTCGCGGATATAGTTCAAATCTCCGCCGTCTGAAAGATCCATTATTGTGTCCGCCCCATATTTTGTTGCGATATTTGCTTTTGATACTTCTTCTTCTATATTTTGATAAAGTGTAGAGGTACCTATATTGACATTAACTTTGGTTTTTAATCCTTTTCCAATCCCCACTACTTTAATTGCCTGTTTTCTTGCTATATTTTTTGGAATAATTATAGAACCTCTCGCAACATTTTTCATTATATAATCTATATCAATATCTTCATCTTTTGCAACCTGTATCATCTCATCGGTAGCTATTCCTCTTCTGGCAGAGCTCATTTGGGTGCCCATTTTTATACTTTATTTTGAAACTATAAATGATTTACCAAATATTAATGGATGTTACAGAAATTCAAAAAACATTTTAAAATATGATTAATAAATAATCTATTTTAGGCTAAATTTGATATTGATATTAAATATATATTTTATAATGGTGATTCAGTTCATTTCATAATTATAAAATATATCTACCATGACTTAATTCTCATGATTTAAATTTGACTCATATCTTGATGATATGCAAATTTAACTATTGATTGGAATTAAAAAGGTGACAATAGCACGTTAGTTCAATTAGAATATTTCTTAAAGAATTTCAATTTAAAATAACAGTTAAATAAACAGAAGCCTATAAAAGATAAGCAATATTTAGTACTAAATAATATAAACCTCAAGATAGTATTTCCAATTACATGTCTAATAGTGTTAATTTATCATCATCTAATATTGGATCTAGTTCTTCTGGTCCTTCTAAAGAGGATCTCATAAGAGGACTTAATGATGACTTAGCTCGAGAATATAAAGCAATAATTCAATATGTAGTGTTTAGTGCTAAACTAAAGGGCGCGGAATATGGGGATATCGCTGATCAATTGAAAATTCATGCAACACAGGAACTATCTCATGCTCTGGAAATCGCTCGGCAGATTGATTATTTAGGGGGAGATCCAACTGTAATCGGAAAAGAAGCTGAAACATCTGACGATTCCAAAAATATGTTAGAAATCGACTTAAAAGCAGAAGTAGATACCGTAAAGAATTATAGGGAAAGAATTCAACAAGCTGAAGCAGCAGGAGAGTTTGCTCTATCTGAAAAATTGAGACAAATTATTACAGAAGAACAAGATCATGAAATAGATCTTAAAGATGCGCTTGGTATGAAATAACACCTGGCACGACCGAAATCATGACTTCGACTTAAACTATCAAATAAGTTATATATAATTTATTTTAATAGAAAAGATATAAAGGTAAATTTCTAGTTTACTTTAACTGAATTGTAACCTTTTATCCATATTACTATTAAATATTAGATCTATTAATTAAGCAAAGCCTAAAGATTTAAGATGTACTTTGCTTTGAAATTATGAAGAACTAAAAAATCCATTAATTTAATATGTTTTACAATAATTTTCAGACATTTTGTTAAGAAGACTCTCTGAAAGGTTATTATCTTATTTATAAAAAGAAATTATAATATCATATTAAACTAGATACAAACAAAAATACAAATGTCAGCTTTTGTAAAAAAATAAAGAATATAAAATCAATGAGATGATTATTGAATGGGATTATTTCTCTTTTATTTTTAGTTATCGAAGAAAAAGAACACAGGATGTTCTTATTTGGTATATCAAAAGAGTAGTATAAATCAGAAAAATTCAACTATTTCTATATTAAAGAATGAAAAATATATGTGATTAATTTATTGGATTTGTTTATAAATTATCAAATACAAATGGGATACGAGTGGGCAGAAATGAATTATTACCGATTAAACTAAATCCGTATATTTTAGAAATTATATTGACAATTATTTTTTTAAAGATACCTTACATAATTAGCACCCTTAATTTCTATGAAAATGATATGTTTTGTTTTAAGTATGATCAGCAAATTAAAATAAAAATTTTACAAAATATGATATTTATGAAATTTTAACAGGTCTTTTATGCAACAGATCTAAAGTGCATTCGAGTCCATTATAGATTAATGATTTTCTTTAATGTTATAAATTAATAATTGGTTGATTAAAACATCGATCATCTATCAGTTTTTATAAGGAAAAATATATATTTACAAATAACAAAAACCAACAAAATTAGAAAATAATACGTCATTAAGAATAGGTTATTTTTTTATATTCATATTCTATTATTTTAATCCTTTGACTAAAGTTTAGTGGAAAAAGATAACCATTATAATTACAAAATATTGTAAAGTATCCTGTAGAATAATTAATAAGAAAATAAAATATATCAATATAAGATCAGTTTTTACTGTAGAAGCCATTTGAATGTCCTAATATAATATTGTTTTTCATGTTTATACAACAGGGACATTTTTCTTTAATACAAAGATGTGATTGTTTATGATTGCAAATAGTACATTCACAATTATTATCTTCATTTTTTCGATTTTTTATAGAAAGTCGGATTATAATATATATCCACATCATCCAAAGAAATAGTGTTATTATGAAAAAAATAAAAGATATTTTTATTCCAGATTTTAACACTATTAATAGTATACCAAATATTGCAAAACCTAAACCACTATAAAAAGGCCAAAAAGGATATTTATTTACCAATCTGATTTTCTATGAATTTATGTATGTTTTAACTTTTTGCTACTTAACTATTATTGCTCATGAATAAATATAAATCCATTTGGAACATTATATTTTTGAGATCTTTGATATTTATCTATGGGAATATAACCGGATCTAATTGTTATTGTATGATATAGTTTAAAATATTTTATTTCCGTATTTGAGGCTAATTTGTATTTTAAATCCTTAATAACAATTTTATATACAGTTAAAGTGTTATTTAATAAATCTTAAAATCGTGGTTATAAACAAATTATTTCTAAAAATATTGAAAAAATGGCGAACATTATTTATAATATGTTTTGTTACATGATTATTTTTTCGTGTAAAGCCAAGGGACATATGTCACCCCTCCACCACTACAACTGGTACTGGTAGTATATGTTCCAATTTAAGTGCTTTTACAAATCGTGTATACCAACCATCATCTCTTTGTCCAGAGTATCTTTCTTCAGGATAGCATTTTGTAGTGGATATCTTCTTTCCATTGTTGTACCAGTCAATGTAAGATAAAATACATCTATCAATACTTTCATGGTCAGTACTATTTCTTCCCAGTCTATGTAGTAGAAATCTTTTCAGCCCTCTTTGGGCATTGGAAAGTTTGCCCATTGTTTGCGGGTGATGTATTGATGTCCAAATGTGTTTCCCTGTTAAATACTGGTCACAATATTTTTTCATAATAGAATTCCTTCTGTTAAACTGGCTACCATTATCAGTTAAAAGAGAATCATACTTTTGGTCATGTAATTGCTTCATACCACCTACTACATTGTCATCTGTTTCATTCTCCAATATTACAGCCCAGAACTTTCTGGAATGATCATCTTCCATAGTTAATATTGGTATCATTGAATCTTGTGAGGTCAGCCTGTACTAACTCATCAGGCTTATCTCGTTCAAACGATTTGTATTCTTTAATTATCTTTTTCTCTGCATAGACCAGCGAATGTCTGGCTAAGATATTGTAAGCTGTGGTTTTGCTGATATGCTGATTATTTTTGTGTTCTATATCCAAACTCTCATTAACTATACTTGCTAGCTGTTCAGAGCCAAAACCTGTAGCTATTCTTACTTGGATTATCCTTCTCTCAATTTCTATTGAAGTTTTGTTTAAGATATTGCATGGCTTTTTGGATTTAAATCTCAGACCTTTTATGCCTTCTTCTCTATATCTTTTTACTATTCTCTGCAGTTGACGTCTACTTCTATTGATCATATCAGCTGCTTGCTGTCTAGTTATTCGAATAGTGTCACTAACCAGTGTTCTAGCTATTGCATGATATCGCTTTCTAACAGACTCTTGTTCATTCTTTAATATGGCTATATGCCATTGTTCTAGGTACACCTCTTCTTGTACAATAATCATTTGTTCTCACTTTGTTTATTGTGCAGGAGGGGTGACACATGTTACTTAGCTTACCAGATAACAATAAAAGAAATGGTGTCATCTTAAATCTTTCATTCTCCCTGATAATCCTGATGTAATCATTTGAATTCCTGCTACTAACAGGGATATACCTATAAGAAGACCTGCAATGGCAATTCCAAAAACGGGAAATATCATGATCAGAACAGACAAGCCAATGGACAATATTCCTGATACCATAATAAATCCCCATCTCCAATTTTTATTATGTTTTTCATCTATGCCATGAATAATTCTTGAAATTCCACTGAATAATAGGGCTATCGCCAATAGTGAGATCACTATTATGGAAGCTAATAACGGAAATGTAATGGCTATAATGGCAATGACAATTATAGCAGCCCCTAATGAAATACCTGTAAAACGAGACTTGGTAGGTTTATAAACATTACTAATTATTGTCTCAATGCCTGTGACCAGCAAAAGAATACCTACTAGCCAAACAAAAGATAAAAATCCATGTAAAGGATTAAATATAACAAGAATTGATATGACGAGAATGATTATTCCAAATCCAATTTGAAATACTCTCATTCCTCTAGTAGTTTTAAAAATGGACATTTTAACTTCAGATTTTCAATAAAATTAAATTGAAGTCTACATCCAGAATTTTTGACCTATGTTTTGTAGTATTAAAATAATTTTTCAGATGACCTTGAATTACCATCATTTTATTTGATTTGTCAAATATTTAAATTTTGATTGTTTTTTCCAATATAATGAAAAGTTAAACAAATATTTCTAATCAATGAGAATTTCAAAAAATTTTTCTATGATCGATTATGATCAAAATAATGGTGATATAATAAAACCCATTTACGTATTTAATATTCAAAAATTTAAATCACGATCACACAAATTTATCTTATTTGAATTAATTCATATTGGAATAATACTTTACATAGGATTAATATTACTATATTGACAGTATTTAAAACAGATTTATCATGGATTCTAGCTACAATTCCATTTATCATAGTTTATATCTATTTTATATTTAGAAAATAAGAATAAAATGTACATGTTCATCAGTTACCTTCATTATTAAAAGAATTTTCTTGGTCTTTACGTTTACAACAGCAACATGCCTTTTCAAATACCATTTCTTATTGTTATTTTTTATGTGTCATTTTTCTCGTAGCCGTTAACCTCTGTTGGTAACTTTTATTCCAGTACTGTCTACCGCAATGACAATATATTCGTCTTTGAATTTCTTGCTTTTGTTATCATCTATCTTGTATTCGTTTAATAACAGATTAATCTGCTTTGTTTCTGTGTAATATATATTGATATAAAATATATATTAATTTAAAAATATTATTAATTTGATTGATTATTCTTCTCATTTTCCTAATTTTTTTTTTTAGAATCTATTTATTACATGATGATTTCAAATAGTTAAATATTTGTAGATATTTATAGATATTGACAATATTTGGACAGAAACTATATAATTGAAAATTCGGATGATAAATCATTTATAACTAAAAAAAATATAGATACGTCCAGTGACCTTAAAGCTGCTCATAAATCAATTCAAATAAATGATGAAAAAAATAATTTGAATATCATTCCTAAATTAAGTGCCTCTATTGAGAATTTTATAAACATTTTGGATTGTAATTTTGATGATCTTGATATTACTATTGAGAAAAAAAAACAATTGGAAAAGCAATTTGAATTTATCTTGGAGAAGATCAAGAATATTCCTATAAGTGAAAATAAACAAAAAGAATTTACAAATTCATTGAATGGCTACAATAATGAGGCTATAGAATGCTATAATAAAGCTCTAGAAATAAATCCTCAAAATGCTGATGCCTTTTTTAATAAAGCTCAAGCCTTATCTACACTTGAAAAATATGATGAGGCTATAGAATGCTATAATAAAGCTCTAGAAATAAATCCTCAAAATGCTGATGCCTATAACAATAAAGGCTTGTCATTATATTATCTTGGTAACAATAATGAGGCTATAGAATGCTATAATAAAGCTCTAGAAATAAATCCTCAATTCTCTTGTGCATATTACAATAAAGGGATAATATTTTCGGCCAATGGCTACAATAATGAGGCTATAGAATGCTATAATAAAGCTCTAGAAATAAATCCTCAATTCTCTTGTGCATATTACAATAAAGGGATAATATTTTCGGCCAATGGCTACAATAATGAGGCTATAGAATGCTATAATAAAGCTCTAGAAATAAATCCTCAAAATGCTGATGCCTATAACAATAAAGGCTTGTCATTATATTATCTTGGTAACAATAATGAGGCTATAGAATGCTATAATAAAGCTCTAGAAATAAATCCTCAATTCCCATTTGCCTATAACAATAAAGGCTTGTCATTATATTATCTTGGTAACAATAATGAGGCTATAGAATGCTATAATAAAGCTCTAGAAATAAATCCTCAAAATGCTGATGCCTTTTTTAATAAAGCTCAAGCCTTATCTACACTTGAAAAATATGATGAGGCTATAGAATGCTATAATAAAGCTCTAGAAATAAATCCTCAAAATGCTGATGCCTTTTTTAATAAAGCTCAAGCCTTATCTACACTTGAAAAATATGATGAGGCTATAGAATGCTATAATAAAGCTCTAGAAATAAATCCTCAAAATGCTGATGCCTTTTTTAATAAAGCTCAAGCCTTATCTACACTTGAAAAATATGATGAGGCTATAGAATGCTATAATAAAGCTCTAGAAATAAATCCTCAAAATGCTGATGCCTTTTTTAATAAAGCTCAAGCCTTATCTACACTTGAAAAATATGATGAGGCTATAGAATGCTATAATAAAGCTCTAGAAATAAATCCTCAAAATGCTGATGCCTTTTTTAATAAAGCTCAAGCCTTATCTACACTTGAAAAATATGATGAGGCTATAGAATGCTATAATAAAGCTCTAGAAATAAATCCTCAAAATGCTGATGCCTTTTTTAATAAAGCTCAAGCCTTATCTACACTTGAAAAATATGATGAGGCTATAGAATGCTATAATAAAGCTCTAGAAATAAATTCAGATGACATTGATGTGCTGTGTAAAAAATCATGGTATATTGCAAATTATCTTCCATCTCGTCTAAATGAGGCGTCTGATGCTATTAAAAAGGCCATTGGATTAGATCCTACAAATAGTAATATAATGTATACATATGCATACGTGTTATATAAATTAAAGATATATGAGGAAGCAATTATAGTTTATGAGCATTTAATAAAGCAAAATCCATACCACGCTAAAGCATGGTATGATTGTGCTAGGTCTAAGAGTGCGCAAGATGAAAAAAATATGCAAAAATGTATCTATTATCTTCAGAGAGCAATTGGTCTTGATTCTGAATATAAATATTTGGCAAAAGATGAGCCAGAATTTACTAAATTTAAGGATCACTCAGAATTTAGAAAGATATTGGACAATTAATCAAATTTCTACCTAGGAATTATCTCTTATCTTTTAAACTCATGTATTTTAATCGAATTTTGGCCTTGTTAACTTAAGACAATTTTTCTTTATTATGTTGGTAAATAAAGAACTTAAACCATTGTTTTACATAATTTAATTTACACTTGTTCTTTTTATAAGGAAAGTAATCATCAAACCCTTCGGTTCAATCTTTTATGTATTGCATAGTCCTTTCTATCAGGCTTTTCATGAAAGATGAACAATATGATGGTTCAATTTCAAGAAGCGACATGCTTGTGGATACCAATTACCACCATCTGACCAAACAGAATGTAATCCGTACTTGTTAACTACAGGAGACAGAAATCGTTTGGTAATAGACATATTTCGCTTTTTTATGATATATCAGTTGCAAGGATTTCTTTATTTGTTGGTTCAATAAACACCCAAAGCCAGGTTAGTTCAGAAGAACCTGCTTTTTTTATTGCAGTTTTATCAATAATGTGCTCTTGAATTTTATTATTCTTGAGATATTTCCAAGGCCTGTACTTTTGAAGCCAGTTTCAGATAGAAACATGACTTATTCTGACTAAAAGTAAAAAAGACAGTGCTTTCGTGGCGTTTCTAAATGATAAACCAAGAAAGCACAAATGTGATCTATACCCAATAATCTATGAAGATGTTCTTTTTCTAGTGGTCATGCAATATATGGTCATTCTAAAGCTATAGGTTTTTTCCTTAAGAGCCTATCCCAAAATTCGATAGAAATATAGCTGTTGCTAATCTTTATTAAATCATTGCCTTTCTTCAATCGACAAAGGAACAAGAACGTATCTGTTATTACCAAGATTTCAGACGAACTATGGGACAAGATAGATGACCTTTTACCATGCGAAAAACCAAAAAATACAGTCGGTCGTCCTGTTATTCCTTTTAGAAAAGTATTAAATGGTATTTTATATGTTCTTAGAACCGGTTGCCAATGGAAGATGCTTCCAAAAGAATATGGTTCTGGTTCTACATGTCATAGGAGATTTCAGCAGTGGATTCAAATGGACATCTTTAAAAAGATATGGGCCAAATTATTAGAAGAATATGATAGAAAAATAGGCATCAAATGGATTTGGCAATCGGCAGATAGTATATCTATAAAGTCACCTTTAGGGGGGCGATGACTGTAGGGAATAATCCTGTTGATAGAAGCAAACTAGGCACAAAAAGGCACATTTTAACAGATAATGAAGGAATCCCTATATCTATAGTTATTTCTTCAGTCAGTACACATGACATAAAAGCAGTAACAAATGTTATTGATCATTCAATTTCCCATCGACCTTCTGGATCATCTTTCACAAATAAAAATAAAGATGGGTTGTATTATCATCTATATCTCGATAGAGCATATAGTTCTAAATCAATAGAAAATGAGATAATCAAAAGAGGATATGTTCCTCATATACCATATAAAAGAAAGAAAGGTCAAAAGAAGAAAGAGCTTTCGTATCAACATAAACATCAAAATATGAAAAATAAAAGATAGGTTGTAGAAAGAACCAATTCGTGGCATAACAGATTCAGAAAGTTGTTGACAAGATATGAAAAGAAGGTAGAAAATTATTTGGGTCTGGTGCAACTATCAAGCAGTATTATAATCTATAGAAAAATAATTTTGGGATAGGCTCTAAGTTAACAGAGCCCGAATTTCATTTATATTATACAATTTTGATAAAATTTAAAATAATATACAATTTCCAATCAAATTTTATGTAGTCTCAATTCTAATATATGTCGTATATTATAAGCATAATCATGTAAACCACAAATATTTGTATAATTGTTTTAGGATTTTTTTGACACTCTATCAGGATCTATTTTATTTGACCTAAGTTATATTAACTGTTTATAATTTGATTTCTTTTTATTTCTTTCCAACCTTCCAATTTGATGTATTATTTCATATTGTATTATCGAATTTATTTATATTATTTTTAATTTACTAAATATATTATTCAAGATTTATATCTTGCATTTGATAGTATATACAAGAAATAAATAGTAGGTAGATGCACAATGAGTTCATTTATCTTTCATTTCATGAATAATCTTTAGTACTAATATATTCAAAATTTAAACGTTAAATAATAATATGATTCTATCTAAAATAACATTTAATTCATATTAAATAATTTATTTCTCATTTTGATTGTCCGCATAATTTACACGCTCGTTAATTACTACATCAGTAATAGTTTTGGTTTCTGTAATTGGTTTTTTTCTTATTATTACTTCTTCTTTAACATATGATTGTCTTTTTATTACTGGTTCCTCTCTTTTCAATAAAATGACAATTTCTGTTTTTGACTGTGGTGGGTGATCCTTAGAGTCTGATATAGAATCTTTATTTGCTGGAATTCTTTCAATAGTTATTTCTTCGTGGGTTAATTCTATTTCTATTTTTTTGATCTCTTTTACAGGTTCTTTTATTATTTTGACTTTATTTTCTGTGATTCTTTTTGACACTTGTAAATCTTGAGCCATTACCGGAATTTTTGTCTCTATTTCATTTGCGATATTTGTTTTATCTGTTGAATGATCATTAATCTTTTGTCCATCTATGCCTGTATATTCTTTAAGATCATTGTTTGTCATGTTTATCTTTAAAATTGTTCCATTAAAACTTGATACTGATGATTTTGGTAAATAATATCGTTTTTTATTTATTATTCCTTTTTGGGTTATGATATGGGTCTTTCCAACTTCTAATATCTCTCCTAGATCTTCTCCATTTACGCCTATTGCTTCTTTTTTAATTATTTTATTCCAATCGATGTTATTTCTGTCATTATTTGACATATATTTTTGAGTATAATGTACGGTATTTAATTAATACACCTTAAAAAAAGGTATTTTATAAAATACAATTGAGTAAGGATTTTGTATTGTGAATTTTTTCTTTTATATTATTTCCTCTTTTGTCGAATTAGGATGATATATTGTTAATTTATCAGTTGTTAATTCAATATCCATTTTTTTTAACTCTGTCACTTGATGTTTTTTTATGATGAATTCGCCTAATTTAACCTTCTTTTTATTAATCGTAATTTCGTCTCCCCAAATAGTTACTCTATGTTCAATGCGAGAATTTTTGTCTTTTATGTAAGATGGTATCGATGATTTATTTTCTGTGTTTGGTCTTTCATTTGATGTTTTGTTGTCTTCATTATACTGTTTTACTTTTAATTCTCCATTTTTTTCTTTATGTGTATTATGTGGTTCCTGAATTTTGGAACGAAAAAAGAAACCTTTAATTATATTTTTAATATTTGAAATTATTTCCACAGGTTCGTTTTCATTATAATGTTCAATTCTTTTCCCATCGATATAAATTTCTTCGTAACTTACAGGGATTTCTATTTTCTTTACTGTTGTATTCCATCTTTTTTCAATATTTATTTTGCTTTCTTTTGTTTGTTTTGTATATGAAAATTTTTCTCTCATCAATGGAATCTTTTTTACTATTTCAGTACTATTCGAAAACGTTTGAGTATAATTATTATTTCTTAGATTATCTTTGTCTTCTTCTACTGACATATGTATTAATATCTGACAGTGTCTATTTATAATTATTAGAAAATAGACATTATGTTAAAGAAGAATTAAATTATTATAAAAATTTATAAAATTACCTTAATATTTGTTAATTTATATAGAAACTACTGTATTTTCCTCACCACAAAAATTGAATGACGTATATGTTTTGATCTAATCGTTATCGGATATGTTGTTTCTCTTTGTTCTTCTTCTTTGTTTATCGAAGTTATATGTATTTTTCCAGATGGTTCCTCTTTAATTTTTATCAATTATATTATTTGTCTGTTTTTTTTAATAAATGTTAATGGGTTTAAAATTTATCATGCAAAGTTTGTGGTATCACAAGATCTATTTCTTCGTCTCGAAATATAAAGAGGTTATATTGTCACTTCAATGATATTAACTTTTTGTACTTTGAGTATAAGTATGCCATCTGAAAGACTATTGTTTGTTTATATAGAAATTGTCTGTCAACCACGGTGAATATGGACTTGTACTTTTTAAACATTATTTTAAAATATTAGTTTTATAATATCGGTAATCTCAAATTAAACTATGATATATGGATCCTAATAGTTAGAGATATTTCATAATATGTGAGGTTGGATCTGTAAAGTTAAGGAATTGATAATTATTTTTAATTAAAGAAATTTGGTTAGTAGACCATTTCAAAAATAATTTTGGCAAAATGAACTTAAATTTGATACGTAAATCAAATTTTTGATTGACCATTATATTCAAATGTTTTACAAAAAGAATTTTTGGTCTTAACTTTACAGAGCCCTGAGGTTTTATGTTCTAATTTATATGGAAAAGAAAATAATCATTTTTATTATATCAATTTTGAGTGTAGGTACCCGTGTTTTATCTGTTTCCTGCCGATGAGCGGAATAATTTACACAAAAATATAAATAATTTATTAATTTTCTGGATATTCTAATACTTTGGATAAATTGTATTAAAAAATCTCAAAAAAAGTATTTTTATTTGACGTCTAAATATATTTTTATTTATTTAACTGTTTGGCTGAATTTTATATTTTTATTTAAATTAAATGGATGAAATATAAACACCGACTTTTAGACAGTTTTTTACGAAATGGTTATAGTTTTCATATTATAATTCTATAAAAAGATCTTTTTATGACTATTTTAAAAATTCGATGATAATATGATTTATTTATTTATTTGTTTACTTATTAATTAATTAATAATTAATTAATTGTTTTATTAATTAGGTTCTGTAGGGTTAAAAAAATCTTTAGCCATTTTCATTGTCAAATGTTGATGATTTATAAATTAAGAAAAGAATAATAATTAATGATATTGTATATTCATCATATCATTACTTTGGTGATCTTTGCTAGAAATATATTCAAAGGCTGTCAGGATTAGTTTAAAAAAGTCATACTGAGATAATAGATAAGATAAAAAATAGATCTTGCATAATTAATCGCAAACAGCTTTATGACCTAAAGTTCCTCATTACTTTGTTCTATAGATCTCTTGCATAATTAGAAATAATCTAGACCATCACTTCTAATTCTATATCGATTTCTAGTTCAGATAATTTGATATTCTATAGTTCACTAGTCCTGCTACTATGTCTGACACCTTGTTATATTTTCTCAATTTATTTCTAAATATCTCACTCATTATCTTGTACTTTTTCAATCTGCTAATAGTATGCTCTACTATTATCCTCTTTTTCGAATGGATAATGTTAAACTCGATTTCTTCTTGTGATAAACACTGGTTTATTTTCTTTTTATATGGTAGTGCAGATAGTTGTTCTGGAAAATCCTTTTCTATGCCCAAATACCCTAGATCAACTACAGTAACAACTTGTTTTGGAGTGACAGGATAGTTCTTTTTATAAATATCGTAGTCATGTTTTCTTCCTTTTTTATAGTGTACTTTGTGAAGGACATAACCACGATTGTTAACCGTAATCTGATTCTTAATAGTATGTCTTTTCTTCTTACCTGAATAGAATATCTTTCTTCTATTCTTATCCGCAGGTCTTGGTATTTGCTGTTCGGTACAATCTGTAAAAGCAAGAAGAAAGCCTGGAAAATATTTATCAACTGCCTCTGGAGTTTTCAGCCTTTTGGTTATTGGGTATGTCTTCTGCGGAATTGGCAAACATTCTCTTATCAACCCTTCAATCTTTTGAATGTCTCTGCAGATGTTGCTCTGATCCAAATCAAATAGAAAACCTGCCATAGTGTAAGTTATGTATAGACGATAGTAAACCAAAAGCATGAGAAATCTATCTTTAATATCTAGTTTGAAAGGTTTACCTGCACCTATACGTCTTTCTCTATCTTTTTTGAACAAGCGTTGTATTTCATGTTTAGCATATCTTTTTGTTACATTTTTTTCATAAATGTCATCGAACTGTTGCACTGTAAGACCAGCAGTGAATGATTTGAAAAGCAATGATTTTTTGGATAACCGATCATATGAAAGCAATGAGAGAACAAGAAAATGAAGAATTGCTGATCATATAGCTGTTTATTCTAATTATGCAAGAGATCTTATGTAGATATTTTCATATGAAAGGTCATCCAAAAGACCATACTTTTCAAATCATTCACTGGTTTAACAGTAGAAGAATTTGATGGCATATTCCAAAAAGAAATAACAAAAAGATATGGGAAACATGAAATAAAGCGTTATCCGAATGAAAAAATAATAGAGAGAAAGAACCAGAAGCCGGAAGGTCCTTCAAACATGACCTAAAAAATATATTCCAATACTCTTTGTGTACTATCTTCTTTATATTACTTACGTTAAATAGATTTCTCTTTGATTCAGATCAGATTGCTATCTACAGAAACATCCAAAAAATCGAAGGTTTGATTAGAAAATGTGTACCACTACCTCAAAAATTATGCAGCATAACAAAGAGGCTAAAAACTGCTTTGTTGCATGATTATTTTTTTCGTTATTTGTCAACGTTTTGTTGATGAATCTATGACTAAAACAGTTAAAATTCAATTGTTATTATTACAGATAAATCAAGGTTTTAACTGATTTTCGAATCGTGCAACAAAGCAGCTAAAAACTACTTAGAAAGTTGAGAAATATTTTTCTGGATTTGCTGATCTTAAAGTATCAATTGCTAAATATTATAGAACAAGACGCTTTAACCTAACATAGTAAGTATCTATTAAGGAAAGTGAATTAGTGTATGTATACTAGACAGTGTAATTGGGCTAAATTGTACCTTTTGACAGATTCATTTCGATAAACAATAAAATCTGCTATTGCAATATATTTCAAATCTTTTGCCATTTCAAATCTTTATAGTGATAAAAAAATTAATTTTATTTACTTAGATAGCTTTCATTCTTTTAAATGATAGTATTCCTATAATGCCGAAAAATACTGAAAATACAAAAAGAATGCCTATATTTATTTCAAATATATTTCCTTCATTTATACCAAGCATTGAATATCGTAACGCTTCAACCGCATATGTTGCAGGATTTATATTTGATAATGCCGACAACCATAATGGAACATTATTAAGTGAGAATAATGCTCCACTAAAAAAATACAGTGGAAACGCAACAAAACTTACAATTAGTTGAAAACCTTCTAAACTCTCCATAAAGCTGCCAATAGCTAGACCTAAAGAAGTTAATGCAAATGATAACATTAGTACAATTACTACGAATGATGCTATGGAATAAAGATCATAATGAATTCCTATAATTATTCCAATACCGCATAAAATAAAAGCTTGTATCAAAGAAGTCGTCATGCCGCCAAAAGTCTTACCTAGAAAAATGGTGCTACGCCTGATAGGGGCGATCATCACACTTTTGAGAAAGTCAAATTTTTTGTCCCATATTATATACGATCCAAAGAATATTGAAGAAAAAATAACTGACATAACTACAATTCCTGGAAAGATAAATTTTTGATATCCTATGTCTGAATTATGGAGTGTTGTAGGCATATTTGATCCAAGTCCTCCGCCTAAAACAAAAAGCCACAATAAAGGCGTAAAAGTAGATGCTATCAGTCTACTCTTTTCTCTAAGAAAAACTCTAAATTCTCGTAACCATATCGCATACAGTTCATTTAATTCAAGTTTTATTTTGATTTTCTCTTTATTGTTTTTCATAATTGGCATAGCGCTCCATGAATCCGCCTTCTGGGTCATCTTTGTCTGTCATGGTGTCGATATTTCTTCCAGTGTATTTTAGAAAAATATCGTTTAAAGTAGGTTTTTTAATGTCTATTGATAATATATTATTCTTATAATCTGAAATATTCTGTATATAGTTCAAAATAAGTGGTAAATCTCTGTTCGCATTATTTACACTAATATTTATTATTCCATTTTCAAAACTTTCTGTCTGATTTACAATATCTAATTGTTTTATAGCATTGGTTATTACTTTGATCTGACTTGGATTCTCTTTTATCTGTATATTAATTATGTCGCTTTTTATATCCTTTTTAAGTGCCAAAGGAGAATCTTGTGCGATAATTTTTCCTTTATCAATAAAGCCTATAGTGTTGCATAGAAAATCTGCTTCTTCCATATAATGAGTTGTCAAAATTATGGTAATTTGTTCCTCAATTATTAATTTTTTAATATAATTCCACATTATTTCTCTACTGCTTGGATCAAGTCCGAGAGTGGGTTCGTCTAAGAAGAGTACCGCTGGTTTATGTAGTAATCCTCTTGCAATTTCTAATCGTCTCCGCATTCCTCCAGAGTATTTCTTTACTAGATCATCCTTTCTATTTGTAAGGCCGACCAGGTCTAATACATATGCAATTCTATTTTTCCTAATATTTGCAGGAACGTTGTATAATAATGAATGAATTTTTAAATTTTCGTAACCGGTAAGCATATCATCACTACTAGGTGTCTGAAATACTATTCCGATACTTGATCTAACATTGGGTGCATTTTGTTTTATGTCATAGCCATTTATAATTGCAGTTCCGGATGTAGGTTTTATTAATGTTGCAAGAATATGGATTAATGTGGTTTTTCCTGCTCCATTTGGTCCTAAAAGTCCAAAAATTTCATTATCTTTTATATCTATATTTATGTTATCAACAACAATATGGTTTTTGTATTTTTTTAAAAGATTCTTAATTTGGATCAACTAACACATATTTCTTTTTTTTAAATTTAAATTGTACTTGTTGATATTAATTAAAGAAAGTTAAATTTAATTAATTTGAACCGCTTTTATATTTTAGGTATATTTCAACATAACTACCTTGTTATTAGTCAAATGTCTTGATGGATCAATAACCGATAATTTAGTCAATTGATCTTGACAATTATATGCATAACATTTATTTTTATTGAAATTTATTTCAATATTATTTGAAATATTGTTAAACAAGATACTCGTCTACCTTCTTGTATATTGCATCTAATATATATTCCAAATCGTGTTCTAGGTTTTCTAATTCTTTTATAGATAAATAATCAATATCTTTGTCTTTATAATAGAATCTTGCATTAGATATTATGGATCCAGGTATTTCAATCTTAAATAATGATGGCTCTTTGCCATTGTTATTTTTGGTCTTAATTTGTGTATTAGGATAAGGTATATTCATTTCTGAGCCGTAATTTGAAATCTTGTTAAAATCTATACTTAAACATTCTTTAATCTTTATAGTTCTCTTTTGACGTGTTTTGTAATTTTCATCAATTTTTTTATTAATTTTATTGCGTATTTCCTTTAATGACATTAAAAAAAAATTAATTTTGTATTATTAATGTCTTGTTTTATTTTTAGAATTATAAAAATATCTTAACTATTTGAGTAAAAGTATAAATAAGCATTCGCGGTCTATAATCATCCTAAAACTCATTAGTTTTGTTTTTGAAACAAAATTAAATTTCCGAAATTTATTGATCCTATTGTAATTTGGTAGTGTACAGATAAAAATATTCAATCTTCTTTGTAAACGTACTTTTTAAATTAAGAAATCTGGATCTATTATTTTTGATCATCTAAAAATTAATATAATGAATTTTATCTGTGATATATGATAATTGAAATATTTTTTTATTGCTTTGTTGCATAACTCTGAAATTCGTTTTTTAATGATTGGACTTTGTTATCATATTACGAATTCCGAATAGATATTTCATAGACTTGAACTGAATGTGATATACAGTTACGAAAAAATTGAGTTATGCAACAAAGCATTTTTTTATATGTTAAAACTATATGATTTTATTCGTGAATTTTGTCTAAAAAGTTATATCTAATTCCCCTATTACTTTTACTAATACCTTCTTTGTTCTTTTGTCATCAAATTCTCCTTAAAATATTTGTTCCCATGGACCAAATTTTAATTTGCCGTTGGTAATTGCAATTACTACTTGTCTGCCCATAACTTGACGTTTCAGGTGGGCATCAGCATTATCTTTGCCTGTGTCATTATGTCCATATTGTTCAGTAGGGTAATGTAGTACATGACGTTCAAGCCATGCTTCATAATCATTGTAAAGTCCTTCTTCGTTATCATTTATGAACACACTAGATGTAATATGCATCGAGTTTATCAGACAAATGCCTTCTTGAATGCTAGATTCTTTGATAATTTTTTTAACCTCTGTGGTAATATTTATGAATTTAATCCGTGTTGACGTTTTAAATTCAAGGTATTCTATTAGGCTTCTATAAAAAAAAATTTGATTCTATATTCTTAGATACAATAAAAAAAATTTTTCATTTTATAGAATCTTTTTATTGTGCCTATGTTAATGTATTTATTATTTTTGAAAATGAAAAAGGGTTTTATTATTTTACATTCTTTTTTTAGTTGATTTTATGTCTATAATTAATTCAAATATAAAAAGTGATCCTATGTTTATAAAGTAAATAACTCAAACCTTTTTAATGGATGAAATTGATGAAAAGATATTAAAAAGGTTATTGTTGGATGCAAGAGATTCTTATAGAAAAATTGCCTTTGAAATTGGAGTTTCTCCTCCTACAGTACTAAATAGGATATCTAAATTAGAAAAGAATGGTACAATAAAATCGTATTCTGCTATTTTAGATCATATAAAACTAGGTTTCGATTTAACCGCCATTATTGAAATCACTACCAGAAAAGATAAGGTAATTGAAGTTGAAAAACATATCTCTAATCTTCCTAACGTTTGTGCGGTATATGATATTACTGGACTAACTGATATGATTATTGTTGCAAAATTTATGAATCGTAGAGAGTTAAGTGAATTTGTAAAAAATGATTTGTCATTGCCCTATATAGATAGAACTAATACTCATATTGTTTTAATCACTGTAAAAGAAGATTTCAGAATATTTTGATACTATTATAATTATAATAAAATACTAAATAGCAGTATTATACTTTAATGAATAACATATGATATATGCTTTATGATAAATTCATAACTTCTAAAAACAATTTAATTAAAAATTATATATTACTTATATTTTGATAAATATTAAAATTTCAGATATTGTCAAATAGGATAATTAAAATATTATTGTTAGCATGTAATGATAATAATTATATTTTTGTTTATAAATTTCTTAGGAAGATTATTTTAAGAATTGGAGCATCTATAATATGTAATTAATTACGTACATTACTTCTACTAAGTCCTACATTTAATGTATATCGAAATGTATTTTGGTTGATGTAAACCGTCCATACGTTCAAAAGATTTGAGTAAATCAATAAAACCTTACATTGTTATCTATATATTGATACCTTAAAGAGAAAGTGTTACAAAATTAAGATTTTGACGATTACTATCAGTTTATATGATGATTATCCAAGTATTTACACAACTGTTAAATTAAGGAATCTTTTTATTGAATATTTTAGAATTGTTAAAAGATAACTGAATTTCCGTAATAATGCTTTTTGTGCTCAATATATTATTTATTATAATATAGGAAAACAAGTATGATGATTGGATTAAAATAATTAGAAAGAGTCAAGTTAACAGACTGTGTATACATAAAGATACACTCTCTTGTAAAATATTTATGATCGCTTTGCTGCCATGATTTTTGTTATAAATATTCTTCCACTTGCTAACAGCTCTTCCTATTTCTTGTTCGTCTTTAAATGTAGAATTGTTAATTGTCTGCCTTTGTAACCACACCCACCTTACTTCAATTAAATTAAGTTTGGGCGATCTTACTGGTAGAAATACAAATTTTATTCGAGGACAACATTTGGATATCTCTTTCTTTACCATCTTTGATTTGTGTGCTGAAAGATTATCAAGTACAACAAAGATATTTTGGATATTCTTATCATATCTTTTATCTACTCTTTTTTAAAAAGTCAACAAACTGCTTCTTTCCTGTCTTTCTTTTATAGCATTGGACATGCATTTTGTCATTTGTATGATCATAGGCTCCAAATACATTTAACAATCCATTTATCTTTTGAGCCTTTTCGACCTTTACCTGTACCGATGACCATGATGTACCACCATGGGTTTTTGCTGCTACAGGCCCTTTTTCATCTATATACAGTAACACAGAATCCTTTGTCGTGTTGTACCTCAGTTGTTCAATGTACTTTTTTTCAAAGTGTATTCTGGATCATTGCTTTTATTATTTGACAACACAGTTTTAGATTTTCTCCATTTTATTTTATGCTTTAGAAGAATATTTCTTATTTCTGCAGAATGGCTTATTTTAGTTACCAGTTAAGTCATTCATAAGAAAACCAGCAAGTACACGTAATGACCATGTGGAAAATCCCAAATCAAAAGATCTTGGGTTTGTAGATGTTATATCCACTATTTGTTTCTCCATATCATTAGTAAATTTGTGCTGTTTATGATTATGTTTTTTTGATATGATACCATCGATTCCTTTTTCGTTAAAGCGATGTATCCATTTTCTTATGTTATGATCATGATGGTTTGTAATCTTTCTTATTTGAGGAACTGTGTATCCCTCATCTTTAAGCAAGATAATCTTGGCTCTATATCCTGCTTCATTATCTTCAAGCATTAGATGTAAAAGGTTCTTTTCATCATCAGTTAGCATTCTGAGGAATGTGTCCCTCATAATAATAGATAAAAGAGTGGCAAGCTATAGGTGTTGTGATAGCTAAACAAACACAACTATTTTACAATAAGATATAGTATATCATTTACACTGCTCTTAACCGAGACCAATAGGTATGTTAAATCATTACATTGAATATCTAATTAATTAATTATAATTTAAATAAATGAACTTAATTTATGTACTATCTATATGAGGCATGGTCATAATTCAAATATATTTTCAACATGATCTACATAGCTTAAAGCTAACCCTTGAAATATTATTTTGATTAATACTGTCCCAAAGATTAGCTCTTGATAGAATAAAAGAATCCATCCTTTTTAACATTCTGTATCTGATAGGTTGTTGTATACCATGGCCTGCTAATGCAAAAAGGAAACGTGGAAGACCATATGTATATTCTCCAACTATAATTTTAAGGTGTTTTATTGTAAGGATATGGTTTAAAATCGATTCCAACAATGCATTACATATTTTTCTTAACGTGGATTGTCTGTATAACCATAAACTAGCAATAGCCTGTGGTTTGATAAAAATACCTAGTAGACGTACGTTTGACAGAAGGCTAAAGACTATTTCTACAGATATTAAACAAAGGATATCTACAATGGGATACCTGTTTGTTACAGAAGGATTAGTAGATCCTTCTATAACAGCAATAGACAGTACTCTTTTAAAAGCAAAGGGTAGTGTATGGCATAAATCATCAATGAAGAAAGGAGAAGTACCATGTTCTGGCATTGATACAGGTGCAAGGTGGGGTTACAGCCATACCAAAGGATGGATTTTCGGATATAAATTACATCTAACCTGTACAACAGGCAAGATTGTAGTACCTATAACTGCAGATGTAACTACTGCGAATGTACAGGATAATCAGATGTACGTTTCTTTAACTTCTTCTTCTTTGGTATTCTCTCTATCACTTGCATTGTATATGGTAGCCGATCCAGGCTATGACGATAAGAAACTGTATGAATATAGCAAGAAGGTATTGGGAATAGACTTGGTTTGTCCTATTGTCGAAAGATACGAAAGTACTTTTAAAAAGAGGCTTGAGCTTGTATGTTTTTATCAATCGGCATTAGGACAGGCAATCTACAGCCGAAGAAGAATATCGGTAGAGCCGTTGATAGAACATATTAAATCAGTATTTAGAATAGACCCATTGCCAACAAGAGGATTTCATACGGTATCTGCAATTGTACTATTGTCTGTTTTATTATATCAGATAATGGTATATTACAACTGCAAGACTGAGAAAATAAATCCAAGAACGATAAAGTATATGCTTGGAACTATCTGATACGATGGTAAAGATAAAGATAAATTATTTTGAATTATGACCATGCCTCATCTATATTAAAATTTGTAAATATGTCTATTTTCATAAAGTGTATTAATTTTAAAAGTTTATTTCCTTTAAAATAAATAAATACTTTGATATTGTATCTATAATTTTATCTGACGAGTTCTTCATTTTTGAGTTGTCTTTCCAGTTCCCCTAAACGATTCATTGCTTCACTGTTATTTTGTAAATCTGTAAACAAAGGTTCGTTACGAATTCTTGAAAAAACGTCTATAACCTGTTCATTCGTAACACCGTGCTTTATGTCATAATTTATATTCCTAACTATATTGGATAACTTGCCATATTTTTTATTTTTTCTTATTTCCCATCTAGTTGCGTCCACCGGGAGACCCTTGACATATTTTATAATTGTTTTTTCCATATTTTCTATGTGCCACTTTTTTAAAGGATAACTATTTTGAATCAAAAAACTTCTTAACTTTATTACATTTGCTAGGTTATAAAAATTATTCATTCTTTTTTACTCTTCTACATAATAAATAACTAAATTTTAAAAAATGTATAAGTACCTATAAATGGATGTTTGAAAATTATTAATTAATTCACGATTTGTATTTTATATTTTATCCTGTATTGCAATTGTTTCATATGATTTCATAAAATAGAACGATTTAAAAAAACACTGGCATTGCTATTATGATGTTTTGATTATTATGGATATGTTTTATTTTCTTAATATATAAAATTCATCAGTTTAAATTTAAATGCACTTTTTATCGACGGTAGCATTCTACTCTATATGGCCACCACATAAATTAATGTATTTTATTATGGCTGTATTACTATGATGGATCTGGTAGATTGAAAAGTATTATCTATTTTGTCATATTATGTATAATAAAATGAAAAATCAAGTTAAATTAAATTTATTTCTTTATGTGAATATACTTCCTTTGTCTTTCTAATTAAAAAAGGATGTAAAATAATGGTTATTTAAAAGGATTGTCATTTCATCATGTCCTTCCATTAATGTTTATTTCCATATTGTAATAGGCTACAAAATGTTTAATCGTCAATCACATGATTTAATGTACAAATTTTTCTTCTGCAAAGAAAATAATCAAAGCATTCAATATTCTATCTTTTATCTACTGCGTTGTAATTTCAATAAGATGCTTTTTTCAAAAGAAGAATGAAGATAATGTTTTAATTTCAGAACTTGCGATCTTGAGGTGGGATATCATCTACCACCGTCTGTCGAAACGGAGTGATTGCTATAAATCTCTCTCAAATTGGACATGAATCTTTCATCTACAAACATGTTTCTCTTTTTAGATATGCTTAATGCTAGAATTCGTTTGTTTTTTGGTTCTATAGCAACCATCATAACCAGATGTACTCTGAACCAACCTTGAGTTGAGGTTCATCTATGATATATTCAAAAATATTTTTACTCTTTTTTGAAACCTTTTGAGGTTTATACTTTATATCCAGTTCCAGATTGATGCGTATGATTATGGTTGACAATAAGAAACGTAGATCTCTTGCATAATTAGCACCATTATAAAAATTTCTAAAATGTGTACAATCTATATCGTAATTAGTAAATTAAAATACAAATATTACAAAATATTGGAGAATATATAAAATTTTGACAGCCCCTAATTATGCGAGATCTTGTGAGTCTTTCAGATGCCATTCTTCTTAAGGATAAGCCTGAAAAATAAAAATACAGATCATAACTGATATACTCTCAAGGTGTTCTTTTGTTTCTTCTAATTATAAATGGAATAGAACATATTCAAGCTATAGGTTTTGTTAAATAAACAGGGCCTTTCATAGTATTGCTAGAATTAAAAGTATAAACAATAAAATATGTCAAATATAGAAAATTTAAATTCTGTATAAATTATTTTTATCCTTT
The DNA here is from genome assembly GCA_963830925.1 of uncultured Nitrososphaeraceae archaeon. Lineage (GTDB taxonomy): Archaea > Thermoproteota > Nitrososphaeria > Nitrososphaerales > Nitrososphaeraceae > Nitrosocosmicus. The sequence continues at coordinate 1,633,684 of CAWHOB010000001.1, read as the reverse complement.
AATATTCAAAATTATTCGATATTTATGCAAGTACCTTTGTTCTCTATAGAAAATTGATGAAATGAAAGATATGAATATTCTATTAAATGATCTCTGTTCATAATCTTTTTAGTGGTAAATTACATACTACTCTTCTGTTTATCCTTGATTATCAAAAATCCATTAGAATATTTTTGTATTTTATATTTGATCATAATTGAAAGGATATGCAATCTAAAGATTATGCTTTATATGTGCCCCGATTATTTTTTAGAGTATTTGGTATGTGTTAGTTTAAAAAAATAAAAGTATTGTTTTACTTAATTTTTTTAATACTGATCAACTCTATAATTTTCTCATTAATTAAATCAAAACCCTTCTGCCAAAATTCTTCTTTAGTTAAATCAATGCCCTCATCTCTCATCAAGTTTTCAGGTTTTTTTGTACCGCCTGCTGAAAGAATTCTAATGTATTTTGGAATAAATTCTTTACCTTCATTTTTATATTGTTGATAAAGTGACATTACCATCAAATTTCCAAATGAATAGGCATAGCAGTAGAATGGAGAATGATAAATATGAGGAATATAAAGCCATTCGTATTTAAAGTCCTCAGATACCTTGATCGAGTCACCAAACTGTTCATTTAAATTCTTTAGATACATGTCTGATAACTCATCAATTGTTGTAGCATTATTCTCAGCGATGGTTCGATGTGCTGAAATTTCAAAAATTGTGAAATATGCTTGTCTAATTATTGTGGCATAAAAGTCATCAATTTGTTCAGCTAAATGTATTTTTTTTTCTTTATTCGATAATTTGCTTGATACGTTATCATTAAGCAACATTTCTCCAAAAACTGATGCTGTCTCTGCTAGAGGTAAGGGCGCATGTTGGACACTAATTGGTTTATCAGAAGCTAACACACTATGAATAGCATGACCAAATTCATGTGCCATTGTGGATACATCTCTTAAGGTTCCATCAAAGTTAAGTAATACATAAGGGTCTATTTTTGGTGTTACTGTGGAACAAAATGCTCCTCCTTGTTTATTATTTCTGATTCCAGAGTCAATATGTTTATTTTGAATTAATTTTTCTATTATTTGTTTAAATGAATGATCAAAATCTTCATATGCTTTTAAAACGGTCCCCATCGCTTTGTCATAACTTATCTTTTCTTGTTGTTGAGAATTTAATGGAGCATAAAGGTGATACCGTTCTAACTTCCTAACTTTTAACATCTTTGCTTTTTCTTTAAAATATTTTTGAAATACATTAACATTTGACTTGCAAACTTTAATTAGCGTTTCTATGATTTTGTCATCAATATTATTTGATATATTTCTCACCGAAATGGCCGATGGGAATTTTCTTATTGTTACATATTCATTATGCCAATTTAATACTCTGTTAATATAAATTTCTCCAAGTACTCCACTATTTTTTTTATAAGTGTTCCATAATGATTTATATGCTGCAATTCTCTCGCTAGATGATGTACTTCTAACAAGCGAAATTAGCTTTTCTTTATTTGTAAAAATTTTCTTTATTTTTCTTTTTCCTTTTATTTCAACATATTCATATTCAAACCCATTAGTCATTCTATCATATATTTTGATTAATGCATCAATTCCAGTTACATCTAGGATATTTATGATTTTCTCTTCTTGTTCCTGAAGAGTAAATTTTGATAGCGAACGTTCGTGATTGAGATAATCTTGATATATGCTTGGAGTATCTTTTATTAATCGATTCGCATTATTTTCATCTAAATCTTTTTTAAACCATAAATCAAAGAAAAGAAGTCTATTGGAAATTTCAGTGGCAAAAATGTTCATTTTAGTCATCAAAGATGCTGCTTCATTGGATGAAGTATTTTCTGCATATTTCAAAGCCGCATATCCAGTAATAATGCTTAATTGTTCCGATATCTTTTCAGATTCATTTAACCATTGTAGAAAACTTTTTAAGGTTATGTCAGATTTTAAAGATGATTTTTTATCTTCGAATTGTTTTACCTTTTCATTAATTGATGTTAGCAATTGGGAAAATTCTTCATTTTTAGGGTTTTTGACTAATTCTGATAAATCCCAAATGTCTGTCTTTAATTTTGCTAATTTTGACATGATCTTTTTCAATTTAGAACTATATTATTTGTTTTTAAATTGTCTGAACAAAATATGCGTACGTTTATTTTATTGATATAAAACACAGAATTTTTTCAACTTAACTAATTCTAAATTTATTAATATAAATAAATTTCATAAATTTTTGTGCATTTTTAATATGTACATGTTTTATGGTTGTTTTATTATGCGATATATTTTTTGGTTTAAGCAAGACATATTTTTTATTAATAATATATCTTTACAACGTTCTTTGGAAAGTATTAAATTAATTTGTTATGGGATACAACAATTTTTTTTGGATGTATTAGATCTCGCATAATTAACATCATTGAAAAATTTTTAAAATATGATATATCTTAACCGTGTTCAACAAATTAGAATAAAAATAATAGAAAATATGGTCTGTAAAGTTAAGTAAAAATCTATAGATTTCCTCCATGTTTATTATATATGATACAACAAATAAGAAAAAAGAACATCCATTAAAGATAAAATATATTCTTTACACCTTTACTTTAACGGTTTTCCATTAAGAAATATATCTAAAGCAATATTTAGATTTGTCAAAAGGAGTTATACTGCAATTAGAGATTGGATACAAAATTATAGATCGGAAAGATTGTTTTTTAAAAGTAAAAGTGTTTCTGAATTTATAGTTGATGAAATTCAAAATAAAGTTGGTTTTGAATACATCTAGCATGGGTCGCTACTATTGAATCTGAAACTAAAAAGAATATTCTTGAAATAAGCATATCCAAAGAACGCAACATATGTTTGTTGCAGAGCATTTTTTATCTGACTTTATGAACGTTGTGGATAAACATAGTCAGCACACAGTTCTCACCAATAGAGGTACTTGGTATCCACCACAAGCATGCAGGTTCTTGAAGATAAATCATCATCTTTACATTCTTATTTGAAGAAAAATATCATTGAAAGGACTATGCAGTACATTAGAGACAGAACAGAATGTTTCGACGTTATTTTCCTTGTAGAAAGAAAAATGTAAACTGAAGCATGTTAGACAATGGTTAATTCTATTTGCTGACTTTATAACAGAGAAGTAATTCCTTAACTTTACAGACCCTGTCTAGAAAATCTTTTTATTTTTCTAGTTATTGCAATGATGCATCATTCGTCCTGCCAAATATATCCATTAACAATATGCTTATTTTGACAAATCTTTGAGATGGTTTATCTATCGATATTTTTTATAATTATAATTATCATGCAAATAAAATCTGCAAAATATATTTTTGATTATCCGGTTATTTTTTATCTATGAAAAATTTTTTTCTTAATAAATCATAAGTCTTTGCTGCCTCATTACCTCCCAATATCAATATGATTTCTTTATTTGTAAAAAATGCATTCTTAATAGCTATTTTATAATTATTTATTAGATCAAAAATATGATATAGAATTTGCCTGGTAACAATGATATTTTCATTTGATAAAGTTAATGTTATTTTTGACAATCCATCTGTTACACTGCCATCATATTTTTCTTTTAAGTCTAGGATAATTCTTCTGGATTCTTGAATATCTTCAGTGATTAAACATATTTTTTTTGTTGTATGGATTAAATTGTAATCAAAAAAAGTGTCTTTTGAAAAATCGTACAAAATGTCAGAAATGTCTTTGAATTTGCTATTATTGCTAAAATTAATGTCAATTATGCTGCCTGTGAGTGTCATTCTTACTTCATTAGGAAACATTGAGAGGTCTATATTTTTCTCATTTTCTGAATAGGGTTTTGCATTTGAGGTGCTCGATTGTCGGCTATAATTGTCAATCTTGTTTATCTCATCTGCAAACCTTTTTATTGCTACTATTATCGTTCCAATGTTTGCTGTGGATTGTGTTAAATTTTCGACATCATTGTGAATTTTATTTGCTAATGCAGTATAATTTACGATACCTAATTTAATGGCTTTTAAGTAAAAATCATTTGAAGTTATAATTTCCTTTATAGCTTGAGGAACTGATAAATTTCTCATATACATATATATATGTAATATTTATTCGATCTACCAAATAAGTCTTACTTATTGTAAGAATAATTTATATTATATTATGAATGTTACATTATGTAATGTCATCGGATAATTATGAAATACAGGGGATGAATTATTGAATGACTATCCCCTCAATTAAATTAAAGATTGCAGAAACTGATATTCGATTTGTCGGAAAGGGTTTCGCATCGGTAGATCCCAAAATTATGAATGATTTACAATTACAAGCAGGTGATGTAGTTGAATTGAAGGGAAAAAAAAAGCTACTTATCTGAAATTATCTCCTGGATTATCTTCAGACTATGATAGAAAGTTGGTGCGTATTGATGGGTATACCCGCAATGTCCTTGATTGTGGAATATCTGATCATGTTTCAATTAAAAAAATAGAAAATGTCTTCAATGCCAAAGAATTACATCTTGTTTCAAATGAAGAATTAGAATATTCTGGATTAGAGGAATATTTTTCAAAGGAATTATACAATCGTATTGTTTCTAGAAATGATATTATTCCGTTAAATTTAATGGGGAAAAAAATATCCTTTATTGTGAATTCAGTAAATCCTTTGTCTGTTCCTTTATTAGTAGATCACAATACTAAATTTATTATAGAGACTCATAAACAGAATAATGCTTCTATAACAATACCCCTTGTAAATTATGAGGATATAGGTGGACTTAATGATGTAATTAAAAAGGTGAGAGAGATGATCGAATTACCTATTAGACATCCAGAATTGTTTGAAAAAATTGGTATTGAGCCTCCAAAAGGAGTATTACTTTATGGACCTCCTGGTACTGGGAAGACCTTGTTAGCCAAAGCTGTTGCCAATGGAACAAATGCCAATTTTTATTCTATAAGTGGCCCTGAAATTATGAGTAAATTTTATGGGGAAAGTGAACTTAAATTAAGAGAGACATTCAAAATGGCTCAGGATACAGCTCCTTCTATACTATTTATCGATGAAATAGATTCTATCGCACCAAAAAGGGAGGATACGGCAGGAAATCTGGAAAAGAGAATTGTATCTCAAATACTTACGCTCATGGATGGAATTCGCAATAGAGGTAAAGTTGTAGTTATTGGTGCTACTAATAGACCTAATTCTATTGATCCTGCTTTAAGAAGACCTGGACGATTTGATAGGGAGATAGAAATAGAAATTCCTAATGTTGAAAGTAGAATGGAAATACTTCGAATTCATACAAGAGGAATGCCTTTGAAAGATAATGTGGATTTATCAAAAATTTCTAAATTAACTCATGGTTTTGTTGGCGCAGATTTAGAAATTCTAACAAAGGAAGCCGCTATGAATTCTTTAAGACGTATTTTGCCTGAAATTAATATCGATGAGTCTCCAATACCTTCTGAAACTTTAAACAAAATTGTTGTTACAGATAATGATTTTAAAAATGCTTTAAAAGAAGTGTCTCCATCTGCAATAAGGGAATTCCAAATTCAAAAACCTTCTACAGAATTGGCTGATGTGGGAGGTCTAAATGACATACAACAAGAACTTGTTGAAATGATAGGATGGCAAATAAAGTATCCAGAATTATGTGATTTTGCGGGTATACGACCCATTAAAGGGATTCTATTATATGGTCCACCCGGGACAGGTAAGACTTTGCTTGTTAGATCTTTAGCAGCAAATTCTGAATCCAATTTTATAAGCATAAAAGGTTCCGAGCTATTGTCAAAATGGTTAGGTGAATCTGAAAGGGCAATACGCGATGTTTTCAGAAAAGCAAAGCAAGTTTCTCCTTGTATAATATTTTTTGATGAGATTGATTCAGTATTTGGAAAAAGAGGCTTAGATTTTAGTAATTCAGGTGCAACTGAAAGAATGACAAGTCAGATGTTGACTGAATTGGATGGTTTAGAGGTTCTAAATGGTGTTATTGTAATAGGTGCGACTAATAGACTCAATCTTATTGACAACGCTTTATTGAGATCAGGACGGTTTGACAAAGTTGTAGAAATTCCTATTCCTGATACAGAATCTAGGAAACAAATTATCAAAATTCATCTTAAAAACAAACCTTTAGAAAATTATGCATCTTATTTTAAGAAGATATTGGATATTACAGATGGATTTACGGGTGCAGAAATTGAGGGGTTGATTAATTTGTCTGCCTCATTGGCATTGAAAGATTTTCTAAAAGAATACTCTAACAAAGACAAGCAAAATATTGAGAAAATTGATAAAAAAGAATTAGTTCATCTCAAAATAACATTGAAACACCTTATTGAATCCAAATCTAGGATGAACTTAAATTTAAAAAAATAATACACTAAAAATTTTTCTAAATATTAATAATCTAATATGCAAAATTAAAAATAAATTTCAAACGTAATTTTTCAAAAGTAAAGTGAAGATGATGATGTATATTCAAGGATTTACAGGCTTGAGGATATCAAGTCCCATCGTTTGACGATAAAACTTGATATTTTCTATACTTGTCTCCACTCGAAACAGAAATCATTCTTAACAACAAATATATTCTGCTCTTTGGATCTAAAAAGAGAGAATTTGTTTATTTGCTGGTTCAATAACAACCTAAAGCCAGATTAATTCAGAACCTCTATTTATCGCAGTTTCATCAATTATGTATTCTTAATTTTCTTTTTCTTTTGATATCTCTTTGGTTTGTATTTTTGTATCAATGTCCCGATAGACACATGACTTATTTTTATTATATGTAAAAAAGATGCTTTAGCAGTGTTTCTAAATGATAATCCAAGAAAGTACAAGTATAATATATAGTCAATTATTTTTGTGGATATTAGATCTCTTCCATAATTAGAATCAATCTACAATTTTAAGGATAATTTTGTATCGGTTTTTAACAATATTGGTCATTATTCTATAGTTTATCAAATCTGCAACTATGTATGAAATCTTGTTATATTTTTTCAATTTGTTCTAAAGGTATCAATCAATATCCTGTACTTTTTCAGTCTGCAAATAGTACGTTCTATCACTATTTTCTTTTTTGAATGATTTTGGTTATGCTCTTTTTTCTTCTTGTGATAGTTCTAGATCCCTCTTCTTTCTAAATGGTGTAGACGTTAGTTGTTCTGGGAAATCCTTTTCTATGCCAATGTATCCAAGGTAAAATACATTAACAACCTTTTTGGGATCTACAGAGAGATTTCTTTTGTAAATATCATAGCCATGTTTTTTCTTCTTCCTTTTTTATCTTAATTTATAAATGACAACACCTTGGTTGTTAATCATCAACTGTGTCTTTACAGTATGTTTTTTCTTCTTACTAAATAGGATACCTTGCGTCTTTCTTTATCAATAGGTCTTGGTATCTGTTGATGTTCGGTGGAATCTATGAATAGAAGAAAGCCTGGAAAATATTTCTCTACTTCTTCTGAGAAGTCTTTGCTCTCTTTGTTATGCTGTATAATTTGAGGGATTGGTACACATTTTCTAATCAAATTTTCAATCTTTTGTATGTCTCTATAGACGATACTCTGATCTAAATCAAAGAGAAAGCCAGCTAATGTGTATGTGATTCGAATTCGATAGGAACCAAAAGCATTAAAAATCTATCTATTAAATCAAGTTTGAAAGGTCTTCTGGCTCCTGGTTTCCTTCTCTTTTTAGGTCATCTTTTATTTTGGATAATCTTTATATTTCATGTTTAGCATATCTTTTTATTATTTCTTTTTGGAAAATATCGTCAAACTCTTGTACCATCAAGCCAGTAACTGATTTAAAAAGTAATAGCTTTTTAGATAGCTTATCATAAGAAAGCAAAATGAAAGAATAAGAAAATGATGAAAATTAGATCATATGTCTGTTTATTCTAATTATGCAAGAGATCTATTCTATTTCTAATATTCATATGGGATAGGGTTGTCTTAAATCTATAGGCTTTTCCTTAAGTTAAGAGTTCTGTAAATTATATACCATATTTTCATGTAAAATGATTTTGTATGTTTAGATGACGTAATCCTTTAGATTGTCACTCTTACTATGACAAATAATCAGCAAGTGGACAAATATCTATAATAAAAATCATGACAGAGCGATCACAAATATTTTACAAAAGGGCATACCTTTGTATTTACACATCTGTTAACAGAGCTCATTTATATGTCATCATATTAAATATCAATATTGGATAAGATACTGTTCCTATAACATTATTTCCACATCACAGAAATATGCAAATAGAATCATCAACCAATTATTTCATGTTTTTAAATTTTTCTTTTACACAGAAAATAATTATCAAAATATTTGATAATGATCTAGATAAATTGTATTGTTATTTCAATTATACTTGGTATAATTATGTTACATTGAGTATTGGCAAATAACATTGAAATTCTAGGATTTAGTTAATCTGCAACAATTATATGGTTATATGGGAAACAAACATTGTTTAAATCTCAATGTATCCTAATATTGAAATTTTTTTATGGAAAAAAGCTATTGATCACTAAATATTGTTCTGTGAGTCTGGAATTATTTTAATCATATCTTGAAAATCACACTCTATAATGTTGTTTTTATCTTTTGTCAATTTTAGTACCTGGATTTTCAAAATCTAATCTATCAAGATGTTGTATACATAACTCATTTTCAAATGTCTTAAGTGTTTCTTTAATTATCTTGTAGTCTTTTGTATTCAAAGATTCAATTCTTGCTCCTTCAGCTACTGTAGTTCCTTGTGGTGAATAAATCACTCCACCCACCATGCCTGGACCAAAAAGTTCTCCTGGCTCACCTAAATTTAGCAAAATTCCTCCAGACATGTATAATCCGGAGTTGTATCCTGCGCCAAAAGTTACTAGTTTTCCGCCCCTTGCTTGACCCATAGCCCTTTCCATGCAACCTTTTTTAACCAATGCATCTACGCCATTACTAAAATTTGTTGATTGATTGTTTTGACATGCAAGTTCCGTAGCAAAACCTTCGATAATCATCTTTCCTTTGTAGCCTTTATCGGCCAATCCATTTTCGGCGTTTCCAGTAACTTTCCATGTTCCATTAAAATTACAAAAAGCTCCAAAGAAATTTCCGACATCTCCTTCCACAATTATATCAAGTTCTATTGTATGGTCAAACCCTAAAATACCAATTCTATATAACGCCTTTGGATTTTTTATCGTGATTTTTCTTGTACCCTCGATGATTTTTCTTTTAATAATAGTGTTTATCGCTCTTTCAAGTATTAATGGGGACGTCACAATATCTCCAAATTTTTCTATCGATGCATTTTTCAACCCTTTTGGAAATTTTATTCTATAATTTTTATCAAGGTTGTTGTTAATCATTTCAAATTGTTTGTCTGGATCAGATGTCTTTGATCCAATTTCACATAATACCAATCTCAGTTCGTCGACATCTAATACTTGATGTATATCTTCTTTAATCATGTTTTTTATTAGATCTCTTGCATAATTAGAAGCAACCTGTACTGTCAATGGATTTTTGTATGTCAATAATGATAATGCTTCATTATTCTAGAATTTACAAGGCCGATACTATGTCCTACATCTATTATATTTTCTTCATCTATTTCTGAACTTTGCTCATTATCCTATACTTTTTCAATTTGCAATAGTGCGCTCTATCACTATTCATTTTTAGAATGATTTTTGTTGTAATATTTTTCTTTTTCTAAGTCCTTGGTTTCTTTTCTTTTTACAAGGTAACGAGCATATTTGTTCTAGGAATCCTTTCTATACTCTAATATCCTGATAAACAGCAACAGTAACAACCTCTTTCGGAGTGACAGCACGATTCTTTTATATATGGAATATACTGTCATACCTTTTTCCTTTATTATGCCTTAATGTATGAATGTTCTAATTATAAAAGATCTATCGTATTGTGAAAATAGAACACTTGCCCGGGGGAGATGACTGTACTTTTTCTTTTGCACCAACAATATTCAATGCAGAAAGATCAGTTGCCATTGCCCAGAATGCGGGTAGTGTCCCATCTCCGGGATTATATCCTATAATTCCTTTTCTTGTTCCAAATTTGTCTCTAACAAGTGAAAGCGAATTATTTGTAGCTGCAATATAAGTAAATGGTCCATCCGCGTTTCGTACGAATGCCTCATGTGCTTTTTCTAGGTCTCCATGCTCTAATATTTGATCAGCCAAAAATATTGCTATTACTTCTGAATCACAATATGAATAAAAAGTATATCCTTTCATTTCAAGCAAATTTCTCAATTTGGAATAATTTGATATTTCTCCATTATGAACAATAGCTAAATCTGGCAATATTGTTGTACTGAAAAGGATGAGCATTAAATGGGTCCGCCTTGCTGCTGGTTGCTATTCTTAAATGCCCTATTCCATGGGAACCTTTCATTGATCTAATTTTATATTTTTTTTCTAGATCTTTTACTAAACCTGAGTCTTTAATTAATTTCATATATTTTTGACTACCTATTATTGTTATTCCTTTATCCTTACGTAAACTTGATATTGTTTCATATGGATTATCTATCTGCTGTATATTTTCTTCTCCTATCATATAGTCGTCATTTGTCGATGTTTTTTTAATATATGCTATATTGTGCGAGTTGTTGTTATCATATATTGTTCTATCATTGAAAATAGCCACACCTGAACTGTCTTGAGCTCTTACTTGCTGAATTTCCATCATTTGATAGAGCAATGATCCTATGGAAAAATTAGTACAATTGTGATCTTTAATTATGATACCACATATACCACACAAGTTAACTATCTTCCTCGCAAGATCTTTTTTCCAATAGATATTCAATTAGAGAACATTTATTCTCTTCATCTATTACAAAATCTGATTTACTTATAAATTCATTTACGTATTCTTCAATTATTTGACGATATGTTTTATCTGTACCTTCTATTGCGATATTTAACTCTAAACTAGTTTCTATGCGTGAAGTTCGCAAATCTGTATACGATATATTAAAAAAATTACTGTAACCCAAAGCTGCGGGCACGCCTTTGAGCTCTCCTTTGGTAGCCATTAAGTGATTATAAAGTCTATTTGACACGGTGTCATCGTATAAATGATCTTCAAAATGGCGTGCAGCATTTGCTATTAGTAAACTAGTAGAAAATCCTATAATATCTGCTCCGATCGCAACAGCTTTAACTATTTTTCCAACATCATTAAAATCTCCTGCTGCTATCAGTATCGCACCATCATTTTTCTTTCCTTTGTAAAATTGATTTATGATTGATCGAATATTATATATCAAAGATAAAGCATGTTTTCCTTTGTATTTTTCTTTATTCGTTATTTTGATAGTATCTATGATTATTCCATCTGCATTCATATTTAGAATTGAATGAATTACACTTTCAAACGAGTCATCCACCTCTACAAGTACAGGACCTGGAAATTCTTTCTTTATATCTGAAATTAATTCCAAGGTTTTATATCCATTGAATTTCAATATGATACCTTCTAAATCATCATTTATTGTCAATTCTGATTTCTTGTTGATTCGTTTAAAAATTGGATATTTTCTATCTTTGATATTTTTGTCAGATACAAATATTAAATTTGTTTTTTTATCTATTGAAAGTTTATTTAATGCAGAGTGTAAAATTTCTGTAGATTTTTCATCCATTTTGGCATCATTATCATATATTATCAACGGCATAGACAATACGACTTTATTTTGACATTGGTCTCTACCTACAGATATGTCAAGATTTATTATTTCCCTATATGGATCATATGGTGGTCGGGATAATTGTGCACCAAGAGCTGTTATGCTATCCCAAATATCTATTGTTTTTTCTTCAATTATTTTATCTTTTATTATTTTATCGTCTATCGATTTATCTCTAGGTAAACCGTTTCCCGATAACTCTAATATTGAAGATCTTATGGTAAATTTTTCTCTATTGTCCATTTTCTTTACCTATCGTATTTTCAGTCTTGTTAGTAATTACTTGGGGTTCAATTTTCTTTATTTTTTCTTTTACTAAATCAGAATATTTTATTTTATTTAAAGGCAATCCTGAAACTATACTTGATATCTCATCTGTGGCGAAAAGATCTATTTTACAAAGATCAGAAATTCTTTTCTTTCCCATAGATCCAACAATATTTTTTAATTCTGAAATCGTTCCTTTAATATAATTGATTATTCTTTTTACACAATATTCAATGTCAAGCTTTTCGTAAGATCCAGTCAAGCCTGCAGGACAGGTATTTGTATAGCAGTCTTGAACAAGTGTACATCCCATTGCTATGAGAAAGCCAGTACCTATTCCAACACCATTCGCACCAAGGGCAATACATTTTGCAATTCGTTTGGAATCCCATATCCCTCCGTGAGCAAGTAATTTAAATTCGTTTTTCTCATTTAAATAATAATCATTTATCGCTTCCTTGCTTAATTTTATCGCTGGGATTGTATTTATACCAATAATGTCTCTAATCTCCCACGGGGCTGCTCCTGTACCTCCAACATAACCATCAATAGCAGCAGAATCTGCTAAAGATTTTAATATTATTTTTATGTCATCATATGCTCTTGAGGCACCTATTTTTACAATAATTGGTTTGCGCCATTCAGTAACCTCTCTTAGTTCGAGAATTTTGGATACCAGATCTTCGGGTCCAAGTATATCAAGATGTCTTGAAGGCGAATGGGCTGACTTGTATGGCGGTATACCTCGATTTTCTGCTACGAGATCTGTTACCTTTGATGCAGGTAATAACCCACCGTGACCTATTTTTGCACCCTGCCCTATTTTTATTTCAATTGCATCTGCTTTCAACAAATAATCTGGTTCTCTCCAAAATCTGCCGGATGCATACTGAACTATCAAAGGATAATGCCTTTGGAAGAGAAGTTCTTTATCTAAATAACCTAAATTGTGTTCCTCGAGTAGTTTCTCAGAATATACATTTGAATTAGCGTTACCAGGTTCTGATCCATGAAGTTCCCATGGTAACGCGCCGCCTTCGCCTGTATTCATGATTACTTTTATTCCATCCTTTGCCAAATAATTTAATGCGATATGTAATGCTATTTTTGCAGGGAGTTTTAGTGATCCATAGCTCATCCCTGAAATAAAAAAAGGTATATCGGATTCTAATTTATTATCTGAATATCGTCCACCAATATTTAGAGAGACATCAATATCACTATAATCTTCGTCTGTTTTAATTTTTCCATTTATGAGTTCGATAGAGGAAAAATAATCGTTCGATGAATTTGCACCTAATCCTGAATATGGGATTAATCCATCATATGCTTTTCTTGCGTCTAAAATTATCTTTGTTTTATCATGATAATTCAAAGATGTAATTAAAGTTGATTCTTTTAAGAGATTTCTTTTAATGTTTAAAATGTCTTTGTTATATGACATATCTAATATCATATATTTCCATACATGTAGAATTCTCTTGGCGCAGGTATTGAAGCTACGGTTGTATATTCATCTTTTTTGAGTTGACAGTACATTTCAAGAAAATCCGCCGTAAACGCTGGATAGAGAAATTCTTTATCCGATTCTAAAGATTCTATTGCATCCAATAAAGATGTGGGTAATTTTTTAATTCCAATTTCTCTTTTTTCTTCCTCGGTAAGTTTGTAAATATCTTTATCAATATGTTCAGGTGGAGAGATTTTTTTATTAATTCCATCTAATCCTGCTAGAAGTAAAGCGGCTTCTACAAGATAAATATTTGAGCTGAGGATCTGGAGTCCTGTATTCTATTCTTTTCTCTTTCTCCATATTTTTAAAGTGTGCTGGAATTCTTATACTAGCTGATCTATTCATTTTACTCCATGCTACATTAATTGGGGCTTCGAATCCCGGAACCAGTCTTCTATATGAATTAGTTGTTGGATTTGTTATTGCACAGAGAGCTTTGGAGTGTTCTATTATCCCCCCAATATAATAACGAGCAATTTCGCTTAATTCTGCGTATTCATCTGAGGGATCATAAAATACATTAATATCTTCATGTTTCTTCTTTATCCATAAACTTTGGCTTACATGCATTCCAGATCCATTATCTAATGCTACAGGTTTTGGCATAAAGTTTGCAACCATCGCTCGTTTAGCTGCTACCTCTTTTACTGTTTTTTTATATGTAATTACATTATCTCCGACATTTACAAGTTCATCGTATCTCATTTGAATTTCGCATTGTCCAGCTGTGGCAACTTCGTGGTGATGAGCTTCAACCCGAATTCCAAAAAATTCTTGCAATGTTTCTGATACTTCGTCTCTAAGATCTGTCAAACTATCTGCAGGTGGTGCAGGAAAATATCCTCCTTTAAATGGTATCGTATATCCATTTTCATTTGATGTATTCCAAGGTGCCTCTCCAGATTCGATTGAATATCCTGATCCACCGGAGCAATTTATGGATGATAATGGATTTGGTAATAAGGATATTTTGCTAAAAACAAAAAACTCTAGTTCTGGACCCCAATAACTCTTTTCAAAACCTTTATTTTTTAAATATTCTGCTGCTTTTTGCGCTATATATCTACAATCTCTAGAATATCTTTTTCCTCCATATCCTTCATAAATATCTACGAACATGCGTGCAGCCATTGAAGGATATGTATATCCTCTGCTATTGTGATTATTTTTATCAAAATAATCAGGAAGTATTGCAAATGTTGATGGATCAGGTTTGAGTAACATATCTGATTCGTATATTTCTTTAAATCCTTTTATAGAACTACCATCTAGTCTTGGTAGACCTCGATTAAATGCCTCCTCTGTAATTTCTTTACTATTAACTGATATTTGATGAAGGAATCCTAATGGATCACAAAAATTTAATCTTATCCATTTTATATCTGATTTTTCTATCTCTCTTATTACATCGGATGAAAAATTTTTAAATATTTTTTCTGTTTGCATTATTGTTTTATCTTGTTGAAAAAGATAAACATTTCCTAGAATATAGTTTACATTTGAAAAAGTTATTAAATGAAAAGTTAACATTTATTAAATAATGCTTTTGATTTTGATATAAAATTTTATAAATATAATATTCATTTTACTATAGATTATATATGACTGAAAGATTTGTAATAATGACGACATTGATATTTACTAAATGTAATATTATTATGTAAAACAATATCAAACTTTATTGACCCTATTTTATCAAACACTATTACAAAATTAAATACCTGTCACAATTTGCCTTTAAGATGTAAATTTATTACTATGTTGCCATTTTCATAAAGCATTTAACTTAACAAAAATATTATTTTTTGAATCCAAATGAGACTAAATACAGCAGTTTTGGTAAAACTTGAACCGGATTTTTCCGAGGGCAATGTTAGTTATAATGCTGATGGAACATTAAATAGAGCGGAAACAAAAAATATTTTGGGACCTCATAGTTCTATTGCATGCTATGCTGCATTATATGCAAAAGTGAAATATGGATCTCATGTTACGGTCGCAACAATGGGCCCACCTACTGCAGAATTTGCTTTACAACAGTCTCAATTAATTAGTGATGCAGATGAACTACATCTTTATAGTGATCGCCTTTTTGCAGGAGCGGATACTCTTGCTACTTCTGAAGTTTTGAAAGCCGGGGTAAAGAAAATGATAAATGAAGGTGATATCGATATTGTGTTTTCTGGACATCGCGCATCAGATGGTGAAACTGGTCAAACAGGTCCACAGACTGCCTGGAAGCTTGGTTATCCTTTAATTGGAAATGTAATAGAATATAGTATAGATCTTTCAAAAAGATTAGTTAATGCAAAGCGTATAATCCGAACATATGGTCATTCCGATAGAGTAGAAGAGGTAGAAGTAAGGTTGCCTGTGTTCATTACACTAAATCCATCATATTTTCCTTTATTTAATACTGTTTCTCAAAGACTTAAACTAGCTTTGCATCAAAAAAATGCATTGTATAAATCATATGAATATAAAAATTATCTTAAAACTTTAAATGCGCAGTCCCTAGAGTTGAATCCAAAACTGGTAGGTTTGCCCGGATCACCTACTATTGTTTACAAGGTTGAAAAAATTCCAAGATCCAGTGCAAATCGAAAAGCGCGCGTGGTTGATTGGTATAATGAAACAAATGTCAGTCAAATAATTAGTACTATCTATGATGTTCTAGGAGGAAATGTTAATAAATGACAAGTGCAAATTCGTCTTCTTTTGTACAAACAAAAATTGACGAAAATAAATTAAAAATTAAATCTAATATTGAAAATGAAAATGAAAATGATCAAGATTGTTACAAGCATTTGTATATTGTGGTAGATCAGGAAGAAGGGACTTTATTTCCTATAAGTTTTGAAATGCTGGGCGCAGGGCGAAGGTTGATGGATGATTTTAATCGTAGATATAATTCGGATGAAAAAGTTGTGGCAGTTATCCTAGGTCATAATATCAAGCATTTAAACCAAGATCTAATTAGTTATGGTGCAGACGTTGTAATATTCGTTGATGATGCTAAATTTGAATTTCCTATAAATTTCCTTTATACAAAAATAATATCACAAATTATAACCGATAAATCATTTGCAGATCGAATTTCTTTATCCTCTGAAAGTTCATTTGTGAAACCTCGTTACATGTTTTTTTCTGCGGATGATGTGGGCAGACAGTTATCTTCTACAGTTATGGCAGAATTAGAATCAGGACTTGCCTCTGATATAAACAAGCTAGTAATTAGTGATTTAAAAATTCAACATGAACATAAAACTAAAGGCAAGCCTATAATTTATAAAAAAACTTTGGAAATGTATAGACCTGATTTTTCAGGTTTTCTTTGGACAACTATCTTATGTTTGGACAATCTTAATCCCGATAACAAAAAAGATTTTTATCCACAATCTTGTAGTATAATTCCCGGTGTTTTTTCTCCAATTGTTAAGGATATAAACAGGACTGGTCTAATCCTGGAATATTTCCCTCATGTTAATATACACGATTTTAAAGTTAAAATCATAGATAGGTATACGATAAAGAATAAAATCGATTTTAGTACAAAAAAAATAATAGTTAGTTTTGGAAAAGGAATTAAAGATTCTCCTGAACAAAATATACGATTAATAGAAAATTTTGCAAAAGAATTAGGTGCTGAAATAGGCATATCACTGCCCATTTCAAAAAAACCGTATTCACTAAGTGAAAATTTATCCTCATCATATATGATTCCCGAGCGAGTTATAGGAACTAGCGGTCGAATGATTGCACCTACAATATATATCGCATTGGGAATAAGTGGTGCTGTACAGCATATCGCTGGGATGAAGGGGTCTACATTTGTAATTTCAGTTAACCCTGATCTTAATGCACCAATAATTGATGAATCAGATATTTTTATTAAAGGACGAATCGAGGAGGTAATCCCAGTTTTAATTGATGTTATAAAAGAATTCAAAGAAAAAATACAGATACCAAATGAGGTAGAGCAATAATGGAAAAATTTGATGTTGCAATTATAGGCGGAGGTTCTGCTGGCCTTGCAGCACTAAAACGTCTTTCCACTTTGGGAAAACAAACAATACTATTAGAAGGGGGAAAGGAGATCGGGACTAAAAATGTATCCGGTGGTATATTATATTCAAAGAATCCTAAAAAAGGTAATGTATATAATGTAGAAGATGTGTTTGATAATTTTTTAAATGAAGCTCCTTTTGAAAGAAAAATAACAAAGTATATTCTTCATGCTACCTCAAATGACAAATTGTTCTCTCTAGATTTAACTACATTGCATAATTATCAAACAAAGTTTGGGTATTCTGTATTGCTTAATAAACTGCTTAAATGGTTTGCCAAAGATGCTATACAAGCTGCGGAATCTTTGGGTGGTGGAATAATATCCGGCATTCATGTAAAGAGATTATCTTGGATTGACGATGCTAATATTATTGTAGAAACAGATGAGTTGGAACCATTTCAAGTAAAAGCTGTAATTGCTGCAGACGGTGTAAACTCTGAAATAGCTGAAATTACTGGTGCTCGAAGCAAATTTACACCTTCTGAATTATATCAGGGGGTAAAGGTGGTGGTAAAGCTGCCTGAAGATTTGATTGAGGAGCGATTTGAACTATCAAAAAATGACGGCGCTGCACATCTATTTGTTGGAGATATAACACTCAATCATGTTGGAGGAGGTTTTCTATATACAAATAAAGATACAATTTCAATAGGGGCAGTTTATCATTATGATTCTTTAATTGAAAATCCATCCGGGCCCAGTCTATTGATTAATGCCTTGCTGAGCAATCCATTTGTTATGGAATTAATAAAAGAGGATGTACCAATATACAGAGAACACTATTTCAAAACTCTTTCAAAAGAAGAAGAGCTTGGTACTAGATTTAAATCTGCGAAATTAATAAAAAACTGGAAAGATTTACATCAGATTTATCTTTCTTCATCAAACGTTGATGATCTTTTAGATAAAGGATATTACAAATCAAAAGATGAAATTAAAAATAGATTAGATTCAATACGTGATGATTTAGTTACAAAATATGGAATAGATTTTGAAAAAAATTATGTTGAATTGGAGTTTAGTACAAAGTTAGTGCCCGATGGAAAACGATGTAGGATGAAAAAACCTTATCATAAAAACATATTGTTTGTTGGTGATGCCGCAGGTAGAGGTGTGTTTCTGGGCCCGAGGATAGAAGGAATTAATGTTGGTATTGATGATGCCGTAAGAGCCGCTGAGTGTATTTCTAAATCTTTGGATCAAACGGATCTTCAAAATATGGGGAATCGATATAGGGCATTGATTGAAGAAAGCCCATATACTCATGATATGAATGAAATAGATAAGAACTATTTAGATGCTTTTCTTGATTGTACTAAAAACATTCCTAAAAATATTATTGGAGCCAAATACGGGTCTGTTTTCAAGCTGATATCTAATACTACATTTAGAAATATGACAATTGGATTTGCAAATAAATTGGGTTACAAAAGAATTTTGCCATTATTGGATTCAACTCATACATATAATGATATCCCTATAGATATTGCTGAAAAAGCGGGTAAATCCATAAATAAAACATATTCAATTCATCTTCCTTCTATAGAAGAACGTGTGGCAAAGCTAAAATATAATGATGATTCTTTTTCTCACATTAAAGTTCTCCATCCAAGCAGTGATTTCATGAAAAAAATGACAATTTTATGTCCTACAAAATGCTATAGTATTGAAAAGGAACGAGTTATCCTACAGCATGAAGGATGCATAGAATGCGGCACATGTGCAAAAGAAACTATATGGATGCATCCAAGGGGTGAAAAGGGAATAATGTACCAATATGGATAATAACGTCAATTGATGAGGATATATAAAACCAAATACAAAAAAATAGTCAAACTATTATCAAAGATTCAAAGAACCCACCTTTTTTAATATTCTCTATATGATAGGTTGTATATCCTGGCCTAGCATATCAATAAGAGAATGTGGAAGGCCATATGTATATTCTCCAACTATATTTTTGATATGTTTTATTGTGAGACTATGATTCAGGGTGGATTCCAATAATGCATTACATATTCTTCTAGCAGGGACTATAAGTATAACTGAGGCTTGGTCGTAACTCAAAATAACTCATATTTATACTCCATATCATGTCGCTATCCAGTCCCAAGCATATACTTTATTGATTTTGGATTTATTTTTTCAGTTTTACAATTATAGTATACCATTAGCTGATACAACAATACCGATAATGCTTTGTTGCATGATTCTTATAATCAATGATTTTACCATCTATTTTGGTTAAACAGATATCATTTTGTTATACAAGGACGCTTTCAACATCATCTCTTGTACCATATTCTTTAGTTTAACCGAGTATAAGTATTCACCAAACATTCGCTTTATGCACGAAAACACAGTTTCAACAATCCATCTTTGTCCATAGCTTACGCTATCCTTCCATCCTTGTAAATCACTTTTCTGCGCTAACACTGCTAGATTTCTAAGGGTGTTTCCTTTTTTCCATCGAACTCTAGCATTTTTTCTTACTTTAATGCAAGGCTGGATTCCATTATCTGCTAAGAATTTAAAAACATTATTCCCTTCGTAAGCACCATCAGCGAATAATTTGCCGATTGATATCATGCTATCTGATTTTATGACCTCATCAACAATCCCGGTAACGCTTTGCTATCATGAACGTGCTCGTCTGTGACCTTCATAGAAAGTATTTTCTTGGTTTTAACATTAACTGCTACGTGTATTTTCAAATATCCTTTCTTATTTTTCGCATTCCATTTATCCCTCATCCATTGACCTCTGTTGGTAACCTTGATACCTGTACTATCTATCGCAATGATGATGTATTCGTCTTCAAAATCCTTGTTTTTACTATTTATATCTTTTATCTTGATATCTAGTCTGTTTATTCTTCTGTTTATTGTGGTGTAATGTGGGATGGAAGGTACTTTTCCTTTGGCGTGTCCTTGTGCGATTCCTTCCGTTTGTCTATAAGGAAGATGAAAGTACACTTTGGCATATCCAAGCAAGAGAAGGAAGGTATTTGGATAATGAAATGGCTCGCCAATCTTGTCTTTGTTCATCCCTTCTAGTTCTGCATCCCAGTTGTTTATAACATCAAATCCTAGCAGTATTTCGCCTCTTCTAACAAGAGATTGGTTGTAGACGGACCAATTCATATGTTTTATTGAGGGATGTTAGCTAAATGTATTTGGGAAAGAGGAATCATGCAACAAAGCATACCGATAAAAGTACAATTGCAGATACTTTGTGAAATCCTCGTGCTGGTAATGGGTCTATCCTAAAGACTGATTTGATATGTTCTATTAGCGGGGCTCTATCGAGAGCCTTCTCTGGCTGTATATATATGTACTGCCTCAATACCGATTGATAAAAGCATACATACCAGCTCAAGCCTCTTTTTGGGAGTACTTTTGTTGTATCTTTCAACAACAGAGGACAAACTACCAGATCTATTCCCAATGTTTTTTTACTCTGCTCATATAGTTTCTTATTATCATATCCCGGATCAGCAACCATATACAAGGCAGATGGTAAAAAGAGAAAACAAAAGAAGATGATGTTAAATAAACATACATTGATTATCCTCTGTATATTTGCGGTAGTTACACGTCAGCTGCTGTTATAGAGGTACTATAAGATCTCCTCTGCTGCTGTACATGTTAGATGTAGTTTGTATCCAAATATCCATCCATCCTTTCTTGGTATGACTATAACCCCTCTCCACCGTGCATCCGTGTCAATACCTGCAGAATATGGTAATTCTCCTTTATTCATCATCATAGATGATTTATGCCATATACTAACTACCCTTTGCTTTTATCAGAGTGTACTATCTCTGTTGCTGTTATAGAAGGATCTGCTAGATTGTCTGTAACAAATAGATAGATATCCCATTGCAGTTATCCTTTGTTTAATATTTGTAGAAATCCTCTTCAACAATCGCCTATCAAAAGTTCGTCTACTACTACTAGGTGTTGACACAAGATCACAAGCTAATGCTAGTTTATGGTTATACTGATAGCAGTTCATGTTAAGAAAAATATGCAATGCATATATTGTTTGAATCGATTCTAAACCTGTCTTACAATAAAGCATCTCAAAATTACTATTGGAGTATATACATATGATCTACCGCGTTTCAGTGGGGATACAGTAGCAGGCAATGGTATACAACATCCTATCAGATCCAGAATGTTAAAAAGGATGGATTCCTTTAATCTATCAATCTAATCTTTGGAACAGTTTAATCAAAATCATATCTCAAGTGTTAGCTTTAAGCTGTTGTAAAATGTATCAAGAATATTTGAATTATGACCATGTCTCAAGTAATTACTTTACTTTACGGGATAGTTTTTCAGTGTACTATTGGGATTGAGCATAAAGGTGTGTCTGTTCCGTTTGTCTTTATATACTTTCGATTGATATATACAGATATAGTTTCAGAGAATGTTATATAAGAAACTTTGTTGAAGAATTTGTATCTCTTGTGTATTTTAGGTATAAAATTAATTTCAAGGAATTAAACCTGCTTAATTGTTAATGGCTCTGTAAAGAGGAGATATTAGACCAAACAAACAAACAAACATAAATGAAAAATTATCAGAATAAAGTGCTTTGTTGAATCATTCGAAAATCAGTTAAAATCTGGATTTATCCGTAACAATAACAATTAAATGTACTATTTTCGTTTTTAATCCATCAATAAAACATAGCAAATAACGACAAAAAAAATTAATCATGCAATAAAGCGTCTGTCACTATTGTATGGTATATCTCACTCGACTGGTATATCTCACTCGACTGGTATATCTCACTCGACTGGTATATCTCACTCGACTGGTATATCTCACTCGACTGGTATATCTCACTCGACTGGTATATCTCACTCGACTGTCAATAGTACGTCTCTGGGAATGGATACTAATCCATAGTCTAATGCAAGTTTGTGGCTATATTGACAGCAGTCCCTGCTAAGAAAAATATGTAATATATTGTTGGAATTCAGTCTGAACCATAACCTCACGATAAAACATCTCAAAATTACTATTGGAGTATCTACATACGGTCTGCCGCGTTTCCTCCTTGTTGTTGGCATACTAGACCATGGTATATTATCTACAAGATACAGAATGTTAAAAAGATGGATTCATTTAATTTATCAGGATCTAATCTTTGGAACAGTTGTCTCAAAATATTATTCCAGAGGTTAGCTTTAAGATATATGACATGTATGAAAATAAATTTGAATTATGACCATGCCTCAAGTATAGCTACAAACTAACATTAGCCTGTGGATTAGGATCTATTCTCAGCAGACGTGTGTTTGACGTATGATTGAAGAGTATTTTTACAGGTATTAAACAAAAGATGTCAAAAATTGGATAATCTGTTTGTTACAGAAGATAGGGTTATTGTTGATAATGATCATTCAATAGCCGCCGCAGTATATAGTACTTGGATAAAAGTGTATCCGCAATTGTATTCTTATCTGTATTAATTTATCAAATAACGTTATACTATAACTATAAAACTGAGAAATAAATCCAAAATTAATAAAATACATGCTTGAGATTTGCTGATGTGATATTGAGAATAAAGATAAAGAATATGAAGTATGACTATACCTCAGATAAGTACCTAATGACGAGGTTTGTTATCTTTCTGTATTTGCATTCTCCTTATTCAAAGTGAAACATATAAAAAATATTTTTTTGGTCTTCCCTTTCTCTTTTATATAAATTATGTCATTTGTTTCATTTGATGGTAAATATAATACTTAGAAATCATTTTTTTCTTTTGATTATCTTGAACTAACTTAAATATACAAATATACAGTGTCAATGAATATAATTTACTTTTTATTAAATGAAAAAATGTAAAAAATATGGAATTTTAGCTTGAAAATATGTTGTTGAATGTTTTATCTTTTTATATTGATAAAATCTAATTTTGCAAATTTTATATAATATTAATACTACCTAATCATTTAATTGAAATTCTATATCTTAAATATCTAATCTACTCCTAGATTTCCTCCACATGCGCAAAAATTAAATTCATCGATACGAGAGTTGCAAAAGGGACAAATACCATTATCATTATAGGAAACATCTACAGCATTTTTACCAAAATTTTTTAAATGATCATTTATTTCATCATCTATTTCCTTTGTTATTTTCATACAATTAATATGTCATAATTAATTATATAAGTTTTGAGTAATTATTATAAAGTTATTAATAATATCTGTATAATATAAAAAAAACTTTAAAATTAGCATATATATCGTAAAATTTAATATATATAAATGCTTTAGACGTTACAAAAGGCATTTTTAAAAAAGAAGATATAGATTAATTGGACCGGCCAATTTAAGGAAAAACATATAGCTTTAGAACGCCCATATCTTCTATGATCAAAAAATAGGACATATTTACAAATTATTGGTTATAAGTTGTAATTGTACTTTTTAGGTTTATCCTTTAGAGAAACGTGTTGTGGTGGAGAGATTTTGTATCGCGTTTTAGATAAGTATGGGAAATATCAAGTTACCACAGACGATGGTATTTGGTATACACCACAAGCCTGTTATTTTTAAAACAGACATATCACCTTCCTTTTTTCTTTTGAAAAAAGCATTATTGAAAGAACTATGCAATATATAAAATACAGGACTGAAAGATATAATGATTATTTTCCATGTAAAAAGAACAAATGTAACCTAATTCATGTCAAACAATTGTCTATATATTCATTGATATCACAATAAAGAAATTTTATTTTATAATAGTATTGATTGCACTCATCTAAATTAAAAAAAATTGGAAAATATAGATAATCCCTTAATTACAAAAACATTGAACAATAAAAAAGATCAGTATATACTTAAATTAAACACAATATCCAGATAGTTCATGTCGAAATCTAATAAAATGATATATACATGCAACAATTTTTAAAAATAATGGAAAAATTTGGTCTCATCAACAATGCTCCTATTCCTTTTGAAAGCCATTTAGAAAATCAAGAAGAAAATATAAAACAGTTATTATTATACTTGAGAGATTATATACAATCGCTAGGCGATAATGTAATTGAAGAAGTTAGACCTCACCGAATTGTATACGCAAAATCTCTTAGTTTTAGATACTTTTTAGATGTACAACCAAGAAAAGATAATATAGTAATTACGATAAAAAAAAATAGGAAATCCGAAGCAACAGAATACCAAATAAAGAGTATACAGGAAATAGACAATATTAAATCAGAAATTATAGACGGATATACAAAGATTTAATATTGTAGTCTATAAACAAATAAAAATTACTATATATAAGTAAACGAGTTTAAAAATACGTGTTTATTTGACTATTGTGACATACATTTAAAAAATCAAACTAAAGGGTATTCATAAAAGCCGCATAAAAGTTATGGAAGGTGCCAAAAATTAAAAATATTATAAATAATAAGGATTATTAAAATTTGAAACGTAAAATAGATCCAAAGTTTGAAGATATTTCTTAGTTATAAATATAAACCATAAGAATATCTTTTAAAATTTCAAATGTAAAAATTCAAAAGTGAATGAAATCTATTGTTAAAATGCTATGATAGTAATTACTATAATGAGAACCTTCAAAACCATTTTTTCATGTTATTTTTATTGAATCCAAATAATATATGCCTATATAATTGAGTTATGGAATTCGTCTTTGACATGTATATGGGGACTATGGATTCATTATTGTTATTAATCTTTTAAAAAGACATAACTAAAATATTGAATTTTAACAATGGCTAATTAAATGGTTGAATTTGTTTGTTGATTTTTATATTCCAAGATCATGCGGTAAGAAGCATAGGTTGAAGTAATATAATAACATCGGGTAACAAATATCTCTCACAACAACATATTATCAAATCATTATAATCCCTCCTTGATAAAATACATGCTATAATTTAACTCAAAAATGTAAGAAAAAGAGGTTACTAACGTCTTAAGTCATAGATCTAGTAATCTTTTTATTGTCTAATTATATCAATAAAAATCCCAAAAATAATATCACAAGACATCTGTTAGCAGTAGCTATTATTAGCATAATGACATCACTTGTTCTATTTTCAGCAATATCTGAAGTAACTGCAAGACCAATTGTAAATGGAACTTTGATGATGGTGAAACCAATTGCACCTGCGATGACTGAAAAACAAAATACAAATACAAATTCGCCTATTAAAGGTATACCTGTTATTGCTCAATCTGCTGTGCCCGCTAGTTTAAAAATATTTGTAAAACCTGCTTTGAAAAAAATTTCACTTAGACATAATGCCGAACAAGAAGTTATTACAACAGTAACAAATACGTTAAGTATTCCTCAACCTAATATAGATTTGGCTATTACGGTGACATCACCTAGTGGTAGTGCTGTACAATATTCTGATGTAACCGATCCGGATGGTACTGACCATTTAATGGTAGGCCACTCAATGGTGCCACTAGATGAAAAAGGTAAATACAGAGCTGATGTAATTGCAACTAACCCATTAGGAGGCCCTAATGTACATGGATCTACCACGTGGAAAGTCACCCGATAAGTATAATATATTATATAAAATGTTTTGATCACAAATACTTATACAATAACCTGTAAACGTAAGACTGGATCATACAACACAAATAATAAACAATCACAAGATTATAACTAATTTTCTTTTATTCTAATTTTTCTAAATATACTATAAATATATAACAAGTACAATGCAATTAGAGAGATTATTCATATATTAATCTAAAACCAACAAAACATATGCTTGGCCCAGACTACTGCATGATATAGAGGATAAAGATAATATAGTAATACCGATTATGCCCGGACTCATATAAAATAACTCTTTGTAAGTATATCTCATAATTCCATTGCATCTATCTATTTAACGAATAATTTACAGATCTATAAATATTTTCATCGTAAATTATGAAATTCAGTAACGATATGTAAGAACTCTTACAAAAAGAACACACAAATTAACAATTTTTTATAGTTTTCTTTCTATTTATCAAATTCTATAGGCTATAGACGTAGTTATTATTAAAAATAAAAATTGATTCTTTTTGATTTATTTTAAAATCTTATGCGATATAGGATAAATGTCTTTCTCTTAGAAGAGCGTAACTATTGCCAACAGGATTCATCTCTTCGGAATTTGGAATAAAGTTCGTGTTCCAAAAAATCTTTTTCATTACTAAATATAATATCACATTCCTCATATCTATAATAGGAAATGTCATTAGATGTGATTTTGAAAAATAATCTCTAAAGTATTATTTAACAGTTAAATAAATGAGGATAATTTGCTAATCAATAAGGTGTGCCAAGATCTCT
Source organism: uncultured Nitrososphaeraceae archaeon (assembly GCA_963830925.1). Taxonomy (GTDB): domain Archaea; phylum Thermoproteota; class Nitrososphaeria; order Nitrososphaerales; family Nitrososphaeraceae; genus Nitrosocosmicus. The sequence goes on along the minus strand of CAWHOB010000001.1, from coordinate 1,606,687 downwards.
TTGATTTGATAATGCATTAAACATCTGTTATTATGATAAAAATAGATATTTATGGCTTTTGAAATAGTATTTAAACAATAGATCTCTTGCATAATTAGAAACAAGCTACAGTTTATAATATGATTTGTATCGGTTTAACAATATTGATTCATTATTCTGTGGTTTACAAGGCCTGCTACTATATCTGACACCTTGTTATGTTTTCTCAATTTATTTCTAAATATATCTGCAAGTATCCTATACTTTTTCAATCTACAGATGGTATGCTCTACTACTATCCTCTTTTTAGAATGATTTTTGTTGTACTCTTTTTCTTCTCGTGATAATTCTAGATTTCTCTTCTTTCTATTAGGTATGGATATTAGTTGTTCTGGAAAATCCGTTTCTATTCCTAAATATCCTAGATCAACTACATTAACAACCTCTTTTGAAATGACAGAATGATTTTCTTTATAAATATCATAATCATGCCTTCTTCCTTTCTTATATCTTAATTTATTGATGATAATACCTTGGTTGTTAACCGTCAGTTGCGTCTTTACCGTATGTCTTTTCTTTTTACCAGAGTAGAAAGTCTTCCTTTTGTTATTATCCACAGGTCTTGGTATCTGTTGTTCTGTACAATCGGTAAAAGCAATAAATCCCGGAAAATATTTCTCTACGTCCTCAGGAGTTCGAAGCCTCTTTTTTGTTTTGTTATATATTTTTTGAGGAATTGGTACGCATTCTCTGATCAAACTTTCAATCTTTTGGATATCTCTGCAGATGTTGCTCTGATCCAAATCAAAGAGAAATCCTGCTAATGTGTATGTGATGTATAGGCGATAGTAAACCAAAAGAATTAGAAATCTATTTTTTATATCTAGTTTGAAATGTCTCCCTGCACCAGCTTTTCTTTTTCTATCTTCTTTTCTTTTATATGATAAACGTTTTAATTCATATTTTTCATATCTTTTTTCTATTTTTCTATTGTAAATATTATAGAATTCTTGTACTGTTAAGCCAGTGAACGATTTGAAAAGCAGTGGTTTTCGGGATAACATCTCGCATGAAAGCAACAAAGAGAGAACAGCGTAATAATGAACTTTAGGTCATAAAGCTGTTTGTGAATAATTATGCAAGAGATCTAATATATATAAAGGCTCTGTTCACTTAAGACATAATTCCTTATTATGAAAATCTACAAAAAGATTAAGCCAATTCTTTACATATTCTAATTTACATTTCTTTTTCTTTCTACAAGGAAAGTAATCATCAAGCTTTCAGTCCTATATTTGATATACTGTATAATTCTTTCAATAATGACGCTTTTCTCATAAGATGAATGAATATGATGAGTTAGTTTCAGGAATCTACATGTTTGTGGTGGATACCAAGTATCACCATATATCTGTTGAAACTGGGTGCTTGCCATGTTCATCCACAATATCCGAAAGAAAATGCTCTGCCACAACAAAAACATATTTTGTTCTTTTGATATGCTTATCCTTAGGATTTCTTTACTTTCTAGTTCGATAGTAGCAATCTCTCATATCTAAATATGTTTTAACTCGACTTTAATTACAGTCGAATCTATAGCGTACTTGAAGATTTTCTTTTCCTTTGAGAATATTTTCTGAGGCTTGTACTTTTGTATCCATCATTTTAAAAAATATCTGTTTGATTTACTTTTTTTTAAAGAAAAAGGACTTAATAATTTTATCAATAATTTTTCCTTCATTTCTTTAGATTTTTCTTTAGTTTATGGTAGTGAATTAGGATTTGTCTTGAGTTTTATTATTTTATTTGATGTTTCATGATCATTTACAGTCATAAATAGTATAATAACAACATCATAATAATAATGACAGTTATGCCCGAACAACAGAAAGTAGATGATACAATAGAATCAACATCCTTAACAACAAATAAAAAATTGCCAAAAAAGGTAGAAAACTCATCTACGGCTTTAGAAAAAGAAGTAGGAGAAGATGAAAACTCTGCTGTAGAAACAGAATTGGATAATAGTAATATCATTTTAGAATCTGATGCAGAAGATATAAAAGAATTATAAGAGAAATAAATTGAATTAGTTTTCGTAGTATAATATATAACATTAACATCTGAAAATATTTAATTATAACAAATTCGTCATTTCCATATTTTAATCATAATAATAATAAGAATGATTTTTTATGGAAAATCTTTCAATAACTCAACAATTACAAATAATTTCGTAATGGTATCATAATAAGTTAAAGTAGAATTGATAGTTGAATATACATTTAAAGAATAATTTAGAAAATATTAGATCTATTTAAGAACAGAATTTTTCATTCTTTTTATATGTTAGTTTTAACTCTATTCAATGTCCATGTAAGAAGATATAAAACAATAAAAACCAAGTTTCTTTTTATGGATATTAACGGGAATATTAATGATGATGATGGCGATTATGCTTTGTTGCATAACTCAATTTTTTCGTAACTGTATATCACATTCAGTTCAAGTCTATGAAATATCTATTCGGAATTCGTAATATGATAACAAAGTCCAATCATTAAAAAACGAATTTCAGAGTTATGCAACAAAGCAGGCGATTATAGATATCCATACTAATCTATTCTAAGCCTTTACGAATCTAATATATCAACAGATGTTATTGCAACTCAATTAGATATTAGTCAAATAGATGTGATTAATGCATTACTATGACTTTAGAGCATACTGATAGAGTGACATATATCTTGGTCTAACTCTCTATTTTGATTAACACTATTAACCATTTATTCCTTACACCTTATTATTAGAATCTACTTATAAGTACCGGTAAAATCACGGGCCCGGAGGGCTTTGCGATGATGTCGTTCTTATAAACAGGATTCAATACCTTATTAGTGTAGAGTTATTTAAATATAATGGAACCGAAATAAGAGAAAATATAGAGAAGTCAAACCCAAGGATTCTTCCGAATACGAATAAAGAAGAACTGCGGGCTTAGAAGAAATTTTCTTTAATTGACGGAGGCATCATGATGGGGAGGGAGGATTTATCTGTAAGTATTGTTACCTTAAAAAGAATTATAACTATGTAAGCGAGAAAGATAGATCTAAATATAACCTAGACGATCCTAGACTAGAAGAATTATTTTTTCTTATTTAAGTCAAGATAAGACTTGATTTTCTTTGAAATCTCATCAGCTGCTTTGTTGCATAACTCTGAAATTCGTTTTTTAATGATTGGACTTTGTTAGCATATTACGAGTTCCGAATAGATATTTCATAGACTTGAACTAAATGTGATATACAGTTACGAAAAAATTGAGTTATGCAACAAAGCATCATCAGCCTCTTTTTCAATTTTTTTCTCTCCCTGTGCTATAGTCGGATATCGAAGTACCATTTGTCCTTGTTTCTTTAATTCCTTATCCACTATTTTATCACGTTCCTTTCCCTCAGGTATTGTGTGGAAATAGCCATCTATTTCTATACATATGTTAGGCAGTATGTACAGGTCCACTTGGTGGTTAGAGGAAATTTTTTTAAAACTAAAGTTTTTATGAGCTACATGAGAGATTCCTAATTCTTCCAGTTTTATTCGCACCTTTCTTTCAATTTTTGATTCTACCACCCTTGATAAAGAACTAGCGTAACTTACAGTACATTTCTTACACACAAATCTAAATTTCTTTGGAATCTCTTCAGGATGTTCTAGATAATATTTATATAACTTCAAACGACTACCATTGAATTTCGTCTCTAAATCCTCTTTTGTGTCTTCAAAAATTAAATTGAGGTGTAAATCAGATTCGATACTACATTCAAAGCATTTATTTTCTAACAATGGCCTAAATCCATCAACAATTTTTTTTCTAATCTCTATCCAACGGTTCTGATGATATTCTTTAATAGCCCCTTTGTGTTCATTTCTATAGTTCTTATCATAAATTCTTTTATCCTCTTTATATCCTTCAGTTGAATGCAATATTTTTTGTCTCTCTAAGATTTCTTCTCTATTATCTTGATAGCGCTTGGCCTGATATATTTTTACATGATCTTTATTATTATCAGTCCATTTCTTAGTAGCAGCTTTACGGCGTTCTGGATGTGTTTCATTATATTTCTTCCAAGCACGTGTATTTTGGGCTTTACGGCGTTCTGGATCTTTTTCTGTATATTTTTTATCAGCCCGTCTTTTTTGGGCTTTACGGCGTTCTAGATGTCTCTCTTTGTATCTTTGATCAGCAAGTCTTTGCTTTCTTCTCTTCTTTTCATCATTCGATATCTTTATTTGCATACTCAAATCTAAGATGTATTCCAACGTCTTTTAGGCCAACTAGATCTTCAGTAAGACGGCTTGTCTCTAAGTGACTCATTATATCTTGTATAATTATCAGGGCATAGTACTTCTTATATGTTTGAACAATTGATGTTTATCTTTGTGCAACGATAGAATCTACCTGGCAAAGATCACTCATTTAAACACTAAAAGATTTGACTTTGGTTTCAGTGTTAACACTCCGAATCAGCACAAGAACATGTATGAATAACATTATTCATAGAAATTAGAGAAAAATGACTCCGGTATCTCCAGTGAGCATACTTATCGCCGGAGACTGAAAGTTTATCTCCACATTTAGAAGATATATCTCTCCGGAAGATGGCAAGTATCAATCATAAAATCTAGTAAAACCGAAGACAATGAAAACTGCTTTGTTGCATGATTCCTCTTTCCCAAATACATTTAGCTAACATCCCTCAATAAAACATATGAATTGGTCCGTCTACAACCAATCTCTTGTTAGAAGAGGCGAAATACTGCTAGGATTTGATGTTATAAACAACTGGGATGCAGAACTAGAAGGGATGAACAAAGACAAGATTGGCGAGCCATTTCATTATCCCAATACCTTCCTTCTCTTGCTTGGATATGCCAAAGTGTGCTTTGTTGCATGATTCGAAAAATAGTTAAAGATGCAATTCATTTAGGACAAGTATAATTATATTTTGACTATTTACGTTATATCCTTAACAACAAAACGCTAATAAAAAACGATTTAAAATAATCATGCAACAAAGCAGCCAAAGTGTACTTTCATCTTCCTTATAGACAAACGGAAGGAATCGCACAAGGACACGCCAAAGGAAAAGTACCTTCCATCCCACATTACACCACAATAAACAGAAGAATAAACAGACTAGATATCAAGATAAAAGATATAAATAGTAAAAACAAGGATTTTGAAGACGAATACATCATCATTGCGATAGATAGTACAGGTATCAAGGTTACCAACAGAGGTCAATGGATGAGGGATAAATGGAATGCGAAAAATAAGAAAGGATATTTGAAAATACACGTAGCAGTTAATGTTAAAACCAAGAAAATACTTTCTATGAAGGTCACAGACGAGCACGTTCATGATAGCAAAGCGTTACCTGAATTGATTGAAAATATTATAAAATCAGATAACATGGTATCCATAGGTAAACTGTTGGGTGATGTGGCGTATGAAGGCAATAATATTTTTAGATTCTTATCAGACAACGGAATCCAACCTTGCATTAAAGTAAGAAAAAATGCTAGAGTTCGATGGAAAAAAGGAAACACCCTTAGAAATCTAGCAGTGTTAGCGCAGAAAAGTGATTTACAAGGATGGAAGGATAGCGTAAGCTATGGACAAAGATGGATTTTGAAACTGTGTTTTCGTGCATAAAGCGAATGTTTGGTGAATACTTATACTCGGTTAAACTAAAGAATATGGTACAAGAGATGATGTTGAAAGCGTCCTTGTATAACAAAATGATATCTGTTTAACCAAAATAGATGGTAAAATCATTGATTATAAGAATCATGCAACAAAGCAAATGAAAACAAATCTAGCAGAGTCTCAGAAGAAGGAAAAGATAGAGAGCATCCAAAATAAACCAATAATTTCTTATCTATATCCCACAGTTGTTATTGACATAAAGCTGAGTATTTGGCCTCTTCTAATAAGAGATTGATTATAGGTGGTCCGGTTCACATATTTTGTTGGTGAATGTTATCTAAATGTATTTAGGAAGCGGAATCATCCAATAAAGCATCTAACATCTATATAATTTAAATTATTATGGTTTGACATATAACTCAATTTGCTAATTGAGTATTTATGATTTAGTTTGGTTTTTGAAAGTTTAGATTTCTCTAGATCGAATTTATTTCACTTTTAAACTATATTTTATTTCTATATTGCATCTTAAAGTATTCTTAAAATCTAAAAGGTAAGTATAAAGTATATGATTTGTAATATGATAGTAAATGACGCAGGTAAAGACTTTTGTTCATTATAACCATGAGGAACTAGATATTTTAGTAAATGATTTTTTAAAAGATGTGGAAAGTAAAGGGTATGATCTACTAGACTTATATTATAACTCTTTATGGAATCATACTCAAAACTATTCAGAATATAGTGTCACAATTTTGTATGGTACTAGAGAAGAAGAAGTAGATGATCAAGTCTAAGAACTAGTTTTGCTCTACTCAACTTAAGTTATTTTAATTTAATTATTTAAATATTATTTTTGTTATATTTAAAGTAATATAATATTAATAGTTCTATCCCTCAAAAATTTTGTTATGTTTTTTGATATTAAGTTTGACAATTTCATTTTTCGTTTAAAAATGATGTATTCTTACATTTTTATTATTGAAAACTGCTTTGTTGCATGATTCGAAAATCAGTTAAAAATTTAATATTTGTATTATAATAATAATTAAGCTTTGACTATTTCCGTTATAACACTGTCAATAAAACGTTAACAAATGACGAATAAAATAATCATGCAACAAAGCATTGAAAACTTATTATAATGACTACAATATATTAATATACTCGTTCACCAAAATATTGGCGAATAATTGATTGATATCATATACACATTGGTTAATGAAAATATAAAAATCTGTTTAATTATATTGTTGTTTTAATTTCTTTCAATACTTTTAAATATTGACGCAATAATTTTAAATAATCTATTTGCTTGCTCAAATCGTCTTCTGTTTTAATTAATTCTTTAATTTTCTTTAATTTTTCTAGGATTGTTTCCTCTATTTGATCTAGTATATTTTGATAATTAGTTCTTACAATTTTTTTGCCATTTTCATTATTTTGATTATGCTCAATTAAATCTGATTGATTTTCTATTTTATCTGTTTCAAAAACATGTGGTATATTTTCTTTTCTATCTATTTCATTATTTTGTGATTTTTGACAATTTATACAAATGATATTACCTTTGAATCTAACCAAAAGGCCATTACATACATTACAAGGGTCTTTTAAAAGGGTTCCTCCCTTCAATATGTAGTCTGCTCCTTTTTTAAGGCTATCTTTACTCATTTGAATTTATTATTTTTGTCTCATCTATTTTGTTTTCTTGAGTCCGAAGTTTTTCTTGTTTACTTAATTTATCAAGCTCATTAACTAAAAATTCTTTATATTTTCCTTTTTCTTCTTCTGTCATTTTATTGAGATTAGAGCTAAGTGCAGATCCTATTGTAAATATTCTATCTAGCAAATCCATTGTCATAAATCGACCCATATTTCCTATTCTTAATACTACGTCTAGGTGTTTTTGTATTATGTTGTGAGCATATTTTATATCTGATGCAATTGAAATACCTTTTTTTGTAATTCTGTATCTGCCATTATCATGCTCTTCTATTAATCCCTCTTCTAACAATCTGCCCAATAATGGATAAATTAAACCTGGGGAAGGCTTCCATTTTCCTTCAGTTTGTAATATAGCCTTATCGATTATTTCCTTACCAGTCATTGGTTGATCTGTCAAAATTTCTAGAATATAGTGCCGAGAAAATCCTCTAGGAATTGCGCTTCCTACCCTAGACAACCAATCAGAAAACATATTAATATATAATTTATCGCTAGTGACTTATTAATTTTTATCTTAAATAATTGTAAATTTACTAATTAAATAACAAAAATGTTAATGGTTTTCTATTGCTAATTCTAAATCTTTTTGATATTTTTCCCATTCCATTTCTTTTTTATTATTTGAGAATTCTGGTTTGATTATATTCTGTTTTTTCTTCATTTTTATGTCACTAAATAATTATATGAATACGAGAATATAAGATTTATTTAGGCGCTTTTCGTTTATATTATTATGATTTTTCTAAAATATATTTGAATTTTAGTAAAAAATTTCATTTGTAAATTATCCTAAATGATAATATATGAAATTTTTATATTATTTATTAATAATAATATAGTAGAATTTAGTTCTATCTAGCATAGTATTTATTTAGGAATTTGATCTTTATTATTATAAAAAGTTGTCACAGGAAGAATTTAAACACATACTTAGAATTGCAGGAAAAGATATAGATGGTAGTAAAAAATCTATAATTGCATTAAGTTTAGTTAAAGGTGTTGGTTATAATTTAGCACAGGTTATTTTACAGTCCTTGAATATTAATCCTTATCTTCGAGTTGGATTCCTTACGGATAAAGATATATCGGATATTGAAAATGCCTTAAAAAATATTATCTCATTGGGAGTACCTAATTGGTATCTTAACAGACGAAAAGATATGGATACAGGAACAGATATGCATTTGATCACATCCGATTTGGATTTCGTAAAATCTAATGATATTGATAGGGAAAAATCTATTATGAGTTGGAGAGGTTATAGACATATGTTTGGATTGCGTGTTAGAGGGCAAAGAACCCGGAACACTGGTAGAAGAGCTACCGCGGTAGGAGTTAAAAAAGTTGCTGGAAAACCTGGGGCTCCTTCTGCAGGTGCAGCAAAATAAGGTGATATAAATGGGTGATCCTCGAAAAGCTAAAAAGACATTTAATCGTCCACGAAGTATTTGGACAACCGATCAAATTAGCTCTGAATTATACGTAGTAGGTTCCTATGGATTAAGAAATAAACGCGAATTATGGAAAGCTCAAACAGAAATCGCAAGAATTAGAAACCAGGCTCGTTCTCTTTTATCCCTTCCAATAGAGGTAAGACATGAAAAAGAAACTAAATTGCTTAATTATTTATCAAGACTAGGACTTGTAACCTCCAGTTCTACATTGGATGATATTTTGAATCTCAAAATTGAGGATATACTGGAAAGGCGATTACAAACGGTTGTTATGAAACGCTCTAGTTTGAAATCTCCATATCAAGCAAGGCAAATTGTTGTACATGGTCATGTTAGTATAGGAAATAGAAAAATAAATTTGCCGGGTTATCTGGTAAAGAAAGACGAAGAATCTGAAATTCTTGTACATCTTTCATTAACACCTACTGAAGCGCCACCTGCTAAATAATATAAATTTTTTATTACTTACGATCTTTCGATCTTTTCAATATCTACATAATCAATTTTTCCATCACTATCCATATCATAGCCTTGAACAATTGCAGCCCATTCATTTTCTTTTCCTATATATTCTGAAAAAGTTTTTTTACTGAAATTGGTAAAGGCAAGTACTGCAGATTTTGTACCAATTGATCTTACGCCTGCTATTAAAATAATATTTTTTGTATTATTATACGGATTTTTTATTTTTGCAATTATTCCTAAATTATCTAAATGATATAATTTACCTGATTTATCTATTAAACCCGACCAATAATTATTTTCATTAAATTTTATTGGTAAAAATTTATTGAATTCCGATGAAACGATGTTAGTACCTGGGCCGCCGATTATAATCATGTTGTTATCTTCTAGCTCTTTTTCTGCTTTTGCATCTTCATCTAATTTAACAATAAATCCATCTGGCATGTTACATAGGGTTCCTAGATAAAACGATAAATGTATTGCATAATGTCCATCTCTTGCTGAAGTTTTAAAAATACCATGTGGATTAGGGGAGCCTACAATTATGAGACCATCAAAATAATTTTCACGGTTCAAAAATCCATTTAGGAATCTTCTAGTATTTTCATCTTTTAAATGTGATTTATCTTTTTCTTTAACCGAGTTTATAATTTTTTTCTCTCCCCATGGTAGTTCTATACCAAAGGATGGACTTGCACATTGGTATAACTTTGCTGTTCCACCTCTAACAAAATTAGTACCTATTTCAATTATAGCTTGAATAGAAACTAATTTCTTAATATAATAATATGCACTTTGTTCATAGATGTTTAACTCTTTAGCAATTTGTGCAGCATATTTTGGCTTCTCTGAAATCAATTTTAAAATCTTCCATGCAGTAGGATTTGTGAGAATGTGAATTTTCTTTTCATTTTCTAGCATGACGATTTTTTTTTCAAAAGTTTTATCGTCTTTATCATAAACTAATTTCTTCTCTATTGTCATTAGAGGTAATACTACCTACAATGTTTTCTTACCGGTATAAACTTTATTATATGCTAGTAAAATATTCATTATTAAATATTTATTTTATTAATTAATGCGTTATATCAAATTTTATAATGGTATATCCATTTATTCAATAAAAGTTTTAAATTATAAAAATTATCTTTTATTGTGTGTTCAATTATTGGATATAAAGGACAATTTATTGAGGCTGCTCCACTTTTAGTTGATAGCCTTAAAAAAATGGAGTATCGAGGCTATGATAGCGTTGGAATAGCCACATTGAATAATGGTGATATTCTGATTAGCAAAGGCGTAGGAAAAGTTGCAGAAGTGGATAAAATCTTGGAATTCGACAAATTGCCTGGACAAATAGGCATTGGACACACAAGATGGGCTACTCATGGTGGTGTAAGTGATAGAAATGCTCACCCGCATTTTTCTTGTAATGTTGATATAGCTATAGTTCATAATGGCATTATTGAAAACTATCAAGAATTAAAAGAGTTATTGTTAAAAGAGGGTCATATATTTAAAAGTCAAACTGATAGTGAGGTAATACCTCATCTTTTAGAAAAATATTGTAAAGAGTTTGACAATGATTATAGAAAAGCTCTTATATATACTTGTAAAATTCTTAAAGGTTCTTTTTCCTTTATTGCTGTTTTTAAAAATGGATTAATTGGTGGTGCACGATTTGACGAACCACTAATAATTGGGGTTGCAAATTCTGCTCTCTTTTTATCTAGTGATGTATTGGGATTTTTAAAACATACTGATAAAGCTATTTTTTTGGACAATGGAGATATTGTTACAATAGATAATGGTACATATAATATTTTTAATATGGAAAATAAAAAAGTAATACGTCCCATTACACAAGTTGCATGGGAGTTTGGTTCAACTGAAAAAGGAAAATTTGCACATCATACACTAAAAGAAATTCATGAGCAACCTTCTATCCTTTTTAATTCTATTAATGATACTAATAATTTTCATCAATTTTGCAATTTTTTAAGAAACAAAAATTCTCCTATATACATAACAGGTAGTGGAACAAGTTATCATTCTGGATTGCTTGGAAAATATCTTTTGGCAAAATTTGCTAAAATTAAATCGGAGGTAATAATGTCCAGTGAGTTCCATTATATTTCAGATACCTTGGAACCAGATTCTGTGGTAATTGCGATATCTCAAAGCGGTGAAACTGCAGATGTTATTCATGCTGTAAAAAAAGCAAAAGAGCAAGGTTCTAAAATTTTATCTATTGTTAACGTTTCTACCTCTTCCCTTGCAAGAATGAGTGATTCTGTTTTAGTTTTGAATTGTGGACCAGAAATTGGCGTTGCTGCAACCAAGAGTTTCGTTGGACAGCTGATGATTTTATATAATATAGTTAATATGTTATCTAACGATCATTTCTCTTTTGATGATGTAAATAAAAAGAAATTAGTAGATATTGTTAAAAAGACTTTGGAATTAGATAATAAAATAAATTCAATAGTGCCTAATCTAGATAATGAAATAAAAGATATTTACATTTTGGGAAGATCTATTCATTATCCTATCGCATTGGAAGGATCTTTAAAAATTAAAGAGCTTGCTTATATTCATGCAGAAGGTATTGCCGCTGGAGAATTAAAGCATGGACCTTTGGCTTTAATCGATTCAAAATCTTTGGTAATCGTTTTAAATCCCATTGATGATACTTATAGTGATGTTATTTCTAGCACTCATGAAATCAAATCAAGAGGTGCTAAAATAATCGGAATATCTAACAAATATGATCCACTGTATGATATTTATATTCCGATACCTGAATGTGCGGAGTCTCTCTATCCTATTATAGAGGTTATACCATTACAAATTTTGGCATATTATTTGTCATTAAAGATGCAAGTGGATCCAGACTACCCTAGAAATTTGGCAAAATCTGTTACCGTTAAATGAATCTCGATTAATAAAAATCGACCATATATTTAAATTTCTATTTTGTTTTGTTATTTTAGTGTCTTTAACTTGGGTTAAACTTGATAATTGTAGATTTCCTGTAAATTACTTGTATGATATTCAAAATTTTACTTGGGCTAAAATTGATAATGTACATAAAGGTATAGCTGATGAAAAAAATAATATGGATAATAGTTCAATAGTTACAGTAGGTATAACACCCGTACTTTCCTATATTTCTGGTAATATAAAAAAAATAAAACTTAAATCTGTAGGTGATACTATAAATAAAGATAAAAGTCTAGGCACTATAGAAAGTTTAAGTTATTTTGGAGTTATTAGATCACCTGTATCTGGGAAAATTATTGAAATTAATACCGAATTGTTATCCAATCCGAAAAGAGTGAATGATTATCCATTTGAGGATGGCTGGATAGCAAAAATAAAACCATTTGATGTTAAAAACTTGGGATCATTAAAATACATTGGACAATGTAAAAATGAATTACAGGAATTGATAAAAAAATTTAATGTAAAATGCTTTAAAATGTTTCCTGATTTCGAATTGTATGAACTTGGAACAGAGTGTTCCGCAACGCTTGCAAAATTAGGTGATTTTATGGATAAAAAAATGGAAAATAATCAAATAATTCATCTTGTTTCTGATGATCCAACAGCAGATCTTGAAGTGTCAAGATGGATCATTGATAATAAACAAGAATTAGTTGAAATTATGATGGAAAAAAATCAGATAAAAAACTCGAGTATATCAAATTATATTTTTCATATTTTAATTAAAAAATTATGCTGATAAATAAATTTTTTAATAAATTAATTGGATTTTTTATAGATTTATTTTTCGATCTCGTTTCCAATCATATTTCCCCATTCTGTCCAAGAGCCATCATAATTTTTCACATTTGGATATCCTAAAAGATATTTTAGTACAAACCATGTATGGGATGAACGTTCTCCAATTCTACAATATGATATAATTTCTTTATCAGATGTTATACCTTTTTCTTCATATAATTTTTTTAAATCTTCTAATGCCTTGAATGTTCCATCCTCATTTACTGCTTTTGACCATGGTATATTTACAGCACCTGGAATATGGCCTCCTCTTTGTGCATGTTCTGTAGGATATTCTGGAGGTGCTGTTATTTCACCTGTAAATTCTGCAGGTGATCTTACATCTACCATTACTGTTGAATTTTGTTTTATTGAATTTGAAACTTGGGTTAAATATGTTCTAATTTTTTCATCGGAGTCTGATGCTTTAAAATTGCCTGGTGGGTATGTTGGGATATCTTTTGTAACCGTTTTATCTTCTTCAAGCCATTTTTTTCTTCCACCATTCATTAATCGGATATCTTTATATCCATAGTATTTGAATACCCAAAATGCAAATGCTGCAAACCAATTATTAAAATCTCCATATAATATAAGAGTGGTGTTTTTATTCACCCCTGCTTTTTCTGCGAGTAATTTTTCGCAGGCTTGTTTGGATAATACATTTCTGCTTATTGGATCATTGATATCTTGTCTCCAATCAAATAATATGGCACCTGGAATGTGCCCTAGAAAATAATTTGATTTCGGATCATAATCTACCTCCGCAATCCTCACATTTGAATCATTCAAATGTTCTTCTGTCCATTGTGTATCAACTAAAACCTCTGGATGAGCATATTCATTTGACATATATTATCAAATATAGTAAATTGCGATTATATTTAAATACTCAAATCTAAATAATATCAATGGCAAATTTTATTCTGTTATGTTATATTGCGTCTAACTCTGGATATTTCTTATCAGTCAACGACTAAAGATTACTAATGTATAAACTTGTATTTGAAGGTACATGTCATGATCGATATAGGCAAATGTACATAGTTTTTATTTTTATACTGTATTAGATGAATACTCTAAAATAAAAATGCTTGAATTTGATTTTAAAAAAAAGTCTTTTTTACTCTTTGATGAGTATCTGTAAAAATTATAATGCGATTTAGTTTATCCTAAAAACAAATGTGATTTTATCGTACTGTACTTGTTGTCATGTCTTGATATTCTTTTACTTGTACTTTTTGAGGCTTATTCATATCTATTTTAAATATTTTTTATACTAAAACAAAATTATTAAGTTCCTCAGTTTTATAACGTTATTTTGATTATTACTCAAATACGTAGCGTGTCTATTAGGACTTTGCACAATTATAAATAATCTACACTTTACAGTATGACTTTTTATAGATTTTAACAATGTTGATTAATTATTCTGTAGTTCGCGAGACCTGATACTGTATATGATACTTTTGTATTTCTTGTGTTTGTTTTTAAATACGTCGCTCATTATCCCATACTTTTTTAATTTACAAATAGTATGTTCTATCACTATTCTCTTTCTAGAATGACTTTTGTTATACTCTTTCTCTTCTTGTTATACTTTTAGATTTCTCTTCTTTCTGATAGGTGTGGACGATAGAGTTTTTCAGGAAAATCAGGTTCTATAACCTGGTATCCCAGATCAACCCCATCTACAAATTGTTTTAGGACCATAGGATGATTTTCTTTATAATATTATAATCCTGCCTTTCTACTTTTTTATGATTTGTTTTATGAACAATAATATCTTGATTATTAACCATTAACTGCATCTTTATTACATGTTTTTTTTAAATCTGAATAGCATATATTATTTCTTTCTTTATCAATAGGTCTTGATATCTGATATCATTACAATCTATAAAAGACAGAAAGTCTGGACGTATTGTTTAACTTCGTCAGGTGTTTTTAGCCTCTTTGTTATGCTGTATATTTTCTGTGAAATTGGTAAACATTCTCTAATCAAACTTTCAATCTTTTGTATGTTTCTACAGATGTTACTCATCCAAATCAAATAGAAAAACCCGTTAATGTTTGTGTGATGTGCAGGCGATAATCTACCATGAGCATTAAAGATCCATCTCTTAAATTTAGTTAGAAAGGTTTGCCTTACCTACCTTTCTTTCTCTGTTATTTTTCTTTTAAATGGATGTTGTATATCATGTTTAGAACATCTTTTATTTCTTTTTGGAAGATGTCATCAAATTCTTGTACTGTAATGCCGGTGAACGATTTGAAAAGTAGGCGTTTTCTGGATGGCCTATCGTATGAAAGCAAAGAAGGGACAAAAAATTAAAGAATTATTGATCATTTTTCTTTTTTTAAAGATATGTATTTGTTTATGTGCCATTAAAATGTAAAGGTATAGTATTAAAATGAAATTTTAAATCCTTAATGTACTTTAAAAATTAACCTACGTCGATTTAGATTTTTACTTCATTGTATTAACAATTTGTATTTAAATAAGTTTACTCCATAATTAGACTCTGTAAAGTTAAGACATCATCTCTTTATTGTTGCTTTGTTGCATAATTAGAAAACCCGTTATAATAGTAGTTTATCCGTGACAATAACAATTGAATTTTAGATGTTTTCGTTTTTAATTAATCAACAAAACGTAGAAAATAGCGAAAAAAATAATCATGCAACAGACAGATGTATCCTTGTGTTTACATAGCTGTTAACTTTACAGAGCCCATAATTACATACATTTATTCTATATCTCTTTATTAAATAATATATCATATGCCCATAAACAAAGATAGCAATCAGAAACTACTTAAAATAAGTGAGCTATTTTGTTCCATACAAGGCGAAGGAATATCTTCAGGAACATCATGCATATTCCTTAGACTTTCAAATTGTAATCTTAAGTGCTCATGGTGCGATACAAAATATACATGGGATTGGGATAATTATGACATTAACAAAGAGACTAAAGAAATTAGTGTTGATGATCTAACGCAAAAAATTTTTGAATATTCAGAGATCGATCGCCTGGTTATTACTGGGGGTGAGCCATTGTTACAGCAAAACAATCTAATATCTCTTTTAAAAAATATCAATAACGAGAACTATAAAAAAATTAAAAAATCATTTTTTGTAGAAATAGAAACTAATGGTACTATTTTACCAAATAAAGAATTAACAAGTATGATTGATCAATGGAATGTTTCACCCAAGACATCCAATTCAAATAATGATCAATTTGGAATCAATTTAGATAAGATATACAAAAATACCTTAACTTTTTACAGGACTTTAAAAAATGCATTTTTTAAATTTGTAGTAGACAATGATAAAGACTTGATAGAAATAGAGCAAAATATAAAAAAATTTGATTTGCCCAAATCCCGCATAATTTTAATGCCTCAAGCAACTACAAAGGAAAAAATTTTAGAGAAAAGCGATTGGCTTAGAGAATACGCAAATAGAAATAACATTTTATTTTCTTCAAGATTACAGGTTCTACTGTGGGACAACCAGAGGGGAAAATAATAATAATAATTTGGAATCTATATTTGAAAATTATCAAAAATGATGTGTTATTTATTTTCTTCTCATCTTACCACAATTCTTGTTACTGTCTACCTATCTATTTGGATGTCTTTTTTTTTGGAAAAGATAAAATCTATTCTAATCATCCAATAGATTTTTAAAATTTAAATGTTCCATATAGAAGCGGGTTCAAACAAAAAAATACAAAAGATATTGAAGAAATTAAACAGTATAAAATTTTTGTCTATTTATATTCCATTTTTATTATTACGCGTTTTAATACACTCTGAGCAGCAGAGTGAATAAGATGAGTTAGAATAGTTGTCTCTATATTTGAATGTGCAATTTTTACATTGATCAAAGGGACAATAATCACATTTTCGTAGTTCATTATTACAAATAGTTTGATTACACAATCTGCAAATGATAAAGTGTTCATTACATACTGTATTATTACACTGTTGGCATCTTTTGATATCTTTTCCTCTAGCTATGGTGATGTTTTTCTCACAAACAATACATATTTTTTTGGCTGATGGCACTTTTAGTTCATCCCTTGCTTCTAATTTAATATTTTATTTGGTTCAAAATTACTCGCAAAATTATTTTTCTCGTTAGATATCAGAAAATAGTCCAAGTGCTCGAATTCCTGTTCCGGTGATTAAATTCATTTCCTAAATTTAATTTATACAACATCTTAATTAGTATGGTATAATTATTTTAATCTTATATAACTAACTACATTTCTAAAATCAAACAAGCAACTTTTAAATGAAATGGATTTTACTATAGCATACCGCTTTTTAGAATTTGTATACTGAAGTGAATGTTGTTTGATAGGATGGTATATTGATAGATGCAATGGCTCTTCATACCAATGATTTTATGATTCTATATAAGTAATGATGCAACTGTAATAGAGATAAAAAGATAATTTTTTACTTGAAAAGTTATCATCCTGATTTAAATGATTTAAGTTATAATTACTAGAAGATTTGAAAGACAAAAACCAGGACCATAACCATTTGACACCGTCAAAAAGTTAAATCTGATATATGGGTACTCATAGTAGTAGAAAATTCGCTAATGCGTATAGAAACAATAAGAAGGATCGTAATTGTTTTATAATTACATTAAACAATACTCTGATAAAATTATCTGATTTTAAAAGTTAGTTGATATATGACAAAGAATATTTAAAATATATTAGATCTCTTGCATAATTAGAATAAACAGCTATATTATCAATAATTTATCATTTTCTTGTCCTTTCTTTGCTTTCGTATGAAAGGTTATCTAAAATACCATTACTTTTCAAATCGTTCACTGGCTTGATGGTACAACAGTTTGATAATATTTTCGATAATGAGATAATAAAAAGATATGACAAACATGAGACACAAAGATTATCCAAAAGAAAGAACAGAGAAAGAGGTATAGGTGCAGGAAGACCATTCAAACTAAATATAAAAAACAGATTTCTCATGCTTTTGATTTACTACTATCGTCTGTACATCACATACACATTAGCAGGTTTTCTCTTTAATCTAGATCAGAGCAACATCTACAGAGATATTCAAAAGATAGAAAGTTTGATTAGAAAATGCGTACCAATTCCAAAGAAAATATACAACATTACAAAGAGACTACAAACGCCAGAAGATGTAGAGAAATACTTTCCTGGATTTATGGCTTTCATAGATTCCACAGAGCAGCAGATACCAAGACCTATGGACAACAAAAGACGTGCGACATTCTATTCTGGCAAAAATAAAAGGCATACTGTAAAAACACAATTGATTGTTAACAATCAAGGCATCATCATCCATAAATTAAGATATAAGAAAGGAAGAAGACATGATTATGATATTTATAAAGAGGAGCATCATGTAACTCCAAAAGAGGTTGTTAATGTATTTGACCTTGGATATCTTGGTATAGAAAAGGATTTCCCAGAACAACTATCATCTATACCTATCAGAAAGAAGAAAAATGTAGAATTATCACAAGAAGAAAAAGAGCACAACAAAAATCATTCTAGAAGGAGAATAGTGATAGAGCATGCCATTTGTAGGCTGAAAAAGTATAGAATAATGAGTGATATTTTCAGAAATAAATTGAGAAGGTACAATAGAATATCAGAATTAGTATCGGGATTGGTAAACTATAGAATGATGAACCTGCATCACTGAAAGAAAATGTGATGTATCTGTAGTGAACTTGATGAAATATATCTAATTATGCAAGAGATCTATGGTATTCATAGATACTAAATCAGTCATATACTTTTTAAAAAGTCGTAATAATTAAAAAACTTGTGATAAAATAAATTATTGGCTTATTTATTGACGATTCTTTTTACAAACTTGCCATTAAATACCTTTCATCTTTTAATACATTATGTGTTATTCATAAAAGATCAAAGGTCATAATTACCACATAAATGTAATCTGGATGTTGTTTCATCCAAATATTGTTTATCTATATCAAAGCCTATGAATGAAATCCCTAAGTTACAAGAAGCTATTGCGGATGATCCTATGCCCAAAAAAGGATCCATTGCAACCATGTTATATTTTAATCCATGTAATTTTATACACATTTCAGGAATCTTTATTGGAAAAGTGGCAGGATGAGGTCTTTGATTTTTCCTTTGTATTGTATCATATGGAATAAACCACGTATTTCCCCTGTCTCGTAAATCTTGTTTTGCTGATTTCCATCTTCCAATATTTGATTTATCTTGATATGGAATACCTACTGCAAGTTTATCTAATAACGTATTTCCTTCTTTGGTAAAATGGAAAATATATTCATGACAGTCATTTATAAATCTTTTACTAACAATAGGTTTGAAATGTCCAACAGCAACGTCATCTAATATGTTAGGATATTTACCTACATCTTGTTTATTAATTGCTATTGATTTTATCCAGTGAATTACATTCTGCAATATGAAGTCTTCTCGCAAAATAAATGATACATCCCATGCAATCCATTGATCTTTTGGTTTATTTCCGATATTTAAAAAAAACGATCCCTCTTTCTTTACGTACTCGTCTAATTTCTTTTCCTATCTCTTTTAACCATTGTAAATACTTTTTTCGTGGTATATTGTCCTTGTAAATACTATAATTTATACCGATATTATATGGAGGGGAAGTTACAACTACGTCTATAGAATTATCCTTAATATTATCTTTGATTCCTGTCAAGCAATCCTGTAAAAATAATTTAATTACATTATTTTTATTAAATATTGTCCTGTATGGTTCCATAGAATTAGTTCCTTTAAATGCGTATACGATATGTCTAATTTATAAAATATGGTATTGATATAAAGTTTGAATGAATAAATCCGCACTGTTAACTTAAGGAAAGTCCTATAGCTTTAAAACAACCATATCTAAATCTACTAGAAATAAAACAATTTTAAAATTATTGATAATGACTTGTACCTTTTAGGTTCATCACTCGTAACCATTGCTAAAGCATTATCTTTAAAAATAGTAAAAAATAAGTCATATATCAATCTGGAACTGGCTTAAAAATTGGCCAATGAAATGTGTCTCGAAAAAGAAAATCAAAGGATGTATGATTGTTGAATCTGTGATAAAAGCTGTTTTAGAACTAATATGGCTTTGGGTTGTTATTGAATTAAATGATAAAGAAATCCTTGTTGTGAATAGGTCAAAAAAGCGAAAGCATGTTTTTTGCCGATCGAATTCTTTCTAATATTATAGACAAGTATGGAAGCCACCGTGTATCATCTGATAGTGCATATAATAACGTAAACCTGCAAGATTTTGAAACGGAAATATCATTTTTACACTCATTTTGAAAATGTATTATTGAAAGGACTATACAATATATCAAGTATAGAACTGAAGAATTTGATGATTATTTTCCTTGAAGAAGAAAAAAAATGTAAACTAAAACATATAATTAATTGGTTTCAATTGTTTATGTATTTTCATAATGAAGAAATAAGTGTTAAATGAACAGAGTAGAAAATTCTAAAGTCTAAAATTTTTCGACTACTTCAATATGACATTGATGCCCCCTATGATATTGGTCAATGCTTTTAGATTCTTCCTCGGTTATTGGAAATTTTTCGTCTGTAAGATGTTTAGGATCCTTTTCTAATAGTACTTTTTTACAATCGTCGCAAATTAATTGTTGGACAATCATAATTTATATTTCATGATAAATTTTTTATACTTTTGGATTATACCAAGTAATTAAAATAAAGACTTGTCAAATTGATAGATTAACTCTTTTTCTAAAGATTTGTATCTTCAAAGAAATGACTTGTCTATATCCAAATTTTTGTATTTGTATTGAATTTATTAAATAAGTAGACAAATATGCTTTGTTGCATAACTCAATTTTTTCGTAACTGTATATCACATTTAGTTCAAGTCTATGAAATATCTATTCGGAACTCGTAATATGATAACAAAGTCCAATCATTAAAAAACGAATTTCAGAGTTATGCAACAAAGCAGACAAATATTAAAAATATATATTTTATAGTATTAAATTTAAAGTAACATTTAATGGTTTTTAGTATGGATTTGCTAGTCTAAATGGTCCATCATATTGAAATAAACATACAGAACGTTCTTTGCAAACCACCATATTGGAATTAGAATAGTTATCACATTTAGCATTAACATCGCATTGAATATTTTGTCGAGTGGTTTGTTGTTGTTGTGCTGCTTCATTATTACAATTAGAATTAATATTGCACTGAATATTTTGTTTAGATTTTTGTTGAATGTATTTATCTCCACTGTTATTTAGGAAGTCTCTTTTAAATGCAAAAACATAATTGATATTTATAACTGAATTTAAAACAATCAAAGTAAACACTAAAATCCACATAATATTTCTCATAATAATATCTGTTACTTTTTTAAATATATTAAAAATTCTTAACTTGCATATGTCAAAGGAATCTGAATTGAATGAACATTACAAACTTTAATAGGTTTATGATTGATAATAGATACCATATAGTTTATTTGTGCAATATTATCGATAAAATAATATTAAAAAACATGTGAGATTTTCATATATGCAATTGATATTATAGCATTTTGTATATGCATTTATATCGAATCAAAGATTCGATATAAATCAATCAAATTATCTTTATCAAGAGAAATGCATATTTAAAGGGCACTAATCACTTCATAAAAAGATATGCCTCTTGCATAAATACTCCTAAACAGCTTTATGATCATTAGTTCCTCATTTATCTGTCCATCCTTTGCTTTCATATGATGGGCGGTTCAAAAAACCACTACTGCTTTTCAAATCATTCACCGATATCACAGTACAAGAATTTGATGAGTTACGATAAAGAGATAACAAAAAGATATTGCAAACACGAGATCAAGTGTTTATTTAAAAGAAAAGATAACAGAGAAAGAGACATAGATGCCGTAGTCAGGCATTTCAAACTACCTAAAAAATAGGTGTCTTATGCTCTTAGTTTCTATCGTCTTTACATAACCTACTCTCTCTCAGGTTTCTTATTTGATTTGGATCAGAGCAACGTTTGCAAAGATATACAAAAGATTAAGTTAATTAGAAAATGCATAGCAATTCCACAGAAAACTTATAACACAACCAAAAGGTTGAAAACACCAGAAGAGGAAGTCAAACATTATTTTCCAGACTTTATTGCTTTTACAGATTGTACAGAACAACAACAACAACAACAACAAATACCAAAACCTGAAGATAAAATAAGATGCAAAGCATGCATACTATTCAGGCAAGAAGAAAAGACATACGGTAAAGAATCAGCTTGTGGCTAATAACAATGGCTGTATCGTTCACAAATTAGGTTATAAGAAATGAAAAAAGAGATATGGCCATGATGTTTATAAATAGAATCATAATCCTATCATTTCCAAAGAGGTTGTAAATGTATATGACCTTGGCTATCGTGGCATAGAAAAGGATTTCCCAGAGCAAATATCATCTATACCAAATAGAAAGAAGAGAAGTATGGATTTATATACAGAATAAAAGAATACAATTAACTATATTAAAAAAAATAGAATAGTGGTAGAGCATGTATATACCTTCTGTAGATTGAAAAAATTCCAAGATAATGAGCGATGTATTCAGAAATAGTCTCAGGAAAAACAACAAGTACCAGATGTAGTTGCAACAGGTCCGGCAAACTACAGAATAATGAATCAATATTGTTAAAACGATACAAAATCATATTATAAAATGTAGATTGTTTCTAATTATGCAAGAGATTTATAGCTGGCAGATGTGCTATGTCATTTGCAAGCTATATCCTTTTCTTAAATGAACAGCGCCGAATTTTCTGTAAAAAATTATAACTACTGGAAATTAAATTTCATTTTAATGTTATTTCTATAAATTTTCAAAATGGCCTAAAATTATACATATAAAGAAAAATATGATATATTTCAATTGGAGATTTCTAAATCAATAAACTTTGAGTAAAACAATGAGTTTAAAAATACAAATTTTGAATATTTACGAAGATAGGAAAGTATACTTGTGATTTTCAGAGCAAAAGTAATCTATTTTTTTTACACCCATATTTGCATCCCCTTCAACGTGTGGCCATATATCATTATCACATATCGCTATCCCACAATATGCACAGGTTATTTTTTCAACCATGACTAAATATTCAAAATAGCATAATTAATTTTTTAGTTTTTTATTACTTTTTATATTATTAAATTAACAAATCAACAAGATTATAAAAACTGAGTTGTAAATTACTCAAATCTAAAAGATGCTTTGTTGCATATCATTTTGTTCGTCATTTGCTAACCTTTTGATATTGAAAGTAAAACGAAAATAGTGAAAAATTCACACAGAACTTATCAAAACAAAAAAAGATTTATTTAAGATAATTATATAAATATCATTGTCTTTTTTTGGAAACGCATCGGGTAATAATAGTAAAAGCAAAAATCGTGAGAAATATAAAGAACTTACATTAGCAATTAAACAAACAGTATTAGAAAGAGCAAAAAACAGGTGTCAAAATTGCTCAACGAAATTGTCCGGTTCTAATCAACCTCAGTTTTTCTATGTAAATGGATCTAAAAAAGATAATAGGCCAGAAAATTTACGTGCATTGTGCTCATCATGTTTTCAAGAGCGAGCACCAAAAGAGGATAGTTTTTCGCTTTCATCTATTAAAAACATATTTTCAAAAAAATAATTTTAGATTGACAATATTATAATAAAAGAAACTTTTTTAATAATTAAATCTTTTACCATGAATTTCATTATACAATAGATAGTTCCTTGCATAATCAAATTATATTTTTGTATAATACTGGTAACTGCTATAGAAAAACATAAATAACGGTGGCTAAATCCTTGTTAATTTTAAAATTTAATTGTTATTTATCATATAGTTTATTAAATCTAATTTAATTCTTAAAAACCTGTAAACAAATAATTTGTTAATCGCCTGTTTTATAATATCAAATTAAAGAACTGTTTATTTTAGAATAATTTTACCTTTCATATATGTGTGTATGGTGCAAAAGTAATCATACTCTGCTCCCTTTAAAATAGATGTATCCAAAATGTATTTTTTTCCACTCATTATTATGGATGAATCAAAGGATTTTCCACTATCTTTAAAACTTGTTACAGTATGTGGAACATTATCTTTGTTAATCCATTCTATAGCATCACCTTTTTTTACGATAATTACTGCAGGTTTAAAGCTGGGATTTCCCTTTGCAGATGCACCAGCTAGAATTGTAGCATGAAAAATAGGTGCATTTATAACTTTTGGAATGGACTCTTTTTCAGTGGAAGTTTGATTCTTTTCAGAATTTGTTGTAGTAGAATGACTCGCCATTACATAAGATGTTGAAATAATAGCTCCTGAGCCTATGATCATTATACCAAGACATGCAATTGTGATTTTATTTAAAAATCGATATCTTTTATGGGATGCAATTATAATTATTAGAGCGGGTATACTAATAACTAAAATTATCCCTGTAAATGGAATGATTGATGGTACACGACCACTTACCTGAAATGCCCCAATACAACCAATAACAATAAATATTCCTAAAATAATAAAAGCGGCTTTCTTTGCCTTGTTTGATCTAGGAAAACCGTCCTTGAACAAACCCCCACTTAGCATAATTAAACCAAAAAGCATGCATAAAAGTGATACGGCATGCATGCCTTCTAAAAAGGTGTTAGATATTCCAGACAAAGCAATTGTCACTCCTACAGCTCCAACAATCGTCAAACCAGCCCCAGGCATGAGTAAGTCCCAATCAGTCATATCGATATGTAAATAAAAAACAATTAAGGTATAATAATAGTTTTCTTATTTCATATTTTTATAATAAATAGTATAAAGATAAATTATAGTATTTACAAAAATGTTAGAAAAATCGCCAAGCGGCTTGGAATCATTTAAAATGTTAATTAGTAAGGACAAAATGTTATTTTTGGAAAATTATTCTCAGCAAAACAAACCCCAAGAGTCTTGTGCACTATTATTAGGAAAAAGAAAAGAAAATCAATTCATAGTATTAGAAACAATACTTATGGAAAATGATAGAAAATCTAACATTATGTTTACAATAAACGAGGATAAACTCTTTTTAGCATACAAAAAAGCAGAATCAATGAATCTATCTGTAGTAGGAATATATCACAATCATCCTGCAAATCCAGTCCCTTCAAATACTGATAAAAAATATATGGAAACAAATCCAGTCCCGTGGATCATATATTCCACAATAACAAATGAATCTAAATGTTATATTTATTATGACCACGAAGGTGTCACAAATGTAGATATTGTATTTATGGACTGATTCTCGATGTATCTCGTGGGTATAAAACGGCTTCTCTTATATTCGATAAATTACATAATACCATCAAAAGTCTGTCTAAACCTAAGCCTCCGCCAGAATGGGGTGGCATTCCCCAATCAAAGGATCGGAGATGATCCGCAAAATCGATCAAAGATAGTCCTTGATGTTGTAGCCTATCCTTGATCTTTTGAGCATCATGTTGCCTAGTCCCACCGGATATTAGTTCAAGATATCCAAATTGTAAATCAAATGATTTAGATAAATCGGGGTTGTATTCATGCTCATGTATATAAAAAGGTTTTAGTTCTAATGGCCAATCTATTATAAAGAAAAAATTATTGTACTTTTCTCCAAGCTTTCTAAGAGATAAATCTGATAAATCATCGCCAAATTTTATTTTTTCATCCATTTTATCTAGCTCATTTATACATTGTTCATAGGTTAATCTAGGGAAAGGTCGGGATACAAAATCATCAATAGATATATTCTCTAAAAAAGACGGTTTTATTTGATATTCTGATCCTATAATATCTTTTAAAATCAATTTTACTAATTCTTCAAAAATATCCATAACATTTGAATAATCTATATAAGCGGCTTCTATATCCACACTTAAAAACTCATTAAGATGTCTAACTGTATGAGAATTTTCAGCTCTAAAATAAGGAGCAATTTCAAATACTCTATCTAGCGCAAGTACAAGCTGCTCTTTGTACAATTGGGGACTTTGAGCTAAATACCCTTTTCTTTTAAAATATTCCAATGAAAACAGGTTTGATCCGCCTTCACTGGCACTGCCTATAATTTTAGGGGTGTTAACCTCCACAAAATTATTGGAAATAAAATAATCGCGAATAATTTTTAAAACTTTGGAACGAAGTAAGAAAATCTTTGAGACTTGGGGATTTCTCAAATCCAAAGCTCTACAATCTAATCTGTTGTCAAGGTTTGATTCTACTCTACCTGTTGGATCAATTGGTAATGACAAAGAGGCTTCAGAAAATACGTGCAATTCCTTTACTAATATTTCAAATGCGAAATCTTTTGATTTAGTGGACTGAATTACTCCCTTGATCAGAATACTACTTTGCCTTGGTATAATTCTTGCAGTTATTAAATTATTTCCTGATAATATAGCTTGGATTGCACCTTTTACGTCCCTTAATATGAGAAACCCAAGCTTTCCTATATCACGAAAATCTTCGATCCAACCCGCGACTCTAATTTCTGACCCTATTGGTAAATTTTTTAACTCGTTTGAATAATTAGTTCTAGTTAATATTTTATTGTATTTATCCAAAGTCATATATGTTTAATTGTTATTTGTTTTTAAATCAATTTGTTCTTCTATTATTAACATACTTACTGTAATTCAGACTCAACGATTAATTCTATATTCCGTAGTGATAGTGATAATTTTTTGATTTTTTCCAGAGTTTTTTCCTGCATATTATTTATTTTATTAGACATTACAACTCGGGTTAACTTTTGACCATCGGGTAACCAAACAAAATTGATATTATCAATACGTATAGGATAGAAAAGATTTTCTAAAAATCTTCTGTCATTGGAATCTGATTCTACAATCCAAATGTTCTTATTAAATGCTTTATGAATCAAATCAATCAATTTTACATTAGAGCGAATTGTACGTACATCAGAACTTTTAAAAAATAAGATCACATCATCATCGATTTCCTTAGATCCAATCAGGGTCAGCTTGTCTATCTCAGAATTCTTAAGAGCAAGCTTTGTAAGAACGATCGAGCCTTCTACGTCAGAGTTAGTAATTTGACCTGAATCTAGTCTATTTTCACACATATTGCATAAAATACCGGTTTTAGCATCAAAAGTACAAATAGGTGTTTTCATTCTTATTTCTCACAATGAATATATTATACTTAACACTTAAATATCTTGACATTTAGTAAAAAAATGATTTATGCAGATAAAATTATTCGAGGACACATAAACTAATCATCTTTAAATATTATAATAAGGAGAGATATCAGAAATATGGTTATATAGATGAAAATTTAATTTACCTATACTTATTTATCAACAAGAAACCAGAGTCTTTTGTATAGTTGTACGACGCTATTTACATATTGTTATTTCTGTATTATGATAGTTTATGAGATCTCTTGCATAATTAGTACCATTAAAAAAATTTTCTAAAAAGTAGACATATCTTAATCGTAATTAGCAAATTCAAATAAAAATAATATAAAATATCTTCAAGAATATATAAAATTTTGACAGGCTCCTAATTATGCAAGAGATCTATAATAAATTAAACCAATCATTTACATCCTCTAGTTTAGATTTTTCTTTTACAAGAAAAATAATCATTAAAGCTTTCGGTTCTATCTTTTATATACTACATTATCCTTTCATAATGTTTTTCTCGTAAAAAGAAAATATAGATGATATTTTATTTCAAAAATTGACAGGCTTAATGAGGATACTGTACCCTAATCTGATATTGAAACAGGATAATCGTCATAAATCTTTCAGTCATCAAAACCTTTGCTCTTTTTTATATACTAGAGCTTGCACAATTAGTGGGATATCAAAATTTCACAAATATTAACGATTAACAATAAAATTTATAATTGAAT
Organism: uncultured Nitrososphaeraceae archaeon; assembly: GCA_963830925.1. GTDB lineage: Archaea > Thermoproteota > Nitrososphaeria > Nitrososphaerales > Nitrososphaeraceae > Nitrosocosmicus. Next base: position 1,578,540 of record CAWHOB010000001.1, on the reverse strand, counting down.
CAACTAAAATTATCTGGTATAGGTAATAGTTATAGAAAAATATTTTAATGTCGCTAATTATGCAAGAGATCTACTCAATCAAAAAACCTTTTGACCTGAATTTTTGAATCAAGTTTCAAATTGAAACATGGTCTCACTGACAATATGAAGAGTTTTTAAATGTGCTCTTAAAGACAAACTTAAGTATAAATATAGACATAACAATCGACTATGAATGTATTCTTTTGTTTTTATTAATTACGAATGAGATGGAACTTTAATTTATAGAAATATTATAAAGTGAACAGCGCTCTGCTTACAATTGATATATAAACCGTAAATACGAAGAATGTCCAATAGACAATGTTGCATTGTGAAAAAGATGTAAAACACTTTGAAGCCTAATTGGATATGCTCTGAATATGATGTGAGGTCAAACAAAAATTTTAGCGTAAAGTGATATATAAAAAATATACATAATGATAATGCATTACTAGTCACATATGTTGAATACATGGCTGGCAGACAGAACGGGTATATAAGCCTTCAGCTTTTCCATATAATCTTATATCTTAATTAAATAATTCAGAAAAGGAAAAATATTAATTTACAGAATGTTATGCAGTATTTATTGTATAGTTGTTAACCTTGTCTTCAGTATTACTATGAAAACATCTATCCAATATTAATACCATATTTGATAATTCAAAATAAGTTTTATTTACACTTTGGCATAAAATTCAAACTGTTTGGAAATTTGATATTTGTACTTGAACTAAGATAAGGTTTGTTAGTTTCTGGGTGTCTAAATGCAAAAATTTTTACTCTTATACCCATAGCATTAATGAAATAGCTATTTTTATTGTTCCAAATTTCCTCAGCAATCGTATCGACATCGTAAATTTTATCATCTATTCCAACTTGAATTATTGTGCCTGATTCATCTTTTTTTACACAAGTTATTAAAAATTCAGACATATTAAACTATACAGGTTTACATTGTTATTAAAACACTAGTTTTACAATATTTGAAAAATATAGCATAACTATGCATTAAAATGTCTCGACAGCATAAATTTTTCTATAGGATAAGGTGGGTTAATCGTTAAAAGAACTCGCGTTTTTTTGTAATCGATGTTTTTTTAAAATATCATAATTTTATTATTTTGTGGTTAAATCAAATATTATATTACTTAATATTTTAGTGATTCTTAAATTATTATGACCATTAAAAGGCCCTGTTAACTTAATCTATAATTTCTTTATTATGTTGATAAACAAACAACTTGAGCCATTGTTTTACATGATTTAATTTACACTTGTTCTTTTTCCTACTAGGAAAGTAGTCATCAAACCCTTCGGTTCTATCTATTATGTATTGCATAGTTCTTTCAATAATACTTTTCTCATAAAAAAAGAATGAATGTGATGGTTCAGTTTCAAGAAGCGACATGCTTGCGGGTACCAGTACCACCACCGTCTGACGAAACAGAATGTAAGCCATACTTGTTTACGACCTGAGACAAAAATCGTTTGGCAATAGACATATTTCGCTTTTTTGATATATCAGTTGCAAGGATTTCTTTATTTGTTGGTTAAATAAACACCCAAAGCCAGATTAATTCAGAACCTGCTTTTATTGCAGTTTCATCAATTCTGTACTCTTGAATTTTATTATTCTTGAGATATTTCCTTGGTTTGTACTTTTGAAGCCAGTTCCAGATAGAAACATGACTTATTTTGACTAAAAGTAAAAAAGACAGTGCTTTCGCGGCGTTTCTAAATGATAAACCAAAAAAGTACAAATATAAACCATAACCAACGATATTTGAAGATGTTCTATTTCTAGCAGACATAAAATATATAGTCATTCTAAAGCTATAGGTTTTTCCATTAAGTTAACAGAGCCATTTAACTTGAGGATTGTGTAAAATATTTATTTAATCAAATACCTGCTTTAATTCAAATCCAGTAAAATTATGCTTTGTTGCATAACCAAACCTATTTAGCTAGGATCGAACCAATTAATCATTTGTGATCCACTGGCCTTCTTATAACCAGTCTCTTGTAAGACGAGGAGAGATACTTTTTTCCTATGATTTTCTGGATAGTTGGGATGTTGATCTTGCAAGGATGAACGAAAATAAGAATGGCAAAAAGTACAAATTTCCAGATTCTTTTATTCTTATAATTGGTTATATACGAATATACTTTCACTTACCTTACAGGCAAACCGAAGGAATCATAAAAGCAACTGTAGGAAAGAATCTTCCAGACCATCCATGTTATTCACAGATCTGTAGAAGAATAAACAAATTGGACATTGATATCAATAACAGTATAGATGATGATGATGATGATGTCGTTATCATCATAGCAGCTGACAGTACCGGTATCAAGGTTACAAACAGAGGTCAATGGATACAAGATAAATGGAAAACAGGAAAAAAGGGTTATCTAAAGATACATGTTGCAGTGCTTTGTTGCATAACTCAATTTTTTCGTAACTATATGACATATTTGGTTTAAGTTTAATATACCATCCATTTGAAATTCGTATTATTTTGACAAAAGTTCGATCATAAAAAACGAATTTCAGAGTTATGCAACAAAGCATGTTGCAGTAAATATCAAGACCAAAGAAATTCTTGCACTGAAAGTCACAGATGAGAAGGTGCATGATAGTAAAGTAATGAAGAATTTGGTGGAAGGCGTGTTGAATAATAACCGCAATGTCAAGATCAAATCTTTCATTGGTGATGGAGCCTACGATAGCAATGAAAATTTCAAATACTTGAAGGAGAAAAGGATTCGACCTGTCATCAAAGTAAAAAGAAACTCTATCGTTTCATCCAAGAATAGCAATGTAAGGAATAGAGAAGTTGAACTTCAAATAAAGGATTATCATAAATGGAAAAAGAAAAGAAAGTATGGACAACGATGGATGGTTGAAACAGCATTTTCATCTATAAAGCGGATGTTTGGTGAATATACATCTGCAACCAAGTTTCAAAACATGATAAAAGAGATGACGATGAAGGTATCGTTGTACAATCTGTTTAGAAGAGTTGCATAAAATGGATGGAAATAATTTAAGGAAAACTAGTTATGCAACAGAGCATTTTCCAGGCTTTATTGCTTTCACAGATTGTACCGAACAACAGATACCAAGACCTGCTGTCGATAGAGAAAGAAGGAAAATGTACTATTCAGGCAAGAATAAAAAACATACTGTTAAGAATCAGATTACGGTTAACAGTTGTGTAAATGCTTTGTTGCATAACTCAATTTTTTCGTAACTATATGACATATTTGGTTTAAGTTTAATATACCATCCATTTGAAATTCGTATTATTTTGACAAAAGTTCGATCATAAAAAACGAATTTCAGAGTTATGCAACAAAGCATGTTGCAGTAAATATCAAGACCAAAGAAATTCTTGCACTGAAAGTCACAGATGAGAAGGTGCATGATAGTAAAGTAATGAAGAATTTGGTGGAAGGCGTGTTGAATAATAACCGCAATGTCAAGATCAAATCTTTCATTGGTGATGGAGCCTACGATAGCAATGAAAATTTCAAATACTTGAAGGAGAAAAGGATTCGACCTGTCATCAAAGTAAAAAGAAACTCTATCGTTTCATCCAAGAATAGCAATGTAAGGAATAGAGAAGTTGAACTTCAAATAAAGGATTATCATAAATGGAAAAAGAAAAGAAAGTATGGACAACGATGGATGGTTGAAACAGCATTTTCATCTATAAAGCGGATGTTTGGTGAATATATATCTGCAACCAAGTTTCAAAACATGATAAAAGAGATGACGATGAAGGTATCGTTGTACAATCTGTTTAGAAGAGTTGCATAAAATGGATGGAAATAATTTAAGGAAAACTAGTTATGCAACAGAGCAGTAAAATTATATTAATTTTAAGCATTGTAATATAAAAATTTAAAAAGTTATGTACTATTTGTTCATATGCAATAGATTATTTCTTAAATTAACGGTTATGTAAATATCTTATAAATTATTAATGTAAATAGATTTTGCTCATAAGATTTGTTAATTTTTATAATTTTGAATAGATTGATGTTTTATATGGCATCCGAAAGGGATACTAATTAGTGATAATCTTCCAATGCTCACCCTTAGCAAACAACATAAAAAGTAAACTTGATTAATTAAATCCGGCATTTGATAATTGTCATAATTATTTTCTTATATGCTTGGTAAATTTATATGCATTAAATAGGCTAATAAGACAAATAAGAGTATTTGAAATTTTAATTAAATAATAATATTATATTACTTTTATCATGTTGTCTTTAATTTCTCTAAAAGAGAATCTATATTTGCAGTAGTATGCCCATCCTTATCTGCAATTACTTGTTTTGAAGGAGGCAAATCAAAATAATTCTCTATTCTATTTTCTATCCTATCTCCAAAGGTAATTATATTTTCATTCTGATAAAATATGCCAACAGGTATTCTTTTTTCCCATTCCCTTGATTTTATTAATGCAGCAGATAATTTTTCATTTGTTTCGTTTTCTGCATTTACTTTACCATCATAATTTTCATCTTCCATTTTGTAAATCTTTGGTATTTTTTTTGAATGATCTGTTTCATCTATTTCATAACTTTGATACCATTCTTTAGTATTAATGTCGTTATATGTCGGACAGGGTTGTAATACATCAATAAAAGATAAACCTTTATGAAGGATTCCTTTTTTGATCGTTTCTTTTAAATGTTTTACGTCATAGGAGTAACCTCTTGCAACAAACGTAAATCCGCTTATAAGAGCTAAAGCAATAGGATTGATACTATCGTTAATGTTTGGTTGAGGTAATGATTTTGTTTTCATACCCAATTTTAAAGTAGGTGCAGCCTGTCCTTTGGTTAATCCGTATACGCCATTATTGTAAATTATGTACGTTAAGTCTACATTCCTTCTCCCTGAATTAACAAAATGTCCTGATCCTATTCCTAATCCATCTCCATCTCCACCTACCGCAATTATTTTTAAATTGGGATTAGACAATTTTGCGCCTTGAGCAAATGGAAGCACTCGTCCATGAAGGGTATGTATTCCATAGGTTTTAATAAAATGTGGCGTTTTTCCAGAACAACCAATGCCTGAAAAAAGTGCAACATTATGAGGAGCTATTTTTAGTTCTGACAATGCCATTTGAATAGAATTCAGAATTCCAAAATCTCCGCACCCTGCGCACCAATCATTGTGTACTTCTGTTTTATATTCTGATATCTTATACTCCATTTTCTAAAACCACTCTTTTCTCTAAATTATTGTTATTAATGATATTTACAATTGATTGACATATTTCTGAAAATGATATGGGCCTACCATTATATTTTAAGATATTAAAATCAGATTTAATTGTAGTATTTTGCCTAAGAAGAATATCAAGTTGCGCTAAATAATTCATCTCTATTGTTATAATAGTTGTTTTACTATTTGAATCCATCTTATTTTCTTCTGTCAATATTTTTTGTCCAAAATCATCTATTGTTTTTTCTAATAATTTTGATGGAAAGGGGTTTAACAATTTAATTTGAATATAAATAAAACTTGTATTCTTAAATTCTTCTACCATATTTTCTAACGCGTCTAAAATAGCTCCTTTGGTGGAACCCCAACTTAAAATTATAATTGAAGTTTGAGAATTATTTTTAGATATGTATTCATATTCTACTTTAATTTGATCTTGTTCTGGAATTTGTTCGGTTATTAATTGTAGTTTTGAAAGTCTTTTTTCCATCATTTTTTTCCTAATTTCTGGATCTTCGGTTATATGACCATATTCATCATGTTCGTCCCCGGTGTTCCAAAAAATTCCATTTTCCGTACCTAGTGGAACTCTTGTAGAAATGGGCCCTTGTTTAATATCAAATCGTTTATAACGATTATCAGAATTGTTATCAGAGTTATACATATTCTTGGATTCAGGATATTTTTCAACAAATTTACCTCTTTCAATTTTCATATTTTTATATTCAAAGATTTTGCAGGTGATTATGCTATTTGCAATAAATTTATCAAGGATGTGTATTACTGGCATCTGAAATTTTTCTGCATAATTAAATACTTTTATTGTATCATAGAAACTTTCTTCAATGTCTCCTGAGGAATAGACTATTCTAGGAAATTCTCCATGGCCTGCATATATAGCAAATAATAAATCGCCTTGTTCTTGCCTTGTAGGCAATCCTGTAGAAGGACCTGCTCTTTGATACAAAGATACAATTAAAGGTATCTCATTCATTCCTGCCCAACCTAAAGCTTCTGCCATCAAAGAGAATCCAGGTCCTGAAGTAGCTGTACAACTTCTAGATCCAGTTAAAGAAGCTCCTATAGCCATTGTTATTGCCGAGATTTCATCCTCAGTTTGAACTACCACAATTGAACCGTTTTTGTTATCATTTTGTTTTATTATGGTATTAGATTCTAAATATTCACTGTCGTCACTTGCAGGAGTAATTGGATAATATGTTTGAAATCTACATCCTGCCACTATTTTTCCAAGAGGCGATGTTTGACTACCCTGTGCTATCATATTTTCATTATCTTCATTGCCATAAAACAAATTTGGAGAAAATTTTTTAGAAATATCAGGATATCTTGATTTTATATAATTATATGCATAATTTGCTGCATTGATATTTATTTCGGCAATTTTTGGCTTATTTGAAAATATTGAACGTATGCCGTCTTCCATTTTTCTGTTATCGAAATTTAATATGGCTAAGGACGCAGCTAAAGAAATTACATTGGTTATCCGGGCAAGTTTGCTCAAAGAGTGATCGTTAGATTTTTCAGAAAAATCTTTGATTATTTCAAAATATGGTAATTCTATTAGGACAATATTTCTTTCTTTTAAATTTTCTATTAAGCCTTTAAAATCAAAACTTTTTTTATTTTGTTCTAATATTTTTCGTAATTTATTTTTTGATGACGAATCTAATGTTGGAATATCTTCAATCCTTTTTCCCGTGATTTCCGGATCGTAAATTAATATTCCATTATTGACTACATATGGAGAATGTCTTATTACAGTTTCAGCATCAAATGTGACTAGAATATCTATTTCGTCTCCATGGGATCTGATTTTTTTATTCGAAATTCTTACAGTAAAATAACTATGTTCTCCTTTTATATTTGAATAATATTCTCTTTTGCCAAATACATTTAAACCAGCCATTGCAACAGATTTTATGAAAATATTTGCTGCAGAATCTACTCCGCTTCCTTGAGGACCTCCAATCACCCAGGAAATGGATTTTTTAATATTTTCCATTATTTATAATAGATAGTAAAATTAAACCTTATATAGTTTGAAAATTTTTGTCAATAGATAATTATCCTCCTGTAGTAGCATCAAGCAGACAGCACTCACATTTATCTCTAACACCACAATAAGGGCATACACACATACAAGCATCAAGAATGTTTCCACAATTATTGCAAAGAATCTCCTCCTCCTCCTTGTATTTATTATTTGTTTCCAGACTCATTGTTTTGTATATTATAATATATTACTTATACTTTATAGTTCTCTGTCGCTTAATTTCTGATTTCATTTGTAAATAAACCAGCTAACATCTATCAATAAACCATATGTACTGGTCCTCGTACAAACAATCTCTAGCTAAAGATGAAATACTCGCAGGTTTTGATGTCTTTGATAACTAGAATACAGTTATAAAGAAATGGATAAAGCTAAAGTTGGAGAATTATTTCATTTCTGATAAATTTCTTCTTTTGCGGATATTCTAAAGTATTCTTTCATGTTTTTTATAGACATACTAAAGAAGATATTGTACAAATACATATTGAAGCAAAAGCACCTCTATTCCAAATTATATGAGAATTAACATATTAAAGACGTTTCTTTGTTATATTATTATTTTTTTCATTATTTATCAATTTTTTATGATATACTGACAACAAAAATAACCTGTAACAATTGTTATTGCATGTATAATGAGATTCATTCAATTTCTAAACCACATAACAAAGCGTAAGTTATAGGTTTTCGTCAAATAAAGAGTAAGATGATATAATAAAAAGAAGATAAAATTGAATATCGACTAGATACCTGACTATTAAAAAATAACAAAATGCAATATTTGTATGAATTCATTAGGGAGTAAATAAAGAAATACATAATAAAGTAATAAATCAAACAGATAACTATTAGGTAATTTATAAAGGTAAATAGAGTTTAACAAACAACTTCATAGAATATTAATAAGAATAAACTTTCAAATGTATTTTATTGTATAGAAATAGCCATTACAAAGTTTAAAAAAAAGGGGAGTTAATCCCATTTACTCCAGGCAGCCATCCACCTATAAGTCCAAGTATTGAGTTTGGCACCCAACGCTGCAATTGGAACACAAAGCACCGCACCGGCACCTGCTCCTAAGGCTACAGGACTGTTATAGAATTTACCTACCTGAGGTTCAATTGGTGTCATATATGGTGGTAATGTAGGTCTTGGATATTTGAATGCAGTTTCTAATGGATCAGGAATCGTAAGAAGATTTATCATGTTAAACAATGGCAAAGACATTCCAACTAGCACACCACCAATAAGTATGGCAGCATGTTTGTTTCGTCTTGTTGCCCAGTACGCCAAATCCAGCAGCATAGCAGAAGGTATCCAAATAGGGACAGTTACAAAGCCATACGGATAACCGAGTGCGAACCAAGCACCTTTAGCAACCCATGTATAAATTGTCATGATAGTTGCATAATACGTAGCTGTTCCAGGAACCCCCGTAAATAACATATAGTATATTGCACCAACTACAAGCATTGTTGATTGAGAAATTGAAAATACGACAAATGATGTCCATGCCCAATCAGTATAGAAGATATAATCTCCTGCATTGATTGTTAGCAAGGTACTGTTTACTGCAACAACAACAATGAACAAATAGTGGGTTGTACGTCTTAACCAAACCATTATAATGCTGTTCTTATAGGTTGTATATAAGAATTTGTTTATAATATTATCAAATTTCAGAATTATAATTTGTATATAAATGAAAATGAAAAAAATCAGTAAAAAGGTATTAATTTTTTAGTAAAAAAAAGGGAGTAGAATTTACATTCTAACTGGTTTTTCGCTAACTATCTTCAACATCCAGAATGCACCCAATGCCTCAATGATGGTTAATACAGAAAGTGCATAAATACCGCTTGGTAATGGATAAGCCCATGGATAAATAGTAACACCAACATAAATTCCGCCAGCTGTACCGATCCAGCATAGAATGAACCCCAAAACGATAATACCCTTCATATTTTCTACGCGGCGCCCAATCATACGCTCAATCTCGGCCCTACTAGCTCCTGAAGATCCTGATCCTGAAGATCCTGATCCTGAAGATCCAGTATTTCCACCACCACTAGTATTCGTTGAATTACTAGGACTGTATCCTTTTGGTAAAGTCATGTTGAATGTTATTATTAAAGTACCTTTTTAAATTTTGCTATTCACTTAATTATTATTGTTATTATGATGACATAAATTTTTAGAAATGCATAATATTTTTAAATAAATTAAAATTAAAATAAACAAATCGGATTTTATTTATCAAACAATTGTTTAAATATTTGATTTTTATTATTAATATTTTTTTCTTTCAAAAAAATGAATGTTATCATAAAAAATAAAATTTGTCCTCACTATAATAAATTCAATATTTCAATGATAATACAAATAGGATTATAAACATACAATTCAGATTATTTAATTCATAATAATAAAATATAAGATCTTCTGCATAATTAAAAGATAATAGAGATATGATTAGATATGCATAATTTCTTGTCCTTTCATTGATTTCATGATATAGTTGTCAAAAATCCACTGCTTTTCAAATCATTCACTGGCATTACAGTACAAGAGTTTGATAATATTTACAATAAAGATATGACAAACATGAAATACAGTATCAATCAAAAAGAAAGAATTTAGAGAGCGATCTATAGGAGCGGGTAGAAGATCTTTCAAGCCTGATCTAAAAAACAGTTTTCTAATGATTTTAGATTATTATCGACTTTACATTGCTACATATTATAGCAGATTTTCTATTTGATTTAATCATTCACAATTTAAATCATAAGAAAGGAAGAAGAGACATGACTATGATATTTATAAAAAGAATCGTGTTATAACTACCAAAAAAATTGTTAATGTATTTTACCTTGGATATCTTGTGTAGAAAAGGCTTTTCCAGAACAGCTATCTGCACTACCTTATAAAACAGAAATTATGATCTATCTCAAGAAGAAAAAGAGTACAGAGGTCACTTTAAAGGAAGAATAGTTATAGAGCATACTATTTGTAAATTGAAAAAGTACATGATACTTGCAGATGTGTTTAGAAATAAATTGAAAAAGTATAACAAAATATCAGACATAGTGACAGGCGTGGCAAATTATAAAATAATAGATCATCATAACTAGGACACAACCAAAACACAAAATCCATGGGACTAGTTTAAATGATTTCTGATTATGCAAGAGATCTATAGATACTAATAATAATTAATGTTTTATTTTTAATATTTTATATGAATACGATAACATAAAATTATTTTAAAATAACATTCAATAATAATCATAACTATATATAAAATTGTATAACAAGTTATGGCAATTTCTTTAATATCATCAGAAGAAAATTCAAAAGGAGAAAAAATACATGTTATTGAAAATAATAAGATCTTAAGAGGAAGTACCTTAATTAAAAGAGGATTTGCACATATGCAAAAACATGGAGTAATAATGGATGTTACAAATGTAGAGCAAGCGCAAATAGCTGAAGATGCAGGCGCCGTAGCAGTAATGGTACTTGACAAGTTACCATATGATGTAAGGAAAGCTGGAGGAATTGCAAGAACTGCAAGTATCAAGGTAATAACGGATATAATGGATTCAGTAACGATCCCCATAATGGCAAAGTGTAGGATAGGTCATATAATGGAAGCCAAAGTTCTTGAAAATACAGGTATAGACATGATTGATGAAAGCGAAGTGCTGACTCCAGCAGACGATGAAAATCATATATGGAAGTGGGACTTTACTACGCCTTTTGTTAACGGGGCAAAAAACTTAGGAGAAGCTCTAAGAAGAATAGAAGAAGGATCATCAATGATAAGAACAAAAGGAGAACCAGGTACGGGCAACGTTGCCGAAGCAGTAAATCACATTAAAAAAATAAATAAAGAAATTAGCATAGTAAAATCAGCATACCAAGATAATAACAATCAAGAGATGATAAAATTATCTAGAGAACATAAGGTTTCTATTCAATTAATTAAAGAAGTCGGAAAATTAGGAAGAATACCAGTAGTAAACTTCGCAGCTGGAGGAATTACAACTCCAGCAGATGCAGCTTTTTTAATGAATTTGGGATGTGATGGGGTTTTCGTTGGATCCGGAATATTCAAATCAGACGATCCAATTCAGAGGGCAAGATCAATAGTTATAGCTACCACGCATCATAACAATGCAAAAGAAGTTATGGAAGCTCAAAAAATGGTAGACGAAAAGAAATCGTTATTAGGATTGGACAATAATAATTTAGAATTAAAAATGCAAGAAAGAGGACCATTAGTATGACTGATCTAAATATAGGAATACTAAGTATCCAAGGAGATATAGAAGAGAATATTTTTTCATGTGAAGAATCTTTAAAACAATTAAGAATAAATGGTAACATTATTCGAATAAAAAACTATGACAATATAAATAATATAGACGGTCTTATAATTCCAGGCGGCGAAAGTACTGTAATGAGTTCAATATTGTCATCGGATAATCATAATTGGGAAACATTAAAAAAAAAAATTCACGAAGGTTTACCAGTTCTTGGAACATGTGCAGGAATGATAATTCTTTCAAAAAATGTACAAAATAAAACAACTAGAAAATTAAATCAAAAATTACTAGAAAATTTAGATATCATAGTTGAAAGAAACGCATTTGGAAGACAACGTGAATCTTTTGAAACTGATTTAAATATTCCAATATTGGGTGAAACACCATTTAGAGGGATATTTATAAGAGGGCCCATTGTTAAAGATGTAGGCAAAGATGTACAAATTTTGGCAAAATATGACAATAAAATAGTAGCAGTGCTCCAGAACAATATCCTTGGGACTTCTTTTCACCCAGAATTATCTGAAGATAACAGATTCTATTTATTCTTTATTAAATTAATATTAAAATACAAAAGTCAGATACAAGATCATAATACCTAATTAGCAAAAGCATTCTATTTTTTATTCATTAAATTAATAATTAAATAAATTAATATTTTACCATATTCAAGGCATTACTAAACATATTAATATAATAAATTCAATATAATTTATAAAAATCAAAAAAATTGAAAAATAAGTGTATTAAATTTTCAGATAGTGGAGATCAATACAAATGATCTTCCATTTAGAAAACCAACAATTTTAAAATTACTGCACATATTAAAATAAAGAAATAAAAATAAGAATTATCCTGATAAATTGTAACATATGTGATTTATCATTTGAAATTCAGTTATAACAACAATTAACCTGTAACAACGACAATTAAATTTTCATTATTTCAGTCAAGGCTTATCTACAAATCGTTATAAAATAACGAAAAAAATAATGATGTAACAAAGCAGCTTTAAATTATATATGTTAAAGTAAAAAAATCAAATTAAAAAAGTTTGAAAAACCTTTAATTTTTGCACAGAATAAAATAGTGCGGGAGGTGGGATTTGAACCCACGAACCACTAAAGACGGGATCCCTCATAAAGATCTTAAGTCCCGCGTATCCAAAATATTTTCAATTAATTTGGCCAGGCTCTACAACCCCCGCCCTTGTAGTTTTATTTCTACATGACTAATATATATACTATAAATTTAAAATGATAATTATTTGTTCTTATGAATTATTAAAGTAAATGATTTTAAGTAGTGCCTCAAATAATATTCGTATACACAAACGTATTAAACAATAACGAATTAAATCATTAGAACATATCTAATGTCTCTGTAAAGTTAGATATTATTTCTTTATTATAATAATAACAAATAGATCAAGTCATTGTTTTACATGTTTTAACTTTCTTTTTTTACGACAAGGAAAATAATTATCAAAACATTCAGTTCTATCCTTTATGTATTGCATTATGATTTCAATAATGTTTTTCTCCAATGAGGAATAAAAATGGTGATTTAGTTTCAGAAACTCATATTGAGGATATCACATTTTACAGTCTATTAAAAAAGGGTGCCGAACATATTTTTCTACAAAATTCGAGAAATCGTTCATGAGCATCAAACATGTTTCTATTTGAATATGCTTATTGCAAAAATATTCTTAGTTTCATATTCTATAGTAGCTATCCAATATGCTTTGTTGCATGATTTCTCCTTCCAAATGCATTTAGCTAACATCTCTTAAGAAAAAAGCGAATTGGTCTGCCTACAACCAATCTTTAGTTAGAATATAGGAAATCTTGCAGGGTTTGATGTATTTAATAACTTATGCCAATTAAAAGAAATGAACAAAGATAAAGTTGGAAATCCGGCGTCATTATCTAAATACTTTTCTTCTTTTACTTGGATATTCCAAACCATGCTTTCATTTACCATATAGATAAACCAAAGGAATAGCACAAGGACATGCTAAAGGGAAAGTACAGTCTATTTCAGATTACAGTATAATAAACAGAAGAATAAATAGGTTAGATATCAAGATAAAAGACGCAACAGATAACAAGAAATTCCAAGACGAATACATTATTATTTCAATTGACAGCACAATCATCAAAGTGACAAACAGAGGTCAATAGATCCAAGGTAAATAGAATACAAAAGACAAGAAAGGATATTTGAAAATACATATAGCAGTTAATATCAAAACCAAGAAAATTCTTTAAATAAGTTATTGACGAACATATTCACGCTAGAAAGGCATTATCAGGGTTGGTCAATGATATTGTAAAACCAGATAGCATGACAACAACAGCACTAGGTAAACTATTTTCTGATGGTGCTTATGATAGCAATAATATTTTCAGATATTTGGCAAATAAAGGGAATGTTGCCTTGTATCAAAGTAAGAAAAAATTTTACCAGAACAAGAGGTGAAAAAAGGAAAAAACATCATTAGAAATCTAACAGTTTTAGATCAGAAAAAAGATTTGCAATAATGAAAGGTAGCGTTAGCTATGGACAACAATGGATTGCTGAAACTGTATTCTCTTGTTTAAAGAGAAGGTTTGATGAATACGTTTATTCGGTTAGACTAAAGTATATAATACAAGAAATGATGTTGAAAGCGTCATTGTTTAACAAGATGATACCCACTTAAACAAAACAGACAGTAATAAAAGATTATAGAAATCATGCAACAAAGCAATCCACAGCCATATTAGCTCAGAACCTACTTTGAGTTGAGTTTCATTGATTAAGTCAGATATTTTGGTCTTGTGTATGATAGTCTTTCTGGTTAGTACTTTTGTATTCAATCTCTAATTGTGGTATGACTTCTTTTTATTAATCGAGAGAGGGCTTTAGAGGTATTTCTTAATGAAAGACCAAGAAAATAAAGGTGTAAAGAATATACTATTGATCTCTTGCATAATTAACAACATAAGAAAAATTTCTAAAAAGTAGACATATCTTAATCGTAATTAGCAAATTAAAATACAAATATTACAAAATATTGTTGAGAATATATAAAATTTTGACAGGCGTCTTATTATGAAAGAGTTCTTATATCTTCAAATTTTGTTCTTTTTCTAACTTGTTGTATCATAAATAATAAACATGAGGAAATCAATAGCTTTTTGCTTAACTTTACACAGCATATCTAATAACACATAATCTTTAAATGATATCTAGAAAGAATGTAAACTTTACATAGTATATTATAAGTTTTTGATAAATAAAAAATCGTTAAATAATCCAAGAAATATAGACTTTAACAATTTGAATTCGAGTGTATAAAAAATATAATTGATTATATATAATACACTACACAATAACAAAATTAATAACGATTGAAACAGTATCCTACAAATACAAAATTAAAGTATCACAAATAAAAATAAATGTGCTTGATTTATTTGAGTATGCTTTGTGGCGGGAGAACTAATGATTTAGGACTTTTCTTAATAAGCATTTCTTGGATCTTTAAAAGATTATCCTCTGCAATTTTTTGTTTTGAAGAAGAAAGATGCTTGCCATGCAATGCAAGTACAGCATTATTGGTATAATTTAAAAGGTTCTTAATATTTAAGTTACCAGATGTTTCACTTTTAGTCGATGTTTGGTTAGTTGAAGCAGTTGTTGGTTGTGGTGGTTGTTGTGCAGATGTTTGGTTAGTTGAAGCAGTTGTTGGTTGTGGTGGTTGTTGTGCAGATGTTTGGTTAGTTGAAGCAGTTGTTGGTTGTGGTGGTTGTTGTGCAGATGTTTGGTTAGTTGAAGCAGTTGTTGGTTGTGGTGGTTGTTGTGCAGATGTTTGGTTAGTTGAAGCAGTTGTTGGTTGTGGTGGTTGTTGTGCAGATGTTTGGTTAGTTGAAGCAGTTGTTGGTTGTGGGGGTTGTTGTGCAGATGTTTGGTTAGTTGAAGCAGTTGTTGGTTGTGGTGGTTGTTGTGCAGATGTTTGGTTAGTTGAAGCAGTTGTTGGTTGTGGTGGTTGTTGTGCAGATGTTTGGTTAGTTGAAGCAGTTGTTGGTTGTGGTGGTTGTTGTGCAGATGTTTGGTTAGTTGAAGCAGTTGTTGGTTGTGGGGGTTGTTGTGCAGATGTTTGGTTAGTTGAAGCAGTTGTTGGTTGTGGTGGTTGTTGTGCAGATGTTTGGTTAGTTGAAGCAGTTGTTGGTTGTGGTGGTTGTTGTGCAGATGTTTGGTTAGTTGAAGCAGTTGTTGGTTGTGGTGGTTGTTGTGCAGATGTTTGGTTAGTTGAAGCAGTTGTTGGTTGTGGTGGTTGTTGTGCAGATGTTTGGTTAGTTGAAGCAGTTGTTGGTTGTCGTTGAGCTTGTGCGGCTTGTTGTTGAGCTTGTGCGGCTTGTTGTTGAGCTTGTGCGGCTTGTTGTTGAGCTTGTGCGGCTTGTTGATCAGGGCGAATTGGTTGAGGATTTAAAGTTGATTGACTTTTTTGACCATAAATAGTATCGAAATTCATGGATGCAAAAATCAGACTGGCGGTCACAAATACAGAGAAAGTTAACAATATAGATATTTTAATCATATGTATCTTTACTAAATTACTTTTTATTATATATATTTTGCATGTTTATTCTATGGTTTTTTATTATATATATTTTATATATAAAAGAATTAAAGATTAGTAGAATTAATTAGATTAGAAAAAATAAATCGATGTACAGTCTGACAAAATTTATAGTAACAAAATAGATTGAATTAAAAATTTTTTATCAAGAATAAAAAAAAGAATTATCTGGAATCAGAATCAGATTTAGATTTGGTTAATGCATCAGAAGGAATAATTACGACTTGTTTTCCTGATGCATTAATCAACATTTCCTGTAATGTCTTCAAAGCATCTCCTTCTCCAGATTTATTTTTGCTTTTAAAAGCAATAATTGCTTGATTAGTGAAATTTAATAATCTTTCATTCATTTTGCTTTTTAGATCAGAAGAAGATGTTTGGTTTTTAGAGGTTGCTGTTTGGTTTTTAGAGGTTGCTGTTTGGGTTGTTGTTTGATTTGCTGGGGTTGTTGGGGTTGTTGTTTGATTTGCTGGAGTTGCTGTTGGGGTTGTTGGGGTTGTTGTTTGATTTGCTGGAGTTGCTGTTGGGGTTGTTGGGGTTGTTGTTTGATTTGCTGGAGTTGCTGTTGGGGTTGTTGGGGTTGTTGTTTGATTTGCTTGTTGAGCAAATGCGTGCATATTTGAGCTACTTATAACTAATATCGCACTAAAAGCCAAAATTAATGGCAGAGTAATAATTATCAAATTTTTCATGGTATCATCTTTACATATTTTAGTATCATATATAAAGCTATTTTATTTTCAGGATATTTTCTATTAATAAATTATTACGAAAATCTTTACAATATAATACTTTTAGGATATAGTTACTGATAAAGAAGCTTAACAATTTATTAAATAATTCAAATTATGAATATAAACAAATATCAATTATAACAGCAAACAATTACACAGATTATAATAGAGATAAAAAAATAGTTTTAGTACAAAAGATTATTTTTTTCTTAGCCCTCTTAATATCCCTAATCCCATTATAATATAACCAATTACAATAATTCCTAGGAATTGTGGAGATATTACCTGATGCATAGTATTTGATCGTCCTGAAAGTAGATTAGAATTATCTGGGAATATTGATGAAACCAATACAGATGTACCCATTAATGCACCACCAACAATTAATAAAATAGTTAACAATCTGGATTTTATGTTAAAACCTATCCCAAATGATAGGAAAAATAACAATATTGAAAAGCCTCCGAATATCATACCTCGATCTTTGGCAGTAAGCGGTATAAATCCATGTCCATTATTCAATCTAGCCATTCCAGCATCAGCAATGTATACAACTAGCAAAATAAATGCAATAATTACAAGTATTTCAGATATTATTTTTCTCATCGTTTATCTAAATTTCATTAGATTAAAAGATATTTATTATTATATCAGACATTTAAAAAGACCCTGTTAACTTATGTTATTTCTTGATTATATACATTAATAAATAAACAATCCATTGTTTTATATATTGATCTGCATTTGTTCTTTATCCAGAGAAAACAGTTGTCAAATCTTTGATCTCTTGAATAATTAGAAACAATACACTTTGTGGCATGATTTTGTACGAGTTTTTAATAATGATGGTCCATTATTCTATAGTTTACCAAACCTGTAACAATATTCCATATTCTATTTATATTTTTTCCATTTATTTCTAAATATATGAGGCTTGGTCATAATTCAAATATATTTTCAACATGATCTACATAGCTTAAAGCTAACCATTGAGACATTATTTTGAGAACAACTGTCCCAAAGATTAGCTCTTGATAGAATAAAAGATTCCATCCTTTTTAACATTCTGTATCTTGTAGGTTGTATACCATGGCCTAATGCAAAAAGGAAACGTGGAAGACCATATGTATATTCTCCAACTATAATTTTAAGGTGTTTTATTGTAAGGATATGGTTTAAAATCGATTCCAACAATGCATTACATATTTTTCTTAACGTGGATTGTCTGTATAACCATAAACTAGCAATAGCCTGTGGTTTGATAAAAATACCTAGTAGACGTACGTTTGACAGAAGGCTAAAGACTATTTCTACAGATATTAAACAAAGGATATCTACAATGGGATACCTGTTTGTTACAGAAGGATTAGTAGATCCTTCTATAACAGCAATAGATAGTACTCTTTTAAAAGCAAAGGGTAGTGTATGGCATAAATCATCAATGAAGAAAGGAGAAGTACCATGTTCTGGCATTGATACAGGTGCAAGGTGGGGTTACAGCCATACCAAAGGATGGATTTTCGGATATAAATTACATCTAACCTGTACAACAGGCAAGATTGTAGTACCTATAACTGCAGATGTAACTACTGCGAATGTACAGGATAATCAGATGTACGTTTCTTTAACGTCCATCTCATCCTCGTCCTCATCTGTATTCTCTTTACCATCTTCCTTGTATATGGTAGGAGATCCAGGTTATGATGATAAGAACTTGTATGAATATAGCAAGAAGGTATTGGGAATAGATCTAGTTTGCCCTGTTGAACGATACAAAAGTACTTCTAAGAAGAGGCTTGATCTTGTATGTTTTTATCAATCGACTTTGGGGCAATCTATCTACAGCAGAAGAAGAAGAAGAAGAATATCCATAGAGCCATTGATAGAACATATCAAATCAGTTTTTAGTATAGACTCATTGCCAGTACGTGAATTTCATACGGTATCTGCAATTGTACTATTGTCTGTCTTATTATATCAGATAATGGTATACTACAACTGTAAAACTGAGAAAATAAATCCAAGAACGATAAAGTATATGCTTGGGACTTGATGAAACGGAATAATGGATAAAGATGAGTAATATCGAATTA
This sequence comes from uncultured Nitrososphaeraceae archaeon, assembly GCA_963830925.1. GTDB lineage: Archaea > Thermoproteota > Nitrososphaeria > Nitrososphaerales > Nitrososphaeraceae > Nitrosocosmicus. Next base: position 1,559,406 of record CAWHOB010000001.1, on the reverse strand, counting down.
TGACCAAGCCTCATATATATCCTCATTACTCTGCTGTACTTTTTCAATCTGCAAATAGTATGCTCAATAATTATCTTTTTTCTAGAGTGAATTTTGTTATACTCTTTTTCTTCTTGTGATAGTTTCTAATTTCTCTTCTTTTTAAATGGTAAAGATGACAGTTATTCTGTGAAATCCTTTTCTTTGCCAAGGTATCCTATACCATTTAGCACAAGTATGCTAAACAATTTAAGATCGTTATACTAAAATATTTATCAAAAAAATCTACTATCAAGAGGAGGCATTTATTGATGTATAATTGCTTTATATGTATTTAATTTAGCCAATTTATGCTAATTGGTATAGATCAACTACATTTGAAACTTGTTTTGGGATTACAGTATGATCCCTTTCGTAAATATCATAATTATGGTTTATTCCTTTTTATGGCGCATTTTGTGAAGGATATAAACACGATTGTAACTATAACCTGATTCTTTATAGTATGACTTTTCTTCTTACCTGAATAATATCTCTCACGGTTTTTATTATCTATAGGTCTTGGAATTGATTGTTCGGTATTATATATAAAAGCAATAAATCCTAGAAAGTATTGTTCAATTTCTTCCGGAGTTCTGAGCTTTTTATTCGGTATAATTTCTGTGGAATTGGTAAACATTTTCTTATCCAAAATTCAATCTTTTGTATATCTCTACAGATAGTACTCTGATCCAAATCAAAGAGAAATCCTGTTAATGCAAGTTACGTAAAGCCGATAGTACACTAAAAGCATTAAAAATCTATTTTTAATATCCAGTTTGAAATGTCTGCCTCCAGTACCAAAGTTCATTTCTCTATCTTTTTTTTGGATAAACGTTTGATCTCGTGTTTGTCATATCTTTTTGCTATTTCTTTATTGTAAATATCATCAAACTCTTGTACTGTAATACCAGTGAATGATTTGAAAAGTAATGGCTTTTTGGATAGACTATCATATGAAAGCAAAGAAAGGACAAAAGAATGGATGAACTATGGTCATAAAGCCGTTTGCTAATAATTATGCAAGATCTATACAATATATGGTACCCTAAATCTATAAAGTTTCCTTAAGTTAAATGGTCAGTTTGCTCTATTCATTCGCTTAAAACATATGGTAGATATAGAATTATATAATTTGTTGGTTGTTGATATTATGTACTATTATTAGACAATTCCCTGAAGTAACGCTTGTATTCAATATATAAAATGGTAATTATATAACATTCATTTTCTTTTTAGTAAGAGAATAACATTTATCAAAATATATATGTTGAATTAATCTGTAGGTTAATGAAGAATTGTTAAACTGATATGACAAATCCCATATAATTGCATATAAATTATATTTTATTATTTATATGGATATTCATTTGGCCTTTTACTACTGCTTGCTTAGCCTCTAAATATGTTCAAAAGCCTTGAGCGGGATTTGGACCCGCGACCTTTGCCTTACCAAGGCAACGCTCTAGCCAGGCTGAGCTACCAAGGCTTTTTATTATAAAAAATTCACGACATAATTTAACCATTTCTATTTGTGCCATTAATCAGATATTAAACCTACAATACAGATTATTCAAGTTAAAAAATTATTTGTTCAGATTCTTTATAAGCATCATACTTATTGATATATTGTGATAGAAATTTTAATATTATTACAAATATAATCAAAATTTTCAAAATGAATTATAAAAAATTACTATTCTATCGGCTCTGCTAACTTGAAAAACCTATAGATCTAGAATAACCATATATTTTATGTCTGCTAGAAATAGAACATCTACAAAAATAATTGGTTATGGCGTGTACTTGTTACTTTTTAGGGTTATCATTTAGAAGCACCGCTAAAGCTTTATCATTTTTAAAAATAATAGAGATAAGTCATGTTTCTATCTGGAAATGGATTCAAAAGTACAGGCTTTGGAAACATCTCTTGAGAATAAGAAAATTAAGGAATACATCATAGATGAAACTGCAATAAAAGCAGGTTCTTCTAAATTAATTTGGCTTTGGATTGTTATAGAATCTGCAAATAAAGAAATCCTTGCTGTGGATATATCAAAAAAGCAAAATATATCTATTGCCAAACGATTTCTGTCTTATAGAGTAAACAAGTATAGATTACATGCTGTTTCAACAGACAGAGGTACTTGGTATCCACAAGCATGTAGATTCTTGAAACTAAAACATCACCTTCACTCCTCCTTTGAAAAAAGCATGATAGAAAGAACAATGCAGCATAAAAGATAGAACTGTTGAAAGCTTTGATGATCACTTTCCTTGTAGGAAAAAGAACAAATGTAAATTAAAGCATATTAAACAATGACTCAAGTTATTTGTCTGTCAACACAATAAAGAAATAATGTCTTAAGTTAACAGAGCCCTTCTATCTTTTAAATTATCATTTTTATTGAAAATTTTATAATTATATCTTTGAATATTTTAATTAAAAACGTCGTTAATTTCTAAAATTTTTTTCAATGATCTATTTCTATTGTAATCATCTAATAGTATTTTGGATAAATTTTTAGTTATGTCAGTAACACTTATGACTCCTACAATTCTATTATCTGCTTCTAATACAGGCAATCTTTTAATTTTGTGAGAGATCATAATTCTAGATGCAGTATCGATTGAATCGTATGTCATTATTGTAATTAAGGGTGAAGACATTAGGTCTTCTATCAGAACATTATTAGCATTTAAATTATTTTGACATATTTTTTCCACTAAATCTCTTTCAGTAACTATTCCTATTGGTTGATTTTTTTGATCTATCACAATAATAGAACTTATTTTTTTTGTAGTTAAAATATTTGCAACATCCAGGGCGGTTTTATTGGAATATGCCATAATAGTATATAGTTCTCTAAAAGACATTATTTCGCTTATTGTGCTCATTAATAATTATCTACTTTTACATATGTAAACAGATATAAAAACATGGATATAGGTAATTTTATCATAAAAACTTAATTTTTTAAATTAAGTCATACAATTATTCGGAATTATATCATTGTAATTTATATAGTAGCTTTATATTGATTACGGCGCTGTTCACTTAGGCATTAGATCTCTTGCATAATTAGAAATAATCTAGACCATCACTTCTAATTCTATATCGATTTCTAGTTCAGATAATTTGATATTCTATAGTTCACTAGTCCTGCTACTATGTCTGACACCTTGTTATATTTTCTCAATTTATTTCTAAATATCTCACTCATTATCTTGTACTTTTTCAATCTGCTAATAGTATGCTCTACTATTATCCTCTTTTTCGAATGGATAATGTTAAACTCGATTTCTTCTTGTGATAAACACTGGTTTATTTTCTTTTTATATGGTAGTGCAGATAGTTGTTCTGGAAAATCCTTTTCTATGCCCAAATACCCTAGATCAACTACAGTAACAACTTGTTTTGGAGTGACAGGATAGTTCTTTTTATAAATATCGTAGTCATGTTTTCTTCCTTTTTTATAGCGTACTTTGTGAAGGACATAACCACGATTGTTAACCGTAATCTGATTCTTAATAGTATGTCTTTTCTTCTTACCTGAATAGAATATCTTTCTTCTATTCTTATCCGCAGGTCTTGGTATTTGCTGTTCGGTACAATCTGTAAAAGCAAGAAGAAAGCCTGGAAAATATTTATCAACTGCCTCTGGAGTTTTCAGCCTTTTGGTTATTGGGTATGTCTTCTGCGGAATTGGCAAACATTCTCTTATCAACCCTTCAATCTTTTGAATGTCTCTGCAGATGTTGCTCTGATCCAAATCAAATAGAAAACCTGCCATAGTGTAAGTTATGTATAGACGATAGTAAACCAAAAGCATGAGAAATCTATCTTTAATATCTAGTTTGAAAGGTTTACCTGCACCTATACGTCTTTCTCTATCTTTTTTGAACAAGCGTTGTATTTCATGTTTAGCATATCTTTTTGTTACATTTTTTTCATAAATGTCATCGAACTGTTGCACTGTAAGACCAGCAGTGAATGATTTGAAAAGCAATGATTTTTTGGATAACCGATCATATGAAAGCAATGAGAGAACAAGAAAATGAAGAATTGCTGATCATATAGCTGTTTATTCTAATTATGCAAGAGATCTATTAATAATACAAAGTATTACAGATAATCATAAATATTTTAGAAGAGAATGTACTTTTGTGTTAAGACATCTGTTAACAGTTTCGAGATATCATAGTTACATTTAAATGCTATCATGCTTCATTATGAAATTTATTTATTGAAAGTAATTTTGATCAAAGGTCCATTCTTAATTAAAGTATTAGGAGAATGTGAAATTCTAGGAGTTAAATTCAAAAATACATTTATTAAATATAAAAACAATAAAATAATTCCGATAGAAAAAAAAGAAAAAACGAGTATAACGATCAAAAAGGGACTTCTTTATCCAAATTTTAAAAATTTGATAATGGGTCATGAAATTGCTGGTACGAAGATGTGGAATAGCATAATAGATAAATTGATAAAAACAAAACGAAAGAACATATTGATTATTGGTTCTTCCGATACCGGAAAATCCACATTAACCCTATATATATCTAATTTTTTGATAAAAAAAGGTCTAAAACCCATTATAATAGATTCTGATATTGGTCAAGGAGAACTGTCACCTCCAGGTTGTATCGGAATATGCGCCCCATCTAAGCAAACTATTGATCTTTCAGAACATATTCCAAATTATATTAATTTCGTAGGTAACATACAACCAAAAGGATATGAAAAAAGAATAATAAATTGTATTTGGAAAGCCAAAAACGTAGTACAAATAGAGGACAGCATAACCATAACAAATACGGATGGATATCTAGGAGATGATGAAAAAAATTATAAAATACATCTAATAGAAAAAATTAATCCTGATTGTATTATTTTTATGACAGGAAGTAAACTAGGTACAGAATTATTTAAAATAATAAGAAATAAATCGGTTAATGATAAAAATATGCTAATTTTAGATGCACCATCACCTTACAAAGAGTTTCGCAAATCATTCTATGATAGAAAAGAAAAAAGATTAAAAGAATATTCAAAATTAAATAATACATTTACAAAAAAGGTAATCATTTTAAAAGAAGAACTATCCTTTATATACTATAAAAATAATTTTTTTTATAATGCAAATTCCATTCATAATTGTGATAATAGCGATATTCAATTAGATGCCGATGATCTTTTACACAGATCTTTTTTACAAAATCGATATATTGGATTATCTTTAAATAAAGAGGAAGAAAAAATCATAGGATTTGGAATAATAACAAATTATATTGATGGATTATTTTACATAAGATCATCAACTGATAAGTTCGATAGCATTTTTCTAAGCGAAATAAAGCTATTTTTTAATCATCAAGATTAAATTAAATATTAATGATAAAAATATCTAATTTAATCTTTTTGCATGATTTGAAAATTGGATAAAACAATAATTTATTTGTGACAACAATAATTTAATTTTAGCTATTTTAGTTTTACGTTCAGCAGCAAAACGGTAGCAAATAACGATAAAAATTAATCATACAAGAATCATAATTTAATAGATCATAAAAGTCACCATATTAATTATATTACAAGATGGAAATCAAATATAATGTTTGTTTGGTATGTAAAAAGTATTTGACAAAGGACAACACAAAAGTTAAAGAAAATCAAAAATATAATAAGTACAGAAAAATTATTTGCTTCAATTGTTTTAAAGAATACTATCCATAAAGAATTTGGGCTCTGTAAAGTTAAGGAAAAAGCTATAGATTTCTTTTTTGTTTATTATATATGATACAACAAATAAGAAAAAGAACGGAACCTAAAGATATTTTATATTCTTTACATCTTTATTTCAGTGGGCTTTCATTAAGAAATACTCCTAAATCAATATCTCGATTTATTTACGTGAAGTCATTCTGCAATTAGAGATTGGATACAAAAGTACAAGCCAGAAAGACTATCTTACAGCAAGACCCAGATATCTGAATTCATAATTGATGAAACTCAAATTAAAGTTGGTTCTGAATTAATATAGTTATGGGTTGTTATTGAATCTGAAACTAAGAATATTCTTGGAATAAGTATATCCAAAGAGCGAAACATGTTTGTTGTTGAAAGATTTCTATCTAATATTATAGAGAATTATGGTTATCACCCTGTTTCTACAGACGGTGGTGGTACATGGTATCCGCAAGCTTGTAGATTTTTGAAATTAAATCATCATTTGCATTCATCATATGAGAAAAGTATTATCGAAAGAACAATGCAGTACATAAAAGATAGAACCGAAGGTTTTGATGATTATTTTCCCTGTAGAAAAAAGAAATGTAAATTAAGGCATGTAAAACAATGGCTTAACCTATTTGTCAACTATTACAACAAAGAAATAATAGCTTAACTTTACAGAGCCAGAATTTGTTTTATAATGCAAATAAATAATCAGGCAAAAATGAAAAAAATAATTAAAATAATTTTTTTATACATATAATGAAATAGCATTTGAATCTATTTATATTACCATAAATTCAGCCATATCAAAATTTGTTTAAAAATAATACTAGTCTAAATCACCTTACAAAATATTATTATATATGCGAATCAACATTATTTCCGAGAAGTTTTAATGAATAAATTGTATCAATAAATTTTAAAATAAATATAATTAAAAATAGAATTAGTCCACATTTACTAATTATTAATGAATATATAATAATATAAACATTCAAAATGTTTTTAAAATATTAATGCAGTAGGGTAGCCTGCCAGTACCGACACAAATACAAGGCCCCATCTCAAATCTTACCAAATCTACCACGTAGACGTAACAGCACGGCTGCGCTGCTTTAGGGTTGCTCCCTCCCGGACCTCACCCATTTCAACAATACACAGTCAAGTTTACACCTTCATGTAATTTGCTGTTCATAGCCATCCGATACGGCATGATTTCATACTGATAAGATAAGCAGGAATCCTCCCATTCGTGAATTTACCTAGCAGTTACTGGTCTCAGCATAAAGCCGATTTCTGATAGAGGGTACGGCTAGCACCCCGACCCTACCTACCCCATTAAATTACGTACTTATTCAAATATAATTTTATTGGAAGACAAAAACTAAAGTAAAAATGAGAAAATTTAATTAAATAAGAAAAAAAGAAATATCCATCAACAGGTTTACATCATGCCATCCATTCCACCTGGTGGCATTCCGCCCATTCCACCTGGAGGCATTCCGCCACCAGCAGATTTACTAGATGCAATAACATCATCAATTCTCAAAATCATTGAAGCAACTTCTGTAGCGGATTTTATAATTTGTTCTTTTACAGCCAAAGGCTCTACAATATCGAGTTCAGACATATCAGCAATTTGAGAATTACGTGCATCAATACCTGACCAAGTAGAACCCTTTCCTTGCCTAGTCCTCAATTCAGTCATGGTATCAATTAAATCCATACCAGCATTTTCAGCTAATGTCAATGGAATTATCTCTAAAGATTCGGCAAATTTTTCTGCCGCTAACTGTTCTCGGCCTGACAAAGCACTAGTCCATTCCTTTAATTTATTAGAAACGTAAGCTTCAGGTGATCCCCCGCCAGCAACTATCAAGGGTTTTTCTAATACATCTTTAGTTACCATCAGTGCATCGTGTACAGATCTGTCAGCTTCATCAACAACTCTTTGCGATCCTCCACGAATTAGGATTGTAACTGCTTTAGGATTTTTGCAACCTTCAATAAATACCCACTTATCTGTTTCAACCTTTCTTTCCTCAACGAGATCACTTGTACCCAAATCCTTTGAAGTCATATCGTCAAGATTATTAATTATACGAGATCCAGTAGCTCTTGACAATTTGGTCATATCACTTTCTTTAACACGTCGAACTGTAAGAATTGAGGATTTTGCAAGATAGTGTTGTGCGATATCATCAATACCTTTTTGACATATAACAACATTTGCACCTGCAGTAACAATTTTATCAACCATTGATTTTAGCATACTATTTTCCTCATCGAGGAATCGCTTTATCTGATCAGGAGAAGTAATATTTAATTTTGCATCAAATTCAGTTTTTTCAATTTCTAATGCAGAATTAATCAGGGCGATCTTTGCGTTTTCAACACGTTTTGGCATCCCACCATGTACAACTTCTTTGTCTAATACCATCCCTTTTATCAATTTAGTATCTTTAATTGAACCGCCGGATTTCTTTTCTACTTTAATATCGTCTAAATCAACTTTAGTTACATTATCTCTAGTTTCTGCAACTTGTTGAGCAGCAGTAACCACAATATTAGCCAAATCTACCGAATCTTTTGAAACTAATTTAGTTTGCATAGAAGTTTTAGCTATCTTTATCAATTGTTCTTTTTCTTTTCCATCTACCTTCATGGCAATACTGTTTAGAATTTCTATAGATTTGAAAGCGCTTTTCCGATAGCCATCAACAATAACTGTAGGATGAACATTTTTAGAAATCAACTCCTCTGCTCGCTCTATTAGTGCACCAGCTAAGACTACTACAGATGTTGTTCCATCACCTACTTCATTATCTGTTGCTTTACTTATTTCCACCATCATTTTTGCAGCAGGATGTTGTACATCAATTTCCTTTAGAATTGTAGCCCCATCGTTAGTTATAGTAACATCACCCAAAGAATCTACGAGCATCTTATCCATACCACGTGGACCTAAGCTTGTTCGTACTATTTCAGCTACTGTTTTTGCAGCTGTAAAGTTATTCTTTTGAGCTTCTCTACCTTTGGTCTCGCTAGACCCTTCTTTTAATATCAAAACCGGCATACCGCCAGCTGAACCTTGTTGAATTGACACCTTCACTATTCACCTTAAAATTATAATTAAAGTTGCATTAATAGGTATATTTTAAATTTACTTTAGAAAAGGATAAGAGAAGAAAAGGAATCATTTATACAAACAAAGAATCATACTTGCCTTCCGATATATCTGCATAAACCTCGTTTGCGACCTTACCTTCTACTTTTATCCCATGGCTTAAACAGGACCCAATTATCTCCTTAGCAACAGCTTTTATATCCTTGGCATAGGATACGTCAGATTTCATTTTAGCAATTTTCATAATACCAGCCATTGTAACATCTCCAACAAAATTTGACCCAGCGGCACCTGATCCCTTGGTAATACCAGATTCTTTAAAGATAAGTGCAGCAGTAGGAGGTATGCCAACTTCTACATTAAATTTCTTTGTTTCAGAATCAACCTCTACTTTAACTGGGACTTTCATCCCTGGAAAATCTTTGGTTTTTTCATTAATCGTATTAACTACTTGCAAAATGTTAATACCTAATGGTCCAAGAGCAGGGCCTAACGGAGGGCCAGCACTAGCTTCACCCCCACTTACAAGAGCATTTACTATTTTTTTTTCAGTCATGATTATAATTACTAAATTAAAATAATCCTCTTATAATCTTATAAAGCCTTCTTCAGATAATTAGCATCTACAGTGACAGGAATTTGGTAGGGCGAATCTAACAGAACAACAGTCGCCTCTTGCTTTTCATAATCAACCCTCATTATTTTTGCTTTCATAGATTTAAATGGTCCAGCAATAATTTCAACAGTATCATCAATAACTAACTCGGTTACAACAGGTTTTTTAACCAGATATCCTTCAAGGTCTTTAAATGGTAACTCACCTCTAATTTGACCTCGTATATGTCTTACACCATGAAGAGCTTCGTATGCAATATTTGAATCTAAGGCTTCTACTATAACATAACCTTTAAAACTATCAAGAAATAAGATAGAATATATTCCATCTATTTTTTTAGAAGTAATTTTGGTGTATAACGTGGATGCGATTAAATTTTCTTGACCACCTGAAACTCGAACAACGAAAAATTTTGAATCAAGATTATCTGATTCCATATCGACAACTTTTTTTGTTTCAGAAGCACCAGTTTCATTATTTGATCCAAATTCTTCGTCCTCATGTTTATTTGCTTTATCGTTTTTTATTTCACTTTCAATTGTCGATTTTTTATTTATTTTATTTTTTGAGTGTTTCTTAGAATTTATACCATCTTTTTTATTATCATCTAGATCATCAGTATCAACATTATTGCCGATATCATCATCAATATCAATATTTAGTAGATCCATATCTGCGTCTTCCCCGGCGAGTTTTTTTGGCATATTTATTAAAATCATTAAACATAGTTATTTCGAATTTATAAATTTATAATAATACAAATAAAATAATCTGTTTTTATAAAGATAGGCCATTTGATCCAAATTTTTTAAAATATATAGTATAAAAAATAAATATATAATCATAGTACTTTATATAAGACCTTTATATAGAAATTTATAACCAGCATACGGTTGTTACACGAACATCCATATGGAAATTATTGAAGAACTCCAACTATCATACAAAAGTACAAATTAATAATAAAACAATTTATGAAAAGTCAATGATCCAAAAAAGAACAAAATTTACAAAAACATATCATTAAAGCATTTAAAAATATTCTTTCACAATAAAATACAAAATGAGATTTAGATAAATTTGCAATCAATCATATGAAATATAAAGTCAGATACGATATGAATTGTAATTCTATTGATCAATAATTACACAATAATTACATCTACAACTGATCCTGCAAGTAAAAACATGCTAGACTATTTAATAGAATATGAAGGATTTGAAGATAGTAGAATTGATTTAACTGACATTCAGAATAAAAATAATTCATATTTAGAATATAATAAATCGAAATCTTCACGCTATCCAAACATATCTTTAATTAATACAAAACAAAATTTACTTTTTATAAATAATTTAGATGAATTAATTCCAAATAATAGTATGATAATATTTCTGTCAAGACATATTTCTAAAAGTAAAACTCCTACCTTGACATCACACAGTACAGGAAATTTTTCAGATATCATTACAGCCGGCGGTAAACCTATGGAAATAGGCAAAACATTCCCTTCTTTTCAAAAACAATATATGAAAAATTTGTACGATAATAAGGATAAATGTTTAGATTATGATTTAAAAATAGAAGCAACTCATCATGGTCCTACTACATCAAATAATCCAATATTATTTATAGAAATTGGTTCATCAGAAAAAGAATGGAAGAATAAATATGTCGCATCAATAGTTTGCAAATGTGTATTAAACACAATCAAAAATATGAAAAACATATATAAAGAGTCAAATATCGGACTTGGAATAGGAGGTAACCATTATCCACAGAAATTTAATGATCTATTATTGTATTCTGATGTGGCTTTTGGACCTATAATCAGTAAATACAATCTTCCATTTATAACAATAAAAAGCATAAGACAAAGTTTAACCAAAAGTATAGAAAAAATACATCAAATATATGTAGATGAAAAAGGATTGGGCAAGGAAAAAGAAAAAATCTTAGAGATCATTAAAGACAGCGGATCAGAAATTATATATATATAATGATATCATCATGGAATCAAAGTAATTGATTTGCATATACATATACAAAAATTAGAATATTTAAAATAGAATATTATATTACATTAATTTTATATAATAAGTAAATCAATAGATCTCTTGCATAATTAGAAATAATCTAGACCATCACTTCTAATTCTATATCGATTTCTAGTTCAGATAATTTGATATTCTATAGTTCACTAGTCCTGCTACTATGTCTGACACCTTGTTATATTTTCTCAATTTATTTCTAAATATCTCACTCATTATCTTGTACTTTTTCAATCTGCTAATAGTATGCTCTACTATTATCCTCTTTTTCGAATGGATAATGTTAAACTCGATTTCTTCTTGTGATAAACACTGGTTTATTTTCTTTTTATATGGTAGTGCAGATAGTTGTTCTGGAAAATCCTTTTCTATGCCCAAATACCCTAGATCAACTACAGTAACAACTTGTTTTGGAGTGACAGGATAGTTCTTTTTATAAATATCGTAGTCATGTTTTCTTCCTTTTTTATAGCGTACTTTGTGAAGGACATAACCACGATTGTTAACCGTAATCTGATTCTTAACAGTATGTCTTTTCTTCTTACTTGAATAGAATATCTTTCTTCTATTCTTATCCGCAGGTCTTGGTATTTGCTGTTCGGTACAATCTGTAAAAGCAAGAAGAAAGCCTGGAAAATATTTATCAACTGCCTCTGGAGTTTTCAGCCTTTTGGTTATTGGGTATGTCTTCTGCGGAATTGGCAAACATTCTCTTATCAACCCTTCAATCTTTTGAATGTCTCTGCAGATGTTGCTCTGATCCAAATCAAATAGAAAACCTGCCATAGTGTAAGTTATGTATAGACGATAGTAAACCAAAAGCATGAGAAATCTATCTTTAACATCTAGTTTGAAAGGTTTACCTGCACCTATACGTCTTTCTCTATCTTTTTTGAACAAGCGTTGTATTTCATGTTTAGCATATCTTTTTGTTACATTTTTTTCATAAATGTCATCGAACTGTTGCACTGTAAGACCAGCAGTGAATGATTTGAAAAGCAATGGTTTTTTGGATAACCGATCATATGAAAGCAATGAGAGAACAAGAAAATGAAGAATTGCTGATCATATAGCTGTTTATTCTAATTATGCAAGAGATCTAATAAAACCCATGAATTCAATATTCACTCTGAACATAATGAACATAATTTTGACCATGACTTTGACGGTAACACTGGCACTGGCACCGGCACCGGAAACGGCACTGGCACCGGAAACGGCACTGGCACCGGCACCGGAAACGGCACTGGCACCGGCACCGGAAACGGCACTGGCACCGGAAACGGCACTGGCACCGGCACCGGAAACGGCACTGGCACCGGAAACGGCACTGGCACCGGAAACGGCACTGACGCATGTCAAGCATGTTTAACACAACATCTCGGCGCTGAGAACTCAACAACTTCTGTGTTACATCTTCTTGAAATCCATTTATTTAATGCAGGCCTCATTCCACATGCAGATGTTGCGGACGTGTGTGTATTCTTAGGAACTGCTAACGAAGGTCAATTGCTTAGTATAGTATTGTTCTTAACTAGTCACGGGTTACACTTGGACACTGATATCTTAGGTAACAATGGTTTGATCGCATGTTTGCAGGCAAGTGGACTTGTCAATCTGAACCTTGGCGTTGTAATAGGTATCCTTAATACCAACGGTATATCGGGTTTACAAAATCTTAATATTCCTGATTTAATCAACCTCTAACCTAAACCTGTAGATATCAATCCACTTTTTTTTAATTAAGATAATTTTATAATACTTATTGTATATAATAAATAATTTATATATAATTATAATTAAACAAAAAATCTATTTGTTACTAAATTCTATCAAAATTAATTTATATTTCAGGTAATAAATTTATTGAATACAATATTTTTATTGAGAACAAAATTCTTTTAAAAAGCCATAAATCATTCGAGATTAATTTTAAGTTGTGGCAATTGCCTGGGACGAATATTTTATTGAAGTTGCTAAATTAATTTCAAAAAGATCTTCTTGCATGGTTAAACAATTTGGAGCAGTTATAACAAAATATAACCGTATAATATCCACAGGATACAATGGTACTCCTTCTCAATATTTAAATTGTAATGAGGGCGGATGTGAAAGATGTGAACTTAGAATACAAAATAAATTGAAAACAGGAGAAGACCTGGAAAGATGTTTGTGTATTCATGCAGAATTAAATGCCATTTTACAAAATTCTAAAGAATGCGAAAATTCTACTTTATATGTTACAGGAGAGCCTTGTATTCAATGTGCTAAGAATATTTTAGCAGTTAAAATAAAAAGAGTTGTGTATATAAAAGGAGTTTATCCTGACAATGGATTATATATTTTAAATACTTTTAATAAATCAGGTGATAAAATATCTGTTGAAGAATATAAAGCGGATTAATTATAATTTTTTATAATTATTTATTTATTTTCTGTTCTGTCATGTTCTTTGAGGCGCCATTATTATTATTGAATATGAACTCTAACGGTTGTTTACATAATATCTAATTATTTTGAATATGAAAATCAACTATACTAATTAGCATAAAAAAGCAAACTATGAATTTCCAAAACATAAAGGAAAATTTTTTATAAAGTTTGAAAACATATGCTAAATGGTATAATAATTAATTGTTCCTAATACTTATCTACTTTAAAAATTATTCTATTATAGAAACAATGATTATAAAATTATAAAATTATAGAATTACACATTGTGTATTAAATCTGTTAAATTTCTCTTTGGTTTTGGTAACAACATTTTCTTTGGATATCCCATACATAATATCGATGATGGTCGATGATCTGTGCCTAGTATATCTTTAACCATTTGTTCATTAAACATGCCTATCCAAATTGAACTTAAACCAAGTGCATGAGCAGCTAGCTGTGCATAACTTGCGGCTAATGTTGCATCTTGTAAAGAAAATTTTAGTAAAATATCTTTAGGAAAATTCATTTTTATTCGTGTTGAATTTGAGCAAAAAACCATTACTAGAGGAGCCTTGACATATGGCTGTTTGTTTGCTGCTGTAACTAGCTTATCTTTTATTTCGTCTTTTGTAATATGATAAATTTCAAAACCTTGAAATCCTCCTGCTGTGGGGGCAGTATCTGCAGCTGCAAATATTATTTCTACCTTCCAGGTTTCTACATTTTTATTTTCAAATTTTCTTTGGGATCGTCTGTTTAACATCACACTAAAAATGTTGCTATTTAATATTTCATCGGTATCATCTTCATCCTCCGTAGTTTCTTTTGGATATGTATTTGGCAGTATATCTGAAGGAAACATTCTTTCAAAAAGTTTATCTTCCAATATTTTATTTAATATCAGGTATTAGAAAAAGATATCAATAAATTTACTATATTTTAAATTACTCTCAAACAAATTGACCATTGGTAAAAATATTTACAAATATTATAATATAATTAAGATTTATATTATAACCTCAAAATCATCTGGCTCTTCTTCTCTATTCTCCTCTTCTTTTACCATGACATCAATATTTGTGTCCCTTTTTAAATCTACTCTATAATAATCAAGTTTATCTGGATCATATTGTTGTACTATATTTATGATTTCTCCTTCGCTTATTCTTTTCATTATTACATTACGGTGCACATAGCCTGTAACAAATTCATATCCCATCTTTTTTGCCTCTTGTAAAAAGTTTCTTCTAAGTATGTGACCGCCAGTTGACCCCCAATATCCTGGCTTTATACAAATCCATTCCATATATGCTGTATTCTTTTTGCCTTTGTTTTCATCATGTGTTCCCCTTCTAAGATTATATTTTTCTAAAGGTCCGCCTTTAACATATCCTATTATTGTCTCAATCTCATCATTAGTACCATTTTTTTTACCACTTTCTAAAATATTATTATTATTTATTTTACTTTGATTTATTTCTTGTTTCTTTATACGTAGTGTAATTAAAATTGTATCTGGATGAAAAAGAGAAGATATAAAATATCGCTCCCCTAGTTTTATTGGGCTAGGTAAATTGTTGTAAATATCTAGAACACGAGTTCTTACTTCGCGATCAAGCTTTGATATTTTATCTATTTTTTGATCGTCTCGTATTTTCTCTACTTTACTAACAAAAACTATTTCTTTTTTCCTAGCCATTTCCCTTATTCTCATTTCTTCATCGTAAAGGTTTTGGAAGGATGCTACATTATTTAGGAAATTCTTTTTTAATTTGTCTGGAGCACCTTTAAGGACAAACTCAAGCATATCTTTTTCTTTTTTTAATGAATCAAAATATTTGATTGATTCTTCATTTATTATGCATGGATGCCAACCTAAAGCATGGGCATTGCTTCTTGCTAATTTGTTTGCATATTCAAAATCGCCAAGTGAATATCCTGCGATTCGTTCGCATACTGATAAAAACCATCCTAGATATTGATAGTGTTCTAATCTTTTTAAATCATTTTTGTTCTCTATTTTAGTGTTATCGTTACACGACATATTAGAACGATCTTTTAAAATCAGCTTTTGAATACGGTTTATTGCATCTTCTGCTATTTTACCCTGAAATGGATATGCAGTTCTATAAATAATTGCAATTACTATGTCTATATCTAATTTTACATTTTCGATAAATTTTATTATTTTAGGATCGTTTCTCAAAAACCATTCTACAGATTCCTCATTTGGTCTATCAAATTTTTTGATTGGATCGTAATCATGAAAGAGCGCTGAAACAAATAGGTATTTTAAATCTTCATTTGTAAAGGATGTGTAATTATTGTTCTGTAATAAATGGCCGTTAGCCGATAATAAAGTAAAATAAGTTGCTTCCAGCTCATGATCTATATTATGATATCCATAATAATCTGATCCTAACCCCTTTTTTGAAAATTCAGATACGGCGTGTCGTATCATCTTTTTTATCCATTTTTTTTCCAAATTCATGGATGTTGCAAGATTTATTATTTTATCTTGAAGTTTTGATTCTTCGGTTAAACCTAAATTATATTTTATCCACCATGGAAATAATTTGATTCGCTGATACAATTCATACCACCAAGGTAATCGTCTTGCAAGTGGATTTTCTACGATACCCAGGTGACAAATTTCACTATTCCCATTTAACAATCCATTTGCAATTTTTTTGGTAAATGGTGAATGTGATTTGCTCAATGAATCTATATATTAAAAAATATTATTATATATAAGTATTAATAAGCCTGATTATTGCATAAGATGACAAATTATAGTAAAAAATTATAGAATTTGAATATTTTTTTTATAATAATATATACATTTTATTACATATCTAATTTTGAAATATTACATTTTCTATTAAAAAAATTAGTTTTTAGGAATTTATTTTAATAAAAGAATCTTTTTCTTAATTTTAATATGATATTTTAATGACTTCCTTTATTGTATTTTATATTTGCTTTTTAAAGCTTAAGTAAGGTGTTCTCTAGCGATATCTAATATCCGATCAGAAAGTTGTAATGGTGACAGGAAGCTCAAGCGGTATTGGCCGTGAAATATCATTACTTTTGGCAAGAAATCGCTATATTGTATATGCTACAAGGAGGAGTTTAGAAAAAAGTCATGAGTTAAAATCCATATCAGAAAATGAAAATCTAGATTTACATATTTTGCATTTGGATATTAATAATGATGAATGTAAAAAAGGCTATAGATTTTATATATCCATACAGTAGTAGACTTGATATTTTAATTAATAACGCTGGATATGGTTTGCGAGGTGCTTTTGAAGAATTATCTATAGATGAAATAAAATCTTTGTATGAAACAAATGTATTTGGATATATCAGGACTATTCAGTCTGCTCTGCCTATTATGAGAAAGAGATCTGATATGATTGTTGATATAAGGCCCGGTACAGGCCAATTTGGCATTCCTAATGCCTCTGCATACTGTAGTTCAAAATTTACGGTAGAAGGTTTGAATGAATCATTAATTGTTGTACTTCCACACATGGTTGACAAAACAATGTACCAACATGGCTGACACATTTTGTCTTGTTCTACATTATCAATATCGGTTGTTTTAAAGATTTCATGAACTTCTCTGATGGCGTCATTCCGTTTATTCCACCGTGTTCTCTTTCATAGTTATACGATTTGACAAATAGTTCGTATTTCTCTATTCCCTCTTTCATATCAATTAACTCTTCTACTTGTAGAAATTCAGTTATGACTATTTTGTTATACGCTTCTACTTTCCCCTGTTCTTGTGGATAACCTTTAGGAATCTTCGGCTTGTCCTTTATTCCATTGAGAAAAAGATAATGTTTGAATTTATTCGATGTAAATTCTCTACCACAACCATCGTGTGCATTACCTTCATAGGTTTACCGTAGAGTTCAATCCATTCGTTGAGAACCGACAGTGATTCTTCACTAGTTCTTCTGCTGCACCATTTGCTAACTACTTTTCTTGAGGGGCAATCATCTATAACATGAATAAAATAATTTTTGCTTCGTGAGCCTTTTAGATAAAAAGGTCCTTTGGTATCCATTTGAACCAACTCATTCGGATGTTTCATTTCAAATCTTGTATTTTCTTTTTAGCTTGACAGATAGTACATTGAGATTGTGTCTCTTTAGAATATTGTAAATGGTTTTTGTACCCAAGCTGATTCCATACTTTCTCTTTAATCTGAACCTTATTCTCATTGGACCAAATCTGTTGTTTAGTCTCAGCTCGAGAATAATCTTTTCTATATCTTTGGTTACCTTTACATTTTTAATATTATGCGGTTTTCTTGATTGGTTTTTTAATCCATCTATCCCATATACATTATAGCGTCTCTTCCATTTGTACCATGTTTGTCTTGAAACACCATATGCAGTACAAGCATCAGATATAGTCTTACCTGAACGTTCTGATTCAATTATCATTTTATACCTATTTTCAATTATATCCATTATTATTACACTCTAAGACTAGAGTGTCAACTATGTTAGGAAGCTAAAATGTCAACTATGTGTGGAATCAGTATAACTAATATTGAAATAAATACAAAGGATCAATACAAAAAAAAGATATCTTTAGAAGATAATAATGATGCTGCTGCTTTAAACGCAAATAAAAACGAAAATAAAAACAAAAACAAAGAAGCTAATAACAATGATTTTAATGTAAATGGCAATGGCAATGGACATGGAGATGGAGATAGAAATGGAGATAGAAATGGAGATAGAAATGGCAATGGAAATAAAAGTAAATATAATTTAATTGTCACAGTAGAGGATACAGGCATTGGAATTAACAAGGATATAAAGGATCAATTATTTGAAAAATTTTCTTCAAGATCAACTCATGGAACAGGTCTTGGATTGTATCTATCAAAAAAAATCATCGAAGCTCATGGTGGAAAAATATGGTATGAGTCGCCTAATGATAAAACGTCTTCTACATCTAGGCTGTACAAAGATGATTGTAGCGAAAATAACAATAATATTAAAAATCAAAATATAGTCTCAATATTTAGATTCAGCTTGCCTATTTTTTAGTTATAGTTGTTGTGATAAACAAAGCAATGCTTGATGTTATAATACTAGAAAATCAAAACGGTGGTTTAAAAAATCACAATAAATAAAGATATAAAAAAAATAATGCTTGTAGACGATGAAGAAGATATTTCTCTTCTTTTCAAAGACGGCTTAGAAATGTATGGTTGCTTTAAAGTAGATGTATATAACAATGCTAAAGATGCTATTGACCATTTTAAACCTAATCTATATGATCTGATTTTGATTGATATAATAATGCCTGATATGAACGGATTGGAATTTTATACAGTTATTCCAGATAAAATCCGTTATTCAAATTCAAAAATCTGCTTTTTTTCAGCAGCAGAATATGATAATGATAAAATTAAAGATATATTTGCTGAATTAAAACAACAAAAAACGGTTCTAATTCAAAAACCTATAAAGCTAAAAGATTTATCATATAAAGTTATGGAAATTATCAACGAGTCTAATTATTAATAAATATTCTTTTATTTTTAGAATCAACTGAAATGCATTGGTACCCATATTATAATACTCGTGATTTGATTCTATGTTGTATCATGAGCATTATTATGTACTTTGTTACATGATTCCCAATCCAAATACATTTAGCTAATCTTATTATACAATTCATGTGAACTGGCCTGCTGTCTACAACAAATCTCTAGTTAGAAGAGGAGAAATCCTCCTTGGCTTTGATGTGATAAACAACTGGAATTCAGATCTAAAAGAGATGAACCAAGGCAAAATAGGCGAACCATTCCATATCGATATAAATTTATTTTCTTATACATAAGTATGCTATATTCATTATCAAAAAGTCCAGAAAATTATAGATAGTTAATACTTCTATTTGCAACGCAAACGTGTTTGACGGTCGGACAGTATTGACAGTTGTTTTCACTAATTTTTATAAGAAGTAAGAACACCATAGAACTTTAGTGTTTTCCATTTCTTTCATAAAATAGCTGTCCAGATCGTCAAACTGTTTAGAAATTTAAGATATAGATAATAAGATCTATATCCGATCTATCTATGATAAAGTTATTTCTGTTCTAATATATTCAAATAAGTCTTTACTCTAATAAGGTATGAAATCTAGTTTATAGGACCGATATCACCACTACATCCCACATATGAGGACTACATATTCCAAATTTCGGAAACCCTTACTATGTGAAATAGGATTGTATTTGAAACATAAGCCAAAGTGTTTTTAATTTTAAATTTATTTTATTCTTGATGAATTATAACTATACTTTTACTCCCTTTCTAATTTTTATATTATAAAATATATGAACATTCGATGAATAAACTATATAAAATTAAAATGGAGCGAACACTTTAAATGCAAAATATACAAAGAATCAGTCCATTTCTATGGTTTGATAACCAAGCTGAGGAAGCAGCCAATTTTTATGTTTCAATTTTCAAAAATTCTAAAGTTAACAAAATTATTTATTATGGTGAGGCAGGACCTGGGCCAAAAGGTGATGTTATGATAGTAAGTTTTGAACTAGATGGACAAGAATTTGTTGCATTAAATGGTGGAACTCCAAAATTCACCGAATCAATATCTTTTGTGGTAAATTGTAATACTCAACAAGAAGTGGATGAATACTGGGAAAAACTATCTACAGGAGGACAAAAGATGCAGTGTGGTTGGTTGAAAGATAAATATGGAATATCCTGGCAAGTTACGCCAATTGTATTGATAGAAATGATTAGTGACCCTACCCCTAAAAAATCTCAACGTGTGATGGAGGCAATGTTTCAAATGGAGAAAATTGATATTGAAAAGTTAGAGCAAGCCTATATTCAATAATTATATGGATAATGATTTTGTAAACTCATTTTTCTAACGTAGGAAGCAATTAGACCATACAATTCCTTACATCCGAGGTTGCAGTTGTGATTGCCATGGGATGAACAATTGAAGAATGTTAATCAAATATCAACTATAGTAAACCTATATTTATAGTTGATTTGAAATATATTAGAACCCATTTATTGCTAGGAACTTACCCACGGGCCCGCTTCATACCTGAATCCTTTTTTAGATCCAAAGCGAGTATAATATCTTATAGAAACAGAATACAATCTCTGTCGAGTAAATAAGAACCAATAGAAAATTGTGAATCTCCTCATATGCTTTTTTTAATTTTATATATGCTTTAAAAGCTCCCAAGACCAAAAGATAATATTTTAAAAGATTGAAAATTTTCCTTAACTATTTAAAATTAAAAGGCTCTAATATATAAGAGAAAGCAGATGAATTTTATAAATTTGCATCAAGTAATCCAAAGAACTTTCAAAAGAGATTGCTAAATTATGTCGTATACCATAAGGAAATAGCCAGATCTGGAAAGATCTCTGAATCTAATGTTCCCAATTATTATAAACCTATAAAACTATTTTGTGATGTAAATTATATGGTCATAAATTGGAGAATGGTTACAAAAAGGATTCTAAAAGGAAGACATACTACAGAAGATAGAATTCCTACGGGGGATGAAATAAAAAACTGCTGAAATATCCTGATGTAAGAATAAAATCAATCGTGTTGACAATGATTTCCTCTGGAATAAGAGTTGGTGCATGGGATTTCCTCAAATGGAAACAGGTTATTCCGATAGAAAGTGATGATGGAGGAACTGTAATTGCTGCAAAAATCATTGTATATGCTGGAGAGCCAGACCGGTATTATTCCTTTATTACTAAAGTGGCATTTAATTCCCTTAAGGATTGGATGAGCTGTCGCTTGTTATATGGAGAAAAGATTTCTGGCGAAAGCTCGCTTATGCGTAACCTTTGGAAAACAACTAATATGAAACTTGGTTCAAACAAATGGGATTGCTCAAAATCCAAAACTATTAAAAATTAGTGGATTAAAAAGCTTGGTTGATAAAGCCCTTTTTCAACAGAATGTTCGAGCTCTTTTGCAAAAAGGACAGAAAAGACATGGATTTAAAACCATGCATGGATTTCGCAAATTCTTTTAAACTCAAGCAGAGCCGCATATGAAAGCAGCAAATGTGAGATGTTGATGATTGGTAACGACCTTGGCATATCAAAAAGTTACTATAAATCTCAAGAAAAAGGAGTTTTAGAAGTATTTGAAAGCAGTTAATAATCTAACGATTAACTTTTAACTACTCGATAACAGCAAAAACGATTAACAATATTATTGTAAGAAGTAATTCCCCGAAATATGTAATTTCAATTCATTTAGAAGTTTTGGTTTGAACCACTTATTAAAAGTCTTTATACTATAACAATTCAGTTAAATCTATCTTTTTGCTATTGTTATAATGATGAAATACCTATTAATTGCTACCATATGAAAGTTTATAATTATTCTGTTAGATCATAGTTGACAGAGACTTTACAAATCTTGAGTAGTTAGGAAATGTACATATCTTTATTATAAATTATTGCTATAGTAATTCAAAAATATTCCTAATGTATTGCAGGTTATTTTATCTGGTCTTAAAGCCCTTTATTAATTAGACTTAAGATATCTAACTTTTATATGAAATAATTGTGCTATTATTACATGTATTCAATAAACAATGCAATAAAAAACAATTATCATAATATATCAGTGTCAATAGTAATATAGCATTTAATAGAAGATATTAAAAATATGTCAGATAACAATAACCATAATAATATTCCTTCTGTAAAAGAGATAGAAAATGCCCGAATTATATTAAATACATATAATATTAATAAAACACCTTTACAAAAATCAAATACTTTTTCGGAAATTATTGGCAATAATCTTTATTTAAAAAACGAGGCCTTACAGGCAACAGGTACTTTTAAGATTAGAGGCGCGCTATATAAAATAGACAAGATAATTAAAGAACAAAAGACAAAAGACAATAGATTTGACACTGGTAGTAATAGTAGTACAGCCAACAGTGACAATCCCAATATAACTAACATTTATTATGAAAAAAGAAATCTGGGCATCATTGCTGCCTCTGCTGGAAACCATGCACAAGGTGTAGCTTTGGCATCCAAAATGAATAATTTAAAATGTACTATAGTGATGCCCACCAAGGCACCTATATCTAAAATAGCCGCCACTAAAGCCTATGGAGCTAAGGTGATTGTAGAAGGTGAAGATTACGATGATTCTTTTCTATTATCTGAAAAAATTGCAAAAGATGAAAATCTTTATCAAATACATGCTTATGATGATCATGATGTTATTGTAGGACAGGGAACAATTGGCTTGGAGATTTTAGAAGACTTGCCTGAAGTTGACGAAATCTATATTCCAATAGGTGGTGGAGGTTTGGCATCAGGCATAGCCATTGCAATAAAATCTAGAAAACCTAATGTGAAAATAATTGGTGTAGAATCAGAAGCCTACCCTGCAATGAAAGAATCTTTAGAAAAGGGATATATTCATTCAATAAAGAAAGGAGATACAATAGCTGATAGTATTTCAATTAAATCGCCCGGTAAAATTACTTTTAATATTCTTAAAGAATATCTGGATGATATAGTCTTGGTTGACGACTTATCAATAATTAAAGCAATGTTTCTTCTAATGGAAAGAGAAAAGGTGGTTATAGAACCTGCAGGAGCTGTAGCAATAGCATATCTTATCAAAATGCATGCAAGTGCTAAAAATGATAGTGATCTTGATAGAAATGGTATTGATGGAAAAAGAATACAAAAAAACGTGGTTGCATTGCTGTCTGGAGGAAACGTTGATATGTATCTTTTAGGACAAGTCGTTTCAAAGGGACTAGTGCAAACTGGAAGATTATTCAAAATCTTTGTCAAATTGCTTGATAAACCTGGGGAATTCAAAAATATAATAGATATTATAGTTGATTTGAAAATAAATATTGTAGAGGTCCATCATGACAGACTGAGTCCGAATGTTCCACCTGGAACTGCAGGTGTTTCGCTTAGTCTTGAGATGGAAAATGAAAGTTATGCTGAAAAATTAATTTCTAAATTGAAGGAAAAAAGGATTGACTTTACAATATGAATATTAAACTTTTCTATTCGAGTAAGTGTTTAAGGGGCAGTCAAACTTTCGAAAGAAATTTTAATGAATTGTAAAAATTATTTTGTAGGCTTATTGTCAAATGAACTTTTTTGTATGGTTTTAAAAGTTGGATAAGAAGACCAGATATGCTTTGTTTTATGACGAAAAATAGTAAATTTACACGTTCAGAAATAACTCATCAAAGAATTATATTTGCTATCTATAAATGATGGCTTAACGTCTATATGTTTAATCTTGCCTTCATAAAATATGAATGAAGAGATAGAATTGAAATCACTACCACTTCACATTCATTATAAAGCGTTTGAACCTCAATTGATTGTTGGACAATGCCTAGAACTACCATTTATAATTGCCAAGGGTAAAGACGTTAATGAATTTACAGAGCAAGTTAAAAAATACCTAGTCCATTTTATTAATGCGTTTCCAGATAAAATGAATAATATGTTATTAAAACATCCCAAAACAGTAGATACGTATAACATTTCTAAAGATTCGTCAAACAATGGATGGATAATTAAACCTTTAACACAGATAAAATAACGTATTTATTTATATCTTAATTCAAGTAAGACATAATAATTGACAGAATATAATCCTCAGCAAATAAGGGATGTTATATTAAAGTGTGGTATGAATTATAAGGAATGGAATGAGAAAGATACTATATGCTATTATGTTCATCCGTCTGGTAGTATTGTTCAACTCAATATGAATGAAACGTATACAGAAGAAGAAATTAATTTGCTAGTTACTCAAATCGGGATATCTTTAGAACAATTTGAACAATTGTATAAACAAACTCTAGTTTTCTAGTTATTGTTATAATTATATAGACAACATATATATATATATATCAGTCCTGCAAAAGATACTGTTTTTTGATGTGCCAAATGTTCTTTCTGGAAAATTAATCGAACTAGGATCTACTCTTAAGGAAAAAGGAATTGAGATAAAATATTATTACGGCAATTAGAGAAAAAGAAACAAATAAAATTGTTATCTGTCTACAATATCGTCGTTATCGTCGTATAGTAGTTCCTTTAATTGCAATGTTATTATCTATAAAGAAAAATACTACAATCCTACTACGGTTACTACGATATTTCGGTAGTCCAATAAATTATATTATAAATAAAATAAAGTAACCACCCAATAGTAAGATGGACTTGTTTTATTATTATTATTATTGTTGTTGTTTTCTCAAAAACTATTCTCATGTAAATGTCAAAAAGGATTACAATTTTAGTAAAAAAATCAAATGGCCTTTTTATATGCTACTCCAATAATTCAAGGAAATCCGGTGATATGTAATCAGCCAGCCATACTGAATCAGTGGCTCGATAAAATTTCACTCCTTTTCGATGTGCATCTAATGAAGAAATCGCAAAAATAGTGGCTTGTTCTTTTCTTTTAAAGTCAATCTTGCGCTTTGCTACTTGTATTGCCAAATTTCTGTCAGTCGACAAATGAACGTATTGGCGGTTCATGGGCAGGATGCCTTCCGACATTATAACTTTGGCTGCAGACGGAGATGTGCCATGGTATAATATGGATGGTGGTTCTGAAGCGGCCTTGCGTATTTTGTCAAAAGGCTTGGAGGAGTAATGATAGGAATGTCCATAGAGAGCACGAATTTTACCATCTTTTAATTCAAACCGAACTTTGTCGGAAGTGGCAATCATTTCTTCTAAATCTTGTATTTGAAGAGGAAGCTTATGGCGCAATTTGCTATTATGGTGCGAACTCAATGCATTCAACAATTTATCTACAGAAGTCCAACCCTCATTGTCTAGTTTCAAGTTGTATTTGAAAGGATTATGTCGTAATGCGTATGATACAACATGACTTAGGTTTGTCATTTTACTGCCATCTTTCCAAGACATATTTTATTTGCCATTAAAGAACATCCGCAATTATAAAAGGAATCGCATCATTTTCGATATCAGTTAGAAACCTAGAATTCTTTCTTACTTTAATACATGGCAGAATTCAATTGTCTATTGCTAAGAATTTAAAAATATCATTACCTTCATAAGCACTATCAGCAAGTAATTTGTATCTGCTTTGTTGCATTATTCGAAAACCCTTTATAATAATAGTTTACTTGTAACAATAACAATTGAATTTTAACTGTTTTCGTATTTAGTTCATCAACAAAACGTAGTATACCGTTTAGCATAATTACGTAAACTCGTCAGAGGAATTTTACTATCAAATTGGTCATTCAATGTTCATTTAATTATGCTAATTGGTATAAATAATGACAAAAATAAAATAATCATGCAACAAAGCAATTTGTATGTTGTTGTTGTTATAATATTATCTGATTTTATAATATTTTCAAACAACTTTGATAAATCTTGTCATCATAAACATTTTCATCAGTAACCTTCATCATAGAAAGAATTTCCTAATTGTAATAATTTATAGTGTAGGCATCTCGACTATTCAAACGAGTGTTGAATCAACTATATCTCAGGAAATGTTAAGCTCATCGTAGTATCTGCAATAATAAACAAACAGCGGGATCAATATTTGGATAAAAACAAGATAGAAATACAAGATTAAAAGTTATATAATGAAAAAAACACAAATAATATTCCATAAAATACTGCATTATGGTAAATCTGATTGTGCGTGATATCTTTCTAATTGTATTGTGGCATGCGTAATTTTAAATTTCTTTTCAAGAATTGAATTAATTTCTTGCAATATTTCATGAGATCTTGATGGATCAATTGTTACAACATGAGCAGATAGTGAATGCATACCTGAGGCTATCGTCCATATGTGAAGTTCAAATATGCCGGTAACTCCCCTTAAATTTAATATGGATTCTTTAACCTCTTCGTGAGAGATATTATATGGTGAACCTTCCATCAGAATATGAATAGCCCTTTTGATTATGGACCACGTTCTTGGTATCATGAACAAGGCTAAACCAATACTGATTAATGGATCAGCAAGATAAAATTTGGTAATAAACATTACAATTCCAGCAGCAAGGACACCTGCTGCACCGATTGTATCGCTTAAAGTTTCTAAATAAACTGCTTTAACATTCAAACTTTGTTCTTCTTCAATATGATTATTAGGAGTTTGATGATGATTAATATGAAAAATCTGATTAATTTTGTGAGTTTCTTTTTTGCTATGAGAAGAAGATCTATTTGTTACATTATTTTCTAATCCGTGAGTATGACCTATATCTATTCCACCTGTCGAACTAAGAATCCTTATTCCAATAAAATTAACTATTAATCCAACAGCTGCCGCTATTATTATAGGCAAACTTTGAATATGTGGTGGATCAAGGATACGCATTACTGCTTCATATAAAATATATAGAGAAAGAAGTATTAGTGTGACACTATTTGCAAGTGATGCTAATATTTCCATTCTAAAAAAACCATAAGTTCTTTCTGGGGTTGGGGGTTTTTGGGTATAAATAATTGCTAATAATGCTAAAGCAATCCCTGCTACGTCCGCAATCATATGCCCGGCTTCAGAAAGCAGAGATAAACTACCAGTTAGCAAAACAACGACTATTGTGGAAATTAGGTAACAAGAGCCTAGCAAAAATACAATTTTGAGTCTTTTGAATTGCTTTGTATAGATTTCTTGTTGATTTGCATCTTTTCTCTTTTCATCTTGTTGATGCTCATGCGGTGACAAATTTGCTACGCTCTATTTACCTACTGGGTGAATTAAACTTTATATTGGCTTTTAAATAATAATTTTATTTTGTTATTAAAAACATTATAAAGAAGCATTGATTTTTTGAAGCAAGGTAATTAGATTGGAATTGGTTATTAATGGCTATTATCAATCTTGATATCCGGTATCCTTATCTTCATATACATTACACTATACCGTTAAGCTTATGTATTGAACTGTATGGGTTAATTTTCTATATGTTCTAGAGATTTATAGTATGCTTGATTATGCTAATTGGTATATATATGGTTTCTTTATATGTTGTTTACCCATGTCTGGAGCGTACTTCGATCAGGTTATCTTTCTGCAATAAATATTATAATATTCTCAATAATAGGATTATAGGTGCATTATTAGAATAAACCAGATCTTTAAGAAATGTTTTTTTTATTTCATTTAATAAGTCATTAAATGGTATGAAGTTAAAATGTAGAATAAGCTTAATGTTGCTACTTTATGCTAGGTAAACAACCAAATGCAAAATAAAATTGTAATATTTTGATAAATTTATCTATAGATTCCTAAAGAATTTAAGATGTTAAATTATAGAGAAACAATTTTAAATATAATTTGAGTTTATATTTATTGATTTTCTTTGGTATATTATGTATTCTTATATTACTACAATGAATAGATCTCTTGTATAATTAGAAACATTTCATTCAGTTCACTAATGATGTACTACTTTTATTGTACTGATGCTGGTTCATCATTCCATAGTTTGCTAAACCTACTACTATACTGTTTAGCATAATTACGTAAACTCGTCAGAGGAATTTTACTATCAAATTGGTCATTCAATGTTCATTTAATTATGCTAATTGGTATATATCTAATACCTTGTTATATTTTCTCAATTTGTTTCTATACCGATCACTCAGTATTCTGTACTTTTTCAATCGACAAATAGTGTGCTCTATCACTATTCTGGTTTTAGAATGAATTTTGTTGTACTTTTTTTCTTCTTGAGATAAATCTTTCTGGTATCGCTTTTTACAGTGTAGTGCAGATAATTGTTCTGGAAAATCCTTTTCTATACCAAGATATCTTAGATCAACTACATTAACAACTTCTTTGGGTGTGACAGTATATTCTCATTGTAGATATTATAATCATATTCATATGTTTTCTTCTTCCTTTCTTATAGCGTATTTTGTGAAGGATGTAACCACGATTGTTAACCGTAATCTGATTCTTGACAGTATGTTTTTCTTCTTACCGGAATAGAATGTCTTTCTTCTTTCTTTATTGATAGGTCTATGTATCGGCTGTTGTTCCATATAATCTATAAAAGCAAGAAAGCCTGGAAAATATTTCTCTACTGCCTCTGAGAGTTTGCAGTCTCTTTGTTTTGTTGTATATCTTTTGAGGAATTGGTACGCATTGTCTTATCAAACTTTCAATCTTTTGAAGACTACAAATGTTACTCTGATCTAAATAAA
Source organism: uncultured Nitrososphaeraceae archaeon (assembly GCA_963830925.1). Taxonomy (GTDB): domain Archaea; phylum Thermoproteota; class Nitrososphaeria; order Nitrososphaerales; family Nitrososphaeraceae; genus Nitrosocosmicus. The sequence continues at coordinate 1,530,142 of CAWHOB010000001.1, read as the reverse complement.
ATAAAAAACCACCTATATGTATAAGTTATGTAAAGGCGATAATGCACTAAAAGCATAAGAAATCTATCTTTTAAATCCATCTTGAAATGTCTACCTATAGCACCAATCTTTCTTTTTCTATTATCTTTTCTTTTAGATAAACGTTTTAACTCATTTGTAATGTCTTTTTACTATCTCTTTATTGTAAATATCATCGAACTCTTGTACTGTCAAGCCAACAGTGAATGATTTAAAAAGCAGTAGTGGTTTTTTGAATAACCTAAGTAAGAAAACAAAGAAAGGACAAGAAATTGAGTACAACCAGACATTAGATGTTTATTCTATTATGCAAAAGATCTATTGTTTCTAATTATACAAGAGATCAATTCTATATCCTGGAAGAAAAATTATCATATCTTCTTTTCTTGTTATTGGGTCAGGATAATGAACCTTCATAGTATCCTTGATATTATAAAGAAATTTGATATTGATTTAAACGAGTCCTTTCATCACACTATAATCGATTTATATGTACAAAGCCACTGAATCCAAAATACAATATACAAAATGTCAAAGTTTTTCTCAATTTTATAAATACAAAAGACTTGGATCTGCAAGAAAAACTTTAATTTGTATACACATACCAAATAAAATACAGATAGCTGCAAGATTCTTTAATTGATTTTATTGTTTTTCAGAAAGAGTGTGCTAGCAAAGGAGAAATTGCTAACTCTACTGTCCCAAATTATTTCAAATCTGTGAATCCGTAATATGGCTTATAATATTGTTACCTAAAAACTTTTGACTAGAGTAATACTATATGAAATCATGGTGCAAATGATTGAACTATACATCGGATGAAATTATCTAGATTTTAAAATATTCTAATGTTCGTATTACATTCATAATTTTACAATGATGTCATCTGATGTTTGAATAGGTGCTTAAATTTATTAGCTAATTGAATGTTTCATAAAATAGAATCAAAGTTTATGTAAAAATACACAAGTTATTTATACATACAAATCATATATATTATTAATGTCTTTAAAAATAAAAAATTTATTTTTAATTATGGCAGCAATTTCATTTCTGACTACCATAGCCCTTACAACAAGCATGTATGCTTATGCAGATTCTCTTAATTTTGTAGCTCTCAATGTTATTGTTAATCCTAACGCACATGCATCGAGTTCCAACGTACCGCGTGTAACAGATTCACCTCAAGTTATTAATACTCCTAATGTTGTCAATGGTCATAGTTATTTCAATACACCACACAGAGTTAATAATCATGTAATAATCACTCATCATGTTTTCCCTACTCGTCATGTAATAATCACTCATCATCTAGTAAATATACATAAAGTTATTCCACAACCCCCACCACCACCACCTAATAACCCGTTCAATTCTAGACCTTCCAATGTTAATCCAGGCGTTAATATAGGACCATAAAATCTATACTTTAACTATAATATCAACAAGAATAACAATTCAATTTTGGACGAGTTGACATTAATTTCTTTATTGTAATAGTCGGCAAATAGATTAGGTCATCGTTGTATGTGTTTATGGCGAAGATATTCTTTCGCAATATCGATTAAGAAGCATCATTCGCCTCAAACATTTTCCTCATAATATTTCTAATTGAGGGATTTGTATTTGATTTGGTAGTAACAACTTATCATAAACATATTACTTATGAACCTATTTCGAGTTGTCTTATTCTTGGTCTTGTTATGATTATATATAAATTAAAATCCTATATTCTATCAAAGCAGATAGAGGTTATCCTGTCCAATACTCGAATTAAAAAATAAAAACACGTTTATAGTTATTATCATCGAAACAAATATTGGTTTTTATTGGCAATTTGTACTAATAAATAAATCATATTAAACAGTAGCTCAAGTTATTTGTTTAGGACCATAATCAGAAAATCATGCCTAAAGTTGAGTCTAGCTATATTTAAAACACTAAAAATTGAGCACCTATCCCTATCAAAAAATTGAGACTAATTCCAACACCCTCTTGTTAAAAAATTGAATGATGTCTACAGTATTGTTGATATCTGTGATGTAGCACAATCCAATAAATCTGGTTTATCTATTTTGTCCATTGTACATTTGCTGTGATTATCTACCACTGTTTGCATCACAAGAACCAAATACAGTCAAGCACATTGGATTTTGCAAATTATATGAATTCTGTGATTGATGATTCAAGTATGTGTTATGGCCATTATTGTCGAAACTGTTGACATTGGAGTTTATGATAGAGCTGCCATTTTGATTTGATGGAGTTGGCGATGATGATGGAGTTACAGTTATTGTAACAAATGAGGGGTTACTGTGCACACCTGCTGAATTTGTAACTACTAATTGAAATGTGAAAGTAGTTTCTTGATTTGCATTAGGTGCTACAAAAGATGGCGTTGCAGTGTTGGAATTAGATAATGAAACTGAAGGACCGGATACTTGAGTCCAATTATAAGTTAGTGGAGGAGATACGCTTGGATCAGAGCTTGCAGAACCATACAAATGTACGGTTTCGGAAGATTGCACTGTTTGATTGGAGCCAGCATTAGCAATCGGAAGTGTGGCAATTACAGAGACGGAGCCAGAACCCTCGTTAGCTACATACACTTCTCCATTATCCGGATCATATGCAACACCTAATGGATGATTTCCAACAGTTATAGTATTTATATTCTGATGAGTAGAGGCATTGATTACCGAGACTGAACCGTAAGTAGCATTATTTGTTACATACACCTCTCCATTATCCGGATCATATGCAACACCTTGTGGACTATTTCCAACAGGTATTGTTGCAATCACAGAATCAGCTCAAGCCCTTTCTAGACTGTAAAATGCACTAAATAATATAACAAGTGAAAATAAAATTAAAAAAGAATATGTTAATACATGCTTTGTTGCATGATTATTTTATTCGTCATTTGTTAACGTTTTATTGACAGTGTTATAACGGAAATAGTCAAAGCTTAATTATTATTATAATACAAATATTAAATTTTTAACTGATTTTCGAATCATGCAACAAAGCAGTTAATACATACTTTTTTATCATCATATTTTCCTTTTTAATTATAATAATAAGAGATAAGGTCCATTATAAGAGAAGTTTTAACTGCTTGATCAAAACCTATTATTATTTTGTTAATCTTTTTATTATACACAATAGTTGTTGTTTTTTGAAATGAAAATTATAATAGATAATTATAATAGTAAGAAATCGAAAAGTTGAAAATAATGTAGAATCTGCTAGATTGATTTTGTTTCCAAAGCGGATTACAGTAAAATGAAATAGAAACACTAGTTCTTGTCTGTGCCTGTATGTCAGTTAGAGAAATAATGTTGCCAATTGTATGAATGGTAAAATCCGCTGGTATTATGTCATTTAAGCCGTGAGCACTAGTAACAAATTTTACTAAATTTTAGACATCTTTTTGAAAGTAAAATGTAAGCAAGTTTTAGCCTTGGGCTACTAACCGGTTAAATTTATTTAATGATTTCTATATTTTAAAATCAAATGTTAAGGAGAACCGTCCTATAATATAATAATATTAGGTATTCATATATTACTATGACAACACATTATAAAATCCAAGTTTTTTCTTAATAATTACCTGAAAAAAATAATTTAACATATTATAATGTATTTTTATTAAGAATATTTTTAACATGTTTTTGTTAAGAACTCTTAATCAACAAAGATTTTCAAACTTTAAAAGTAATGAATACTATTACAAATGTATACCAATTAGCACAAGTATGCTAAACAGTTTATCATGATAATTATCATAAAACACAAAAGCTATCTAAATCCTCCAACTATTCTATGTATACTCAATGACATCACCATTGACCAAATCCAAATTGGTTAATCAATATAAAAAAGAAAAGGATCCTAAAGTAAAGGAAAGACTACTTTTAATTATCAAGGTAAGAGAAGATAAACAAATCCCATTTCGTATTGTAAAAGAAATACATAGAAGCAATCCATGGACTTCAGACTGGTTAAAAAGATATGATAAAGAGGGTTTAGAAGGATTAAAAGATAGAACAAAAGCCGGTAGACCGCCTGAACTATCCGAAGAGACAAGTTACCAAATTAAGCAAGAACTAAAAGAAAGCAATCAAGGTTGGACTACAAAGCAGGTTGAAGAATTAATCATAAAGAAAAGTGGTATAAAATATCACTATACTCACATATACCGTATCCTTCGAAAGTGGGGATTTAAGCAGAAGGTGCCAAGAAAGGTACATGTTAATACAGCATCTTTGGAAGAGAAAGATGCTTTCAAAAAAAGACAGAACAAATACTTGTGGATATACAACAGCAACAGCAACAGCAACAGCAACAGCAACAGCAACAGCAACAGCAGGAATATGGATTTACTGTAGTATCCACAGATGAATCATTCTTCTTTTATGATTCTCTTGTAAGACGGGTTTGGATTGATGAGGATAAAAGACCGGTTGTTAGAGTAACTGGTTCGCACCAACATTCATGCATTTTTGGTGCCATTAGTCTTGAGGGCAAGCAACTATTCAGGCAGTATGATAAATTCAATGGCAATACATTCCTTGATTATCTAAAGAAAATACATGCTAAATTTGAAAAATGCTATCTGTTTATGGATAAAGCATCACAACACTACAAATCAAAGAAGGTGTTAAAGTATTTTGAAGATAACAAAGATACGTTAATCTCAATATACCTTCCACTACTGCATCACCTGAATTTATGATAATGGAAGAGATATGGAACATTGCAAAACGAGATCTCCTTATCTTAAAATATTATTCATCCTTTGCAGATCTAAAGGATAAGATTTCTAGATATTTCAGAACAAAACGATTCAATATTGATATGAGGAACTATTTGTTAAGAGATGCAGTTTAGATAACATATGCTAATTGGTATAAAACAAAAACTTTTAGGATTCATTTTTCTATTTGTAGGTGCTATATCTCTTATTTCCGCCTACCCTGTTCATGCGATAGATTCTCAAGGAACATTCCTGGGAAACTTTGGTTTGGATTGTTTAGGAATGATTTTAGAATGTAAACATAATGGTATTGGAGGCCATGGAGAACAAGGTCCAGAGGGCACATCGGGTCCGGTAGCCCAACCGGGTCTAAAAGGTGATACTGGTGCTCTAGGTTCTACAGGCCCAGCAGGCCCAGTAGGCCCAGTAGGCACACAAGGTGTAACAGATAATTCACCGGGCGTATTATCTGGAAATTCGGCACAAGTACCAAATAATCTTCCGATCAATCTTTGCGGAAACACTGTGGATGTAATAGGTCTATTAAACCCCGCATTTGGTAATACTTGTACCAATACTGGGTAAATTATAATGGTGTTATCAGAATTCTTTAAAGCATTATAACATAGAACTTCATAATCGATATATATAATCAATCTAAATAACAATTGCTATTTTTTAATGCGGGGCCGTAAAACAAAATCAACACTCTTTTAATTTTCGATTTTAAAATAATATCATTTTACAATTAATAAAATAACATTAATTGGCGAGTAATCAAATAAACTGTACTATATAAATAATAGGAAAGAATGAGACTATAAACAATTCAATAAATATTAATATTATTTTGTTGATAATTGACATTTAATTATAATATACAAATGGTTATCGTATATGTATAGCCTAAAAGCATCACAGATCTTCACTATTAAATCTAGCGATTGTTGTTTATCGGTGCCTAATTTTCAAGTTAATAACTACTAGTTTTGCGGCTCTGACTACATGAAAATCTTTATCTCTTCCAAAGAGAACCATAATTGGGCTAGGTTCAAAGTTTACATGCTCCGTATGAGAGCGAGGCTCTGACTGAACCAACATCCTAAGCGGCTGTACAAGTACCTCAAGAAGGTGGATGGATGTTTGCCGCTTTAAGCCCCAAATAAAAAGATAAGAAAAAATAGGCAATAAGAATGGAATTTGTATAAAGATAGTATATACTATAAAAGATAACATTTAATATAATGATTTAGTATATAAAATTAGGCTTAATCCAACAATAGGATATCCTATTATGGCCAACGATTTTCATGGATGTAAAGTTAAGCTATTATTTCTTTGTTGTAATAGTTGACAAATAGGTTAAGCCATTGTTTTACATGCCTTAATTTACATTTCTTTTTTCTACAGGGAAAATAATCATCAAAACCTTCGGTTCTATCTTTTATGTACTGCATTGTTCTTTCGATAATACTTTTCTCATATGATGAATGCAAATAATGATTTAATTTCAAAAATCTACAAGCTTGCGGATACCATGTACCACCACCGTCTGTAGAAACAGGGTGATAACCATAATTCTCTATAATATTAGATAGAAATCTTTCAACAACAAACATGTTTCGCTCTTTGGATATACTTATTCCAAGAATATTCTTAGTTTCAGATTCAATAACAACCCATAACCATATTAATTCAGAACCAACTTTAATTTGAGTTTCATCAATTATGAATTCAGATATTTTCATCTTGCTGTAAGATAGTCTTTCTGGCTTGTACTTTTGTATCCAATCTCTAATTGCAGAATGACTTCTTTTAACAAATCGAGATATGGCTTTAGATGTATTTCTTAATGAAAGCCCACTGAAATAAAGATGTAAAGAATATAAAATATCTTTAGGTTCCGTTCTTTTTCTTATTTGTTGTATCATATATAATAAACAAAAAAGAAATCTATAGCTTTTTCCTTAACTTTACAGAGCCAGTTTTGCTAGACCTATTGAGTTTGTTATACTAGTATACAAAATGTATACTTTGGATACCAATGTAGAAGTAATTTTCCAATAATGTATCTATAGGTGGAAACAATATATGAATAGATATATCTAGAATAAAAATTCTGACTTCGATCTAATTTCAATACATTTATCGTGGACCATAATATATTATAGCTGCACCAAGAATAACAATTAAGGTGCCCACAATTTCATACTTGTCAGGCTTCTTTTTATCTATTAATGCACCCCATACAATAGACGAAAGTATGAATATTCCTCCATATGTTGAGTATACTCTTCCAAAGCTTGCAGGTTGAAGCGTTGGAATTATACCGTAAACAAACAGGATTACGCCTCCGATTAAACCTAAAAGTATAGACTTTTTCTTTCTTATCCATTCCCATATGAAATATCCGCCGCCGATTTCTGCAATTGCTGCGACAAAGAATAACAATAGAGTATATATGATTAATATTACTGTTGATTGGACCAAATAGGATTCTTACCGCTGCTGTTTTGCCTTGGCATATAAAATATTATTACAACTCCAACAAGAGCAACACTAGCTCCTATAATATCAAATACATCAGGAATATTTTTTTCAAATATATAATCCCATAAAAGAGCCATTACAATAAAGATTCCTCCATATGCTGCGTATACTCGGTGGAAATGGGTTTGTTGAAAGGTTGGAATTATGCCATACAAGAATAAAACAAAACCTCCTGCAGCACCTAATATCCAACTCAAATCGTCTCTTAACCATAACCAGACCAAATATCCGCCGCCGATTTCACATACGCCGGCAAGAAAAAAGTAGAATAAACTTACCAAAATGTTCTTGATGTTTGTATTCAATATTGATGGTAGTTGAATAATAATAGATATAAAATTTGAGAAAAGTATAGTTAAAATATGACCGCTGTAACCTCTATTCGTTATATAATCTGATTTTTTGGATATAATTTGATACATATTTTAATTAAATAATTATTCGGACTCAAAATATAGTCAAATTTGTTAGTCGTCCGCTTGGATATATTAGAGATCCTCTTTTTTAATACCGTAAAACTATTATAAAGTTTGAGTTAACTCTGCTCAAAACTTGCTTGCATTTTATACTTTACCAAAATACGTAACTGAAAAATATGGATAGCGTGATTGTTTTCTATAAATGAGCAACTTTTTTTACCTAAGCTTAGGTCCCTATTATATATTTCATAATACATAAAGGGTTATGTCACATCAAAAGTTTGCAAGAAAAGATCATCAAAGTCTTATTTTAATCATATCTATACTTATTGTTTCAAGTTCATTAATTGGTAACTATAGTTATTCTGACATTTTTAAAGTAGCGTATGGCCAACCAAATTTAGACCAAAAGAATTCTAAAACGATAAATTCAGTAAATGGTCCATATACACAATTAAAAAAGTTCATGTTGCAGATATAGATATTGCATACAAAGTCTTTGGTAAAGGTGATCCCATAATACTTTTCAATGGGGCTTCTGATAGTATGGATGCTTGGGACCCGTCTTTATACATAAGATCTCTTGCATAATTAATTCCAAAAAGCTTTATGACCTCAAGTTCCTCCCTTACCTGCTCTCTAGATGTTTTCATATGAGAGGTTGTCAAGAAAACCACGGCTTTTCAAATCATTTATCGGTCTTACAGTACAAGAATTTGATAACATTTTCAATACAGAAATAACAAAAAGATATTACAAATATGAAATACAAAGACTATCAAAGAGAAAGAATAGAGAGCGAGATATAGGAGCTGGAAGACCTTTCAAACTAGATGTAAAAAACAGATTTCTTATGCTTTTAGTGTACTATCGTCTGTACATAACCTACACATTAGCAAGCTTTCTCTTTGATCTTGATCAAAGCAGCATCTGCAGAGATATTCAAAAGATTGAAAGTTTGATAATAAAATGCATACCTATACCACAGAAATTATACAACATAACAAAGAGGTTACAAACGCCTCGGAGGAAGTAGAGAAATACTTTCCAGGCTTTCTTGCTTTTACCGATTGTACAGAACAGCAAATTCCAAGACCTGTTGATAATAACAAAAGAATGACTTTCTACTCAGGCAAGAAAAAAAGACATACCGTAAAGAATCAGATTGCGGTTAACGATCGTGGTTATATACTTCATAAAGTGGGCTATAAAAAAGGAAGAAAACATGACTATGATATCTATAAGAATAACCATCCTGTTATTCCAAAAAAGGTTGTTAATGTAGTTGATCTAGGATATCTTGGCATAGAAAAGGATTTCCCAGAACAACTATCCGCTTTACCGTATAGAAAGAAGAGAAACCAAGAATTATCACAAGAAGAAAAAGAGTATAACAAAAACCACTCTAAAAGAAGAATGATTATAGAACATACCATCTGTAAGATGAAAAAGTACAGAATAATGAGTGATATATTTAGGAATAGATTAAGAAACTACAATAAAATGTCAGACATAGTTGCAGGTCTGATAAACTATAGGATAATGAAGCAGAACTAGAAATCTAAAGAATTCCGAAAGAATGATGTAAATTATTTCTAATTATGCAAGAGATCTATAGTATTTCTTCAAATCATACAGTAATTGTATTTGATAGTCGTGGAATTGGAAATACGACGGTTGGTTCTAAACCGTATTCTATCCATTTACTTGCTAATGATACGGCTGGTTTAATGGATGCTCTGAAAATACAAAAAGCAAATGTTTTTGGATATTCTCTAGGTACACATATAGCCCAACAATTTGCAATAATATATCCTGATAAGGTCAGTAGCATTACACTTGTTGCTGGATCCTGTGGTGGAAAAGATGGTATACCCCAACCTCCTGAGTTTATAAAATTACTATCTGGTATTGTAAATAAATCTCTAAATCATGTGCCTATTTCTCAGACGGAAATGAAATCCCTTGTAAATGACTCATTAGGATCAGGCTGGATAAAATTGCATCCAGAATCTGTTGATATTCCAGCAAATCTTACATTCCAACAAATGAAGCCTGGTCTTTCTCCTAACATGATGAAAAACCAAATGAATATTGGACAAGCTTGGCTAACAACCAGCTGGAATGGTGCATGTGACGACCTTGCGAAAATAGCTAAACCCACATTGGTCATAACGGGAACAGACGATAATCAATATATTCCATACGCAAATTCTTTAGTCATTGCAAGTAAAGTTCCAGGGGCATGGCTTGTACAGATCAAAGATGTTGGTCATGCAGTAATGAATCAATATCCGGATGAGATCAGTAGGATATTACAAACATTTTTGTCGACTATAAAATAAACAATTGACACATTATTAACTATAAATATAATGATCTAATAAATTGGATTTTGTGCCGCAAAGAACCCATTTCATATTTATCATTATTCTCTAGCCTCATGATATGTGTACAATCAAAGTAAATTGGTTGATAAATCGTGTTATTCTTTTTATATTATTCTGACAGAATCAGTTAACTTTAGAACAATCGTCTGTATAGAATTTTCAACAACTTTTCATGCTATTATACATACTATTAAATTTTTACTTAAATACTTTTCATTTCGAAAAATAACTCTGAAAATAAGAAAAAGATTAACAAAACAATAATGATTCCCTAATAATTTCAAATAGATTAACCTTTTCGAAATATTCTGATCGTGCATTATATGATATCTTTTAGGAACGATCAATTAAGGTTTTAGTTGGATCTACAATTAGATATTTTTATGTATCTACAATTGCTCAAAAATTTTATGAAATAAAAAATTAATAAATATATGTGATATAAAACAGGTGCTGTCAAAATACAAGATAGAAAAACAATTTATAGATTATATGCATTATTTTGTTATCTTGATTTTCAATTTCTTTTATTATATATATTTTCGATATAAAGAATGCATATATATATATTCCATTCATTTTTGAATTTTTCCTTTCTGTCAGAATGTAAAGCATTATTCTTTTTGTATTTGCCAATTAATTTTTTTATTGATCACAAGGGTTAGAATAATTTTTTATTTCGTTTCTTACAAAATTATCGAACTTTCCTTTTATTTCATCTCTCATTCCTTCAGGAACCTCATAATATACAATTATTTGTATAAAGTTATTTGCTAATATATGAGACTGGGATCCATGAGTTTTACCATTATATTTTTTAATCAAATCAGATAATGCTTCGTACTGTCTTCTTATTGTACCATCTGAGCCATGTAATATTTCTAAAGAATTATCCATCGGTTGTTTGTTGTTAAATTTGGAAGTCCATGGTTTTTTATGATTGTAATTGTCGTTATAATTTTTATTGTAATTAGTAGAATTTATTGAATTATTATTATTATTATTATTAGTTGGTATTGTTAATACAGATTTGTTATTATTCTTACTTGATCTTTTAGGACAAATATGTTTCTTTTTCGTTAATATTTCCCAATATTCACTAATTGAATTATTCCATTATATTCTGGTATTACAACCATAAACACAATTTATAGGATTAATGGTGGTGTCAGTAGAATTAGAACTCATTTCTTTATAATAATGTGCTTTTGACGATATAAGTTAATTTTTACTTACAACTACCTTCGAAAATCAAAACTTTGATAAATATTTAGACCAAATAAAAGATTGCAGTTATTCTTATTGTAATGTTATTTGTTATAAAAATAGCAATTATTACTAATAAAAAAATTTTATGACATTTTTTATATTAACCTCATTTTTATTAATAATATTTTGGCCAAAGAAATTGGTTAACTGTTTTATTATGAACTGTGGTTGCTCTTCTGGAATCCGGTGTCAATTTGGAACTATAATACATTGACGTTTTGAGATGCCATTTTCATTGAGTATATTCTGGACAAAGTAATATTGCCATCCAATTTGGTATATCCTTTATCTAAAGACTGTAAGCAGGAGAGTGTCTAGTAATATGTATCTTTATGATAAAAAATTATATATATTAATTATAATGTGCAATGAATACATTGCCTTACATTGTATCAAAAAAGCATTGGGTGCTGTTCACTTAAAATTCATTTCCTTATTATAATATACTACAAACAAATTCAACTAATTAATCCCATGGTTTAGTTTACATTTCTTTCCTTTGCAAGAAAAATAATCATTAAATCAATTACTAGTTGTATACTTGATATACGGCATTATATTCTAAATAATAATACTTTATTATAATGAGAAATAAGAAGATGTTATATTTATATATCTATATACTTGTTGATACATTTACTTATATCAGATATGGAAACAAGTGTATTTTAGATCTTATACCTTGTAATAGATCTGATTTATTTATCTGATCTATTTCGTTATTTATGATATTAGTAATGGTAATATATTGTCTTTAGTTACCTGTTGTAAGTACACATCTAAACCTAGGTTTGCCACTCATCATTAAATCATAAGCTTCTGCAGCTTGCTCAAGTGGAAAGACTTCATTCATAGATCTTACGCCAGACAGAACACTATATGATAATGTGTCCTGTGAATCAATTGAAGTACCAGCTGGCCAGCCTATTAACGATCGTCGTCCTAGGATAAATAGTGCTGGAGATACTTCAACAGGTTCATCAGATGCCCCGATTACGATAATCTTTCCATTGACTGCAAGGCCTCCAAGGATTTGACTCATAGCTTTTCCACTTGGAACAGTTGCAAGTATGACTTTGGCTCCTCCCAATTTGTTAAGTTCTTCGACAGCATTCTGCGAACGGTTATCAATATATTGTCTTGCACCAAGTTTTTTTACCAACTCTTCTTCATCCTTTCCTCTTGCAATAGCAATAGTTTTAAAACTCATTTTAGAGGCAAATTGAACACCTAAATGTCCTAGCCCACCTATTCCAAGAATGGCAACTACATCCCCTGGACGAGCTCCGCTGTTTCTTAGAGCATTATAGGTTGTAATACCCGCACACATAAGAGGCGCAGCTTCTGTCGCAGACAGCTCATCAGGAATAATTGCAAGTGCTTCAGCTGGAACTATTGTATAATCAGAATAACCTCCGTCATATGAAATACCAGGCACTTGTGCGTAGCGACAAGTAACAAAATCGCCCCGTCGACATGATTCACAATGGCTACAATGGCCTCCATACCAGCCAACAGCTACTCGCTGCCCTATTTTCCATTCGGTGTTAATAGTAGCGACATCTTTGCCCATTGCATCAATGACTCCTGCAATCTCATGACCTGGAACACGTGGATATTGTATACCTGGAAATGATCCTTCCTTGGTAAAGGAATCACTATGGCATATACCACAGGCTTGCACCTTTATTCGTACTTGCATAGGTCCAGGTTCTGGGATATCTCGTTCTACTATTTCTAGAGGCCCTCCAGGTCTGGACACTTGTACTGAACGCATGCCTTGCTATGTCTTTAAAACTATTTATGATTTTTGACAATTGATCGCTTTAGAAATTTCTTTGAAAAATTTTAAATGTTCTAATGAATTCATTTAATAAATTAAACATCTGTTCGTCTAATTATTCTTCATCTAAAGATAATCGATGATGGGTTGTAAAAAGAACAAACTCTTGAAATAACAGGTTCTGAAAAATGTTTACAATGTATAAAAAAAAGGTTGACAATTACATTAGCTTGGTGTAACGCATAAAGAAGCATCTGCAAGGTATGCTCTAAATGTATTTGCATATGCATTTCATATGCATCAGAAAAAGATATTAAAAGACAATGAATAGAATGGTTGGTTTCGATCAAGAGCGTCTTTTAATAAAGGAACGATATAAGATTATTGGAAGGGTTCACATATAGATGCACGTTTAGATAAGTTAAGATTTTATTGATAGTGTAATACTAGGTCCCGATAAGAAGAAGGCGGAGAATATAGGAGTGGTATATGATCAATATATTCTTCGAAAAGTTTCATCTATTTTGTCTTTTAAGGAAAATTGATGACCCTTTTTTATAAATTAATTTTATATCCTATAATTTTTATCTGCGACCTTCTAAAATTTAGAAAATAAATAAAAAATTAGTTTTTAATTTGTTTTTATTCTATTACAATAATCTTATTTAATTAATGTGATTCGTGGTTGTGTTTATCTAATTCTTCTACTGTATCAAAAGAAGCGCCACATTGACAATCATATTTTTTGTTTTCTGTAGACATTGATATATAATGTTATTAAACTTTATAAAGATCATAACTTTTAACTTCAATTTCTTGTTCGCTAAATGGTATTACGAGGTACGAGATAAAAACAAGCGATTAAATTAAAAATACCAATTTGTTTATACTCATAATATTAGATAAGATTTATTATTTTCTATGATCATTATTGTTTGATATCAATTTGAAATTTAAAAAATAAGAATTGTTGAGTATGCTTTACATATGGCATTAAATCACTAGCCATGCTGGATTTGACTTTTAGGATTATAAAAGAACTATATTCTAAGATACACTCTCAAAGTCAAATCATGTTTGGAATTTGCACATAAATAAATTAACTTAGAAAAAATTTATGTATATTTTCTTTGGTTAAATGTAATTTGTATATTTGCTCATTCTCTATAATGAATACCTGATCATGTGAATCTAATATTGTTACCAAATCTTTTATAGTTGCTCTAAAAAGGTTTTCTGCTTTGTAAGCACAAAAAACAATACCACGCAATCTTTTTTCGTTATACGATTTTTCAATATTTATTACTTCATCTAATGATGAACAAGATATCTCGTCAATAAGAACGTCTATACAACATATCAGTTTATCGTTAGCATTTTCCAAAATATTTTGTAATATATTATTAAAGTATTTAATTAACTCTTGTTTTAGATTCTTGTTCGAAGGTAACGAACTATCAAACCATCCTAGTTTCGTTAATGCATTCTTAAGTGGAAAATCTAAGGAACAGTTAAAACATTTAAACCATTCTTCTTCCTTCGCTAATTTATCTATTGACTTTATCGATGATTTTAAGGATTCGTATTTGTCATATATAAGAAGATGGTGACGTCTTGGTATTTCTTTCTGTTGTTTTATCCATCCATCTACTGCATCCTTTACAATAGAATTTATAGAAACGCCTTTCTGTCTTGATAAGTTTCCTAATTGAGAGTGAACATCATCGTCAAAGCCCCGTATTATTAAATTACGTACCATCTAAACGTGATAATTATATCTACCAATATATAGATATCATGATATCAAAACTGCATATAAATCTACATTTAATTAGAATAGATCTCTTGCATAATTAGAAATAATCTAGACCATCACTTCTAATTCTATATCGATTTCTAGTTCAGATAATTTGATATTCTATAGTTCACTAGTCCTGCTACTATGTCTGACACCTTGTTATATTTTCTCAATTTATTTCTAAATATCTCACTCATTATCTTGTACTTTTTCAATCTGCTAATAGTATGCTCTACTATTATCCTCTTTTTCGAATGGATAATGTTAAACTCGATTTCTTCTTGTGATAAACACTGGTTTATTTTCTTTTTATATGGTAGTGCAGATAGTTGTTCTGGAAAATCCTTTTCTATGCCCAAATACCCTAGATCAACTACAGTAACAACTTGTTTTGGAGTGACAGGATAGTTCTTTTTATAAATATCGTAGTCATGTTTTCTTCCTTTTTTATAGCGTACTTTGTGAAGGACATAACCACGATTGTTAACCGTAATCTGATTCTTAATAGTATGTCTTTTCTTCTTACCTGAATAGAATATCTTTCTTCTATTCTTATCCGCAGGTCTTGGTATTTGCTGTTCGGTACAATCTGTAAAAGCAAGAAGAAAGCCTGGAAAATATTTATCAACTGCCTCTGGAGTTTTCAGCCTTTTGGTTATTGGGTATGTCTTCTGCGGAATTGGCAAACATTCTCTTATCAACCCTTCAATCTTTTGAATGTCTCTGCAGATGTTGCTCTGATCCAAATCAAATAGAAAACCTGCCATAGTGTAAGTTATGTATAGACGATAGTAAACCAAAAGCATGAGAAATCTATCTTTAATATCTAGTTTGAAAGGTTTACCTGCACCTATACGTCTTTCTCTATCTTTTTTGAACAAGCGTTGTATTTCATGTTTAGCATATCTTTTTGTTACATTTTTTTCATAAATGTCATCGAACTGTTGCACTGTAAGACCAGCAGTGAATGATTTGAAAAGCAATGATTTTTTGGATAACCGATCATATGAAAGCAATGAGAGAACAAGAAAATGAAGAATTGCTGATCATATAGCTGTTTATTCTAATTATGCAAGAGATCTAATGTATTCAAGCATCTGGAATAAATTTGTAAACTTAAACATTATTAATTTTTACTTTTTAATTTAAATTAAGTATACTATTAAATTTATTTCTATTAATTACTTTTATATTCCTTTGATTGCTGGATATATTTTTAGTATTATTTTAGGATGATTATTTTGACATTCTTTTTGAGTATGATATAGGATATATTACTGAATTAAATGAATCTAATATACAAATAAAATATCCAAAAAAGATTATTGGCTAGAATTGCCTTTGATTTTTAGGTTTATCTTAGATACATGCTACCAAAGCATGATTATTTTATATATTGGATTAAATCGTGTATTTATTTGGATAGAATTAAAAATTCAAGTCAAAGATATTTCTTTAAAAAAGAGTATGTATAATTAATGAAACTGTGATAAAAATAGAGCATGTGTTGATTATCTTTTGAGATACTGAGATAATGGAAATTCTGTTGTTTCATTTAAAAAAAGATATGTCTTTGTTAAAGGTTGAATTCTATAAATGTTTTAAACGTTTCTATTATATATATTCTGTTTCCTCCTATGGTGATTCTTGTTATTTATAGATATGCGAATTCTTGAACTTGTTTGCTATTTATATAAATTTTGAAAATTTTATAGTTTATATTTTTATATTTTTATATTAGTTAAATTTTCTAATGGATTAAAAGATTTGAATTTATGAAAATATAGTTTTATATTAATTATATGCTAGATGTTACTAAATAATAAATGTTATAATATTATAATAGTCTCCTATATTGTAAATCCTACTTAAAAAAACCTGCTATAGTGACTCTTTAAAAGAATGCAAAAAAAAGTCAAATCTCTGATATCAGGTCAATAACTATTATACATTGTAACTTATTCCTTAAAATGATAATATGATGTAACATTCAATGATAAAAAAGTATGCGCTTTGCTGTTCTTTAATTCTTGTACTATTTATCACATTTGTATTATATAATTCGTTTTTAATGCCCGAAAAAGTTTGGGCAGATTCTGTGGTTGCCACCATACATGTGGGGATATCTCCCGGTGGCATAGCGTATAATCCATATAAAAATGACATCTATATAACTAATTTTGGTTCTAATACTGTATCCGTAGTAGATAGCTCTACCAACATTATTAAAGCCACTATAAATGTTGGTAATGGTCCATTCGGAGTAGCCTATAATTCGGATAATAATTACATGTATGTAATAAATAAAAATTCAAATACAGTTTCTGTAATCGATAGCTCCACTAATACTGTTAAATCAACCATAAATGTTGGAAATAATCCAGTTAGTACAACGTATAATCCATATAACAATAATATGTATGTTTCCAATTTTAATTCAAATACTGTCTCTGTAATCGATAGCTCCACTAACTTAGTTGTCAATTCAATACCTGTCGGAGACGGTCCATCTGATTTATCTTACAATCCTTGGAACCATGATATGTATGTAATAAATAAAAATTCAAATACAGTTTCTGTAATCGATAGCTCCACTAACACTGTTAAATCAACCATAAATGTCAAAAACAATCCATTCGGAGTGGCATATAATCCAGGGAATCATAACATGTATGTAACTAATTTAGAAGATAATGCCGTCTCTGTAATCGATAGCTCCACTAACACTGTTAAATCAACCATAAATATTGGGAGCGGTCCATTTGGTATAGCCTACAATTCTGATAATAATAATATGTATGTAGCCAATCAGAATTCTAACACCGTCTCTATTATAGATAGCTCCACTAACACTGTTATATCTAACATAATAGTTGGAAATATTCCACAAGAAATATCTTATAATCCTGAGACTCACAACATGTATGTAGCTAACCAAGGCTCCAACACAGTCTCTGTAATATCTACAAATTTGTTCACACAACCGCCAATTAGCGATTCTGTAACAGATTCTATACATGTCGGACATTCTCCAACTGGTTTGGCATATAATCCATATAACAATAACATATTCTTAACTAACCAAGGCTCCAACACAGTCTCTGTAATCGATAGCTCCACTAACACTGTTAAGGCCACTATCCCGGTTGGACAAGGCCCTTCCAGTATAGCTTATAATCCTGAAACTCACAACATGTATGTAGCTAACCAAGGCTCCAACACAGTCTCTGTAATCGATAGCCCTACTAACTCAGTTAGGACCACAATACCTGTAGATCGATTTCCATTCGGTGTGGCTTATAATCCCAAAACTCACAATATGTATGTAACTAACTTTAATTCAAATACTGTCTCTGTAATCGATAGCTCCACTAACACTGTTAAATCAACCATAAATGTTGGAACTAATCCAATTGATATAGCTTACAATTCACAGACCCACGACATGTATGTAGCCAACGAAAATTCAAATACTGTCTCTGTAATCGATAGCTCCACTAACACTGTTAAATCAACCATAAACGTTGGAACTGGTCCATTTAATGGAAATAATCCAGTTGGCATAACATATAATCCATATAACAATGGCATGTATGTAACTAACTTTAATTCAAATACTGTCTCTGTAATCGATAGCTCCACTAACACTGTTAAATCAACCATAAATGTTGGGAGCGGTCCAGTTGGCATTCCATACAATCCATACAATCACGACATGTATGTAGCCAATGAAAATTCCAACACAGTCTCTGTAATTGATAGCTCCACTAACACTCTTAAATCAACTATAAATGTAGAGAATGGACCAGTATCTCTAATCTATAACCCGTATAATAATAACATGTATGTAGCCAATTTTAATTCCGACACCATCTCCATAATTTCTCCCAGTTTGTCTGCACATCCATTACCTGGTCCGTCACCAAATACAACAATAATTTCTGTAATGGATGATAGTGGTAATTCTATTGAGAATAAAAGCTCTACAATTTCGAATTCAATTACATTCAGTGTAACGGCTATTGCAGGCTTTAACTCTATTACTGGTTTTGATTGTAGTTTAGATGGTAAAGCATATTATAGCTGTGCTACATTCCATAACAACAACAATAACAATAACAACAAAAATATTAATACTAATAATAATTATAATTTTGCTAAAATTAAATATCATGACCTGGAAACAGGTGAGGAACATGTATTCAAAATACGAACAACCGATTCATCTGGAACTGTAGATTCTACTCCCTCTACATTTACATGGATAATATTGACTCCCAAGTTATCGATGCAAAGCCTAATCAATATAATGGATAATATGCATCTTAACTTTGATGCGAAAACAAGTCTTGAATCTATTTTATATCAAACCCGGGGACTTGTGGATAACCATCAAAATATTGCAGATTGCAACTTGTTTAATTCCTTTGTTAAAAAGGTGGGTGCATTTAAGATCAAAGGTCAATTATCTGATATTCAAGCACTAGAACTAAACCAATACACATCATCGTTACTTAAAGGTCTAGGCTGTCATTCATCTACTACCCAAATACAAAAACATAATGGTACAAATGGTGGTAATTTTTCTCATTCGATAAATAAAAATAATCAGTCTACTAAACCATTAAAGCAGTTACTGAGTGATACTGTTAATAACAATGAAAAAACAATGGTGTCTAACGATGGTTCAGAAAAAAGCATGAGTAATTTCAACACCTTTTTTAATGCAGATGGATATGTCAAGTAAAGTGACCTATTTTTTTAATAGCAATTATTTACCCTATGTTTCGCATAGAAATCCCTCTGCATTTCTTTTAGTTTGGGTAATAATATTTAAAACAATTCGCTTTGTTAATTATGATCTATATTTTATTTAATTTGTTAAAATATAAAGGGGTATTGTAATATTGACCAGTGCAGATGTTGCAAATAATCCTATTTCAAAAATTATGTTTCAGTCTAATGATAAGATCTATTCTTTAATGGTTGGATTGTTAAATAATCTGCATTAGTAGGGAATAGTTATGGTGATAAACCAGTTAACAATAATCATGAAATATGCCTGATTAAAAAATATCTCTGAATTAAGATAATGTAATAATTTGATATAGGATAAACAATCTCTTTTATATCTATTCTTTTTAAGTTGAGCTATTGATATTATATAATAATATTGTCATTTTATTTTATTTTATTTTATTTAGGTTTAATAGAAAGTTTATCATACATCAAAATGTCTAATAATTTGGTAAATATAATCCTTAGTTTTAAAAATAACGGCAAAATGAAAGAGAGATTAATAATACAAAACAGATAGAAAAATACAAAATAATGGTGTATAATGTAGTTTTTATGTTCTTGTATAATTAATTAATAATGTGTGAATAGTAACAAGAATATATATGAACTTGAAAACAGAAATTAATTATCCTCTTAAAAGTGCTATCTTAATCTTTTTGTGTATTGAAAATACTATAACAAGAAATGAGTCTATAATTATAAACTTGATCTATTGGTATCAATAAAAGTTATCTTTTATATCTGTATACTCAAATTATTTGATAAATGTAAAGTTGAATATTTTTGGAATTTGTTATTATTTACCTAATTTTTCTCTTTAGGATGACAAACGTTTTTTGAAACGAGACTGATATTGATTTTTGAAATTAAAGAATTGATTTAAAAATTGTCAATTTAAGATTCTAAATTGAATTTTTCAAGGTAAATCATTGTTAGTGATCATTTATATGCGTTCGTTCGAACTCTTTGTATCCGGGTTTTTTATAAATGTGCAAATTTTTAATACTTTTGTAACCTGTAAATAGCTCAAATCTTTTAACATGTTCAAAAACATTTTCGATTGATTCCATGAGCATAGTCTCTATACCTTTATTTTGACAATCAGGTTTTACAGATAATCTAAAGATATATGCATTATCTTTTTCTTTCTATGCTCTGACGGAACCAATTATGATTTCATCATTAGATCTCTTGCATAATTAGAATAAACAGCTATATGATCAGCAATTCTTCATTTTCTTGTTCTCTCATTGCTTTCATATGATCGGTTATCCAAAAAATCATTGCTTTTCAAATCATTCACTGCTGGTCTTACAGTGCAACAGTTCGATGACATTTATGAAAAAAATGTAACAAAAAGATATGCTAAACATGAAATACAACGCTTGTTCAAAAAAGATAGAGAAAGACGTATAGGTGCAGGTAAACCTTTCAAACTAGATATTAAAGATAGATTTCTCATGCTTTTGGTTTACTATCGTCTATACATAACTTACACTATGGCAGGTTTTCTATTTGATTTGGATCAGAGCAACATCTGCAGAGACATTCAAAAGATTGAAGGGTTGATAAGAGAATGTTTGCCAATTCCGCAGAAGACATACCCAATAACCAAAAGGCTGAAAACTCCAGAGGCAGTTGATAAATATTTTCCAGGCTTTCTTCTTGCTTTTACAGATTGTACCGAACAGCAAATACCAAGACCTGCGGATAAGAATAGAAGAAAGATATTCTATTCAGGTAAGAAGAAAAGACATACTGTTAAGAATCAGATTACGGTTAACAATCGTGGTTATGTCCTTCACAAAGTACGCTATAAAAAAGGAAGAAAACATGACTACGATATTTATAAAAAGAACTATCCTGTCACTCCAAAACAAGTTGTTACTGTAGTTGATCTAGGGTATTTGGGCATAGAAAAGGATTTTCCAGAACAACTATCTGCACTACCATATAAAAAGAAAATAAACCAGTGTTTATCACAAGAAGAAATCGAGTTTAACATTATCCATTCGAAAAAGAGGATAATAGTAGAGCATACTATTAGCAGATTGAAAAAGTACAAGATAATGAGTGAGATATTTAGAAATAAATTGAGAAAATATAACAAGGTGTCAGACATAGTAGCAGGACTAGTGAACTATAGAATATCAAATTATCTGAACTAGAAATCGATATAGAATTAGAAGTGATGGTCTAGATTATTTCTAATTATGCAAGAGATCTATTTGTTATGGCTTTAAGAAAAACTAGTTCTAAAAAATCCTTCTTTATCTCGTCTAATGCTTGAACTAGAGGCTCAATATTATAATGGTTATAGAATATAGCTTCGCTCAAAAAGCTTGTTTTTGAATCTGCAAGATTTCATTCAAGTTGTCAATAGTTGCATGTTTGACCTTAACCGTGGATATTGCAAACAAAGAATATAATTGAAGATTACTAAATAATGTTTTGAAAAGGTATGGTAATGGTATTGATATTATTATGTTTATACTAAAAAATATGATATAGTAATGATCTTAATTTTAATTTGGTTACAGATATTATATATCTACTAATAAATAATTTATATAAGAATTTTGGTTCTTCTATTTCAAATATTAAATGATACTTTGTTTTTGAATAAAATACGTGATATTTATTTTTATTTGCTATTGAATAGTATAATATCTCATTATTATTTTTGTATTCTATAATTAGATTTTAATATTGCATATTGTAATGCTATAATAATTATTTTTTATTTGTAAACTATTTTTGAATTTATTTTAGATTTGGTTATCTCCATTGAGTATTATCTTTTAATAATGTCAATCAATAACTTTTATTTATCTGAGTTTGCATCTTTACATATCGATAACAATATTCATTCACTAAAAAATCATCTGCAATATTGTTAAGTTTAATAAATATGATTGACATCTATAAAAAATTTAACATTTTCTTTATAAAATATATTCTTTGTATTTATTTTTAATAAATAATAATCAAATATAAAATAAATCGGATTAGATAAAAATAGTTTATTGGTATAGATTTTAAAAAAAATTAGCAGATAATTTTATTCCTTTGTTACTTTAATTTTATTATTGGCTTTTTTGAGCTTGATTTAAATGCATTAATGCCCCGTTGGTATCTCCAGATTGCAGTGCTTTAATCCCTGCGTCTAAATGCATTTGTGCTGTGCCTGTTAAGGTCTTGTTTGCTTCATTTAAATGCATTAATGCCCCTTTTTTGTCTCCAGATTGCAGTGCTTTAATCCCTGCGTCTAAATGCATGTTTCCTGGATTTGAACTGGCCCCATTTGTTGATGCTGCAGAAGCTAAATGACTAGTGCCTACCATCATAAAGGTAATCAATGTCGCAATGAATATTATATGAAATTTATATGATATATTCATAAGTACAATTCTATCAACTACTATTTAAGTTTCAGGATTTATAAATTATTTTATTCATTTTATTTATTATTACCATAATATGAAAATTGTTATCATTATATTAATAGAGAATATTATCAACATCTAACATTTTCAAATAAATTAGATCTATGTTATAGTTTACATTGACATAATTAATCATAGCGTTACTCACATAAATAACGTCGCTAATAAAGTATTGACATTATAAAAAATACTAATCAATTAAATTTTATCAATTTATGTATTTTTCATAGATTATATAAAGAACATAAGATATAATCATTGATCGATTTAAATGATATTTTTAAATGTTAAATGTTAAAATTATTATGTGAAATATTAATTTATTTAAAATTAAAAGGCTCTGTTAACTTAAGGATTTTTAAAATGCTTTTAACTTGATTATCATACATAACTGCTTTAACTCCATTGTAATAAAATCATGATTTTTTAGCATAAAAAATGAATTTACAAAAATGTAGAAGTCATATATTATTATTTCTGTACTATTCATTATAAAAAATTCTTTAAGTTAAGAGCCAATTAAAATTATGAACCGGCTATTCTGGAAAAAAAATATTAAAAACTATAGTTATTTGTGTAGTCTATTTAATATATTATTTAATGATTACGCCCATCATACCGTTGCCCATCATACCATTACTCAAGCCATTACCCATCATACCATTACTCAAGCCATTACCCATCATACCATTACTCAAGCCATTACCCATCATGTTAGAATGTATCAACATCATGCCTATCATGAAATTCTCTAACATGGATAAACTTTGATTCAAGATTACCTTTCCGGTACCTGGATCTACTATTATTTTATGGAAGGTAAATGAAGGATCTACAACTATGATTGTATAAACCAAAAAGTCATTCACAGGCTTAAGGATTGATACAACTGCATGAGAATTAGCACCAACTGTTTCTTCTGCTGTTTTTGAAGCATCACTTAAACTAACTTTAACACTTGAAGCTATTGCATTTCCAATAGTCTTTAGCATTGATATACTACTAGTTATGTTATTTTGTGCAAAACCACCTAATCTAATACTCATATTATTCATTTTGCCCATTGAACTATTGTTGCCTACTGCATTCATGGTCATATTCTTGTTCATTGGTGGAGATTTAAGGTTCAATGTAATTGTAGGAGGAATCGCCTTGTTAGCCGTAATATTTGGAATAGGCGCACTAGTATTTGGAATAGGCGCACTAGTATTTGGAATAGGCGCACTAGTATTTGGCTTTACTGCTGCATATTGAGCATTTGCCTTTTGAAATATGTTTAAAGTTTCAGCACTAACAGTTGTTGTTGTTAACATCATAGTTATTACTACTATTGTAGCGATAACAAAGTAATTTTTGGATCTCATTAATTTTATAGTGTTTTTATAGTTAATAAAGATCTAGTTCTATATCTATATTCATTTTAGACAATAAAAATATAACAAGCTTTAAAAACAAAATTGTATTTACTTGAATTTCTTATTTTATTTTTGAGTCTGATAAATTTCGGTTTTTTTAACATGATTATTAGTATTGTAATCTGTAAGGCTCTGTTCACTTTAGACAATTCCATATTATGAAAATTTATAAATAAATCAAGCCAATTGATGGCTCTGTAAAGTTAAATAAAAATCCGTCTTGTAAAACATTTGAATGTGATGGTCCACCAAAAATTTGGTTTGCATATCAAATTTAAGTTTATTTTGCCAAAATTATTTTTTAAAATGGTCTACTACCAAATTTCTTTAATTAAAAATAATTATTAATTTCTTAACTTTACAGATCTATATTTAATATCGTTAAATTTTCTTATAAATTAATATGTACGTAAATTATCGATATTTATATGTCTTATTGTAAATACTTGAGATAATTTATATAATAAAATATTATTATATGTATCAGATAACTGTTAAATGTGAATATTTTTTTTTTGAATGTTATTACTATGAAAAACGCCTTATTTCTTTAGATAAAGGTGCTTGGTATATCTATCAGAACCCCTCAAGTTTTTAAAATTAATCATCATCTACATCTATTTTTAAAAAATATCGTTGAAAGAATCATGCATTACATAAGGATAGAACAAGAAGGTAATGTTTTGATGATTGCTTTCCATGCAGGAAAAAGAAATGCAAAGTAAAATATGTGATTAAAAATTTAAAATTTATTTATAGATTATCAACAGCCATAATTAAGCAATATATGAATAGAGTAGATTATATATGAAATTTATCTTGATAAATACAAATAATAGAAAAGAATTGTTATCCTAAATTATATTCAATTGCTGTGCCTAAAAGATTGAGTCGGTTTTGATACATCCAAGTTTACTATTTCTTCTTACCAATTTTATTTACCTAAATTTTTCTATATTAAAATTTAATTTGTAAACTACTAATAATGATCTTTATACGCTGATAGGATTTTCTGTCAGTCGATATTTCTATATTCTGGCTCATATTCGTTGACAATTTCTGATAAAGGTATTCTCTTTCCATTTACTATCTTTATGTCTATATCGATTGTATTATCTTCATGGATATCGATAATATTATAAGTATCTTCAAATACGCCTCTATATCTCCATGAGCAGGCAGTTCCAGCGTATGCAATTTTCATTGTACCTAAATTCCATAACCATGGCCTATGCTTATGGCCACAAATAACTAGATCTACATTATTTTTAAGACATGTTCTTAACACATCACCAGCATCGGAGATGCCTACGACGTTTGTATAACCCGTATCAGGTATAGCTATTAAATGGTGATGCATTGCTACAATCTTGGTTATTTGTTTATTCGTATATTTCCTTAGGATATTGTTCAACCAAAGATTCTGTCTATGCCCTACTTCTCCTTCGTCTCTGTCCGGTATTGCCGTTCCGATGGTAGTTAATATCACAGTTTGATCTTTGTTATTGTCATTTTTCAATTCATAGACTTTAGGACCATCAGTACCTGCATTTGGAAAAAATTTTTTAAAAAGAAGATAACCGGTATGACGATAGTCATGATTGCCCGGAAATATAATTAGATTATTGCACTTTAATTTTTTTATTTCATTTTGTGCCTGTTCAAACTGGAATATAAGACCATCATCCGTTAAGTCGCCCGATACTATAATCACATCAGGTTTTAGATCATTATTTATCTCGTCAACCATTATATCAAAATTATCTTGTTTAAATAGACCACCTATGTGCAAATCAGAAATTTGAACTAATCTCATATTGTTATTCTATATATCAACATAAAAAATATAGATATACATATTGTTGATATATATCCTATTATTGTTAAATTATATCAAAAGTCGTAAATGATATTTTCAATAAATAGAAAAATAGCTAGTCTATTCAGAACTTTTTAAATGTGGGTTTTGGAATCGTAATCTTTATCGGGTGTCTAAAAGCAGAGTGTATCAAGACAATTTCTCCTCTATGTAATTTGCTAATTGCAGTCTTTGTTGTATCATCAATTAACGAATATGGTGTTGTAGAGAGTTCAGACATTCCAAGTTTAGTGATTGCCTGAAGACCAGTGTTTTCATTTAACAGAGAGTCTACTTGACTTTTAAATTGTTGTGCTGATAATAATATAGTATGTCTTGATTTTCCTGCGATCAAGGTCTTTAGAATATCCTCTGCAACCGCAGAGCGAAGTAATGTTCCCACTCCGTAGGTGGAGCCATGGGAATCTAAATGTGGCATAAACCTATTTATTTCATCTAATAAAATGAGAATATATTTTGGTTTATTATATGAGTGATGTTCGTTATTCTTATTATTGTTATAAGAGTCAGTATGACCCTGAGAATACATTTCATCAATAGTTCTCATGATATCTCCTATTACAAATGCTTGTTCGTCCAATGCTGAAAGCATTGCTATGTCTATTACAAAAATATCACCTTTTTTTATCAGTTTAATTTCATTTCCAAGATAAGTACTTGTAATTTTTTTATCAACAAATAATGTTGAAGGTCTTTTGAATCTTTGAATACTGCCCTGAAATTTCAAAAGTGTTAATTTATTGGTAACTATTTCTTCGGGATAATCGCTAAAATTAATTAGATCCGTCCAGTTTTTAATTCTTTTGGAAATATTTTTATTATTATCATTACTATTGGCTAAATACTCTGATTCATATACATAATTTATTATCGATGAAATATTATAATGTGGATTATAGATTGTATCTGAATGAAATAACAGCTCTAATCTATCGTAAACATCTGACAATTCATAAGAATAAGTTTTATGGAATCCCTCTGGGATATATGAAGAGTTAGGTTTTCCATTCTTACCTCTTGGAAGGAAATATTTTACGTTTTCAAAATGAGTTAATTTCATATTTAAGACATTAAATAAATCTTTATCTTTTTGATCAAGATTATCGTCTTTTTTATCTAATGAAAGCAAATCTTTTTCCTTTGTATTGAATAAGATTAATGCTATTCCCTCCTGTGATAATGCCTGATATACAGATTGCAATAAAAATAAAAGATAGCTAGTTTTCATATTTCCAGATATTCCAGAAGCATTTACGTGTGCAGTATCAGGTCCGAAAATGTATGAAACATCTAAATGTATTGGAATAAGAGTACCATTAGTCATTTCAATAATTCCTGCAGGAATAGGATTTTTCATTTCTGGAATGCCTAATGATTTTACAATATCCTCCGCACTAGCAAAAACTACTAGTTTTCCTTCTTCCATAGGCATATTTATCGACAAAGCAGGTTTTTTATTTGAAATGTTGTGTGTATTGGTATTATGGTCATCTGATTGGTTTGAAAAATTGTCCATAGGAATGTTTGCCAAGACTGAGATTCTTGCAATAGTAACACCAATTCCTTGATTTTTTGTACCTGATGTTAGAATTTTCAGTTGATGAAAAGTAGAAGTCTTTATCTTTTGAATCACCGGATAAAAATAATCTTTGTAAATCTTTTACTATGCCGATAGTTTTAGTATTGTTTAAATTATTTACAGAAACAAAGTCAAATGGATTAATCACTACATCGGGATTTATACTTACCCAAAACGAATCTAATGTATTTGATAATTTTTCAGAAATGAATGTTTTTCCTATCTTTATGTCAAAGTTTCCATGGGATTTGCAATTAGAGTTCGATTCTGAAACTCTGTCATTTTTCTCCATGCCTTATTTTTCAATAGGATACTTTTCAACATTTGTATTATATGATATAGTAATTATTTTTTGTTATTATTTACTTATTACAGATAATGCTTTGATTCTATTTTTTATATATGTTCATATTTTTATAAAAATGGTTTGTCAGTAATTATAAAAAGATACATACTTTATATCCAAAAAGGTAACTAGAAAATGTAAAATTATAACGACTTTTTTGTCTGTAAGGGTATACAGATCTGATAAGTTTAGTAGAATAGTACATATATTTTATAAAGGTTCAGTATGTTAAATATGATAAAACAATGAAATAATTATTATGCAATTCTATAATATAATAAATAGTTTTTGAAAAAATTAATAAAGGCATATAATAATAAAATAACAGTTATAGCCATTGAACCATGGAACATTATAGTATATAGGATTTATTTTTTATAAAACTTAAATTGTGATTTTATATTTTACCATAATTTTATTATGTGAAAGAAAATCGTATGTTATTAAAATTCTCTACAGTCGTGTCGTTAACAAAAAAAACTCCTTCTTTTTCAAGCAAGTCTTTTTTCATTTCGGTACCGTATCTATATCCTCCTAATTTGCCATCAGATTTTACTATTCGGTGACATGGTACTTTTATAGGATTAGGATTATTTTCTAAAATCCTACCTATTATTCTTGAAGCTGATGGATGTCCCAGCGCTTTTGCAAGATCTCCATATGTGGAAACTTTACCTGGAGGTATTTTCATTAAAAGATCGTAAACCTTTTTGTCATCTAATATTTTGCCGGATATTTTTTTATTGAGTATATCTATTTCTTGATCTTTATTCATATAAAACTGATATCATGATATCAGTATATAAATATTTCTTATTTACAATATGTATTCATAAAAGATGTTAGCTAAATATATTTAGAAATAAGGAATCAGGTAACAAAGCAAGTCAAAAGTATCCTATTAAATCTGATATTTGACCGGTTGACATTAAATTCTTATTTGAGTATAAATAGTCAATAAAAGATCAATTTCTTTTAAAGTATATAGATCAATATAAGTAGGTTTTTCGCTTAAACATAAAAAATGCCCGATCCTAGTACCAAACGCTTATTGTGGTTTCTATTTGCAGGATCCAAAGGGGGCATTAATAGAATAAAAATTATTGAATTTTTACAAAAACAACCTTATAATACTAATCAACTAGCAGGCTTGCTCAACATAGACTACAAAGCAGTACAACATCATTTATCTGTATTAGAAAAAAATAATCTAATTAATAAAATGGGTGATAAATACGGTATCTTATACTTTATCTCTAACTATTTAGAATCCAATCTAGAAACATATAATGAAGTTAAACTAAACGTAATTTCCAAAACTAAAAATGGTGCTATTTAGTTTTATATGTTAAAAAACATTTGGATAAAAGCAAATAAGTGATTTCTTGATTTTATTATTTATCTGATGGAATATTTAATGCAGTTGACTGCTGTAATTAGCCTTGGAAATATATCTATATTAGCAGCTTTATTGATGGTATATACTAAAATCTTTAGAATAAGTAAAGCAGTTTATACGCTAGGCTTGATGTTTTTTTCTATAATGATGATTATACAAAACATTATAGGTGCATATGCATATTTTACTATGTCACAGTTTTATTCGCCGCAATTATATCCATACATTTTGGGAATAGATATTGCAGAACTTGTAGGAATTTCAATCTTACTTAAGATAACATTATGAATAAAATAAATACTTTTTCCTATAGGGTTATTTTAATTCAATTTTTAAATTATTCTGCTTGAACGTGACTTTTCAACTAAATCAATATTTTATCGTGTATACTAATTGATACTTGTCCTTAAATCTACTTGTATTTGGTATTCTATTGTCTATATTTTTCATTGTTATATTACATTTTAAAATTTAAATTCATTTGAATTATTTTTTAAATTTATTCTATTGATAGTTTTATAATTTAAATTTGAGTTTCTTTTTATATCTGGATTATACTTAATTTTAATATTTTTTTAAATCGTTTGATTTGAGGGCTCTGTTAATTTAAGGCAATATTTCTTTATTATGTTGGTAAACAAACAACTTGAGCCATTGTTTAATATGGCCCTATATTCGTTCTTTTTCATACAAGGAAAATAATCGTTAAGCTTTCAGTTCTATCTTTGATATATTGTATTGTTCTTTCAATAATGATTTACTCATAGAAGAAACGAATGTGATGCTGTCTGTTCAAGTATTTGCAGACTTGCGAAGTATATCAAGTACCACCACCACCACATGATACGGGATATTTTCCATACCTGTTTAAAATTTGATATAAAAAACATTTCGCTACAAATATATTTCTTTTTTCAATATATAAAATGAAAGAATTTCTTTAACTGTTGGTTCTCAATAACAACCTAAAGCCATACTAATTCAGAACCTGCTTTTATCACAGTTTCATCAATTATGTACTCATCAATTTTCTTTTTCTTAAGATATTTTCAAGGCCTGTACTTTTTAAAGCCAGTTCCAGATTGAAAGGTGACTTATCTTTGTTAAAAGTAAAAATGATAAAGCTTTAGTCGGTTCTTTCTAAAAGATAATTCGAGAAAGTACAAGTGTAAACCATAACCAATAATTTTTGAAGATGTTCCTTTTCTAACAGAAATAAAATATACGGTTGTCTTAATTATAGGTTTATCCTTGAGTTAACAGGGCCAATTTGAGATGCTTTCTATTTATTGTAGAATGAATCCATTAAGAATTAATGAGATCTGGATATGATCTGGATATGATCTGGATATTTCTTTAATAATATTTTCAACCATTTATTACTTATGAATAAAAAACTAAACCAGTTTTATGATAGAGGTGTCACCTAATAGTGACGTTTGCAACTCCCATTTTACTTACATTTTTAGCAGGTTTAGGCTCATTTTTGTCCCCTTGTATTTTACCAATAATACCTGGATTTTTATCGTATTTATCCAGTTCATCGATTAAAGAAGCTACCGAATCAAATTATGAAAATAAGATAAATGAAAACAAAAGTAGTAATGAAACTGAAAGTATAAACTATAAACAAAAAGGTTCTGCTATCGTTATAACAAAAAAAGTTCGAATTAATATTTTTATAAACACTATTTATTTTATTTTGGGATTTTCACTTATCTTTTCAATATTAGGAGTAATATTAAATGGGATTTTGGCTACCTCTGTTGGAAATAGTGTTCAACACTATATATCATATATAGGGGGAATTGTTATTGCAGCCTTTGGAGCAAATTTAATTTTGTCTCTTAAAATAAGGCAATTAAACATTGAAAAGAAATTAACTAAAATTCCAAAATTTAAAACAAGTTATATTACATCATTTGTATTTGGTATTGCATTTGCAGCAGGATGGACCCCTTGTGTCGGCCCTATTCTTGGAAGTACTTTTACGTTGGCAGCTACAAATCCTGGTACAGCGTATAATCTGCTTTTAGCATATTCACTTGGATTGGGAATACCTTTCCTAATAACGGGTGCATTTTTTTCGCAAGCAGTAGGAATAATCAAAAAAATGACCAAGCATTTAAAATATTTTAATATTGTTGTGGGATCAATATTGATAATTATAGGAATATTGATATTCTTTAATCAATTAACCCTCTTGATTAATGTTCCATTTTTAGGGAAATAATTGGGTTTGGGTAACTAAGTGGATACAATTAGGATAGGTAGTTGATAAAATAAAATGATAAATGGAAAGGTAAAACAAAATGAATAAAAACGATATAAGTGCCATACTTACAGCGGTTAGTGTAATTTCATTAATAGTTGGATTTGGCATTTATTTTAATTTTTACAATAATAGTTTTAATAGTTATCAACAACAACAAAAACAGATAGAAAAATCATTTGATCAATCTGCTGTTAAAAGTGGCAATATTATAAATGTAAAATTAAATAAAACAGCTTTTTTGCAAATAGACAAAAAAAATCTAATTAAAGCACCTGAGTTAACGGGCATTAGTGGATATATTAATACTGTCGACTATAACAACAACAACAACAACAACAACAACAACAACAAACCAATTACGTTATCTGATTATAAAGGAAAAGTGGTCCTTGTAGATTTTTGGACTTATACGTGCATAAACTGTATAAGAACCATTCCTCATTTAAATAATTGGTACGATAGGTATTCGGATAAAGGTTTTACAATAATAGGTGTTCATTCACCAGAATTCGAATTTGAAAAGAACCAAGATAATGTAAAAAATGCGGTTAGTAAATTTGGTATTAAATATCCTGTTGTATTGGATAATGATCATAAAACATGGGACGCTTATCAAAACAAATATTGGCCAAGAGATTATTT
The DNA here is from genome assembly GCA_963830925.1 of uncultured Nitrososphaeraceae archaeon. GTDB lineage: Archaea > Thermoproteota > Nitrososphaeria > Nitrososphaerales > Nitrososphaeraceae > Nitrosocosmicus. The sequence continues at coordinate 1,497,375 of CAWHOB010000001.1, read as the reverse complement.
GATTGATTCACAAGGATATATAAGAGATGACCATATAGGTGAGGGTGGATATAATGATACTGAAAAAGCAATCCAAACGCTATTAGCTGAAAGGGCTGCTCTGGATAATAAAAAAGAAATTTCATTTAATATGAGTAAAGGTGTTTCCTCTTTTACATCTAAATCGATTCCTAGTGGTATAGAGAATACCGATTTTACTCAGGTTTTGTCACCTGAAATATATTTGGGTTATTCATTTACACGCTCGTCACTGGGTAATCCTGAAGGTTTTCAACCTGGTAAAATAGTAGATTATAATTTTAACTTAAATAATATTACTGCATCATCATCTTTCGAACCTAATATAATATATTTGGATGGACAATGGAAAAATAACAAAGATAATATGGAGTTGGCAAGTGATACTGGCAAAATCTTTTTGACATATTATGCTAAATCTGTAAATATAGTTGCTTCGGGTAATGGTCAAAAAGCAACAATTATACAGAACACTCCTCAAAATGCTGCAGATGATTCAAAGAACAATGCACTAGACATTGATAAAAATAGCAATAGTGTAATTATAAATAAACAAAGGCTATACAATGTAGGTTTGTATAAAGACTATGGTATACGATTAATTGAAATTGATATACACGGAAAAGGATTTCAGCTGTATACTTTTACTTTTGGATAGTACAAGTATCTTTAAATTATTTTCTTTTCTTTCTTTTCTTAGTTTGCTAACCCTCGAATGCCAGAAAAAACTACTACATAATCAAATTAGTTTTTGAATTTGTATAATAACGATACATTAATTTATTAATTTGATTATGAGGAAAAATAATTGTTATAATATTTTAATTATATGGTCTAATCTAAAAATGGATTTTTAAAATTGAACTCAAACAATCAATTTTCTTTATTGTTTTTACTTATTTCTACTTTGGTGCATGATTATTTTATTCTTCGTTGTTTGATAACGTTTTGTCGATTAATTAAAAACGAAAACAGTTAATACAATTGTTATTGTTATAGGTAAACTACTATTTTAACAGGTTTTCAAATCATGCAACAAAGCACTTATTTCAGCAAATACTTTATCTGCATCTTTATTCAATTCTCTTTGAGTGATTTTTTATGCGAGTTACAATAGATCATGTATGTCCGAATGAATCTTATATAACACAATATTTGTCTCATCAAAACTGATCTTTAATGGGGCTCAACACTTTTTGTACGTTCGGCAATTACTTGATTAAATACTTTGTCTACGTTTTCTATATATAGATATACTCTGCCCTAACTACCACCAAGGAATGAAGTGTGGATAACTCATAGATTCGTTTTCATCTGTTAGCATTAATCTAGAATTATCAATTGTAATTTCTGCATGGATATTGATTTTCTATCCTGTGTTATCATAGGCATTTGTTTTTTAACTTCAAATGCTTTATAGAAATCAATGCTCTTTGAAGCATCTTTTAGATTGAGGTAAGGTGTAATAGAGTAATATCGCTTTGTATTTTTTACTTGGTTTCATCTGTGATCTAGATAGTTTAGAATATGTAAAGATTCAATACAAAATACATTATATTATTGCTAAAATAGATTTAGCCTGATTCCTTTTAAAATAAATGTTATGCTTATAGAAAATCTTTTTTTATTGAAATACAACTTTTATAAATTAGAGCCTATCCCAAAATTCGATAGGATTATAGATCTTTTCCTATTTTGATAAACTGTGGCCTTCATCCCGAAGAATTGGAAGATAAAAAATGTGAAAAAGAAATATTCTACCATACTCAAGATTCCTGACAGATTGTGGGATGAGATTAAGAACATTTTACCAAAAGAGAAGATACTTAAGACAGTTGGTCGGCCAATCATACCATACAGAAAAGTGATTGATGGAATTCTATATGTACTGAGAACCGGTTGCCAATGGAAGATGCTCCCCAAAGAATATGGTTCTGGTTCTACTTGTCACCGTAAGTTTCAGAAGTGGAATAGCCTTGATATATTCAAATCATCTGCAAGCACTCATGATATCAAACTGGTAATAGATGTAGTTGATAATAGAGTTATCCATAAACGACCATCATCATATAAAACTAAAAAGATAGAAAGAAAAAGAAAGCTTCAACATCTATGTTTAGATAAAGCATACAATTCCGAACCTGAAGAGAAAGAATTAATCAAACGAGGATATGTACTACATATTCCTCCAAAGAGAAAAAGATGTGAAAAAGAAGAACAAGATGCCAAGATTACAACACATCATTGCTCAAATCGTAAAAAATATTCTGCAAAAAGATGGGTTATAGAGAGAACAAACTCGTGGCACAACAGATTCAGAAAACTGTTAACAAGATATGAGAAGAAGGCAGAGAATTATCTCGGATTGGTACAGTTATCCTGCTGTATGATCATTTATAGAAAGATAATTTTGGGATAGGCTCTTAATTGATTTTATATTCTAGATAGAGAAAAAAAATATCGATCTGAAAAAAAAGATTATTATATTATAGTTCTATAAACGTTATATTGGATCTCTACTGATCAGCTACTATTTTTTATAATGATTGATTAAATGCATTTCTAACATATGATGCATATAACTAAAAATGTTCAAAATAATATAATCATTTTCTTTGGATAAATTATGCATTCTTATTTATGAATATCTAACATTTTAATGTTTCAAAATGCATTATTATTCTTGGATAAATTATTATTTTTTCTAACTGATTTAATTTAAATGACAGTCAAAAAAAGTAGAATTTTTGGAAACAGTTCTTATTTTGAAACATGCAAGAATATAAAATTGTAAATGATAAATTTAAATTATAAATACATAAATAATATTTTTAACATTTTAAATTGATGAGTAACAATCGCCTCATCATTAATTTCTATAACAAATACAAAGAGTTAATACATTTTAACAAAAATATTGTAATGTCGGCAATTATTACTGCGATCATGGATATTCTTATTCTAATAACTATTTTATTATATCTTCAATTTCTTTAGTTGCAGATTTTGCAATATATAATTTTATATTTATTTCTTTATTTTTTGAATATAATAAAAATAGGTATAAAAACAACCATGGAACTAAAAATAAACAGAAAATAAAACAGGATTTAATAAGCCTATTAACCCCGATAGGTTTTTCTGAAATAACATATCTGTCAATAAAATTTAGTTCTACTTATTCAATATTTTTGTATTTGAAGATTGATCCTTCGGAAATATCTTTGATTACAACAATCCTTGCTTGGATTGCATATTTGACGATAGCTAACATAATGATAAAAAGAACTGAATTTATGAAGAAAAATACTTGATGTAATAGACATGTTTTATTTTGAATAAAATTTCGATTATTGTTAATATTGAAATTCATTATAGCATTTAACTAAATTTTTTTTAAAATTATTATTATGACTGATAAATAAAAAAGGACAATATGTTAAAATCATTACTGCATTTTTGTATTGTTAAAAATATTATAATTAAATTTTAAGGTTCTTTGTATAAAAATACTGAATATATTGTTTTATTTATATAATTAAATAGATGAAGGGAACATTTTTGCAAATAAAAAAATTGCTTTCTGGTAAATGGACTGGGGAAGGTTTTGCTAAATTCCCGACTATCGAGGATACTGCTTATACAGAGAAATTTGAATGCATATCAGATGAATATAAAGATGCCATATTCTTTCAGCAAAAAACCTGGTATAAGAATGATAAAGAAAATAACGGACATACAGTATTTTGGGATACCGGTTTCTTTATTTTAAAAAACAACGAAATTTTGCTTCTAAGTGTTCAGGTGGGAGGGCGTATTGAAGAATACATATTAGTTGAATCCACTCCAAATACATTCATATTTAATAGTTATTTAATATCGAACGATCCTAAATCAACTAAATCTCAACGACTCTTTACCATTAATTTTGATATTCTGCATTATGAACTTAATATGAAAACTCATGATGCCGGTTTTCAAAACCATTTAAAAGCGGATTTAAAAAAAAAATTACCAAATGATTAATCAAAAAATAAAATTATAAAATATGCACACAAATATTATTTAAATGAATGTATTATTATTAGTATGATAAAATTAATTCTATTAGATGATGCAATTATAGTCGGTATTCTGACGATTTTATTAACTGTGTTATTTGAAAATTTAATAGGAATAACAGTATTTGCAATACCTTCATCTCCTCCAATACAAATATTTTCTCCTCTAACTCCAGATAAAACCCAATTCTTATATAATCAAATCATGTTTCATTTGGATAATCATTCATCTGGTTCTATGGAGAGTATATCAAATGAAACTGGAAAAAAAATTGTTCAGTATTTTAAATATAATCCAGAACAAAACACTGTAACTGTATCCAATGCAACCATATATACACATTATGATTTACAAGTCCCTTTATCCTCTAAACATGATGAAACAATAATACAGACCGTAAATAGAGTATTTAATGTAAAATATGTTGTAAACCCCGATCCTCGATTGTCTATTCCTAGTTCAACCTATTTCGGTGAATTATATGCAAAATTTTTATCCACTACTGGAAAAAAGTATGATAAATTAAATATACAAATAATTATTCCACATGAATTACATAAATATCAGTCGATGATGATAGAATATCCATCTATTAATAAATAAAAGTAGTATACATTGCAATAAGAATATAAAAATTGTAAGGTAATTTTTATTAATACAACATATTAGATCTCTTGCATAATTAGAAATAATCTAGACCACCCCTTCTAACTCTATCTCGATTTCTAGTTCAGATTATTTGATATTCTATAGTTCACTAGTCCTGCCACTATATCTGACACTTTATCATACTTTCTCAATTTGTTTCTGAAAATGTCGCTCTGTATTCTGTATTTTTTCAATCTGCAAATAGTATGTTCTATCACTATTCTCTTTGTGGAATGAATTTTATTGTAATCTTTTTCTTCTTGTGACAACTCTTGATTTTTCTTCTTTTTATAAGGTAAGGCAGATATCTGTTCTGTAAAATCCTTTTCTACACCAAGATATCCAAGATCATACATATTTAGAACATCTTTTGGGATGATTGGATGATTCTTTTTATAAACATCATAATCGTGACTTCTTCCTTTTTTATGGCCTAATTTGTAAACGATATAACCCTTGTTATTAACCACAAGCTGATTCTTTACTGTATGTCTTTTCTTCTTTCCTGAATAGTATGCTTGACGTCTTCTTTTATCTTCAGGTTTTGGTATCTGCTGCTCTGTACAATCTGTAAAAGCCATAAATCCAGGAAAATACTTTTCAACTTCCTCTAGCGTTTTCAGCCTTTTGATTATGTTGTATGTTTTCTGTGGAATTGGTACACACTTTCTAATCAGACTTTCAATCTTTTGAATATCTCTGCAGATGTTACTCTGATCCAAACCAAATAGAAAACCTGCTAACGTGTAAGTGATATAAAGACGATAATATATCAAAAGCAAGAGAAATCTGTCTCTTGTATCTAGTTTGAAATGTCTACCTGCACCTACATCTCGCTTTCTATTTTTTCTTTTTGATAAACGTTGTATCTCATGTTTACAATACCTTTTTGTTATTTCATTATCGTAAATGTTATCAAACTGTTGCATTGTCAAGCCGGTGAATGATTTAAAAAGTAATGGTTTTTTGGATAACCTCTCGTATGAAAGCAAAGAAAGAACAAGTTAATGATAAACTAATGGTCATAAAGCTGTTTGGAAGTAATTATGCAAGAGATCTATTATATATAATAAATTTTTATAATAAATATGAAAAGAATGCTTGAAATACAATTGTTCTATTTTTAATTGTAAATTATTCTATATTTATTTATCAATTAGAAAATATAAAATACTATGGGCATAATTGTTCTTGTTGTTCGTAATGTAAAATAATGTAGATTGAATGAGACTATTTTTAGATGAACATTATAAAATCAAAAATTGTAAACCGCTTTTAACTATTTTCAGCAAGTCATAGATGGTATCGATTTTAAACATAAAAATAAACAAATTCTATTTAATTTACTGATTTTTTAAATAGAAAAGATTATTGAGTTCTAAGAGCTTTTATGGGTAGTAATCTTGAAGCTTTTATTGCAGGCATTACACCAGCCAATGTGCTAAGGCCAACTGAAATCAACCATACTCTGATCAAATCTTTTACGTCATATATTGGTGTAGTGTGAGAGGTTTTCTGACCATGAGATGACGATGTAGGTGGACCGTTTGAATGGCCTCCTCCTCCGCCTCCGCCTCCACCTTGATGTGCAGAAGGTGGACTTGCAGACATAAACGTGCTTAAAACAGCTCCAAATCCAAATCCAGTTCCAAGTCCTATGGATGCACCAATCATTCCAATCAATAAAGCTTCAACCAAAAAAAGAGATAATATGTGTCTATTTTGTGCACCTATTGCTTTTAGAGTGCCAATTTCTTTTGTTCTATCAATAACAGATGTATAAAGTGTGGTGATTACACCAACAGATCCTACTATTAAAGCAACAATGCCAATACTTGTAAGAAATGAATTGAATCCTGTAGTGAATGCTTGGATCGTCTCCATAATTGCCTTTACAGATGTATAAGCAACGTTACTACCATATAACTGGAATATGTTATTTTCCACGCTATCGACTAAATCTGTGGAAGTTGCAAGTACGGATATGGAATCATATTGTCCTCTCTTTTGAAATAACAGGTTACCTGCATCCAAACTGATAAACATGGAATTGTCTACATAAGTGTTGCCAGTTTCTTCCATTATGGCAGTTACCTTAAAATTCTTTGTTTGTGTAGTGGACTTGATAGTAACAGGATCGGTATAAGTATATTTGACTGAAACGGTCTGGCCCAAATTTATAAAAGGCAATGGATCTCCTGAAGGATGTGCAACATCAATAGCAACAATTAAAGAATTAGGGTTTTTCGTTATTACTGAACCGGGTATATATGAAACGGTAGGGGTTATAACTTTGATTTTTTCTGGATCCATAGCTATAAGTGTTTCTGTTCTAGTCTCAGATGGAGTTGATACAGTCACTGAACCTCTAAAACTAGGAACAATGTCGGCAATATTGGGAAGTTGATGAATCCGGGATACAACTCCAGAATCTATGACAAGCTTAGGTGGACTTAAGGCTACACTTTTAGATCCTGGTGATAAATTAGAATTTAACACAAATATTACATTTGGTGCAAGACTGCTAAACTGTTTACTAAATGTAACTGTAAATCCTGCACCAATCCCACTAACCGCAACTAAAAGCGCACTTCCGACAACCACCATCATAATTGTAAGAATAGATTTAACTTTTCTATCCCAAATAGATTCTAATGCCAGCACAGCAATTTCTTTGAAATTCAAAATATTTTTACGCCTTTTCAAATAAATATACCAAAAGATTCTTTATAACATTTTTGTTAACATTAATGCAAATCGATGGTATTATATTCAATTAACTAAAATAAATTATTATGATAATTTTAAATAAGGTAGCATAGTGTGACACCTTTGTTATATAATGTAAAAATTAATGGTAAGCGTATAATTTTCTATTGAGTAAAAAATTTTGTTTACTTATATCCTAATTCAAATATATTTGGCCGATTCCATTTTCCAAATACATTTAGCTAACATCTATCAACAAAATATGTGAATTGGCATGCTGTCTACAATCACTATCTTTAGTTAGAAGAGGAGAAATCTTACTATACCAGTTAGCATAAGTATGCTAAATAATTTATCTAGATAATTGAGGCCAGGTCATAATTCAAAGTTACTCATCTTTATCCTTTATATCATATCAATAGCCAGTCCTGAGCATATACTTTATTGATTTTGGATTGGAGTTACCTCTTTAAAGTTATAGTATACCATTAAATGATATAATAAAACAGACAAAAGTACAATTGTAGATATCGTATAAAATCCTCATTTTGGTAATATGTCTATTCTAAAGACTGATTTGATATGTTCTATTAAAGGCTCTATCGGCATTCTTCTCTGACTGTAGATTGTCTGCCCTACTGCCGATTGATAAAAGCATACAATACTGCTTTGTTGCATAACTCAATTTTTTCGTAACTATATGACATATTTGGTTTAAGTTTAATATACCATCCATTTGAAATTCGTATTATTTTGACAAAAGTTCGATCATAAAAAACGAATTTCAGAGTTATGCAACAAAGCATACAATACCATTTAGCTTATATACCTGAACTGTATGGGTTAATTTTCTATATGTTCTAGAGATTTATAGTATACTTAATTATGCTAATTGGTACAATCTGTTTATCCTTCTGTTTATTGTTGTAAATAGGTATAGATGGCACTTTCCCTTTAGCATGAGCTTGTGTTATTCCCTCGGTATGCCAGTATGACAGATGAAAATATGCCTTGGCATGGCCCAACAGAAGAAGAAATGTATCAGGATAATGAAATGGCTTCTAATCCAACCTTGCCTTGGTTCATCTATTTTATCTCTGTATCCCAGTTATCAATAACATCGTAGTCTAGCAAGATTTCACCACACCTAACAAGAGATAGTGGTTGTTGTAGATAGCAGGCCAGTTCATATAATTCGTTGGTATATGTTAGCTAAATGCATTTGGAAAAGGAATCATACAACAGAACAAGCTAAATATATTTCTTAAGAGAGAATCATAACAAATCAAAGCAGTACTAGCATACTCCGAGCGACAACAATAGCATAGGCTACCAACAAGCGAGCGATAGTAGCGACAACAATAGCATAGGCTACCTGCATACTTTTCAACTGCTTTTTCTTCTCAATCTCCATCAAAATAAAAATAATAATCAGTTATTCTCTAATAGAATCACTATCTATATAGTATAAATAGTATATAAACATTTATATTATAGTTATAGTTCTATTCTGAGACTTTTTGGGTCTATCCAATAATAAATAGTAAAAGAAAGTTGATATCGTATTTGATTATAGATAATATAAAAGATTTTCACCATATAGATATTATATTGGATAATTATAACAGGTTTGGTGTAGCTTGTATACATTTTGTATACCAGTATATTGAGGAAGCAAAAAGTTAATTGTAATGAGATATGTGAGATGGACGGTTATGGATGGTCAAACAAATAGACCATGAAGAATCGCCAATAGTGCTTGTGAATATATTTTGTAACATCATATAGTATCCATGTATGCTTTTGGGAGTAAGATGCTTTGAGGTATGATTCCTTTTCCAAATGCATTTAGCTAACATATACCAACGAATTATATGAACTGGCCTGCTATCTACAACAACCACTATCTCTTGTTAGGTGTGGTGAAATCTTGCTAGACTACGATGTTATTGATAACTGGGATACAGAGATAAAATAGATGAACCAAGGCAAGGTTGGATTAGAAGCCATTTCATTATCCTGATACATTTCTTCTTCTGTTGGGCCATGCCAAGGCATATTTTCATCTGTCATACTGGCATACCGAGGGAATAACACAAGCTCATGCTAAAGGGAAAGTGCCATCTATACCTATTTACAACAATAAACAGAAGGATAAACAGGCTAGATATCGAGATAAAAGATACAACAGATGATAGCTGCTTTGTTGCATAATTCATGCTCATTCGATCACATCCATTTTTGTTAGCCTATATTCTTCTAAACAGGTTATACAAAGATACTTTCATTGTCATCTCTTTTACCATGTTTTTAAACCTGATAGCAGATGTATATTCACCAAACATCCGCTTTATAGAAGAAAATGCTGCTGTTTCTTTAGCCATCCACCTGCTTCCATACTTTCTTTTATTTTTCCATTTGTGATAATCCTTTGTTTTATATCTAACTTCTCTATTCCTTACATTGCTATTCTTGGATGAAACGATAGAGTTTCTTTTTACTTTGATGATGGGTCGAATCCTTTTCTCCTTCAAATATTTGAAATTCTCATTGCTATCGTAGGCTCCTGCATCACCAATGAAAGATTTGATCTTGACATTGCGGTTATTATTCAGCACGCCTTCCACCAAATTCTTTATTACTTTACTATCATGTACCTTTTCATTGGTAGTCCAGTGCAAGAATTTGTTTGGTCTTGATATCCACTGCAACAACATGTATCTTTAGATAGCCTTTCTTGTTTTTTACATCCTATTTATCTTGCATCCGCCGAGACCTCTGTTTGTAACCTTGATACCTGTACTGTCCGCTGCTATAATGATAACGATATCATCATCATCTATACTGTTATTGATATCAATGTCCAGTTTGTTTATTCTTCTACATATTTGTGAATAACATGGATGGCTTGGAAGATTCTTTCCAGCTGCTTTGATGATTCCTTCTGTTTGTCTATAGGGAAGGTGAAGGTATACTTTGATATGGCCGATAATAAGGATGAAGGAATCAGGTATTGTACTTTTTGCCTTTCTTATTTTCATTCATCCTTGCAAGATCAACATCCCAGTTATCCAGAAAATCATAGGAAAAAAGTATCTCTCCGCGTCTTACAAGAGATTGATTATAAGAAGGCCAATGCAACAAATGATTAATTGGTTCGATCCTAGCTAAAAAATGTTAGTTATGCAACAAAGCAATGATAGCAAGAAATCCAAAGATGAATACATTGTCATCGCAATAGCAGTACATGTATCAAGATTACCAATAAAGGTCAGGGGATGCAAGATAAATGGGATGTAAAAAATAAAAAGAAAGGATATGTGAAAATACATGTTGCTATAAACGTAAAAACCAAGAAAATTCTTGCAATGAAAGTAACCGATGATGAACATGTCCACGATAGTAAAACATTACCTGGATTGGTTGATGAGGCCATAGAATCAGATAAAAAAATAACAATTGGTAAACTCATCGCTGATGGTGCTTATGATGGTAATGATATATTTGAATATCTTTCAGACAATGGAATCCAACCTTGCATTAAAGTAAGGAAAACCTCTAGAGTTGGATGGAAAAAAGGACATATTCTAAGAAATCTAACAGTGTTGGCACAAAGAAACGATTTACAAAAATGAAAAGATTACAGCGTAAGCTATGGAAATAGGTGGATTGTAGAAACTGTTTTTTCTTGTATAAAGCGAATGTTTGGAGAGTATGTATACTCGGTTAAACTACAAAATATGATGCAAGAAATGATATTGAAAGCATCGTTGTATAACAAAATGATATCTGTTTAACCAAAATAGATAATAAAATGAGATTATACGAATCATGCAACAAAGCACAAAAAACCATTACTTTTCAAATCGTTCACTGCTGGTCTTACAGTACAAGAATTTGATGACATTTTCCAAAAAGAAATAACAAAAAGATATGAAAAATATGAGGTACAACGTTTATCAAGAAAAAGAAAAGAAAATAGAAAAAGAAAAGCTGGTGCTGGAAGGCATTTCAAACTAGATGTAAAAAACACATTTCTTATGCTTTTAGTGTACTATCATCTTTATATCACATACACATTGTAGCAGGCTTTTTATTTGATTTGGATTAGAGCAACATCTGCACAGAGATATTCAAAAGATTGAAGGGTTAATAAGACAATGTATACCCATTCCACAAAAGATATACCCACTAACAAAGAGACTGAAAACTCCAGAAGAAGTAGAGACATATTTTCCAGGCTTTCTTCTTGCTTTTACAGATTGTACCGAACAGCAGTTCCTAACCTGTAGATAGAGAAAGAAAAAAGATATTCTATTCAGGAAAGAAAAAAAGACATACTTTTAAGAATCAGATTACGATTAACAATCGTGATTATATCCTTCACAAAGTAGGCTATAAAAAAGGAAGGGAACATGATTATGATGTGTATAAAAAGAATTATCCTATAATTCCCAAAGATGTTCTAAACGTATTTGACTTAGGGTACCTTGGTGTAGAAAAGGATTTCCGGAACAACAATCCTGTATACCTATCAGAAAGAAAAGAAATCTAGAGCGGTTACAAGAAGAAGAAAGAGTATAACAAAAGTCATTCTAAAAAAAGAATAGTGAAAGAGCATACCATTTGCAGATTGAAAAAATATAAGATAATGAGTGATATATTTAGAAACAGGCTAAGAAAGTACAATAGAATATTAGATATAGTTTCAGGTTTATTAAATTATAGAATATTAGATCAGCATAAGTAGAAATCCATATAGAATCCAGAAGAAATAGTCCAGATTGTCGCTAATTATACAAGATCTATTGTTTATTGTTAAAATTGCTCTAAATCCTTTGCCATTTGGATTTTTTAAGGCTTTTTCATAAGAATCTCATAAATTATTAATACTCATTTCTAGACCGCCGGCAGTTGTACAAATGGATAGATACTCTGCGTTATTGTTGAGAGATGATAATTCTTTTATGATTTCATCTTGATTTTCCAGTATTCTTGTCCAAATACTTGAAGGTTCTTTGCTTTTCACCTCCTTTATTTTTTGTTCTGCAGGAATTGATTTGTTCCACAAAGTTTCATATAAAAATTGTTGTTGCTTTACAAACATATTAATAGTGCTATATAAAAGCTCTATTGGTAAATGTCCTTTAACGTTAGAAGTACATCCATATGTTTTACCATCGGATATTCCAAAATTTACTTTTAACCCGTCTAAATGGCGTAATTCAGCCAATTTGCTAAATTCCTTGGATAGATTAACGTTATCCTTGGTAATCTCTGTAATATACCTTATTTTACTCCTCTTTTTTTTAAAGAGAAAATTCCTTTAATAATAAAGTATTGTTAAAGAAACCAGGTCCTGTAAACTCTTTCAAAGGTTGTTCGAGTAATATTTAAACACTATGCAGAATGGAAACAGGATCTTTACAGCTATAAACATTTAGAGAAAAATGAAACTGATTGGAAAACATGGTTCACGTAATTACGTGAATTAGTATAGAACCCAAAAATTAAATAATATATCCAGAATAAATCTTTAGAATCAAAAGATATTAATTTCTATAACATAGAACGTCTGAAAAATTCTTGCTATTACTTCATGTAATATCTAATTATATCAATATTGTAGATAATTTATATATCAATCAATTCTATCTTTTCTACTTATAAGATAATAAGAAATTTATATACGGATTCTAAATATATCTTTATTATATTACTAAATTCAAGAAATGAGTAAAATAAATAATGATACAAAAAAATATTCGAAAAATGTAGCAGTACTCTCTACCATTGCAATAATGCTAATGGCTTTGGGTTCTGTACCTATGATGAAATCATATGCATTTGACTTTGAACATCCAAATGGTTTAAGCGCCTTTGAACCTTCTAGTCTACTTGGCTGTTTTGGTGTAGGTGTAGATTGCAATAGATCTCTTGCATAATTAGAAATAATCTAGACCATCACTTCTAATTCTATATCGATTTCTAGTTCAGATAATTTGATATTCTATAGTTCACTAGTCCTGCTACTATGTCTGACACCTTGTTATATTTTCTCAATTTATTTCTAAATATCTCACTCATTATCTTGTACTTTTTCAATCTGCTAATAGTATGCTCTACTATTATCCTCTTTTTCGAATGGATAATGTTAAACTCGATTTCTTCTTGTGATAAACACTGGTTTATTTTCTTTTTATATGGTAGTGCAGATAGTTGTTCTGGAAAATCCTTTTCTATGCCCAAATACCCTAGATCAACTACAGTAACAACTTGTTTTGGAGTGACAGGATAGTTCTTTTTATAAATATCGTAGTCATGTTTTCTTCCTTTTTTATAGCGTACTTTGTGAAGGACATAACCACGATTGTTAACCGTAATCTGATTCTTAACAGTATGTCTTTTCTTCTTACCTGAATAGAATATCTTTCTTCTATTCTTATCCGCAGGTCTTGGTATTTGCTGTTCGGTACAATCTGTAAAAGCAAGAAGAAAGCCTGGAAAATATTTATCAACTGCCTCTGGAGTTTTCAGCCTTTTGGTTATTGGGTATGTCTTCTGCGGAATTGGCAAACATTCTCTTATCAACCCTTCAATCTTTTGAATGTCTCTGCAGATGTTGCTCTGATCCAAATCAAATAGAAAACCTGCCATAGTGTAAGTTATGTATAGACGATAGTAAACCAAAAGCATGAGAAATCTATCTTTAATATCTAGTTTGAAAGGTTTACCTGCACCTATACGTCTTTCTCTATCTTTTTTGAACAAGCGTTGTATTTCATGTTTAGCATATCTTTTTGTTACATTTTTTTCATAAATGTCATCGAACTGTTGCACTGTAAGACCAGCAGTGAATGATTTGAAAAGCAATGATTTTTTGGATAACCGATCATATGAAAGCAATGAGAAAACAAGAAAATGAAGAATTGCTGATCATATAGCTGTTTATTCTAATTATGCAAGAGATCTAATAATTAGATTAACTCTGTTTACTTAAGACATACTTCATTATTGTGAAAATTTATAAATTAATCCAACCATTTGATTACATGCTTTAACTTACACTTCTTTTTCTTTGTCATGGAAATAATCATCAAAAGCTTCTATAGCCCTATGTTTGATGTATTGTATAAATTAGTTATAACAACAATAAAAATATAACAATAACAATTAGATGTACTATTTTCGTTTTACCTTCAGTAACAAAACGTTAGCAAATAACGAAAAAAATAACCATGCGACAAAGCGCTTTAAAAAGAATAGATATTATTATGATCAACACAAACATGAAGATACAATAGAACGCTTTGACGACTATTTCTTTGTAAAAAAACAATATGACTAAAATACATCAAATAATGGATTGTTTATGCAGAGTAAAACGCTAAAGAAATAATATTATTATACAATAAATCTAAATAATAATAATTATTAACGTGAACAGAATCTTGAAACCGCAGATAAAAAGATAATAATAATTGGCCAAATATAGATTTTTAAATGATTATTATACAGGTTTTTCAAACATTCCTGTTTGTAAATCACACAATTCAGAACAAGAACTATAAATATTTTTGCATTGCAAAAATATTTCCAATTTGAGATTATTTTTTTGTATTTGTTTCTCTAATTACAGTACCATAATCCAAAGTGGCCTTTTTTCTCAGATATGGTATAATTTTATAATGAATAGAATAAATATTTTTTTCCCGAATTAATATACCCTTAACAAGCAGCGACACAAATCCTCCGGCTATTTTTGAAGGCAGAATATCTTTTTCTTTGCATATAATATCTCTTTGTATATGATATTCTTTTAATGTGAAATAGTTTCTGTTAACATCAAGTATAAGTGGCCAAATAACATACTCCCATACTAATCTACGATTTTCTGTTGAAGATGCATGTTTACCTTTTTTATTTTCTTTCGATTTATAATTTTCTAAGGCCATATTAGTTTTATTAGGTTTTTTATCTTTTTGATTAATATCACAGTCACATTTAAACATCGGGTTTTATAATTCTACATGTAGTTTAATGAGCAAATTAGACGAAATTGATCATATCCGATTTTCCCTTGATAATCTATCAAAAAAGTGGGAAATAGATCCAATTATCAGGGACTTGCATTTAAGAAAAATAACCAATTTACAAGACCATCAAATAAAAATAAATCAAGTTATTTTTCATATTCCATACTTAGTAAATCATTCACTTTTTCTCCTATGGGATTGCTTATGGCCCGATTGTCACAATTGTTGTAACCGACAGGGTCGGTTACCATTAACTATTAATGATATTTCAAAGATATCAAATGTATTAGGATATAAAAACAGATCAGATTTTATAAAAAAAGAAACATATTTAGCATCTTGGAACAATTCATCTGAAGACTCTAGCCTCATATCTACACTAACCATGATAAATTTGAAAAGGAAACAAGATGAGGATGAAAAAGACAATGGAATTCCACTTCCTTGTAGATTTTTACAAGATAACGGTTATTGCACTCTTCATCCCAATAAACCAGGAGTTTGTTGGTTATATCCTTTTTATTCCTGGAGCCAATTCGAAAACAATCAAATGGTCATACATGCCTCTTTTCAATTGACTGGAGATTGTCCAGGGTTTTATCTTTATTCCAATATAGACGAAAAGACAATGAAAATTTTAGATGAATACTCTAAAAAGATCTATGAATATACTATGAATACTAATACCACGATAAGAGAAGGTTTTGGACGAATTGATTTGATTGAATAAAAAATAGAATATTATTATAAATAATATATACTATTTTTTAGCCTCATCGAATCTTTTATTCACATCATTCCAATTTACGACATTCCACCAAGCATTAACATAATCGGGTCTTTTGTTTTGATATTTTAAATAATATGCGTGTTCCCAAACATCGCAGCCTAAAAGAGGTATCAACCCTTCGGTTCTTGGACTTGTTTGATTAGGCATTGCTTTGTATTCAACCTTTCCTGTAGATGGATTATATACTAACCATCCCCATCCACTCCCTTGAATCGCGACTGTAGAAGAGTTAAATTTTTCTTTAAATTTTTCAAAGCTCTCAAAAGAATCATTTATTGCAGAAGCAATTGATCCATTGGGTTCTCCACCTCCGTTTGGTGATAAATTATTCCAAAATATTCTATGATTATCAAATCCACCGCCATTAAAATTAATTGCGCCTTTTGTATCAGAAGGTATTTCATTTATATTTGTAAGAATTTCCACAATATCTTTATTTTGGATGTCTTGAGAACACTTTTCGAGTGCAATATTAAGATTATTAGTATATGTTTGATGATGTTTGGTATGATGAATCTCCATAGTTTTTGCATCTATGTGAGGTTCAAGTGCATCATAGCTATAAGGAATAGAAGGTAATTCATATTTGCTCATTGTGTTATAATTAATAATAAACCTTTTATCCTTTTCCTTTTCATGAATTCTATAAAATCTATTTAAATGATATAACATAGTATCTAAAATACAAATTAAAAGTTGGGAAACATATTTATTTATTTGATGAAAAATCAAGAAGATATATCATGGTAATCAACAAGGATCTCCTTGAAAAACGTAAAGAGATTTCAGATCGGCGTCCGAAATTTAAAAGACAAGAAAGTTGGAGATATGATAGATTGGCGGTTAATTGGAGGAAACCTGACGGCATTGACAACAAAATGCGTAAACAATTTTCAGGGTATCCATCTTTAGTTAAAATTGGGTATGGTGGACCAAAAATCAGCAGGGGACTACATCCCTCGGGTTTTATAGATAACTTAGTTTATAATGTAAATGATTTATTAGTTCTTGACAAAAACAAAGATTCCGCACGTATTGCTCACACAGTTGGAAACAGAAAAAGAATAGAAATAATTAATAAAGCTGAATCTATGGGAATAAAAATTCTTAATGGAAAAAACAGCAAGACAAAGACATTAGATGAAGAATCAAAAACAAATAGCGAAAATCAATAGATGATCTGTATGGTAGTAAATATTCGTAAAAAAAGAGAACTAGTATCCAGAATACTAGGAGTAGGAGTCAATAGAGTTAAATTTGAACCAGATAAACTAGATGAGGTAGCTGATTCAATCACTCGTGAGAACATTCGTTCTTTAATAAATAATGGTTCAATTTGGACAGCAAAAATTCGAGGAACATCCAGAGGTCGGACTAGAGCAAAATTAGAGGTAAAGAAAAAACATGGAACTGGTCCAGGCTCTAAAAAGGGAAAAAAAACAGCAAGAGTAGGTAAAAAAGAAGTTTATGTAATAAAGGTGCGTTCTATGAGAAGGCATTTAAAAATATTGAAAGATCGAAAAGACATTACAAACGAGCAATTTTGGGCTCTTTATAAAAAAGTAGGGGGAGCTCAAGTAAGATCTTTAGCTCATCTACGAGAATTAGTAAAGACTATTAGAACACACTAAAATTAACACTTTTTCTCACAATAATTTTTGTAGTTTTTTCATTAATACAGAGGATTTATATAAAATAGAGATATGTGATGAATAAAATAATAGAATTATTAAAAATTAAGCAAGTATATATAAACTCTTTTCAAAGAATATCACATTCTTTAATTATTTCTGATAATTTTGGCACCATATCATATTCGTCTACCTTTGTTTTCAAAATCCATCTACTTTCAAAGTGCTCCCAATTTATAGAAATCTGCCGAGTTTTAGAATAAAAATAAAAGGGATAAATCTTAATTGTTTTATTATTTCCAATTTCTACCACTTTGTAATTAAGAATTTTCATCAATATCAAATCATTTTTATTAATTCCAGTTTCTTCCTTAATTTCAATTAATGCTCGTGAAAGCAGATCCTCATTTTTCTCTAAATAGCCACTAATCCCAGCCCACATAAGTTTAAATCTTTTTACCTTTTCACTTCGCCTTAAAATTAATATTTTATCGTCATTCTGTAAAATAGATGTCACAACTATTTCATATTGACTCATTTCGCTTCGCTTAATTAATAGGATTAGAAGCTTATGTTTTATAAAGCATATTTAAACATTTCTATTATCTTAAATATTCGCTATAAAATTATTGGGATACAATAGATCTCTTGTATAATTAGAAACATTTCATTTGATCCAGTACTTTTGTACTGCTTTTTATTATAATAAATCTGATTCGTTTTTCTACAATTTACAAGACCTGCTACTATATCTGATATTCTATATACTTTCTTATCCTATTTCCAAACGTCTCGCTTATTATCTGTACTTTTTCATTCGACAAATGGTATGTGCTATAGATTCCTTTTTCTAGAATGACTTTTGTTATACTCTTTTTCTTCTTGTGACAGTTCCAGATTTCTCTTCTTTCTATTCGGTATAGATGATAGATGTTCTGGGAAATCCTTTTCTATACCAAGATATCCTAGATCAACTACATTAAAAACTTCTTTAAAAGTTATCGGATGATTCTTATTATAGATATCATAGTCATGTCTCTTCTTCCTTTCTTGTATCTTAATTTATGGATAACAGTACCCAGGTCGTTAACCATAAGTTGTGTTTTTATAATATGCCTTTTATTTTTGCTTGAATAACATATCTCACATCTTATATTATTTATAGGTCTTGGAATTGATTGTTCTATAGTGTTATCTATGAAGGCAAGAAAGCCTGGAAAGTATTTCTCTACTTCTTCTGGAGTTTTTAGTCTCTTTGTTATTTTGCATAATTTCTTTAGAAATGGAAGCATTTTCTTATCAAACTTCAATCTTTTATATGGCCCTGCAGATATTAATCTGATCTAAATCAAATAGAAAGGCCGCTAGTGTGTAAGTGATGTAAAGATGATAGTAAACTAAAAGCATGAAAAATTTACCATTAAATCAAGTTTGAAAGGTCTGCCTGCCCCTATTTCTCTTTCTCTTTCTAGGTTATCTTTTCTTTTGGATAAACGCTCGATCTCATGTTTGTCATATATTTTGTTATTTCTTTTTGGAAGATGTCATCAAATTCTTGTACTGTAATGCGGGTAAATGATTTGAAAAGTATGGGTTTCTTGGATAGACATCATATGAAAGCAAAGAAAGGGCAAGAAATTGGTGAGAATCAGATCATATAGCTGTTTATTCAATTATGCAAGATCTAATGTCTAATGAATCAAAATCAGGATATTTTATAAATTTGTGATCCTATAAACAATATAACATTATCATGGCATTAGGCTCGATAAAATTAAAACTTGTATTTTTAATTTCCATATTCATAGATTTCCCTTTAATATTGTCGATATTATAGGCATTTGTATTATATGATCATAATGTATGAGCAATTAAAGGCTAGACATATATCTAATATTTCTCCATATATAACAAATCGAATAATTTCAAAAGATAAAATAAAATATTAGGATGATTTAATATTAATTGTAGCTCGTGAAGCCCGGTCGAATCAGCTATTTTATATGTTGATGCCGAATCTAGCGGTCAAACTCCCAGGACCAAGGATTCCAGGCTCTGGATCCCACAAGAAAAGAAACCTGGATACAGCAGTTCGAATCTGCTCCGGGCTACTAAATTATTACGACAGTAGAAATTATAATAATTACAAAATTAAAACAGATCAAAAATATGGTCCAGCTTTTATAATCTCCTGTGGAACATTTCCAAATTTTTTAAAATTATTTATAAACAGATTTGATAGTCTTTTAGCGGAAAAATCATATTTTTCATCATCATTCCAAGTATTTTTAGGATTTAAAATCACAGAAGGTACATTTGGACAGGAAATAGGATAATCAAGATTAAATATATCATGATGCTTATATTCTACGTCATCCAAGTATCCATTAATAGCAGAAGATACGATCGAACGAGTAAATTTTAAATCAATACGCTTTCCGATGCCATAAGGTCCACCAGACCAACCAGTGTTTATAAGGTATACTTTCGAATTGTGTTTAGCAATTTTATCACCCAATAATTTAGCATATTCAGTAGCTCTTAAAGGCATGAATGGTGCACCAAAACATTGTGAAAAAGTTTCCTTAGGTTCAGTAATACCTCTTTCAGTTCCAGCTAATTTACTAGTATAACCTGACATAAAATGGTACATTGCACCTTCTTTAGACAATTTAGAAATAGGTGGCAAAACACCGAATGCATCAGCAGTTAAAAATATTATTATAGATGGATGCCCACAAATACTAGGTATTATAGCATTAGGTATGAAATTAAGAGGGTATAGAACCCGAGTATTTTCAGTCAAGCTATCATCAGAAAATTCAGGTTCACCAGTATTCGGGTCAACTACAACGTTTTCCATAACTGATCCAAATTTAATCGCATTCCAAATTTGAGGCTCCTTATCCTTATTCAAATTTATACATTTGGCATAGCATCCCCCTTCAAAATTGAAAACGCCTTTATCAGACCAGCCATGTTCATCATCTCCAACTAATTTACGATTTTCATCTGTAGAAAGAGTAGTTTTTCCCGTCCCTGAAAGACCAAAAAATAAGGCAGATCTTCCATCATGACCAACATTTGCTGAACAATGCATAGGAAATATACCTTTCTGAGGCAAAATAAAATTTAAAATTGAAAACATAGATTTCTTTATTTCACCAGCATATGAGGTAGATCCCATAAGAACTAGTTTCTTCTTAAAACTTATAATTATGAAAGTTTCAGATTTTGTTCCATCAATATCAGGAACTGCAGCAAAATCATTGATAGATAATAGAGTAAAGTCTGGCTTAAAGTTTGACTGCTCCTCCTTAGTAGGTTTTATAAAAATCTGAGTAGCAAACAAACTATGCCATGCTTTGTCAGTAATAACCCTAATAGATAGTCTAGAAAATGGATCTGCCCCTACATAACCATCAAACGTATAAAGTTTACTAATTAAATCTCGTTCCTGGATAAATTTCATCATTTTAGTCGAGATTTTTTCAAAATTTTCTTCTGAAATAGGATGATTAACTTTTCCCCAGTCAACAGAATTTGCAGTAATATTATCCATTACAATAAATCTATCATCAGGTGATCGACCTGTAAACTTTCCAGTTTTTACATATAAAGAACCAGTAAAAGATAGCTTACCTTCTTGATTTATAACAGCTGATTCAACTAAGTGAGGAACAGACAGATTCTTGTACCTCTCATTAATCGCCAAATCCATCTTCTAAAGTTGCTTCATAATGCTAATAGTTATAATCTTTGGGGTATATTATTATCAATAATATATACTACAAAATATAAAAAAAAAAATGTTAATTGAATTTTTATAATTTATTACAAAAAATAATAACTTATTCCAAATAATTATTATGGAAAATTTCCGTCTACACTTGAAATAAATACATTGTATTATTCGAATTGACAAAATTACTCAGATAAATTGAATAAATCAAAACTAAATTAGTTAACTAATATACTATAAAAATTTTATCTATAAATATATGAAATAAATTTTATTATTTACAGTTAAATAACAAAATTTTATGTAATTAAATTAGTCTAAAAATTCAGACAAATCAATATTAAAAAAATACTTTAAAATACCAATATAACTTTTTATAGGCGGAGGAATTTCGTCTTCACAAACTAAACCAAAATCTCGCGCATTAAGCCAAATTATTACACTTTGTAAAATATTCAAAAATCTAATATAATGACTGTCAACTACACCTAATGATTGGATATATTTTTCGGCTAGTCTCCATGATGCAGTAAAATCTAGACATTTGCCACCATAAATATTTTGTAACTGATCTTTAATATTGCCAATTTTAAAGGGTTTTTCGCATAGGATAAGTGGAAAATCCACTTTATCAGGCATAAATAAACCGGGTGGAGACCATATCGATATTATTTTTTGTACCATTTGAAAGCTCAGATCCAAATTTAAGAGTTAGTTTTTCATTAATTTGATCATCAGTAAACCATGAAAATATTACAGTCGCATCAGAAAGTGTAGATTTTAATACATCATCATTTATTATATCAATATCATAAAATGAGGAATTTAATTTAGATTTAATTAAACTAACAATCTTAGGATTAATATCTATACCAACAGCTTTTTTAACAGAATATTCTCTTTTAGCAATTAAAAGGGAGGAATAGTTATGTCCTATGCCCAAATAATAAAAAATATCATTTGAATTTAAATTACAAAAAGAGAACATTTTTCTAAAAAATACTTCTGGAATTAAAATATCATCTCCAGAAATCACAGAAGATGGAAGAGAAGAAATAAAATCATTAATATTCATATTTTTATTTTTTTATTCGAATATAAAAATTAATTTTTATTGGATCATTAAGTAAATTTAAAATGAAAATAACTATAGGAATATAAACGAGTTTCTATATCCCTAAATTAAACGAGAAATTGTTTTATCGACAATACACTAGATCTCTTGCACAATTAGATTAGTATCAAAATTTTACGGATTGTGAAAGACATTGTGTAATATTTACATTTTAATTTATGGATTACGATTAAGATGTGTTTAATTCTTAGAAGTTTTTCTAATGGTGCTAATTATTCAAGAGATCTACTATATACTCATCCAAAATTTTGTTATTTTCTTTTCATCGCCATTAAATTAGAACATATTTATTTAATATTCTGATATTCGCTAGATACGACAATATATTATAAAAAATTTTAGAAAACAATGTTTTTAAACTATGTATTTAATCAATTATTTATTTTATTATAATATTCTAAACTTACTAAATTGACAAAAGAATTTGAAATAGAATAAAATACATTGAAAGAAATCAATAATTATATTCATTCAATAATATACAAAAGTATTTTAAGAATAAATACTTAAATTTCTACATATATATTATTATTTTCAACTATTATACCATAGGTTTCTAAGTTTTTTAATTTCTGAGGGAACCAGATTAATTCTCCAGTTTTTATATCCCATTTAGCAGAGTGCCAGGGGCAGACTAACTCTTTGTCGTTTACTATATTGCCTTCATGTAATTCAGCTCCGGCATGACTACATATGTTATTTAAAGCATAATAATCGCCATCAACGTTAACTACTAAAATTTCTTTTCCACCGGCAGTTATGTTTTTTAACGAACCAATAGGTAAATTTTCAACAGTATCGACTAAAAATTTTGTCATATTAATTCATAAAATAATTAAGTATTAAGTATATAACATCTTTGTTGTATGATTCGAAAATAGTTAAAATATTAATTTATCTGTGATGATTCCCTTCTTTGTTGCACGATTCTTAAAATCGATGATTTTACAATCTGTTTTGTTTAAACAGACATCAACTTATTATACAGTGACGCTTTTAACATCACCTATTGTATCATATTCTTTAGTTTAACCGAGTACACGTTCTCTCCAAACCTTCGCTTTATACAAGAAAATACTGTTTTCTCAATCCACCGCTTCCCATAGCTTACACTGTCTTTCCAATTTTGCAAATCATTTCTTTGTATTAACACTGTTAGATTTCTAATGATATTTTTTCCTTTTTTTAATCTGAATCGAGCATTATTTTTCTTACTTTGATAGAAGACAGAATTGCATTATCTTCTAGATATCCGAATATATCATTACCATAATAAGATCCATCTATAAATAGTTTGCCAATTGTTATTTTTTTATCTGATTTTACATCATCATTAACCAACTCAGGTAACACACTACCATCATGGACATGTTCATCAGTTACTTTCATAGCAAGAATTTTCTTGGTCTTGACGTTCACCGCAACATGTGTATTTCCAAATAGCCTTTATTATTTTATTGCCTTTATTGTGTATCCATTGTTCTATTGGTAGCCTTGATGCCTATACTGTCTATGACAATGAATAGATATTCATCTTTAGAGACTTTATATTTATTATTATCATTATTATTTATTTTAATATTTAATTTGTTTTATTGGTTAATTTTTTATAAAAATCATCATTTTAAAATATCTATAATATTAATTTTAAGAGTTCCGTACATCCCATATCATCATAAATGTTTAAACAGAATTAATATAATTAGATATATTAAATGCATCAATCAAAATTAATTACATCTTTTTTTTTATGTGTAATAACTCTATCAATCCTTCTTCTATTGCAACTATTATTTCATTATCCAATTACATTTGCACAGCAACAAATATCAAACGTTTGGAAAAATTATACAGATAATGATTTAAAAATATCATTTGAATTTCCATCTAGTTGGACAATTATTAAAAAGGATACCCGATTTGATTATGGTCAAGATGTAAATGTAAGTAACGGATTGAATTCTTTTGGAGTATCAATTCTTATTCCAAGTGACTTTGCTATATTGAACTTGAAACCATTTGCTGAATTTTGGAACTCGGAATTTGTTTCCATAAATAGTCCACATAACATAAAAAACACAAAGGATTTTAATCCTTACAATTATTCAATAGGTAATAAACCTTCGTTTAGTGCATTATATGTTATGAATGACAAGTCAGGAAAGCAAATAACAAAACAAATATTTTTCATAAAACAAGAAAATGTTATATATGAATTGACATATACAGACACCTCAGATAGATTCAATTCTATCGAGAGTCAAAATATAGTTAATCACATTTTAAAAAGCTTTGTACTTTTGAATCCCCATGATGTTCAGATACGCGTACAGCATCTTATATCTCAATTAACTAACGTTTCTTTACCAGAAGCCAATGCTCTAGGTTCATCTAAAGCCCCCATTACTATTGTAGAATTTGGTGATTATCAATGTCCGTTTTGTGCATCATTTAACAAAAGTGTCAAGAATAATTTGACATCAAATTATATAGATAAAGGTTTAGTCAAGTTACAATTTAAAGATCTTTTAGTAAATGATTTACCAAAGGACAAACTTTCTTCTTTAGCTGCAGAAGCATCTTATTGTGCAGCGGAGCAAAACAAATACTGGCCATATCATGATGAACTATATAAAAATAGCAAAGGAGAAAATACAGGATGGATATCTTTAAATTCATTAAATAATTTTGCGAAAAATGTCAACATGTCAAATATGAAGCAATTTTCTTCGTGTGTATTATCTCATAAATATAATCCTATAGTTGTTAAAAATGACCTTTTTGCAAAAAGTATTGGTCTAAATTCTACTCCTACATTTCTTTTGATAAAACCTAATTCAACCAAGATCGCAGTTATTCAGGGATTGCAATCATATAGTGTGTTCAAAAACATTATTGATAATTTGTTACTTCTGCGGTAACAACCAACAGCAATATCAATACCTCGATCTTAAACACCACAAATTTTTTTGATTTTTAAGACTTTAATGAAACCTGTTTGATAAAAGTTGTAACCATGACAATTTTGTATTATCGTCATTTTTATATTAAAATTAGAATATTCAGGGTTTAATATATTAAAAGATATTAACATTAATAACTATAGATATCTCAAAATAGTCAAAATATCTACCTTAATAGTTATTTAAAGGGTTATCAAAGTGTATTTTTAAAATACTTTGTTGCATGATTCCTCTTTTTAAATACATTTAGCTAACATCTACCAATAAAATATGTGAACTGGTCCGGTTATAATCAATCTCTTGTTAGACGGGAGAAATCTTGCCAGGTTTTGATGTTATTGATAACTGGGATATTGAATTAAAAGAGATGGACCAAGGCAAAATCGGTGAACCATTTCATTATCCCAACATTTTTCTTCTTTTACATGGCCATGCCAAGGCTTACTTTCATTTACAATATAGACAAACCGAAGGTATTGCACAAGGCCATGCCAAAGGGAAAGTGCCTTCCATTCCAAATTATACAACGATAAACCGAAGAACAAATTGTTTGGATATAAAGATAAAAGATGCAGACGATAGCATAAAATCCAAAGACGAATATCTAATCATTGCAATAGGCAGCACTGAAATAAAGGTTACCACCAGAGATCAATGGCTACAAGAAAAATGGCATATAAAAAATAACAAGGAAAGATATTTAAAAATTCACGTAGCAGTAAATATAAAAACCAAGAAAATTCTTGTTATAAAGGTTACTGATGAGCATGTCCATGATGATAAGACGTTATCTGAATTGGTAATAAAATTTTAAAATTCGATAAAAAAGTAGGTAAACTATGCTTTGTTGCATAACTTAATTTTATCATAAATATACGACACATATAATTCAAGTTTAGGAGACATCTATTCGTAATTCGTTTTATTATAATAAGATTCAATCATGAAAAAACGAATTTCAGAGTTATGCAACAAAGCAGGTAAACTATTTGTAAATGGGATCTACGGTAGTAATGACTTTTTTAATATGTGATAGACAAGGGAATCTTGCCTTGCATTAAAGTAAGAAAAAGAATTCTACTAAAGTTAGATTGAAAAAAGGAAAAAACATCATTAGAAATCTAACAGTTTTGGACCATAAAAATGATTTGCAAAAGCGGAAGGACAGTGTAAGCTATGGACAAAGATGGATTATAGAAACCGTTTTCTCTTATTTAAAGAGAAGATTTGGCGAGTATGTGTATTTGATTAAATTAAAGAATATGGTACAAAGAAAATGATGTTAAAAGCGTTATTATATAACAAAATGATATCTGTTTAAACAAAACAAATAATAAAATCATTTATGAAGAATCATACAAAAAAACAATTTCTACGAATAATTATCTGTACTGATTCCACACATAGTTGACATTTTAGCTTCCTAACATAGTTGACACTCTAGTCTTAGTGTGTAATAATAATGGATATAATTGAAAATAGGTATAAAATGATAATTGAATCAGAACGTTCAGGTAAGACTATATCTGATGCTTGTACTGCATATGCTGTTTCAAGACAAACATGGTACAAATGGAAGAGACGCTATAATAGATCTCTTGCATAATTAGCCAAAACAGCTTTATTTCCGTCTATCGTATGTAAATATGTCATTCTTTTTGTTATCTTACAATAGATTATCCAAGAAGCCATCACTCTTTAAATCCTTTACCGGTCTCTCAATTCAACAGTTTAATGACATTTATAAAGAAATAAAATCAAAATACAAAAAGTACGAGATAAAACGCTTATCCTCAAAAAGAAGGAGGAGAGAACGAGATGTAGGTGCAGGGAGACATTTCAAACTCATTGTTGAGGATAGAGTTATCATGGTTCTAGTGTACTATCGCCTATACATAACCTACACATTAGCTGGTTTTCTATTTGATCTAGATCAGAGCAACATCTGCAGAGATATCCAAAAGATAGAAAGTTTGATAAGACAATGCGTACCAATTCCGCAGAAAATATATCAGATAACCAAGAGGTTGAAAACGCCAGAGGAAGTAGAGAAATATTTTCCGGGATTTATGGCTTTTACAGATTGTACAGAGCAGCAGATTCCAAGACCTATTGACAAGAGAAGATGTAAGATGTACTATTCAGGCAAGAAGAAAAGGCATACAACAAAGACACAGATTACGGTTAACAATCATGGTTATATTATTCACAAAGCAGATCATAAGAAAGGACACAGACATGACTATAACATCTATAAAGAAAATCATCCTGCTATCCCAAAAGATGTTCTAAATGTGTATGATCTGGGATACCTTGGAGTAGAAAAGGACTTTCCAGAACAAAGATCATCTCTACCCTATAAAAAGAAAAATAATCAAAAAGAATTACCACAAGAAGATAAAGAATACAACAAAAGTCATTCTAGAAAAAGGATAGTTATTGAACATACTATTTGTAGATTGAAAAAGTACAGGATAATGAGTGATATATTTAGAAATAGGCTCAGAAAGTACAATAAAGTGTCAGATATAGTCGCAGGCTTGATAAACTACAGAATTATGAAGCAGCATAACTAAAAGAAAAAATGGTGTATCTGTAGTCAACTTAATGAAATGTATCTAATTATGCAAGAGATCTAATGTATATGGGATAGATGGATTAAAAAACCAATCAAGAAAACCGCATAATATTAAAAATGTAAAGGTAACCAAAGATATAGAAAAGATTATTCTCGAGCTGAGACTAAACAACAGATTTGGTCCAATGAGAATAAGGTTCAGATTAAAGAGAAAGTATGGAATCAGCTTGGGTACAAAAACCATTTACAATATTCTAAAGAGACACAATCTCAATGTACTATCTGTCAAGCTAAAAAGAAAATACAAGATTTGAAATGAAACATCCGAATGAGTTGGTTCAAATGGATACCAAAGGACCTTTTTATCTAAAAGGCTCACGAAGCAAAAATTATTTTATTCATGTTATAGATGATTGCCCCTCAAGAAAAGTAGTTAGCAAATGGTGCCGCAGAAGAACTAGTGAAGAATCACTATCGGTTCTCAACGAATGGATTGAACTCTACGGTAAACCTATGAAAGTGATGCACACGATGGTTGTGGTAGAGAATTTACATCGAATAAATTCAAACATTATCTTTTTCTCAATGGAATAAAGGACAAGCAGATTCCTAAAGGTTATCCACAAGAACAGGGGAAAGTAGAAGCGTATAACAAAATAGTCATAACTGAATTTCTACAAGTAGAAGAGTTAATTGATATGAAAGAGGGAATAGAGAAATACGAACTATTTGTCAATTCATATAACTGTGAAAGAGAACACGGTGGAATAAACGGAATGACGCCATCAGAGAAGTTCATGAAATCTTTAAAACAACTGATATTGATACACTAAAACAAGACAAAATGTGTCAGCCATGTTGGTACATTGTTTTGTCAACCATGTGTGGAAGTACAACAATTATCAAATAACAAATAAAATAATCATACAATAAAATAATAACTAAATACCAATATTAAGTGAGGATTAAATTTTATCACAACAATAATAATAACTAATTAATCAATATGAGAGATTTAAAAAAATATAATGATAGAATTGATGTAAGTGAGAAAATAATAATAGATGGAATAAAGTTTGTTTTATCTCATTTTGGAAATCAAGATTCATTATTCCCTAGAACAATTATCACAAATATCAATCCACAAACCATAATGGAATATGATACATCTATACAAAATACTATAAATAGCATTTTCGAAATTTTTAAGAAATCGAATTATTACAATTGTAAAATAAACGGTTTTAACTATAATATTGAAAATTCAAAAAATAATGACTCCAAAAATAAAAGAACATGTCTATTCATAATGATTAATTTAAATTTAAAAGAAAATTCTTTTAATAAAAAAAAATTGAACTATAATCTTGAAAATGCACTAAATAAAATGTATCTAAAGTTAGATAAAGCACATCCTACGGTAATATGGAATGGATTAGGATATGAAATTTATCAGCCATTAGAAGTTTCTACTTTTGAAAGCCGCAAGTACAATGAATTTAGATCGTATATAAAAGATGGCGACATCAATAACGAATTTTTAAGATTCTCTAAAAAATTTATTACTGATACAAAAATAGAAAGAAGTCAATTATGTACAATGGCATCACATTATATTAGCGTCCCCGGAACGTTTAATTTTGAAAATGGGGAACAGGTTAAAATCATTCAGAAATGGGATGGCAAGAGACCATCAATACTATGGATTAACAATGATTTTAAGAATTATTTAACACGCAGGAAATAAAAAATAAAAGAGTAACCTTTGAATGAAAGAAAAGATAGTAAGACAAAAGTAAATTAAAAAGGATACACATTTTAATTGATAAATTACTACTACAATTTGCAGCTATATTTTTAAGAATGTAATATTTAATTTTAGTTTTGAAATTTTTATTAAATTCAACATTTGTTTATACAATATAGATAAAAATTCTTTTACAATATGGCCCTGTTAACTTAAGGAAAAACATAAAATTAAAACAACCTCTTTCTAAGTCTTCTAAAAATGGAACGTCTTCAAAAATCATTGATTATGGCTTGTAATAGTACTTTTTAGGTTTATCATTTAGGAGTACTGTCAACAAAGCATTATCTTTTTACATCTAGTAAAAATAAATGATGTATCAATTTGGTATTGCATTCAAAAATATAACCCTCGAAAGTATTCCAAGAATAAGAAAATTCATGAATATATTATTGATGAAAACGTAATAAAAGTATGCTCTTCTAAATTAATATGGCTTTATATTGTCGTAGAACCTGTAAATAAAGAAATTCTTTTTTTTCAAATATCAAAAGAACGAAATATGCTTGTTGTAGCCGAACGATCTTTGTCTCGTTATAGATACATATGGAAAACATCCAATTTCCTCAGATATGTTACTTGGTATCTGCATGCATGCAGGTTTTGAAACTGAATCATAATTTATACCCCTCTTCTGAAAAAAGCATCATTAAAAGAACAATGCATTACATAAAGGTAGCATAGAATCGTTTGATGATTATTTGCGTTGTAATAAAAATAAGTGTGTATATTAAATCATGTTAAACAATGGTTCCATCTGTTTGTTTATAAATATAATCAAAAAATAATACTTTAGCTAACAGGGTCTACAATATTCATTGCAATGTTAATATTAATTCTTTCAATCATTATTTTTTTTAATACGTCTAAATATCTTTTGTTAATTCTGAAATTTATATCTATTCCATAAGAACGTATTTGTATGTTTAAATTGCTTTATTGTATGATTATTTTTGTTATTTGCTAACGTTTTGTTGCTGAAAGTAAAACGAAAATAGTGAAAATTCATTGGTTATTATTCCTTTGTAACATGATTCCACTTTTCCAAATACATTTAGCTAACATCTACCAATAAAATATGTGAACTGGTCCGGTTATAATCAATCTCTTGTTAGACGGGAGAAATCTTGCCAGGTTTTGATGTTATTGATAACTGGGATATTGAATTAAAAGAGATGGACCAAGGCAAAATCGGTGAACTATTTCATTATCTCAACATTTTTCTTCTTTTATTTGCTATACTAAAGCGTATTTTCATCTACCTATAGACAGACAGAAGGAATAACACAAGGCCATGCTAAAGGAAAAATACCTTCAATGCCAGATTTTACAACGAAAACCGAAGAATAAATAACTTAAATATTCAAATAAATAATAATATAGACGAATTTTCTAAAAATTAATATATTATCATTGTAATATAAAGTACTGGTACTAAGATTACTAACAGAGGCCAATGGATGATGGACAAATGGAATATGAAAAATAAAAAGAAATGATATTTGAAAATACATATAGCGGTATACGTCAAGACCAAGAAAATTCTTGTTATAAAGGTTACTGATGAGCATGTCCATGATGATAAGACGTTATCTGAATTGGTAATAAAATTTTAAAATTCGATAAAAAAGTAGGTAAACTATTTGTAAATGGGATCTACGGTAGTAATGACTTTTTTAATATGTGATAGACAAGGGAATCTTGCCTTGCATTAAAGTAAGAAAAAGAATTCTACTAAAGTTAGATTGAAAAAAGGAAAAAACATCATTAGAAATCTAACAGTTTTGGACCATAAAAATGATTTGCAAAAGCGGAAGGACAGTGTAAGCTATGGACAAAGATGGATTATAGAAACCGTTTTCTCTTATTTAAAGAGAAGATTTAGAGAGAACGTGTACTCGGTTAAACTGAAAAATATGATACAGGAATATGATATTGAAAGCGTCGTTGTATAATAAGTTATTATTCATTTAGGCAAAACAGATAGTAAAATACGGGATTTTAATAATCATCCAACAAAGCAGATGATATCTATCTAGGCAACATAGATAATAAAATATGAATTAAAGGAATGATGCAACAAAGCATAATGCAGAAGAAATGCTGAAAGCATCATTATATAACCAGGCAATATTGTTTATGGAAACTGTTAGTAAAATAAAAAATTTTAATAATTATGCAATAGAGCATTTAAAACCTAATTATCAAAAAGTAATTCTCTAACTGTTTTATTATATAATGTTATAAAATTGCAAATTCATCTGTCTCCTCAAGCATTGCTACGAAGTTCAAATCCCTCTCCAGGCGCTTTATTTAAATTCAGAATTTAAATAAATTTTTTCATTATTGTGTTAATTGCAATTATTGTTATAATTGTCATAACTATGTATTAAGAATAGTCATATAGTGCATATGCGAATGATAAAGATATGATTTATTTGATGATAATTGTGTAATAATATCTCAAGTAAAACAACTACAAATATTTTACAATTAATATTATCTATATGTATTTACAGAACTTGTCCTCATTAAAATGATTAATATGAAATGGTATAAGAATTGAGTATAATGATAATCCTCAAAATAGTTATCATGTTCTTTGACATAGCAATGATTACATCTTTATTAACATATAATATATATCCCATATCTTTAGACACTCTTGTTCAGTCGAATAAAATTTCTGTAACAACTACCACTACACCAATAAAACATCTCATAATTATATTTCAAGAAAATACTTCATTTGATCACTACTTTGGCACTTATCCAAAAGCAGCTAACTTAAAAGGCGAGCCAATATTTAATGCAATAAAAGGTACGCCTAAAATTAATGGTTTGAATAATTCTCTTTTGATCTAAAATCCAAATTTATTTCCACCACATAGAATGAATCACACAGATATTGTTACTTGCAATCCATTACATGATTATACAGATCAACAAAAATCATATAATGCAGGCAAATTAAACAAATTCGTTGAATACGATGGTTCATCTCATGGTTGTAGTTATAAACATGGAAATCAAGTTATGGATTTTTTTGATGGAAATATTCTAAAAGTATTGTGGAATTATGCTCAAAATTTTGCAATGAGCGACAACTTTCATGGTACCACATTTGGACCATCTACTCCAGGACATATAAATCTCATATCTGCAAATACTTTTGGCGCAACATGTAATATTGAATCATTTATAAATTGTTCATCTCCACATGCATTCAAGAGGGCAGGCGTAGTTAATAGTACACTCATAGAAGATTTAGATCCTAGATATGATATATGTTCAGCTAAAACAAATACATCTATATCTATGTCGGGTAACAATATTGGAGATCTTTTAAAAAAAAAATATTACATTGGGATGGTTTTCAGGCGGTTTTAAATTACCTAACCAGCAGATTGTGATAGTCGATCGTATCATACTGGTAGTAATGGTCAAATATATAAAGACTATTATCCGGATGTTGAACCATTTCAATATTATTATTCTACTTCTAATCCCAAACATTTGCCACCCATCTCAACAAAAGAAATAGGTCATTCAGGACCTGGAAATCATCAGTATGATTTAAGTAATTTTTGGTGCTTTGTTGCATAACTTAATTTTATCATAAATATACGACACATATAATTCAAGTTTAGGAGACATCTATTCGTAATTCGTTTTATTATAATAAGATTCAATCATGAAAAAACGAATTTCAGAGTTATGCAACAAAGCAATTTTTGAGAATCCATAGATTCAAATTCTTTACCATCAGTAAGTTTTATTAAAGCTCCTACATATTTGCAAGGTCATCCATCATCTTCAGATCCCATAGCTGAACAAGAATTTCTTGTCAATACGATAAGCAGAATACAAAAATCAGCCGATTGGCCAATTACTGCTATAATATTAACTTGAGATGATTCAGGAGGATGGTATGATCATGAAATGCCAACAATAGTTAATCCATCTACTGATCCTAAAAATGATGCACTTTTTGGAAAATATTTATGTAATCCATCCCAAATTAAAATTAAGATAAGTCAAAATGATAAGTGTGGATACGGTCCTCGTATTCCTATACTAATTATATCGCCTTATGCGAAAGTGAATTTTGTAGATCATACCCTTACAGATTTTGCATCCATAATCAAATTTATAGAAGACAATTGGAAATTAGGTAAAATAGGAAACGGATCGTTTGATAGTATTGCCAATTCGCTCAACAATATGTTTGATTTTATCAAAAAGATCTAATTTGAATGTCAAATGAGTCAAAATTATTAATAATTGTAATACAAAATTTGTATAACCAAGTAAGAATTAGATCAACAAAATATTTCTTTTAAACCATTTTTTACAGACAAACGGTTAAAGACTAGTTTATATAATCAATAATTTTGACATTCATTCAAAAGTTTAAATCTCTTTTAAAAATAGGAAGTACTTATACAATCAAAGAAATATCATGGTTTCACATAAAAGAACGAAATAACAATCAACTAAAACAAGATTTACATATAATAAATAAAAAACAAAAGATCTAAAATATAAAAGTATCAAAAGGTATAGTCTAAAATTTCATTTATCTTTTCTTTTTTTTTAAAGAAAATATTATCTGCTTTGTTGCATAACCAAACCTATTTAGCTAGGATCCAACCAATTAATCATTTGTGATCCACTGGCCTTCTTATAACCAGTCTCTTGTAAGACGAGGAGAGATACTTTTTTCCTATGATTTTCTGGATAACTGGGATGTTGATCTTGCAAGGATGAATGAAAATAAGAATGGCAAAAAGTACAAATTTCCAGATTCTTTTGTTCTCATAGTTGGTCACATCAAAGTATACTTTCACCTTCCATATAGACAAACAGAAGGAATCATAAAGGCAACTGTAGGAAAGAATCTTCCAGATCATCCATGTTATTCACAGATATGTAGAAGAATAAACAAACTGGACATTGACATCAATAACAGTATTGATGATGATGATGATGATGATGATGTCGTTATCATCGTAGCAGCGGGGACAGTACCGGAATCAAGATTACAAACAGAGGTCTCGGTGGATGCAAGATAAGTGGGATGTAAAAAACAAGAAAGGCTATCTAAAGATACATGTTGCAGTAAATATCAAGACCAAAGAAATTCTTGCACTGAAAGTCACAGATGAAAAGGTACATGATGGAAAGGTTATGAAGAATTTGGTGGAAGGCGTGTTGAATAATAACCGCAATGTCAAGATCAAATCTTTCATTGGTGATGCAGGGGCCTACGATAGCAATGAAAATTTCAAATACTTGAAGGAGAAAAGGATTCGACCTGTCATCAAAGTAAAAAGAAACTCTATCGTTTCATCCAAGAATAGCAATGTAAGGAATAGAGAAGTTGAACTTCAAATAAAGGATTATCATAAATGGAAAAAGAAAAGAAAGTATGGACAACGATGGATGGTTGAAACAGCATTTTCATCTATAAAGCGGATGTTTGGTGAATATACATCTGCAACCAAGTTTCAAAACATGATAAAAGAGATGACGATGAAGGTATCGTTGTACAATCTGTTTAGAAGAGTTGCATAAAATGGATGGAAATAATTTAAGGAAAACTAGTTATGCAACAGAGCAAATATTATCGAAATAATAGTTTAACCTCAAATGAATAATTAAAATTAAAAATCAGTTTCCTATTGATAAAAGAAAATAAATGTGATTAAAATAAGTGTTTATGAGTACATATACTTTTTCATTCTTTAAATTTATAGTAAGGTTTTGTATTTATACTTAGTCCTCCAATAATATACAGTTTCCAACAGTAATAACGACCTTCGAATTAATAATCAACTTTATTAAAATATGTTTGATCAAAGGTAAAGAAAATTGGGTACGGTAATTGTATATTAGATTAGGTCAATTAAATATATAAACAAAAACAGAATATAAAAAAGAAGAACTAAACCAAGACAAACATGAATAAAATTCAAATGTAAACCCTGTATATCAGAGATATCAAGTTATCCATAGGCGCACCAGATGTACTTTTGCAGAATTGACAATACTTTTATATTTATTTAGTAACTTCATTAATAGTACCCATTTAGTATTTTTTATATTTCCAAGAGCGTGGTCCACAATTAAAAAGGCAATTCATATATTAATTCAGGGATCCTTGCAGAGCACATATCACAAAGAAGTAAAATAATGATGTTAAAAATAAAATGAGTGGCAGAGGATATTCGATTTATGCCTATAAATTATAACATCCGTCATGTATACATTGCCTGATTATGTAGTGGTTATCGATTCTAACAATCTACAAAAAATATTACAGAAAATAAATCAAACATTTAGAGATTCAATTTATTATGCTATTATTCAAATATAACAATATCATTCAGAATCTAGTTTTTAAATTAATTTAGACTTGAGATAGAACGGTCTCTCGAATTCAATAAAAATAGTGTTATCAAATTTTCATACAGTTTACTAATAAAAGAAATGTAATTTAGATATTTATTTAAAATTTAATTTAAATGTTATAAAAACAATAAACATAAATAACAAAATAATAATTAATTTCTAAAATAAATTTTAAAAATAATTGGAGGAAATATTGTTTTATTTATTTAACAGTTGCAACCGGTCCACCAAGTATATCCGCCGCACCAGCCGCAGACCCAATGGTCACAACAGCCGCCACAACAGCCACCGCCCCAGCCGCCAAAGCCAAATCCGTGGTTATGGAAACCAAATCCGTGGTTATGGAAACCAAAGTGAGCAAATGCATCATGTAATTGGGATCCGAATGCTATTGGACCTACTAACAAAACTACTGATACAACAGCTAATGTCGTTATAACCGTAATTTGTTTTTTAGTTATTGTAAACATGTTACTTTACATTGCCAATATTTTGTATATTACAATTTTTCAGCTCTGTTGTATAACAGTAACCCATAAATTATTTCTGTCCATTTCATATAACACTTTTAACATTTTAAATGAGATTGTTATATATTTACAATATTTTTAAATTATATCATATGTTATAAATATACACTGCTAAATTCAAAACATAGTTTTGATTAAAATTTTTAAATATTTTATTTTATGAATAGTTAATTTAAAGGATTTTTTAAATTTGGCAAATAAGTCGAATAAGTAATTATTTAATTTGACAATGTAATCCTCAGAAGATATAAAACAAGTATTGATATAAAATAGATGCTGTAATCAAAATCTACTTTAAATTTCCTTGTTCGAACCAAATTTACAAATGATTAAAAATATTTTTAATTGGTAATAGGAAAACTTTTTTAGAAAACAAAATAAGATTACAGACTCAGATTTTTATTGCAACAAATAAATGGTATTTGAATACATCTTTTAGACATATAAATATATTAGACTAATTTTAAATATAAATTAAAAAACTATAAACAAGATATAGTATCTTACAAAAAATAAATAAGCAAATATGATTGTAGAAGCGTTCAACTCAATTATAGTTTTTATCACTTCGATTATTTCTAACTTGGGATATCCAGGTATATTTTTGCTAATGGTAGCAGAAAGCTCGATGATTCCTATACCAAGCGAGATAATAATGACATTCTCAGGATTTCTTGTTGCAACAAACAAGTTATCTTTTTTAGAGGTAGTATTAGCAGGTTCAGTTGGGAATCTAATCGGCTCGATTATCACCTATTATATAGGAATAAAAGTAGGTAGGCTTATAGTCATAAAATATGGCAAATATCTTTTATTTAAAGAAAGTCATTTAAAATTTACGGAAAAACTAGTTGAGAGAACAGGAGATAAGATATCATTTATAGGAAGACTGTTACCTGGAATAAGGACATATGTATCTTTACCATTAGGAATTGCAAAAGCAAACCTCACTAAATTCTTAATATATACATTATTGGGATCTTTGATATGGAATGTTTGTTTAACATACATAGGATTCCGATTAGGAAGCAATTGGGAAACATTTCA
Source organism: uncultured Nitrososphaeraceae archaeon (assembly GCA_963830925.1). Classification (GTDB taxonomy): domain Archaea; phylum Thermoproteota; class Nitrososphaeria; order Nitrososphaerales; family Nitrososphaeraceae; genus Nitrosocosmicus. The sequence continues at coordinate 1,459,265 of CAWHOB010000001.1, read as the reverse complement.
CAAGTATTCAACTTATCTAGATATTCTTGCGCTTATAATAATAATAGGATTTATTATTTGGTTTATACATAAAATTAGAAAATCAAGAAAAAAATCAAATGATATATAAATAGATATACAAACATTTAACTTTAATCTTGGACTTGTACTGATATCTTTTAAATTATCATTGCATATAATCAATAAGTTCAAATAAACACACATATAAAATAGTAATGATATTTAATTCATACTCATTTACCAATAGATATTGAGTCAAAAATAAATAATCTTAAATATCAATTTAAAAGAGAGGTAACAAAATAAATACCAACTAAAATATATTGATTTATTTATTCATTTAAAGAATCTCTTGATCCAAATTCATTTTTAAGTTCATATATGCTTGCAATTCTTTTAATATCATCATTAGTAATTTTACAACATTTATGTGCTAATTTCAAACAATAAGGATATCCTTTCACACTATGATAATAAAGCTTATCCATTATAGATCGAATCTCATCGGTAGAGAGTAACGAATTATTAATTATTTCGATCTTAACCAAAGGAACAAAAGGGGTTATTCTCGCATAAATCTCCATAACCTCAAAAGTATTTGAAAGAATTGAATTAGTATTTAAATTTGGAAGGCTAAAGCCAGGTTTGTAGCCAACCTTATTAAAGTAATAGATATCAGCAGCCTTTGCACCATATTTGTTGAATTGGTTTTTAGTATTAGAATTTTTTGAAATAAATAAGATTAACACATTACTATTATTTTTCATTAGATTATGCAATAAATTTGCATAATGAGAACTTTTATTACGAATAGTATTAGAAATAATTGAACCATCAATACAAAGAATATCAAATTTTTCACCCATAGAAATAATCAAATTTGCCAAATCAATTTCCATAGACATAGCTTCAGAACTAAGTAAATCACCATTTGCAATTTTAATACCATAATTCCACCTACTAGACAAAATGTGGTTAAATGAAGTAACAGCAACACAGTCTATAACAAAAAGATCGATACCTTGATAAGATTTCTTATTCCAGCTACTATCAATACCAACTGTATATGATTCTTTTCTTTTTGGATAATAGTCAATCCATTTTGTTGAAGCTATTTTTAAAATATCAAGGATTGATTCATCACTAATAATAGACAATTTATTCTCTTTATTCTTTATAGCGTCAAGATATAGGTCCGTCAGCAACAAAACAATTAATTTATCAAACTTATTTATTTATTAACTCTAACAAATTGCCTTTAAGAAATTTTTTTATATTTACTTACCATCCTTTATTACTTAAAGTATAGCTTTTTCAAAAATCTGTTGGAATCACATTTTTCAAATAAAAATAAAATAAAAATCAATGTTAAAAATTTTCAACATAATAAGATGATAATATAAATCAACGAAATATAAATAAAATATAAGGAAGGCATTAATAAAAAGTTTTATTCATAAATTAGATCTTGTATAATTAGAAACAATCTAAACTGTTTCTTCTAGATTTTATATCTATTTCTAGTTCTTATAATTTAATCTTCTATAGTTTATCAAGCCTGCAACTATGTCTGACACCTTGTTATATTTTCTCAATTTGTTTCTAAATGCATCTGCAAGCATCCTGTACTTTTTTAATCTGCAGATGATATGTTCCACTATTATTCGCTTTTTTTGAATGTAATTTATTGTAATATTTTTCTTCTCGTGGTAAACTCTGGTTTATTTTCTTTTATATGGTAAAGATGATAGGTGTTCTAAGAAATCCTTTTCTACACCCAGATACCCTAGATCAACTACATTAACAACTTGTTTAGGGATGATAGGATGGTTATTCTTATTATTTTTATAGACATCATAGTCATGTTTTCTTCCTTTCTTGTATGTGACCTTATGAAGAATATAACTACGATTGTTAACCATCACCACATCTTTATAGCATGTCTCTTTTCTTCTTATCTGAATAATACGTCTTGGGTATTTTATTATCTACAGATTGGTATTTGTCATTCTTTTATGAAATATGAAAGATAGAAAGCCTGGAAAACATTTCTCTATTGCCTCTGGAGTTTTTAACCTCTATTATTTTATGTATTTTTTGAGGAATTGGTGAATATTGTATAATCAAACTTTCTATATTTTATATATTTCGGCAGTTGGTACTCTAATCCAAATCAAATAGAAAACCTGCTAATTCTTTTCATTTATATGATAACCGCTTGATCTCATATTCTTCATATCTTTTTGCTATCTATTTATCGAAATATCATCGAACTCTTGTACCGTCAAGACTATAAAGGATTTGAAAAGTAAGATTTTTTGGATAATCTATCATAAAGAAACAAAAAGAGAACAAATAGATGAAAAAGTTAGTAGTATAAAGCTGGTTGCAAGTAATTACGCAAAAGATCTATTATATATTCATTATAACTATTCTATTACTCATTTAATTATAGCGATATTAGTACATAAGTCGATAAATGTTTTTCTTGAATAGGATTTATAATATGATTATTTTCATTTGAAATACAACATTTATTTAATGAAAGACAAAAGAGGAAAATAAATTATAAAATAAAATTAAATTTGATATAAAAAATTGATTAAAAAGATCACTTTGCTTTAGAAGTAATATTACTCGATAGCAAAAATGTAAATAAAAAGTAAAAAGATTATTTGACAGGATATTTTAAACTAAATGGAATTTCAGACGATTGAGATTGAGTTCCTCTGTCCAAAGTAGTTGAAAATGTACCATTTATAACAAAGGACTTGGGTATAGAGCCTTTGAAAAGAGTAGAATTAGAATTAAGCGTTCCAATAGCATTAAATAAAGAGCTACCATCTGATGTAATGGGGTGTTTATCTTTTAAAGTTATTGTTTGATTTCCTATAATCGGATAAACTGAGCTAAGTGAATCAATAAATCCTTGAGGAGCACTTCCAATATCTGCAGATACGAGCCGCACATTGTGAAGATAGACATTATAACTTAAAGTTTCCAATATTGCAGCACCCTTATTAGGATTATGTACATCAAATGCTATTTGAAGGATAGGAACATTATTTGTCGGTATTACGTTTACAGACTTTACAGATACAGTCAGATTTTCATAGTTAGAAGGAATGGGTTTTGAGGATGCATATGCCTGTTGCGAAGAGGATAAAAAGGCATTAGCTATCTGAGATTTTGGGCCATAATGATATAAAGTAGAAGAAATTAAGCCAGTTTTTTTATAAGAATTGTCAGCATCAGGCAAATAAGAATTTGGAGCAAAATAACTAGAATTCATCAAATAGAATATAAATCCAATCAAAAACAAGATTGATCCGATTCCATATACAACCTTAGTATTCATAAATATAAAACAATAATGATAATACATATAAAATGGTTTAGAAAAAATTATTTTAGAATACAATAATTATATAAAATTGAATTAGGTGTTATCTTTAGTGGTTTTAGACAAAGATAACAGATGGGATGCAGAAACTTATCATAAGATTTCAAATATCCAAGAAGAATGGGCAATTGAAATTTTAGAAAAAAGGAAAATTAAAGAAGATGAAGTTATATTGGATGCAGGATGTGGAAGTGGAAGAGTGACACAATTAATAGCAAACAAGGCTAAGACTGGAAAAATATATGCAGTTGATATAGATGCCAACATGATATCAAATGCAAAAGAGAATCTCAAAGATTTTACAAATATAATATTTATCCGATCAGATTTAATAAACCTCAAACTTCCAGAAAAAATGAATTTAATTTTTTCTAATGCAGTGATTCATTGGATCTTTGACCATGAAAAATTATTTAAAAATTTTTGGGATTTATTAAAATCAGGAGGTGAACTCTTGATTCAATTTGGAGGTAAAAACAATTTAGGCACAATTCCAATCATAGCAGATAAAATCGTTAAAGACAAAGAATTTAGTAAATATTTTGAAAATTGGATAAACCCGTGGAATTTCAATTCAGTCGAAAATATTTCAAAAATTTTGAAAGACATTGGATTTAAAAATATACTTGTAAATTCAGAAAAAAAAATTGCCAAATTTCCAAGTCTAGATGAATATAGATTATTCATGAAAACAGTTGTTTTAAAACCATACTTATCGTATCTACCTTCACATAACAATAACAAGATGAAAGAGATCTTTATGGATGAGTTTATTAAAGAATTTCAAAATTGTCCCGATGATCAAGAAACAAAACAAAATTCCAAATGGAAAATAGATTACACAAGATTAAACATATTTGCAAAAAAAATGTAAAAACTAATTTTAATTAATTTTAAAGTATTCAGGCATACTATTGTATAAAAAGTCTCTAACAGGAGATATTATTTCATTAATGTATCTAGCAGTAGCGATTTTAAGATCCTTCGGATGAATTTTGTTTTGTTCATAATCCTTTTTAATTTCATCATATGAAATATAAGATATATTACCACCATATTTTGACGGACGCTCAATTATAAATTCCGAATATTCATGAAATATTATATATTTAATAATTTCTAAGATAGGATTATCTCTTGAAACGCCAAGAGGACAAAAAGCCTTGCTTATTTTATGAAATATTTCCTTTTCACTATCATGGATTAAAATGCTACTAGAAGGATTACTTTTACTCATTTTATTGAAAATTTTAGAATCATCATAGTTTTTTTCCGTAATATGATGATCTGAAGAAAAGATGTCCCCTGAGGTATTTTTCATTTTTTCCGCATCAATATAAAAAGATTTGTCAGTATCATTATTTGTATTAGGATCAGCAAGCCCAGGTAAAAGATGATGATGGACAGATATCGGAGTTTTCCAACCTAGCTTGGGAAAAACCTCTCTAACTAACATATGGATTTTTCGTTGATCAGTTCCTGCATGAACAATATCTAAATCTAATGCTTTTATATCTACGGATTGCATAGATGGATATAGAAGTTGAGAAAAATCTAATCGATCTTTTTCTGTTCTGCCCATAATTGTCAATGATCGGAGCGCTCTTGCAAGTGTAATTTGTTTTGAAAAAAGGACGAAATTTTTCCAGTAATCATCAGTAGTATCATAAAGGTTAGACCCAAAAATTACATTTACACCTGGACAGAAAAATTTAAAAGCTTTTTCATAGTACTTTGATATGTCGGCTATAAGATTCCAATCATTGTTTAATTTATTATTTATATAAGTATGCCAATCAGCCAAAAAAACATTTGTTTTAATTCCACATTTTATAAAATCATTAATTTTAAAACCTGTAAGTATAAGGCTACCAAGGTGTAGCTTTCCCGAAATTTCTAATCCAATATAATGTTTAGGCGAAGTTTTAGCCTCAAATAAAGATCTCAATTCATCCATGGTCACCACTTCTTCAGTAGGGGACTGTTGAACCAAAGAAATCCTTGTTTCTATATCCATATAAAAATTAAACTAAAACTATTATTAGAATTATTAATTTTTGATATTTTGAAATTAGCATATAGTACACAATTAAATATAAATAGATCTCGCATACTTGCACCTAAATAGCTTATAAATGCTATTCTTCTTGGAACATCCATTCTTTGCTATCTATGATAGGTTATCCACAAAACTAAAACTTTTCAAATCGTTCACCGTCCTTACAGTGCAAGAAATTGACGAGATTTATGTTAAAGAGATAACAAAAGATATCATAAACATGAATTACAACGATTATCCAAAAGAAAAGACCGAGAAAGAGAAATAGGTGCAGGCAGACATTTTCAGTTGGATGTAAGATACAGATTCCCTATGCTTTTAGTGTAATATCGTCTTTACATTACCTACAAATTAACAGGCTTTCTATTTGATTTGGATCAGATCAACGTCGTCAGAGATATTCAAAAGATTACAATGTTGTTTAGAAAATATGTCAATTCCACAGAAATCATACAATATAATCAAAAGTCTGAAAACTCCAGAGGAAGTAGAAAAATATTTTCCAGGATTTATGGCTATTACAAATTGTACTGAACAACAAATTCCAATACCTGAAGATAAGAGAAGATGCGAGATATATTATTTAGGAAAGAAGAAAAAACATGCTGTGAAGAATCAGCTTACGGTTAATAACTCAAACTATATAATTCATAAATTAAGATATAATAAAGGATGAAGACATGTTACGATATCTATAAGGTGAATCATCCTATCATGCCTAAAGATGTTGTAAATGTAAATGATCCCCAATTAATTTTACAATTTATTAATTACTATTGGTGTAAGAATGAGTGTACATAGTTTCTTAAAAATAATTAAAAAAATTTAGTTTGCAAATCCATATCTTTACATCTTTGTTATAATTGACAGTAACATTATATTGCAAATTTTTAATGTATAGATACTTAAAAAACAACTAATTTGTAATGCATACAAACATTTCTCAGTCATCTATAAAATTTTTTTTATAACAGATGTGATTAATTTGACAAATTATAAAATATTAAAAAATTATAAAATTAGTATGAATTATGTTGATATAATCAATCCAACTATTGGAATATTTTTAAAAGTATTAAATATAGTTGTTTTGTAACCAAAATTAATGACAACTATTCTATCTTCTAGTATATAAATTGAGACATCAATTCCCTTGAATATATTGGTTGTATCTGGTTGTTTAATATTATTAGAATGTACATTTTTAATGATATCTATTTTACCAGTATATGTAATTTCAGAATTTTGTTGTTCAATAGAATTTGATACAAAATTTGAAAGGTTATAGGTTGTAATATTAAAATAATCTGTTTTTTGTTTTAAATTTGGATTGACATTTGAGATAGTCTTTTCAATAACAGAAGAATATATTGGCTGTACCGTAAAAAATGATTTGAATTCTTTAACATTACCATTTTTTGTAAATAATGACCAGTTCCCAAGAACGCTATTTAGCAATGCATTTGGTTTTAATGAATATTCTGCACTAACTATTGGTCCTTTCAATAAATGATTGCCAGATAAAATACTATTTGTTGATGATCCGTTATCGCAACCGTTATCGTTGGTATTCATAATTGTTTTTCCATTGATGGTTGTTTGACTCTGTATTGACAAATTGTCGTCGCAATTATTTGGATTTAATGCATTTGCAAAAAGAAATGGTTTGTAATAATTTATTGGTATACAAACCATAGATATCATTATAAAACAAAATAAAATTTTTTTATTTAAGGTGTTATTTAAAAGTGAATTAAGCAACAATATAAAGTTTACTTTTTTAATCATAAACTTAAAGTTTAAATAATATAATACAATATATAGATTACTAATAAATATATACTATAATAATTTAAGGATAAATTTTTTTAATATTATAAATTATAAAATTAATCTATAAATAAAAATATAATTACCTATTTTTATTAACATCCTCAAGAAAACAATTGAAAAAGAGATCTCCCGAAATAGATAGACTTGCAGGTATGGAGTATTATTCTACATTATTTAACGGGATAGGCGGGAAAATTAAAAAAAATCATGACGATTTTAATGTAACGGAAATAATTAATTTAGAATTTTTAAATAATTTAACAAAAGATAAAGTTGACAATAATATTTTTCCAGTATATAAGATGACAAAAAAAGGAATAGATTCTAATCATGCAATAATCCTATTAAAAAAAAAATTTGGAATTAATTTAAAAATAATGGGAATTAAGGACGCCAAAGCAACTACCTTACAGTATGTTAGTGCAGATGGAAATAAAAGAATAAAAGATATAAAAACTGCAGAAATTTCTTTAAAATTAATCGGATATTCCAAGAAACCCGTTGAAAAATCTCTTTTGATAGGTAATAAGTTTAAAATAACTATTAGTGATCTAGTCAATTCAAAGAATAACCTAACAAGTTTTTTATCAGAAATTAACAATATGGGAAATTTTTATGGTTTGCAAAGATTTGGAAGCGAAAGAATGGTTACTCATTTGGTGGGAAAAGCTATTTTGCAGAAAAAATATACTAAAGCCGTCGAAATCCTTTTAACTTATACTACAAAATTTGACTCTAAATATAGTAAAGAAATAAGAGATAAACTAAGTGATATTAAAACGATTCCAAACATAGTAAAAATAATTCCAAAGGGTATGGATATAGAAAAAAAAATTGCCACTGAAATAACAAAAGGCAAAGACTATGTATCTATTTTAAGATCTGTACCTATAGGCATAAGAAGGCTTTTTTGTACAGGCGTTTCAAGCATATGTATATAACAGAGCATTAAGCAGTGCAATAGAAAATGAATTTTCTTTAACTAGATGTGAAAAAAATGATCTTTGTTTTGAAATTCATGACAAAATAATTTTTGGAAAAATACGCAAATATGAAAACTTTGACTCTAAATATGAAAAAATTCCTTTAATTAGACTACCTGGCTATGCATATCAACCAGGAAAAAGCAGATTTGATGCTCTAGTTAAAAAAATCATGGATGAGGAAAATATTTCAGCCAAAGATTTTTTTATAAAAGAAATGCAAGAAATAAGCGAACCAGGGGGATACAGACAAGCAGCATTAGTATTACAAGATTTCAAATATGAGAATTTGGATAATTCTTCTATTGTAGAATTTACATTACCTAAAGGATCCTATGCGACAACGTTGCTGCGTGAAATAATTAAACCAGAGAATCCAATACATGCAGGGTTTTAATTTTAATTAAGATTATTTATAATAATAAGAATATAGATATAATTATAAGTATTATATATAGCAATAATGGTTAAAAGACTATTAGAAAGTAAAGAAATGCCTTTATTTAATGTATTTTTCAAATCTGGAATAATAATCTTATTTTTTGGATTAACTTTAATACTTATAGATATTATAGTTCACTCGTTTACAGAAGGCCTTAGATTTATGGGCATAGATTTTTTTATTGTGGGACTTTTAGTAATTGTAATTGCATATCTATATAGATATCATAAAATAATTGGATTCATTATTACTCAACTGAAAATAAGAATTAGTGGTAAAGGCAAAACAACAAGTTGGTATAAACCATAAATCTAACTTTTCAATGCAGTTGTATTAAATGATAAGAAATGTTTTAATTAGATTTTTGAATCTATTTCAAACATTATAATATTTAAATTCGAGAAAGACTTTTGACAATTGAAGAAATAAGATATGATTTTACCAAGCATGAAGAACACTTTAGGGATTTTTTTTACAAAATTTTAAAATTAATAATAATACTAAAATTAAATTGTCAACTGTCTAACGAAACTTCTGTAAAATTTTTCTATGATATTATAAATAATATAGAAAATTGTACGACCCACGAAGTAAAATATGGAAAAAAAATGATATTTATAAAATTTATGCAATATGAATTTACTTACCAAACAATTAAAGTTCTTGTAAAAATTGTGAAGAAAAACCTTATTGATATACGTATAGAATCCGTAATAGAAGATTTTTTAAAATTTTTTGATAAAATTAGTAGTGATAGTACTACAATTAATTGGAATATAGATGACACTAATAATGTCAAAGAAACTAGTGATAATTATAAACAAGAACATGAAAAAATCAAACTAAAGCCTAAAGATAAAGATCCAATGGAGAAAAGATATGTTAGTAACATATTCCATTTATTGGACCTATTCATAGGAGCGCTTTTTTATTTATCAACAATTATACCCAATGATAAAAAAGATAGTTTAATTGGAAAACTACTTGAAATAAAGAATGTATCAGTATTTAGAAAAAGCTTAAAAATTGAAATGGTGATTGATCAGAAAATAATAATATTAAATCTTTCTTCAAAAACAAAAAATCCTATAACAATAGATATAGATGATGACGACAATACAGGGAAAACAATAAAAGATATAATTTTACAAAATAATAATATTAGTTAATAGTCGAAAGACCTTTTTAATAAAATGACAATTTTAAGGCATATTATAATACTAGTGTTACTTTGTTTTATTATCGTCAATATTTGGAAATGTATAAATATTGAGTTCTATTTGTATGATCAATTAATGCATATTAATGGATAGATTTTAATTAAAAGAAAGTTTTATTTTAATATAATATGCAAAATTACAAATTGAAAAGATGTTCTGTTAACTTATCAAACATAAAGATAAGACAATCATTTCTTGTAGGGTCATGGAAATATAAAATTCACATAAATAATTGATTATATTTTGTAATTGTACTCTTTTAGGTTTATCCTTAGAAACGCTGCCTATGCATTATATTTTTTACATTTAGTAAAAATAAATCACGATTAATCTAGATTCGAATACAAAAATACAAAGCCAAAGAAATTTCTGCACTAGAATCAAAAAACAATAAGTGATGAAAAGATCATAAGAGAACGTATAAAAAATGAAAATAAGACTATTTCTGAAATAATAAATAGACATAAAAACATGAATTTATCTTGTCATAAATCATTATGAAACGAAAGGAACTTATTTATAATTAAGTGGATTAGTATAAAAACATAGATATTAAATTATCTAAAGACAAGTATTAGCTTATTTCAATTTTTTTATTTTTATACAAATCACTTCATATTTTTTATTACAAAAAGGAAATTTTTAATTTCATATTACAAAAGTGTATAAGTAGTTAGTTGTCAAGTATAAGTGTAGAAATCATGTCTCAGAGTAATAACCTTTCTCTAAAGGTGCTTGAAGCTTATACAAGAGATGTAGGCCGCGGAGTTGCTAGAATTGATTATGATTCTATGGATTCATTGAGTGCATCAACTGGCGATGTTGTTGAAATAAAAGGAAAGCGTAAAACTGTTGCAAAATGTTTACCTCTATATCCATCAGATGAAGGTAAAGGTATAATCCGAGTTGATGGTTTGGTAAGAAACAATGCAGGTATAGCTATAGGTGACACAGTTCTTGTCAGAAAGATTAAAGCTGTTCCTGCAGAAAAAGTTGTTGTTGCACCTTTAGAAGCTATTCCACCAATTGATGAAAGATATCTTGCAGATGCTCTTGAAAGTGTACCATTGATTAAAGGAGATAATGTTATGGTGCCTTATTTTGGTGGCAGACTTACATTTCAAGTTATAGGTGTTACACCGGGACCTGGTGTTGATGCTGTTTTAGTTACACAAAAAACTGTTTTTCACATAGCAGAACGTGGTGAGACTTTACGTGGTGTACCTCAAGTAACATATGAAGACATTGGAGGATTAAAAGAAGAAATTCAAAAGGTACGTGAAATGATTGAATTGCCATTACGTCATCCAGAAATATTTGAGAAATTAGGCATAGAAGCACCAAAAGGTGTATTATTGTATGGTCCACCAGGCACTGGAAAAACATTGCTTGCCAAAGCAGTTGCTAACGAAAGTAATGCTCATTTCATTAGTATTTCTGGACCAGAAATTATGAGTAAATTCTATGGTGAATCTGAGGCAAGACTTCGTGAAATATTCAAAGAAACAAAAGAAAAAGCTCCATCTATAATATTTATAGATGAAATAGATTCTATAACACCAAAAAGAGAAGAAGTAACAGGCGAAGTGGAACGAAGAGTTGTTTCTCAGCTATTATCTTTGATGGACGGTCTTGAAGCCAGGGGTAAAGTTATTGTTATTGCTGCAACAAATAGACCAAATGCTATTGATCCTGCTTTAAGAAGACCAGGTAGATTTGATAGAGAAATAGAAATCAAAGTGCCTGATAAGCGCGGCAGACTTGAAATCCTTCAAATACATACAAGAAATATGCCTTTAGATTCTGATGTTAATCAAGAGAAGGTTGCATCTGTATCTCATGGTTTTGTTGGAGCAGATTTAGAATATTTATGTAAAGAAGCAGCGATGAAATGTTTACGTCGATTATTACCTGAGCTAAATTTAGAGGATGAAAAAATACCTCCTGAAACGCTGGAAAAATTGATCATTACAAGAGCAGATTTTGATAATGCAATAAAAGAGGTAATGCCATCCGCAATGAGAGAAGTCTATCTAGAATCACCTGATGTAAAATGGAGTGACATCGGTGGACTGGATGAAGTTAAACGCGAATTACAAGAAGCAGTAGAATGGCCATTAAGATATCCCGATCTTTACACAAAACTTGGTCATTCTATACCCAAAGGAATTTTGATGCATGGTCCATCAGGTACGGGAAAAACTATGCTTGCCAAAGCCGTAGCAACCGAATCAGAAGCTAATTTCATCAGTGTAAAAGGACCAGAGCTTCTTTCAAAATGGATAGGAGAATCTGAACGAGGGGTTAGAGAAATTTTCAGACGCGCAAGACAAGCAGCTCCTTGTGTAGTTTTCTTTGATGAGGTAGACTCTATCGCACCAATTAGGGGGATGGAAGGAGTGAACGCAGGAACAGAGAGAATGGTATCTCAGCTGTTAACTGAAATGGATGGTATTCAAGAATTAACAGGCGTAGTAATAATTGCTGCAACTAATAGATTAGATATGATCGATACTGCATTACTAAGACCAGGAAGATTTGATAAAATAGTATTTGTACCTAAACCTGATCTAAATACAAGGTTAAAAATATTAGAAATATATGCAAAAGAAAAACCTATTACATCAGAAGTTAACCTTTCCAGGATAGCAGAACTTACTGATGGTTTCAGTGGTGCAGATATGTCTGCAGTTGCCAATACGGCCATATCTTTGGTGCTTCATGAATATCTTCAAAAATATAGTAGTCCAGAGGAAGCAACCAAACATGCTTCAGAAGCTCATGTAACAATGAAGCATTTTGAAGATGCAGTTAGAAAAATAAAAACTCAAAGAGAAATGAAACCAGGTGAAAAAGTAACACTCTCTCAATACCGCTAGATGGAGTTTTCTATCCTATTTTTAGTTGCATTATTAAATAAAATAATTTAGAAATAATACATTATTTTCTATGTCATTATTTTACATTCCATATTAGTTAACAGTTGTGTAAAGAAGATTGTACAATTAGTCGTAAACTAATGCGGTTTGTTTTCAGCAACTAAATTATTGTCATTATTTTTTAATGCATAGTTAAAATTATAAAAATTAACAAATCTAAACGAGCATAATTAGATTACAATCATGATTAGCCAGATATTTGAGGCATGGTCATAATTCAAATTTATTTTCATATTTGGCATATAGCTTAAAGCTAACCTCTGGAATATTATTTTGAGAACAACTGTTCCAAAGATTAGATTGATAGATTAAATAAATTCATCCTTTTTAACATTCTGTATCTTGTAGGTAATATACCATGGTCTATTATGCCAACAACAACAAGGAGGAAACGCGGCAGACCGTATGTATATTCTACAATAGTAATTTTGAGATGTTTTATCGTGAGGCTATGGTTCAGACTGAATTCCAACAATATATTACATATTTTTCTTAGCAGGGACTGCTGTCAGTATAGCCACAAACTTGCATTAGACTATGGATTAGTATCCATTCCCAGAGACGTACGATTGACAGTCGAGTGAGAGTGACAGTCGAGTGAGAGTGACAGTCGAGTGAGAGTGACAGACGCTTTATTGCATGATTATTTTTTTGTCGTTATTTGCGATGTTTTATTGACGAATTAAAAACGAAAATAGTACATTTAATTGTTATTGTTACGGATAAATCCAGATTTTAACTATTCTCGAATGATTCAACAAAGCACTTTTATTCTGATAATTTTTTTATTTATGTTTGTTCGTTTGTTGGTTTACTATCTCCTCTTCGCAGAGCCATTAATAATTAAACCATGTTAATTACTTGGAATTAATATTATACCTAAAAGACACAGAGATACAGAATCTTCTACAGAGTTTCTTATATAACATTCTCTGAAACTATATCTGTATATATCAATCGATAGTATATAAATACAAACGGAACAGACACACCTTTCTGCTCAATCTCAATAGTACACTGAAAAACTGTCCAGTAAAGTAAAGTAATTACTTGAGACAGAGTCATAATTCAAATATTCTTGATATATTTTATAACAGCTTAAAGCTAACCTTTGGAATATGATTTTGATTAATACTGTCCCAAAGATTAGATTTGGAGAATAAAAGAATCCATCCTTTTTAACATTCTACATTTGATATGTTGTATACCCTGGCCCAGTATGCCAACAACAAGGAAACGTGGTAGACCACATGTATATAGTCTCCAACAGTAATTCTAAGATGCTTTAGTGTAAGAATATGGTTTAGACTTGATTCTAACAATTCATTACATATTTTTCTTAACATAGACTGTCAATATAACCATAAACTCACAATAGCATGCGGTCTTGTAACAATACCTAGCAGCAGACGTACGTTTGACAGGCGATTGTTGAAGACTATTTTTACAAATGTAAAAGAAAGGATATTAACAAAGGAATATCTGTGTATTACAGAAGGTATAGCAGATCCTTCTATAACGGCGGCAGTAGATAGTAATCTCCTAAAACCAAAAGACCTGTATGGCATAAATCATCCATGAAAAAAGGTATAGTACCATGTTTTGACATAGATACAGACGCAAGGTGGGAATATAGTCATACCAAGAAAGATGAATTTGGATATAAACTACATCTAACATGTACAACAGGCAAGATTATAGTACCTTTAACTGCAGACGTTACTACTGCTAATGTTCCAAATACCAAGATGTATGTTCCTTAAACATCTTCTTCTTTGGTATTCTCTTTACCATCTGTATTGTACATGGTAGCTGATCTGGGATATGATGCTAAGAAACTGTACGAACATAGTAAAAAAACATTGGGAATATATCTGGTTTGTCCTATTGAAAGAGACAAAATATTCTCAAGAAGAGGCTTGAGCTTGTATGCTTTTATGAATTTGAAATAGGGCAATCTATCTACAGCCAAAGAAGGATATCGATAGAACCATTGATAGAACATATCAAATCAGTCTTTAGGATGGACCCATTACCAATACGTGGGTTTCACAAAGTATCTGCAATTGTACTTTTATCGGTATGGTTGTATAAGCTAATGGTATACTATAATTGTAAAGTAGGCAGCTCAATCCAAAATCAATAAAGTATATGCTTGGGACTGGCTAGCGACATGATGTGAAGGATAAATATGAGTTAATTTGAATTATAACCAAGCCTCAGATATATAATATATGTAAACCCATAAAACAATTCCTTAAAAAATTAAAAGTTACAACATACAACTTTTTCAACTATTAAAAATATTAAACAAAATACCCATAAGATGATCAAAAGACATATACATATAATAAAATCCATTTTAAAAGAAAATAATGATATAAAGTGTTTCAGTTCTAAAGTTTTTAGATATAAATATTATTTGATCCAAACATTTCAAAGACATCAATTTAATGATGTAAAAAAAACCAGGCATTTAATAACGTAATAATTACTCGAAATTAGTAAATTGTAATATAATTCACAGACAACGATTTTGCAAAATTTTTTAAAATCTAAAATCAATAAAAATAATGACAATTCAGCTCCAAAGAATTAATTAACATAAAAAAAGAATTTAAAGTCCTGTGGTATATTTACTATTAGATTAACATAGATAAGAGAAACGTTTTATTTAAGGAAACCGTTATATCAAATAGTTAAAATTATTGAAGAAAAGTCTGAAGAATAAAACAAACATATCACATAAAACGGACAGTATAGAATTTAATTTATTTGTATGATATTTCATCAAAAAAAGATTAAAAGAATATGGAAAATAATTAATGAATATATAAATAAACCAGGTTTTTAATTATCATATTATTTGTATAGAGATCTTGACGTAAAAAAGAAAAAAGAAGATCTTTCAATTATTGATCTAGGATATAATTCAATAAAGATTTCTAATTATAGCATATATAAAAACGGTCATTATTCAAAAGAGGGCCAGATACAAGAATATGTTCAGATAGGCCACAATTTATCAAAAAATAATAATATAATCAGACCAGAGAATGTTGAAAGAGTAATTAAATTTCTCAACAAATTTAAAGATGAATCAAAACAACTTAAAATAGACACCGTTATTTCAATTGCTACTAGTGCAATAAGAGATGCAGATAATGGCAAAGAAGTAATCAGGCAGATCAAAAGAAATACAGGATTTGAATTTAACACACTATCGGGATTAGAAGAAGGCTTTTTCTCCTATTTAGGATCTCTGTCTAAAATGCATGTACCTAACGGCATATTTTTTGATTTAGGTGGCGGAAGTATAGAAATAATTCAAGTAGAAAATTTCATCATTAAAAAAATTGTTTGTCTGGATCTTGGAGTACTGAGATTATATGACAAATTCATAGAAGTCGAAAATAATAAAGGAGAAGATAGATATGATCAATTAGAGAGATTTATTTACAAACAGATTCCATCTAGAGAACAATTTGAGTCGAATGAAAATATTAGCAATAAACTAGTAGGAATAGGTGGTACAATTAGAACTCTTTATAAATTTATCTCAGGAATGTTTAAAATTGTACCGTTTTTCGCACATAATCAAGGTATAATGACTAAAAAATTGGTAGATATATCCAACAATATTTTCAAAAATCTTTCTCCTAATGAATTACTACAAATAAAGATGATCGAATCAACAAAGATCCAAGACAATAACTACTGGTAGTTGTGTGATTAAAATATTAATGGAGAAATTAGACTTTTTGAACGCAATTGTATGTCCTACAGGACTTAGAGAAGGTATTTTAGAGAATTATTTGTATCTAAACATGGATAAAAAATATAGATCAAAAAAAAAAATTATTGAATCAAATTATAATTGGTTGTCTTCAATCATTTATTCGAACAATCCACCTTTCATGACAGAAAAGAATACATCCAAAGAATTTGATCTAACTACACAAAACCGCAGCAATTTTCCGCAAAAAATCATTAGTACCAAAGTTAACAAAATAAAATAAATAAAATTTTAAATTTTATTACAACATTTCTATACAATAATTTATGGCATTATCCTTGACATTGTTCGTGGAAAAAGTGTTACATCTTTGATATCATCAAATCCCAAAATCCATCTAAGTATTCTTTCTAATCCCATCCCAAAACCACCATGTGGTACAGAACCATATTTTCTAAGGTCTAAATACCATTGATAATCTTTAGGATCTAGGTTGGACTCTTTAATTCTATGAGTTATTTTCGCTAAGTCGTCCTCCCTTATTCCGCCACCAGATATTTCACCATATCCCTCAGGTGCTAATAAATCCACAGCCATTCCTGTTTTAGGATCATCACTATTTTGTTTGACATAAAATGGTTTAATTTCCAAAGGATAATTAGTTACAAAGATAGGGTTTTGCAGATCTTTAGTCAATTCTCTTTCGGAATCAATATTCAAATCATCCCCCCATTCTATTAATCTAGTATTTTCATTTTCGCGGATTTTGCAATCTTTAGATCGTAAGATATCAATAGCTTTGTTATAAGTTATTCTTTCAAACGGTAATGAAATTTTTTCTAATTTATTCTGAGATTTTTTATTTAAAAAATTTAATTCAAAAGCATTATTATCGTGTAGATTCTTGATTATATTAAAAATTAATTTTTCTTGAATTCCAATTAGATCATCAAGATTTATCCAAGGAGATTCCGCTTCAAGATGAGTAAATTCTGCAAGATGTCGTATTGTCCTAGATTTTTCAGCTCTAAAAGATGTAGAAATACTCCAAACAGGACCTAAGCAATATACCATAGATTCAAGATAAAGTTGTGAGCTCTGAGACAAATAGGCATTGTCACCAAAATATTTTACTTCAAATAAAGTAGAACCACCTTCTACAGCACTTTTAACCAGAAGCGGTGGTGTTATTTCCATCCAATTTTCAGAATAAAACCAATCTCTAGAATATTTTAATATAGAACTTCTTATTCTTCCTACATTTATCATTTTTCTAGTCCTCAAAGTCAAATGTCTATAATCAAGGAGCATTTCATCACTTTGGTATTCACCTATAGGATAATCTTTATTGGATATATTAAATAATAGCAGATTATCAGCCTGTATTTCAAAACCATCTTCAGGAGCTCGTGGATCTTTTTTTAAAATTCCCTTAATTTCAACGGATGATTCGATAGTCAGTTCCTGACACATATTAGAAGGACAAACAACTTGGATAATATCACCACGATCATCTCTCAAAATAATAAACGCCTTTTGTTTTTGAAGCCTCAATCTATGAATCCAACCCCTCAAGATAACAGTTTCCCCAATAATGTCATGGTTTTTTATATCTGCAATTCTCTTAAACAATGATTATACGATGAATGTATTAGGTATATTTTTATATTTGTTATACTGATAATATAATTTGTAGAAACGTGTTACAATTAATAAATTGTTGTAATAAGAGTTTATGTTTTAATATTATATTTTAACATGGTACTAAATTATTCATACAGAATTAGTAATATGCTTAAACTGTCCCCATCAATAAATAGTATTGAATATATAAATACTAGTTATATCATGGAATTATAAAAATCACTAAAACATACTTATTATAATTAGTGTTGTTCTGTTTTTATTTTTTAATATTATAGATAGAATAGATAAAATGAAAAATCGAAGCAGGCTAGAGATAATATCGATGATTTTGGAGACAGTTGGTGAAAGTGGTGCAATACAAGCAAAAATAATGTACAAGGTATATCTTTCATTTTTACAAATGAAAGAATATCTATCAGAAACAATGAGACATGAATTAATTGTCTATGATGAGAGAGCTCAGATATATAGAATAACAGATAAAGGAAAAAGATTCCTTGAATTATATAGGCAAATGACAGAATCAATATCTATGACAAAGCCTATCCTTTAACTTTTTTACAAGTACCAAATAAATTTTAGAATAATTAATTTATAAGATAAACTTTTTTATTTGGTGTAATGATTTTTGATACACATATTTTATCTAAAGACTTGGATAATGATTCCTTTAAAAAAATAACTTTAAAAAATAATGAGGAAATAGTTATTGGAAAAAAAGACAATAAGCTGTTTGCATTCAACAATATTTGCCCGCATAAAGGCGCGTCGTTATCCAAAGGCCATTTGCATGGAAATAATATAGTCTGTTATATGCATGGATATGAATACAATATATTTACAGGAAAATTAGAGAATATGAAATCATGGAAAAAAGACGAAAAATGGATGGAACAAACAAAAGCCTGGAGATATTCCGATGATTTAAAAATATATAAAGTACAAGAGAAAAATGGGGAAATAATGATAGAAATAGATTAATATTGAGAGTTCGTTACTCAGGTACCGAATCGCAAGTTATCTTGCCATTTTCCATTTTAACGAAAAGATACCTATTATCTTTAAAAATTAAAGTTAATTCATTGTTATTTTCTTCAACGTCTAATAGCTCTTGACCTTTGATTCCATCAAATTTAGCCATATAAAAAAGCAATTATATGACATATTTAAATCCAATAGATCGCAATTTTAATTTTAAAAGAAAAAACCAAATAATAAATGTTACCTATCAATCTCTATTTCTTCCATGTTTGTTTCTTTTGTAATTTCATCTTTTTCAATGTAATCATGTCTTCCCCACGATACATTAATTACAACAGATATATTGTTTTTACCCTTTTTTAATTTGCTCGGACTTATTTCAAGGTCTTTTTGAAAATCAAATAAAAGATTCTTTGCTTCTTCTTCTTGTAATGGAAAAAATGGATTCTCATCTTTTACAATCGTTATCCAAATTCGGTGAGTAATTTTAGGGTTTCTAGTCCAAAATAAAATTGCTTTTCTAATCAATTTTTTTGAATCAATGATCTGACCATTACATTTGATATCTAATTTTATTAGCAATCTAAGTATATTATCATATTTATTATACGCCTTTTCCCAATTTTTTTGAATGAATATATCTCGAATCATGCCTTTGATAACAAAATTTAAATTTAAAACAATATTATCGATGTTTGATTTTGTGTTTGATTTTTTTAAAATTAAATCACTGATAAAACTTTTATTATTAACTTTAGACAATGTAGACACTAAGAAGGTATCATTTATATCCCAATATGTAGTTGTCTTTTATATATGCATGCTGAAATTACACATGCAAAGGACAAAGAAATAGAATTCCGAATTTTGGATTTAGACATATCAGTTTTATATATCATACAGCATGAAATTCAAAAAAATACAGATATTAAGTTTGCAGGAGTTATCCTAAAACACCCATTGATTCGAGAATATATGTTGAAGATAATTGCGGCTAAAAGTGATCCAAAAAAGACATTGACAGAAGCCCTTGATGAAGCTATAAGGTATACGAATGATCTTTCAGGCATGTTAAAATTAACTTTGGGAAAATAAATTAATTAGATAATATGATGTGATTATTGTATATGAAGTTCTGTCCCAAATGTGACACCCGGATGAGAAATAAATCAGCTGAAAAAATACTGATATGTGTGAAATGCGGTCATAATGTTATTAATGAAATATCAAATACAACAGCTAAGCCAAATAATATTGTGGAAACAGTTTCTAATTATGCATATTCGGAAAACACCTTAAAAGTAATGGATACAGATAAACCCATAGAAGCATTACCAACCACCAACATAGAATGTCCAAAGTGTTTTAACAATTTAGCGTTTTGGTGGATGCTACAAACAAGATCTGCTGATGAAGCTACTACACAATTTTATAGATGTACAAAGTGTAATCACACATGGAGAAATTATTCTTGATGTACATCTTTTTTACATTACGTTGATTTTTAGTAATATAAAAATAGAAGATCTAATTACTCTAGATGATTGATTTGATGTTTGCAGCAAAAACAAAGTCTCCTGATCAATGGAAAATAATTACATCAGCCATTTCAACTTTAGTGGATGAAGCAACATTTGAGGCCACCGCTGAAGGTATTTCGTTTAGAGGAATGGATCCCTCACATGTTGCATTAATTGATATCTTTTGGCCTAACTCTACGTTTGATAGTTATAAATGTGATTCGGAGTTAAAATTTGGAGTCAGAATATCAGAGTTCGCCAAACTAATAAAACGAACAGACAAGAAAGATGAACTAGAGGTATCTATTATTGATGAAGATATGCTGCAAATCAAGACCAATGGAAGCTATAAGAGAGAATATAAGATGAGATTGATTGAAAGTTCTTCTGCATCCACACCACTACCCAAGTTATCATTTAATTCCAAGCTTGTGTTGTCACTATCAGCTTTTGACAAAATTTTATCAGATATAGAGGTTGTTTCAGAATATGTAGAAATTTCATCACACCAAGAAAAAATTGAATTTTTGGGTAAAAGTGATACAGGCGAAGCAAATGTAGTCATGGAAAATAGTAGCGAAGGACTTGAAGAAATAGAAATAAAAGAAGAATCCAAAGCTACATACAGTCTTGACTATTTATTAAAAATTGTAAAATCAGTCAGTTCAGTAGGAATTTCTGCAGCAATAGAATACTCTACAAAAATGCCCATAAGAATGGAGTTTCGTATTGTAAACATAGGGAGAATTCACTTTTATCTAGCACCCAGAGTACAAGATTAAACAATAGACAACAAAATAAAATATCTGCAACTTTCGAACCTCAAATAATTAAAAAACATCTATTAATACAATAAACCATTTTGTTAGTACTATATAGCCATATGAAAATAATAATGAAATTTGGAGGGTCAGTTCTTGATGATCCATCAAAGATAAAACGTATTGTGGAAATAACTAAATCATTTAAAAATAATCAAGATGGAAAAAATGATATAATTTGTGTTGTATCCGCATTATCAAAAGTAACTGACAAAATTATAACATTGGCAGATCTAATAATAAAGGGTAATCGAAATACAATAAAAATTTTTGTTGAAGAAATGCAATCTGATCACATAGAACTGATACAAAAAACAATAACAGATGAGACATTGCAATCAGAAGCAAAAAATATTATTAAAAGTATCATAAATGAATTTCAAGATATATTAAATGGGTTAGCCCTTATTTCAGAAATAACACCGCGATCTTTGGATCATATTTTGTCTTTTGGAGAAAGAATGATGGCACCCATTATATCTTATTCTTTTCGTAATTCAGATTTGAAATCAGACTATTTTACAGGCAAAGATATTGGAATAATGACAGATTCTAATTTTGGAGAAGCCAGGCCTTTAATGGATACAACTAAACTTAGAATAAATACCAAAATTACCCCACTACTCCAACAAGGTATAATACCCGTCATAACGGGGTTTATCGCCGCAGACCAACATGGTCGTATTACTACCTTAGGAAGAAGTGGTTCAGATTATACAGCTACAATTATTGCATCATGTATTCAAGCAGATGAGGTTTATTTGTGGAGTGATGTAGATGGACTACTTACAGCAGATCCTACAATAGTGAATAATGCCCAAATACTTGAAGAAATATCTTTTGCCGAAGCAGCTGAAATGGTATTATTTGGAGCAAAATATATCCATCCAAGAGCTTTGGAACCTGTCATGGATTTCAATGTACCGCTAAAAATTCGAAATGCATTAAATTTATCTTGCAATGGAACTACGATTACAAATGATTTAAAACCCTCGAATCGAATTATAAAATCAATAATCTCAATTAGAGGCACAGCTTTGTTGGATGTGGGCGGAGGTGTAATGGTAGGGGCTCCAGGAACGGCAGCAATTATTTTTGATACATTAGCAAAAAATAAGATCAATATCAAAATGATATCTCAGGGACCTTCAGAATCAAGTATTTCCATGATATTAAATAAAGATGACTTAGGGAAAGCTGTTACATCTTTAGAGTTAAAACTACTTGGCAAAGTAATAAAACATTTGAACATTTTAGAAGGTGTATCCATCATAACTGTTGTTGGTTCAGGCATGCGCGGGATTAAAGGAATAGCTGGAAAAATATTTACATCAGTATCAAAAGAAAATGTGAATGTAATAATGATTGTACAAGGTTCATCAGAGCTGAATTTGGCATTTGTCATTAAAGATGAAGATTGCGAAAAGGTAGTCAGAGCGTTACATAAAGAATTTAATTTATCAGATCAATGAAAGCAATTCTATTAAAGATATCGAATTTCAAATAATACTACTAATCATATTAATTGAAAAGACAAGGGAAATAAATAAATGAAATATATATATATCATTTTAATCATGAGCTTTGGAAAATTATATGTTGTTGGCGTCGGTCCAGGTCACCATGATCATATGACTTTTCGTGCTAAACAAGTTATCGAAGAAAGTAAAATTATTGTAGGATATGAGACATATGTTTCATTAATTAGCGATATGATTGATGGTAAGGAGGTGTATAGATATCCAATGACACAAGAGGTAGATCGTGCCAATCAAGCTATTAATTTTGCAGAACAAGGGAAAATCGTATCACTAGTTTCATCAGGAGATCCAGGAATTTATGGAATGATAGGACTAATTTATGAAATATTAGCAGAAAAAGGTTGGAAAAAAGATGAAGGAATTTATGTAGAATGTGTTCCAGGTGTTTCATCTCTTAATTCCTGTAGCGCATTAATAGGCTCTCCATTAATGACAGATTTTGCAGTTGTCAGTATGAGTGATCTCCTTGTACCATGGGAAATTATTGTAAAAAGAGTCGAAGCTGCTGCATTAGGAGATTTTGTTACGGTCGTATACAATCCCTCAAGCAAAAAAAGAATTCATCAATTACAAGACGCTCGAAATATATTCCTCAAACATAGAGATCCCAAAACCCCAGTGGCAATAATCAAAGGAGCGTTTAGAGAGAGTCAATCTATAGTAATTACAGATTTAGAAAATATGTTAAATTATCCAGATTTAATGGGAATGATAACCACTATAATCATAGGAAATTCATCTTCATATAATTATAACAATATGATGATAAATCCCAGAGGATATAAATCAAAGTATCAATTAACCAAATAAAATCATTTTTTAGGTATCTATAAATTTGTTTTGTGAAATAATAAAATAGATTGTCTCATATAGATTTTACCTATGGAAACATTTTATTATTGTATTGTGTTCATAATAAAAATACATCATCAGATGATAATATAAATAAAGACTCTAATAATCACAATTCTTTTCCATTCAGTTTACCAGAATATATAATTGGAAGAATAAATTTGTGTATAGAAACTTTCAACGTAGTTATGAGTTCAAAACCGGATAAATTTCATACTTCCATCATAATAATATCCAAAGAAGATCATAGTAAAAAGATAAAAGAAATATTACAAAGTAAAGGTGTTCCTGAAAAATATTTAGAATATGACAATTCATCAAAGACTATTGAAGAAGTTTTCAATAATCTACTTAAGAAAATTACAAAACTTCCGAACCCCCCAAGCATTTATTTTATAGGATCAGTTTGGCAAAAAGAAACTTTTAATTCCATAAAGGAATCCAAACTTGAAAAATATAATGTAATTTTTGAAGGAGCTCTCGATAATAGATCATATGACATAGTTCAAAAAGATAAATTAAGCGAGCAGCCAAAAAAAGGATCTAATTATTATAAGAAAAAAATAAGGAACAAGGGTATAGATATCTTATTAAATTACATTTTTCCAAAAAACAAAAACCAATAAACAAATTATAATTTAATTTTTATATAGAATTTAAACAATAATTGGAAAAGTTTAATATCAGAATGAAATGATAACAATATGAAGCGGTCATCGTCTAGTTTGGTTAGGACACTGGCCTTCCATATCATTAATGGAGAAAGCCCGTAACCCGGGACCTTATTTATCGTCAAATAAGGCGGGAATTCAAATCCCGGTGACCGCATTAACAATAGGAGTTCACATACTTCTTTTTTAATAGATGATATAGAAAGGTTGTACTTAAAAAATATCAGTTGTTTTTATTTACTTCGATATTATCAGAGCAAGCTTAGCGATACAAGATACTATACAACCACAAGCGAAGGAGGCTTGAAATATCCTGTCCATTAAAATTTCCACGCTAGTAAAAAAGATTGATTTTATATTCAGCAAGGAAAACGCAGAGATTATCATGGATTTTTACAACTATATGCAAGAGAAAGACTCCTCGGAGAATCACATTGTAAATAATTTAAAAGTATTATAGATTATTCAAAATATCTTGGAGATACATCCCTAAATAATATGAATAAAAAAGGCCAAATCACGTCCTTTTTAAACACCAAGATTAAAGATATTCCGGTAGATCCAGACAAGAGGTGGATAATAACATGGAATCATTATCTTAACAGATTAAAGTTGTTTTTCAGATGGCTATATAATGCTCATAATCTTTCATGTGGAAACGAGCAGCAGGATAATTTAGAATATAACGAAAGATCACCTCAAGATTGGAAGACACCTGATTTTATAAAAATAAAACAGAAACAAACTAACCGCCTTAGTCCATATATTGAAAATGAGATATGGGATCGGGACGAGCTCATGACTATTATAAAATATGAGCAACACAAAAGAAACAAGGCCATCATCTCTTTAATGTGGGACTTGGATGCAAGACCTCATGAAATAACTTTACTCAAAATAAAACACATTAGATTGAAAGAAAACTATGGCGAAGGGGAAATTCCTCATCAAGCTAAAACAGGTTCAGGTCCAATTTTATTAACTAGTTCATTTACTTATGTCCGAGACTGGCTTAATGAACACCCTTTCAAAAATGAATTTGATGCCCGATTGATATGTAATTTGAATACTGGAGCGCCGCTGATACCTATTATCCTTCAGATTCCTGTTTATTATATCCTCTACTGGATTTAGATTTAGTGAACTCTTTGGCAGAAATATTACAGGGAACCTAGAATATCAATAGATGCATAAATATGAATATTATATTCAATGTTATTCCAGCTTTCCTTGAAGGTCCAATCAAATGCTTGATTATATTTGTAACAGATCGATAATCTATTTGCGTAATCTTAAAAGATAAAAAGACAGACCTGTTTATTACAGACCAGTCACAGTCGTAGTAGTAACCTGGATAGCCACCGGTTCAGCCTGTATTATACTACTATCTTCATAGGATTTTTCAACCAAGCCTCATGGGTGATTGCTAACAATGACGGGAAGTCGATGATTTCGATGCTATACCACGTAAATAGATAAGAAATTAATTGAGTATAAAAGAAATGGCTAAATATTTGCCATCTAACAAAATTTTATGTCCGAAACGGTCATTGAACACGTTTTAAGACGCCTTAAATCCATTGGAATAGACCACGTCTTTGGAGTTCCAGGAGACTACACCTTTCCTGTGGAAGAAGCCATCATTAATTTTCCAGGAATAGAATGGGTCGGATGTTGCAACGAGTTGAACGCAGCATATGCTGCCGATGGGTATGCACGTATTCATGGCATTGGTGCAGTTAATACAACGTACGGGGTTGGCGAACTAAGTGCAATCAATGCCATAGCCGGAGCGTATGCAGAACACGTTCCTGTATTTCATCTAGTTGGTATGCCTAATATGAAAATACAATCAGGACGTTCGCTGGTGCATCATACCCTAGGCAACGGTGAGTTTGATTTATTTAGGAAAATGACAGAGCCTGTGGTATGTGCAAGTGCAATTATGACTCCCCAGAACGTTTCTTATGAGACCGAACGTTTGATTGCAGAGGCACTCTATCATTGCAGGCCAGTATATATGTCCTTTCCAGGGGATATCGCTGACCAGATGGTGGTCAGCAGTGCTAGTCAGATAGATCCACCAATCAGCGACCCCATGAGTCTCCAGTCAGCGACCGATGCAATTATTACACCTCTGCAAGGAGCCCACACAGCATGTATCCTACCGGGGCTTTTGGCTGTCCGTGCAGGCTTGCGAGACACTCTGCAATCCTTTGTTGATGCTTGCGGCATACCTTTCGCCACAATGCTTATGGATAAATCAGTCCTTGAGGAGCAGCACCCTTCCTACATGGGAATGTATTACGGAAAGATTATGGACGAATCGGTGCGGGCATTCGTGGAGTCCTCTGATGTGGTTCTGAATATCGGAGCAATGATGACAGACTTCAACACCGCCCGCTTTACAGCACATCTCGATCAGGAGAAGACTATCAATATCAATCACCATCTTACGCAAGTTGGAACAAAAGTCTATCCAAATGTCGAAATGAAGGATGTCCTTATTGAATTGACACAGCGTGTAAAAAAGCGTAGTGAACAGTCACCGATTAAACCTGTTTCCCTTGGCTCCAAGGTGGGCAGCGGTAGTGATCCAATTACGGCAGAGGCGCTCTATCCTCGCTGGGCAAACTTCATCAAACCGAACGATATTCTCATTGCGGAGACTGGTACATCTTTACTAGGACTAGCATTTGCGCTCTTGCCTACGGGTGTGACTTTTCATAATCAGACCCTGTGGGGGTCGATTGGATGGGCAACCCCAGCTGCCTTTGGCGCCGCAGTAGCAGCGCCTGATTGTCGTATAGTTTTAGTGACCGGTGATGGATCTCACCAACTGACCGCTCAGGAGATCAGTCAGTTCGGACGCCGAGGTCTGAAACCCATTGTGTTTGTGCTCAACAATTCTGGTTATCTGATCGAACGACTTATTGGCAAGAACCCGTCTATTGCCTACAACGATATAGCTTTATGGCGCTACTCTGAGATACCGCATGCGCTTGGCTGCGATGGTTGGTTCACGGCTCGAGTTACTACATGTGGTGAACTTGATCAGGCGTTAAAAGATACAGAACAAAATGGTACTGCAGCATATATAGAAGTTGTAACTGACAAATATGCAGCTCCATATATTGCTAAGAAGATGCATGAAAGCGTATAGAAGGTGTTGATATATTAAATAAATAAATGATTGGATCCAAATGGTAGTATGTAATAGCCTTGTATCTTACCACCGCTAAAATTATAGTCCATTGTAGTTTACTTGTAAGAAGCGTTATTGCATTCCTTCCAGTCCCATTTATATCTCAAGAAACAGAAAGGCGCTTAAAAGAAATAATCATATGAATCATTAGAAGATGCATTCAAAGATAAACTAGAAGATGATAACAAAATAAAACTTTTGTATTTGGTGTAAAATATGGTTGAGAAAAGGAAGAGATTATGACTATCTCTTTTTAAATTAAAAAATATTTTATTGTTTTTGCTTTTACTTAAGCAGTTGATCTAAAAGTTGTTGTTGATGATGTTCCAGCAGGAGTAGAAGTGGTAAATGATGTGTTTGTATTGTCTCTCCATCCTCTGCTGTTGTATAATGCATTGTTTTGTGATACTGCATGTTGAGCTGCTTTTGTTAATTTTCTTGTGTTTTGTTCAAACGTCTTTGCTGCATTTGAGTTTAGATGGAATATATGTTTTGAGTTGTCTTTTGCTTGTTGTAATGTTGACCTCCATGCATCTAAACTTGAGAATATCAAATTGTTTGTATTTCTCAAAGCAGTTACTGTATTGTCTGCAACTGTACTTACCAATCGGCTGTATACATTGGCTGCGGTATCTGGAAAATACCAGCTGTTTACATTTGTATTAAAATTCTGTGAAAATGGTCTCCATGTTGATTGGATTGAATTTATAATTGTCTTTTGAGATTCGATATAGTTCTCTGATATCTCTTTTACAGTTTGGAGCGTTTGTTCATGATAGGTGTTTGCAATAGTATTGTATCGGGGAATCTGTTTCTTGACTCTTCAATTGACCTGTTTATATTGTCTTTGGTTTGGTCAAGTGCTCTGTTTACTGAGTCGTTAAAATCTTGATTATTTGTATTTGTATTATAAGAAAAGCTTGCATTGTTGCTTGTATTGCTGTCTCTAAAATTAACATTATTATCATTAGTAGAAGTATTTGAATTGCTTTTAACCATAACATTTGTTAATCATGATACTATTCAAGTACTGGTAATAAAAGGAAAATATTTCCTTCAAAAACCTATAAATTCTATAGCTTTATAGCCATTCTAAGGTAAAGATCAGATTGAAATTAGAAAATAAAAAAGATATAGTTTAAAGAAATTGTATTTGATATGTCTAGGATCTTTTGATATAGGATTTTATTTTATTTTGTATCTCTGGATTTGATATTTCTTCCTCAGTGAAATGATTCTATCATTCAAAAGCATAATTTTAACTTTATAAACATAAAAATAATAATTATAATAAAATAAAGTATATTATTCTAGAATAATATATAGAAATAACATTATATTATAATGTTATATACTATCGACTATCAGTATTTATAATGACAATTAAAACAACCTTAAAAGTTACCGCGGTTATAGGAGTTCTAACATTTGCAACTTTCATTATCGCATCTGGCTTTTCATCTTTGATTGGATCTTCCATCTTTGCTGCATTTCCCCAAACGCAACCTAAACATTTTGATGCCAAACTTACAGGTAAAGACGAAGTTCCACCCAAACATACTAAAGCAACAGGCATGGCAAGCTTCCAGGCTACTGGAACCAATAGCCTAAGTTATAATGTTAACGTTAAAGATATACAAAAGGTAACACAAGCTCACATTCATCAAGGAAAGGCAGGACAAAATGGACCTGTGGTAGTTACATTATTTAAAACCAATGCACCTTCAGCAATGACCAATGGATTGTTGACTAAAGGTACTATCAAGTCTACCAATCTTGAAGGACCACTGGCAGGTAAACAAATTAAAGACTTGATAAGCATGATAAAAAGTGGAGATGCATATGTGAATGTGCATACACAAGCAAATCCTAAAGGAGAAATCCGTGGACAACTATCTCCTATGTAGTATAAATAATCCATCATGCTTTAAGAAAATGAATAAGATAATATAGCCATTGGAGATAATTTAATCACTAACATATATTTTTATTATTTTGAATTGTTATATTAACAAGATTTAACTTATTATTAGTATGAATGTTTATCACTACCAGAAAGATAAAACATAAGACAGAATATCCACTATTTGTATTCAAACTGTTTTATTAATCTCGTAATCAAGTAAGAGTAATTTTATAAATCTTTTCTAATTTATGGTAGCATCAAGATATAGCATAATCGTTACTGCTACAATAGTCATTAGGAGCGAATAAAAAATAGAAAATAATAAATCTTTTGATAATAATTTTTCTGATATTGAGGACATAAATAACCCAAATGACGATGATTTGACCTCAACATCATCCAATGGTCGTATATCATATATGGTAAAATATGCTCTAGATAATGAGATTGATATAGAACAAACAGGAATCTTCACAAATAAACAAGAAAACATAGCAGAAAAGGTCTAAGGGGCTACCATTATTCCAAAAGGGTTTACCCCTACTACTATTATTATTACCTTAAGCAGCAATCATCATTATAATCCTTCAATAAACATAAGAAAAAAAGATTAGTTATTACTACTATTACTTTTCCAACTGACAATTATCGTCATCTTCTTCATGATGGACAGCTAGAGGATGATCATGATGATAGTTTAGATAGCGATGGCCAGGACAAGAAGCCAACAACAACATCTACTGATAATGAACATAACCATAGCCATTCAATCCCATCCAACAACTCACTTGAAACAACCGATGATCCTGAAATGATTATGAGATTGAGAGCTCAGACATTTATCCAGACTTAAAAGAATTAAGATGTCTACTCAAGCAAGATACATCTCACTGCTTGCTGAATCACTTCACCTAACTGAAGGAAGAGGATTAACTGTAGGAGATCTTCAAGCAATAGGATTTAAACAAGATAACGCAGAAAAAAGATTCAAGCTAAAGAAATGGATTGCTAGTGATGCCTGGAGAAATAATAAAACTATCACAAGTATATTCTATTGCATTGTGTACATCGGATGTCTAACGGTTTATACCGGGGCTCAATTTGAATACCACAAGCATCGCAAATAAATCTAACTATAAATTTATAACTATTATCCCCAAAGAAGAAATTACTACTATGTTGAATGATATCTTTAGTCGCTTCCACGTTGGCGGAATTTAATCTAATTTGAGTAGGCTGCCCCTCAAAATGTCTTTCTAGATTTTCAATGTATTTGGGATCTACGTATTGACCATATCTATTATTACTCAACAATCAAATAAATCAAATTATCATATATTAACCGTTTTCATATCTTTATTAATCTAATATTTTCCTATTTTTATAATTAATAATATCTATATATGACCAACATTTATTATATATTGAGTCATCCTTTACTAACGTGATGTATTTAATGAAGTCATTAGTTTGAATTAATTAATCGAGATTGTAATTCCTAGCATTGGATAATGTTATGTATACTAAAGACACCAACTCTAAAGGAATTTCCCATATATATACTATATATTGTTGCAGATATAAAACGAATAAGTTATTTCACTAAGAAAAATAATAAAATATTGAAATTAATAACTTAATTATCCACTAATTTTATCGATTTAATGGTTATTTTTTAAATATATTATTATAAAGATTTAACAAAGAACTAAGAGGATATGATACATTACAACCATTTGATATGTAAGCCATTGAAAAGAAGTATCTTTAAAACTTTAGATCATATTACTATAAATCGAAAACATTTGATAACAAACTAATATAGTCTTTAAAGGATTATAATATTAAGAAATTAATTCATTATCAAAAACAAAGATGTGTTTCTTGCATCTGTTAAAGAATTCCAATGGACAAACACTCTAAATATTGAAATTCGATTAAAGATCTCAATACATATATAAAAATGTCAATAGCATCTCAATAAATTTATCTGATTAGTTATAACTCATTTGCAATATAGAGTGTTACCACCGCTAAATCAAGATCATGTTCATATGTTTTAAATAAATAGATTATGATCGAATCAAGTTGAATTATGTTCCAAAATCAATGAAACTTATTTATTTATTCTATCCATTTTCCTATTTATATGATCTTCAATCATTGAATTATGAAGTTCCATGTCAGCTTTGTGCTATTAGATTAAGATTTTAATCTAGATCATAGTTTATTGTAATTGATTAAATATTAAAGACATTATTAAAATATAAACAACATTAAAGTAAAAGTTAAGTTAAAGATTATTATAAAAAATTTTATTCGTGGCTAAAATCTATATCTCATTCACTTATGAAGACCTAAAAGACTATAGAAAAGCCGTCTATGATGCATTAAGTATGAATGGCAATCATGTTGTTGCCATGGAGGATTATGTGGCTCAAGATCAAAGGCCTCTTCAAAAATGCCTTGATGACGTGGCTTCTTGTGATATATACATTGAAATATTTGCTTGGAGATAAGGATTTATTCCACTGGATAAGAAAAACAACCCTGAAAATCTATCTATAACAGAACTTGAATATAGAAAGGCAAAGGAAAAAGGAATACCATCTCTTATCTTTTTACTTGATGAAAAAGAGCCATGGCCACTGGCTTTTATAGATGGAACGGCTCAGTCGGATATCAAAAGTTCAGAAAATATTATCAGGCTTCGCAATTATTTTAAGGAAAATCATCTCGCATCTTTCTTTAAAAACAGGGATGAATTAGCAACTAAGACTCTGGCCTCAGTAAATAAAATCAATCCACAAAATCTCTTAAAACCAGAAATATTTCTGATAAAAGACCTGATTATTATTCGTGGATATTAAATGAATTAGACATACCAAGTCCTATAGGCCACAAAAAATCTACTGATTATTATATTAAAAATAGAGCCATTGAACTTGACATTAAAGACAAGATAAATCATAAAGATAATTGGAACCTTTCAGATCATGAAGCTGAATCGCTTTATAATGAAAAGGGTAAAGATCAGATTGAAATTAGAAAATAAAAAAGATATAGTTTAAAGAAATTGTATTTGACAGGTCTAGGATCTTTTGATATAGGATTTTATTTTATTTTGTATCTCTAGATTTGATATTTCTTCCTCAGTGAAATGATTGTCTTGTATTGCATGCTGTTTTGCCTTTTGCATTAACTCTTCTTCTGTTTCTGCGTTGCATACATGATCACAATCTACGCCTACATCTTTACAAGATAATGATAGCATTATATAATTATCAATCCACTTACTAATATCTATATATGACCTAGTTTATGTTGCAATCCTCTACTCAAGTATCCTTTTGTATATTTGAGGGGCAGCAAGAACTTGTGCAATGTTAAACTACTAATGCAGAATAACTTAATATTATTTATTATGATATATTATGTTTGTATATTTGTCATTTTAAAATATAGATTGATATAGTCTCTCTTATAAAATTAGTGATCATTTTCAACAAAAGATTACCCATAAACGGTTGAGTTATTATTTGTGTATTATATTTTGCAAGATAATGTTGCTCCCACTGCATGTACTGGTTGTATCATAGTCATTGATATTGCTCCTACTGTGCCCATTGCTGCTACTATTGCAAATATTGTCAATAATGTGATTGTTTTCATTATCCTTAATACAAAGTCTGCTATAAATATATAGATATCACATATTACATTATTCCAATACTTTTCAATAGACGTATATTGGATATTCAAGTGATTTTATGAGACTTTATCAAATTTTCTACTATGGATTAGATCTCTTGCATAATTAATACCATTAAAAAAATTTTCTAAAAAGTAGGTATATCTTAACCTAATCCGCAAAATAAAATACAAATATTATAAAATATCGTTGATAATATATAAAATTTTGACAGGCTCCTAATTATGCAAGAGATCTATTATTTAGATAAAATCGCTTTAGGATCGTTATGATTCATATGACAATCTTTTTGTATAATATCTAATATTTTAAGTTGTAACTAATTTTATTCCTATTTAACTACATCTCGATCTGTTCTGATGAAGTTACAATCTTTTTCGTAGATGCAACAGTAAGAATCGTTCATATTTTGTAAAGAGCGAGTGTGTGGATCTTTATCTGATGATGAAGATACCGCGTCTTAAACTATAACCGGATAAAAGTCTCTGTTAAGTGCATCCCTAGCACTTGATTCAACACCAAGTTCTGGAGATAGAGTGCTTTGTTGCATGATTATTTTATTCGTCATTTGTTAACGTTTTATTGACAGTGTTATAACGGAAATAGTCAAAGCTTAATGCTTTGTTGCATGATAATTTTTTTCGCTATTTGGTAACGTTTTGCTAATGGAGTTTAAACGGAAATAGTTAAATTATAATTGTTATTGTCACAGTTAAACTACTGTTTTAGCGGGTTTTCGAATCATGCAACAAAGCAAAAGCTTAATTATTATTATAATACAAATATTAAATTTTTAACTGATTTTCGAATCATGCAACAAAGCAGAGATAGAGTTGTTATACCTACATTCCTTATCATATGTCCAAGATTTTGGATGTATATATTAAATAGATAGTGTAGTTGTTGATATATAGTAGCATAAGTGCGAAACAAGCAATGAAAGTAGCTGCTATATTGTACCATAAAATTTAAATGAATCATTGATTTACTCATATACAGAATCTACTCTATAGTGACCCAGATCGTCATGAAGCCCTCTGAGCCCGAATCAATAGTTAACGCTTTTTTAGGCCCAAGTCTATATTTATATATTTTTGATGGTAGTTCAATTAAAATCTCAAGAACAAGTTCTTTCAACACCGTAATATCATGGATGTTTGTCATACATTTGCCGGCCTTGACAGAGCGCCTTATCTTCTAAACTACGGTCATTCAAGGCATTACCAGCGAACCGGCATACAACCTACAATAGCAAGAACAGGGTACATACGCAAGCGATTTCCAAATAGGCTGAATACAAGCAACCTACTCCAGAATCTCTACGTCAGTAGTTAAAAGAATCTACTACGCAAGAAAACTACCTTGAGGCGCTCCTACACAGAGACTTTGGGGCCATACTTCACTATTACGAACAAAACTGTTTGCGTATATCTTACCAGAAAGTGTATTTATCAGTCAAAGTTCATAGTCCTGTCTTCCAGATTCATGGCTTGCAAGACCCATTTCTGTTGCCGGGCGACTTAAAAAATACCTAGAAGTCGCTGGAGAACAACCAGACATTGCGCGTCATTTGCAAATCCGGCTGCTTTACAACACAATGCGGCAGATCTCGTCACTTGTAACATAGCAAATAGGCTTACTCGCTAATTCTGAAAGGTAAAACAGAGGATAAGTACACACCTCAATTGCATCACCTATAATATGCACGGTCTTAGCACTGTTTAGTTTTTTTGATACTGGATGCGAATATATGAGAAATCATACAGAAATCAGACGTCCCTCACATGGATTGTTGTTCAATCATATTTGTGCCATACCGCCATCCACAGAGAGTTCGATTCCTGTGACAAAACTGCTATCATTTGATGCAAGGAAAGAGACAGCATTTGCGATATCGTCAGGATTGCCAAATCTCCCAAGAGGTATGGAGTTCAAGTAGGTCGTCATCAACTTCTCGGCATTTTGCACACTTTGCAAAGCGTGTCTTAAACCAGGTGTATCTATTGGGCCAGGACTGATGGAATTGACACGGATCTTGCGCTGTCTCAGATCGACGGTCCAGGAACGCGCGAACGACCGTATAGCGGCTTTGGTCGCATGATATACACTCAATCCCTCAACTCCTTTGGATCCCCCGATTGAAGCCATTAGAATGATAGAACCACCACTACCATCCTGAAAAAGTGGAAGTGCTTTTTGTACTGTGAACAAAAGCCCTTTCACATTGACGTTGAATATTTTGTCAAAATGCTCTTCTGTAATTGCATCCAATCGTACGAATTCCCACAGGCCTGCATTTGCAAAGAGAATATCGATTCGGCCTTTCTGCTGCTTTACCATGTAGTACAACCTATCAAGATCAGAGAGATTTGAGACGTCACCCTGAACGCAGGCGACATTTTTGCCAATTTGCTTGACGGCTGCATTAAGTTGGCTTTCGTACCGACCGGTGATAAAAACATACGCTCCTTCTGCGACGGATCGCTGTGCCGTAGTGAGGCCTAAACCGCTGCTTCCCCCAGTGATCACTGCGATTTTTCCGTCGTCTTTTTGAGATCGATTCAGTTTGGATCAAATTAAAAATAACAATATAGATTGTAGATATTTAAAGGAGGTGTCGATCATCTACTGCAATGGATCACTCTTGTCCAGCTTGACTCAATCGACCACCCCACTGTCCTGACAGTGTATGAAGTCAACAACGCCGACCAAGACAACTTGATTGCCCACGGTGTCGCTATGATCAAGGTTTTCCACTATGCCGGCGGTACATTCAACAACGCCGTAGAGAGGAACCCGTGCGTAGGTGGGCGCTACCCGCAAGGTCGTTCCTACCATTCATTTGCTTGGCTCTAGGATCTGAGGGGAATGGCGGGATGCTGCTTTAGAAGATCCAGATGTGCCTTAAGATCGAATATTGATGAGGTATCACATATTGATAAAGCTCATAGTTTTACTTGTTTGATATAGTAATGCGAAAGAAAATCACAATATATATATTCTATCATCAGCATCACTTATGACATCATCTTTTTCATCTCATCCTAGATTTAGCGGTGTTACCGCCGCTAAATCAAATAGAGAGAATAAAGGAAAGGTTAAGGATTTCAACTTACTTTTATGATATTTTAGATCTTTAAATGATGGCAGGTCAATCAGTTTTATATAGAAATTACAAGGATTTGATGATATACTATAATATCTAATATCCAATCCATCTTAAAAATAGATGGAGTCAGCGATGGATATAGATTGAGTGAGAAACATGCCTTATCATATTAGAGTAGAATTAAGATATTAGAATAAGTTAAAGATGTTATATTTATTGAGTTTCTCGACAGTTTGACGGTTCAGATTGTTGTTTTTTTATAAAAGGATGAGAATTTAGGGTTTCTTTACGGTATCGCTGAGAACATCGGCAGACTACTAAAACCATTTGAGCCTACATGTTCTCTATTATCCGCTGCTGCTGCTGAGTCGCTATGTCTATGAGCCTCCATTGCCACTTGCACCACCGTTGTCTTCCGCATTGCCACATCCATTAAAGCCTGAGCCTTCATTGCCACCTGCACCACCATTAGCATTATCAGTGTGAGCTATTGCACTACCGCCTAAGCCGCTATTGCCACCTGTAGATGAGCCACTATTGCCACCATTTGATGAAGGTGCAACAGTTATTGTAACAAAGGATGTGTTACTATGTACTCCTTTCGAGTTCGTCACTATTAGTTGAAAAGTAAGTGCAGTTTATTCATTTACGTTAGGGGCTACAAATGATGGCGTTGCAGACATTGAATTGGATAATGTAACTGTGGGACCAGAGACTTGAGTCCGCATATATGTTAGTGGAAGAGATCCACTGGGATTAGAATTTTATCACCATCTAGCTGAACTGTTTAAAAAGATTGTTTTGTTTGATTGGAACCTGCATTAGCAACTGGAAGAGTGGCAATTACGGAGATGGTGTTATCATCTTGATTAGTTATATACACCTCTCCATTAACAGGGTCATGCGCAACACTTACTGGTCCCATCCCAACAGGTATGGTATCAACTACCATATTATTAGAAGTGTTGATTACGGAGATGGT
Source organism: uncultured Nitrososphaeraceae archaeon (assembly GCA_963830925.1). Classification (GTDB taxonomy): domain Archaea; phylum Thermoproteota; class Nitrososphaeria; order Nitrososphaerales; family Nitrososphaeraceae; genus Nitrosocosmicus. The sequence continues at coordinate 1,421,703 of CAWHOB010000001.1, read as the reverse complement.
GTTAACTGCAGAGTTAGTCACATATATATCATTATTTCTCGAATTATAAACAATACCTTGTGGCGGACGTTCAAGGCTTATAGTGGTAGATTTAGTATTGTTAGAAGTGTTGATTACGGAGACGAGACTCTCAGCAGAGTCAGTACATAGATCGCCTTATTGTCTGGATCATATGCAACACCTAGTGGAACAAATCCAACAGTTATGGTGGTATTTAATGTATTGTTAGAAGTGTTGATTACGGAGATGGTGTTATCACCGGCATTAGTCACATACATCTCCTTATTATCAGGATCATATGCAACACCATTAGGATGAGATCCAACAGTTATGGTGGTATTTAATGTATTGTTAGAAGTGTTGATTACGGAGATGGTGTTAGAACCATCGTTAGCTACATAAATCGCCTTATTGTCTGAATCATATGCAACACCATTAGGACGAGATCCCACACTTACGTTACCTTCCACCCGATGGTTAGAAGTGTTGATTACGGAGATGGTGTTAGAACCATCGTTAGCTACATAAATCGCCTTATTGTCTGAATCATATGCAACACCAATTGGGAAAGATCCAACAGTTATGGTGGCAACCACAGTATAGTTAGAAGTATCAATCACAGAGATGGTGTTAGAACCAGAATTAGATACGTACACCTCTCCATTACCTGAATCATATGCAATACCTCTTGGAGAATTTCCAACAGGTATGGTGGCAACCACTGAGTCTGCCCAAGCCCAATCTAGATTATAAAAAACATTTGAAAATAACAGGATTAAAAAAGAATTAAAACATATACGATACATCTTTTTATCATAATATCACTTTTATATTAGAATAATAAGAGATAAGGTCCATTATCAGAGGAGTTTTAGCAAGTTGATTAGAATCTATTATTGTTTTGGTAGTCTATTTCTGATTATCAATAGTTGCATTTTGAAATGAAAATTACTATAGTAGAAGATTGAAGAGTACAATGACTTTTTATCAGACGTCTTCCATCATGTAAGTATCCATACTTGTCAATCCAATTGTAGGCAAATAGAGACTTTTTCCATATCTGTCAGTTTCTAGTAATCTTTGTTGCCCTATATTACCGGCAACCAATAACCCAAAAGTATAAACTAAGAATATCTACGTCATAGAAGAACCAAAAAGGGATTATCTCATGGTATCCTCAGAACATTGTATACTACTAATACCATCTAAGATTCCGTTTACTCCACTGCCCGCTGATGATGATGCAATACCTTTATGTCTACCAAAGCCTTAGTTGCTACCTGCACCACCACCGTCGTCATCGTTATCGGAATTGTGATCTATTAAAATCTGAACCTCCGTTGCCACCTCGCCTCCATAACCACCATTGCTGCCTTGAGCTATTGTCGTATCACCTGAGCCACCAAATCCTCCATTGGCTATAAATCCGCCATTGGCTACAGTAGTATTATTACTATTAGTAGATGGCAATTGTTGAGTGACAAACCAGCTGAATATAGCGGGATTAGGGTCAACATTACCCTGGGAATCAACTGCTACTATCTTTACTGTGTGCTGTTGTTCTGCTGCTAAGTTGTTAAAGCTTATAGCACCTGCATTATTAGTAGTAGGAGTATCACAGGAAGAGAAAGAAGGAGCGTTATCAAGGCTACACTGAAAGCCTGTTATAGAATTTACACCAGGATTAGCACGAACATTAAATGTTATAGATGTAGAGAGGGTGGAGCTACCATTTTGAACATGATTATTATTGTCATCCACAGCTGATGTGATTGTAGTATGATGTGGATTTTGTGATGTAGCAATTATAGAGACGGTGCCAGAATAGGTAGGATTAGAACCTTCGTTAGTTACATAAACCCTACCATCGCCTGGGTCATATGCAACACCTAGCGGGTCAGTCCTAACAGGTATAGTAGCTATCACAGAATCAGCCCAGACCTGCTTTATATTCTCAAAAAGAAAGGTGTTTTATAGATATAAAAGCAGGATAGCAAAGGTCGATAAAATAATAATAGAGTTAACATTCCAACGATGAATTTTATAGTCTTTATTCTTTCTATTAACTAACTGTTGTACTTCCACACATGGTTGACAAAACAATGTACCAACATGGCTGACACATTTTGTCTTGTTTTAGTGTATCAATATCGGTTGTTTTAAAGATTTCATGAACTTCTCTGATGGCGTCATTCCGTTTATTCCACCGTGTTCTCTTTCATAGTTATACGATTTGACAAATAGTTCGTATTTCTCTATTCCCTCTTTCATATCAATTAACTCTTCTACTTGTAGAAATTCAGTTATGACTATTTTGTTATACGCTTCTACTTTCCCCTGTTCTTGTGGATAACCTTTAGGAATCTGCTTGTCCTTTATTCCATTGAGAAAAAGATAATGTTTGAATTTATTCGATGTAAATTCTCTACCACAACCATCGTGTGCATCACTTTCATAGGTTTACCGTAGAGTTCAATCCATTCGTTGAGAACCGATAGTGATTCTTCACTAGTTCTTCTGCGGCACCATTTGCTAACTACTTTTCTTGAGGGGCAATCATCTATATAACATGAATAAAATAATTTTTGCTTCGTGAGCCTTTTAGATAAAAAGGTCCTTTGGTATCCATTTGAACCAACTCATTCGGATGTTTCATTTCAAATCTTGTATTTTCTTTTTAGCTTGACAGATAGTACATTGAGATTGTGTCTCTTTAGAATATTGTAAATGGTTTTTGTACCCAAGCTGATTCCATACTTTCTCTTTAATCTGAACCTTATTCTCATTGGACCAAATCTGTTGTTTAGTCTCAGCTCGAGAATAATCTTTTCTATATCTTTGGTTACCTTTACATTTTTAATATTATGCGGTTTTCTTGATTGGTTTTTTAATCCATCTATCCCATATACATTATACCGTCTCTTCCATTTGTACCATGTTTGTCTTGAAACAGCATATGCAGTACAAGCATCAGATATAGTCTTACCTGAACGTTCTGATTCAATTATCATTTTATACCTATTTTCAATTATATCCATTATTATTACACTCTAAGACTAGAGTGTCAACTATGTTAGGAAGCTAAAATGTCAACTATGTGTGGAATCAGTACAGTTAATGATATTATATTGTTATAAAATAAAATGACTATTTGGATCTCTTTCTAATCCTGTTGATGTCATCTATCATTTATTTCATAGTTAATATGTTCCAATGCATTTTTCCAATTTTCAATTTCTTTGTCAAACATTTCAAGTTGTTTTTCAAACACATTTTCGTCCATACCATCTGGATTTAAAAATGTCCAGGTAGCCGTGGATCCTTGTTCATTTGGAATGATTCGAACATAAACATTCCACTCTAATCCTCCACGTATAAAAATATGATCTAGTATCCCATAATGAGGAATTGAAATGTGCTTCATTTTTGATCTACCTGCTATATCGTGGTTGAAGATCCACCATCCATCCTCATTATCGCTTACTAGTTTTAATGCTCCCCCTATTTCCATATTCTTTGGATTTGAAAAAAAATCAAATACCTGATGAACATTATTTTTAACGGTCATAACTTTTACAATGACTTTTTTTTGACTCATTTTCTCTTTTTGTTTTATTTTATTTTATTTTAATGTACTTTTAACCAATATCTTTTCTCTCTGATCTAAATGTGCTCAATTTTGAATTTAATAAAATATCGTCATAACAATACATTATCAAATCCTTCTGGTTTTTCCTTGATATAAAACATGTTATAGTTTAACTCAAGAATTTAATAAAAAAAGGTTCTAGACTTCTTAAGTTAAGGATTAGTATTCCTTTTATTGTTAATAGAAAAAGAAAATACCGACTATGTATACAACCTTGGGTTCTTCATGATGAACCACAGAATAATACACCTCTTAACTTGCTTGGGCGTGGTATCAATTTTATGCTTGAGCTTTATAACGAATGTATATGCAGAAAAAGACTTTCCAACATATAATAAAGTCAAGATCACGGTGAGTGGCATCCCAGGTCAGGCTGGCAAGTCAGTTACAGATGTAGACTTGACTCCAAGTCCATGTAGTGCACAAAACAATGCTACATGTACTGGCTTCTCGGACATAACGATACCTGGAATCGGAGATGGACATCTACTTGTTATTTTCAAGAATCATAAAGCAAATCCCAACCAAGTACCAATTCTTACTCCTGTAATTTTAATTATTATATCAGCTAGTCTTCTTCTCTTACCAACTATACTGGGAATCACTGGAGGAACTATGTTCGGTGATAACATACCACTACAAGCCACCTTTCAAATTACCACTCCTCCTAAAATTGGTCAGATAACAATGCAACTCTCGTAAAGTAGGGAATCAAGTTTTCTGGAATATTGAAATTCGTGAACCACGCATATTCTCAAATGGCAGGATAGAATAAAGGAATGGTGGCAGTTTCATCCATTTATCCATACGCTCCAGCAACTCAAGCATATGTCACCAAGTATATGCCCTACTAATACTTTCCCAGGGAGTCTAAGCCCCAAGTGGATGCCCTGAGCGTCTCCAAGTCCTACAGATTACATAATAAAGATAGTTGGTGGAGCAGTAACATTCGGTCTTATTGCAATAGCTTTTAAGAAGACGCTTTGAAAGGAAGTATATACATTAAGTTATGGATATAGCCATTTCTATTTTAAGATTAAACATTGTTTTTGCGGTTGAAATAAGCCTCATGGCTTATGGATATATGAAAAGCCTTGTTCGTATGCTTCTACTATATCCTCGTAGTTTGCGAAATCTAATGTGAAAAATAAAATCCTTGTAATTTCTCAAATCTTTATAATTATAAGAATGAATTTAATGGTAGGATTGACCGTATACTTATGATCAAACGAAGACGAGGTGATTGGCAAGTTAGCGGCGGTGACATATCTAAACTTATTGTGTTATCAGTTAATTAAATAATTTACAATTTTTTATCTTTTTTTAAAGAATTCTATACTTTATATCTAGATGTATTGCAATTTTATGCCATCTAATGTGTGAATATATGGTTAACAAACTATCTTTTCGCTAATATATTACATTTTCAAAAAGCAAGATTAAATAATATTTGTTAAAAAATTAGATATTGTTTTTATTTGATGATCTATTTAGATGATACTCCTTTACCCGTAGTAGCCTTTCCTATTATTATTATATCAGGACATGGAACTCTGGTGGGTTTGCCAGTTTTAATCACATAGCATTTAGATGTTTGTTTGTTAATCTTTACGTTTGATCCTACTGTTTTAAAATCACTCGGTTTTACGTTTGGTTGTTTAGACACATGAGAAGGTAGTGAATACGCATTACTTACAGTCATGTAACTCAGAAGGAATATTGCGGATATCAATCCTACAACTGGAATTATCAGGTTTTTCATGGTAATTCGATAATAATATTGTTTATAAATCTCGCTTAAAAAAGTTATAGAATATCATTCTAAATTTTCTTTCCATATTATTTTCTCTAATATTTTTCCTTAAGAGGTTGTATAGGATAAATACGAAAGAATTAGAACAGATTATTATTCCAAAAAATTTAATATTACTAAATACATAACGAGAGAAGCATAATCAAATGTCATATGGATGTAGCAATCCATAGCATATAATAAAGAACTAAATACTGGGTGATAATTAAGACTTATTGTTGTCGTCATTATCTGCATTCGCATTTAAAGAAATACAATAATCTGTTGGTAACCGTTAAAGTTTATCTTTAATTTTGTTAATCTATATGACGATGTATCAATCCATCATTTATTCTCATAGTAGTAAGTTGCATGATTATTTTATTCGTCATTCTCAAACGTTTTATTAATAAAAAACAATTTCTATTTTTATACAAGCATTTGGAATTTTCCGTTATGGTTATTAAAAATATGTTTGTAAAAAAATCATAATATATATAAGAAAAAATAATAACGCAATTCTCCACAATCCGGTTTCATCTATTAAGATATAAGATGGCATTTTCATTATATTTTGAGCAAGTATAACGTCTCAGGTTAACAAAAATAAAAAAAATGATTTAACAACAGATGAACTTCTTACAATAAAGACTGGAGAATTACTAGCAAAGACTGAAGAATTAAGAGAAGCAAATGAATCACTTGAGGAGCTAAATTCTGAACTTAAATTAAAGACAAAGGATCTACGAGAATCAAATAACGCCTTATTGAATGCAGATAATAATCTTTTATTTGCCAATAACAAATTAACAGAAGCAAATGAAAAATTTGCAAAAGTGAACAAAGAACTTGTCGCTGTCAATAAAGAACTTTTTCTAATCAATAATCAAATGAAACAGCATAACATCAAACAGAAAGAGTTTATCGCGATTTCATGTCATGAACTAAGAACGCCGTTACAGATTATTTTGGGATATGTTGAGATGCTACTTGTAAAGCCTTCAAATATTGAATACGTAAAATTTATTAAAAGAAATGCAGAGAGACTTCAGAACATTTTAGCGAATTTAATCGATATATCAAAAATAGATAATAATTTATTAATACTATACAAGGAGAAATTCAATTTAGGCGAAGTAATTTCAGATACTGTTCAAGATTTTAGAAATCAAATTGTTTTTGATAAGAAAAATGTAAGTATAGTTTATGATGATATATACATAGAAAAGAAAGATGAAATTAGACTTGTTGTAGATGGAGATAAACAAAGAATAATTCAAGTGATCTCTAACATTATTGACAACGCTATTAAAGCTACTAAGGAAGGCACTATTCATATTAATTTAGAACCAAATTATAATGCCAATATCAATAAATGCAATGTTGACAATATTTCTAAAGAAATATTAGTAAAAATAACTGATTCAGGTATAGGCATAAACCCTCAATTATTTCCACAACTTTTCTCAAAATTTTTCTCATCAGCTAAAACAGATAGATCTGGAACAACTGGAACAGGTTTAGGCTTGTATATCAGCAAAGCAATTATTGAAGCCCATGGTGGAAAGATTTGGGCAGAAAATAATAAAGATGGAAAAGGCTCGACATTTTTATTCAGTCTTCCATTAATAGACAGTAAAACCATCGTACAGTAATTTGAATTAGAGATGGTTTTCTATTCCTTTTCTACCTATATCTTTTTAATCATTTAGTCTGATGATCTCAAATTCCTTTTCAATGACTGGCATATTAATAAATGGTAGTGAAATTGACATCTTCTATTTCTTTACTAAATCTTAAGTATACTTAAAAAATAAACATAAAAAGATGGAATTAGTGGATAGATAAGTAATTAATTATCATTTATCAATAATTTATTATTTTATTATTAATTAATATAATTAATAATTTTATATCTGTAACAATATATAGCATATATATGGGAAATTCCTTTAAAATTGGTATCTCTAGTGTCTATTCTTTTTAAATAAAATAATGACAGATCAATTGATTATATTTCTTTTGATTTCAATAAAAGAATCTGGTTATAGTATATTATTATTTTAAAAAAAAGAATCTGGAACTAGACTTGAACTGAAGTAATTGGGATTTTTTGCAACATGACGCTTTATACGAGAGTTTAAAGATTATTAGGACATCTTATTCTTACAGATGGTGAAGGCTCAAATCCAATAAATTGCGTATTGTCCTGCTCCAGATCTATTATTTTATTCTGCGCTTGTAGATCTTTTTGAAGATGTTCAGGACTATTGCGTAACCGTAACGGGTTGTTCTTCTGCCTTTTCGAGCTCTGGTTCTTCATATAAGGCTTCATCTTCGATAAACTTTTTCGTTCGTAGCTTATCTTTGATTTCATAACCTATGAAATCGCACATCAACTCTTATTCACTTTCGTATCTTAAATTATTTTCTATACTCTGCCAACACTGACATGCAAGCATCTATTATCATCAGTGGGACGATATAAAAAGACGTTTTACAAGTTAGCGGCGGCAACACCACTAAATCTAGATGAGAGGAAAAAGATGATGTCACGAGTGATGCTGATGATAGAATAAATATTGTGATTTTATTTCGCATTACTATATCAAACAAGTAAAACTATGAGTTTGATCAATATCTGTAATATCGTCAATATTCGATCTTAAATAATATAAACATCATGAACAACCATGGAAAGATAATTAATTCTCTGACGTCTTCATCAAGATATTTTCTTTTATTTCTTTGAGAAGGTCTTCGGCAGTTACAAATGGTGATTTATTTCCATCTTCTGTTGGTTCATGTCTACTACCATTATCTATATTGCCACTATCAATAATTTCTGAAATGTGTTTGTTGCATAATTATTTTTTCGCTATTTGCTAACGTTTTTCTGATTAATTAAAAACGAAAACATTGAAAATTCAATTGTTATTTTTCAGATTAATTGTTGTTATAACTGATTTTCAAATCATAGAACAAAGCAGTTAAGAACAACTTCGAAATGAATATTATGATATATGAAATTTTTATTTGATAACAAATGAAGTAACTTGATGATTATGATATCGTTATTCAGAGATGCTTGAGTGTTGGAGGATTTCTTTTGTTTGCTGCTGATTCAATTACTTTTAGCGATATATCAGCATCTTCTAAAGATGGTTGTTTTAATGTTACATGCATAACAAGAAAAGCAAAACCTATCAGATCTCTATTACTTTTGAATAAGGAAAATATTCTTTTTGCTACAAGTTGGGGAAATGATTTTTGAGTATCAGCATCACTAAAAAGGATATGAGTAATGCCCGCAGAGGAATTCCTTTAACTAGATCTCACGTTGATAAGATATTTCCTAAATTAACACTAGCACAGATTAGCCGTATTGCAGCTATTGGACACAGCCGTATGGTGCAGCCTGCAGAAGTTCTAGTTGAGCAGGGAAAGAGTGTTGTGCCATTCTTTGTAATAGTGTCAGGTGAGATTGAGATTGTACAGCCTTCACTTATCGCTGAGACTCTTATTACCGTTCATGGACCTAATGAATTTACAGGTGATGTCAATATGCTATCTGGTCGTAGAACCATTGTTCGCATGCGTGTCATAAAACCTAGCGAGGTCATTGAATTAGATCGCAAGCATATGATGGACTTGGTACAGACTGATTCTGAGCTTGGAGATATAATAATGAGAGCTTTTATACTCCGCAGGATTGAGCTTATGGCTGCAGAAGTTGGCGATGCTGTAATCATCGGTTCGAAATATTCTGCAGATACACTAAGAATTAAAGATTTTCTGATACGCAATGGACATCCATATTCTTATATGGATTTGGAGCAAGACCCTGATGTGCAAAACCTCTTGGATAATTTTAATATCTTATCTGAAGATATACCTGTAGTAATTTGTCAAGGTCAAATTATACTTAAAAATCCAACTAATCAACAGATAGCAAACTCCTTTGGTTTTAATGAATCTATAAACCAAATAAAGGTGCGAGATACAATCATCATTGGTGCTGGTCCTTCAGGTTTGGCTGCAGCAGTATATGGTGCTTCAGAAGGACTTGACGTACTACTTTTAGAAACTAATTCGCCAGGTGGTCAAGCAGGTTTAAGCTCAAAAATAGAAAATTACTTGGGATTTCCTACAGGCATTTCAGGACGGGAGCTTGCATCTAGAGCATACACTCAAGCACAAAAGTTTGGTGCAGAGATGCTAATAGGAAGGTCCATTCGACTTTTATGCGATCGTAAACCATACGTTGTAGAAGTTAACAATGGATCTCAAATTCCTGCACATACTATAATTATTGCAACAGGAGCAGAATATAGAAGGCCATCACTGGAAAACTTGTCACGCTTTGAAGGTGCAGGGGTTTACTACGGTGCTACTTCTATGGAAGCTCAATTATGCAAAGGAGATGATGATGAAGAAGGGGTGGTTGTAATTGGAGGAGGAAACTCTGCAGGTCAAGCTGCAGTATTTTTGGCAAGCGTTACAAAGCGCGTGTATATGCTCATTCGATCAGGAGGTTTGGCCCAGAGCATGTCGCGTTATCTTGTAAGAAGGATAGAAGAAAATCCCAAGATCATTGTAAAGACGTATACTGAGATTGTTGCACTTGAAGAAGGAGATGAAGGAAGAGACCATCATCTTAAATCCATTCGCTGGCAAAATAGACAAACAGGACAAATAGAACAGCATAATATTTCTCATGTTTTCATAATGACTGGTGCTGATCCAAATACCAAATGGCTCAATAACTGTATTGCATTAGATGGTAAAGGTTTCATAAAAACCGGTTCTAACCTTTCACCAGAAGAATTGAGTGCTGTACACTGGCCTTTAAATCGTTCCCCGTATTTATTAGAAACTAGTTTGCCAGGCGTGTTCGCTGTGGGTGATGTTCGTGCATCAAGTATCAAACGTGTTGCATCTGCAGTAGGTGAGGGCTCTATTGCAATATCCTTTATTCATCAAGTACTCCAACAGGAGTAACAAGTACCTAGCAATTAATAGATAATCTTCTTATTACTTTTCTTATGTAAAGCAATGCAACAATCAGTAGAATATGTCTTGCTTGTGGAGGTAGGTGTATTCTCTTAAATCTTGGTAAATGCTTTTCCAAATCTCTGATTACCATTTCAAGATTATCTGTTGTTTCAAGTGGGATGGATGGAGTTACTTTACTATCTCACTTTCGCTGCCCTGGGTTAGTAATTCCTTATCATTGTCTTCATCCTCATCCTCATCCTCATCCTTATCTTCAACAGTCACATCTTCCTCTGGATATTTGCCATCAACTTGATGTTGATTGTCAGATGTGAAAGTAGTAGAAACACATATCTTATGTTAAGTTAAAAAAGAAATTTAAAGATAATATCAATCGGTATAGTAGTGGATCTCGTTTAACATAATAGTAACCTCTCCGACCTTTTCTGCTATGTTTTCTTGATTATCTTTGAGTATTCTTAATGTCTCTACATCATTTTTCATTATCTGAAACACCTTGTGCTGTTTCTGAAGCATGAGATTGGATGATAATAGGCTTAAATCCTCATCATTTAGGTTATTTCTTTTAAAAGAGATGAGTAATTTTTCTCAAAAGAATTATTTTTTATTTTTTATTCGCTCCTAAATGACTATAGTAGCAGTAACGATTCTGCTACAACCTTCTGCTACTATTAATTAGAAAATATTTATAAAATTACTTTTCCTTGAATACGAGATTATAATAAAACAGTTTGAATATAGATATGGAATATTCTATCTTTCTAGCAGTGAAATATATGATCATCTGTTTTTCTTATTGTAGTCATTCAAGTGATGGATCTTAGATGCAACATATTTATGAATAGATCTCTTGCATAATTAGAAATAATCTAGACCATCACTTCTAATTCTATATCGATTTCTAGTTCAGATAATTTGATATTCTATAGTTCACTAGTCCTGCTACTATGTCTGACACCTTGTTATATTTTCTCAATTTATTTCTAAATATCTCACTCATTATCTTGTACTTTTTCAATCTGCTAATAGTATGCTCTACTATTATCCTCTTTTTCGAATGGATAATGTTAAACTCGATTTCTTCTTGTGATAAACACTGGTTTATTTTCTTTTTATATGGTAGTGCAGATAGTTGTTCTGGAAAATCCTTTTCTATGCCCAAATACCCTAGATCAACTACAGTAACAACTTGTTTTGGAGTGACAGGATAGTTCTTTTTATAAATATCGTAGTCATGTTTTCTTCCTTTTTTATAGCGTACTTTGTGAAGGACATAACCACGATTGTTAACCGTAATCTGATTCTTAATAGTATGTCTTTTCTTCTTACCTGAATAGAATATCTTTCTTCTATTCTTATCCGCAGGTCTTGGTATTTGCTGTTCGGTACAATCTGTAAAAGCAAGAAGAAAGCCTGGAAAATATTTATCAACTGCCTCTGGAGTTTTCAGCCTTTTGGTTATTGGGTATGTCTTCTGCGGAATTGGCAAACATTCTCTTATCAACCCTTCAATCTTTTGAATGTCTCTGCAGATGTTGCTCTGATCCAAATCAAATAGAAAACCTGCCATAGTGTAAGTTATGTATAGACGATAGTAAACCAAAAGCATGAGAAATCTATCTTTAATATCTAGTTTGAAAGGTTTACCTGCACCTATACGTCTTTCTCTATCTTTTTTGAACAAGCGTTGTATTTCATGTTTAGCATATCTTTTTGTTACATTTTTTTCATAAATGTCATCGAACTGTTGCACTGTAAGACCAGCAGTGAATGATTTGAAAAGCAATGATTTTTTGGATAACCGATCATATGAAAGCAATGAGAGAACAAGAAAATGAAGAATTGCTGATCATATAGCTGTTTATTCTAATTATGCAAGAGATCTAATATAGAGTTATATTTTATGTGTATATCATAAAGAGATATCTTATTATCAGGAACAATTTTTAATATTATATTTACTTTTCTTATTTTTTAAAGACTAATTTCAAGTTAGTGGCGGTGACACCGCTAGATTATAAATAAGATATTATTAATCAGATAAATTTTATTGTAATATTAGAGATAATTTATTATTATCATAAAATAATGACATTCTTTGCAAAAAAAACTTATTCTATAATTTTTCTATAATAATATATGAGTAATTCATTTAAAATCGGTGTCTGTAGTATCTCTTTCAGATTATAAAAAACTTTACCAATTAATGAGTTTAGAGTAATTATAATATTATAAAGAAAGGCTATCTTCATTTATCTTGACATTATTTCTAAAGGTTTCAAAAGCAGTAGACACGGATTCATTCGGAGCCAAAGATTTTTCAACTCTATAGAAGGATTTATCATCTATCTGCTTAACATATGCTCTAAAGACTCCGATAGCAGACTTTATCTGTAGGTTTATGCTTGTTAGTTGTGCCATGCTATTGTTATCGTCTATTTGAATGTCTTTGTTAACATCGCAACCTGTTAGAAGCCATGATAAGGATGGAGGAACAATGCTGTTTCGAGTGTCAGATTATAAACCATTTAATATATCTTCTACTCTGGCAAGATATGCATGATTTTTAAAACATCCTCTTCATTAATTAATTTAAACGGATTGTTACTATATGATAAGTAAATCGTTATAGTTCCATTTGAATAGATGTTAAACTCTACACAGGATTACCATGACTTTGATTTATTCTTTCATGCCTATATTTTATAGTGTTATCTTTATCTTTGGTTGGTAAATCTAATTTATTATAGTGTTCTTTAAGTATCTTAGTTTTAAGTTGTAGCTTGTGGATATAAAGCAGGGAAGAGGAATCAAGTTGTTTTAATAAATATTGAAAGTTCTGCATTCGTTCCTGTTCAATGAGACTGCTGTAATAATGATGATGGCAGTTAATGTTGTGTATATCTGTTAATGTAATACAATTTAAATGCCATGTTAATGGCGCAACAACCTTTATTTTCTCTTTTGTTCTTGAGAGGCAGTAGACAAACCGGCCAATTCCTTCATAAACTGAATAATGATGGAAAAATCTCCCTCCATTCCTTTTGCAATGGCTGCCGTATGCATTTGTTGAGCAGCTGCGGTAGCCGGCATGGACACGGATAAATCATATGCATTATTCAACACAAGACTAAAATCTTTATGCATGAGGGAGAGGGCAAAGTTGGTTGGATACTCCTCTTGCTTGACATTTTCAATCTTAGATTTCTGACTTGGAGTAATTACGGATGTCTCCCCAAGGACTTTAAGAAGCAAATTCTTTTCTAATCCTGACTTTTCACCCAGAGCAATCGCTTCAGCAATGGCTTGCATCCCCAAGCCAAGCAAAGTGTTGACTACTAGCTTCATCGTTGTTCCCATACCACTTGTACCCATATAGAATATGTTTTTACCAAGGACATTCAAAATAGGCTTGCATTGTTCAAAGGTTGTGTACTCTCCACCAACAAAGATCACCAGGCTCCCCTCATCCACCTGTGGCACGCTGCCAGACACAGCAGCATCAATCATAGAGATATTTTTCTCCTTCGCAGCATGGAAGAGTCGACGTGAGGCATCTGGAGAAACCGTGCTTAGATCAATCATCAAGGAATTGCCATGCACTCCGGCAAGTGCTCCCTCAGGACCGAACATGACTTCTTCTTGGGCCCGGTCATCCGTCACAGAGGCCATTACAATCTGGCAACCTGCAGCTAGATCTCTGGGCGTCTGGGCAACCTTCACTCCATGTTGTTGTTCTATGGCCTGGGCTTTTTCTCTTGTACGATCATAAACAGTCAACTGGTAATTGGTAGTATTGAGTAGTCTCTGGACCATATGACTACCCATGCGTCCCATGCCGATGAATCCAATGCTTGGTTTCAAATGGTCGTCTTCCATACTTATAACAATTGTTATTATAACATTCTTTAAAAGGTGTTTACATAAAAATGAAGCAATTAGAAGATAAGAGTAGGAAAACCTTCTCTTATTCTTATGTTGATTTAGCGGCGATAACACCGCTAACTTGAAGGTTTATCCGTTTATCAAAAAATTTCATCTGATCATAATAATCAACTCTGATTCATATAATAAATAAAGATTCAGAATATTTATAACTAAATTCCAAACCATCTTAAAACCACGACTACTTATGATGATTTCATCAAGAAACTTGACGGTGATAATTTTTGCAACCCTAATTGCATCCACCACCTTGCTATGTTATTATATTTTTCAAATTTTATCTGCAGGTTTTAACATTAGTCAGCAAGTACAACCATATGGCAAAAATATTGTTACATCCGATGAAAATATTCTAAGTAATTGTTGTACTTCCACACATGGTTGACAAAACAATGTACCAACATGGCTGACACATTTTGTCTTGTTCTACATTATCAATATCGGTTGTTTTAAAGATTTCATGAACTTCTCTGATGGCGTCATTCCGTTTATTCCACCGTGTTCTCTTTCATAGTTATACGATTTGACAAATAATTCGTATTTCTCTATTCCCTCTTTCATATCAATTAACTCTTCTACTTGTAGAAATTCAGTTATGACTATTTTGTTATACGCTTCTACTTTCCCCTGTTCTTGTGGATAACCTTTAGGAATCTGCTTGTCCTTTATTCCATTGAGAAAAAGATAATGTTTGAATTTATTCGATGTAAATTCTCTACCACAACCATCGTGTGCATCACTTTCATAGGTTTACCGTAGAGTTCAATCCATTCGTTGAGAACCGACAGTGATTCTTCACTAGTTCTTCTGCGGCACCATTTGCTAACTACTTTTCTTGAGGGGCAATCATCTATATAACATGAATAAAATAATTTTTGCTTCGTGAGCCTTTTAGATAAAAAGGTCCTTTGGTATCCATTTGAACCAACTCATTCGGATGTTTCATTTCAAATCTTGTATTTTCTTTTTAGCTTGACAGATAGTACATTGAGATTGTGTCTCTTTAGAATATTGTAAATGGTTTTTGTACCCAAGCTGATTCCATACTTTCTCTTTAATCTGAACCTTATTCTCATTGGACCAAATCTGTTGTTTAGTCTCAGCTCGAGAATAATCTTTTCTATATCTTTGGTTACCTTTACATTTTTAATATTATGCGGTTTTCTTGATTGGTTTTTTAATCCATCTATCCCATATACATTATACCGTTTCTTCCATTTGTACCATGTTTGTCTTGAAACAGCATATGCAGTACAAGCATCAGATATAGTCTTACCTGAACGTTCTGATTCAATTATCATTTTATACCTATTTTCAATTATATCCATTATTATTACACTCTAAGACTAGAGTGTCAACTATGTTAGGAAGCTAAAATGTCAACTATGTGTGGAATCAGTACAAGTAATTATACTGGCGAGCTTTACCCGTTATTTAAATCCCTTGATAATATTATGTCTAATGTAATCACCAACAACAAATCCAATAGCGATCTATATAATATGTCATCATATTTAGTGAACAAGGCAAAGTTAATAGATTCAGGAAAAAAAGGAATCGATGATCCTTATGGTCTTCCTAACGGTGTAGAACAACACAAAAGAGAAATGCTTGATGAAATTATAAAAGAATTTAAGGAGAAAAACCCTGGACGAGAACTAGTTTATTCATTTATTGCAACAGATGATTGTGGAATGTATATCATGGAGCCTTATTCTAATCAAAAAAAACTTGGGCAGGGTTATTATCCTGATCATCCTTGGTGTGTCGAATTTGATGATAGAAAAGATCGCATCTCAGAATATCAGACTCAATTATATTATGCAAAAACATTATTTTCTAAAGTAAGCTCTGTTGTTTTTCCACTACATTCTGATAAGGGGAATATCAGTTTTTATTTAGGTGGAACAATTGATTTGCATAACTTTACGCATAATTATTTTATTCAACACAATCTAGGTGAATGGCTCAGAACCCAGCTTTTGCTTCTTGTTACAAACCTTAATGATGGATCTAAAACACTGTATGATCCTCTAGCTATTGCAACTAGAGGACATGGTTATTCTAAAGGTATGTATGTTAATAAATTTGAGAATAACAGCTTTACAGACGATGATCAAAAAGAGATAATCAAGAATATTGAGTCATTTGATAACGAAAACGGGGGTTTAGCAAAGCCTGTATCGACAGCCAATGGAACTTATTTAATAACAGCTACATCTAATACATTACCTAATTCTTATGACCTCGCAAATCCATTGCAGAATCATTCTCATTTATTAGCCTGGGAATGGGTTTTGTTAAGGAATATTCCTGATACTCAAACAACCATTAGCTATTTGACATCTGCGCTAGACTATAACAGGTTATTGAACACTTTGATAGTAGCATCAATTTTGATATCTTTTACATCGATAGGCACTACAGTTGTTTTATACAAGAAAATTAAAAAGATAGGACATGGTTGGTAACATTACTAACACTAAAAATCCACACATATATAGCGTGAATGAATAATGCAATCGAAGAATTCATAGAGATTATGACGACTACTCTAATTTCTGTTACTGATCCAGATTATCTTTGAATCATCTTCTAATGGTTTGTTAGGATATTCTTGAATTTCTTTTCTAATTAGAACCGTTGTTTTGATAATGCGATCCTTTAAATCAATATCATGTGAGTAATATCTTTATTGTTTTGAAGGTCTTTGTTGAATATTAAATAATTTGAACTGGAATATGATGAGAGGTTATTCCATATACCTTTTACTGAGAATCTTAAGCGAATATCCTGTATAGCAGGCTTGTCCATTGGAAGTTGGTTAAGGAACTGAAGGAAGGTCTTTTGCTTGTGTTGTAGGTATTATCAACTTGTATAATAAAGTAGGATAATATGTTATATGTAGGTACATATATTGTACATAAACCCATTAAAAACCTCAAGATTAAGCGCCCGTTGCTAATCAAACCTTTAGTAATTCTAACAACGTGTTGATAAAAAATGAATAACGTACATAGCGTTTTTGATATCTACAACTTGCTGTTAATATGATGTATTCACATATAATATTAAATTTATAATTTAGTTTGATATCTACTTTTTAATGGCTAGACTAGTAAAAAAAGAAGACAGAGGGCCACTGCAAGTAAAAGTAGGAAATGAGACTAAATGGATTTGTATGTGTGGATTAAGTAACAATCAACCTTTTTGTGATGGATCACATAAAAAAACTGCAGATGAAGAAGCAGGTAAAGTATATAGATATAATTTAGATGGTACTAGAACTGAAATCCAATAGTATTAGGATCATAATTTAAAAACAACCATTTAATTAATTTTTTTAAACGTCGATTTTTTAAAATTTTACTGCTTTTTTTAAATGGTTAACAGCTGTGTATACATAAAGATACACTCTCTTGTAAAATATTTATGATCGCTTTGCTGCCATGATTTTTGTTATAAATATTCTTCCACTTGCTAACAGCTCTTCCTATTTCTTGTTCGTCTTTAAATGTAGAATTGTTAATTGTCTGCCTTTGTAACCACACCCACCTTACTTCAATTAAATTAAGTTTGGGCGATCTTACTGGTAGAAATACAAATTTTATTCGAGGACAACATTTGGATATCTCTTTCTTTACCATCTTTGATTTGTGTGCTGAAAGATTATCAAGTACAACAAAGATATTTTGGATATTCTTATCATATCTTTTATCTACTCTTTTTTAAAAAGTCAACAAACTGCTTCTTTCCTGTCTTTCTTTTATAGCATTGGACATGCATTTTGTCATTTGTATGATCATAGGCTCCAAATACATTTAACAATCCATTTATCTTTTGAGACTTTTCGACCTTTACCTGTACCGATGACCATGATGTACCACCATGGGTTTTTGCTGCTACAGGCCCTTTTTCATCTATATACAGTAACACCGAATCCGAAGAAGGTGTGTTGTACCTCAGTTGTTCAATGTACTTTTTTTCAAAGTGTATTCTGGATCATTGCTTTTATTATTTGATAACACAGTTTTAGATTTTCTCCATTTTATTTTATGCTTTAGAAGAATATTTCTTATTTCTGCAGAATGGCTTATTTTATCTACCAGTTAAGTCATTCATAAGAAAACCAGCAAGTACACGTAATGACCATGTGGAAAATCCCAAATCAAAAGATCTTGGGTTTGTAGATGTTATATCCACTATTTGTTTTTCGATATCATTAGTAAATTTGTGCTGTTTGTGATTATATTTTTTTGATATAATGCCATCGATTCCTTTTTCGTTAAAGCGATGTATCCATTTTCTTATGTTATGATCATGATGGTTTGTAATCTTTCTTATTTGAGGAACTGTGTATCCCTCATCTTTAAGCAAGATAATCTTGGCTCTATATCCTGCTTCATTATCTTCAAGCATTAGATGTAAAAGGTTCTTTTCATCATCAGTTAGCATTCTGAGGAATGTGTCCCTCATAATAATAGATAAAAGAGTGGCAAGCTATAGGTGTTGTGATAGCTAAACAAACACAACTATTTTACAATAAGATATAGTATATCATTTACACTGCTGTTAACGCAATAATGATAATTTATTTAGCACATGTTCATTTAAAACCCTATATCTTTATTTTATTTGTTTGTAAATTTAAAGAATAGAGTTCTTAATTCATTGTTTATGTCACATCTGTGCTTTTCAATCGGTCATTAAAAACCTCAAGATTAAGCGCCCGATATTATCAAAATTGAGTATAGTTTCAATAACCGCTTGCTGCATATTTATACTATTATTATCAAAATTGAAACTAAAAAACATACAGAAATGCAATGGACCGAATGGGGTTAATATCGATAGCGGTTCTTGAAATGGAACCAAAGTTAAACGATCCTGCAAAGCATAATACTTACCATCCTTTAGTAACTTATTATAAGAGACAATATATCACGGGCCAGGAGGGCTTCGACTCTGGCATGTATAGGGGAACTGTGAATTATTATTTATTAAGATATAACCAAACTTTACATCTTAGCAATGGTTAACTAATCAGTTAATTTTATTTCTTAATTTCCATATCCTATAATCAATTGTTAGGGGCATGTCTATGTCGAAATATAATAATATCGAGTGTTTGATATACCATAGTAAAACACTTCTGATTTTTACTTGATAAAAAACAGGCTATAATTTAACTCAAAAATTAATAAGGCCTATTCTCAATCCTTAAGTAATAAATCTTTTATTCATTTAACTGTGCAATCTCCAACTAATACGACCATCATCTCAGCTGTAGATGGTAATGAAATTTCAGTAACAAACGATGTTTTTACTCCTTCCACATCCATAACATTCACAGTACAGGCTATCCCAGGGACCAACCCAATATCATATTTCCAGTATAGCCTTGACGGAGGGCCACTCACCAACTTATATCCTCACACTCAAAATGGAATAACCCTTCCATTTAACCTGACACCAGGACAACACGTAATACAGATAAGGACAATGGATAGTCAAAATTATCCTGATCCTATTCCAGCTGTATTCAGTTGGTTTATTGAGATGCAACAATAACCGTCTTATTAATAATAATACAGTGACCAATGGCAGATTTTGTTTTAAAAACTTTCAGCTATTAAATGTATTATATACTAATAGATATTGTATATTTTATGTCGAATTCTAATAAATTACAAAATAAAAAATCTAAAATAAATGAAGAAGAAGAAATCAAACGGGAAGCTGAAGATAAAGCCAAGATGGAAGCAGAACGAAAAGCACAGTCAATACAAGATAAAGCCAAGATGGAAGCAGAACGAAAAGCACAGTCAATAACTCAACAGGCTGAAGATAAAGCCAAGCAGGAAGCAGAACGACGAACTATAGAAATAACTCAACAGGCTGAAGATAAAGCCAAGCAGGAAGCAGAACGACGAACTATAGAAATAACTCAACAGGCTGAAGATAAAGCCAAGCAGGAAGCAGAACGACGAACTATAGAAATAACTCAACAGGCTGAAGATAAAGCCAAGCAGGAAGCAGAACGACGAACTATAGAAATAACTCAACAGGCTGAAGATAAAGCCAAGCAGGAAGCAGAACGACGAACTATAGAAATAACTCAACAGGCTGAAGATAAAGCCAAGCAGGAAGCAGAACGACGAACTATAGAAATAACTCAACAGGCTGAAGATAAAGCCAAGCAGGAAGCAGAGAAGATAAAACAATCAAGGCAGATAATAAATTCAACAAACGATTCCTATTTACAAGAGGAAAGTAAAAATTTTGAATTAGATAGTAATAAAAATAACGCATTTTTTGATCCATTTATAAGAAGCGTTAATATGTGGCAAAATTATTCTTTGTTATGGATAAATTTAACAAAAGAGATATTAAGTAATTCCACCAAAATGAGTAATAATTTTGAAAATACAATGCGAAAGTATAAACAGTATCAAAAATTTGATTAAAGAAAATAATTCATGTTATTCCAAAAATTCATTATAACAATGCATCATTAAACACATGGTTTTTCCTCGATAAAAAATAGGTTATAATTTATCTCAAGACTTTAAAATAAGGTTCTGGACTTCTTAAGTTAAGGATCTAGTAATCATTTTTATTGTTAGTTGTACTGATTCCACACATGGTTGACATTTTAGCTTCCTAACATAGTTGACACTCTAGTCTTAGAGTGTAATAATAATGGATATAATTGAAAATAGGTATAAAATGATAATTGAATCAGAACGTTCAGGTAAGAGCATTTCTGATGTTTGTACTGCATATGCTGTTTCAAGACAAACATGGTACAAATGGAAGAAACGGTATAATGTATATGGGATAGATGGATTAAAAAACCAATCAAGAAAACCGCATAATATTAAAAATGTAAAGGTAACCAAAGATATAGAAAAGATTATTCTCGAGCTGAGACTAAACAACAGATTTGGTCCAATGAGAATAAGGTTCAGATTAAAGAGAAAGTATGGAATCAGCTTGGGTACAAAAACCATTTACAATATTCTAAAGAGACACAATCTCAATGTACTATCTGTCAAGCTAAAAAGAAAATACAAGATTTGAAATGAAACATCCGAATGAGTTGGTTCAAATGGATACCAAAGGACCTTTTTATCTAAAAGGCTCACGAAGCAAAAATTATTTTATTCATGTTATAGATGATTGCCCCTCAAGAAAAGTAGTTAGCAAATGGTGCCGCAGAAGAACTAGTGAAGAATCTTTATCAGTTCTCAACGAATGGATTGAACTCTACGGTAAACCTATGAAAGTGATGCACACGATGGTTGTGGTAGAGAATTTACATCGAATAAATTCAAACATTATCTTTTTCTCAATGGAATAAAGGACAAGCAGATTCCTAAAGGTTATCCACAAGAACAGGGGAAAGTAGAAGCGTATAACAAAATAGTCATAACTGAATTTCTACAAGTAGAAGAGTTAATTGATATGAAAGAGGGAATAGAGAAATACGAATTATTTGTCAAATCGTATAACTATGAAAGAGAACACGGTGGAATAAACGGAATGACGCCATCAGAGAAATATGAAATCTTTAAAACAACCGATATTGATAATGTAGAACAAGACAAAATGTGTCAGCCATGTTGGTACATTGTTTTGTCAACCATGTGTGGAAGTACAACAATTAGGTATACTGTCTATTTCTGATAAAAGATTCTTTATTTTTTGTTGTATTTCTTGTGCGTGTGTTAGATGTTGAGATTGTTGTTGTTGCACAATAGCCCAGCTGAAGGTAGCATGGGTAGGGTCAATATTGTCTTGGGAATCAACGGCTCTAATCTTTATTGTGTGCTGCTGGCCTGCTGCCAAGTTGTTAAAAGTTATAGTATCTATATTAGATCTCTTGCATAATTAATTCCAAACAGCTTTATGGCTATCAGTTTATCATTAACCTGTTCTCTCTTTGCTTTCATACAAGAGGTTATCCAAAAAGCCACTGCTTTTCAAATCATTCACTGGTCTTACAGTGCAACAGTTTGATAATATTTTCGATAAAGAAATAACAAAAAGATATACCAAACATGAGATAAAACGTTTATCCAAAAGAAAAGATAGCCTAAAAAGAGAAAGAAAGATAGGTGCAGGCAGACATTTCAAACTAGATGTAAAAAATAGATTTCTAATGCTTTTAGTGTACTATCGTCTTTACATCACATATACTTTAACAGGTTTTCTCTTTGATTTAGATCAGAGCAACGTCTTCAGAGACATTCAAAAGATTGAAAGTTTGATAAGGCAATGCGTACCTATTCCTCAAAAAATATATAAAATAACCAAAAGGTTGAAAACGCCAGAGGAAGTAGAGAAATATTTTCCAGGCTTTCTTCTTGCTTTTACAGATTGTACCGAACAGCAAATACCAAGACCTGCGGATAAGAATAGAAGAAAGATATTCTATTCAGGTAAGAAGAAAAGACATACTGTTAAGAATCAGATTACGGTTAACAATCGTGGTTATGTCCTTCACAAAGTACGCTATAAAAAAGGAAGAAAACATGACTACGATATTTATAAAAAGAACTATCCTGTCACTCCAAAACAAGTTGTTACTGTAGTTGATCTAGGGTATTTGGGCATAGAAAAGGATTTTCCAGAACAACTATCTGCACTACCATATAAAAAGAAAATAAACCAGTGTTTATCACAAGAAGAAATCGAGTTTAACATTATCCATTCGAAAAAGAGGATAATAGTAGAGCATACTATTAGCAGATTGAAAAAGTACAAGATAATGAGTGAGATATTTAGAAATAAATTGAGAAAATATAACAAGGTGTCAGACATAGTAGCAGGACTAGTGAACTATAGAATATCAAATTATCTGAACTAGAAATCGATATAGAATTAGAAGTGATGGTCTAGATTATTTCTAATTATGCAAGAGATCTATAGTTAGCTACATATATCTTTTCATTACTTGAATCATATGCAATACCTAGAGGTAATGGCGCAATACTTCCAACAGGTATGGTGACAACTACACTATTATTATTTGTGTTAATTACAGAGACTGTGGAGATCTGGAACTCCTCATTCTCAACAGATACATACATCTCCCCAGTAGCTGAATCATATGCAATATTATATGGAGAGGATGAGAATGATTCTGAATCTGAAGGTATTGTAATTGGTATGGTGGCAACCACCGTGTGGTTAGATGTGGCGATTACAGAGATGGTATTATCATCCACGTTAGCTACATACATATTCTTATGTACCGGATCATACGCAATACCAGCTGGCACATATCCAACAGATATTGGATTGCCTTCTACCTGATGTGTAGTAGTATTGATTACAGAGACAGTGCTAGAACCCCAATTAGATACATATATCTCTCCACTATCTGGATCATAAGCAACACCATTTGGACGATCTCCAACAGTTATGTTGGCTATCACAGAATCAGCCCAGGCATGCTTTAAATTCTCAAAAAGAAAGGTGTTTGATAGATATAAAATCAAGATAGCAAAGGTTGATAAAATAATAATAGAGCGAATATTAAAACTATTGATTTTATAGTCTTTATAGTCTTTATTCTCTTTATTTATTAACAATAAAAATAAATACGAGATTTATAACTTAAGAAATTCAGAACCTCTTTTTATTAAATTCTTGAGTTAAACTATAACATGTTTTATATCAAGGAAAAACCAGAAGGATTTGATAACGTATTGTTATGACGATATATCTAATACTCTTATTATTATATTATATCAATCATAATGAATATGCTTTCTAATATTTGATTCGGGGTATTTAATATTGCAACCTAATTCAACCGGTTAGTTAGCCAAGGTTAGAATTTACTCTATATGATTACGATTATATTAAAAGATTAATAATAATATATAGTTCCCATATATACCAGAGCCAAAATCCCATCAACCCATTAATTATCTAAAATATAAGGATATAAGGGATATATAAGGCTCTGTAAAGTTAAGCTATTATTTCTTTGTTGTAATAGTTGACAAATAGGTTAAGCCATTGTTTTACATGCCTTAATTTACATTTCTTTTTTCTACAGGGAAAATAATCATCAAAACCTTCGGTTCTATCTTTTATGTACTGCATTGTTCTTTCGATAATACTTTTCTCATATGATGAATGCAAATAATGATTTAATTTCAAAAATCTACAAGCTTGCGGATACCATGTACCACCACCGTCTGTAGAAACAGGGTAATAACCATAATTCTCTATAATATTAGATAGAAATCTTTCAACAACAAACATGTTTCGCTCTTTGGATATACTTATTCCAAGAATATTCTTAGTTTCAGATTCAATAACAACCCATAACTATATTAATTCAGAACCAACTTTAATTTGAGTTTCATCAATTATGAATTCAGATATCTGGGTCTTGCTGTAAGATAGTCTTTCTGGCTTGTACTTTTGTATCCAATCTCTAATTGCAGAATGACTTCTTTTAACAAATCGAGATATGGCTTTAGATGTGTTTTGTTGCATGATTCCCTTTTTCCAAATACATTTAGCTAACATTATTCAACAAATTATATGAACTGGCCCTTATACAACCAATCTCTAGTTAGAAGAGGTGAAATCTTGCTAGGCTTTGATGTCATTAACAACTGGGATACAGAGCTAAAAGAGATGAATAAAGACAAAATAGGTGAGCCATTTCATTATCCCAATACATTTCTTCTTTTACTTGGATATGCCAAGACATACTTTCATCTACCATACAGGCAGACCGAAGGAATAACACAAGCTTATGCTAAAGGAAAAGTACCTTCCATTCCCGATTTTACTACAATAAACAGAAGGATAAACAGGTTAGACATCAAGATAAAAGGGGATAACAATAAAAACAAAGAATTCCAAGACGAATACATTGTCATTTCAATTGATAGTAATGGTATCAAGGTTACAATAGAGGTCAGTGGATGCAAGACAAATGGCATATAAAAAATAACAACAAGAAAGGATATTTGAAAATACATGTAGCAGTTAATGTCAAAACCTGCTTTGTTGCATGATTCTCTCTTTCTAAATACATTTAGCTGGCATTAACCAATAAAATTTGTGAACTGGCCCTCCTACAACCAATCTTTAGTTAGACGCGGTGAAATCTTACTAGGCTTTGATGTCATACGCAACTGGGATACCGAATTAAAAGAGATGAACAAAGACAAGGTTGGATTAAGAGCCATTTCGTTATCCAAACACTTTTCTTCTTCTATTAGGGCATGCCAAAGCATATTTTCATCTGCCATACAGACAAATCGAAGGAATAACACAAGGCCATGCTAAAGGAAAAGTACCTTCAATCCCTGATTATACTACAATTAACAGAAGAATAAACAGATTGGACATCAAGATAGATGATACAAAGGATAGCAAAGAATTTGAAGATGAATACATTGTCATTGCAATAGATAGTACAGGTATTAAGGTTACCAATAGAGGTCAGTGGATGAGAGATAAATGGCATTTAAAAAATAACAACAATAAAGGATATTTGAAAATACACGTAGCTGTCAATATAAAAACCAAGAAAATTCTTTCGATAAAGGTAACCGATGAGCATGTACATGACAGTAAAGCATTACCTGGATTGATTGATGAGGTCATAGAATCAGATAAAAAAATAACAATTGGTAAACTATTTGCAGATGGAGCTTATGATGGCAATAATATTTTTAGATATTTGGGAGACAATGGAATCTTGCCTTGTATTAAAGTAAGAAAGAATGCAAGAGTTAGATGGAAAAAAGGCAATATTCTTAGAAATCTATCCGTTTTATCTCAGAAAAATGATTTACAAAAGTGGAAAGATAGCGTAAGCTATGGGCAAAGATGGATTGTTGAAACAGTGTTTTCTTGTTTAAAGAGAATGTTTGGTGAATATGTTTATTCGGTTAGAATAAAGAATATGGTACAGGAAATGATGTTAAAAGCGTCATTGTATAATAAGTTGATATCTGTTTAGGTAAACCAAATAGTAAAATCATCGATTATAGGAATCATGCAACAAAGCACTTTAGATGTATTTCTTAATGAAAGCTCACTGAAATAAAGATGTAAAGAATATAAAATATCTTTAGGTTCCGTTCTTTTTCTTATTTGTTGTATCATATATAATAAACAAAAAAGAAATCTATAGCTTTTTCCTTAACTTTACAGAGCCAAATATAAGGATAAAGATTATTATAAGCAAGGAATTCTCTTACACATAGATGTCAAATCCCGGTGACCGCATTAAAATTATTTTGAAAATGCAAATATAAATTGACTTTACAACTATTTTATCAATTTTTGCGAGTGAAAATCATCCATAATCTATAAAATTTCAATTATTAATAAAATTGAATTTTTTCAGATTTTTAAAACAGCATAAGTAGACAGATATTCTAAAAAAAATATGTTAATTTAATTTTTTGACCTTAAGAACCTTCTAAAAATAATACCAATTATAGGATTGACAATATATGGTATTGTATGCTTTATCCAAACAATAATTCGCATATAAAAGGGTACTATTAATTCTAAACGAGAAGAAGTAGCCGCTTCGAGAATTGCATGTGATACAGTTTTGGGATCCAACATAAACTTGGAATTATTCCAAAAATTTTTTTTATCATCAAATGATTCATGATTAAAAAAATTGGTTTTTACACCTATTGGACTTACCACCGTTATACCAACACCAGTACCATGTAATTCATGATGTAAAGATTCTGAAAAACCAAGCATGGCAAATTTAGAAGCACAATAAGCTGCTAGACCAGGTACTCCAAAACTAGCAGCAACAGAGGCAACATTTACAATATGCCCAGATCCATAAGAAATCATAGAATTCAAAAATAATTTTGTACAATAAACCATGCCCAGATAATTTGTAGATATTATTGACTCAATTTCTTCGATGCTTTGATCTTTGATTTTTCCATATATCCCAAAACCTGCATTATTTACCAAAATATCGATGTGTCCAAGTTTATCAAGTAAATATTTCCCCATTTTTTCTACTTCTATTTTTTTTGATACATCACATGAATATGCAATAATTTCAGAAGTGTAATTGTTTTTCAAGTCATTTTTAAGATCTTCCAGGTTAGATTTAGAACGCGATACTATTATGATAGTTTGAGCATTATTTTTTGCAAAATCAAATGCAGTCTGTCTTCCAATTCCAGAAGACGCACCAGTAATTAATATCACCTTTCCTTTAAAACTATTTTTAATAAGTTCATCTTTATTAGTCAAATGAGTACAACAGAGAGGATGACATAATTATTCTTTCCATATTATTCAAAAAAGAGAAATTTTTTTACACCTGAAAGAAAACTAATCAAACCTATTGTAATACAACAGGTAGGAGAACTACATCTTAAAATGTTACTAATTTGATATATTAATTAGAATACCATCAATATATGATAATATATTAGAAACAAATTAAAGTTTAGAAGTAAATAATTCACTTTAAAAAAGATATTAATCTATATGATAAATTAAAGTAAGATAAATACGAATATACCAATAGATATACCGTATAAAATGTGACCGCAAATACTTACAACCAGCGGGCCTTTTCCCAAAGGATGGCTAATTAGGGATAATCCCGTAATTGATTTATGAATAGGACATAGAGTGAATAACCAAAGTAAAATTCCATATATTATTCCGAGTATAATAGAGAAAAGAACATCATATTTTATAGAGTTGAAAAATAAAAAAACAAAAGGAAAAACTATTGCGGCAAGTGAACCATTAATAACATGTAACAAAAAAATTCCAAAATAATTAGTTTGATTATATGTAATTTTCCTTAATTTCTCTATAGATTTAGAAACTAAAATCTGATTTTCATGCCATTCAAGTATTCCAGTGATACCCCAATACCTCCAAAATGGTATTTCAAATATTGTCATAATTACAGTGGAAAATAAACCGGCTAGTAGACCACCAAAAATAAGATTCAACAATTTAAACATTGTTTAAAATAATTTCTAATATAGATATATCACAAATCAAAAATATCAATAGTTCGAGCATCAGATTAATGTAAAATTCACATTTTTACAACAACAACAGCAAACAACTCATTGCATCATTCTTATTAAACATCCTAAATCTTTTCATGACATTGAACTTATTATCAGATGTATACAAATATTACCACAGAAAATATAATAACTTCTTGAACTTTCAATATTACCAAACCAAATTATTCTTCAAAATCTGAAGTGACATGTAATTATTTAAACAATTCTCAATTTATATTTTAATTAGTACATAAAAGGACAGCGAGATTAAGAATAATATTTGTATCAGATAATTCTACACCAACTTACCAGATAAAACTAATTTGCCTACTTTTATATTCTGCAGATCCATAACGTTTAGATCATCCAAATATCAAGCATTAAATTAATTTCAATAAAAAAAAATTTAATTCTTTAATAACAGTCAAAAAGATTTAATGGAAAGTACAACAATCAATGAAAATGTATTAATACATCAATAAACACAATTTATTTTTTTGTTTCATCAGTATTTTTTAACGTTTTTTGTAATTTTTCAGTAATCTCAGAAATTGAACGTAAAGCTCTATCATGATTTTCATCCAGCGCTTCAATTCTCTCTAACATTCTAATATGCAATTGTTCTAAATCTGCAATTTTATTTAATGTTTTATCTTGCATTTTTGCAGTTTTATTTTGCCTGTTATAGACCCACCAAGTTATTACACCGCCAATTAATGCACCTATTACTATACCCAAATAAGTACTCGAAGCATTAGTCATATCTTGACAATCTTTAGTTATTTCAGGCATGCATCCCCATAATGCAACCATTATTTGATACATTATTTATTATATAAATAATTGTGATATTTTTGCGTTGCAATTTAATCAAATACATTAAATCAAATTAAATTAAGAGAATTATTAATATGAAATTAAAGTATTTTAATTAAAAAATGCTTTGTTACACGATTCCTGAAATCTTTGATTTTAATATCTGTTTGGCCTAAATAGATATCATTTTGTTATACAAGGATGCTTTCAACATCAATTCTTGTATCATATTCTTTAGTTTAACAGAGTTTAAGTACTCACCAAACCTTCTCTTTAGACAAGAGAAAACATTTTCAACAATTCATCTTTGTCCATAGCCTACGCAGCCTTCCATCTTTACAAATCATTTCTTTGTGCCAACATTGATAGATTTCTTAGAATATATCCTTTTCTCCATCTAACTCTAGCATTTTTTCTTACTCTAATGCATGGCAAGATTCCATTGTCTGCTAGATTTTAAAAAGCTCATTACCATCATAAGATCTATCTGCAAATAATTTGCCTATTGCTGTTGCCATGTTATCTGATTTTATAATATTTTCAACTAATTCTGGTAACGCCTTGCTATCATGAACATGTTCATCAGTAACCTTCATAGAAAGAATTTTCTTGGTTTTGATATTACAACTATTTGTATTTTCAAATAGCCTTTCTTTTTATTTTTTATATGCCATTTATCTTGCATCCATTGGTAGCCTCTGTTTGTTACTTTGATATGAGTACTGTCTATTGCAATAATAATATATTCGTCTTTGAATTCCTTGCTACTATCTGTTGTATCTTTTATCCGAATATCTAATCTTTTTATCATTCTATTTATTGTTGTAAATAGGAATTGATGGTACCTTTTCCTTTTGCATGAGCTTGTGTTATTCCTTCTTTGGTTTGTCTATATGATAGATGAAAGTACACTTTGGCATAACCAAGTAAAAGAAGAAATGTGTTTGGATAGTGAAATGGCTGTTCGCCTACTTTGCCATTGTTCATCTCTTTTAGATCTATATCCCAATTGTTATTGTTAATGACATAAAAGCCTAGCAAGATTTCGCCTCTTCTAACTAAAGATTGGTTGTAGGAGGGCCAGTTCATACAATTCGTTAATAGATGTTAGCTAAATATATTTTGAAATAGGAATCATGCAACAAAGCGCATCAAAGATAGAATATTAAAGGATTTGATGAGTATATTCCTTACAAATATAAAATGTAAACTAAAACATGTTTAAAAATGGTTAAATCCATTTGCCGATAATACAACAAAGGAGTAATTACTTTACTTTACTTTACAGGATAGTTTTTTAAGTGTACTATTGAGATTGAGAATAAAGGTGTGTCTGTTCCGTTTGTATTTATATATTGATATCAATATATATACAGATATAGTTTCAGAGAATGTTATATAAGAAACTCTGTTAAAGAATTTGTATCTCTTGTGTATTTTAGGTATAAATTATAATTCCAAGGAATTAAACTTGCTTAATTGTTAATGTTATGTGAATAGGAGATAGTAGAACAAACAAACAAACAAACATAAATAAAAAATTATCAGAATAAAAGTGCTTGGTTGCATTTTGCAAATTAGTTAACAGTAATGTATCTATAACAATAACAATTAAATGTACTATTTTCGTTTTACCTTCAGCAACAAAACGTTAGTAAATAACGACGAAAAAAATAATATGCAACAAAGCATCATTATATTATTCTTTTAATATTGTAATTAATTATACATGTTCTTGCTTGATCCGATTCTGGTTATCTAATTCTATTTCTGGTACAGGAGGTCCTTAATGCGCTGTATCACCTTTTGGTCCGTGTGATCCAGTAGGTCCTTGCATTCCAGTGGCATTAGATTTATTTCGAAATTAATAGATTCACTAGCGTTTAGTGCGCACGCTTGTGCTGATTGCAAATATATGTTTTATGAGAACAAATTCATCAAAATAACAGAAAATGAAAGGAATCTTAATGTGATTCTTTTTATGACATGTTATACATCAAATATTATTCATATTAATTCACCCTTTCCATTGTAGATTTGAGTTGGATTTTGTTTATGCTGATGAAATTTTATTATTGCGGGTATGTTAAAGCCTATGTCGCATGAATGGAGATGATGATAATGAATGGATTTTGCTGCAACATTCGTTCCAGGCATTAATATTGCTAATCTGTTTGAAGTCTGGTCATAATTCAAAATAATTTATCTTTATGTTTACCATCGTATCAGATAGTTCCAAGCGCATACTTTATTGAGCCCTGTTAACAGCTGTGTATACATAAAGATACACTCTCTTGTAAAATATTTATGATCGCTTTGCTGCCATGATTTTTGTTATAAATATTCTTCCACTTGCTAACAGCTCTTCCTATTTCTTGTTCGTCTTTAAATGTAGAATTGTTAATTGTCTGCCTTTGTAACCACACCCACCTTACTTCAATTAAATTAAGCTTGGGCGATCTTACTGGTAGAAATACAAATTTTATTCGAGGACAACATTTGGATATCTCTTTCTTTACCATCTTTGATTTGTGTGCTGAAAGATTATCAAGTACAACAAAGATATTTTGGATATTCTTATCATATCTTTTATCTACTCTTTTTAAAAAGTCAACAAACTGCTTCTTTCCTGTCTTTCTTTTATAGCATTGGACATGCATTTTGTCATTTGTATGATCATAGGCTCCAAATACATTTAACAATCCATTTATCTTTTGAGACTTTTCGACCTTTACCTGTACCGATGACCATGATGTACCACCATGGGTTTTTGCTGCTACAGGCCCTTTTTCATCTATATACAGTAACACCGAATCCGAAGAAGGTGTGTTGTACCTCAGTTGTTCAATGTACTTTTTTTCAAAGTGTATTCTGGATCATTGCTTTTATTATTTGACAACACAGTTTTAGATTTTCTCCATTTTATTTTATGCTTTAGAAGAATATTTCTTATTTCTGCAGAATGGCTTATTTTAGTTACCAGTTAAGTCATTCATAAGAAAACCAGCAAGTACACGTAATGACCATGTGGAAAATCCCAAATCAAAAGATCTTGGATTTGCAGATGTTATATCCACTATTTGTTTCTCCATATCATTATCAAATTTATGCTGTTTATGATTATGTTTTTTTGATATGATACCATCGATTCCTTTTTCGTTAAAGCGATGTATCCATTTTCTTATGTTATGATCATGATGGTTTGTAATCTTTCTTATTTGAGGAACTGTGTATCCCTCATCTTTAAGCAAGATAATCTTGGCTCTATATCCTGCTTCATTATCTTCAAGCATTAGATGTAAAAGGTTCTTTTCATCATCAGTTAGCATTCTGAGGAATGTGTCCCTCATAATAATAGATAAAAGAGTGGCAAGCTATAGGTGTTGTGATAGCTAAACAAACACAACTATTTTACAATAAGATATAGTATATCATTTACACTGCTGTTAACTTAAGACATTATTTCTTTATTATGTTGGTAAATAAACAACTTGAGTCATTGTTTTATATGATTTAATATATACTTTTTTTTTACAAGGAAAGTAATCATCAAACCCTTCGGTTCTATCTTTGATATATTGTATTGTACATTCAATGATGCTTTTTTCATAAGAAGAGTGAAGATGGTGAACAAGTTTTAAAAACTTGCAGGCTTGAGGGTACCAAATACCACCATCGGATGAAACTTGATGTTTACCATATTTATTTACCAAATGAGAAAGAAATCGTTTGGCAATAGATATATTTCGCTTTTTTGATATATCAGACGCAAAGATTTCTTTATGTTTTGGTTCTATGTAACCCATCAAAACCATATTAATTCAGAAGAACCTGCTTTTATCGCAGTTTCATCTATAATATATCCCTTAATTTTATTATTCTCAAGAGATGTTTCCAAGGTTTATATTTTTGAATCCATTTCCAGATAGAAACATGGCTTATTTTTACTAAAAGTAAAAATGATAGTGCTTTGGCGGCGTTTCTAAATGATAATCCTAAAAAGTACAAGTGTAATCCATAACCTATAATCTGTGAAGGTGTTCTATTTCTAGCAGACATAAATATATGGTTATTCTAAAGATATAGGTTTTTCCTTAAGTTAACATCCATGAAAATCGTTGGCCATAATAGGATATCCTATTGTTGGATTAAGCCTAATTTTATATACTAAATCATTATATTAAATGTTATCTTTTATAGTATATACTATCTTTATACAAATTCGATTCTTATTGCCTATTTTTTCTTATCTTTTTATTTGGGGCTTAAAGCGGCAAACATCCATCCACCTTCTTGAGGTACCTGTACAGCCGCTTAGGATGTTGGTTCAGTCAGAGCCTCGCTCTCATACGGAGCATGTAAACTTTGAACCTAGCCCAATTATGGTTCTCTTTGGAAGAGATAAAGATTTTCATGTAGTCAGAGCCGTTAATTTAGATAAAATACTAAAGAATTTAAGAATTTAAAAATAAAGATATTTTAATATTACATAAAATAGTTTGTATAAATTTAAAGATATTTATATTATTTCGTTGTAGATACTATGTTTTGTCGTCGTCTGAATTTTCTAGTTCCAAATTATCTGTTCGTTCTAAAAGTGATCTTATTGATAAAGTATTTGATGCGATTACAACAAGCGGAGAAGAAGGAGTTTTTCAAACAGAATTATGTAAGCTATTTTCTCTAGACAGTCGCGATGGATCACGACTTGTAGGAAATTTAGAGAAACAATCATTAATTACTCGTGAAAAAGCACTGTATAACGGTAGATGGACATATAGATTAATTGTAAAAAAATCTATTCCAATTGAAGAAATTGAACAGAAACCTATTGATCTTACATCCATAGAAGGAGCACCTTGTATTTGTTGTGCTTCACAGCATCTTTGTTCGATAGAAGACGAATCCAACCCAATAAGCCCAGCAAAATGTCAAATTATTGAGGAATGGGTAACAACATCATTTAACAAGTTTGTATTCATATCAAACGAAGAATAAGACCAAGATAAATATAAAAAGAATTTTTAACCACCTAATTTTTATATTTTATTTTTATCAAATTTATTTACCATGAAGAAGTAAAGTTCTTTGGAGCAGAGCTAAATCCGGATTCTATTATTGCAGAACCCTCAGCTTTCCACCTTATATTTTTAATAGTTTGATTATTTTTATTTAAATCAGCAATCAGATTTTTATCTAAATTAGGCACATTTATTACTTGATGTATCACGCTGTCTCCATTTGCCAAGATTTGCGGTCTTCCATTAAGTGGAATATCTGCGTATTGAATTACATGATCTCCCAAAGATTTGTCATTTGCAAATAACTCAAAATCTATTTGAGAAGTGGTTAATGCCTGACTAGTAGGGTTAGTAATATCAAAGAATACATTTAACATAGCAGTATTATTTTTTGCAATTAACCCATTATACTCAATTTTTTGAAGTGTAATCTTTATTCCATTCAAATTAGGAAGAGTTATTGTCAATATTACAGGCAATAATACGATAACAATTACCACTATTCCAGATATGCCGAATAAAATCAATCTACGTCTGCTTAGAAACATTTGTTGTTTTATCTGTAGATCAAGGTATTAAAAACTTTTTTATATCGGCCCAATTTTGACATCTAATAACTGATTTAAAAAGATTATTTCAATTTTCTAGTTCTATAAAAAGGTAAAAAATATTCTTTTTAGCATCCCTCTAATAACAAATACTACCAACAAATTTCATAATATCATTTCTGATAAACATTTTATGAAAATATAAATTTGATGATCTTATTTTTTATAAATCAAAATAGACCAGAAAAAATAGATGGAAGAGAGAAAAAAAATATTAGATTGGACACACATTCATGAAAAGAACAAGTCTATAGTTATAATTTAAAGTATGAAATAATTTATAATTAGTTTAAATATATAATATTAAAATGCATCTAACTCGTGATGAAGAAAAAGCATTATCTGGAGAAGAAGGTGAAGCGATTTCCACAGCATATAGAATTTTAGTTGCAATAGGAGAAGCTACAAATGCGACTCATCTTATTCCCATTCAATGGGCACATGTTTCAGGCGTAAATTATAATACAATAGGGGATAGCGGGTTAGATTTTTTAAAAAAAATAAGTAGAGATGGTCAAGTCAAGGTTAAAACTTCGTTAAATCCCATGGGATTTGATAGAAAAAACATACCTGATTTGCCTGAAAATTTTATAAATAAACAATTTGAGATAACCAAAATATATGAAAATATGGGCGTAACTCCAACTTTCTCATGTATTCCATATGAAATATTGCCGACACCACCAGTTGGAACTCAAATAAGTTTTGCAGAAAGCAATGCAGCAGTATTAGCAAATTCATATCTACATTTAGTAACAAATAAAGAGAGTGCGCTTAGCGCTCTTGCCAGTGCCATTATTGGAAAGGCACCATATTCAGATCTAAGAGACCAGAAAAACAGAAAAACACATATAGAAATAGTTAATGAGTCGAATATTGAAAACGAATTAGATTATGGATTATTAGGATATTTTGTTGGAAAAACAACAAAAAAAAGCTGTGCAAATTTATGTAAATTATCAAAAAGTACAGAATTTTGGAATATAAAATCATTATCTGCAGGTATAGGAACATCTGGATCTTGTGGAATGTTCCAAATTAAAGAACCTTCAAACAATAACGAGAAAATAATATACGATAAAAAAGAACGAGAAAATACAAAAGATGAATTAAATACATCAGAAGATGGTCAAATAATTACATTTGGAAGTCCACAGCTTGGTATGGAAGAAATATGTAAAATCACTAAAATGATTGAGGGTAAAAAATTTACAAAACCATGTAAAGTATTTTGTCCAAGGTCAGTATATAACAAATCAATAGAATTAGGAATTGCATCCATCTTAGAAAATGCAGGCGTTGAGTTTGTATGTGATGCATGCACATGTCTCACACCATTAATAAGAAAAGAGAATTTTGATAGTGTAATAACAAATAGTATAAAAGCTGCGTATTACATGAAAACATCAAATAAAATGCCTGTTGCTTTAAAGGATGTAAAAACAATTGTCAAAGAATATTCAAGGTAATAAAATAAAAATGAACAATAACGAGATTAGGTTAAAATGTAGGCGAATTGTACGTGGGCGATCAGAAGGAAATCCGATATTTTCAGACCAACCCATAAATTTTCTTTCTATGGTAGATGTTAAAACAGGGAAAATAACAGATGCGACACACAATCTAAATAAACAAACTTTGAAGAATAGCATCCTGGTTTTTCCCAATGCAATAGGAAGTAGTGTGGGAGCATATACGATTTTTTCTTTGAAAAGCAATAACACATCACCTAATGGAATAATATGTACGAATTCGGTAGATATTACAACTGCATCAGGGTGTGCAATTTCTAATATTCCATTAGTATACATAGAAGAGATTAGATTAAGAGAATATCTTCTTCATAACCATAATAAACACATTGAAAAAATTGTTTTGGATGCAGAAGACGAATTTATTATTTTTCAATAATAACACATTATATAATCAAAATTTATTATAGATAATTATCTCGGCATATGGCTTTCGATGGGCGAACTGACCAGGTAATTGGGATGAAGATAAAAGTCCATATGCCGAGACCAAATAAAAGTAGTTTATTTAAAAAATTAAAATATGATTTAATTCTTTTAAGAATACAAACATTTTTCTATAATCCTTTTGCAATAATGCTATTGGTGAAAATATGCCCTGAGTGTGGAGGAGATCTTGGTTTTGATGGAATTACAAAGAATTTTGTCTGTAAGCGATGTGGATTATATGCAACTAGAGAGAAATTTGAAGAACTACATGACAAATTGAATGAAAACAAACAAAGTAGTCATAAAAATGATGAGTACTTAGATTGGTGGCAATCTTCCAAAAAAGAAAAAAGAATACAAAGATAATTTTAGTCCATTATAATTATCTCTCCAATAGGAAAATGGTTTTGCAAACAGAACAAACTTCACCATTACATAAATTACCACACTTTAAACAGGTTTTTTTGCTTTTTATATTTTGTTCAGAATTCTTTATAATTTTAGAGAGTTTATTCACGGCATTAAAACAATTATATTTTATACCAGGATGACTTTTTTCCAATTCATTAAAAAACTCTCTATAATCAGTGCGTATGCTCTCATTCATATATGGGCATTGTTCTGCTTGAAATTCGATTTCAGATTGAAATGCATAAAAAACAATTTCGTTTTCATAGAGCTCTACAAAAGGTTTTATTTTTTTTAACCCATCATCATATATAAGAGGAGAAGGAAACATCCAACCAATTCTATTGATATCTCCTGAAAGCAGATTTATCATAAAAGTTTGAATATGATCATCTAAATTATGAGCTGTTGCCATAACATCTGCGTTTACAGATTTTGCAGCTATATCCAAAGCCCGTCTTCTAAAAGTTCCACACATTGAACATGAACTTAATTTTTTTGAAGGCCTATGTAACATAGATTCATCCATAGTATATCCAAATAAATCACGATAACTAAAAATATTTAGAGGGATATCAATTTTTTTGCAATGATCTTTTACGATTTGAATAGATTCATCTCTATATCCATCAATACCTTCATCTATAGTTATTGCTATTATATCATTATGATTATTTTTCTTTAAAATTTTTTTTAAAATAGACAATAGAGAAAGGCTATCCTTTCCCCCAGAGACTCCAACAGCCACAATTTCCCCATATCCAATCATATTATATTTTGAAATGGTATGTAATGTTTTAGATTCTATAGAGGACAAAAAGCAAGTTTTACAGAGAGTCTCGCCGGAATAATATCTCTTGAAAACTGCAGAGTTTATTTTACATTTATTGCACAGTACTAGCAAGACAATAAAATATAAGTTTAAAGAGGTTAAAAGTTTGTCATTTTCAAATAATTATTCATACACTATTTGAAAAAGACTTTGCAAAAGATATCCAAGCATCAAAAGCATTTGTACTATATTGATTGAAGGTATCAATAGCTTTATGATAGCTTTTCAAATTCTCACGTGTATTGTCGATTGTATCAAAATTATAATTATTGCCAGCATAGAAAGCCTTTACAAAATTATCCATATTTTCATTGGATCTTTTAAACAATTGTTGATATGTTTCATTTGGTTTTGATTGAGATACATTTACAAATTCTTTTAAAAACTTTTTTTGAGATGAAATAGTCTTATTTATAGTATCTTTATAAGATTGAATAGAATCTAATTGAAAATCAGTTATTGATTGTAAAAATCGAGGTTGAATTTTAACATATTCATCTATTGACTTTATTAAATTATCCCTTATCGCATCCAAAGTTTTCTCTAGAGTTTGTTCGCTCATATTTATATAACTAGTAGAACTTTCGGATTTAGCAGTACTTGCATTATGTTCGATCATACATTAAATAACATAGCATCCTTTATAAGCTTACCGAACAAAACCATTATTTTCCAAATATAACCTAAAAATGAAATAAAAAATTAAATTTTAGTTCCGCAATTTCCGCAGAACTTTGTAGTACCAGCTGGTGCACCACAGTTTGTACAGTATTTACCACTGCTACCGCTATCAGTGCTATAACCCTCAACAGATGCTTCCACCGGTCTTTTCTTGCTTCTACCCATAGCAAAGAATGCAGCTGAAATTGCACCGAATACTACAGCAATAATGATAATCATTATCATAGTATTATCAAGATTGTATCCAAACATAGAGGTACCAGAACCATAAGCACCAGCTTGTTGCGCATTGTTAAGTTTTTCTTTTGCTAATTTCAGTTGTTCTTCAAGAGTTATACCACCTGTATTTCCTGCAGAACCATACTGTGCAAATGCAACGTTAAGAGCAGGTAGTAAAACCACAGCGCCTAAAACTAATGAAAAAGCCGCTATCATTGAATAAGCCTTATTCATATTAAAACTTACTCAGATAGGAATTATATAACCTTTATGTTAATTGAAAACCCTTCCAAATGTTTCATATAAAAGTTATAACACAATCATAATTTAACATATGCAAAAACTAATAAAATAGAAATTTATGTATTTTTTCCCACTGTATATAATACAAACATAATAATAACAGATCCTCTAAAGTTAAGACATTGTTTCTTTATTGTAATAGTTAGCAAATAGACTTAACCATTGCTTTATATGCTTTAGTTTACATTTCTTTTTTCTACAAGGAAAATAGTCATCAAAGATTCAGTTCTATCCTTTATATGCGCATGTCCTTTCAATGATACTTTCTCCAAGAGGAATGAAGATGATGATTTAGATTTTAGAATCTGCATACTTGTGGATACCATGTATCACCATCTGATGTTGAAATTGGACGTTCTTAGTGTTTTGTTGCATGATTCCTAATTCCCAAATACATTTAGCTAACATCAACCAATAAATTTTATGAACTGGCCATCCTACAATCAATCTCTAGTTAAAAGAGGCGAAATCTTGCTAGGCTTTGATATCATTAACAACTGGGATACCGAGCTAAAAGAGATGAACCAAGGCAAAATAGGCGAGCCATTTCATTATCCTAATACATTTCTTCTTCTGCTTGGATACGCCAAGATATATTTTCATCTACCATATAGACAAACCGAGGGAATAACACAAGCTCATGCTAAATGGAAAGTACCTTCTATTCCTAATTACACAACGATAAACAGAAGAATAAACAGATTGGATATTCAGATAAAAGATACAACAGATAGTAGCAAAGAATTTGAAGATGAATACATTATCATTGCAATAGACAGTACTGGCATTAAGGTTACAAACAGAGGCCACCAATGGATGAGAGACAAGTGGCATATAAAAAATAATAACAAGAAAGGATATTTGAAAATACATGTTGCAGTTAATGTCAAAACCAAGAAGATTCTTTCAATGAAGGTAACGGATGAACATGTTCATGATAGCAAAGCATTACCTGAATTGGTTAATGATGTTATAAAATCAGATAACATGACAACAACAACGACAACGACAACGACAACAGCCGCAATAGCAATAGGTAAACTATTTGCTGATGGAGCTTATGATGGTAATGATATATTTGGATATTTAGGAGACAACCATGGAATCCAACCTTGCATTAAAGTAAGAAAGAATTCTAAAGTCCGATGGAAAAAAGGAAATATACTCAGGAATCTATCGGTGGTAGCTCAGAAAAAAGATTTACAAAAGTGGAAGGATAGCGTAAGCTATGGACAAAGATGGATTGTTGAAACGGTATTCTCTTGTTTAAAGCGAAGGTTTGGAGAGTACGTATACTCGATTAAAATGAAAAATATGATACAAGAAATGATGTTAAAAGCATCATTGTATAACAAAATGATATCTGTTTAAACAAAATCGGTAGTAAAATCCGAAATTATAAGAATCATGCAACAAAGCAAGTTCTTAGTATTCCGTTACTACAGTTGATAGAATCAGTTTAGCTACAAACATTTTTCGCTCTTTTGGATATGCTTATTTCAACAATATTCTTTTGCTTTCAAATTCTATAGTAGCGACCCATAGCCATATTAATTCAGAACCAATTAATTTGAGTTTCATCAATTATAAATTCCGATATCCCCGTTTTACTATGAAATACTCTTTTCGGCTTGTATTTTTGTATCTAATCTCTTATTGCAGTATAGCTGCTTTGTTGCATGATTATTTTATTCGCCATTTGTTAACGTTTTATTGACAGTGTTATAACGGAAATAGTCAAAGCTTAATTATTATTATAATACAAATATTAAATTTTTAACTGATTTTCGAATCATGCAACAAAGCACAGTATAGCTTCTTTTAACGAATCGAGATATGGCTTTGACGATATGTATTAATGAAATACCGCTCTTGAAGTAAAGATGTAAAGAATATGAGATATTTTCAAGTGTAGTTCTTTTTCTAATTTAGTTTTTTACAGTTAATTAATAATAGAGAAATCTGTGACTTTTTCATTAACTTTACAGAGCCTAATAACAATATAATCCATCCAAATAAAATTCCATAGAAATAATAACATTTAAGATATGCGCATTTTCATATAAAATCATAGAAATGGCGCGAACTCATGCCCATACACATGGAAAATCTCATACAAATAGACCCACATCCAAAAATGCTCCATCCTGGGTAATTTCCAATGAAGAAATAGTATCAACAATAGTAAATTTTGGAAAGGAAGGGATGGGTGCGAGTGAAATAGGATTAAAACTCAGAGATGAATTTGCAGTACCATTGGTTAAGTCAATAATAGGAAAAACCATAACACAAATCCTTGAGGAAAACAATATAACAAGAACAATGCCAGAGGATTTGGAGAGACTAGTTCGTAAAGCAATAGGATTACAAAAACATTTAAGCGATCACAATAGTGACAAAAGAAATGTAAAATCTTTAGAGCTAATAGAATCTAAAATACATAGATTATCAAGATATTATAAAGGAGTTTCAAAAATACCTCAAAATTGGAAGTACAAGTCAGTAATTGCAAAATTAGAATGATATAATGGGAGAAAAAGAACTAAAAAACTATTTATTTAACAAAAGTCAAACACTCCTTAAAGAAATAGAACAAAAAAAAAATATTCTTATTTTTGCAAATACTACAGTGGATGGAATAATAAGCGCATCCATTTTTCTTAAATCGATATTCAACACCAAAGGAAATGCAACTGCAAGATGTAATTTAGGTACATTTGAAAAAAATTTTGAGGAAATAATATATGAAAATTATGATTATCATATTTTTGTAGATTTTAGTATTGAAGTATTTAATAAAATCAATAAAACATTAAAAACAAATACGTTTTTATTTTTAAATATCGACGAAATCTCAAAAACTGATAAAAATATTTACAATGATATAATAAATCCATGGATTTTTGATATAAACGGACAAACTCAAATAAGCACGTCAGGTTTAACGTATTTAATAGTTAAAAATTTCGACAGAAATTCAAATAAAATATCGTATCTTCCAATAATATCAGCCATATCAAAAGAACAAGATACTGGAAAAGACAAATCATTAACAGGGTTAAATAAAGAAATATTACAATCAACATTAGATACAAATTTAATCGAACAAAAAAAAGGATTAGTCATATATGAAAAGGAATCTATGCCAATAACAAAAGTATTAGAAAATAATACAGTTCATTATATCAAAGAAATAACTTGGAATAAAGATACCAGTTTAAAAATAATTAAAGAATCACAAATACTAATTGATAATTATGGAAACACCAAATTGTTTAGTGAATTAAATGAAAAAGAATTTATGAGTATTCTTGAAACAATCTCAGGATTTTTGCTAATAAATTCAAAAATAAAAAACATACAGATAGTTAAAGAACTTTTACTCGGATACAACTTTACACTAACCAATGAAGAACCAAATGGATTTCTGAAAAATGCAAGAAGCTTTGTAAAAGTAATTAATCTATTTATCGATTCAGAAAAAATCGGACTAGCTTTTTCATTATGTATGGGAGAAAGGAAAGAAATAAGTAAAGATATAGATGAAATTGTAATAAAATATAATAATCACATAAAAAAAATAAGCTCCCAAATATTTGACGAAAAGTGGAGATTTAATGACAATAAAAAAACATTATTTATCAATGGAGAAGGAATAATAGACAAGCAAAATGTCAATCAATTTATATCATTTCTCAAAAGATCTATTTCTTTTGCGGACCGATTAATATGCCTAAGAATATTAGACTCGGAAGAATTCTATAAGATCATAATAACTAAAACAAAGTTATGCGAACATAATTTAAATAGCATAAAAGAAAAGATACAACAGACATTAGACAAACCTTATATAATAAGTAGTAGTAAAAATGAAATCGATATTAAAATTTCATATACAAACCTAGAAGATTTTTTAGCAGCCATAAAAAAGATAATCATAAATGAAAAGATATCCAATCCTTAATATTGATTCTACTATTGAAATAAGGTGCCAAAACCAAGAAATTTCAAATGCAATTTACAACTCATTATTACCTGATAACATAAATTTTCCTGAAAATTTAAATTTAGAAATGAAAAATACAAAAAAATCAATTCTTTTAAGTTTAAAATTTAAGTCAAATAAAGAAAAAGGGGATAGTATAGAAACTATGTCAAATACAATTGATGAAATAATGGAACACGTAGGAATTATTAATGATGTGATTAAAAATGATTGATTCAAAAATTTTAAAGGAAAATCCAACATCAATCAAAGAAATGTTATTAAAAAGAAATATCAATATACCAATAGACGAACTTGTAGATATAGACAAAAAAAGACGTCAACTTAAAATAGAATTACAAAATTTATATCATGATAAAAACTTAATCGCCAAAGATATATCAATAAAAAGAAAAAACAATACGAAAACAGATAAACAGATTGAAAAAATGAATGCAATAGGAACAAAAATAAAAGAAATTGAGGAAGAATCTAAAACTATTGATGATAAATATAAAAAAATATACTCAATAATACCCAACTTTTTCCATAACTCCGTTCCCTTAGGAATAAACGAAAATGATAACATAATAATAAAATTTTTCAGCAAAAATTGCTCTATTGACAACATCAATTTGCATTATAACAATATACAAGAAATGCAAGAAAAATTAAATAAAAATTTACCTAGAGAAAAAATTAAGAATCATATAGAATTAGCAAATGAATTAGATTTACTTGATTTAGAGAGGGCCGGGAAAATAGCTGGAGCCCGATTCTTTTTTCTAAAGAACGATCTAGTAAAGTTAGGTCTAG
This sequence comes from uncultured Nitrososphaeraceae archaeon, assembly GCA_963830925.1. Lineage (GTDB taxonomy): Archaea > Thermoproteota > Nitrososphaeria > Nitrososphaerales > Nitrososphaeraceae > Nitrosocosmicus. The sequence continues at coordinate 1,377,591 of CAWHOB010000001.1, read as the reverse complement.
CTCTAACCAATTTTGCAATAGATTATCTTATAGAAAAAAATTATACAATAATCCAACCCCCTTATATGATAAAAAAAGAAGCTATGGAAGGAGCCGTTATTTTGAATGATTTTGAAGATACAATATACAAAATAGAGGGCGAAGACTTGTACATGATTGGTACATCTGAACACTCTCTTGCATCAATGCATATGAATGAGATTCTAGATGGGAAAAAATTACCACTAAGATATGCAGGCATAAGTCCATGTTTTAGAAAAGAAGCAGGTGCACATGGTAAAGACATGAAAGGAATTTTCAGAGTACATCAGTTTGAAAAGGTAGAACAGTTTGTATTTGTTAACCCCAATGAATCATGGGAAGAACATAAAAGACTATTAGAAACAACTGAAAAATTCTACGAAATCCTAGAAATACCCTTTAGAACAATAGTTTTATGCTCAGGAGATCTAGGAAAGATTTCAGCCAAAACTTATGACATTGAAGCATGGTTTCCTGCTCAAAATACATTTAGAGAAATTTGCTCCTGTTCAAACTGTACTGACTATCAATCAAGAAGCCTTAAAATAAGATATAGAAATAATCCAAATGAGGAAACAGAACTTGTTCATACATTAAATAGTACCCTTGTTGCAATACAAAGAACCATAGTGGCAATATTAGAAAATTATCAAACATCCAGTGGGACGGTCAAAATTCCCACAGTACTCCAGAAATATATGAATAACAGAGAAGAAATTAAGATAAAACATTGACAAAAATAATAGGTTATTCTAATTTCTTATAAATTTTATATATTATTAATTTTATTAAAACATAAACCAAAATGTATATATTTTAGTTTTCTTGCTCATAGTATAATGAGCTTGTTAAGCGTACTTTTTCAGACAAGTAGTCACGTAGGCTTGCAGATTGGGCCTCAATACGATCCGCTTTTCTACGATGTAATGATATACATCTTTGGAACAATGTTATTTGCAGTATTTTTGCTGTCTGTAATCGCATTCTGGTTAAGAAGAAAAGGTCTTGGTGGTCAATCTGCTAAAGAAAAATGGACTCAAGAGTTGGAGAAATATTTCCAAACAGAACAGATAGGTATGATACCCGACGAAAAACACCACTGGTAAGCCAGTAAGGGTATCTCTTTTTTTATTAAGCACAGAGTATAAACAAAAATTAGATTTTGTTTCAAATATTAATCAATCATTCTGGACTTTCATTGGGAGAAATCGAAGTAACTAATAGTTTATTTGAAGGATATGATAGTTATCAATTCAACATTGATAACGATTTTGAGTTTGCAAGTATTTTAGAAATAGAGTTTATCAAAGATAATGAGATCCCATTTTTTGATATTATACCGATTGAAAAATGGTCATTTTTGATAGAAATAATAAAAAATATAAAAAAAAGAAGAGGAAAAAAAGGATTAAGATTCAAAATAATAATTACAGAGATATTTAAAATTGATAAAGATCATCCAGTACCCAAGATAATCAGGAGAGCGGTGTTTATATTAAATCAAAAAGATGATCTTGATTTCGTCAAAGGATTAGAAAGAATTGAAATATCAATAGAAAATATTGACGAAATATATAGATTCCATGAGATGAAAGAAAAAGAAGAAGAAAAAATAACAAATAATAGGTTTGACAATGACAAAGACCAAGATAATCAAAACAATACAAGATTTTTCATTTTTAATGAGGTTACAAGAAAATGGACAGTAGTAAAATGAAACCAACAAATACGAATTATCCAAAAATTTTGGATAAAAATTTTTAATGATAAAATTATAGAATCGTTAATTCATGTATAAAAATTATTTAAAATATATATGCAGTATAAATTCAAAGATCTAACATAAATATACTATTACTTATATCATCCTTTTGATAATTCCTAGAAAATAAGATTTACAAAAATATATTTATAAATTACAGATTAACAAATAGATCTAAAATCAAATATGGAACATCCAATAGAAAACGAAACTAAAGGTTTTTATATAAATCCATGATAATCTGATTAATTTAGTTTACATTGTTGGCTAATAATAGTAATAATAGTAGTAATAACTAAAATATATAAAGTCGATGAAATAATAATGTAAACTAAAACAAATAAAATAAGATCTAATTTTTTCACTATTAACCTAAAAAAGAAATGATATACTAAATGCGTCAATAATTAATTAAAACAAATAAGTAGAACATATTAAATTAACAAGCGGTCATAAAATAAAGTATGGAAAATAAGTCCCCTAAAGATAAAAGTATTGATTTAGAAATCATGAAAAAAGAAGTTGATGAAAAAAGAATCGAAGTTGATGGAAGAATAGAAATAAAATATACCGGAAGGTTTGATAGTATAAGTATTAATTCCCAGATTGAGGATTCATCAGATGTATTTACATATTATGAAGTAGACGATAAAAAAATAAATCATCCCTATGCGAGACTATCGATTTTTAAAAAAGAAATTAAAAACCCCAGATTGATTAAATTTAAAGCTTTCACAGAGCACACTCCTAAAGAATCAGAAACGAGAGTAAAATTTAGAGCAACACTAATACAAGAACATAAAGAAATAGCATCCGATATTAAATTTATAAAAATAAAAAGTCTTAGGTAAAGCTTTTTGTAATAATAATTTTACCGTGCATCCATGGATGAGGTTCGCAATGGTAAGAATATTCACCGGGTTGCGTAAATGTAAATGTATATGTACCTTTAGGCGGTATTAATCCAATGGTAGATATAGAATTAAACTTTCCATTTGTTGGATCTACATAGTTGCTGTCACTAGTAACCGAATGAGGTACGGAATCAGTATTCGTCCATACAATTTTATTTGATACACCCAATTCACCACGTATTTGTTTAGGTTCAAAATTATTAGCTTGAGATTGTTGCGATGAACCAACAGCGATACTTACTTTAGTCGTTTGTGGAGGATGTAGAACAATTGCCGGTACCACTGGTTTTGCATTATAAGCAGGCAAAAATAAAAACTGATAATAAGATAAACTTGCAACTACAACTACGATAAAACAAACAATACTAATACCCCCTATTTGAGATTTTTTAATTTGCTCCAATCAATGTAAATAGTTATTAAAGATAATAAATATTTTTATCATTTGTTAATATGAAAAATACTCTACAAATTCATAGTATATAATCCAAATATAATATAACTAATATACAAATTATAGAATATTAAAAAAACAGACAGACAGAAGATAATAAAAAATAATTAATTTGGAGTATCGGTGTTGGAAGACATTGTATTTTTAGATGCTTTTATCTCAGGAGACTCAACAGGTTGTTCTTTTTTGATTGTAGATGATTTATCTGGCAGCGATGATTGGCCATGTGACGTCGAAACAGAAAGTGGTTTTTTCGATGTATCTCGACCCAACATTTTATTACTAAATGAAGAAAGACCAGTCAAGGGTCCATGTGAAGAAACAACTTCAACGTTAGATTTTGGAAGATTTTTACCATATCTGTACAGGTGGAACATTCCAGCAAATACAAGCATTATTATTCCAACCAAAAATAATGAAAAGTTTTTCATACCGCTTAAAAGTGCATAATATGTTGCAATATTCAAGTAAACTTGAAATCCAATTAAACATACAAATATTATGTACAACCATTTTTCGGGTAACTGTATTGCACTTTTTTCAGCAGATTTCTTTTGTTTTTTAGCATTCATTTCAGCATTTTTAGCAATTTTAATCATCAGGTAAGTAAATCCAAACGACAAAGGAACAACCAAAGCCATAACAGTATATAGAAAGACGGGATCTATCATTAAACGGTCAAGCAAAGACTTTGTTATATCAGGATTAATATAGAATCCCCAATATGTAGTAACCATAATCTGGGCAATACTTGTTATTCCAAGTGCTGCTATAATAGGCCTGTCTTTCCATGAGAATTTTTTATATTTATCTACAAAAGGCATAATCAATAAGGTCAATATAAAAAGCCCAGGCCAACCAACACCGGTAGTAAATTTATCATAACCACTTCTTAAAAATGCGTATAATCCTGTCAAATACCATTCTGGTACTGAAATGCCAGGAGGAACATTTGGATCGAACTTTAGACCTAAATCTACGGGGAATACCCCGCCAGTAATCATAATTGCACCCGAAACAGCCATTACCATGGGAACATCAAATACTAGAAATCGGGGGAAATGTATTACCATTAATCCTAATAATACGATTGGCAGAAAGAAAACATGAAAAGCATAGAACCTCAGGATGAAATCATGAAATCCAGCCCCAAAAAAAGCATGCATCATATCAGGTCCAATAATAGGAATAGAATTTGTTAAAGAAGCAGCAATAGAAATCGCCAGTTCTGCCCGTTCACTAAAAATTATATCATACCCAGTAAAGGCCTCAAGAATTGTTAAAACACCAATAATTACACCAGATACCCATAAAATCTCATTTCTAATTTTATACCTGCCACTAAAGAACTGATAATACATATGCAAGATTGCCAGCATGACCATAGCATTAGATGCATGATAATGTATATTCCGAATATGAAAACCATAAGGTATAGTATCATTTATTTTATGAACACTATCCCAAGCCCTATTGAGAATGGGCTCATACCACAACATCAAGAGTGCCCCGGTTATACCTAAAATGATAAAAGTAACAAATGTTAGCATTCCAAGGAAACCTAGAGGACTAACAAATTTAGAGGGAAATGTAAATTTTAACCCCATAAAAATAGTTCGATCTACCCCGGCGTAAATCCACTTGAATAGCCTTACAAGGCTATTATCACCATTAGCTAAGGTAGCGCCCATATCCTACCACACCGTTGCCGTTTGGGGACCAATTAGGTGGTTTAATCCAAATATCACCATTATCATCAATATCTAGATCCAGCATTGGTAAAACATTTGATGGAGGAGCTTGTAAGGATGCAGGTCCAGCAAAAGCTTGTCCAGTCATAGGATCATACATTGATCCATGGCATGGACATTCACCTCTTTTTCGCCCTTCTTGTGGCCAATATTTCCATAAACACCATAAATGTAAACATACCATGCTGTACATACGAAAAGCCGATTTATCATTTTTGGTACCGCCCAATTCAGGAGGAAGTCTAATAAATTGCCATGTTCTAAATGATTCCTCATTTAAAACAGGGTCGTTAGTTTTTGGATAAATAACAGCTTCAGAATGATTAACTTGAAATGTTTTTACGTTCGCTTGCGAGCCATCTGGCAATTCCACTTTTGCCCTAGCAGCGCTAGCATCTTTAGGATTAGGTAGAAATTTCCCCCAGTCAACAAAAGGAGTAAAAGTCATCACGGTACCTGCCGCAGCAAGTAATTTTAAAAAGTCCCTACGGGAAATCTTTCCTCCGCCAATATTTGGAGGCCGATTTTGAGACATTATATCGACAAATACACAAGAATATCTTATAAATCTATTTGAATTGGATATTACTTTTATAGAATATTTGTTATTCTGATTTTAATAATGCCATTATTAACTGATGTAGATAGAATTTTTGCAGAATTATTAGATTTTGGAATCGAGACAGAATAAGATTTGTCGATTTTTGGAATATTTATTAATAAGGTAGAAGATACATTATCCATTTTTGTTTGAATATCGGAAACCAAAATATTAGTTTTGACATTAACAATTATATCTATAAAATCGGATCCGTGAATAATTTCTGGCAATGGATCTTCTATTACATTCTCAGCAGTACTTGAAATAGAATGAGATATTTCTTTTCTTTGAATAAAAGGACTTTTAAATAAATGCTCGGTAAGTTTCCAAATATAAGCGGCAGCAAGGCCTGCTAAAAATCCACCAATATGTGCAAAATATGCAACACCACCGGATTGGCCGATTAAAGCGAATATAAGTTGCATTATAAACCAAATAGGAATGAATGCTAAAGCGGGAATTCGTATAACAGTTATTAGAAATGCGAAAATAATAGTATGGATTTTAGATCGAGGGAAAAAAATCAAATAGGCAGCAAGAACTCCAGAAATTGCACCAGATGCGCCTATCGCGGGTACGTTACCACTCCCAGTAAATACGGAATAAATGCTCTGAGCATAAGATGCAATAATTCCCAAAGTTAAATAAATTATCAAATATTTAGAGTGTCCAAAACGACCTTCTAAATTATCTCCAAAAACATATAGAAAAAACATGTTACCTATTAAATGAGCCAAACTTGCATGCATGAACATAGAACTAAACAAAGAAAAAGGGTTTTTTCCAGTCAGTAAAAGATTAGGAATAGATCCATAATTTGAAAATAACTCAAATTTAACCAAATTATTAGAAAAATAAGAAGTTACTATTACCTCATATATGAAAATAACTACATTAAGACCAATTAATCCATAATTAACAAATGGCCTATCTTTAGATTTTGGTGCATCATCATTAATAGGAAACATTTTTAACTCCACATAAAATTAGGCAAAATAAAATTATATGATATAAATTATATTATGTTCCAAAAGGGTTAAAGTTTGGCATATCGCTGTTTTTTTCACCATGAGCTTTTCTAATGTGTCGCTTTAACCGCTCATCACTATCAAACACCATATCGCAATATTTGCATTTTTTATTTTTATCATCCTTCTCATTTTTTCTGGAAAATAAACGCACGATCAATAAGAAAAGTAGAGATATAAATTAAAGTTACTATTGATAAATCAGAGTTATTTTACTTTTATTCCATGACAATCATGGTCAAAGTTGACTTTACTCCATTTAATTTTCGTAGATTCCATGTAATAGTTTCTTTCACTTTATCCATAGTGTCACCTTCTACAAGAGCCACTATATCATAGACACCATATACTTGATAAACATGTTTTATCAAATCTATTTTCTTCAATTCATTAATAATCGATTCTTCGCTACCTAATTCGGCATTCATTAGCACAAAGGCTTCTGGCACATATTAGTAAAAACTATAACAAATATAAAAAGTTGATTCAGATTATAATTAAAAGGGTTAAATTTCGGCACCTAATTTAGACTCATCGAATTGCTTGGCTCTATTCCATTCGTAATTAAAGAAATCTTCACACCAATCATGAAATGATTTATCCCTACTATAAAACATCACATTTAGATCAGGATCTCCTTTTAACGTAGGAAATGAAATACACGATTCCTTTTCATTAAATACTGCCACGGTAATAACTTTATTAACAAGACGTCGCTCGACCATTCCTTTGAATATCATATTTGTCCATCCAAATTTTTTTAATAATTCATTTCTTCCTTTAGGAATTACGACATTTTGAGGAAATATATACGAAAATTTTACATTATTATTTATACGTTCGGCAAGAGTTTCAATTAGATCTACGGGAACTTGAGATATAATTTCCTTTATGTAAACTTGGGACGCATTATATACCATTTTCCATCGTTGAAGAACTGCCATTACACCAATAACTACCTCACAATCATTGAGAGATCCGATCCTGTGAATAAATTTTAATGGAAGAGTGCTCAAACTGTGCTCTTGAAAATATTCTTTATGAGAATATGGAAAATTAAAATTAGGTATTAAATTTACAATGATTTCACCATATGGAGTCAATAAAAAATCTCCCTCCCCTGTTTTTTTTACCAATCCAGAATCAATTAATCTATTGATATTTCTATGAGATTCTTGAAGAGTAGCATTCAAATCATTTGCCATCTGAGATAAACGACATGGTTTAGCTGATAATTTTGTTAGCATACATAATCTTAGATCACCCGCTAATTCAAAAAAAACGGATTGAAAGTCATTTTCAGCACTATCCAGCATAATTAAAATTTATTGAAACTTTAATTTAAACTTGCTAAAAAAATTTTATTAAATCAAAATTTTTAATATATAATTTAAGAATGAATAATAAATTAATGCTTTGTTGCATAACTCAATTTTTTCGTAACTGTATATCACATTCAGTTCAAGTCTATGAAATATCTATTCGGAATTCGTAATATGATAACAAAGTCCAATCATTAAAAAACGAATTTCAGAGTTATGCAACAAAGCATAAATTAAAATTGATTAGAAAATCAAAACGTTTTAATTAGTTTTAAGATAAACATCATTGAAGTGCCCGGGTAGTATAGAAATGCACAAGATGCATTGTAAAGTCCGGTCCAGTATGGGGGACTGTCACTCCTTCGACCCGGGTTCGAATCCCGGCCCGGGCGCTTATACAATTTTTTTTGCAAATACACTTCAGATTAAGAGTTTTAATGAATAAAACCAATTTAATCAAGGTTTATCAGAAATCTCAATAGAAATTAAAAAAATATATTTGATATTGCTTTGTTGCATGATTCTCTCTTTCTAAATACATGAGGATTGGTTATAATTCAAAATCACATATCTTTATCAGTGCCATGTGACCAGGTTCCAAGCATATACTTTATCGTTCTTGGATTTATTTTCTCAGTTTTACAGTTGTAGTATACCATTATCTGATATAATAAGACAGACAATGGTACAATTGCAGATACCGTATGAAATTCACGTACTGGCAATGAGTCTATACTAAAAACTGATTTGATATGTTCTATCAATGGCTCTATGGATATTCTTCTTCTTCTTCTTCTGCTGTAGATAGATTGCCCCAAAGTCGATTGATAAAAACATACAAGATCAAGCCTCTTCTTAGAAGTACTTTTGTATCGTTCAACAGGGCAAACTAGATCTATTCCCAATACCTTCTTGCTATATTCATACAAGTTCTTATCATCATAACCTGGATCTCCTACCATATACAAGGAAGATGGTAAAGAGAATACAGATGAGGACGAGGATGAGATGGACGTTAAAGAAACGTACATCTGATTATCCTGTACATTCGCAGTAGTTACATCTGCAGTTATAGGTACTACAATCTTGCCTGTTGTACAGGTTAGATGTAATTTATATCCGAAAATCCATCCTTTGGTATGGCTGTAACCCCACCTTGCATCTGTATCAATGCCAGGAGGGCATGGTACTTCTCCTTTCTTCATTATGGATGATTTATGCCATACATGACCTTTTGATTTTATCGGAGTGTACTGTCTGTTGCAGTTATAAAAGGATCTATCATCTTGCCCTCTGCAACAAACAGATATCCCATTGCGATATCCTTTGTTTAATATCTGTAGATATAGTCTTTAGCTGCTATCAAATGTTCGTCTACTTGGAATGGATAAAGACCGCAGACTAAGGCTAGTTTACGGTTATATTGACAGCAGTCCAGACTAAGAAAAATATGTAATGCATTGTTGGAATCGATTTTAAACCATATCCTTACAATAAAACACCTTAAAATTATAGTTGGAGAATATACATATGGTCTTCCACGTTTCCTTTTTGCAGTAGGCCATGGTATACAACCTACAAGATACAGAATGTTAAAAAGGATGGAATCTTTTATTCTATCAAGAGCTAATCTTTGGGACAGTTGTTCTCAAAATAATGTCTCAATGGTTAACTTTAAGCTATGTAGATCATGTTGAAAATATATTTGAATTATGACCAAGCCTCAAATACATTTAGCTAACATCCCTCAATAAAACATATGAATTGGTCCGTCTACAACCAATCTTTAGTTAGACGCGGTGAAATCTTACTAGGCTTTGATGTCATACGCAACTGGGATACCGAATTAAAAGAGATGAACAAAGACAAGGTTGGATTAAGAGCCATTTCGTTATCCAAACACTTTTCTTCTTCTATTAGGGCATGCCAAAGCATATTTTCATCTGCCATACAGACAAATCGAAGGAATAACACAAGGCCATGCTAAAGGAAAAGTACCTTCAATCCCTGATTATACTACAATTAACAGAAGAATAAACAGATTGGACATCAAGATAGATGATACAAAGGATAGCAAAGAATTTGAAGATGAATACATTGTCATTGCAATAGATAGTACAGGTATTAAGGTTACCAATAGAGGTCAATGGATGAGAGATAAATGGCATTTAAAAAATAACAACAATAAAGGATATTTGAAAATACACGTAGCTGTCAATATAAAAACCAAGAAAATTCTTTCGATAAAGGTAACCGATGAGCATGTACATGACAGTAAAGCATTACCTGGATTGATTGATGAGGTCATAGAATCAGATAAAAAAATAACAATTGGTAAACTATTTGCAGATGGAGCTTATGATGGCAATAATATTTTTAGATATTTGGGAGACAATGGAATCTTGCCTTGTATTAAAGTAAGAAAGAATGCAAGAGTTAGATGGAAAAAAGGCAATATTCTTAGAAATCTATCCGTTTTATCTCAGAAAAATGATTTACAAAAGTGGAAAGATAGCGTAAGCTATGGGCAAAGATGGATTGTTGAAACAGTGTTTTCTTGTTTAAAGAGAATGTTTGGTGAATATGTTTATTCGGTTAGAATAAAGAATATGGTACAGGAAATGATGTTAAAAGCGTCATTGTATAATAAGTTGATATCTGTTTAGGTAAACCAAATAGTAAAATCATCGATTATAGGAATCATGCAACAAAGCAATTTGATATGTAAGATAATTGTTAATCCAAAGAAAATGTAACATATTCATATAACTATTTGTATCAAATTAAAAACTTATTTTAATTCATCTAATAATTTTTTTGGTATTGACAGATCTATTTAAATCATATATCCGCATAACAAAAGAACACGTAAGAATATATCATGATCAAAGTAGCACAAAATTTTAAATGATGTATGATTTAATCACTACCACTTTTTTTTCCTATAATACCTTTGATAAACATAAAAACCCACAGCAATCAAAATTAATACTATAATTAAAGGGGCAAGAAAATGAATAATTAAGATTACAATTATCAATATAATTAATGCATAAATTATCATTCTTGGTGAAATATTTTCTAACACGATTTGATATAATCTGTTTACGTTTTTAAACATTGATGAAAATAATTCAATCACATTATATAGAAAATTGAAAATTTTTATTAAATCAAAATTATATAACTCCCAATTTTACAACTATAGGGCGTATTAACATAAAGTTATTAAAAAAAATACATAATAAAATAAATCTTTACCAGTCATAATAAATAATATTTAATATAGTAAAATTAAGTAAAATTAAAAAATTTTGAAATTATATAGTTTTTATTTAAAAATAGTTATTATTTTGCCTTCTGATTGCCAAGGTTCATGATACCAGATATGCCTTTTTGCAATGCATTACCTACAGCTTTTGATGTATTCTCAAGAGCTTTAACAACAGAACTATTTCCTGATTTGCTTGCGGTGCTATTTGCAGATTTTGATGCATTGTTTGCAGCGTTGCTTACAGATTGACCAGCTTTGCTTGCGGTGCTATTTGCAGATTTTGATGCATTGTTTGCAGCGTTGCTTACAGATTGACCAGCTTTGCTTGCGGTGCTATTTGCAGATTTTGATGCATTGTTTGCAGCGTTGCTTACAGATTGACCAGCTTTGCTTGCGGTGCTATTTGCAGATTTTGATGCATTGTTTGCAGCGTTGCTTACAGATTGACCAGCTTTGCTTGCGGTGCTATTTGCAGATTTTGATGCATTGTTTGCAGCGTTGCTTACAGATTGACCAGCTTTGCTTGCGGTGCTATTTGCAGATTTTGATGCATTGTTTGCAGCTTGTCCAGCTTCTTTTGCCGTATTGTTAACTGCTTTGCTTGCACCAGATGTTAAATTTTTGATTCCACCAATTAATTGGTCCAATGGATTTTGTGCATGAGCATTTTGTATTACTGGTATTAATAATACCGAAAGTACAGAAAGAAGTAATATAGGAGTGTATTTCATCACATTAGTAGAAGAAATAATCATTTAAATTCTTTCCGGATGACAAATAATTACATTTTAAATTCTATATTTACAATATTAACTAATACATTATTTAATTTTTATAACAAATTTGCAATAGATAACAGATAAAAAATTTTGACATAATTTATATAAAATATTAAATAAAATGAAAATTATTTATAATTTTTCCCCCATATAAATTAGAATTGAAAATAATATTTTTGAAAATATTATACAAATTAGATTGTATAATTGAAACAATCTATACTATAAGAGTAATTTTGTATCGGTTTTAATGATGCTGGTTCATTATTCTATAGTTTACCAATGAGTATACTATATCTATTATATTATTATATTTTCTTAATCTATTTCTGAATATGTCACTAATCATCCTGTACTTTTCAATCTGCAAATAGCATACTCTATAATTATCCTTTTCTAGAGTGAATTTTGTAATACTTTTTTTCTTCTTGTGACATCTTGATTTCTCTTCTTTTTGTAAGGTATGGAAGATAGTTGTTCTGGGAAATCCTTTTCTACGCCTAAATATCCTAGATCAACTACATTAACAACTTCTTTTGGGATGACAGTATGGTTCCTTTATAAACATCATCATCATGCCTTTTTATTTCTTGCATGTAATCTTATGAAGGATATAACCACAATTGTTGACCATAAGATGATTCTTTACGGTATGTCTTTTTTTCTTCCCTGAATGGTACACCTTGCGTCTTCTCTAATCAATAGGTCTTGGTATATGCTGTTCTGTAGAATCGGTAAAAGTCATAAATCCTGGAAAGTATTCCTCTAATTCTTCTGACGTTTTTAGTCTCTTTGTTATTTGGCACGTTTTCTATGGAATCGGTACACATTGTCTTATTAAACTTTGTATATTTTGTATATTTCTGCAGATGTTACTTTGATCTAAATCAAAAAGAAAACCTGCTAATGTGTAAGTGATGTAAAGACGATAGTACACTAAAAGCATAATAAATCTGTCTCTTGTATCCAGTGGAAAGGCACGCCAACAGTACATATGTTTCTTTTTCGATATTTTCTTTTAGATAATCGCTGTATATCGTGTTTGACATATCTTTTTGTTATCTCTTTATCGTAAATCTCATCAAATTCTTTTACTGAAAGACCGGCCAATGATTTGAAAAGTGATGGTTTTGCGGATAATCTCCAGTATGAAAGCAATGAAAGGACAAGAAATTGATGAATCGCTAATCTTATAGCTGTTTATTCTAATTATACAAGAGATCTCTTTTGTAATAAAATATCGGGTATTATAATATATTTAATTATTAAATCAATTTTTAATACGCATTATAAGCAATTTTACTTATCTTAATTGAAAAAATTATTTCAAGTAAGATTGTAAAAATTAGTTTCCACAAAATTCAAGATAATTATTCACAATTTTATTAAACTATTTTAAGATATAATGCAATATTAGTTTCATTTATAGTATTTTAATAATTTAACAAGTAGAAAACTTATTGAAAATTCCACTCATATTTAAATTAGCATATTGTAGTAGAAGGCTCTGTAAAGTTAAGACCAAAAATCATTTTTGTAAAACACTTGAATGTGATGGTCCATCAAAAATTTGATTTGTATGTTGAAATTTAAGTTCATTTTGCCAAATTTATTTTTTGAAATGGCTTATTTAACCAAATTTCTTTAATTAAAAATAATTATCAATTCCTTAACTTTACAGAGCATAGTAGAATATTGTTAAAAAGATCTGAATTCATTCCATTAAAAATTGAATTTTAATAGAATAATCAGTAATTTGTAAGTCACAGCTTAGATCAATAGCATTTTTAAATAGAGAAACTAAAAATCCCATTAAGAATTTTGATCCATTTATGCCCAATCTATGCCTAATAACTATTATTCTATTTGTGGATTCAATTATTTCATCATATGTACCAATTTGACCATATATACACAATATCTTTTCTATGTATTCTATAATAGTTTCTAGAGAAACATGTTTTTTCCAAAATAAAATAGCATCTTTAGGGTAATCCTTGCCCTGTTCGATACCTAAATCGTAAGATTGTTGTTCATTTAAACTATCCAAAATGTTTTTAAACATTTCCCTATTTATTATTATCATATCTAATTTCGATTGAAACCGAGTAAACTCTGTATATTGTTTGAGAATTGAGTTCATCATCGCATTAACAGAAATCCCCATTCGATCTGCTTCATTATTCAATATTTCTGCAAAACTTTTATCAATTCGAAATGATCTTACGGACGAAGTAGAGGTATCAGAGGATAAGGTTGTCAATAGTATATTTATTAACTAATACTTTAAAACTGTAACTAATTGTAACTCAAAGTATAGGAATTAGTTAATCAGGCATCGTGTAAACATTGTATATAAGTTCTAAAAATACCACTTTGATTGCATAATGAAAAGCTCTCTGCAGGCAACCTTAATCACTCGTCATGATAAAAATCATGTACATTCCATTATATATGATTATGAGAATGGCGAAAAAATTTGCAGTCTATGTGGAATAGTTGTAAAAGACAAGATAAACGATTCAGAGCTAGAAATAGAAGGTTATAAAAATAAAAATGATACAAATACAGCGTTACCATATACGTTAGCATTATATGATCAAGGGATTTCAACTATAATATCAGATTCATATAAATATAATACAAAGGAACATATAAATAATAAAAACCATCATAAAATAGAGTTTTTAAACAAAATTATTAGTTATTCTAATGAAAAAAGAAATTTAAAAATAGCTATTGATGTATTAAACCGATTAAAAGACAAACTATCCCTAAATCACTCTTGTATAGAAGAAGCATTTTCATATTATAAAAAAGCTTTAGAGGCAGGCCTTATAAAAGGACGTTCAATTAAAGAAATGATGATTGCATGTATTTACATTACTTGTAAAAAAATAAATCTTCCAAGAACTTTATCAGAGTTATCAAAAATAGTAAATGGAAATGAAGTTTTTGCTGCAAGGTGTTACCGGCTTTTGTCACGAGAATTTAGGATTACATTTATGCCATCTGATCCAGCATTGTTCTTGCATAAAATTGCTAGCGAGTCTCAAATAAGCGAAATTACCTCACGCAAGGCATTAGATATACTACTATTAATCAGAAAAGATGAAAAGTTTATTGGTAAGGATCCATTGTCTGTTGCAGCAGCTGTTTTATATACCGTATGTAAAAAAGAAAAAGAAAAGATATCCCAGTCAAAAATTGCGGAAGCAGCTAACATAAACATAATAACATTAAGAAAAAGACTATCAGAGATAAAAGATATCAACTTATACCGATAAAATGAAACTAATTTAAAAAAGGGCTCTTTAAAGTTAAGACGCTATTTATTTGTTTTAATAACCGATAAATAGATTCAATCATTGTCGAACATGCTTGAGTTTACAATTCTTCTTCTACACGGAAAATAATCATCAAATCCTTCTGTTCTATCTTTGATATATTGTATTATTTTTTCCATCAGGCTTTTTTCATAAGAGGGTGGATGTAATGTTCTATCTTTAGAAATGTGCAAGCTTGAGCATACCACGTACCACCATCTGTTGAAATAGGATATCGACCATGTTTATCTACAATATTTGAAATAAATCGTTCAGCGACAAACATAGTACGATCTTTAGATATGTTCATTCCAAGTATATTTGTAATTTAAGATTCAATAGCAGGCTACCCAAAGCCAGATGTATTCAGAACCAACCTTAATTTGAGTTTCATCGATTATAAATTCGGATATTTTGGTTTTATTATAAAATAATCTTTCAAATTTGTACTTTTGTATCCAATCTCTAATTGTAGTATGACTCCTTTTAATGAATCGAGACAATACTTTGTATGTATTTCTTAACGAAAGACCGCGGCTGAAATAAAGATGTAAAGAATATATTATATCTTTAGGTTCTGTTCTTTTTCTAATTTGTTGTATCGTATATAATAAACAACATGAAATCTATTAGATTTTTCCTTAACTTTGAGCCCAAAAGTGTATAAACACATAAATATCATTATATTAAAATTTAAAATGGATAAAATCAATCCTGGAATGGAAATCATTTAATTTAATAATATTTATTTAATATATTTCAAAAAGATCTTCAAATAATAAATGAATGGAAAGATAATCTTATTCTGCATTATCCAAATTAATATATATAACTAAAAATAAACAATGCAAAACACCTATATAATACAATCAACTACCTAGAGATTTCCTGAATTAGTTTATCTAATACATTTAGTTTTATGGGCTTAACAACCAATTCAATTTTTTTATTCTTAAATGACTCTTCATTATTAAAAATATCTCTTATAGAATCATAAGCAGTTGTTAACAAAATAGACACCATTGGAAAAGAAGACAAAACATCTTTTGCTGCATCTATACCATTTTTATTTCCTGGTAATCTATAATCAAGAATTATCAAATCAGGTCGAAATTCCATATACTCCTCTAAAATGTGAATGGCAGTAGTATTTGTTACTGATACTATGTACCCCTTATTTCTTAAATAATCTCGATACAAATTTAATAGATCTTGTTCATCTTCAACAATCATGATCTTAATTTTTCTTCTTCCACTCAACTAATTATTAATAATAATCAAAGAATAAATAATCCATACAAGTTTTAAATTAAAACAATAAAAATCTAAATTACACCAGTAAAGAATAACATTATAGATATAGAGTCCTGCTAACTTCATGATTTTCAAAATGTTTTTATTTAATCAAATATTTGATTTAAATCAAATCCAACAGAAATCCATTACTTTGAGCACGACAAAATCAAAACTTAATTTAAAACTATATGATATTAGTGTCTTATTAGAAGAATTTCTGAGGTTGATAGAGTTGGATAAAGAATATAAAAGATACTTTTCAAAATAAAAGATCCATATTTACTTTTAACAATATTTCAAATAGGGTAAATTTTTAATTTGCATTCCATTTTCAAATATAATATATTATTGCATATTAAAATTTTTTAAACGTGATCTAATATTTATATTATGTATAATACAATTATGCAATGAACTCAAAAAACATGTACTATTTGGGATAGCTACTGCATTTATGTTTGTAATAACTGTAGGCGTTCATTCGGTTTATGCGTCACCAATTACATTGGATGTACACAAAGTTAAAAATCCAGGTCCAGGATTTGGGTCGGATAAAATATGAATAGTCACAATTGATGCAAACGCACCAGGCAGTCCATCAAAAATAACAGCCACTATTACTGCACAACCAAAACAAGACAAAGTATTTGAAGTATGGCTTGTAGATGCAGTTGGATCTAATTATGAATTGAGTTTAGGACAAGTAGTAAACGGTCATTTCAATTTACAGAAAAAGGCTGCTTTGTTGCATGATTCCTCTTTTCTAAATACATTTAGCTAACATCTATCAATAAAATATGTGAACTGGCCAGTCTACAACCAATCTTTAGTTAAAAGAGGCGAAATCTTGCTAGGATTTGATGTTATAAACAACTGAGATGCAGAGCTACAAGAGATGAATAAAGATAAGGTCGGTGAACCATTTCATTATCCAAACACTTTTCTTCTTTTTACTTGGCTATGCCAAGGCATACTTTCATTTGCCGTATAGACAAACCGAAGGCATTGCACAAGGTCATACTAAAGGAAAACTGCCATCTATTCCTGATTTTACAACAATAAACAGAAGGATAAACAAATTAAATATTCCAATAAATACAGGCAAAGATAAAGTCTTCAAAGATGAATATATTATCATTGCAATAGATATTATTGGTATCAAGATTACCAATAGAGGCCAATGGATGCAAGATAAATGGCATTTGAAAAATAAAGGATATTTAAAAATACATATAGCAGTTAATATCAAAACCAAGGAAATTCTTTAAATGAAGGTAACGTATGAACATGTTCATGATAGTAAGGCGTTACCCGGATTAGTTGATGGTGTTATAAAATCAGATAACACGACCGCATCAGCAATCGGCAAACTATTTGCTGATGGTGCTTATGATAGTAATAATATTTTTAGATATTTGTCAGACAATGGAATCCTGCCATGTATAAAAGTAAGAAAGAATGCTAGAATTAAACTGAAAAAAGGAAAAAACATCATTAGAAATCTATCGGTGTTGGGACAAAGAAATGATTTGCAAAGATGGAAAGACGGCGTAAGCTATGGAAAGCGGTGGATTGTTGAAACTGTTTTCTCTTGTTTAAAGAGATGGTTTGGAGAATATGTGTATTCAGTTAGACAAGAATATGATACAGGAAATGATGTTAAAAGCATCACTGTATAATAAGTTGATTTCTGTTTAAACAAAACAGGTAATAAAAACAGAAATTATTGGAATCATGCAACAAAGCAATCTGGTCTCTCTTTATTGCTTTCATACGAGAGGTTATCCAAAAAGCCATTACTTTTTAAATCATTTACAGGCTTGACAATAAAAGAATTTGATAATATTTACAATAATGAAATAATAAAAAAATATGAAAAACACGAGGTACAGCGATTATCTAAAAGTAAAAATGGTAAAAGTAGAGAACGAAAGCTTGGCGCTGGTAGGCATTTCAAACTAGATGTAAAAAACAGATTTCTAATGATTTTAGTGTACTATCGTCTTTACATAACCTACACATTATAGTGGGTTTTCTCTTTGATTTGGATCAAAGCAACATTTGTAGAGATATACAAAAGATAGAGAGTTTGATTAGAAAATGCATACCAATTCCACAGAAATCATATAACATTACAAAAAGGCTGAAAATTCCAGAAGAGGAAGTTGAGAAATATTTTCCTGGATTTATGGCTTTCGTAGATTCTGCAGAACAACAGATACCAAGACCTATAGACAAAAAAAGACGTGAGGAATTCTATTCTGGCAAAAAGAAAAGACATACAATAAAGACACAGTTGATGATTAACAACCAAGATATCATCATCCATAAATTAAGATACAAGAAAGGAAGACAACACGATTATGATATTTATAAAGAAAATCATCCTATAACTCCCAAAGACTTTCTAAATGTATTTGACCTTGGATATTTAGGAGTAGAAAACCATTTCCCTGACCAAAAATCATGTATACCAATTAGAAAGAAGATAAACTTAGAGCTATCACAAGAAGAAAAAGAATACAACAAAAATCATTCTAGAAAGAGAATAGCGATATAACATGCCATTTGTCGGTTGAAAAAGTACAGCAGGATAATGAGTGATATTTTCAGAAATAAATTGAGAAAATACAATAGAATGTCAGAATTAGTATCAGGATTGGTAAACTATAGAATAATGAACCAGCATCACTAAAAGAAAAAATGGTGTATCTGTAGTGAACTTGATGAAATGTATCTAATTATGCAAGAGATCTAATATATGCTAATTGGTATATAATAGAGCCTATCCTAAAATTCAATAGGATTATAGCTCTTTTCCCCTTTTTGCTAAACTGTGTCCTGCATCCAAAGAAGGGAAATTGTAAAGGAGAAAAATAAACATCCCTCCATACTCAGGATTTCTGATAAATTATGGAATAAGATTAAGAGTATTTTCCCAAAGGAGAAACCCCTCAAGACAGGTGGTGGCTGGTCAATTGTTTCATTGAGGAAAGTGATCGATGGAATCCTATACTGAGAACAAGGATGATGCCAGTGGAAAATGCTATCCAAAGAATATGGTTCTGGTTATTTTACCTGTCACCGTAGGTTTCAGCAATGGAATAGCCTTGACATCTTCAAAAAGGTATGGATAAAACTATTGAAAATCTATGATGACCTTATCAGTATTAATTGGACCTGGCAACCATCGATAACATATCTATAAAGTCGCCTTTAGGGGGCGATGACTGTAGGAAATAATTCCACCACTGATAAAAGCAAAATAGGCAAAACAAAAAGACATACTTTAACTTAAAAAATAGAATTCCTATATCTATAGTTATTTCTTTATCGGCCAGTATATATGATATTAAATTGGTAACAGATGTAGTTGACAATGCAGTTATCAGACGACCACCACCATCATATAAAACTAAAACAAAAGAAGAAGAAAAGAAGAAAACTTCAACATCTATGTTTAGATAAAGCATGCAATTCCGAACCCGAAGAGCAAGAACTAATCAAAAGAGGATATATGTACTGCATATTGCTTTGTTGCATAACTCTGAAATTCGTTTTTTATGATCGAACTTTTGTCAAAATAATACGAATTTCAAATGGATGGTATATTAAACTTAAACCAAATATGTCATATAGTTACGAAAAAATTGAGTTATGCAACAAAGCACTGCATATTACTTCAAAGAAAAAAGAGATGAAAAAGAAGAACAAGGCTACAACAAAACATTGTTCCAATCGTAAAAAATATTCTGCAAAAAGATGGGTTGTAGAGCGAACCAACTCGTGGCATAACAGATTTAGGAAACTGTTCACCAGGTATGAGAAGAAGGTAGAAAATTATCTTGGATTGTACAGTTATTCTGTTACATGATCATCTATACAAAGATAATTTTGGGATAGGCTCTTAGTAATTTTTCATTTTTATTAAATCAATATGGGATATCACATTGAACATTCTAACAGAAATAACTATGCAAATTTTAATATATGATGTTATTAATATAATATTTAATTTAATATCATCTAAATCAAGGAACAAAGCTGGTTGTAACCAATATAAAAACTATGAAAGTAGTGCTTTGATGTTTGTTATTCATTCTCTATTTTTTTAATTTATTATATCAAAACAAATCTATAAAGTTATGACTATTTTGTCACTTGTGAATTGGATGTATTCTTTTTTGATTTTGATTTAACCGACTTTGAACATATAAGATTGTCATATAAAAAGACCCTGTTAACTTAACAGCTGTGTATACAAAAAGCTACATCCTCTTGTAAAATATTTGTATTTGCTTTGCTTTGCCATGATTTTTGTTATAGATATTCTTCCACTTGCTAATCGCTTGTCCTATTTCTTGCTCATCTTTAAATGTAGAATTGTTAATTGTCGGCCTTTGTAACCACACCCACCTTACTTCAATTAAGTTAAGTTCTGGTGAGCTTACTGGTAGAAATACAAATTTTATTCGTGGACAATCTTTGGATATCTCTTTCTTTACCATCTTTAATTTGTGTACTGAAAGGTTATCAAGTACAACGAAAATATTTTGTATATTCTTATCATAGTACCGTCTATCGACTCTTTTTAGAAAGTCAACAAACTGCTTCTTCCCTGTCTTTCTTTTATAGCATTGGACATGCATCTTATCATTTATGTGGTCATACGCTCCTCAAACACATTTAGCAATCCGTTTATCTTTTGAGACTTTTCGACCTTTACATGTACTGATGACTACGATGTACCACCATGGGTCTTTGCTGCTACGGGCCCTTTTTCATCTACATACAGTAACACAGAATCCTTTGGCGTGTTATACTAGTTGTTCAATGTACTTTTTTTCAAAGTGTATTCTGGATCATTGCTTCTTCTTTTATTTGATAAAACAGTTTTAGATTTTCTCCATTTTATATTAGATCTCTTGTATAATTAGTGACAATCCGGACTATTTCTTCTATATTCATTATGGATTACTAGTTCTGCGGATGTAATATTCTATAGTTTACTAAGCCTGTAACTATATATGATATTCTATTGTACTTTCCTAGTCTATTTCTGAATATTTCACTTATTATCCTATATTTTTTCAATCGACAAATGGCATGTTATATCGCTATTCTCTTTCTAGAATGATTTTTGTTATGCTCCTTGTCTTTTTTTGCTATCTCGCTGTTCCTATTCTTTTTATAAGATAACGTAGATAGCTGCTCTGAGAAATCATCTTTTACACCAAGGTACCCTAGATCAAACACGTTTAGAACATCCTTGGGAATAACCGGATGATCCTTTTTATAAATATCATGCTTTGTTGCATGATTCGAAAATCAGTTAAAAATTTAATATTTGTATTATAATAATAATTAAGCTTTGACTATTTCCGTTATAACACTGTCAATAAAACGTTAACAAATGACGAATAAAATAATCATGCAACAAAGCATAAATATCATAGTCATACCTTCTTCCCTTCTCATATCTTTAGCCTATCCCAAAATTATTTTTCTATAGATTATGATACTACTTGATAGTTGCACCAGACCAAAATAATTTTCTACCTTCTTTTCATATCTTGTAAACAGCTTTCTGAATCTGTTATACCACGAATTGGTTCTTTCTACAACCCATCTTTATTTTTCATATTTTGATGTTTATGTTGATACGAAAGCTCTTTCTTCTTTTGACCTTTCTTTCTTTTATATGGTATATGAGGTACATAGCCTCTTTTGATTATCTCATTTTCTATTGATTTAGAACTATATGCTCTATCGAGGTATAGATGATAATACAACCCATCTTTATTTTTATTTGTGAAAGATGTTCCAGAGGTCGATGGGAAACTGAATGATCAATAACATTTGTTACTGCTTTTATGTCATGAGTACTTGCTGATGTTATAACAGTAGATAATGGAATCCCATTTTTATCTGTTAAAATATGCCTTTTTGTGCCTAGTTTGATTCTTCTATCAACAGGATTATTTCCTACAGTCATCGCCCCCTAAAGGCGACTTTATAGATATACTATCTGCAGATTGCCAAATCCATTTGATGCCTATTTTTCTGTCATATTCTTCTAATAATTTGGCCCATATTTTTTTAAAGATGTCCATTTGAATCCACTGCTGAAATCGCCTATGACATGTAGAACCAGAACTATATTCTTTTGGAAGCATCTTCCATTGGCAAACGGTTCTAAGAACATATAAAATACAATTTAATACTTTCCTAAAAGGAATAATAGAACGACCGACTGTATTTTTTGGTTTTTCGCATGGTAAAAGGTCATCTATTTTGTCCCATAGTTCATCTGAAATCTTGGTAATAACAGATACGTTCTTGTTCTTTTGTCGATTGAAGAAAGGCACTATGCTTTAATAAAGATTAGCAACAGCTATATTTCTATCGAATTTTGGGATATGCTCAATTTGTGAATGATATAGCCACTGTTATTAACCACAAACTAATTCTTTACAGTATGTCGTTTCTTCTTTCCTGAATAGTGTGCCTTACGTCTTCTCTTATCTTTAGGTCTGTTTATTTGTTGTTCTGTGGAATCTATGAAAGCAAGAAACCCTGGAAAATATTTCTCAACTTCCTCTTCTGGCATTTTTAGCCTTTTTGTAATGTTATATGATTTCTGTGGAATTGGTATGCATTTTCT
The DNA here is from genome assembly GCA_963830925.1 of uncultured Nitrososphaeraceae archaeon. GTDB lineage: Archaea > Thermoproteota > Nitrososphaeria > Nitrososphaerales > Nitrososphaeraceae > Nitrosocosmicus. The sequence goes on along the minus strand of CAWHOB010000001.1, from coordinate 1,354,399 downwards.
AATCAAACTCTCTATCTTTTGTATATCTCTACAAATGTTGCTTTGATCCAAATCAAAGAGAAAACCCACTATAATGTGTAGGTTATGTAAAGACGATAGTACACTAAAATCATTAGAAATCTGTTTTTTACATCTAGTTTGAAATGTCTACCTGCACCAAACTTTCTCCATATATTATCTTTTTTATTGGATAGTTGCTGTATTTCATGTTTATAATATTTTCTTGATATTTCATTTTTGTATATATCGTCAAATTCTTCTATAGTTAGGCCTGTAAACGATTTGAAAAGCAGTGGCTTTTTAGATAATCTACTGTATGAAAGCAAAGAATGGATAGATGGATAAGGAACTAATGGTCATAAAGCTGTTTAGGCGTAATTATGCAAGAGATCTTTATACTTGAGAAAAATATTCCTTATTTCAAAATGGCTTATTTTGTCTACTCGTTTAAGGTCATTCATAAGAAAACCCGCAAGTATACGTAATGACTATGTGGAAAATCCCAAATCAAAAGATCTATTTTTAAAGAGATGGCATACTTTAACCATATCAGTCAATTAAAATAAAAACATTACCAAATATAATAGAGAATATATAAAATTTTGTTAGTTGTCCATTATGAAGAAATCCAGCTTGAACAACAGAACAATTTCTTTTTGAAATTCATATAAATCCATATAAAAGTTATGCCAACTTTAGAAAGTTAAAATTTATGTAAATGATAAATACAAACCAAAACACATTTTAATTCAGTACACAATAGCATTTAATTTAATTAATAGAGAATTTGAATTATTTAATTAAAGTAGATATCCAAGTAAACTGTTCAGAATTAGATACAGCTATAAATGACATTCTAGCGTCAATAGAAAGATCACAATCCAAATCATTTCCAGATATATCGAAAATATGTCCTCCTGATTCTTTAGCTATTAAATAACAAGCAGCCATATCAATAGATCGGATTTTATTTCTTATGTCAATATATACATCTATGGAGCCCTGTGCAAAATAACATAACTCTAATGCGTTTGCACCTAAATGTCTAATGTGATTAACAGAAGATACTAATTTAGATATGGACAAAAAGAGATTTTCAGACAGTCCAGAAATATTTAATCCCACAACCATTTCAGGTATTGGTTTCAGAGACTTGTTAAGATTTAATTTTTTTGAATTAACAAATGAACCTTTATTTTTAGAAGCATAATAAATATCACCAGTCAATAGATTGAAAACAACTGCATCAGTAACATACTGAAGCTTATCTTTAGGAGAATAAGCTAAAGAGCAGCAATAAAAAGGTAAACCGCAATTAGCATTGGTCGTACCATCTATACCATCCATCACAATTAAACCATCATCATTCCCTTTTGCTAAACCACATTCTTCTCCAACAACAGAAGGATTAAAATTATTTTTCTTTAGAATTTCAAAAACAGATCTTTCGGCAATTAGATCTATTTTAGTTGATATATCACCTCCTGCACCTCTATCAAATTTTTCCTGACCCTCCAATGTTCCAATAATATTAGATGTGTTTTTATACACAGCATTTGCACACTCTTTAAGAATATCTAAAATTGACACTTTGACAACAACAATGCATAGTCAAAGTAATAAAAACTATAGAAATTGATGATAAAAGAAAAATAACATATATATTAAAAAAAGAAAAAATAAAATTAATTTTGTGATATGTAATATCAAAAGCCTACACTAGTCTTAATAATTGAACAATATATAATTTGGGTTTATAATTATAACGGGTTCGTTTACAGTTGTGTAAAACATAGATACTTTCTTTATGTAAATAATATATTGTTTGTTTTGACTGCATATTTTTTGTTATAATTTAAGGTCCAATCATATACTACGGCTTTATCAATACCTTGTTTGGCTCTGTTAACAGCTGTGTATACAAAAAGCTACATCCTCTTGTAAAATATTTGTATTTGCTTTGCTTTGCCATGATTTTTGTTATAGATATTCTTCCACTTGCTAATCGCTTGTCCTATTTCTTGCTCATCTTTAAATGTAGAATTGTTAATTGTCTGCCTTTGTAACCACACCCACCTTACTTCAATTAAGTTAAGTTCTGGTGAGCTTACTGGTAGAAATACAAATTTTATTCGTGGACAATCTTTGGATATCTCTTTCTTTACCATCTTTAATTTGTGTACTGAAAGGTTATCAAGTACAACGAAAATATTTTGTATATTCTTATCATAGTACCGTCTATCGACTCTTTTTAGAAAGTCAACAAACTGCTTCTTCCCTGTCTTTCTTTTATAGCATTGGACATGCATCTTATCATTTATGTGGTCATACGCTCCTCAAACACATTTAGCAATCCGTTTATCTTTTGAGACTTTTCGACCTTTACATGTACTGATGACTACGATGTACCACCATGGGTCTTTGCTGCTACGGGCCCTTTTTCATCTACATACAGTAACACAGAATCCTTTGGCGTGTTATACTAGTTGTTCAATGTACTTTTTTTCAAAGTGTATTCTGGATCATTGCTTCTTCTTTTATTTGATAAAATATTTAGATTTTCTCCATTTTATATTATATTTGAGAAGAATATTCCTTATTTCTGCAGAATGGCTTATTTTATCTACCAGTTTTAGGTCATTCATAAGAAAACCAGCAAGTACACGTAATGACCATGTGGAAAATCCCAAATCAAAAGATCTTGGATTTGCAGATGTTATATCCACTATTTGTTTCTCCAAATCATTATCAAATTTATGCTGTTTGTGATTATGCTTTTTTGATATGATACCATCGATTCCTTTTTCATTATATCGATGCGGTATCCATTTTCTTATGTTAGATCTCTTGCATAATTAGAAATAATCTAGACCATCACTTCTAATTCTATATCGATTTCTAGTTCAGATAATTTGATATTCTATAGTTCACTAGTCCTGCTACTATGTCTGACACCTTGTTATATTTTCTCAATTTATTTCTAAATATCTCACTCATTATCTTGTACTTTTTCAATCTGCTAATAGTATGCTCTACTATTATCCTCTTTTTCGAATGGATAATGTTAAACTCGATTTCTTCTTGTGATAAACACTGGTTTATTTTCTTTTTATATGGTAGTGCAGATAGTTGTTCTGGAAAATCCTTTTCTATGCCCAAATACCCTAGATCAACTACAGTAACAACTTGTTTTGGAGTGACAGGATAGTTCTTTTTATAAATATCGTAGTCATGTTTTCTTCCTTTTTTATAGTGTACTTTGTGAAGGACATAACCACGATTGTTAACCGTAATCTGATTCTTAATAGTATGTCTTTTCTTCTTACCTGAATAGAATATCTTTCTTCTATTCTTATCCGCAGGTCTTGGTATTTGCTGTTCGGTACAATCTGTAAAAGCAAGAAGAAAGCCTGGAAAATATTTATCAACTGCCTCTGGAGTTTTCAGCCTTTTGGTTATTGGGTATGTCTTCTGCGGAATTGGCAAACATTCTCTTATCAACCCTTCAATCTTTTGAATGTCTCTGCAGATGTTGCTCTGATCCAAATCAAATAGAAAACCTGCCATAGTGTAAGTTATGTATAGACGATAGTAAACCAAAAGCATGAGAAATCTATCTTTAATATCTAGTTTGAAAGGTTTACCTGCACCTATACGTCTTTCTCTATCTTTTTTGAACAAGCGTTGTATTTCATGTTTAGCATATCTTTTTGTTACATTTTTTTCATAAATGTCATCGAACTGTTGCACTGTAAGACCAGCAGTGAATGATTTGAAAAGCAATGATTTTTTGGATAACCGATCATATGAAAGCAATGAGAGAACAAGAAAATGAAGAATTGCTGATCATATAGCTGTTTATTCTAATTATGCAAGAGATCTCAGTACTTAGCTGATCTCTACATATTATTTAAGTAAAAAAATGATGAATATGGATAAAAATGGTATGACTTGTTCTTTAAAAACGAATAGGATAATGTGATATAGAAGTATTTAATTCATCATATTATTACATTAAATTAAAATTTGCTAAAATACAAATATCTTGTATATTCTTTTAATATGCTTATTTTATTTGTATGATGTTATAATATCAGTAACATTTATTGAAAATTAAATGTTTATAATTTAAGTAATATTATTTTAATTTGTTTGAATAAATTGTTGAATTAGTTAAAATGACATATTTTATTTTAATTGTTGAAATGGTTTTCATGCTTAAAGTGTTTCATACTCTATTTATAAGAATTGTAAAATAATTTATACAATACTTTGCCTCTTAAACCAGCAGCAAATAATAAGAAAATATATTCAAAACATTCTAAATCTGCTGGACGTATACTAATTGCTTCATGTATAGTTATAATTTCTATTATATTTGTTGGATTTTTTTTCCATGTATTGCCAATTTTTAACCTTGGTTCTTATTCATCCAATTCTAATCAATCCTTGACAGCAAATAATAATATTCCTTTGGCTGATGCGAAAATTAGAGGAAATTTTAGCGCATTAATAACATTGGTTGATTTCTCTGATTTTGGATGTCCCTTTTGCCAGCGATATGCTACAACTACATTTCCTCAACTTATAAAAGATTATGTTGATACTAACAAAATTCGTTATGCATTTATGCAATTTCCTTTGGATGAGCATCCAAATGCAAAATCTGCTGCACTTGCATCAGAATGTGCAAATGATCAGGGAAAATTTTGGCAATATCATGATACCTTATTTTCAACACAATCTCAATGGAAATCCCTCTCTGCAAATGAGGCTGCTACATATTTCAAAAAATATGCAGTTGATTTAGGATTAAACTCTTTGAAATTTAATTCTTGTTTTAATGATAGAAAATATGAGAATAAAATTAATCATGATATTCAAATCGGAGCCCCTTACGTTACAGAAACTCCTACGTTTTATATAGGTAATAATGAAGCTGGTTATACTGAAATTGACGGCTCACAACCGTCATCAACTTTTCAACAAACTATTGAACAATTGTTAAAGAGTTAATATTTCTACAGACAATGTAATTTCGTAAGAATAATACACTAATTTTATTTTATATTCTTTTTTTCATATTCATTAAAAATTATATATATTTTTATTCTTGTTGGATAAACTATACAATAATTTATATACTCGCTTTTGTAATTGGTTTCAATGAGCATAAGTGAAGAAAGGAAACTATTAAGCTCTGGGCGAGAAATTGCTATGGCAGTTGGATTGCTGGCGGGATTAGCTTTGTTTAGTCTTTATGTCGTTGGATACGATACTGGACAAATATTCAGTTTACTACAAGGTAAATCTGCATATGGTACAATGTGGTTACATGAATTCGTTCATGATATAAGACATGAATCTGGTTTTCCGTGCCATTAATTTTTTTATTTGTTTTCTTTGGTTTTTTAAATGAAAGTTGCGCTTTTTGTTATTATTTCTGTTGTTTCGGGAATTATGGCCGGAGAAATCCTTTCCGCTATGAATTTGTTCATAGTTGAACCTACTACTGATAAGGCAATTGGTTATGAATTGCAAAGAGATATACTTAAAGGTGAACCCGTTAACCTAAATCAGATTCATGATTATAGAGTATGGCAAAAATCTGGGACTTTTGCTGCTGGTGCATTTATAGGTACAGCGTATGGCTCATTGCTGGGCATTGCTTATGCATTTACTAGAAAATACCTTCCATTTACTGATGACAGGAAAAAAGCTATTCTTTTGACGGGATTATTATATTTAGCTGTTTATTTAGTTCCTTTTAGTAAATATCCTGCCAATCCTCCATCAGTAGGTGAACCAGAAACAATATCTTTGAGAGATCATTTGTACACTACTTATCAGATTGCATCAGTTGCAATAGCTGTGGTGATGGGTATATTGTTCTTTAAATACAGACAGGTTGATAAAATTAAATTTATTATTCCAGCGGTATATATTTTATTAATTGCATCAATCTATTTTCTATGGGCTCCAAACCCTGATAAAATTATAACGCCTATGGATACAGTTAATACCTTCCGTGCTTTGAGTGGAATAACTCAAACCATGTTCTTCCTGTTAATTGGATTCTTCTTTGGAACTCTTTGGAAAAAGTTTAAACCCCATGAATCTGCAAGAGTAGCCACGGTGTAATTTATCACACATATTTTTTAAAATTTTGATTAATGTCAATTTGTTACTATAGAAAATTTTGTAATGTTGTTGCTACGTTTTCTATTTCCATTTTTTATTTTTTTATTTATGTCGCTCCGCCAAATACATAAAATATTACAAGATCTTGATTGTTTCCATGAAATTTGTGTTCAACATTGGCAGGAATAAAAATAACTGTTCCAGGTTTGATTTCATGATCCTTTTTTTCTATTTTAATAAAACCATTACCTTGGACAATATAATATACTTCATCAATTGAATGAGGTTGCTGTATGTCATCTTCACCCGGATGCAAAAGCATTACGCCTGCTTGAATACAACTTGTATTTATACAATCTATAAAATATTGTTTTCGGTTTTTAAGTTCAGAAAGATAACTATCTATTTCATATATTCTTGGCTCTTTTTTCAAACTATATTTAGAATTCTTTTTGGGATTATAAATTAGTATTAGTCTTTTGGAACAGAATAATATTAAACCATGTTATGAAAATGCTTAATTTTGTTTCAGAATGGGGTATCTCAATATATTATTTGGTAATGATATATTTCTTGTGTTTTTTTCAAACTATTTGTATAAATTATTACGGCTTTATGTTTCTATCGATAGATTCAGAAATATTCATGAACTTAAAACCTTGATATGATAATTAGATTTTCATTTTAAATTTATCTTTGTAAAATAACATATATACATTAGATTAATTCTCCTAAAGCAATGGTTAATATATTTATTGAAGATCATAACTACTATAAAAAAAATCAAAAATTACATTAATAATATACATCAATAAAAATGATATAAACTTAAATATCTTCCCACTCTACGCATATATTGAATAAACCATTTTTTTGTCTTGAGGTATGGGGAACAGATTATGATAAAATCAAAGATACCTGTTTATTGGCAGAGGATTTAGGCTATTATGGTTTTTATTATGGAGAATCCCTTTCAAATGTGGATCTAGATTGTTGGACTGTTTTATCATCTCTTTTATCTTTAACTAAAAAGATAAAACTGGGGCCCGTAATTACTTATTTGATTCCTCTTTATAGAAGCATTGTATTAACTGCTAAACAAGCAATTACCTTCCAAGAAATATCCCATGGAAGACTTGAATTTAGAACAGGGGCAGGTGCATCATTACAATATGCCTCACCATGGTGGAATCCCTATGGTATCGATTATCCCGAAAACAGAATAAGAGTATCTATGTTTGATGAGGGTGTTCAAGTTCTAAAATTGTTATTAAGTAATAATAACGACGAATGTGCCAATAACTCATCAATAAACTTTGATGGAATGTTTTTTAAATTGAATGAATGTAATATTATAAAACCAAAAATAAAGATTCCAATAACTGTAGCAGCAAATAAAAATAAAATGATGAAAATTGCATCTTGTCATGCGGATACATGGGAATCATCATATCTTTCAGCAAAACAATTTTCAAAGTTAAAATCTAAATTCGAAGAATACTTGCATGAAATTGAAAACATTCATATTAAAAACACGAAAAAAATTCGAAATTCTATTGAACTTGATGTATTAATAGCAGATAATGATAAAGAACTAGAACACAAAAAAAAGGTTTTCGAAATGGAAAGAGAATCAATAAATTGTAATAATATTTTAAGTAACGGTCTTGTTGGAAAACCTGATGTCATAATAAAGAGGATCGAAGAATATATTGATGCAGGGGTTGATCAATTTTTCCTCGCCTTTCAAGATCCATTTGATTATAAAGCACTAAATCTATTCATGAACTCAATTAAAGATAATCACATTAATTAATATTCATAAATATTGCATTTGAAGAAAAACTTTTTATGTTATTGATTATACATTGCAACTTTTATACAAACTTCGATAAGTTGATTGCGATATATAATATAAATTCAAATTTTATATTATTTTAATTTGCTTTGTTGCATAACCAAACCTATTTAGCTAGGATCCAACCAATTAATCATTTGTGATCCACTGGCCTTCTTATAACCAGTCTCTTGTAAGACGAGGAGAGATACTTTTTTCCTATGATTTTCTGGATAACTGGGATGTTGATCTTGCAAGGATGAATGAAAATAAGAATGGCAAAAAGTACAAATTTCCAGATTCTTTTGTTCTCATAGTTGGTCACATCAAAGTATACTTTCACCTTCCATATAGACAAACAGAAGGAATCATAAAGGCAACTGTAGGAAAGAATCTTCCAGATCATCCATGTTATTCACAGATATGTAGAAGAATAAACAAACTGGACATTGACATCAATAACAGTATTGATGATGATGATGATGATGATGATGTCGTTATCATCGTAGCAGCGGGGACAGTACCGGAATCAAGATTACAAACAGAGGTCTCGGTGGATGCAAGATAAGTGGGATGTAAAAAACAAGAAAGGCTATCTAAAGATACATGTTGCAGTGGATATCAAGACCAAAGAAATTCTTGCACTGAAAGTCACAGATGAAAAGGTACATGATGGAAAGGTTATGAAGAATTTGGTGGAAGGCGTGTTGAATAATAACCGCAATGTCAAGATCAAATCTTTCATTGGTGATGCAGGAGCCTACGATAGCAATGAAAATTTCAAATACTTGAAGGAGAAGAAAAGGATTCGACCTGTCATCAAAGTAAAAAGAAACTCTATCGTTTCATCCAAGAATAGCAATGTAAGGAATAGAGAAGTTGAACTTCAAATAAAGGATTATCATAAATGGAAAAAGAAAAGAAAGTATGGACAACGATGGATGGTTGAAACAGCATTTTCATCTATAAAGCGGATGTTTGGTGAATATACATCTGCTATCAGGTTTAAAAACATGATAAAAGAGATGACGATGAAGGTATCGTTGTACAATCTGTTTAGAAGAGTTGCATAAAATGGATGGAAATAATTTAAGGAAAACTAGTTATGCAACAGAGCAATTTTAAATATATTTGATTGAAAAACGATAAGGGTGTGTCATTTCCATATCATCTTTTAGAGTAGACCGGAGACCTGATGGCGAACAATCCATGTTTTCAGAATGTCATTGTCCTACGTTTTATATAATTGCATTATATATAAACTATTGAATAGTTTATCCAACTTGGTTTTAGCCTATTTCATATCCGTCTTCTTTTATAATATTATGTTATCAAAATTAATGTGTATTTTCCATATTACAATAAATAATGTTTTATTCAATTAGGCATTATTCTAATACATTAATAAAATTTAATGGATACTTAGAATAAAATGACAATTAAAATTTTATGACTGTTTTATTTAAAAATGAGATTTAAAACTTATAATTAAAATATTTGTACAATTAGGTACAAGATGTCACTTAGTCGATTCTATGGCGTATAACTATTAATCCTATATCATATCATTATTTTGAAATTGTTGTAGTTAACTGTGTTATTTGCCTGATTTATTCTTAGAATATGGCGCAGTCATAATGATAGATTGCAGTAACATTTTGGCCTCTATTATAGAAATATTTTTTGACGTGGAAATGAATCCTGCTGCTTTAATAAATCCAGTAATTGAACGTTGTAGATCTCTTGTTTCCTTTAATGCTCTAACTGGATTGGATGTTGCTAATCCTGTAATAATGAGATCTGAAAGTATTTTTGTTTTATTATATGGATTTTGGTATAGAGATAATTGCTTATCTATATCGTCGATCAAAGGTGATATTTTTTCAAATATTTTATATACTAATTCTACGTTTTCTTCTATATTTACTTTGTAGTATTGTTCATTAAAATGGAATTCTTTTAGAAGTTCTTATGAAATTCAGATTTGTTATTATTTTCGCTATTGGTCGATGTTTCTTCTTTAGGGGTTGTTGGTAATAATGTATTTGTAGGAGAAATCTGATCAGATAAACTCGAAGATGTTTTTATCTTTCTTTTGGGTGAAATCCAGTTAGATTCGCTGTTGTAAATTATTGCTAGACTGCCATGTTGTAGTTCGTTATGTCGCTCAGCATTAAATTTACGACTAAATGTTTTCTTACAGCTAGTACAGCGATATGGTTTTTTGACCCTGCTATATTGTATTGTAAATCCTATATAAGTGACTCTGAGTGACTTACTATATGCTCAATTAAATGTTGCCATTTATATGTTGTTATTGTAAATAATTGTTAGAATTGCCTTTATTCTATGCTCTTGTCACCCTTACAAAAGATTGACTTTGACCCATTCCTATATATTCAAGAATATGATTTTTTAGAAGATGCAGCCACAATAGATCCTATATGATAAGAAAGAATTCAATTGGTCTGTTATAATACCTTTTTTATTATAGTTATGCTGTTTCATTATTCTATGGTTTACTCTAAATAATGATGAGATGAGTAGTATGTTTTCTTGAATAGTTCTAATTAAGCAAGTCCTAATGTCTCTTTGCAGAAATAGAAAAATCCGGTATATGGATTAGGAATATTCCCAAAAATCCTATAATACTTCCTAAAATAGCTAGGAATATATTTTCAGGTAAATGACTGGCAAATCCTAATTCTTTTAATATTATTTGAATGACAAGTGTTATTATCAGATTAGAAGAACCTATAGTTGCAGTAAGGGATGCACCTATTCTCTGTAGACCGATAGAATAAGATAAAGAACCGATAAATGGAATTAATGAAAATAAAAACAATATTGTTGTGGTAGCATCTATTGATGATAATGTTGATGGTTGTATCAATAAAAATGATATATCATTTGGATGGGGCAATAATATTGAATTAAATGAACTGTAGAATAATCCTATTATCATAAAAATGGATAGAATTAGGCCTGCAGTAAACATAGATGCTCCTGCCACTTCTGTGGGCGGATGCTTCAAGACTAATTTACTAAGAAATAGGACACCAATTGCAAAACCCAGTGCAGAAAGGATTGCTTCTATGTCCCCAAATCTAATTATTGATAATAGTGAAGGTAATATTGTTGTGGATGGAGTCATCTTTGATGTATTAATATTGTCAACAACATTGATGGTGAGATCGCTTGCCAAAGCTAAAGCGAGTCCTATCAATCCTAAGCTGATGCCTATTAGGTGAAATTTGATTAACCTCTCCTTCAAGAATATTCTTGCTAAAACGACTATCATGATTATTTCCATAGGTCCAGCTATCAGGGCCTCTTTTGATGCCCCTATTCTGTTAATCGAATCATACCACGTAAATATCCCAAGTGAAAGTGATGAAGATGCTAAAATAAGTATATTCCAAGATTTAGTAAAAAGGATTATTGTATCTTTATACTTTTTAAATATAAAAATTGCTGTAAGTAACAACATGATTCCAGCTAATGTTATGCTTACAGCTGAAAGTATAATTGAAGAAAAATGAGCATATGATGTCAGATACTCGATAATGACAGATTCTATAGATAGGGCAATAGCATAAACAAAAACTATCCAAGATTTATGAAATAACAACTGATCAGTTATTACTATTATTTCTCTTCTTTCTATACTGTGTTTTAATATTATTGTTATCGAGTAACTAATTTAATTATCAAAATATAGATCCATAGTTTTATATTGGTTCTTCTATACTAGATATAGTGCGTTATAATTTTTATACGATATTATTTGCTTTGGGCTAAAAAAGGATTTAGTTATGAAGCAGATCCGGAGGACTAGTAACAAATTTATTACATATTAGAGTTGCCAATCCTGTCTTTAACAGAATTTTTGATTAAAATATGAGTTTTATTAAATATAATCGTATATGATTAAAAAACAACTTTTTTTAGATATAACAAAACAAGTCGAATTTAATTTTTCATTTTCTTCTCGTAATGTTTAATTTTTTTATTAAAAACAAACTAAATAGTTATTGCGTAAATAGTAAATTTACTTCTTTGTAACGTCTTGCAAATTCTTTTTCTATTTCGTCTTTTTTTATTATTTCGCCTCTACGATTGGGCGTTCTTATTGCTTGTTGAAAAATCTGTCTTCTTTCATCATCTAATTCGCAAAAACCTCTATCGTTATCATTTATCTGTTGCTTCTTTTTTCGTAATTCAGAAGCATAGAATTTACGAAAAGTTTCTTCTTGCTCATTTAAAGTAACATCGTTTATCATCTATACTATATATAGGTAATTGTACTATATTAACATATATAGACCATATAATGGCTCTGTTCACTTTAGACATAATTCCTTGTTATGAAAATCTACAAACAGATTCAGCCAATTCCTTACATGTTTTAATTTACATTTCTTCTTTTTACAAGGAAAATAATCATCAAAACATTCAGTTCTATCCTTAATATACTGCATTGTTCTTTCAATTATGCTTTTTTCAAATGAAGAATGGATATGATGGTTTAGATTCAAGAATCTACATGCTTGTGGATACCAAATACCACCATATCTGTTGAAATAGGATGTTTACCATGTTCTTTCATAATATCAGAAAGAAAATGCTCTGCAACAAACATGTTTCGTTCTTTTGAAATATTAATAGCGAGAATTTCTTTGTCTTTTGGTTCAATAGCAACCCATACCCAGATGTATTCGAGTCCAACTTTGATTATTGTTTCATCTATTACATATTCTGAAATATTCTTTTTCTTCGATGATATTTTTTCAGGTTTGTACTTTTGAATCCAGTTCCAGATAGAAACGTGGTTTCTTTTGATAAAGCAATTTAGATAACCTGCACGCTGTCCTTCTTAATGAGAGACCTGAAAAGTACAAGTATAACGCATAACCAAATACTCTGAGGGTGTTCTGTTTCTGAAAATCACAAATGAAATAGAGCACCTTCAAGCTATAGGCTTTCCTTAAGTGAACAGAGCCCATATAATAAATCTCTAATTAGAAAGATTTCAATAGGCTCACTATTGATATACCTAATCTTCTTTTAATAATTAGATCTCTTGCATAATTAGAAATAATCTAATTATTACTTTGAATTCTATATGGATTTCTAGTTTTAATAATTCGATATTCTATAGTTTATAAAGCCTGCCACTATATCTGACGTTCTATTGTACTTTCTTAATCTATTTCTAAATTTTCCACTCATTATCCTGTACTTTTTCAATCTACTGATAGTGTACTCTATAGATATCCTTTTTCTAGAAGACTATTAATGTGTTCTTTTTCTTCTTGTGACGGTTTATGATTTCTCTTCTTTCTATTTGGTATAGATTAAAATTGTTATGGAAAATTCTTTTCTACTCTTAAATATCTCCGGTCAAATACATTAATAACCTCTTTTGGAGTGACAGAATGATTCTCTTTATAGATATCATAGTCATGTATTTTTCCTTTCTTATGTCAATTTATGAATGACAATACCTTGATTGTTAATTGTACTGCTTCCACACATAGTTGACATTTTAGCTTCCTAACATAGTTGACACTCTAGTCTTAGAGTGTAATAATAATGGATATAATTGAAAATAGGTATAAAATGATAATTGAATCAGAACGTTCAGGTAAGAGCATTTCTGATGCTTGTACTGCATATGGTGTTTCAAGACAAACATGGTACAAATGGAAGAAACGGTATAATGTATATGGGATAGATGGATTAAAAAACCAATCAAGAAAGCCACATAATATTAAAAATGTAAAGGTAACCAAAGATATAGAAAAGATTATTCTCGAGCTGAGACTAAACAACAGATTTGGTCCAATGAGAATAAGGTTCAGATTAAAGAGAAAGTATGGAATCAGCTTGGGTACAAAAACCATTTACAATATTCTAAAGAGACACAATCTCAATGTACTATCTGTTAAAATAAAAAGAAAATACAAGATTTGAAATGAAACATCCGAATGAGTTGGTTCAAATGGATACCAAAGGACCTTTTTATCTAAAAGGCTCACGAAGCAAAAATTATTTTATTCATGTTATAGATGATTGCCCCTCAAGAAAAGTAGTTAGCAAATGGTGCAGCAGAAGAACTAGTGAAGAATCACTGTCGGTTCTCAACGAATGGATTGAACTCTACGGTAAACCTATGAAAGTGATGCACACGATGGTTGTGGTAGAGAATTTACATCGAATAAATTCAAACATTATCTTTTTCTCAATGGAATAAAGGACAAGCAGATTCCTAAAGGTTATCCACAAGAACAGGGGAAAGTAGAAGCGTATAACAAAATAGTCATAACTGAATTTCTACAAGTAGAAGAGTTAATTGATATGAAAGAGGGAATAGAGAAATACGAATTATTTGTCAAATCGTATAACTATGAAAGAGAACACGGTGGAATAAACGGAATGACGCCATCAGAGAAGTTCATGAAATCTTTAAAACAACCGATATTGATAATGTAGAACAAGACAAAATGTGTCAGCCATGTTGGTACATTGTTTTGTCAACCATGTGTGGAATTACAACACTTAAGCATTAACTGGGTCTTTATAGCATGTTTTTTCTTTTTACATGAATATTACATTTTTTTTCTGTTTTTTCAATAGGTATTGGAATTGGTTGTTCTATAGAATCTACGAAAGTAATAAAGTCTGAAAAATATTTCTCTAATTCTTCAGGAGTTTATAGCCTCTGTATTTTATATATCTTCTGCGAAATTGGTACGCATTGCCTTATCAAACTTTATATCTTTTACATATTTCTATAGAAGTTGCTCTTATCCAATCAAAGAGAAAACCTAAAGTGTATGTTATGTGAAGACAAGAGTAAACTAAAAGCATTAGAAATTAGCTTTTGTATTCAGTTTGAATGATTTTTTTGTCCTTCATCTAGTCTCTCCCTCTCTCCCTTTCTTTTGGACCATCGTTGTATTTCATATTTAACATATCTTTTATCATTTCTTTATTGCAAATATCATCAAACTCTTTTATTGTTGGGTAAGTAAATGATTTAAAAAGTAGTGTTTATTGGATAACCTCTCATACGAAAGTCATGGAAAGATGAAATAAAGACCATATTATGCTTTGTTGCATAACTCAATTTTTTCGTAACTATATGACATATTTGGTTTAAGTTTAATATACCATCCATTTGAAATTCGTATTATTTTGACAAAAGTTCGATCATAAAAAACGAATTTCAGAGTTATGCAACAAATCACCATATTACTGTTTTATATTAATTATGCAACATCTAAGGGATAAAGTATGTTGCGAAAAGTCTAATATTTCGGTATTTTATATGTGTAAAAAAATTATGAGTTAAAATCCATAGAGGGTTGTACATTTGAATTTTATTTGCGAATTATCAATTGTTTTAGAATACAGTCATTGTATCAGAGTCTTTATATATATTTAATAACAAACAAATATGCTCGGCTCCACTAACTAACATTCTAAAAAAACCTTATAATCTTGTTATATGTGAAAAGCCCTCTGCTGCTCAAAGGATCGCACAAGCCCTTGGAACAAACAGTTTAAAAAAAATAACTTTGCCTATTGTAGATGATGACAATAGAATGTCAAGTTCTTCATCTTTTTTTTCTGCAATAGATGGTAAGGGTCGACATTTTGTAATCTGTTCTGCATTAGGTCATTTATTTGGATTAATTGATAAAAATGGAAATAGGCATGTATATCCAATATTTGATGTTTATTGGGTTCCTCTTTTAAAAAAAAACAAAAAAGATAGATCTAGTATTTTATTGTCGGAAAAAATTGAAAAACATATTAAAACAATTTCACTCTTATCTAAAGAAGCAGGCGATTTTATTCATGCTTGTGATTATGATCAGGAAGGTGAAGTAATAGGATATAATATCCTGCAATATGCCTGTAATAATAAATATTCGATTTCTTCTAGAGCCAAATTTTCAACTTTGACCGATGATGAGATAAGATCATCTTTTGATAATTTATTGAAGCCAAGTAAAAATCTTGCAGAAGCTGGGTTGGCGAGGCATAAAATTGATTTTTTTTATGGTGTTAATCTTTCAAGAGCTCTTACAGAGTCGTTGAAATTCAGCGATAAAACACATCCATATTATAATTTATCTATAGGAAGAGTACAAGGCCCAACACTTGCTTTTGTTGTGGATAGGGAGTTTGAAATACAAAAGCATATTTCTGTACCATATTGGAATGTTTCTGCAAAATTTACAAAATATGAAATCCTTTTCAAAACTTTATATCAACCACCAAAAATAAATTCTTTATCTAAAGCAAATTTTATAGTTAATGAATGTAAAAATCAAGATGGTAAAATCATAGAATTAAATTTTAAAAAATCTTCAGTTAATGCTCCTTATCCCTTTAATCTTGGTGATTTGCAAAAAGAGGCTTATAGATTATTTAAATTTTCCCCCAGTTATACTCTTACAATAGCTGAAAAATTATATCTATCTGCATTAATTTCTTATCCTAGAACTTCTAGTCAAAACCTTCCCGTATCCATTAATTATAAAAAAATTATTTTAGATCTTTCAAAAATTGAACTTAGCTTTGATAATAAAAAGAGTATGTCTTATTTAGAATTTTCAAAAAAACTTTTATCCAATAAATTTCTTTCACCGAATAATGGTAGCAAAACTGATTCAGCTCACCCTGCAATATATCCTACAGGGGAAAAACCTAAAAGTAAATTAAGCAATGCTGAAATCAATTTATTCGATCTTATTATAAAAAGATTCTTCGCTACATTTGGAGAAAAAGCAATTTTTGAAAATATTTCTATAATTATTTTAGTTAAAGATAAATACAAGTTCCTTTTTGAAGGAAAGAATTTGATTAAGGAAGGATGGTTATATTATAACAAAATTTATGGTGACCATTCTATGATTAACACTCAGATTAATTTTCATATACTGAAAAAAGGGGATATTCTAAAAAATATTGAAATATTATTGATAAATAGATTTACACAGCCTCCATCAAGATTTAACCAGTCTAGTCTCTTAGAAAAAATGGAAAAGGAACAAATAGGAACTAAATCTACTAGATCAGAGATTATAAATACCTTGTTTAAACGAGATTATATTTTTAATGTTTCTGGTGATCATTATAATACTAATAAAGAGGATTGTGAGATAGCTAGATCTGGT
The DNA here is from genome assembly GCA_963830925.1 of uncultured Nitrososphaeraceae archaeon. GTDB lineage: Archaea > Thermoproteota > Nitrososphaeria > Nitrososphaerales > Nitrososphaeraceae > Nitrosocosmicus. The sequence continues at coordinate 1,337,230 of CAWHOB010000001.1, read as the reverse complement.
ATATCTCCAACTAATTTAGGTATTGAAATAATAAAAACTATGCGAACATATGTACCTACAATCGTTTCCATTGATCTTACTCGTTTCGTAGAGGAGCAGCTTGAAAACGTTGAAACAAATAAAATGGATAGTAAAAATGTGACGGATTATGTGGAAAATAAATTGAGAGGAGTAATACTTTCATTTAAGGAAAATCAAAAAGAAATTGGACAAATAATAACAAGTGCTGTATCTCTGACCAAAAACAAAAAACTAGTAAATTTGGGTACATGTCCTGTTTGTAATAAAGGTTCTTTAATACTTAAAAGATCTAGTAAGACCAAAAAACGATTTGTTGGTTGTTCCTTATATTCTACAGAAAAATGTACTGCAACTGCTTCTTTACCTCAGAAAGGTAAGATAACTTTTGCAAAAAAATTGTGCGTAGCATGCAAATGGCCTATGATAAGTTCTTTACCTTTTGGCTCTGGAAAAGATTGTGTCTTTTTATGTTTAAATGTAAAATGTCCCTCAAAAAATACTGGTTGATGTCTTCAAAATCCTTAAAATAGTATTATTATGAAGAAAAAGTAAAAGATATTTAGTAGAATTGTTATTATATTTTATCTTTTTTTAGACGCATTTGAAGTTTGACCGTAATTAAAATAATTTATCTTTATTGTGCAGTCATTATCAAATTAATAAATATAAAAGTCATTGTTTTGTATTCTCTACTTTTATTGCTTGATATATAATTAAATGGGCTCTTTACTTAGCAAAATCTGTAGATTGAAGAAGTTCTATTCCATTTGTGATCAATAGAGATAGAACACCTTGGTTATCATCCCGTTTCGACATCAGACGGTGGTACTTGATACCCTCAAGCCTGTCGATTTTGAAACTATCTTATAACCTTCATTTCTCATATGAGAAAAGTATCATTGAAATAACAATGTAGTACATAAAAGATAGAACTTAAAGGATTTGACGCTACTTTCCTTGTAGAAAGAAGAAATGTAAACTAAAGCATGTAATTAATTGATTGAATATGTTTGTAGACTATCACAATAAGGAAATAAACATTAAGTGAACAGAGCCATTAAATAACATGAAACATTAATAAGCATAAGTACATTGGTGAAATGGAGTTATATTGTTGTCTGTGATAAATGTGGTTATATCTCAACGGAAAAGTTGTCTGAAGACAAAGCAAAAGATTTACTACATGCCCATGTAGGAGGACCACATAACTGTACTACTGGACATATAAAATTAATGAAAGTGAGAACTTAAACTACCTTTACATATCCTGCACTTTTATATAATATTTTTACACATTCAGAATATGTTCTATACTTAAATTTGACTTCTTGAACTTCAATGTCCTCGCTTAATTGTTCTTTAGATGTATCTATTCTATATTTTTTACCAATATCTTCTAAAATCTTATTTATTGATGAATTTGTATATGATTCGACGATCAAGCGATTCATAATAGTATATAGATATACTAGTATTTATCTGACTATATTTGTTAGTTATTGTATTTTCTCCATACTCTGCTCTTCTAATTTTATATGCCAACATAAAATTTTATTTTTATTGATAAATTTTTGAAATAATTTTAATTTAGATTTAATAAAATCTTCTGATTTTTGAAATATTCATATAAAATATTTAGAGTTACTAATTGGGAATACTTAATCCATATTAAATACATAAAATTGTTTTTACTTGATTCATCTTTAATTTTTGAATATTGTTAAATCGTAGTACTGTTTATTTGACATTTTTGATTATCACTTTATACTGCAATTAAATGCAAAAATTTTGACATTATTTTAAAATATTTATTCATATTATTAAATTATCTATATTTAGAAAATTATATTTTGAAATCTGATGTTAAAATTTGAAAATAACCATTTATTGGATTTATTATTCTCTTGACGGAATAATCTGACTCTTTCTCATCAATATTAAAATTCATAAATTATGCTCTGTTGCATGATTCCTATAATCTCTGATTCAATGATTGATTTTGGCTAAATTGATATCATTTTGTTATACAATGACGCTTTTAACATCAATTCTTGTATCATATTCTTTAGTTTAACCGAGTATACGTACTCTACAAACATTCTTTTTGTTGAGGAAAACACTGCTTCTACAACCCATCTCTATCCATAGCTAACGCTATTCTTCCATTCTTGTAAATCATTTCTTTGTGCCAACACCGATAAATTCCTAAGTATGTTTTTTCCTTTTTTCCATCTGATTCTAGAATACTTTCTTACTTTTATACATGGCAGGATTCCATTGTCTCCAAGATGCCCAAATATATTATTCCCTTCGTAAGCACCATCAGCAAATAGTTTGCCTATCGATATCATGCTATCGGATTTTATAACACCATCAACTAACTCGGGTAATGCCTTACTATCATGGACATGTTCATCATTTACCGTCATCGAAAGAATTTTCTTGGTTTTTATATTAACTGCTATGTGTATTTTTAAATATCCTTTCTTTCTTACATCCCATTTCTCTCTCATCCATTGGCCTCTGTTTGTTACCTTTATTCCAGTACTGTCTATTGCAATGACAATGTATTTGTATTCAAATTCCTTGTTTTTGTTCTCTTCGTTTATTTTGATATCTAGCCGGTTTATCCTTCTATTTATTGTTGTATAATCGGGGATGGATGGTACTTTTCCTTTAGCATGTCCTTGTGCTATTCCCTCAGTCTGTCTATAAGGAAGATGAAAATATACTTTAGCATAGCCAAGTAAAAGAAGAACAAAGGTATCAGGATAATGAAATGGTTGTTCTCCTATTTTGCCTTGGTTCATCTCTTTTAAATCTATATCCCAGTTATCAATAACATCAAAGCCTAGCAATATTTCACCACGTTTAACAAGAGATTGGTTGTAAACAGACCACTTCACATATTTTATTGATAGATGTTAGCTAAATGTATTTTGGAATGAGGTATCATGCAACAAAGCAAGGGAATTGCACAAGGCCATGCGAAAGGAAAACTTCTATCCATCCCTGATTACACTACAATAAGCAGACGAATAAACAGGTTGGACATCAAGATAAGTGATAACAAAAACAAGGAATTTGAATACAAATACATTATCATTGCGTTAGATAGCACTGGTATCAAGGTTACCAATAGAGGATAATGGATGAGAGATAAATGGCATATAAAAAATAAGAAAGGATATCTGAAAATGAAAATACATGTTGTTGCTTTATAAACGTCAACACAAAGAAAATTCTTGCTATGATGAAGGTACTGAAGATGAGCATGTACATGTAACAAGGCATTACCCGGATTGGTTAATGAGGTCATAAAATCAAATATAAAAATAATAATTGACAAACTCATTGTATATGGTGTTTATGATGGTAATGATATATTTGAGGCTTGGTCATAATTCGATATTACTCATCTTTATCCATTATTCTATTTCATCAGCCAGTCCCAAGCATATATTTTATTGATTTTGGATTTATCTTCACAGTTTTACAGTTATAGTATACCATTATTTGATATAATAAAACAGACAAAAGTACAATTGCAGATATCGCATGTAATCCACGTGCTGGCAATGAATCTATTCTAAAGACTGATTTGATATGTTCTATTAATGGTTCTATAGATATTCTTCTCTGGTTGTAGATTGCCTGTCCCAATACCGATTGATAAAAGCAAACCAGATCAAGCCTCTTTTTGGGAGTACTTTCATATCGTTCAACAACAGGGCAAACTAGGTCTACTCCTAATACCTTCTTGCTATACGCGTACAGGTTCTTGTCATCATATCCTGGATCTGCTGCCATATAACATGACAATGGTAAAGAGAATACTGATGATGCGGATGTTAAAGGAATATACATCTGGTTATCCTGTACATTTGCAGTAGTTACATCTGCTGCTGTTATAGAGGTACTATAAGATCTCCTTGCTGCTGTTGTACATGTTAGATGTAGTTTGTATCCAAATATCTATCCTTTCTTGGTATAACTATAACCCCACATTGCATCTGTATCAATGCCAGGAGGGCATGGTACTTCTCCTTTCTTCATTATGGATGATTTATGCCATACATGACCTTTTGATTTTATCAGAGAGCGAGAGAGAGATTACTGTCTGTTGCAGTTATAAAAGGATCTACCCTCATGCCCTCTGCAACAAACAGATATCCCATTGTCGATATTCTTTGTTTAATATCTGTAGAAATAGTCTCTAGTCTCCTATCAAATGTTCGTCTACTTGGAATGGATAAAGACCGCAGACTAAGGCTAGTTTACGGTTATATTGACAGCAGTCCAGACTAAGAAAAATATGTAAGGCATTGTTTGAATCAATTCTAAACCATAACCTCACAACAAAACATCTCAAAATCACTGTTGGAGAATATATATACATATGGTTTGCCACGTTTCCTTTTTGCAATAGGCCATGGTATACAACCTATTAGATATAAAATGTTAGAGTATGGATTCCTTTATTCTATAAAGAGCTAATCTTTGGGACAGTTGTTCTCAAAATAACATTCCAGAGGTTAGCTTTAAGCTATATGCCATATGAAAATAAATTTGAATTATGACCATACCTTATGTACATGCTCATCTTCAGTACCTTCATCATAGCAAGAATTTTCTTTGTGTTGACGTTTATAAAACAACATGTATTTTCATTTTCAAATACTCTTAAAAAAAACACTATGGAAAGGACTAGACATACATCAAAGATAGAATATTGAAGGATTTGATGTTACTTTCCTTGCAAATAGAAAATGTAAACTAAAACATGTATAAAAATGGTTAAATCCATTTGCCGGTTACTACAACAATAAAGTAATTACTTTACTTTACAGGATAGTTTTTCACTGTACTATTGAGATTGAGCATAAACGTGTGTCTGTTCTGTTTGTATTTATATACTTTCGATTGATATATACAGATATAGTTTCAGAGAATGTTATATAAGAAACTCTGTTGGAGATGTTGTATCTCTGTGTCTTTTTTATCAATAAAAGTGCTTTGTTGTATTTCGAAAATCAGTTAAAACCTGGATTTATTCGTGACAATAACAATTAAATGTACTATTTTCGTTGTTAATTCATCGATAAAGCATAGCAAATAACGACAAAAAAATTAATCATGCAATAAAGGGTCTGGTATCTCACTTGTCTGGTATCTCACTTGTCTGGTATCTCACTTGTCTGGTATCTCACTTGTCTGGTATCTCACTTGTCTGGTATCTCACTTGTCTGGTATCTCACTCGTACGTCTCTGGGAATGGATACTAATCCATAGTCTAATGCAAATTTGTGGCTATACTGACAGCAGTCCCTGCTAAGAAAAATATGCAATGCATATTGTTGGAATCCAGTCTGAACCATAACCTCACGATTATTGTTGGAATCCAGTCTGAACCATAACCTCACGATAAAACATCTCAAAATTACTATTGTAGAATATACATACGGTCTGCCGCGTTTCCTCCTTGTTGTTGGCATACTAGACTATGGTATATTACCTACAAGGGCTCTGTAAAGTTAAGACCAAAAATCAATTTTGTAAAACATTTGAATGTGATGATCCGCCAAAAATTTGGTTTATATGTTGAAATTTAAGTTCATTTTGCCAAAATTATTTTTTGAAATGGTCTACTAACCAAATTTCTTTAATTAAAAATAATTATCCATTCCTTAACTTTACATAGCCCCTACAAGATACAGAATGTTAAAAAGATGGATTTCTTTAATCTATCAAGGTCAATCTTTGGAACAGTTGTTCTCAAAATATTATTCCAGAGGTTAGCTTTAAGCTATATACCTTATATGAAAATAAATTTGAATTATGACCATACCTCATATATTTGGATATCAAGCAGATAAAGGAATCCTATCTTGTATCAAAGTGAGAAAAAATGCTAGAGTTCGATTAAAAAAGGAAACATATTTAGAAATCAATCGGTATTGGGTCAGAAAAATGATTTGCAAAAATGGAAAGAGGACAGCGTAAGCTATGGATAACGATGGATTGTTGAAACAGTGTTCTCTTGTATAAAAAGAACATTTGGAGAGTACATATACTCTGTTAGATTGAAAAATATGATACAGGAGATGATGTTAAAAGCATTATTGTATAATAAGTTGATATCTATTTAGGCAAAAGGGATAGTAAAATCAAAGATTATAGGAATCATACAACAGAGCATAATTTATCAACATATTTTGAATAAACAATCCTTATATATATCACTTCTATACCTAAAATTTAGGTTCATATATAACCAGATGAAATAGTTGGACACAATAATCGAATTTTGTGTTCTCATTGGGGTAACCGTTGGTTTAGAAACCTTTTTTGGAACATACCTTGCTAGATTGATAACCTTCGAGATGAGACCATTAGAAAAAACATTAGCAAAAGTCGAAAGCGGATTTTACAAAGTTATTGGAATAGATGCAACCAAACAAATGAACTGGAAAGAGTATTTCATTGCACTCTTTGTAACTAATATGGTTGTTGTTGTATTTATTATATTAGTTTTAACCTTTCAAAACTATCTCTCTTTAGCTGAGGCAAATAAGGGGGGATTTTCATTTGATTTGGCTTTTCATACTGCTATTTCTTTTATTACTGATACAAACCTGCAGCACTATGCGGGAGACCGGCAGCTTTCCAACTTATCACAGATGGTTGCGACAACCTTCACAATGTTTATTGCTCCTGCTACAGGAATTGCAGCTGCATTTGCATTTATTCGCTCTTTTATTAGAAAAAACTACGGACTAGGTAATTTTTACGTTGATTTAACAAGAATAATCATAACTTTACTTTTGCCAATTGCATTTGTATCCTCAATTATGCTGATGCTCATTGGAGTCCCTCAGACTCTCCAATCAACAATACAGACAAATACATTGGAAGGTATAGTAAGCCACAACTTTACCAATACTCAAAAAATAACTATGGGGCCTGTTGCATCACTTGAATCTATAAAGGAGCTTGGTAGTAATGGCGGTGGATTTTTTGGCTCAAACTCTGGACATCCATTTGAAAATCCAACAGGTATATCAAACATATATGAAATGTTTTTGATGCTTATAATTCCGCTACATTTTCAATAGCATATGCTAAATTAATGGGAAAAGGGAGAGGATTATCTATTCTTCTAGCAATGATAATTGGATTTGGAACGCTAATGATTATGGCAACAATTCAAATAAGCGGCCCTTCTGTGCTAGATACTAGATTTGGAAACTTTGGAAGTGTTTTATTTAACACCGTTTCTTTGGCTACTAATACTGGTGCAACAAATTCAGCATTAACTGGGATGTCACCTAACGCCGTGACATCATTTTTCCTTGCAATGTTTGTTCAAGCAATTCCTGGTGCAGTAGGAACAGGAATGATAAGCATGATTGTTTATGTTTTGATTACATTGTTTATAGTGGGACTTATGGTTGGCAAAACTCCTGAATTTATGAGCATGAAAATAGGCCCCAAAGATATAAAGATGGCAGTATTTTTCTTTCTTTTACATCCTGCAATTATCTTGATACCTACGGTAATAGCCATGGGAACAGGAAATGCCCAAGCAATTGTAGGCAATAAAATAACTCCAATGGGTTATACACAGACACTTTATGAGTATACTTCGGCAGCAGCAAACAACGGTTCAGATTACTTTGGAACTTCTGCCAATACTCCTTTCTGGAACTATTCAACTGCAATTGTAATGTTTCTTGGAAGATATTTACCATTTGGATTAATTTTGGCTATAGCAGGTTCCTTTACTACTAAAGATAGAAAAGAAGTTATAGAGCCAATCAAGACTCAGGGACCTGTATTTATCTCGGTCTTGATAACCATTACATTCTTGCTTACTGCATTGACATTCTTTCCTTTCTTAATACTTGGTCCTTTCTCTTTGCATTTATGATATACGGAGATAAGATACTAAAATGAATTTTTCAAAAGTATACAATAATAATATAAAAAATATCAAAGAAAGCAAAAACAATAATCATAACAATAAAAACACTTTATCGTCTGCTATCAACGCAAAGGTAATTTCTGATTCTATAATAAAACTAGATCCTAGATGCTTTGTTGCATAACTCTGAAATTCGTTTTTTATGATCGAACTTTTGTCAAAATAATACGAATTTCAAATGGATGGTATATTAAACTTAAACCAAATATGTCATATAGTTACGAAAAAATTGAGTTATGCAACAAAGCAGATCCTAGATACATGGCAAAAAATAATTCTGTAATGTTTACTGTAGAATTAGGATTTTTCATAGTCTTTTTCATATCTTTATTCCCTGGAATATCCAAAACGTTTGTTCTAGAAAATCAGATATTTTATTTAGAATCTGCTGTTATTCTTATCCTTACTGTTTGGTTTGCCACCTTTTCAGAATCACTTTCTGAAGCCCAGGCCAAAGCAAGGGTTGATTCTCTAAAAAACTTGGAAAAAGAAGTTACTGCAAGAAAACTTGAATATGGGAAAGAAGTAATTGAGGCTTGGTCATAATTCAAATATATTTTCAACATGATCTACATAGCTTAAAGCTAACCATTGAGACATTATTTTGAGAACAACTGTTCCAAATATTAGCTCTTGATAGAATAAAAGATTCCATCCTTTTTAACATTCTGTATCTTGTAGGTTGTATACCATGGCCTACTGCAAAAAGGAAACGTGGAAGACCATATGTATATTCTCCAACTATAATTTTAAGGTGTTTTATTGTAAGGATATGGTTTAAAATCGATTCCAACAATGCATTACATATTTTTCTTAACGTGGATTGTCTGTATAACCATAAACTAGCAATAGCCTGTGGTTTGATAAAAATACCTAGTAGACGTACGTTTGACAGAAGGCTAAAGACTATTTCTACAGATATTAAACAAAGGATATCTACAATGGGATACCTGTTTGTTACAGAAGGATTAGTAAATCCTTCTATAACAGCAATAGATAGTACTCTTTTAAAAGCAAAGGGTAGTGTATGGCATAAATCATCAATGAAGAAAGGAGAAGTACCATGCCCTCCTGGCATTGATACAGATGCAAGGTGGGGTTACAGCCATACCAAAGGATGGATTTTCGGATATAAATTACATCTAACCTGTACAACAGGCAAGATTGTAGTACCTATAACTGCAGATGTAACTACTGCGAATGTACAGGATAATCAGATGTACGTTTCTTTAACGTCCATCTCATCCTCGTCCTCATCTGTATTCTCTTTACCATCTTCCTTGTATATGGTAGGAGATCCAGGTTATGATGATAAGAACTTGTATGAATATAGCAAGAAGGTATTGGGAATAGATCTAGTTTGCCCTGTTGAACGATACAAAAGTACTTCTAAGAAGAGGCTTGATCTTGTATGTTTTTATCAATCGACTTTGGGGCAATCTATCTACAGCAGAAGAAGAAGAAGAAGAAGAATATCCATAGAGCCATTGATAGAACATATCAAATCAGTTTTTAGTATAGACTCATTGCCAGTACGTGAATTTCATACGGTATCTGCAATTGTACTATTGTCTGTCTTATTATATCAGATAATGGTATACTACAACTGTAAAACTGAGAAAATAAATCCAAGAACGATAAAGTATATGCTTGGGACTTGATGAAACGGAATAATGGATAAAGATGAGTAATATCGAATTATGACCAAGCCTCAAGTAATTGTAAAATCTTCTGCATTAAAGCCAGGTGATGAAGTAAACGTGTATACTGGTGAGATAATTCCAAGGGATGGACTTATTGTAAAAGGTAAAACTTTTATAGATGAATCTATGATGACAGGAGAATCTAATCCGGTATTCAAAGAACAAAATAACCATGTGATGGGTGGAACCAAGGTCACAACAGATAACATTACAGTTGAAATAACTTCTGAGGCTGGAAAAAGCTATCTGGATGAGATGGTTGGCCTTATCCAAAGTGCTACAAGGCCAAAGACTCAAAATGAAATAGCTTTGACCATACTTTTGGCAGGTCTTTCTTTAATATTTATAACTGTAATAGGAACTTTATTGTTTTCCGCTCACTTTTTAGGATATAATTCAGATATAGCCACGCTTGTAGCTTTGCTTGTAGCTTTGATGCCTACTACTATCGGAGGTTTGCTTCCAGCAATTGGTGTTGCGGGAATAACAAGGCTAGGAAAAGATAACATAATTGCAAAATCAGGAAAAGGTATAGAAGCCGCAGGAGACTGCGATGTTCTTATTTTAGATAAAACTGGGACCATCACAGAAGGAAGCAGAAGTGCTGTTGAATTTATCCCAATGCAAAAATATACTGAAGAGGATGTAGGACAGGTAGCATATGCTGCATCAATACAAGATAATACTCATGAAGGAAAATCTATTGTGGATTTAGCTGAAGAAAAGAAATTCATTCCACCATTATTGGAAAAGATAATTTCTGCACGACCAATAGAATTTACCGCCGAAACAAGAATAAGTGGAATTGAATTTATTCCAAGCAAAACTATTAAATTAAACAAGGAAGAGGAAGAGGAACTTCGCAGCCTTGCAAAAGTAGTTACAAATGAGAAAGAAGCCGATACCACCACAATAGAAAGTCTTGAAGATCTGATAGATAGATACAGCAAAAGCAAAATCCATGATATGCTTCTTTTTATGGAAAAAAATGTTTCATCCGCTCCCACACCCATTAAAATCTTAAAGGGATCTGTGGATGTAATGATTCAATCAGCCAATCAAACTGTAAACACTGCAGAATTAAACTGGAAAGCTCAAGAAATCTCAAAAAGAGGTGAAACTCCATTAGCAGTTGCAGTTAACGATGAGATAGTGGGATTGGTTATTTTAAAAGATAATTTAAAAGATAACATTAGAGAAAAGCTAGCAGAAGTTCATGCAACAGGAATAAAAACTATAATGATTACTGGCGACAACCAGGTTACAGCACAAGTTATTGCAAAAGAGGCTAACGTGCAAGAGATAATGGCAGAAGCCAAACCCACAGACAAGCTAAAAAGAGTTGTAGAAGAACAGCAAAAAGGGCATATTATAGGAATGGTAGGGGATGGAACAAATGATGCTCCTGCTTTAGCAAAGGCCGATATTGGTCTTGCAATGAATAGTGGAACTGCAGCAGCAAAGGAAGCTTCCAATATGGTGGATCTTGATTCTGACCCATCAAAGATTCTTAAGGTAGTTAAATTGGGAAAGCAACTTTTGATGACCCGCGGTGCCATTACAACATTTAGTATTGCCAATGATGCAGCCAAGTATTTTGCAATTTTACCTGCTATGTTTATCGGAAACAATCCCAAACTTTCAATGCTAAATATAATGCAGCTTCACAGTCCAGAAACAGCTGTTTTATCTACCCTTATTTTTAATGCAATAGTGATTCCTGCTTTGATTCCTCTTTCGTTAAAAGGCATAAAGTTCACCGCAGAGCCTCCACAAAAGACGTTCATTAGAAACATGATGATTTATGGACTTGGCGGAGCTGTTTTACCATTTATAGCGATCAAGGCAATTGATTTGTTGCTATCTATTTTTATGAAATAAGAAAACATAAAGGATGATAAAACATGAGTATAGATAATAAATCTCAAAATAAAAACAAAAATGGTCTGTTTCTCTCTCTAATTTCAAATCACCTAAAGACATCTATAAGAATAGTTCTTATCATGGTTATACTACTTGGAATAGCTTATCCAATTTTCCTTGTAGTGATAGGACAAGTGACTTTGCCATTTCAGTCAAATGGAAGTGTCCTGGAACAAGATGGGAAAAAGATAGGCTCTAAGCTAATATCTCAAACGTTTAAATCCCCTGAATTCTTTCATTCTAGGCCATCAAATGAATCTGCTTCAAATGTAGATCCTGATATTACACCGGAAAATGCTTATTTGCAGATCAAAAATGTTAGTAAAGCTACAGGTATACAAGAAAATACGTTAAAGACATTAATTGATTTGAACATAGAACGAAATAAGGTTACAAATGGATTATTCTTTGCTCCCTATTATGTAAATGTTTTAGACTTAAATCTAGAACTGGTAAAACAGTATCCTCAAGTATATGGCATGTCATCATCCAATTCTTCAATTGTTGGTTCAAACAGCCATTAAGGTCAAAGAAAACTAAGTAAAGGCAGGTGATAAAGTAATGGAAGAATTAGTCATAGGAATATTTATTTCTTTTTTGATCGTATCTGTGTGTTCATTAGGTTATTCATTAATCAAAGCAGAGAAATAATGTTATTTAACGATCTATTTTTATTAATTTAATTTACATTTTGTTTTATCATCGTATATTAATAATGTATTAGATCTCTTACATGATTAGAAACAATCTACCATATTTAATGAAAATTTGTATCGGTTTATAACACGCTGATTCTTTATTTTTATTATGTAGTTTATAGGACGTGTAACTATATCCTAAAATATATTATAATTTCTCAATTTGTTTCTAATATGCTTTGAAATATGGAAATGAAAAGGACAAGAAAAATCCAATTCTACTGCAATATCATAGGGTTGTTTTTTGAAGTACCGAGGATCTAGTTTTAAAACTGAATCGTCTATTCATGAGGCCAATTATCGAAACTTTATTGTAATTAATGTTTTTATGCTTCTACTTTTTTCGATTTCTTTCTTACTTATTTTCTCTTTTTCTCCTTCCTCTATTCCTACATAGAAAATGGTCCCAATATCAAAAATGGAAAGAATGTCAGTGCAGTAAGTAGAAAAATGATAGTAACCAAAACTGAAATAAATAGAGGTCCTTGAGTTTTGATTGGCTCTGTAGATTCTTTTCTATCTTTATTTGTAAATGAACCTGCTATTGCTAACATTAATCCCATAGGTAAATATCGTCCAAGAAACATAACAATGGCTGTAGACCAATTCCAAAATGGCGAATTGGCACTTGTTCCAAAATAATCAGTTCCACTATTTGCAGCTGCTGAAGTATATTCATACAACGTTTGAGTATAACCTATTGGTTTAACATGGTGGCCTACTATTGCTTGAACATTACCAGTACCTAATGCGATTACAGTAGGAATTAAAATTATTGCGGGATGAATCAAAAATATAAAAACTGTTAATTTGATGTCTCTTGGACTAATTTTCATGCTCATAAATTCAGGAGTTTTGCCAACCAAAAGTCCTACTATAAACAGAGTCAGTAAAACATATACAATCATAGTCATCATTCCTAAACCCACAGGACCTGGAATTGCTTGAATAAACATTGCTAGGAAAAAAGCGATTATTGCATTAGGTGACATAGCAATTAATGGGGAACTAGCGGCACCTGTATTTGTGCCTAAGGAAACAACATTAAATAGATTGCTTCCAAAGGTTCCAAATCTCGTTTCCAATAATAATGGACCATTATTTATCGTCATTGTAATTACAATTAGTATTCCAAATCCTGCAAGCATTGTTACAAGAATTGCTATTCCTCTTCCCTTGCCTATCACTTTGGCATAAGTTATCGGAAATGATAATGGGATTACAAGCATCAAAAACATTTCATATGTATTAGATAGACCAGTTGGATTTTCAAAAGGATGTCCCGAATTTGCACTAAAGAATCCTCCACCATTGTTGCCAAGCAATTTTATTGATTCTAGAGAGGCAACAGGTCCTATTGGGATTAATTGAATGTTTTTTGCACTACTATTTTTATTTACAGTATTTTCCAACGTGTTCGTTTTTATTGTTGATTCTAAAGTTTGGGGTGTTCCCATAACCATCAAGACAAGTGAGGATACTATTGAAACAGGAAGAAGCAATGTAATTATGATTCTTGCCAAATCGACATAGAAATTCCCAAGACCAAAATTCTTTCTTATGAAAGAGCGAATAAATGCAAATGCAGCTGCAATTCCTGTAGCAGGAGCGATAAACATTGTAAAGGTGATTGCAACCATCTGTGATAAGTTGGAAAGCTGTTGATCTCCGGCCAAATGTTGTAAATCCGGCTCAGTTATGAATGAAACAGCAGTATTAAAAGCAAGATCAACAGATAGGCCTTGCTTACTATTAGCCATTGGTAAAAAATTTTGTAAAGTAAGAACTAGAATAACAAAAGCAACAATAATCATATTAGTTACAAAGAGTGCAATGAAATACTCTTTCCAGTTCATTTGTTTGGTTGCATCTATTCCAATAACTTTGTAAAATCCGCTTTCGACTTTTGCTAATGTTTTTTCTAATGGTCTCATCTCGAAGGTTATCAATCTAGCAAGATATGAGCCAAAGATAGTCGCTAGACCTATAGTTCCTACCATTAGAACACAAAATTGTATCACTGTGTCCAATTACTTCATCTGGTTTCTATTTAACCTAAACATCAGTAACAAAAGGGTAAAATATAAGATTTATTATTTTGGTATATGTTTATTATTTATAATTTTTTAATAAATATTTTATGCTAATATAGATAATTGTTTTATCTTTGATAATCGATAACTTGATCATCACACATTCATAGTTTATTATATTAGATAACCAAAATTCTAAGATAAATTTTATCTTACACTCGTTATAATCATACAGTAGTTGAAATCCATCAATTCCTCAGTATCAAATAAGGCATATAAGTATGAACGTGATGTTGATGTAAAAGAGAGGGTCTGCTTATAATACTACAGTATTACAGCCACTATTAAGTAAAAAACATGTATCTTTAAAACAATAATATCTTATATATCTACAAGAAATAGAACATCATTAAAAATTATTGGTTATGTCTTATACTTGTACTTTTTATGATTATCCTTTAGAAACATTACCAATAGAGCAATATCTTTTTACTGGTAAGCTAAGTAACATGTGTCACCCCTCCTGCACAATAAACAAAGTGAGAACAAATGATTATTGTACAAGAAGAGGTGTACCTAGAACAATGGCATATAGCCATATTAAAGAATGAACAAGAGTCTGTTAGAAAGCGATATCATGCAATAGCTAGAACACTGGTTAGTGACACTATTCGAATAACTAGACAGCAAGCAGCTGATATGATCAATAGAAGTAGACGTCAACTGCAGAGAATAGTAAAAAGATATAGAGAAGAAGGCATAAAAGGTCTGAGATTTAAATCCAAAAAGCCATGCAATATCTTAAACAAAACTTCAATAGAAATTGAGAGAAGGATAATCCAAGTAAGAATAGCTACAGGTTTTGGCTCTGAACAGCTAGCAAGTATAGTTAATGAGAGTTTGGATATAGAACACAAAAATAATCAGCATATCAGCAAAACCACAGCTTACAATATCTTAGCCAGACATTCGCTGGTCTATGCAGAGAAAAAGATAATTAAAGAATACAAATCGTTTGAACGAGATAAGCCTGATGAGTTAGTACAGGCTGACCTCACAAGATTCAATGATACCAATATTAACTATGGAAGATGATCATTCCAGAAAGTTCTGGGCTGTAAGATTGGAGAATGAAACAGATGACAATGTAGTAGGTGGTATGAAGCAATTACATGACCAAAAGTATGATTCTCTTTTAACTGATAATGGTAGCCAGTTTAACAGAAGGAATTCTATTATGAAAAAATATTGTGACCAGTATTTAACAGGGAAACACATTTGGACATCAATACATCACCCGCAAACAATGGGCAAACTTTCCAATGCCCAAAGAGGGCTGAAAAGATTTCTACTACATAGACTGGGAAGAAATAGTACTGACCATGAAAGTATTGATAGATGTATTTTATCTTACATTGACTGGTACAACAATGGAAAGAAGATATCCACTACAAAATGCTATCCTGAAGAAAGATACTCTGGACAAAGAGATGATGGTTGGTATACACGATTTGTAAAAGCACTTAAATTGGAACATATACTACCAGTACCAGTTGTAGTGGTGGAGGGGTGACATATGTCCCTTGGCTTTACAGCAATATCTTTTTACATATACCATTTAGCTTAAATACGATAACATTAAATAATTAAATTTATACAAAATTATTTCCATTTGACCATTAGCAAAATATCTTTTGAAAAGATCTATAGAAATGAACCTGATGCAAAGACAAAGGAAAGAATGTTACTTGTTCTAAATGTCTTTTATAATGATATTATTTTAGCACAAGTAGTCAAAGATCTTCATCGAAGCAGACCATGGGCTTCCGACTGGTTAAAAAGATATCAGAAAGAAGGTTTAGATGGACTAAAAAATAGACCAAAAAGCGGTAGACCGACTGAACTATCAGAAGAGATTAGTTTCAGCATAAAGAAAGAACTATCCAACTCTAAACATGGTTGGACACAAAACAGGTTGAAGAATTAATTATAAAGAAGAGTGGAATAAAATATCAATATCATTATACTCATATATATCGTATTCTTCGAAAATGGGGATTTAAACAGAAGGTATCAACAAAGGTACACGTTAATACTGCCTTTCAAGATGAAAAAGATGCTTTCAAAAAAAGATCGGCCAGATATTTGTGGATATACAATATCAACAACAGCAGCAAGAAAATGGATTTGTTGTAGTATCGCTGGACGAATCATTCTTCTTTTATGATTCTCTTGTAAGACGCGTTTGGATTGATAAAGATAAAAGACCTATAGTCAGAATTACAGGCTCGCACAAATATTCTTGTATTTTGAGCAATAAGCATGGAAAGACGAAAGCAACTCTTTAGACAATACAATGTATTCAACGGAGATACATTTCTGTCATTTCTAAAGAAAATACATACCAAATATTCAAAATGCTATTTGTTTATGGATAAGGCATCTCTCATTATAAATCAAAGAAGGTGTTAAAGTACTTTAATGAAAACAATGATACTCTAATCCCTGTATATCTTCTACTGCATCGCCAGAGTTCATGATGATGGAAAAGATATGGAACATTGCCAAGCATGATCTATTTGTCCTAAAATATTATCAATCATTTACAGATTTAAAGAATAAGATTTCCAGATATTTTAGAACAAAACGATTCAATCTTAATATTAGGAACTATTTGTTAAGAGATATTAGATAATAGATCTCTTGCATAATTACTTCCAAACAGCTTTATGACTGTAAGTTTATCATTAATCTGGTGTTGCTTTGTTGCATGATTATTTTTTCGTCATTTGCTAGCGTTTTGTTGATTAATTAAAAACGAAAACAGTTAAAATTCAATGGTTAATGTTACAGATAAACTGCTTTGTTGTATGATTCCCTATTTCCAAATACATTTAGCTATCATTAACCAAAAAATTGTATGAAGTGGTCTGTTTACAACCAATCTTTAGTTAAAAGAGGCGAAATCTTGCTAGGATTTGATGTTATAAACAACTGAGATGCAGAGCTACAAGAGATGAATAAAGATAAGGTCGGTGAACCATTTCATTATCCAAACACTTTTCTTCTTTTTACTTGGCTATGCCAAGGCATACTTTCATTTGCCGTATAGACAAACCGAAGGCATTGCACAAGGTCATACTAAAGGAAAACTGCCATCTATTCCTGATTTTACAACAATAAACAGAAGGATAAACAAATTAAATATTCCAATAAATACAGGCAAAGATAAAGTCTTCAAAGATGAATATATTATCATTGCAATAGATATTATTGGTATCAAGATTACCAATAGAGGCCAATGGATGCAAGATAAATGGCATTTGAAAAATAAAGGATATTTAAAAATACATATAGCAGTTAATATCAAAACCAAGGAAATTCTTTAAATGAAGGTAACGTATGAACATGTTCATGATAGTAAGGCGTTACCCGGATTAGTTGATGGTGTTATAAAATCAGATAACACGACCGCATCAGCAATCGGCAAACTATTTGCTGATGGTGCTTATGATAGTAATAATATTTTTAGATATTTGTCAGACAATGGAATCCTGCCATGTATAAAAGTAAGAAAGAATGCTAGAATTAAACTGAAAAAAGGAAAAAACATCATTAGAAATCTATCGGTGTTGGGACAAAGAAATGATTTGCAAAGATGGAAAGACGGCGTAAGCTATGGAAAGCGGTGGATTGTTGAAACTGTTTTCTCTTGTTTAAAGAGATGGTTTGGAGAATATGTGTATTCAGTTAGACAAGAATATGATACAGGAAATGATGTTAAAAGCATCACTGTATAATAAGTTGATTTCTGTTTAAACAAAACAGGTAATAAAAACAGAAATTATTGGAATCATGCAACAAAGCAGAAAAAGGCTAATCCATATGCATATAGTCAGTTTATAATAACAGAAGAACCAAAAACAAGATAAGGATCCCAATGCCACAGATACATATGGCAGAGCAGATCTGCCTTCACCATTCAGTCAATAAATATTTTTTTAAACAATAGTAATAGAATATTGCAGTCAGATAATAAAATTAGATAGTGGATTTACGAGTACTAATTTATTTTAGTTTTTAGAAATTTAATAACATATAATACAAAATCATAGATAATTCCTCAATATTTGGATATATTAGTATCATCATATTTCATTTTCTTAACAAAATAATCATAATTCAAACTAAAACAAAATCAGTAACAATTATTTTATTTATATATATATAGTTATTTTTTATGTAAGATACGATAAAAAATATAGAAACAAATTAAATATTTAATTAATTAATTAAAAATAAATGATAATATTAATAAATTTCTAAATTTTGTTTTAAATAATACAAATGGCTTAATCAAGTTGACTAAAATAAAAATAATAATACATACGGAGAAAAATTATGAGATTATTTCATAGTGCCTATTTGAACGATACATAAAAAAATATCGGTAATGGATAAAAGAAAGAAAAATATACAAATAAATTAAATAACATGAATATAAAAACTATTTTAGTAACAGGAGGTAGCGGTTTTATAGGTAACAGACTCCTCAAAAATTTAATATATAAAAAAAATAATTTAAATTATCAATACAAGATTCGTTGTATAGCAAGAAACAAAAAATCATTAATGAATCTTACAAATATTGAAAACGATATAGAAATAATTGAAGGAGATTTGTCAAATTATAATGATTGTTTGAGAGCATTAGATGGAGTCGATATTGCATATTATCTAGTTCACTCCATGGAAGGATCAACAAAAGATTGGAAAAAATTTTCAGAAAAAGAAAGAAATATTGCGGAAAATTTTATGCATGCATCATCTGAATGCAATACCGAAAGAATCATTTATCTAGGAGGATTAATTCATAAAGATGAACAAGTATCTCAACACATGCTAAGCAGAAAAAAAGTGGGAGAAATACTTAAAAAATCAAAGGCAAAAGTAACCATTTTTCACGCAGCAGTCATTTTAGGAAATGGAGGTAGTTCTTTTGAAATGCTAAGGTATCTAGTAGAAAGACTTCCCTTAATGGTTTGCCCAAAATGGGTTATGACTAAATGCCAACCGGTATTTATTGATGATGTTGTGGATTATCTCTCAAAAGCTATTGAAATAGAAGATACAGAAGGAAAAGAATTTGATATAGGTGGCCCTCAAATTCTGACATACTTTGATATGATGAAAATATATGGAAACACTATCAATAAATCTATAAAGATTATTACAATCCCATTTTTAACCACAAAATTATCATCATATTGGGTAGATTTAATAACACCGGTAAAGGCATCACTTGCAAGACCACTTATAGAGAGTTTAAAACATGATTCAGTTGTTGAGGATCATGCAATAGAAAAAATCATTCCAGCAAATTTAAAATCATTTCAAGAAGCTATAGAATATTGCTTAAAAGAAAATAATAAATATAAAAAAATTAATATTAAACAAATAAAAAAAGAGAGAACATCATTTTCCTTAAATTATAAAATTCTCTTATGTTCGCTTATTATGCTTTTAATCATTGGAACAAGTTATTACTTTCTTGATAGTAGAAGAGTATTTTTACAGCCATTTTGGTTAGCTATTGCCATAATATGGTATCTATTAATAATATTTTCGATTTATTTCATTAGATATGGTGCAAGATTAGGTGCGTTGGTAGCAGGAATATTAGCATGGGGTACATTATTCTTTTGGATTACAGATAATTATTATATAGTATCAGGTCATTCTTTGCTGTTTAGTAATCCAAATGCAAATGAAACATGGAGAAATATAATAGGCATAATAATTGCAGCATTTACAATAATTTCGTCTCATAATATATTTAATAAAGCCAGAAGAAATGAGTAAATCATCAGCATTTTTAAAATAGCCTATAAAAAGAGATAATTTATTAAATTATAAAAATAGAACCTTTACAAATAATATTATAGTGACTCTTCATATGCGGATTTGGTTCAAATAATTTTCTTTTGTAGACCATAATAACATCTTTTTATTTGACTTTAAATTGTTGTCAAATTTTTTTAAAAATATTTGCATTTTCAAGATAAAAATTTTTAAATTAAAGAAGAATGTACAAGTTAACATCATGTTTTATTCTTTATATTGCAACAGCAACTTAGAAGAAATCGACAATTAAACCCACAAAAGATCGCATGATAATTTAGAAAATACATTAAAAAGATAGTCATATTAAATGTGAAATATAAAACATTATTTTAAGCAAAACCATAATTAACTATTGCTACAAAAATACTATTACATTTAGATATCTACATATGATTAAGTTTTTTATAGATAAGCACAAATTATTATTAGGCACTATTGAAAATAATTAGCACTATTTTAATATTAATACGTCAACAATAGATGTATGGCATTTATAAGAGTTAAAAAAGTAAAAGATATAAATTATCTTTATCTTGTTCAAAGTAAGTGGAATCCACATAAAAAAACCTCAACTCAAATTACTTTAAAATATCTTGGTAAAGCCGCTAATGTTACTGTAGAGGATATACCGTTAGAATATAAAAATAATCCTCAGATTCTATCAATGTTAAATTTAAAAACTAGCACTAATTTAAAAAAAGTATCAGAAGAAAATATAAAAAATCACATGTTTGATAATTTAAAAAATGGTAATGTCGAAAGAATCTTAGAAATGTATAGAAATTATAAAACGGATTTAGGATTACTAAATTTTTATGACAAAGTATTAAAACCGGTGTTATATGAAATAGGTCATCTTTGGGAACAAAATAAGTTGGACATAGCAACTGAACACATATGCAGTAATACAATAAACGAAGCAATACACAGGATCAATGAATTTCAAATAAAGAATAAAAACAAATGTAATATTCTTTTATGTACTCCTGATGGGGAAATACATAATATTGCATGTAATATAATAGGCTCGGCATTATTATATAAAGGTTATAAAGTACACAATATATCACCATCTGCACCATCAGAATCAATTATAAAATACATAAAAGATACGAATTCCTCAGTAATTATGATATCCGTTACCTTAAAGGATAATTTAGAATCATGTAAAAGATTGATCAAGAAAATAAATGGAGAATTAAAATCTCCGATTCTTTTAGGAGGCATAGCAATTACAGAGAGTAGTGACCATCAAAAAAAAGAAATTTTAGAGTTGGGATCGAATATAAAAATTGTAATAAATGCATCATTGGAAAAACTAATTAGAATTGTAAAAAACATTTCTACAGTTAATACAATTGACGCCAAAATAATTGAAAACTATGTTTAAAAATCTAAATCAATAACGATTTAGATAAAAAAAAGGTCAAATTAAAGATAAAGTAATTTATTTAATTAAGAATTAAAAATTATCACCAAAGTTTTTTGTTCGAGAATCAACACTTTCTTGTGGATTTATTTTTATTGAGGAATATCCTTCTTTTTTATGCCTATGTTCATTTTTATGCACACGAGCATCCATTTGTTTCCCATGTTCTTCTCTAACATGATGTAAACGATCTTTTTCATGAAAGAATTGCTTCCTACATTTATTACATCTCAAAATGGTATAATGATGTATTTTTCTAGCATGTTCGATCAACTGTTCATATGTGTCGAATTTTTCACCATCCTTTTCACATTTATATTTTTTTTTAAATAAATCCACACCTAACATATCAAAAAGTAGTAGATAAATTTTTATTTTTAAAATTTTTTTATAAAATATTAAATATTTTAATTAATTATATACCTTTATACTGCTTTGTTGCATAACCAAACCTATTTAGCTAGGATCCAACCAATTAATCATTTGTGATCCACTGGCCTTCTTATAACCAGCTCTTGTAAGACGAGGAGAGATACTTTTTTCCTATGATTTTCTGGATAACTGGGATGTTGATCTTGCAAGGATGAATGAAAATAAGAATGGCAAAAAGTACAAATTTCCAGATTCTTTTGTTCTCATAGTTGGTCACATCAAAGTATACTTTCACCTTCCATATAGACAAACAGAAGGAATCATAAAGGCAACTGTAGGAAAGAATCTTCCAGACCATCCATGTTATTCACAGATATGTAGAAGAATAAACAAACTGGACATTGACATCAATAACAGTATTGATGATGATGATGATGATGTCGTTATCATCGTAGCAGCGGGGACAGTACCGGAATCAAGATTACAAACAGAGGCCAGTGGATGCAAGATAAGTGGGATGTAAAAAACAAGAAAGGCTATCTAAAGATACATGTTGCAGTGGATATCAAGACCAAAGAAATTCTTGCACTGAAAGTCACAGATGAAAAGGTGCATGATGGAAAGGTTATGAAGAATTTGGTGGAAGGCGTGTTGAATAATAACCGCAATGTCAAGATCAAATCTTTCATTGGTGATGGAGCCTACGATAGCAATGAAAATTTCAAATACTTGAAGGAGAAAAGGATTCGACCTGTCATCAAAGTAAAAAGAAACTCTATCGTTTCATCCAAGAATAGCAATGTAAGGAATAGAGAAGTTGAACTTCAAATAAAGGATTATCATAAATGGAAAAAGAAAAGAAAGTATGGACAAAGATGGATGGTTGAAACAGCATTTTCATCTATAAAGCGGATGTTTGGTGAATATACATCTGCAACCAAGTTTCAAAACATGATAAAAGAGATGACGATGAAGGTATCGTTGTACAATCTGTTTAGAAGAGTTGCATAAAATGGATGGAAATAATTTAAGGAAAACTAGTTATGCAACAGAGCACCTTTATACTACATTAAATATAATTTTCGGCTCTGTTAACAGCCGTGTAAACGATATACTATATCTCCTTGTAAAATAGTTGTGTTTGCTTACGTCACAACACCTATAGCTTGCCACTCTTTAGTAATACTATGAGGGATACTTTCCTCAGAATGCTAACTGATGATGAAAAGAATCTTTTACATCTAATGCTCGAAGATAATGAAGCAGGATATAGAGCCAAGATAATCTTGCTTAAAGACGAAGGATATACAGTCCCTGAAATAAGAAAGATTACAAACCATCATGATCATAACAGATCTCTTGCATAATTAGAATAAACAGCTATATGATCAGCAATTCTTCATTTTCTTGTTCTCTCATTGCTTTCATATGATCGGTTATCCAAAAAACCATTGCTTTTCAAATCATTCACTGCTGGTCTTACAGTGCAACAGTTCGATGACATTTATGAAAAAAATGTAACAAAAAGATATGCTAAACATGAAATACAACGCTTGTTCAAAAAAGATAGAGAAAGACGTATAGGTGCAGGTAAACCTTTCAAACTAGATATTAAAGATAGATTTCTCATGCTTTTGGTTTACTATCGTCTATACATAACTTACACTATGGCAGGTTTTCTATTTGATTTGGATCAGAGCAACATCTGCAGAGACATTCAAAAGATTGAAGGGTTGATAAGAGAATGTTTGCCAATTCCGCAGAAGACATACCCAATAACCAAAAGGTTGAAAACGCCAGAGGAAGTAGAGAAATATTTTCCAGGCTTTCTTCTTGCTTTTACAGATTGTACCGAACAGCAAATACCAAGACCTGCGGATAAGAATAGAAGAAAGATATTCTATTCAGGTAAGAAGAAAAGACATACTGTTAAGAATCAGATTACGGTTAACAATCGTGGTTATGTCCTTCACAAAGTACGCTATAAAAAAGGAAGAAAACATGACTACGATATTTATAAAAAGAACTATCCTGTCACTCCAAAACAAGTTGTTACTGTAGTTGATCTAGGGTATTTGGGCATAGAAAAGGATTTTCCAGAACAACTATCTGCACTACCATATAAAAAGAAAATAAACCAGTGTTTATCACAAGAAGAAATCGAGTTTAACATTATCCATTCGAAAAAGAGGATAATAGTAGAGCATACTATTAGCAGATTGAAAAAGTACAAGATAATGAGTGAGATATTTAGAAATAAATTGAGAAAATATAACAAGGTGTCAGACATAGTAGCAGGACTAGTGAACTATAGAATATCAAATTATCTGAACTAGAAATCGATATAGAATTAGAAGTGATGGTCTAGATTATTTCTAATTATGCAAGAGATCTAATGAATGAATCTGATATGCATATGATATTTGTAGAGAATAGAAATCGCTGTTGCCTACTTGTTACACCTAATGCAGGTAAAAAGATAGAGATTAAAATTGAGGAACAACTTGAAAAGGCTGACGAAAAAATACTAATAGAATAACCAGAAAGCATCGAATTGAACAAAGATATTTTATTTTTTTTGAACATTTATGCGAATAGTCTCTAGATAATTTGAAACTAATTGAGGAGTGTTTTGATATTTATACATTTAAACTCGATACCAATCCCAACAGTAAAGACGTAAAATCACTAATAAAGAATCAGGCAAAGCATCTAATGATATAGGATAATAAAAAACAAAATAAGGAAGAAAAAAATTAATTGTTAAAGATAGTTTAAAATAACCCAGAAAGAAATAGATATACAAGCGACCAATATAAGGTATCATATATAAAAATACAGTTTTGGTTGCTGTTTACAGCACTAAAAATGCTTTTAATGGTAACATGCATATTATTTGATCTTCTTATATCGCAATTGTTTTTCTATAATAAAATGTTACAAACACAGTTATTATTATATTTCAAATATTCTATATGTTACTATATACAGAATCTTTATGAAATATCGTCAAAAAAGACATTAGATCTTCTGCATAATTAACATTTTTGAAAAATTTTCTGTATATTTTGAAAATTTAATAGTTTTAACATATTATTTGTAACTTTTCCTGACCGTCATCAATAATTTATAAAAATCGATATGTGACTAATTATACATTATCCATATTACATTCTATAAATCAATGTTAAAATAAATAAGGGCCAAAGTATTAATTACTTCTTTTATAATAATGTATACTAAAGAGAAGACATACTATGCATACATATGTAAAAGCATTAACCCAAATAGCAAGTAAATATGCTCCAAGTAGAATGCTTTCTTTCGAAATTGTTCA
This sequence comes from uncultured Nitrososphaeraceae archaeon, assembly GCA_963830925.1. Taxonomy (GTDB): domain Archaea; phylum Thermoproteota; class Nitrososphaeria; order Nitrososphaerales; family Nitrososphaeraceae; genus Nitrosocosmicus. Next base: position 1,311,826 of record CAWHOB010000001.1, on the reverse strand, counting down.
TATTTTCAAAGTATTTCAACTTTTGGCTAAAAATGAGCATATAAGCAGAGCTTTATTGTGTGAAGAATTATCATTGGGAGAGGGTTCTGTTAGAACTTTATTTAAACATATGAAAATGCAAGGCTTGATCTCTTCAACAAACCATGGAACAACACTAACAGAAAAAGGCAAAAAAATATCTACCGCACTAATTCGTACGATAACAGCAGAAACAGCTGTGCCCACATGTTCTTTTGCAATAGGTAAATTCAATTATGCAGTATTATTAAAGCATGCTAGTTTTGCTATCAAATCAGGCATAGAACAAAGAGACGCGGCTATAAAAGTAGGCGCAATAGGAGTTACAACATTAATATACAATAATCAAAAATTTATGATGCCTACATCAACATTAAATAGAGATCATTTGAATAAAGATTACGATAGTCAGTTCGAACCTGAAATTGTAGAATTGTTAATAGAAAAATTACAGCCTGAAAATAAAGATGTAATAATCATTGGGAGCGATAATTCAGAATTAACAAATGCAGAATTTGGTGCTAAAAACGCCGCCCTTTTTACAATAATGAACCATGACAAACACGTTCATGAACAATAATTCACCTTGACATAGTTAAAACAAAAGAACATCAGTAGTTGAAATCTGCATCAATGGATTTTATAACAGTACTTTATTAGTATACTTCCTCATGGTATTTGAGAATATTCAAATGAACTATTTGAATCATTGTAAACATACTAAATTTTTTTACTAAACTATTCAAATTTGTTAACAACAATAAAGTATGACCTAATAAAAATAATTAATTAATAGTTTTTTCACAATTTTAAACCAACAGATTTGGATTTTTAATCAAATGATTAAAGTGTTGTATTAACATTATGCAAATTAAATAAGCATTATAATTTTAAAAAACAATTTAATTTTAATTAAATATATGCAAACAATAACATAATAATTACGTGGAACAGATTCAGAATTCAAATTAATCATAGCAAATTTTAATAAATAAACTCAAATAAACTGTATGATTTTAACAGCATCTAATTTAAGCAAATTTTTAATTATCTCTTCCATTTATCTTTTTGATCATTCTAATATGAATAGATATATGCTACCATAAATTCATATCAACAAGATTAGAAAAGTCAGCAGACTTTAATGGTTATTTAAATATGGTAACATATATGCATTTGCAATAATTACTATATATTTTTATTTCGAATCATTCCCATCAGAATCATCAGTATTCATATAGACTATAGAGATTTAATCACATATTATCGAGTTTTTAATAGATATTCAATCGAAGGGGATATACATAGGAATAATTAGCACTCATAGGTTCATATTGTCTTGTTTATAGACAACCTGTTATTATAATAATTAAGCAATGACATACGGTAACAGCAAACCGGTTGAAAATGTACTAGTGCTCCAAGGCGGAGGTTCACTAGGTGCTTTTGAATGTGGAGTATACAAAGCTCTTGTAAAAAACAATTTCAGCATGGACATTATTGCAGGCACTTCAATCGGAGGAATAAATGCAGCAATGATTTCAGGAAGTAAAAATAAAGAGCATACAGAGGAACTGCTTGAGAACTTTTGGTTAGAATTATCTGAAAGTTTCATTGACTTGGATAATAATTCTATTTTACCTTCTTTTCATCATTCAACCAATCAATATAATACTAATAATTTTTTTTTTCCATTTAATATGTTAAAAATAACGGATAAATATCTTAAAGCACAAAGAGAACAAGAAATCAAAGCAAAACAAATTAGATCTTTTTACAGTTCAGTATTATTTGGAAATGAAAAGATGTTCAAGCCAAGATGGTCTACAGAATTTGCTTTAACTGATCCCGAATATTTCACTCCTCAAAAATGGACTTATCTTTATGATCATCTCCCCCTAATAAAAACATTGGAAAAATATATAGACTATGATAAACTAAGACCAGACGGAAATCCTAATGCTCGTTTATTATTAACAGCAGTAGATATTTTAAATGCTCAAGCATTAACTTTTGATAGTTTTAAACAGCAAATAACTCATAAACACATTCTTGCAACTTCCGCATATCCTTTGTACAATTTTCCTTGGATTGAGGTTGAAAAAGGAGTATTTGCATGGGATGGAAGTCTTTTAAGTAATACACCTCTTCGAGAGGTATTAGAAGCATCACCCATCAATGATAAACGAATTTTCATGGTTGAAAATTATCCAAAAAGTATAAATAATCTTCCCAAAAACATACCCGAAGTCCAACATAGAGCACGAGATATAATATTTTCAGATAAAACGGAACATAATGTAACAATGTCCAAAATAATTACCAAATATCTGGACTATATTGAAGAGTTATATCAAATAGTAGAAAAGAATGTAGATAAAATAAAAATTGACCAAAAACAACTCAAAAGAATAAGAAGAAAATATAAAAAGTATAAACAAGAACACGGAGCAGAGATAAAAGAAATTTATCACATAACTAGAGAAGAACCATTTCCTCATATGTATGAAAATGCCGATTTTTCGCCTGAAACAATTAGGGAATCAATTAAAGAAGGAGAACAAAAAACAAACGAAGTAATAAAAAATCAGAAAAACCTTTAAAATAAGTCTAAAATAAAAGATAAATTATTCCGGGCATTTGAGGGATTTTATATCGATCACAAATCTATACCTTACATCGCTCTTTACAACCCGCTCATAAGCCTCATTAACTTTTTGGATAGGGACCATTTCTATATCACAATATATGTTGTTTTTGCTACAAAAATCTAGCATTTCTTGAGTCTCTTTTATTCCTCCTATCCCAGAGCCAGCAATACTACGTCGTGCACCTATTAATTGAAATGCTCCCAACGGAACCTGTTTTTCAGGAATACCTACTACAACCATTGTGCCATCAAGAGCAAGCATATTCAAATATTTATTCCAGTCCAAATCTACCGATACAGTATTAATTATCAAATCAAAATACCCTTGTAACTTTTCAAAAGTATTCGGATCAGATGTTGCATAGAAATTATCTGCACCCATTTTTTTACCCTCTGTCTCTTTCTTAAGTGAGTGGCTAAGTACAGTAACTTCAGATCCTAGAGCATGTGCAATTTTTACTCCCATATGCCCAAGACCACCTAAACCAATTATCGCAACTTTTTTTTCCGGTCCTGCTTTCCAATGCATTAAAGGAGAATAAAGTGTAATACCTGCACAAAGAAGAGGTGCAGTATTTTCCAAAGGAAGATTTTCAGGAATTTGGAGTACATAATTTTCGTCAACTACAATCTTATTGGAATATCCCCCCTGTGTTTTGATATCGCTGTTTTTTTCCAAATCATTGTAAGTTAATGTAGCACCTTCAAGACAATATTGTTCTAATCCCTTTTTACAAGGAGTACATTTACGACAAGAATCCACAAAACATCCAACTCCAACTTTATCACCAATTTTATAACGAGTTGTTTTCGCACCTACTTGAGAAACTATGCCTACAATTTCGTGTCCAGGAACCATGGGGAAGATTGAGCCACCCCATTCATCTCTAACCTGATGAATATCAGAATGACAAATACCACAATATTTTATATCAATCAACAAGTCATTATCACGGAGAGATCGCCTTTCAAAAGAGTAAGGAGTTAATGGTTCCTTGGCTTGATAGGCAGCATACCCACAAACCTTAATTGCAGTATCATTTGTCTGCATATAAAATTATTCACGATATGTACAATTTAAAATTGACTTATTTTTTTCTTTAAATTATAAAGTACAGGTACAGAGAATACTGCAGGCAATACATATATATTAAATTCTCTAACTGTTACTATAGCTGCTCACGGTGGGGAGGAACACACAGAAACTGCGTATAATACTGGCGATACTTATTTAAGTGCAAGATATTTTGTTTATACTCAAATGAACTTACATACCCAGTAATATCTGATAGAGATTCATCCAATAGTTGGTCGATGTGGTTCGTTAATAATGGTAATAGTGATAACACTGTTTCAACAAGGATAGTATGTTTTTCTAATCAGTGAGCAGAGCTATACATAGACACAAAATGGACCAAGCATAATTTATTTATCAAAACTATATATTTTTTTCAACTTTAATAAGGTTAAGACTGTTAGTGATTTCAAATTAACATTACCAACCATCACTATAATTAGAAAATCCCTTATAGTAACAATATTTTAAAAATTTAGAAATTAGATATTGCTTCATTGTTCAAGTTTATCATAACAAAGAATAATGTCCAAGGTGAAACAGAGCCATTTCATAGGTGTTCTCATATATCATGAAAGAAAATAAAAAATATTCAACCTTTAGATTTTTAACAAGTAGATGAAACCGACTAGATAGGAAAAGTATGTTTTATTGGCCGCTCCTATAGTCATTGAAACCGAGATTTAATCATACTATATAATTTAAAGATGTCGCTACAGTCATGAAATAATGTGTTCTATAATAGGAATTTTCGCTACTCTCGAGTTTAATTCAATTCTTCCAACTGGATTATTATTTATAGTAATGTAGTTTCCATCAAGTCCTACGCCTACAACAGCCCTGTATTTATTCTAGATATTAACATCATATTTTCTCTAAACAAATCTATTTTAAACACTATTTGGAAATGCTTGATAGCAAAATGGATTAACAATAATACTAAAACTAAGATAAAAAATATTATGCGAGGTGCGGGATTTGAACCCGATGTTATAAAGATAATTTGTTAATAGTCTCATTAAAAATTTGAATTATCAGAAGAGTATACAATTGATGAAACTATTATGAAAAGAGATATCTGAGCAAACAGGTCTACAGTTTTATTTTCGTATATTATTAGCAAATATCCACAAAAAGCATTTTAATTATCAATAAGAACCTTAAAGATAAAGACTTTTTTGTAATATGTATTATTTTAAAAGACTTTGAATCCAAAGATTTTTGCCCTGGACTTTTTATAGTTTTTTTTTAAAAGTATCAAGTTTTTTAAATGGGCTATATGTTAGAGGGTTTATTTAAACCAAGTATATTTTTTGGCTCTGTTAACTTAGTTAAATCCATGTATAATAGTCATAAATTCTGTATAACACAAATTAAAATTTAATATGCATACAAAACTGTAATTCCTGGTACTTTCGCTTTTATTTCAAAATATCATTATTTACCACAGGTTTTAAAATGAAATTCTCTAGATTTTTTTCAGCAATAGGTGCGCCAGAGACCAAATCAGATTCTTTTACAGGCGGAGATATAAAATCGATAAAATCAATTCTATTTCCCCACAATACTCTCACTTTCTTTTTATTGACATATTTTGAAACATATTCAAATCCAATCAGTAATCCAAGACTGTCCAGGCCTGTTATATTTTCTATATTGCGATTTAATTTTATATCGCTCATTATATCTTTTGTTATCATTAGGGTATTATCATTTGGTCTTGAAAGAAATGGAATAAGATTTTTATCTGTACAATAATCCAACTTTGAAATTATATCAAGTTCCATATCTTGATATTTTCCAAGCCTTGAGTATGCATTATTGATTTTGTCTATAAGAAATGCTCTTAATTCAAGCATTGTATTATTAGAGCTTTCTTCTATGGCATCTCTTTGTTCCTCAAGCAAATATATCCAATCAGGAGCTTGAGCTTGTGTGTCTACCAGTTTGTAAAACTTTTCAAGTATTTCTATCGCAATATCATTCCATTCTTTATTTAATAAAACGGAGGGATTGTCTCGAATACAAGAAGCGGCAAAGTCTCCAAGTACGGCAAGCGAATTCCGGGCCCTTTCAAACTGTATTTCAAATTCTTTTTGTTTATCTGGCTCTTTTTTCTCCTCTTCTGTAAAATGTATGGATATGAATCGTCTATTACGTGCACCATCACTTGGTTGAGGATGGTTTAAAGTAAATATCATTGGACTTAGCGCAAGAATCTCCTGGTAGAATTTGCCCTCTGAGAACTTGCCTCTGCATACAATACCTTCTATAGAATATTTTATCGTCTCATTTATTGCAGTATATCTTCCATTTTTGTTTTCAGATAATACTCCCACTTCATTTACCAAGGTAGGATATGTATCTTTACTTATTTCATGACCAAATCTTGGAATTGAATCCATATTACTAAATGTTATAGATTTAACCCTGTCGTCTAAATTCCACATGTGTAAAATTAAACGTCCAATAGTTGACTTTCCAGTTTGGCTGCAACCAAATAACTCTAGCCAAGGCATCCACCTATTAGAATTAGATTTGATAATAAAACTAAATGGGGCAACTACTCCCCACTTTAATATAGTGGGAAAAATGTTTTTGTTTTTCCAACCATTAGTAGCCAAATATTCGAGAAAATTTATTGTCTGTTTTATATCATCTTTATTAATATCATTGGTTATATTTTGGAGATTGCCAACTAATTTTATGTTATTATTAAATAGATAGTATCCTCCTGTTGTTAATCCATCCAAATAATCTACCATATTGTTTCCTTTGTACGCATTAATAATACAGGAAAGTGCCTCATCAGCATTCTTTTTGTTTAGGATAAGATATCTGTTTTCTAACTCTTTAATTATTAAATCATTACTGTCATAAGGACCTATCTCATAATTCTCGCCATTGAGTGATTCAAATATGATTTTAGTTTTTTGTAGGCTCTTTTGAAGTAGAGGATTATCCTTATAGATAAAGATTTCTTTAGGAATGGCATCAATAATGATGTTCGAAAAATTCTTTTTCTCTTTTATTTCGCCAGTTTTTTCATCCTTTTTTGTATCAATTTTGTAAAGTCCAATTTTCTTACTGATAGGATCAGCATAATAATAAACTGGAGGCTCAACGTTAATTTGTTTTGTTATAAGATTATCAGTTTCACTTTTAGTGACAACCTGTTGTTGGTTTGAATCCTGCTTGTTAATAAAATCCAATGCATCGATCCATTGTTTTTCTACCTCTTTTTCATCTAGAGGTGGTTTACAATGTTGACCATTCCATTCAATCGCGATATTCTTTATTTTGTCTAGCGAAAGCATGTCTCTTTTTCGTCGTATCAATGATTCCATTACTCTCAACAAGGCCTCATGTCGATTATGTCCTTCATGAATTACAGATCCGGATTGAAGTAACTCCTTAATAGGAACCTTGCCTTCATTATTTGTGCCTAAACCATAATGGTTATATATTTGAAATAAACGTGCCTCCACTTCTTTACCATAAGTTTCAGGCGTCATTGTTCCAAATATTTCGTATTGTTGTCCATCTTTATGTAAGGATGGGCTGCAATATGCTATACCATGTTCGCCTAATCCTTTAACCTCTATTGCAGGTATTTCATTGTTTAATATACTCTCTTTCTTTTTTACTGCGTCAGAAGCCTTTTTAGTAAATATATGGTTAGCGTAAAAATAAAGATGAGATCTAGTTTTATTATCAGAGTGTTGTTCTACAATAACAGAATTTGCCAGATATTCGAGGTTACTGCATTTGAAACTAGTACATATTTCATCTATAGCTTTTTGGTTGTCTGCGTCTATGAACACAAGAAACTTGCCATGGTTAGGTCCACGCCAAACTTTTCCTGGAATTAAGGCTATTCCATTGGAATATCGGTTTTTGTCCTTCCATTCACAATGGACCTCTTCAGGAATAGATTTATTTTGCCACTCTGACCATGATTCGTATGTTCGTTTGTTTTGTGTGTCAGCAGGTATTACATTTACTCCTATCATATAATACCAATAATCCGCCCAGGCATTCATAGAAGCACGTGAGCCTTGCTGTTTTAATGACTCTAAAAGATCACTTTCATATGATGATTGTTGTTCTTGAGGTAATCCTTTAAAAGTATTATTTGATATATTATTTGTATCGGTGAAAGCCATTTTAAATTATGCCTCCAAAGTTGAAGAGATGTTTTCTATGACCTTTTTACCATTTGCAATTCCATAGTCATCCATTAACTTATTTCGTTCCAAAATAAGAGAGGAGCTTTTTACACAGACAGTCGATTTGCATCTGGAACAGCATGCACAATATCTGTTTGTACCTCTATATGTCCAAACGTTTTCGCAACGTTTGCATTTCAAAATAGACAACTATTGTATCAATATACATATAGGGAGATTGCATATATAAAGAATTACTAAATTTAGGGATGTTCTTAATTAACCAATCAATTTTAGAAACGTATAATAGACAGTATCAAAATCATTTCTTATCTGGAACAAATGGAACATGTTAGAACATTAAAAAGATGTTCTACAGCATGTGACGAATAACGTTATTAAAATAAGTGATAATTGATTAAATTAATATATTCTCTCTATAATCATATAATATTTACAATAATATAATAAATAATAGTTTATTTAAAATACAGAACATTTAGAACACGATTTTAACATATACTCATAGTTTTTGCATGCCAAAAAAATGGAAAGTTTTTGACTTCAGAAATAAATGAGGGTATATGATATAGAGATGTTCTAAATGTTCTGAATGTTCTAAATAGATGACTACGAATAGAATTAAACAGGTGTCAGGCCTACCTACAACAAAAAGATAATGCCAGAAAATTGTATGAGATATGTCAAAGTATTAATATGAATAAAAATAATTATTTTATTTAATCATATGTTTTAGTATTCGAATCTAAAGAGGTAACGATATAAATTTTACGGTTATGTTTCTTGTAGTTATTAAAGAATGTATATATGGCTCGGGCGCCCCTCTTCTTGAAGCTAATATAATATAACTGAACATTAATGATGAATATAGTTTTGATACCATCTATAGCTATTTCATATTTTTCACATTAGTATTTATAAAATATTAGTCCTAAGTATATTCGGAAATGTTGTTGACAATATGATAAATGGATATAAAGTTAATCTGGATGTAAAGATGAAATTTGAACTTAAAAGCCAAGATCGCAGAACAAAAAAATAGACATCATAAGAATAGATGTTGTTACCTAATAGATGGTTTCAAAAAGAATGAATCATATATAGATGATGATCCTGATTTACAATTAATTGTAGATCCTGCTAATTAGAATTCGGAAAACTCTAATGCATACTTTTGTTATATGGTTTAAGCTTTTATGTGTACATCCAAATATAGCAATAAATTATACTGACAGGCTATCAATATTATTTTATCAAAGACAAACTTAAGTTCGACTTCAAATACTTTAGATATAGTGATAAGGATAGACCAAGAAAACTTGATTATGGTTTTAACATATGTTAAAGAAACGGGCCGTGGTTTTATGCCATCTAATCAATCATCCAACTATATTTTAGCCATGAAATGGTGATATCAATCAACTATTAAGAAATTTGAATTACATTTATTTATGAGGTTTTTGAAAAAGATATTTGCAATCTCTTTCTGACAAAAGGCGCCACCTCGCTTAAGATAAATCAACTCGTCGGCGAATCTCAACTTAATATTCAGAGATTACTTCAAAATAGAAATCTAATAATCAAGCCCGCATTCAACAATTCATATGACCTAAAACAAACGTCCTCAAAAAATATAAGTCTTAGTTTAATGTTAGCAATTAAACTGGCAGTATTATTGATCGTCACTCATTTGTAGGTTCAGAGTAATATTTATGATCTGATTAATTTGAATATAATTTAGCAGAATTTTCGGGCCGGTGCCCCACTATAAAGTGCCTGATCTAATTGTTTTATTTGTTCTTTCTGCCATCTAATATGATCATTATACAGTTCTACTCTTTTCTGGAGAACCTTTAGTTCCTGTTGTTCTTCCAACAATTCTTTTACATCATCCATTTCTAACCCTTCCTTTTTGATTCTACTATACAGATAAAATAATAGGGTTATATCGTTACCAAGATCATGGTACATTGTGACCAGGCCACCCATACTCAAAAGTCTTAGATAATCTGCATAAAAGTCTAGGACTGCATCCGTTTTTATATCAAGTTCTATTGCTACGTCTGTAAGTGGTACCTCATCATTAAACATTTGAAAGGCTCTAGCATATGGTGACAAAGATTTTAGACGCTTTTGTTTTTCCAGTTCTTGTTCTTTTTCTATTAGATCTGAATCGTCGTCCGTTGCCTTATGAATAATCTTGCCAATATCCTTTAACGATATATGTACCTCCTTTGCAATATCGCGTGTGGTCTTGCCTTCTTCGGCTAGTTTGATAACTAATTTCTCTTTTTGTTTCTTAGTTAAAAGCAAAGTATACATTAATTTATGATATAAAGCCCTAATATAGATCTGATTCTTTGCTATATCTGATTTTTTACGTTTGTCCTTCAATATGAGCAGATGTATGCTCTTTATTATGATAAAATTAATAATTAATTTTGTCAGGGATGTCATAGTTGTCAGGGTTATTTGTACTGTTGTTTATACGGGCCCTTCATTTTTGCATAGTCGATTTGTTTTGGATTCGATGTACAATAATATTAGAGAAATAACAGTACAAAAAACTATGACAACCCTGCCAACCCTGACAGGGGTCATTGATAAGATCAATTTTAAGGATTAACGGCCAGTTAAATCATTAATTGAGCTAATAATGTATGTGAACTCACACCTATTCTGTCATCTCTATTCTGTATATTATACGGGCGCCTTTCCGTCCAATGCTTATGTAGTTTTGACGATTTTAGTAATCTATTAGTGTGTGTATATCCATTTCTTCTGTATTTGATTTTCTATTTGCATCATCGGACCGTTTGCACTTTCATTTGTTATTATAGTACACTGGATAGAGAAATACAATTAACATGCTAGTTCGTGAACAATGATTAGTATGTAGGTCACTATTAATGTGGTATGAAAATTCGGCGAGCCGTTGCTAATCAAAACATTAAGCCTTGTTCCAGCAACTTTCCTGCCCTTGCTAAATAGCTAAGTAATATCCTTATAGTTTTAAAAGAGAATGTAGGCGCCATTACAATAGAACTTACATCTGAAGATTTGAATGAAATTGATAAAGCTGCTTCAAAGATCATGATTCAAGGAGCCCTATATTCAGAGGAACATGAGAAGATGACTGGGCTTTAAGGAACTTTATATTACACAGAATAAAATTATTACAAATAATAAGAATAATCACATTAAACAATCTATCATCATATGGAAATATGGCCGCGACTAGCCTCTTTGATTAAATGCCTTTATATCATCGTGCATTTTGACTGTCATGTCAACAACTACAACCACTGCACAAATTAATGCTGAATCACGTGGTCAGTATAAAGCAAAGGCTTATGTTGCTACAAGTGCGAAATCTCCACTTGCCCCTACGATCATCCCTAGGCGTGAACCGGGTGAAGACGATGTTCAAATTGAAATCCTTTTCTGCGGTATTTGTCATTCTGACCTTCACCAAGTTCGTAATGAGTGGAGCGAGATGCCTACTGTTTATCCATGCGTTCCAGGACATGAAATCATCGGTCGTGTAACCAAGGTAGGCTCCCACGTCACTAAGTTCAAGCCAGGCGACCTTGCTGCAGTCGGCTGTTTAGTTGATTCTCTTAAGTTAACAGTGCAAGATTATTATTTATAATTCAAATATAATACATTAATGTAGAATAAGATATGAACTGTGTAAGAGAGACAATAGCAATAATGGGAATCGCTTTTCTTATAGTTGTAATAACAATATCATATAATACTGGTCAACAATACGCCTTTGCACAAAAAAGAATAATAACACAATCGCCAATTATCTTCTAATACCAATATTGAAAGATCTGGCAAGATCTATTCATTATCAATTAATAAACGATCCCAGGTGCTTTAATTGCATAATGTTAATAAATGAGTTGAATCCAAAATATAATCAAATTTGTTACTAGTCTTCTGGAATCCGCAATACAAATTTTTCCGGACAGATTATTTTTTCCTAGTAATCACCGAAGGTTGGCATATTATCTTGTCTATCTTTGCTACTATAGGTATAGGTAGGACCTTCTTTGCGATATTGTTCTAGCCCCTGATTGCAGGCAGTACAATGCTGGCAGGAATCGACCATGCAACCGACACCAACTTGATCACCTGGTTTGAAGAGGGTTACATCTTTACCAACACTCACCACACGTCCGATTATCTCGTGACCTGGCACAATAGGGAAAGTGGTGTTACTCCAATCATCTCGGACATGGTGCAGATCCGAATGACATATACCACCGTATGGAATATCGATAACTATATCATCAGTGCGAGGATCTCGACGCTCAAAGTGATAGGGATCTGAGATCAGCCTTGGCAGAAGGTGCAGCATAACCTAGTACATTCATAGTATTCAATCATACGGGGGTAGCAAGTTATATTCTGAATCTCGTATAGTAATATATGAATAATTCCTTCAAAGTTGGTGTCTCTTGTATCTGTAGTTTAAGGCGATAAGAAAGAGATGTAGAATTATAATTCTATATGTTTAGTTTGTTAGAGCAAAAGGACGAGGCAAACATTTAGGTATGCAATTGGGTTTTAAAGTCATTTAAGGAACCATTGAGACATCTAAATAGAGGAAATATAAACGGTGACTGCATCTACTACTTGTACTTTTAAAATAGATGACACAAATGTGCCAGAAGAATACAGAAAATGTGGCCAGAAACCTTCAGAAGACAAACATCTTTGTCTGTTTCATGACGAAAGTATTCTTAGAGATAACAAGCCTGAAAATAAAGATAAAGTGATTGAAAAACTTAATGATAGGATAGATGAATGCATCGTAAATAATGAACCGTTATACTGCATAGGCTACTACCTTCCAGATATAGAAATAAAAAGAGAGTTTAAACAACCTGTCTGGTTTAGCCATTGCAAATTTCAGAAAGCAAACTTCTTCGGATATATCTTCTCAGCCAAAGTAGACTTCTCCGGCGCTAGGTTCGAAGCTGAAGTAGACTTCTCCGGCGCTAGGTTCGAAGCTGAAGTAGACTTCTCCGGCGCTAGGTTCGAAGCTGAAGTAGACTTCTCCGGCGCTAGGTTCGAAGCTGAAGTAGACTTCTCCGGCGCTAGGTTCGAAGCTGAAGTAGACTTCTCCGGCGCTAGGTTCGAAGCTGAAGCAGACTTCTACAAGGTTGACTTCGCAGCTAAAGCAAAATTCTCCTCGACTAACTTCGCAGTTCTAGCAGACTTCTACGCAGCTGACTTCGCAGCTAAAGCAAACTTCTCCTCGACTAACTTCGCAGCTAAAGCAAAATTCTACGCATCTAGGTTCGCAGCTGAAGCAAACTTCTACGCAGCTAGGTTCGCAGCTAAATCTCACTTTACAGGCGAATTTCAAGGTAGAACTTATTTTGATTACGTTACTTTTGAAAAACCAAATGAAGTAAGATTTGAAATAGATGATATGTCCCGTGTCTCTTTCATGAATACAGATATAACGGGAATAAGATTCAGCGGCAAAACTCGATGGAGTAAAGATGGCCAGTTCAAAATTATTGAAGAAAAAGAATTAGAAGAAAAGGTACAAAACCATAAAAAAGGATTGAATTTAGAAGAAATACTTTCTGTATATAGAAACTTGAGAGAGAATTATGAAATTAGAAGAAGATATGATGAAGCAGGAAAGTTCTTTATCAGAGAAATGGAGATAAAGAGAAAATATATGGAGGATAAATCCAAGGATTCTTCCAAATACGAAATAAAGGAGAACAACCCGGTTAGAAGAAATATTGGTTCATTGACAGGATGGTATCATCTTTTATCAAACTACGGAGAAAGTTTGCGGAGACCCACTCTCGCCGGTGCAATAATTGTACTGCTTGCCACATTATTTTTTGTATTTCAAAGTAATCCAACACTAGCCCCCACGTTATCATTGAACCCTCAAGACAACAAGACAAATAATAATCATCTTTCAAAGGTTCGAGATACTCCGAATCCGATTGCAAATTCCAGTTTTATAACGTCATCTCAAATTGGAACCCCGACTCATTGGTCAAAGGCCTTTGTAAGAAGTCTAGGAGATTTTCTTCCATTGCTTTCAATGCCTAGTGACATCAAAATAGGACTTGCAGACTACATAATAAAGATAGTAGGAGGAGCAGTAACGTTTGGTCTTATTGCTATCGCGTTAAGAAGAAGATTTGAAAGGAAATACACACATTAGATTAGGCAGCATAACTTATCTTGGAATGTTCAACCTATATTCAAAGCCATCGAGATCTCACAATGATGGATTAACTCAATTTATCGAAGATCATAATAAGTGGATTTCATATGCTCTGTTGCATAACTAGTTTTCCTTAAATTATTTCCATCCATTTTATGCAACTCTTCTAAACAGATTGTACAACGATACCTTCATCGTCATCTCTTTTATCATGTTTTGAAACTTGGTTGCAGATGTATATTCACCAAACATCCGCTTTATAGATGAAAATGCTGTTTCAACCATCCATCGTTGTCCATACTTTCTTTTCTTTTTCCATTTATGATAATCCTTTATTTGAAGTTCAACTTCTCTATTCCTTACATTGCTATTCTTGGATGAAACGATAGAGTTTCTTTTTACTTTGATGACAGGTCGAATCCTTTTCTCCTTCAAGTATTTGAAATTTTCATTGCTATCGTAGGCTCCTGCATCACCAATGAAAGATTTGATCTTGACATTGCGGTTATTATTCAACACGCCTTCCACCAAATTCTTCATAACCTTTCCATCATGTACCTTTTCATCTGTGACTTTCAGTGCAAGAATTTCTTTGGTCTTGATATTTACTGCAACATGTATCTTTAGATAGCCTTTCTTGTTTTTTACATCCCACTTATCTTGCATCCACCGAGACCTCTGTTTGTAATCTTGATTCCGGTACTGTCCCCGCTGCTATGATGATAACGACATCATCATCATCATCATCATCATCAATACTGTTATTGATGTCAATGTCCAGTTTGTTTATTCTTCTACATATCTGTGAATAACATGGATGATCTGGAAGATTCTTTCCTACAGTTGCCTTTATGATTCCTTCTGTTTGTCTATATGGAAGGTGAAAGTATACTTTGATGTGACCAACTATGAGAACAAAAGAATCTGGAAATTTGTACTTTTTGCCATTCTTATTTTCATTCATCCTTGCAAGATCAACATCCCAGTTATCCAGAAAATCATAGGAAAAAAGTATCTCTCCTCGTCTTACAAGAGACTGGTTATAAGAAGGCCAGTGGATCACAAATGATTAATTGGTTGGATCCTAGCTAAATAGGTTTGGTTATGCAACAAAGCAGATTTCATATGTTGAATCTAACATATAGTCAAATTTGTTATTAGTTGTTTGCGGCCCATGACAGTAATAGTTTTTTAAATAATTTTTAATTACAAAATGCAAGATAATACTTTTTTGATATTGGTGCTTTGTTGCATGATTCGAAAACCCGTTATAATAGTAGTTTATATGTGACAATAACAATTGAATTTTCACTGTTTTCGTTTTTAATTACTCACAAAACGTTAACAAATAACGAAAAAAAATAATCATGCTACAAAGCAGATTTTTCCTCAACTAAGCCTAATTTTCTAATATAAATTTAAAAAAAAATATATCTTTTATTAAATATCAAATCATTAACAAAAAATATTGATTTTTTATAGTTACTTTACAACCGTTGGACTGTATCGCTTTTAAGAATATCAGTGGCCACTATCTTATAGACAAATCAAAGACAGTTTGATATGAACCTCAAATTTTTGGCATATAATCTCGATCTTAAGATAATATCTTTTGACATTTTTATATTAATAAAAGGTAGATTAAAAAAAGATTAAAAGTTGCTTTTTAACTAGTATCTTAAGGGGTTGTCACAGATTATCTTTAACCTTTGTGAGAAGATTTTCCGCCCTTTTTCAGCTACTCTTTCTCTTGTTTCCTTGTCTGCAGACGCCAAGCCTCTGTTGCTATCTTTATCATCATTATCATTTGATCTTCGGACTTGATTGTCATTATCTTCATTATCATCATCATCTTCTGAACCATTTATTCTATTATGTCCTCCATGAGAATGTTCACCACCTGCTCTTGCTACTTTTTCTCTTGTTTCTTCATCAGCTGCTTGCAATCCTCTTTCTTCATGAGGAGCTTGGCCACCTGCTCTTGCTACTCTTTCTCTTGTTTCTTCATCAGCTGCTTGCAATCCTCTTTCTTCATGAGGAGCTTGGCCACCTGCTCTTGCTACTCTTTCTCTTGTTTCTTCATCAGCTGCTTGCAATCCTCTTTCTTCATGAGGAGCTTGGCCACCCTTTCTACCTGCTTCTTCTACAGTCATTTGGCCTTTTTCATCATCATCTCGCTCATTGTTATTATCTTTTGACATGTAAAGTAAATAATAAAGAAAACTATATTATCATTATACTTGTATTTGCATTAATTGGTAATGGTTACAAAACTCAATTTCATAAACTTTATAATAGATTATTTATGCTTTGAATATTCAAAAATCAGTTAAAACATCAATTTATCTGTAACAATAACAATTGAATATTAACTATTTCCGTTATAACTCTATCAACAAAACGTTAACAAATAACGATTAAAATAATCATGCAACAAAGCATTTGTTCATTAGTTCTAGCTTGGAATCCCTATCAAGGAAATCATATGAAATAGTATCTTGCCACATTGGACTAATAATGAGCGGTTGTAAGAAGAGATCCAGCAATCAAGCATGATAAATTGGTTCAATCCATCTAAATAGATTGTTAGAAGACAAAGCAATAGAAATCTAAAATTTTTATAAAATACATTGTTTATCCATCCAATAGAAATGGAAAAAATGGTGAAAATCATTTCAGCTATATTATGCTTTACGTATAAATACGTACAATATTTTTATATTAACAATTTATTCATATAAATTTTATATAAAAAATATATTTTTATCAAATATAAGATCATAACATATTAATATAGTAGAATAATTATCCTAATATTACCATGAACACTAAAATTTATGTAATTGCACCTGTATTGGCAGTTATCCTAGTAGTAGGAATGTCAATCGCAATGTTTGACAATTCAGCATTCGCAAGATCAAGCTCAAGCGCCAATGGTGGAAGCGCCAATGGTGGAAGCGCCAATGGTGGAAACGCCAATGGTGGAGATGCACACGGTAACAATGGTAATGCACATTCCAGCGGCTCTGGTTCAGCATATGGTGGTTACTTCAACGGAAATACAGCTAATGGCGGCACTGGCGGCACTGGCGGCACTGGCGGCACTGGCGGCACTGGCGGCGGCGGCGGCACATCTTCCAGCTCTTCTTATTAAATACGCAGCTTAAAATAAAATAGAATCCAATCCAAAAAACACATTTTTTTTATTTTCATATCATATCATTTATCATAAAGTTTTGTATTAATTGTAAATGTAATCCTATTTATCAAAATTATAGTACAGTAGTTCTACATTTAAAAGAACAGATTTTCAGTATAATTAGTAAAAGAATATAGAACACCAACTTATTTATTAATAAAAGTTTATGTTATACTATAGAGAACAATTAATAACAAATAACAATTTTTAATTTTTAATTTTTAATTTTATAAATCTAGAATTTCATTAAAAAATACATTGTTTATCCATCCAATAGAAATGGAAAAAATGGTGAAAATCATTTCAGCTATATTATGCTTTACGTATAAATACGTACAATATTTTTATATTAACAATTTATTCATATAAATTTTATATAAAAAATATATTTTTATCAAATATAAGATCATAACATATTAATATAGTAGAATAATTATCCTAATATTACCATGAACACTAAAATTTATGTAATTGCACCTGTATTGGCAGTTATCCTAGTAGTAGGAATGTCAATCGCAATGTTTGACAATTCAGCATTCGCAAGATCAAACTCAAGCGCCAATGGTGGAAGCGCCAATGGTGGAAACGCTAATGGTGGAAGCGCCAATGGTGGAAACGCACACGGTAACAATGGTAATGCACATTCCAGCGGCTCTGGTTCAGCATACTGGTGGTAACTATCAACGGAAATGTGGCTGATGGCGGCATATGGCGGATACTGGTGGAACTGGCAGGCAGCGGCGGCACTGGCGGCGGCGGCGGCACATCTTCCAGCTCTTCTTATTAAATACGCAGCTTAAAATAAAATAGAATCCAATCCAAAAAACACATTTTTTTTATTTTCATATCATATCATTTATCATAAAGTTTTGTATTAATTGTAAATGTAATCCTATTTATCAAAATTATAGTACAGTAGTTCTACATTTAAAAGAACAGATTTTCAGTATAATTAGTAAAAGAATATAGAACACCAACTTATTTATTAATAAAAGTTTATGTTATACTATAGAGAACAATTAATAACAAATAACAATTTTTAATTTTTAATTTTTAATTTTATAAATCTAGAATTTCATTAAAAAATACATTGTTTATCCATCCAATAGAAATGGAAAAAATGGTGAAAATCATTTCAGATATATTATGCTTTACGTATAAATACGTACAATATTTTTATATTAACAATTTATTCATATAAATTTTATATAAAAAATATATTTTTATCAAATATAAGATCATAACATATTAATATAGTAGAATAATTATCCTAATATTACCATGAACACTAAAATTTATGTAATTGCACCTGTATTGGCAGTTATCCTAGTAGTAGGAATGTCAATCGCAATGTTTGACAATTCAGCATTCGCAAGATCAAGCTCAAGCGCCAATGGTGGAAGCGCCAATGGTGGAAACGCTAATGGTGGAAGCGCCAATGGTGGAAACGCACACGGTAACAATGGTAATGCACATTCCAGCGGCTCTGGTTCAGCAACTGGTGGTAACTATAACGGAAATGTAGCTGATGGCGGATATGGCGGATATGGTGGAACTGCAGGCAGCGGCGGCACTGGCGGCGGCGGCGGCACATCTTCCAGCTCTTCTTATTAAATACGCAGCTTAAAATAAAATAGAATCCAATCCAAAAAACACATCTTTTTTTTCACATCATATCATTCATCATAAAGTTTTGTTATTAATTGTAATTAAAATCTTATTTATCAAAATAATAATACAGTAGTTCTGCTTTGTTGTATGATTCGAAAATCCGTTAAAATAGTGGTTTAGATATAACAATAACAATTGGATTTGACTGTTCTCGTTGTAACTTCTTCCATAAAACATTTAGCAATTGATGAAAAAATATTCATGCAATAAAGCATTAGAGATAACTTCCAGGATAGCGATCAGTTTTCAACCCTAAAATTTAGTCAAATTTGTTACTAGTCCCCTTGGGCCCATGACAATAATAGTTTTTTAAATGATTTTTAATTACAAGTGCAAGATAATACTTTTTTGATATTGGAACATCTAGAACATGCAAGAACATTTTAAGATGTTCTAGAAGTAATAACGAATATCGTTATTTAATATGCTAAAAAATAACGATGTATAACTATAACTGTATTATATATTATATATAATTATAATAATATAACGAATAATATATATTTAAAATATAGAACATTTAGAACATGAATTTTTAAAATGCCTCTACTTTTTGAATGATATAGTCATCTTCGGCTTTTGAAAATTAAAATAATGAAGGTATATTATATACGGATGTTCTAAATGTTCCAAATGTTCTAGGATGTACCGGCCTCTTCCTTCAGATTACGTATATAAATAGATACGAAAGACATCAAAATTAAAGGAATTGTTCTGCATTATTTTACGGGCGCTTCCATTTGAAGACATGCAATTTTGATGAAATCATTTAGTCTTTGGAGTGGATATGTGCATCCATCAACTCATGTTAATTTTTAATATGTATAATCGGGCCGTTTGCCTTTAGCTTATTGTTATGGGACACATATTTGTAAAAAAGATGCAATCCAGACATAATCCATCTATTGGTATGTAAAACCATTTAAAGCCTTAAGGTTGAGGGCCAGGGTACTAATCAAAATAGTATAAAATTCGCATATTCTTACTGTTGATCTATAAAGGGACATTTAAAGTATTTTTAATATCAAGTTGTAGAATTGTTCATGACCGATTTTAACACCCGTAAATATATAACATTACCACATGATCTGTCCATCAACCGTACAAGCCATTAAAACATATAATTTTTTGTCACGACATTGCTAAACAATGAAAAGAACCCTGATCAACATATTCAACAAGGAATTATTTCTATCGGTATGGGTCTAGTCGTTCATATCATACTATGGCTTTTCCGCTAACTGTCATAGTACTTTGGGGGCTAAACCATTTTTGCGGAATGGTCTAATTTCATATACGTTCCCTTTCTTATAGATCTTTATATTATTTTCTAGGTCTTGAAAATGGATTTAAACAAGAACTAGAAAGACGAAGTTTTTCGCTAATATCTGACTTATTAAAATTAGTGTTTATTGGATTTATACTCTATAGTATATTCGTCAAATAGAATGTCAGACGACTTTTTATAGTCAACTTAAGATGCTATAACATACGTAGAGTTGACAGAACGATATTCGCACTCTAGATTATGAAACGTTATGGGTATGGAAAAGAATTCAAAGACATATTATTACTAAATAATTTATAAATCTACAAGCAAGTACTTTATAACACATCTTTTATTATGATATCCTTGGTACAATTTTATCAACTATTTTGAAGTGCTGTCAATTTAAGGACAACCTAATCGGGGCGCACCCGAAGGATACACTTCACATTTTATAGCCTGTTCTATTTGTTTAATGAACCTCGATTAAATATGGGGAATAAGTGAATCATCTATATACACTATCTTATAGTTATAGAAGAATATAATATACTTTAGCGAATCATTAACGGGGGCAGCCCGGATATACCAATTAGGATTGTTTTAATACCATCCATTCTAGCATGCTATGTCAAATCTCTAAAGATATTTTAAAAGTACGAGACTTTCTGGCAACGATCCAGTATATAAAATAAAAATCATGTCTATGAAAAATCGATAGAAATATAGCTAATTATAAATCAATGAAAATGTGCTCTTCTATTACAGGTATCAAGATAATAATTTTGTGTAATTTATATAATGATTTTTTAACAAAGGTGGACATAAGTACCTTTGAATTTGGGAATAAATAAAAAATATAACTTTTCAAGTCAGTCAAATAAGGCGTACTAGAATCCTGTAATTGGTATGGATGTAGTCCAAGACGATACACTAGCATTACTCATGGCAGAGTAAGCAGATTTGAATCGACGTTCTTTTTGTTCATCTCGTTTATGACATTCACAATCACATGTAGTAAGTGTTTCAGGGTCACACTTTGGATGGTTTCCATTGGTACAATCTTTTGATAGTTGTTCTTTTCGTTCTGACATGTCCTCGATTATCTATCAAATGAAATAAGATTTGCGTTTCATTTTTACCTAAAATAGTTACAAAGTATCAACTTTATAGAACCTTTGATAGAGTAATGAAATTTAAAAAATCTTAACGGGGGCGCCCCGGGCTCATAATAAAATCTTTATTAGATATAATTCAAAGGTATCTACAAAATATCTCATTGACTTTAGATTTTCTAGCAAAGCGCCCCGAATATAAAACAAATTTAAATAAAAACCTATTTAATAATTAATATGGTTGACTACGCTCTCATGCTGATGGATCATGACACGGAAATAAAAACAATAAGGATTGGCATTAGACATATAATAAAGGGTCAAACACTTGAAGAGCCCTTTATGGATGAAGATGACCTGTTTGATAATCATTAATTTTGCTACTCATTATCTAGATAAAGATCAAAAATAAAGATCTAGACCCAAAACTCTGTGTTATGGATTTGATTTCTTACTCCAATATTTTGTTTGGTTTATTTATTCTTAATTTTTCTTCTGTCTCCTATTGTAACTACGGGGCCCTATTCGCTTAACTGTTTTATCTTTTATTTATGATAATTGATGGTATATTCCACATTTATCTTGTAATTCTTTGTAACAAACATGTTTCTTGGATAATATATTGGGAGAATATCCATTGGCCCCGTAACAGCCCCGATATACAATTTGAACCACTACTAACACATCTCAATAAAAATCAAATATTTAATAGAATTATAGATCGATAAATGCTTAAATAATAGAACATCTAGAACATGACAGAACATTTGATGATGTTCTAGTCTATATAACGAATATCGTTAACTAGTATACAATACAAAATAAATTACACGATAATATAATTATAATTCTGTATTATATATAATATTATAACGAATAATATATATTTTTAAATATAGAACATTTAGAACATGAATTTTTAATGTGCCATCAGTTTTTAAACGGGTGTGGATGCATGCTGTTTTAGGCACGAAAATAAAATAATGAGGGTATGAGATATACAGATGTTCCAAATGTTCCAAAATGTTCTATTGGTACGGACTTATCGGGCCCTTTTTCTCAGACATACAGTATCTAAAACAGATACGACAGACACCAAAAGGAATTATTTGTCCAATTAGAAATGACTTTTACAATTTAGCGGTGCTACCGCCGCTAAAATGAGAATAAAAGATACAATAATCAATGGCAGGATAAGTCAATTTTTTGTCTAGGAGTCCGAGTTGTCTTTACTTTTATTTTGTGCCGGGCGCTTTGTCATTTTAATGATTGATAAAGTTTTGATAAATTTTTGTAGTCTGAGAGTATGAATGGCTACATTTTAATTTCATGTTAATTTTCGATATACATAATCGGGCCGTTTGACCTCAAATTATTATCGTTAGACATAACTTTTGCAAAAAGACAATCTAAATTTACTCCATACATTGGTATATAAAACCATTAAAAACCTTGAGATTAAGCGCCCGTTATTAGTTATAATGTTTATCCAATTCCAGAATTTTATTACAATTCCTTATTTCCAAATATATTTAGCGAGTATCTACTAACAAATTTTATGAACTAACCTGCTGCTAGTATAAATCTCTTGTTAGAAGAGGAGAAATATTGCTAGGCTTTGATGTCATTAACAACAGAGACATATTCCAAAGAAATAACTTACAAAAATAGAATTATTTAAAATACTATATAATTCTAATCAAAAATAGCTCCTTAAAAAAATAGTTATGGAAATAGGCTCCTAAGATCCGGCAACGGATTTGGATTACTAGTAATACAGACAATACCGTTATTAGTATTCATATCATGCCATTTACTATACATCTTTTGTACAGTCCATGTATTGGAACCTACTGTTATTGTATCAGATAGTCCATTATAAATATCGCCATTTTCATCAACAGTCGGACTCCACCATGCGGTCAGTTGTGGATCTGAAATCATCTCAGATAATTCATGCGATGTTACTTGTGTTTGACGTTGTTCCCGATTCTCTGAAAGATGAAGCGAACACCTGGAATCATCGGAACATGTTTCCTCAAGACAAGTGTCGGTAAGACCAGGTACTACAGCACACATACACGCATTCCCTGATGTTGTTGTGAAAAAATAGTGAAAACCGAATGCATTATCACTGGTCGGCTCACACATTACGACAGGAGGGTTCAATTGTACATCATCTACCATGGTGTTATCATCAAGATATAGTATGTGTACTTGTGATTGATTGGGTTCTGGAATTTGTCCCCTGTTAATCGCTGTTTGCAGTATATTATTAATGTCCATACCATTTAAACTAGGATTGGAATTAGAAATAAATACGGAATTTACAACTGTTCCAGTTGTACCACATCCATATTGCGAGAGGATGTTCATATATTGACTATGAAGCAGATCTGTGTTGAATTGAATCAAACGCTGAGATCGTCTCTGATTTTCTTGATTTTGCCAGTCACCAATAAAGAGGATGTACACCTGAGGATTAGTAACTACCGGCCCACGGTGATAAGTAAAGTCGGGAAAACGGCCACTGGTTGGGGCCTCCAGTTCGGACACCGCCGAAGTTTTCTTTGTAACCTGAGGTTGTACACCAAATATTGGTCTATAAGATTGTTGATCTTTTATTATATTGGATATTTGTTCTTTCAATACCTATTTGATATAAGAGTAAATATATAAGGATTTTGTATAAAATGCCAATAAATGACATTTATAATAAAGAATTATCATTTGAATGAATTAGACATAAATTAAATTGCGGTTCTTTTTACTCAGGACATTTTGTTATGATAATTTGCTTTTCTTCATACTGAAAATAATCTTTAAAATATTCGGTTTAGTATTTGATATTTTTCCAACAGGTCTGATATTTCCCTGATAGTTTTGTATAAAATTTAGAGTCGGAATGTATCTATGATTAAACCACCAGGACCCATATCAATAATAGTTTTTTAAAGGATTTTTAAAAGTACAAGATAATGCTTTTTTGATATTGGAACATCTAGAACATGACAGAACATTTAATTATGCTCTATCATAAATAATGAATAGCGTTAATTAACATACATCATTAACGAATACACAATTACATCATCGTAACTCTTATTATATTTTTAATATTATAACGAATAATATATATTTAAAAATATAGAACATTTAGAACTTGGTTTTTTAATACATCATCTGCTTTTAACAAATGTAGATACACCTTAACTTAAATAAAATAATCAGGGTATATTATATACGGATGTTCTAGATGTTCCAAATGTTCTATTAATGTATCGGGCACCTTTCTCCAATTTTTCAATATCGGAACAGCGTGACAAATGCTCTGTTGCATAACTAGTTTTTCTTAAATTATTTCCAACCATTTTATACAATTCTTCTAAACAGGTTGTACAATGATACCTTCATTGTCATCTCTTTTATCATGTTTTGAAACCTGACAGCAGATACATACTCACCAAACATTCTCTTTATAGAAGAAAATGCTGTCTCGGCCATCCATCGTTGTCCATACTTTCTTTTCTTCTTCCATTTATGATAATCCTTTATTTGTAATTGCACTTCTCTATTACGTATCTTGTTATTCTTGGACGAAACGACAGAGTTTCTTTTTATTTTGATGATAGGTTGTATCCTTTTCTTTTGAAGATATATGAAATTCTCATTGCTATCATAGGCTCCATCACCTATGAAGGATTTGATCTTGATATTACGGTTATTATTTAACACGTCTTCCACCAAGTTCTTCATAACCTTTCCATCATGCACATTCTCGTCTGTAACTTCCAGTGCAAGGATTTCTTTGGTCTTGATATTTACTGCAACGTGTATCTTTAGATAGCCTTTCATTCCTAGATTCCATTTATCTTGCATCCACTGACCTCTGTTTGTAATCTTGATTCCGGTACTGTCCGCTGCTATGATGATAACGACATCATTATCATCATTCTTTATACTGTTATTGATATCAATGTCCAGTTTGTTTATTCTTCTACATATCTGTGAATAACATGGATGGTCTGGAATATTCTTTCCTATAGTTGTTTTGATGATTCCTTCGGTTTGTCTATAAGGTAAGTGAAAGAACACTCTGATGTGATCTATAACAAGAATGAAGGAATCAGGAATTTTATACCTTTTGCCTTTCTTATTTTCATTCATCGTCGCAAGATCTTTATCCCCAATATCAAGAAAATCATATGAAAAAAGTATCTCACCACGTTTAACAAGAGATTGATTATAAGAAGGCCAGTGGATCACAAATGATTAATTGGTTCGATCATAGCTAAATAGGTTTAGTTATGCAACAATACACGTGACAAATACTAGAAATAAGGGGAATTATTTGTCTGCTAGGAAAAGACCTCTACAATTTAACGGTGTTATAGCCGCTAAAATTAGAAGGCAATACACAATTAAAAAGATATGATAAATGAATTTGTCTTATAGCACAGATTATCTGTTCTGCTTTAATGCGGCGCCTTTTCACTCGACTTAATGTAGTTAAATCAGATTTCGTATTTTTTAGTATAGGTGCCCATTTGATTTAATAAATAGTTTCTTTTCATAATTGGCCCGTTTATCTCAACTTATGGTTGTAAGGCAGAACTTTGTAAATAAGATAATCCAATCCATATTTTGGTATATTAAACCATTAAAAACCTTTAGATTGAGCGCTGTTACTGATCAACCTGTTGGCCTACTTCTAACAATTTTTATAATAGTACTAGTTATGGAGACTATATCTAAATGATTAAAAAAATTAATATTCTTCATCTTTGACTTAAAATATCATTTAGTAGAGGTATTTAACTGATTATGTATATTCTATGACATTATTGTCCATTAAAATCATCATATTAAAAAAAGGAGGTAAAATATTTGGAAACAACTAATAAAAATGTATGCTCGCTAGAACTTCAAGCAATTATTTTAGAACCTATACTGTCTAATTCTATTTTAAAAATATCATTTGATGTTCTGTTATTAAAAATCCAAAAAAAATTGCCAATTTCTTCCTTTGTTCTAAAAAAATATTTATTTTATCTTATCGACTATGAAATTATTTCATATGAAGGAAAGATACAAAAATTTCTGATAAAAGACGAAGGATATAACTTGTTAGATAGTATTAACAAAGAAATAACAAATGAAATGACCGATATAAATGATATTGTAATTACTTTTGAAGATTCATTGCATGAGTAATCTTTTCCAAATACATTCTTATTTAGAGATGAAAGTAAAATGATTTTCTCTCGAGTTGAATCCATAATACCACTTATATCATTTCCTGTAGGTATAATCTCTTTTATTTTATGGATTATAGAATTTGACATAAAATCACATTTGATCATTCATAACCCACTTTTCTCAATTAATGTTATTTGCAGCATTTATGACAACCATTTGTTTATTACTTTGTCATTGAGGGCAATTATACAAACAATGTCTAAACAAAATAATAAAAGATGACATCAATGGGATACAATAGATCTTCTATATAATTAGAATAAACTGATATTAGATAAGCAGTTCACCAATTCCTTGTCATTTAGTTGCTTTCATACAGAGGATATTCCAAAGCAATTAATTCTATTTTTATTATTGCATATATTTATTAACAATAAAAATGATTATTAGAATTATAACTAAGAAGTTCAGAACCTTATTAAATTATAATCTGTTTTTTATCAAGGAAAACCAAAGTGGTTAATGATGTGTTGTTATGACGATATATCTAATACTCATTATTATATTAAGTCATATCATATAATGAATATGCTTCTTAACATTTGATTTTAGAGCGTTAACATTGCAATCAGGTTGAACCGGTTAGTTATCAAGGTTAAATTTTCCTTGTTTTCGAATTTTCTGAATGAAATGAATCCAAAAAATATAGTCAAATTTGTTATTAGTTGTTTTCCGGCCCATGACAGTAATAGTTTTTTAAATGATTTTTAATTACAAGTGCTAAATAATACTTTTTGATATTGGAACATCTAGAACATGTCAGAACATTTAAGGATGTTCTACAATAAATGACGAACATCGTTGATTCTTTTATTATAATAAAAGACTAATTAATACTTAAAGCATTATAGTATATAATATATATAATAATATAACGAATAATATATATTTTAATTAATAGAACATTTAGAACATGAATATTTAATATACCTCTACTTTTTAGATGATATAGTCATCTTGATTTTTGAAAATAAAATAATGAAGGTATATTATATACGGATGTTCTAAATGTTCTAGATGTTCTAAGAGATATCGGCCCCCTTCCTTTCAGATTACGTATATAAATAGATACGAAAGACATCAAAATTAAATGAATTGTTCTGCATTATTTTACGGGGCCCCTCTCTTTGAATACTTAGATTCGATAAATCTTGTAGTCTTGGAGTATGGATATATGCATCCTTCAACTCATGTTAATTTTCGATATGCATAATCGGGCTGGAGTTCTTCAACTCATTGTTGTTTTACCCAGATTTACAAAAATACAAGATTTAGATGAATTCCATATATTGGCATACAAAAGCCCTTAAATCCTTAGGATTGAGGGCCCGATACTATTTAAAAAGAGTCAATTGCTACAACCCCCGTTAAATAATTAAATGATATCAGATTATTCTTGAAAAAAAGCCTACTACAGTAGATGGATACAAAATTACAAACCAGAAAAATTATTTCATAACAAAACCAAATACCTTAATTTATAATCGATGGAACAATTCAAAAGTTGGTTCTGAATATGCCTGGCTTAGATCGCTATCGAATCTGAAACTAGAATATTCTTTCAATAAAAATATCCAAAGATTGAAATATGTTTGTTGTTAAACGATTTCTATCTGATTATAAATGAATATGTACAGTACCCAGTTTTAAACGACGGTGGTACATGATATCCACAAGCTTGTCGATTTCTAAAACTTGTCCATCATTTGCATTTTTCATTTAAAAAAGTATCAGAAAATAACAATACAATAGATCTCTTGCATAATTACGCCTAAACAGCTTTATGACCATTAGTTTATCATTAACTTGTTCTTTCTTTGCTTTCATACGAGAGGTTATCCAAAAAACCATTACTTTTTAAATCATTCACCGGCTTGACAATGCAACAGTTTGATAACATTTACGATAATGAAATAACAAAAAGGTATTGTAAACATGAGATACAACGTTTATCAAAAAGAAAAAATAGAAAGCGAGATGTAGGTGCAGGTAGACATTTCAAACTAGATACAAGAGACAGATTTCTCTTGCTTTTGATATATTATCGTCTTTATATCACTTACACGTTAGCAGGTTTTCTATTTGGTTTGGATCAGAGTAACATCTGCAGAGATATTCAAAAGATTGAAAGTCTGATTAGAAAGTGTGTACCAATTCCACAGAAAACATACAACATAATCAAAAGGCTGAAAACGCTAGAGGAAGTTGAAAAGTATTTTCCTGGATTTATGGCTTTTACAGATTGTACAGAGCAGCAGATACCAAAACCTGAAGATAAAAGAAGACGTCAAGCATACTATTCAGGAAAGAAGAAAAGACATACAGTAAAGAATCAGCTTGTGGTTAATAACAAGGGTTATATCGTTTACAAATTAGGCCATAAAAAAGGAAGAAGTCACGATTATGATGTTTATAAAAAGAATCATCCAATCATCCCAAAAGATGTTCTAAATATGTATGATCTAGGGTATTTGGGCATAGAAAAGGATTTTCCAGAACAACTATCTGCACTACCATATAAAAAGAAAATAAACCAGTGTTTATCACAAGAAGAAATCGAGTTTAACATTATCCATTCGAAAAAGAGGATAATAGTAGAGCATACTATTAGCAGATTGAAAAAGTACAAGATAATGAGTGAGATATTTAGAAATAAATTGAGAAAATATAACAAGGTGTCAGACATAGTAGCAGGACTAGTGAACTATAGAATATCAAATTATCTGAACTAGAAATCGATATAGAATTAGAAGTGATGGTCTAGATTATTTCTAATTATGCAAGAGATCTAATACAAGATAGAGCCAAGAATTTATGGATATTTTCCGTGCAAGGAGAACGAATATGGAATTAATCATATAAATAGATGGTTCAAGTTATTCATTGATCAATATAATCAAGAAGTAATATCTTAAGTGAACATGGCTAATAGACAGAACAAAAAGTCATTTTCGCAAATTGTATTCATATACATTAGATCTCTTTGCATAATTAGCACCATTAAAAAAATTTTCTAAAAAGTAGACATATCTTAATCGTAATTAGCAAATTAAAATACAAATATTACAAATATCGTTGAGAATATATAAAATTTTGACAAGCGTCTAATTATGCGAGATCTATCATGTAAAAACTATTAAACTGAATGTAAGTGATAGCAGCAATGCAAGGAACAAAAAGTGTTCATAGATATCCTTCCCATGCTTTAGAATATTGTACCACCATTTTATCGATTTCATATATGAGATAGTGTTTTGCGCTGACGGTTTTTGCCCTTCCTGCTAGCACTTCTGCACCCTGTTCCCGCAGATCAGATCGGCAAAGAATATTGTAATGAAATTTTCTCAAGTCCATAAAAGAGACTTTGTTATCCGTATAGTTTTTCAGGATGGTGTGTGCTATTTGCCTTTGAGCATAGTTAACTCTTTCAAGTTCCCTAAAATTATTCCATATTGCAGTAGGCACAATTGTAAAGTAACTGTGTTTTTGCCCTACGCTACGATTTAAAACAACAACTGAATATCCATCGTCCTTACCCATAACATGAAGATTCTGGCAATTACAGCCTGATTGATTTTCACATATGACAGTATCATGAACATAAGATATCTCCTCGCCCCTCAACCCTGAAAACAAAGCGAACCTAATTAATATTCCAAGATCCCCATCAATCTTTAGAACGGTAGAGACCATTTTCTTAATATAATCTTCATCGCTTATCCAAACTCTATGATGTATCTTCATTTTTCTGTTAAGTTCATAGCGTTCAATAATTTCCTGAATCAATAACTTAAGCTCAGGATTATGAAACCTTCTGTCATAGTATTCTCCAAACCGCCTCATAGCATCACAAATCCACGCCCTTTTATGCCCTGTTTCATCCCTTATTAACTGAGGTTTGGTAAAAAAGATCTCTGTATACCTTTCAAAGTATCTGACCAAGTCCTTTGCATGCTTTGGATACACATATCTTTTAGACAGATCTTTTAACATATCCTCAGAGTTGATATTTCTATAAAACGTAGGGTTAAATTCTCCAGTTAGCGGATCCATTATCGCTTTATCCCTTAGCCTGTTTAATAGCCTCTCAACCTGCTCATTATTCTCATGTATAGGATAGTCCCCTTTTATCCAAGCATGAACGAATTGGCTAAAGTTATCAAATCCATTAATCTTGAGTTTGCTATTCAATATGGCCAATTCATCTTCCTTTAGTCTGACAGTAACACTTTTCCAGTCTTGTTGTTTTTTAACAATCTGTCTTTGCTCCTTCATAAATGTAAAAAAGATACACTCAATTTTAGCTTTTTCGTCAACAATTTACGAGCACATGTCAACAATTTAAGTCGATTGTCAACATCAATAAGAGAGAATTTTCTAGTTGGTCAACAATTTGGTCAACAATTCTAAAAGTTTTATAAAGAGGTTCCCAAGCTCGGGATCGCGGGGTCAAATTTTACGCACGAGCTAACCATATTAACAATAATACTAAAACTAAGATAAAAAATATTATGCGAGGTGCGGGATTTGAACCCGCGATCCCGAGCTTGGGAAGCTCGTACCTTAACCAGGCTGGGCCAACCTCGCAAAACTACAAATTAACAAACTAATAATAATTTATATAATTTTATCTATCAAATAAAAATAAAATGTAATTAAAAATGAATTATCTATCATAGATTCGCCCATTTCTAAAAGCAATTTTTCGTGCGGAACTAATATCCCTAATTCCGCGCCTATTTATCTCGGATCCTTGTCTAATTGACGTACCAAATTCATCAACAATTTCAACTACCACTTCATCTTTAAAATATTTTTTCAACAGATTTGCAATCTGATAAGACAAAGTCAAATTACCATCACCAATTCTCACAATTTTTTTTTGAGAATTAATAGAAGACAAAATCAATGCAATTTTTTCAAATGCAGATTGAGCGGACAATACAATTATTCGATCCAATTCAAAATTATAATATAAAATAGAAATACCAATCCTTTTTCCAGGATCAACTCCAACAACAACTTCATCATTGATATAACAATAGGATCTCATAAAATTTTGTAAAATTTTTGCCTTTACAGAGAGGGGCGATTGTTCTAGATCAGTATCCAAAAAAACATCATTTCTTTTTACAATTTTCGACTCATTTAACGTAGTGATAATTATTTTTGCATTACTTAATGCAGCTTCTTGTGGAGACAGAGATAAAAAATTCAGATCCAAAGATTTAAGAGATACTAGTTATTTTATAATACGATCGCCCTGACAATGTTGCAACAATAACCGGAGGACAACTCACGAGGTTGATCATATTTATTGTTAAATCTAACATAAAGTTGGAATGCAATGTTATTAAATATTATGGAGAAATATGAGCAAATATTTTAAATAATAATTTAATAATTTATGATTTAACATCAATCAAGTGGTAATAATATATCAAATCAAGGTTATTTTCAATAAAATTTAATTACATAAATATGAAGAAAATATTAATTAGATATTACACAGTAAGATTTAAAATAGCTTGTGCAATATCACCTTTAGTTTCAGTTAAAGCAGTAATTGCTTTTTCTTTTGATACATTAGCTTGTTGTGATACTAAAATAATATCTTCTTCTTTAAAAGAGGGTACATCTCTATTACATTCTTCAATTTCATTGGCAACAATTTGATATATAGTGCTATCCTTTCCTTTCATTTCTACAACCTGAGGTTTTTTTAAAAAAATTTCTTTTGTGTCAGTTCTAATTATAACTTCCTCTACAGAGCTCATATCTTTCATGTCTAGACCCATTCTGTCTAGCATTCTACGCATATCCCTATTGCCTGATCGCATAATAGAAATATTATGCAGTTCTACTTTTTATTCCTTCTCTAATCTTTACTCCGACCCCTCTCATAAAAGATCTATCTATATCCTGAATTTTAATATCATAGTAAGAAAATGGTAATAAAGAATGCCCTACTGCCAAAACATTATGTTGTTGATCGATTATTGCTACATCAGATCCAGTTTTAACATTTTTTCCGCAATGTAGTATATGTTTAACAAATAAGGATCTACCTTCTGAAACAAATGGAATAGCGTCATCATAGGGAATAATACAATTAAAAATAAAATTACTGCTATTTAATAAAAGTCTGGCACCATAAATTGTCAAAGCAATTCCACCATCGGTTCTAAATGTTCCAATCAAATTGCCATCTAGACCAAAATTTTTTATTCTTCCAGTCTTCCTAGAATATTCTATTTCTAATTCTTTTGGTAAAACAGAACCTACGTTTTTACCAAAAATAAAATTAACATGAGAGAGAATCTTTAAATAAGGATCTACAAATATTTTTTTCAAATTTATCTATATAAAGAAATACAATTATAAAATTATTGATATTTATAAAAAAATTTTATCAAGCATCACCGATATACAAATAGAAAATATAATAATTACTACTTAATTAAAGAAATATGGTTTCTTTTTGTGAATTATGTGGAAAGCAAACAGATGAAAATAGAAAAGTAAAGATTGAAAATTCAATTTTTAATGTTTGTCTATCATGCTCAAAAAGAGGAAAACCTATTGCAACAAGCAACAATAATGGAACATTACAAGGAAAAAGTAAAATTATTGGAAAAACGGCATCTCAATTTTCAACTACAAACTTACCATCAAAAACAACAACTATGTCAAAAAATCCAGTTTACAAAAGAATAAAACCGATGCCGCGAATTAGACCTCCTCCTCAAAAATCAATTAACATGACGGACGAAATGATTTTGGATCCTGATTTTCCGGTGATTATAAGAAATGCCAGGAACAAAAAGGGCATAACTCATGATCAATTAGGACAAAAAATAAATGAAAAGGTAACACTATTAAAAAAAATAGAGACCGGAAGTATAAAACCTGACGAAATATTATCAAAAAAATTAGAAAAATCTTTGGGAATCAAGTTATATATAAATTCGAATGAAGAGGATACCCAAGAAGAGACCTAACAATAAAAATACAAACATATTTAGTAACTATTGAGTGAAAATATGCCGGAGAAAGAGGTTGCAGTACTTAGAATAGGGCACAGACTGGTAAGGGACGACAGGACAACTACTCATGCTATACTTGTATCAAGAGCATTTGGAAGTAATGTCATGTATACAACAGACATTGATGACGAAATAATAAGTACGGTTAACAAGATCAATTCTTCATGGGGGGGTTCAAATGAGTTTGATTTGAAAATAATTGACAATTGGAAAAAACTAATCAAAGAATGGAAAGGAGAACAGGGTAAAATAGTTCACTTAACAATGTACGGATTAAGAATTAACGAAGTAATTAAAGAAATTAGAGATATAGATCAAAAAATACTTGTAGTAATTGGAGCAGAAAAGGTCCCAAGAGAAATATATCTTTTAGCAGATTATAATATTTCTATAGGAAATCAACCTCATTCAGAAATTGCAGCTTTGGCCATATTCCTTGACAGGTACTTTAACGGAGAACAATTTGATAAAAAATTTACCAATGGAAAAATGAAAATTATCCCATCAGATAAAGGAAAAAATGTAATAGAAGTGAAAAATGAAAATTGTGCAAACAAAAGGTAAAAATAAAAAAATAAAGAAAAATAATAACCAACAGAAGTTGTTTTAACAATATAATTGAGGCTTGGTCATAATTCAAATTTATTTTCAACATGATCTACATAGCTTAAAGCTAACCATTGAGACATTATTTTGAGAACAACTGTTCCAAATATTAGCTCTTGATAGAATAAAAGATTCCATCCTTTTTAACATTCTGTATCTGATAGGTTGTATACCATGGCCTACTGCAAAAAGGAAACGTGGAAGACCATATGTATATTCTCCAACTATAATTTTAAGGTGTTTTATTGTAAGGATATGGTTTAAAATCGATTCCAACAATGCATTACATATTTTTCTTAACGTGGATTGTCTGTATAACCATAAACTAGCAATAGCCTGTGGTTTGATAAAAATACCTAGTAGACGTACGTTTGACAGAAGGCTAAAGACTATTTCTACAGATATTAAACAAAGGATATCTACAATGGGATACCTGTTTGTTACAGAAGGATTAGTAGATCCTTCTATAACAGCAATAGATAGTACTCTTTTAAAAGCAAAGGGTAGTGTATGGTATAAATCATCAATGAAGAAAGGAGAAGTACCATGTTCTGGCATTGATACAGGTGCAAGGTGGGGTTACAGCCATACCAAAGGATGGATTTTCGGATATAAACTACATCTAACCTGTACAACAGGCAAGATTGTAGTACCTATAACTGCAGATGTAACTACTGCGAATGTACAGGATAATCAGATGTACGTTTCTTTAACGTCCATCTCATCCTCGTCCTCATCTGTATTCTCTTTACCATCTTCCTTGTATATGGTAGGAGATCCAGGTTATGATGATAAGAACTTGTATGAATATAGCAAGAAGGTATTGGGAATAGATCTAGTTTGCCCTGTTGAACGATACAAAAGTACTTCTAAGAAGAGGCTTGATCTTGTATGTTTTTATCAATCGACTTTGGGGCAATCTATCTACAGCAGAAGAAGAAGAAGAAGAAGAATATCCATAGAGCCATTGATAGAACATATCAAATCAGTTTTTAGTATAGACTCATTGCCAGTACGTGAATTTCATACGGTATCTGCAATTGTACTATTGTCTGTCTTATTATATCAGATAATGGTATACTACAACTGTAAAACTGAGAAAATAAATCCAAGAACGATAAAGTATATGCTTGGGACTTGATGAAACGGAATAATGGATAAAGATGAGTAATATCGAATTATGACCAAGCCTCATATATATAATAACCAACATTTATAGACTAATAAAAAAGAAAAGTACTTTTAACACACTGGAGTATAGAAAGATTTCATATTGAAATCGGATTTTTATTAATTTGTATTATATATGTAAGCAAAAATAGTGTTAAAACGAAAAACAAGAAATATAGATATTATTAAAATATATCAATTAATATTAAACATTTAAAATAAAACATATTTGTTATTAAACTTAATTAAAATCTAAATACAATTTAGAATAAAATAAATTATTTTAAGTAATTTGTAATTTACTTTTTTGGTATTAGGTTAAAACAAGATCAATTTTTGACGAATTTATTGCTCTTTTTATTTCTAGCGAAATACGTCTGCCCATACTCATCGGAGTATCGAACAATAAATCAGAATAAGGAGAACCTGATACAAACAAATTGGTTCCTGCCACGATCCTTGCAGAAAATTCAAATGCGGTAAATTTAGCATTGCTATCATAAACACCTTCGATACAAAACGGTCCCGGCATACCAGGAGGTACGAGTTTACGAGCTGCATCAACAAACCGCTCACCCATAGCATAAGCTTCAGGCAACAAAGATTCTCTCAGTACAATAGGGATATTACCAACTACAGTATAAGACGGTTCCAAATCAAACCCCATTTGATGTCGTGCGGGAATTCTACCTATTGCATCTATATCAGTTTCATAACGCCTATCAATACCCAATAGTTCCAGTTCGTTTTCAATAGGAGAATAAAAAAATTGTAAATAAACTGGAACCCCATTAGCATATTTTTGTATAAAAAGTTGTTCTTCTGATTTGATAGTACCCGATTCAATCAGTTTTTGAGATTGCAGTTCAAAACCGTTTTTATCAGTGACAAGAAAATATCCTTTCCCACCAGCTGCTCCATGCAATTTAACTATACATAATCCTTTAATATCATCTTTAGACATAACTTGCTCTGGAGAAGACAGTAAA
This sequence comes from uncultured Nitrososphaeraceae archaeon, assembly GCA_963830925.1. Lineage (GTDB taxonomy): Archaea > Thermoproteota > Nitrososphaeria > Nitrososphaerales > Nitrososphaeraceae > Nitrosocosmicus. Next base: position 1,275,357 of record CAWHOB010000001.1, on the reverse strand, counting down.
GATTCATTCATTAATTGTTGTTTTAATACTCTATCAGACTCCCATCTTAGAATAAATTTATTTCCGAATATAGGTATCTTAATCTTTTCAATATCATTCATTGATATCGAAGAAATCAGCGTTCCATGAGGTATCAAAATAGGATTAAATTCCTCAATAAGATTATTTTGGAATTCGGTATTTAACATATCTTTAAAATTATTCAACACAATTATCTTGTCAATAAATTTAAAGCGCTTGTACAAAGAAAGTCGTTTTTCTTCACAAATTAAAAGAGTGTTAAATCCTTCATCCTTAGCACCTTTTAATACTTGCAAAGAACAATGAGATCCCAAAGTCATGATATATCTAGAATTGCTAGAATTTTGAGTGTCACTGAGTTCAGCATTAGGCATATCCATACAGAAAATAATTTTTAAATACCTGATTAAAGTTTTTTTAAAAACATTTTCTAACGAGAATCAAATTTTTCAAATTTAGCACTACATAAAAGTTTAAAAATGGAAAGTATAAGAGATATTCTAATGTCTACCCTATAATAAAAACTTAAGATTAACAATTAATTACATATTTCAATTACATTATTTCTTTTAAAAAATTCAATCATCAAAATTCACGACTCGATTTTTGACACTGGTATGTATACCTTTCAGATATTTTTCATAATAAAAGAAGTAAAAAGAGTCTATTTCCATGAACTAACCTTATAGTGATGAAATTTACATTCACAGAAAGAATAAGATGTAATCCATACACTTGTTTACAACAGGATAGAATTTTGTCTACAAAAGATATATTCTTTTTAGAGTCGAAACGAAACAATAGCGATATTAATTATTCAGCATATAAAATCAAATACATATATCCATTTATCATAGTATTTCTATTGAGTTTTGTTTATTAAAACTTATTAAAAAATTAAATATGAGATATCATTAAAGATAATAAAAAATTATTTAGATGGAACTATAGTACCTGCTATTTCACCATCTTGATGAGGTTGTGTACGTATAACTACATTCAAGGAACCATCTTTCATAGATTTAGATAAATCTGTAACATTTTTACCAAGGAATCCACCCAATAACTTATCAGATGTAATAACACCGGATGTTAATTTACCATTAATTAATCCAGTTGGATATACAGATTTGACTTGATTAAATCCAGTGCTAGTTGTTGCATAAGGATTGATTAAAGATACCACTTCAGTGCCATTTTTGTATTCGATACTACCATCAATTACTTTATCTAAATTTTTGGCATCTACTTCATAAGATATGGTTCCGTTTGAGTTTAATTGGAATTTAGCTGTACCTGTTGCAGGAGTATTTACTGGAGGTTGAACAGTTTTGCCGTTTAAAGTGGCAGTAAAACTATTTTGTGAAGCTGATTGTACAGCATATGCCAAAGAAGGTAATGCCAATATTATTCCCACACTTGCCAAGATCAAAGCAATAACAAATACAAAATTTTGAGTAGATCTCTTTGAAAAATTCAAAGAAAAATTTCTATATGATATAGATTTTCTCGCTATCATGAATTTCGATATTATCTGTAATATATATCTATTTTGATATAATAATTTACTAAAACAGAATTAACCATATTTTTACTGTCTGATGCATGATTTCTATAATTCTGATTTTATTTTCGATATCATTTCTTGTATCACATTCTGTTAGTTTAACAGAGTATACGCAATCACCAAATCGTCTCTTTAAACAAGAGAAAACAGTTTCAACAATATAGTACTTCCCATAGCTAACGCGGTCTTTCCACTCTTGCAAATCATTTCTTTGTGCCTAGACTGATAGGTTTCTAAGGATATTTCGTTTTTTCCATCTCGCTCTAACATTTTTTCTCACTCATATACTAGACAATATTTTATTCTCTGATAAATATTTGAGGCATGATCATAATTCAAATATTCTTGATACATTTTACAACATCTTAAAGATAACCTCTGGAACGTTATTTTGACCAAAACTGTTCAAAAGATAAGATCTGGACAGATTAAAGGAATCCCTGCTTTTTAACATTCTGCATTGGATAGGTTGTATACCAAGGCCTAGTATGTCGACAACAAGGAGGAAACTCGACAGGCTGTATGTATATATCTCCAACGATAAGTGTAAGATGTTTTATTATAAGGTTATGGCTTAGAATGGATTCCAACAATGCCTTACATGTTTTTCTTAACATGGACTGCTATTAGTATAATCACAAACTAGCATTGGCCTATGGATTAGTATCCATTGTCAGCAGACGTATGTTTAATAGAAGGTTGAAGTCTACTATTTCTACAGATATTAAACAAAGGTTATTGAATCATCATTATTCTCTTTACCAGTCCATTGTTCATGACGGCAGATCTAGGCTATGACGATAAGAAATTGTATGAATATAGCAAGAAGGTATTGGGAATAGACCTAGTATCTTATCCTGTTGTTGAAAGATACAAAAGTACTTCCAAAAAGAGTCTTGGGATAATATGAATTTATCAATGGACTTTAGGCGAAGCTATATACAGATAGAGAAAAATATCAATAGATTCCCGTTGATAGAACATATCAAATCTGTATTTAGAACAGACCCATACCAGCACGCGGATTTCATACTGTTTCTATAATTGTACTTTTTTTGTTTTATTATATCAAATAATGGTACATTATAACTGTAAAACTGAGAAAATAAATTCAAAATCAATAAAATATATTCTTGGGACTGGATAATGAGATATCGAGAATAAAGATGAATGATTTTGAATTATGACCGTCTCAAATAATTATATAAATATTCAAAATATATAATAAAATATCATTTATAATATTAATCAAAATCAATATCGTTTATTATATGACAGAAGACGATCACATGATTTTAAATAGTAAACTGATATACGACGGCCCGGTAAAGTTAAAATTGGATACTTTTAAACTAAATGGCAAAACATTTAAAAAAGAAGTAATAGAGCATAATCCATCTGTAGGGATTATCCCAATAATAAACAATAAAGAAATTATACTAATCAAACAATATAGGCATGCAGTAAATGAAGTTTTAATTGAAATACCAGCAGGCAAAATAGAGAAAAATGAAAGTCCAATTGATGCTGCAAAGAGAGAATTAGAAGAAGAAACAGGTTTCAAAGGAGATTTGACGCCATTAACAAATTGTTATCTAGCTCCAAGTTATGACACCGAGATGATGCATCTTTTCACTGCAAATAACATTTCAAAAATAAAAAATCCATCGTTCATGATGGATGAAGATGAAAATATATCAAATATATCATTAAAATTAGAGGATGCAGTCAAATATTGTTTTGATGGAACGATAAAAGATTGCAAAACTATATCAGCAATATTGCTTTTGTCCCAAAAGATAATCTAAAGGAAAAAAAATTAATTTTTCTGTTCAATATAACAATCATTTAAATAATCAAGAATATTCTGCAATGAGGGTGCATCATTAAAAGTATTTTCTAAATATAAACAAGCGTATAAATTTGCAAAACATAGCTTTTCCTCAGATGTCAACTTTAACAAATCACCAAACAAAAACGCGGAATCCCAAGCATCTCCAGCTCCACTAACAATATTAATTTTAGACGGTGAAATAGATTCTACAAACATCGTGTTATAACTATCAGATAAGACTGATCCAATAGATGTATGAATACATATATTAATTTTAAAGAATTTTGAAAGAAATAATGCAGATTTACAAAGAAAAAACGGAGATATTTGTTCTATATGCTTTCCATTACTGTTTAAATTATATCCATGCTCAATATTTGACACAGTATTAAATATTTGCAAGAACTCGTTCTCGTTTATACTCAATAGACCAATTAGACTTGAATTAATTTTAAGTTCCCTGACAAATTCTATTTGTCTTTCGCTTATATCAGCAGGATCCAAAAAACGTAATGCGTCTAAAGAATTAGAAAAAACAAATTTCAACAATTCTGTCCCCTTCAAATTGGAAGCCCAATTAGTTAAAACTACAGCAGAAGAAGATTTCAAGATTGATAAAATTTCTGAAGATTCTATTGAATCTGGACCAAAATTACGGTTATCCCCAACATCACTTAGCATAACATTTGATACAGAAAAAGAAGAAGTGGTAAACTCAAAAATGGTTGTTAGTCCATGTTTACCGCTTTTTATATATAATTTTACTTTAGGATAAAATTTTTGAAAAGTAGAGTTCAAAATAGAATTTCCAATCTCATCTGCTACGGTAAAAAGATTTACAGAAACCCCAAGTCTAGCAAGACAATATGCTACATTGACAGCATTTCCACCCTTAATATCAATACTATTTAATCCCCGGATACTACCACCACCTACCTTAATTTTATCTACCATTCTACTTGTTAGACCATCAATATCAGAAATTTGAATAATTCGATCAACAAAAAAATCTGGAAGAACTGTTATTTTAATATCCTCAACTGGCAAGAAAGTTTTATGCAATTTTGAAAAAATATTTTTATAAAGAAGCTTAACGTCATGCTTTAAGAGAAATAGTTTTTTATCAATATTGAATTTCTCATCATCAAATTTAGTGTTGTTATTAGAGTAATCAAAATATCCTCTATAACTAGAATATTCAGTATTCAATCAATTTTATCAAAACAGATTAATATAATATTTGATTCGTTTTTAAATGAATTTAACAAGAATTATTTCAATAGAGTATAATCTAAAAAGATATCATAATGATCTAATGATAATAGAGATCGAACTCAAAATGGAATCTACTTATTGACTACAACATTTATTTTAACAATTTTGATAAAAAAACTTGAGCGCTTTTATTAGAATAAAAAATTTGTGGGAAAATAGATTTTTAATTAATCCATATCCATGCCGCCCATGCCGCCCATGCCGCCCATGCCGCCCATGCCGCCCATGCCGCCCATGCCGCCACCTGGAGGACCTGGAGGCATTTTAGACTTGTGAGCAGCAATGACATCATCAATTCTAAGCAGCATACATGCAGTCTCAGTAGCAGATTTAATGATTTGTTCTTTAATTGCAGAAGGCTCAAGGACGTTTTTTTCATGCATATTAGAAATAGAAGTAGCTCTCACATCGATACCAATCCATTGAGAACCACCGCCTTGTTTTGTTCGTAGTTCGGCCATAGTATCAATTGGATCCATACCTGCATTTTCAGCCAAAGTCAAAGGAATAATTTCCAAAGCCTCTGCAAATTTTTCGACAGCTAATTGAGCTCTACCTTCCAAATTACTAGACCATTGTCTTAGCCCATTAGCAATATACAATTCAGGTGAACCACCACCAGCTACTATAGAAGGTTTCTCCAACACATCTTTCATTACCATCAAAGCATCATGTAATGATCGATCCGCTTCATCAACTACTCTTTGAGATCCTCCACGAATTAAAATGGTAACAGCTTTTGGATTTTTGCAACCCTCTATAAATACCCATTTATCGGTTTCTACTTTACGTTCTTCAACTAAAGAAGCAGCTCCAAGATCACCTTCAGTTAGATCATCCAAATTATTAACTAATCTAGCATCTGTTGCCTTTGATAATTTGAACATATCACTTTCCTTGACACGTCTAACAGCAAGTACACCAGCTTTAGATAAATAATGCTGAGCAATATCGTCTATACCCTTTTGGCATAAAACAACATTTGCACCAATTGATTGAATTTTATCAACCATAGACTTTAGCATCCTATTTTCTTCTTCAAGAAACATATGCATTTGAGAAGGATCACTAATTCTAATTTCAGCACTCATTTCAGTTTTTTCAATTTCTAATGGAGAATTAATAAGTGCAATTTTTGCATTATCAATTCTTTTGGGCATGCCTGAATGCACAACTTCTTTATCTAAAACAATACCTTTAATTAAAGAGGTATCACGCATAGAACCACCTGCTTTTTTCTCTACTTTAATATTATCAAGATCAACCTTCAAACCATCAGTACTAGTACTCTTTTCAGCTACCTGGGAAGTAGCATCTACAACAATTTCACTTAAAATTGGACTTTCATCAGATACCAATTTTGAATCCATGCTTGTTTTTGCAATTTTAAGCAAAGTATCTCTATCATTTGTATCAACTTTTATTGCAATTTGGTTTAAGAGTTTCAAAGCTTGATCTGCTGCTGCGGTATATCCATCCACTATAGCTGATGGATGTACATCTTTACTTATCAATTGCTCTGCTTTTTCTAAAAGTGTACCAGCAAAAATAACAGAAGATGAGGTACCATCCCCAACTTCATTATCGACAGATTTAGCGACCTCAACCATCATTTTTGCTGCAGGATGCTGAACATCGATTTCCTTTAGAATAGTTGCACCATCATTTGTAATGGTTACATCACCTAAAGAATCGACAAGCATTTTATCCATACCACGGGGACCCAAACTTGAACGAATTATTTCGGCAACTAGTTTTGCAGCATTGAAATTATTTTTTTGTGCCTCTCGGCCTTTATTTTCTTTAGTGCCTTCTTTTAATATTAATACTGGCATACCGCCAGCTGTTTGTTGTATTGAAGCCAATCATTTCACCTAATTAAATACAATAGTTTTTTAAAAATGCCTCTTTTATAGTTTTCACAAAATTATTTCAAATATAATTATCTTTATCACATACAAAAACATAATCACAATAATTTTAACTTCCTTTAATACCAAATAAATATAAAAAATTTTTTTATGGATTTAAATTAATTATATATACCTATAATAAAATTTAAAAATATCATATAAAGTTTAACTAATAAATTTTAAAGTAGTAAAAAAATTTAATAGAGTAGATAAAATAATTTTTATGGATTTTAAAATCACCTTACAAGCAAAAAAAGAAAGGAAAATAACAGTAAAAGACAACCAAACTACAAGTTTTTTATGGGAAGGAGAAAATGTTTTTTCCACTCCAGCAATGATTTCAGAAATGGAGGAGACATGTAGGCTTTTATTAAAAGAACAATTTCTTATAGATAATGAATGGGACTCTGTTGGTACTATAGTGGATATCAAACATTTGTCTGCTACACCAGTAGGAGCGGAAATTACATTAAATTCAGAAATAATAAAAATAGATCAAAGAAGAATATTATTTAAAGTCTCTGCAAAAGATAAAATTGAAATAATAGGCGAAGGAACGCATGAAAGATTTATCATAAATATACCTCGATTTAAAGAAAAATTCTCTAAAAAGGTTAAAGATCTTGTTGAAAAAAAGAATTAATTTTTTATTAGTGGAAAAAAGAATCGATCATAAAAGCAACAAACAATATAGCCAAGTAAGGACTACTAAACTTAAAAACGATCCAAGAAGCTCGTTCGCTAGGCTTGAATAGCAACCACAATGACAAGAGTATCATAATGATTCCAAGGATCGTGGCAGTTGTTAGATAGATTAGTCCAAATTCATGGAATAAGAATGGTAAGATGCTGAACACAACCATTAAAACAGTCGTAATGGCGATTATTCTAACTGAAATTGTTTCACTAGATATTACAGGTAACATAGGAACTTTAGCCTTTCTATAGTCTTCTTTTATGTGCAAAGCCAAACTCCATATATGTGTAGGTATCCAAAAGAATACCAAGCCAAACATTACAAAGCCTATTTCAATATGCTGGAATGTTACAGCAACATATCCAATCAGTGCAGGGGTAGCTCCAGAAAAACCACCTAAGATGATATTGTATTTACTACTTCTTTTAAGCCATTTGCTATAAACTATAATATTATCAAACAATCCAAATGCCATGAGTAAACTTGCCCAAATGTTAATCATAAATGAAAATACAAGCGAGATTCCCGCCAAAACAAGACCGAAAACTAGGGCATTTTTTGGAGAAATTCTGCCAGACGGTATAGGACGACCTTTTGTTCTATCCATTATGGCGTCTATATCTCTATCGTTATAACCAGTGAGAGTATCCGCAGCGGCAGATCCAGCAGCTACGCTAGATAACAATAATGCCCATGTCACTATACCAATATTAATATGAAAAAGCCAGGACGCTGATAGAGCTGCCCCAAAAGCTGTGAAAACAAGTAAATACCAAATTTTAGGTTTTGTAAGCTCATAATAATTTTTAATTTGGTTACTGACTGTTTTCATCTCTAAAACCAAAGATTCTACTAACCTTCCACAATATGTTAATTAAAATAGTTATTTATAGCTTGAGAGATCCATTATTTTGATACGGCATTAGAAATAATCTCTCTTGAGGTCTTTCTCATCTCTATAAAAGTTTCTGTTTTTTTGTACACCTTCAACGCGTCCAACTTTTTCTGAAATAATTTGATGCATTTCATCAAGTGATCGTGCAGTCATTGTAACCAATATATCAAATCTTCCAGTAACTTCAGCAACTTCTCTAACTTCAGGTATTTTAAAGAGTTCTTTTAAAACATTATCCCGTAGTTTAGAATCCATAGTTATCCCAGTAAGAGCTTTAACATTAAATCCCAACGCCTCATCATTAATAATAATAGTAAATTTCTTAATCAAGCCTCTTTTAACTAAACGTTTAATTCTACTATAAACTACCGACGAATTAATATTAATTTTTTTTGAAAGCCGGGGAACAGAGATACTTGCGTCTTTTGATAATTCCCTTAATATCTTTAGATCAAGATCATCAATTCGTCCCATTAAATGCAAGATATACTAAATTTTAGTGGTTAATAAATGTATGATTTTCAATTTTTTCGATTTTTTTATAAAGTTTATTGAATTAACTAAAAAGATTATAAAATTTTTTTTGTCTTTAATAATTCCGCCAATAAAATAGCACCTTTTGCAGAACCCATTTTTTCATTGTGAGTTAATAAAACATATTTTATTCCATTCTCAAATACAGAATCCTTTCTTAACCGCCCTACAACTGTAGTCATACCATCATTAATTTCTCTATCAATACGTGGTTGTGGCCTCGTAGGATCGTCATTTACAAAGATATATTCTTTAGGAGCAGAGGGAAGATCTTTTATGGAAACATTTTCTGAAAATTTTATCATTTGTTTTGTTATAGAGTCAGCATCAGCAGGTTTAGATGTTTCAACAAAAACTACTTCTGTATGACCGTCAGATACAGGCACCCTAGTGCAAGTACAACTAACTTTGAGATCATCTGATGCAATTTTGCCTATTTCATTATCATATTTGCCTAGTATTTTTTTAGTTTCTATTTGAACTTTTTCTTCTTCTTTTGGAATATATGGAATTACATTATCCATAATATCTAAAGCAATTACACCAGGGGAGCGTCCCGCACCAGATAAAGCTTGCATAGAAGTCATAAAAACACTCTTGATTCCAAATTCATTTAAAATTGGTTTTAGAGTAATGGCTAAACCAGTAGTAGTACAATTTGGCAATGGTGCAATAAATCCCTCCCAGTTACGACTATTTTTTTGTTTTTTCAACAAATCAACATGATCATCATTAATTCCAGGTATAAGAATTGGAACATCATTTTCATATCTAAATGCAGCAGCGGTACTAATAACTGGTACATGAGCAGCTAATTTAGGTTCAATTATTTGAGCATTATCAGACTCCACGGCGGTAAATATAAGGTCAAAATCTTTTGGATTAAGATCATCAAATTTTGATAAAACAGTGTCTCGAATATAATCTGGGACTGGTTCACGATTATGCCATCTCAAAATTCCAGATTGCGAATCTCGTATAGCATCAATATATTTTTTACCAGCAGAACGTTCTGAAGAAATCACATGAGTCAATTCAAACCATGGATGTTTATTAAGTGCAACAACAAATTCCTGTCCAACCGCGCCAGTTGAGCCAATTAATGCTACCTTTAACACAGCGTATTAAAACTTAAAACATTTAATAATCTTTTTTAAACATGGACAAAGCAATGAAACATAAGTAATCAAATATAATGGAAACAATTGATTTTAATTTCACTAATTGTCATCATGGCGGAATTTATTCAGCAAAAGATAGTAAAATAGTAAAAATTGATTTTAGCTCTAACATTAACCCTTTGGGAACGTCAAATAAAGTAATCAAGACTTTAATAAAAAATATCAATTTATCTTCCATATATCCGGATCCTAACTGCATTGAATTAAAAAAAGACATCCTGAAATATCTAAATTGCGAGGTTGACGATATAAACAATTTAATTATTGGCAATGGTGCAACAGAACTAATTCATTATTTTTCATCTACATTTGTAAAGGAAAAAGCAATAATCCCTTCTCCAACATTTTGTGAATATGAACTTGCTGCAAAAAGAAGTAACGCCAAGATCTCATTTATCAAGATTAAAAATGATTTTCATATTGATTCAGATACTATAATAAAATATAGCAATAACCAAGAAAATAAATCAACCGTTATTTTTTTGTGTAATCCAAATAATCCAACAGGCAAGGATTCAAAAAAAGAAGTAGAAGAGATTTTGGAAAAAGCTAATAATAATGTTATAATACTACTGGATGAATCTTACATAGAATTCACAAATGACAGCATAAAAAGAAATAACTTTTTTCTAAATTTCGTCAAAGATCATAAAAATATAGTAATTTTAAGGTCAATGACAAAATCATTTGGATTGGCAGGACTAAGAATTGGATATGCCATATCTAACAAAACAGTAATAGAAAAAATGAAGAACAAGATTATTGCATGGAATGTTAATGGATTAGCACAAATTGCTGCAAGCAAAGCTTTGAAAGATATAAATCATTTGAATTCGGCAAAGAAAATGATTCAAACAGAAAAGAAGAGAATTATAAACAATTTAAAAAAAAATAGAAATATAAATCTGATAAATACAGATGTCAACTTTTATCTAATGGAGATCTTAAACAACCAGAATTCAACTAAAGTAACAGACAGTTTACTATATAAAAATAACATTCTTGTAAGAGATTGCAAAACTTTTACTGGGATGAATGACAGATTCATAAGAGTATCTATAAAAACCCCAAAAGAAAATAACAAATTATTCAAAGCATTGGAAAAAACATTATGAAATCAAAACAAATCATGATTCAAGGTACATCCTCAGGTGCAGGCAAAACCTTAATCGTTACTGCACTTTGCAGAATTTTCTCAAATAAAGGTTACAAAGTAGCTCCATTCAAGGCACAAAACATGTCCTCATTAATATTCAATATTGAAAATACAGACAAGATTATTGCAAGAGCACAAGCAATTCAAGCTATAGCAGCAAGAAAGCCCCCCGATATCAGGATGAATCCAATATTACTAAAACCTTTGGGTAACTTTGAAAGTGACATATATTTAAATGGAAAATTCTATCTTAAAATGAAAGCACAAGAATATTACACAAATTTTGTTCTTAACCAAGGATTTGAGAATGCTTTAAAATCCTATAAAGAATTAAGAAAAGAAAATGATGTAATGGTATTAGAAGGTGCAGGTTCTCCAGCTGAAATTAATATTTTAAAATATGATATAGCAAATATGTTATTTGCAAAAAAAATAAAATCAAGTGTAATACTAGTTTCAGATATAGAAAGAGGCGGAAGTTTTGCTAGCATTTTAGGAACAATTGCAATACTAAAACCAAAATATAGAAAATTAATAAAAGGCATTTTAATCAACAAATTTCTTGGTGATGACCAGATATTATTGCCAGCGATAAACAAAATAGAAAAAAAAATACATAAACCATTTTTAGGCATTATTCCTAAAATAGATCACAATATTCCAGACGAAGACTCACTTGACAGACAAAAGAAGGACAATAATATAAATATAAAGATTATAAAAGATTCAGAGAAATTAAACAATGAAATAGATAAAATAGCAAATGTTATTGAACATGAAATTGACATGGAATATATTTTAGACAAAATGATGGAATGAAATAAAAATAAATGATTTTCATAGCCCAAGAAATTATTATAATAATTTGTTTATCATTCTCTTTTGACTATATAATTGGAGAACCCCCTAACAGCATTCACCCTGTTGTATGGTATGGTAAAGTCATTAATTTTCTTACAAACAGAATAAAAAAAAATAAAAAATCAGAATTATCAGAAAAATTTTATGGCTCCATTTTAGCATTATCTTTGACATCCATAGTTGGAATCATTGGATATTTCATAATAATAAGATCATTTTACAATATTGGAATCATAGGATTTTCTTTAGTATCCATATTTATTGTAAAATCGATGTTTTCAATAAAGGCAATGGATATACATATTAAAGACATAATAAAAGATATCGAAATCAAAGATATAAAAAAAGCACGAATAGATTTATCAAAAATTGTTAGCAGAAATACAGAAAATCTGAATGAAGTAAACATATTATCAGCATGTATAGAATGTATAGCTGAGAGTTTTGTAGATGGAATTATATCACCATTATTTTATTATGGATTATTAAATATTCCAGGTGCATTAATCTTTAGAATGGTAAATACGTTAGACTCTATGATAGGATATAAAGATCAATATTACTTAAACATAGGATGGATGTCTGCCAAAATGGATACGATAATGAATTTCATACCATCTAGAATATCAATATTTTTTCTAGTAGTAGCATCTGCACTACTTAAACAAGATTGGAAAAATGCTATTTTAATTTGCAAAAGAGACAGAAAAAAAACAGAAAGCCCTAACGCAGGAATACCCATGTCATCAATTGCAGGGGCTTTAAAAATTCAAGTAGAAAAAATAGGTCATTATAAGCTCGGAGAAAAATACGAGAACATTTCCATAGAAAAGTGTCACTTTGCGTTAAAAATAACAAAAGTAGCTACAATTTTATTTGTAATTTTATATTTAATTCCGATCATAATTACTTTGGGTAACATTCAATGGTGGTCGCTATTTTTTGGTTATTAAATCAATATTAGAGATTTTGTCATTCTTAACAATAATACCAGTAGAAAGTATATCCAAAGATAATAGTTTAGAAAACATTTCTACTAATATGTATCTTTTTCCAATAATAGGCTTGATTATTGGAATAACAAGTATACCAATAACAATACTTTCTTTCCTTTTTTTCAATCATTTGATATCAGGATTCATAATAACAATTTTTCTGATAATTATAACTGGAATACATCATACAGATGCTCTTGCAGATTTCGCAGATGGTATAATGGTAAAAGGTAGTAAAGAAAAAAAATACAAAGTAATACACGATCCAGCGATTGGAGCTGCAGGCGTTCTTGCGATGATTTCATATTTTATTGGAATGACAATAACAATTTCAACATACACAGACTTATTTAGATTAATATCATCGCTATTAATTTCTGAAATTGTAGCCAAGTATGTAATGGTATTCCAAGCTTATTGTTCAAATTCAGCATGGGAGGGATATAGCTCTCTTTTTACAAAGAATATGAAATCTAAAAAAAAAATTATCACATCTACAATCATTACTATAATATTAATAATATTGTCAAGAGGAGAGGTAATACTATCAACCCTATTTTTAGTATTTACAATAGGAACAATCATGAGTTTTATCATTACATACACATCTAAAAGAAATTTTGGAGGAATCACAGGGGATGTAATGGGAGCAACTAATGAAATTGTTAGATTATGTAGCATGATAGTAATACAAGCAAGGTGATAAAATTAAAAGAAAAAATAACATATATTTTTTGATAACAACTAATATAAAAAAATTTTAGACATCAGATTTCTTGCATAATTAGATACATTTCATCAAGTTCACTACAGATACAGCATTTTCTTTTAGTGATGCTAGTTCATTATTCTGTAGTTTACTAGTCCTGCTACTATATCTGATATTTTATCATGCTTTCTGAGCCTATTTCTGAATATATTGCTTATTATCCTGCTGTACTTTTTCAATCTGCAAATGGTATGCTCTATTACTATCCTCTTTCTAGAGTAGCTTTTGTTATAATCTTTTTCTTCTTGCGACATCTCTTGAGTTCTCTTCTTTCTATTTGGTATGTACGATTTTTGCTCAGGGAAATCCTTTTCTATTCCTAAATATCCAAGATCAAATACATTTAGAACATCTTTTGGAATTATAGGATGATTCTTTTTATAAATATCGTAATCATGTTTCCTTCCTTTCTTATATCTTAGTTTATGAATGACAATACCTTGATTGTTAACTGTACTGATTCCACACATAGTTGCATTTTAGCTTCCTAACATAGTTGACACTCTAGTCTTAGAGTGTAATAATAATGGATATAATTGAAAATAGGTATAAAATGATAATTGAATCAGAACGTTCAGGTAAGACTATATCTGATGCTTGTACTGCATATGGTGTTTCAAGACAAACATGGTACAAATGGAAGAGACGCTATAATGTATATGGGATAGATGGATTAAAAAACCAATCAAGAAAACCGCATAATATTAAAAATGTAAAGGTAACCAAAGATATAGAAAAGATTATTCTCGAGCTGAGACTAAACAACAGATTTGGTCCAATGAGAATAAGGTTCAGATTAAAGAGAAAGTATGGAATCAGCTTGGGTACAAAAACCATTTACAATATTCTAAAGAGACACAATCTCAATGTACTATCTGTTAAAATAAAAAGAAAATACAAGATTTGAAATGAAACATCCGAATGAGTTGGTTCAAATGGATACCAAAGGACCTTTTTATCTAAAAGGCTCACGAAGCAAAAATTATTTTATTCACGTAATAGATGATTGCCCCTCAAGAAAAGTAGTTAGCAAATGGTGCAGCAGAAGAACTAGTGAAGAATCTTTATCAGTTCTCAACGAATGGATTGAACTCTACGGTAAACCTATGAAAGTGATGCATGATGGTTGTGGTAGAGAATTTACATCGAATAAATTCAAACATGCTTTGTTGCATGATTCTTATAATCAATGATTTTACCATCTATTTTGGTTTACCTAAACAGATATCAACTTATTATACAAGGACGCTTTCAACATCATCTCTTGTACCATATTCTTTAGTTTAACCGAATAAACATATTCACCAAACATTCGCTTTATGCACGAAAACACAGTTTCAAAATCCATCTTTGTCCATAGCTTACGCTATCCTTCCATCCTTGTAAATCACTTTTCTGCGCTAACACTGCTAGATTTCTAAGGGTGTTTCCTTTTTTCCATCGAACTCTAGCATTTTTTCTTACTTTAATGCAAGGTTGGATTCCGTTGTCTGATAAGAATCTAAAAATATTATTGCCTTCATACGCCCCATCACCCAACAGTTTACCTATGGATACCATGTTATCTGATTTTATAATATTTTCAATCAATTCAGGTAACGCTTTGCTATCATGAACGTGCTCGTCTGTGACCTTCATAGAAAGTATTTTCTTGGTTTTAACATTAACTGCTACGTGTATTTTCAAATATCCTTTCTTATTTTTCGCATTCCATTTATCCCTCATCCATTGACCTCTGTTGGTAACCTTGATACCTGTACTATCTATCGCAATGATGATGTATTCGTCTTCAAAATCCTTGTTTTTACTATTTATATCTTTTATCTTGATATCTAGTCTGTTTATTCTTCTGTTTATTGTGGTGTAATGTGGGATGGAAGGTACTTTTCCTTTGGCGTGTCCTTGTGCGATTCCTTCCGTTTGTCTATAAGGAAGATGAAAGTACACTTTGGCATATCCAAGCAAGAGAAGGAAGGTATTGGGATAATGAAATGGCTCGCCAATCTTGTCTTTGTTCATCCCTTCTAGTTCTGCATCCCAGTTGTTTATAACATCAAATCCTAGCAGTATTTCGCCTCTTCTAACAAGAGATTGGTTGTAGACGGACCAATTCATATGTTTTATTGAGGGATGTTAGCTAAATGTATTTGGGAAAGAGGAATCATGCAACAAAGCAATTCAAACATTATCTTTTTCTCAATGGAATAAAGGACAAGCAGATTCCTAAAGGTTATCCACAAGAACAGGGGAAAGTAGAAGCGTATAACAAAATAGTCATAACTGAATTTCTACAAGTAGAAGAGTTAATTGATATGAAAGAGGAATAGAGAAATACGAATTATTTGTCAAATCGTATAACTATGAAAGAGAACACGGTGGAATAAACGGAATGACGCCATCAGAGAAGTTCATGAAATCTTTAAAACAACCGATATTGATACACTAAAACAAGACAAAATGTGTCAGCCATGTTGGTACATTGTTTTGTCAACCATGTATGGAAGTACAACAGCTAACCATTGAGACATTATTTTGAGAACAACTGTTCCAAATATTAGCTCTTGATAGAATAAAAGATTCCATCCTTTTTAACATTCTGTATCTTGTAGGTTGTATACCATGGCCTACTGCAAAAAGGAAACGTGGAAGACCATATGTATATTCTCCAACTATAATTTTAAGGTGTTTTATTGTAAGGATATGGTTTAAAATCGATTCCAACAATGCATTACATATTTTTCTTAACGTGGATTGTCTGTATAACCATAAACTAGCAATAGCCTGTGGTTTGATAAAAATACCTAGTAGACGTACGTTTGACAGAAGGCTAAAGACTATTTCTACAGATATTAAACAAAGGATATCTACAATGGGATACCTGTTTGTTACAGAAGGATTAGTAGATCCTTCTATAACAGCAATAGATATGTACTCTTTTAAAAGCAAAGGGTAGTGTATGGCATAAATCATCAATGAAGAAAGGAGAAGTACCATGCCCTCCTGGCATTGATACAGGTGCAAGGTGGGGTTACAGCCATACCAAAGGATGGATTTTCGGATATAAATTACATCTAACCTGTACAACAGGCAAGATTGTAGTGACCTATAACTGCAGATGTAACTACTGCGAATGTACAGGATAATCAGATGTACGTTTCTTTAACGTCCATCTCATCCTCGTCCTCATCTGTATTCTCTTTACCATCTTCCTTGTATATGGTAGGAGATCCAGGTTATGATGATAAGAACTTGTATGAATATAGCAAGAAGGTATTGGGAATAGATCTAGTTTGCCCTGTTGAACGATACAAAAGTACTTCTAAGAAGAGGCTTGATCTTGTATGTTTTTATCAATCGACTTTGGGGCAATCTATCTACAGCAGAAGAAGAAGAAGAAGAAGAATATCCATAGAGCCATTGATAGAACATATCAAATCAGTTTTTAGTATAGACTCATTGCCAGTACGTGAATTTCATACGGTATCTGCAATTGTACTATTGTCTGTCTTATTATATCAGATAATGGTATACTACAACTGTAAAACTGAGAAAATAAATCCAAGAACGATAAAGTATATGCTTGGGACTTGATGAAACGGAATAATGGATAAAGATGAGTAATATCGAATTATGACCAAGCCTCATATAATTACAAATGTTGGTCTGATCTAAATCAAAGAGGAAGGCAGATAACGTGTAGGTTATGTAAAGGCGATAGTACACCAAAAGCATCAAAAACCTGTCTCTTACATCCATCTTGAAATGTCTTCCTACAGCACCTATTTCTCTTTCTCTGTTTTTTTGATAAACACTTGATCTCATATTTTTTATATCTTTTTGCTATTTCATTTTTGTAAATATTATCAAATTTATGTATTGTAAGTGTGGTGAACGATTTGAAAAGTTTTAGTTTTATGGATAACTTATCATAGGGAAGCAAAGAGTTGACACTTCATAGAAGAAATAGCGATCATAAGCTGTTTAGGTGCAATTATGCAAGAGATATAATAACCATCCTGTCATTCCAAAACAAGTTGTTACTGTAGTTGATCTTTGGGGATGTGGGCGTAGAAACGGATTTTCCCGAACAGCTATCCGAGCTACCGTATAAAAAGAAAAGAAACCCACAAGAGTTATCCAAGGAAGAAAAAGAGTATAACAAAATCCACTCTAAAAAAGAATAGTGATAGAGCATACTAATTTGTCGATTGAAAAAATATAGTATAATGAGCGATATATTCAGAAATAGATTAAGAAAGTATGATAAAGTGTCAGATATAGTTGCAGGACTTCTAAACTATAGAATAATGAACCAGCCTATAGAAACTGATATGGCATCATATTAAAAAGTTTGGATTGTTTCTAATTATGCAAGAGATCTATTCTTATAGACATCATAGTCATGTTTTCTTCCTCCTTTTTATAGCATATTTTGTGAATGATATAACCACGATTGTTAACCGTAAGCTGATTCTTGACAGTATGTGTTTTCTTCTTTCCAAAATAGTACATTTTCCTTCTTTCTTTATCTACATCAGGTCTTCTCGGTATCTGCTGTTGTTCGGTACAATCTGTAATAGCAAGAAGAAAGCCTGGAAAATATTTCTCTACTTCCTCTTTGGTTTGAATCTGCTTTGTTGCACGATTCGAAAATCAGTTAAAACCTTGATTTATCTGTAATAATAACAATTGAATTTTAACTGTTTTAGTCATAGATTCATCAACAAAACGTTGACAAATAACGAAAAAAATAATCATGCAACAAAGCAGTTTGAATCCTCTTCTTTGTTATTTTGTATATCTTTTGTGGAATTGGTACACATTGCCTTACCAGCCCTTCAATCTTTTGAATACTTCTACAAACGTTGGTCTGATCTAAATCAAAGAGGAAGGCAGATAACGTGGAGGTTTATGTAAAGGCGACAGTACACAAAAAGAAGCATTACAAATCTATCCGGTTTATCCAGCTTAAAGTGTCTTCCAACAGCACCTATTCTCTTCCCCGATCTTTTCTTTTGGACAAGCGGTGTATTTTTTGTTCTTTCATACCTTTTCGTTATCTTTTTATCGAAGATATCATCAAATTCTTGTACTGTTAAACCGGTGAATGATTTGAAAAGCAGTAGTGGTTTTTAGATAATCTTTCGCATGAAAGCAATGAAAGGACAAGAATTGAAGAATCACGGATAATATAGCGGTTTATTCTAATTATGAAAGAGATCTAATACAAGATTTTTTTAGCACATCCTATCCAAATATTTGGTCATAAATGGAATATAAAAGTAATAATTTTATATCTTGTTTAAATGTAAAATATTTGTCTAATATTATTGGCCAGTTCGAACAATTTTGCAATAGAAAAAGGAAAAAGTGCAAATGCAATTGAATGGATAAATAACTATACAATCAAAAATAACAAATCTTTTAAAATATCTACCTCAAAACACTCTATAAATACACTAAATTTTGGAAGCTTTGATCTCATAGAATGGGAAGGAGATTGGTCTATAGCCCGCTCCATTTTTAAAAAAGTCAGTTCAAAGTTAAATATAAAAGTCGTGGAATCAGGCTATCATAAAAAAGGCAATATAGTAGAAGCATTTTTTGGTATAAGTACAGAATATGGAAAAGTATACAGCAGTGGCAAATACATAGGTGTTATAACTTTTACCAAAAAATCTGGAAAATGGGTATCAAATAAGGAAAAAAGAGGATAAAATACCAACACCAAAGCTAATTATCAGATACTTTAATACCCTCATTTGTAATTATAACATCTTTTGAATGAGAATCAATTCTATCATGCATTATCCATTTACCTGATGGAAGTATTATATAATTTTGAGTAACCACTAATTTTTGATCTTCACCTATATAAAATGTGCCACTTAAAAGTATAGTATTTTTATCTAGAATCCTAGATTCAAAAAATATTTCACCATTGTTGTCAGTTATTAAGATATGATCTTTGTTATCAATTTTTTTTATTAAGAAATTATCGCAATAATTGCATTGATTTTCATTTATTTTAATCAGATTTTTATCAGTATTGTCATTAATGGTTGCAGATATAAGAGGGGGGTCGTTATCATTTTTTTTATTCAATGAAAATAACAATGTATCATAAAATCTTATTTCTTTAGGACTGTTTGAAATAAAATTATTTCCAATTAAAAGAGTATAGACCATGTCGTATATATCTTAAAATATATATTTTATTGTTTTTTATCGTACAAGAATAAACTTAAACTATAGCACTAAGAATGATTTGTAATTTTAAAAATGGCTTTTATAAATAAAACTATAGGAATCATAGGTCTTGGCATGCTTGGTGCCAAAATCGCAGAAAGGTTGTTAGATCAAAAATTGACAATTAATATTTATAATAGAGATCAATCAAAGTTGAAGAATTTTGAAAAGTACAAGATAAGGTCTTTTGATAGTCCATGTAATCTAGCAGACGAATGTGACATTGTCATAATATGCGTAACTAATTTTCCATCATTAAAAGAAATTTTTTTCAATAAACAAGGATTAATTGAATGTAAAAAAGAAAATTTAATTGTTGTAGATTGTAGCACCATAAGCCCAGATGAGTCCATATATTGTTCAAAATTATTAAAGGAAAATGGCATTATTTATTTAAGTGCTCCAGTATTGGGAGGTCCAACTGACGCAAAAAATGGTGAATTAATTTCAATCATTTCAGGAGATAAAGAATCATTTAACAAAGTAAATAACATTTTTGAAAAACTTTCAAAACATATATTTTATGTGGGCAAGGATAATGGGCTAGCTAGTTCTTTAAAAATAGCGTTAAACCTTAACATAGCTATTATATCCTTAGCATTATCTGAAGGTATCATCTTATCAAAGCACTCTGGAATAGACCCAGAAATCTTTTTAAAAATTTTAAATCTTTCCAAATTTAAAACGAGTATCAGTGAAAATAAAGGACAGAAAATGCTAAATAATGATTTTTCCCCATCATTTTATTTAAAAAATATGTTCAAAGATTTAGATTTGGCAACAAAACTTTCAGATTCGTTACAATTATCACTACCAATTACCAAATCAGCTCAGCAAATATTTCAAAAAGCTAATAATAATGAGAATTTAAAAGATAAAGATTATTCAGCTATATTTTATTATTTAAATGAATATGAGAATAAAAAAATATAACCAATAAATAAATTGATCATAAACACTCTTATTAATACTATCATTTTCCAATTTTTCTTTGCATGGTATTACTAAACCTTTTACATATACTATGAGCAAATTTTACAAAATACGCTGGATTAAATATACAGGTTTTGAATAGATATAATAAATTCCTTTAACTCATCAGCATGGATTTTTAAAAGATTTTTGTTTTATTTTTCTATTTTATATATCAATCAGGTATATTCTTATAATGAAACATTAGAATATAGAGTTAATCTTACGATAAACATATATTATTCATTTTTAAACAAAGTATGAATAGTCTATAAATAATAGATAAATACACGATATATTAAGAACAACAATTAATAAAATATTAGTTCTTCTAACGTCCATTAGTTTATTTATATTATTTAACATAATAATAACAAGAATATACATAATAAGAAAAGAATAATTAAAAAGTAACTAAAGATGCCATTAATCAAACTAAATACATCGGTAAGAAAATCAAGATGTTGTATAAGAAATATCAATATATATTTTAATTTATTTCAATTTTGAAAATAACATAAAAGTTAATTAGGAAACTATATATCATTTAGGCACTATTATACTATATCTTTATGCGCAATGTAGATACAGAAGATCCCTTTATTAAAATTTCATCTTTAATAGGTGGAGAAGAGTATAATCAAGTTGCGAAGGCTTTATTAAAATCTGAGGATTCCACAGATGAAGAGATAGCCGTTTCAACCGGACTACGAATAAACATCATTCGTAAAGTTTTGTACGATTTATTTGGTAAAGCATTGATAACAGGTATACGAGTAAAAGATGAAAAAAAAGGTTGGTTTGTTTACAGATGGAGAGCCAAAAGAGACAATGTAGATAATTTTATCGACAATCAAAAAAAGAAAATTTTAGAAAGACTACAGAGTAGATTAGAATATGAAGAATCATCAGAGTTTTATCATTGTGGAAACTCTAAATGCGATCGAATTAAATTTGATTATGCAATAGAATTATTTTTTAAATGTCCTGTATGTGAAGAACCTTTGAATATGGTAGATAACAGTAAATTAAAAGATGCATTGAAATCAAAAATTGAGCACCTAAATTCCGACTTGATAAAATAGTCATATTTTTTTATTAGCGGTTTTAACATTATTATAATAAATAGTGATTTCGCCATTATCCCTTTTAGATATTTTAGACATTTTTAATTTTCTACAGTTTTTTATTAGGCTATAACCTTTTCCTTCAACCAGTGTCACCGCATTTCGTCCCCCGATTATTATTGGCGAAACAGTAATTATTAGCATATCAAATAAATTGTTTTTTATAATTGACCAATTTATTTCACCACCTCCCTCAACCAAAACTTTTTTAATGCCATATTTTGATTCCAGTTGTTCAAAAGTTTTAATCAAGTTCACTTTTTTTCCAGAACCTCCACAAACCAGTACTTTTAAATTTTTACTTTGCAATTCATCAAGTTTTTTTTTAGGAGCGCTTTTTGTTACACAAAGTATTGTTTTAATATCTTTTGCCGTTTTTACAATTTTTGAATCCAAAGGAATTCTTGCTTTACTATCAATAATTATACGAACAGGATTCTTTCGTTTATCTGCACATTTTACAAAACGAGCATTCAAAAGAGGATCATCATGTAATACAGTAGAAATCCCTACCATTATTCCATCAACCTTACATCTTAGTTGATGAACACGCCGAAGATCTGAAAATGACGAAATTTTTGAATCATTCTTTTTTGTACAAATTTTTCCATCTACACTTATTGCTGCATTTAATATGATAATCAAAAGACATCATTAATAATTAATTAATTAATTTTACATCTTTCATGAACAAATTTTCCATCTATCATTATAGCCTTGATAGCCCGTTCTGAACATCTTTGAACCAGAGATACATAAGGATCGTGCAAAGGATACAAATCAATGTCATATTTATCGATAAATAAGAGATCTGCCTGATATCCGACATCAATACATCCGATATTTTTATTGAATATTTTTCCACCATTAATTGTTGCCATCTTAAGTATTGTTTTGGCATCAAGAAACATATTATTTTTTTCGTATGCACGTTGACTTTTCAAAAGAAAATCCATTTCTTTAAAAATATCCGGAGAATTTATCATGACATTATCGGTTCCAATAGATATCATTATTGATCGATTTAACATTTCCTTGATAGGTGCAAATCCTACACCCAGCATGCCATTTGCCCTTGGACATACTACTACACTCTTGTGTGCAGAATGGATTAAATCCAGATCGTTGATAGTAGAATTCGTCATATGTATATAGATATCAGGATCTAAGGTAGTAATTGTTCGTTCTATTTCAGTCATTCCAGAGTTATGTAATGATTCATTTACTGCCTGAATAGATTCTGCAGCATGTATTGCAACTATATGGTGATTTTTTTTAAAAGGCAAATGTTGCACTTTATTTTTATTTATTTTCTTATATGCCGACAACATAAAATCATCGTGTTCGTTTGCTCCGCTAATTCCAAATCCATCGCATATATTTAGCAAATCACTACCAGATTTTAAAACGTCCAATTCCCAATCATAGTTTGGTTTTGCCTCCATTGCAAAATTAAAATTATCATGTACAGAATCATTATTTTTAAAATATTTTTTAGAAAAACTATTAAAATCCAATCTACCTAAAACAATACTTTTTATAGGCACATTTTTTAATGCATCATGTAATAAATTTAACCCAAGCAAGCCACCTTCTCTAAAATCAACAAAGGTTGTAATACCTTTATTTAACATAGATATCGCAGTATTCTTCATAAATTGCTTTAATTGATTAGTTTCGGTATTTTCCAATATTGTTTTTTTTATACTGTGTTTTGGATTAACTCGCGTATCAAGATCGGCATTTGATGAGATATCTTTTCCAATAGAATCACCTATATGAGTATGAGAGTTTATCAATCCAGGAATTATTAAAAAACCTTTAGCATCTATAACTTGAAAATCCTTATCTTTTATCGCTTTTAAATAAGATTCACTATTTTCTACTTCCAATGCTTTACCGGCTTTTTCAATTTTTTGATCCTTTAATATAATCATCCCATTTTCTATTAAATCTAATTCAGGACCAAATAAAAAATCGGCATTATTTATAATATATATCAACTTAATTCAAAAACATTAAGTGTAATACCTTTTTTTCTGAAATCGCGAATAGAATCCAATGATTTAGTTGCCATTTCTGCAGCTTTTCTACCTGTTTTTCCAACTCCAATCCCACAATTTAGATGTATTTTTGTTATTTGAGTTAATTGATCAACAAGTTGTTTAACTTGCTCTTTGGTCATATTTTTTTTTACGACTATCATAAAATTATCACCACCAAGATAAAACGTCAAACCATCTTCTTTTAAAAATATGTCAGAGATATAAGAATGAAGTTTTATGATCAAGTTTGTTATTTCATATGGAGATAAGTTCTTTGTTATTGCAGTAGAATTATTGATATCGATATGAAGAATCTTGACATATTCATCAGACTGATCTTTTAAATCAACCGATTTTGAATCTAAGGAATGTTTCATATCATGATTTTCCATATAAATATTATATTCTGCAAGACAGTTGGCATTATTTTTCACATAATGAGAATTTTTATTTGCTTCCAGTGGATTTAAACCTATTCCTATTGACATTGAGAGTTGTATTTTTTGATATTTTCTTGCAACCTCATCAGAAATCTCTTTATGCTCCTCAACGGTAATTTTATTTGTTACAGCAATTAATTCATCAAATCGATTAGAAAAGACAATTCCATTTTTATTTGAAAACAAATATTGTAAATCAGAATATATGTTAGATTGTAGTATTTGTAATTGATATTCTCTGTCACTACCTAGACTCAAAGTCCAAGGTCCATACCCTTCTAATTTTATTGCTGTAATTTGATAAGCCACTTTAATCTATTATTTCCATATCTTTTTTTAACTTATTTTTTTTTATTTTTTTTAACTTTTTAGCCATAGAAATAATCGTATTCACGGAATGATGGGAAACAGATACTATACGGTCTTTTGCCTGATCATAATTCATATCAGGTCCAGTAATACCTAATGCTATTGGTTTACCATATTTTAAAGAAAGTAGACCCAAAAGTCTAGCAGTATTATTTGCAATAACCTTATCGTGACCTGTCTCACCTTTTATTACTGCCCCTAAAGTTATAATGGCATCAATATTTTTTTTCTTTAGCATCTCTTCAACCATTAAAGGCATATCAAAGACTCCAGGAACAAAACAAACAAAAGTGATCTTTACAGAAAAATTTTGAGTATATGTTTTTGCTTCATTAAGCATAGATAAAGTTATATCGTTATTAAATTCCGATACAACAATTCCAATTTTTATTTTTTTTTTCATTTCATGTTTAAATTATTTGTTGTATAAGATATTAAATCCTGAGAATCGAGCATTATTATATTATTGTCTTTACCATACTTACAGGCATCTTCATAAGATAATGCTTTATAATTAACAGGATCCAACATTTCACAAATGGTAGCTACATTAGTAATATTTGCAATTCTTGTAAGAAAAATAGACATTTCTGTATGTCCGATTCTCTCCTTAAACAGTCCCCTAGAAGCAATCAAGAGAGGCACATGTCCAGGAGTTACAAAATTATTCTGAAATTCATCAACTATTGTTATATCATCCTTAATTCCCATATCCAAATCTTTGCAAGTTTTAGCTAATGAAGAAATAGTCAAAGATCTATCATAGTCCGTTATTCCAGTATAGGTATTTTTATGATTTAAAGTAATAGAAAAAGATGGTTTATCACCATATGGTGAAGAATTTTTGGTAATTGAAGATATAACATTATTACTCTTACCAAAATTTTCCAAGATTTCGTACATATAAGGTATCCCCAATTTAATCGAAATTTCTGCTGATATAGCAGTACATATTAGTCCACCAGCATCTTTCCGCATTACAGCGATATGATGAGGAAAAATCTTTTCAGCAGAGACAACCATATCGATTTCATTTTCTCTACTTGTTGCATCATGAATTAGAACAAATTGTCCATTTTGTAATGCCGTTACTGCTTCAGATATTTTCGACAAACATGTTTATTACATAATTATTGTTAATATATATTACTATTTTTTTTGTTATTACCAATATTTTGGTAGATGTTAGAAATATATCTTGCCAATATATCAGCCTCTATATTTACATAATCTCCCTCATGTTTTATACCCAAAGTAGTGTTTTCCAAAGTATGAGGAATTAATGAGATTTCTACCTTATTCTCAATAACTTTTACAACAGTTAAACTTATACCATCAATAGTTATCGAACCCTTGGAAGCAATAAGATGTATAATACCATTATCCAAGATTTCGATCTGAATTAAACTTCCGGAGATATTTTTCTGAACGAGAATGATTTTTCCAATACAATCAACATGGCCAAGAACAAAATGTCCGTCCAATCTATTTCCAACCTTTAAACTTCTTTCCACATTAACTTTATCACCTTCTTGAACATAAGAAAAAGAGCTTTTTCGAATAGTTTCATCAATAAGTTGAAAAGTTGCGAGATTTTTATGCATTTTTGCAACAGTTAAACAAACACCATTTAATGCAACACTATCGCCTATTTTTAATTTTTTAAATTTTTTCAAGTTTATAGTTAGCTCCATATCCGACCTGTTTTTGTCAGAAATGTCTTTTGCCTTATAATCATGTAAAGAATTTGTTTTTGTTATTTTTTCTATTTTTACCAAGTCCTGTATAATTCCTGTAAACATAGATTCAAATCAACAATTGAACTTAAAATATATTTTAAATTTTTATAACCCTATTTTTCAAGAATAGATTCTAATATTCTTTGTGCCTGTTTATAATGAACTGCGTCTATCATCTTTCCGTCCAATTTTATTGCACCTCTATTAATTAATTCATTATGAGATGACTCATCCAATGCAGATACTACCTTTTTTGCCCATTGAATGTCTTCTTTAGAAGGACTAAAAACTTTATGAACATGCTCTATTTGAGATGGATGAATTATGCATTTTCCAGTGTATCCTAATTTTCTACCCAAAATCAAATCATTTTTCAAACCAACAATATCATCAAGATTTTGCCAAATAGAATCAATAGAATCTAATCTTGCGGCTCTTGCATCTACGGGTACTTTAGCCCTACCATACATGTAATCCGTTAAAATATCAATATTATTAGTATCAATTTTCATATCATGTAAAAAATCAAAAATTCCAAATATAAGAGCAGAATTTCGCTGATCAGATTTTGCTATGGAGTATGCATTAACAACACCAAGGGCAGATTCGATAGATGGAATGATCTTTACAGATTCCTTAGATATATTATTTTCTTTTTCTATTGTCTTGATCAATTCAGATAATTTGCTAATTTGCAAATCAGTTTCCACTTTTGGAATCACCACTGCATCAATTCCATCAACGAGTATTTTTTTTAAATCTTCTACCACCATATGTGAGCCAGGGGCATTGATTCTAACAGAAACAAGAATTTTTTTAGTTGTATCAATTTTATGGATATCATCAATAGTATTTCTTATCAACTCTCTAGCCTTATCTTTTTCATTAAATGGAACAGAATCCTCTAAATCAAAGCAAATTATATCAGAATCAATCGTCTTGGATTTTTCCAAAAATCTGGCATTATTTCCGGGGATAAAAATTAAACTTCGAGAATGACCCACTTTTATATCGATTAATAAAAGGTTTACAAAAAATTAAAGTTTTTGAGGAGATGTCATGATTTTGCCTATTTGTTCTGCACCGGCCATCATAACATGACCATCAACCATATTTGAAAAAGGCAATATTGTATGAATGACAGGTTTCAATTTTCCCTTGCTTAACCAATAGATTACTTGCTCTAATTCGGCTTTGGTTCCTTGAGTAGACCCCAAAAGATTTGTTCCCTTAAAGAACAGATATCTCAAATCAAGTGTAGAATCATATCCAGTAGTTGCGCCAGTTGCAACCAGAGTTCCACCCATTTTAAGCAAACCTACTTCTTGTGGAAATACATTCTTCCCAATATGTTCAAATACAACATCAACTCCACCTTCGCTCTTTGTCAAACTCCTTACTTTTTTATACCAATCAGCTTCTCTATGATTTACTACATTATCAGCACCTATTTCGGTACATTTATCCATTTTTTGTTGATTACCCGCCGTTGCAATAACATTACAATTATATAGTTTGGCTATTTGGATGCCAACCATTCCAACACCACTAGTACCACCCATTACAAGTACAGTCTGTCCAGGTTTGATTTTGGCTCTACCTACAAGCATATGCCATGCAGTCATTCCTACCATAGACATTGCAGACGCATCATCAAATGATACATTATCGGGTAATTTTGCTACATTAACCTCCGGAAGGTGAGTATATTGAGCAAATCCGCCCCACAAAGGCCCTGTTTGAAATCCCCAAATCTGACGATCTTTGCAATCATATTCTCTTCCTGATGTACACATTTCACAAACTCTGCAACTCATATTAGAATGAGATACAACTCTATCTCCGACCTTAAATTTAGTAACATCCTCTCCAATCTCAACTACAGTACCGGCAACATCACTACCTGAAATATGTGGAAGAGGGGTTTTCACTGGATCTCCCCAAATAGCCCACAAATCATTATAATTATATGCAGATGACTCTACTTTAATTAAAACTTCACTAGGTTTTATCTTTGGAACATCAATGTCCTCAATTTTTACCACTTTAGTAGGATCTTTATTGTATTCTCTAAATACCGCTGCTTTCACTGGGAAATTTAATTTTAAAACCTTAATATAGTTAACTAAAAATTAGTGTTTATAAATACATTAAAAAAAAATATTCTAGATTTATTTTACAATCTATTTATTTTAAAGTCTCGTTTTGGTTGCTGAATGCTTAACAATATCTGTTTTAATTCATTATCAGTCAACGTTCGATTTAGCCTTCCAGTTGTAGCGGCATTTATTAAATAGTTTTCTACTGCCGTAGCAAGATCAGGTTTCACCATTTTTATATTAGCCAATCTCTGCCTTGCTTGAGAATCTAGCAGCATTGTCAAAGCTTTTTGCTTCATTGCCTCTGCTTCAGCACGTTGTTTTCGAATTTCCTCGTCGGATGGCTGTTGCGGTTGAGGGCCAGACATATTAGGATCCCTTATGCATATCGTTCAAGATTCTTATTTTCTTTACAAACTTCTTTGAAGATTTCAGTAGCAAGTCTATCAGCTCTCTTCATTCCATCATTAGATATAATTCTGCCATTACTCTTTTTATCAATATAGCCTGCAGATTCCAACTGTTGAAGAGCTTTTCTAATTATAGCTCCACCTGCATCCTTATGATGATCCAAATTATAACTAATTCGTTTTCTACCACCATAGTAGCTTTTTAAATCAGAGATTCCAATAGGGCCATGCAAATATACCTTTCTTACCAATGAAGCACATCTAGTATACCACCAATCTTTATTTTGAGGAATTTTTTCAGCATGAGTTCCAGTCTTTACGAAATTTGACCATTCTGGAGGATTAATTTTCTTATCTTTTTTAAGCTGTTCTGATAATTTTGATATGAAATCATCTGCGGGTACATCAAAAATTTTAGCCATCTAATTATTACAAAGTTTATCGATTGAATTTCCCTTATAAATCATTATTCTTTAATTATGAATTTAATAAAAATAATCAAATTAATTCAACTTTTCAAATTCACTTTTCGTATAATCTTTCTATATGTGTGATTACATAATTTACAGGTTATACGAATAGATTTTATATTTGATCTACCAGTTCTTATCCTTGAGCTTTTACCAGGCACGATAAAGTTTTTGCAGTTTTTACAAAAAAGTATTTTGTAATCATAAGGTATTTTTAACTTATACTTTAAAATAATCTTTTTTGCAACGTCAATATTATTAGATGAAGCCAAGTCATTATCACATATTACAGAATCAATTAAATTACAAAATCGTTGTAATGCTAGTTGTTTTTTAATATTTTTTTTCATTTTGAATTTTTTATATTTTATTAATATAATGGTTAATACCTAAATAATATATAATTTTTAATATAACTAACTCATTTGCTTAATTTGATTATTGCAGAGACAGGGTTAGAAACTATACCTGAAGAACTGTTTAAGCATCCATCATTAAAAAAAATTAGAAATAATGGAAAGAAACCTACAGATTTATTATTAGATAGAACTTTACATCATTTTGCAATATTATCAAGCAATTTAGAACAAGACTACAAACGAGCAAGACCGGATATATCACATATAATATTGTTATCAGCGTTGGCTACACCATTGTTTAAAAAAAATCAACTTAAGGTATTTATTCATACTATAAATGATCATGTCATTAAAATAGGAGATAATCTAAGAATTCCAAAATCATATACAAGATATGAAGGATTAATATTAGATGTAATAAAAAATAGAAAAATAATTTCAAGAGAGGGTCATTTACTTTTAGAATTTAATAAAAATTTAACTTTTTTAGAATTAATACAAAAACACATAAAGCCGGACATCGTTATCGGATTTTCTACTAATGGAATTTCAAATACCTTTGAATATATATCTAAAGAATTATCATCATTTAATAATCCATGTGCAATAATCGGAGGATTTCCCAAGGGACATTTCTCTCAACAAATTGAATCACATTTAACAAAAAAATATTCCATTTCATCAACAAGTTTAGAAGCACATGTCGTAGTATCACGACTGATATATGAATATGAAAAGATAAACAATTGTTGATATTAAAATAAAAAAATGTGGTTTATCTAGCTTTTCTTGCTGCAGAAGCTAGTGCATAGATTAAACCAATGGTTAAACCTGTTCCTAAGGGTACCCATACTGGCCACCCACCCCAATTTAGACTGATTTGTAATATCGTATCCAACATAATTAAAAAATAATCGAGATGCGTGTATATAAGTCTTGTATTATAAGATTTTATTTTTTATATATTTATGGATTAAATAAAAAAAGTTAATGATTTTTCATTTTACAATCATGATTTTACATATTTTTATATTGAAATGCATTCTGTAAAATATATTCATAAATATTTTATCAACAGAATTATGTTTGCTATCTGTTTACAAATATTTTGTGTGAGAATACAATTGAATAGACAGATTTATAAAAAAGATTAAGAATAATTATATTTATCTTTTCTAGATATAATTTTAAATTAAGGAAAAAATGTTTTATCAATATTTGAAACCTAAGAAGCATCATAAAATATAAAACCAAAATGAAATACAAATATAGAATAATATACATATTATTTTTAATTATTTTACTTTAAATAACCCATTGAATGAAAATAAGTCATCAATGAAAATGCAGAAAGAGATGCGGAAATTTTGTCCAAGATGTAAAACTCATACCATTCAATCCGTTTCTATTTACAAAAAGGGAAAGGATAGAAAAGTTGCTCAGGGAGCATTAAGACATGCAGAGGATAAAAAGGGATATGGAGGTCAGAAATTTCCAGAATTGAAAAGAACCGCCAAAACTACTAAAAAAATTACATTGAAATATAATTGTAAAACTTGTCAACGTAAAACAATGAAAGAAGGCAGACGTATGAGAAAGCTAGAAATACAAGCATAAGTATAATTTTAAAAAAGTGTATAAAGAATGAAAAAACAAAATATAATGATCCCCAAGCCCAGAAGCAATTTTATAAAAATTGAATGTGAAAATTGCCAAAATAATGTAATTTTATACACATATAGCACAAAAGCAATAGAATGTAAATCATGTAATGCTCAATTAGTTGTGAATACGGGCGGTCAAGCTAGAATTTCTGGCAAGATCTTGGAAACGCTAGATTAATTTATAAAGTAACAATAACTAATTTTTAAAATGCATAAACTTTTCCACTATTTTTAAGTCATCAAAAGTATTTATGTTATAAACTAATTCTTGAGAGTTTAGGACTAGATATTCCTCTTCTATAAAAGGAAACTCCTCATTTTTATGAAAGCAAATTTTATGGAGATCAATCATTGAAATACCAGTGTAATAGTACACTTTTTGATCGATTGTTAATTCATATGCGGAATTCATACCAAAGCTTTTGACAAATTCTTTTTCAATAATTATTGTAAGACATGTTTTTTTCTGATTTGTCAACAATATCTTTTTAAGAATATCACAAGAAATTGACGGAATATCAATTGGAATAAATAATAATTTTTTTGGAACGTTCATAAAGTCAATACTTTTAAAATATTTTATTATTTTTAAATAATCTTTGGAATATTCTATTCCATCTGTTTCCAATAAAGTGATTTTTTTAAAATTTGAATTTATAAAATCTCTAGTATTATGGGTATTACTACTTACTGCTGCATATATTTTTTCAAACAAAGGAGTATTATTTAGAGTATCGAGTAAATATCCAATTAAATGCTTGTTTTTAATTTTTATTAAAGGTTTTTCAATTTTATAAATTGTATTCATCCGTGTTCCTTTTCCACCGCACATCAAAATACAATATATCATAATTTGTAAACGCCATCTATAAAATTATCTTATATATATTATTTCACAGATAAATAAGGCTCGTAATTTAAGGAAAACCTATATATTAAAACAACCAAAAATTTTATGTCTACTAGAAATAGAATACCTTCAAATATCATTGGTATTATTATACCTGTACTTTCTTGGTTTATCAATTAGAAGTACAACCAAAATACATTATCTTTCTTAAAAATAATAAAAATAATCCATATATCAATACGAAAATGAATACAAAAGTACAAAACAAGAAAATTCAATAGATAAATAAAATACAAGAATACGTAATTGATGAAACTGTGATAAAAGCAGGATCTTTTGAATTAATATAATATTGACGAATTGTTATTGAATTTAAAGATAAAGAAATTCTTCTTTTCAAATATCAAAAAAGCGAAATTTATTTGTAGCGGGACGGTTTCTGTCTTTTGTTTTAGACAAGGATGAAAAACATCAAAAGTATCATCCTGATTATGGTACTTGATATTCTGAAGCCTGCAAATTTTTGAATTTACATAATATACTTCAGTCTTTTTTTAAAAAAGCACAGTTAAATGATAATGCAGTATACAAAAGTTAGAATAGAAAACCTATATGATTATTTTCTATCTAAAAAGAACAAATATAAATTATATTATGTCAAACAATGGGTTAAGCTGTTTGTTGATCAATATATTAAAGAAAGTATATAAGTTAATAGAGTCTAAAATAATCAATTAATATTAAAAAATATTAAAAAAGACTTTTTTTACCAGAAAAGTAATTTTATTTACCTACGCATTTTTTATCAGAAGTAGAATTAAAAAAACTTGATTTATTTGATTGAATCCAAAAATATTAAAATTATTTATAATATTTTATATGCCCTGACGAATTTTTCAAAAATATTATCAAATATGTATTTGAGTATTACGATTGTCGTTATATTCTTTTGAATCTTTATTAATTAAAACTTGGTTTGTTTTTTTCTCACCTTCTTCAATTAAGTTTCTAATAGAGACAGGAGAAAAATCTGCATTTTCGAATACGAAAGGATTATCTTCGTCACGAGTGATATAAAATATATCTTTTATCTCGGCCCCGTGTTCTTGTTTATATTTTCTATATTTTCTCCTTATTCCTTCGAGTTGTTTTTGGTCAATATTTATTTTATCTACATTATTTTCTACAATTTGATACAACTGTTCAATATAGCGTAGGTATTTTGTAATTATTTTGGACATTGTTATATTATGTTCTGTTTTATCAGAAAACATAATATCTCTAGATCTATGATAAACCTCTGGTAAATTCTCAGGAAGAGAGTTGATTTTTTTTGGATAATTTTCCACTAAAAATATTCGTTTATTGTTTATAGGTGATGCATCTAATACTTCCCTTAATGGAGTATTACTCAATAAACTTCCATCCCATGCATATACCCCAGGTTCAACCTCAGTCCATTTAAAATTGTACAATGGATATGAAGACGTAGCAAGAATATGTTTAGGAGCAATCTGTTGTTTAAAACTGTCAAATGTTAGAGGTTCTGCAGTTAACACATTTACTGCGGTTAGTATTAACCGAGTATTAGTATTTCCACCGGGTTTTAATCTATCATAATCAACATATTTATCTAATGTCTTTACTAAGGGAGAATGATCATACAAATAGGTCCATTTGGTTGGATTAAAATAATTAGGATCTGAAAATGGATTTTCATATAACCATCGAGGTTTAAACATTTTATCATTTCCAAAAACTGCCGAGCTATAATAAGACTGCAAGTTTTTCATTTTTTGATAATAGATTTTACTGGTTTTTGCTAATGGAAATTCACTTTTAGTTGAAGATGCACCAGTGGATTTGTACGGAAATGGAGATGAAGAGTATGTAAATGGAAATAATACATGCTCTATAAATTGAGAGTGAATACTATAAGGAGAATTACCAATATCCACATAATTTTCAGATAATTCAATCCAAAACTGCTCCAGCAAACGTTCCGGATGCTCCGGGGATTTGCTTCCTGCAATTATTGCACCATTTATTCCACCTATAGAAGTGCCTGCGATAATATCCAGTTTAATATTATTACTTGCAAGTTCCTTGATAACACCACATCCAAAAGCTCCTAGTGAACCACCGCCTTGTAATACCAAAACATTTTCCAATGAATCACCTTTATCACCAATAGAAGAAGCAGAGGACGATAAACTAGATGATGACATATGCTTTTTTACTATCATTATAGTTTAAAAGTAAATGGATTTATAAAACATATATTAAAAGAAAAAGGTTGAGAAAACACATTAAGCAAATTTTAATTTATTGCTAATTTTAATAAATAAGAAGGCAGGAGATGAAAATTTATGCATTTCAAGAGCACAAAATTCTATATAAAAATAAAGAAATTGGTTTTAAAATAATAAAAACTTCACGCAAAAAAACAAGCGTGATAACAATACAATATGACGATATTTTTGTAAGAACACCGCTTTCTAAATCTATCGAAGATATTGAATCATTAGTTAATGAAAAAGCAGAATGGATTCTAAAGAAAATTAAAGAAAATGAGGGGAAAAAACCAGAGATTATTCTACCTAATTACAAAAATAATACTACAATACCATATCTTGGTAAAAACTATATATTAAAAATTGTAAAAGACGATAAAGAATTTGTAGAAAAGTCACAGAATCAAATTACAATACACATAAATAAAAATAAGGCAAAAATAATTTATGAAAAATGGTTGTTTAATGTAGCAGATACAATATTTAATCAATTTATAGAAAAATATTCAAAGTTACTAAAAATTCACCCAAAAAGAGTTCTACTTAAAAATTTAAAAAGTAGATGGGGAAGTGCCACTTATAAAGGAACTATAAATTTAAATATCAATTTAATGAAGGCGCCTTTAGAAGTAATTGAATATGTAGTTCTTCATGAAATGGGACATCTTTTAGAAAAAAACCATTCCCAAAAATTTTGGAAAATCATAAAATACTATATGGAAGACTATCATGAAAAAAGAAAATGGTTAAAAATTAATGGAACTAATATTTTATAAAAGAACAAAATAAATAGAATATAACAAGCAGTATTTTTACCATGACAATATATTAAATAGGTTTATACTGCAGCAATAAAAAGAATTAGAAGAATTAAAATAAAAATATACATTGTAAATACAAAGAATTAGAATCTCATCTGTGTTATTAGTGAAAAATAATAATAATAAATACTCAGCTAAGAATTATAAAAGACTATTACCATTAGTTAATTAAGATATATTAATAAGAACAATTTATGTTATAAAATATTTGGAAAGTATATAGTACACCTTAATACCGATAAAATTAATCAAAAAAATTTGCAATAAAGACACAAAATATTTTTTACAATATCAAAGGTACATATAATACTAAATTTCGATAACAATATGACCAAATGAACACAACTATACCAAATGAAGCAGAATATAAAAAGACGTTAAAATATCTATGTGTTACTCTAATTTCAATTATAACCATTGTCAGTTTAATAATAATAATAACATCCAATGAACACGACAGACACTCGCTTATTTACATAACACTAAACACTACTGCAGGAATTGCAACAATATTTGGAGTGGTTGCAATTTATAGACACAAAATTATTGGAGTCCATGGAATATCATATTTATTTTTAACTCTTGGTATAGCACTATGGTTCTGTGCTGATTTAAATTTATTATATTCATATTTTTTTTATGGAATAACAGAACAAAAGCAAATTTCCATATCAGATGCACTATGGTTTAGTGGATATGTTTTTCTTACATTGCATTTAATATTCATAGCAAGAACAATTAGTATTAAGAAAAAATCCAAAGTTCTCGCGATCTTACTAATCGTTGCAATCAGTATCGCAATTTTAAATACGTTGCAATCTTCGATTCATAATTTATTTGCAAGCAAGGAAAAAAGAGACAAAATTGAGAAAGAATTAGGATTAGTGAACATATTAATTACAACTTTATATCCAATTTTAGATTTAAGCTTAATTATTCCATCATTAATTATATTAGTAGAGATTTATCATGATTATCAGCAGTCAATACCATGGATGCTCTCATCATTATCATTATTAATTAATGCAATTGCAGACAACGGATATGTTAACGATTTTATAAAAGGATCAGCAAATTTGTGGAAGTGGGATTTATTTTATATTAATGACTTTATCTTAATGGCCGCCGCTCTATATTGGTTTAATAGATTCCATATTTCTAATTCAATGCACAAAAATAAAGACAAGAAAATAGAAAACGCGTAAATACCACAATAAAAATAAATTATCATTACAAGGCCATTCATTGGACCCTGTTTTATAATTAAATATATAAATAATTTCAAACAATTGATTTCCTAAATATAGATATTTTTCTTTGTGTGAAAATATCATAAAACAGACAATTAAATTCAATATTTTGATTACTTTCAATAATAGTTCTATCACAAATAGGATATAATATTTTGATTTAAGAAATTGTATGTATAGTAATACAGACAGCCACATACTGTATGGTGAAAAAGATATATTATTTTATACATAATACAAAAATCATTCTTCAATTATATACAATCAAAGAAATCTCAATTTTTAACCGGTTATACCTCAAAGAATATATGCCTATTTTATTAGTTAAATTACATAAAATATGATTGGAATTTTGTGGTTATCTATAAATATTATTCGATAATTTATATTATATTTTGTTTTAAACTGAAATGAAAACACCAAAAATAGAGTTATTCAAAGCTTTCCTATAGAAAAGACAGAAAAAATGAGCTTAACCATATTAATAAAAAGATTATAAAGAAAATAAACATTATTCTGAATTTAGATTAAACAAGTGTATGTATTTAGCAATGTTTAAAAACGTTATTTAGTTTCATCTTCAAATTCATCTTCAAAACCATCATCATCATCTTCAAAATCATCATCACCTTCATCTTCATCTTGTACAGTATCTTCTAGTTCATGGGTTTCATCTATAATCTCGTCTCTTTCTGAATCCTTATCGCTCATAATTTTAATTTTACCAATAATTATTAAAACATATATCAAAATAAATTATGAAACAAATTCAAGAATGACAGGATCCAATTTTATATAAATCAAAAATATTGTGAGATATGCAGATCATAAGTAGTTTAAATAATATAGTTGACAGACAATAAAATTATTTTCAAATATTTAATTCTTACAATAATTTTTTCCATGTTTTCATAAAAGATAAAAAACAAAAAAGCAATACCAACTTAATTCAAATAAATTAAACAGTTAACTAATTAATTAAATTCTGAAGTGTAGAAATTATAAGAAATGTTAAACACATATTAGAAATTGTATATCTTGTCAAAAATACAATCAAATCAATGTTATTGCATATAATCAAGTATAGTCTTTTGATTAGATTTAGTTTTTTTATTTATTTTGGACAAATTGGAAACTTTTATTCCAAGTTTTCGTATTGGAATTCTAGAGGTATTATTAAAATTATTATTAGATTCGTTTAATTCATCAAATTGAAATTTACCTAATAAAGAACCTAATACATTAATAATACTTTCTCTAGTACTTTGATATGAAGAAAATGTGGTTTCTCTTGTTTCTAATCCAAAGTCAGATCTTACTAATTTAATACCTACTGTCTTGAATTCATATCCTTTTGCTTGCACTTTTTTATAGAGGTCATCGGCTATTTCGGATATAAGAAATTCTAATATCAGACTTTTATTTTCGAGAGATTTTAATAAGGTCTTTTCAACACTTATTGAAATATTGTCCTCTCTAGGTACGACTGGATCGTTATCCATACCATTAGATACATTCCACATCCATAACCCGATTTTTTTACCAAATTTATCAATTAGAAACTGTACATTACATTTCGCAAGTTGACCTATAGTTTTAATTCCCATTTCTTTTAAAACTTGATTTGTTTTTGATCCAATTCCTGAAATCTTATTTGCTTCTAACGGTTCCAAGAATTGCATCAATTTTTGAGGATGTATAACAGTAAGACCATCGGGTTTTTTATGATCTGAAGCAATTTTTGCAGCAGATTTAGATGATGCAACACCTATTGAACAAACAAGTCCATTGCATTGATTCTTAATAGAGTTTTTAATCATTAAAGCATATTCTTCTACCGAGGTCATTTGCACAATAGTATCATGAATAGAAGATACATCACTATTTTTATTTAATGATCCAACTTCAGAATTAGACATAGTTAGATTACGACTAGATAATAATATTTTATTTGTACAGTCTAGATATGCCTCATCAATACTAGTTTGTTCTAAAACATCTGCAAACTCTTCTAATAACGCCATTACCCGATCAGAGATTTGTCCATAGTATCTCTTATCAACAGGTTTTAAAATAAGGTACGGACACAGCTCTTTAGCTTTTACAAGAGACATAGCAGATCTAACTCCATAAGTTCTTGCTTCATAAGAACATGATGCAACAGCACCTCTAGTAATATTACCCTCTTTTTCCGGAGTCATGATAACTGCGTGAGGTTTTCCAATCAAAGAAGGATCTCGAATTTCCTCACATGCAGGAAAAAAAGCATTCATATCTACATGCATGATAACTTTTCCTGTCCACAATAAGTCCGATGAATTTTTTGAATTATTTAATTTTTTCTCACTAGTATTTGAAATAGCCTTAATAGAATTTATATTAGAAGGATTATTTACTACAATAATTGTGAAAGATAGAGTATTATTTTCATAGAGTGATTCTTTTTCTTTATCTTCAAGTAATTTAATCCATTTATGAATATAATCAATTTTCTCAAAACTATTTTCAAATAATCGTAAATAAAGAAAATTAGAGGTTACCACAGGATAATAATTTTTATATTTTAAACTAGACCACACAAATGCAGAATTGTGTTTTTTAAGAATATTATAAGTTAAATCTTGGTACCAGAATGAATGTTTAAAATCAAAAACTACAGGATACCCATAACATGAACATTCATTTAACACATTTTCAATCCACATAATACCATCATCATTTAACATCAGGGTATTTGGAGGAGACAATACGATACATAGA
Organism: uncultured Nitrososphaeraceae archaeon; assembly: GCA_963830925.1. Taxonomy (GTDB): domain Archaea; phylum Thermoproteota; class Nitrososphaeria; order Nitrososphaerales; family Nitrososphaeraceae; genus Nitrosocosmicus. The sequence goes on along the minus strand of CAWHOB010000001.1, from coordinate 1,235,741 downwards.
ATCTTTCCTTTTAATGGAGAAAGCGAGTCTAAAAAACTATTTATTTTATTCTTACCATAACGATCTTCAATAACGTATTGAGGTATCTGAATAGAAAAACGAAAATCATCTGGTGTATTATGTGACCATTTTTGGAATGTTAATTGACCTACAGGAATAAAAGTTTTATTCAAATCTACATGTACAAAATTAAATTTTTTAGAATAAAATGACAAAAAATCTCTAGAATCTATATTACTAGGATAAAAATCATTGTTCCAATTTTGATTCTTCCAATCTGAACAACCTATATAATATTGCATTTTATTTATACCATCCATCAACAAATATTATAGAAATAATTTAATTATGTTTTTAATTATACGTATAAAATGAACATCAGAAAAACCTTTTACCTTTGTTTTTACCTTGTTGCATAATTAAAAAATCGGTTAAAAACGTGCCATATATACAAATTAAAGCTCGAATTTAGACTATTTTCTTTATAAGTCTATCAATAAAACACTAATAAATGTAAAAAAATATCGCGTGCAACAAAGCACTGTTTTAAATAATGTTGATATAATTTTATTACCTAGCAATATAGCAATTAGAATATTAATCTTCCTAAGAAAAGTAATATAAACTTTGTTTTATAAATATTTATGATCCCGCCTAATGAGCATCATTATAAAGACTGCGAAAAATTAAGACATCTTATAACCATGTTTAGCAAATAAAAATTAACATTTACAAAAAATGATAGATCTATAAAGTTGTGATTGACCCATCATTATGCAAGAGAACTTATTCAATATTTATAAAAATTTTGAAATGATTATTTTGCAGTAGAGATCCTTGATGATGAAGAATGACAATAGTTCCAAATGATTTCCAGACTGTTATTACCGATAGATTAGTTGAAAGACTGCGAATTAAAAATAGTTTATTAGTAGATGAAGCAAATACAAAATAAAAGAATCGAGAAGACAGTAAATTATTGCAACACATTACAACAATAATAAATAAAATTAAAATTAAATTACAATTAATCATTTGTTTGATATTTCTTAAGATATTTATTTTTATCCAATATCGTGAAAAACATCCATATATTTTAACATTTTCATGAATCAAATAAACAAAAAATACTACTCAATTAAAAATATGAAGAAAATACAAATAAAAGATGTACAAATTAAACATATTTTTGTATATATGAAATCTAAAATATCAAATTAAGGACATCGAAATATTTACATTAATACAATTATTTTACAAACTTGTTTATATGCCACAACTAAAATGAAATAATGGTAATAAATTTTATTTACACGCCATAAACAAAAAATTTATCATACATTTAAATTGTTTTCACATCCATAATCCAGTATGAACGAAAATACGAAAGATGAAAAAAGTATTGATGACATAGAAAGTAGTGAAGAACTAAAGAAAGAGGCGCTCAAACCAACTACAAAGGCAAAATCAGAAACTGATAAAGAAATGGAAGAAATGGAAGTAGAAAATTCAGCTGGAGGAATTGGAGGTGGCGGAGGATAAATAGAACAAAAATATTTTTAAAATCTAGTTCAAAAAAGATGTTTAATTAACAAAATAAAGCTAGTAGTTTTGAATTTGAATAACAATGTATTTGATAGAGATATGAATAATTTTCAAAGTACATGTAATAAAAAGATAAGACTTTAAAAATGACGATATAAAATTTGCCAACATCATAGAAACTGACTAAATTAGTATAAAATATATTACTTAGTATAGTATAAAATATGAATTTTATAGTTTTATATCAAGATTACAAAAGATAATAAAATTGATTCTTGGGAACACATAAAACAATACTATATTATTTTCTATAAAAAAGGTTTACTATAAGTAGAAATAGGCAGGGTCATATGGTCCATGTTAATAATTAAAAGAATATCAATTCCCAGCATAGAGTTTACTTTTTTAGCAAAAATAAACCGTATTAATTATTATAAATAGCGTGCTATAGTAATAGTATAGTATTCTTATGTAGTATAACGTAATTACAATTATAGGATTTTTTTCTAACTAAATTCTACCTAATGTCTATATACAATAGATTAGTAATATTGATGGAAAATGCTAGGAACATTATGGACTATAATTGTAGTAATTGTAGCAATAATTATCATAATAGTACTACTACGTGTCTTATTTAACATACTATTTATAGCTCCAATAGGATTAGATTCGCTGAATGCTAATGTAATTGATTGGAACATTTTGACAATTCTAAGAACATAGTAGAACGCATGAGAATAAAATATACCAATTTTTTTATTTAAAAAAATACTGTATTTATTTAGAATTATAAATAAAATAAGATAAATATAATAATTTCAAAAATATATAGGACCGCATATAAAATAATTTAAAAGAATAATTAATAAATAAACCAGATAAAAAAGGAATTAAAAACAACTTTCAAAGTTGTAAAAACACAGAAATGATTAATTATCAAAGTATGTTAATTCGCATTATATATGAGGTAGTAAATATATCATAAAATCATTAATTGACAAGCGAAAGTAAAAAAATTCTTCTTGTTTTAAGACATGCTAAATCAAGTTGGAAGGATACAAATATTTCAGACAAAGAAAGGCCGCTTAATAAAAGAGGGAGAAATCAAGGAGTAAAAATGGGAACGCTTCTAAAAGATCTAAATGACATACCAGACTATATTATAAGGTCTGATGCCAAAAGAGCAGTAGAAACATCAGAATTGATAATTAAATCATCAGAATATAACGGTCAAATAAATACAAATTCATTGTTATACGATGAAAACTCGACAGAACAATATATTAAAGTACTATCCCAAATACCAAATAATTATTGCAAAGTTCTTATTATAGGACACAATCCATCAGTTGAGGATGTAATTGAAAAATTAACAAATAAAATAGAAACAATGAAGACCTGCTCACTTGCCAAAATAGGGTTAAATATAAAGGATTGGAAGGATATAACAAGCAGTCATCACAATGAATTAATTAACATTTGGCATCCAAATTTCAGAGATGAATAAATAAAACTAAAACCTCAAGATAATATTTAATTAATATTTTTTAAGCAAAATATGAAATTTAGAGTATTCACAACTGATCAAATTATTAATTTAGTGTAACAAACGACATATCAATATTCCAATAATTTTTTTGAAATATAAATGCTGATATAATACAATATTATTTAAAGTATCAAAATAGCAATATATTTAAAAATGTTTGACAAATTTTATAGTATAATATAACTTAAATGAATACAAGTATAGCAATAATTTTTAGACAAGTTTAATTGAGCACAAAAATAAATCCAATGAATTTAAAAATACCTAAATTAGCAAGAGAACCAAAATTGCTATCTTTAGATCAAAATAAAAAAAAGGAACCAAACATAATTAAAACTTAGTTTTAATATTTTTATATCTTTATTTAGAAATTAAAGAACCATTTAATTTTAATAGATAAATTTAATGAGAAATCTTTCAAATAGTTATGTTATAATATAATGAATAAAAGCAATATAGAAATTTCAAGAATGTTACAAATGATTTCATTTCTTTTAGATATGAAAGAAGGTAAAAACAATAAAGTAAATTTTAAAAACAGAGCCTATAGTATAGCAGCTGAGAGGATCGAAGATTTATCAACAAATATAGAAGAACTGTATAAATCAGAAGGTATTAAAGGGTTAATGAGTATACCATCTATTGGGAAAGCTATTGCATCCAAAATAGAGGAATTCATAAATACTAATGAAATACAGTATTATAATCAATTAAAATCAGGATTATCTTTAGATATTAACGAATTTTTAGAACTAAAAGGCATTGGGCCAAAAACATTAAAATTAATTTATGATAAGATAGGGATCAAAAATTTAGAGGAACTGGAAAAAGCGGCTATTGAAGGTAAAATACGAGATATACCGGGGTTTTCTCAAAAAAAAGAAGAATCGATTTTAAAAAAAATTAAAAATTATAAAGACAGCAAGGGTCGATTTTTAATTGGAGAGATTTATCCATATGTAAAACGAATTGAAAAATATCTATCAGAGATTAAAGGAGTTCAAAAGTGTATCGTAGTGGGCTCATTTCGTAGAATGAAGGATACAATACGAGATATAGATTATTTAGTGGTATCAAACGATCCTCAAAAAGTTATTGAATCATTTATTACCATGTCAGAGGTTAAAGAAGTTTTAAGGAAAGGATCATCCAAAGCATTTGTCAAATTGAATAAAGATATAAATTCAGATTTACTTGTAGTTTCAAACGAAAGTTATGGAGCAGCTTTATTATATTTTACAGGAAGTAAACAACATGGAATAAACTTAAGAAAAATAGCTTTGTCTAAAAACTTGAAATTAAACGAATGGGGATTATATGATGAATTCAAAAAAATAAAAATAGCTGGTGAAACAGAAGACGAAATATACAACAAACTAGATTTAGAATGGATTCCTCCCGAGATGAGAGAGAATAAGGGAGAAATAGAATTATCAAAAAAAGAAATAGATAAAGAACAAAAATCAAAGGAAGATTTAATTTCACAGTTAATAGGATATAATGACCTAAAAGGAGATCTGCAAGTTCACACAAATAATACAGATGGAAAAATGAGCATCGAACAAATGGCTTATTATGCAATGGAATTTGGTTTAGAATATATTGCAATTACAGATCATACAAAGAGTTTAAAAATAGCTAGAGGTTTAGATGAGCAGCAATTATTGAATGAAGCAAATAAAATTTCTGAATTAAATGACAAAATAAAAGCAGACAATTTTTTTACAGATAATAATAAAGAGGAAAAAAAAATAAAAGAGTATAAAAAATTAAAAAATTTCCATATTTTTTCATCTGCAGAAGTAAACATTCTCAAAGATGGATCACTAGACATTTCAAACAATACTTTAGACAAATTAGACATAGTTGGAGCAGCAATACATTCAAATTTTTCTTTACCAATGGAAATACAGACAAAAAGACTTGTAAATACAGCTCTTAATCCTGATGTAGACATAATATTTCATCCAACGGGAAGAATAATAAATAAAAGAGATGCATACCCAGTTAACATTTCAAAACTGGTGGAAGTGGCAAAAGACACAAAAACAATTTTAGAAGTGGATGCGTCTTATAATAGGCTTGATTTAAAAGATGATCATATAAAAATAGCGATAGAAAATGGCGTAAAAATTGTGATAGATTCTGATGCTCACCATCCTTTACATTATATATTTTTAAAATTCGGAATAGGTCAAGCTAGAAGAGGCTGGGCAACAAAAAAAGATGTGATAAACACATCACCTATGCAAAAGCTACTAGACAATTTAAAATAATTATATAAATTATTTATCTTAAAATCATCTCTAACCAATCTAAGGTGTAATAATATCAAGATTATAGAACAAATAATAGATTTTCAAACAATATTTTTTATTAATTCAAATTACAAAATTATGTAAATAATTATACAACTACAAAAATCTTGTCACAACTATAAAATCAATGTTGTTAAATCGAACTATACAGCCAAAAGGAAATAAAATAGCGATTACAATATCGTACAAATTATATAATTATAATATAAGGATTTTCAATATAATTTATTGAAATTATAACAAATTAATATATTTTCAGATACCAATTTTCAAAGTAAGATACAATAGATCACAAATATATAAACAATATAATTGTTGTTTAGATCTTCAATCCCTTTTTAGACTACAACATATTAAAAGTTTTAATAACAATAGGAGGCTCTGTAAAGTTAAGACCAAAAATCCATTTTGTAAAACATTTAAATTGTAATGGTCCATCAAAAATTTGGTTTGCATATTAAATTTAAGTTCATTTTGCCAAAATTATTTTTTGAAATGGTCTACTAACCAAGTTTCTTTAATTAAAAATAATTATTAATTCCTTAACTTTACAGAGCCAATTACGCTGAATATTTTCTTATATGCCATTACCTTTAAGGTTTTTCACGGTAATAAATCCCACATATTACCAATGTTTAAATAGTATAGTATCTATTAAAAATTAATGTCAAAGAATACTACAAATAACATACAAGAGATAAATAACATAAACGATAATACCAATGATTTCAAGGAAACACTCAACAGATCATTTGATGAAACAAAAAATAATATTAATAAATCAATAGATGAATCAAAAAATCAAATCCCACATTATAATAACATTGTTAACAAATATCAAGAACAAGCATTACAAACCGCTAAAGAGATATCAGAGGAATATATAGAATCTCAAAAAGCAATTATCAACTCAATACAATCAGCATGGAAACCATATAATGAAAGCTTTGTAGGATTTGTTAATAGATGGAATTCTCCAGATGCATTTGTTAAAGCATATAGTAAATATGTTAGTAATATCGCAGATAATGCGGTATCTGCAGTAAGACTCTCAAATAATATCATATTCTCAAACTTAGATTCATGGAAATCCGGTTTTCAACAAGCAAGAGATAATTCTAGACATATATTCAATCAAAATGCTAATGCAGCAAAAGCATTTGAACATCATATAAAAGAAGCAACTAGAGATTCCAATACAAACATTAATGCTTAAACAAGTAAAAAAAGAATTAAAAAAATAAACTAATTTTTTTAGAAAAGATGGGGAGTGCTTGAGATGACACTTTACGAACACTCTTGCTTATCTATGCTATCTATTCTATTAGTAATATATGATAGTTAATAACATAGTTCTAAGATAACTAGTAAAGAAATGATCATAATTGTTTTCCGGCCAGTTAATAATTATGATGGGTTATTGAAATTTATAAAATAAATCACTCATATGAAATAAATGATATGTAACTATATTATGTAACTATTAAAATTTTTAGTCTTGGTTTAAAAATAATGTAAAGAAAATTCTTTTAATTGACGCATTAAGTTTGACAGATGTTTTATTTTATGGAACATGGGACTAATTGTCACCTATATTAATTTGGCTATTCAAATTAATTAGAATTTTTCAATAAATGATCAATATGTATCAAAAGGTTGCAATAACTGTTTTGGTAGATTTGTTAAAATCAATTTTTATTTAGTATACATATAATTATTCAGATTTGAATAGTTTTACAGCTTTCAAACTAAAATTTATTGATACTAAAAATATTATCCATGCGAATAGTGAGCCCACCATAGATGCTTCATATGCTGCTGTCATGTGTGTTTGAAGCAGCTCATAATGTATAGATATCTTTGCAAATGAATATATTGCCTCTGAAGTAGAAAATGCTGCAAGTAGTTTTTTCAAATCAGTTTTTATTTTTTTATAATCTTTCTTTCCTATATATTCATTGATATATTTCTTATGATTATCAAGATAGAAAAATAAAGCAAAAAGCGGAATATAAATTCCATATTCTACAGATAGAGTTATTATAGAATTGACAAAGTTATTGCTATCATATTTCGAATAAATTTGAGTGAATAAAGCACCGCCAAAGAATGCAAATATTCCAGAAACCAATAAATTTTTGTTAAATAAAATATATTCATAGTATTTTTTATATGCTCTCTTTATTTCCAATATTTACTTCTTGTATGATGCCTTCATCATTTATATAAAAATTTGATTTTACTATTGTTTAACAATGCTGTTGATTAAATGCGCCGGCTCTGTTCACTTAAGATATAATTCTCGATTATGAAAATCTACAAAATTTAATTATTTAATGTTATCTATTATGCTAAACGGTATAGTATATATATTCACCAAACATCCTCTTTAAAGAAGAGAATGCCGTTTCAACAATCCATCTTTACATAGTTTGTACCATCCTTCCACTTTTGTAAATCATTTATTTGTGTCAACACCGACAGGTTTCTAAGGATGTGTCTAGACTTCAGTTTGATTTTTACATTCTTGCATTATTTCGTACTTTGATACAAGGCTGGATTCAATTATCTCAGATACCTGAATATATCATTGTAATCATAAGCACAGCTAGCAATGATTTATCAATTGTTATTTTTTTATCCTATTCTATGATATTTTCAATAAATTAAGGCAATGCTTTACTATCATGAACATGTTCATCAGTAACTTTCATTAAAAGAATTTTAGTCTTTATGTCACCATAACGTATATTTTTAAATATCCTTTCATGCTGTTATTTTTCACATTCCATTTGTCTTGCATCAATTGTCCTCTACGTGTAACCTTTATTCCAGTGCTATCTATTGCAACGGCAATATAGTCATCTTAGAGACTTCGTCTGTATTATTATTTATTGGAATATTTAGTTTGTTTATTCTTCTGTGTATTGTTGTAAAATCAGGAATGGAAGGTACTTTCCCTTTAGCATGTCCTTGTGCTACTCCCTCAGTCTGTCTATATTATAAATGAAGTAGCCTTGGCATATCCTAGTAAAAGAAGAAAAGTGTTAGGATAGTGAAATAGCTTGCCTATTTTGCCTTGGTTCATCTCTTTTAGCTCTCCATTCCAGTTGTTAATAACAACAAAGCCAAACAAGATTTCACCTCTTCTGGCTAGAGATAGGTGGTAGACGGCCAATTCACATGTTCTCTTAAAAGATGTTAGCTAAATGGATTTAGAAAGGGGATTCATGCAATAAAGCATTAAAATGGCAAAAATACTAGATAAATAAAATAGTAAAGGTATGCATATATTTTACACTAAAATATTTTTTGTACTTGTAGAGATAAAAGACACAAAAGACACTGTATTGGGTATGAGCTTCCTTAAATATACATACCGTGCGTATGAATTTAAACATATCGATCTATCAAAAAATATGACAGACGGGCACACCACATTATTAAAAGAAGGTAAAAAGAGCTGTGTTTATTATAAGATAAGTAAAAGTAAAAGTAACAAAATATATAGTAGATCTTGTATAATTAGAAATTATTCAAACCAGTTATGATTTTGGGCTCTGTTCAGTTAAGGAAAGCCTATAGCTTGAAGGTACTCTATTTCATTTGTGATTTTCAGAAACAGAACACCCTCAGAATTTATTGGTTATGGATTATATTTCTATTTTTTAGGTCTTTCTTTAAGGAAGGCAGCTGATAGACTATCAGATTGCTTCTTTATCAAAAGAAATCATGTTTCCATCTGGAATTGGATTCAAAAATATACTCCACAAAAAATATCCTCAAAGAAAAAGAAAATCTCCGAGTATGTTATAGATGAAACCATAATTAAAGTTGGTTCAGAATATGTTTGGGTATAGGTTGCTACGATTGAACCTGAAAATAAAGAAATTCTTGGGATGAGCATATCAAAAGAACAAAACATGTTTTGTTATTGCTGAACGATTTATTTCGGATGTTGTAGAAGAATATGGAGAACATCCAGTTTCCACAGATGGAGGTAGCTGGTATCCACCTCAAGCATGTAAATTCTTGAAACTAGATCACCATATCCATTCCTCATATGAGAAAAGCATCATTATTGAAAGGACAATGTAATACATCAAGTCAGAATATTGAAGGATTTGATGATTACTTTCCTTGCAGAAAAAAGAAATGTAAACTAAAACATGTAAAGAATAGGTTGAATTTATTTGTAGATTATCATAATAGAGAATTATGTCTTAAGTGAACAGGGCCAATGCGCCTTATTGTATTATTTAAATTACATCGTAAACTCATTTCTATGATGTTTTGATTTAAATTCTTTTTGTTCAATATGAATATAAAATCATTTTTACCTTTTGTCGAATTGAATTTTTTTTAAAATAACATAGAATATGTAATATAAAAACTTGTATTTAGAGATGGTGTACTAACGTGGGATAAATTTTGACAATTAATTTTTAAATAGGCGATCGTAAAAGTGTTGGAGCCTAATAATGATTTTCTATTAACAATTTAATAGTTTTTTATTATATTTTAGGAACAAAGTAGTATGGATAGCTAATTGAATCTTATTCTTATATTATATTTCATTATTCTAATTGTAGTATCCAGGTATAACGTATTTAGTTTTAGAAATTGATAAAAAACAATAAATAATTTTTTATCTATTTTATTTAAATTTAATGAAATAATTACCATGTAATTATAGCTTGCAGTATTGATCTTCAATCTATATTTATTGAAAATAGTTATTTGAGGCATGGTCATAATTCAAAATAATTTATCTTTATCTTTACCATCGTATCAGATAGTTCCAAGCATATATTTTATTGATTTTGGATTTATTTTCTTAGTTTTACAGTTATAGTATACCATTAGTTGATAGAGTAATACCGATAAGAGTACGATTGCAGATACTTTATGAAGTCCTCGTGTTGACAATGAGTCTATTCTAAATACGGATTCGATATGTTCTATCAGCGGTTCTATGGATACTCTTCTCTGGCTGTAGATGGCCTGACCTAATGCCGATTGATAAAAGCATATGAGCTCAAGCCTCTTTTTGGAGGTACTTTCGTATCTTTCAACAGGACAAACCAGATCAATTCCTAATACCTTCTTGCTATACTCGTACAGGTTCTTATCATCATAACCTGGATCAGCTATCATGTACAATGCAAGTGGTAAAGAGAATGATGATGATGAAGTTAAAGAAACGTACATCTGGTTATCCTGTGCATTAGCAGTAGTTACGTCAGCTGTTAGAGGGTACTACAATCTTACCTGTTGTACATGTTAGATGTAGTTTGTATCCAAATATCCATCTCTTGGTATGACTATAACCCCACCTTGCATCTGTATCAATGCCAGAACAAGGTACTATTCCTTTTTTCATGGATGATTTGTGCCATACAGGACCTTTTGCTTTTAAAAGAGTACTATCCACTGCTGCTGTTATAGAAAGGTCTACCATGCCCTCTACAACAAACAGACATCCCATTGTCGATATCCTTTGCTTAATATCTGTAGAAATGGTTTTCAATCGCCTGTCAAATGTACGCCTGCTAGGTATTTTTATCAGGCCACAGGCTACTGCTAGCTTACGGTTATACTGACAACAGTCCATGTTAAGAAAAGTATGTAAGGCATTGTTTGAATCGATTTTAAACCATAACCTCACAATAAAACATCTCAAAATTACAGTTGGAGAATATACATATGGTCTGCCACGTTTCCGTGGTGCAGCAGCAGGCCATGGTATACAACCTATCAGATACAGAATGTTAAAAAGGATGGATTCTTTTATTCTATCAAGAGCTAATCTTTGGGGCAGTATTAATCAAAATCATATCTCAAGGGTTAGCTTTAAGTTATAAAATATATCCAGAGTTAATTTGAATTATGACCATGCCTCAGTTATTTTGACATTTACTTTCGATCAGTTATACATACTATAATATTATCACAAAATCTATAACTTGGATGACTAATCTTAATTCTATAAGGTAAAGTAATTAGTTTTTTTTCTATAAAAATAAAATCAAATTTAAATAAAATATTAAATTAACTTTATTTGGACTCTTACATATCATTGTTATTTTATTTTATTTTATTTTATTTTATTTTATTGGTATATGGTTAAAATATTTAATTTGTATAAATGATTTTCATAAAGTATCTTTGAATTTAGAATTCTTTGAAAATTCTAATCTATGAAATCAATTTTCAAAAAAAGCAAATAATATTTAATATTCTATATATTGTAAATACAAATGAATATTAAAAAAAGAATAATCATTTTAGGAGCAGGTTTTGGAGGGTTGACTTCTGCCAATATATTACATAAAAATCTTTCCAAAGTCTGTGAAATCATCATTATTGATAAAAAAGATTATCTTTTAATGGGCTTTGTAAATTTATGGATATTACATGGGGATAGAACACTTGAAGATTCTAAACATACTTTGTATAATTTGAAAAACAAAGGCATAGTCTTTATACAAGGTGATATTACATCAATTAATACAAAGGAAAAAAACGTTTCAATAAACAATAACCGTATATTGAATTATGATTATTTAATAATTTCATTAGGTGCAGAATATGCATTGGAAGAGATAGATGGATTAAAAAATTGGGGATATAATTTATATGATCCAGTAAATATACCAAATCTTAGAACCAAAGTCCTTGAATTTAATAGAGGTAAAATCGCAATATGTATCACAAGTTTTCCTTACAAATGTCCTCCGGCGCCTTTTGAGGCATCTTTTCTAATAAATGATATATTAATAGAAAATGGTACAAGAAATAATGTGAGTATCGATATATATTCCCCTGCTGAAATGCCTTTGCCCATAGCAGGTAAAAAAGTTAATTTCGAATTATATCATCTTCTTAAAAAAAACCTTATTAATTTTCATCCATCGCACAAGCTTTGCAAAGTCTCTGAAAAAACTCTAGAATTTGATTGTGAAAGCGATAAAGAAAATATTCTTTATGATCTGATTATATCTATTCCTCCGCACAAAGTACCTTCAGTTATAAAGCATTCAAATTTACTTAATGATAATGATAAGTGGATTAGTGTGGATAAACATACTTTACAAACAAAATATGAAAACGTTTATGCAGTAGGTGACGTTACTGATATAAAAATTAATGATGGCGTTTCAGTTCCGAAAGCAGGAATATTTGCAGAAAACCAAGCAAAGATAGTATGTGAACAAATTATTAACGATGTAACAGATAATTTTGGAATCTCAAAGTATGAAGGCAAAGGATTTTGTTTTATGGAAATTGGTAACAAAAAGGCTGGTTATATAGATACAAATTTTTATAGTCTCGGTGGTCCTATTGTCACTCTAGAGCCTCCATCTACTGAAAACTACCTGAAAAAAATTGAATTTGAGAAAAGCAGAATAAATGACTGGATATAATCGGATCTGTAAAGTTAAGGAATTAATAATTATTTTTAATTAAAGAAATTTAGTTAAATTACCCTTTTAAAAAATAAATTTGGCAAAATGAACTTAAATTTAATATGCAAACCAAATTTTTGATGGACCATTACAATTTAAATGTTTTACAAAATGGATTTTTGGTCTTAACTTTACAGAGCATATATTTCGCTTTTTTGATATATCAGTCGCAAGAATTTCTTTATCCTTTGGTTCTATAACCACCCATCAAAGCCAAATGGATTCAGAACCTGCTTTTATAACAGTTTCATCTATGACGTATTCTTGGATTTTCTTATTCTTGATATGTTTCCATGGCCTGTACTTTTGAAGCCAGTTCCAAATGGAAACATGGCTTATTTTTATTATTTTTAAAAAAGATAACGCTTTAGCAGTATTTCTAAAAGATAAACCTAAAAAATACAAGTATAATCCGTAACCAACGATATTTGAAGATATTCTATTTCTAGTAGACATACAATATATGGTTACCTTAAAGCTATAGGTTTTTCCTTAAGTTAACAGGGCCCTTTAAGCTATTGTAAAATATATCGAGATAATTTGAATTATGACCAAGTCTCAAATAGTTTACCTATTGCTGCAATATTATTTAATTTTACAACATAATTAACTAATTATGGTAATGTTTTGTAGTCATGTGCATGTTCATCGTCGGTACCTTCATCATTGAAAGAATTTTCTTTGTGTTGATGTTTACAACAGCAACAACATGTATTTTCATTTTCAGATACCCTTTTGAAAATGTATTATAGAAAGGACTATACATACATCAAAGATAGAATATTGAAAGCTTTGATGATTACTTTCCTTGCAAATAGAAAATGTAAACTAAAACATATTTAAAAATGGTTAAATCCATTTGTCGGTAATACAACAAATAAGTGATTACTTTACTTTACTTTACAGGACAGTTTTTCAGTGTACTATTGAGATTGAGAATAAAGGTGTGTCTGTTCCGTTTGTATTTATATACTGATATCAATATAGATAGATATAGTTTCAGAGAATGTTATATAAGAAACTCTGTTGAAGAATTTGTATCTCGTGTGTATTTTAGGTATAAATTATAATTCCAAGGAATTAACATGGTTTAATTGTTAATGGCTCTGTGAAGAGGGGATTGAACAACCAACCAGATATAAATAAAAAAATTATCAGAATAAAAATGCTTTTGTATTTCAAAAATCAGTTAAAACCTTGATCTATCTGTAATAATAACAATTAAAATGTACTATTTTTGTCATAATCTTATCAACAAGCGTTATCAAGCAACGAAAAAAATTAATCACACAATAAAGCAATCTTTATGGATATTGAAATCAAATAGTAAAAATCATATTTAATACTTTTCAATAATCAATATTTATTAATTTATAAAAGAAATAACCTTTAAAATTTTATTATGAATTCGGATAATTATCATATATGTAGAAAATGTGGTCATTTAAAAATAATACACAAATTTATTCCAGCACAAAATAAAGATCATCATTGTAGATTATGCAAATGCTCAGACTTTATTGATTACTAAAATAGCCAATTAATTAGAATATTATTTAATTAACTTTGTCTAAAATAAATGTCAGTTAAATAATTAATGTATAATTTTTAGAGAAAAAAAGGCAAATTCGTTAATTGTTGTTTACTTTTCAATAGGATTCCCAAGTGTATTACCCCATTCAAGCCAGGATCCATCATAACTCTTTACATTTGGATATCCTAACAAATATTTTAAGACAAACCATGTATATGAAGCTCTTTCCCCAATTCCACAATATGTTATTATTTCTTTATCGGGAGTAATATCCAAGGATTCATAAACCTTCTTTAACTCTTCTGCAGATTTGAAAGTTACCATCATCATTAATCATATAATTCCATGGCACATTTACTGCTCCAGGGATGTGCCCTCCTATCTGCCCATATTCAGCAAAATATTCTGAAGGCGCCAAAGTCTTGCCCTGATATTCTTCATTGCTCCTCACATCAATCAATATTTTATTATGAGAACCTATCGTCTTCTTTACATAATCCATAAAAACTCTAATACTTTTATCTGGACCAGATGCTTTGAATGATCCCAAAGGATATGAGGGAACTTCCAAACTTATGGGCCTCTCTTCTTCCAACCATTTTTTTCGAGAACCATTCATCAATCTAACATCTTGAAATCCATAATATTTTAATATCCAAAAGGCAAATGTTGCAAACCAATTCTTATAATCGCCATAAACAATTAATATAGTATCATTATTAACACCAGATCTTTGTAGAGATTTTTCGAAGGATTCTTTAGATATTATTTCCCGCATATTTGAATCAATTAAATCTTTCTTCCAATCAAACAAGATTGCTCCAGGGATGTGCCCTAGCATATAACTGGTAGCAGGATTATAATCCACCTCCATAATTCTTATTTGTGGATCGCCAAGATGATCATTTATCCATTTAGTACTGACCAAAACTTTGGGATAAAAATAATCCATTATATTGCATTACTTCCGTATTTATTATACCATTCAACTCTTTAACTGTTGCTCAAAAGATACACATCATTGAAATTTACCAAATTAGTCAATCAATTAAAATAAACATCAACAGTTAAAGGAAACTAGCTGCTGTTTATATAATTAATTTGTACCTTTATTTGTTTTGTTGCATAATTCAATTTCTCGCAACTGTTCAGCATATTCAGTTAAAGTTTATAGTGGGCATGTATCGAAATTCGTGTTATTATAGCATACGTCCAATCATAAAAAACGAATTTCATAATTATGCAACAAAGCATCTTTATTAATACAATTCTTTTATTAGCTCTGTTAACAGTTGTGTAAATATCTAGGTAATCATTATTGTAAACTGATTGTGCTAGTTTGGATTTGTTAATTTTCATATAGAGTATGAATCAAAAAATATGATAATAATTTTGTTGCTCAAAACGATAGTATTAGTTTACAATTGTACATACAATCTTCTTTACACAACTCTGAAGTTAACAGGGCCTTAGTATATATCAAAGTTTTTAAAATTGACTAGAATATATCCAGAAATGCAAAAACATGTAATTTTACAACAATAAAAGTGAAGATAAATATGTGGTATATATAAACAAAATAGTTTGGATAAACGTGAGGATTTTCTAGAAATAGAAAATATTCAATCATATTTTGCAGAAATTGAGAAAAGACTATCAGAGACTTTCGAAAAAAATTCTACACTTAATCCAAGAATAGAACGATCCGAGCAGTATTTATTAAAATTTATAGGATCTAAACAGAAACTAATTGTACTATATGTAGACATAGTAGATTCCACTCTATTGATGAGAGATTTTTCAGTGGATAAATTAGCTAGATTAATACAAATGTTTACTCAGGAAATGTCTTTTGCAATATCCAATTTTAATGGACAAGTTTTAAAATATGTTGGAGATGCAGTAATAGCCTTTTTTCCAATGGATATAGAAAATTCTTATTCTTGTAATGCAGCAATAAATTGCGCATTTTATATGATTACAGTCATTAAACAAGTAATAAACCCTATTTTGCTACGGAACAAATATGAACAACTACGAATAAGGATTGGAGTAGACGCTAGCGAACATTCAATCATTCAATATATGCTAGGAGAAAAATCATATACAGATATTTTGGGTTATGGTATTAGTATGGCCGCAAAATTAACCAAATTAGTAAACCCCAATCAAATTGCTACCAGTCATGCAATATATATGGGCATGGCTCCTTCTCTTAAAAAAAAATTTTCGGAATTAGAAATATCCCCTAGAATTTGGAAGTATATTGATGGAAAAGATGAAACAGGAATTTGGAAATCAATATAAAATATAAACACGTTAAATTTTATATAATTTTGAACCTTAATCGATAAATTTCATAAACACAAAGATCAATTTAATAGCAATTGTTAGGTTGAATATCTAAAATCATAAAAGCATTTTATGGCATTGGAAATAAAATTTTAAATATAATAAATAAATATAATTGTTAAAATACCTACTCACTTATTTTCCAGTATAAAACAATATAATAAAAAAATGAAACTTTGTGGATGAATATTCATATTATAATATTTGTTTATTTGTGAAGATTAATCAAAATATAAATAAATTAGATTTTTTATTTATTTATTGAGAAATTAAATATGCAAGGCAATAGATGCGATCATATTAAAGATATAAATCCTAATACAAAAGGTAATACAAAAGGTTGTGAAGAATGTGAAAAAATGGGCTCTGAATGGGTTCATCTACGTTTATGTCTCACTTGTGGTCATGTTGGATGTTGCGATTCATCAATAGATCTCTTGCGTAATTAGAAACAATCTACACTTTATAATATGATATTATACTCAGGTTCTATAAACACTGGTTCATTATTCTATAGTTTACCAGGCCTGCTACTATATCTGACACCTTGTTATGTTTTCTCAATTTATTTCTAAATATATCTGCAAGTATCCTGTACTTTTTCAATCTGCTGATAGTATGTTCTACTATTATCCTCTTTTTGGAATGAATTTTATTATACTCTTTTTCATCATCTGATAAAAATTGATTTCTTTTCTTTTTATATGGTAAGGCGGATAGTTGTTCTGGAAAATCCTTTTCTATACCAAGGTATCCCAGATCAACTAAATTAACAACCTCTTTTGGGATTACAGGATGATTCTTTTTATAAACATCATAATCATGTTTTCTTCCTTTTTTATAGCGTACTTTGTGAAGAATAAAACCATGGTTGTTAACCGTAATCTGATTCTTTATAGTATGTCTTTTCTTCTTACCTGAGTAGAATATCTTCCTTCTATTCTTATCAGCAGGTCTTGGTATCTGTTGTTCTGTACAATCGGTAAAAGCAAGAAAGCCTGGAAAATATTTCTCTAATTCCTCTGGAGTTTTTAACCTCTTTGTCATGCCGTATAATTTCTGAGGGATAGGTAAACATTTTCTAATTAAACTTTCAATCTTTTGTATATCTCTACAGATGTTACTTTGATCCAAATCAAAGAGAAATCCTGCTAACGTGTAAGTTATGTACAGACGATAGTACACTAAAATTATCAGAAATCTATTTTTTATATCTAGTTTAAAATGTCTACCTGCACCAGATTTTCTTTTTCTCTTTTCTTTTCGTTTGCATGATAACCGCTTGCTCTCGTATTTTTCGTATTTTTTTGATATATCTTTATTGTAAATATCATCAAATTCTTGTACTGTAAGACCAGTGAACGATTTGAAAAGCAATGGTTTTTTGGATAACCTCTCGTATGAAAGCAAAGAGAAAACAGGTTAATGAAGAGATGGTGGTCATAAAGCTGTTTGTAAGCAATTACGCAAGAGATCTAATAAATAAGCATAGTACAAAACACTTTCATGAAACAAATCATCCAATTATTAAATCCCAGGAACCTGGAGAAAATTGGAAGTGGTGTTATATAGATTAAACAATGATGATATAAAATAAACTCCCTTAGTATTGACAAAAGTTTTCAAAAAGCATTTAAAAATTCAATTGAGTATAAAGATTACAGTAGTCTTCTATACATAGACTGTTTGAGTTAAAACATACAATCTTTATAGATAAACAAAATAAAAGACAATGTCAAGCAGTCTTATTCCAAGGAGTTTTTGTAATACTAGTTAAGTATTCACGGTTTCAAAGTATAAAATTGAACATCATAAATTTTAAAATATTATATTATTATTATCACAGACGTTAAATCTACAGAATTGACCTTTATTTAGATACATTTCATAAAATTGGTAAAAAAGATCAAATAAAAAGAAAACATCTTTATGTTACAATAGTGTTCCTATTATGTCGAAACAAAACTTATATTTCAAGAAATCAAAGAAAATAAGTATGGTTAATGTAGGTTTGTTTATTAAAATAGATGTAAAACATGGTAGAGAAGCTGATCTAGACATCTTATTACGAAGTGGTGTATTACTAGCTCAAGATGAGCCAGCTACGAGTGCATGGTTTGCAATACGTATGGGTCCATCGACATTCGGTATTTTTAGTGCTTTTCTCAATGATTCAGGCAGACAAGAACACTTAGGAGGTAAGATCATCAAATTGCTGATGGAAAAGGCGGCAGATCTTTTCGTACAATCTCCAAAGATATAGAAGGTAGACATCCTAGCAGCTAAACTCCCACAAATTAGAATAGATGATTATGAGGAATAATTCACCTTATTTTAAAGATCCAAAAACCATTATTAATTGCCATTATCAATATTTTAAATAAAAAAAATCGATAAAACAAATTTAATTGACAGAATCGGAATGACTATAAAATTTATTTTATATACATATCATACTACTATCCAATTAATATAAAAACTAAACTATATATAAATAAATTATCAATACCATTTTAGTTATTAGGTCCTTTTATGGATGAAAAATTAGAAAAGGAAAATATGGCAGGAGAAGGAGATCACCCAAATAAAGAAAATGGCAATAGTGAAGAAAATATTAAATCTGTAAAAGATTCTTCTTTAAAAGGCAATATGGATAATACGATAACTGAAAGAATGATGAATTCATCTGGAAATAATGAGACAAATAAAAGTCACATTTTGAACAATATTTTTGATTTGCAAACACTACTTACACAAAGACAAGATAGACTTTGGAGTGTTTTGCATGAACGGTATAAATACAATACATCCATAAAGAGAGGTCAAGAATTTTTACTAAATCACGTCGATTCAAAAACGTCTCAAATAGTCATGTATGTAGATTTAGTAGGATCTACAAAGATGAGCATGGATTTACCGGTAGAAAAAATGGCAAAAATAATAAAAGTATTTTCACATGAACTATCATCAGTAGTTGAAAGTTATGACGGATTTGTATTAAAATATGTTGGAGATGCAGTAATAGCCTTTTTTCCAATAGGATTTAATAAATATCTCGCTTGTGATAAATCCTTTCGGTGTGCAAATTCAATGATTGATGTTATAGAAAATGTCATAAATCCAATATTTAAAAAAGATGATTATCCCAAATTAGAGGTTAAAATTGGTATTGACGAAGGAGAAAATGCCGTTATACAATACGGATTCGACAAAAGTGCACCAATAGATTTAATAGGATACCCTATGAATGTAACCGCAAAGATCACATCTCTAACCAAACCAAATAAAATATCAGTTGGAAATAATTTATTCATACTACTTCATCCATCTATTCAATCAAAGTTTCATTTGATACCTTTAAAAGAAACTGATTGGAAATATATAGATCATAAAGATAATTCAATGTATAAAGTATACACTACATAATCTTATTATAACGTTTTACCACCTGAAATACATTTTATACTCCTTTTAAAAGAAATATAGAAACAAAAATATTGTTATATAATATTTAATTTAGTATCATTTTATTAATAATCTAATATTTTATGTTTTTAGAATGAAATTGAAATTGAAATTGAAATTTACGAGCAATTTTATACTTTAGATTTTGTTTAAGATCATTTTAAAACAAAATCAATCATAAAGATAAAAGTTAGAAAATAAATTTAATAATGATATTGTAGTATATTGATAAGACGCATATGACAATGGAAATTGATGAGGACATAGAAAAAACAAAAGATGAACATGAAAAAGAGGAAGAAGATCAAAGAGAAAAACTAGAGGAAGAAGAATAAGATATATACATATATTAACACATAATTCAAATTATACTGTTTCCTAATAATTCATTGAACTAATTATTTAACATATGTTAGGAAATACAATTTGAGTAATATAATATAATATGATATTATAATATATTGAGTTTCTAATAATTGAATTTTCGATTTGATAAAATCAGCAAAAGTTATTTCAAAAAACAAATACTTTAAACGCATACAACAACATGATTCTGAAAACACCTTGTGGATAAAATATTCAATTTTAATAAATAGACAATAAAAATAATTAGATTGTAGTTAATTGAAATAGCATTTGTATAAAATATATACTAATATAATTCATAAAAGGATTTAAAAATATAAAACAATATACAATAAAAGAAATTCCTTATATCTAATAATTATTTATTTAATGTAATGGTCATAAAAATAGATGATCAATATAGAAATATTATATGTGATTATTGTTCTACTACTATAGAAAAGAAACCGAAATACTATTATGAAACACCAAACTCGATTTTATCATCACTAGATATTTGTAGAGAGTGCAGCGATAAACACAGACTTATATAATCACCTATAAAAATATTGTCAATTTATTAAAAATACAATAATTATATCAAAAAAATATTATACCATGAAATAATAAAACATACTACAACTTGAACATACAATAGTTTATTTAATTAAAAGAATATTATTTAAATTGGACAATTTTTATGAGTGTTAGCAAGCAAATTAATTAAACTATATGAACGACTATAAATTATTTTTCATTTTAGAATTCGTATGGTAAGAAGATTTGCATCTTTTAGGATCATATTTCCTGTCAAATCTATTATAACTGTAGCTGGAGACGGCCAGCCTGCAGCCAATCCACTTTTACCAGAAGATACTGTTAAACCTTTAAACAAATTAGAAGTTGTATATCCTTCTAAATCCTGAAATAAAGAGTTAATATCAAAAAATTTTATGTTAAGCATATTTTTCATCAGATTTTTATATAAAGAAGGAAATTCTTGAAACTCAAATTTGAACGCATCGGCTTTTATTGTAATCTGTGGCGCATTTTCTTTTCCACTATATATCAATCCAACGGTTATTTGTTTATCCCCTGAGAAAATGCTGCTGATTACCTCTACATCATCCACTACATTAATTACACCTAAGGAATGAGTACTGGAGGGATTTTTACTGTAATCAATCACTGTTTTAGCCCAGTTTGTATATCCATTAAAAAAATCAAAATACGATTTTATCCAAAAGCGACTATAACTGTCCCATAATTTAATATAATTATTATATATATTGTTATCATAATAGTAGATAGTCATAAATTATCAAATAATCATAGTAATTAAAATAAAAACTTTAACAAACGTTACAATAATATTATAAAACATAGATTTTATCATCTAATTATTCGAATAATAAAGAAATTGAAAAACATCAAATAATATACAATAACAAGGATAACAGTAATAATTTTCAAGTACAAATAGAAATTGCATCCATTTACACCCATTTATTAAAATATTGAATATTATTATGATATTAACGATTTAAAATTTTGTTAGCTAATAGTATTTATTTCCAATGATCATAGATATGGGAAAATAGAAATAGATTTTATTATTTTTTAAATAGCTTTTCATCCCTAAATTATTCTTTGTTAAATCATTCTCAAATAACTGTTTTATCTTAGAGATATTTTCTGTATCTGGAAAGGATGATTGTAAAAGTTTATCGAGATCCATTTCCAAATTATGGTATTCAAACTTTAAATCAGATAAATTTACCATTTTCATCAAATTTTCTAATTCAGATATAGTCAAGGCTTTTACATGAGATGGATCGCGTAATTTTTCTACATTATTATATTCAACTACTTTATCATTTTCTGGAGTAACGTCAATAACTAGAACTCTACCTCCAGGTTTACATACTCGTTTCATTTCCGCCAATACTTTTTGAGGCTCAATCATATGATGTAAGCTATATCTCGTAACCACTAACGAAAACACGTCATTTTCAAATGGAAGTTTTATTACATCACCAATCTTCCAAGTAATATTATTTAATTTTTTTTCTTGTTGCAATAATTTAGCTTGGTCGATCATTGCAGGTGTTAAATCAATTCCTGTGACATGAGATACAATTTTTGCAAATTCACAAGAAATTATTCCGCTACCACATGCAACGTCCAATACTCTATCGGTATTTGTTGGTTGGCTCAATTTAATCATAAGATTTAATCCATATTGATTAGAGTGTTGAGATAATTGAGTAAAAGAAATAGATTGTTTTGTGAATTGAGAAATTATTGATTCATTATGAGATACATTATTGAAGTGTTCATCCATTAATAACATCCCCTTTAGTAAAATATAAGATAATTGCTTGATTAAATTTTTTAAAAATATTTTTATATATTAAATCATTTAGAATATATCCAACATAACTCTATGAAATATAATCTGGATTGAAAATTTTCATCGTTCTCTTGAAGTCATGAGATATAATATTTCATAATATTTAAGAATTTAAAATAAATCATTGGCTCTGTAAAGTTAAGCTATTATTTCTTTGTTGTAATAGTTGACAAATAGGTTAAGCCATTGTTTTACATGCCTTAATTTACATTTCTTTTTTCTACAGGGAAAATAATCATCAAAACCTTCGGTTCTATCTTTTATGTACTGCATTGTTCTTTCGATAATACTTTTCTCATATGATGAATGCAAATGATGATTTAATTTCAAAAATCTACAAGCTTGCGGATACCATGTACCACCACCGTCTGTAGAAACAGGGTGATAACCATAATTCTCTATAATATTAGATAGAAATCTTTCAACAACAAACATGTTTCGCTCTTTGGATATACTTATTCCAAGAATATTCTTAGTTTAAGATTCAATAACAACCCATAACTATATTAATTCAGAACCAACTTTAATTTGAGTTTCATCAATTATGAATTCAGATATCTGGGTCTTGCTGTAAGATAGTCTTTCTGGCTTGTACTTTTGTATCCAATCTCTAATTGCAGAATGACTTCACGTAAATAAATCGAGATATGGCTTTAGATGTATTTCTTAATGAAAGCTCACTGAAATAAAGATGTAAAGAATATAAAATATCTTTAGGTTCCGTTCTTTTTCTTATTTGTTGTATCATATATAATAAACAAAAAAGAAATCTATAGCTTTTTCCTTAACTTTACAGAGCCAAATCATTGTACAAGGCTCTGTTAACTTAAGATATTATTTCTTTATTGTGTTTATAAACAAACAACTTGAGCCGTTGATTAATATGATTTAATTTACACTTGTTCTTTTTACAAGGAAAGTAGTCATCAAAGCTTTCGGTTCCATCCTTGATGTACTGCATAGTTCTCTCAATGATGTTTTTCTCATAGGTGGAATGAAGATGATGATATAGATTCAAAAACCTGCAGGCTTGTGGTGGGTACCATGTACCGCCGTCTGTTGAAACTACATGCTTTCCATACTTGTTTATAACCGTAGAAATACATCGCTTTGCTACAGATATATTTCGCTTTTTTGATATATAAAATGATAGAATTTCTTTATGTATTGGCTCAATAACTATCCAAAGCCAAATGGATTCAGCGCCTGCTTTTATAACAGTTTCATCTATGATGTACTCTTGGATTTTCTTATTCTTAAGAGATGTTTCCAAGGCCTGTACTTTTGAAGCCAGTTCCAGATTGATACATGAATTACCTTTACTAAAAGTAAAAAAGATAATGCTTTGGCAGTATTTTTAAATGATAATCCTAAAAAGTACAAGTATAATCCATAACCAACAATATTTGGAGATATTCTATTTCTAGTAGACATAAAATATACGGTTATCTTAAAGCTATAGGTTTTTCCTTAAGTTAACAGAGCCTTGTACAATATTTGATGAAGTTATTTATTTTTAGTTATTGTACCATCCGGGTTTAAAAACAGTTTGTTTGCATAATAACCTTTAGTGAAATTGAACATATCGTTAAGTGATCCGGCATTTGAATCAAATGATTGATTTCCCATACGACCAAGATTCCAATTATCTTCAATAAGACGTAAAATAGATGTCTGATCGGAAATTTGATGACTAATATAGTTTATTTTTGCCATAGGTGAAATAACAATTAATGGCAGACGTCCTCCGTAGCCACAGCGATCTTGATAACCGTCTGGAGAAGCATGACCACATAAACCATCAAGTCCAAGTAATCTGTCATAGTCCGGATCATTGGATTGACTAATAATTGGAGGCATTACATGGTCATACCAACCACCCGAATCATCATAAGCAATAATAATTGCAGTACTATTCCATTGGTTTAATCTTTGTAATTGATTGGTAATATTTATAATGAAATTTTGCTCATCAATAGGATCTGAATATCCAGGATGTCCGGTTTGATATTGACTTGGTTTCAAAAAGCTAATTGATGGTAAATTTCCATGTTCTATTGCATTCCAAAAATCAGATAAATCGTATTGGTGATTGGCTTGATCTGTGTGACCGATCATGCTAACTGATGACGGAGGCAAATGATGCGGATTTGCAGTTGAAGCATAGTATTGGAATGGCTCATGGTGTACCACGTAATCAGTAATAATATTACCTGCAACATTCAAATGAGTTGAACCACACACCGCCTCTTTGACTTGCAATGAATTATTACCAGTATTTTTCAAAATCCATTTTGTAGGCTCAAATCCGCCCTCAAACCAACCCCACGTTACATGCTTTTCATTTAATTTGTCTCCAATATTTTTTCCCGTAAAATATACTAGAGTCTTAGGCTTGGTCTTATCTGAACAATCATCATATTTAGAATCTGGATCTCCTATCAATGTGCCATATTTTGAAGTCAGACCTATCAAATTATTAGGCTGTACGCCATGTGTTTGACCTGAAATTAGATTGATGTGTCCTGCAAGTGAAGCACCAAAATTTGTACTATACGAGTTATCACTCATTGCAAAATGTTGAACATAATTCCACAATGCTGTAATCGTATTTCCATCAAAGTATCCCATAGGCTGATCAGGTTTACAATTCTTATTAGTATCAGGTTTTACTAGAGTTACAAAGTTGTTTAATATCCCTCCGTTATATGATTTCTGTATTGCCGAGTATTTATGGTCATTATCACAAATTGCTACAATTTTAGAATCTGATCTATCAAATCTAAAAGGATTATTTTTATTTGGATTATTTTTTAATAGTTCTTCAGTAAGGTTATTTATTGATGGAGTATTAGGTAAGGCAGTAAATTTCGGTTCACCTGGAAGATTTTTCGCATTAGGATAAGTACCAAAGTAATGATCAAATGCGGTATTCTCAGGGAAAATCACTATAAGATGTTTAATAGGAGTATTTGTTAGTAAACTATTATCGGTATTGTTTTTTTCTCCTAAAGCAAATACCTTTGTAGATTCTACATTTAATTCAGACAAAGTAAATTTTGATATTGTAATTGATCCATAGTAAAAAGAAGTAGAAATTATGATCAAGCAAAGTAATGAGAATGAGAGTAAAATAATAGACGGATAAAGTATTTTCATATTCTAAATTGATAAGTACACTATAAATATTTTCAATATATAGTAAATATAGATAACTTTAAAGTTATTAGAGGTAAAACGTTATTTCAAATAGTATAATAGAAGAATTACAAAAAACATTTTATTTAAATTATGAAACAATACAAAAATCTGACAATTACACTACAAATCCAAAAAAATCAAAGGCGATACAATTTCACATATGCATTCTTAATTATCATATTAAAAGCGTTTATCAAAAGTATGAAAATAGATATATAACTATATGATAACTGCTTTGTTGCATGATTCGAAAACTAGTTAAAATAGTAGTTTATTCTCAACAATAACAATTTAACTTTGACTATTTTCGTTTTTAATTAATCTTAAAAACGTTAACAAATGACGAAAAAAAATAATCATGCAACAGAGCATATGATAACAATTAAACAATCCGATCATACGAATACATTGTAGATAAGATTTTATTAAAAGGACAAGTTAACATATGTTTTAAATTTTTGGAAAACAATAAAAAAAGGTGAATGAATAACAAATATTGATCTATTTCTTCATTGTTCTTGACCTAACTGCTATTACAACCCACTTGCTACTTTTTGCAGACAATATTTGAGTTACTTATTATAATAGCAATATTAAATATTTGAGTTTATTAAGTCATTTCTATTAAACTTTACTATATCTTTTTTCTATATCTTTAGTTAAATATGCACCATATTTCAAACTCAAATCAAAATTTGAAAAGTTTCAACTACTAATATAGACATAATTTTCCTCTGTATTGCATCTAATTTGGCAAAGATAACACAGATGCTAAATATGATTAAATTATTGATATCCTAAACCAAAATAACTTTTTATTATTTCATAAATTGTTAATGTCTAGAAGTTAATAATTTGTCTTTTTTATCAAACTTGACAAATGCGTATAATGCATCATAGAGGGGAAATTGTTTTATCATATTATCATAATCATCTTTTGAAACAAGACTAAAACCTGCTGCAATCGTTGCAAGACCTATCGATTGAGGAGTTAATTGCCTTTTATCAGTATCTGCACCTCGTATAATCTTAGCTAACTCCAATAGTTCTGGATTTTTTAAATGAAGATCGTATTTTTTTACAAACGCATCAAAAGAACATTCCTCGCCATGATGACTCAATTCCACATTTGGGACATCAAATGGAATTGCATTTTCTTTTTTCATAATTTCTATAACCTTATTAGATTGTACAAATAGAAATTCTGCGTTTTCATCGATAAATTTTTTTATTAACCAAGGACATGCAATTCCATCCACTTTTGCATGTTCCCTTGTTATCCATTTCATAAATAATCATTTAACTATATAATATTTGAATTAATGTCAAGATGAAGACGAAGGTAAAATCATAAAAAAATTTTTTAATTCTCAAAAGAACATTTTAAGACTTGTTAAATAGCAGAAGATAAAAATAGTTTGTATAACAGGATAACAAAAATTAGTGAAGGCCAAAGAATATCCATATCTTTAGCATATATCATTTTTTCAAAAAGAAATGGCTTTTATTAAAATTACCATATCCAAATTATCAAGAAGATGTATTAAAGTGTATAATAAATATTTCGAACTAGGTTTTACAAATAGAAAACATGATTGTGACATACATTAACATAGGTTCTGGAAACAACAATAAAAGTACTTCAAATAAGATATATTAATTTTAATTAAAAAAAAGCAGTTCATCTTGATAATATAGCATTATTTATATTATTTTTCACATTATAATTAGAATAAATGAAGAAATAGTATCAAAAGTAGATAGATATACATCATCCTTAAATTTTAAAATCAATTACAAACATAAAGTAAAAGCAAAATAAAATCATAGAAATTAATTAAATAGAACAAATATAATGACAATATGACAAAAATTGAAGGCCAAAATACACCTGAAAAACAAATTATTACACCACTAATAAGAGCTTCTGATCCATCAATATTAATAGATTTTCTTAAAAAGGTATTTGACGCAACAGAATCTGATGATTTTACATTACAAAATGATTCTTTTTCAAGAATTAAAATTGGTGAATCTATTATACTAATTTCAAATTCTACTACAGAATTGGAAGCCACTACAAATGCTTTCTTCATCGATGTAGAAAATGTTGATACAAAATACAAAAAAGCAATAGAATGTGGAGCAATAGCATTTAAAGAACCAAAAAATGATAAAGAGAATAAAATTGCCATTGTGAAAGACGTATCTGGAAATCAATGGTGGCTTATAGAAAAAATAGACATACATACACAAGTAGATGTGGAAGATGAAACAGACGAGATGGATGAATCTCAAACATTTAGTATCTAAATGGAATATATTATCTAATTTTTAGTAGCAATTTAAAATAAAATTTCTTACAACTATAATTAATAATATAAATGTTCAAATTAAAAAAATAGTATATACTGAAATAATAAGGACCATATAGTTTAATTAAAACGAGAGATGAATTAACATCCATATTATGTATTTATAATAGAAACAAAGATGTAAAATAAAGATAAATTTTTAAAAGATATCAAGGTAGATACAAAATTATTCCATAACAGCAATCTAATAATTAAACTTGACCAGTAATCAATCTTATGATTTATCATCATTTTTCTCTTAGGAATAATTAAACAAAACCCATAAAATTTCAATTAAAATACACCTGCTGTTTTAGGATTTATCTTTTATAGGATATCTTCTATCTCTCCATAGAATAGCATCTTTCTGTTGTGCAGAAATAATTGATGCAATAAATGCTGTACATATAACAAATCCTGAAATTGGAAAAGCCATAGAATAAAAAATACTTTGAAAAATTGTATAGCGTAGGTGCAAAATTTCATTAACTATCAATAATATAATAGACCCAATTGATAAACAAATAAGAATGATATTGTTACCTTGGTTCATAGTATATGCATAATTTAAAGTAGAAAAAAATAGCAAGATTAAAGGAAATAAGATTAAAAAAAAGTTGCAAAAACAATCATTAATACAGTTACTTTATCCTTCTCATACAAAGGAATCACTAATCTTTTTAGTGCATGCCATAATGAAGAAGAATCTCTAGCCCACAACGCATTAATGTATTCTTCTCCTCGTATAACCTTTAGACGAAACCCCTGTTCTTTGACTTTTTTACCTAATTCTGCATCTTCGATAATTTCATCTTTAACAGTTTTATGAGTCCCTACAGATTCATAAACCTTTTTTGTTAATATAAAAAAGCTTCCGAAGAAATAACCCATTTTTGTTTTTGGATCATTAGCTTTTACAGCAGAAAATCTAACTACAGAAAATGTCCAAAGAATAGGCAAAGTAATTTTTGTAAAGAAATCATGCGCCAATATTTTAGGTATAGCAGTAAGTGCATCAAGGTGTTCAGACAATAAATAATCTACCGACAAAGAAACGGTTGAAACAGAATGTGTGGTATCAGCATCGGTAAAAAGCAAAAGGTCACCTTTTGATTTAAGATATCCTTGGTAACATGCCCAATTTTTACCTGTCCATCCCAGCGGTTTTGGTTCTGCATTTATATATATAACTTTATCTGAATTTTTACTATATTCTTTTATTATTTCTCCAGTACTATCTGTTGAGGAATCATTAATAGCAATAATTTCATAGTTTAGAAAGTCCTGTGATAGCAAAGAATCCAAACATTTTCCTATATATTTTTCTTCATTCCTTGCAGGAAGTATTATGCTAACCATTGGAAAGTTAGATACTTGAATATTAGGTAGAAATTTTAATCGAGGTACATTTTTTATTGCCTTCACAGAATAAATTAAAAAACTAGTTAGACTAAAAAAAATAAAGATCAATGGAATTAATAATATCAAAAATCCCGAAGACAAAGTATAATACATAACTCAAGTAAACTTTTTATTCGCTATATGAATTCTATCATGTAATATATAGAAGTTAAGCTAAATGAAATAATATGAAACATGATATTTTTTAAGGAAACAGATAGTACAATAATAAAATAAATCAAACCATTTGAATCAACAATAGAACATATGCGTATGCCAAATCATATTTATACTGCAGATTTAAAGAAATAGATCAAATTTAAATTAAATAGACTTACTGCATTACTTGATATTTCACAATACCCAATTTTTCCAATGTAATATTTGTTTCTTCAAATGTTAGTATAGTTATAACGTAACATTTATTTTTATAAATATAAAATATATTTTAAAAAGGAAAAGAAATTCATAATACATATAAAGAAAATAAAATATTTCATAATCATTAAATAAAAAGGCAAAAATAATGAAAATGGTATTTTTAGATATTAGATAAAAGATAAAATAAATATTATGTTATGTCAATAAAAGGATGATGTAATTATAATATTTTAAAACCCTTTTTATTTTAAAAAATAAATTCGAAAATAGGAAATTGACAATATTATTCCTTTTACATGATTTGGTCGGATCAAATTAAAAATTATAAATAATATTTATGAACGACCAAATTATAACATTACTGCATATAAAGCGCACATTTTGCATATTTAAAATCCTTTTTATAAAAATCAACACCAATATTAGTTGTGATACATCAAAACTATTATAAAATACAAAAATGGAATCTATTATTGAGTAACTTATGCTTATATTTTTTTCAAAACAAATTAACGTTTATAGATAAATTTGGAGAGGAGGTAAAGGAACAATGAATATTGTCAAACCAGAGGAACCTTTTCTGATAGAAGCAAAGACAAGTGGTTATGATAAACAGAAAACTATTTCTTATTGTTTTATAGAATCGGTACACAGTCTCTGTTTAAATAAATTAGATATAATATTAGAACAAATTAGAGCATGTGAAAGATTGTTGCGTTATGCAAATGACAAAAAAGATAAAAATCTTATTGAAAAAGAGATCATTGAATTAAAATTTGCACTTGATCTCATTAATTTTTGAAAGTGGAAAATATAATTTCATTGTTGGTATTTCCAGGATACATATTTGGTAAAACCATTTTAAATCTTTATAGTTTAAAAAATAATAATATAAAAGCAAGTAAATAAATTTTAAATAATAAAACATGGTAGCGTTAAACCAAATTTTGGCTCTGTTAACTTAAGATATTATTTCTTGATTATGTTGATAAACAAACAACTTTATCTATTGTTTAATATGGTCTAATTTATACTTGTTCTTTTTCCTACAAGGAAGGTAATCATCAAAGCTTTCAATAGTTCTGTCTTTTAGATATTGCATTGTTCTTTCCATAATGCTTTTTTCAAAAGAAGAATGAAGGTATGATGTGAGCTCAAAAATTTGTAGGCTTGTAAATACCACATAAAACCATCAGATTACGAGGCTTGACGTTTTTATATTTTAAATGCGCAATAGAAACCGTTTAACAATAAATATGTTTCTCTCTATTAATATATAAAAAGAAAGGCATTCTTGGCAGAGATTAAGTAACAATTCAAAGCCATAATTTAGGACCAACCTTTATCATATTTTCGTCTATACGATATTCAAGAATTTCCTTTTTTCTATGAATATTCTGTGGTTTGTACTTTTGTATCCAATTTCAGAATGATATGTGACTTATCTTTAAAAGTAAAAAAGATAACGTTTTTGCGACATTTATAAAGGATAAACCAAGAAAGTACAAGTATAATCCATAACCAATAATTTATGAAGGTGTACTTTTCTTGCACTTTTAAGAGATATGGCTATTTTCAATCTATATATTTTTTCTCAAATTAACAAGACCTTTTTAAGCCGCTTTAAATAAATATAATAGAAATTAGATAAAAAAGAGTTATGCTTGAAAGATCTGACCCACTATCATACGGACCACATTCATCAAATAACAAAGATCTTTTAGGGGTAGTAATAGGGGTTGCACACTCAGGCTACATTATTTTCGAGGGAAGGGAACCTGTAGGGCTTGGAGAATATGTAATAATTACAAACAATGATAAGAAAAAGATCTTAGGAGTAGTAGAATCATGTTTTATTAAAAGCGATGCACTAGGAGAAATTTCAAACTATCAGGAAGCGTTAGAAAGTAAAATTGTTGCGGAAATAAATAAAAGAGATAAAAGTTTTAAGGTAAATGTTAAAATTTTAGGTCTATTAAACCAATTAAAACAATCAAAAGTAATATTACCAGAAATACCGCCCTTACCTGGGACTGAAATATATAAAGCAGACAAGAATGATCTTAAAGAAATATTTAATCCTGATGACGAATCGTGGTTAAAGGTAGGGACATTACTCCGTAATAATCAAGTAAACGCTAGAATAAATATCAATAAACTAACAACCAGACACCTAGGAATATTAGCTATGACAGGTATGGGAAAAAGCAATCTAGTAAGCTTGATTGCAAAATCCATATCCGAGATCCCAGGAACAATGGTTATTTTTGATTACCACGACGAATACAGATTTTTAGACGGTGAAAATATAAATTTTGTACAAGCTCAAATAAATCCAAGACTACTTACTGCTGAAAAATTTGCAGAGGTAATAGAAATAAGAGAGAATGCAGATATTCAAAATACCATACTGTTAAAAGCATTTGATAATGATGACTTGAAGAAAAAAACAGAAGATGACTTTTGGGATTATTTAGAGTATAATATTAATGAAATAAGTTACAAAGAAAAAAGATTTGCAACTTCAGCTGAAAGAGTAATAGACAAAATTAAAGAAGCCAGAAGAAGATTTGATACAATTTTAATCCCTAATGCATCAGATCCAGTTTCACATATTAGAGAGGGAAAAGTAAATGTAATCAATCTAATAGAATTTACAGAAAAGCAAGCTAATGTAGCAATTTCTTTTTATTTAGAATCAATATTACATCAAAGAAAGTTATCAAAAAGTCAGAGCTTAAAGTCAAAACACAATATAGAAAATCAAATACTATTTCATGGCCCAGTAATCGTAGTCATAGAAGAAGCACATGTATTTATTCCAAAAAATGAAAATACTGACACAAAATATATTGCATCAAAAGTGGCAAGAGAAGGTAGAAAATTTGGAGTTGGGTTAATCATAGTTTCTCAAAGGCCACGATCACTAGATCCAAATGTTTTGAGCCAAATGGGCTCTTTATCAATTATGAAAATAGTACAACAAGAAGATCAAACACAAATAGGATCTGCTAGTGAAGCAATTAATGAAAAAATCATAGAACAACTACCATCGTTAAATCCAGGCGAAGCACTTTTTGTAGGACAATGGGTAAATTTACCTTCTTTTATAAAAATAGATGAAATTAAAGAAAGAACTATGGGAAAAGATCCAGAACCAGTAAGAGAATGGAAAAATAATTTAATCAATAAAGAACTTTCGATAGAAGAAACTCAAATGTATATCAGAGAAGAGTATATAGATTAATCTTAAAAATATAAATGGAATACGCTTCTTCTCATCTAATGAATATTGCTTTAATAACAAAAAGTAAAAAGCAGGTAACACTTAATCTGTTTGATGAACATTTAAAAGAGATCACTGAAGAAAAATTTCAGGATTTATATACATTAAATTTCTTTCTTCAAATGATTCCAAGAAAATATAAAATTGATAAAACTCTAATTATATTTAACGATTTAGAAAATATAACAACAGATTCAGATGAGAATAATAAAAAAAATATACAATTATTGTTAGCCGAAGAAGAAAACTCCTATTTTATACCAACCAATTAACAATTATATTTTACTCCATGGTAAAATTATCTTCATAATCATTTTCCCGGGCATAATCCGTTGCAGCAGCAGCAACTTTACTACTAGCAAAAGATTTCTTTGCAGCAGCAACTTTACTACTAGTATGACAAACGGGACATTCAGCCCAATTTTTTCCACCAGAATATTTCCAACAATGACTGCATTTATAATAGGTACACTGAATCCAACACGACTTGTTTGGATATTTTATCCAATTAGGCTGTTTAGGCTTTCTAGTTCTTCGTGCTTCTCTAGGTAAACGAGATAGCCGCATGTTATTATTACGATCATATAGAAAAGAGATTGAACAAATATTAAGGTTTTTAAACAAGATGAAAATAAGTTTATTAAACAGATTTTACAATTGATCCATTACTACCCATAGAAAATTTATATATCTGTTCAATTTCAGAGTTTTCAAATATTTCCTCATCATGCGTGATAATTATAATTTGAGATAAGGGTCCAACACCTTTACTAAACATGTTTGAAATTATGTTTACAAAAGAACGTCTTCGTTCTTCATCCAAATTAGTCGTCGGTTCATCTAAAATAATAAAATCAATCTTTGAAGAACCCATTAAATACGCAATACCCATTCGTAAAGCTAAAGATACGGCAACTTTCTCTCCACCACTTAGAGATATTATATCCATATCCCCTCTTTTACCATAACATAAAATTTTTATTTCTCGGGGTTTTTCAATCAGAGAGATTTTAGATATACCAACATTAAATGTATTTATATAATCAGAGGATCTTTTCGATATCAAATCTAAAGCCCAAGTCCTTAAGCTAGAAGCTACTACACCATCTCGATTAAAAACCATTGATCTAATTTTTTCCAAATCAGAAATAAAACTAGACGCCAAAGATAATTCATTCAATATGTTATTAAATTCCATATTTTCATGCTCTAAATCAGAAATGGATTTTTCTATTATTGCTTTTTGATTTTGTAGATCCATATATTCAGACGATATTTTATTTTTATATAATTTCTTTTGCTTAATAACGTTTACATCAATATCTACAAGATCAGTTCTCATAATAAGTATCTTATCAATTAGCTTTGATGAATATTCATCTATTTTATAAGGTAAAATATCAACATCATTAAGATTATTTAAAGTTAATTTGGATAAAAGCAAATAAGCATTATTCAATGATAATAGTTTTTCTTCAATTAAATCAATATCACTATTTAAAGAAACGTCAAATGATGACAAAACTTTTTCTGCAGCAATTACATTTTTCTCCTTTTTTCTATAATCAAATTCTTCTTTAGAAACCTTATCTAATTCAGATACAACAAAAGATTTTTTTTGAAGTTTATTGCTCATCTCTTTTTTAATATGCGAAATATCAAACGCGTTATTTATTACAGTTATTTTAGAATTACATACAGGACATCTACCATCTTTAATTTGGATTTTTTTTGCGCACTCGGTAAACCCATTTAATTTTCCAATTTCCCATTCTAATTCATTTAAATTTTTAGCATAGTCTTCTTTTTCTGATTGAATCATTTGTAAAGTCATATAAATTTCCTCTTTATTTTCCAAAGTAGAAAAGGCATTCTTAACGTCAAAAAGAATTTTCTTTGTTTTTTCAATTTCATTTTTTAAAGTTTTAACTTTTTCTTTTAAATAATTTAATAGAGTAGTTTCCAAAGCCTTTAATTCCTGTAATGCAGAAATCTTTGGTTCTAACATCTCAATCTCCTTTTCAATTTTTTCCAGATCCAGAGATTTTCTAGAGAGAATATTCATAGTGTCATTAAAGGAGATATTCAGTGTGAGCAGCTTGGTTTCATTTTCATTTATTTTATTTTTCAAAACTTTTATATGATTATCATCATATCCACCAGTATTTTCTCGTAGTTGCTTTCTAAAGTCATCTATAACATGATGCATATATAAATAAGAACTATCAAGTTTATCCAAACCCATCATACTATTTAATAATTCTTTAAACTCTTTTGGTTGGGAATCGATGATTCTATTTATTTCACCTTGTTGAATTATACTAGCTATTAGTAGTTTATTGTAATCTATATTTAATATCTTTTCAATTTCATTTATAACAGACTCTCCAAGTTGTTTTCGCTCTCCAGAAATTAATGGCCTATAACCATTAATTTGTAAATTATTTTTATTTGAAGAAACATCTTTTCGTAGCTGTTCTAATTTTACAGATACAAGTTGACCTTGTGGATTAATTTGTCTTTGAATTTTATAATCCAATGAACCGACTGAAAAATCCATGACAACATATGATCCGGATTCCTCAGGTAGTGTTTGATTAATACCTTTTGTAATTAAATTTCTATTAGATTTTCTAGTATGTTCATTGAAAAATGCAAAAGTTATTGAATCAATGATACTTGATTTTCCTGACCCATTATGCCCAACAAATACTGTTATTCCAGGATGAAACTCTAATTGAGTATCTTTATGAGATAAAAAGTTATTTAATATTAATTTTTTTATCAACCAAATTATCAACATCCTTATTTTGATAATCTATTTTATTATTTTCATAATATTTCCAAATATAATCGACAACGTGTTTACTTTTATCTTTATTAATGCTACCAATATTAGAATATTCTTCATTAATCATATTAATAATATCAAGAGATAAATTTGTCAATTTTTTAGATTTGAGAGAATGCAAGATTAACTTTGACATCTCTTTATCAATATCAAAATCACGCTCATTATCAAAAGAATATCCAGAAACTGAATCTTCATCAATAATATTCCAAGTGTAATACAAATATGGATCTTTTAATCTAGATAATTCACTAGTTAAAATTTTTGGATCTATTTCATGTCCTTTTATTTTTAATTCCAATACAGGTTTCTTTGAATATTTATCCGATTGATCCAAAAGATAGTCGATATATTTATTCAAGTCACCAAATTCAAGCGAATAACTCAATTGTGGCCTTCTTTTTTCCATTTTAATCCATTCCGTTGTAACATTTTCAGCACTATTTGACATATCAACAATTAAAAATCCCTTTTCAACGTCAGATATAGATTCGCTATGTCCGACATCAAGTGATCCAGGATATGCAACTAGACGATTTTCTAATTCAGGGAATATTTTTTGGATATTATCATGGTAATGACCCATGGCATAATAATTAAATCCAACAGGTAAATCACTAGCAAAAATCTCGCCTGCAAATTTATTAAAATCACTCAAACCTTGATGCAGCACAAGAATTTTAGTTTTAGATTCATCTAATTTTACAATTTTTTCCAATCTTTTAAATGGTTCAAGTAATCCGTTATCAATATTAGAACGCCTTTCCTTATTAAAGCCATATATTGATATATCTTTAATTTTTATAGGTTTTTCAGGAGTAAGTCTTTTAGCTAATCCCAAATTATGGAACAAAAATAATAAAGGAACATCATTTGTTCTACTAATATCATGTTCTCCAAGTATAAATACAACAGGTATTAACTTTTCCTTTAATTTTTTTAATTCACGTGCCAATTTTATTATTGCAGCTCCACTAGGTTTTGGATTATGAAAAATATCGCCTGCAAGAATTATTGCTTCAACATGCTCATGAATAGATTTCTCAATAGACTCTTCAAATACATCATAGACATCTTCTTCTCTTTCTTGCAAATTAAATTGAGCATAACCCAAATGAATATCAGAAATATGAGAAACAAGCAACCAATATGTATAACAAATCGTGTATTATATATTTAGAGCCTATCCCAAAATTCGAAATTCGATAGGATTATAGCTCTTTTCCCCCTTTTGATAAACTGTGGCCTTCATCCCGAAGAATGGGAAGATAAAAAATGTGAAAAAGAAATATTCTACCATACTCAAGATTCCTGACAGATTGTGGGATGAGATTAAGAACATTTTACCAAAAGAGAAAATACTTAAGACAGTTGGTCGGCCAATCATACCATACAGAAAAGTGATTGATGGAATTCTCTATGTAATGAGAACCGGTTGCCAATGGAAGATGCTCCCCAAAGAATATGTTCTGGTTCTACTTGTCACCGTAGGTTTCAGAAGTGGAATAGGCTTGATATATTCAAAAAGGCATGGGCAAGATTACTGAAAATCTATGATGACCTTATCGGTATCAACTGGACCTGGCAGCAATCCATCGATAGTATATCCATAAAGTCGCCTTTAGGGGGGGCGATGACAGGACATAATCCTACTGATAGGAGCAAACTGGGCACAAAAAGACATATTTTAACAGATAAGAAAGGTATACCGCTTTCTGTGGTCATATCATCTGCAAGCACTCATGATATCAAACTGGTAATAGATGTAGTTGATAATAGAGTTATCCATAAACGACCATCATCATATAAAACTAAAAAGATAGAAAGAAAAAGAAAGCTTCAACATCTATGTTTAGATAAAGCATACAATTCCGAACCTGAAGAGAAAGAATTAATCAAACGAGGATATGTACTACATATTCCTCCAAAGAGAAAAAGAAATGAAAAAGAAGAACAAGAGGAGATCAAGATTACAACACATCATTGTTCAAATCGTAAAAAATATTCTGCAAAAAGATGGGTTATAGAGAGAACAAACTCGTGGCACAACAGATTCAGAAAACTGTTAACAAGATATGAGAAGAAGGCAGAGAATTATCTCGGATTGGTATGCTTTGTTGCATAACTTAATTTTATCATAAATATACGACACATATAATTCAAGTTTAGGAGACATCTATTCGTAATTCGTTTTATTATAATAAGATTCAATCATGAAAAAACGAATTTCAGAGTTATGCAACAAAGCAGGATTGGTACAGTTATCCTGTTGTATGATCATTTATAGAAAGATAATTTTGGGATAGGCTCTAAATAGAATATAGATAAATAACGGTTCAAATTATCCTCCTGCAGCATGTCCTCCTATAGATCCCAGCACGGTTTCTTGATAATTATCGATTAATTCGTTCAAGAGATCCACTATATCAAGATCCTGTTTTTTTAGATCCAAATATTCATACAGCAAAGAGTTCAATCTTTTATATGTGATATCATCTATTTCTATAGATTTCAATTAAGTTATTATATATATTAACCAGTATATTTAAGTCAATTGCAAATAATATTATATAGAATTTAATTAACCAAATCAGAAATACAGATGGGCCATCAAATTGAAATAGTTTCAGGCATATCAAAACGCAAATTTTTAACAAATATATTAAAATTTGATAACGGTTTCTTTATTTCAATCTCTGAAGAGAAATTAAGGATATCTTCAATTTCGGTATCATTAGCAACAACAAATCAAACTAATACGGCTAAGGTAATACAAGACAAAAATGATCAATTATTCATAGATACATTATCAAGAAGAATTTCATTAATGATTAATGGAATTTGCATAATATCATTTTTTGCTAAAAATAAATTACAATTTGAAGATATGAAGACTATTAATGAACAAATTTTGAAATCAATAGAGGATAATAAAAATGAATAATAATAATGATGATGATAAAAAAGAAGAAACTAATCTCAGACAATTTTTATCAATATTAAAAGATAAAAACGAGTTACTAATCATAGATAAAAGAATTAATAAAAAATTTCAACTGGCTTCAATAGTTGGTAAATTCGATAAAAAAGAAGCGATTTTATTTACTAATGTAGAAGATTCCAAGTTTAAAGTTGTATCCAATATTTTAGGTACAAGAGAGCGATTTTATTACGGGATTCAATCAGACAAAGAAAAAAATAGAACAGAATTTTCTCATTTTACATCGATAAATAAGGATATCTATCCTACAAAAATTTCATCGGATGCACCTTTTTATAAAAACAATACCAAAGATTTGTTTAATCTTCCAATCATTACCCACTTTGAGAAAGACGCAGGCCCATTTATAACATCATCTATTATTTATGCAAAGGATGAAGAGACCAACACTCAAAATTCATCGACTCATCGTATGTTATTACTAAACAACAAAGAGATGGTTATTAGAATGGTAGAAGGAAGACATCTTCATAAATGCTTTATGCAAGCTAAAGAACATAAAGAAGATCTAAAAATAAATGTCGTCATAGGCGTACATCCTGCAGTAAATCTAGCCGCAGCATATCAAGCAGCACATGGCATAGACGAAATGGCTATTGCAAACTACATCCTTGACGGAAAATTAGAGTTAGTAAAAAATCAATATTCCCAATTATTGATACCGAATCATTGTGAAATTGTACTTGAAGGTAAAATACTCTGCGACAAAGTTGCTGAAGAATGGATGGTCGAAATGCTAAGAACATATGATTTTAAAAGAAAACAACCAATTTTTGAGATTGATAATATATGGTATAGAAATGATCCCATATATTATGATATATTACCAGGATTTACAGAACACAGATTATTAATGGGATTACCGATTGAATCCAAAATATTTGGATATGTAAAAAATACAGTATCATCAACTAAAAAAGTACATTTAACAGACGGCGGGAGCAACTGGCTTAATGCAGTAATCCAAATTAAAAAAAGGTTAGAAGGAGAACCCAAAAATGCTATCCTCACGGCTTTTGCCGCTCATCCATCTCTAAAAATTGCAGTAGTCGTTGATGAAGACATAAATCCAGAAGATCCTGTAGAAGTAGAATATGCCATATCCACAAGAGCGCAAGCAGATAAAGACATTTTGATAATAACCAATGCAAAAGGTTCAAGTCTAGATCCATCAAGTGATCAAATTAATCTACTAACTACAAAATTGGGAATAGATGCCACAGTTTCATTGTTAAAAGATAAGGAAAGATTTGAAATAGCAAAAATCCCTGGGATTGAAGATGTAGATATAAACGATTATAAAAAATCTTAAACATTTTTCATTTCAGCCCATTTTATATAAAACATTTAAAATAAACAAGACGAAATAATTTTACAGCAAAATCTCTAAAACATTATCTTTTTTTACATTTATCTGTGAATGTCTATAACAATAAAATACAGGTTAGAAATAAAATCATTATACTTAAGAATGTAGTAAAGGTCATATCAAAAATTCATTTTGGATAATTCCTTATTCCAAATGCATTAGCTAGTATTAACCAACAAATTGTATGAACTGACCAGCATACAACCAATCTCTTGTTAAAGAGGCGAAATCTTGCTAGACTGAAATATCATTGATAACTGGGATACAGATCTAATAGAGATCAATAAAGACAAAGTTGGAGAACCATTTCACTATCCTAACACTTTTCATCTTATCTGATATATGCGGAGTTATACTTTCATCCACCATACAGACAAACTGGGGAATTGCATAAGGACACGCTAAAGGAATACCATCTACCCCGATTTTACAACAATAGATAGAAGTATAAACATACTAAATGTTCAAATAAATAATGACAAAGAAAGAATCCCTAAAGATGAATATATAATCATTGTCATATAAACTACGGGCATTAAGGTTACAATAGAGGACATACATAAGGGACAAATGAAATTCAAGCAACAATAAGAAAGGATATTTGAAAATATGACTCTATTCACGAGATATAATTCCTTATGAAAATTTATAAATAAATCAAGTCAATTGATCACGTGCTTTATTTACATTTCTTTTTTCGCATGGAAAATAATCATCAAAACTTTCGGTTCTATCTTTTATGCACTGCATGGTCCTTTCGATAGTGCTTTTTCC
The DNA here is from genome assembly GCA_963830925.1 of uncultured Nitrososphaeraceae archaeon. Classification (GTDB taxonomy): domain Archaea; phylum Thermoproteota; class Nitrososphaeria; order Nitrososphaerales; family Nitrososphaeraceae; genus Nitrosocosmicus. The sequence continues at coordinate 1,194,130 of CAWHOB010000001.1, read as the reverse complement.
ACAAGAGGAATAATGTGATGATTTAGTATTAGGAATTTACAAGCTTGCGGATACCAAGAACCCTCGTCTATAGAGTCCGAGTATTTATCATATTTATCTAAAATATCTGAAAGAAATCGTTCTGCTACAACAAACGTGTTTCGCTCTTGTGATATACTCATTCTAGGAATCTCTTTGCTTTCAGGTTAGATAGTAGCAACCCATACCCAAATGTACTCTGATCAGACTTTAAGGATTGTCTCGTCTATAATATACTCAGAGATTTTCTTTTTCTTAGATGATATTCTTTGAGGATTGTACTTTTGTTTCCCTCAGTTCCAGATGGAAAGATGATTTCGCTTGATAAAATGAGAGATAGTCTTTCGGATGATCTTCTTAAAGAAAGACCTGAAAAATAAAAATATAAACCACATTGTATGTATTCTGAAGGTGTTCTATTTCTTAGATTCATAAAGGTGATAAAACACTTTCAAGCTATAGAGTTATCGTCAAGTGAACAGAGCCCCAATTTATCATATACTTCTTTAAATAACAAATGTATTATTGATATAATTCAAATGGATTTTGAAAAGTTCTCAATATAATGAATTTTAATGAAACAACACTTTTTAAAAATAAAGTAAGAATCATTTAAAAAGTTATTAAATAAATTCAAAGAATAACAATTATGTGTTTAATTTAATAAATTAACAACAAATAATAAAAACATATAAATAATCGTCGTTTGGTTAATCAACCTAACCTACGGTTAGTGATAATGACTCTTTTTCACCATATTTTGAGAATAATTTTTCATATCTGGATATGTTTTCAGGTATAATTGTTTTCTCAGGAGTATACATTTTCAAAAAATTAATCCTCAAGATCAAATCATCGTTAGAATTAAAGAACCTTATACTATAACTTTTTCTACCATCTTCCTTATCCTCTATAATAAATCTTGCTTCCTTAACTTCGTGAATATTAATATGAGCATGCCATTGACCTTTTTCATCACCAATTGTAGCCCATTGATCTCTTATTCTAAAAGGAGTATCTTTGTCTAAGCGCAATTCAGCTACTGCACCAGCACTTCTAACAGATATGATAATGTCATTCAACAAAAGTATATCTTTTATCAGATCCTCAAAGGAGGCAATAATAGATTCAGTCACACATATCATAAATCACATCCATAAATAAGACTGACGGAAATAATTTAACGTAAAACAAATCCTTAAAAAGCATAACAACCGCAATAAGAAACATATCTAATAGATCTCTTGTATAATTAGAATATAATAGCTATATGATTAGACAAACATCAATTTCTTGTTCTTTTATTGCTTTCATATGATAGATCATACACAAAACTAAAACTTTTCAAATTCTTTACTGGCTTGACAGTGCAAGAGTTTGATGATATATATGATAAAGAAATAACAAAAAGATATGGCAAACATGAAATACAGCGGTTATCGTCTAACCCAAAAAAAGATGGAGAAAAATATATAAAAAATATATATATAATAAAACAAATTATCATATTAATTGCATAACTTACATCTTTGAAATCGTTTTTATTTTAATTTGATATCATATAATATATGCAAAAATATAAGCAAACAAAGGATAATGAATTAGTAAATTTTCTTCAAAATAATCAAATATGTATAATAAAAAGAGAATCAAAAAAATATAACAAGATCAAATCAATGGGTGACTTTAAAAAGATAGTTCCTAAAAAAAGATACAATAAATGAGAAGATAAAAACACTCACAAAAAGTATAACAATATATTTTAATTATTTATCCAATAGAATTGTTTTTTAAACATCCATATTTTTTCCAATCTCGTCTACAAAGACGATTTCAGACAGAGGTTTTCTTTCTCGTGGTGAAAGAGATTGTTTTCTGTATTTATCAGGTAACAATTCATGAGTATCTTGATATCCTATGGCAATCATTATTCCAATTTGATAATCATCAGGTACTTTAAATACCTGCTTGGCTTTTTCTCTATCAAAGCCACCCATTTCATGCATAATTAACCCTTGATTAAAAGATTCCAAGAACATGTTTTCATTGGCAGCTCCCAAGTCATGGAAATGAAGTAAATTAAAATTACCAGTATCAGAATAATTCTTTTTTGTTAAAGCACATATTAGAATGGGAGCTCGTCTAGCATAAGAATTAGATTCCATTAAAACGGACTGAGCTTCTTTTAATCTTTCAGGATTATCTACAGTAAAAACAAGATAACGCCAAGGTTGTTCATTTCTAGAGGAAGGCGCCCAACGAGCAGCCTCAAGAACAGATAACAGTTTGGATTTTTCTACAGGTTTGGTAGAAAAAGATCGTGCGCTCCACCTATTTGCGATAAGTTCATTAATAGAATGATCTGTTTTTGCAGGTTTTTTTAATATAGAATTATTCAAGAATCTTATTAAAGTAATCTAATCCCTTATTTTATTTATACCATTATTATATATTTAGAATAAGATTATGTTTTGGATTTTAAATTAAAACATATATTGTTTTCCAAAACAGTATTTTTAAAAATAAAGTATAGCTAAGAAAAAATGGCATTTATAATATTATAAATTTATCCTAATATGGAGAACATATTTAGACGGTATTTTTAAAAGCATTTAATAAATAGGTAACAACATCAAAATTTTGTAAATATTTTATTTTATTTTTCTCTTAATTTGATCAATAGAATCAGAATAATAGAAAATAGTAATCAACTATAAAAAAATAATTTTAATATCCAATAAAGTTCTAATAATTTTATCTAAAATTAAAGCCACAAGATATAGTATTTTAATATATTTTACCCTAACATATACAAAAGCAACTAAAACGATATTTTTAAACGAATTATTAATATATTAAGTCAACCTTTAGGCATAATACCACTTACATCTTTTTCATCATATTATGAAAATCATTATCAACATTTTCTTTTTTTTAACTCCATGAATTACTCCACATCTTTACCTGCCAAATACCGTAGTTTAGGTATATTATCCGTTATTATTTCGAGAATGATTTTTGCCACATATTCAGGGTCAGATCCATTTTTAATCATTTCATTTAATCTGCTTTCTTTTTCTTTCATAATTTGTGCATAAGGCAAATCAAGGTTATTAGACCTATTTGCTACAATTACAGAATTGAAAAAATTCGTTTTTATTACACCAGGTTCTACAAGTACTGTTTTAATACCAAAAGGCTCTAGATCATACATTAATTGTAACTGATTCCACACATAGTTGACATTTTAGCTTCCTAACATAGTTGACACTCTAGTCTTAGAGTGTAATAATAATGGATATAATTGAAAATAGGTATAAAATGATAATTGAATCAGAACGTTCAGGTAAGACTATATCTGATGCTTGTACTGCATATGCTGTTTCAAGACAAACATGGTACAAATGGAAGAGACGCTATAATGTATATGGGATAGATGGATTAAAAAACCAATCAAGAAAACCGCATAATATTAAAAATGTAAAGGTAACCAAAGATATAGAAAAGATTATTCTCGAGCTGAGACTAAACAACAGATTTGGTCCAATGAGAATAAGGTTCAGATTAAAGAGAAAGTATGGAATCAGCTTGGGTACAAAAAACCATTTACAATATTCTAAAGAGACACAATCTCAATGTACTATCTGTCAAGCTAAAAAGAAAATACAAGATTTGAAATGAAACATCCGAATGAGTTGGTTCAAATGGATACCAAAGGACCTTTTTATCTAAAAGGCTCACGAAGCAAAAATTATTTTATTCATGTTATATAGATGATTGCCCCTCAAGAAAAGTAGTTAGCAAATGGTGCCGCAGAAGAACTAGTGAAGAATCACTATCGGTTCTCAACGAATGGATTGAACTCTACGGTAAACCTATGAAAGTGATGCACACGATGGTTGTGGTAGAGAATTTACATCGAATAAATTCAAACATTATCTTTTTCTCAATGGAATAAAGGACAAGCAGATTCCTAAAGGTTATCCACAAGAACAGGGGAAAGTAGAAGCGTATAACAAAATAGTCATAACTGAATTTCTACAAGTAGAAGAGTTAATTGATATGAAAGAGGGAATAGAGAAATACGAATTATTTGTCAATTCATATAACTGTGAAAGAGAACACGGTGGAATAAACGGAATGACGCCATCAGAGAAGTTCATGAAATCTTTAAAACAACTGATATTGATAATGTAGAACAAGACAAAATGTGTCAGCCATGTTGGTACATTGTTTTGTCAACCATGTGTGGAAGTACAACAGGTAGTCATAGAATCAAAACAAAAAGTAATCCTTCCTTTTTCTGTATCTAAAAAGCGAAATATGTATATGGGTGAACAATTTCTGTCTCATGTTTTAGGCAAGCACCTAAAAGCACAAATCTCATTTGATTTTGTTATATGGTATTCACCACAAGCCTGAAAGTTTTTGGATCTATATCATTATATTTTTTTTGAGAAAAGTATAATTGAAAGAACAACGCAGTACATAAGAAATAGGATGAGATGCTTTGACTATTACTTTCCTAGTAAAAAGAACAAGTGTAAACCAAATCATATAAAACAATGGCTTAATCTGTTTGTTTATCAATATATTAAAGAAATTTTATCTTAAGTTAGCGGAGTCAAAATATTATATATATATATTGATTAATCAAAATATTGTTAAATTCTAATATATACTTTGATCACATGAGTGATTAAAGAGTAACGACTAAAATTGATAAATACAAACTAAAAACATAAAATTACTTGAAATAATGATAATTTAATAAGGTAAATATTAAATTTAATTTATGATTTTTTAATTCCTCCTATTTTAAACATTTTTTGTACTACAAACACTACATGTGCCTTGTGTAGCAGGTCTTCCATTTTTCATGGTTACTTGTTTTTCGTCTTTCATTTCTCTTTTTGCCTTACATTTAACACAATATCCTTCCATCAGACTAACCTTATGTTATGGTAGGTAAAATACCTGTGGTATAAAATTTTTGTTATAAAGATCAACAATATAAAATTCCAATTCAAAATATTATAATAATTCATCACGATATATTAAATAGTTGTAATTTTAACAATTTACATTGGAAGCCAAAGCGTCATATGATAGCGTCTTAAAGCTATTAAAAGAACATCATAATTGGTTCAATAGTTCTATTCCACTAATAGCTAGTGAAAATATACCAAGTCCTGCAGTAAGAGAAGCTGTTGCATCAGATTTTGCGAACAGATATGCAGAGGGATGGCCCGGTGAAAGAGTTTATGCGGGCTGTACTTATATAGATCAGGTAGAAAATATTTGTAATGAATTAGCTAATAAGGTATTTAAATCAGAATTTGCTGACTGTAGGGCGACTTCTGGAGTAGTAGCGAATTTGGCTATTTATTCTTCATTTTCAAATCCGGGCGATCATATGATAGCATCGTCTATTCCTAGTGGTGGCCATATTTCACATGGTAAAAAAGAACATTCAGGTACGGCGGGTTTAGTACACGGTCTGTTGATAGAACATTTTCCATTCTCAAAAGATGAAATGACCATAGATGTTGATATGACAAAAAAGAAAATTGAAACAATGGCTACTGAAGGGAAAACACCCAAAATTGCAATGTTTGGCGGTAGTCTCTTTTTGTTTCCGCATCCAGTAAAAGAGTTATCTGATTTTTTACATAATTATAATATTTATATAAATTATGATGGAGCTCATGTCGCAGGTTTAATTGCGGGTAATCAATTTCAAGATCCTTTAAGAGAGGGTGCTGACTCTATGACTATGAGTTCTCATAAAACATTATGGGGACCTCAAGGTGGTATAATAGTGTCATTTGAAAAATTTAGCGAATCTATCAAGAAGGCAATATTTCCTGGAAATACTAGTAGTCATCATTTACATCATGTTGCAGGAAAAGCTATTGCTTTGGCAGAAATGATGGAATTTGGTGAAGAGTATGCAAAACAAGTTATTAAAAATGCAAAAATGCTAGCTTATTCTTTAGCAAATTATGGATTTAGTGTATTGGGTGAAAAAAGAGGGTATACAGAATCTCATCAATTAGCTGTAGATGTTTCCAAGTATGGAGATGGAGGAACTATTGAAAAAGATCTTGAAAAATGCAATATAATATTGAATAGACAGCTTCTTCCTGGAGATATAAAAGAAGGTAGAAATTATTTACATCCTAGTGGAGTACGAATTGGAGTTCCTGAAGTTACAAGACTTGGTATGAAAGAAAATGAAATGCAAGAAATAGCTACATTTATTAAAAGAATTGTTATTGATAAGCAGGATAGTAATAAAGTTTTACAAAATATAATTGATTTCAAGAAAAGTTTTCAAAAGGTTCAATACGCATTTGATAATGAAACCTCTGCCTATGAGTATATAAGTTTAGTGAATGTAAAGAAATAATATATTAATCCCAGCCAATTTTGACTCCATTTAATCTCACTTCCATTATTATCAAACCGTAGTATATCCACCTAGTTCTATGCGTCCGTTGATTTATTTTTCTTTCTTTGCATGAAAATATCCTTTGAAGATCTATTTTTATTATTTGATCCTATTGTTATATAAGCAAATATGTTTAATGCCTATTTTTATTTTTAGCAAACATATTCAAGATTTTATTTTTCTTTGATGTATATATTTTATTCTAGATCATATGTTATTTCGTTCTATAAATAAAAGACGATGATCTGGCTGTTTTTTAAAGAAAGGCCTGAAAAGTACAAATCTACATATAGTTTATGAATATTTTTCTATATTTCTAAAATTACGAAGGAAATGAGACATTAGAACTCACTTCTTTAAATGTAGGAGCTACTTTTTAAATGCTGATTCATTTATTAAATCATGAATTATTATTATTATCATTTTTAATTAATATTTGAAGATTAATTAAAAATAATGACGTCCTCAATTATTACAAAAACCGATAAAAAGGTATATTTTTAGAAGATTAGGATAATATTCTGGAAATACAGCAGTATTTTTCTAGTATTAATTAATTTTAATAATCTTAAAAAAAATTACTACATATATAATAAATAAATTCGAGTTTATTTTAATATTTTTTTACACATGATTTATATATTATATTAGATCAATTACCTCTGCGAAAAAATATGCCAATCGATCCAGATTTTCCGAAGAATTATCAAGTAATTGGGCAAATAAAAAACTCCGATGGAGAACATTTTCACTATCTCTGGGGGCCAGGCAAAGTAGGTGAAGCAGCAGAAAATGCCGAAGTTAAGGAAGCTTTTCAAGCAAAAGGAGAAGCGTTAGAACCAATAGGCGTTAGTGGTACTATGGTGGCTGTTGACTGGGATTCCTGTGTTGCAGACGGAGCTTGTATCGAAGCATGTCCAGTGCAAGTATTTCAATGGTATAGGACAGAACATGATGTCCCAGGCAAAGACGCAGTAAATTATGAATTTGCAGGCGAAGGCTCTTCAGTTAAAGAAGAAAGAAAAGATTACACTGATAAAGCAGATCCAATTAGAGAACATGATTGTATTTGGTGCATGGCATGCGTTTCTGTTTGTCCGCCTCAAGCAATCAAAGTTGATCAATCTGCTCAAGAATATCACGAAAAGGCTGCAGGAACATTTAACGAATCATTGTCAAAAGGTAGTGCACCCCCGCCCCATGCACACTAAAATATTTTTTTAAAAAAATTTTACAAATCATGTCAATTTAATCATAATATTAATACATGGAAAAATGTGTTGATATTTAAAAACATTTTTAAACACAAAACAGGAATAATTGATAAAACTAGATATTCTATTATATAATCAAGCGTTATTACATAAATTAATGTGTTTATAATTTATTTTATTTAATTTATTTACAAAAATTTAAGAATTAATATCTTTTACCATTTCATCCATGATTCCATGGATATTATGAAAGATTGTAATATCTTTTCTGATTTTTTAGATAGTAACAGTTCTTTTTCTTTGACTATTTTGTCGATACAATCAATAAATAATACAAGAGGGGAATAAAAAGACTCTAAATTTGTCCAATTGTTATTACATCTGCTCACTATGGTTTCAACTTTTTCATTATAATATTTGGATATCAAATTGATAATGTTCTCTGATTCTGATAAAGATACTGAATAATTGTTTAAAAAAGATTTTAGAGTATTAGAATTTATATTTAAAGAGTCATGGTAATGACAATATATTGATTTGGGTTTGCGAGTCATATTTAAGATTCACTTTTTACCTTGGCTTCTATTCTCTTTTTCAAATATTCATTAATTTTGTATCCATCAACTTTTCCTCTTAGTAAGTGCATACTTTTACCCATTAGTGCGCCTATCGAATTATTTCCTTTTTCTTTAACAAATTTAATATTATCTTCTATTATTTTGTCTAAGATATTACTCATTTCTTCTATAGTAATTTCTTTTAAATTTAATGAATCCAGTGCCTCTTTTACAGACTTGGCTTCTTTTTTCATGATTTGTTCGAAAATTAGATTTACTGATTCTTTAGCTATTGTACCATTATCCAGTTTTTCAAAGGTTTCTAGAATCATATCGTCTGTGAGCAAAGATTTATCAAGATTATTTCGTAATAGATTAATCATATCGTCTGTGAGCTTTGAAGCAATAAAAGTTGGAGTAACATTTTTTGAAGTTTTTGCAATTCTTTCAAATATGTTATAATAGGGAGAATCAAAAATTTGTTCCGATAATTTTTTATTTAAATTGTATTTATTGATCAAATGATTAATCATTTCATTCCATGATAAAGGAATTTCTTGTTTAAGATCGTTTAGTAATTTAGTTGATATAGGAATTGGTAATACGTCTGTTTCAGGATACATTCTAGATGAACCTGGTCTGGGCCTAGAAAAAATAGTGGATCCATCCAAATTTGCTGCACGCGTTTCTGCAATCACACCATGCTTAAAATTGCATATCCTTTGTATTAGTGGATCTATTACACCACTTATTTTATTTTTATCTCCTCCAATTATTAAAAAAGCATCACCTGATGAAATTTGAAGTTTGTCTGTGATACTCTCAATATCTTTGGATGTAATTCCATAATTTGGTAACTCATCAGAATGAAAAATACCTCCTAAACCAAAAAATCTAACAAATTCGCCTAATTCTTTGCCTAAACGAATACCTGGAATAGGTTCATGACTTATTAACTTTTCCACACCTCTCAACCTAATAGATAGAAGAATGGAATCATTATTTTTTAAAATTTTCTTTATTACATTAGATGTAGAATTCTTAAATAAGTTGGTAACGTCTTCTATTTTATCGCCTATGTTTTCGTCTTTGATATTCCTTTTTCTAAATTCTTCTGCAATTTTAATCAAACTAAATTGTCTTTTTGTCTCATAATCTATTACTTTAACTAATTGTGATAATTGTTGTACGCCTTTTACCTCCACTACTTGTCCACCATTAACAGAAATATTTACGTCCTGTCGGATGCTGCCAAGTCCTCTAGATACACGTTTACTAGTACGTAGCAATCTGCCAAGAGTTAGTGCCACATTAACAATATCTTCAGGTTTACCTGTTATAGGTTCTAAAGCTATTTCTACTAAAGGAATTCCAAGCCTATCTAAACCGTATTCCTTAAATGAATCTGAACGAGGGAGCAATTTTGCGGCATCTTCCTCTAAACAAATACTTTGTATACCAACATCTCTAAAGTTATCGACTCGTAAATACCCTCCAGAAGCAACTAACATAGTTCTTTGAAATCCGCTAGCATTTGATCCATCTATGACTAATTTTCTCATAACATGAATTTCATCAACAATGTTGGAGTTAAGTGCAAGAGAAAATATTAAAACTGTATTTAAGGCGTCTTTATTGACCTCATGTGGGGGCTCTTCATCTGCTTCTACTAAACAACTTAATTCGACTTTTGAGTAATATTTTATTGTGCTCATCTTAGAATGTTCAAATAATGCTGCATTATCAAAATTACCAAGTTCACTTTTGGTTGGTCTTAAAATACGTATAAAATGATAATCGTAATTTCCATTTGCATCGTCACATTTGCAATTACAAAAAAGTTTACAAGAGGTATCTAATTGTTGATGAATTTCGAGCCCTACTTTCACATTTAGATCGTTAATATCTAAGTTCATTCAGATTCCTTCCTATTGCATTTAAGAAACAAGAAGCGAAGTATTGGAAACTTCATTAGATATATTTGATCTCATTAATTCTATAAGATTTATTTGACTAGAACTATTAGCTAATGCCCACATAGCCTTGACTACGGCAGTTTCAGAGCTCATATCAGATAATGGAATAACTCCTAAATCTAATAGATCTCTTCCAGTATCATAAACAGTCATTTGTACTCTTCCATATATACATTGAGAAGTCATGAATATAATAATACCCGAACTTATCAATTTTTTAATATACTGAAAACAATTTCTATTAATATGTCCAAGCCCAGTCCCTTCTAATATTATAACCTTGTAATTTAAATTTAAAAAACAGTCAAGAAACGAAGGATCAAAACCCGGGTAGAATTTTAATAAAAATACTCTATCATCAAAGTATGTTTTTGAAATAAAATTTTTTACATTATTATTTTGTTGTGTTACCTTCTTTTTGTCTATATTAAAGATAACGTCAGAGTTGTCTATTAGTGCAAAAGGAACTGAATCTAGTGAATGAAAAGCATTCCGTTTGCTTGTATGACTTTTTCGTACTCTTGTACCTATATGACATGCAATAACATTATCTGATAATGTATGATGCATACAAACAAAAATACCTGAAAATTTTGTTTTTGAAATAAATTTTACTGCGCCCATTAAATTGGTGAATGCATCTGATGACGGACGGTCTGATGACCTTTGAGATCCTACTAAAACAACTGGAATGGGCAGATTTTGTAGTGCAAAACTAATTGCAGAAGAGGTATAATGTATGGTATCCGTTCCATGAGATATTATAATTCCATTATAATTTTCATGTAAAATTGCATGGGAAATTCTTTTAGATAATATGGACCAATGTTTGGGAGTTATATTTTCGCTGTATTCGTTAAACAAGAATTCAGGATAAATTAATGCGAATTTTGAAATTTCTGGAAAAATTGACTGTATCTCAGAAGCAGTTAAGAGTGAGGTAACGCCACCTGTTCTATAATCAATTTTACTGGCAATAGTTCCACCAGTACTAATAAGCAAGATTCGTGGTAAAGATTTGGATTCAATTGAATCATTTATATCATTAACATTTTCTTTTAATTGAGCAAATTTGGATTCTTTATCTACTTTTAAAATCTTTTGGTCATTATTTGGTAAATGAATATTATCTTTTGTAATTGATAAAATGTTTTCGATTAAAATTCCAATATTGTAACCACTTTTCAGTTTAATTACAATGTGATTGTCATTAAATGATTCATATCTTGGCATAATTATTCCATAAAAATCTCCTTTATTTGATAAAATTTTGACGGTATCTCCAATTTTGATTTTATATTTTTCCAATATGTGTTTAGATTTACTAATAATTTCATCCTTTTTATCATGGGAATTTAAATCGGATGTATTCTTTTTTTCCAAATCCAAGAATTATAATATTATATAAACTATATATTTAGATATAATGGCACTTTACCTAGCTCTGAAAAGTTAAGGAATTATTTCTTTGTTATAATAATCAGCAAATGGATTAAGCCACTGTTTTATATGTTTTAATTTTACATTTCTTCTTTCTACAAGGAAAGTAATCGTCAAAACATTCATTCTATCTTTATATTGCATTGTTCTTTCAATCATGCTTTTCTCATAAGAGGAATGCTAATGATGTTTCAGTTTCAAAAGCTTGCAGACCTGTGGTGGATACCATGTAACTCCATATCTGTTGAAACCAGATGATAACCATATTTTTCTACAATATTTGATAGAAAATACTCTTTAGCAAAGACATATTTTGTTCCTTTGATATGCTTATTTCAAGAATATTTTTACTTTCAGACCTGATAGTAGCTACCCATAACCATATTACTTTTGAACCTACTTTTAGTTGAATTTTTCATCTATTATAAATTCAGATATCTTGGTCTTGAGGTACGATAATCTTTCTGGTTTGTACTTTTGTATCCAATCTCTAATTGTGGCATGACTTCTTTTAACGATTCGAGAGAGGGATTTAGATGTATTTCTTAATGAAAGACCGCTGTTGAAGTATAGGTGTAAAGAATATGCTATATCTTCACGCGCAGTTCTTTTTCTAACTTGTTGTATGATATATAATAAATAAAAAATAAACCTATAGCTTTTTCCTTAACTTTACCAAGCTCTTTACCTTGAGATTTATTTATTGTTATGTTTATCAACAAATAATTTAAATCAGCGTATCATTTGGTCCAATTCATATTTGTTCTTTTTATAATAACATAATCATAAAGCGTTCTATCTTGTCTTTTATACTACATTTTTATTTAAATAACACTTTTTTCACTAAAGGAACGAAGATGACAATTTAATTTTAAAAAATTTGAAAGATTGTGGATATTTGGTGCTATCATATTAAAAAATGAAATACTTCCATTCTCTTATACAACTTTAAAAATTGTTCACTAACAAATAATGTATTTCACTCTTTAGGTATACAAAATGAAAGAATTTGTTTCTTTATGGATTCAATAACTATCCAAAGCCAAATTAATTTAGAAGAACCTGCTTTTATATCAGTATCATCAATTATGTATCCTTTGATTCTTTTGTGAAAAATTCTCTTTGGTTTGTACTTTTGTAACCGTTTCTCATTGGCACATTATTTATTTTTATTATTTTAAAGATAATGTTTTATTTGTACTTTTAATTAAAATGACAAACCTAAAAAGTACAACTATAAATCATAGCCAATAGTTTGTGACAGATCTGTTTCTTGATCTCAAATGAAATGGTCATTTTTAATCTATAGGCTTTTTTCTTAAATTAACAGATCTAGCGAGATATCTTTACTTAAATTTCATTTAGATGTTAATTAATTATTGATAAATAATTTTATAATTTAAATTTCGTATAGAATTAAATTTAATGATAATTCTGAAATATATAATTTTTCGTGATATAATTTTGATTAGATATATGTTAAATTATATATGTATGTTTTATGTAACAAAAAATTTGACCAAAATTGTTATAAACCTATTTATTTTGGTTTTACCAAAACTTTTCCAATCATCCAAGGATGAAATAAACAGCTATATTCATATAATCCTGATTTGTTGAAAATTATAGTAAAAAAATTGCTAAAAGAATAATCAAAGTTTTGTTTTTCATCTAATGATAACAAAGGTCCAGAATTTACAAATCTTTCAGTGCCATTGAAAATATATGTGGGATCTATTCCTAAATGTAAAACTTTTGATTCGTTAGTAATTACAGTGGGATTCATAGCTCTAGAATTCAATAACATTACAATTTGAGTTCCATTTTTACTTGGTTCTATTAATGGTTCTCCGGTATTGTCTATGACTGATTCAAATTTGGTTGTATTTTTTATGTAAAAAGGAATACCGATTTTTTCCATATTATCTAATCCTTGTAAGAAAGTAACTGTATGTGGTAAAGGAACATCTATTCCATTATACCATGTGATACTGTCACCTTTGGTAATTTCGATAGTTGAAGGATAATATTTGTTATAAGAAACAGATGAATTACCTTGACCTACTTTAATGAAATAATGCTTGTTATTGTGTAATATTGGCTCTGTGTGTTTTATTATATGTGTAGAATTGGTAGAATTTTGGGCGAAAGAAAAATAAATAATTTTTTGTATATCTAAGGATAAAAAAAAATTGCTAAAAATATAAAAAGCAAATAAAGCCATTAAAAATACATACAAATTCACAGGGATTTTCGATTAAATTAAAGTATTAAAACAATATAATGTTTTTTAAAAAAAAGAAAATAAATAATTTTAAGTATATTTAAAAGTGATGATTTAATGCTCTGTTGCATAACTAGTTTTCCTTAAATTATTTCCATCCATTTTATGCAACTCTTCTAAACAGATTGTACAACGATACCTTCATCGTCATCTCTTTTATCATGTTTTGAAACTTGGTTGCAGATATATATTCACCAAACATCCGCTTTATAGATGAAAATGCTGTTTCAACCATCCATCGTTGTCCATACTTTCTTTTCTTTTTCCATTTATGATAATCCTTTATTTGAAGTTCAACTTCTCTATTCCTTACATTGCTATTCTTGGATGAAACGATAGAGTTTCTTTTTACTTTGATGACAGGTCGAATCCTTTTCTCCTTCAAGTATTTGAAATTTTCATTGCTATCGTAGGCTCCATCACCAATGAAAGATTTGATCTTGACATTGCGGTTATTATTCAACACGCCTTCCACCAAATTCTTCATAACCTTTCCATCATGTACCTTTTCATCTGTGACTTTCAGTGCAAGAATTTCTTTGGTCTTGATATTTACTGCAACATGTATCTTTAGATAGCCTTTCTTGTTTTTTACATCCCACTTATCTTGCATCCACCGAGACCTCTGTTTGTAATCTTGATTCCGGTACTGTCCCCGCTGCTATGATGATAACGACATCATCATCATCATCATCATCATCAATACTGTTATTGATGTCAATGTCCAGTTTGTTTATTCTTCTACATATCTGTGAATAACATGGATGATCTGGAAGATTCTTTCCTACAGTTGCCTTTATGATTCCTTCTGTTTGTCTATATGGAAGGTGAAAGTATACTTTGATGTGACCAACTATGAGAACAAAAGAATCTGGAAATTTGTACTTTTTGCCATTCTTATTTTCATTCATCCTTGCAAGATCAACATCCCAGTTATCCAGAAAATCATAGGAAAAAAGTATCTCTCCTCGTCTTACAAGAGACTGGTTATAAGAAGGCCAGTGGATCACAAATGATTAATTGGTTGGATCCTAGCTAAATAGGTTTGGTTATGCAACAAAGCAATGATTTAAAAGTTTTTATTTTGATTCTATCAAATCTTGTATTTCTTCATTCATTTTTAAATAGCGTATACCTTTGTCGGTAGTTCGATACTTACCTCCATCTTCAAGTTCAAGTAAATTATTTTCTAAAAGCATAGGCAAATATTCTTTGATTTGTGCATAAGATAGAAAGGCTTTGTACATAATTTTTGTTTTAGAAGCACTTCCATTAGCTGCATATAAAATATTAGATATTATTTCAGGCCTATTGCGATATTTCATACATTAGATATAGAAGAAAGTATTATATAACTTGTATTATTAATTGTACTATAATAAATGTTAATGTCTATGATATTAGCTCTTGATAAATAATTGTATCAATTTAACTAAAGTTTGTTAATAATCTATCCATTATATGTCAATATTACAATTATTTTTTATAAATATTTTTTCCAAATAAATTATTTTATATACTGTTTTTAAACTTGATATTAAGGGTTTATTTTAATCTATGCTTTGATTTTTTGTTACTCTAGATTTTTATATTTTATATTTCTTAAAAATGTTTTTTATAAAGTTTAGTTGTTGTTCTTTCATTAACTTATTCTGGATAATAAAAAGTAAGATTTCCTATAATATTTCTGCTATATATTGCTACTCTATTAACCTAGAAAAATTCATTAAATATAACGTTTATTTTTAATTGTCTAAATCTTGCTATATGAAAAAAAATTTATGTATAATGAGTATGAAGCAATAATTTTTGATATAGACGGAGTTCTAATAGACGTAATTAATTCATATAACCAAACAATTGCAAAAACAATCGAGCATATATTAAATAATCGTTTTAATATCAGTTTAGCTGATTTTCCCACAGAAGAACTAATATCTAAATTTAGACATACCGGTGGATTTAACAATGATATTGATACGGCGTATTCCATGATTCTAACCATTGTATATTGTAAGTTGATGGAAAAATCTGGAATAAATGAAATATATGGTTTTTTTATAGAATTATTAAATAAATTGGATGATAAAGGAATAATTTCTGTTGAAAAAGAATTAGAAAAATACGGAAAAATTGAAGATATTAAAATAAAATTAAACTATCCTAAAGAAGATAACATAATTTCTACTATATTTAATGAAATTTTTTATGGCCCCGAACTTTTTAGAATGCAGTTTAAAAAAGATCCAAAGTATTATTTTGATGAACCATTAATAAAAAATGATAAATTAATAATCCATGAGAGCACCATAAAAGATCTATCTAAAAAATTCAATGGAAATTTGATTTTAATTTCGGGTAGGAGTAAAATATCTGCATATTTTACTTTAAATAATATATTAAATTATTTTATAAAAGATGCGTGTATTTTTTTAGAGGATGAAAAAAGAGAATATTCAAAACCAAGTCCTTATGCAATACATAAAGTCTTTAATCATTTAAACTTGAAAAGCGCTATATATGTTGGGGATTCTATAGAAGACCTTTTAATGGTAAAAAAATTTAAAGCTGAAACAAGATGTGAGAAAATTGTTTTCTGTGGAGTATATGGAAAAAATACGAATTTTTCTGAACCATTAAAAAAATTATTTGAAATAAAGGGAGCGGATTTTATGGTAGAAACTGTAAATGATATACCAAATATATTAAATAATATAAAAAAATAAAATTCTTGTTGGTAAGAGATGCTAATAACCGTATAGCTAGTCTGGAAAGGAGAACAAAAGAGGTAGCAATTGAAATTAATGTTAATATAGATGGAACCGGCAAATCTAGCATAAATACAAATATATCCTTTTTAGATCATATGATAAATACTTTTGCTAGGTATAGTAAGGTTGATATAAACCTTGTGGCAAAAAGTGAAGATCAAATTACCCATCATTTGATTGAAGATGTAGGTATAATTTTGGGCCAATCACTAAATAACGCATTAGGAAAAAGAGATAAAATAAATCGATTCGGTGATTCTTTAATTCCTATGGATGAATCGGTTTCAAAAGTTACAATAGATTTAATAAAAAGGCAGTATCATCTTATAGATTTAAAATTAGAAAGAGAATTTATTGAAAATATTTCAAAAGAAGATATAATACATTTCATACAATCGTTTGTTTCAAATTTAAATTGTTGCACACATATTATTGTAGAATATGGAAATAATGATCATCATAAAATTGAGTCTGCTATGAAAGCATTTGCAATAGCATTAAGAACTGCTATGGAAACAAATCCAAATAATGAAGAAATACCAACTACAAAAGGTATGATGTAATAAATGGTTAAAATATCTATATTTGATTATGGTGCAGGAAATATATTTAGCTTGGAATCCTCCCTACAAAGAAATGGTGCAAAGGTGTCGGTAATAAATGACATCAATAATATGGAAGATTTTGACGGACTAGTCTTACCAGGTGTAGGAAATTTTGATCCTGCATTAAAATCTATAAATAAATGTAAAACTGAATTTTTAAAAGGTCTTAAAAGTGTTCCTATATTAGGAATATGCCTAGGTATGGAAATGCTATTTGAAAAAAGCGAAGAGGGTCACTTGGATGGGTTAAAAGTTTTTGATGGTGAAGTGAAAGCGCTTCCCAAAACTATAAAAATACCCCATATTGGGTGGAATAATATAAATATCATTGATAAAGAAAGCAAATTATTCGAAGGGATACCGAATAACTCGTGGGTATATTTTGTTCATTCATATTACACTCTACCTAAAGATGAAAATATAATAACAACAAAAACAAATTATGGTGTATCT
This sequence comes from uncultured Nitrososphaeraceae archaeon, assembly GCA_963830925.1. GTDB lineage: Archaea > Thermoproteota > Nitrososphaeria > Nitrososphaerales > Nitrososphaeraceae > Nitrosocosmicus. Next base: position 1,176,358 of record CAWHOB010000001.1, on the reverse strand, counting down.
ATTCCGGCATCAATTGAAAAAGATAATATTTATTGCACACAATTTCATCCTGAAAAGTCAAGCCTAGTTGGAGAAAAAATGATAAAAAATTTTATTAAAATTTGTGCACATACAAAATGAAAAGTATTGCCGCAATTGATCTCATCGATAATCAAGTAGTACGACTTGTAAAAGGTAAAATTGAAAATAAGACTGTTTATAGTAATGATCCAATAGAAACTGCAAAAAAATGGGAATCTCAAGGTGTAGATGCCTTACACATAGTAGATTTAGATTTGGCATTGGATACTGGAAAAAATAATACCAATTTGATTTTTAAAATTGTAGATGCAATCAACATACCTGTACAAGTGGCTGGGGGAATTAGGACTATAAATAATATAAATAAAATTTTGGATAAAAATAATTTAACTAAGGTAGTTTTAGGCACGATAGCATTTAAAGATCCTGAAATACTTAAAAAAATATCTAAAAAAAAACTTCTTCGAACAATAATTGCTATCGATCATAATAATGGAAATATAATGATATCTGGATGGAAGGAATATTCTGGTCTTAATCTTTTTGATGCAGTAGAGTTATTTAAAAGATTAGGCATTAATGATTTTTTATTAACTAACATCGATAAAGACGGTACTTTAGAAGGACCAGATATAGACACACTTGTTAAAATAAGTAACAATTATAAGGATATTAATATTATATCTAGCGGTGGAATAAGTAGTATCATAGACATTATAAAATTAAGGAATACTAATTGTAACGCAGTAATACTTGGAAAGGCGTTGTATGATGATCAAATAACAATAGATCAAGTACAAAAAGTGATTTAAACATGCCTCTTGCGAAAAGAATTATTCCATGTCTTGATGTCAATAAAGGCCGAGTTGTAAAAGGCATAAATTTCTTAGAATTAAAGGATGCAGGGAATCCGGCAGAGTTGGCAAAAAGGTATAGCGATGAGGGTGCGGATGAGCTTGTATTTCTCGATATTACTGCTGCAGAAGAACATAGAGAAATTATGAAGAATATTGTAAAAAATGTTGCCAGTGTGATTAATATCCCATTTACAGTGGGAGGAGGGATAAAAAATTTGGATGATGCGAGAAATATTTTATTAAGTGGTGCAGATAGAGTATCAATAAATACTGCAGCAGTAATAAATCCAGAACTAATTCAGGAATTGATGTCTATATTTGGAAGACAATGTATAGTGGTTGCTTTGGATGTTAAAAGAAATTATGACAAAGAAGGAAAAAATTATTTTTTTAAAAACGGAAAAAATTATTGGTTTGAAATTAAAACATATGGAGGTAAGAGGTCAACAAAAATTGATGCCATAGAGTGGGCAAAAAAAGTCGAGAAACTTGGTGCAGGTGAGATATTATTAACTAGTATAGATACAGACGGTACTGAGAATGGCTACGATATTGAATTAAATAATGCTATTTGTAAAGAAATTAATATTCCTGTAATAGCATCTGGAGGGTGCGGATCGCAAAAGGACATTTTAAATGTTTTCAAAGAAACCCCCGTTAATGCAGCTTTGGCAGCTTCTCTTTTTCATTTCGGAAAAGCAAGATTAAATGATGTCAAAGGGTATCTATTAAAAAACAATATTCAAATAAGATCCTAATTTTGTATATATTTCTAACTATCAATAATGAATTATGTACTGATGAATTATTATAGTATGATTTGTTTGTAAGATCAAACTTTTAAAAATTATAAAAAGATTTTTTTTGACTAGTGATGTTTATTAGGATTCTAATATTTGAAAATTTGGATATTCATTTTTAAAAGGCTCATTCACAATTTCAATGTTGTTCACAATGGCGTTTTTTGGACCTGAATAACACCAGTTGAGCAATTTGTTTACATTATTTTTTTCTCCTTCAAATACTGCTTCTACTTTGCCATCTTTTAGATTTCTTATCCATCCTGAAATGTTCAATTCCTGTGCCTGAGTTGCAGTGTTTTGTCTATAATAGACGCCTTGGACTTTTCCAGAAATAAAAACATGTAGTCGAAGATATTCCGCCAATATTTATCCCAAATATTTAAAATTATTAAATATTATGATATATAACCGCCTTCTTCTATAAATAATTCCTCATAAGATGTACCTTTTCTAACTAATTTAAACGTGTTATCGACGGTCTTCATTAAAATTGGAGGTTTTGTTTGACAATGAAATGGCATGTTGAATACTATGGAATATGCTCCGATATTATAGAATAAAACATAATTTCCAATATCTGCATGTGTTAGATCTGATACTTTCGAAATTGGGAAAACATCTAATGTATCGCATAATCTTCCTGCAAGATGAATATTTTTTACGGTAGATGCTCTATTTCTAAATTCCGAATTAATTTTATAATTTTCACTTTCACAAGATATTATTTCTTGAGGATATTCTTGTTTGAGTAACGCTGCGTCTAATAACAAATGATATCCAGTATCTAAAATAACGATTTTGTGATCATTATATTCTTTAGTATTTACAATTTTCGATACCATCATTGAAGATTCTGCAACAAGGAATCTACCGCTTTCTACCATTAAAGAAAAATTGCCGTGAGATGATATCAAAGTATTAAGCTTTTCCATATAAATCGCTGCAATTTCTTCAGGTGGAGGAACTGGAACGTTATAGAATACGGGAGTTCCTCCACCTATATCCAAAGTATTTATATAAAAATTAGTAATTTCTTTTTTTAATTTATTTATAAGAGAATTAAGTCTATCTAATGCATTAGTATAACATGTAAAGTTAGTTATTTGAGAGCCAAGGTGAAAATGAAATCCTTCAAAATCAAGTAAAGGATTATTAAATATTGATTTTACAATATAATATGCAGAATCTATTTTCGTGCTATTAAGAGGAACACCAAATTTTCCATTTTTATATGATGCACGAACTTCTGCTTTAACTCCTACTTCCGGATTTATACGTACCATGATTTTTGGACGTATATTTGTTATACTTGAGGCTTTTGATAAATTTAAAAATCCATAATATGAACTGATAACTATTCTTCTAATTCCATTCTTTAATATTTCTATATATTCTTCTAGCTCTTCAGTAACACTAGTATAAATAATATTTTCAGGGTTTACATTCAATTTTTTTATAAAATACAGTTCTCCTAAAGAAGTTAAATCAAAAGTTACGCCATCCATCATAAAAGCTTTTAGAACTGCAGGATTGAAATTAGCCTTGACAGAATAAGCTATTTTTACATCACCATTAAATTTCTTATATGCACGATGGAGTTCTAATAATTTACCATGTAATGTTTTTTCATCAATTAAATATAATGGTGTGCCATATCTTTCTATCAATAGATTTATTTCTTCGTTTGAAAGAAAACGTTTAGTCAGGGGTAACGTTACTCTATTTTGTAAAATTTGTATCACATTTTCTACCATTCTTTTTGTGAACTTTATTCATATACATTAAACTTAAAAACATTGCCTTTTAAAAATTTTTTATTTTATACATAATTAAATTAAATTTTTTGTGAATAATTAACTAATAAAATAATTGTAATATTAAAAAATTGAATTATCTATAATATGGGACGGTCATTTTTTCACCTCTGCGAGTATCTTTTTGTCCTTTTATTTTTTTAATTGCTTCTTCAAAATGTTGCATTGTAACATAAGTTTGCATTGTACAGTTTTGCAGCATCTTCCAGATTATTATATGTTTTAAGATATTCATGTAATACCATTGAAACTGCATTATTTACAACAGAGCGCACATCCGCTCCGCTAAATCCTTCTGTAAGTGCAGATATTTTATCAAAATCAATATTTTGCGATAAGGGTTTACCTGACGAATGAATTTCTATTATTTTCTTTCTTGTGGTTTTATCGGGTAATGGTACAAATACTATTCTATCAAATCTTCCTGGTCTCAAAAGAGCTGGATCGATCATATCTGATCTGTTTGTAGCCGCTATCACAATCACACCTCTTAATGAAGTGATCCCATCCATCTCTGTTAGTAATTGTGAAACAACACGTTCGGTTACCATGCTGTCGCTGCCAATGCCTCTTGTTGGTGCGATAGAGTCTACCTCATCAAAGAAAACTACACAAGGAGCTGCTTGTCTTGCGCGTCTGAAAATTTCTCTAACCCCTCGTTCAGATTCGCCAACCCATTTTGAAAGAAGCTCTGGTCCTTTTACACTGATGAAATTAGCTTCTGATTCAGTTGCTACGGCTTTGGCAAGCATAGTTTTTCCCGTACCTGATGGACCATACATCAAAATTCCTTTGGGTATAGAATGACCAAGTTTTGTGTAAAGATCGGGATATCTTAATGGCCATTCTACTGCTTCTTGTAATTCGCGTTTAACTTCATCCAGTCCACCGATGTCACTCCATTTTACATCAGGTGATTCTAGATAGACTTCTCTCATTGCGGATGGCATTACCTCTTTTATTGCATTATCAAAATCCTCCATGGTTACAACTAATTTCTCTAACACCTTGGGATCGATTTTTTCATCCTCTAAATTTAGCTCAGGTAATAATCGACGTAAACATTTCATCGCTGCTTCTTTACATAAATATTCTAAATCTGCTCCAACAAAACCATGAGATACAGATGCAACCTTCTCTTGATTAACATCAGAATCTAAAGGCATATTTCTTGTATGTATTTGAAGGATTTCAAGTCTGCCGCGCTTATCAGGCACTTTGATTTCTATTTCTCTATCAAATCTACCTGGTCTTCTTAAAGCAGGATCAATAGCATTTGGTCTATTTGTTGCAGCAATAACAATAACTTTACCCCTGGCTTCAAGACCGTCCATCAAAGATAATAGCTGAGAAACAACTCTTCGTTCCACTTCGCCTGTTACTTCTTCTCTTTTTGGTGCTATAGAATCTATTTCATCTATAAATATTATAGATGGAGCTTTTTCTTTTGTTTCTTTGAATATTTCACGAAGTCTTGCCTCAGATTCACCATAGAATTTACTCATAATTTCTGGTCCAGAAATACTAATGAAATGAGCATTACCTTCGATAGCAACTGCTTTGGCAAGCAATGTTTTTCCAGTGCCTGGTGGACCATACAATAATACACCTTTTGGTGCTTCTATGCCTAATTTCTCAAATATTTCTGGATGACGTAATGGCAATTCAATCATTTCACGTACCTTTTGAATTTCTTCTTTTAATCCTCCAATGTCTTCATATGTTACTTGAGGTACACCACGTAAAGTCTCACCACGTTCTGCTATGTGAAAAACAGTTTTTTGTGTAACTAAAACAGCATCAACACCAGGTCCCGGTGTAACACCTATAACTTGAAATGTAAGTCTGCCACCAAAATAAGGCACCATAACATTATCTCCTTTAATCAATGGTACACTTTCAAGAGCATCTGCAAGATATCTTTCATCAATTGGTGGAATAGCTTCTAAAGGTGCAACAACAACTTTTTCTGCAGGAACAGCTTTAATCTTTCTGACAAGAACTGTGTCACCTATAGCTATACCTGCATTGTTTCTTACCAAACCATCAACTCGGATTATACCTTTACCTTCATCTGATGGATATAGAGGTAAACATTTTGCAACAGTTTTACGCTTTCCTTTTATTTCAACAACATCGCCAGTTGATGCACTCAATGAATCCATAGAATCATAATCAATTCTAGCAACTCCGCGGCCTACATCTCTTGTATAAGCTTCAAGCACCTTTAAATTTATGGTGTTTTGGCTCACATAAATAAGTGTAATATGACTCTTTATAACTTTATTATAAAAAAAATCTATTTTATCATTATGGCGGATTTTAATATTTAAATAATTAATATCAAACATGTATATTTAAAATGCTTTAGTGCATGATTATTTTTATCGTTATTTACTATGTTTTATTGATAAATTAAAACTAAAATAGTACGTTTAATTGTTATTGTTATAGATACATTACTGATTTAACTAATTTTCGAATCATAGAACAAAGTACTTTTATTCTGATAATTTTTTTATGTTTGTATGTTTGTTTGTATGTTTGTTTGTATGTTTGTTTGGTCTAATATCTCCTCTTTACAGAGCCATTAACAATTAAGCAGGTTTAATTCCTTGAAATTAATTTTATACCTAAAATACACAAGAGATACAAATTCTTCAACAAAGTTTCTTATATAACATTCTCTGAAACTATATCTGTATATATCAATCGAAAGTATATAAAGACAAACGGAACAGACACACCTTTATGCTCAATCTCAATAGTACAAACGGCAAAAACTGTCCTGTAAAGTAAAGTAATTACTCCTTTGTTGTAGTAGTCCGCAAATGGATTTAACCATTTTTAAACATGTTTTAGTTTACATTTTCTGTATGCAAGGAAAGTAATCATCAAATCCTTCAATATTCTACTTTGATGTATGTATTGTCTTTTCTATAATACATTTTCAAAAGGTATCTGAAAATGAAAATACATGTTGTTGCTGTTGTAAACGTCAAGACAAAGAAAATCTTTTAATGATGAAGGTACTGCGATGAGCATGTAAAAATAACAAGGCATTACCAGAATTGATTAATGGTATTAAAATCTAAAACAGTAGGTAAACTATTTGCTGATGATAATAACGCTTACGATAGTAATAATATTTTTAAATTCTTAACAGACAACATTGGAATTCTGGTGTATTAAAGTAAGAAAATAATGACAGAGCAAGATAAAAAAAGAAAAAAATCCTCTGAGAACCTGTCAATTTCAGATCAGAAAAAAGATTTACAAAAATGAAAAGAGGATAGTATAATCTATAGAAATACAGGGATTGTTGAAATTATATTTTCATCAATAAAAAGAATATTTGTTGGTGAGTATGTATACTCGGTTAAACTAAAGTATATAATACAAGAAAGGATGTTAAAAGCATCACCGTATAACAAGATGATGTCTGTTTAGACAGATAGATAGTAAAATCAGAGATTATCTGAATTATGCAACAAAGCATATTTAAAACAGTTTTTACTATACAAATCGAATTATTTGACTCTTATCTTTGTCAGAATAGTCCGATCGAATAGATGAATTGGTCATGTAATCCAAATAGAATAAACTTAAAAGCAGGGTCTATTAAAATATCATTCGGATTTAATTGGGCAAGAGGACATTAGTACGAAGAAGAGGAAGAGGGGGAAAGCAATTTAGAGCAATTATAGTTGGAAAAATTGCCCCTACTAAATACCCTAATTTTAAGGGTGATGAACTTCATGCAGGAGTTGTAATGGACATAATTCATGAACGTGGAAGGGATGCACCATTAGCTAAAATTAAATTTGATAATGGAATTTATTCTTATGTTCCAGCACCAGAAGGTACAGTAGTTGGTAATAAGATTGAAGTGGGAAATAATGCAAATCCGTCGTCTAAAAATATCCTTAATTTAGGATCGATTCCAGATGGAACTCTCGTTTGTAATATAGAAAAAAATATTGGAGATGGAGGAAAGCTTATCAAAGCAGCTGGTTCCTCTGCAATAGTTTTTTCTCATTCAATAGATAGTGTAAAAATAAAATTTCCTTCAGGTAGTATATTGAATATGAATCCTAATTGTCGTGCAATGATTGGAATTATTTCTGGAGGGGGTAAAATGGAGAAACCATTTCTCAAAGCCGGAAATAAAGCAAAATATATGCAGTCTCGAGGAAGGCTATATCCTGTAGTTAGAGGAATAGCACAAGCAGCTGTTTATCATCCGCACGGAGGTGGAAGGCACCAACATATTGGCCACCCATCGTCGGTAGGAAGAAATACGCCTCCTGGAGCAAAAGTAGGTAATATATCTCCAAGAAAAACTGGTAGAGCCAGGATTAAAAAAAGAGAATAAAATAACTTTTTTTTATGATTGTTGATATTGTTGAAATAATAAAAATTATGGAGGACACTTTAAAAAATAATAGTTTTACGAGATCTACTGCATTAGATCAATTACAGGAACAGGAGAATGGAGAACCTTTCAAGATACTTATTGGAACCATTCTTTCATCAAGAACAAGAGATGAACAAACTACCGTTGCAGTAACAAAATTATTTTCAAAATATAAGAATTCCGAAGAGATTGCAAAAGCAGATATCGAAGACATTAAAAGTGCAATATCTTCTGTAGGTTTTTACAACGTTAAAGCTCAAAGAATAAAAGATGTTTCAGAAATTATACATAAACAATATAAAGGTAAAACTCCAAACAATATTGAAGAGTTACTTACACTGCCTGGAGTTGGCAGAAAAACTGCTAATTGCGTATTAGTATATGGATTCCAGATCCCTGCTATTCCAGTAGATACCCATGTACATAGAATTTTTAATAGAATTGGAATATTTAAAACTAAAGATCCAATGATTACAGAAGAAATGCTCTCAAAGAGTTTGGACAAAAATTATTGGATAAAATTAAACTCTGTTGTAGTTAGATATGGTCAAAATGTTTGTCGTCCAATAAAGCCACTGTGTAACCAGTGTATACTGGCAAAAAATTGTAAATATTTTAAAGAAAAAGTTAAAGTTTAAAAAACAAATGAAAATAAAATTATTGAGGGTCCCTTTTTTTGACTTTGATCAAATAAAATAATATTCCTCCAACTCCGATCATTACTAATAAGGGCATATAATAAATTAAAGATTTAGATGGATGTCCATATATTGCTTCAAATTGGATAGATCCTTTTGTGGCACTATTGGGTAAAGAAGATTCATCTTTGCCGAACACATTGATTGATCCAAGGTTAAATCCATTTATAGATAGTTTATCTACAATTATTCTTTGACCATCTGTAACCGATATCCCTTGATCAACACCGCTGCTTATTACAATTGGATTGGCCCGTGACCATCCATTGGAAGGATTATTATACAATTCCAGCCGACCACTCTCATTAGTATTTACCGCAACAGAAAATTTTTTAGATTTATCGCCAAACATTGTTAGTTCAATAAATTTTTCACTTGGGTGTGGTTCTTTCAATTGTACAACTGTCTTTGCTTCTGGGCTATTTGAATAGGTAATATTATTGTAAATAAAAATATTCCAATCATTTAGTATGGGATGTTTAAATGTAAATATTGATGGATTCTTTCGGTCGTGATTGGATGCATTATATAAAAATGTAATTCTATCATCCTGGTCTTTTTTTAAAACTTGCAATTTAGGTGCATCATTTGATTGTGAGAATATTAAAGTAGGATTATGTATAACATTAAAGGTTAAAAACAAAAATAAAAACATAGAGCAAAGAAAATAAATTTGTCTAGGTATAGCCATATTAATTTTTCTTTTCAAGGACATATATTTGTAAAATATTCTGCTAAACCCTATTTTTATTCTACAAATGGACTTTGATAAGAGGAAATAACCTGAGAGATTTCAGGTCGCATTAGATGAGAGGGTGGAGTTAAACCTGATAAGAACATTTTCCTCATTTTAGTTCCGCTTAATTCATCTCTGAGATTTGAATCATGTGGACATATTTTTTCATTTGCAAAGTGTAAACATTTTTTACAATAATAAAAAGCAGGAAAAAAGATTGGATTTATTTCAAGATCAGGATACTCTTTGAAGATTTCATGAGCTGCGAACGGTGTATAATAATTACCTACGCCAGCATGATCTCTTCCAATTACAATATGAGAACATCCAAAATTTTTACGCATAATGGCGTGATGAATTGCCTCTTTTGGTCCTGCATATCTCATTTGAGTATGTAAAGTGGAAAAAATAACTTTTGAATTAGGATAATAATTATTTATTAATGTTTTATATGCTTCTAAAATCACCTCGTCTCTAAAATCACCTGATTTTTTTTTCCCTATTAATGGATTTATGAATAGTCCATCATAAATATTCAATACTGCTTTTTGTAACATCTCATGGGCTACATGTGGAACGTTTCTCGTTTGAAAAGCTACTGTATTTTTCCATCCATTATTTTCAATTTCTTCTCTTACTTTTGAAGGTGTTAATCTTTTTTCATCCAAATTAAATGGACTAATTATTTTAACTTCTCCATCCACTAGTGTATCTTTCATTGAAAGATAATTGTATACGCCGGGATGGGACTTATCATCAGTTTGAAAAATTGCTTTTGCCGCTTGCATTTTATCAATCTTATATAGATCATGAATGTTCATGATACCAAAAATTTTACCATTATTACTCAATGTAACTTCTGATTCATCTTTAATTTCTTTAGCCTTATTATAATCCATATCAAAGACTATGGGTATTGTCCATGGCAATCCATTACTTAGACGTCCATCTTTTAATACGCTATTAAAATTCTCCTCATTCAGAAAACCTTTTAAAGGGCTAAAAACGCCAAAAGAAATGTTTTCAATTTCCTTTTTTAACCGTAAATCTACAGATAAATTAAATAAATCATTGTCAATTTTAGATGAATCGATAAAGTTATTTATAAGTACACCGCCATGTGGTTTAGGCATAATTTAAATTAATGCAAAGGTTATTTCTTTTTTTCGAGTTAAATTAGGTTTTATTCCAGTGTAATCCACATTCTTTATATGTGTCATTTTCCCACCACCACCTGCCTGATCGTAAATCATTTCCTGGCATTACCGCTCTAGTACAGGGAGCACAACCTATGCTAGGATAACCTATATCATGCAATTTATTATAAGGAATGTCATTCTTTTTTATATGATCCCAAATCATATCATTTGTCCAATCTGCCAATGGATTTATTTTAATTATGTTGTTATTAGATGAATCTATTTCAATTTTTTTTACATTTGCTCTTGAAATTGTTTGATCTCTTCTTAAACCGGTTATCCATGCGTCTAAGGTTTTAAGCATTCTTTTTAAAGGATTCACCTTGCGAATTTCGCAACACAATTTCCTGTTTGATATGCTATTGTACATCAAATTTATGCCATTTTCAAATACCATCCTCTCAACCTCTACATAATCAGGGAACATGAATTCTATAGATATTTGGTATTTTTTTTGGATTCTATCTATCACATCATATGTTTCAGGATTTAGTCTGCCTGTATCCAAAGTAAAAATACGAGTGGTATTTTTATTTATCTTGGTCATTAAATCAATAACAACTACATCTTCTGCACCAAAACTAGATGCAAACGCAATTTTAGGCGAAAACTTTTCCATAGACCATGATAAAATATCTGTAGCGTCTTTTGATTCCAGTTCATCAAAATTTATGGAAGAATTATTATTAATTTTTTGATCATTTAACATATCCTTAAAATAGTATATAAACCATATAACTATTATTACAAATAAATTTTATATAGGTGAAGTAAAATTATTTTAAATATTTAATATTATAGTTTATTAGTAAGTATATAGTAGTTAATAAATCTCGTGGTGAAAAGTCTGGAACTAGAAAACAAATGGAAATTGATTGCAAAATATCATGATGCAGGACTTGATCCATTGCGGTGGTTACCAGAGTGTTCAAACGAGATTAAATTAGACCAATTAAAAATTTTATCTGGACAACTGAAAAGAAATAATTTAAAAATTGGATCAAGCTACTATAGTTATTTTCATTATCCTGAAAAAAAGAATTTAGAGATAATAAGGAGATTATATAAAACAAATGAAGAGATAAAACCTGAAGATCTTAGAACAAAGAAGGCTCTTTCTATATTCAAATGGGATAAACAAATAATTTACGATAATGACTTGTTGATTCAGAAAATAAAAAAAATTTCTGAACAATTGAAGACAAAAATAGAATTAGAAAAGGTATTAATGATACCAACAAACACTAGAAAAGATTATCAATTTACATTATTTGACCATATAAAAATTCCAAGAGGTAATATCACAGGATATAGTATTGCGACTAATTCAAGTACTCAAGTAACAGATGTTACCCAAGATATTTCTTCATCAATACATATGGAGATAGCCTTAACAGAGTCGATAAATACGTTAAATTTATTGGGATGTTCAAATGATGTAACTCTTTTTCCTGTTTATGATGCACCTACGGAGGAAATTCTCGATAAAATAAGGAAGGATATAGATAAATTTACCATAAAATATAACTATTGTTTTGAAGATTATAGTTCCTTAAAGTTAAATGGGCTTTTTTTTGCTACTACTGCCGTAGGAAATAGTCATAGAGAACTACCAAATAAATATGATCTAGTCAATGAAAATACACAAATAATTTGTACAGATAAATTTGGACTGCTAGCATGTTTTAGTTTATTTATAATAACAACAATAAGTGAAAAATTGTCTAAAAAACTATATAACTATGGTATTAGTGAAAATAGATTAAAACAATTAAAAGATTTGGCTATAAAAAACTTGACCGAGCCAAAGATATCATTAGGTAAAATTGTTGCCAAGTTTTTACCGGAATTTGAGAATAAGTTTGATTTTAATTCACATATATTAGTTACACATCCAATTTCAAAAAATGGAATAAATGAATTATATGAATTATCAAAATTAATAAATAAAGAGGTAATTATTGATGATATTCCATCTATTGATCAAGATGTTGCCAATTTTGTCTCTAAGGAATATCTTGTATCTAATCCTACTGCATCAACTTCTAATACCAATATAATATTAATATCTAAAGATCTTTCATCAATACTTTTGGACGAATTATCTAAAAATAAATTTGAGCCAAAAGTTATTGGAAAAATAGGAAAAAATGGGTCAGGAAAAGTAATTTTTAACAATAAAAAATAATCTGAAACCTATAAAAATTAAAATTATAATAATGACAATATTATTCCCAGGTTGTTCCTTTTAATTTACAGAATTTTAGAAATGCCTTACTCTTATCTAAACCAGTGGTATTAGCATCAATTAAATTTGCTTCAACAAAAATAGTTTTATTTAAATGACTTTCGCGTAGATCCGATCTTTGTAAATCTCCTCCCATGAAATTAGTATTGTCTAAATTACTTTTAGTTAAAGTGGAGTCTTTTAGATCTGCAAGCATCATTATTGCATCTGATAGATTTGCACCAGTAAAATTTGATTTTGAAATATTAGCTTGAACAAAATTTGCATTTTTAATTATTGAATTTGAAAAGTCGCAATTGGTAAAAGTGAGCCCGTTTAATAGCACATTAGATATATCACGATTGGAAAAATCAAGACCATTACACGATATCTTAACGGTTAAGTTCTTCAATCTCCATTCATTAAATTCAGTTATATGCTCGCTTTGAAGTAGCATTAATCCCTCAGTTTGTTCTGAATCAGACATGTCCTTAAACAAACATAATAGATATTAATTTGTTGATTAATTTGTCAGACCTGCTTTGTTGCATGATTCTCTCTTTCTAAATACATTTAGCTGGCATTAACCAATAAAATTTGTGAACTGGCCCTCCTACAACCAATCTTTAGTTAGACGCGGTGAAATCTTACTAGGCTTTGATGTCATACGCAACTGGGATACCGAATTAAAAGAGATGAACAAAGACAAGGTTGGATTAAGAGCCATTTCGTTATCCAAACACTTTTCTTCTTCTATTAGGGCATGCCAAAGCATATTTTCATCTGCCATACAGACAAATCGAAGGAATAACACAAGGCCATGCTAAAGGAAAAGTACCTTCAATCCCTGATTATACTACAATTAACAGAAGAATAAACAGATTGGACATCAAGATAGATGATACAAAGGATAGCAAAGAATTTGAAGATGAATACATTGTCATTGCAATAGATAGTACAGGTATTAAGGTTACCAATAGAGGTCAATGGATGAGAGATAAATGGCATTTAAAAAATAACAACAATAAAGGATATTTGAAAATACACGTAGCTGTCAATATAAAAACCAAGAAAATTCTTTCGATAAAGGTAACCGATGAGCATGTACATGACAGTAAAGCATTACCTGGATTGATTGATGAGGTCATAGAATCAGATAAAAAAATAACAATTGGTAAACTATTTACAGATGGAGCTTATGATGGCAATAATATTTTTAGATATTTGGGAGACAATGGAATCTTGCCTTGTATTAAAGTAAGAAAGAATGCAAGAGTTAGATGGAAAAAAGGCAATATTCTTAGAAATCTATCCGTTTTATCTCAGAAAAATGATTTACAAAAGTGGAAAGATAGCGTAAGCTATGGGCAAAGATGGATTGTTGAAACAGTGTTTTCTTGTTTAAAGAGAATGTTTGGTGAATATGTTTATTCGGTTAGAATAAAGAATATGGTACAGGAAATGATGTTAAAAGCGTCATTGTATAATAAGTTGATATCTGTTTAGGTAAACCAAATAGTAAAATCATCGATTATAGGAATCATGCAACAAAGCATGTCAGACCTGTAAAGTTAAAGAAAAAGCTTTTTCCATTCATATTGCCTAATTGTATCTTAAATCAAATTAGAAAAAGAACATCCTAAAGATATCATATATACTTTACACCTCTATTTTGATGGTTTATCATTAAAAAGTACATCTGAATCTTTCAAGGTTTGCTAAAAAAAGTCACCTACTGTGATAAGAGATAGAATCAAAAGTACAAGCCTGAAAGACTATTTTTTACTAAAAGTAATATCTCTGAATTCATCATTGATAAACCTAAATTAAAGTTGGCTCTGAATTAATATAGCTTTGGGTTGTCTAAATAGAATCTGAAAATAAGAATATATTGTTGCAATAAGGATATCAATAGAAAGGAATATGTTTGTAGCCGAACGTTTTCTAGCTAAAATTATAGAAAAATTTGGCGAATATCCTGTCTCAACATCAGATGGCGGTACTTAGTATCCACCACAAGCCTGCAGGTTTCTCAAACTAGAACATCATATTTATTCACACTATGAGAAAAACGACATTATCGAAAGAACGAAGTAGTATATAAAATATAGAACTGTCGAGTGCTTTGACTTTTTTCCTTGTAGAAAGAAAAACTCCAAACTAAAATATGTACAAGAATGGTTAAATCTATTTACCATCTTTATAACAAGAAAATGATATCTTAACTTTATAGAGCCATTTGTCAAGATTATATATAGTTGACAGATTTATTAACCTCCAGTCATTTTTGTAAATTTGTTATTTCTATTTACATAGGAAATATAATCTAAATTAGCAAGAGCAACTAATGCAGATTCGCGTACTTCTTCATTTTTATCACTTAATGCCTGTTGTAATGTGTTTCTCGATAGTTCTGATCCAATAACTCCTAAAGCAATAGCTGCTTCATGTCTTACAAAAAAACTTGGATCTGATAAAACTGCCTTCGAAAGAAGGTCTATTCCGCTATTATATCCTAGCTGACCAAGTGAAAATGCGGCTTCATGTCTTACTAGATGATCTGTGTCATTTAATAATACGTCACCAATTGACTCAACTGCCTTTTCGCCTGCAATATCTGCAAGAATACAGACGGCTCTTGTTCGTATAACATAATCTTCATGCTTTAACAATTTTTCAAAAAACAATTCGTCTTGTAAATCAAAGTGCTTTTCCATATCTACTAATAATTGAATTCTGTTATCCAAACGGTTTATTAAGATGAAGAATCATTTATAACGGTTTGCTATAAACATATTGCTTTGTTAATTTGATATTATTTCTTTATTATATTTGTCAATTAATAGATTAATCTATTGCTTAACAATTTAGTTTTCATTTGTTATTCTTAAAGGAATATATCCATCAAATTCTTCAATAATTCTATCCTCGATTTACTGCATTGTTCTTTCAATAATATTTTTCTTTCATAATTAGAATGAAAGGATGTTTTAGTTTCATTACTTGCAGGCTTGAGTATAAAGTATAATCATAATTTGTTGAAATTGAGCATAATCTATATTTTTTACTATACATGATAGAATCTATTAAGCAATAACTTGTGCTGTTCTATGGATATATGAAAAGAAAGAATTTCTTTATGCTTTGATTCCATAACAATTTAAATCCATGTAAATTCAAAACCTATTTCTATGATTGTTTAATCAATTATATAATGTCAATTTTCTTTCATAAAAAAAATTTCTTTGGTTCGAACTTTTGTATCAATTCCAGTTTTATATATGATTTGTTTACTATGTGTAAAAATGTAATACTTTGACAGTATCCCATAACTAGTAATTTTTGAGGATGTTTTCTTGAACTCAGCGAATATAGGATTGTTTAACTTATAGTTTTCCTTAAATCACTATAAACAAATATTGGTAAGCTAAGTAACATGTGTCACCCCTCCTGCACAATAAACAAAGTGAGAACAAATGATTATTGTACAAGAAGAGGTGTACCTAGAACAATGGCATATAGCCATATTAAAGAATGAACAAGAGTCTGTTAGAAAGCGATATCATGCAATAGCTAGAACACTGGTTAGTGACACTATTCGAATAACTAGACAGCAAGCAGCTGATATGATCAATAGAAGTAGACGTCAACTGCAGAGAATAGTAAAAAGATATAGAGAAGAAGGCATAAAAGGTCTGAGATTTAAATCCAAAAAGCCATGCAATATCTTAAACAAAACTTCAATAGAAATTGAGAGAAGGATAATCCAAGTAAGAATAGCTACAGGTTTTGGCTCTGAACAGCTAGCAAGTATAGTTAATGAGAGTTTGGATATAGAACACAAAAATAATCAGCATATCAGCAAAACCACAGCTTACAATATCTTAGCCAGACATTCGCTGGTCTATGCAGAGAAAAAGATAATTAAAGAATACAAATCGTTTGAACGAGATAAGCCTGATGAGTTAGTACAGGCTGACCTCACAAGATTCAATGATACCAATATTAACTATGGAAGATGATCATTCCAGAAAGTTCTGGGCTGTAAGATTGGAGAATGAAACAGATGACAATGTAGTAGGTGGTATGAAGCAATTACATGACCAAAAGTATGATTCTCTTTTAACTGATAATGGTAGCCAGTTTAACAGAAGGAATTCTATTATGAAAAAATATTGTGACCAGTATTTAACAGGGAAACACATTTGGACATCAATACATCACCCGCAAACAATGGGCAAACTTTCCAATGCCCAAAGAGGGCTGAAAAGATTTCTACTACATAGACTGGGAAGAAATAGTACTGACCATGAAAGTATTGATAGATGTATTTTATCTTACATTGACTGGTACAACAATGGAAAGAAGATATCCACTACAAAATGCTATCCTGAAGAAAGATACTCTGGACAAAGAGATGATGGTTGGTATACACGATTTGTAAAAGCACTTAAATTGGAACATATACTACCAGTACCAGTTGTAGTGGTGGAGGGGTGACATATGTCCCTTGGCTTTACACATCGTATTCATTTTCCATTAGAAAACCTTTAAAGAAAAGACAATATCATATATAAAAAATAAATATAACATTTCGATGATTATTTTTCTTGTAGAATAGAGAATTGTAAATTAAAATATGTGGAAAAATTGGTTATGGCTTTTTGAAGTATCATAACAACTAACTAAAGATCAAAGTGAACAGCGGTATAATCATAATCCAATAATAATAAAATATACTGAATTTAATACGTTATAATCACGATCAACATGAATACTGAAAAGAATAAAACATTTTACTTCCTTCATAAATAAAATCCGAGAAAGTTAATAAAATGGTTATAGAATGGTTATAGTTTTCCACTTTCACAGATAGGAAAGGTATATACTATATCTTGAAAATATTTTCTTTAAATATTATTCTCCAAGGTAAAAACCAAATGCAAGGCAAGTAAACACAAATATATCTATTTAGTTAAACAGTAACACCATAAAAATAGAAAAAAGATTCAGGACATAATTATAATATAGGCCATTAAAATAACATCTGAAGAAAAGATAATATGTATTTAAAAATATAATACAAGAATAACGCTAAAGAATGATCAGATATTAATGATATATATTGTAGTAGGATAAGGAAAATATAAGAATAGTTAATCATCTAAAGGTTATAGAAATACGCATTAATCCTCAATAACATTCAATAAATGGTAATCGAATAGTCTATTAATGGATTATCAAAAAATACTTGACGCTATCTTTGATCTGAATAAAGATATTCGTTATGCAGGACTAATAGACGAGGCAGGAGCACTGATAGCTGGAGGCATGCGTCACGGAATTGACTCTATTGTAGACCAACCAAGTGAAGAACTTTATCTGACCCATACAGCTTTAAGAAAGTCTATGCGTGAGCGTTTTGATGATACTATGGGACAGGCACGATTTGTTTATGTAGAGCGTGAAAAATTATCATTATTGACTTTTTATTTAGAAAAGAAAATGCTATTAATTACATTAGAGCCAAGCATGGACTCGAGAGTTGTAATGGATGTAGCCGAGGATGTACTAGATATATTCAGTGGGAATAAAATTACAAAATAATTATTTAAAAGGATTTAGTAGTGTTTTCATCAATTATAATATTATGCATTGCTATTAAATCACTTTTAAATAAACTTAATTCAGCTGGAATGTCAATTTTTATTTGATCCTTTAATGAAAGAGGTTTTCCTGTAATATTCGAAATGGTAACCTTTTTCTTATTCCAAACTTCAGAATTAAATTGTATTAATTTTTGTGTTAAAGAAGTCATCTCATGATACTCATTAGACACACTAGGAAATGTTTTTGTTTTATTTGAAGTATCGTTAGAATATATTTTTGTCCATAATTCATAAGTTATGAAAGGACATATTGGTCCTAATAAAAGTAAAATGCTTTTAAAACATTTATGAATAGTATAAAGAGCAGATTTCCTTTCATTTTGATCAATTTGGTTATATATCCGTGATTTTACAAGCTCTATATAATGAGATGCAAAAACATTCCACGTAAATTCTCTTATTGTATTTGATGGAATAAAAAAATTTAGCTCATTATATCCTTCTATACACTTTTTTAAGGTGTTATTCAATTCTGCTAGAATCCATTTATCGGTAGAATTTAATTTTTGTGGTTTATCTTTTTCATCCATTATTTCAAAATTAGAAATAAATCTACCAATATTCCACAACTTTGATAAAAACTTTTGGGAATTAAGTATCTTTTGTTCTGAACATCGAAAATCATAACCAAGATTTGCTTCACTTGCAGACCAGAATCTAAATGTATCCGCACCATATTTCTTAATAATAGGAAGAGGATCAATCACATTTCCTTTACTTTTACTCATTTTTTCACCTTTATCGTCCACTCCATAACCCATTATCCAGGCACTTTTCCACGGAACTTGTTCTGTAAGATATAAACATCTAAGCATAGAGTAATAAAGCCACGTTCTTATGATATCTTTCCCTTGGGGTCTAATTGTATTAGGATAAGTTGCATCATGAAATTTCTTATTTTTATTAAATTTAGTTATATAAAGCGGGCTAATACTAGAATCCATCCAGGTGTCAAAAATCTTTTGTTCTCCTTCAAATTCACCATGACCACATTTATTGCATTTATCAAATGGAGGATCTTCATTCCATGGTCTATAATATTTTCCAGGTTTAGGAACGTTTGGAAATTTACATTTTTTACAATACCATATAGGAATTTCTGTGCCATAATACCTTCTTCTCGAAATTGGCCAATCGATTACAATGGAATTTAACCAGTTTAAAAGAATTTGTCTATGCATTTCAGGATAAAATTTTATTTTTTTAGAATATTCAACTAAATCAGATTTTAAATTTACCTGTTTTAAATAATAATCTTCTAGAGAAATAATTTCTATCGGGGTTTTGCTCCTCTCACATATAGGAGTCCTATGATATATGATTTCAATTTTACTTACTAAATTCTTGGACTGTAATTCTTCAACGATCCCTTTTCGAGCTTCTTTTATAGAAACATTTGAAAATTGTTTTGCATGTTCGGTAGTTTTTCCATTAGGATTTATTGATTTTATTTCTTTTAGTTGTAATTCTCGGAACAATTGAACATCATTAAGATCACCATAACTACATACCATAACTACCCCAGAACCAAAATCAGGATCAACGGAATTATGAGGCAGTACTTTCACCTCTCTATCGAATAAGGGTATTTTCAAACTCTTTCCTTGTTTTTCTTTATACCGGTCATCCTCAGGATTTACAATTACTGCCTGACATGCAAAAAGTAGTTCTGGCCTAGTAGTAGCAATAGTAAGAAACTCTTGACAATCATCGAGAAAAAATTTAATATGAACCAATTTTGTTTCCATATCTATATAAATAATTTCTGAATCAGCTATAGTAGTACCACAATCAATACAATAATTATTAGGTCTATCTCCTACATATATTAAACCTTTTTTCCACATTTCAATAAATGTAGATTGTGTAAAAGTTCGATAGTCTATCGAATCAGTATGATAAACATCATTAAAATTTGAACTAATTCCTAGGCTTTTTAATATTTCTATAAATTCCTTTTCAGTTTCATCAAGTACATTTTTGCAGAGTTCTAAAAATTCTTTTCTGTCAATATTTCTCATTTTAATCTTATATTTTTTTTCGGTATAGATCTCTACCGGTATTCCGTTTCTATCTATTCCAATAGGAAACAATACATTGAATCCATTAGATCTTGCCGCTCTTGCTATCATATCTATTTGAGAATAATGAGCTGCCGCTCCAATATGCCAAGGTTTTCCAGAAGGATATGGAGGTGGAGTATCTATTATATAATAATTTTCATTATTTCTTAAACTATTATTTTCAGTAATATCATCTTCTTTCCACTTATCTAAAATATTTTTTTCAATTTTAGAAGACCACGCCTTTTCAGTAATATTGTTACTCAATTTTTATTTTATAATACCTTTTTTTAAATTAGTTATTAATCTTCCTAGCAATAGTCTCAAATAATGATTTTTACACTTTTCTTTGATATTTATTTGTCTAAGGCATAGATAATACTAGTATAAAAAATAATTGCTGCGATCATACAAAACAACATGTTTTTTAATTAATCAAAATGCCAATATCAATAAACAAGAGTACTTTATTTTTGGCGGTTTTAATTTTTATGTTTATATACTTTTTGTCATTATAACTATTGAAATGAATTTTCTAATTTTATAAAAAATGTGGTTTATATGATATACAACTGTTTAATTAAATTGTATGTTAACAGTTATGTAAATACCTAGATATTAGTTATTGTAAACTGATTGCGCTCGTTTAGATTTGTTAATTTTTATAATATTGAATGTGCATCAAAAAATATGATGACAATTTGATGCTAAAAACAAGTAGTATTAGTTTACAAATGCACTTATCATCTTCTTTACACAACTGTTAACCAAATCATAAAGGTAATTTGGATTATATTACAAGGAATTAATATCAATTAATTTGATTTAATTCAAAAAAGATCTCTTGCATAATTAGAAATCATCTCAACTAGTATCATGATTTAGTGTTTGGTTCTGTCTTAGGTATTATAATTCATTATTCTATAATTTACCGCGCCTGCCCTATGACTGAAATCTTGTATGTTTTCTTAATTTATTCTAAATATATCTGATCATATCCTGCTGTACTTTTCCATTCTGCGAATAGTATGTTCTATCACTATTCTCTTTTTTGAATGATTTTGGTTGTGTTCTTTTTTCTTTTCTTGTGACAGTTCTAGATTTCTCTTCTTTCTATTTGGTATGGATAACAGTTATCTGAAAAATCCTTTTCTATGCCAATGTATACAAGGTCAAATACATTAACAACATCTTTTGGAGCTATAGAGAGATTTCTTTTGTAAATATCATAGCCATGTTTTTTCTTCTTCCTTTCTCATCTTAATTTATAAATGACAACACCTTGGTTGTTAATCATCAACTGTGTCTTTACATTATGTTTTTTCTTCTTACTAAATAGTATACCTTGCGTCTTTCTTTATCAATAGGTCTTGATATCTGTTGTCGTTCGATGAAATCTATGAATACAAGAAAGCCCGGAGAATATTTCTCAACTCTTCTGAGGAGTTTTTACTCTCTTTGTTATGCTGCATAATTTGAGGGATTGGTATACATTTTCTAATCAAACTTTCTATCTTTTGAATGTCTCTACAGACGGTACTCTGATCCAAATCAAAGAGAAAATCTGCTAATGTGCATGTGATGTAAAGACGGTAGTATAACAAGCGTATGAGAAACCTGTCTTTAATATCAAGTTTGAAGGGTCTGCTATCCGCTCATATAATCGCTCGCCCGCTATCCCTGTCTCTATTCTTTCTTTTTGATAAACGTTGCATTCTGTGTTTGCCATATTTTTTTAGTTATTACTTTCAAAAATATCATCAAACTCTTGTACCGTCAAACCAGTAACTGATTTAAAAAGTAATAGCTTTTTGGATAACCTCGTATGAAAGCAATGAAAGGACAAGAAATTGATGAAAATTAGATAATATGACTCTGTTTATTCTAATTATGCAAGAGATCTAATATATAACCAATAAATTGATTATATCGAATAAAGATCCAAGTCGGTCAAGGAATTTAAATACACAAGCACTTCTTTTACAATATCACGTAGTTCAACACCTTTTTCTACAAACAACAACAACACATGATCTTTAATGGGAAATAGAAGAATTTGTAATTTTTCGTAAACGTAACTAATGTAGCTTAGACTACCAAAAGAATTTGACAGAGTTTTTCTTAAATCAGTTACATAAACAGATTGAGAATAAATCATTTCAAGATTTCTACCTTTTAAATATTGGTCCAAGGAGGCCCGTTCATTACTTGTACTAAGATGACCAGATTTCTCTACAATGCCAACAAATAAGATATGTTCATTTAAACCAAGAATATTTTTTGAAAATTGCCCAGCATTCATATAATTATCGTTATTTATAATTTACATATAGTCTTTATTAATTTTATAAAGTTCGAGTAAAATAGAACGAAATAATCATATAAGTCGTGTATAAATAAAAATTATGGCTAATGACACTTCATCCTCATCTACTTCAACAGATACAACAATATATCCAACCTTAACAATTTTATACTTACCTGCGGAGGCAGAAGCAGCTATAATAGAAATAAGTCAAAAATATAACAATATGACAGTCGAAGATTGTAAGGGATTTTTTCTTAATGGAAAGGAAAAAGAATATAAAAAAATAACAATCTGGAGTGTAGGCATAGATACTCTATGGTTTAATGCAATTATGGCACGAATAAAAGAACTTTCAAATTTAGAATCGATCCCAATAGTTTCCGGTGGAAGAATGTTGTACTTTTAATATTCAATATAATATTAAAAATTTGGCTCTATCAACAGTTATGTAAAACATAGATACACTTTCTTTATGTAAATAATATACTCTGCTTGTTTAGCAACATAATGCATTTAGATTACTTTTCTATAATTTATTACTATGAGAATACTTTTCTCAGCAGATGCTTACTGATAAGAAAAAAGATCTTTTTTATCGGTTGATACTCGACAATAAAAAGAAGCAGTATACGGAGCCAAGATTATCTTACTCAAATCCAATGGATATACAATTCTTAAAATAAGGAGGAGGATGATGATGATGGCAATCAGTCACACCATATGATATTATATGAGAAAGTGGATACATTATCGATTCAATGAAAAAGGTATTGAAGGCAATATATCCAGAAAACATATTCACAAACCAATCAAAATATCAGATAATATCAAGAAAAGAAGATATTTAAGATACAGCAGTAGCCAAGAATCCAAGAGACTGCTATCAATTACCTTTCTCAACATAGTCACCATTACATCGTGTTCTTGCAGGACATACATATACATCCAACAAGGAATTGAACCTACTAAATTCCATAAGCCACGCTGAGATTAGAAATATACTCCTAAAATACGATATCAAATAAAAATTCTAAAATAACCTTATTAGGAACCAGACTAGCCAGGACTTCGAATATCATTTGAAAAGAAAAAAAGAGAATTAAAGAGAAGAATTAAGGCGTGTAATCGGCTTCCTTACTAATTTAATCCGACTTTATGAAGATGAAAAGGGACCTATAGTTGCAAAAACATATGGTTGAACCTTAT
This sequence comes from uncultured Nitrososphaeraceae archaeon, assembly GCA_963830925.1. Classification (GTDB taxonomy): domain Archaea; phylum Thermoproteota; class Nitrososphaeria; order Nitrososphaerales; family Nitrososphaeraceae; genus Nitrosocosmicus. Next base: position 1,152,340 of record CAWHOB010000001.1, on the reverse strand, counting down.
GGTCATAAATACAATCGAAGATGTCCAAGGCTCAGAAGATAAGAGGAGGAGGAATTTTGAATGTATTTGATATTTACGATTACAATAAAACAAGATGTGGACTCATGTTATTATAGAAAAACAAAAGACAGGAAAACAGTTTTTAGATTTTATAAAAATGTAAAAAGAGGAGTAGACCGAAAAATATGATGACAGCAATATCAAACAGAAAAGATGTTTTTGATATTGGATACATGTCGATACATAAATACAACAACAACAACAAAGTAAAAGAAACTCTTTCTCTTTCTCTTTCTCTTGATATCATCCAAGAATCCCAGATAGTATATTTCTTCCAACAAGCTCTTGAATTAAACCTGATAGAAGTCAGGGGGTTATATGGATGCATATAGACAAGCCATCATAAACAATTCCACATTTTTAAATGAACAAGGTATTGGTAAAATCATATCTGATTAGACCGTAAATTAAACAAAAAACAGGCAGTCAAAACAAGCAGTATATTATCACGTAAAGAAAGTATCCATGTTTTACATAACTGTTAACTTAAATATTATTTCTTTATTATATTGGTCAGCAAATAACTTGAGCCAAAGTTTTAAGGGTTTAATTTATACCCATCCTTTCTACAAGGAAAATAATCATCAGACCCTTCGGTTCTATATTTGATATACTGCATAGTACTTTCAATAATGTTTTTTTCAAAAGATTCATCAATTATTTATTTTTTGATTTTCTTATTCTTGAGACATTTATTTGGTTTATACTTTTGTATCAATTCTGGATAGAAACAGGATTTATTTTAACTAAAAGTAAAAAGGATAATGCTTTGGCAGTAATTCAAAATGATAAACCAGAAAAATACAAATACAAGCCATAACTTATAATTTGTGAAGGCATTCTGTTATGATCTCAAATAAAATAATCATTCTAAAGTTATAGGTTTTCTTAAATTAACATGGATGAAAATTTATTGAGATAGTTTATCTATACCTATAAAAATTGAAGTTGTATTAGGGATATCCAAGGTCATATTTAATGTATTATAAAGATAAATACTAGTAAGAGTTCGAGAATATAAAGAATTAGAAAGATCGTCAGGAAATATTGATTTATACATACACATATTTCCGGAATGAGATAAAACTGGTATGAGATTAAGGTGAATCGGAAATATATTGTTATCAGCAGAAGATCCCATTATTTGTAATACGGATTTATTATTAACATCACAAGGGAGCTTGGCTAAAATGGTCCCATTAGAAATTTTTAAAGGCATGGAACTATAAAGAGGTACATAATCTTTTGACGGTATAGACATAGGGTGAGGAAGTATTAATAAAGATTGCACATTTTCCATATTATTTAATACACTATGATTATGTGTTGATATTTGTGATACATTATGAATATTATTTGGTGTAACATTACGATCTATAACTATTAATGAACTTTTCTTTGCAGAGTTATTTAGTAATCCAACTTTAACATCAGTGTTAACAGCAGGATTTTTATTACCAGATGTGGAAAATTTTTCCATTCCTCCAACTACAGAATCAAGCAAAGATGAGCCTTTTAAAGAATCAATTATAGAAAGCGCCTGATCACTTGATATTTTGGCTCGGTCTGCATTGTTATAAGATGTATTATTATTTTGACCAAAGGAATAATTTACAAAGTTAAATATTAAGAAAAATATCAAAATAAATTTAAAACTAAAGAAACAATTAGAAAATATCACTATAAACAGTGAATGTAAAAATTATTTAACTCTTTCTTTAGATAATTTACCAAATAAAATATCTTTTAAACCATCGACATCAGTAATTGGAGCCGAGCATGTAAAATCTTTGCAAATTAATACAAATTCATTGGCTAAATTCGAATTTTCGTACAAAAAGATCTTTATTTTGAAATAAGAGATATTTTTCCATGTTTTTTAAATCATGATCACTTTTGATAAAAAAGAACATTCCGTTTGGAATAAAGGTTCTATTTATAAAATTATATAAATCAGATTCTTTAACATTGGTTTTTTTACTGAAAAATGTAAGTTCTATGGGTTTTTTTACATACAAATAAATAGACGATAATAAACAGCCAAAACCAAATGGATTTTCCAAAGCTGAAGAGATAGAAGATTTAATCATTTTCTCAGCGAAATCCATATAGTCACTATTTCCGGTTATATGATACAATCTAATAAAATTTGAAACCGACATAGAATTACCACTGGGTATAGCCAAATCATATAATATTTTATTTCTAATTGGAAGCGATTCATGATAAATAGAAGTATAATAAAAATTATTTTCATTAGAATCCCAAAAATTTTTTATCAAATAATCACTATAATTTATTGCCAATTCTAAATACTGAATCTCAGGTTTTATTTCAAACATATCTAAAAGTGTATTAATATAAAATGCATAATCATCTAAATAAGAATGTATTTTTGATGAACCATTTTTATAAATCCGATAAAGATATCCATTTGAAGATTTCATTTTTGTTTCGATAAACCTTATCGCATCAGATGCAATCTTTAAATAATAGTCATTATTTGTGATTTTATAACCTTTTATAAAAGAAGATATAGCTAAAGCATTCCAGGAAAGAATAGTTTTGTCATCTTTTTCAGGTTTGATCCTTTTTTCTCTTTCGTTAAAAAGATTTAAAATAGAATCATCAATGATTTTTTCAATTTGAATTACATCTAAATTATATTTTTTTGAAAGATATTGATAAGAATATTTGACATTTAAGATATTACTACCTTCAAAATTTCCGCCTTCAGATACATTAAAGTATTCACAAAAAATTGCAAGATGAAGGGAATTTCTTATGATTAAAGAAATTTCCTTTTTTGACCAAAGGTAAAATTTACCTTCTTCCCCTTCTGAATCAGCATCCTGAGCAGAAAAAAAACCTCCGTCTTTGTTCAATAAATCTCTTGTAAGATATTTCAATGTTTTTTCAATAGCTATTTTAAATTTTTCATCTTTTGTTATTTGGTAGATCTCGGAAAATAAAATAACAAGTAGCGAATTATCGTACAGCATTTTTTCAAAATGAGGTACTAACCATTTTTGATCGGTGGAATAACGAGAAAAACCACCACCTAAATGATCATGAATTCCACCATATAGAATTTTTTCACATGTTAATATTACAAAATCTTTAAATTTTTCTATTTTTGAAATATCATAGTATCTCAATAGGAATAGTAAATTTGAAACATTAGGAAACTTAGGAGCCATTCCAAATCCCCCATATGTAAAATCAGCCATATGCAAAAGATTCAGAGCGGATTCATCAAGTGATGATTTATCTATGATGGATTCTGTATTATAAGAAATACCATTAGAAGACTTAAGAGAATTCATAAAGTCAGAAGTAGTCGAGTTGATTTCATTTTTTCTAAAATGATAAGCATGATCAAGTTGGTCGAGAATTTCACCAAATCCAGGCATACCATATCTACTATTTTTTGGAAAATAGGTCCCTACATAAAACGGCTTTAAATCAGGGGTCAAAAAAACAGACAAAGGCCAACCACCATTGCCATTTACCATCTGACAGGCCAATTGATATACATCATCTATGTCAGGTCTTTCTTCTCTGTCTACTTTAATATTAATGAATTTTTCATTCATGATTTTAGCAATTTCTTCGTCTTCAAAAGATTCATGTGCCATAACATGGCACCAATGGCATGAACTATAGCCTATGCTAAGAAAAATTGGTTTATCATTTCTAATTGCTAATTGAAGCGTGTCTTCATTCCATGGGTGCCAATCAACAGGATTGTATGCATGTTGTAGTAAATAGGGGCTATCTTCATTTATTAAAGAATTAGGTCTTCTTTTATCAAGATTACCTGACATATATAAAATAAAGAAATTACCATATTTAATACATATACTTTTAATGGCTCTATTTACTTAACGATAAATCTATAGATTGAAGGTGTTCTATCACCTTTATGAATCCAAGAAATATAACGACTTCAGAATACATACAATGTGTTTTATATTTTTATTTTTAGGTCTTTCTTTAAAAAGAGCCTCCGAAAGACTATCATCATATATTATCAAGCGAAACCATGTTTGCATCTGGAATTGATGGATATAAAAATATCATCCTCTAAGAATATCCTCTAAGAAAAAGAAAATCTCCGAGTATATTATAGACGAGACAATTATTAAAGTTGGATAAGAATATTTGATATAAGTTGCCATTATTTGATCAAAGCAAAGAAATCCTCAGAGTGAATATAGCGAAAGAACGAAATATGTTTGTGTAGCAGAGCGATTAACTTCTGTCGGAAGTTATGGATAAATATGGTAGACATCCAGTTTCTACAGATGAAGGAACATAATATCCACCACAAGTCTGTAGACTCTTAAAATTAAAACATCATTTTCATTTCTATTTTGAAAAAAGTTTCATTAAAAGAACCATTCAATATATTAATGGATAGAAATATTGAAGGATTTGATAATTATTTTCCTTGTAGAAGAAAAAATGTAAATTAAAGCATGTAATCAATTGGTTAGATATATTTTCAGATTATCACAATAAGGAAATAAGGCTTAAGTGAGAGCCTAAAAACGATTAGTAATTAATATAAATCAAAATTAATTTTATTTTAGATTTAAATACAAAATAATAAGCTTTATTAGATCTTGCATAATTAGCACTTTAAAAATATCTACGAAAACAATATATTTCAACCATGATCAGCAGATTAAAGTAAAAATGTTATAAAATATTATCTAAAATCTATAAAATTTTGACAAGTGTCTAATTATGCAAGAGATCTATTTATTAACCTAAATTTAAACTTAACATTTAATGGAATAGTAAAAATATGCTTTGTTGCATGATTATTTTTTTCGTTATTTGTCAACGTTTTGTTGATGAATCTATGACTAAAACAGTTAAAATTCAATTGTTATTATTACAGATAAATCAAGGTTTTAACTGATTTTCGAATCGTGCAACAAAGCAGTAAAAATATACTAAATATATCAATTATACATTGTTGTATGGTTATTTTATTTTTCGTCATTTGCTAACATTTATAGATAAAATTACAAGGAAAATAGTCAAAGTTAAATTATTATTGTTACAGATAAATTAATATTATATCGGATCTTCATATTATTTAATAAAAAAGGTCATTGATCTAAATATTGCCTATTTAATATTATATTGATATGAAAAACAAATAATTGTTATTAAATTATTTGAACAATAAATAACAATTCAATATTTATCTAATTATAGTTTTAATAAGGATTTTTAGACATTATATTAATAAATTTTGGATAATCTACTCACAATAATTATTAGGATATTATACAAAATAATGAAATCAAAAAACACTACTTTGATGCATTACCGGGGATATTCTTTAAAAAAGGTCTAAGAGAAGGAGGAGTTTGTAATACTTTGGGATCGGTAACTATAGGATGTTTTGGCAATCCATAATCTGCTCTTAAAGTAGATTGTTGATGATTTACCATATCAGATGAAAATGATGGTCCAATATAACCAAATGATGCCCATAATATATATATTACCACTAAAGAAACACCCATTATAATAAAATAAAGTCCCAGAGAACCTATTTTATTATATTTATTAATTTTTAAATTGTCATCCCCCTGTGACATAAATATAAAAAAATGGAATGATATTAAAAAGGTTCCTAAAATAAAATGACTATCTTTTTAATATAGAATTATTAAAACTACATAATGACACCTGAAGAAGAAATATCATTATTAGGGTTAAACATTCCTAAAGGAAGATCAGCGCCATTAGGATCTTATATTCCCATTACAAAAACAGATAATTTAATTTTTATATCAGGACAAATTCCTATAGACTTGGAATCAAATGAGTTAAAACACAAAGGAAAGGTAGGAATAGATATATCCATAGAAGAAGCACAAAAAGCGGGAATAGTATGTTGTTTAAATGCATTTTTTCATATAAAGAATTTTATAAATCATTTGGAAAATGTAAAGAAAATAGTAAAAGTAACAGGTTATGTAAACTGCAAAGAAGATTTTACTGAGCATCCAAAAGTAATTGACGGAGCATCAGATTTTTTGATAAAAATATTTGGAGAAAAAGGAAGACATACAAGAGTAGCAATTGGAGTAAATAGTTTACCCTTAGGCGCTCCAGTAGAATTGGATTTTACGATACAAATTTAATTATTTTTTGAAATCTCTTAACCAAAAATCCAATAATCTAAAATAGGATACAGTAGATTCTTTTATAGTTTGCATATAAGCTTTTTTCATCTCATCCCACAACAAAGCATAATCAATACTACTGGATCTTGGAAAATCATCTAATACTCTAGTAGTCATTAACGAACTAGTATGCTGTTTGACTTTTTCATCTGCTAATTGTTTGACTTTTTCATCTGCTAATTGTTTGACTTTTTCATCTGCTAATTGTTTGACTTTTTCATCTGCTAATTGTTTGACTTTTTCATCTGCTAATTGTTTGACTTTTTCATCTGCTAATTGTTTGACTTTTTCATCTGCTAATTGTTTGACTTTTTCATCTGCTAATTGTTTGACTTTTTCATCTGCTAATTGTTTGACTTTTTCATCTGCTTTTTTATTAAGAGGTACAAAACCCTTCGGAAGAGTCATAATAAATATTATAAAAAAGAAAATTAATGTTTTTCTACTCTAAAATTTGAAAAGACGAAATTACTCTATTTTATGATAGTAGAATATCAACTAAATCAATAATATTTAAAATTCCATGAAAAAGAGTCAAATTAATGAAATTAATGAATTAAAACTATCCTTTGATATATTTCTTTTATATTCTTGTAATAATTTTAAAAATTCAATTTTTTTGTTTTCATAATTAATATGCTTTTGTATTTGTCTGGATATGACACCTTTAAAAAATATTCCTTGAAAAGCAGAAGTCAAATTGGATACCCTTCTTAATTTACTTGCGCTTTCAAAATCAATAATTGTACATTTTAGATCATAAGGAGAAACTATTATGTGATTATACAGTTTATTTAATTGACCATGATCTAAATTTATTTTATCTAAAAGAAAGCATTGATTTAAAATATCAATAACGACAGTTTTTATCATATTTGAATCCAATTTTGTTTGTAAAAACCAATTTTCAATAGATAAGCCTTCAAGGAACTGCATTAATAGCATGTTAGCAGTATAAGAATAGACTATAGGACCTATATTATACCTATTTGCAAGATTATAAAAATCATACTCATTCTTCATAGTTATTCTACATGAATCAGTTCTTCTAATTTTTAAAGCTAAAAAGTCTTCTTTAATATTTTGAACTTTTAATACTATCCCTTCACAACCCTTTCCTAAAATTTTATCATTATATAAAATTGTATTGCCCTCTAATATTACAAATTTTAAATCTAAAGATAAAAGATCTTCAACCTTTTTTATGTAATCAATTAAATCAAAATGAGGATAGCATATAACATTGATTAAATCAGCAGATGTTATAAAAAATTTAGTTGAATAACCTAGCGTCGACATGTAATAAATCAAATAAAGTATGTCCTACATGTTCACTAATATTTTTCTGTTGATCAATAGAATAAATTTGTACAGATGAAAGAAAATCCGTTTTTAATTCGCTAGGAATACCAATTAGATGAGGGTTATTTTTAAATGCGAATTTTAAATATTCCCTTACATCAGTGAATTTTCTAAATAGAATACAATTTATTCTGGTATCTGAAGATATCCACTGTAGTTTAGAAACAGAATTGGATGCAACAAATTTTTCAATATCAGATTTTCTGAAAATATCTGGACCTATACGTTTTTGTAATTTTGAAATTTGAATGGATTCTAATAAAAATCCAAATACGCAATGTTCAATTTCATCAGTATAACAAGTATTTTTTAGAATTTTAAATCCATTTAATTCAATCGATTTTGAAACAGAATTAATAAATTTTTGTAATTGTCCCCAGATTATATCAGGAGACCTAATACTGCATTTAAATTCGACTATTAAAATATTAAAAGAAAATAAATCTATTGTTGATGAATCAATATAGGTATTTTTATAACAATTAAAATAATCATTGGTAGGATTATTCAAAAACATTCGTGAATATTGAATCAATAATCCTGCAGACAAAGAAGATATTGCTGCGCCCAAATTTCTGTTATTATCTATGGGATCCAATATTATTAAAAAACTATTAAATTTTTTTAATTTTTCTAAATTAATAGAAGAATTATCAATCACAATTATTCTTTTATCAATACTAAAAGTAGAAAAATAATTTAAAGTAGATAAAAATGATCCAAATTTTATAATCAATACTTCACTAACATAGCCACTAAATCCCTTGATAGATATTTCAGCGCCATAAATATTTAAAGATTTTAGAAACCGTTTTAACAAAATTACTTGTTTTTTTTTATAGTCATCAAGATTATTTATTATATAAGTCGTATGAAAAGGAGAACGATCTGCGGCACTTTTCCAATGTCCGCTTTTGACATCAAAACATGGAACTACATTAATTTTAATATTTTCAACATATGCTTCAACATAAGGATGATCCGCAAATTTTAAATAAGGAGAAAAATTCTTCAAGGAGTTTAAGCCTATTTCTTTACCATAGTTTTCAAAGGTTTGAAAGTCAATTTGAGAGTCAAACTTTACAAAAATATCTATATCAGCACTATTTTTAAGCCAAGTGCCCTTTGCAAAAGAGCCACCGAAAACTACATCAGTTACAAAGGAATACTGTTTAGCAAAAATATAATCGATAATTAGTTTTTTTACTTGTTGTGCAACAGAATTCAGTTGAAAATTTTCGGATTCTTCAGGTACACAATTCCTAAGCGATTGTTCTATTATTTTATTTAGATCATCATGCATTTTCTTTACAGGCATTAATTTTAAATAAATCAGAATATATAGACCCATTCGAAGTTAGTTCGCTTTTTTTTAAAAGGATCATATCAACTTTAACAACAATTTTATCAAAAAAATAATTGGAAAAATCAAAATTTGTGTTATTATTGTGAACACGAAAAATAGTAAGATGTGGAAAAAATCTTTTGGAATTACCCCTATTAGAACTTCCGTTATTACCATTATCATATTTTTTTAATTTATTATTTATTTGAGAATATAAATCAGATAATTTTTTAGAACTTTCATGATTTAATCCAAGCCAAACTATTCTAGGAAAATACTTATTCGGAAAAACTCCCAAGTGATCAAAAATTAAGTTAAAAGAGTTAAATCGAATTAAAGCCAAATCATAGGTAATATTTTTTGCAATTACCTCAGTTTTTTCGCCTATAAACTGGAGAGTTATATGTAAATTATCTTTTTTAATCGGTTTAAAATATCTACAGTCTAATCCAAATTTATTAATAAGTTGATTTTGTAATTTTTCAACTTCATTATTTTTTACATCAATAGCAATGAATAAACGCATTTCTTATAATAGATCTCTTGCATAATTAGAATAAACAGCTATATGATCAGCAATTCTTCATTTTCTTGTTCTCTCATTGCTTTCATATGATCGGTTATCCAAAAAACCATTGCTTTTCAAATCATTCACTGCTGGTCTTACAGTGCAACAGTTCGATGACATTTATGAAAAAAATGTAACAAAAAGATATGCTAAACATGAAATACAACGCTTGTTCAAAAAAGATAGAGAAAGACGTATAGGTGCAGGTAAACCTTTCAAACTAGATATTAAAGATAGATTTCTCATGCTTTTGGTTTACTATCGTCTATACATAACTTACACTATGGCAGGTTTTCTATTTGATTTGGATCAGAGCAACATCTGCAGAGACATTCAAAAGATTGAAGGGTTGATAAGAGAATGTTTGCCAATTCCGCAGAAGACATACCCAATAACCAAAAGGCTGAAAACTCCAGAGGCAGTTGATAAATATTTTCCAGGCTTTCTTCTTGCTTTTACAGATTGTACCGAACAGCAAATACCAAGACCTGCGGATAAGAATAGAAGAAAGATATTCTATTCAGGTAAGAAGAAAAGACATACTGTTAAGAATCAGATTACGGTTAACAATCGTGGTTATGTCCTTCACAAAGTACGCTATAAAAAAGGAAGAAAACATGACTACGATATTTATAAAAAGAACTATCCTGTCACTCCAAAACAAGTTGTTACTGTAGTTGATCTAGGGTATTTGGGCATAGAAAAGGATTTTCCAGAACAACTATCTGCACTACCATATAAAAAGAAAATAAACCAGTGTTTATCACAAGAAGAAATCGAGTTTAACATTATCCATTCGAAAAAGAGGATAATAGTAGAGCATACTATTAGCAGATTGAAAAAGTACAAGATAATGAGTGAGATATTTAGAAATAAATTGAGAAAATATAACAAGGTGTCAGACATAGTAGCAGGACTAGTGAACTATAGAATATCAAATTATCTGAACTAGAAATCGATATAGAATTAGAAGTGATGGTCTAGATTATTTCTAATTATGCAAGAGATCTAATATATATTTAATAAAGTAATTCACTTAAATAAAGATACATAATCCAATAATACGATATTTAAATTTTGAAGCGACTAATAATATGTTTAACAGGTATGCCTGGAGCAGGCAAATCAACCATTGCAAATTTGCTTAAAGATAAAAACTTTTATGTTATTGTCATGGGAGATGTGATTAGAGAAAAAGCTGTTGAAAATAATATTGAATTAACTGATGCAAATTTAGGAAACCTAATGAAAAATTTAAGACGTGATCAGGGTAATGAAATAGTTGCACAATTGGTTTTACAAAAGGTAAAAAAATTAGATCAATGTAAAAAATTTATAGCAATTGATGGAATTAGAAGTTATGAAGAATTTAAAGTGATTAGAGAAGAAAATTTTGTAAAATTATTAGCGATACATGCATCCTCCACTACAAGATTCCAGCATATTAAAAAAAGAGATAGATCTGATTCACCTGTGAATTATGAAAAATTTTCAGAGAGAGATAAAAGAGAAGTTGAAGTAGGAATCGCTGAGGCAATAGCATTCGCCGACGAAATAGTATCCAATAACACAATTTCAATTAAAGAATTCAAAGAGATTGTTGAAAAGATTGTTGAAAAATGGATTACAGAATTTAATAATTTAAATCAAAAGATATTATAACTATTTAAAATTAATATAAATAACGAATACAAATACAAGAAAAGATCTGCAGATAATAGTACAAACTTATATTAATCCTACAGAGGATATCAATAAAGTAACCAAAGCAGTTCAAAACATATTGCCGAAATCAACCCTTACCCTAGATAATTCAGAGATATATTTTTCAACGGAAGAATTAGAAAATCTAAAAAAAATTAAAGATCAAATCAGATCAAGGTCCACCCTTTCCGTTCTTAAAAAGATTTTACTAAAGAATCAAAATACAGATAAAACTTGGTTTTTATTGAACAAACAAGCAGCTTTTGCAGGGGTCGTCGCTATAGTCGAAGAGGAAGATGAATCTCCATTAGGTCCAATAAAAATAACAATTAAAAATCTAGATATAGATGAAATATTTAAATGGTTTGAAAATTAAATAATATCCTAAATCAAAGATAGAAAATTATTCTGCAGAGAGATCCCAATAATTAGCATCTTTAAATTCAATTTTTGGTTTACCCAAGGATTTCCATTCTTTGAAAGATTTAGGATATAACTTTACATTAGAGATACCTGCACTCTTTAATGCAAAAAAAACTAAACCAGACAAAGTTCCAACACTTCCACAATAAGTTATTATTTCACTATTAAAATCTATTCCTCTATTTTCTAAGAAACGTTTAAGTTCAGAAGGTTTTTTCAAAATAGAATCTTTTGATCCAATCATTGCATATGGTATATTTTTTGAATTTGGAATATGTTCGGTTAAAAAATTTAATCGTTCTCTGGAATCAATAATTACTTTAGTTCTATCGTTACCAGCATTCTCTACATAGGCAGCATCAGCGTAAATAGAGTAATCAATATTAATAGAATGAGCAGATTTATCAAACACATTAGTTTTTTTTTCAACATCTAATCCCAAGTTTTTCCATCCACTAAATGTAGTTTCCAAAAGGGAGACGTTTTTGTGTCCAACGAATTTAAATGACCATGCAACTCGAGAAGCTAATGCTCCAAATGTATCATCATATACAACTACAAACGTATCGTCAGATATTCCCAAATTATTTAACAGCTCAACTATAGACTCAGGAGAGTCATTTGATAGCAGATCAGACAAAGGTAAAGATACTGCCGTGGGGATATGTTCTTGTAAATATTCATCTTTTTTTCGTACATCTACAACCCTAACCTTATTATCTTTAATTAAGGTCCTTAACGTATCAACGTCGCAAATCAAATTTGAATTGGATTTACGGCTCTCTAAATTTAAGTCATTATTAGAAGTCAATACATTATTGATGGTTTTTTCTGAACCATTCAAGCAGCACATTCTCCTCTGGCAGTTTTTGCTACAAAGTTTGAATCTGTACCATAATCCTTATACGAATCAGGATTTTCATTAAATGAGGGTAATTTGATAATTGGAAGAAGTATAGTTTTGAGATCTTCCAAAGTCTTGATCTTGCCACTACCCTGTCCTATTGAAATTGTATGGATCCATTCATCCAGTAATTCTTTATCATTTTTTTCTTCTTTATAACATTCAATTATTTTAAGAACAAGTGGTATAACTAATTTGGCTGGGACGCGCATAACAACTTTTCCTAATTGACCAGACTCCCCAATCTTGCCATCAAAAAGCATTGTATATATAGGAGCCATAGAGTTTCCAATCCTGGTTGCTCCACCATAAAATCCAATAGTTGCCACCTCATGCTGACCACAGGAATTAGGGCATCCACTAATTTTAATTGTAGAAGTAGACAAATCATGATCTTTGTCAAAATTTAAGTCCAGTAATTTATTTTGAATTTCTTTTGCAAGTCTATGAGAATTAGTTATAGCAAGATTACAGGAAGTTGTTCCAGAACAACCTACTGGAGATACAATAGTAGTAGCACCAGGATTACCCAGACCAATACTAGACAATTTAGTAAAAAGTTTAGGCAATAAGTCAGATTTAATATATCTTATATAGAAGTTTTGTTGTGGAGTAGTTCTAGCTCTTTGTTCTAAGGAAAACTCTCGTATACATTCAGCCAAAACACGTAACTGATTCGAAGTAATATCACCAGCACCAAGAGTTATATAAACACCATAATAACCTGATTGTTTTTGGGGTTTAACATTGGTATTTAGCCATCTTTCATAAGGAGTTAATACATTCTCTGAGTTTATCAAAGGTAAAGTAATTTTTTTGGATATATTGGAAATAGAATGTGATACATCATTTTTATTATTTAAAATATGTTCAAAAAAGTTTTTTGTAGAAATAGAGGTTGTTGGTTCTACAATTTCTCGTTCCTTTAACAATAATGATTGAAATTTACTCCATCCCATTTCATTAACTAAATAGCGCATCCTATTTCTTGCAGGATTATCACGATTACCCAATCGATTGTACAGTTTAATAGTAGATAACGATGTAGATAAAAGTCTAGATTCAGGAGTAAAATCTTCCAAAAGATGACCTATAAATGACGCTGCGCCTAATCCACCACCAAGATATATTCTAAATCCACGTATACCATCTCGGACAGTCGGTACAAGACCTACATCAGCTATTCTTACAAAACCATGTTCAGGACAACATGCAAAATTAAATTTAAATTTTCGAGGTAAATTTTGACATACAGGATTCCTAAGAAAAAATTTTGCAATAGCTTTTGCATAGATGGTAGTATCGAAAGGTTCATTTGAACATACACCTGCAAAGTGACTACACATTACATTCCTAATAGTATTACCACAAGCTTCTCTAGATGTCAATCCACATTCAGATAAACCTCTAGATACTTCACTTACATCTTCTAATTGTACCCAATGTAATTGAATATTTTGTCTTGTAGATACATGAGCAGAACCTATAGAAAATGATTCAGCCAAGCTTGCAAGTTTCTCAATCTGCTCAGGACTGATTTCACCTCCAGGAACTTTTATACGAATCATGTTAAAATCATTATTTAATCTAGAACCATAAGTGCCATTTTGAAGTCTAAACCGTCTAAACTCCTCAGCATTTAACTGATCTTGACGATATAGTTTTACTTTATTAGCAAAATAATCTGATTCTTCCGGTAATCCCCAAGTTTCAGATTTTGAATTATTATTTTTTGAGGAAGAAAGAAGATCAGAATCAACAGAGCTTTCCAATACTATCTATCATAATATAGATTTTAAACCTTATATCTTTTTGGAAATTCATGTAATCGATATATAATATTTTTTTTTAAATTAGAAAAATTTATACCTGTATGAAAAAATAATAATAATGAAGTGTGGGGTCGTAGCGAAGCCTGGAATCGCAACGGGCTCCAGATCATATAATGGGCAAATTATAGAAGAAACCCGTGGATCGGGGGTTCAAATAATTTATCCTGTGGATATATTAGAACAAATCCCTTCGGCCCCACTTTCAAATAAAAATGACCGTTCATCATGAGAAAGTATATCCTACTTTAACAGCAAAAAACGTATTCGTTAAAATAATAACTTCTATAACTATTTTTTAAACTATTTAATAATAAAATCTGATTCTTATTTTTTTGCAAAATGAAATTTCATGTTACATACGAATTCACTCTGACACCTAAATCAAGAGTACCAAAATCAAGTAAGGAGTTTAATTTATATAGACTATAATGAAGATAATCAAAATAAGAATTAAAACAACATCAAGTCAAAATAGTTTGTCTTTGTTAAATCAATTTTTATCGAACATTATAAATATAATTCAAAAGTATAAAGATAATATTTGGTATTGCTTTAAATCCATCACATATTTTACTAAATATTTATTCCGATAAAATTTAGTGTTTTTATGAATCAAGTCTATTGTAAATAGTATTTTAAGATTTTAATTTCAATTTGATTATTAGAAAATTTATTTGGTGTAAATGCGCCTACATAGCATTCATGACATTACAAAATACTTATAAGCTAAATTAGCTCTGGTTTTTTCAATGGTTAGAACATTCGAGGATTGGTGGAAAACTGTTCCACAGGATTTGAAAACAAGAACTCGCAGAGGCGACGAAGATAATAAGATCATATTAAATCAAGTGAATTATGTTTTGCTTCACCTACATTTACAAGGAAAACATGATACAAAACCTTCTCACGAAGAATTAAAAGACTGGCTTCATAGTGGTCAAATAGATACAATGCGTATGAAAAAATAAAAACAATATTTTTTTGTATTTCTATAACACTGTTTTGATATTGGCATACTGTTTAAATAGTTTTATTGTTAGAAAACGGTTAGTGAATTATTAGATGCCAATTGCTATACTTCCAGATGTTGATGAGCAAAGATGCATTGGGTGTGCACTTTGTGTAGAGATTTGTACTGCATTAGGTCCAGATGTGCTTCGTGTTAAACCCGTTGAAGGTTGGAAAAGAGGCAAAGCATTTGTCTTTTATCCAGAAAGATGTATATCTGATGGTGCATGTGTAGGTGTTTGTCCAACCCATGCTATTTTCTGGATGAGACCAATGGAATATACATCAGGTCAACCAGTTCCTTTACATAAATTCGGTGTATTCGATAAAGGCTGGGAAGAAGGCTAGTTCCATATTCCACCCAATATTTTTTGTTTTTATTTTCCATTTTATTTAATAATATTTAAATAATTAAAGTTCTGCAAATTTTATATGCTATTACCTTCCGAGATTGAATCCAAATCTTTGATTCCAAGCATTCGTGCAATCTTATCCAAAAAATTAATTCATGAATACGACCTTAAAGAAGAAACCGTTGCAAAACTTTTAGGTATAACTCAAGCCGCGGTTAGCAACTATATAAGGGGAACACGAGGTGATTTAACACTAGTAACAAAATTGGAAAACAATTTTGAAGTAATATCAAAAATAAATGAAATAGCAAAAGATCTATCTATGAATAATGCATATACACCAAGTACAATGACTAAATTCATACAATTATGTAATTTCATGCGTTACACTTTCATTATTTGTGATGTTCATCACAGCATAGAATCAAACATAGATAAAAGTATATGCGAACACTGCGAGGTCATTTTAACAGGATCACGTTTTTCCTAAAAATTATTCCAATTACACCATTTAAAATAATTTATTAAATTTGTGTAGATTTTATGAAAATATCTATTTCAGGAATTAGAGGAATATTTGAAGATGATCTAAGCATTCACTCTATAAGCAAATATTCAAGGCTTTTTGGTACTTACCTTCGAAACAATTTTGATCAGCCAACATGTGCTGTTGCTCAAGACAGTAGACCATCTAGCAATATTATTAATAATATTGTAATAGGAAGCATATTAGAACAAGGAATTAATGTGTATGATTTAGGTATTGTTCCCACTCCAGCATTATTCCGAGAAGCTAGAAAATATAATGGATCGATTATGATTACCGCATCTCATAACCCATTAGAATGGAATGGTTTAAAATTATTAGTGAACGGTAGAGGCCTATTTGAAGAGGAATTAGATATAATGCTAAAAAACAATATTAATCCATATAAACAAATTGGCGAATATTATAAAATTAATACATCTTACTTAGAAGACATTTTAAATTATTTACCTATTCCAAATCATTTATCACCAGATTTTAAAGTAGGCTTAGATTTCGGAGGAGGAGCGACTTGCAGTTTTGTTAACAGATTATTTCAAAGATATAAAATAAAATATTTAAGCATTAACGACATATTTGGTTTTTCTTCTAGAGGTCCCAATCCAACATCTAATCCATTAAATGATTTACAAGAATTAGTTAAATCAAATAAACTAGATTTTGGATTTGCGTTTGATATGGACGGAGACCGATTAGTAATCATTAATGACAAAGGAGAAAGCCTAAATCCAGATTCGACATTACTTTTATGCATTTTGGGAGCAATTCAGACCGATATAAAAAAATTTACTATAAGTTTGGATACAAGTATTACAATTGATAAATATATTAAAAATAATGGTGGAGAAATAACATATTCAAAGGTTGGAGAATCAAATGTTTTAAAAAAAATTATAGAATCCAAAGCTCAGGCTGGAGGAGAGGGAAGTAGCGGAGGATTTATTATGCCTAGTTTTACTTCTTGCAGAGATGGACTTTTAGCTAGTATATTGGTGTGTTCATTGAATCCAAAATTGATTAATCAATGCCTTGATTTAGCTTCAAAATATAAACAAATTCGAACAAAAATTCCAATTATGCCTGAAGCCAATGTTAGCGAGATTTTAGAAAAAATTTCAAAAACTTTTACACCTGATTCATACCAAGTAATAAATGAAGATGGTTTCAAATTTTTGCTCGATGAAGATTCATGGGTACTTGTTAGACCTTCAAATACAGAACATGTATTAAGAATTTCACTAGAATCTGAAAAAAATCGTTTTGATTATTTATATAAATCAATTTATGAAAAAATAAACGAAATTTATGAAAAAATTTGATGAAAAGCAAATATTAAATTTAATTGTATCTAAATTAGAATCCAATAATTTAGAGCCTCTTTTAGGAAGAGATGATATTGCTTTAATTCCTTTTAAAAAAATTAATGAAAAATTATTTAAAGATTACATAGCTATTACATGCGATATGTTAGTGGAACATACAGATGTTCCCCCGAAAATGACGTTTAAGCAGATAGCTAGAAAATCACTCGTTTCATGTGTAAGCGATTTAACTTCAAAAGGAATTAAACCCATGATCGCATTGATTTCATTAGGAATACCAGAATATTTAAGCAAGATCGAAATAAGTGAATTAATTAAAGGATTTACTCTAACCTCTAAGGAATTTGGGTTCTTTATAATAGGCGGAGATATCAATCAAGCTAAGGAATTAATCATCGATTGTCATATGATAGGATTTTCTTCCCAGAACTTAAATATACCGAGAAGAAACGGAGCAATAATTGATGATTTAGTAATAGTTTCTGGAAAATTTGGAAATAGCTCTGCAGGATTAAAAATATTATTAGAATCAAAGATCTCAGACAAAGAATTTAAAAATGAAGCAATTAATTCTGTATTAAATCCTGATCCTTCATTTAAATTTGGTTTAAAATTATCAAAATATCTATCTTCATCAATAGATTCTAGCGACGGGCTAGCTATTTCATTATACGAACTAGCAAAAGAGAGCAAAGTAGATCTACTAATATATAAAGAAAAGATACCCACATCATCAGGATTAGAGAAATTTTCTCAGATAAATAACATAGACATGGAAGATTTAATATTTCATGGTGGAGAAGAATACCATATAATTGGAACAATTACAAAAAAAAATCTAACAAAAATTAATAGATTGGCAAAAAAATACAAATTAGATTTTTACATTATTGGAAAAGTTATTGCAGGCAAAGGTAGAGTTTTTATAGAGTACTCAAATCAAAAAAGAAAAATTTTAAAAAATAAAGGCTTTATTCACCTATCTTAACAAGGTTTTTAAATGCGAGAGCCAAAATTTTTATATTTATGTCACAAGAGGAAGTTACACAGTACAAATGGGGGGTAGCCCACATTTTTAGTAGTTATAATAACACTTTGGTTCATATAACAGATATTAGTGGTGCGGAAACCATATCTATTAGTTCAGGCGGAAGACATGTTACTGCAGATCGTTATGAATCTTCACCTTATGCAGCTATGAAATCGGCAGTTTCAGCTGCTGATGCTGCAAAGAGCAAAGGAATTAATGCGTTACACATAAGAGTCAGAGCCGTTGGAGGAGTCGGACCTAGAATACCAGGTCCAGGAGCTCAAGCTGCAATAAGAGCATTAGCAAGAGCAGGATTTAGAATAGGACGAATAGACGACGTTACGCCCGTACCTCATGACACAACAAGAAAACCAGGTGGTCGCAGAGGCAGAAGGGTATAGATCTCTTCCCTCTCCAACCAACAAAACAGATATTTTTCATATATTGATTTTAAAACAAAATATTGTTTCAATTTATCATATGTTTAGATAAAAAGTAGTCGAATAGAATTATCATATAAGCTAATTAACTAATAGCATCTATTAACATATATCATATTCACTACACCATCATTAAAATAAATACCAATATTAAAAATTATTTTATCAACCGAAATTCAGATTTAAAATGGGATCGGCCGGATTTGAACCGACGACCTCCAGCGCCCAAGGCTGGCATCCTACCATGCTAGACAACGATCCCTCTTTGATATAGATTTTTTTGTCTAATTTTAACTTTATTTTAATGGATCTAAAAAATATTAAATAATCTACATTATTATTATACTAATAGTAATTATCGTTATTCTAAATAATGATTTTGGAAAATTATTTACTTGCAGGCAAAATCGCATCAAAGGCTAGAGAAAATGCTAGGAAAAAAAACCATATAGGACGGACATTATTTGATATATGTGAATCCATAGAAAACGAAATTACTTCACTTGGAGGAAAGCCAGCTTTTCCTGTAAATGTCAGTTTAAATGAAATAGCAGCACACTATACTGCTGAACCTCAAGATCCAATACAAGTAAAAGATACAGATGTTCTTAAAATCGATTTAGGAGTACATATAGATGGATATATTGCCGATACCGCAGTTACTGTTTCATACGATCCAAGATATGATCAATTAATTAATGCTGCAGAATATACATTAAATGAAGCAATTAAAATTGCAAAATTTAATACGAAATCTGGAGAAATAGGCAAAACCATAGAAAATAACATTAACCAAAATGGTTTAAAACCGATTCAAAATTTAAGCGGCCATTCTTTAGATCAATATATAATTCATGCAGGAAAATCAATCCCAAATATTAAGACTATAGGATCATCTTTTTCATTAATTAACAACCAAGCATATGCAATTGAACCTTTTGTTACAACCAAGGATGGATTAGGGATTGTTTATGAAGGAAAAACTAAAAATATATTTTCTTTAATATCTAGAAAGCCTACCAAGAACGAAGATTTGGATATCTTTATAAATTATTTATGGGATAAATTTAAAACATTACCCTTTGCTATTCGATGGTTAATTAAAGATTTTGATGAACCAAAAATACAAGAGATGTTAAAGCAACTAATAAAAAAGAAAAATATCAGATCCTATCCCATTCTTGTAGAAGGCAATAATAAAATAGTATCGCAGGCAGAACATACTTTTTTTATTATAGACGATTTAACTTACGTCATTACCAAATAACTGCAAATGTATTTAAAATAATACATAACAAAATTATGAATATACATATTAAAAATAATCTTAATAAAATCAGATGAACATTGATAATATAATAAAATAATTTTTAATATCGTATCGAAATTCAAATAAATTACAACAAACATCATTATTCTTGATTAATACTATCGAGGGATTAAGATCAAATATCAATTAAAAAACATGAATTAAGTTAATAGATCTATTTAAAAAGATAAAATAAACTAGTAAAGTAATAGTTCATTAAAATACGATTGTTTAACCATACTCAATTAATAAGAATATCGTAATTTAAAGCCGACAGATTTATATATTGAGTAATATAGCTAATGCTTTCTAAAATTAAAATAACAAGAATGACATCTATCCTTACCATAAATTACACCCATATTACCACACTCAACACATTTTTTTTCGTTGTCAACAGTAGAATCTAAAGATTTAATTTTTTGAACACAAGTGCCACAAAGCGGGGCATCCAGATTATGACTAGAAATGAATGCATCACCACATTGCGAACATCTGAAACTATAAATTTTACCTTTTGGTTTCCACTTTTTAAATGGATTGATCATAAAAACAATATATATTTACACCACCATACATTTTAATTTAATGACCTAATTGAGTATTTTTAGACTCATTTTTCCATTTTACAATTCTAATTAAAAATACACCCAATGATATTAATATCAATGAAAAAAATAAAAAAATCGGACTGATTATTTGATTAAGATATTGTGGAGATTTAGAAACAAAATTGCAAGTTTTTTCACATACTTTAAGAACTGGATAAGATAATAAAATTACACCAAATATAATTAACATAATTACTCCAATAGTAGAAATAATTGCACCACTTTTTACAACATAATCAGAAAATTTTAGATCATAATTCATAGATTCGATCGGTTATTCAACAAATATCAAAGTTTTGTTATATCCATCGTAATAAAACGATAATTGCTAGTTGATGAAACCCTTTTAAAATTTCGATTATAATACGAAAATGATTGCAAACCATCAACGTGCATATTCCATAACTTATGGACATTATCAAAATACTCCTTTCTTTTTTTAGAACTCTGTCTAAGTATCTCATGGGTTAGAATATGAGATATTTGGGCGCAATTATTATTTGCAAAATATTTTTCATTTAATTCATGAGAAGATAAAGATTTAGGTCGATGCCACGTCACCATCCCAAAATTATTAGAATAATATCCATGCAAAGGACGGCAATCTGTCCATAAGGGTTTAAAATATGGCAAGTAAAAATGGAAAACAGAATTTCCTCTATCAGAATGATCTTTTAAAAGATATGCTAACGAAGGTCTATCGAAAATTTTTCCAGGAATAACAGGCAAGATATCTGCTTCGACCATAATATCTTTATCAAATTCCTGTCTTATCCACCATTTAAAAAATAGAGCCATAGAAGAAACATAATCCCAATCTTCTTCATAACGTTGTTTCCATTCTTCATTCTTTACAACATATATAAAAAAAAGTTTATCCAACAACTAATTACATAATTTATTATAAAGGTATTATTTTTAAGATTTTTTAAAATGATTCTCAAGTTTAGTGAAAGACCTATCCCAAAATTCGATATGGTTATAGATCTTTTCCTATTTTGATAAACTGTGTCCTCCATCCAGAAGAAGGAGAAGATAAATGAGAAAAATAAACATTCTACAATACTCAAAATTCCTGATGAATTATGGGATAAGATTAAGAGTATTTTTCCAAAGGAGAAACCTCTCAGGACAGTTGGTGGTCGGCCAATTAGTCTATACAGAAAAGTACTTGATAGAATTATCTATGCATTAAGAACGGAATGATAATGCAGTGGAAAATGTTCCCCAAAGAATATGGATCGGGTGCTTTGTTGCATGATTCGAAAATCAGTTAAAATAACATTTTATTTGTAACAATAACATTTGAATTTTAACTGTTTTCGTTTTATCTCGTGCAGCAAAACGTTAGCAAATAACGAAAAAATAATCATGCAACAAAGCATGGATCGGGTTCTTCTACCTGTCATCAGAGGTTTCAAGAATGAAATAGCCTTAACATCTTCAAAAAAGCATGGATAAGAATATTGAAAATCTATGACGACTGCAGTGGTATCAATTGGATTTGGCAATACATCAATAGTATATCTATAAAGTCACCCTTATGGGGCAATGACCGTAGGACACAATCTCAACACTTATAAATCAACTAGGTAAAACAAAAAGACATATTTTAACTTAAAAAAAGGAATGCCTCTATCTGTAGTTATTTTCTTCTTCAGCCAGTACATACATAATATCAAATGGGTAACAAATGTAGTTTAATGTAGTTATCAAACGAATACCACCATAATATAAAACTAAAAAAGTAAGAGAAAAAAGAATAAAAATTCAACATCTACTTTTAGACAAAGCATACAATTCCGAACTTGAAGAACAAGAACCAATCAAACGAGGATATGTACTACATATTACTTAAGAGATAAAAAAGAGAAGAAGGAAGAAGTCAGGTTATAATACAACATTGCTCAAATCGGAAAAAGCATTCTGCAAAAAGATGGATTGTAGAGAGAACAAATTCACGATGGCATAACAGATTCAGGAAACTGTTAACAAGGTATGAGAAGAATGTGTAGAGAATTATCTTGGATTGGTACAGTTATCCTCTGCTGTATGATTGTATATAGAATGATAATTTTGGGACAGGCTCTAAATAAAAAAGTTCATAATTTAGAGGCAACCTAACTTTTTTAATGTCATTTAGAAAATTAGGAGCAGTCATACTTTTAGTCTCGGATATGAAAACATCAGTTAAATTTTATAGCGAAGTATTAAACATACCGATAAAAAAGCAATCAGAAGAGTGGACAGAATTTTTTGAAAAGGAAACAGTACTAGCCCTACATCCAGCAAAACACAAAGAGAGACTCAAATCAGGTCAGCATATTCTCATAGGATTTTCTGCAAATGATTTTGACAATACCATAAAAAAACTAGAAGATAAAAAGGTAACATTTTTCAAAAAACCTAGAGAAGAAGGATTTGGAAAACATGCAATTATAGAAGATCCAGATGGACATTTGATCTCAATTGTTAAACTAAAAGAAAATCCACAAGATCCAGACGGATTTGATTTTCTAGGTCTAATAGGAGCAGAATAAAAATATTAATTTTTAACAAGATATTTTCTACAAATATATAATTTATAATCGATGAATTTTTTGTAATTTAAAGTATATTATATTATATAGGTCATATTAATTAAATAAAATAAATTTTTATATAAAAAACTCTGAAAATTATTAATATATTGGATCATATATTCGGTTAAAATATATTATTAATCCAACATTATTATTTTGTATCTAATTTAAACACTCAGCCAATTCGAATACTATGATAATTTTATTTTTAGATATTTAATGTGAAAACTATTAGAATAGTATCAATAAGAAGGAATTAGAGAAATATATCCATATAAAACACAAAATATACAAAATCATATGTATTACAATATCATAGTGCCTCAAGTTTATTTTAATTGAAAAAAGAATAAAAAATTTGAGAATATAAACCAAGACGAATATCAAATTTCATAAATATGCAATACAGATTTATAAAGAAAATCATGAAAATAAATATAGTAAATAAAAACAATATAAAAAATAAATGGCTTTTTCTATTGTAGATATCTTAAACGCACAACAAGAACTAAATAAGTTTCGATTGAGTAAAAATAATAAAGAACATGAGAGATTCATTTTTCCATTTTTTTGTGGATCTTACTTCACATATAGAAAAATTGACGTAATTAGAATTTTTACAATAGCTAAAGCAATATCCAAAAATCCAACATATTTGGATGTAGGATGTGGTTATGGAGACTTTTTAGAAAAAATTCGAGAATATCTACCTAATGCAGAAGGGATGGAAAAAAGCTTGGAGATATTCTACAGTACTGGAAGAATTAAACCAGAATATATTACAATAGCTGATGCATACAATGGTATTGATAAAAAATATGATTTAATTTTTGTCGGTTGGATGGAGCCAGGAGCAGACTATAGAGATAAAGTGGCAAAGTCTGCAAAATGCATAATAACTACATTAGATCAGGGCGGACAATGCGGAATAAACGGAGGATGTGAATTTGAAGAATATGGTTTTAAAAAAATAGCTGAGCTGGATAACTCCTTCATGGATAGATGTAAATACAGAATTAATGAATACATATTATACAAAAAAAATAAAGGAAAAAGATCTACAAGAATTAAAAAAATTGAGAGGTGCACACAATCTTTGGTATGTTTACTGTATACCAGAATTAAAAGATAGATTAAAATCCTTAGATCTAAAAGGTATAAGAACAAAAGAAAAATATAAACATGAAAAAGTATTAGATGAATGTGGTTTTGGTTTTAATGAACAAATTCCATCAAACTATTATCGACATTTATGGGAAATAAAATCAGAGTAATAAAATGCCACCACAAATTGAAGATATCAATAAAGCGATGAACGCGCTTATAGAGTTTAGAAAATATACAATTTCACCAAATCATGAGAGATTCATTTTTCCATTTTTTTGTGGATCTTACTTCACATATAGAAAAATTGACGTAATTAGAATTTTTACAATAGCTAAAGCAATATCCAAAAATCCAACATATTTGGATGTAGGATGTGGTTATGGAGACTTTTTAGAAAAAATTCGAGAATATCTACCTAATGCAGAAGGGATGGAAAAAAGCTTGGAGATATTCTACAGTACTGGAAGAATTAAACCAGAATATATTACAATAGCTGATGCATACAATGGTATTGATAAAAAATATGATTTAATTTTTGTCGGTTGGATGGAGCCAGGAGCAGACTATAGAGATAAAGTGGCAAAGTCTGCAAAATGCATAATAACTACATTAGATCAAGGAATAAGCCTTGCTGCAGAATTTGAAGGCAATAGACTTGAAAAAATAGCTAGCTGGATAACTCCTTCATGGATGGATGTAAATACAGAATTAACTAATAAATTTTATTCAAAAATAACAGACAATAGAATAAAAAGTCTTTCTAAATTGAGAGGTGCACACAATCTTTGGTATGTTTACTGTATACCAGAATTAAAAGATAGATTAAAAAGAGTTTTAAGATGGTGTATCAAATATGAATTAAAAAAAAAATATAAAACATATAATTTTGAAAACGTACTTGATGACATAGGTTATAAGTATTTTGAAAGATTAGACAATCCACATACAAAATATAGACTATGGGAAATTGTCTTTGATTGAAAAACACAAAGACTTTATAATAAAATATTTCATAAAATTTTATTGAGAATAACAACATTAGGAGCTGCAAAAGAAGTTGGCAGATCAGCTTTTTTAATTAATTCCAATAATACTAATATTTTACTGGATTACGGAGTACTATTAAAAAGAGAGCCAATTTTCCCCATACATGTAAAACCTAAAGATATAGATGCAGTAGTAATCACTCATGCTCATCTAGATCATTCAGGATTTGTGCCTTTTCTTTTTTTAAATTCAGAATCTAAAATCAAAGCATTGGCAACGTTACCAACATTTGAATTATCACAATTATTAATTCAAGATATGATCAAAATATCAGGGTTTTACCTTCCTTTTGAATTTTCAGATTTAGTAAATATGTTAAATCATTCTATAAATTTAAAATATAAAACGAAATATTCTATAAAAGATACAAATATAACATTATTTGAATCAGGTCATGTATTAGGTGGTTCCACAGTTATTGTAGAATCAGAAGAAAAAAGAATTTTTTATACTGGAGATATTAATACAAGAGGATCAAAAGTTTTACGACCAGCGGATCTAGACGTAGGTGAAATCGATTTACTAATAATTGAAAGTACATATTCTCAAACTGATCAAACTCCAAGGGAGCAATCTGAAAAAGAATTAGTAAAATTTGCTTTAGAAGTTGTTGAAAGAAAAGGAATATTATTTATACCAGCATTTTCAGTAGAAAGAGCACAAGAAATTGCATGCGTACTTAAAGCATATAATTTTCCTCATAAAATCTCAATGGATGGCATGGCATTAAAAGCAAGTGAAATTATGCTCAGACATCCTACCTTTTTAAGAGATCCGGAAGTTTTCAAAAAATCTATAGAGGAAGTGGAAAATATTACAAGTTGGAATAAACGAAGAAATGTAGTTAAATCTCCAGGTGTAATAATATCACCAGCTGGTATGCTAGTAGGAGGCTCAGCAGTATTTTATTTACAAGAATTAGCCAAAAATCAGCTTAATGGTATAGCATTAGTTTCGTATCAAGGGGATGGAACTCCAGGCAAATCATTATTAGAAAAGAGACAAGTTACATTAGCAGGAAGATCAATAAAATGTTTTGCCGAAATAAAGAAATATGAATTTTCTGGCCATAATAGTAGAAAAGAATTATTTGAAATTCTAGATAAAGTAAAAGGAAATCCACAAGTATTAACAGTTCATGGCGATAATCTAGCTTGTACTAAATTTGCAGAAGAGATCAATGAAAAATATGGATTCAAAGCACATGCTCCAGATTCTGGAGAATCCATCATTATCTAACATTTAAACAGATTTATAGAAGATGTTATCATAAAGGATTGATAAATTTATTTTTAATTTAGATACAAGCTTAAATAGTGGTCAATATTTTTTATGGGAAAAAAGGGATGAAACATGGTATGGAATTTATAGGAAAACAATATTAAAAATAACTAGAAATAGGAAATGCAAAGAATATGAATTTGATTCATATCCAGAATTTAGTAATTGGCAAAGATATGTGTTTAGACAAGACGATAATTATAATGAAATCATGGACGAAATTTCTCAAAATGAAAATATAAGAAAATTAATTAAATTATACCCCGGATTAAGAATTTTAAGGCAAGATCCGACCCAGTGTGTTTTTTCCTTTTTATGTTCCAGTAATAACAATATTCCTAGAATTCGTAAAATACTAAAAAATTTATCAAAAAAATTTGGAGATAAAATTAATATAGATAATATAGAATTCTATACATTTCCAACTATCCAAAAGCTTTGTAATGCATCTATTCAAGATCTATTATTATGCGGATTAGGATATAGATCTAAATTTATTCTTAATACAGCTAAATATATCTCTGAAAATAACTTAAATTTAGAAAATTTGAAAAGTGTAAAATATGAGGTGGCAAAAGAAGAATTATTAAAATTAGATGGAGTAGGAGAAAAAATTGCTGATTGTATACTTTTATTTTCACTTGACAAATTAGAAGCTTTTCCAATTGACACATGGATTATAAAATTTTTGCATGAAAATTTGTATAAAAGTCTAAAAACAGATACAAAGCTGATGAATAAACTATCACCTAACAAATATAAAAAAATATCAAAAGAATTAAGAAATCATTATGGAAAATATTCCGGTTATGTTCAACAATTTATTTATTATAACATAAGAGTAGAAAATGGCAAAAAATGGTAAATATCAATATCTATTTTGATTTTTTCTTTTTAACGTCACTCTTTTTATTTGTAGTAGTTTTTGATGCGATATTTTTTGTAGGTGATTTAATAGAGACAGTATTTTTATCTATTTTCGCCAATTTTTTGTTAACTTCTTTCATTTCTGACTGAATACTTTTGATTAGCATAGATTGTTTTTCTACAATTTTGAGACTTTTAGATAAAGTCTGTACTATTTGTTGAACTTTTTGAATTTCTTTAAATGATTTATCCAGCGATTTGTTAATTGGATTTAGATCAAAATCTTTTGATGTTGTAGTAGTAGAACCTTTTTTTATCTGGGGTTTTCTATTTGATTTAGTAACCAAAACCTCTTTTTTTTCTAAATCATCATCATCATCATCATCTTCTAATTCATCATCATCATCATCATCATCATCTTCTTCTAATTCATCTTCATCATCATCATCATCTTCTTCTTCTAACTCTTTATCATCATCTTTCAAGTCTTCATCATCATCTTTCAAGTCTTTATCATCATCTTTCAAGTCTTCATCTTTTTTATCTTCCAATTTTTTATACCTCAAATATTTAGATTCTGATGTGTGTATTTCAGTATTATCAGTAATATTTTCTTGATGTATTAATAAAGGAAAAGATTGGAGATCTAATAACATATCTTATAATTTGAAATAAAATACTGATTATTAAAAGTGATCTATGAAAATAATATAAAATGAATTTTATTTGTTAAATCTATTTGTAAAATTTTTGTAAATAATTAATGCTTCATCTTCATTTTTTGCACCAACTATTGTTGCAGCACCACTTGTAAGAAAGCTTAATAATTTATTTTGATCGGTAACAGTTACTCCTAAATTACCTTTTGATGTTATAGTATAACCTTGCAATTCAGCATTTTTCAATATATTTAGCAAATCTAAATCAGTCTTAATTTGTGCAGGAGTAACAGTATATGTTCTCTTTCCTCTATCTCGACCACAAAGCTCTTCTACAAGCAATGATGGAATTTGAACAAATTTTTCATTGGTATTAACACCACAAGAAATACATTCTTCATGTCTCTGCATCTGAATTTTGTCAAAAGTCAAAGTATTTAGATCTATATAGAGTAATTTGTTTGCTAGTGAAGGTTGTTGTCCAATAGCAATTTTTACTGCCTCCGAAACTTGAATTCCAGATACAAGATAAAGTATGGAAGGATGTACTCCCTCAGGTACTACATGTAGGCATTTCATCTTCTGACAATTCAGGAAAAATACATCGTAGACAAGCAGTTTCGTTGGGCAGGATTGTACAAACAGAACCAACCATTCCAAGAGCACCAGCATATATAAAAGGTATTTTAAGTTTAAAGCATGCATCATTTAAAGCATATCGTGCATCAATACTATCCAGAGCATCAATAACAATATCACAATCTTTAACAATATTTTCAGCTGTAAATGGAGTAACAGAAATAGGAATAGGTTCTATTACCACAGTAGAATTCATTTTTTGTAAATGTTGTACTGCAGCTTCGACTTTGACTTTACCTACATCAGATTCATCATATAGATGTTGTCTATGAAGATTAGATATTTCTACTACATCTCTATCTACCAATCTAATTTTTCCAATACCCATTCCAACTAATTGAGTTATTACAGGATTTCCAATTCCACCTGCACCAACTACACATATTTTTGTGTCTTTAAGTTTTTCCATACCCACATAGCCTATTTCTTCAAGCATAATTTGCCTTGAATACCTTACCATATCATTAGAGGTTAATTCTGCACCTCCAGCCACAGCAGGCAAAATATAAACGGAGTCGCCGTCTTTAAGTACAGAACTCATTCCAGTATTATTAAAACGAATATTTTTACCATTGATATAAATATTTATTAGTGCACGAGGTTTACCATTTAGATCTATTACTCTGCGCTTAAAATCATCACCCAGCATATCAGAAATAATGTTAAATGCATCTTCCAATGTTGATGCATCAATAGAGAACTTTTTTTCTCCTGCACCTTTGTTTAAAACAGAAGGAATTACAAATTCTATATTTGTCAAATATAATTTACTCCACTTTTAGATTTATATCCGTTTGTTCAATTTATAAGTGTTGAAATCAATCGTACATCAGGTTTTACGGGATTAAGTGAAGGAAGCGAATCAATAATAGATTCAGTAGTTTTAAGCCCGTTTCCAGTTACATAGCAAACTATTTTTTCATCTTTGTCAATCTTGCCCTCTTCAAATAGTTTTTTCAATACACCAACAGATACACCACCGGCAGGTTCAGTAAAAATACCTTCAGTTTTAGCCAGTAAAAGAATAGCATTTTTTATTTCATTATCTGTAACTTTTTCACCTATTCCATGGAATTGTTTTAATCGCTTTAATACATATAATCCATCACCTGGGTCTCCAATCGCAAGACTCTTTGCGATAGTATCAGGTAATTCAACAGGTAAAATATCATTCGAGTCCTTTTTATAAGCATCAACTATTGGAGAACATCCATTAGGCTGTGCTGCGATAATTTTTAAATTAGATATATCAGAAATTATACCCAAATCCATCATCTCTTCAAATCCTTTACAAATAGAATTTAACATAGCTCCACTTCCAACAGGAATTACCAACACATCTGGAACAGTCCAATGTAATTGTTCTAAAACTTCAAAAGCTAAAGTTTTTGAACCTTCTACATAATAAGGCCTCATATTTATATTCACTATACCATAACCATTAGAATCACCTATTACAGAGGCCAACCTATTTGCATCATCATAAGTACCATCAACTGCGATAAATTTTGCACCATAAGCTAAAGATTGAGCTATTTTTACATGTTCTAAGTCAAAAGGAGCAAAAATATAGCAAGGTAATTGAGCTTTACTAGCATGAGCTGCAGTAGAAGCCGCAAGATTGCCAGTTGACGCACACCCCACTGCAGGCAAGCCCATTTCTTTAGCCTTTGATACTGCGACGCCTGCAGGTCTATCTTTAAAAGAAAAAGTAGGGTTAACAGAATCATTTTTAATATACAAGTTTTTTAATTCGCCTATAGCACATCCTAAATTATCTGCTTTTTGTAAAGGAGTAATAGAGCCATTCAAGCTAACAATATTTTTCTTGTGTTTTATTGGAAGAATTTCAAAGTATCTCCAATATGTCAAATCAGATCTATTTTCAAAAGTCTGTTTTGTAATATTATCAGTGAATGTATATAAAACATCCAATGGTCCAAAGCAGTCTTCGCATATATATAAAAAATCTGGCAAATATTCTTTTCCACATTCTCTACACTTTAACGCCCTTATATCGCCCATTGTTTACAAAGAACCATATAAAATATAATAGATAAATTGATCTAAATAATATTTAGTATTACTTAAATATCAAAAAATTCGCTATTGTAATTCATTATGGAAACAAGATTTATTTCCAGTATGACAAGCAGGTTTTGCAGAATCTACTAAATATATCAAGCCATCCGAATCGCAATCCACTAGAATTTTTTTTACTGGTTGAGTATTTCCAGATTCTTCACCTTTCATCCAGAGTTTATTATGAGAAGTACTCCAAAACCATGCATTACCGGTAGACACTGTTTTAGATAAAGCAGATTTATTAACATATGCCAACATTAGTATATCTTTTGTACCAATGTCCTGTACTATTACAGGAAGTAACCCATTTCGTTTTTCAAAATCTATTTCATCAATGGTTTTGAGCATTACAATTTTTAAGTAGAATTATATAAATATTTAAATATATTTATTTTAATACTAATTGAATTGTATTGAACTTTACCAATTGAGAAATTAAAATGAACGACCAAAATGACAAAGAATGCGAAGAAAAAATTCTTCATATTGGATTTGATGATACAGATTCAACTAAAGGACAGTGTACGACTCATTTGGCTTTTAAACTCGCAGATATTTTAATTAAAAAATTTAAAATATCATTCATAGATTTTCCTTTATTAATACGATTAAATCCAAATATCCCTCTTAAAACTAGAGGCAATGGTGCTGTTTGTTTAAGAATAAAAGGAAAAAAATATGAAAAAATAAAAGAAGAGGTAATACAATATATAGAAAATTATTCGGATTTAGAGAATGGAGCAAATCCAGGCATAGCTTTTTATGAAAACAATGAGATTCCCCAAAACTTGATTTCATTTAATATGTATGCAATGGATTCGGTTTTAAGTAAACAAATAGCCGAAAAAATTGCATCAAAAAATAAAATTCAATACCATTTAATTAGAAAAGGATATGGACTTGTAGGGGCGCTAGCTTCAATAGGATGTATTCTAAATAAAGACCATACATATGAAACAATAGCATATAGAAAATCAGAAAATTTGGGAACAGAAAGAAAAATAGATAAATATAGAGTTAAAAAATTAAATGATGAATTATCGCCATATACATTTAACAACTTTGATTTTAAAAAAAACAGAATATTAATTTCTCCTCATGGACCAGATCCAGTTTTTTGCGGAATCCGAGGCGAAGATCCCATAACTACAGCACTATTCCTGAAATATCTACAAATAAAAGAAGAATTAGAAGGATATATAACTTTTAGATCAAACCAAGGAACAAACCATCACTTGACCAATAAACAAAGACTATCAAATATACTACCATTTACTGCAGGTATTACTAAGTGTCAAGTAATAACAAAACCAACAACCATTAGAGGAGGACATATAATATTTTATGTAAAAGATTATTTTAATGATATTATGCCAGTTGCCGTATATGCACCTACACAATTAACAAAAATTGCAGCATTATTAGAAATTGAAGACAAAATAGAATTAGGATACGGAGTAAATATAAAATCAAATAATCTAAAGACATTAAATTTAGAATACTTAGTTATCAAAGATTTAAAGAAGATTGTATACTACGAAAACCCTATTTGTAAGAAATGCATGAAAAAAACAAAATCAGAAGGAAAAAACAAAGGGTTTGAATGTCCAATATGTAAAAGTAAATTCGAATCCAAAATACAATTTATCAAAGATAGAAAGGTAAAATGCGGTTTATATATTCCAAATCCAAGTGCTCACAGACATTTAACAAAACCATTATCAAGATATAATATAGAAAAAACATTTGATCTATCAAATATTACACTTTTTCTAAATAATGCACAATGGTTTCTGTTCACTTCATCCTAGATCATTATATAAATTTACAAAATAATATTTCATATTAAATACACTAAAATAAAAAATGTTCTTTATAAGTTATATTTTTGTTATAAAATGAATATTTCTTTATGTTAGAGTTCGATAATTATCAAACCTAAACATCCTAATCCTATTAGAAATATAGTTTTATTCATAACAGGAGATTTTTTTAATAGTATTTTAAATTGTACTTTTTTTTTCTTTTCATCACAAAATATATTTTGATAAACATATTATAACAACTGGCTCTGTAAAGTTAAGGAATTAATAATTATTTTTAATTAAAGAAATTTAGTTAAATTACCCTTTTAAAAAACAAATTTGGCAAAATGAACTTAAATTTGATATGCAAACCAAATTTTTGATGGACCATCACATTCAAATGTTTTACAAAATGGATTTTTGGTCTTAACTTTGCAGAGCCTAACAACTAGTATTTCATATTTAAAGACAAAATACATATGGCATAACCTAAGATAATCTATTTCTTGTAAATATTATAGTAAGACATATTCAAAGTGACAAATATTAAACGACATAAAAGATGTTAAAAAGTAGCGGGGGGTTGATTTGAACCTACGGCTGACTTTTATTAAAGTACAGAAACCGCTCTGCGGGTTATGAGCCCGCCGGGATAACCTAGCCCCATATCCTGGTCTGGCTTCCCCACCCCGCTAATTAATAGATGATACATAGGCAATATATATATGATGGCAACCACAGGCTTGACAAAACTCAAAATAGTGATCGTCAAAAGACCATTTTGTTTATAATGTCTAAAACAGAATGAAGATAACAATACTCTATATTTTTACAAATAAAAAAAGAACCAATAAATTATTATCCATATTTCACTTACTATTTTATTCTAATACAATATATAGAATAAAAATTATAATTTCAAAAGTGAAATAGATCAGAAATAACAAATATGATGGTTTAGTTATATCCAATTATAAGATCTCTTGCATAATTAGCCAAAACAGCTTTATTTCCGTCTATCGTATGTAAATATGTCATTCTTTTTGTTATCTTACAATAGATTATCCAAGAAGCCATCACTCTTTAAATCCTTTACCGGTCTCTCAATTCAACAGTTTAATGACATTTATAAAGAAATAAAATCAAAATACAAAAAGTACGAGATAAAACGCTTATCCTCAAAAAGAAGGAGGAGAGAACGAGATGTAGGTGCAGGGAGACATTTCAAACTCATTGTTGAGGATAGAGTTATCATGGTTCTAAGTGTACATATCGCCTATACATAACCTACACATTAGCTGGTTTTCTATTTGATCTAGATCAGAGCAACATCTGCAGAGATATCCAAAAGATAGAAAGTTTGATAAGACAATGCGTACCAATTCCGCAGAAAATATATCAGATAACCAAGAGGTTGAAAACGCCAGAGGAAGTAGAGAAATATTTTCCGGGATTTATGGCTTTTACAGATTGTACAGAGCAGCAGATTCCAAGACCTATTGACAAGAGAAGATGTAAGATGTACTATTCAGGCAAGAAGAAAAGGCATACAACAAAGACACAGATTACGGTTAACAATCATGGTTATATTATTCACAAAGCAGATCATAAGAAAGGACACAGACATGACTATAACATCTATAAAGAAAATCATCCTGCTATCCCAAAAGATGTTCTAAATGTGTATGATCTGGGATACCTTGGAGTAGAAAAGGACTTTCCAGAACAAAGATCATCTCTACCCTATAAAAAGAAAAATAATCAAAAAGAATTACCACAAGAAGATAAAGAATACAACAAAAGTCATTCTAGAAAAAGGATAGTTATTGAACATACTATTTGTAGATTGAAAAAGTACAGGATAATGAGTGATATATTTAGAAATAGGCTCAGAAAGTACAATAAAGTGTCAGATATAGTCGCAGGCTTGATAAACTACAGAATTATGAAGCAGCATAACTAAAAGAAAAAATGGTGTATCTGTAGTCAACTTAATGAAATGTATCTAATTATGCAAGAGATCTATACTATAGAATTATTACTTATTATGACATATTTACTATGTGAATGTAAGAATAACATATAGTTTAAAATATTACAATTTTTATAAAAACAAGGAATAGATCTTCAAAAATTATAGGTTATGGTTTATACTATTTTGTTGCATAATTATTTATTTCGTCATTTGCTAACGTTTATAGATAAAATTACAACGAAAATAGTTAAAAGTTAATTGTTATTAGTACATATAAAATGCTTTGTTGCATGATTCTTATAATCAATGATTTTACCATCTATTTTGGTTAAACAGATATCATTTTGTTATACAAGGACGCTTTCAACATCATCTCTTGTACCATATTCTTTAGTTTAACCGAGTATAAGTATTCACCAAACATTCGCTTTATGCACGAAAACACAGTTTCAAAATCCATCTTTGTCCATAGCTTACGCTATCCTTCCATCCTTGTAAATCACTTTTCTGCGCTAACACTGCTAGATTTCTAAGGGTGTTTCCTTTTTTCCATCGAACTCTAGCATTTTTTCTTACTTTAATGCAAGGTTGGATTCCGTTGTCTGATAAGAATCTAAAAATATTATTGCCTTCATAAGCACCATCACCCAACAGTTTACCTATGGATACCATGTTATCTGATTTTATAATATTTTCAATCAATTCAGGTAACGCTTTGCTATCATGAACGTGCTCGTCTGTGACCTTCATAGAAAGTATTTTCTTGGTTTTAACATTAACTGCTACGTGTATTTTCAAATATCCTTTCTTATTTTTCGCATTCCATTTATCCCTCATCCATTGACCTCTGTTGGTAACCTTGATACCTGTACTATCTATCGCAATGATGATGTATTCGTCTTCAAAATCCTTGTTTTTACTATTTATATCTTTTATCTTGATATCTAGTCTGTTTATTCTTCTGTTTATTGTGGTGTAATGTGGGATGGAAGGTACTTTTCCTTTGGCGTGTCCTTGTGCGATTCCTTCCGTTTGTCTATAAGGAAGATGAAAGTACACTTTGGCATATCCAAGCAAGAGAAGGAAGGTATTGGGATAATGAAATGGCTCGCCAATCTTGTCTTTGTTCATCCCTTCTAGTTCTGCATCCCAGTTGTTTATAACATCAAATCCTAGCAGTATTTCGCCTCTTCTAACAAGAGATTGGTTGTAGACGGACCAATTCATATGTTTTATTGAGGGATGTTAGCTAAATGTATTTGGGAAAGAGGAATCATGCAACAAAGCAAATATAAAATATTGTTTATCGGATTTTCGAATTATATAATAAAGCATTATGAAAACACATTGACATGTCAAAATATACTGTATATGTGCGGGAGATGGGATTTGAACCCACGAACCCCTAAGAGATGAGGTATCTCAATCCTGGTTTCTGAGCATCGTGTAAGATATCTCACGCCTTTGACCAGGCTTGGCAACTCCCGCTTGAATTTATTTAACAAAAATCCACATATATTTCAAGACTAAATCCAAAGATTGAAGTCGATATATCTTTATAATTAAGAAATAGAAAATATCAGATATTATCTTAGGTTTATGCCATATGTATCTTGTCTTTAAATATGAAATACTAGTTGTTATAATATGTTTTATCAAAATATATTTTGTGATGAGAAGAAAGTACAAGCCTCAGTTGTACCAGATAAAAGGAAATTTTCAAAATACTTTAGATAAATTTAACTGTATTAAAGCTCCTAATATCATATAGCCAAGTAAAAAATTTTATATCCCAAGGCAAAAGAGAAATATAGTATCTGTCAAAAAATGATTTATATCAATACTCAAAAATTATTCATCTTTATATTACAAATATAAAATAAGTTTTCAAAATAAAATATCATATATTTCCTTTTTTTACGAGCATTTCAAAAATTTTTGTTAAATTCTAAAAGACAAGGATTATAATAAAGAATGTTTCCAATAGGTAAAATAAGTATGGCGAATGCAATATTCAGGGTACAATCGCACAAATTCAGTCAAGAAAACATACAGACTACTCTTGTATGCTCAAATTGTGATGAAGTATTCACCAAAGAGTTTTTACTGGACCTTGAAGGTCAAACGATTGAATTTAAGTGTCCTATATGTGGCACCTTAGGTGAGGCGGATATTCCTTACAAAACTGCTGAAGAACGAGAAGAATTTGAGGAAGACCTTGACGAAGTCACAGAAGAAGAAGGCGGCGATGAATTCGAGGAGGACTTTTAATTTGATTTATGATTTTTCATCCCAAATCTACCTAGCTGTGCCAAAAAGGCAGCTAATTGAATTTCAGGATGAGCACCATTGGATAATCTATAATCATATTCTGCAATCAAAGAAGAAACTTCGTAAGGATCTTTAACATTAAATTTGTAAATTTCTTCATTAGCATATTTTAAAAAATCTGTTTCAGACACTCCATAAACATATAACAATTCCAGTAACTTTAATCGAGAGTCATTAAACTTTGAATCAAGAGCTAATTTTATAATTTCAATTATTTTGCTTTTTGCAGAATTTCCTATTACATTTTGAACATGTAATGTAGTTAATTTTCCATTAGTACAGGACGCCTGTAAAACATTTATTGAATTTCTTAAATCTCCGTTAGTATATTCATATATTTTATAAAGTGCATCCTCATCAAAATTTATTTCTTCTTTTTTGCAAATTGATATCAAATATTTAACCATTTCTTCTACAGACACTCGAGAGAAACGAAATACAACACATCTACTTTGAATTGGCTCTATAATATTCGAAAGGTAATTACAAATAAAAATAAATCTAGTAGTTTTTGAACTATCTTCAATAATTCGCCTTAAAGCGGTTTGAGCTTCAGAAGTCATTTCATCAGCTTCATCCAATATAATAATTTTAAACGGTCTTTCATTTTTCGTTTGAGTTACAGAAAGCTTCATAATAGATGCAAACTCTTTTACCCTTTCTCTTACCATTTTAATTCCCCTTTCGTCAGATGCATTAAGCTCTAGCGTATTTCTCTTCCAATCATCTCCTAACATTTCCCTTGCAAGACACAAAGCAGTAGTAGTTTTTCCTATTCCTGCAGAACCACTAAATAAAAGATGAGGTAACTCATCAGGTTTGGTCAATAAATTTTTCAAACCATTAATAATTTCTTTTTGATTTATTATTTGATTTAAACTTTTAGGTCTGTATTTTTCTACCCACATAATATCCGAAATATTTGTAGATTCCTTTTTTTCCTGCATCATCTAGAAATTATCCCTTTTTCCAATTTAAAATTATTTAAATAAAAAATAGATTTCATTATATTTAATAATTTTAAATATATTAATTAAATGATGAATTCTCCCTTGGATTTAACTATTAAATCATTTCAAAATTTAGATGATATTTCAATTTTCTATACCTTTTCAAATTTAGAATATTTACTTAAAGAAGTAAGAATAATTTATTTGAAGGACATAGATCTCCAGATTTATCCTTTTATAAATATAAATGCAAAAGAAGGCGATATGACTTCCATTCCAAGATGGATTTCCATAATTTTAAGTAAAGAAAATTTGATCGAAATACATGATGAAGACAATTTGTCTTACATAAAAAGAGCACTGAATAGAGAAAGGATCTCACCAAATCATGAATTATCTTCGATAGATACAGATTTTTACGTACGTGTAAATAACTATTTGCGCAGTATACAAGAAAAAGAAAGAGAAGATATTTTAAAAGATCTAAATTCTTTTATTACGTCAAGAATTAAAAAAATAGTGACAATTTCTCCATCATCACCTTTAATTCCAAAACTAGAAGAAAAAATATCTTTGGAAGAAAAAATATTATATGAAACCTTTTATAAAATGACTTTAAATTTTAAAAAATTGGTGTTGAAACTTGAGTAATGAAAATTCCGATAGTTCATCCAAATTACAAGAACAACAGCAAACTTTATCTGCTTTATCTAATGAACTCGAACTATTTCTAAGATCTTTCAAAGATCGCTTGGGCAATTACAAATATTTTGACAAGATTAATAGTATGATTGCGACCTCATCTACATCAGTTTCTGTTGACTATATAGATTTTGACAGTTTTAATCCAATACTTGCAAAAGATATCACCCATAATCCTGATGACATGCTTTCAGCATTTAATGAGGCAATAGTTTCAATACTGTCAGAAATTCATCCAGAATATGCAGAAGCAATCAAAGATCACATTAGAGTAAGAATAGGCAATTATGCCGTTCAAAAAGGGTTGCGAGATATTAATGCAGATATGATAAATAAATTATTAGGTGTTTCTGGAATGGTAGTACGATCATCCGAAGTTAAACCATTTGGGAAAAAAATCGCTTATAGATGTTTAAATTGTAATCATATAAATTTATCTCAACTAAAAGGATTGTCATTAAAAAAACCATCTAGATGTGTTAATTGTTCTGAAAAAGAAATGGATATGGATATAGAAAATAGTTTATTTATCGATTTTCAGTTAGTGAGACTTCAAGAATTACCTGAAGATCTCCCTGCAGGACAGCTTCCTCATTATATAGAAGTTACAATTTTAGGCGATTTAGTAGATCAATGCAGACCAGGCGATAGAATAATGCTAACAGGAATTGTAAGAATAGATCAAGAAGCATCATTTATGTCGGGAAATTCAGGTTCTCAATTAAGAACATCTTTATTTAAACTTAGAATGGAAGGAAACAATATAGAATATCTAGGCGGCCGTGCAGGAGATAAAAAAACCAGATCTATCGAACATATATCAATTAGTGCCGAAGACGAAAGGCAAATACTAATATTATCTAAAAAACCTGATATCTATGAAAAATTAGTCTCATCATTTGCAGCACATGTCTATGGACATGAAATAATCAAAGAATCGATATTACTTTTAATCGTAGGTGCCATCAACAAAAAACTTGAATATGGAGTAAAAAGACGAGGAGATATAAACATACTTTTAGTTGGCGATCCCGGAACTGCAAAATCAGAAATGCTAAAATTTGCAGCAAAAATTGCACCTAGAGGACTATACACTTCAGGCAGAGGATCTACTGCAGCAGGACTTACGGCTGCCGTTATTAGAGATAAATCAGGAATAATGATGCTTGAAGCAGGGGCAGTCGTTTTAGGCGATCAAGGATTAGTATGTATTGATGAATTTGACAAAATAAAAGCTGAAGATCGTTCCGCTTTACATGAGGTGATGGAACAACAAACGTGTTCTGTTGCAAAAGGAGGTATAGTAGCAACGTTAAATGCACGAACATCAATATTATCCGCGGCGAATCCTATGTACGGAAAATACGATCCTTATAAAAATATCACAGAAAATGTAAATTTACCGATTCCACTTTTGACGAGGTTTGATATTATATATGTCATAAGAGATATACCAGAAAAAGACAAAGATAGTAAAATTGCTAATCATATTTTAGAAATTCATAAAGACGTACAAAAAACTTCTCAAACTGCAATTAATATAGATTTACTTAGTAAATATTTAGCCTATGCAAGGCAAATAATGGAACCAGAATTAACAAGAGAGGCAATTTCTGTTATTCGAGACTATTATATGAAAATGAGAAATGTTGATTCAGACAGCATGATTACAGTTACACCAAGGCAATTGGAAGGACTTGTAAGACTTTCGACTGCGCGTGCAAGATTATTGATGAAGGATAAAGTTGAAAAAGAAGATGCAGAAAGATCAATATTTCTAATTCAAAGAATGTTAGAGACTGCAGGAGTAGACGTCAATACAGGAAAAGTAGATTTAGGAGTGTTACATGGAAAACCATTTAGCGAAATATCCAAATTAAAACTCTTTATGGAAATATTCTCAAGTCTATCTGGAGAAGATAAGAATGATGTTGAAGAAAATACATTTGTAATAGAATTGGAAAAAACAGGCAAATTTACAGAGGCAGACGCGAAAGCATATATAAAAAAGGCAATGAATGATGGGCAGATTTATGAAAGAAGACCAGGGTTTTACTCAAAAGCATAGATGAAGATAATATCAAAGAGACACCATATGAAAAATTAAATCTTGAAATAACAATTCTTTTTAAATTTTTTAATGACAATCATATCTGACTCATATATGGGAATGTTTTTACCTTCAGACATTTATGAAAGAATTTCAAAGTTTCTTAGTGGAAGTATAGATTTTCCTTTTATCAAAGAAGAAGAAATTATGGGAATATTTTTTTTGTTTGGAAAAAATTATGGCATTAAATCAAATACAGATATTTTATCTGTTAAAGATATAATCAGAAGAACAATAGATCAAATGAAACGAGAAGTATTACTATCTAAAAAAATCATAGAATCAAATATTGACTTGATCAAAGAAAATTATCATAGACGAATATTACAAATTTATTCAGAGTTAGATGATTTTTCCTATGACGAATATGAGATAACTAAAAGAATTGCAAGAGATCCATCTATCCTTATATCATGTTATTCTCAACATATTGCTAATTATAAACAAAATTATTTTTTTGAAATTTTTGGTCCTATCAAAAAAAATCAAATAGATATAAAATTAAATAGTAAGTTTTTAGAAAGAATGGTCGTATTAAGCTATAATTGCAAACATTCTGAGATGCTACCATTTAATACATTTGAACCATTTTCAAAATGGATTACAAATAATTAATATATTTACCAATTTTATATAAATTTTAATCATAAGATCCCTCTTAAAATAAATCTGAACTTACTATTTTAATGTAAAGACATTTGAAAAAAATAAAGTTTCTTTATTTTTTACATCAAAAAAATTAAATTTTTTTATTTAATCAAATACAACAATGATTCATAGATAATTAAATAAAAAAGATAATATTTTGATTATTCATTTAAATATTTTCTCATAATTATTTTAGCAAATTTTTATTTACTTGCCGCCATTAAGTAATACAATAAAATGAACATCAAATAAATACAAAAAGAAAAAGGTTAATTGTTATGTACCGGCTCTGTTAACATCGATGTAAATGGTATGCTATATCTTCTTGTAAAATAGTTGTGTTTGTTTTGCTATCATAATACCTTTAGCTTACTATTGTAATTTATAATTACGAGGGATACATTCCTCAGGATGCTTACGGTTGATGAAAAGAATCAATTACATCTGATGCTTGGAGACATAGAATCAGGATATAGAGCCAAGATAATCCTGCTTAAAAACGAAGGATACACCGTACCGTAGATAAGAAAAATAATCAATTATCATGATTATAATATAAGAAAATGGATACACAGATTCCATCAACAAGGAATTGATGGCATCATAATATCAAAAAAGCACAATCATAAACAACACAAGTTTGATAATAATGCAGAGAAAAAAATAGTTGATATAGCATCTGCAAATCCAAGATCTTTTGGTTTGGATTTTTCCAGATGGTCATTACGTGGAATGGCCGGCTTTCTTATGTATGATCTAAATATGATAAATAAAATAAGCCATTCTGCTGAAATAAGGAATATTCTTCTGAAGTATCAAATAAGATGGAGAAAATCTAAATATTTTGTCAAATAAAAGAAGAAGCAATTCCAGAATAGTTTGAAAAAAGTATATTCAACAACTAAGGTACAATACACCTTCGGATTCTGTGTTACTGTATATGTGGATGAGAAAGGACCAACAGTAACAGCAAGAATATGGTGATACATTTTGGTCA
Organism: uncultured Nitrososphaeraceae archaeon; assembly: GCA_963830925.1. Taxonomy (GTDB): domain Archaea; phylum Thermoproteota; class Nitrososphaeria; order Nitrososphaerales; family Nitrososphaeraceae; genus Nitrosocosmicus. Next base: position 1,109,525 of record CAWHOB010000001.1, on the reverse strand, counting down.
TCGGTATAGGTAGAGAAGGTTCAAAAGATAAGATGGCTGTTAAAGGCATTTGGAGCGAATGATCACACAAATGATAAGATGCGCAAGAAATAGGACAAGCAATAGTTAGTAAGTGGAAGAATATCTATAATAAAAATCATGGCAGCAAAGCAATCATAAATATTTTACAAGAGAATGTATCATTGTGTATACAAAGCAGTTAACTTAAGAAGATTAAAATAATTTTAATTTGAACATAGTAATTGTTTTAACTCTAATATAATGAAACTGAGCATAAAAGTATGTATTTACAAAATTAAGAATTGTTTTTTCATTCTATAGTATTCAATCAAAAAATTCCTTAAGTTAACAGTTATGTAAAGAATTATCTAGTTGCATTTGTAAAATAATTGTGATTGTTTTAACAAAGCAAAATAATTAAAAATACGATTTATTTGATACGATTATGTAAAAATATCTCAATCAAAACAACTACAAATATTTTACATTAAACATTACCGATGTATTTACACAACTGTTAACAGAGCCTATGTACCACATATAAAGATAAATAAAATAATTATCGATTAATTAAATCAAAAGGTTTTTTCAAAGATATATAACGATTACTCCAAAAAATATAATTAACAATGTTTAAGCAAACCATATAATCAAAAAAGATGTCATTTAGAACTTAATAAATTTACAAAAATATCATCTAAAGTTATAGGAGACACAACAAAAGAGAGGTTATTATTAATTGCGGATTCAGATATTTCTTTTAGATATTTTTCAAATGTAAATAAACGTACAGTGTTGGGACCTATATCAATAATTTTACCAAATGAAATAAACATATTTTTAATATATTCTCGATTATATTTATCTGATTCATAAATATCTATACGTATTGAATATTTCAAAGTATTACGCAAATTATACATAGTACCTTTTGAAATGATTCTACCTTTATCAATGATAAAAATATGATCGGATAATAATTCTGCCTCATCCATGTAGTGAGTAGTCAATATAATGGTTCTACCTTTATTTTTCCAATCTTTAATTAAAGACCAAACTTGGCGTCTAGATAATGGATCCAAACCTATAGTAGGTTCGTCCAGAAATAATAATGGAGTCTCTGCAGCCATAGCCATTCCAACTAATATTTTCTGTTTCATACCTCCTGAAAGATTTAAGACGGGCAAATCTTTTGCAAAATAAAGATCCAACTGATGTAAAATATCACATGTCTGTTTTTTTGCAAAAGTAGTACATTCACCTCTTATCTTTAACCAATTATAAATATGATCCCAAGGAGTTAATGCACGCAGTGGTCTTCCCTCCTGTGGTACTATCGAAACAATTTTACGCACTTTTTCCGGAGAAGATACAACATCATTACCAAACACATTTATTTTACCAGATGTAGGTAATAATTGAGTAGAACAAATACGTACAAATGTTGTTTTTCCAGCACCATTTCTTCCCAAAATTGTAGATATTTTTCCACTTTCTAGTTTTACAGATATACCATCTAATGCCTTTTTAGTTGAGCCTTTATAGATCTTATCCAAGTTAAAAGATTCGACAGCAAACATCGTATTAATTAATTTAAATAAATTTATGATTCATCTTTTTTAAATTCTTTCGCCAAATCTTTAAGAAGATTTTTTTGTTTTTCATTTATTTTATCAGGCAATTTAACCTCGATCTTTACATATTGACTTCCTCTCCCAAATTTACCATATCTAGGTAAGCCTTTGCCTTTAATTTTGAAAATATGATTAGCCTTTGTACCAGCGGGGATTTTTAACTTTTCGGATCCATCTAGAGTCATTACACGCGTTTCACAACCTAATATCAAATCAACAAAGGAAACTTCAAAATTACATATTAAATCACCATCATCTAGTACTTTAAAAAAATCATGAGGCAATACATGAACCCGTATTATCAAATCTCCATCCACCCCACCTTGAATGTGTTCACCCTTTCCAGACATACGTAGGGTAGTTCCATCTTCTACTCCAGCAGGGATATCAATATTAATACGATTATTCTTATTTATTTTGCCATTTCCTTTGCACACTGAACAAGGTTTTTCTATTATTTTACCTTCGCCGTGACACGTGTTACAAGTTTCTAATGAAATAAAAGTTGAATACTGATTTTGGTTATACACTCTTCTAGTTTGACCCTGTCCATTACACGTTGTACATTTTTTTGCAGATGTTCCAGGAGATGCACCTGTTCCTGAGCAAGTGGAACAATTTTCTACAGATGGAATCTCAATTTCTCGTTTAATGCCCTTTAAAACATCTTCCAAGGTCATATCAACCTCATACAAGAGATCTCTTCCTCTAATTCTTCTACCACCACTACCCCTAGAACCAAATCCAAATGGATCACTACGATTTCTACTGTTACCACCCATTCCACCAAATATCTGTTCAAATATGTCACCTACACCACCAAATCCCATATCTTTAAAAATTTCAGCGAAATTATCTTCTGAACCTCTAAATACCTCTTCAGTTCCAACATGACCATAAGTATCATATCGTGTACGTTTTTCTCGATCAGATAATACAGCATATGCTTCAGAAATTTCTTTAAATTTTTCTTCAGCTTCGGACGATTTATTACGATCAGGGTGATATTTTAATGCTAATTTTCGATATGCAGATTTTATCTCATCATTAGAAGAAGTTTTTGGAACGTTCAATACTTCATAGTAATCTCTTTTCATCATAGATCATAAAAATATAAAAAAGGTTATTTTGAAATAATTCAAGGTGATGTGCCGGTATTAGTTGTATCAGCACTAGATTGAGAAGGTTCCTTTTTAAAGTTCTGATCAGAATTGCTTTCATTAGGAGGTATGTTACCACCTGCTCCAGTAGGATCTGAAGTGGATGATGAGGCTGAGGAAGAAGCAGAAGCTGCGGCGGCAGATTGATAGGCAGCAACACTTATTTCACTGAGAACAGTTTTTAATTCAGTTACCTTAGATTTAACAGATTCGAGTTCATTAGTTGAAAGAGCATTTCTTATATCTTGAACAAGTTTGGTGACCTTATCTTTTTGATCAGTGGTTACTTTATCTTTCAAATCCTGATTAACTAACTTTTCTGCAGAATATATTAAATTTTCAGATTCGTTTTTTAATTCAGCTTCCTCTAGCTTCTTTTTATCAATTTCGGCAAATTCTTCGGATTCTTTTTTTAGTTTTTCTATTTCATCCTTTGATAACTTTGTACTTGCCGATATAGTAATTTTTGATTGTTTAGACGTAGCTATATCCTTAGCAGTAACGTTCAGTATCCCATTAGTATCTATATCAAAAGTTACTTCAATTTGAGGCACGCCACGTGGAGCCGGAGGAATACCAGACAAATTAAACATACCTAAAGAAACGCAATCCGCAGCCATAGAACGTTCTCCTTGAACTACGTGAATCGTTACAGCGGTTTGATAATCTGCAGCAGTCGTAAATACCTTACTCTTCTTAGTTGGTATAGTAGTATTACGCTCAATCAATGATTCTTTAAGTCCACCCATCACTTCAACCCCTAACGTTAAAGGTGTTACATCCACTAACAAAATATCAGTTGTTACCTCACCGGAAATAATAGCCCCTTGTATAGCTGCACCCAATGCTACAGCTTCCATTGGATCAACTCCACCTTCAGGTTCTTTACCCATTACTGAAGTTACAAATTCTTTAACTATTGGCATCCTTGTAGGACCGCCCACTAAAATTATTTTATCGATATCAGAATTATTTAATTTAGCATCTTTTATAGCCTGTAACATAGGATTCTTACACTTTTCCACAATAGGTCTCAACAATTCTTCTAATTTTGATCTAGTCAAAGTAAGTATGAAGTTTTTGGGTCCAGAAGAAGCATCATATGCTAGAAATGGGAGATTTATTTCAGTAGTTACGATATTAGAAAGTTCAATTTTTGCTTTTTCGGCAGATTCCCTAATCCTCATCATTGCAGCTTTATCATTTTTTATATCAAGATTGGACTGTTTTTTAAATTCACTAACAAGATAATCTATTAAAATATTATCCATATCCGTACCTCCCAATTGAGTATCTCCAGAAGTACTCTTTACCTCAAATACACCACCACCCATTTCCATTATGGTAACATCAAGAGTTCCGCCGCCAAAATCAAAAACCATGATCTTAAGATCTTTCTGAATTTTATCTAGTCCAAATGCCAGAGAAGCAGCAGTAGGCTCATTAATTATTCTTACTACTTCTAAACCCGCAATTTCACCGGCATCTTTTGTAGCCTGTCTTTGGTTATCATTAAAATAAGCAGGTGCTGTAATAACAGCTTTATCAACAGTATCACCTAGAAATGCTTCGGCATCTCTTTTAATCTTTTGAAGAATAAACGAAGATATCTGTTGAGGTGTATACGATTTACCATATATATTAAATTTATAATCAGAACCCATTTTTCTTTTAGCGGCTATAATAGTACCTTCAGGATTAGACAGCATTTGACGCCTTGCAGGTTCACCAACCATTAATTGACCATCTTTGGAAAAAGCAACAACGGATGGAAAGGATTTTCCTCCAATTGAAGTACCCTCAGCAGCTTGTATTATTACAGGTTTACCACCGACTAAAGCTGCAGCAGCAGAGTTGCTTGTTCCTAAATCAATTCCTATTATCTTTCCCATCTAAATTTTATCTCCTTTTATATTATTATTATCATCGATATTTTTAACTATCTTTTTAGAAACCTCAACCAAACTAGGACGTAATACTCTATCGTTAAACAAATAACCCTTTCTAATTTCCTTTGTAATTATATTTTCCTCAATATCATCATTATAAGAAAATCCTATAATTTCATGGAAATTGGGATCAAAAATACCATTTAATGACTCTATCTCTTTTATTCCTTCTTTTTCCAAAAAACTATTGATATTTTTTAAAATATTTTCTAACCCTTCAAAAATCGACTTATCAACATTATTTTGTTTAATTATTTCAATAGCTCTAATAAAATCTTCTCTCATATCAATTACAAAAGTTAACAGAGTAGACTTAAGTGATAAAATTTTTAAGGAATTTTGTTTTTCCGCAGTTTTTCGGTAATTGTCAAGATCTGCCAAACTATATTTTAATTTATTAAACGTATCTTCATACAAGTTACGATAATATTCAATTTCATTTTTAGCTATTTTTAATTCCTCTATAAGTTCTTCAGGATTTTTATTATTTAAAGACGATAAAGATGAATCAGATTTATTTATACTATTTTCTAGAGAATTATCTTCATTTTTTTCTTTCTCCATAATATTAAAAGTATACAAATCTAATAATTAGATATCGATAATAAGAAATGATCGTAACTACCAACACTTTATACTACATCTAATTTATAATGCTTAGTCAATAATTTATTAAACGATCCGATATTTTTTCATTTTCTGAACTATCCCTTTAAATATAACAGAATAAGCATTTTGACAACCAAAAATCCCATTTGACATATTTCAAAGATAAATTATATTAGAAATAGTATTTTTGTGCTTGGTTGCATGATTCCAATAATTCAGGATTTTACTACCTGTTTTATTTAAAGAGATATCATTTTGTCATATAATGATGCTTTTAACATCATCTCTTGTATCATATTCTTTAGTTTAACTGAATAGATCTCTTGCATAATTAGAAATAATCTAGACCATCACTTCTAATTCTATATCGATTTCTAGTTCAGATAATTTGATATTCTATAGTTCACTAGTCCTGCTACTATGTCTGACACCTTGTTATATTTTCTCAATTTATTTCTAAATATCTCACTCATTATCTTGTACTTTTTCAATCTGCTAATAGTATGCTCTACTATTATCCTCTTTTTCGAATGGATAATGTTAAACTCGATTTCTTCTTGTGATAAACACTGGTTTATTTTCTTTTTATATGGTAGTGCAGATAGTTGTTCTGGAAAATCCTTTTCTATGCCCAAATACCCTAGATCAACTACAGTAACAACTTGTTTTGGAGTGACAGGATAGTTCTTTTTATAAATATCGTAGTCATGTTTTCTTCCTTTTTTATAGCGTACTTTGTGAAGGACATAACCACGATTGTTAACCGTAATCTGATTCTTAATAGTATGTCTTTTCTTCTTACCCGAATAGAATATCTTTCTTCTATTCTTATCCGCAGGTCTTGGTATTTGCTGTTCGGTACAATCTGTAAAAGCAAGAAGAAAGCCTGGAAAATATTTATCAACTGCCTCTGGAGTTTTCAGCCTTTTGGTTATTGGGTATGTCTTCTGCGGAATTGGCAAACATTCTCTTATCAACCCTTCAATCTTTTGAATGTCTCTGCAGATGTTGCTCTGATCCAAATCAAATAGAAAACCTGCCATAGTGTAAGTTATGTATAGACGATAGTAAACCAAAAGCATGAGAAATCTATCTTTAATATCTAGTTTGAAAGGTTTACCTGCACCTATACGTCTTTCTCTATCTTTTTTGAACAAGCGTTGTATTTCATGTTTAGCATATCTTTTTGTTACATTTTTTTCATAAATGTCATCGAACTGTTGCACTGTAAGACCAGCAGTGAATGATTTGAAAAGCAATGGTTTTTTGGATAACCGATCATATGAAAGCAATGAGAGAACAAGAAAATGAAGAATTGCTGATCATATAGCTGTTTATTCTAATTATGCAAGAGATCTAATAAACGTATTCGGTAAATCTTCTCTTTAAAGACGAAAACACGGTTTCAACAATCCATCTTTGTCCATAGCTTACAATGCTGTCTTTCCATCTTTGCAAATCATTTCTTTGTGCCAACGCTGATAAGTTTCTTAGAATATGTCCTTTTCTCCATCTAACTCTAGCATTTTTTCTTACTTTGATGCAAGGTTGTATTCCATTGTCTACTAAGAAATTGAAAATATCGTTGCTCACATAAGCACAACCATCAGCAAATAGTTTCCTACCATTTTATCAGATCTTAAAATACCACTAACAAATTCTGGTAATGCTTTACTATCATGAACATGTTCATTGGTAACCTTTATTGAAAGAATTTTCTTTGTGTTGATGTTTATAACAGCAACAACATGAATTTTCATTTTTAGATATCCTTTTGAAAATGTATTATAGAAAGGACTATACATACATCAAAGATTGAATATTGAAGGATTTGATGTTACGTTCCTTACAAATAGAAAATGTAAACTAAAACATATAAAAATGGTTGAATCCATTTGCCGCTACTACAACAAAGGAGTAATTACTTTACTTTACTTGATAGTTTTTCAGTGTACTGTTGAGATTGAGCATAAAAGTGTATCTGTTCCGTTTGTTTTTATATACTATTATCAATATTATACAGATATAGTTTCAGAGAATGTTATATAAGAAACTCTGTTAGAGTTGCTGTATCTCTGTGTCTTTTAGGTATAAATTATAATTCCAAGGGACTATATCTGGTTTAATTGTTAATGGCTCTGTGAAGAGGAGATAGTAGAATAAACGAACAAACGAACAAACGAAAATAAATAAATAAATAAATTATCAGAATAAAACTGCTTTGTTATATTTCGAAAATCAGTTAAAAACGTGATTTATCTGTAAGAATAACAATTAAATGTACTGTTTTCGTTTTAATTTATTAATAAAACATGCTTTGTTGCATGATTCTCTCTTTCTAAATACATTTAGCTGGCATTAACCAATAAAATTTGTGAACTGGCCCTCCTACAACCAATCTTTAGTTAGACGCGGTGAAATCTTACTAGGCTTTGATGTCATACGCAACTGGGATACCGAATTAAAAGAGATGAACAAAGACAAGGTTGGATTAAGAGCCATTTCGTTATCCAAACACTTTTCTTCTTCTATTAGGGCATGCCAAAGCATATTTTCATCTGCCATACAGACAAATCGAAGGAATAACACAAGGCCATGCTAAAGGAAAAGTACCTTCAATCCCTGATTATACTACAATTAACAGAAGAATAAACAGATTGGACATCAAGATAGATGATACAAAGGATAGCAAAGAATTTGAAGATGAATACATTGTCATTGCAATAGATAGTACGGGAATTAAGGTTACCAATAGAGGTCAATGGATGAGAGATAAATGGCATTTAAAAAATAACAACAATAAAGGATATTTGAAAATACACGTAGCTGTCAATATAAAAACCAAGAAAATTCTTTCGATAAAGGTAACCGATGAGCATGTACATGACAGTAAAGCATTACCTGGATTGATTGATGAGGTCATAGAATCAGATAAAAAAATAACAATTGGTAAACTATTTACAGATGGAGCTTATGATGGCAATAATATTTTTAGATATTTGGGAGACAATGGAATCTTGCCTTGTATTAAAGTAAGAAAGAATGCAAGAGTTAGATGGAAAAAAGGCAATATTCTTAGAAATCTATCCGTTTTATCTCAGAAAAATGATTTACAAAAGTGGAAAGATAGCGTAAGCTATGGGCAAAGATGGATTGTTGAAACAGTGTTTTCTTGTTTAAAGAGAATGTTTGGTGAATATGTTTATTCGGTTAGAATAAAGAATATGGTACAGGAAATGATGTTAAAAGCGTCATTGTATAATAAGTTGATATCTGTTTAGGTAAACCAAATAGTAAAATCATCGATTATAGGAATCATGCAACAAAGCAAATAAAACATAGTAAATAACGACGAAAAAAATAATCATGCAACAAAGCATGTTGTAAGCGGTGTGAAAATTCGGTGCGCCATCGCTTATAAGTACATTAGGTCTGGTTCCAGCAACCTCTTTTCCCTTTGAGAATAATGATGTAATATCAGGGTGTTTTTAGTCTCTGCTACCTGCTGAACGATCCAGAAACGGGTTTCATCGTTCATCAACGCATAAAGATACTTGGTATTACCTCGAACTTTTGAATACAACTCGTCGGTTCTCCATGAGGTTGAAACCTTGTGAGTAGTCTTATCGAGATATTTCCCCATCAGTGAAGTATACTTGTCTATCCAGTTGTAGATTGTTTGATGACTTACTTCCATCCCTATTAACTTCAAGGAATTAGCAACGTTCCTCAATGACTCACCACCAAAGTAAAGCTGCATCGCTGTTGTTATTCCCTGCGGATTGTGTTTCATCTTCTCGAAACCTATGTTGATAGTAAAGTAATGATGGCAGTCCTTACAACCGAATTTCTGGATATCTTTGCTTGTTGTGATGCAAGCCGTAACGAATAAGATTGTCGGACTTGCAGTATTTACAATCTGTTATTGATATAGGTTCTATCTTCGAACTTCAATGGTATTGCTTAGTTGTAAACTGAACTCAACAGCATAGATATGCTTACACGACACATCTAAACATATGGTCTGCACATGAGCAAACCCAACCTATGGCAATTATAAGAATTAATAACCTACATGACTTCCCTGTTAGTTGAATGGTATTTGCTCAATTCCATATTCCCTTCTATATAGTTACACATCGATGTAAATAAGGTTTACTGTATAAGAAGCAATAAGGCTAAATATCTAAGTGTTCATATATTTTAATAGACATGTCACAGATAAAGAAGGTTAAAACCACAATAGATATTCCAGAAGATCTATGGCGAAAATTTAGTATTAAGGTCATTGAAAAACACGGTGGAAGAAAGAAAAATGATGTAATTCAAGAATTACTAGAGAAATATGTTGAAGAACAATAGGTTTATAAAACAACCTATCCTGCTTGCAAAAACTTGTGATCCTTTAATTTTTCTTATCAAACGAATTTTTACAACTATTATATTAACCTATACCAAACGACGACTTTACAGAACCTATCTTCCAAACATACATTAATTAGTAAAACAATATAATTTATATGACTACCCAAGAATTATCGGATTATGAATCACTATTAGAACGATTGCAAAATAAATTAGGTAATGTAGTAAAAAAAGATGTATCTAGACTGGAAGTTCCGACACCAAAAATTATGTGGGTTGGTCAAAGGACCATTTTCAGAAATTTTATGGATTTTCCTAAAGCTTTGAGAAGGGATCCTGAAAAACTATTATTATATTTAAACAAAGAGCTGGCCTCTGCAGGTTATATCTCTGGAGAAAGAATTATATTTTTAGGTCGAAAACCCATCTCTTCATTTGGTGGATTAATTGACAGATATGTAAAAGATTATGTGATATGTCCTGTATGCGGCAGCCCTGATACTAGAACTGAAAAGGTTAAAAAATTAGGTTTTATGATTTGCGAAGCTTGCGGTGCAAGATCATCCATAAAAAGTAATTATGCATAATTTTGCACCATTTACCCAATAATTAAACAATAGTCTGGCAACTATTTACCCATAATCTCGAGAAAGATAACACCTCAAATATTTCAAATATACTTTATATTTGTGTTATTCGTTTATTTATCAAATATTACAATATAATAGAATAGCTTTTACTAATAGACTTATGTTACTATAATAAGATACAAAAATAGAATTAAATAATGCTATAAAAGAAAGTTAATAACATATAAAATATACAAAAAATTAAAGTGAAATTGGACATATTAATAAATAAATTAAAATAAATTAAATAGACATACTATTTAAAAAAACCAAATGAGATCTTGCACAATTATACACATCAAATTTATCAAGCATATTATTCAAATCAGATTAAACCAAAGAAATAAAGAAAAGTAACAATACAAAAATTGCCAGATAAATATTTTCAAATTATGCATAAACAGTTTTATCTTTTAGACCAGATTTTATAATTGCATTTTTTCTATTAATACACGACTCACATTTGCCACAATGTACAGTATTTTTAATGTCCTTACCATTATAACAACTCCAAGACTGAAAAAGCTTATCGCCCAAAACATCATATCCGATTAAAAGTAACTTTGTTTTATTCATTTTATCCATGGCAGGACTCCAAATATTTAATTTTTTTTGTAGTCCCAATTTTATACCATCTATTTCAGAAGTATTCAAACTATTTTCCAAAGATTTGACAAAAGACGGTCTGCAATCCGGATATCTTTTGTCTTCTGCATGTGCACCATATACTATCAATGGAATTTTTAAAGATATTGCCCATGCCGAAGCAAGAGTAATAAAAATAGTATTACGTAAAGGAACCACAATACTATAATCAAAAGCATTAGGAATCCTAGTTTTAGAATTGGTTAAAGCATTAGTATTTCCATACAATGCTTTTAAAAACGATATATCAATTATCTTGTGTTCTTTACTTTTTAACAATTTAGAAAACTTTTTTGCAACGTTTAACTCAATAGAAGCTTTTTGACCATAATTGAAAGAAATCAAATATAGATCAAGTCCCATTTTTTTTAGATATGAAACGGTACTGACTGAATCCATACCTCCGCTCAAAATACAAACAGCTTCTTTATAGTCACCCAAATAAGATTTATTTTCCAAATACAATAGTAGTAAAAAAAATACAAATATGTAAATGTGACTAACCATTAACTATATCGAAAATATCCGACCAATCCCCCTACACCATATGACAAAGAGATCAAAATACGAGAAACAAACAAAAGCGATTCATAGCCTAAAGAATAACCATAATATAATATCAACACACAAATTAAAGAAGTTAACAAAATAGAACCAGTTATAAGTTGTTCAACATTTGTAATTTTAGAATATCTTCTAAGAAAAATAAAAGTAGATATGTTACCAAATGAGATACCGGCAAGTAATAAAAATGGATAATCTTTGTGAAAAAAAGGGATAAAAACAAAAGGTAGTGCCCATGTAAGCCCATTTATCAATTTGATAAGATGAGGCCAAGATACACTTTTAGAAAATCGCTCCTTAAGAGATTTTCGAGTAGATAAAATTGGTTTTATAAATATAGCTAATGAAAATATAAATGTAGATATCCAAATTATGTAATAAAAGGAATAAGCTAAACCGTAAATCAAAATAAAATGAGATAAAATAGTGGCTAAACCTATCCATAAAGATATAAATAAAAAGATATATGAAAAAACTCTTGTCATTATCAAATCTATGATACAATCATAATATAATATAATCTCCTAAATGGAATAATACAATCAAATATACAGTTAGCCATTAAAGCATTCATTTAAAATAAATTCCGATAAAATTTCTTTTATTATATAATATATTTACTTTATCAAGGTAAATTACTATAAAAATACCAAAACACAGATTTAGTCTTGTTGTATAGTACCACATTTATTACAAAATTTTGAAGATGACTTAATCGAAGAACCACAGTTAATACAATATTTCTTTTCAGCCTGGTCTAAAGATGCTGTAGCCTTATCTACAGCATTTCTATCATATAAAGTAGATATTGCTCCAGTGGGTTTAAATGTCTCATCAATATCAGGTAAAAAATCAGAACTACTAGAAAGATTTGAATCACGGTTTTCAGGTCTATTTTCGACATATAAATTTAAACGTAGAATAGTATCCTTTGTTTTTGGGTCACTGATTTGCTCACCTAACCATAGTGCAAATTTTTTTAAAGTCATCTCAGGAGTAGAAAAGGTTAGTGAATGACTTGACATATAATCTTCCGTTGCCAAGCGTCCATTAAAGATCTTCATATTTTTATAAGAAAAAATATTGTATATTAATTATTGGGAATTACCACATTTATTACAATATTTCGCTTGTTTAGGAATGGATGCGGCACAAACAATACAATTTTTTCTAGAATTTGAAGAGTCTTGGTTTGATACTAAAATATCAACAGGTTTAAATATTGGGGCTTCTTGTGGTTTTGGTAAATCATAATCTTTAGAAAAAGTAGAAGGATCTTGAGAATTAACAAAACTGTCCACATTGAAACCTCTTCCAATATTATTGTTAGATGAGGCAGGAATTGCAGATCCCCCCGTTGTATTTTTTCCTGATACCCCTTTGTCGAGAACGTTTTTAATTTCAAGAATTATTCGACTCGTTAGAAAATTTAATGCAGAGGATGATACAAGATATTCACCCATTTTCGTAAAATATTCTTTATTATCCATTTTACCTTGTCTAAATAATTGAGTATTATCAAAAAAAGATTCGTATTGATCTTGAGTTTCATTAACTAATTGTTTTAGTTTTTCAATTAAACCACCAAGTGTATCTACCCCAAAGGACATAGTATTTTATCATCATAAAAACAAATTTAAATTTATGCAATATAAAGGGACATATGATAAATTAATTTAGTTCCTTTTCAAACATTACTTTATAAAAGATAATGAGACGGTTAAAAAATAGAACAGACATAGGAACAAACCCAATAAATAAAAAGGATAAAATACTCTCAGGAAAAGATTTTTTTGTTATATGGTCTAGCTTAGGTGTAGGATTATTAGTAATTTCAGCAGGATCTTTTATCTATACTTCGGATATTTTAAGTGCATTATATGTAATTATTATAGGATCTGTAGTAGGATCCATTCTATTAGGATTAGCAGGAAAAATTGGAAGCGATCATTCAATTACATCAATAGTAAGTATGAGATCCTCATTTGGAATGCATGGATCATACTTACTAGCAGTTCTTAATATAGTACAATTAATAGGATGGGCAACATTTGAAATTACCATATTATCAAAGGCAGCAAGTATTTTTACAAAAGGCATTCTTGATTTTTACATTTGGTCAATTATTTTTGGAATAATTACTATTATTTTTGGCATTTCCGGGCCCATAGGAATCATAAAGCAATGGCTTAACAAATTTGCTGTTTGGATTGTTTACGGTTCAACAATTATCATATTAATAAACTTGATTTTTAGTCATCATAACACCATATTAACAAGCTCCTACAACAATAACTTTAATTTTTTCAATTCTCTTGATTTGGTCATTGTCATGCCATTATCTTGGCTTCCACTTGTTGCAGATTATAATAGATTTGCTCAAAATGGCAAAAATGCATTTTTTGGAACGTTTATTGGATTCTCTATAACAAATACCCTTTTTTATTTAATTGGAGTATTATTAGGATTAGATGACGTCATCAAAATATTGTTTGCTATCCAGAGTTTTTTTTATGGATTAATTCTTTTGATATTAATTGTAGATGAAATTGATAATGTTTTTGCAGATATATTTTCATCAGCTATGTCTTTTAAAAATATCTACAATAAAATAAATTACAAATATTTGGTAATAATATTTACGGGATTAAGTTGTATATTATCAAATATAATTTCAATATATCAGTATCAATCATTTCTTCTCATAATAGGAGCATTATTTACTCCCATATTTGCCATATTATTAATAGATTATTATATTTTAAAAAAAGGGAGAGTATCAATAGATGTATTTTATGACAAAAATGTAAAGTTTAAGGTTCCTGCATTTGCATCCTTTTTCATAGGATCTTTGGTTTATTTTATTATTTCACCAATCTCACCAATTCATATACAAAGTTTGAATATAGGTTCAACAATACCAAGTATGATTATTTCAATAATATCATTTTTGTCGATAGAACATATAATAAAAAAAGTTAAATTAAAAAAAACAATTTCAAATAAGAGACAATAAAATTGAGAGAGCAGAGGACGGATAATGGGAAATAAAATTGTAGTCGTCGGTGCAGGTTATGCAGGAATATTTCTTTGTACAAATCTAGCATCTAAATTAAAAAATATAGCTGAAATCACACTGATAGATAGAAATAACTATCATCAACTAATGCAAGAGATTCATTTAGTAGCATCAGGTTTCAGAACAGCTGAGCAGTTAAAAATCCCAATATCATCACTAATTTATGGAAAAAAAATAAATTTTATTCAATCCAATGTAAAAAAAATACAACCAGATAAAAGAAAGATAACATTAGATAATGGAGAAATAGACTACGATGAGTTAATAATATGTTTAGGCTCTTCTACAAAATATTTTAACATTCTTGGAGCGGATAAATATACTCTTCCGCTCAGATCAATATATGATGCTTCAATTATCCACGATCACGTATCAAAAATAATCCAAGAAGAAACAAAAAGTAATATCGTAATTGTAGGAGCAGGGGCTACAGGTATAAGCCTCGGTAGTGCATTAGCAGAGAGAATAAATCTATCAAATAACAGAGAAAATATAAAAGTAAACATTATTGAAGCTACATCAACAATCCTATCTGGATGGGATCCAAAGATCAAGAGTAAAGTTGAAGACATTTTAACAAAAAAAGGATTAAGAATTTTCCACAATTCCGTGGTCGAAAAAGTAGAAGAAAACACAATATTTCTAAAGGATGGTTTAGAAATCAAGTCTTCATTAATAATATGGACAGCAGGAGTAAGAGGATTTAATATAGATATTGAACCACCAATTGAAAAAACAAAAGATGGAAGAATAATAGTTAATGAATTTTGTAGAACTAGTATGTATGAAAATATTTATTCTATAGGAGATATAGCAGCAATGAAAAATTCAAAAGGCGTATTGTATCCACCTTTAGCTCAGATTGCAGTAAGACAGGCCAGGTTTTTGGCAGATTATCTTTCTGAAGTTTATATTAATAAAATAACACCTAAGGAAAAATTTGATTATGAAATAAAGGCACAAATTTTATCGGTAGGTAATAATGAATATGTAGGTCTTTTAAATAACTATATAGTTAGTGGAGACATTGCAAAAATGATTGATGAATTTACAAAAAATACATACATGAAATCTTTAAAAACTGGAGGAAAGAATATATCGGCAAATCTATATGAAAATGATTTCTTTTCTCAAGTATTAGCAGGAATGACTTTTGCAGGATTTACCTTTTTTAAGGGCTTGGAAAAACTATCAAAATAAAACTTATTTTTAGTTTATAGAAATTTAATTAAATGGTTCATAAAACTGATCAGTATAATCACTTTTTGTTTTGATCAATCTTATATTTTTAATCAAATAAATAACCACGAATAATAGCAAATTTTTATATCATATAAGATTATCAAGGTACAGTTTTAAAATAATAAGAATAAAAATTTTTATTTTACATATAAAAAATAAAGTAACTATAAAAAGGATATAATCATAATATATGTATATATCAAGAAAGCATTAACGTAAAGATAAGCTAAACTAGTAACATTATAGTTATATTATATAAACCAAATTTTTAGAGATGTAACCTATATCTTTTATTACGGATTTTATGACATTTTAATTATTATTTAATTTCAAAAGTCAAATATTTTATACATCCATTCATAAATTAAAAACATATCTTGCTAATTTTTTCTTATACCACTAAATGAAACATTTAAGACCTTTTTTCTAACCAGACTAATAATTGAGTATATAAAATTTCTTATATCAAATACGTATGTACCTATCGATCTAACAAGTAATCCAGTATCATCAGGTAACTTTGTGCAACCTCCTTCTATACAATTAAAATCATTTAAAAGAAGATTTATTTCATCCTTAAGATCAGATAAAGAATCTTTAGGTGATAAAATATATACATTTCCCAATATATTATATCCATTCATAATACCAAAAGAGCTAATATCCTGTTTCTTAGGTTCAAGTTTTGCTACATCAATAAAGCGCATTTTATTTAAATGATTTACAGATTTAACTTTCATGTAAAATATATCATATTCAAAAGACTCATTGCTTGCTACTCTACCAGATGTCAATATTTCAGAATATATACATGTAGCAGTATCATGAACTTTTAAATTAGAGGTCTGATAATATCTAGAGTTTTTAAATGGAATTATTTGATCTGGAATATATTCAAGATAGCAATTATCACCCACTTCCAAATTTATAATTTGGGTTCCAAAGTTTTTATTCATTTTATAAATTCGTGTTGCACTTTGAGTAGTTACATGAGATTTAGCACAATTTTTAAGAATTATATCAGTTCTATACCTATCCCCTTGTAGCACACCACCAGATGGAGAAATAACATAAACATATGCCATATCGGGACATGTTTCTTCAAGATATAATGGACGTTTAATACATAGTGGCACTTTATAAAATTGATTTTTAATTGTTGTTTTATTAGTAAACATATCATTTTCTAAAGTTAATTGTAAGATACCAACTTTACCAGAAGTCCCAACAGGTAATTGGTCTAATTGCATATCATATTCTAAAAATTCATCGGGAATATCTTTTGGAATACAAAAAGAAGGATCAGGAATGCTCATCAAACATTACCAAATTATTATGTATTTATTTTAGATTTTGGAGAATCAAATAATAAATCTTGGGTTATATAATTTGTTACTTCCTGGATCCCTTGTCCAGTCTTACTATTAACAAAAACAAACGGTTTATTCTGTCGAACAAGTTCTGCATCTCTTTTCATAATATTTAGATCAGCACCTATATATGAAGCAATATCGATCTTATTAATAACTAAAAGATCACATGTTTCTATTCCTAGACCTCGTTTCCTCGGATATTTGTCACCACTTGATACGTCGATTATATAGATAAAATAATCAGCTAATGCAGGACTAAAAGTAGTTGTAATATTGTCTCCACCGCTTTCAATAATAATTAAATCAAGATCAGGATATTTGACCTCCATTTCTTCTACAATAGATATGTTAATTGATGGATCTTCTCTTACAGCCGTATGCGGACAACCACCAGTAGCGATACCAATTACTAGATCTTCAGGCATCAAACCTTTTTCAGTTGCAAGATTTTTACGCATTCTTTCAGCATCCTCTTTTGATACCACATCGTTTGAAATAATACCAATATTATATCCTTCATTTTTCAAAATGGGAACAATTTGTTCGATTAACATTGTCTTACCTGATCCAACAGGTCCACCTATTCCAATGCGAGGTATACGCGAAACTGACACAGAAAATTAGACAAAAATTATGTAATAAACATTTTGGAATCCATCATCTCATGGTGAATCTGAATTATATCCAATTGAGGAATAAACTGCCAAATATCAGACGAAGATCTATTAATATTTTCCAATACACTTGATACAAGAACAGGCTTCATTTCATGTATAAGGCGTTGCCCATCATAATGTTGAAGTACACCTAAACGTAATGCAGCTCCAACAATACACACAGTAAAACCATATGCAAACATTAATGCAGACTTCTCTTTTTTAATATTCATAGCGTTACATGACAAAGCAAAAGATATAGGATAAACACCTTTAGCATGACCACTTTTTATATTTTTTAAATAATAGTTGATGAATTCATTATTGCCAATAAAAGAAGATATACATCTTAATAGTTGCAGACCAGATCTTGTTGAAGCATACCTTGTCTCTTCAATTAAACGCATATAATAATAAAGATTATCTAATTCTAATATTTGAGAATAATTACAGGATTTTGTACTATTATAAATATTTCCAATAATCGAACAATCAGTCGGTCCTATTTGTTGTAAAATATACGCTTTTATAAAATGAAAAACATTTTCATATGTTAATTTTTTATTTTTATTATAAAATAATAATTCTAAACCATTTGAATTAGCATATAACCCAGTTGGAAAAAAGGAATCAGAGAGTTGTAAAAGACCAATATCATTTTCAGAAATGAAATCATCAGAAGTCATTTTAATGCTCATGTATATCAAACCCATGGTCAGGTTCAAAGACAATACTATCAGATGACAAAATGAATCGATCCCCCAAATCAGATAAAAATTTTTTAAAAAGATCTATTTCATCCATAGTTTGAATTGGAAAAATAATTTTATTTTTTTCCAATTTTAATGGTCTGTGTAAATTTCCAATAGTATGTCCAATTTTAATTCCAACGTTTAACAAATCCAAATAATTTTGTTCCCCATATTTTGAAGAATCATTTTTTATGTTTAATATGGCCACTAATTCAGGAACTATATTTATTAATATCATTTTATAATCATCCAAATATATTACATCTTGATGTCTAAATCGAGTTCTAGAAGGCAAAATGAATCCTAAATCAGTATCTTTTGTAGATTTTTTTCTCATTCTCATTTTTTCTGATTCCGATCTTTGAATTAAGACAGTTTCAACTAGGTTTTTGTTGGAATATTCTTTATATTTTTGATTTAAGAAAGAATCTTTTTTTATATTTCCCAAAATCGATGTAACCATCAACATTATATATAGTATATATAAGTTGCAAACAATAAAAACAATTTTAATAAAGGTTAACCTTCATCATTTTCTATATTCGATAAAACATTATCACGCCTTACGCTAATATCAGTTTGAGCATTTCTTAATTTCTTTACAGAATTGATCATATTTTGCAAATTTTGAGTATAATCATATTTACCATAATGCTGATAGCTATTAGGAGTAACTTGAGCAAAAACTAAACCACGATCCAATATCTCAATTGGAGAATTTAGTTGAAATTCCTCTGCTATTACACAATATTTAACTAAATGAATAGGATAATCCAAATTTAGATGAGATTTTGGATCTATCATACCAGATAATAAAGAAATTTTTCCGAATTTTATTATCACATGTTTTATTTTTAGAGGATCTTTTATTAACAAAGATTGTCCAACATTAGATTTTTCAACACAATGACGGATTTTCATTATAATCATCTTTTTGAATCTGCAACTGATTGCGGATTAAGGTCATCAGCTGCAAGATTTTTATCAATTCTTAAAACAGATTTTGCTATTTCGCCAGAAGCTTGCAGAGCCATTGTCTTTACAAGAACTGGATCTAATACTCCTTTTGTTATCATATTGACAATTTCCCCAGTTTCAATATCGACTCCATAACCATCAGGTGATGATTTAGCATTCATCACCTTTTCAAGACCATTATATCCTGCATTTGTCAATATTTGTCTCATAATACTTTCTAGTGCAGATATAACAACTTCAAGACCAACTTGTTCAAGACCTTTAAGTTTAAGTTGTTTAATTTTTTCAGATAAATGTAACTCTGCCGCACCGCCCCCTGCCACAACACCATAATTTAATGCGGCTTCTGCAGCGTTTATTCCATCAATTGAGGACCGCCATCGTTCTAAAGATATTTCTTTAGTAGAACCAGAAATCAAAAGTGTAATAATTTTCTTTCCTAATCCATTTTCTAAATAGATAATTCCGATATCTTCATCTTCATATATTTTTTCTGAAGTACCTAAAATATTTTCATTTTGAAAATCATCCAATGTCCTTATAACTTTAGATCCAGTATACCTAGACAAATATTCAATTTCTTCGTTTGAAATACGAACTACAAAAATCCTTTTTGATACAAAAAGATCCTCGATTACTTGATCTATTTCCGGGGATGCAATAAACAATGTATTGGCTCCTGTTTTGAGAATAGTATCAACAATTTTTTTGCATTTAATTAATCTGTCATTTTCCATAGCAAGGATATCGTTATATTTACTGTTTTCTTTGATCCAAGATTCTTTTATTGGTTTTAAATCTAATTTTAATATCAAAACTTTTGCATTATTTATCTGTATAGGTAATTCGGGATCTAATCGCCTCCTTTCTAAAACAACACCATTTACTAATTTATCATCTACATCAATACGCCTAATTGTCTTGATTGACTTATCAAAATCATATTTACCATTGTATATAGCATCTTCACCTGCAAACCTCAGAGCAGATATTACTAATTTACTTAACACATTTCCATCCAATTTGGATGAAAGACTAGTCCTTACTATCTGATCAAGTTCTATATCAGGTAAATTGATCTTTTTTGCGTTTTTTTTTAATAGCTCGCAAGAATACGCTACTCCATTTTCTATACCTTCGACAACTTTGGTTGGATGTACAGCCAGTTCGCGAATTAATCTCTTTCCTTCCTTAATCATTTCGGCAGCAAGAATAACTGCAGTAGTAGTACCATCTCCAACCTTTTGTTCCTGCCTCTCAGCAATTTCAATGATCATTTTTGCAACTGGATGAATCGCTCTCAGAGACAAAAGTATTGTTACACCATCATTGGAAACATGTCTATTCAATGATTGATCAATTAATAGTTTATCTAACCCTTTCGGTCCAAGAGTAGTTCTCACAGTATCAGCTACTGCCATTACGGCATTAGAGTTTGATTCTAGTGCATTAAATTCAACATTTTCTGCAATAGGTTTCCAAACTCCATAATTTGGAGAAGACATAAAATTAAAACTATATCCTGAAAGATAAATATATAGAAAATTTGGAAAAAAATTTTAGATATTGAATATATTATGCCATAAAATACCTTTGCGCAAGACTTAGTTCTTTTGCAGGATCTACAGTTACAATTTGGCCATCTACTTTTACTTCGTAAGTCTCAGGATCCACAGATATATTAGGGGTTTTATCATTCCACATCATATCCTTCTTACCAATGTTTCTACAATTTTTAACAGCTAATACAGTTTTTTCTAGACCTAATTTTTGAGGAACTCCTAATTCGATAGATTTTTTAGACATGAATGTAAATGAGGTTTTCTTTACTGCACGACCCATTGCACCAAACATAGGTCTATAATAAACAGGTTCTGGAGTAGGCAAAGATGCATTAGGATCGCCCATTATTGACCAAGAAATAAAACCGCCTTTGAAAACCATTTTAGGTTTGGCACCAAAAAAGGCAGTATTATACATAACTAGATCAGCATATTTTCCTGTTTCGAGAGAACCAAGGTAATCAGATACGCCGTGAGTAATAGCAGGATTAATAGTTGTTTTTGCAATATACCTTTTTGCTCTCAAATTATCATTATCACCAGTTTCTTCCTTTAATTTCCCCCTCATTTTTTTCATTTTATCAGCTGTTTGCCATGCACGAATTACCACTTCACCTATTCTACCCATAGCTTGACTATCAGAAGAATACATACTTAGAATCCCTTCATCATGGAAAACATCTTCAGCAGCAATGGTTTCAGCTCTGATCCTAGAATCTGCAAATGCTATGTCTTCTGCAACGGCTGGATTCAAATGATGACAAAACATCAACATATCCAAATGTTCATCAAGCGTATTAATTGTAAAAGGCCTAGTAGGATTTGTAGACGAAGGAAGTACATTTTGTTCTGAAGCTATAGCAATAATATCAGGAGCATGACCCCCACCAGCACCTTCAGTATGGTAACTATGTACAACTCTGCCATCTATTGCATTAATTGTATCTTCAAGATAACCACATTCATTTATAGAATCGGTATGTATTGCAACTTGCGTGTCAGTTAAATCAGCAGCACGTAATGATGCATCTAAAACAGTTGCCGTTGTACCCCAATCCTCATGATCTTTTAGTCCGCAGGCACCAGCTTCGATTTGCTCCATTTGAGTAGATAAAGAAGGATGAGAATCATTACCTTTTCCCAAAAATCCCCAGTTAACTGGAATATCTTCAACCGATTCAAGCATTCGACTAATATTAAAAGTACCAGGATGTACAAGTTGTAGCATTAGTACCATCAGCAGGTCCGGTACCACCTCCTATCATATTACAAATCCCGTTACTTATACCATCAATGTATTGTTGTGGGGAAATCATATGAATATGAGTATCAAAATGTCCGGGTGTACATATAGTATGTTCTCCTGCAGTAGCTTCTGTACAAGCAGAAACAATCAAATTTTTATCCACTTCATCCATTACCAAAGGATTACCAGCTTTACCTATTCCAGCTATTTTTCCATCTTTTATTCCAATATCTCCTTTTACTATACCAATTACTGGATCAAGTACTACTGTATTGGTTATAACAAAATCTAAAGCACCATTTGCATTAGTAATGCCAGGAGTTTGAGCTAATCCATCTCTTAATGTTTTACCGCCGCCAAATACACATTCATCCCCATGATTTAACAAATCCTTTTCAATTTCAATAAAAATATCAGTATCAGCTAGCCGGATTTTA
Source organism: uncultured Nitrososphaeraceae archaeon (assembly GCA_963830925.1). Lineage (GTDB taxonomy): Archaea > Thermoproteota > Nitrososphaeria > Nitrososphaerales > Nitrososphaeraceae > Nitrosocosmicus. The sequence continues at coordinate 1,086,645 of CAWHOB010000001.1, read as the reverse complement.
TCACCTGTAGTAGCGCCATAGAGTTCGGAATATTGTTTTTTTGTTAATTTTAATACCATATTTTTTACCTACCTTACACAATTCCTTTAAATCCAGCAAATTTTGCTTTTTCCAAAGCAGATTTTTTTACAAAAGCAGATTTCATACTACCCATAGTTAATCCATTAAATCCAAAACAAACTTGAGAACCACCTAATTCACATAACTCTACCTCTTTAGTATCACCAGGTTCAAACCTCACGGATGTACCTGCTGGAATATTTAACCTAAATCCAAATGCATCTTTTCTAGGGAAATCAAGTGCCTTATTAATTTCAAAAAAATGAGTATGCGACCCAATTTGACAAGGTCTGTCTCCAGTATTTTTTACAACAATCTTTTTAGTTTTTCTTTTGACGTTACACAAAACATCATCATTAGATAAAATATATTCACCTGGAATCATTGAAAAGTAAAACAACCTCCTTTTAAATAATTAATTGAAATAATTAATGTAATCATTATTATAACCTACTGTATTGGATCGTGAACGGTCACAAGTTTTGTTCCATCAGGAAATGTAGCTTCAACTTGAACCGTATGGATCATTTCCGGAACCCCTTCCATAACATCAGCCTTTGTCAAAATATTTCTTGCAGACATCATCAATTCAGCGACCGTTTTTCCGTCACGTGCGCCTTCAACTACGAAATTAGATATAAAGGCAATAGATTCAGGATAATTTAATTTTATTCCTCTTTTTTTTCTCCCCTCTGCAATTTGTGCGGCAGTCCATATCATCATCTTTTCAATCTCTCGTGGGACTAACATCATTTTAGTACACTTCTTGATAGAATTATTTTAAAATTCAAAATAATAATTTATATAAATTAACAATAAATCTAATTTAGTAGACATCGACTAAATATTATAATTCATTCTTCAAGTATTTGAATAGGCAAGGCCAGTTTTAACCAATAAAATATCTTTTCATAGTCACCATTTTTCCTAACAGAGATAATATATTCATACAGATCATCATGAGAAAATATTCTAAATATACTATGTTTTAAGGTTGAACCTAGCATATTCGTAGTCATTGTTTCAACCCCACGATAAAACACTAGCTTTTTAATATCGGTGTAGTTGATAAATTTATTTTTTGAATCTAATTCAACTAATGAATCTATGATATAGGAATCATTAATTTTTAAATTGTCGGATTTTCGTTTATCTGATACAAGATAATATAAAAATGGACCTAATCCAGCAATATAACCAATATCAATAAAGCTTCGCAATAATCTTTTTTTTGATATAATAATCCTCGAATTAGTAAATGTAATAAGATAAATACTTTGAAAAAATCGACTCTTGATCCCACCAGTTAATCTTGATAAAATAGGTTCCACGTTATGTTTATCACATAATTGATAAAATGCATGAATTTTTTGTAAATTAGATAAATCGTTGTCATTTTTAAGAATTTTTAAAGAATTTTGAAATTCAGTACCATCCAACATTTATTAATAAATATAATATATTAATAATTAAAAATAATTCTATATAATTTATTACTCATCAAAATTATATCATAAAAAAATTATAAAATGAAATTAACCCATGGGTCTAGACCAACCTATTCCTGCAGGTATATTAGAGAAACCATATATTGCAATCAGCCAGACCCATGCAGTAAAAACAAATGGACCTGTAAGTGCAGGTAACCCCCAAATTGCAAAAAAGCGCTGTAAAGCAGGCATTACTATTACAGAACAAGCTACCGTAGCAAATATGGCCATTAAGAAAGATTGCCAAGTTAACGGGAGAAAACTAGTCAAAGCAACCATAACGAGTACTTGATTAAAACCATGTAAACCAATTCTACTCTCTTGTATCGGTAGCTTCATCAATATCGATAAGGCGGTACCTATTGCAGATCCTATGAATGCCATGACTCCGGCAAGATACAATGGCGAATATGGATTCCATTGCGAGGTGTATGCATTAGTAAACCAAGGACGATTTTGAATACCAACTATGAATGGAGCTATTTCAAAAGCTAATGTTAAACCTATAATCCAGAAAAGTCCAGTTTTCCAATTTTCTACAAAGGTTACCTGGGACACACCCTTTAATGTTGCTTTTAGAAATTCAGTTACAGTCCATCTAAAATTCTCTATGGGTGTTTGTAATGGATTTTCACTACCGACTATTGTTTCTGCTCTAGAAGTTTGAGGAACTTCTGGCCATATATCATAACCATATCTTTTGCTTGCATACATGAATGCCCAGGTAGTAAATATGAAGGAGGATGTAAATCCAGGAATAGCAACAGAGTGTATAATCCCCCCTTTAAGATCGGGACTAAATATATCACCCATAAAATGAGCAAAAGCCATCGTAGCAATAGCAGTAACTGCAGCTCCAAATATAGAGATCGTAAAGGTCACTCTATTTGATTTTACAAAAGGGCCAGACCAAAAGGCCATGCCAGTCAAAATAGAATTAAAATCAAATAGACCAAAAATATCATTCTTGTAATTTGCACCGACTAGTATAGCAACAGCAGCTCCTATTAATCCGGATAATGCCATCATAAAACCAGCTTTACGAGAAGCAATCAATACTCCAATTAAAATCAAGATTCCAGTTACTGGAGAACTAAACAAAGGTACTTCAGAGATACCATTAAACAAGATATAGAAAAAATCTAATACAGGATTTCCTGTTGAAAAAGTAGGTATTCCCACACAAGATTCAATGTCAAAGTATTGTTTAACAATTTGTAAAAAAGTTTTGTTTATTAATAAAAATTAAATAATAGAAAATGTAATTAGTTATTTTTAATTCGATTTATAAGTATATTTTATTGTGTGTATATCAGAATTTTGAAACAGATCTAAATTGCAATTACATTCCTTCTAAACCCAATTACATTTTAGAATAGGATTAAAAGTTATTTTAAGATCGATTACTTCTCAACCGGCAATATATATGAATAATCTGTTTATCACATAAAAATCATTAAATAATATACATAATTCATATTGAACCATTGTCAGACTACATTCCCATAAAAATGTCTTTTATTATTTAAAGGGCAACAGTTTAAAGATAAACTTTGTATGCAATAATTATTCGGGTATTTAAATTCATAAATAAAAGTTTAACAAACATCTTGCTGAGCTTTTTGACATTTTATTACATGATTAGAAGTTTTTAATTTTATGATCTAGTTTTCCTAAAGCGATACCATCTTGTTTTACAATGAAACATTCAACATCATTTCAGTTATTATATTAGATCCATTACTTAATTATATGTACATTTGAATTAATAGATTGTACAATATAATTTGTAATACTTGAATTTAGATTTTCCGATTAAATTAAAATGTGTTTCCTTCTGAGAAGTGTCCCAATAGTGATATTATGTAATAAATCTACTTTAATCTACCAGAAAAGATATATTTCTACAAGCATCTTTTTATACAACAAAGTACTGTTTTACAATCTTCTTTTTCCTAGCTTGTGCAATCCTTTCATTTTTTCGAATTATTTTCCGAAGATAAACTGAACAGATTTCTTAAAATATCTCGTTTTTAACAAAAATCACAGTTTCAGAAAATAGTTTATAATTAGTTATTAAAATTGGAGTTATTTAAGAGATCTAGAAGATTTTGATATCTTTAAATTTTTAAATCGTATTGTGTCATCAATTAATGAATGAATTTTCAATCTTAAATCCATTAGAAAACTAATGACATCAGAACCTTGTTCAGGTCCAAAGGTTGACTGAGCTTCTTCTATAATGATATCCAATCTTGCAAGAGTTATTTTTAAAGCAAGTGAAGTTTTTTTTGTAACTTTTAGAGTTTTTGTATTTTTTGAATTAATAGTATCATAAAATGCATTTACATTTTGAATAGTCTTTCCTTTTGAAATAACTGCTTTAACTTCTCTAATTTGTCTTATTGTTAATTCATTTTCTATAATATGATTGCTAAAATGAATAACATTATCATGTGTCAAACTTGTTAGCTCTAATGCTTGACTTATGCTTAATTTATTTAATAGTATTTTTTCTTTGATCTCTTGTGGAAGTTTTAAAAGTTGAATTCGATGAGAGACATATTCTTCACTTTTACCAATTTTTCTGGACAGTTCAGTGACGCCTCCCCATCCTAAATCTTGAACATATTTCCTAAATGCTTCAGCTTCTTCCAATGAATTCATAGATTTTCTCTGAATATTTTCAGTAAGTTGAATTTCGAAGGCCTGTTTATCACTTAGTTCCCTAATTTTACATGGAATATGACGCCAACGAAGAGACTTGCATGCATGAAATCTTCTATGTCCTGCAACAATTTCAAAACCATTTTGATAGGGACGAATTAATATTGCTTGAAGCAATCCATGTTCTTTGATACTTGTAACAAGAGAATCAATATCATAATGATCATTGAATTTATCTCTAATTGAAAACTGAGATGATCTAATCAACTTCATCTCTATATGTTCGACTATACTAGTATCAAACATGTGCATAATATAGCATAATTAAAATTAATCTAATACTTATGCATTATTGTTTATTTATAATTTTTTTTTATATATGTTAAATACAATAAAAATATTATAATATTTTAAAGATTTAATTAAAAAAGTTTCCATTTATTATAAAAGAATTCTATGATCAAGACATCATAACGTTTGATATAAATATGAAAATAAAGGGAGATATTTCAAATCATAAAATACTTAGAGTCATACGCTGTACAAATATAATTAGCAATTATGATCCCTTTTATACCATTTAAACGTAAATATGCAATTTAATATCTGACAATTACTCAAGGTAAAAACAATTTTAAAACAAAGTAACAAAAATATTTAATTTAAGGTTTCAGAAAGCTTAAAGTTTTATTTCATCATATTATTAATTATCTTATATAATTAAAACTAGGAAAAATGTTCTTTATGCAATAACATAAGCCTTATTTAATAATAAGAACTGGACAATACGAGTAGGTAACTACATCGGATGCTACGCTACCTAATAACATTTTTTTTAATCCAGAATTTCCCCTTGTACCTATAATTATAAGGTCTACACTCCTTTCTTCAGCATAATTCAATAGCGATGCAGCGATTGAAAATGGAGTACTCATTACTTCAGTTTTTATATGGGTTTCAATTTCAGACAGTCCTTCATTTTTTGCAAGATTTACAATATCATTAAACCATTTTTCAGAATCTTTTTTATATTCATTAAGGTAAGACGGAGAAACCATGCCAAAAACACCGGAAGAATCTCCATGATGAATTTTAGAAGGAACAATAGATAATAGAAAGATTTCTGAATTAAATTTTATAGATAAATCAATTGCATATTTAGCGGCATTAAAAGATGACTCGGATCCATCTATACCTACCAATATTTTAGAAATTTTTTTTTCCAACACAATCAGTTTATTAAATTGTTATAAAAAGTATTTTGTAATGGTTAACAGCAGTGTAAATGATATACTATATCTTATTGTAAAATAGTTGTGTTTGTTTAGCTATCACAACACCTATAGCTTGCCACTCTTTTATCTATTATTATGAGGGACACATTCCTCAGAATGCTAACTGATGATGAAAAGAACCTTTTACATCTAATGCTTGAAGATAATGAAGCAGGATATAGAGCCAAGATTATCTTGCTTAAAGATGAGGGATACACAGTTCCTCAAATAAGAAAGATTACAAACCATCATGATCATAACATAAGAAAATGGATACATCGCTTTAACGAAAAAGGAATCGATGGCATTATATCAAAAAAACATAATCATAAACAGCACAAATTTACTAATGATATCGAAAAACAAATAGTGGATATAACATCTACAAACCCAAGATCTTTTGATTTGGGATTTTCCACATGGTCATTACGTGTACTTGCTGGTTTTCTTATGAATGACTTAACTGGTAACTAAAATAAGCCATTCTGCAGAAATAAGAAATATTCTTCTAAAGCATAAAATAAAATGGAGAAAATCTAAAACTGTGTTGTCAAATAATAAAAGCAATGATCCAGAATACACTTTGAAAAAAAGTACATTGAACATCTAAGGTACAACACGACAAAGGATTCTGTGTTACTGTATATAGATGAAAAAGGGCCTGTAGCAGCAAAAACCCATGGTGGTACATCATGGTCATCGGTACAGGTAAAGGTCGAAAAGGCTCAAAAGATAAATGGATTGTTAAATGTATTTGGAGCCTATGATCATACAAATGACAAAATGCATGTCCAATGCTATAAAAGAAAGACAGGAAAGAAGCAGTTTGTTGACTTTTTAAAAAAGAGTAGATAAAAGATATGATAAGAATATCCAAAATATCTTTGTTGTACTTGATAATCTTTCAGCACACAAATTAAAGATGGTAAAGAAAGAGATATCCAAATGTTGTCCTCGAATAAAATTTGTATTTCTACCAGTAAGATCGCCCAAGCTTAATTTAATCGAAGTAAGGTGGGTGTGGTTACAAAGGCAGACAATTAACAATTCTACATTTAAAGACGAACAAGAAATAGGAAGAGCTGTTAGCAAGTGGAAGAATATTTATAACAAAAATCATGGCAGCAAAGCGATCATAAATATTTTACAAGAGAGTGTATCTTTATGTATACACAGCTGTTAACAGAGCCAATAGAGTTATCATATAAAAATATTAACTACTAAATATTATATGAATATGAAAAAAATCCAGAATGATAAAAATTGATGATAATAGAATATTTCAGATAATAGAACATAATAAACCTAAATCGGTAGCACTAAATGGACCAGAACCATTACTCCCTAAAATTCAAAAAGTTTCAGAAACGATTGAAAAAAAATACAACATCATTTCTTATATTATTGGGGAAAGAAGTTGGGGTTCTTGTGATTTGAATACACAAGCTGCTGAAATGTTAAATGTAGATATATTATTTAACATTGGACATACAATTGCATTTGAAAAATTTGGTGATAAAATATTTATGATTAATGCATTTGATGACATTAATTTTGACAAAGTTGCTATCAAATGCGCCGATGCTTTAAAATTCCAATTTAAATCTATTTCTATAGTTACAGATAGTCAACACATACCTCAAATCTCAAAGGTGAAAGAAATATTTGAAAAAAAGGGTTTTTCAGTAATAACCGGAAAAGGTAAAGGACAGTTAACCGATGCCCAAGTATTTGGATGCGAATTCTATCCTGTTCATAATATTGCAGATAAAATTGAAGCATTCATTTTCTTAGGACAAAGCAGATTTCATTCTATAGGAGTTGCACTATCTACTGAAAAACCGACTTATATGCTTGATCCATATTTTGAAGAATTTACTTTAATTAATAAAGAGGCAGAAACAATTAAAAAAAAATCTATATTATCCATATATAAATCATTAGATGCAAGAAAAATTGGAATAATAATAGGTTTGAAAGAAGGGCAGTTCGCAAAAATAAAAGCATTGGAAATTAGAAAAGAATTAAATAAATTAGGAATAGAGACCCAATTAATTGCATTTAATGAAATTTCAGATGAAAAATTACAAAATTTAAAAGAAATTGACGCGTTTATTCAAGTTGCTTGTCCAAGATTAGGGTACTGATAATCATTTTTCAAAACCTGTGTTATCTACACCCCAATATGTGGCATTAATCAAACTATTAAAAAAAGAACCGATAGAAGAATATTTTAAAGTTCAGCATTGGTTATAACCATAAGACTTACTAATTTAAAGCATTTATAATGCTTATCATGTTCATTGCAAGACGTGTTTCTTTCACATTATGAGTTCGAATCAAAGATACACCATTTAACATACAATGAACTTCGGCAATTATTGAAGGTATCAGTCTTTCATCTTCACTCAGATCAAATATAGAACCTATAAATGATTTTCTCGATATAGAAATACAAATAGGTTTATTAAGGGATTTCATCAAATTGATATTTGATAGAATATCAATATCTCTAACATACCATTCCAATCCAGTTATCTTTGAGGAAAATGGACTATCCTTTTTTCTAAAAAATCCAATAGATGGATCAATAATGATTTTATTATGATCGATATAAGACTTTTCAGCAATTTCGATACTTTCAGATAGTATATCAATAGTATCATAAATATCTCCTGTCGTTAAACATGATTCAGAAAAAATTTTTGAAGCTCCAATAATAATAGGTAAGTTACATTCAGATACTACATTTGACATTTGTTTATCATATCTTAATCCACTGATATCATTTATTGCATTTATATCATATTTTAACAAAGCTTTTAATACACCTGATCTTATACTATCTATCGAAATAGGAATATCACTAATCTGACGAATCGTAGTTACTGCATTTTTTAATCTTTCAATTTCTAATTCTACAGGAATAAGAGTTTTCAAATATGGCGCTGTAGACATTCCTCCCACATCAATTATATCAGCACCGTAACGTTGCATTTCCAAGACTGTATTCTGAATTTCTGTAGTATTTAGTTTTATAGATCTTTTATAAAAGGATTCAGGACTTGTATTGACAATCCCCATTATTTTTGGGCAATGATCATGATCTATGTATACATTACCTATTTTTGTCAACATCTATAAATATGAAAAAAAGGATTTAAAAATATTATGTACCTTTGCAGATAATATAATAAAATATTTTATGGAATATGATCTTAAGTTATATTATTCACGTTATACAAGCTATTTAAAAATCAACCATGTAAACTCTATCTACAATCAAACATACGCTTTATTAGCACAGCGGATATTACAAAAGATATTAGATCTCTTGCATAATTAGAATAAACAGCTATATGATCTGTAATTCATCATATAATAATAACAATTAAATTATAACTATTTCCGTTTTGCTTTAAAATAAGATATACTGAATAACTTTAGTTCGTTAGAAAGATTATCTTTTAAATCAATTAACCGTATTTAATTAAATTCAAATAATAATAAAATAAAGGAAATTATATTATTCAATATATTGTTCTTAGAATTGGCTGTCAATGATATATATGTTATCTAATGAATAAATCTCCGGTTTTTGCACGCCATCGACAAATTCTGCAGTGGACTCATTTAAAAAAATCTCATATAATTAAATCATATCAAAAATTTACAAATTAAGGATGATTAATAATAAAATTTACAATCGTCATTGCTAGAATCGACAATTTAATTCATATTTACAGGACTTTTTCTAATGTTGCTAATTATGCGAGATCTATTATAATTCATAAAATAAATCACAAGAAAGGAAGAATACATAACCATTATATGTACAAGAAAAACCAACCATGATGCTCAACAGGTTGTAAATGTATTTGACATTGGACATCTTAGAGTAGAAAAGGATTTCCCAGTACAACTATCTTCCATACCTTACAGAAAGAAGAAAAATCTGAAACTGACACAACAACAAGAAATAAAAAACAACAAAAGTCATTCTGGAAAAAGAATAATGATAGAATACATTATAAGTAGATTAAAAAAGTACGGCATAGTAGCAGATGTATTTAGAAAAAATTAAGAAAATATCACAAAGCTTCAGACTAAGTAGTAGGTCTAGTAAATTATAAAACATTGAACTGCAGAAATAGAAACAGATGTATAATATATGATAATGATCTGAAATGTTTCAATTATGCAAGAGATATAATATCTTTTAATTCATTAAACGTACCAAATATGGAATAGTAAATCTAGATAAGCCATAAAGTACAATAAATAATTTAAGACAAAGATACTCCCTTAAAATATGGTTTGGAATTAAGATCAGCCAAAAACATAGCAAGATATTATTTACATGTATAGATCCAGTAACAGAAAATCATGAATCCATCAATAAATTTACAATATGCTCTGTATTTATTTAAGTTCATAAATTCTTAATAACAGTATAAACACATATACCTTTAAAAAGATCGTTCATGTTTTATAATTTCGCAGTAAATTCCATATACATATAAAGGAATAGCAAACATTTTGGAACATATATCTTTAAAATATAATCAAACGCTTAAATGGAAAACTTAAGGAATTTTTGTGGGATAGAATATAAATACATAGTTATACACATCGAGGTATTCAAAACATATTCACCATATTATAACAAAAATATAAAGTCAACATAATTATAAACCACATTTAGAATTATTTGATAATATAATATTTTTATACTAAAAACTAAAATTTCTTATTCCTCTGTTAATGTATATAGTAACAAATGTATAATAAGATTATTCTATTGGAAGGGTCAAAATATTGCCCCATTCTCCCCAAGATCCCAGATACATCTTTACATTAGGGTACCCAAGTTTCTTTAAAATCAAATATGTATTTGCGGCTCTATACCCACCTTGACAATATGTAATAATTTCAGTTTTTTTTGGAATAAAAGCATATAATTTATAGAGTTTTTCATCATCTTTAAATTTGTCATTTTCTAGATTAAAAACCCAATCAATATTAACTGCATGAGGAATATGACCACCTCTTGACGCTCTAACAATTAAACCAGTGTACTCCATCTCGGATCTACAATCAAGTATAATAACATTATTAGTATTTTTTTCAATATTTTTTTTTATATATTCTAAATCGGCCAATACTTTATCATTAGGAGTAAATTCTCTTTCAGACTTTATAAACGGATTAGTTTTTTTTTCAACAGGTAATTGTTTTTTTACCCAGTTTTTAAAACCACCATTCAATAGATATGAATTTCCGAACGAAAAATAATGAGACATCCAAATACCTCTTGATGCAGAAGATCCTGATATATCATCATAAAATACTACAAATTGTTGTGAATCAATCCCAATATTATTTAATAATATTTTCATCTGTTTATTAAATTGAGTTATACCATCTTTCGAAGAATCATGCCAATGGAAATTCATCAAATCCAAATTAATTGCTCCTGGAATATGTCCAACAATATAATCAGAAAATGATCTAGAATCTATTATGAGCAAATCATCAATCTTAGAGTCAATTAACTGATACAGATAATCATTATCTATGATTGTATTCAAAAGTAATATCAACATATATAAAATCAATGTATAGATAATGCTTTCGAATTATAGGATAAAGATATAAAAAAAGGTTTTAATAAAAAGTGATAAAATAACTCAAGTATATCAAATGGTAAGGAAAGCAGCAAAATCAAAATCAGAGGAAAATGGTCTTCCCGAGTGGGCAGAGAATGAAATCAAATTTGCAAACTTTAAAGAATATGACAATATTAACAGAACCGGATATTTTTTAGATATAAATGAGGAGAAAAAAAAAGCAGATATTCAAGTATACGAACCACTTCCAGATGGCAGAACCATTATAGAAGAAATCGAAGTATCAGATAAAATAAATATAAAAGATCTTCTTAAAGGCTTTGTATACGAATATAACATAAAGATATCAAAGGCACTCCTAAGCGAACAAGTAATAGAACTATTAAAGACAAAATATCAACTTGATATGCAGGAAATTTATAAATTTGATCTAGAAGAAGCACAAATGATGAATATCGAATCAGATATATCAGAAAATACAATGGAAGAAGAGGAAGAATAAAGGTTTAATATCGTATTAAGAACGTTACATAAAAATTTATGACAAGAATAATTTTTAGAGGATGAGTTTTATAATTAAATACGAAAACAATGAACAGAGATCGAGTTTAAGGACAGTTAATAAAAAAGGTTTATTATAAATATAATTTAATTTGAACTTGGAATCAAAATAAAAATTTAAAGCCGGGTTCTCAACCATCCGGAACTTTAGAGGATAAAGAAGACTTTGAATAACTTTTACCTACAGCTAATTTCATTAACGCCAGCCACATTATAATTAAAGGAACATGATATGAAGCTATCCTCCAAGCAATTATTACATTTAATTGATTATCCGTAAGAATATGACCAAGATGAGAAAAATCATTCAAATGTGTTATATAGCTCCAAAGACCTAACTCCGCCAATCCGGATCCACCTATGGTGACTGGCAAGGTTCCTAAAATAGTTGAAGAAGAAGTCGCCATAAAAGAAACGAATAAATCGACATGACTTTCTACAGAGTGAGTCAAAACAAGAAAAGACAGACCATGAAAAAAAAAGGCCAATAGAGTAATTGCTATTCCAATTGAAAAAATTTTGACAGATTCAAATGATCCAAAGTTTTCCCTGCTCATCATACATAAATCATCTAATGCATGATTTACAGAATTAATACCTCGCAAGGCTTTTTCTTCTGATATAAATTTTTTAGCTAATTTTAATGAAAATGATGGTAACCTAATATTTTTTTTTGAAGAATAAATTAATATAAAAAACCAAAAACCAAAAGTTGGAAGTGCAATTAAAATTAACAATATACCAATAAAAGTAGCACCAATAAAAAGAGCGTTAAATCCAGCTATAAACGCTAAAATTGTGCCAACAAAAACATCCGCAATTATTTCCATAGTGGTCACCCAAGCAGCTTTTCCAGGTGAAACGTTGTTTTTGGTCAAAAAGGCGATCCTGACTAATTCACCGCCTATATAAGAGGGCGTAGTTTGAGTTACAAATTCTCCGGCGAGTCTTGCAAAAGCTATTTTCCAAAAAGAGCTCACATTATTTCCAATGAATTTTCTAATAAAATAGTAAAATCTAATGGCTTGTAAAAAGATCTTTGTCATGGTTGCTAAGAAAGACAATATAAAAGGAAATATACCAACAGAAAAAATATTATGAAGTGATACAGGAGTGAATACGAACATAAGTATTATAGGTATTATACTCGCAAAGATGGATAGTAACCGCCAATTCAACTTATAATAGATATTTCAAATAAAGGAATATAATAATGATACAAATCTAACAATAAAATTAGATGTGAATTAAAAATGTATAAATGTACACCATTTTTATTACAGGTACGGCAGGTTCTGGAAAATCATTATTAACATCTAATCTTTTAGAATGGTATAATAGTAATGATGCTATGCCAATATCAATTAATCTAGATCCTGGTGTCGCCAATTTACCCTATGTTCCCGACATAGATGTAAGAGATTTTATTGATATTTATTCCATCATGGATAATTATAACCTAGGTCCAAATGGTTCACTAGTACTAGCAAATGATTTAATATCAACAAAATTAATCGAGATACAAGATCAGGTGGAAGAATTAAATCCAGAATATGTGATTGTAGATACTCCAGGTCAAATAGAATTGTTTGTTTTTAGATCCAGTGGCCCATATTTTATATCTAATTTTCGTTCTGATAACAAAATAATCCTTTTTACTATAGATGGAACTATAGCTAAATCACCTATTGATTATGTATCATTAATGTTTTTATCGCAATCGGTAAAATTACGTTTAAACTTATCGCAAATAAATGTACTTACCAAAAGAGATATAATAATAGACAAGTTAAAAGAAGTACTTGAATGGCCTATTTCCATAACTTCATTAGAAAATTCTTTAAATAGAGAAAAAAATTATGAGCAATCTCTACTTAGCAAAGATTTAATTAAAACGCTTTTCAAAAGCGGCCATATTACAAGCCCTATTGCTATATCAAACACGACAATGAATGGATTGATAAATTTGTCTGCAGCCATTTCTAGAATATTTACTCAAGGAGAATAAAGAGAAAGTACTAGTTCCACGGATAGAATAATTATGAGTAAATTAAATGATATAAAATACAAAACATGTATAGTTAGTGCACCATCATCAACTGCAAATTTAGGTCCAGGATACGATGTTTTTGGTTTGGGATTAAATGCATTAGAAGATATTGTAGCATTAGAAGTTAAGAAAAAAAAAGATAATTCAAACAATATAATAATAAAAATAGACGGAGAAGGGTGTAAAAATATCCCAACTGACCCTGAATTGAATTCCTCAGGAAAAGTAGCAAAAAAAATCATCTCAGATTATGATTTATTTAATTATAATTGCACAATTGATATAAAAAAGAATATTCCTGCTGGATATGGAATGGGAAGTAGTGCTGCCTCAGCAGTAGCAACAGCTATCGCATTTAATAAAATATTTGAATTGAATATTGAAGATACCACACTTTTAAATTATGCTGCAGAGGGAGAACTAGCTAGTGCAGGGGTAAAACATTATGACAATATTGGAGGTTCCTATTTTGGAGATTTTGTAATAGTTAGAAATTATCCAAATTTAGAATTTATACGAATTAGGCCGCCTGAGGATTTGATTATGGTAATATGTGTTCCATTGATTGAAGTTCCAAAGAAAAAAACAGAGGTTGCAAGAAAAGCATTACCAGAAGAAGTACCTCTTAAAAAAATTGTGCGTAATACCTCAAATGCCTGTACGATTGTAGCAGGATTTTTTAATAAAGATTTACTAATGATATGCAAAGGAATAGATGATTGCATAATCGAACCTGCAAGACAAAGCCTAATTCCAGGTTATATACAAGTTAAAGAAGAATCCATAAAAGCAGGTGCTTTAGCGTTTACTATTAGTGGTGCAGGTCCTTCCACAATTGCATTTTTAGACTCGAAAATAATAGGAATGCAAGTTTCACAAGCTATGTTAAAAGTTTATAAAAAATTAGATATAAAATGCAAAACTTTTATTTGTAATTCTAGCAGAGGAGCAAAGATAATTTCATTAAAATAGTATAATACTATTTTTTACTTTTATTTAGAAACTGAGACATCAGATTACGTCTATCATCATGTGCAAAACACAAAGACCAGCCATAAATCTCTAGCCTTAATCCTGTATCAATATCTGCATCCATACCTTTATTAATCAGCATTTTACTAACCTTAATTGCATTAAAGCTATTTTTGGCAATATCTTTTGCAAGAGACATACAATAATCTAAAAGTTTATTGTTTAGGATTTTAGACAATTCCGAATTTTTTTCCTTTACATTATTTTGATCTATTGACGGATCCAATTTTGAGTTATCTTCTTCTGCAAGTGAAATAACAGTATTAACAAGACCTATATTATTAGCTTCATGAGCAGAGATCATCTTGCCAGTATAAATCATCTCTTTAGCTTTAGCAGGTCCAATTATTCTTAATAATCTTTGAGTTCCACCCCATCCTGGCGGAATACCTATTGTAACTTCAGGTTGACCAATTTTTGCATTTTCAGAAGCAATTCTTAGGTCGCAGACCAATGAAAGTTCACAACCACCACCCAAGGCAAAACCATTAATAGCAGCAATTACAGGTTTTTCCATTTTTTCAATCTTATTTAACATAGATTGTGCAGAGGAAGCATATTGTTCAGCAGCAACTGGATCGATATTAACCATGTAAGAAATATCTGCCCCAGCACAAAAAGAACGTTCTCCTGATCCAGTAATAATCAAAACTTTTATCCCTTGATCAACAGAAATCAAATCTATTGCTCTACTTAAGTTAGAAATAACATCTAGGTTCATTGCATTAAGCGCTTCAGGTCTATTTATTTTGAGAATAGCAACTTCGCCCTGTAAATCAATCTGTACATATTTCATAAAAGACATGTTAAAATTTCAACAGTTCTTTAAATTAAATCTTGTCAAAAAAGCTAATTATTACCAATACAAAAAGTGTCATTCTGTAATTTCCTTAAAAGTTCAAACAAATGAATATAACTTGTTGAATCAACACTATTTGAATTCGAATAATTTTCCCTTACATCTACTGCTACTTTTTTTAGAGTATCATAAACGAATGTATCCTGAATCATTCTAATAAAAATATCTTTTTCAAATGGTTTTTGAAGGATTTCTATAAAACATTTTAGTGTTTTTACATATTCATTAAATACTCTCTGTGGCCATGCAGATGCAAAAATTATTCTTTGATTTTTATTGAGACTTAATACATCTCTTGCTACATTTAATCCATTGTTAGTTACATTAGAATATGATTGAGAAAGATCATAATCTATAATAACTAAATCAAAATGTATATCGGAAATATCTTGTAATGATTGATTATATTCAAATAATCCATCCTCAATACTTTTAGCAATAACATAATTATATTTATATTCTCGAAGCCAGAGAGAATACAATTGACATATATCAGAATCGTCTTCAAAGATTAAAACATTCATACAATGCACTATAAATAACTAATAATAAAATTTTCTCTTATTTGCTTTGTTGTGTGATATTTTGTTTGTTATTTGCTAAAAATTTGCTGATAAAACTACAACAAAAATGTTCAAAGTTGAACGGTTATTGTTTCAAATAAATCGGGTTTTTATCGGATTTTCGATTGACGTTCGATTGACGTAACAAAGCACCTCATAACAAGATAGTAAAAATAAAATTTTAATTTTCTTACTTATTTTGATATATTAGATTTATAAATATTTATTTTTGAACTAATTCATTCAAAATTTATTTGTCATTATAATACATCTTTAATCTAATCAGTTTTTACAATCATTTTATAATTTAAATCCATAAACTAAAATATACACAAGCCTAAAATATTTGCATCAAGTTTTCATGTTATTTAATTGATATGATACGGATTAATTTCAAATATTTATTGATATTTGTTTTCAATAGTATAAAAATCTCTATTTAAAGAGATCAAATTTTCTTTGGAATTTTTACTACAAACCTTAGTCCTTTACCACACACCCTATTTTTTACAGCAATATTGCCTCCATGCAACTCAAATAGTTTTTTTGAAATGAATAATCCCAAACCAGTACCTCCACTTGTTCTGGCAAAAAATTTTGTAAACATTTGGCCTAAATCTTTTTCAGGTATGTTATTACCCTGATCTTCAATAGTAATAGTAACAAAAGAATCATTACCTTGTAATAATCTAATTATTATTTCGTGTCCTTGATTATTTTTTGTAAAATAATATGAATTATTTAATAAATTATTGATTGCATGTGATATTATAGATTTATCACCTTTTATAACTACATTAGATTCGCCATAATAAGATAGTTTAATATCAACAGAATCCCTAAGCACCATGCTCTTGTATTCAGAAACTATATCATTTAAAATTAAATTGAGATCAAAATAATCATTGTTCATTTTTAAAGAATTAGTTTCTAGTCGAGAAACATCCAGTATATCATTTGCAATATCCTTGAGTTTTTCGCCATTTCTAACAATTATATCAAGATAATCTAAAAATATTGAATCTTTTATTTTAGATTTTAGAATTTTGGAGAATCCTACAATAGGTAAAATAGGATTACGTAATTGATGAGATGCCATATCTATAAAATCTTGTTGAAATAGACTATGTTTTTCTAATAGAGTATTTTTTTCCACAGTATTCCATATAGAGTTGAACATTGTAGAAAAAATATGTATAAAATCATCAAATACGACTCGATATAGAGAACAATTGAATTCATTTTTAGAAGGACCACCAAATATATTAAAAAAAAATAAGGTTTTTTTATCTATAGCAAGTGTTATAAAGTTCTCTTCACCTTCAATAGAACTTGAAACTTGATTAGAAGAGACGTTTTTAATAGAAGAAAAAAAATTATGAATAGATTCGAATTTAATTCTCTCACATATTGCTATAACTCTGATTCGACATGAAGTATTATCAGTTATAGATTTCAAAGCGTAGTAAAATGAATTATTTTTTAAGAAAAGAAATGAATAATAAGAACTTATATACAAATCAACTAAATTTGGTTCAAAGGTTTTGAATAAAACATCAAATCCAGTGAAATCTATTTTATCAATCTTTATAGGCATTAAATAGAGTTATTTAATTATTTTTTTTTATATACATCGTCTAACATTATATCCAAATCATCTTCAAATTTCTTTAATATTCTTCTTAGGCTTTGTTCTAATTCTTTAACACGTTTTTCTGTCTCTAATTTAAAAATATCTCTAGAAATTGAAGAATACACATGGAAATGACCACCTTCTTTCAAAGTTCTGCTTTCCTTAACACATATTCCTAATCCCGTTAGTTTTTGTAAGGATCTGAAAACGGTGCTTTTATCTCTATTCACAGCTTTAGATAAATCTTCTAAGGTCATTTGTTTATCATTAAATTTAATGAGAGTAAGTAACAGATCCATATCTAATGGAGATAGATCATAAATATAAATAAAAAGATCCTTAAGAGTTGCACTCATTCTTGTGATTGCATTTATTGATGATGACGGCATTTTACAATATATACTTAGTTTTCGTGCTATTTAAAATTATCTACAAAAACATATTAAAAAAAAGAAAATATGAGGGCAAAATATTATAATAAAATCTTATCTATGCACCAGCCATATTATTTCGTAATTCAACACCTCGATGATCTTCAGATGCTTCCGCAGCAGCTCTATGCATTTCAGACATAGCACACCCCATTTGAGCTTCAGGTTTCCCCTTTCTCATCAAACCCCGATACAGACCGGCTTCTAATGTTTGTCCATGTTCTTTTTCCCATTCTTCAACAGGAATACTATATTTCTTTTGTATTCTATCACGATACCACTCAGGAATTACATTAAATGCACAAAACGGAACTATACGCAAATCAGGAGTCAAATAATGAATATCACATCTTTGTAATCTCTCCAAGTCTTCATTATACTTATCTTGGAAGTGCATCATTCCAAGGAATAATGAACGTACATGCCATGATCCTACTGAATCAAAGTTTTGTTTAAGTAATATACTTGAAAACATTCTACCTAAATCTAAACCATGAGGTTGTTTTGATCTATCGACAAACTGATTTAGTTTTCGTATAACTTCCAACATAGTCCAATATCTATTAGATCCAGATTTTATCTCTTCAGTTTTTTCTTCAAAGTATTCAAGAAGTCCTTTAATATCTACAAAAGAGGTGAGGGGAGTTAGTTTTTTAGTTTGTGTATCTTCAAATACATAAGTTCCAGCACCACAGGCGAAATGAATAGATAATTCGTATTTTGGTTTTTTACTAAATGCTTCAATAACATTAGTTAATGGCATACAAGAGGGGACAGGGAACCAACCATCTTTAGATATTTCGCCATTAGTTTGTTCTTCAATTCTTTCAATACAATCAGGAATAGTAATTCTATATTTTTCTCGTTCTTTTTTACCCATTCTACCAGTGAGTGATACAGGTTGGAAATTTACTGCATGAACGACATCCATGTTCTTTTGTGCAAATCGAATAATTCCACCTAATTCATGGTCATTAATAGATTTAATAACAGTAGGTACAAAGACAACAGTCATCCCACATTTTCTTGCAGATTCCAAAGTATAGGGAATTTCCCAATGATTTTTAGGATTAGTCCTTGGACTAACACCATCAAAAGAAAGATATAGATTACTTACTCCAGCCATTCTAACCTGCCTCATTGTTTCAGGAGACAAAGCTAATTTGATACCATTAGTATTGAGTTGTACATGATCTACACCTTCTTCTTTCATAATTTTAATTAATGAAGTGATGTCATCTCGTAACATTGGTTCTCCACCAGTTATTTGGATAGAATTACCAGGGATTGGTCTTTCAGCTTTTAAAGTTTTCATCATTGCTCTGACTTGTTCATGACTAGGCTCGTAAAGATATGCGCCTTCTAAACCTTTTTTAACATAAAAAAAGCAATACCAACATGTAAGATCACATCTATTAGTTACAATTATGTTTGCCAATCCGGAATGAGACAAGTGATTTGTACATAATCCGCAGTTTGTAGGACAGGCACATTTATCTACCATAACATTTGGAGAATGAGCACCTTTTCCATCAACCCAATAAGTACTAAACTTTTTATACATCTCATATGAACCGTAGTAAAGTTCTTCACATTCACCGTGGCTTGGACATGTTTTTGTCATAAAGACTTTGCCTTCTCTTTCAAAGACTTCTGCATCCAGAATCATGTTACAATCTGGACAAATACTCTGAGTATATCTAATATTACGTTTAGAACCAATAGTTTTACTAGTTAAATTAGAAATATGTATTAGATCCATAATAAGGCCTTGAATACTATTTTAAATTAGCCTTATAAACTTGATCTGACAAATACTACGGGGTTTAGTTAGAAAGCTATGACAAAGACAAAGATTTAATATGTTTGTGAATTTAGTCACATCAAGCAATGGAAATTAGCGACAAGGCAAAAAAATCAATGGAGAGCCTTGGATTAACAAATTATGAAATAAGAGTTTATACTACATTATTATTCTCTGGTTCAACTACTGCTGCTGAAATCAGTAAAAAGTCAGGAGTACCTTACTCAAAGATTTATGATGTGTTAAACAGTCTATATGAACGCGGTTGGACATATTCAGATAATTTAAGACCTCAGAATTTCTTTCCCAAGTCACCCTCGACAGCAGTAGAAGCAATGATGATAGAAATGGAAAATAGTCTAAGAAGTTATAAAAATATTTTGATAAATGAATTAATGCCAATATATGAAAAAACAGGATTAAAAGAAAAACCAGATATATGGGTTGTAAGTGGCCTTTATAATATTGCTGCAAAAGTTACAGAAATAATTCAATCTACAAAAGAAGAGCTCTTGATTGCAATTCCAAAAATTCCTGAAAAAGTGATCAAAACTATTCAACCTTTTCTTAGAGAATTATTTGAAAAAGGAGTAAAGATTATTATTTTGGCATCAGAAGAAACAAGTGAAGAAATAATAAAATCCATGTCAAGAGTAGCAGAAATTCGATTAAAAAATAACATGTTTGGAGGAGGAGTAATAGGAGACTCTAAACAAGTTCTCATATTATTAGCAGAAAATAAAAATAATATTAATAATTATGATATAATTGCCATATGGGCAGAACATATAGGATTGGCAAGTTTTGCAAAAGATTATTTTAAATATTTATGGGAAGATGGAAAAAGAATAAGAGAGCATTAAGGTTTAATAACAGAATTACATAAGAAAATTGGACAAACAATGAATTGAAATGCCCTACCGATAGGATGACGTAGATCTTGAGTAAGGAGTTTGTCCTTAAGATGTATAATAAGATGAAGCAAACCATAGTTTTTGATATCTAAAAAGAATTATTATGGATCAAAAACTTTAATTTCTAATAACAAAATCGACTCATGTAACAATAAAATAAAAAGTATTAATATTATTATAAATGAGGCAGATTAAAATTTTTAATGGACATATTCACTCGTATAAAATTATGTGTATTTACTTAGGATATCAAAAATAATATTACAAAATTATTTACATGACAAGAAAAAATTGAAATATAAAATGAGTTTTATAAACCATTATTGTTGTTTAGATCAAAATTCGATAAAATATGAAAGTAATTAAAATTAAAGATTCAGAAAGTAGATTAACGATTATACCCGAAGAACCAGACGATCTATTCAAATTAAGAAGAGTCGTTGAAAAAGAGGACAATATCATTGCAGATACTTCAAGAGTAATTAAACAAGACAAAGAATTTGCAAGACCCGACAAAGGAGAAAGAGTAAAAGTCAGAATAAATTTAAAAGTTGAAAAAATAAGCTTTGATAATACAATAGACAGATTAAAAGTATCAGGAATTATAATTGCGTCAAACAATGACAATATTCCTAGGGGACTATACCATTCGATAGGTATAAAAATCAATGATGTCATAATTTTAGAAAAAGAAAAATGGAATCCAGATTATATAAAATTAATAAGTTCTTCCTCAGATTCAAAGTATCTTTTTATATCAATGGACTCTGAAGTAACATCAATAGCTTTACTGAATGGAACAAATTTAAAACCTAGTCCTAACATTTATTCTGGTAAAAGCGGAAAAAGATATTCGAATCAAAAAAATGATACAATCATGAAAACATATTTCGAAAACATCAAAAATTCTTTAGAAACTTATAATGAAGAAGATGAGGCAAAAATAATAATTTTTGGTCCAGGAGAAACAAAAAGGAAATTTATCAATTTTTTGAAAGAAAAACGTGAACCACAAGAGAAAAACATTACAATAATTGAAGGAATAGAAACATCAGGGGAAGATGGATTTTATACATTTTTACGGTCCGATACAATGAAAGAAATACTATCAAATAGCAAAATTGCAACAGTTTCAACAATATTAGATAACATAATGTCTCAGATAAATAAAGGTGAAAAAAAATATGCAATTGGAATCAATGAAATTAAATATGCTGATTCATTAAATGCTATTGACATGCTGGTTTATTCAGACAAAGTTTTTTTGGAAATAAAAGAAGATGAATTTATTAAAATGTTGAATGATATTGAGAGCAAAAAAAATGTAAGAACTTTTGCAACAGATTCATCCACAGATATTGGGCTAAGAATTTCAGCGCTTGGAGGAATTATCGCATTATTACGTTTTCAGGTTAACTAAAAAATTTATAACATTCAATGAGTACTATTGTACATCCATTCTAAATAATCATGTGAGACATCATTCATTCTAATTATTACCATTTCAGGCACTTCATACGGATGGTTGTTTTGTAATTCATTTTTTAACTGATCTATATGATCTCCAGTAGTTTTAAAAAAAGCAAGAAATTCATCTTCTTTATGAAAATTTGATTTCCACTCATAGATAGATTTTACTAGGGTATAATTTACACAGGCACAAATTCTTTTTTCTAATACCACAATTTTTGATAAATTATTTAATGACTCTTCATCAGGAAATGTTGAAATTAATAGTATACCTTCTCTATCAGAGCAGTCATATTCCATTATTAATAATTGTCACCACATATATATTAGAAGATCTATTTAACTCATTGCAAAGGTTTTTACTTTATCAATCAAAATTTAACAAATACATAACAATAATGAATATTGTTTAAAACTTATTGATATAGCACTATATTTAGTTATATAGAAACGCTTTAAAATTATGACATCGATAAAAGGCTATAAATGATATATTTTTTATGGAAAGATTTTTATATTAATATTTTAACAAATATATCTGTTTAAAATATTATATTTTTGATTATATCTTTATATTTTTACTATTAAATATAACATTCCTTATAAAGCGATATATATCCATATAAAAAATAAAATATTAAATTAATAGACGTTAAATACAAACGCAAAAGACAATTTTATTTTTAGTTACGCTTAGTTAGTAACATCACAGAAACTAACACTATCAATATCAATTATTGCCATTTTTGCCAACAAATCCTTGTAAGAAATTCACCATAAAAATAAAAAAGATGCAGTTACAAAAGATTTTATTCTGTATAGATTACCGTAATTACTTAATATAGACATATTAAATCGAGATTCACATTATTAAAGAATAATATTTGCTCAATATATATTCAAATAGATAGTCTCCCATAATACTGAAAACTTAATTTTTTTTTAAATTATGATAGTATATTTAATTAATTTGTCAATTTATTAATGTATTATATAAAGAATTGATTAGAGCATACTACAATAACTATAGAATTTAAAAAGGATTTTCATGAAGAAGTGCAGATAAAAGTGCAGCTCGTAATTCCTTGCCATATGAAGCCTGTTTGAAATAAACGGCATTTACAGTATTATCAATGGTTGAGGATACTTCATCAACCCTAGGCAATGGATGTAAAATTATAACATCAGATTTGGTCTTTTTTAATGTATTTTCATCAATAGTATACAATCCCTGGATTTTTTTATATTCTTGCAAATCAGGAAATCGTTCTTTCTGCATTCGAGTAACATATATAACATCTAATTTTTTTAACAAATCATCAGTTAGTTCAGCATGATAAAAAATTTTTAGATTATTTGAAAGATCGTATGTGGATTCACTTCTAATTTTTAATATTGGTGGTGAAACTAGATGTATGTCTAATTTATAGGAAGACAATCCATATAATAAAGAATAGACAGTACGACCGTACTTTAAATCACCTATAATTCCCATAGATAAACCATTGATTCTTTTTTTCTCTTTAAAAATTGTATAAATATCCAACATTGCTTGCGTTGGGTGTTCCTCGCTTCCGCTACCACCATTTATAATAGGTTTTTCAGATATTTCACTTGCATATCTACTAGATCCATCTGATGGATGACGTATCAATATTACATCAGAATATAAAGATATTGTTTTTATAGTATCAGCATAGCTTTCACCTTTCATGATAGAAGACGAATCAATATCAGATATTCCCAATGATCTGCCTCCAATAGATGCCATAGCAGATTCAAAACTTAATCTAGTCCTTGTGCTATGTTCATAAAAAATATATCCGAGTATTAAACCCTTTGCGATTTCCCCGCGTTCCTTGGATGTCAATGTTTGTATTTTATCAGTAAGATCAAAAAGATAAGTAAAATCATCCACAGTAAAATCTCTAATCGAAATAATATTTCGATTAAAAAATTTATTAGTAGGCATGTCTATCTGAACAATAAAAACGGGCCAAAATTTATGCTTTTTTTAACTGATTAATGTAATTAACCAGAGGCACAGCTGCTGAATCCACACTCAATACACATATTACATCCTTCAGTAATTATAAGAAAGTTTTTACAATTAGGACATAACTCTTTATTATCAGAAATAGAATCGATATATGATTTAGAAGTTTTTATTGAAAGAGGATCAATTTCATCATCAATTGGAAAAGATTTAGGGTTTGACATAGTATTATCAACATCTTGTACATGATTTTTATCATCTGAGTAGCTTTCAAAAATAGGAGAGATTTGATCAAGAACATATTTTTCTTTGATATTACTATAGATATAAGATCGTAAGTATGTACTAGGACTCACCTGGAATTTTTTATCTTTTTCATTGCCAGTAATATGTAACACTTGTTCATTTCTTGAACCATCCCTATAAACTGTAACACCTTTTAAACCTAATTCATGTGCAAGCAAATACGCGCATTTTACATCTTCAACAGAAACATCGCCAGGCATATTTATTGTTTTAGCTATTGCATTACTAATCCATTTTTGCCATACCCCCTGAGCCATTAAATGATCGGTCCAATGAATATCAATAGCCGTAACAAAAATATTTTGTATCCATTCTGGAATTTCATCCAGTCCTCTAACAGAACCATAATTATTAGCAATTTTCTCCAAAATTTCATCATTATACAAACCATTTTCTTTAAGAACACTTTCAAATATTTTGCTAGTATAAAAGAATCTACCCACTGTAACGCGTTTTTCAAACACTAGAGCAAAAACTGGTTCCACACCGTTTGACACATCCGCAATCATAGATAGGGTTCCAGTAGGTGCAATAGTAGTAGTCCATGAATTTCTTATGCCGTAATTTTTAATTTTTTCTATCAAAGAATCCCAATCATAACAATGTAAATCTTTAGAAATTTCATAATATCCAGATAATGGAATAATGCCCTTTTTATAATCTGTATCGGGAAATAATGGAAATGGACCTCGATATTTTGAAATCGCTATGCTTTCATCCATACTAAAGTATGACAATGTTTCTGCAAGTTTGTTCATAAGATCATATCCATCCTTAGAATTGTATGGAATTTGTAAAAGAAATAGTAGGTCTGCAATACCCATAATACCTAATCCTATACGCCTGGTTAACTTTGTATTTGAATCTATTTCATCTACAGGATATTTGTTGGTATCTATAACATTATCTAAAAATCTTGTCGCTATCCTAATAGATTGCTCATATTTTTGCCAATCAAACTCATATAATCCATCTGCCTTCCTTTTTACAAATTTTGATAAATTTATAGATCCCAAATTACAAGACTCATATGGATATAAAGATTGCTCACCACACGGATTAGTAGCCTTAAGAGGTCCACCTTTTGCATTTATACAAGGATTATATTTATTTATATTATCAAAGAATATAACACCAGGCTCAGCGCTTTTCCAAGCACTTAAAGCTATTAATTCCATTAATTGGTGAGAATCAATGTTTTTTACATGTGCTTTAGTACGAGGATTTCTTAAAGAATATTTATGATCACCTTCGCTGACTAAAGAATTCCAGAAATCAGACCAGACTCCAACACTAACGTTAAAATTCTCATAAAAACCAGGTTTGGTTTTCATTGTAATAAATTTTTCAATATCAGGATGCCAAGTTTCCAAAATACCCATATTAGCACCACGTCTTTTTCCACCTTGTTTAACCACATCAGTGACAGTATCTATGATTTGCATAAAAGATGCAGGCCCAGATGCAACTCCACTAGTAGAGGCAACAATATCACCTTCTGGTCTCAATGACGAATAATTAATTCCTACACCTCCACCGGATTTGAAAATCATGGCAGCATCAGTAGAAGATTTCATTATAGAATACATATCATCTGGCATATCAAGAACAAAACATGCAGATAATTGTCCCAATCTAGCACCAGCATTCATAAGAGTAGGAGTATTTGGAAGAAATTCTCCTGATACCATAAGGTTAAAGTATTCAAATATTTTATCACCATAACTAAATAGTCGTCCTTCAGCTATCATACGAAGCAACCCTTTAAAACTTATTTTGATCCTTCCGAGTTTAGCCTCGTTAACATAAGTTCTAATTAAAGATTCAAAATGAAATTTATTCAAATAATAATTTCCAATATGAAGTTTATGATCAAAATCATTTAATTTCTCATAATATTTTTCTGCATCGACTATAGATTGATTATGACTACCATGTAAATCAAAGATAGATGGATCATGAAGTATATCAGATATAGCAACTAAAATTGCGACACGTTCAAAAAGTTGTTTTGGACCCTCAATAATCTCATTATTTGCCCCCCTAAGCAAATATCGAGAAGATAATACCTTAAGAGAATTAATATCCAAAGATTTATCTACTTCGTCAAGATCTTTTTTATTCAATATTTTCATTTTCATTTCTCGAATCTTTCTCCTTTCATGTCTATACAAAATGTAAGCTTTTGCTGTCTCTGCCAAACCTTCTTCTATAAGAATCGATTCGACCATGTCTTGAACATCCTCTACACTAAGAGCATGATCTGTATTAGCAGATCCTAAGTATCCACTTTTATCAATCTTTTTAACTAATTTAATGGCAAGTAATTCAGATAACTTCCGATCGGATTTACCAGTTGCGATCAATGCTTTATAAATTGCACTAGATATTTTAGATTGTTCAAAATTTACGATTTTACCATTTCTTTTCTTGATATAAAAAACAGATTTATTTTCTGAATTACGGAGATCAATTTCAGCCATACAGATTACAATAAAATAATTATTTGGTTTAATAAAAATTTTTATTACATTAGTTAAGTTAAAGTTATCAGATTAGCATAATTACATCGATAACAAAAATCTTTAGAGGTCATCTTGGATCCACAAATAGTACAAACAAGTTGCTTATCAACAATTTCAAAATAAGGTATTAAATCTAATGACTTGGAAAGGAAATCTATAGAGTCGTTTATATTCAAATTACTAACATCCAATTTGACAGAAAATCCACCCGTCAATAAATCATCAATTAAAGATAAATTTGTAATTAATAAATTTTCATTAAGATCCCTTGGAGTAACTACTAAACCCTGAGAATAAGAACCAATAGTATGAGATATCTTGCCAAATCTTTTTGAATCTAATTCCATAAATCGTTTGAAACTATTATCATTTATTATTGAAATTCCGAAATTATGATTAGTTTTATCAAATTGCGATACTACATCATTAGCGGTTTTAAGAACCTTTTGTATTATTTCAAAGTCTTCATTTTTATCAGTGTAACCTAATATATTAAAAATGGATTCGTTTAACCCAGTTAAATTAATTAACATATTAGTAGTACCAGATGAAGGATAATCAAGATAGGATGATAATGTAGGTAATAACCCTTTTCTAACATTATCAAAAATCAAATCCCTTTTAGATAACAAAGCACTTAGCGAAGGTTTCATTAATAATGCCAATTTAGTTCTGAAGTATGTCTCATCTTTATTTGATTGATAAGCCAAATGTGGCAGATTTAACGATAAAGAATGTAAAGATATTACAGGTAAACTATTATTATTATTTAGTTTATTTATACCCTTACTACTTCGAATAGATTTGCGGGATAAAGATATTTGTCCACCAGCCTTAGTTATTTTTGAAACCAAATCTAAAATTTCATTTGATGGGAGACTAGAAAATACAATATAGATTCCAAATGTAGGTATAGATACTCTATCAAGATATAATAAATACCCATTTAATAAACTAGATAAAACATCATTATTATCCTTTAATGGAAAAACAAGAGTTATAAAAGGAGAATCAAAAGTTCTAACAGAAAAAGAGGAAAACAATAAAGAATTTGTAAAATTCTTTGAAATTTCTTCCATTGAATAATTATCAAATAATTTTAGAATATTTTCAATAACTATCTCTTTTGAAACCTGTTTCTGGAAAATAGAAGTTAAAAGGGCCAAAATAATACTAGGATCATTCATATCTGAAATTCGAGGCAAATATGGAAATTGATTATTATTGAAAGCATCTTTTTTCATAAAGCTTTCAATATCGATAAAAATGGTATCAGGACACATTCCCCAATAACCAATATCGTCAAGATGAACTTCACCATTAAAGTGCATATCCAAAATATCCTTTGGAAAAATGGTTTTGAAATAATCAGAAAATATAGTTTTTGAAATATCTGTAATTATATCATTTATACCATTAAATAACAATCCATCAGTATTACTTAGTTTTTTATTTAAATCATAAATAGGAATACCAATTCTTATTAGTTTATTTAATTGATCTTCTAAACCATGATCTATCAATACATTATTAACACAATTTCGTATAAAAGAAGAAGTCAGATAAGAAACGTGAGATTTATATATTTTATTTTCCACTTCATCAGTTATTTTGGCAGATTGTTCTAGCGACATATTAGCTTCTCTTACCAAACATTGAATTATCTTATGCGAATTGAATTCTTCAATAGTTTGATTACTGGTTCTAACATACATTTTTCCACTTTCGATTATAGATTTTTCTTCAATTTGTCGTGCCAAACTTAAAACCAGTTTTCCCAAGTTAGTAATAGTATATCGCCTTTCTGATTTATTTAATCCAACTAACGATTGTCTCAATAATTTTCTTAAATGATATGCAAACTTTCCGGATTCTTTTTTAGATTTAAAACCTGCCAAAGATTTTAATTCAGAATAAGTCAAAGCGCCTTTAGAATTCAGAATACGCAAAATATCAATTCTGTTAGGACTAGCCATTACCGAAAAAATCATTCTAACCCGCTTAGAAGTAGATTCCAAAATACCTCGTTTAGTTTCAGATGCAGGTAAATATACAGTCCTCAATTATAAAAAGCAGTCAGTTATTGGTATATAAATAAAACTAATAAAAATAATAAGTAAAAAAAAATCAGATCTAGGTCTCTAACAGAATCTGACCACTATTTAAGATATCATCTTTTATATTAATATTAGGTCTTCTAGAAATAATTGATTCTGGGACCTCTGGCAACTTTTCTTTTGCTTCATCTTCAAGGTTATTTTGTACGTCACTTAATATTGATAGGGCATCTTTATCAACTACAGTACTAATTTTACTATCGGTATTAATGGTAGAATTCATTAAGACATCAGTAGACAAAGAGTGAACCTGAGATAAAACATCAGTAGCAGATGGAACAGCCTTTGAAAGATCCTTTTGAATATCAGTTAGCATTTCAATAGTTGGATTTATGGTATCCATCATTGTGGAAAATTCAGTTAAAGTTGTGAAACGTATACCTACAACCTCTAAAGCTAAACTAATATTTTGCGTATTTTTCCTTAGTCTTCTAATGGCAGACAACTCATTAGCTAATACATTAGCCTTTGCGTTATTTCCTAGTTTTATATTTTCAGCAATTTTTGAACGATAGTTTGAATCAACCTTTAAAAACTTTGTATCCTTAGAGTGTAATTCAGAAATTTGTGTATTTATTACTGAAATAGCAGTGTTAACATCATTGTAGAATTGACCGCTTTTTTCCATTCACTAATCTTTAAAAAAAAATATGTTAAAAACGAATGTTAAATTCTATATACAAAAAAGAAAATTAAATTTAGCTAGTAAAAATCATGAGGACACAGCTTTTTCCAAGATTAACCCATGTTTGGCATCAAAATCAATTACTTTGACAGGTGTTCCTAAAGGTAAATCATCAGGAGATGAAATTTTAGGTAAAAACCCAGACACATTGAGATCACATTCATCTAATTTGAATACAACCCATGCATAAGAATCGACATCTTCAAATCCTTCAGGAACTACGGATTGTATGGTATATGTAATAACTTTTCCATTACCATTAAAAGCAACTTGAGTAAAGGAATTGTTAAAACATTTATCACAGAAATATACTGTTTCCAAATTTAGGTTATTGCATTTAGTACATTGATTAACTAATATTTTACCATTTTTTGCACACTCAATGAACTGTTCTCTTGAACTTTCTTTTTCTGTTTTTACTTTAGACAAATCAACTATCTCCCTAGATATACTTATTCTACTTTTCTAAAAATATGAACAGAAGCACTGGCGCCTGTTGCACCAAAATTATGCGTCATTGCTATATCGGCATTTTTAACAGTCCTTTCACCAGCATTATTTGTAAATTGATCAAATACTTCTACTACTTGTCCTATACCTGTTGCACCAATGGGATGGCCTTTAGATTTTAAACCACCAGAGGGATTTACAGGAATATCACCTTTTAATGTTGTTCGTCCTTCTCTTACTGCTTGTGCTCCAGTGCCCTTTGGAAAGAATCCTAAATCTTCTATATCAATAAGTTCAGCTATTGTAAAGCAATCGTGAACTTCTACAAAATCAATATCCTTTGGAGAGACATTAGCCATTTTATAAGCTTGTTGTACAGCATTTACAGTGCTTGGAATCGTGGTTATATCCTTTCTAGACTGTACAGCTGCAGGTGATGCACCTCTACCAGATCCTATAACTTCAACATAGGGTTTTCCAATTTTTTTAGCAAACTCCTCGTTACATAAAATAACAGCAGATGCACCATCAGAAAATGGACAACAATCATATAATTTTAAAGGAGAGGCAACTACAGGGGACTTTAATACATCATCTATAGTAATTTTTTTTCTAATGTGAGCCTTAGGATTAAGATAACCGTTTTCATGGTTTTTGACTGCAATTCTTGCTAAATCTTCTTCAGATGATTTATGAGTAGAAAGATAAGCCCGGGCCATAGAACCAAAAAGCCCAGGAAATGATGCACCATTTCCGCCCTCATAAAAAAAATCAGAACAATATGAAAACAATGTAGTACTCTCGGCAGTTCCAGTGTGGGTTATTTTTTCTACACCAATTGCAATAACACAATCATAAAATCCTGCAGCGATATTTGCATACGCTTCTCTAAACATAACTGATCCAGATCCACATGCAGATTCAATAGTCAATCCTGGAACTTCAGGTATTCCCAAATTACTCATAATTACAGGAGCCATATGTACTTGTTTGTCAGTTACACCAAAAACGTTTGAAATATAACCGGCTTTTATATCACGAGGAGATATTCCAGCTGAATTAATAGCATCTTTAGAAGCATTAAGAGCTATTTCAATAATACTTTCATTTAATTTTCCATATTTTGTGCTACCAGCTCCAAGTACACAGACTTTTTCGCCCATATTTATTAAATGTTGTAAACATAATAAAAATCAAACGGGGATTTAAATAGTAATTCTATTTCAAAAATAAGTAATACGTATCCAACAAGAGAATCGGATCATATTAAATTGAATTGATTAATATAATTTAAAGCATATTTATAAAATAGATCAATTAAAAAGAGGAACTATTCACTCGCTTACAAAATTATTGAAAAAATCAAGATCAGCCGATATCAATTTAATTTGCATACCTTTCTTAAATATATGAGGCTTGGTCATAATTCAAATATATTTTCAACATGATCTACATAGCTTAAAGCTAACCCTTGAAATATTATTTTGATTAATACTGTCCCAAAGATTAGCTCTTGATAGAATAAAAGAATCCATCCTTTTTAACATTCTGTATCTGATAGGTTGTTGTATACCATGGCCTACTGCAAAAAGGAAACGTGGAAGACCATATGTATATTCTCCAACTATAATTTTAAGGTGTTTTATTGTAAGGATATGGTTTAAAATCGATTCCAACAATGCATTACATATTTTTCTTAACGTGGATTGTCTGTATAACCATAAACTAGCAATAGCCTGTGGTTTGATAAAAATACCTAGTAGACGTACGTTTGACAGAAGGCTAAAGACTATTTCTACAGATATTAAACAAAGGATATCTACAATGGGATACCTGTTTGTTACAGAAGGATTAGTAGATCCTTCTATAACAGCAATAGATAGTACTCTTTTAAAAGCAAAGGGTAGTGTATGGCATAAATCATCAATGAAGAAAGGAGAAGTACCATGCCCTCCTGGCATTGATACAGGTGCAAGGTGGGGTTACAGCCATACCAAAGGATGGATTTTCGGATATAAATTACATCTAACCTGTACAACAGGCAAGATTGTAGTACCTATAACTGCAGATGTAACTACTGCGAATGTACAGGATAATCAGATGTACGTTTCTTTAACGTCCATCTCATCCTCGTCCTCATCTGTATTCTCTTTACCATCTTCCTTGTATATGGTAGGAGATCCAGGTTATGATGATAAGAACTTGTATGAATATAGCAAGAAGGTATTGGGAATAGATCTAGTTTGCCCTGTTGAACGATACAAAAGTACTTCTAAGAAGAGGCTTGATCTTGTATGTTTTTATCAATCGACTTTGGGGCAATCTATCTACAGCAGAAGAAGAAGAAGAATATCCATAGAGCCATTGATAGAACATATCAAATCAGTTTTTAGTATAGACTCATTGCCAGTACGTGAATTTCATACGGTATCTGCAATTGTACTATTGTCTGTCTTATTATATCAGATAATGGTATACTACAACTGTAAAACTGAGAAAATAAATCCAAGAACGATAAAGTATATGCTTGGGACTTGATGAAACGGAATAATGGATAAAGATGAGTAATATCGAATTATGACCAAGCCTCAAATAAATAGTATTTAAATCCATAATCCATCTTTTAAGTAATATATTACTCTAATGCAGCCTCTCAAAATAAATAAACATATACATATTTTGAAAGACGCTGTTAATTTGATTATTTTTATAGAATAGGGCAATTGGTTAAAGAACTCAATTTTTGTAAATAATACTTTTTGTGCTCAAAATATTATGATTTCATCCTAATCTAAATAAAACACTAGATCTCTTGCATAATTAGAAATAATCTAGACCATTACTTCTAATTCTATATCGATTTCTAGTTCAGATAATTTGATATTCTATAGTTCACTAGTCCTGCTACTATGTCTGACACCTTGTTATATTTTCTCAATTTATTTCTAAATATCTCACTCATTATCTTGTACTTTTTCAATCTGCTAATAGTATGCTCTACTATTATCCTCTTTTTCGAATGGATAATGTTAAACTCGATTTCTTCTTGTGATAAACACTGGTTTATTTTCTTTTTATATGGTAGTGCAGATAGTTGTTCTGGAAAATCCTTTTCTATGCCCAAATACCCTAGATCAACTACAGTAACAACTTGTTTTGGAGTGACAGGATAGTTCTTTTTATAAATATCGTAGTCATGTTTTCTTCCTTTTTTATAGTGTACTTTGTGAAGGACATAACCACGATTGTTAACCGTAATCTGATTCTTAACAGTATGTCTTTTCTTCTTACCTGAATAGAATATCTTTCTTCTATTCTTATCCGCAGGTCTTGGTATTTGCTGTTCGGTACAATCTGTAAAAGCAAGAAGAAAGCCTGGAAAATATTTATCAACTGCCTCTGGAGTTTTCAGCCTTTTGGTTATTGGGTATGTCTTCTGCGGAATTGGCAAACATTCTCTTATCAACCCTTCAATCTTTTGAATGTCTCTGCAGATGTTGCTCTGATCCAAATCAAATAGAAAACCTGCCATAGTGTAAGTTATGTATAGACGATAGTAAACCAAAAGCATGAGAAATCTATCTTTAATATCTAGTTTGAAAGGTTTACCTGCACCTATACGTCTTTCTCTATCTTTTTTGAACAAGCGTTGTATTTCATGTTTAGCATATCTTTTTGTTACATTTTTTTCATAAATGTCATCGAACTGTTGCACTGTAAGACCAGCAGTGAATGATTTGAAAAGCAATGATTTTTTGGATAACCGATCATATGAAAGCAATGAGAGAACAAGAAAATGAAGAATTGCTGATCATATAGCTGTTTATTCTAATTATGCAAGAGATCTACTATATATTAAATTAATATTTTAAGGTTACAAAGTTATCAAAACCTATTGGATTCTAGTACCTATAGATAAAATGTGCATTTATCATCCATTGTAACAAATTATACATATCTTTAACATAGAACAGATAACACCTAATAAAACAAACATATTTTTGATTTTAATTACTAGAAATGTTCCAAATTCGATAAAACCAAAACAAATTTAGGAACAACAATGAGAATAATTTTATTAAAATATTCAATAAATTTTATTGAGTGAATATGTTTAAATCTGATCACAGAGAAACAAAATCCTTTTGATAAATTAAGATTGGATCATTCAAACGTTCTTACTGAAGAAAGCTTGAAATACACATTCATAAAGCATAACTAAAGTATTTTAAATCAACCTATTTCTTGAATTTACATTTATCATTTTATATTCATCGAATTTTATCATGCAATAAAACACCGAGATTTTTCAAATAAAAGGTATCAGCTATCTTAAATCATATAAATCAGTCCGTCTATGATCTAATAAAGGAAGATCATTCCTAACTGTAGTTATTCTCTCTATATCTAAATCAACAATATCCATTCCTTCTCTATTACCCATATCTAAAATTACAATGCCAAAAGGATCTATCACTAAACTACGGCCACAAAAAATATTTCCAACTTGGTTTGGAGCTATTAAATAAACGCCATTTTCTATTGACCTCGCTTTACACATAGTCAACCAATGATCTTCTTTCATCGTTCCTTGGACCCATCCAGATGGAGATATTAATGCAAGGGATCCTTCAAGAGTCATTAATCTACTTAATTCAGGAAATCTTAAATCATAGCATACTAATATTCCCACTTTACCTAAAGGAGAGTCAACGGGTGTAAAAAGTTCATTACCTGATAAGAGTTTTTTTGATTCTTGAAAATTAAGAGCATCATATAAATGAATTTTTCTGTATGTAGATTTTACCAATCCTTTATTGTTTATATAAACAGCTGTATCATAAACATGGAATTTAGTATCGACAACATTTTTATTATTTAAAGATTCAGATAATTTAGGTTCCGAATTGGCTTTTTCATATATAGTTCCTAATATGGATATATTATTTTTTTTGGCGCCATTACATAACTCTTTAATAAAATTACCTTCAATAGATTCTGAAAGAGAGAACAACTCTTTGGAAGTTTGAGAAGAAGGAGAAAAAGCCATCTGAAATTCAGGAAAACAAATCATTTCTGCATTTTTCTTTCCAGATTCTTCAATTAGATCTAAAGAATAGGCCAAATTTTCAGCTTTATTTATAGAAGACTTCATTTGAACTATTGAAATTTTAACCATATTTATCAGATATACTAAAAAGTAGATATAAAAAGTAGCATATAGAAAATATGATAATTATAACAAAATTAGAAGATCTCTTGCATAATTAGAAAAACAGCTATATGAGGCATGGTCATAATTCAAATATATTTTCAACATGATCTATATAGCTTAAAGCTAACCCTTGAAATATTATTTTGATTAATACTGTCCCAAAGATTAGCTCTTGATAGAATAAAAGAATCCATCCTTTTTAACATCCTATGTATCTGATAGGTTGTTGTATACCATGGCCTGCTAATGCAAA
This sequence comes from uncultured Nitrososphaeraceae archaeon, assembly GCA_963830925.1. GTDB lineage: Archaea > Thermoproteota > Nitrososphaeria > Nitrososphaerales > Nitrososphaeraceae > Nitrosocosmicus. The sequence continues at coordinate 1,050,660 of CAWHOB010000001.1, read as the reverse complement.
AAGGAAACGTGGCAGACCATATGTATATTCTCCAACTGTAATTTTGAGATGTTTTATTGTGAGGTTATGGTTTAAAATCGATTCAAACAATGCCTTACATACTTTTCTCATTTTGGATTGTCCGTATAACCGTAAGCTAGCAGTAGCCTGTGGTTTGATAAAAATACCTAGCAGGCGTACATTTGACAGGAGACTAAAGACTATTTCTACAGATATTAAACAAAGGATATCTACAATGGGATGTCTGTTTGTTGTAGAGGGCATGGTAGATCCTTCTATAACAGCAGCAGTGGATAGTACTCTTTTAAAAGCAAAAGGTCCTGTATGGCACAAATCATCCATGAAAAAAGGAATAGTACCTTGTTCTGGCATTGATACAGATGCAAGGTGGGGATACAGCCATACAAAGAGATGGATATTTGGATATAAATTACATTTAACATGTACAACAGGCAAGATTGTAGTACCTATAACTGCAGATGTAACTACTGCGAATGTACAGGATAATCAGATGTACGTTTCTTTAACTTCTTCTTCTTTGGTATTCTCTCTATCACTTGCATTGTACATGATAGCCGATCCAGGCTATGACGATAAGAAACTGTATGAATATAGCAAGAAGGTATTGGGAATAGACTTGGTTTGTCCTGTTGTCGAAAGATATGAAAGTACTTCTAAAAAGAGGCTTGAGCTTGTATGCTTTTATCAATCGATATTAGGACAGGCTATCTACAGCCAGAGAAGGATATCAATAGAACCATTGATAGAACATATCAAATCAGTTTTTAGGATAGACCCTTTGCCCGCAAGCGGATTTCATAAAGTATCTACAATTGTACTTTTGTCTGTTTTATTATATCAGATAATGGTATATTACAACTGCAAGACTGAGAAAATAAATCCAAAATCAATAAAATACATGCTTGGAACTATCTGATACGATGGTAAAGATAAAGATAAATTATTTTGAATTATGACCATGCCTCAGCTATATAATCAACAGTTCACCAATTTCTTGTTCTTCCATTGCTTTCATAATATGGTTATCCAAAAAGCTGCTTTGTTGCATAATTATGAAATTCGTTCTTTTACAATTGAATATATGCTATAATAACACTAATTTTGATATATCCATCCATAGATTTTTACTGCATTTGTTGGATCATTACAAAAAATTGAATTATGCAATAAAACACAAAAGCCACTGCTTTTCAAATCCTTCACTGGCTTGACAGTGCAAGAGTTTTATGATATTTCCCAAAAAGAAATAACAAAAAGATATGCTAACACAAATACCGTATTTATCAAAAAGAAAGAATTTAGAGAGCGATCTATAGGAGCGGCTAGAAGACCTTTCAAACTTGATTTAAGAAATAGATTTCTAATGATTTTAGATTATTATCGCCTTTACATTGCTATACATTATAGCAGATTTTCTATTTGATTTGGATCAGAGCAACGCTGTAGAGATATCCAAAAGATAGAATATTTGATTAGAAAATGCATACTAGTTCCACATAAAACATACAACATACAACATACAACATTTCAAAAAGGCTTCTAACAGGTGATGAAATTGAACAATATTTTCCTGGATTTTTTTGCTTTTATATATCCTACTACAGAACAGCAAATTCTACGTCTAATAAATAATAAAAGATGAGGCATACTTTTCAAGCAAAAAGAAAAGGTATACCACAAAGATGCAGATTATGGACAACAAAGATGGTTATATCATTTACAAATAAAATAAGAAGAAGAAAAGAAGATACCTGACTATGAAATTTATAAAAAGAATCATCCTATAACTCAAATATTCTAAATGTATTTGATCTAGGGTGCCTTGACGTAAAAAAAGGATTTCTCAGAACAACGATCATCTTTACCAAACAGAAAGAAGAGAAATCTAGAGTTATCGGTAGAAGAAAAAGAGTATAACAAAAGTCATTCAAAAATGAGAATAGTAACAGAACATACTACATCTGCAGATTGAAAAAGTACCGGACAATGTCAGATACATTCAGAAACAAATTGAAAAAGTATAACAAGATATCAAACATATTGGCAGGTGTAGTATATTTTAAAATAATAAATCATCATAACTAGGACATAACCAAAACACAAAATTCATTGGATTGGTTTAAATGGTTTCTGATTATACTAGATCTTAATTATATAAAAATAAAATTATTTAAGGATAAATTTCTGGTGTCTTATAAATATATGAAAACAAAGAAGGATATAATAAACATTTTTGAAATATTATAACAAAAATATTTATCTAATTTTATTCATAATATATTATGAATAAAATTTCTGAGTTAAATAATTGGAAAGAAAAGGACGGCAAATTATGTAAAGAGTTTAAATTTTCAAATTTTATTGAATCATTTGGATTTATTACAAAAATTGCATTAGAATCCGAAAAGAAAAATCATCATCCAGATATTACAATTTCTTACGATAAAGTAAGTATAGAACTAATAACTCATGATATTAATCAAATTAGCGAAAAAGATATAGATTTAGCTAAAAGAATAGATAAATTAATTTAAATCACCACATAAAAAAATGTAAATATATTCCTACTGAATAAAAAATTATATGAGTGTAGCAGAAATATACTATAAAATAGTTAAAGATGAACCTGGAGTAAAGTTATTAGGTATTTTAAATGAAGGTAACATAGACTCAGTTCCTGATTCAAGTGAAATTTTTGATGAAAATATTGCAAAATTAAGTTTCATTCAAACTCCTCATATATTAGAGATAGCAGAAAGATTTTCTAATGAATTAGGAAAATTAGAATATATTTCTTATGGATATGATAATTTAAAATTATTTGATTTGTATTCGGGAAATAAAATAGTAACAGTGGTAGCAACAAAAGATGCAGACGATAAAAAAATTATAAAAACAACATTAAATAGTTTTGAAGCCGATGCAGGAAAGACCGATGAAGAACAATTAATTAAGAAAAACTACAATGATGATTTTTGGGAAAAAAATATGCTAAACTATATAGAATTTATGAAAGAACTTGCAATAACCACAATACATACAAATGAAAAGATGTTAAAATCATTTTGGAAAAAATTTGGAAAATAATTCTTACATTTTAATGTATGGTTAATACAAATTTATTATAGAGACAAACTTTTCCAATTAGGAAGTAGGTAAAAATTTATCACATACTCACCCAAAATAATTGAATTCGGATCCGTATTAGTTGATATAGTTGGTGTAACCAAGCATAATATAGGAAAACTATTTTTTATCTTTTTAGATAAATTTACAAGATTAACTATTTCATAACCACGTATTTTAGGTATTCGAGTGGTCGACTTTATTTGAATTAGAAAAAATTTATTATTTTTTATTGCTACAACATCGGATGGTCCCCTACTACCTTTAGAAAAATAAATGTTCCAATTTTTAGATTTTAAATATAAACCTACCATATATTCCATATCTCGGCCGAATTTACTAAACGAATAATACAAAAGTTAACTATAGATCCTAAACATATAAGTTTTTTATATTATAAATAAACATAATATTAATAGTAAATAATATTTCGTCATATATTTAATTGAAAAACTCAAAAATATTAAAAAGAGGTCTTTTCATTGGACGATTTCAACCATTACACAAAGGACACTTAAATTCAATAAAATACTGTTTAGATAAAGTAGAAGAATTAATAGTCGTGGTAGGCAGTTCAGACAAAAGCTTTGAGTATAAAAATCCTTTTACAGCCGGAGAAAGAATTGAAATTGTAAGAGAGGCTATTTGTAGTGATATTAATAAAGAAATATTACAAAAAATATTTATAATACCAGTTCCCGATATTGGAATTCATAAACTATGGACATATAATATGGACACATTAATTCCAAGATATAACATTGTATTTACTAATGATCAATTTACATCATTATTGTTTAGAGAAAGAGGAATTCAAATAGATCATCCAGAATTAATCAATAGAGAAATTCTTTCAGCAACAGAAGTCAGATCTAGGTTAGCAAGTGATAAAAACTGGCAAGAATTAGTTTCTACTACTACTATTAGGATAATTAAAGAAATTAAAGGAATAGAAAGAATAAAGACCATTAATAAATTAAATATAGATCATCACTAACAATATAAAATGTAAAAAGATAATAAATAAAGTAATATCAAATTAAATCAACCAGTGATAATAGTAGATGGATCTAGTGGTGAGGGCGGAGGCCAAATACTTAGAAGTGCTTTAACGATTTCAATCATTATTAAAAAATCAATAAAAATTATAAATATAAGAAAAAAAAGAAACAATCCAGGATTAAGACCTCAACACGTTACAACAATAATTGCTTTATCTAGATTCTTTAATTTTTATGCAGAGAACGTAGTAATTGGTGCAGAGTGGGTTAAAATAATATTTGATAAAGAATATAGAAAAAATATTGAATTCGATCAATATAACCATGTCATCAATATAGGTACTGCAGGAAGTATTCCGTTATTACTTCAAGCCTTAATTCCTAGCATCTCAATTTCCAAGAAAAGTATCGATGTCCAATTAATAGGTGGTACAGACGTAAAATACAGCCCTACAATAGACTATATAAAATATGTTATGAAAGAGGCATTTAATAAAATAGGAATTTTTTTTAACATTGATATTATAAAGAGAGGATTTTATCCCATAGGTAACGGAGTCGTTAATATAAACATCAAGAGAGCAAATATTTTAAACCCCATAGATTTCTGTAACTTTAGGGAAACAAATCCAAATATAATAAGCACTGTTGGAAAACTACCAAAAGACATAGCCGACAGACAAATAAGTAGTGCTTTGTTAAATTTAGAAAAAAATGGAATTAAATGTGAAAAACATAAATCGGTCATAGAAACTTCAGAAAGTCCTGGCTCATCAATTTTGATATATAGTAAGTCAGAATCAAAAATATACTTGGGAGCCGATTCGATAGGAGAAAAACATATAAAATCAGAGATTATAGGCCAGAAGGTATCAAAAAAATTTCTAGAAGATTATAAATTTAGATCTTGTATTGATTCTAATTTAGCCGATATGTTAGTGCTGCCTCTCAGTTTCGTGAAAGAAAAATCAAGATACAAGATATCAAAAATTACCAAACACCTACTAACTAATTTAGAAACAATTAAACAGATAAATGGTATGGAATATCAAATCGAAGCCATTTCAGAAAAGGAGTATATAATAACAATAAAGGGATGCGAATCTATTTAAAATACTTTTTTGTTTCTCCTAAGGTAACTATATTAATTGGATCAATTTTTACTACCATAGGAAGATTAGAAACTATCTTACCGATAGATAAACAACTACGATAAGACAAGGTTTTAACTAAAGATTTTATTGTAGAGCTATCAAGCAAGGATACTTTAGATATTTTTTCAAGATCCACATCATTAGTAAAGTTAAATAAAAAAATGTTATCAACTTGTCTATAAATGGTATCACTAAGAGCATCAGGTTGATTAGTAATAAATGTGGTATATATTCCAAAATGTCTCATCCTCGTTATCAAATCTTCCCAATAAGTGTCACGAATATACAAATGAGCCTCCTCTGCGAAAATAAAAATAGGCGGAATTAATGATTTTTCCAATAAATCGATTAATTTATTCATAACTAATTCCACAATCATCCTCCTAACAACAGGAGAAACTTTACTCATATTAATTATCATACCAGCGCCCTTTTGCTTATTTTTTATTAATTCCTCAAATTGAAAACCTTTTTCATTAGATCCTTTAATAGAGAACAGCATGGAAGAATGAATAAGATGAAACCTAGACATCAATGCATCGCGTACCAATTCATTAATATTCCATGTATTAATTGCATGTCCTATCTCATCTAACCCTAACATCTTTTTATTTTCAAGAGAATCCCAGATTCTAAAAAATTCTCTTAAAGAAGCTGCAGGCATATCAAGAGCATTTCTTAACATATTTGAAATTGAAGGTTTGCCACAATATTTCAAATCGAACTTTAATCCTTTACCAGGATCTAATAGTAATAGTTTTTGATTAATTGATGAAGGTTTACCTTCCTTATCTAACATTAATCCACTATATTCATTATTTAAATCGAAAACAACAACATATGCACCATATTGAATTAAAAAATTAATCAAGATTTTTGAGAGATGAGATTTACCAGTTTCTTTTTTTCCAGTAATAACATTTAATTTACCATCGAGATCTTCTGCATAAATCTCAAAGGATTGATCATCAGATCCTGATTTGCCAATTGCAATTGGATAGTGCATATTTTTCTTTATTAAAGATTTGATGTCACCATAGCTCATTTTAACAATTTTAGAATTTATTCTGGAAGGGACCCAGTCAACATCAGCGGTTAAGTTATCATATTTATCTATAGAACCTCTAATCTTTGTTCTAAAAAGCCTAAGATCTCTCATTATTTGAGACAAATTATTAATTTCTAATGGATCGAATATATTTTCTGAACTATATTTACTAATAACTTCATCTTTGATTATCTCTTCTGCAAGTGATTGAGAAGAAAAATATTCTTCATCATAAATTTGTACAAGTAATTTTTTATTGATAACAAAATCTTCTATAATAAAATAATCACCCTTATTTGCAAAATCATTTGTCACCGTAAGCAAAATTATTTCGTCTCCATTTTTTGATAAAATTCTCATTTCCACATCGTTCCGAGTATTGAACTTCTAATATTTTCTGGATAAACTTCTCTAACATAATAGCTAGATTTTATAAAACTTTGAATACTGGATAAATCAGTATTCGAAAAAGTTGAAACATGATGAGATAATTGTAAAGTACTAGGATACCCATTAGTAATAAATTCATTATATAAAAGAGTTCCTAACGATAAAGGAAGATCGTTATTATATGTGATTACATCCGCTCTTAAAATATTAGCAAATTTATTCATATCAAATTTTACTAAAATATGTTCACCATAGGTCCGTTTAATTAGACTTTTAATAATCGAATTTATATTAATGAATGAAGGGGCTTCGGATTTTAATAAAGGATATGAAAAATATTTCAAAACTTTTATCTTTGTATTCTTACTGATTCCAATTAAAAGATTCTTATTAAGAACAGTATTTTCAATTATATTAGAAATAGAGTAGAACGAATTTTCAAATATAGATTGTTTAATGGATCCATCAATTAGTATAATAGAATTAGTGACCAATTTAGATAACCAAAATTGGATATACCGTTCCAAGTTAATTCTCAAGAATTTCTTTGCATAATCATCATTAAATAATGTCAATTTTAAAATATTTTGATCTATTTTAAAGTTTTTTAATATTTCTTCATTCAAATAGAATATAAAAGGACCAATTTTTAGATGAGTCAAAGGATTTCCTTTATATGATACGCATGTAGAACCTTTAACAGCATATAAACCACCATCTTCAACTTCAGCGATTTTTATGCAACTAGAATCAATACCAAACACAAATTTTTCTTTATTAACTAAATTAATTTTATTAACATTAACTTTATCATATTTTTCTGAGCGCATTCCCCAGTTTTGAATTGGGATTCCATCATCATCATTTACAAATACCAATTTTTTGTTTTTTAATAATTCTTTATAATCTTTACAGAAAAAAGAATTAGTAAAATTACTAAATAGTGATTTTTTTATATCTTCTATCTTGTATCCTTGGTTATGGAAATTTAATTGATTGCTCATCTTGTTCAACATAGTCTTTTATATTAATAAATGTTGTTCATGATGCACAACATGCACACCAATAACTTTATCAAATAGAAATACATATAATTAAAAGATGAATGAGGCGATGTCGAAACTCTCAATTGAAGCTAAAATAAAACTAAAATACAACGATTGGGAGGTAGAGATTACTTGTACGGAAGATAAAGTAAAACAGGTTGTCGAGAATGTACTTTCAGGAATAGATATAGCCTCATTCTCTAGTACAAGAATAAATCAGGATATTGAAACTTTAAAAAATGAAATAAATTTTTTAAAATCAAAATATGAAACTAATAGTACCAACAATAATATCCAGAATAGAAAAATAAACAGCGTTTCATTAAAGGAATTAACGAAAAATGGAAATACTTGTAGAAGTTTAATAGAAAAAATTTTTTATGATAAGTATTTTGAAAATGAAAGATTATTAGGCGAAGTTCATGAAGAATTATCAAGAATGGGATATAATTATGATAGAACAGCAGTATCGCATTCGTTAACAGACATGGTTAGAGAAGGAATATTAACCAGAATAGGGACGCTGAGAAATTATAGATATATTCAGAAAAAACCAATATTTGAAAAATAATTACTTTATATTAAGTTTCTTTGATATTATATTATTCAACCAAGCAATACCAGTAGTAGTAATCCCATAAACTACCAACTCTAATGGGTTTTCTTTAAGAGTGCTTCTATATACGTAACCTACCTTAACTAATTCAGACAATCTAGAGCTAATTGATTTAGGATTAAGATTTGTGGATGATTGTATTTCAGCAATTGGAGATGATTTTTCAGAAGTTTTACCCAATTCAAAAGCTATCTTTGAACCTATTAAAAACAACATAACTATCTCTTTATCAGAAAATTTTTTATTCAATATATCACCATTAATTGGTAAAATTTTTGGACCTTCAGGGGTAATCTTAATTATGGGAGAATAAAGATCTATTAATTCGGAAACTGAATAATTTAATGAAATTTTTTTAGCCAAACTTAACTCTGGCACATTTTTTGAAAGGAAATTTATGACAGAAGATACAACATTTTCGGGTTCGCCACTGTATTGTACCTTTATGTCACCAAATTGGATAGATACAGAAATAGTTTCAGGTTTTGTTGAATCTTTGTAAGTCATATAAATATATCAATGAAGTCATAAATACACATAAACTTATGAATGTATATTTGTTGATTTATTTACAACGTCAAACGATATTATTGTTAACACCAAAAAAGATATTGAAAAATACATTAATGGAAAAATATCATAATATCTTGAAGGATAATTGTAAAAATGTTAAATAATGATAATAAAAATATTAAAAATAATTTTATAAAAACTGGCTTTACAAAATTATTAAAGCCATTTGAAGATTCAATAAAAGATATTGAAAAAATTACAAAGGCGTTTGGATTAGCCATTAAAATACATAATGAAAATATCAGAAAATATCAATTTGATGAATCCGAGCCAACAATAAATCATTCCTTAAGAGTAGCTCTAATATTAACAGAAGAAATAAAAATAATAGAATCAGATCTAGTTAGTTCTGCATTACTTCATGACATATTCAATAATCAAAATATAAATCAAGAGGTAAAGGATTATATTAAAACAGAAATTGGTGAAAAAGTATTCAAAACAATCTCCTTTTTCAATAAAAAGGTAAAAAAGGATGACAAAGCATCATTACCGCCTCTTGATATACAAATTTCAAAGGTAAAAAAATCTGATATACATATTAAATGCATCTTTCTAGCAGAAAGGTTGGATGATACAAGATCGTTAAAAAATTCTAGAAGAAAAGATAAAATTTCAAGGTTTAAGGACGAAACACAAAAACATTTTCTTCCCCTAGCTGAACAAACTAATGAGAAGATATTATTAAAATTGATAATAGCTCTTTATGAATTAAAATAACAAGATTAGATGGTACACTTACCATTCCTTCTTTTATGATTTCTCCAATGCTGAAAGCATCCAAAAATAAAATGTTCAGTACAACCACAAATAATACAATTCTTTGTTTTTTTCACAAATATCATAAATAAAATTAGAGATAAAGATTTATCTCCTAGGAACAGATATTCCGGTTTTAATATAATTTACGGAATCTGCAATGTAACAAGAATGGTCTGAAATTCTTTCTAAATATTTTAAAATTAATGCAGATGAAATATTACAACGGTTATCAGAATATCCAGTTTGCGTATTCGTAATAGTAGTACATTCGCGCAAACTTTTTCTATATAATATATCAACATAATTTTCCATCTCATATATTTTTTGAGTTAAAGAATTATCAAGTAATCGCAAGGCAGAGACACCCGTATTCATCATATCTAAAACAATGTCAGCCATAGTAATTACCGAGGATTTATTACAAAGATTTAACGGTCCAAATATTTCTAGGGTAGAAATAATATCATAAGCATAACGACCGAATCTGGAGAAGCCATAAGATAATTCCATGCAAGATTTTATATATCGTAAATCGGACGCAACCGGTTGAAATCGGGCAATCAATTCTACAGTTAACTCCGAAACTTCATCCTGAAGAAAACGTAATCTAGAGGAAGAATCAAAAACCTCTTTTTTTCCATCAATATTATCCTCTTTATATAATGCAACAGCTTTTAACACGGTTTTTTCGGCAATATTGGCCATATCCAGGATAATATTACCTAACTGAATAAGTCCTAGATCGATCAATCTAGGCATAGTAAATCAAATAGTGAAGACAAATTATCCAAATTTTCCAGATATATATCTTTCTGTTAATTCTTCAGACGGATTCTTAAATATTTGAGCAGTAGAACCATATTCAATTAATTCTCCCAAGTACATAAAAGCAGTATAATCGGAAACTCTAGCTGCTTGCTGCATATTATGAGTTACAATTATTACTGTAAGATGTTTTTTTAAACTATTAATCAACTCTTCTATTTTAGATGAGGCGATAGGATCCAAGGCAGAAGTAGGTTCATCCATCAACATTATTTCAGGTTGCATTGCTAATGCTCGTGCGATACAAAGTCTTTGTTGTTGACCACCAGATAAACCTAACCCAGGTTTACTTAGATCATTTTTAACTTCATCCCACAATCCGGCACCTTCAAGACTTTCTTGTACAATATTTTTTATTAGAGATTTGTTTTTTATACCATTGAGCTTTAATCCTGATGCAACATTATCATATATACTCATAGTAGGAAAAGGATTAGGCTTTTGAAAAACCATACCCATACGACGTTTAATAACAACAGGATCAGCACCTTTTTCATAAATATCCAAATCATCAAGTATTATCTTACCTTTAGCGGAAGCATGAGGAGTCATTTCATGCATTCTATTTAGACATCTAAGCAAAGTAGTCTTTCCGCATCCAGAAGGACCAATTAAAGCAGTTATACAATTTTGTTTAAACTCGATATTAATATTTTTTAATGCATGTTTATCGCCAAACCATGCATTTAATGAAGAGACAGAAAGTTTTTGTCTCTCATCACCAAATGGTTTTAATAAACTTTTTACAACATTATCTATGCCAGATGGTACACTCTTATTTTTCTCAAAACTGGTTACATCAGATGGCACATTTTTTTTATTATTAGCAGATCTTAAAATGTTTTTCAAAAAATTTACACGTGATTACAATAAGTGTATCAAAATAAAATATATGTATTTACTAAATGAAATATATAGAGTTATATAGAAATATAATATTATGTAGATGTCTTTAATTGAAATCCTCTCTTTTGCGATATCATTCTCAATGCTATACTTAATGAAAGCACGATCAATATGAGAAGCAAAGCAGCGCCCCAACCTTGTTGATGTGCAGAAGCATATGGCTGTGATGCAAGTCTCCAAATTCTCAATGGCAATGCATCAATGGGGGTATTAAAACCACCAAAAAACAAGCTAGTACCCTAAAATAGTCATTATAAGAGGAGCGGTTTCACCAGCGATTCTAGATATTCCCAGCACAACACCAGTAAGTATACCACTTTTAGAACCTTTTACGACTACATGCCATACAACTTTCCATTTAGAAATACCAAGAGCATAACCTGCCTCTCTTAGTGAATTGGGAATTAGCTTTAATGTCTCTTCAGAAACCCTTGCAACAATTGGAATCATTATAATAGATAAAACAAAAGCCCCTGCAATGATAGAAAAGGATCCCAATGTTAAAACTATGGTAATATATCCAACTATTCCTATTACAACAGAAGGAATACCAGTCATTACATCATTAAACAATCTAAGAAAATAGGTAAATCGTTTACTAAATGTAGAATAGTCTGAAAGATAAACTCCAACTAAAACACCCACTGGAGCACCAATTAAGGTCGCAAAACCAATAACCATGAGAGTTCCCTGTATAGCAGGGCCAATTCCACCATCACTGGAACCTATAGCCCCAGGAGGATTAAATAGAAAATTAAAATTAAATGCAGAGGCACCATTTTGAAAAACATCTACTAAAATACTTACAAGTGGTATAATTGCAATAATTACACAACTAAATAATACAACAGTAATTAAATTATTAATATGCTTCCTCTTTTTTGAATTTTTTAGAATTTGGTCATTAATTAAAGATCTGTAATTTTTATTCCCTGTGCTCATTTTTATTCCCTCATATTAGTATTAGATTTTGTGACCTTTGACACTATAAAAATTGCAATTACGTTAATAAAAAGTGTTATTATAAATAACACCAATCCCAAGCCAATTAATGCAGAAAGATGTAAATCACCGGAGGCCTCATTGAATTCGTTAGCGATAATGCTAGATAAAGTTTGACTTGGAGAGAACAATGATGTCGGAATTGCAGACAAGCCTACCGCATTTCCAATAATCATAGTAACTAATATTGTTTCACCTATGGCTCTGCCCAGTCCTAAGAAAGATGCGCCTAATAGACCAGATTTGCCGTATGGAAGAATTGCAGTTTTGACCATTTCCCAACGGGTTGCGCCAAGTGCATAAGCAGCTTCTTTTTGAGAGCTGGGCACAGCTTTAATAACTTCTCTAGATACAGCAGAAATTATAGGAATAATCATTATTGCAAGAACTATACCTGCCGTAAATACATCCAGTCCAAACGGAGTTGAACCAAAAATAGATAAATTATTTCCAAAGGCATTATGAAGAGGCATTTCAACATAATCCCTTAGCCAAAATCTAAATACAAATAATGCCCACAATCCATAGACAATACTTGGAACTGCGGCAAGCAATTCAACTACAAAAGATAAAACAGTACCAATTTTACCGGGCACAAGTTCATTAACAAAAATTGCAATCCCAATACTGACAGGAACTGCAATAATCATTGCAATAGCAGAGCTGACAAGTGTACCCACAATATAAGGAAGTGCACCATATGCTTCTCTTCCTTCTACAGGATTCCAATCAGTGCTAGTAATAAAATGATAGCCTTCTTTTAAGAAAATAGGAAGAGATCCCTGAGTTAAGGCATAAAAAACTAATGCAACCATTAATAAAGCATAAATTGACGCTCCAATTACAAGAGCCTTAAAAATTTTGTCACCAGTTATAGATCTAGAAGATTTAGACTTTGAACGGATCAGATTAACAACTTCTGATCGATTATCCTTATCACTCAATAAATATATTTTAAAATTTTTCTTTATATGGATTGCATATACGATCAATATAGAATAATGAAACTATATAGAATAATTATTTTAATGGAATCGGTTTTCCATTAAAGGTCAAAGAATCCAAGGATTGTTGATCTATTTTCACTACAGAAGGTGGTAGTGGTACATATCCTAAAGGTTTTGAGAACTTTTGTCCGTCCGTAATTGCCCATGAAAGGAATTTAGAAATTGCTTTGGCTTTTTCCACATTAATAGATGGATTTTTACTCAAGTCCTTATATAATATAATATATGTGAAACTGGCAATTGGATAAGAGTTTTTACCTGGAGCATTTGTAAGGGACACCTTTGTCCATGGATCAGTGCCTTTTGGTAAGGCTGAAGAGGATGCAGAGACAGCAGCCATTGCGGAATCAATAGAAGGTACAACAAAATTACCATCCTTATTTTGAAGAGTTGCATAAGTCATCTTAGCTGTTAAGGCATATGCAAGTTCAACATAACCAATAGAATAGGGAGAGCCACTAATTGATGCAGATACTCCTTCATTACCTGGAGCACCTATACCTGTAGGCCACTGTACAGATTTCGAAGATCCAATCTTGCTGGTCCATTCAGGACTAACTTTGGAAAGATAATTTGTAAATACGAATGTTGTACCAGAGCCATCAGAACGATGAACGACAGTTATAGAATTGGATGGTAAAGAGACATTTGGATTTAATTGTTTAATTTTAGAATCATCCCATTTGGTAATTTTTCCTAAATATATATCTGCAATAACAGGTCCGGATAATTTAAGAGGTGTAGTTATTCCGGGCAAATTGTATGAAACTACAACTGATCCAATTGTTTCAGGGATGTGAACTGGATTAACAGCTTTATTGAATTCTTCCGTACTCAATGGTGCATCAGTAGCTCCGAAATCAACAGTCTTTTCTAAGAATTGTTTAATTCCACCACCACTGCCAATTGAAGCATAGTTAATATTTACATCAGGATTAACTTTTTGATATTGCACTCTCCAGGTATCTATTAAAGGAAAAGGGAATGTAGCCCCTGCACCATTAATAGTTATTTTTTGCTGTGCATGTACAGAATTAATCGCTAATGGAAGTAAAAGCGAAATAGCTAGTAACGACATACTGAATTTTTTTAAATTATTTATATTAGTCATCTAAAAGTATTATATTATATAATTATTAATTAATTATCTATATGAAGAGTATAAACTATATGCATATAATTAATTAATAAAACAATTTAACCTATTCTTATACAATAACATTACAAACAAATACAAAAAAATTTTTATTGGTTGACACTGATTATGAAATAAATTTATCAAGAAATTGCTTTATTATACCGTAGCTAATACATTAGACATACTATTAACTTCTTGACGAATTTTATTATATGCATCAAAATCAGCAGTGTAGTTACCTGTCAATCTTGCAGTAGCTTCAAATTTTGTAAGAGACAAGTGTTCATCTAGTGTTTTAATCAAAGATATTTTTGGCCAATTAGGATTAGTACTACTAAGAAATTTGGCTATCTGTTCTGCGTTTGCAAACTATTTCTTTTATCAATAGCAATCTGGATTCTGCAAAGTTAAGGAATTAATAATTATTTTTAATTAAATAAATATAATTTTATACCTAAAAGACACAGAGATACAGAATCTCCAACAGAGTTTCTTATATAACATTCTCTGAAACTATATCTGTATAATATTGACAATAGTATATAAAAACAAACGGAACAGACACACCTTTATTCTCAATCTCAATAGTACACTGAAAAAACTACACTGTAAAGTAAAGTAATTACCCTTTGTTGTAATAACCGGCAAATGAATTTACCATTTTTAAACATATTTTAGTTTACATTTCTTCTTTCTGCAAGGAAAATACTCATCAAACCCTTCTGTTCTATTTTTGATATATTCCATAGTTCTCTCGATGATAATTTTTTCATGTATGAATGCAGATAATGTCTTAACTTTAAAAACTTGCAGGCTTGTGGTGGATATCATAAACCACAGTCAGTTGAAACTGTAAATTGACCATGTCTATTCACAATATCCGATAGAAAATGCTCTTTAGCAAAAACATATTTCGTTCTTTTGATATGCATATTTTAAGAATATTTTTAATTTCAAATTCAATATAGAAACTCAAAGCCATATTAATTCAGAACCAACTTTGAGTTGAGTTTTTCATCAATTATGAATTTGGATATTTTGGTTTTACTATGAAATAATCTTTCAGGATTGTTCCTTAACTTTATAGAGCCGATTAAACTATTAGTAGAATTTGGATGAAAACAATAACTGGAGGATCCAAATCATAAATATATAAAAAATTAGTTTATTTTTTTACTTGTTTAAGCATTAATGTTTGTATTGGAATCTCTAGTTGCTTCTTTTATATGATGTTCAAATGCTTTTGCTGCATTAGCATTTTGATTGAATATATGTCTAGAATTATCTCTTGCTTGTTGAAAACCGGATTTCCATGAATCTAAGTTTGAGAATATGATATTATTTGAGAGTCTTACTGCAGATACCGCATTATCTGCGATATTACTAACATATTTACTATATGCTTTAACAAATGCATCTGGAGAATTCCATCTATTAACAAATCCTACAAAGCTTTCATTATATGGTTTCCATGCTGATTGTATTGATTTGATAATTGCTTTTTGAGATTCTATATATTCCTCTGATATCTCTTTAGCGGTTTGTAATGCTTGTTCTTGATATTTGTTAACAATGTTATTATAATGTGGGATTTGATTTTTTGATTCATCTATTGATTTATTAATATTATTTTTTGTTTCATCAAATGATCTGTTGAGTGTTTCCTTGAAATCATTAGTATTATCGTTTATGTTATTTATCTCTTGTATGTTATTTGTAGTATTCTTTGACACTAATTTTTAGTAGATATTATACTATTTAAACATTGGTAATATGTGGGATTTATTACCGTGAAAAACCTTAAAGGTAATGGCATATGAGAAAATTTTTAGTAATTAAATCATACGTTTTTATTCAAAGTGCAAAGCATTTAACAAGTGCTTTGTTGCATGATTCTTATAATCAATGATTTTACCATCTATTTTGGTTAAACAGATATCAACTTATTATACAAGGACGCTTTCAACATCATCTCTTGTACCATATTCTTTAGTTTAACCGAGTATAAGTATTCACCAAACATTCGCTTTATGCACGAAAACACAGTTTCAAAATCCATCTTTGTCCATAGCTTACGCTATCCTTCCATCCTTGTAAATCACTTTTCTGCGCTAACACTGCTAGATTTCTAAGGGTGTTTCCTTTTTTCCATCGAACTCTAGCATTTTTTCTTACTTTAATGCAAGGTTGGATTCCGTTGTCTGATAAGAATCTAAAAATATTATTGCCTTCATACGCCCCATCACCCAACAGTTTACCTATGGATACCATGTTATCTGATTTTATAATATTTTCAATCAATTCAGGTAACACCTTGCCATCATGTACATGCTCGTCAGTTACATTCATTGAAAGTATTTTCTTGGTTTTAACATTAACTGCTACGTGTATTTTCAAATATCCTTTCTTATTTTTCGCATTCCATTTATCCCTCATCCATTGACCTCTGTTGGTAACCTTGATACCTGTACTATCTATCGCAATGATGATGTATTCGTCTTCAAAATCCTTGTTTTTACTATTTATATCTTTTATCTTGATATCTAGTCTGTTTATTCTTCTGTTTATTGTGGTGTAATGTGGGATGGAAGGTACTTTTCCTTTGGCGTGTCCTTGTGCGATTCCTTCCGTTTGTCTATAAGGAAGATGAAAGTACACTTTGGCATATCCAAGCAAGAGAAGGAAGGTATTGGGATAATGAAATGGCTCGCCAATCTTGTCTTTGTTCATCCCTTCTAGTTCTGCATCCCAGTTGTTTATAACATCAAATCCTAGCAGTATTTCGCCTCTTCTAACAAGAGATTGGTTGTAGACGGACCAATTCATATGTTTTATTGAGGGATGTTAGCTAAATGTATTTGGGAAAGAGGAATCATGCAACAAAGCATTTAACAAGTACTTTTTAGACTAATATAGAAAGATAATAGTAAAACAAATTAAAAAATTTTATTCGTCATTTACTAATGTTTTTAAGATAAATTAAAACGAAAATAGTGAAAAGTTAATTGTTACAGGTTAATTGTTATTATAAGTGATTTTTGAATCATGCTACAAAGCAGTATGTTTGAATCATACTAATAATTTACGACAATGAACTAAAATAAGCAGTATAAAAAAACATGTCCATCATGATTTGATTTTCCTAGTTTTGTGAAAGAAATAATTCAAAGTTACCAAATTATATTATTCTGATATATACAAATAACTAATCATTTTTTTGACTTGAATTTACTTTGCTGCATGATTCTTATAATTTAAGAATTTTCCAACAGTTTGATCTAAAAAGACATCGTCTTGTTATACAATGATCCTTTTAATATCATTTCCATATAATTCAAATAATTTATTTGTAAAATTAATAAAACCTTTAAGCCTTTTCGTAAAAAATGATGTATTACAATTAACTAAATGGGTGCTAATTCAACAATAAAACCACAAACACATATGCCTGTTCATTTAAGAAAAATCTATAGCTTTAAGATACCCCATTTCAACTGTGATAGTAAGAATTAGAACACATTTAAAATACATTAGTTATGCATTATACTTGTACTTTCCTGATCTTTCGTTAAGAAGAACAACAGCAGCAGAAAGACTATCATTAGAATTTATCAAAAGAAATCATGTTTCCTTATGGAACTGATGGATTCAAAAGTATAAGCCTCAACGGATATCGTCAAAGAAAAAGAAAATCAAAGAATACATAATAGATGGGCTGTATAAAGTGGGTTCTGAACATATCTGGCTTTGTTAGGTTGCTATCGAACCAAAAATTAAAGAAATTCTTTCAATTTAACATCAAAAGAACTAAATATGTTTGTAGTAGCTGTGCGATTTCTGTCGAATGTTGTAAACAAGTATTAAATACATTCTGTTTTATCATCAGATGGTGGTACTTGGTTTATATCACAAGCCTGCAAATTCTTGAACCTACACCATCATATTCAGTCTGCTTTTGAGAAAAGCATGATTGAAAGAAATATACATTACATAAAAGATAGGACGGAAAGTTTTGATGACTACTTTCCTTGTAAAAAAATGTAAATTGAACCATATAATTAATTGGTTGAATTTGTTAGTAGATTTTTATAACATGGAGTTAGATGCTAAGTGACATATCCCATATTTAGGCTTTGTTAACATAAGGAAAAACCTATAGCTTTAAAATGACCCTTTTATTTATGTCTACTAGACATAGAACACCTTCACAAATTATTGGTTATGGATTATACTTGTACTTTTTAGGTTTATCATTTAGAAATTCTGCTAAAGCATTATCATTTTTACTTTTAGTCAAAATAAGTCATGTTTCTATCTGGAACTGGCTTCAAAAGTACAGGCCTTGGAAATATCTCAAGAATAATAAAATTCATCAATACATTATTGATGAAACTACCATAAAAGCAGGTTCTTCTGAATTAATCTGGCTTTGGGTTATTATAGAACCAAAAGATAAAGAAATCCTCGATGTTGATATATCAAAAGAACGAAACATGTTTGTTGCGGAGCGATTTCTGTCTCAGGTAATAAACAAGTACGGATTACATTCTGTTTGGTCAGATGGTGGTGGTACTGGTACCCACAAGCATGTCACTTCTTGAAACTGAACCATCATATTCATTCATCTTTCACGAAAAGCCTGATAGAAAGAACAATGCAGTATATCAAGGATAGAACCAAAGGGTTTGACGATTACTTTCCTTGTAAAAAGAACAAGTGTAAATTAAATTATGTAAAACAATGGTTTAAGTTGTTTATTTATGAGCATAATAAAGAAATATTGTCTTAAGTTAACAGGGCCCATATTTATGATATACTCATTTATTAACTGTACTGATTCCACACATAGTTGACATTTTAGCTTCCTAACATAGTTGACACTCTAGTCTTAGAGTGTAATAATAATGGATATAATTGAAAATAGGTATAAAATGATAATTGAATCAGAACGTTCAGGTAAGACTATATCTGATGCTTGTACTGCATATGCTGTTTCAAGACAAACATGGTACAAATGGAAGAGACGCTATAATGTATATGGGATAGATGGATTAAAAAACCAATCAAGAAAGCCACATAATATTAAAAATGTAAAGGTAACCAAAGATATAGAAAAGATTATTCTCGAGCTGAGACTAAACAACAGATTTGGTCCAATGAGAATAAGGTTCAGATTAAAGAGAAAGTATGGAATCAGCTTGGGTACAAAAACCATTTACAATATTCTAAAGAGACACAATCTCAATGTACTATCTGTTAAAATAAAAAGAAAATACAAGATTTGAAATGAAACATCCGAATGAGTTGGTTCAAATGGATACCAAAGGACCTTTTTATCTAAAAGGCTCACGAAGCAAAAATTATTTTATTCATGTTATAGATGATTGCCCCTCAAGAAAAGTAGTTAGCAAATGGTGCAGCAGAAGAACTAGTGAAGAATCACTGTCGGTTCTCAACGAATGGATTGAACTCTACGGTAAACCTATGAAAGTGATGCACACGATGGTTGTGGTAGAGAATTTACATCGAATAAATTCAAACATTATCTTTTTCTCAATGGAATAAAGGACAAGCAGATTCCTAAAGGTTATCCACAAGAACAGGGGAAAGTAGAAGCGTATAACAAAATAGTCATAACTGAATTTCTACAAGTAGAAGAGTTAATTGATATGAAAGAGGGAATAGAGAAATACGAATTATTTGTCAAATCGTATAACTATGAAAGAGAACATGGAGGAATAAAAGGAATGACGCCATCAGAGAAGTTCATGAAATCTTTAAAACAACCGATATTGATAATGTAGAACAAGACAAAATGTGTCAGCCATGTTGGTACATTGTTTTGTCAACCATGTGTGGAAGTACAACAATTAACTATTAAAGCGAACAATGAAATATAATTTATATAATCATTAACCTATTATAATTTATATTATAAATATATAATATATTACACAATAAAGATAATTTTTTCAAATATGCAAATTTTATTTTAATTTGACCGAAATACAAACTCTTTAAACCTCAAAGCTTATTTAGTGGAATTTCGAAAGAAGATAATTAACTATCATTTGTTAAATACTGCTAGTGGCTTTGTATCAAAGAAGAATATAATTATTCTAATTAGTATTGCACTAGTTGCTATTGCATTATCGGCTTTTTCTTTTCAATATTATACATTTACCTCTACAAAAATATATGATATTGCATTACATGAGGTGAAAACTGATTCTCAAATACAAGCACACGATTTATCACAAACTTTATCAAATAAATTTGAAAGTATAAGCGATCTTTTACAAACACTAGCAGAATCCCCAGCTATACATAATAATGAATACAAAAGAGCAGAAATTGTTATCAATACGAGACAACAATATTCAAATGAACTAACAGATTTTTATGAATGGATTAATAAAGATGGCAAAATAAACTGGATAAGCAACATTAACCAAAGTCCGTATCAAAAGTACAAAGTCGTGGATCTAAGTCATAAACCGTATTTTTATATTCCAAAATATATACATAATGCATATTATAGTAGCTTATTAGAATCAAATGATAAGATTTCCAGACTTTATATTTCATATCCAGTAATTAACATCACTTTCAAATATCCGCATGGACTATTTACCGGCGTAGTAGTAGCTTCAATGAGGGCAACCACATTAGGAACAGTATTACAACATCAATTACTTCCTCAATTTAATAGTACAGTAGGACTAGTAGATAGAAAA
The DNA here is from genome assembly GCA_963830925.1 of uncultured Nitrososphaeraceae archaeon. Taxonomy (GTDB): domain Archaea; phylum Thermoproteota; class Nitrososphaeria; order Nitrososphaerales; family Nitrososphaeraceae; genus Nitrosocosmicus. The sequence goes on along the minus strand of CAWHOB010000001.1, from coordinate 1,029,308 downwards.
GGCGTAATACTTTATTGGAGTAATTCATCATTTATCGGTAATAATATATTTGGAAAATATGTGCAATCTATGCTTTCATCTTCACTATCAAATGAATCCAAAGATTCAATGAATAAGTTAATGAATGATTCATTACATGTAGAAAGAGGGTCAGGTGACATTTCCATAAATGGAAAAACAAATACTATATCATATGAAGCTGTAAAAATTAATGGTAAATATTTTTTAACATTATATGTTATTTCTCCACATAACCTTGCAAGCGATGTAGGCAAATTAATCAATCAACAAAAGAATTTTAGTACTATAATTATAATTATAATTGCAACAGTTGCATTTGGTATTGCATCATTAGTGATTTTATGGAATAAAAGATTGAAAACCATTGTAGATAATAGAACTTCAGATCTAAAGACAGCAAATGAACTTTTAAAAGTGCATGACAAAATGCAAAAAGAATTTATCAATATTGCAAGTCATGAAATAAAAACACCCACTCAGGCTCTTCTTGGTTTCTCCGATCTATTACAAAAACATCCTGAAAATAGAGATCAAATCTATGAAGGCATATCAAGAAATGCCAAACGATTACACAGACTTACAAATGATATTTTAGATGTAACAAAAATTGAAAGTCAAACACTAAGACTGCATAAAGAACAATTCGATTTGATAGATCTTTTATTTACTATTCTAAAGGATTTTGAAAACGATGTTCAAAAGAAAAAAGTCAATATAAAGTTATTATTTAATTCCAGTATTCACATAATAATAGAAGCAGATAAAGAAAGATTAATTCAAGCAATTTCAAATATATTAAATAACGCTATTAAATTTAGCAAAGAGACAGGTGGAAATATCTTTATTGATATAACAGTTCAAAAGAGTAAAAATGATCTTGAAAATAAAGTTGTTATAACTATCAAGGACAACGGGGTTGGCATAGATTCTGATATAATGCCAAGATTATTTACCAAATTTGCTACAAAATCAGATTCAGGTATTGGTTTAGGTTTGTTTATATCAAAAAATATTATTGAAGCTCACAATGGAAAAATATGGGCAGAAAACAACAGTGATGGAATAGGAGCAACTTTTTTTATCATGTTACCCTTATTATAAACAAATATGTATAGTCCTCATATCAAGATTTGTCCCTCCTCCTCCTTGAAAAATGCATAAATTTTCTAATACATAGAAAAGGATTCTTTGAAATAATGGCCATTAGTTATCGTTTTTGATATTATTTTTAAGAACATTTGAAAACAATATATTGTAAAATCCGATTTCTTCGCTTATTCCATATAGCATACGTTTTCATACCCATATGTTTTTCAAAAATAAATCATTATATTCATTCTATAAGAAGAGATAACTGAATTACTCATAATAAAACATAGTAAAAATGGTTCAAAGTTTAGTAATCATTAACTTTTGAAATGAAAAAATAAATAAAATATATTCTAGTGTTATACTATATAAATTAGAGATAGAATTTGGACAATTTTTACTGTCCAGAGGTTCACATTTGCTTATACAATTTAATTATGAATTTATGTACGAATAATATGATAAGGATGGCCCTTCAATAAAAATATGATCTTCATTAACAATAAGTATAATGTTGATTTATGACCAGGTCTTGCTTTGTTGCATAACCAAACCTATTTAGCTAGGATCCAACCAATTAATCATTTGTGATCCACTGGCCTTCTTATAACCAGTCTCTTGTAAGACGAGGAGAGATACTTTTTTCCTATGATTTTCTGGATAACTGGGATGTTGATCTTGCAAGGATGAATGAAAATAAGAATGGCAAAAAGTACAAATTTCCAGATTCTTTTGTTCTCATAGTTGGTCACATCAAAGTATACTTTCACCTTCCATATAGACAAACAGAAGGAATCATAAAGGCAACTGTAGGAAAGAATCTTCCAGATCATCCATGTTATTCACAGATATGTAGAAGAATAAACAAACTGGACATTGACATCAATAACAGTATTGATGATGTGATGATGATGATGATGTCGTTATCATCATAGCAGCGGGGACAGTACCGGAATCAAGATTACAAACAGAGGTCTCGGTGGATGCAAGATAAGTGGGATGTAAAAAACAAGAAAGGCTATCTAAAGATACATGTTGCAGTGGATATCAAGACCAAAGAAATTCTTGCACTGAAAGTCACAGATGAAAAGGTGCATGATAGTAAAGTAATGAAGAATTTGGTGGAAGGCGTGTTGAATAATAACCGCAATGTCAAGATCAAATCTTTCATTGGTGATGCAGGAGCCTACGATAGCAATGAAAATTTCAAATACTTGAAGGAGAAGAAAAGGATTCGACCTGTCATCAAAGTAAAAAGAAACTCTATCGTTTCATCCAAGAATAGCAATGTAAGGAATAGAGAAGTTGAACTTCAAATAAAGGATTATCATAAATGGAAAAAGAAAAGAAAGTATGGACAACGATGGATGGTTGAAACAGCATTTTCATCTATAAAGCGGATGTTTGGTGAATATACATCTGCAACCAAGTTTCAAAACATGATAAAAGAGATGACGATGAAGGTATCGTTGTACAATCTGTTTAGAAGAGTTGCATAAAATGGATGGAAATAATTTAAGGAAAACTAGTTATGCAACAGAGCACAGGTCTCAATTTATTTATCTCCTCGAGCATTGCTACGAAGTTCAAATCTCACCCCGGCGCCTTTGGCGTAGATTTTTTATTGGTAAATGTATAAGAATTAAGTTGTAATAATTAGATCATTAAAATAACATAATGATAATCCAAATAAAACAGAAAAATAGGAATTTATTTTGGATGTGTTTAAAATATGGAGTCTTATGGATAATTCTGCATCTTAATCTAATAGTTTTTATCTAGTTGATAGTCTCCATCTTGACCATAAATCAACTTCATTGTATTAACCAAAGAGTTCTATGTATTTCTGGAGATTCTTTATAAATGCCAATTTTATTATTCAGAAATGACAGTTTTTCACTACTTGTACTATTAAACAAAATTATTCCCTCAAAAGTATAACCTTGGTTCTTGAACGTTCCTATGTCAGAGGATATCCAATTGATCATTTGATTATCTTTAGTTTTAATTGTACCTTTTCCATTACCTTGAATTGAACCATGAGGGAAATATGTATTAATAAAAGTCATATTATTGGTCACATTTCCTATGTTTTTCAGAACTCCTTTTTCAAAGACAAATTCTTTTGTAACTGTAAATGGTTTGGATGATAGATGATAACTAGTTGAAAATAAAGATGTAATAGCTTGATAGACAGGTTTAGATAAATTTAATGAATTAGTAGGCACCTTTATATCAATACTTCTGCTATTCGATTGAGAGATTTGACTAAAAGAAAGTCCAATATTTTCAATAATTACTAAATTAATTCCCAGAACAAGTATAACAATATACAACATTTTTATTTGAATCATATCTGAAAGTGTTATAAATCATCCATTTATTTATATTCTGTTGCACTCACTGTTTATACTAGAGCCCATTTCAAAATTATATTTCTATAAATGATAATATTACACGTTATTTGTACTATACAATTATTTTTATCAAGAGTAACTTTGTGTGAATGGTATCTTGTATCATTGGGTCCTTTTTGATGTATATTATCCTTACCATGATGTGAAACAACACCAAAAATACCTGCATTTGTCTTAAAGACATAGCCATAAATTGTTTTAAGATTTACTGGTTTTGATCCACCTGCCTTGCCCTTAACCTTCATAAAAGGAGTATGATTATGTATTCCAAAATTAGTTATTTTAAAGTCCTTGGCATGAAAAAATGCATATGCGTTTGTAGCAAAACCATAAGTTATCATCGTCATTACAAAAGCAGATATAACTATAGGCTTTGTTGTGATTATTTGTTAACAATTTCATTAAATCCACTAAAACTGTCTGCTAATTTTTTTTCTATATTCTTGTTTTAATGACAACTAATTACAAAACTATTCGAAATCATACAAAACGCTTAACTTAAAGATTTATTAAAAAATGGAGTAATAAGATATATGCTTATTACTATCAAATAATTATTACTTTGAAAGAGATTTTATCTGAGCGTCAATGGTATATGTTACAGAAAATGGATGTCCACTTAAAGTGTGAAAAGCTAATGCAGATCCTGCGAATTCTAATGAACCAGAATTAAATGGAGCACCTGTAAATTGTTTCATCAAAGATATAGCTACTTTACCTTTACCAAATGGTGCGTTTAATGGTTCACCATATTTTTGAGTATCAGTAACAGGTTTATAATTATGTAAAATAACTACTTCAACTGGAAAACTTGCAGTATATGATACAGTACCCGAATAAATTTTACCATCTGATCTTGGAGGCGCTGCTAATACAATTTGATGTAATTGATGTCCTGGTAGTGGATCTTGCATTGATTTTGATGTGTTTTGTACTACATATGGTGTCCCTTGATCTTTTTCTGCCATTGCTGGATTAGCTATGACCATAAGAGTGGCCATTGTACCTATTGTTGCGATAATTATAAGTGCGAATTGAAATTTAATATTCATTATCCATTTATTTTGTCTTTGATAATATAAACCATTCAATGTCAATTATTTCATATAAATAACAATATTAATGTACAAATATTAATGTATCTTTAAAATGTTACATAATCTTTCAAATTATTGTAGATATTAGCACAATTTTGTGCTATTATAACTAACATCATTAGTTAACTATTTTTATCAAAAATTTTGTAATGATAAAATTAAAGTCTATCATAGATAATGAGAATTATAACAATATATAGTTTTTAATAATTGATTCCTTAATAACCCTGTATATATAAAAGATTGCAAAAATAATTATAAGTTTAGGAATATTTAATTTTCATCGACCTAAATCATCATTCATTAGATGGGCAAAGAAATTATATTTCTACTAGGAGCAGGCGCTTCCACATTAGTTAATCTTCCAGTTATGGAGAAACTATGGCAGGACTATAAAAAAAAAATATGATAATGATTATATAAAGATATTGGAGAAGGTGATGATATCCGAATATAGAGAAGGAGATATCGAAAATTTTTTAAAAATTGTATCGGAGATATCTGAAGAAATACATAGAAAGAGATTACTACATCGGTATCACGATCTTAGTCAAATTGATGAAATATGTTTGAAACAGATTAGAAAAGAAACTGAAGTGTTTATTAGAACATCATTAGAAAAAATAGATTCGCTAAATGCTGGTTATTATATGCCATTATTGTATATTAATAAAAATTTAGAAAATAAATCGGACAAGATAAAGATATTTACACTAAATTATGATGGATTAATTGAAATTCTTTGTGAATCCCATAATATAAGATATTCTGACGGATTTGATTTAAACTGGGAGCCGTCAAACTTTGATAAAGCAGATGTTCAATTATTCAAATTACATGGATCTTTATTCTGATTAAGAAATTCCTCCGGAAAATATTTCAAAGTCCCTTTAAAAGGGTTTGGTACTGGAATTGGTTCCACTGTAATGTATATGTCAGATGAAGAAGTAATAGAAATGGTTATTTATCCTTCTATGAATAAGTACAAACATCAAGAAATATATTCCTGGTTACATAATAAGTTCATAGAAGAATTAAAAAATTCCATAATTTGCATAGTTATAGGATATAGTTTTAGAGATCAAGATATTAGTGATACTGTTATAGAATTTATTAAAAATTGTAAAATTTTCTTGGTAATAATTAGCCCTAGATCTACAAATACCAAACGAAAGTTAATAGAACAATATAATCTTATAAATGATAGAAAAACCAGAATTATTTCAATTAATAAATCTGTTGAGATAATAAAAAGTAGAGATCTTAATAATATTATTCCAAAATTATATGGGACAATAAAAAACGAAGAGGAAGTATTTAAAAAGCAAAATTCAAAAAAAGAGATCATTGATGACTGGAAATCGGTCTTTGACTTTTATAAAGAAATAGGACATAATGAACGTATTTGACATATATTGGAAAAATTGTCAGATCCACAATTCGAACATACTATGAATATAACAATCGTTAAAGAAAATCATTTATTATTTATAGATTTTCTTAAGGAATGCAAAAATGGCAACGATGAACATGGAATTAAAATATGGACTAAGCATCTTAAAACTTTTTGCCAAGCTATTGATAATTATGCATTAAGAAAAATCGGAAGAAAAATATCAATTGAAGATGATATAGGAAGTTTACAATTAACAGATGAAGAAATGAATTTGTTTCGTAATAAATTTTTAAGTATTGGTGTAGAAAATTCTGTTCCATTTATCAACTTCTCGAATTTTATATTAGAGTGGATCAATTCTCAAATGACTATCAATAATGCACCCGAATTTAGACTAAGACAAACAAAATTATATGCCGACAATAATTTACGTAATTTATTTGAAAATTGTATTAATTCCATATAATATCATGAATATCCTTCATCTTACTATTTACAACCTCCACTTCATGCATTGTTATTACTTAAATGTTAAGGAAATTGAATGTTCTGCAATAATATAATCATAAATCGTTATGGCGTTATTTGAATTATCTTTTAATAATTTTTTTAATATGGTATTAAAGTAAGGTCTTGATAATGATTTTGTAATTGAATCAATTTTTTTCTCAAAATCTATAATGAATTTAACATGATCGGTTTTATTCGTGCCGTTATTAAAGTCAATAGGATAATCCAATTACTACAAATCATATTTTTTTAATATTTAACGATATTGTAAGAACCCTCGTTTGAGGCGCCGGGAGTGGGACTTGAACCCACGAGTCTTGGTAGACATCAGCTATCTTATTTATATGATCTCGAGGCTGACCCCTTTTAGGGCAATCGCTTACTAATTGCTTACCTAGCTTCGGTTACCCGGCACGAGCACTATTAATTCGTTATAATATCTTTTTAAACCTATGCTATTTTTAATAATAAAAAACATTTAAAACTTGATGCATTTATTGAAATGCATTCTAACAAAATAAATTAATAATATATCATTTTATTACTCTTATGCGGGCAAACAATCCTAATGAGCTTGCAGTAAACGTTAAAGATTTATCAATTTCTGATTTTTCTCTTATGTCATTCATGTCTAATGAATTCAAAAAGAGATTTACTGCGTATATCAAAATAGATTCGTATACTGCACCTGATCCTTTTCCAATAAGGGACGATCTTGACTATTTTATTATAGTTGACAAATTAAACACTAATAGAATAGTTTCTTTTATTGCGATAAAAGATGATCTAGACAATTCTATATGGGAAATAATATTAGGAAAAGATTTATTAAAAATGGAATTACCACCAAATGATATTATTTCATTAAAACAAGTATTAATGCCAAAAAACACCAATAACTTTTATCCTATTCGAAAGAATGGGACGCATATAGGCTACATAGCTTTTGCATTTGAAATATGTGGAAAAAAAGACATATAAATAGTCACTTAATATTAGAATATAAATTTTATAGTCTAAAATCATATTATTTCTTTTTTGAATGATATTACTAAACGACTAACATATAATTTGTCAAAGTAATTAACCAGTATACTAAAAAGATTAAAGCACATATTTAAAAAAGATTACACATTACAAGAATCTAAATTTATCCATCTCACTGTTCTTTATCACCCTCCTTTTCCTTTTCTTCTGAGGGACTAATTTTTTCTTTCCTAGCTAGAACTAAAAGTAATATTCCAAATAACCCCAAGATTAAAGCAAGACCAAAAGCACCATTTTGAGGTACATATAAATAATATGATATAGAAAAAATAAAACAAACTATAGATTGTATCAAATATATGATGGGTTTTTTTATATCTCTTTTTTTGGCAACATATCCAACTATAAAAAATACAACGCTTGGATAAAAAATTAATAATATGTATTGATCTATATCTACACCAGCAGTAGTTGGCATTAATTTATTCAATATTAAAAGAAATATTAAATTTAACGATATGATTTCTGTTTTCTTCTTCTTGCTCCGGGGCCACCAAATTTCTTTGATTCAGTTTGCCTGGGATCTCCTGCCAACAAATGTCTATCAAACTCAATTATCTTGCTTTTTATTTCCTCCCTTACATTTTTAGAAAAAGGGTGATCTTTAGGATCTTTTGATCCTTTTGTTTCACCTGTAAAAGCCCGTGAAATTGCTACTGCACTTGCAAATGCTTGTCCCATAAATCCCCCCCCATTTACATGCACACTTATATCCACCTTGTCTCTTAATTCACCAATTAAATGTACAGGAGTCAAAATTAATTCTTTTGCGACTTCAGGTTCAATTACCTCTGCAGGTATATTATTTATTCTTATTTTTCCATTACCTTTTACTATAGTAGCAACTGCTCTACAAGTTTTTCTTTGTCCTGGATAAAGATCAATTTTATTCATATTATTGTACTACTCCCTTCCATCCAATCTGTTTTGCGACATCACTCATGGATATATAAAACGATTCTTGTCGTGTAATCTTAGCATCATCAAATGTTTTCATTGTCGAATTTTTCAATTCACTTGGAACACCTATATAAACTCTCAATCTTTTAAAGGATTCTATACCACTAGATTTTCTTTTTGGAACCATACCTCTAATCATTTTGGTGATTATAGTATCTGGCCTCCTAGGATGAAAAGGACCATTAATAGGATTAGTTACGGATGAAACTTCTAATCGTTTTTTGTAACTTTCAATTACTTCATACCTATTACCTGAAACCATGACTTTTTCCGCATTGACTACCGAAACTCTATTTCCTTGCAACAATAATTTTGATACTTTAGAGCATAATCTTCCAGATATACAGTTAGAACCATCAACTACAATATGTTTATTGGAGTTTAACTGCTCTTGTTGATGTTGTTGTTTTTGCTGTTGTTGATGTGATTGCATTTTTTTAACCAATTATTTTAACACCTTTACCATCAGGATATCTATTTATTAATGATTGCAATGAGATTATTTCTGTGCCTGATTCATTTAATTTATTTAACGCAGTTTCCGAAAATGAATATGCACAAACGGTCAATTTGTGCTTTAATATTCCATTTCCTAATATTTTTCCAGGAATAATTATAGTATCCCCATTTTTTGTAACTTTGTTTAATTTTTGAATATTAACCAGTCTTCTATTTGATCTGGACTTTGAGAATTCTTTCTCTAGTGCCTTCCAAATTTTTACTTTATTATTTTTAAAGGCTTTACGCAGAGTCCATATGGTATTATCTATCAAAGTATCGTTAATCATTATACACTATTCTAATTAAAAATGCATAGAGTACCAAATAAATTTACCGAGTTAATTATTGCTTAGAATATGCATAGATTCAGAAAATCTTTTAATATTTGAGTTAAGTTTATCTGCTGCAGCTATTACAATTTCTTCGGCAGTAAGTGCGCCATTAGATTCAATTGTTAAATAAATTTCCTTTTGATCGTCGTCATATTTTACTATAGATACAGTAGCCGCTTGCCACTTAGCATGATCTTTACCTAACCCTAATCTTGCATATGCTTCAAATTTTATTTTTTGCCCTGGTGCAAGAGTTATTAAAGGAATATTTTGATTTACAGGTTTTACAAATTCATCCTCTGATATTATTTCAGACGTGGTAATCATTTTAGTCTTATCTTTAGCTTCTGAATCAAGTTGTAATAGCACTCTACAATTTGTACACCCTAATGTACTATTACAATTGCATTCTTGAGGCAAATTAAACCTTTTTAAATCTGTTCTTAAGGGGATAAGGCCCAATCTGTGAGCAACAGCCTCATCATGCATAACGGATGAGTTTTCCAAAATAACCACATCATCTATTGCAAAAGTGGGAACCTCGCTAATTGATAGTCTTCTTAATGCATTTACATAATGCCGAGGTACATTATTAAATTTAATGGTTATTTTTTCATCCTGTTTCTCAATAACCTTTAAATCTATTGAGATCAAATCACAAATTTTTAATCTTTAGTATATTAAAAATGTAATGGATTAAATAATTATTTTTATATTAATATATTAGCATTAAATTTCTATGATATGGGCGACTCCAAGACTAGTATTGTTAAATTAACTATAGGCAATGATAAATTTGAAATATTAGTAAAACCAGACCCTGCGCTTCAATATAAATTGGGAAAAAGAACCGACATTTCATCTATTTTAATTTCGGACGAGATATATTCAGATGCAAATAAAGGTTCTAGAGTAAGCGCTGATAAATTAAAAAAACATTTTAAAACTACTGATGTTTCAGATATTATCCAACAAATATTGATTAGAGGTGAATTAAATTTGACAACTGATCAAAGGAGAAAAATGGTCGAAGAGAAACGAAAACAAATTATACAATATATAAATAAAAATTTTGTAGATCCAAAAACAAAATTACCACATCCTATTCCGAGAATTGAAAACGGATTAGACGACATTCGGGTAGTTATCGATCCTTTTAAAAAGGCAGAAGATCAGGTAAAAGTAGTTGTGGATTCCCTGCGGAAGGTTTTACCTTTGGCATCAGAAACAATAAGTTTAAATATCATTATACCAAGGTCTTTTGCATCTAACAGTATTGGATTTTTAAAGTCATCAGGGTCCATGATATCAGAAGATTGGCTTTCAGATGGTTCGTTAAAAGTAAAAATAGAAATAAATGCAGGTATTAAAGGTAATTTCATTGATCGTCTAGGTTCTTTGACTAAAGGCTCTGCACAAATTAAAGAATAACATCTTACAGATTATATTATAGAACGGGTCCTAAATAAATGAATAGACATATGAAATCATTACATTATGTATATTTTATGTTATTGGAGGTAGTCAATTTTTAATATGCAAGAAATTAAAAGAAGATATGTTATACCAGGAGATAAAATTATAGAAGGTAATTTCAAGCCCTTGATGAATGTTGTAAGAAGCGGCGATTATTTAATATCTACCAGAATAGGAATTGCAGAAGCTGGTAAGGATGGCGTAAAAGTAATACCTTTGTCTGGAGTATATATTCCTCGAGTAAATGACTTAGTAATTGGAAAAGTTATCGATCGTTCTTCTTTGTCTTGGGATGTAGATATTAATTCATGTTTTTTTGCTCATCTTCCTGCGCAAGATGTATTTGGAAGAGATTTTTCTCCTGCAAGAGATGACATGGGAAGACAGTTAAGCATAGGTGATTTGATTATTGCTAGAATAGTTTCTTTTGATCGAACAAGAGATCCGATGTTAACTGTACAAGATAAAGATCTCGGAAAAATTCCATACGGCGAATTTATAAAAATTTCCCCTACTCGCGTACCTAGGCTTATCGGAAAACGAGGTTCAATGATTCAAACAATAGAGCAAGCAACATTAACTAGAGTAATAATAGGTCAAAATGGCATAGTGGTTGTTACTGGCAGAGATCCTGATGGACTCAGTTTAGCTGTGAAAGCTATCAAAATGGTAGAAGAGGAATCTCACACTACTAATCTCACCCAAAGAGTTAAAGCGTTATTAAACGTTGAAGATCCATCTGAAATAGAAAAATCTGAAACATCATCACAACAATCTAATGCACCAACTACAACCCCATCTCCATCAGAAGATAATAATCCAGCTATTTTATCATCTTCTCCTGTATCCGATACTACATCAACTGCTAACAATTCTCCATCACAACCTATAGAATCAAAATCTGAAACATCATCACAACAATCTAATGCACCAACTACAACTACAACTACAACTCCATCAGAAGATAATAATCCAGCTATTTTATCATCTTCTCCTGTATCCGATACTACATCAACTGCTAACAATTCTCCATCACAACAATCTAATGCACCATCTCCATCTCCATCTCCATCTCCATCTCAAGATAATAATCCAGCTATTTTATCATCTTCTCCTGTATCCGATACTACATCAACTGCTAACAATTCTCCATCACAACCTATAGAATCAAAATCTGAAATATCATCACAACAATCTAATGCACCATCTCCATCTCCATCTCCATCTCCATCTCCATCTCCATCTCCATCAGAAGATAATAATCCAGCTATTTTATCATCTTCTCCTGTATCCGATACTACATCAACTGCTAACAATTCTCCATCACAACCTATAGAATCAAAATCTGAAACATCATCACAACAATCTAATGCACCAACTACATCTCCATCTCCATCTCCATCTCCATCTCCATCTCCATCTCCATCTCCATCTCCATCTCCATCTCCATCTCCATCTCCATCTCCATCTCAAGATAATAATCCAGCTATTTTATCATCTTCTCCTGTATCCGATACTACATCAACTGCTAACAATTCTCCATCACAACCTATAGAATCAAAATCTGAAATATCATCACAACAATCTGATACAATTATCATAGAGGTCGAAAATATTTCTAAAGATATGGAATCATCTGAAAACAATATACCAAATAGTTCAAATAACAATGAACAAAAAGAAAAAAAAGCGGATTCAATGGATCAAGATGTGTAGAAGTTGAAGGAATCAATATTAATAAATGAAAATGGCCGAAGATCGGACGATAGAGGAATTGATGATCTTCGACCAATCAAGATAACTGTGGGTGTTATTAAAAATGCTGATGGATCGGCATTTATAGAATTTGGCAAAAACAAAATAATTGTTGCAGTATATGGACCACGAGAAGGTACATCCAAAGCATATGGCTCTTCCAGATCGTTGTGTATTGAGATGCAGATACCATATGTCACCTTTTTCAACAGACACTCGAAAAAACCCAGCTCCATCTAGACGAGAAGTGGAAATATCTAAAGTAATTAGAGAATCTTTAGAGCCCTCATTAATACTAAGTGATTATCCGAGAGCCGTTATTGACGTTTTTGTAGAAGTGCTGCAGGCAGATGGTGGCTCAAGATGCGCAGGTATCAATGCTGCATCAGTAGCCCTTGCAGATGCAGGAATTAATATGCGTGATTTAGTATCTGCTTGTGCAGCTGGAAGATTAGGAGATAATATTGTGCTTGATATAAATGACATGGAAGATAAAGAAGGTGACGCGGATATGCCAGTAGCATATTTACCCAACTCAGATCAAATTACTCTTCTTCAATTAGACGGAAGACTATCTACTTCTCAATTTAAAGAATGTTTGAATAAAGCAATTAAGGGTTGTAAATTAGTTTATGAAATACAAAAGGAAGCGTTAATGAAAAAATATTTTGGTAATGATTTGGAGGTGAAAGAAGAGGTATGAGTTCATCAAAACGTTCTACAATCATAGTGGAACAATTACGTAAGCAACAAATGCTGGAAGCTCTAACAAGAGGGAGTAGATTAGACGGGCGTAATTTTAACTCTTACAGAGATTTAAGTATCGAAGTGGGCATTATTGACAAAGCAAATGGTTCTGCCAAGGTAAAATTAGGGAATACCGAAATAATAGCTGGAGTTAAAGTAGAAACAGGAGAACCATTTGAAGGACTAGAAGATAAAGGAGCGTTAATAATGTCTGCAGAAGTATTACCAACGGCATCATCGCATGTGGAACCCGGACCTCCTGACGAGGAAGCAATAGAATTATCCAGAGTAGTAGACAGAGGAGTAAGAGAATCTAAAATGCTTAATTTAGATAAATTGGCATTGATTCCTGGAAAAATTGTATACACTATTTTTGTGGATTGTAGCATCATTAATAGCGATGGCAATCTTTTAGATGCAACTTCGTATGCTGTCGTATCTGCTTTATTAACTTGCAAGCTACCCGTATTTACAGTAGAAAATGAAAAAGTAGTAGATACAGGTAAAATTATGCCCCCTCCAATAACAACTATTCCTATTTCCGTTACAGCCGTTAGAATTGGTGATTCAATTTTACTTGACCCAACAGTTGAGGAAGAGGCATGTATGGATGCAAGAATAACTATCACTACACAATCTGAGAATGATTTGGTAGCCATGCAAAAAGGATATAGTGGTCCATTCTCAATGGATCAGATACTTCAAACTGTAGAAATAGCAAGAAATAAAGGAAAGGAAATACGTTCAAAGATAAAGGAGTTGAATGAAACTGGTTAACAGAAGGAAAGGCTCAACTGCATTAAAAGGTCTTGGAGTAAAATTCGGTGCTACAGTCCGAAAAAGATATGGCAAGGTTTACAGAACACTTAAACAAAAAAGAAGATGTCCAAGCTGTACTTCATTGAAATTTCGAAGAGAGGCAATAGGAATATGGAAATGTAATAAATGTAATTTTAAAGTTGCAGGAGGAGCTTATGACATCAACCTTAAAAAGTTACAAATCTAATTTTTGCATTTTTTTTGAGGATATAGAAAAAGATCTAAATATAATTACAAATTCTAATGACAAAGATCATTCTAAAAATTTATTAAATACTATTTATGCTGCATTAAAAGGAGATATAGATTCCTCGCCTAACTTTGACACTGTAATCAATATTTCAAAAAGAGATAAACACATTGTTTTAGACATTTCTAGCGACAATTTGTCTAAATTTCGTGCTACTATAATATCTTTGTTAAAATTAATAGATCTGATTTATACAACTATATACTTAATTAATTAAGTACATCTAGATGATTGTAAATATTATAAGAATCTATAATAAGATTTCCATTCTAGATCATATACACAATGTTATTTCAATAATACTTTTTTCAAAAAAGTTAACAGTTATGTAATACCTGGCGAATCATTAGTATAATCTGATAATACTCGTCTAGATTTGTAATTTTTATAATTTTGAATATCCCAAAAAGATATAAAATAATGTTATTGTTCAAAACAAGCAGCATTAGTTTACAAATGCGCATACAACATACCTTTACACAACTGCTAACCTGTAACAGAGCCTGAATTTTATCACTACCATTTTTATCCTAGTATTTATTATTATTTGTATATACAATGAGCGAACAAGAGCTTCCTCCATGGTTAAAAGAACAACTATCAAGATTACAACAATTACAACAGAATCTTCAAGCAATTATGATGCAAAAGCAACAAGTAGAAATCGAAAAAGCTGAAACAGAAAGAGCGTTAGACGAATTGAAAAAAACTACATCCGATGATACAATTTATAAATTTGCTGGACCATTATTAATAAAATCAAATCGCGACGAGTTATTAAAAGAATTGGACGAAAAGAAAGAATTATCTAATACCAGAGTTGTGGTATTGGGAAAACAAGAAACAAGAGTAAAAGAAAATTTAAAGGAGGTTGAAAATAAGATCAATCAAATGATGCAAATGGCACAATCTGGATCATCTAACAACAACAATACATTCAACATGTCTCCACCCAAGTAAAGTATTACATTAATTTTTGATAACTTTTTAATTTTTAGATCCGATAATTTCAACGACGTAGAATTGACAATTCGTATTGTTGTTGATGAAAGAGAGAAAAACAGTCAAGTTCCTACTTTACTTAAAAACTTGGGAGTTTTTGTTGATTACGAACAACTTACTGTTGGAGACTATGTTGTAACTACTGAAACGGCTATCGAAAGAAAAACTGTTTATGATTTAATTAATTCTATTTATGATGGTCGTCTTTTTATTCAATGCTCAGATCTGGTTAATCATTATCCTAAACCATTTATAATCATAGAAGGAAATCTTATGGATATCAGACAAAAGAGAAAGAACAGATGCTCAATCCAAATTAATTGTAGATAAAATTCGCTTGGCATATGACACTTTCATAAAAATTGCACTTAATTTCCATATACCCATTTTATACACATCTTCTATTTATTATACTGCAGAATTATTGATATTTTTGGCATCTAATTCTTATATGGAACGAAATGATGGCCCTCTATTAAAAAAAATAAAAAAAACTAACCCTTTATATATACAGCAATTGTATGTGCTTTCCTCATTACCAGGAGTAGGTACAAAATTAGCTACCCGACTACTAGATAAATTCCATTCACCTAAAAATGTTTTAAATGCATCTATAGCAGACCTATCGAGAGTACCTGGTCTTGGAAATAGTAGAGCTGAAAAAATAAGAAAGATCTTAGATACCCATATTTCAAATGAACTGATTACTCATTCTCAAACTAGATTAACGACAAATACAAATAAAGATAAAGATCTTGAATTAAATCATTAAAAATATATATATATATATTAATCGAACCCCATAAATCGAATATTATTTAACCGCTTTTTCTACAGTTGTTACCACAGCATCATTCACTTCTTTTTTTCCTATAGTCGCCCTCATTGCACCTTTATAATTTCCAATATCTCCAAATTCTTTAATTAATAATTTCTCTTTAAATAACATATCTTTTATTTTATTAAAATGGTTAAATGTTTGAAAGAACAAAAAATTTGCATCAGAATTATATACTTTAATTTCTTTGATAGCATTTAACTTATCATATGTTACGCTTCTTTCTTTTTTTATACTATCAATACTTCTTCTAATTATTTCAAAATTTTCTAAAGCCGTTATCGCCAATTGCATAGAGAAACTACTTAGCGGATATGGTAATTGTATATACTGGTTAAAAACATCTATTAGATCTTCGTTTGCTAAAATGTATCCAATTCTTGCACCTGCTAAACCGAATGCTTTTGAAAAAGTTCGCATTATTATTACATGATTATATTTAGTTACAAGATGTGATAAAGAATGATTTGAAAATTCAACATATGCTTCATCTATAATTATTAATTTATCATTAGAAACTTCAATTAAATTGCATATATCTTCAATTTTAAATTGATTGCTTGTAGGATTGTTTGGAGACGCAAGATAGATTATATCTTTATTTTTCGATTCTTTAATAAATAAACCAAAATCTAATGAATTATCTAAAGCCGACAAATTAATTAGTTTGGTAGATATATTGTGCATATTGCATCTATCGATGAAATATGAGAATGTTGGATTGATTGTTATTGCACTCTTGCCTTTACAAATGGTTGATAAGATTAAATCCATTATTTGATCTGATCCGTTACCTATTCCTACGTGTCTTGTACTTAGATTAGCATATTTTGCAATTTTATTATACAGTGTTTCAAAATGCTCTAATGGATATTCTCTAAAATCATTGTCGTTTATGGATTTCAATGCGATAGCTTTGGTAAATGTCTTTTCTAGTACCAGATTTTCATTTGAATCCAGTTTATAATAGTCTTGTAGTTTAAGTGGTCTTTTATAATGACCATGATTTTTGAACCTAGATAATTCGTTATTTATCCAGGTCATTCTCTATTCTTCCTCTAGCTGCTTCATAATGATTAGATAATCCTTCCATCATAGTAATTTCTTTTAGCATTGGTAAAATCTGTTCAAGTGATTTTTTATCTAGTTCTATTATATTTTTTATTTTGATAAAATCTAGAACAGATAAAGATGATCTAGATTTAGCAAACTTATAAGTAGGTAAAACATGGTTGGAACCTAAACAATAATCGCTAGCAGAAGACGGTGTAGCATGTCCTAACAAGATTAAACCTGCATTAATTACTTTTTCTATAACCTCTAATTCATCATCATCAATTATCTCCAGGTGTTCAGGAGCAAACTCATTAATGAAATCGATTATCCTTTTTTTGTCTTCACATACAGCAATAAATCCATTGTTTTCCAAACTTTTTTTTACAATTTCTCTTCTTGATATATTACCAACATCAATAATTTTGTATATTTCTTCTTTTATTTTTTTTGCAAGATCATCAGAATTTGTTATTACTCCACATAACGTATCTTCGCTATGCTCTGCCTGAGAGATCAAATCTAATGCAATAATACGAGGATTCGATTTTTCATTAGCATATATTAATAATTCTGTTGGTCCAGCAATCATATCAATTGATGTATCTTTTGAAACTATTGATTTTGCTAAGGAAACATAAAGACCGCCTGGACCTACAATTTTATCGACCTTTTTAATAGTTTTTGTCCCATACGCCAAAGCAGCAATTCCATGAGCTCCACCAATTTTATAAAATTCATCAACATTACAAATATCTGCTGCAACTAGTGTATAAGGATCAATCTTACCATTTTTCATCGGGGGCGATATTGCTACAACCTCTTTAACGCCAGCTACTTTTGCAGGTACAACACACATTACAACAGTACTTGGATATCTAGCTTTTCCACCCGGAATATAACATCCTATTCTAGAAATAGGTATTAATTTTTTTTTTATTTTTACTCCATCAGAATTTATTTCTATATTACCAAGATTATTTATTAAAGATTGCTCGCTTTTTTCTAATTTTGATTTCATAAATTTTATAGTTTGTATCTGTTCTGATGTTACATTTTCATATGCATCTTTTATTTCATCCTTCGAAACAATTATTGAATCAAGTTTTACGTTATCGAATTTCTCTGCAAATTTTAATAAAGAATCTTCACCATTTTTTTTTATTTCATCAATAATAGAAACTACAGTATTAGTAGGGATTACGATATCCTTGTTCCATGATCTTTCTTTTAAGTCATTTGCATCCTTTATTGGTTCTTTGCTATGGAAAATATTGATCAATTTTTATCTTCTTCATCCATAATAATATTTTCTAGAGATAAAATTTGACTTGGTTCAATTGTGACCAATCCTTGTGCAATTTTTCTTATATTAGGAAGCAATAGTATGTAATCTTGTTTATTTATAATTGTATTGACGCCGTACCATCCTTCTTCACTTAAATTGCTTACCGTTGGACCCTTTAATGATGGAAGTATCTTTAATAATTCTTCAAGATGATCTTTTTTAACATTTACAAAGATATGTAATTTTTTTCTTGCTTCTACAACTCCTCTTAAAAGCACTATCATATCAGATATTTTTTCCTTTTTAACGGGATCTTTTAATGCGTCTTTATTTGCAATGAGTACTGCAGTAGACTCCATGACCTGATCTATAATCTTTAAATTATTTTGAATTAGAGTTGTACCTGTTTCGGTGATATCAAAAATTGCTTCTACATCTTCTGGAGGTTTGGCTTCTGTTGCACCGAATGATAAAAATATTTCAACATTTTTATTATCTCCTAACCTAAACCATGGAGTAATTATAGTAGGTTCTGAATCTCCATAATATTTTTTATAGCTTTGTTTAGATTTTATATATTTTGAAGCTGATTTAAGATATTCAGTCGAAAAACGTAATAATTTATTATTTTTTGCAAAATTCTCTATTAAATCATCGAGATTATCAAATTCAAAGTTTTCTGGGATTGCAATTACTTGTTTGACTTTTCCATATTCTAAATCAAGTAATACTTTGATATCTGCATCGGTTTCCTTTATCCAATCTTTTCCTGTTATTCCTACATCATAGAACTTTTCTTGGACATAAGTTGGAATCTCTTGCGGCCTCAGTATTTTTACATCTATATCCGGATCAGATATTTTAACTCTATATATTCTCCCTCTTCCACTAACTTTACCTTGCCAAGCCTGTTCAATTATTTTAAAAGTTGCTTCTTCCATAGTGCCTTTGGGCACCACAAATTTTACAATACCCATATTTGTTACCTAATTTAAATAATGTAATTATTGTGTTGTTTATTTGTTTTATCGATGATCTATTATTTCCTTTGCTCTGGATACAGAAATATTTCCTTCTTCAATCATTTGTTGGGAAATTTTTTCTATTTGATCTAATGACGCTCCTGCTATTTTTGCAATATTTTTAGAATGAAGTTTCATATGCCCCTTTTGAATTCCCTCGTTTGCAAGTGCTCTAATTGCTGAAAAATTTTGAGCTAATCCTACTGCGGCTATTACCATTGAAAGCTCTTGTGCACTTTTAATTTTTAAGATCTTTAAACAAGTTTTAACTAGTGGATGTATATTAGTAATTCCCCCCACTATTCCAACTGCTAGAGGTATCTCTATTTCGCCTACTAAATCGCCATTAGAATCTGTATACCATTTAGTTAGTGATCTATAGTGACCATCTTTACATGCATATGCATGACATCCAGATTCAATTGCTCTAAAATCCTGTCCTGTAGCTATTGCTACACTATCTATCCCGTTCATTATTCCTTTATTATGAGTCACTGCTCTGTAAACATCAGAATAAGCAAAAGCATAGGAAAATAAAATTCTCTTGACCATTGTTTCTCCTCCGATTAAAGATTTAGGAAAAACGCCTTTACATTGTACTAAACGTTTTGTTGCATAATTTGATAAAATTTTTAATACTACCTGTTCTTTCGTCAATTCTTCTATTTTTGGAGCAATAAATTCACACATAGTATTAACAACATTTGCACCCATCGCATCCTTTGTATCTACAAAGATCTCTACTATCACCATAGTTCCAAAGTTGTTAGTAGTTTCATCTTCTATTGTCCTTGCTTGAAGATCAATACAGCGTGCAAATTTGCTCCTAGTATTCGCTAATCTTATTAATTCGATTTTATTTTTAATAATAGTTTTTATTGGTTTTTCTACATCTTTAAAGAAGGTATCAATTGAAACTAACTGAATTTGACCAATCATAATAGAATCACTTGATCTCGCTTTGAAACCTCCTGATTCCTTGACTATTTTTGCAGCATTGCTTGATGCACCTATTACAGAAGGTTCCTCTATTGCCATAGGTATTAAATATTCCTTATCATTTATTACAAAGTTGTTAGCAATTCCCAGCGGAATTTGAAAGGTTCCTAATGCATTCTCAATCATATTGTTTACATCTTCAAATTTTAGAATTGAATTATCTTTAAATAATGAAATGTCATTATCATTAAGATTTACTTTATTTTTAATAAAATCAAGCCTTTCTTGATGATTCATATTCCTCAATTTTTTTTTATTTAAATCAATCATTTCAAAATTTTCAAAAGTTTATCTGAACCTGAATTTTGATAAAAATCTTTATTATTTGTTATTATATAAAGCGAGCCATTTTTATCTTCTGAAACATCTTTTAATTTTCCAAATCCTGTCAATATTATCGATTGATCTTTTGATTTTGGATCAATTAATCTCAAGTGCTCGCCTTTTAGAGCAGCAATTATTAATTTACCATTATAACCCAATTTGGTAGAATTACTGACAACCATACCAGCAGGACCAATTGAAGGAGTAAAACAAAACTCTGGTTGCACATAATGGCTTTTTTCTATTCCTCCGCATTGCTCAATAGGCCATCCATAGTTTTGTCCTGGTTTAATAACATTGATCTCATCATTGCCTGTGGCACCCGCCTCACTTTCATACAATATTTTATTATTAAAATCCCATGCTAAACCATCTCCATTTCTATGACCATAGGAATAAATTGCAGAATTTTTGAAAGGATTATCTGAAGGGATTGTTCCATTATCATCAATTCTTAGAATTTTTCCCCTTAAGCTAGACAGATTTTGAGCCGCCTTAGGAATTGCGTCGTCTCCTACTATTGCATATAATTTTCTATCAGGACCAAACTTTATAATTCCTCCATTATGTAATGTGGATGCAGGAATATTATCCATTATTATTTTGTTATATATTATGGTATTATTTTTTTCTTGTAATCTTACTATTTTATTAAATAAGTTATCATTATTTTTGTACGTATAGTAAATGTAAATGTATTTGTCCTGGATAAATTTAGGGGAAATAGCCAAGCCTAAAAGGCCTGCACTTTCATTAAAATAATTGTCATTTAGATTATATTTGTTTAAAATTGTTCCATTATTGTTGAGTAATAAAAGAATTCCTTTTTGCTCCGATATTATTATTTTACCATCAGGTAAAATGCCTATATTAGTAGGAAAACTCAATTGATCATTTAATACCTTTAGGGGTACATCTTTTTTCTCTAAAAAAGGTGTTGGTAATAGAATTGTAGTTTCTGACGGAGAATTTTTAATTGTTATTATACTTATTGCCACTATTATAATCCCTATCAACAGGGCTGTAATTTTTTTCATAATCTTTTATGAATTACAAAAGGATTTTAAGTTATTATAAAATACTACTTGTAATGGCTAACAATGTAAATTTAATACGAAAAGAGGTGCCTTCTCTATCTTTAGATGATTCTGTTTCTAAGGCTATTAATTTAATGTATATTCATTCCATTAAACAAATTCCTGTTATTGATTCAAATAACAAATATTGTGGAATAGTATATTATAAGGATTTTATTAACACTCATTTTCAACCATCATCAAAAGTTAGGCACTTTATGTCTAATGGTGCACATATTTTAAAACCTCACGATGATTTACAAATTTGCATTAATTATATGATTAATACAGGAAAAACCGGACTTCCCGTAGTAGATAAGGAAGTATTCATTGGTTTAGTCATTGATAAAGATCTTGTACTAAATGTGGAATTAAATCACATAAAAGTTAATGATGTAATGTCAAACCCCGTAGTCATAGATGAAAACTTAGATTTAGATAATGCACTTAACTTGATGAGAAAAAACAATATTTCTAGATTACCCGTGGTAAATGATAAAAATCTGATCGTTGGAATTATTACTTTACTTGACGTATTAAAAATTACTTCAATCCCAAATGAAAGAGATTCTCATTCCCTTGATCAAGGATCAAAAGAAAAATCTGGATCTGTTTTGATAAAAGATGTAATGAAAAATGCTTTGACTGTGAAAAGTGGATCAATCATTAAAACAGTTATTGATAATTTTAAAAATAATGACGAATTAATAATAATTTCCAATGATAAACCTGTAGGAATTATTACCTCAAAAGACATATTGGAGGCAACCATTACTAAAAAAACTGATTCTATAATATACACCGCAAATTTTGATGATGAGAATATTCGAAATGAAATTGCTCAAAAAATGGAAAAATATATTAAAAAGATAGAAGGAATGATTGACAACATACAATCGGTGGTCATTTATTTTGAAAAGCATAAAACACTATGTTCAATTAGAACTAGATTAATTACAAAAAACCAGGTTATACACACACATGCAGATGATTACGATCCTCTCAAGGCATTCAAATTAGTACTCGAAAAACTAGAAAGACAAATCACAGAAATACATTCTAAAAATGTTGAAAATAAAGCTAAAACAAAAACAATCAGCGCAGATGAGGAGATTTGAACTCCTGCTCGCCCGAAGGCGAATCGGCTTACTTTAATCAACCTTGGTGATAACTCAAGGCCGACGCAATATTATGGTCCCAATTAGTATTAATCTGGGATGACCACTCTGCCACATCTGCACTATGATCACTTGATATTTCCCTTTATTATATTTTAACATGTTTTATAATTGTTGAAAATTATATTCAGTCTTGATCGAGAAAATGATTATTATTAAAACTGTCGAAGATAAAGATAAATAGAATTTATAAATAGAATTTTATTACAGTTTAAAAAAAATTTTAATATGGACAATAACGATAAAAAAAATATTTTATTGAGTACAAAAGAATGGCAAGTAGTTTTGGACTCTTTAAGTAACACTATTTTCAACGAAGAGATTACTGAAGAAGCTAGAAAAAACGCCAAAGAATTGTATATGAAAATAAATAAAAACATTTGATATTGTATTATATTTAATATTTTCCTCTTTCCATTTGGCGATGTTTGAATATTGACAGAAATAGTATAAAAATTTGCTCTGTTGCATAACTAGTTTTTCCTTAAAATTATTTTCATCCATTTTACGCAATCCTTCTAAACAGGTTGTACAACGATACCTTTATTGTCATCTCTTTTACCAATCTGAAACCTGATAGCAGATGTGTATTTGCCAAACATTCGCTTTATAGATTAAAATACTGCTGTTTCTTTAGCCATCCGTCATCGTTGTCCACATACTTTCTTTTCTTTTTCCATTTACGATAATCCTTTGTTTGTAATTGCACTTTTCTATTCCTTAAATTGCTATTATTGGATGAGATGATAGAATTCCTTTTTACTTTGATGATAGGTCGAATCTTTTTCTTCTCCTTCAAATATTTGAAATTCTCATTACTATCATAGGCTCCTGCATCACCTATGAAAGATTTGATCTTGATGTTATAGTTATTATTCACAACACGCCTTCCATCAAATTCTTCATCACTTTACTATCATGTACCTTTTCATCTATAGTCCAGTGCAAGAATTTCTTTGAACTTTATATTTACAGCTACATATGTATCTTTAGATAGCCTTTCTTGTTTTTTACATCCCACTTATCTTGTATCCACCGAGACCTCTGTTTGTAACCTTGATACCGGTACTGTCCCCGATGCTATAATGATAACGACATTATTATATTATTATTGTCATCCATACTCGTCCTATTGTAAGTGATATCCAATTTGTTTACTCTTTTACATATTTGTGAATAGCATGTATATGATCTGGAAGATAATTCTTTCCTATAGTTGCTTTTATGATTCCTTCTATGTTTTCCTGTAAGGTAAATGAAAGTATACTCTGATGTGACCAATGATCAAAATAAAAGAATCAGGAAATTTGTACTTTTTACCATCTTATTTTCATTCATCCTTGTAAGATCAGCATCCCCCACCATCTATCCAGAAACAAAGTAAAAAAGTATCTCACCTTGTCTTACAAGAGACTGGTTATAAGAAGGCCAGTGGATCACAAATGATTAATTGGTTAGATCCTCGCTAAAGAGGTTTGTTTATGCAACAAAGCATAAAAATTAGACAAATCCATTCCTAATTATATAAATAGTATATTTAAAAAAGCAGAGCAATTTTTTAGGAAAATTTTATAATCCACGATGACAAAATAGAAATTAAAATCTTATAATTTATTATTCCATTTTTAGGCTTTTTCCATACTTTATAGATTATTTATTTGTAGATTGCATGATTATCTAGAAAAGGTTAGCACCTAGTCTGACGTTAAATATAAGTAAAATCAAGAATTTGTCATATATTCACAAATCAGATAGAATACATTGTATTTTATTAGTAGTTATTAGAGGAAAATTTTCAGATTAACTTATCAATTGATTTATTATTAAAAGTGTAATAAAATTATTAATTAATTCCATTTATTTTAATTGACGTTCTATTTAACTCATTTTATCTCCACTTATATATTAATTTGGCATAAATTATTGTAAAACTTTTTTTAACACCAAGTAATGAAAGATATTTTCTCACAAATAGAGGCTTGTACTGCATATAAAGAATAAAAATAATGTTAAAACAAACATTTGTCGAATGATGGTTTTAAATATAAAAACAGCATAAGTCTTTAAATTAAGCAATTTTTCAGATATTTTGTGAACAAATAAAAAGATATGTATTGTTTTAATTAATTTCTTATAATAATAGATCTCTTGCATAATTAGCCAAAACAGCTTTATTTCCGTCTATCGTATGTAAATATGTCATTCTTTTTGTTATCTTACAATAGATTATCCAAGAAGCCATCACTCTTTAAATCCTTTACCGGTCTCTCAATTCAACAGTTTAATGACATTTATAAAGAAATAAAATCAAAATACAAAAAGTACGAGATAAAACGCTTATCCTCAAAAAGAAGGAGGAGAGAACGAGATGTAGGTGCAGGGAGACATTTCAAACTCATTGTTGAGGATAGAGTTATCATGGTTCTAGTGTACTATCGCCTATACATAACCTACACATTAGCTGGTTTTCTATTTGATTTAGATCAGAGCAACATCTGCAGAGATATCCAAAAGATAGAAAGTTTGATAAGACAATGCGTACCAATTCCGCAGAAAATATATCAGATAACCAAGAGGTTGAAAACGCCAGAGGAAGTAGAGAAATATTTTCCGGGATTTATGGCTTTTACAGATTGTACAGAGCAGCAGATTCCAAGACCTATTGACAAGAGAAGATGTAAGATGTACTATTCAGGCAAGAAGAAAAGGCATACAACAAAGACACAGATTACGGTTAACAATCATGGTTATATTATTCACAAAGCAGATCATAAGAAAGGACACAGACATGACTATAACATCTATAAAGAAAATCATCCTGCTATCCCAAAAGATGTTCTAAATGTGTATGATCTGGGATACCTTGGAGTAGAAAAGGACTTTCCAGAACAAAGATCATCTCTACCCTATAAAAAGAAAAATAATCAAAAAGAATTACCACAAGAAGATAAAGAATACAACAAAAGTCATTCTAGAAAAAGGATAGTTATTGAACATACTATTTGTAGATTGAAAAAGTACAGGATAATGAGTGATATATTTAGAAATAGGCTCAGAAAGTACAATAAAGTGTCAGATATAGTCGCAGGCTTGATAAACTACAGAATTATGAAGCAGCATAACTAAAAGAAAAAATGGTGTATCTGTAGTCAACTTAATGAAATGTATCTAATTATGCAAGAGATCTATTGTTTAAGGATTTCTTTTTGAAATAATATAAAATCCATGACAAGAAATAATTAATGCTGCTAATGACATTTTTGTAGCAAAAACTAAATTCCATGGAGTATGAGGATTTGGATATGGCATGTATAATTTATCTAATTGTAATTCTCCATGAAGCAGATCTGTTGTAATTAAAGCATTCCAGACAATAAAATTATAGAAAAACTCATAAATCGAAATTATAACTATAACCAAAACAATTAATTGAAGTAAGGATTTTATGCTCTTTGGAATATTTTTTACCTTGCTACCCCCCAGTTTGGTAACACAGTACCAGCCTACAACAGTTACAATCATAAGATATGTTACTAATTTTGAAAGTCCCTTAAAAGGAAATTCAGTATTAACCAAAACTTGACCAATTATTACCTTTCCAGTATTCAGATATTCCATTAAACTAACATAAATAGAATAAAATGTAATTATAGCCATAACAAGTGCACAAATATAAAAAACTACAAGATAAAATCGTCTGGAAAGTAATTCATCCTTTTCGACGGTCAGAACCATTATACAAAATCGTTAAAATGGCACATATATAAGACTATTTTTGATAATATTACATTTTTGAATAAATTGTATTTTCAAAAATTTTTATAACTCTATACAGATCGTTTTCTGTTACTAAAGGATGAACTGGCAAAGATAACACTCGTTGCCAACACGATATAGTATTAGGTAAAGCATTTTCAGATAATGGAAAAAGATTTTGATAATAAGGAGTTTTATGTACCGGTGGATCATAATAAATTACAGCACCTATTCCGTCATCAATTAGACGTTTTTTTACAAGTTCTCGAGTTTCTTTATTTTTAAATTTGACGGTAAATAAATACCAATTAAATCGTTTATTCTCTGTTTCATTAGGTAAATCTATAATAGAATCAGATAACCCAGATTTTTTTAATCCATCAGATAATATATTGGCATTATTTCGTCTAATTTTTAGCAAATTATCTAATTTATTCATTTGAATTTTTCCAATTCCTGCATTTAATTCAGGTAATCTTAAATTTAGACCGAATATTGTAGTATCATATCCTTGTATCATACCATGATTTCGAATCATTCTTAATTTTTCTGCAAACTCATCATTATTT
Source organism: uncultured Nitrososphaeraceae archaeon (assembly GCA_963830925.1). Lineage (GTDB taxonomy): Archaea > Thermoproteota > Nitrososphaeria > Nitrososphaerales > Nitrososphaeraceae > Nitrosocosmicus. The sequence goes on along the minus strand of CAWHOB010000001.1, from coordinate 1,001,786 downwards.
GTGGCAATAGCTCCTCCTTCACCAGTCGTGATAACTTTACTTGCATAAAAACTAAAACAACCGATATCTCCCAAAGTTCCGGTCTGTTTTTGGAAATAAGTTGATCCTAATGATTGGCAGGCATCTTCTATAACAAATAAAGAATTCTCTTTTGCAAGAGAATTTATCTCAACCATGTTGGAAGGATGTCCATAAAGGTGAACTGGAATTATCGCTTTGGTATTCTTATTAATCTTCTTTTTTATATCTTCAACATCTATAGTATAGTCGTTCATATTAATATCTACAAAAATTGGTTTTGCTCCGGCAGCTATTACAGAATTGGCAGTAGCAACAAAAGTAAAGGATGGTAAAATAACTTCATCTCCTGACTTTATGTCAACAGCTAATAAAGAGGCATGTAATGCAGATGTTCCGGAATTAACTAATATTACATGTTTTATATCAAGATATGATTTTAAAATATTTTCAAACTCTTGGACTCTTTTTCCTCCCATATTAGCAGGAGAGGTTAACATATTTTCTTCTAATATATTCAATATCTCTTGTTTTTCTTCATCACCCATCCAAGGTTTATTTATAGGGATCATTTCTTTTGTAATAAAACATAGCCCGTATAAATAGTAGCAAATAAAGAATTGATCAAGTGCTTTGTTGCATAACTCAATTTTTTCGTAACTATATGACATATTTGGTTTAAGTTTAATATACCATCCATTTGAAATTCGTATTATTTTGACAAAAGTTCGATCATAAAAAACGAATTTCAGAGTTATGCAACAAAGCATTGATCAAGGTTATATATATTCAAATTTGTTCACAAATAATATTATTCATAATTATTTTATATTGCACACGCTTTCTAGATCTATTTGTGATATTATTAACAAAATAAAGTATTTTGTTTAATATAGTGGATCTCTTGCATAAGTAGTGGCAATCTATAATATTCCTATGAACTGATATATTTTAATAATGATAACTGTACATTATTATATAGTTTACCAGACTTATACTGTATCCGATACCTAATATATTTTCTTAATTTATTTCTAAATGTATCACCTATTACTCTATACTTTTTCCTTCTACAATAGGGCACTAAATAATTATCCTTTTTAAGAGTGATTTTTGTTATACTCTTTCTTTTTTGGGTAGATATCTATTTCTCTTATTTCTATTTGGTATGGATAACAGTTATCTGAAAAATCCTTTTCTATTTCAAGATATCCAAGGCAAATACATTAAAAATCTATTTGAGTTATAGAATGATTCCTTTTGTAAATATCATAATCGTATTCTTCCCTTTTGTTGATTTGTTATGAATGATGATTCCTGGTTGTTAATCATAAGGTGTATCTTTACAGTATGTCTTTTCTTTTTGCCAGGACAGAAAGTCTTCTTTCTTCTCTTATCAGCAGATATTAGAATTGACTGTTCTGTACAATCTATGGATGCAATATTGCCTAGAAAATATTCTCTACTTATTCAGGAATTTTTGTCTCGGTTATTTTACATGTTTTCTGTGGAATTGGTAAAAACATTCTCATTAAACTACCAATCTTTTAGATATTTCTGTAGATATACTCTGATCCAAATCAAAGAGAAAGCATGCTAATGCATATTTTATGTACAGACAACAGTAAACTAAAAGCATTACAAATCTATCTCAAATCCAGTTTGAAAGGCTGCCTGTATATATACTTCTTTCGGTATTGTCATTTATTTTGAAAAGACGTTCTATTTCATGTTTGTCATATCTTTTGTTAATTCTTTATTTTAGATATCATCAAATTTGGGTAATGTCAAGTCAGTGAACAATTTGAAAAGTTTTGGTTTTGTAGGATAACCTCTCGTATGAAAGCAAAGAAAGGAAAAAAATTGACGAAATAAACATCATATAGATATATTTTATTATAAATACGCAAGAGATCTTGCATCATACAACAAGATATCGTGAAAACATTATTAAATGAAATTCACTTTTTAAATCTTGTGAATTATTATGACTTTGAATAGACATAAAATTTAAGGTTGACATTAAATTGTTTTAGAAATGTATAAATACATACACACACAAAACATTAATCTTTCATATTCCTTATCTGTCTAATCAAATCTAAAATGTTATCTATATCTACTGCTTCAGGATTAAATTCAATATATTCGTAAAATCTCTCCAAGGCTTGTTTAAATTTTTTTTCTCTATATAATATTATTCCACTATCCCTTATTGCGTCTGGATTAAATTTATCTAGCAATAAAATCATTTCGTTAATTATTTTAACTTTATTCAGATCATCTACTTCCACATATCCATTTTTTAAATTATTTAATATTCTGATCAATATTTTTGATGTATTCGCTTTTTCTAATGTATTTTTTGTAATTAAAACCTTTAATCTAGGATTTATTTTATTTAATAAATCCTGAAGTATTTGATCATCCATTATTTTACCTTTATTAAATGGATCAATTATTATAAATTCGTTAGATTCCTCATCAACTGTGTATTTTACCAAGAAATGCGAAGGAAAATTGACGGGTTCCAGCTTAAAATTTAAGTAACTTGCAAGATGAATATAAATTAGAGATAATGTTATGGGAATCCCTATTTTCTTTTCTAAAACGATATTCAAATAATTGTTAATTGGATTATAATAATCGTTTATGTTGGGATGAAATCCCTTCTCATCGTAAAAGAACTCGTTAAATTTTTCGATAATATAAGTAGGCCTCATATTTTTAACATCTATTTTTAATCTTAATTCTTCACCTAAATCTTCCATTAGTTTCAAATACTTTTTAATACAAAGATCGGGATAATTGACAATTCTTGCAATATGAAGAACATATTCAGAAATTTCTTTTATACATTCTCTTTCATTTAGTTTTGTTACGACATTCTCTTTCCAATCCACCAAATAATCATCGTGATTATCAAAATCCAATATATATAAAAATATTCAATTCATATTTATAAAAATAATTAATTTATTGAAACAGTATTAATTATTGTTATCATACACTCGGTAGTTTTTTCAAGCAGATCAATCATAGCATATTCATTTGGTGAATGAATCCTAGAATAAACATAAGTTCCACCAATTGATATGCAAGGAGCTTTTAATATATTTATAAATGCATGCATAGGACCAGTGCCTGCAGAAGATATAGAAATAATCGAATTTCCAAAAACTTTATTTGCAGATTCTTGAACTAATTTTACATAAGGATTATTTATTTCTGTTCTTCCTGCGGCTTCTCCATTTATATGTGTTATTTTAATATCTCCAAAACCATTTTTTATCAAATGTTTTTTTAATCTTTCAAATTGAATATTCGGATCCATACCGGGTATCAGTCGAAAATCAATTTTAACCGATGCTCTTGATGGAAGTATTGTCTTAGCTCCGTTCCCTGTATATCCTGAAATAATTCCAGATATATTACAGGTAGGTTCATTTACTAGAGCCTCTTTAGCATCTTTAATACTCATATCATTAAGAAGGCTATCAATACCATATTCTTTTTTAAAACTTTCTTCATCAAATAATTCATTTTCAATTAATTTTGATTCATCATCTGTTAGAGGCATAGTTTCTTTATGCCAATCTTCAATCAATATTTTTCCATATTTATCAGTCATTGTAGATATCGCTCGAATTAATTTCCATACTGGATTTTCAATTAAAACGGCTAAACTTGAATGAACATCCTTTGAAGGACCGATAGAAGTCATTTCAATATACAAAAGCCCCTTCATACCCAAGCTAATTATCGGATATTTATTTTGATTGATATAGCCAAATTCCCATATAACTAAATCATTTTTGAATTTATCTCTATATTTATTCAAATAACGAGATATGTTATTACTACCAATCTCTTCTTCACCCTCTACTAAAAATTTTATATTAAGAGGAACATCCCCCGCATGCTTTAATAAATACTTGACGGCATTTATCCTTGTAATCAATTCTCCTTTATCATCGGAGGAACCCCTTCCAAAGATTTTATTATCCTCTACTATACCCTCAAATGGATCATATTTCCATAGATCTATCGGCTCTTCTGGTTGAACATCATAATGATTATAAAATAATATTGTTTTTCCATTAGGATTAGATTTTGATTTTAGTTCGCCATAAACGATTGGTGGAGCGTTTGGATTTTCTTCTAAGTAAAGTAGTTCTGAACTAATCCCACTTTCTTTCATAATTTTTACAATTTCTTTAGCACATTTTTCAAGATATTGGTTTTTTGCAGACACGCTCGGAATTTTGATAAGTCTTTGTAGATCCTTTATCATTTCTTCAATATCGATTTTTGAACTAATATCCTCTATAATCATTTTATATATTTAATATTTATTTGTAAATATAAAAACTAAATTTTTAATTATATTTTTATATGTATATATTATTAAACTTTTTATTGAGTAATTCAAGTTTAAATGATATCTTTCTTTCACCCACATCCATTGCAATAGTAGGAGCTTCAGAAAAACCAGGGGTAGGAAAAGCCATTTTTTCCAATATATTAAATGGCTATAAAGGTAAAATATTCCCAATTACTCCTACTAGTACTTCTGTATTTGGAATAAAGGCTTACAAAAGTGTTCTTGAAGTAGATCAAGATATCGATCTTGCTGTTATTGCGACCCCCAGTAAAATAGTTCCATCAATTATGGAAGAAATTGGCAAAAAGAAAATTAGAGCATGTATTATTGTTTCTGCCGGTTTTAAAGAAGTAGATGAATCAGGTGCCAAACTAGAACAGATGGTTCAAGAAATTGGCAAAAAATATAAAATTCGAATAATAGGTCCAAATTGTCTTGGAATAATGAGCTTGGTGGAACAGAATCATGTAAATCTTACTTTTTTAAAAATAACTCCTAAACATGGAGAAATTGCTCTAGTTTCTCAAAGCGGTGCCATTTGCGCAGCTACTGTAGAGGATGCGATGGAACAAGGTATCGGTTTTTCTAAAGTTATTAGTATGGGCAATAAGGTCGATATGGATGAAAATGATATTCTTGAAATGCTTGAAGATGATCCATTTACAAAGGTGATAATTATGTATTTGGAAGACATTCATAATGGTCGAAGATTTATGGATATTGCAAAAAGGATTACTTTTGAAAAAAGAAAACCAATTATTGTTTTAAAATCAGGTAGAACTCCAGAAGGTGCCAAAGCTGCCATGTCTCATACAGGCGCACTTATGGGATCTGATGAAATTTATGAATCTGTTTTCAAACAATCTGGAGTAATCAGAGTTGATACAATGCAAGAATTATTTGAATTGGCAACAGCCTTTTCAAAACAGCCACTACCCCCCATCAATAAAGGTGTGGTTATTGTCTCTAATGCAGGTGGTCCTGCGATTATCTCAACAGATGCGTGCTCTAAATATCAAATACAGATGGCCGATATTTCCAATTCAAAAGAATTTATATCAAAAGTCATTCCTCCTCACGGTTCTTCAAAAAATCCTATAGATATTGTAGGAGATGCAGATTTTCATCGTTTTGAAAAGGTTCTTGAAGAAATATTGTCAAACTCTAATGTTGGTTCTGTGGTTACAATGTGTACTCCATCTGCAACCTTGGATTATGATGAATTAGCCAAAACAATTACCAGACTATCTAAAAATTCAGAAAAGACAATGCTAGCCGCTTTAATGGGCCTGGCTGAAGGAGTAGAAAATAAAAAAATACTGTCAGAAGGAAATGTACCTCATTTTATGTATGCCGAACCAGCCATAAGAACACTTGAATCCATGTACAGATTCAGCAAATGGTTAAGTTTTAAAAACGAACCCATAAAATCTTTTTCTGTTGATAAAGATAAAGTCAAGGGTATTTTATCAGATGTAAAACAACAAGGACGTTCAAATCTTTTGGAAGATGAAGGATACGAGGTGTTAAAGGCATATGGATTTCCAGTCCCTAAAAGCATTCTTGTAAATGATGAAAATGGTGCCATATATGCCGCAAATAAAATTGAATACCCAGTTGTTATGAAAATATCGTCTAAAGATGTTATCCATAAATCAGATTCTGGAGGAGTTAAAGTGAATTTAAAAAATGATAAAGAGGTAAAAGACGCGTTTAATTCGATTATATCAAATATAAAATCTCGTCATCCTGATGCAGATATTAAAGGTATTCTTGTGCAAGAGATGATACCTCAATCAAGAGAAGTAATTCTTGGCGCTAAACAAGATAAACTATTTGGACCTTTAGTGCTCTTTGGGTTAGGCGGCATTTATGTAGAAATATTAAAAGATGTAGTTTTTCGATTAGCACCCATATCAGAACCAGATGCAAAAAATATGATTGAATCCATAAAAACTATTGGTTTACTAAAAGGTGCAAGAGGAGAAAAACCTTCGGATATTCAATCAATAGTTGATTGTTTACTACGACTATCACATCTCATAATTGATTTTCCAGAAATTAGTGAATTTGATATTAATCCACTTTTGGTTTTAGAAGAGGGAAAAGGTTCCAGAGTAGTAGATGTAAGAATAGGAATTAAATAATTAATTTGTTATATTAATTTTTTTCCGCACTCTTCACAAAACAAAGCATCAACATCATTTTTGTAAGTACAATTTATACATATACCGCTAGGATTTTGATTTGGTATATTATTATTGTTATTATATATTTTATTATTACCTAGATAATTGTTATTTTGTACACCTTCGCTATGTAATATAATTATATCCCCAATTTTGCTGATATTATCCCAATCGATCTCTAAGGTTTCCCCATCGTTTTTGGTTATTTTGAAACTAAAATGTGGTTTACCGGTAAAAGTTTTTCTCAAACCAATTTCACTTACTTTACCAATTAATTGTGCATTATCATCATACGCCAGCATATTTATTACTTTTTCAATCGGATTATAATCAGATTTCAAATCACCTAAAGCAATTGGATTCGGAGGTATATCACGATGAAATTCTGTTTCACCATCTAAGTCTCTTTTTTCAATATTTGTTTTTTTATCTTCATTATCAGAATTTGTTATATTTTCTTTATTCTCTTTTACATCATTAAATTTTCTATATTGTGCAAGAACATAATTACATATTTTACATCTATATTCCCCTTTCTCAATTAGTATTATATCTTCACCTAAATCTTCATTAGGATTTTCATATTGAATGTCAGGAGTTCCTTCATACCCTTTTTCGCATTTATTACAATAATATTTAATTAATCTATCTGTTTCCAATCTACCTATTCCAGCTAGAAATAACTCGGGACCCCCTAAATTTGCCATCTTTTGCTCGTTATCATTAATTTTAGCAATAACGTAACCTCCTGATCCTCTTAATTTTTTTTCAACCAGATTACTATTTTTTTCCATGATTTAGGTACGTTAGAAGATAAAATTAAATAATATATAGAGGTATCTTCTTATTTATAATATACCATTTAGCATATGTTTTCAAACTTTATAAAAAATTTTCCTTTATGTTTTGGAAATTCATAGTTTGCTTTTTTATGCTAATTAGTATAGATACTTAAGAGTTTTAAATTCATTATTTACTATAACAAGTCCTTATATTTATACACCAATAAAATAATATTTTAGTCAGGTCCTACGATTGGTAGTGCTTTGTTTGGCGGAAAGGTTATTACTTTCTCATGAGTATCTTTTTCGATCTTTTCAAATTCAATAGTCATTTCAATAGGTGCATTATATTTTGAACTTAATTCTTCTGCCAAATTTATTATAGATTGTCTATCAGCAAATTCTTTAGATCCTTGCAAAAATGCTCTTGTTTGTCTATAAGATATATTTCCACCATATTTTGATCTAAGAAATTCTGCGATATCTTTAACGGTATCTATAGGTATTTCATTATAATAAAAACATATTCCATTCACAGGCTCTTTATCAAATGGATTACCATACTTGTACCAAAATACTCCAAAATGCTGATACTCACCCTGAAGACATTTTATTTCCCAGTGATTTACATTTTCAATAGGGTAGCTACCATTTCTCATATCGTCAAAATTAAGTCTCCAATATCTTATACGCATTATATTTTTATAAATAATTAGATATATTTAGTATTTGAAGTGTATATTTGTTTATAGTGTGTAAAGCCAAGGGACATATGTCACCCCTCCACCACTACAACTGGTACTGGTAGTATATGTTCCAATTTAAGTGCTTTTACAAATCGTGTATACCAACCATCATCTCTTTGTCCAGAGTATCTTTCTTCAGGATAGCATTTTGTAGTGGATATCTTCTTTCCATTGTTGTACCAGTCAATGTAAGATAAAATACATCTATCAATACTTTCATGGTCAGTACTATTTCTTCCCAGTCTATGTAGTAGAAATCTTTTCAGCCCTCTTTGGGCATTGGAAAGTTTGCCCATTGTTTGCGGGTGATGTATTGATGTCCAAATGTGTTTCCCTGTTAAATACTGGTCACAATATTTTTTCATAATAGAATTCCTTCTGTTAAACTGGCTACCATTATCAGTTAAAAGAGAATCATACTTTTGGTCATGTAATTGCTTCATACCACCTACTACATTGTCATCTGTTTCATTCTCCAATATTACAGCCCAGAACTTTCTGGAATGATCATCTTCCATAGTTAATATTGGTATCATTGAATCTTGTGAGGTCAGCCTGTACTAACTCATCAGGCTTATCTCGTTCAAACGATTTGTATTCTTTAATTATCTTTTTCTCTGCATAGACCAGCGAATGTCTGGCTAAGATATTGTAAGCTGTGGTTTTGCTGATATGCTGATTATTTTTGTGTTCTATATCCAAACTCTCATTAACTATACTTGCTAGCTGTTCAGAGCCAAAACCTGTAGCTATTCTTACTTGGATTATCCTTCTCTCAATTTCTATTGAAGTTTTGTTTAAGATATTGCATGGCTTTTTGGATTTAAATCTCAGACCTTTTATGCCTTCTTCTCTATATCTTTTTACTATTCTCTGCAGTTGACGTCTACTTCTATTGATCATATCAGCTGCTTGCTGTCTAGTTATTCGAATAGTGTCACTAACCAGTGTTCTAGCTATTGCATGATATCGCTTTCTAACAGACTCTTGTTCATTCTTTAATATGGCTATATGCCATTGTTCTAGGTACACCTCTTCTTGTACAATAATCATTTGTTCTCACTTTGTTTATTGTGCAGGAGGGGTGACACATGTTACTTAGCTTACCAAAAATGAATACGATGATCAATGTTAAAGATTTTATATACTTGACTATATAATATTCAAATACCGTCTGTTAAAATAGAATACTTTTCATGAATCTAGTCACAAACGTGTTTCTCTATATTTTGGATATACGAAAATTTCTTTATCCTTAATCTCTATTTCTACTTAAACCAAATGGACTTACTAATATTTCATATGGTTTTATCTATAATCTTCTCTGAAATTTTCTCTTCCTTGATTTTATATCTTGAGGTTTTGTATTTTTGTATTTAGTTTAATATGGAAACACTTTCTCGAAAATATGTGTTAGGATTTCTGGATCTCTAATCAGATGTACAAAAGTACAAAAAGCTTCAATTAATGACTCTAAAATGTTATTTTGTTTTCTAATTATAAATGATATGCTCACCACCAATATATGGGCTTACCGTTAAATGAATTGGGATGAACATATAATTGAGACTTGGTCATAATTCCAGATCATGTCTTTATCAGAACCTTTACCTCTCAGGTACCAAGCATATATTTTATTGATTTTGGATTTTTTTTAGTTCTACAGTTATAGTACACCATTAACTGATAGAGCAAAACAGATAAGAGTACAATGGCAGATACCGTAGAAAGTCTTCGTTCCGGCAATGGGTTTATTCTAAAGACTGATTTGATGTGCTCTATCAACGGTTCAATAGATATTCTTCTTCGGTTATAGATATCCTGACCTAAGTTTGATTGATAAAAGCATACAAGCTCAAGTCTCTCTTTTGAGAATACTTTCATATCTTTCTAGTGAACAAACCAGATCCATTCCCAATGTTTTTTTACTATGTTTATACAATCTATTATCGTCATACCCTGGATCTGCTAATATATACAAGGCAGATGGTAAAGAGAATATAGCAGCAGACGACGACAACGTTAAAGGAACATACATTTTGTTGTCTGGAACGTTAGCAGTAGTTACATCTCTGAGGTTAGAGGTACTACAATATCTTCTCCTCTTCTTTCTCCTGTGACTGCGGTTGGTGGTGTTGTCTTTGTCGATGTTAGATGTAGTTTATATTCAAAGATTCATCCTTATTGTTATGACTATCGCCTCACCATCTTGCACCTGTATCAATTCCAGAAGGACGTGGTACTTCACCTTTCTTCATTGATGATTTATGCCATACAGAATCTTTTGCTTTTGTCATAGTACCGTCTATTGCTGTTATAGAAAGGTCTACCATACCTTCTATTGCAATAAACAGTATCCCATCATCGATATTCTTTCTTTTATATCTATAGAAATGGTTTTTATTCTTCTATCAAATGCACGTCTGCTGCTAGGTATTGTTACAAGCCCACTCGCTACTGCTTATTTACTGTTTATTGACAATCTATATCAAGAAAAGTATACAAGATATTATTGGAATCAAGTCTAAACATATTCTCACAATAAAGCATCTTAGAATTACTGTTGGAGAATATATACATATGGTCTACCACGTATCCTTGTTGTTGACATATTGAGCCAGGGTATACAACATATCAGATGCAGAATGTTAAAAAGGATGGATTCTTTAATCTATCAAGAGCTAATCTTTGGGACAGTGTTTATCAAAATTATATTCCAGAGGTTACTTTAAGCTGTTATCTAAATGAAAATAAATTTGAATTATGACCATGTCCCATTTAATTGAATGTATTGCTATTTATCATTATATGATTTACCCTGTGACTTACTGTAATCTGATAGATCTGGAAGACTACATCAGATTATTGGTGTTGTAAGTCTAAATGAAATTGATTCGCCCATTATGTTTAATCAGAAGATCTATTCTTAATATTATGGATAACAAAGACTCGATCTATGAAGTGAAGGTATTGATAACAAGAGTTTTTGATACTACTGCACATTCTTTATCAAAATAAAAATTTTAAATGATATATAATTTAGTTTTTAGGTTATGTGGATAATTAAGTGTACTGATTCCACACATAGTTGACATTTTAGCTTCCTAACATAGTTGACACTCTAGTCTTAGAGTGTAATAATAATGGATATAATTGAAAATAGGTATAAAATGATAATTGAATCAGAACGTTCAGGTAAGACTATATCTGATGCTTGTACTGCATATGCTGTTTCAAGACAAACATGGTACAAATGGAAGAAACGGTATAATGTATATGGGATAGATGGATTAAAAAACCAATCAAGAAAGCCACATAATATTAAAAATGTAAAGGTAACCAAAGATATAGAAAAGATTATTCTCGAGCTGAGACTAAACAACAGATTTGGTCCAATGAGAATAAGGTTCAGATTAAAGAGAAAGTATGGAATCAGCTTGGGTACAAAAACCATTTACAATATTCTAAAGAGACACAATCTCAATGTACTATCTGTTAAAATAAAAAGAAAATACAAGATTTGAAATGAAACATCCGAATGAGTTGGTTCAAATGGATACCAAAGGACCTTTTTATCTAAAAGGCTCACGAAGCAAAAATTATTTTATTCATGTTATAGATGATTGCCCCTCAAGAAAAGTAGTTAGCAAATGGTGCAGCAGAAGAACTAGTGAAGAATCACTGTCGGTTCTCAACGAATGGATTGAACTCTACGGTAAACCTATGAAAGTGATGCACACGATGGTTGTGGTAGAGAATTTACATCGAATAAATTCAAACATTATCTTTTTCTCAATGGAATAAAGGACAAGCAGATTCCTAAAGGTTATCCACAAGAACAGGGGAAAGTAGAAGCGTATAACAAAATAGTCATAACTGAATTTCTACAAGTAGAAGAGTTAATTGATATGAAAGAGGGAATAGAGAAATACGAATTATTTGTCAAATCGTATAACTATGAAAGAGAACACGGTGGAATAAACGGAATGACGCCATCAGAGAAGTTCATGAAATCTTTAAAACAACCGATATTGATAATGTAGAACAAGACAAAATGTGTCAGCCATGTTGGTACATTGTTTTGTCAACCATGTGTGGAAGTACAACAATTAAGGATCTGACAACAAGTCGAATATTTAATTAACAGGTAGATTAATTAGGTAATTAAGAATTTATGCAATTATGTCTTTTCTCCGCTATAGGATTATACGACTAAAAAAATTTACATATAATAAAATTTTTATTGTGACTAAATATTTACTATTTATATATTTTAAAATTAAAATGCTTTTTGGATTATATTGAATTTTATTTGTAATTAATATTTTTATGTTGTTTTTAGAATTTTGATAGAAGTTATATTTATTTTAACAATGTACTTTTATTTATCTTGTTTAATTACTAAATAAATTTTTAATCTCCAATTATAAATGATTAACAAAATGGAACTCTAAATCAAGAAATATCTTGTTTTAAATTATTATATAATTAATGAAATAGAGATCAAGATATCTATTTGTCTTAGCCTTTTCAATAATTTGAATTAGATATTATTTTAAAGAAACTTTATATATATAATTGAAATAGTTGAATATAACATTATTTTTTGGTACCAACTATATCTGGGCAATATTATATAACAAATGAAATTTTCTTTAACATAGTGAAGTTAATTTGTTCTTACTATGTTGTTTAGCTTATGTATTGAACGGTATAGGTTAATTTTCTATATGTTCTAGAGGCTTATAGTCTACTTCCATACCGTCAATTAGAAGGCTTTCTTCGAACAATGTCAAAATACATAAAGAAACTCAAATAGATGGTGCCTGACTTCACAACAATCTGGTGGAGCGTAGTAAAGATGACGATAAACTTGGCTCCAAAAATAAACATAGAAAGAAACGACATAGTAATACCAGTGGATAGTACAGGTATCAAGGCAACAAATAGAGGAGAATGGATACTTGATGAATTGAAGAAGAAAAGAAAGAGAAGAAAAGGATTTATCAAAATTCTTGTATCTGTAAACATAAAGACAAAGAAAATAATTTCCATGGAAGTAACAAAAGAAAATGCTTATGATGGAAAGATGCTAAAGAAATTGGTTGACAATGTTGTTTCTAAGAATAACAATATTAAAAAGTATTTGCTAACGAGGGAGTCTATGACTCTAAAGAGAACTTCAAGTATCTTGATGAATTAAATATAACCCCTGTTATAAAAGTAAGAAAGAATTCCTCCATTAAAAATAATGCAAATGTATACCTCGAAAATTATCTGTATTAAAACAGTTCAAGGACATGAAACGCTGGAAGAAAAAGCACAGATATCGTAAGCGTTGGATAGTCGAATCTGTATTTTCCTCTGTCAAAAGAACATTTGGTGAACATATATCATCTATAAAATGGAATAACATTGTAAATGAATTGATATTAAACGCATCGATCTATAATACATTTATAGAAAAGACAATTTTATGACAAGAGATAATTCAAATCAACTATTATTTAAAATTAGAGTTATTCGACAGAGCACTAATTGGTGTAGTATGTTCCTTATTATTCTTTTTATTTAATTACGATTTGCAAATGTTTCATCATACTTTTCACTTATTGGATTATTATTGTTACCATTTAACATTCAGTTAAAACATGAAGTGTCATTGTTAGTAATTTTTTTTAAATTTTTAATATAGGATAAACATATATATTAAAATTTTTTAATTGTGAAGAAATTATCTTTTTATGTTACCTTGTTCTAATAAATATGCTTGAATAAATATAAAGATGGAAATAATTTCCTATTATATATAAAATATACATAATTTAATTCTTTAGTAATTTATAGCTATGCTGAGTAACTTAAGTTCGCTTACAGAAATTAGCATTTAAATCCACTCATCCTGCTCAAAATTTGAATTTAGAGCTACCCAAAATTATCTTTCTATAAATAATCATACAACATGATAACTGTACCAATCCAAGATAGTTCTCTACCTTCTTTTCATATCAAGTAAACCGTTTCCTGAATCTGTTATGCCACGAATTTGTTCTCTCTATAACTCATCTTTTAGGAGAATGTTTTTACGATTTGGTATCGTCATTGTCTTTTCATCGTCAACTTCTCTTCTCCTTTCTTTTTCTTGTATGGTATATGCAGTACATAGACTCGTTTGATTAATCCCTGTACTTCAAGTTCGGAATTGTATGCTTTGTCAAGACATAAATGTTGTAGCCTTCTTCTTGTTCCAGGTTTAGGTTTATGTGATGGGAGTTGCGTTGACGTTGACGTCGTCGTTTGATAACAGAGTTATCAACCACATCTGTTACTAGTTTGATATCATGGGTGCTTGCAGATGATATAACTACAGATAGAGGGATTCCTTTTTTATCTGTTAAAATATGTCTTTTTGTGCCCAGTTTGCTTCTATAAGTAGGATTGTATCTGGATCATCGCCCCCCTAAAGGTGATTTTATCGATATGCTATCTAGGAATTGCTAGGTCCTGTTGATATTCATACAGTCATTATAGATTTTCAATAGTTTTATCCATGCCTTTTTGAATGCATTTAATCCATTCAATTCTTGAAACCTACGGTGACAAGTAGAAGAACCTGATCCGTATTCTTTGGGCAGCATCTTCCATTGACATCCTCCTGTTCTTAATAAATCGATAATTCCATCAATCACTTTTCGGTATGGAACAATTGGTCGACCATCAACTGTTCTGAGAGGTTTCTCCTTTTTGAAAATGCTTTTAATCTCATCATAATTCATCAGAAACCTTGAGTATGATTGGATGTTTATTTTTCTCTTTTACCTTTTCCCTTCTCTGGAAACAGATCACAGGTTAGCAAAAGAGGAAAAGAGCTATAATCCTACAAATTTTGGGATAGGTTCTTAAATAATAATAATATATACAAAATTCTATTGAGGTATAATATAATCCTAAACCACAATTATAATGTTTAATTCAATAAATTTTAAAATTTTGGTTTTTCTATTCCTATATTTTATGCCTTTTTTGAATTCATTGCCGTTTGAAAATATATATTTTATTTTAAATTACAGATAATCTCTAAATTTTATTTAAATATGAAAAGAAAACAAAAAGTTGATAATTAAATAGACTTTTTTTGATATTGATGTATTGAGTCTCCTTGTGATATAAAAATAATATGATGTAAAGTATTTTCTATATTATAACTTCACATATAAAATATGTATTATAATATACTATTGGCAATTATTTTAAATTTGAGGGTTTCTACAAATTCGTCATTGTTCTTTCTGTGTTTTAATGTTGGCTAAAATATGTGCTCCTTTATTCACACCTTCATAAATATATACTCCAATTGCTTGTACGTTCTCCGGCATTTTATCTGATAACATCTTGATAATTTCTGTTGAAAGATTTTCAACAGTTGCTTCCCCTTCTAATAAAAAGGTGGTATATTTTGGTACTTTTAAATCGAAATAACCTTTAGGTCCATCAAATTCTATGAAAAAATGATTTTCATCTTCTTTTTTTAAATATTTTTTATTTATAAAGAATTTGTGGTCAATTTGATATAATGTTTCTTTAATTATTTTTTTAGCTTCTGAAAAATCAATAACTAAATTATTGCGCATTTCTCCAATTAATTCTATCATTATTGTTGAAGTGTGACCATGAATGATAGAACATTTTTCTACTAGTGGTAGAATGTGAGCATAATCGAATGAAAGCGATGGATCTTCTATAAAAATTGATCCTATCTGTTTACTTTGTTTGTCAAAGAAAAAGATATTTTCTATTTCATCGGCTTTGTCAATATAACAGGATTTTCCTATAGCTATCAAATTCATTATTGGAAATTCTTTGGATAAATTTTTAAATTCTAAAAGATCGTTATCATTATTAATTATTTTAATATATTTGTCCCCAATTTTAAAATCTATTTTAGAATTGGAATTTTTTAATGAGACATCATATTGATAATCTACTTCTAAAAAATCCAACAATTTAGATACAGAATATCCAATCCTATTCTTGATCAAATATTTTTTATTACTGATAAACTTTAAGTCCTTATCCAACTTGAATAATATGTTCAAACTCTATTATAATTATTACAAATATATTTTGAAATATTATCTATTGCTTTGTGTCTTTATGTGACTGTTTAATTAACAAAATATACTCTGTAGTAAACAATGTAATAAAGGATGAAAATTCTGTAATTGTTGCTTTTTCTGGTGGTGTAGATAGTGCCTTACTAGCAAAAATATGTATGAATTTAAAAAAAAAAATTTACCTTATAACGATTGGGTTTCCTAATTCCCATGACCTTTTGTTTTCCAAAAGAATATCTACTCTCCTTTCCGTATCTGAAAATCATTTTGTGTACGAATTAAATGAAGAAGATTTTAATGATATTTTACAATATGTAAAAACTAAGATAGCCTGCAAGTCGATTTCACATCTAGAAAACTGTATAGCCTTTTTTTATTTAAGTAGAATGATAAAGGAAAATAATATTGGAAATTTTTTTATCACAGCTAATGGTTTGGATGAATTATTTTGTGGATATGATCGTTATAGGTCATACTTTGATGGGGGATATATTCAAATAAATAATTTTATGGAAGAAAAATTATTTAATGAATTTCATTTGATGAATGAAGTCTCGTATATAATTAACGGAAATAACATTCAGTCATTTCAACCATTCTTAAATGATGAATTCATATCTTTTGCAAAAACAATTCCGTTAATATATAAAATTAAAGGAACTAATGATCTAATCCGAAAGCATATTATAAGACAAATTGCAATGCAAATTGATGTTCCGAAAGAATCTGCTATGTATCCTAAAAAGGCATTGCAGTATGGCTCTTTGATTCATAAACACTATATTAGAAATATAAAAAATAATAGGCGATAAAGATAATTATTAAAGTTTTTTCAACATGATGATTTTATTTTTACTGAAGATCTTTCTACAATATTTTCATATCTATAATAGCCCTGTTAACAGTTGCGTAAACACAAGAATACATCTTCTTGTAAAATATTTATGATTGCTTTGCCATGATTTTTGTTATAGATATTCTTCCACTTGCTACCGTTCGGCCGGCTCTGTTAACTTAAAGAAAAACCTATAGCTTTAGAATGACCATATATTATATGACTTCGAGAAATAGGACATCCTCATAAATCATTGGTTATGGCTCGTACTTGTACTTTCTGGGCTTATAATTTAGAAATGCTGCTAAAGCGTTGTCTTTTTTAAAAATAACAAAAATAAGCCATGTTTCCATCTGGAAATGGATTCAAAAGTACAGACCTTGTAAATATCTCAAGAATAAGAAAGTCAAAGAATATATCATAGATGAAACTGTAATAAAAGTAATCTCTAACCTAATATGACTTTGGCTAGTTATTGAACTAGTAAATAAAGAAATTCTTTCTTTCTGGATATCTGAAAAGCGAAATATGTTAGTAGCTAAACGATTTCTTTCTACTTTTAAAGAGAAGTTTGGAAATCAATCTTTTCCGTCAGACGGTGGTACGTGGTATCATGGAACATGTAAATTCTTGAAATTGAAACATGGACTTGATTCTTCTTATGAGAAAAGTCTCATTAAAAGAACAATGCAGTACATAAAAGATAGAACTATTGGATACTTCGATAACTACTTTCCTTGTAGAAAGAACAAGTGCAAACTAAAGCATATTAAACAATGGCTCAAGTTGTTTGTTTATGAGCATAATAAAGAAATAATATCTTAAGTTAACAGTTGTGCAAACATAAAGGTATATCCTTTTGTAAAATATTTGTGATTGTTATGCCGTGATTTTTATTATATATATATTATTTTCGTCCACTTGCTAATTGTTTGTCATACTAAATAGTGGTAAGCCAAGTTATTATAATATCCTAAACAAACACCATCATTTTACAAGAAGATATGTATATGTTTTACACAACTGTTAACAGGGCCTTACTTTCTGATTGTTTAATTTTTTATTTGTTGTTAGTGGAATATAGATAAGCATGTTTGCTAAATTTTTCATGTGTTTTCGATTCTATTACTAAAAACTACAAAATAACATACTGGATATCTTTTTTTATTAAGAATTTTTTAATTGACTTTATTAAAATTATATGTAATAAGATCATGAGGAAAAGGATTATTAATATCTTCTATAACACTAAACCCAATGAAGAGTACATTAGCAATTATTGCTATATCTGCAATTTTACTTACCGGAATGGTTTTCATACCTGGTATGAATAAAGCCTATTCACAAGCTCAACAAGCTCAACAATCTCAAAAATCCAGCTCACCTGTTAGAAATTTGGTTTATATTGCCGTAGAAAAAAATCTTACATTACCTGATGGTACAAAATTCCATGCATTAACTTGGAATGGTACAATTCCTGGACCAACTGTTCGTTTGACACAAGGTGATACTGTGCATGTTACAATTGTAAACCCAACCGGAAACAAATTAATTCATAGCTTTGATACACACGCCTCTATAATAAGTGCAGTTCCTAATTTTGGTCCAATTAACCCTGGCTCTACAAAGAACTTTACATTTATAGCTACTCAACCAGGAGTATTCAAAGTTCATTGTGAAGGAAATGGTGTATTGACCATGGACCAACATGTATTTTCAGGAATGGTTATGACCATGATTGTTGATCCAGCCCATGGATACACTGGATATACCTCAGTGAATTCTGCAACAGGCGCTAATCAAACTGTATCTCCAAAAGCAAAAGAAGTTGTATTTGAATTTTCAGAATATTATTTCACTAAAAACGGAGATTATGATTCAAAAGCAATGTTCAATCACAATGCAACATCAACATGGATTAATGGTATTCCATTTGGATATGACCCTATAATCACTAAAACAAAGAATGCTACAACATTATTCTTTAACGTTGGCGACCATGTAAGATTCTTCTTACTTAATCACGGAGATATCCCCATTAACTTCCATATCGTTGGTGAATCTTTGGATAGAGTAACTGATGGTAGTGTTGTTAGTGGAATTGGAAAACAAACTTATCTTCTTGGTGGTTCTAATGATGCTATTGTAGATGTTACTTTTGATAAACCTGGTGTTTTTGCGTTTGTAAATCATGATTATTCATCATTATTCAAAGGCCAAGCAGGATTGATTGTAGTTAATGATCCAGCTCATTCTGTCAGTAAAAAACTCAAAATAACTGATGAGTCTAATCCTTCTAATGCAATTCCACCAGTTGGAAAAGATAGCATACCTGTAAAAACTAAACCATATATGCTTGGAACACCATTAAAGGTTTCATCTTTGTCATCACTTTTGACTAAACAAGGTCAAAAACAATAATTATTTTATTTTTATTTATATAGTTCTTATTTTCTAATATACCTTATAATTGATATATTTTACAAAAAAAACATTAGTATAATTCTTAACAAATCTAAAAATATTAAACTCGTAGAGTTTAAGCATGCGATTCTATTTGATTTTATCTCTCCTGATTCCTGTCATTTTTTCTATTATATTAATTTCTAATGTTTATGCAACAAATAATCAGAATAACGGGATTTATTTTCATGAAGAAAAATGCTCTAACAATTCTTGTATTGTTATAAATTGCGTTGATAATCAACCTTGCAATAATTCTACACTCTCTGGTAACAAAACTACTGTAAATAATTTATTACCCTCTGATATTTTATGATTGTAATTCGAATGATTAAGATATTGCATATTAGTGAGTGGAACATAGAGTATATCAAATTTATTATCAACCAAGCTATTAAAATTAAATTATCTTTTTCCGATTTCCAATCAAAAAAGGCAATATGCCTGTTAGAAGGTAAAACCTTGAATCATGGATATTATCTCTGTTTATGATTCTACTCTATATAAAATAGTCACTGGCCACTTGGTAGCAAAAGTTTCATGTATAGATCAAAGTCAGTCTAAAGTTCAATTTTTAATTGGAGCAGCACCTAATTTACAAGTAATTAACCTTGAACATGTTGTCTCTATAATCCTGGCAATTTATGTTTGTATGATGTAAACTTAATATCTGATTCTAAAACTACGATTACTGATGTTGCCATTGCTAATAATTCTACAGGTACCATTACTTATCCATGTAGCAGCACTGTTGATGTAGGTGCTGATAAAATTTCTTCATTATATCAGGGGCAAGATTATTTTTTTTAATTTGACTAAATTCTGATTTAATTAAATATTTCTTTAATAGATTAAATTATACATATAATGAAATAGTCACACAACTATATTTTTCATTTGTATTTTACTAATTAATACTCTATGTGAAATGCCAAATCCAGATTAATATATTATTTATACAAATATCTGCTTGTATTATTTTATTAATTCTATATTATAATCGTCTTAATTTAGAAAAGATTTGTCAATATTTTAATTAACATTGCTTATTATCTCTGTTAGGTATGGTAAAATTTTGTTATTTTTGAAATATTCTACTTCTATTGTATAATCTATTTCTATACTTTCTTAGTTGACTTGAAAAATTATGAATAATACTAATTGTTTTATAATTATATTAGAATTTTATATAAAACTTTTAAATCATTTTATAAGTTATATCTATATTATATCAAAATATTTTTCATTAAATGGAATTGATCTTATGAATTGATGAAATTGCAGTCAAATATTATAAATATTAATCAAAAAATCGTTATTTTATGATAATATTATTTTTATGAAGATTTTAATTACAATTTTTAAGTATTTGAGGAATAACTTTATAATCTACCAAAAGCCTTCTGTGAGCGTTGGTAATTAATACTGGTGATACAACATGGATGCTTGTCTCTACTGGGCTTGTCATGCTAATGACGCCTGCTTTAGGTTTTTTTGAAGCAGGAATGCTCAGGTTAAAAAACTCATTATCTGTTATAATGCAAACGTTTACAGGTTTAGCCCTTTTATCGGTTTTGTGGTTCGTAATTGGATTTACTTTAACTTTTGCACCTGATATTCATGGGATAATAGGAAACCTTTCTTGGCTTTTCTACAATAACGTTCCATTCAGCGATTCGATCTCATATGCTCCTACAATTCCTGGAATTACATACGCAACTTATCAGATGATGTTCGCTGTTATTACTCCGTTATTAATTACAGGTGCATTTGCAGAACGTATGAGATGGAGTGCTTTTTTTATATTTGTAATAGTTTGGAGTTTAGTGATCTATTATCCTCTTGCACATTGGGTATGGGGTGGAGGTTGGTTAGCAAAAATTGGTGTTGTAGATTTTGCCGGTGGTATAGTTATACATACTAGTGCCGGTATGGCATCTTTGGCCTCTGCTTTGGTATTAGGTCGGCGTAAGAATTACGGTCCTCAAATAATGGTACCTCATAATATTCCACTAGCTGCACTGGGTGGAACTTTACTATGGCTTGGATGGTTTGGATTTAATGCAGGTAGCGCTTTAGCGTCAGGTGCGCTTGCTGCCAACGCTTTGCTTACTACTCAAATTGGTGCTTCTACATGTGCACTTGTATGGGTATTTCTGAGTTGGAAGAGATTCGGGAAAACCAACTGTTACTTCTGTTATAAATGGTGCAGTTTCAGGTTTAGCTGGTGTTACTCCTGCTGCTGGATTTATTAGTGGACAGCATTCTTTTATACTTGGTATAGTTCTAGGGTTTGCATCTTATTATGGGATAGTTTTATTGAAAGAACGACTAAAAATTGATGATGCATTGGATGTAAGTTCTGTTCACGGTATTACCGGTATTGTAGGTGCTTTATCTATTGGAATTTTTGCAAGTCAAGTTATCAATCCTGCCGGTCCCAATGGCTGGATAAATGGAAATCCCATGCAGTTGGTTATACAAGGAGTAGGAGTAGGAGTTGCGGCTCTAATGGGCTTTGTGGGAACCTTTATAATATTGAAAATTATTGATTATGTAGTTGGTATCAAAGTAAGTGAAGAAGAAGAGGCATTAGGTTTAGACATATCACAACATGCAGAAGCCGCATACGGAGAGCAATGATGTAAGAATCTTGTTTTATGAACTTTTTTTTAATATTATTTTTCAAAGGTATTTTAATCATGCGCTCTTTTTAAGTAATTATATTATATAGATTACCTTTTTGAAATTTTATTAATATATATTATTAGTTTGGTAAAATTTGTCTACTATATAAAAAAATATTATATGCTATAGAATTATGTGTATATATTCTGCTGAGGGTATATATGACTTTTAATAATTCTAAACCTGAATTTTTGTAAATATCATGACATTTATATTATTATTTATTAATTATATTATAATTGTTATTAAAAAAATAAAATCTTTAGATTTTTTAAAAAATATTTATTAATTATTTTATATATTAAAAGTGGAGTGTAATTATCTACTAATATTTTATCATATCGTTTTTATATTATTATATTAATTTTTATATAATGTCTATAAATTTATCCAAGAGTCATAAAAAATTGATGATAATTTCTGCAACAATAATCGCTAGTTCTCTTATTTTTATTAGTCTTGGCATAATTAGTAATGTATTTGCACAACCTGTTCAAAAAGTTACCATCACTTTTAACTCTGTAAAATTTGCTCCGTTGACAAATGGTACTCATATTCAGTTGAAATCTCTTGTTGGCTATGTTACAAAAGATCCATCCTTGGTAAATACAAAAATAAATGGAATAATGAAGGTATCTTTATTAAATGGTACTTTGTTAAAGAGGTCCTCGTTTCCAAATGGTTTCACTATAAGTCATAATGGTGTTATAGCCTTTGCTACATCTTTTGTTGGAAAAACTATGCCAAATGTAAAAGTTGATATAGTTTTAACAGATCTTAGTAAAGTTACTCCTTTGTCTAACATTATTTCCCAGAATGTAACTTTTGAGAATACTCCCGTCCCACCAAAGAAGTCTCCTATAAACCATAATCCATTCAGCCAGGCTAAACCTGCAGCATAAATTAAATTTTTATTAACCTATTGTATAGAATTTTTTTATTATTGTATTGGGAACAAAAAATAATTTCCATTTCTTTGATGATACTGTTTTGATAAATTTGATATTCATGCAATAGATTTTTAATATATTTTTATTCATTGAAGTTCCTTCAATCTTACCGTATTGAATACAAGAATATTGGAAATTATATGCTGTTAATTATACGAGGTATGGTCATAATTCAAATTTATTTTCATAATGGTAATATAGCTTAAAGCTAACCTCTGGAATGTTATTTTGAGAACAACTGTCCCAAAGATTAGCTCTTTATAGAATAAAGGAATCCATACTCTAACATTTTATATCTAATAGGTTGTATACCATGGCCTATTGCAAAAAGGAAACGCTACAAACCATATGTATATATATTCTCCAACAGTGATTTTGAGATGTTTTGTTGTGAGGTTATGGTTTAGAATTGATTCAAACAATGCATTACATATTTTTCTTAGTCTGGACTGCTGTCAATATAACCGTAAACTAGCCTTAGTCTGCGGTCTTTATCCATTCCAAGTAGACGAACATTTAACAGGAGACTAGAGACTATATCTACAGATATTAAACAAAGGATATCGCAATGGGATATCTGTTTGTTGCAGAGGGCAAGATGATAGATCCTTTTATAACTGCAACAGACAGTACACTCTCTGATAAAATCAAAAGGTCATGTATGGCATAAATCATCCATAATGAAGAAAGGAGAAGTACCATGCCCTCCTGGAATCGATACAGATGCAAGGTGGGGTTATAGTTATACCAAGAAAGGATAGATATTTGGATACAAACTACATCTAACATGAACAACAACAGAAGATCTTATAGTACCTCTATAACAGCAGCAGATGTAACTACTGCAAATGTACAGGATAACCAGATGTATATTCCTTTAACATCCGCATCATCAGTATTCTCTTTACCATTGACATGTTATATGATAGCTGATTCAGGATATGATGATAGAAAACTGTATGAATATAGTAAGAAGGTACTGGGAATAGATCTGGTAGTTTGCCCTGTTGAACGATACGAAAGTACTCCCAAAAAGAGGCTTGATCTGGTTTGCTTTTATCAATCGGTATTGGGACAGGCAATCTACAACCAGAGAAGAATATCTATAGAACCATTAATAGAACATATCAAATCAGTCTTTAGAATAGATCCATTGCCAGCACGAGGACTTTCTACGGTATCTGCAATTGTACTTTTGTCTGTTTTATTATATCAAATAATGGTATATTATAACTGTAAAGTAGGCAAATTAAATCCAAAATCAATAAAATACATGCTTGGGACTGGTTGATACGATAATAAATATAAAGATAAATTATTTTGAATTATGACCATGCCTCAATTATACTTGTGTGGCTTAAAGCCTATCCCAAAATTCGATAGGATTATAGACTCTTTTCCCATTTTGATAAACTGTGTCCTGCATCCAAAGAAGGGAAATTGTAAAGGAGAAAAATAAACATCCCTCCATACTCAGGCTTCCTGATAGATTATGGGATAAGATTAAAGGTATTTTCTCAAAGGAGAAACCACTCAAGACGGTTGGTGTTCGACCAATTATACCATATAGAAAAGTAATCGATGGAATTCTTTATGTATTAAGAACAGGATGCCAATGGAAGATGTTACCAAAAGAATATGGTTCTGGTTCTACCTGTCACCGCAGGTTTCAGCAATGGAATAGCCTTGACATTTTCAGAAAGATATGGATAAAACTATTGAAAATCTATGATGATCTTGTCGGTATTAATTGGACCTGGCAATCCATAGATAGTATATCTATAAAGTCGCCTTTAGGGGGGCGATGACTGGGCACAATCCTACTGATAGAAGCAAACTGGGCACAAAAAGACATATTTTAACTTAAAAAAGGAATCCCTCTACCTGTAGTTATATCATCTGCAAGCACTCATTATATCAAACTAGTAACAGATGTGGTTGATAATGCAGTTATCCATAAACGACGATGTCAACGTCAACGTCAACTGCCATCACATAAACCTAAACCTGGAACAAGAAGAAAACTTCAACATTTATGTCTTGACAAAGCGTATAATTCCGAACCTTAGGAGCAAGAACTAATCAAACGAGGCTATGTACTGCACATACCATACAAGAAAAAGAAAGGAGAAGAGAAGTTAACGAAGAAAAGACAAAAGTGATACCAAATCGTAAAAAACATTCTCCTAAAAGATGGGTTATAGAGAGAACAAATTCGTGGCATAACATATTCAGGAAACTGTTTATTCGATATGAAAAGAATGTAGAGAACTATCTTGGATTGGTACAGTTCTCTTGTTGCATAATCATATATAGAAAGATTATTTTGGGATAGGCTCTTAATCAATAAATCATATATATTTTTATAATTCATCCGATCGTATGATAAAATATAAAAATTATTATAAATATTTCTAAAATATTGTTTCAACTCTGCTTTGTTGCATGATTCCTATAATCTTCGATTTTACTATAACTTTTGATTAAATGGATACCAACTTATTATACAATGATACTTTCAACATCATCCCTTTATCATATACTTTAGTTTATAGAATAAACATCTCGCCAACAAACGTTCTTTTTATTGATGAAAATACAGTTTCAATAATCTCACGCTTTCCATAGCTTATACTATCCTCTTTTCATTTTTGCTAATCTTTTTTGTGAGCTAAAACAGATAGACTTTTAATGATGTTTTTTCGTTTTTTCCATTTTTCCATTTGAATCGAGCATTCTTTTTCTTACTTTAATACATGGCAAATTCATTGTTGTCCGGTAAATTTAAAAATATTATTGCTATCGTAAGCATCATCAGCAAATAGTTCACCTACTGTTATTTTTTTACCGGATTTTAAAATACCATTAATCAATTCTAGTAATTCCTTGTTATCATATGCATGCTCATCGCCAGTACCTTCATCATTGAAAGAATTTTCTTTGTGTTGATGTTTACAACAGCAACAACATGAATTTTCATTTTTAGATACCCTTTTGAAAATGTGTTATAGAAAGGACAATGCAATACATCAAAGATGTTTTGTTGCATGGTTATTTTTTTCGTTATTTACTAACGTTTTGTTGCTCAAGGTAAAACGAAAATAGTACATTTAATTGTTATTGTTATGCTTTGTTGCATAACTCTGAAATTCGTTTTTTAATGATTGGACTTTGTTATCATATTACGAGTTCCGAATAGATATTTCATAGACTTGAACTAAATGTGATATACAGTTACGAAAAAATTGAGTTATGCAACAAAGCATTATTGTTATATATAGATCGTATTTTTAACTGTTTTTCGAATCATACAACAAAGCACATCAAAGATAGAATATTGAAGCATTTGATCATTACTTTCCTTGCAAATAGAAAATGTAAACTAAATCATGTTTAAAAATGGTTAAATTCATCTGTATTTACTACCACAAATAAGTAATTACTTTACTTTACAGATAGTTTTTCACTGTACTATTGAGATTGAGCATAAACGTGTGTCTGTTCTGTTTGTATTTATATACTATCGTCAATATTATACAGATATAGTTTCAGAGAATGTTATATAAGAAACTCTGTTGGAGATGTTGTATCTCTGTGTATTTTATCTATAAATTATAATTCCAAGGAATTAAACCTGCTTAATTGTTAATGGCTCTGTGAATAGGAGATAG
Organism: uncultured Nitrososphaeraceae archaeon; assembly: GCA_963830925.1. Taxonomy (GTDB): domain Archaea; phylum Thermoproteota; class Nitrososphaeria; order Nitrososphaerales; family Nitrososphaeraceae; genus Nitrosocosmicus. The sequence continues at coordinate 974,946 of CAWHOB010000001.1, read as the reverse complement.
TAGACCAACCAGCCAACCAAACATAAATAAAAAATTATCAGAATAAAAAATTAACTAAAATTGTTTGATGATGTCTGCTGCTTTGCTGCATGATTCCAAAATCCGATAAAAATATTAATTTATCTATAACAATAACAATTGAATTTTAACTGTTTTCGTTTTTAATCAATCGACAAAACGTTCTCAACTAACTAAAAAATAATCATGCAACAAAGCAAATTATAAAATAATAAATCAAGATAACTAGGACATAATCAGAACACAAAATCCATGGGACTGGTTTAAATGATTTCTAATTATACTAGATCTAATTCATTATCGACAAAACTCATATTAAAGTTGGTTCTAAATTAATATGGCTTTGTTAGTTGCCATCGAACTATGAATGAAGAAATTCTCTTTTTCCATTTATTTAAAGAAAGGAATATGTTTATAACCGATCATTACCTGATCAATATTTCGGAAGATTTTGACCCTCATCTGGTTTCTACAAATACGGTGGCACTTGATATACGCCTAGAGCATCTAGATTTTTCAAACTTATACATATCTTAATATTCTCATTATGAGAAAAGTATTATTGAAAGGACAATGCAGTACATCAAAGATAGAACGGAGGGTTTGTTCACTATTTTCCTTAGAAAAAAGAATTGTAAACGAAACATGTAAAGCAGTGGTTGAACCTATTTGCTCGTTATTACAATATGAAAATATTATCTTAACAGTTGTGTAAAGAAGATGCTAAGTGCATTTATAAACTAATACTATTCGTTTTGAGCAACAAAATTGTTCATATTTTTTGATGCACATTCAAAATTATGAAAATTAACAAATCTAAACGAGCGCAATCAGTTTACAATAACGAATATCTAGGTATTTACATAACTCTTAACTTTGTAGAGCCTGTTGAAATGAATATCTAGGGTATTTTGATAAGTTTGTTTTAATTAATTGAAAGTTGCGATTGTCACTAATTGTAAGAATGCGATAATCGTAAATTTATAAATTTTTTTAAAATCTTATTTCATTTTGTATGCTTCCATAATTATATAAAAGTTTTGAATCAGTTTTTCAAATTCATACTTAAATGGGTAACATATTCTCACCTTAAAATATATTTATTTCATAAATTGATAAAGTAATTATATTTGTTTATTCCTCCTTCCCTTATTCAATGGATATCCAAGGTATTTTGACTTATTTTGGTAATATAGGATATATTGGGATATTCATTATAAGTTTCCTGGGAAGTATCCTTATCTTCATTCCAGTACCTTATTTTCCTATTTTGATTACATCTGCTTTAAATAAAGAATTGGATCCAAATATCATTGCCTTGTCTGCTACTATTGGTGCCGTCATGGCAAAAAGTAGTATATTTATTGCTAGTTATTATGGGCGAAACCTTTTGAGTTCAAAAACTAAATCAAAAATAATGCCACTCCAAAATTTTTTAGCCAAATATGGTGGTTTGGCTGCATTCATTGCAGCATTACTGCCTATACCGGATGATTTGGTATACATTCCTTTAGGAATCGCTAAATATAGTATAAAAAAATTTGTTGCTTTTACCTTTGCTGGAAAGATGCTATATGGACTTTTGATTGTTTGGGGTGCTGTTATCCTAGGAAGACCATTGATGGAGAATTTACTCTCTTTTTCTGAGTCCAATAATCAGCTTACATTTATTTTGATTGCATTATCAATTGTTGGCTTATTAATTTTATTATTGTTCTTTACTTTTAAGGTTGATTGGACCAAGGTAATTGGCAAATGGTTTCCATGGGCGTTGAATAGTGATCCTGATGATGAAAATAAAAATACAAGCAAAAAATAATTGAATAATTTTTCTATGGTATCGTTTGATATAAAATTTTTTAATTACACTTTATTTTAATGTTTAATAATGAATAGTATCAACTATGATATCGTTAAAAATGTCTGGATGTGTTGTAGATTTTAATACTATACTACATAAATGTTATACTTTTTTTAATTTATGTGATATCGATAATTCTATCGATCTTACATATCTTGGCAAAATAGCAAAAAATTTTTCCAATCATTTTAAAGATATTAAGATACTAAATTCTTATGTTATTGCCTTAAAGACCATTGCATATCATTTTCAATCTAGTTCAATTTTGTTGAGATATGACAAAATGTATGATTTTTTTGTAAATTCATACAAATTTTTGTCATGTATGTTGAAAAAAACCGAGAATGATTACAAATATTTAGAGTTAAATTTGAATGATCCTGTTATATTTGACATTTGCAATGATATACTGAATAATTATGCCAATTACGAAGAATTAATAAAAGTTCAAATACCTAATTTGATTATTGATGTGCTATCTGCTCTATTCCTTAAATTGGATCCATATGGTATCAAAGTACCTTCATTTCAAATCAGGTCATATTATATGACAAAGATAAATTCTATTATAAATAGGAAATATTCTTATCCATCAATAATTTTGTCTAATGATTTGAAAAAAACTAAACAAATTGTGGTTGAAAAGAAGAATAATGTCTTGTTTACTTCTATCAATGAAACTTGTCAAAGTAATGGCAATTCCTTTGATAATGAAATGATTTTCAGAATCTCGCAAATCACTCATAGGAATTTTGATTCTGTAAAAAATTCCTTATCTGTTTTAAATTATAAAGAAATTACGAAACTAAGTGAGATCTGTAATAATTATAATAAAATTATTAAATATAGTAGATTTGATAATATTAAAGATTTCAAAACAGAACTTGAAAAAGATTTAAGACGTTCGTTATCTGATAAACAGGTAAGACATTCACAAATATCTATAAAAAAAGTTCAATTTTATATTGAGGGGATATTAGACAATAAATTTGAAGTGCATCTAACCCATGGAATAAATCATGTAAAACATAATTTCGAATATGGTTATAGATTAGCTGGGTTGTTAAAATCTTCAAATTTAAGTAATAATAAGATCAACTAATTTAATTTGCATTTATAGAAATAATAATTTTCTCTAATAACTGATTTTATTACTTTTTCTGCTTTGGTGCATGATTCCAAAATCCGCTATAACAACAATTAATCTGTAATAATAACAATTTAATTTTAACTATTTTTGTCATAGATTTATTAACAAAACGCTAGCAAATAACGACGAAAAAATAATCATGCAACAAAGCAACTTTTTTTTCATTATTTGCTTTATTTAACCCATATTCAATGGAAACTTGTTTATCTTGAATAATTTAAAGAATCAAAATTGCAAAGATACGTCATAAATGATTTCTTTGACGCCCATATATCTAAGTACAGTTTGGAAATCCTTTTTATCTGAGGATACTAGAATTTCGAGTTTACCACTACCATTTTTAATCAAATCATGATTATATCGTAAATAATCTTTTGCCTCTTTTGCCACTTGTACAGATGAATCTACAAATTTTATCGAAGGCAAAAGATCCGATAAATAATTTTTTATAAAATTTAAATGGGTACTAGATAATGTTATTACATCAATAGAATCATCAAAATTAGATTTTATTTTTTTTTCAATAATTTTATACATAACGGGTTTATTCCAAAGAAAAGTCCCATTTTCAACTAGTTCAATAACATCTGACGAATCAATCTTGGTAATGAATACATTTTGGGGGACCTCTTTACTTATTAGATACTCAAATTCTTTACTTTTTAGCATTCCAGTAGAAGCCATTATGGCAATATGATTTTTCTTACTTAGTTTAACAGATTTGACAAGAGGAGGTTTGGTTGATATTATATCGACAGAGAAGTTATTTTTTATTTCATCAAATATTTGAACAGAGGGTGTATTAGACGCAATAATTATTAATTTTGGTTTATATTTTTCTAAAAATTTAATAGATTTTATAATGATATGCTTTAAACTGTCTTTTGATTTTTTTCCATAAGGAAAATTCATACGATCAGCAAAATATATTATATTTTCAGCAGGAACAATTTTTCGTAATTCTCTCACAACCGATAAGGATCCTAGTCCGGAATCAAACACTGCGATTGGTCGATACAACATCATTTATACTTTTATACTATTAAATTTAAATTTAAATAATAAAATAAGTAGTTAAATATGGTGCAATTATGACGTCATTTTTCGATACAACAACTCCCTGTGGGTATGCTGTAGCCGTGAGGACATATTTTTGGATGTTTTAATAAAGTACATAATGCTTCAGTGAATATTTCCTTCATATGATGCTCAATTCCACATACCATTTCTTCATCAATATCAATTTTTAACGCATCTTTCATTAAAACTTCTAACAATCTGGTATTACGTATCATTTGTTTTCCTATCTTTTCTCCTTCTGTGGTAAGAACAACTATTGAACCTTTTTTATAATCAATTAAATGAGAATCATTCAATTTATGAAGCATTTGAACAACTGATGGTTGTGTTACATTTAACACCTTTGCTATAGAACTTACTTTTAATTCTTGACCGCTTTCTATAATTGACCACATAGCCTTTAAATACATTTCAACATGTTCTGTCTCAGCAGTTCCTACATATAGTTGCTCAGGTAACTCTGGATCTTTTGCTTGGCTATTCAATAAAGAACATCATATAATATAGTTTTTAAATTTATCAAACATAATTGTTCATCCATAAACATTTTGTCGATATTATTATTTCTATTAAGAACCTATCCCAAAATTATCTTTCTATATATGATTATGCAACAGGATAACTGTACCAATCCAAGGTAGTTCTCGACCTTCTTTTCATATCAAGTAAACAGTTTCCTGAACCTATTATGCCAAGAGTTTGTTCTCTCTACAACCCATCTTTTAGGAGGATATTTTTTACGATTTGGTATCCTTATTGTCTTTTCATCGTCAACTTCCTCTCCTTTCTTTTTCTTGTATGGTATGTGCAGTACATAGCCTCGTTTGGTTAATTCCTGTTCTTCAGGTTCGGAATTGTATGCTTTGTCAAGACATAAGTGTTGTAGCCTTCTTCTTGTTCTCGGTTTAGGTTTATGTGATGACAGTTGACGTTGACGTTTGATAACAGAGTTATCAACCACATCTGTTACTAGTTTGATATCATGGGTGCTTGCAGATGATATAACTACAGATAGAGGGATTCCTTTTTTATCTGTTAAAATATGTCTTTTTGTGCCCAGTTTGCTTCTATCAGTAGGATTGTGCCCAGTCATCGCCCCCCTAAAGGCGACTTTATAGATATACTATCTATGGATTGCCAGGTCCAATTAATACCGACAAGATCATCATAGATTTTCAATAGTTTTATCCATCCCTTTTTGAATATATCAAGGCTATTCTATTCTTAAAACCTACGATGACAGGAAGAACCAGAACCATATTCTTTGGATAGCGTTTTCCACTGACATCCTCTTGGTCTTAATACATAGAGAATTACATCAATCATTTTTCTATATGGAACAATTCGCCGACCATCAACTGTCTTAAGTGGTTTCTCCTTTGGAAGAATATGCTTGATCTCATTCCATAATTTATCAGGAACCTTGAGTATGGTGGGATGTTTATTTTTCTCCTTTACAATTTCCCTTCTCTGGATGGAGGACACAGTTTAGCAAAAAGGTGAAAAGAGCTATAATCCTATCGAATTTTGGGATAGGCTCTAAGTAATACAGAAAATATGATGGATTTTGTCAACTTTGCTAAAATGATTGAAGCTAAAGAAGAAGAAGAAGAAGTATGGATGGAAATACAAACATACAGAGATCAAGATCATCTCAAAGAAGTGGGTGCTAAGATGATGAATGATGAAAGTATGAAAGAAGAGAGTCAGCAATTTTTGAATCTTATAACACCCGGCTCTCGATGCAATTTTGGAGAATTCAATCGTTTAAACAACTTAGATTTTACATAAATAAAAATAAATGATATTGATTATTTTAGATTATATAAAATATTTGAATCTTATTATTTTTATTTTACTTAAATATTTACAGATATTTTAATCTGTTTATTTATGCTACTAAGTCAATCTTTTCTAAAGAAAAGTATGTGAAAATATCAGTTATAATATAAAGATTTAATGATTTTTTTGATCAGTATAAAGTTAGATTGAAATCATATTTGCAGATCTATGATCTGATATATTCAAGCATTAGATGTAAAAAAAATAACAAATTTAAAGAAAATAATACAGGTAAAAATTTAATGATCCTTTAGGTATCACCACTAATTTTTTAAATAATGATCAAGTTACGGCCATGGAAATCTATAAATAAATTTTTTTAATCTGTTTTATAGAATTGATAATATTACAAATTTATAATATAGAATGTTTACTATTATTTTGCATTAGTAAAGGAATTAAAATGAAATAGCCAAGATTAATTTAACTGATTATAATTAGAAATTATGATTTAGTCATCAGGTTGAAAAAATTTTTATTTGTACTTTATTTAAATAGCATATAGAATCAAAAATTATTTCAAAAAATAAAAAAAATTAAGATGTAGGTGTTGTGCATATAGCAAATCCAGTGGGTGGAACAACAGAATCTGCTGTTCCCTCTTGACCATTACCGTTACCTGATCCATGAGTTGGACTTTCTGTTAGCGAAGATACGGGATGAGCACACCCATTCGGGCCTGTAGCACCTTGTGGGCCTGTGAGACCTTGAGGGCCTGTAGCGCCTGTAGCACCTTGTGGGCCTGTGAGACCTTGAGGGCCTGTAGCGCCTGTGAGACCTTGTGATCCTGTTGGACCCACATCACCAGTGTCACCTTTTACACCTTGTAGACCTTGTGGGCCTGTAGCACCTTGTGGACCTATGTCACCTGTAGCACCTTGTGGGCCTGTAGCGCCTGTGAGACCTTGAGGGCCTGTAGCGCCTGTGAGACCTTGTGGGCCTGCTGGGCCTACATTACCGGTGTCACCTTGTGGGCCTGTAGCGCCTGTGAGACCTTGAGGGCCTGTAGCGCCTGTGAGACCTTGTGGGCCTGCTGGGCCTACATTACCGGTGTCACCTTTTGGGCCTTGAGGGCCTGCTGGGCCTGCTGGGCCTTGTGGGCCTTGTGGGCCAGGAAGTGAACAAAACATAATACAATGTATACCGGATGCTCCGGATAGTTGAGCAAAAATAGGATGAATGCTAATACTGGAACCTACGGCAGATAATAACAGCGGAACAATTAGTAACAATGTTTTTGTAGACTTTATACAGGAATTTTTCAACATTATTGTACAATCACAATCTATAAACACTTATTTGCAATTCTTAACAAAGTCCAGATAAAAAATTTTGAAGAAATGATACAGACACTATGTACGGCTCTGTTAACTTAAGGAAAAACCTATAGCTTTAGAATGACTATATATTTTATGTCTGCTAGAAATAGAACATCTTCAAATATCGTTGGTTATGGTTTATATTTGTACTTTTTTGGTTTATCATTTAGAAATACTGCTAAAGCATTATCATTTTTACTTTTAGTAAAGATAAGTCACGTATCAATCTGGAACTGGCTTCAAAAGTACAAACCAAAAAGGAAATATCTCAAGAATAAGAAAATCAAAGAGTATATCATAGATGAAACTGCAATAAAATCCGGTTCTGAATTAATGTGGCTTTGGGTAGTTATAGAATCAAAGAATAAAGAAATCCTTGCAACTGATATATCAAAAAAGCGAAATATATCTATTGCCAAACGATTTTTGTCTTATGTAGTAAACAAGTATGGAAAACATGCTGTTTCATCAGATGGTGGCACTTGGTACCCTCAAGCATGTCGATTTCTAAAACTAAGTAATCACCTTCATTCTTCTTTTGAGAAAAGCATTATTGAAAGAACAATGCAATATATAAAAGATAGAACTGAAAGCTTTGATGATTACTTTCCTTGTAGGAAAAAGAACAAGTGCAAGTTAAAACATGTTAAACAATGGCTCAAGTTGTTTGTTTATCAACACAATAAAGAAATATTGTCTTAAGTTAACAGAGCCCTATGTACATACTTATATTATCTTAAAATATTTCAATCATATAGTTAAACATTTTTTTATTTTTTTAATATTATGTATTTTTCTATAACTTTTTCCATACTTCAAATTCATTTATATTCGACGATCAAACAATAGATTTCCAAGTTTCCATTTTAAAGATAAATTAGTATTACATACTTGTAGTTTGTTTAAAAAAGAGTTGTTTGGACCAAACATATCATACATATTTTCATTAAATAATATTTTTTCTTCTCTAAAAAATGTGGTATCCCCTTCTTTATCAATATTTAAAACAAAAAAAATACGAGCATCGTATTTACTTGACAAAGAAAATCTTCCCTTTTCAATTATCATTCTTATAATATCACCTTTTAAATGAATGTTAGGGTTACGGTTGAAATCATTAATCTCGACAAAATCAATCATTTTTACCATAATTATTTCGAGGTATGGTATCATATTTTTAATAAAAATTTTAAATTTTCCAATTTCATTAGAATATAATCCTGGAGAGTTTTTATCCCATACAAAAAAATAATTACCAAACACCATTTCAGGTTTGATTAATAAATTTGGATTATTAAAAAACATATTCAGATATTTTAAATTTATATTTAAAAAATTTTCAATATATATTATTTATAAATTTAAAAATTATTGTCTAGAGACTATTGCTTCTGAAAACCATTTTGGTATCATATCTTTACCATTTTTTAATAAATAGGAAATATTACCATCTAAAATATAGGTAGTAGCATAATCTTCGGCATTTCTAACACTTCTTCCATAAGCTTGGATTAATCTCAACACGGTATTCCATTCATACCATTTTGGGTTTCGTTGTTTAAGAACAGATATTTTTTTATCGGTTAAATCAGGGTAAGGAATTTTTACAATAATCTGGAATCGTGAAAGATCATCTTTAAGGTCTACACCTAAATACATAGAAGGCGAAATTAAAACTGACGGTTTTGTACTTTGAAAATGTTTCATTATCATTTCATTTCTATCAATTTTTGGATTTGACTCTATTAATCTATCCATATTTGCAGGAGATAAATTGTTTTTAATAAATTGCAATTGAGAATAAGATGTAGTATGAATAATACCTTTATCATTTTTATGTACAGACAACAAATTATCAATCACTCTTGATACTTTTGGCAAAGATTCTGTCATAGTACGTGCATTTAACCAAGCTACATTCATTAAATAAATGGGCCTATGAGACACGGGAAATTCAGACTCTTCGATTCTAATGAATTTCACCTCTTTTTCATCAAGTCCAACAGCTTTGCATAAATTATCTTTACTTAAAATAGTAGCGCTCATCATTAAAGATATGGAACCTGTATTAAAAATATCAGTAAAATAACCAGATACATCTAATGGTTCCATTTTTACTCGAGATATTTTATTATCTTTATCACCTTTGTTTACGTGCGTAACAAGCCAATTATCTTTATTATTTTGTAAATCTTCTAAAAATACCGACAGATTTTTTTCATACGCTATAGCATCGATTAAATTTTTATCCGTAAAATCGTTTTCTCTTTTTTTATTAACGGATTCAACAAGACCTTCGGCTGCATCAATATAATCTGAAAATCGCTCTTGCAAATTATTACAAAAATCTATGTAGGTTTCAACTTCAAATGATTTATTTTCAGGCAGATTTAATTTTGGAAAAAATCTGTTGATGTATTCTTTATGTAATATAAAATTTTTAAAAGACGAAACCTCCGATTCTAAAGTATGAGCTTCATCCAAAATCAAAAGTTTTCTTTTATTTGCACCAGATGAAAAAAATAAATCTGATAGAAAATACTTGTAATTATATATAGTATGACTTGATTTTATAGAAATCCATTTTTGATGAAAATATACGCATGGTTTCCAATCAATTCTAACCAGCTGAGAATGCTGTTTTGCTTTTTCATGATATTTTCTTAGAGCATATTTATTTATATCAATTGTCTCATAAATAGTCCCTTCAGATTTTACTTCATAATCACTTAGACGAGTTTTATACAAACAATCATAATCATCATTTTTTAAACAGGGACCATAATCACAGTTTTCGTTAATGCCCATATCTTCTTTGACAATACATGGAAAGTTGTTTCTTCCCTTTACCTCATATAAATAAGAAAAATCGCGCGAATATTGTGTTTGTAAATCTTTTGTAGAGGTACAAAGATGAGAACTGCCTAGAAATCTAGATAATGTAACAGCTACAGCACTTTTTCCAAATCCAGTAGGAGCTTCTAGAAAAATAAATTTATATCCAGATTTTAATGCCTGATCAATGTCATCAAGGGCTTTTTTTTGGTTTGGACGCATCTTTTCAAACGGGAAAAAACTATTCAGAGACATGAGAAAGAATAATAGATATTATATGATTGGAATATTAAAGCCTATCCAACACATAAATGCGCTCGTGTGTGTGTAACTGTCTTTAAATTTAAAGGTTTAATCCATAAAGCCATGCCCTATGATTCGCATGGATTTAGAATCAGGACTAAAAACTACACATATATCATTTTTGATAAATGCGATCGGTTTTTCGAGTGTAATATTTAGTTGATTTTCATCTATTTTTTTTATTTTTACAGTTCTAATTTGTAGACCTATGCATATCATATAATTTTGATTTTCAACTATATCCTCTTTATAATACGGATTTTTATTGAATTTTAGTTGGAAATCAGTAGTGACTTTAGAAAAACCAGGAGATGTTATAATATCACCTCTTGAAATATCTTTTGCAGTGATTCCTTTTATTGCAAGTCCTACACGTGACGACTTTTCAGAAAAATTAACAGGATCATCATGCATCTGAATTGATTTTATCATTATAGATTTATTTGAAGGAGCAATTTCAAGTTCATCATATGTTTTTATTTGCCCCTTTTTAATACAACCTAATATAACAGTCCCAACACCTTTAACATCAAATGCATGATCTATAGGAATATAAACAGAATTAGAATCACTCGTTAATGCTAGAGAATCTTTTTCGATTTTATTATCCACATCATTTACATCAGAATTTATTTGTATTTCAGATAATCTTGTTTTAAGCTGTTCAATGCTTTCCAGGATTTGATAATTTGAAAGTATAGTTTTTTTTACAATGTTTTTGATTTTTTCTACATCTACGTCATAGCTATATAAAATAAATCCCTTTTTAATATTAAATATATCTAATGCCAATATTTGTTCTCCTAAAGAGGCGTCAAGTTTGGAAATATTTAAAATTGCATAATCTGACATAGAAATAGATTGTAAAAGAGGTTGTAGTTTATCTGGATAAGTGTTTGCAAAACAATAAGAAATAATTTGATCTTTGGTTTTCCTATCATATATTGTAATATCAGTTGAAGTTCCTTTTTTTCCCAGTTCATTTGAGATAGACGTATCGCCCAGTATCACAAAATTAAAACTATTCAAAATTTTGAATTAGAAACACTACATTGAATAAAACTCTTACCTTTTAATTATAAACATATTTTGTATTATGCCGACATAAAACAATAATTAATTAACATATTCAAAAATAATAGAAAAAATAATTTAATAATTTAGAGTATCAACAACATATATAAACAAAAGAATACTAAAAAACAATTTTCGTCTATTTTTTTTAATATTGTTTTAATTCATAATAATAATTCAATTTAATTTAATAAAATCTAATTCACAGTATAAACAGTTTGATAAAATGTTTTTGCATAATATGAATAATTGTTATGAAAATCTATATTAAGATTGAATACAATCAAAATAAATTATAAAGATTTATTATTATCATTCTATAATAATTTGATATTCAATAAAATATAAGAAATAGCTATATTAAAAGATCCAATAAAACGGTCAAGTATAATTAAATCAATAAATGCATTGCTTTTTATATAGTATAAACTTATAATTATATAGCTGAGCTGAAAAAATTAATTGATTACTTTTGAAGAACTAGGTATTGAAGATTTTATAATTAGAGCATTAAAAGAAAATGGTATTGAACAACCGTTTCCAATACAGGAATCTATTATTCCACTTATTTTAAAAGGTGAAGATGTTATTGGTAGATCCAATACAGGAACCGGCAAAACAGCAGCTTTTGTACTGCCACTTTTAAGCAAAATTGATCCTAAAAATTATTTACAAGGATTGATTTTGGCACCTACACGTGAATTAGCCGTACAAATTACTGATACAATTAACCAATTTGTAAAATATTGCCCAATAAAAGCCACTGCAATATACGGTGGCCAAAATTTTCAAATACAAAAGAAAATACTTAGTAGAGGAGTGAACATTGTTGTCGCAACTCCAGGAAGACTATTAGATCATATAAGTCATGGAACTATATCACTAAATAAAATTAATTTTGTCGTTCTAGATGAAGCAGATAGAATGCTTGATATGGGTTTTGTTGAAGATATTAAAGATATCCTATCTTACATTAAATCAGACAAACAGATATGTCTATTCTCGGCCACTATGCCAGATTCTATAATACAACTAGCCAAAGAATATATGAAAAATCCAAAACAAATCAACATTGAAAAAACCATTTCACAAACAAATATCAATCAATCATATTTACTTATTTATGATAAAGACAAATTTAAACAACTAGTAAATACTCTTAAACCCATTTCCGCCAATAAAGATACTCATGTGATTGTATTTGCAGCTACAAAACAAAGATGTCGAGAACTCACATTCAAATTAAAAGATGAAAACTTTTTTGTAGAAAGCATACATGGGGATTTGAATCAAAGACAAAGAGAAAATACACTATCAAGATTTAGAAATAAGAAATTCAATATATTGGTAGCAACAGATGTTGCATCAAGAGGGCTTGATATTACAACTGTAAGCCATATTATTAATTATGATTTACCAGATGATGTTGAAACCTATTTCCATAGAATTGGCAGAACTGCTCGTGCAGGTGCACAAGGTACATCATTATCATTTGTATCACAAAACGATATGTATACATTAAGAAAAATACAAAACATAACTAAAAATTCATTGAAAAATATGAATACAGAACTTGGAATAGAAGTAGACTTTAAAGACGCTGTAGGGTCTCCACGCAATAATCACCGCTTTAGATCTCATTATCAAAGGAGAGATTACGGCGGCGGCGGCGGAGGCAGAGATAATTATGGAAGAAATAGATTTCAAGGAGGTAGTGGTGGTGGCGAATATAGACCAAGAAATAGAAGCTATGGTGACAGGGATTATAGTAGTGGCGGAGGTGGCTATGGCTACCGAAGAGATAGAGATAATGACGGTTATGGAGGATATCGCTATGGAAAAGGCGAAGGAAGAGAGGATAAATATCATGGAGATTTAAAAGGAATAACCAAACCATTAGGTAGGAGAACCAATACAAAAGAATATTAACGGTAATAAAGATTTCAGAATAGATTCAGATTTTTTATATATTTTATATTTTTTTACAGAAGCATTAATTAGATATAGCAACTTAATAAAGTACATTTGTATAATTTTCTGCACAACCCTATTAAATATTAAATTTATCATGCTAATAGCTAAAATTAACAGTGAAGGGGTTATCACATAAACCATGACATCAAGTATTTTTATTCATTTAAAATAATATTAACTACTGCTTTTATTTATTATATTTAATTGTAAAATTTTCAGATAATAATAGATGATATATTATCAAATTAAATATGTGAACAAGAAAGTAACATAATAAATTTAGATTTTTTAAATTAAATAAAAAGAGGTATTTAACCCATGCCTTGAGGCAATGGAGCGATTGCATCAACTCCTACTGCTACAGAACTAGTTGGTGGAAAAGTAATGCTATGTGTAGAATTGTTCTTTATTGCAACATCTGTGATAATATTCTTGCCTTGAGATACTAAATCTACATGATATAAACATAATTTACCAGGAGTAGATAATACTTTTACTAATTCTGCAGGGTTTGATTTGAAATCTGGTGCTACGCCAGTTAATAACTGTACTTCAGAATTACCTTTAGAATTACATGGTACTTTTGCAACAAAATGGCCAGTTGCTATTTTATAGGGAGTAGCATCATATAGTTCGATATACTCACCCTTAGGTAAAGTTTTTCCTTCCAATAACAAGGTAGCTGAATCTCGTGTCACAGTAATTTTATCAGCTGATTTTTTTGTATCAGCTGATTGTGCGTAAATTTGACCGTGAACAGCAAATACACCAAATAAAAGTGCAAATGCAATAAAAAGAGAAAACTTTGTACTAGTAGATTTATTCATCTTATTATTCAATAAAAAAGTTATGGTTTATGTAGTTTTTTGTACAACCGACGAACTAAAAATATTATTTTCATTTCGGCCTTATTTTTTTGATATGATCTTATGAACATAATCAAGATAATTATAAAAATTGGGATATAAACATAATAATAATTAATAAAAAATGATTTTAACAAATCATAAAATTGAGCTATAGGTGAAACGTTTACATCAAGTTCAAAAATAAAATTGATCAAAGAATTCGTATATAAAAGATCTTTAACATTCACAATTAAAAGATATTTACCAGGCTGAGAAAAAATAGTTCTAAAATTAAAATGTCCATCATCAATCATTACAAGAGTAGGTTGAGAATCGATCGGTTTTCCATCTTTTTGAAGTGATATATATGCTGGAAGTTCAGTAATTTTGTCTCCAACTGTAGAAGTTAGAGTTACAAGCATATTAATTGTCTTGTTTAACGTAGGTATAGCAGGACTAGTAGTTAGACTCATTTTATAATTACCATTTGATTGAATTTGAATACCATTGTTATTTAGATTACCAAATAAAGCATGACCATCGACAGTAGCAGGCGTACAATTTACTGAAATATACAATAGAAACATAAAAATTAAAAAAAGTGATGATATTAATGGTTTAAAGCGTAGTCTTTTATTCACCAATCTTTCTCTAAATATTCGCAAAAAAGCAGAAATAAAATAAATATTCTTTGTATTAGAACAAGAATACATAACATACTAAAGAAAATTGATAAATATAAACTCAAATACAATTTAAATGAAAGCATTATGATAACCAATTCCAACAAAATATAGTGAATAAAAATAATAAAATCTATTTAATTTTTAATTGCTTTGTTGCATAACTCAATTTTTTCGTAACTGTATATCACATTTAGTTCAAGTCTATGAAATATCTATTCGGAACTCGTAATATGATAACAAAGTCCAATCATTAAAAAACGAATTTCAGAGTTATGCAACAAAGCAATTTTTAATCATAATATAAAATAATAAATTATAATATAACATTCTATTCACCAATTCTAAAAAAGGATAATTACATCAATAGTAGATTTAGTTATTATAAATGACGAACCAAAGTACAGACGATATTCAAAAAGATCAAATGCTTAAAACTGTAAAAGAATCAGAAGCCGAAACTACAATAGTGATGCTTCCATCTGATGCAAATCCACTAGGGAATGTTTTTGGAGGAATGATTTTAAAATATGTGGATTTAATTGCAGGGTTAGTAGCAAAAAGACATGCAGGTCATGCGAATATTGTTACAGCAAGTATCGACAGCATGACTTTTTCTAAACCAGTATACATAGGAAATGCATTGATACTAAAAGCGAGGATAAATTATGTAAAAAGGAGCTCAATGGAAGTTGAGGTAAACATTGAGGCAGAGGATCTTAATAAAGCACAAAAAGTGCTTACTGGTACCGCTTATGTGACTTTAGTAGCATTAGATGATAAAGGAAAACCTACAAAGGTACCTAAATTAATCTTGCAAAACAAAGAAGAAGAAGAAAGATATTTAGAAGGAGAAAAAAGAATGGAACAGAGATTAAAAAACAGAAAAGAGAAGAAGGAGAAAAAAGATTAAAAGATTTTTTTCTCATCCATAGGATAAATATATACATTCAATTTTTCTTCTCCTATATTCTGAGAATCTAACAATATTGAATGTTCAATTTCAGAATCATCAATACCAATACCACTTTTTCCCAAAATACAAGAATTATTAATGTTATAACCAAGAGTATTACTATTAAATTTCTCCAAGGTAACTCGTTCTTCGCTCAAGATATCACAATCAGCTATTGCCTTTGTCATAATTCTTCCTCCATCATTTAACAAATATTTAATTCCATATTTTTTTCTCAATATTTCTAACCCTATTTGAATTTCAAAACTCTCCCCTGTTACAATATAGAATACAAGTGAGGATTCTCTAATAAATTTGGAAATATAATTATAAATTGTATTTGTAGTCATAATAATAACTTTAATACTATTTTCAGGATTCAACATCGCGATTTTTTTATTATTATACATCTCAATAAATTTTAAATTGTTAATACTTTCCATTGATCGTATAGAAATAACGAAAAAAAAATTATTATTAATATCAAGCCTTTCAGATAGTTGAAGCAGATCTTTATAAATCAAAGGATAATTAGTTAAAAGATGTTTTCCAAAAAAATCCCAAGACCATATTTGTTCACTATTTTCCATCATATTATTTATTGTCACAATAATTGCTGATCTACCCATAATAATACGATGTAAAGAGGCAAATACATTATCACCCAACTTTCTATCTCCTCCACTTAATAATTGAACGCCCCCTCCTCTTTTTCCAATTATTTTATATGCATAAATTCCACTATTTTGAGAATAAACTTCCCCTGCTACAAAGCTTGTAGATTGATATGGAATTTTCATTGCATCAACAAATTCTTTTGAAGCTCCAATTACAACATATGGAAGTAATTTAGACAAATGATAGCAATTTAGATCTTTATTGGTATCAAAAAATTGAAATTCCCTTTTTTTTAAGTGAAGATATTTTTCTTCGGATAATCTATTATTATTACAAAGAGAGATTAATTTTTTATGATATTTTTCAGTAAATTCTTTTAACATGTATAATAAAAATTATTGAAAGGATTGAGATAAAACATTTTTTCCAGTATTAATCTGCTTTTGGAGATTTAAATTATTACACGAAACAATAGCATCTTTTCCAGATACACATTGTGCATTTTGATCTGATGACTGACCTTGATTTATAGATTGGCTGGCAACATTCTCAGGGCCATCTCCGAGACTTCTGCCAGATCCACCTTGTTGTGCAGCAGCATTGTTGCCATGGTTAACTTGATCTTGAACGCTAGTATTGTTACAAGAATTACTTAATGAGTCACCAGATACACATTGTATAAATTGAGAATTAGATTGACCTTGATTTATAGATTGGCTGGCAAGATTTGCCTCATCACCACCATGAAAACCATTGCTACCTTGTTGTGCAGCAGCATTGTTGCCATGGTTAACTTGATCTTGAACGCTAGTATTGTTACAAGAATTACTTAATGAGTCACCAGATACACATTGTATAAATTGAGAATTAGATTGACCTTGATTTATAGATTGGCTGGCAAGATTTGCCTCATCACCACCATGAAAACCATTGCTACCATGTTGTGCAGCAGCATTGTTGCCATGGTTAACTTGATCTTGAACGCTAGTATTGTTACAAGAATGATCAAGACTAGAACCTGAAACACAATTAGCATTCTGAATATTAGATTGACCTTGATTTATAGATTGGCTGGCAAGATTTGCCTCATCACCACCATGATGATGATGTCTTTCACTAGGACCGAATCCTAAACCACTGATTTGAGATAAAGCATTGTTGCCATGGTTAACTTGATCTTGAACGCTAGTATTGTTACAAGATGAATCAGATATACCAGTAAGACATAGTGCATTTTGAACGCTAGATTGGGCTTGACCGATAGCTTGGCTTACAAGATTACCTTTATCATGATGATCTTCCTCACTAGGACCGAATCCTAAACCACTGATTTGAGATAAAGCATTGTTGCCATGGTTAACTTGATCTTGAACGCTAGTATTGTTACAAGATGAATCAGATATACCATTAAAACATAATGCATTTTGAACGCTAGATTGGGCTTGACCGATGGCCTGATTTGCAATGTTATTTGCTAAAGAGAGAATATCGGACCGAGCAAAAACAGCATTATTGGTCCAAGAAAAAGACAAAAATAGTGCAAGTACTGAGAAAATAAACAACGCTATGTTTATTTTCTTATAGATAATAATATTATTATATTTCATTGTTATTTTATGACCGTAACAATATGTATATTTTGTTTATGTAACTATATTAGTGAATTTTAATATGAAATATAGTTATATTTTATTTATATAGTTTCATTTTTATATATATAAAATTTCTGTTTAGAAAGATTATATGGTTTGTTTAAAATAACTATTATTGATAAATTTCATTAGTGTTAAAAAACCGTTATACAGTTATAAATAATCAAATAATTTAGCCATATATGCGGGTATTAAAAATGGTAAAGTTTAATTAATATTTTTATTATTAAAATTTGCAGTTAAAATCCCAAATACCAAAATTATTTAATCATTATACCAAACATACAAAATTGATCAATATAGAATCATAAAGAATAATAAAATTTTATTTAAAATTAAATGAATGAAGTTAAAAATGTACAACCATAATAAAAAAATAAGAATCAAAAACACATATTTGAAAAAAAGGTATATTAGTAATATTTTATATACAGCAATAAGCATTTAAAACTTTTTTAAAAACTTTTAAAAAGTTTTTAATATAAATAATTAACAGATGAAACAGTCAAATCATTTAACCATAATTTAAAACAAATAATTAATTATCAATTGTACAAAACCATGAAATCGTCATTTCTAAAGTGGGCAGGAGGAAAAAAAAGATTAGTTCACGTGTTAAACAAATTTCTTCCAAAAAATATTGAAAGATATTTTGAACCATTTTTAGGAAGCGGTGCGTTTTTCTTTTATTTAATACAAACACAAAAAAAATTTAAAGCTATTCTATCTGACTCTAATTATGAATTAATAAATGCATATATTAATGTAAGAGACAATCCCAAAGAATTAATAGAGATTCTATATGATCATCAAATAAATTATTATAATAATAGAGAAAAGTATTATTATTTTATTAGGGATCAATTGAGTGTAAAAAATAACGTAGATCTCGCTGCACGATTTATTTTTTTAAACAAAGCTTGCTACAATGGTCTTTATAGAGTAAACAGACTAGGTAACTTTAATGTTCCTCATGGAAAATATATAAATCCAAAAATATGTAATAAAGAAAAATTACTAGATTGTTCAGAACTATTAAGAACTTGTAATGTAGAAATTACATGCAACGGATACAAGAATACAATATCTAGATGCGAAAATAATGATTTCATATATCTAGATCCTCCATATTTCCCACTTACAAAAACGTCAAATTTTACAGACTATACTAAAGAAAGTTTTGGTATGCAAGAACATAATGAATTGGCTAACGAATTTGACAGGTTAAACAGGATAGGCGCAAAAACAATTTTATCAAATTCTAATTCAGAATATATAAAAACACTATATAAAAAATATAAAATCATCAAGATAAAGTCTAATCGGAATATTAATTGTGATCCAAAAAAAAGAAAAAATCATTATGATTTAATAATTCTAAACTATAATCAAAAATTAGTAAATGAAAAAATTATCTCAGAATATTCTAGCAATTTAATTAAGCAAAAAAAGAATAAAAAAAACACAATTTATTAAAATATCATTGACATTTTATCATCAAGTATATCATATTAGTCCTACTTGTCTGAGTTTTTCAGGCAAATAAGTTTCTGACAAATATTTAAATCCATGTTTAAAAAATGCATCCAATTCACATTTTTCCTTTTTATTTAAAAATAAATTCAGCTCTTTTTGCCATTGTTTATTTTGTAACCAAGGTTTTTTTTTCATATCATTAGCACGGTTTATATCCTCGTCTGTTGCAACCAATCTAGCCACTTCAGGAATATTATATTCATATATATCAGAAAACATCATTCCTAATACTTGAGCATCAGGGGTCACAAGCCTATCACTATCATAACTCAAGGATTCGCTACCAATTTTGTACCTTAACGCAATACCCAATCCCCAAGGATCTGCATCCGCAAAAACTACTACAGGTTTTTTCCATGTCTCGTTCAACATTTTAACCATCATCCTAGTTGCACGATCAGGTTCTCCCGATCCTGTCATTAAAATTGCATTATATTTTTGAATAAATCCAGATTTTCGAATATTATTTAATACGGTATCCTTTTCTACTACCATAACAAAATCAGCCTTTACATCATCTATCTGAACATCTGCTATGTTTGTAGGTATAAGCTGGGATGTAGATCTACTACCCAAATTACAATCTATTATATCACCACCAACTCTAAGTTTTATAGGTCCAGAGATCATACCTTTTGGTTTTGAGGTAACGGAAAACTCTTCCCTTGGTATGCCGGTTAACAATTCTACAGCTTTTATAGCATCGTCAGAGTTATCCTGATTATTCCAAAACTTTTGTTTATTTTTCTCATCACCTACATTACTTAAAGTAGCATAATACATTCCTCTAATTGTACTTTCCATATCTTCATCAAGTAATTTTTTAATTGCATTTGCCATCACAAGATATTGTGCAAAAGTAGGAATTTTTTTTACACTATCAGGACTTACTTCAATTTTTTTATCACCAATAGTTAACATTCGTTTTTTATCGGACCAAACAGTATTATCATAACCTATCTTTGGTAAATCTAATACAGGCATTTGTTTCTGAGTAATAACATCTTCAGAAATTTTTTTCATTATTTTTTTTATTATTAAAATAACTTCATTTTTTTTTTCAGATGACAATTGCAAACACCTTATTAATATTATTATTTGATTTTCCCTTTATTTACTCTTTTTTGTCTAAAAGAATCCAAAGTTGAGGAATAAGTAGTATTTTTAATATTTTTACTAGAAATAGATGAAGATATATTATTATGGGGTTTTTTGTCTATTTTGTTGTTCCCAATTACATTTACAACAGATTTTTGATCATGAGTATTTTTAACACTTTTGACATTGTTTTTAAAAACAATCTTTGATTTTTTAATGTTATCAGGTGAAGTAGTGATAGTTTTATTCATATAATTAGAGATATGAGTTTTTAATTTTTTAGAGTTCACATCATTTTTATTGTTATCATTTTTTTTAACAGAATTATCTAAAGAACGCTTTTCTTTTAGAAATGATTTAGACACAATATGATCTTTATTCGAATCATTTTCTTTATCTATTGAAGTATCAACATTACTAGCGTTGTTTGCATTACCTTTCTCACTTGTATCATAAGATATTTGAGCAGGAAGAGACTCTTTATAATCATTTAAAATTTCATAGGTAGGTTTTTTAGTCAAATGGCTTTCAATCAATAATGAAAAAGATTCACTTAATTTAGAATTTTTAATACCTAAAGAATCAGTTATTGCTTCAACAATAAAAGGCAAATAATGCTTATATAATTTCATTTTATTTTCAGCTTCTTTAATTTTAAGTTCTTTTCTTATCTGAGTACTTAATTTTCTATATAGTTCAGATAGACATGATTTCATATAGAATTTTAATTCGCCCTCCGAAGCAATACTTTCCTTGCCTGCAGTTTTATAAGGTATTTTTGTGGAGCAAATATGAAAGAAAATATGTATGGGTAAAACTTCAATTACACGATCTTTTTTTGATTCTTTATTTGGATTAGAAAATTGTTCTTTGGCCTGTTTTTTTGTAATACCCATTTTATTAATTTCTACCTCAGAGACAACCTCTCTTGCTACATCAGATCCTTCGTCATATAATAGAGGAATTTTATTTGCAAATCTATACAATTTAAAAGAAGAAATATCGCCTCCATATGCCAAACCAGATTCTATGATTGTTGGTCTATTATTTATGACTCCTGTTCTAGAAGTATATGCCGTAAGAACCGGCTGCAATACTTTAACAGAAAAATTTGATTTAGAGACTACAGAATTATCAAGATCAGGCATTTTAGAATCAATCTTATTATCAAGCACATCATCATCAGACTTTTTTGATTCATTATCAATAATACCTTTGCTATTAATATTATTAGTTGTGGAACTTATATTATCAATATTTTTATTAGAAATAATAGTATATTCAGACATCATTCCAATTGTTAGTATTTCCTTACCAATTGGACTCAGATGATCAGTATTAGGATTCTGAAACTTTGTCTTTTTACAAACATTTACAATTTTTATAAGATCATGTTCACTGAATTCTATGTTTGAGTTTTTTGAATCAGAATCAAGATTAACTGAAGACAAAATTTCTTTTGCTTTATCATATGAAAATTTTTGAAATGATGAACTTAATATTTTTGGTAGAGTGATTTTTTGGCCTGCAAATTTTGAGATCGCTTTTTTTAGTGTTTGTAAATCCATATCAGATGGATGAGGTAAAATTTCTTTTGCAGGTACAGGCATTATAGAAGTTCGACGATCAAAAGTAAAAATACCGTCATCCGTTTCAAACACTATATAAGCATAAGGATTTATGATACTTGTTTGTGTTACATAATCATATATTTTATTTTTCGTGATAGGCATCAATCTTGCTCTTAAAACTACCTGTATTTTAAAACCAGAATTACTCTTAATTTGAGAATCAAGTTTATTAATCAATTTCTTTAAAACCAAAGGCTTGTTTGTTCCAATATCAGTTCTTAATTCAAAATAATACTCATCAGATTCTTCGATAGATTTACTCCAAACTTTAATTGGAAAATCAGTATCCTTTGTAGTAAAAGCAGCAACCATTTTTAATCCCACTCCAAAAAGTCCACGTTGTTGTTTTTCCATATATTTCGCAGAAGTTAAAAAAGAACAAACAGCAACGGGCAGTTTATCAGATGTAATTCCAGTACCATTATCTTCACAAGATAGTATCCATAAATCATTTGTCGGATCAAATATCTTTAAAGAGACTTTTACTAAAGGAAGTAAAGAAAAGGTCTCACATGAATCTAAAGCGTTTTCGATTAATTCTCTTACAGCCATATATAATATACGCTCACCAGTAAAACCAGCTAATGCCGAATTATCGACAAAAAATTCAGATTCTGCTTTTTTATTGTAAATAATTTTGAATTTATCTTTTTTATTAGATGATTGTGATTGCGGATTATTTTTTTGTGAACCTGATTCAAGAATAGGAAAAGCAGGTTTAAGAGATTTCAAATATGAATTATATATACCTTATTTGATTTAATTGTTTATTATCTTATACAAAAGTATTAATTTTATTCAATCTATTTGTGATCCATACGGAGTTGATGAGTTTTTTAGTTCTTTTATTGTATCAGGATAAATTTCCACCAAATACCGTTTATTATCTTTTTGTAATACAATATAATTAGACCCCGTTCCAACTACATGACCTTCCATCAAATCTTTTATTTTCAAATATAATTATCAAAATAAACACATATTTTTTGTTTTGTTTATAGATATAATAAAATATATTTATAGCAGGTTAAATCCGACAATATATAAAAGTGCAATTATTTTACTTAACCTTCATAAATATCTGAAAATTAAAAGATTAGATAAAATAATTGAAAAAAATCCAGAAATTAAATGGGCCAACAATGCTAATAATAGTCTTTGTATACAAGCGAACGTTCTAATAAACATTTAATTTAAATTTTAAAAGACAAGGAAGTTAAATAATATATCTATGGATGCAAAATGTCTTTATTGTAATGAAAAAGCAATTTTTGATATAGATAAAAATAAAATTATGTGTAAGAGATGCAATATAGAAATCGAATATGATAAATATATAGAATCAATGAAAGAAAGAGCACTAACATTAGCAAATGACTTTCAAGACAATTTCGATAAGATGTAACTATAAATATTTTACAACTTAATTATTTTTTATAACTATATCAAAAATTATATGAAAAATTCTACAAACATAAAAGGTGTCTGATTCAAATAATACATATCCCAATAATAAAACCTTCCAATTTTGAAATACAGGAATTTAAACAATAGGATTTTGTCTTTGAACAGGTAGTTTTAATTAAATTAAAAAGCGATGTATTTAAAAAAGATCTGTTAACTTTAGGAAAAAGCTATAGATTTCATTTTGATTATTATATATTATACTACAAGTTAGGAAAAGAACATCCCTTGAAGACATGTATATTCTTTTATGTCTATACTTCAGCAGTATTCCATAAAGAAACATATTCGAAGCCATGTCTTGACTTGTTATAAAAAGTTATATTGCAATTAGAGATCGGTTACAAAAGTACAAACCCGAAAGAATATTCCATACCAAAATCAAAATATCCTAAGTTATAATCGATTAAACTCAATTCAAAGTAAGTTCAGAAGTAATATGTTGGGGGTTGCTTCTATTGAAGATTAAACTATAAATATTTTTGCAATAAGTATATCAAAAAGAAATATGTCTTTACTAAAGAGTATTTTCTATCGTATATTGTAAACGAATACTATTACATCTGCTTTGTTGCATGATTATTTTTTTTCGTTGCTTGATAACTTTTTATAGATAAAGTCGTGATGGAAATAGTAAAAATTTAGTTGTTATTGTTACAGGTTAGTTGTCGTTATAACTGATTTTTGAATCATGCAACAAAACATATTACATCCAGTTTCCACAGGTATGTGGTAATTGGTATCCATCATAATCCTATCAATTGTGGAAATTGAAACATCACCTTAATCCTCTTATATGAGAAATCAAAATTGAAGGAACAATGCAGTACATAAATAACAGAACTGAATGTTTTAATGATTATTTTCCTTGTAAAAAGATAAAATGTGGATTAAAGAATGTTATACAATGGCTTAATCTATTTGCGGACTATTACAATAAAGAAATAGTTTCTTAACTTGAGTCCTAATGAAAAGTTTATTATATATTATGGTTAAAGAACCCTATATACAATTAGTATTTTACAAACAAAAAAATTAAATATAGATTTTATAATTAGATAATCCTATAAAAATTTACATTTTATGTACTATATATATTATATATTTTTCCAGTAGTTTTTTGAGTATAATTCCAAATATCGGTACTAATTTGCAATTTTTTAAAATTCTCTTGTTCCTTTTTATCCAATAAATCAAATAATTTTTGACCTATTACAATATGATTAGTTTTTGCAAGAGAAGTCATCTTTACCGCCATACTA
This sequence comes from uncultured Nitrososphaeraceae archaeon, assembly GCA_963830925.1. Lineage (GTDB taxonomy): Archaea > Thermoproteota > Nitrososphaeria > Nitrososphaerales > Nitrososphaeraceae > Nitrosocosmicus. The sequence goes on along the minus strand of CAWHOB010000001.1, from coordinate 949,743 downwards.
ATAGTATAACCAATAAGGTCGAAGTGAGGTTTTCTAAATACTAGTTTTTCATACTCATCAATATCCCAACCATATTGTACAATAGCAATTTCTCCAAAATCTACGCCTATTCTTGTATTCAATTCAGGATAATCATATTGATTTAAAATTGGATTGATACCTTCTTGTATAACTTTGATCATCGAATATGCACAATGAATTGCACTATGTATACATCGAAAATACTCATGTAAATTATTGTCATATGTAGGTTCAACGCTTGTGCTAAGATTATTAGATTCCTTTTTTTCATCGATTATAAAAAAGGCTAAAACAGCATCTCCGATATACTTTAAAACATATCCATTATACAAAGATATTATAATAGACATTTGTTGAGCAAAAGACCGGATAATAGTAGTAAGCCTATCAATAGGTAAATTCATAGACATACGAGTTGAGCCCACTAAATCAATATGCAATATTATAAGATTTACTTTTGATTCTCCATAATTTTCTAAGATATTTTGAGTATCTTTAAAAGAAGTATCGTATTCCGGTTTTGTCTTCAGAGCATTCCAAATTCTCATCTGAGAATCTTTAATAATTGCATTAATATCAAAAACAGTGCCATGAGATACTTTATTTTGGCGAACTTTAATGGGTATAGTTTTTTTCTTATCCCTATCTACCTCATTTTCTATTACTTTATTTACTACATCAATATCAACATCTAATTCAAAAGAGATTATTTCTGGATCTATTCCTGAATTATGTAAATTTATAATGGTATCTATTTGATCTGCATTTTCCTGCACGGTTATATATTATTTTAACAAAAAGATAAGTTAAAGGTATGGCAAGATTATCCTAGGAAATAGACATAAAATCATAACAAACTCAACAAAGTATATTGAATTATAACAAACAATCGATAATTGATATTGCTTATTATTTAGATCCTGGTTAGATGACTATAGAAATACGAAATTATAAGTACAGTAAGTTGTTAAAAAATTATAATATAATAAGGTGAAATAAATATTATTATAAATTACCAAAATCAAATAAAAAAATCTTTATAATAATGCAACAATGCATAAATTATAAACTATATGAAAGAAAATAGATAAGTATAACAAAAGATTGTTTATATTATCTTTTGATATCCCATACAGTTAAATTTTATCAACTTCTTTTTTGACAATTATATGCCGTCTGTCCTTACATCTATTTTTCACTAATTCATGGTATTTATGACTGTCATGACAGATGGATATATAAGGAAATTTATACTAAATGTGGCATCTTTAGTATTCTTTTAATATAGAGTATAAGCATTTTATAAACTATAAAATTAGTTAACATCGTTACTACTAATATTACAGATTATTAACTTGTTGTTTTGAAAATTAACAAACAAATAATTAAGTCAATAGATAGGATTCATCAACTTTTGTGAACAAGAAAAGGCAAAATAAATACCCATTAAAATATTATGTTCTATCTTTATAACTATGTTGTAGAATAGTTATGTATTCTCTCTATTAATTTCATATTAAAATAGAAGAAATTAACTAAATTAACCAATAACATATGTTGATGAACAATCAATATTAAAAAGATTAACGAAAACAGAGATCCAATAAAAGTAAAATTTAGCAAGATTAATTAAGGCTCTAAATCTTTAAAAGGTACATCACTTTGGTAGAATTTAAAGTAGTTATTTCAGATTCTAAAGGTAAAAGTATTAGCCAAGAAGTCAAAGACAAAAATGCGCAACCAATACTAGGTTCCAAAATTGGTGATTTAATAGATTCCTCTGTATTTGGTTTTAACAATGGAAAAATAAAAATAACCGGAGGTAGTGATAAATCAGGAACTCCTATGCGTTCAGATCTGCATGGCGGAGTTAAGAAATACATTCTTATGACTGGCAGCGTTGGAGCAAGAAATTTGGATCTAGGAGAAAGAAAAAGAAAACTTGTAAGAGGAAATTTAGTTACAGAGGAAATTTTTCAATTGAATTGTCAATTATTAGAAACAAACTTACCTGAAAAAGAGAACGAGAAAAAAGAAGCAGAAAAATAAAATCAAAAGTTTAATTTTATAAATTCAATAATTTATTCTAAATAAAATTGAAAAAGTTAATTAAGTAAATTAATATTTGAAAGAAAAAATACAAAGAATATTGCACTGGAAGGACACTTTACCTGAATGGTATATTCAAAAATACGGATATCAACCCTGTATTAATATTGGTACATCAGGACATGTAGATCATGGTAAAACTACATTAATAGAAGCTATTACAGGAATATGGACAAGCGGTCATAGTGAAGAACTTAGGAGAGGAATCACCATCAAAGTTGGATACGCAGACGCAGCATTTTACAAATGTCCTAATTGCGAACCCCCCTCTAACTATTCAGCTCAACCAAAATGTAGTATATGTAATTCAGATGCACAATTAACAAGGGTAGTAAGTTTTGTAGATTCTCCAGGTCATGAAAGTTTAATGGCCAATATGCTTTCAGGTGGTGCATTAATGGATGGAGCTATATTAGTTATTGCGGCAAATGAAAAAGTCCCACAACCTCAGACTAGGGAACATTTGTTAGCACTACAAGTGTTAGGCATAAAAAATATCGTAATAGTTCAAAATAAAGTTGATTTAACAGAACGAGAAGCAGCAATCGAAAACTATAATCAAATCAAAGAATTCGTAAGTGGAAGTGTAGCAGAAAGTGCTCCTATTATACCCATATCAGCACAACATAAAATAAATATTGATGTTTTAATCGAAAGTATCGAGAAATACATTCCTACCCCAGAAAGAGTAAATAATGACACAGGAATAATGCACATATTAAGATCATTTGACATAAATAAACCAGGCACACCAATTAAAAACATTAAAGGAGGAGCATTAGGAGGAGCACTAATTCAGGGAGAGTTTGAAACTGGAAACGAAATAGAAATACTGCCAGGAATATATAATGAAAAAAAGAACAAATACGAACCTATAATTTCTAAAATTGCATCTTTAGCTGACAGGAGCTGGAATAGTAGACAAAGTAAAACCTGGTGGATTAATTGCAATAGGATCAAAGTTAGATCCCTCATTTATAAAAAGCGATTCATTAATCGGATCAGTCATTGGAAAACCCAATACACTACCAAATACGGTTGACGAGATTACGATTGATATAAATTTGTTCGAAACGGCTGTGGGTACACAAGATATGGTAAAAGTTGATCCTATAAAAACTAAAGAAAATCTTAGGTTAAATATCGGAACTGCTGTAACAACAGGAACCGTAACAAATTCTAAAAATCAAAGGATAGAGATAAAGATAAAAAAACCTATTTGTTTAATGCCAAAAAGTAAAGTAGCAATAAGCAGAAGAATTGCAGATAGATGGAGACTCATTGGTGCAGGAACGACATTGTAAGTAAAATGGATGTTATTTGTGATACAAGTTTTATAATGGTTATATGTTATGATCCAATTAAAAATATAGATTTTTTAAAGATTAAATTTGGAAAGATAACGTATTTAATTCATCCTTTGATTATTAAAGAACTTACACAAATTACACAAACAGGCAAAATAAAAAGATCAAAGATAGCAAATTTATCTTTAGAAATTATAAATAAAGAGGTTGGAAATAAAAATTTCCAAATCATAAACAATATGAATAATCTGAATCTATCAAAGGGTGTAGATTTACAACTTTTAGAATTATCCATACAAAAAAAATGCCCTTTAGCAACAATTGATAAAAATTTAATCAAAAAAGCATTAAAGAGAGGATCAGATATTATAACTTTAAAGAACAACAAAATTATTTATATTCATTCCAATCATCATTTCTGAACAAATTTAAATTGTACTATAGCTTATTTTCTACATGTTAGAAATTGATGGAACTAAAATACAATGGAATGGACATGATGGATATAGATTGGATAAAGATAATAAAATAATATATATTGATCCTTTTAAACTCATTCAAAAATATAATAACAAGAATGATGCAGATATACTTTGTATTTCCCATAATCATTTTGATCATTTAAACATCCAGGATATCAATAACATTATAAATAAAAATACAAAATTAATTTGTTCGCAAGAGTGTACAAAAATACTAAAAGAAAATTATTCAAAAAATGAGATAATTCCACTAAAACCGGGTGAAAGTCTAGATATTGGAAATATAAAAATTGAAGCTACAAGAGCATATAATACAGATAAAGAATATCATCCAAAAGAAGATAATAAAATAGGTTTTGTAGTGACCATAGACAAATTAAAAATATATCATGCAGGTGACACTGATTTAATTCCAGAGATGGATAACATAGATACAGATATAGCATTAGTCCCTGTATCGGGAACCTATGTAATGAACTATGAACAAGCAGCTAAAGCAGTAAACGAACACATAAAACCTAAAAAAATAGCAATTCCTATGCATTATAATTCAATTGTTGGCACTACAAAAGATGCAGAAGCATTTTGTAATATGGTAGGAGTTTGTAAAACCACAATTCTAGAGGCAGAATAATTAATAATTAAAATCATAAAAAAATAATGGTAAAGAAATATTAAATAATAAAGTTCAGGAAAAAGTAGAGGAAAAGTGTAACAATCAATGGCAGCAAAGGAATTCTCAAATTCAAAAAGTTTCAAAGGAAATCAAAGAGTCAAAACAAAATATTTACTATTAGTTATAGTATTATGTTTATCATTTTCTATTGCTTTTATTTTAAGAGCATATCCTGTTAAATATGGAGCATCTTTAAACGAATTTGATCCTTTTTTTGATTTTAGAGCTACACAATATATTGTTGATCATGGAATTAATGCTTATTTCAAATGGCATGACAACATGTCATGGTATCCGGAGGGAAGGAATGTTGCGGCAACATCTCAATCGGGTTTGCACATAACAGCGGCCTACCTATATAAAATATTTGGCATGAACTTATCCCTCATGGATTTTGTCATATGGTTTCCAGTAGTTATCGGATCAGCTTCAACAGTTCTAATGTTTTTGTTAGTCAGATCCATTACAGGCAGAAATGTTCCTGGATTAATAGCATCTATTTTTTTCGCAGTAAGCCCAGCAATTATTCAGAGAGGAAACCTAGGATGGTTTAAATCAGAACCACTAGGGATTTTTTATGGTTTAGGTGGAGCTTATTTATTTATTTCAGCTTTAAGAGAAAAAAAATATGAATTTTTAATCCCTAAAGCAATATTTAGTGGATTAATAATTGGTCTAGCGTTAGCGTCTTGGGGAGGAGGAGAATATTTTGTGATTCCGATCGCCATTTTTATTTTTATACTTGCATTTCTTACCAATAATCTCAAAAATCCTCTACTAGTATCTGTTTTATTTACAGCATCAATTTTATCTACAGCATTAGTTTTTCCAAGACCAGGACCATCATTTGTATTCGGACTTCCAGGAATTTTGTTAATGGCAAGTACAGGATTTTTATTTGTAGCAACCTTAGTTAAAAGAAAAAGCTCAGAAAAAAATACATTAAGAAATACATTCATTATTTTTGGAATATTTATTATTTTAGGAGTTGGAATTATTGCAGGCGGTTTATATAAAACACCTTCGTTTAGATACCTCAACGCCATAAATCCATTCTTATCTTCACAAAATAGTTTGGTGCAATCGGTAGCCGAACATTCTACGCCTACAATTGTAGACTATTTTAGAGAATTCTCTATATTAACAATTTTTGCAGGACTAGGTGCATGGGTAGCATTTAGAAATAAAGAAAATCGTATGATGATATTTGCTCTGATAATAGGATTAACTGGAATTTATATTAGTGCGACTTTCGCAAGACTGTTAGTATTCGCGTCCATAAGTATGATAATTCTTTCAAGTATAGGAATTTATGAAGTAATTCAAAGTATAACATCGATCAAAAGAAGTAAAGAAAAACTAACTTTAGGTTATGAAAGAAATAAATCAAAGTCAATATCAGGAGATATAAAAAAGGAAAAATACATTTTTGCGTATATGGCTTTTTCTGCAGTTTTAATTGTAATAATAGCTATACCAATGATTTACGATGCAAATACAAATTGGATAAGTTCTTCAGATGTACCCACATCAATAGCTAATGGTGCAACTAATTATAGAATAACTACAAATGATTGGACGGATGCGCTGCACTGGATGTCCAAATATACGCCAAAGAATTCAGTAATCGCATCATGGTGGGACTATGGATATTGGATTACTGCGCTAGGAAATAGAACTTCATTAGCAGATAATGCAACGATAAATTCAACAAGAATTTCAACGATTGCAAAAATGCTAATGAGTCCTGAACAAGAAGGTTGGAAAATTGCTAACAATTTAAAAGCAGATTATATTTTAATATATGTTGTAGGTCAAAAGTTACCAACAATTGATCCCAATTCAAGAGGACCCACATATCTTCTTGGTGGCGGAGGAGATGAAAGTAAAAAACACTGGTTTATAGCAATAGGAGGGCTTAATGAATCAAAATTATCAGAACCTGATTTAACTACTCCAAAACCTGCATTTTGGAATACATTGTTGGGGCATATGATGCCTTTCAAGACTATTGGATTTTATGATCCATCTAAAGGAACATTAACTCCAACATATCAACCCAATACAACGCCATTTTATTCAAAAGACATAAAATATCCTAAAGGAAATACATCAGAACCTCTTACATTAGTATATATGTCACCAAGTTTGGAAAGCAATCGTCCAGGAATTTTTTTTGGGGTTTTAATATACAAAGTAAACCATAATTTTAATTTTGAAAATAGACAAACTACTTTATCAAATAACTCAACCGAAAGATCAGTCAAGAACAATACAACGACACACATAAAAGCAAATAGTAGTTTGCCAGGTACGGATACTGCAAATTATACGGACTCTAATAAAAATGTCGACAGAAATAAAACTAGCAGTAAATCAGGTAATTTAATCGAAGGCAAAAATAATTTACAATCAAACAAAACAGATCAAAATTCTACGACTACTATCCATTCAAATAACAAATCTAATATTATCAATAATAAAAGTTTAACAACAAAGAACATGACCACAAATAGCTCTACTAAAATAGCTAATATTGAAACGACACAAGGTAATATCAAAATACAATTTTTTCCAGACCAGGCTCCAAATCATGTAAAGAACTTTATAGATCTTTCAAAAAAGGGATTTTATGATGGAACCGTTTTTCATAGAATTGTAAAAGGTTTTGTAATTCAAGGCGGCGATCCTAATACGAAAAACGACAGTAATAGACAAACATGGGGAACCGGAGGACCCGGGTATACAGTAAATGCAGAGTTTAACAATATTTCCCACGATAGAGGAATATTATCCATGGCAAGAACAGCAGATCCAAATAGCGCAGGCTCTCAATTTTTCATAGTATTAAACAATTCAAAATTCCTGGATCATCAATATACAGCATTTGGAAAGGTAATAGAGGGTATGAATGTAGTAGACAAGATAGCAAACGTACCAACTAATTCAATGGATCAGCCAAAAAATTCAAGTTTGGCAAAAATAATTAAAATAACTATACAGTAAATTATGAATCGAATTCATCAATAACATTTATTTAAATTACAAAAAATATTTTTTATTTTATATGTTATTTAGAAATCAAACTATAATAGATAAAAGGTAAAACAGTACTAACATCTGCATGAATAGTAGTTTGTTTTGCCGCACTAGTAACCTTACCCCATGAAATAGCCTCAGCTACTAGAGCACCACTTAAACTTCCATCCCATTCCGATGATGTAGTAATATAAACAGCGTAATCCAATCCACCACGATATTGATTCCACCACAATGTATGATGTTTAGAAATACCGCCTCCCATCATAAATGCACCAGTCATTTTTGAATCAAAAATTAATTCAGATAAAAGAGTTTGATCCTTTAAAATGTCGACTTTAAAGTCTTTATGTTTTTGATTAAATAACCATATTTGATTCCCAACAGCACCATCTACAAATCCTGGTACAAATACAGGAATATTATTTTTAGCGGCCCAATATAAAAAGGAAGTATCATTTAATTTACTTCCTATATATTTAATGATCTCAGAAGGGGAAAACTCTATTGATGATTGCGATTCTTCATACAATTTCTGCAAAATTGTTTGAAGTTTATCTTCTATTAAAGGACCATAATTTTCATGAGGTACAAGAATATTTCCCAACCTATGAATATTCTTATCCAATAAAAATACATCATCCAAGCGCAAGTCACCCTCATAGTATGAAGAGAATGATCTAGAAATATCATGATCCAAGGCTCCACAGGTAGTTATTATACAATCAAACATTCTATTTTTGATCATATCTTTTACGATCCCTCTATTTCCAGTAGAAATTAAGGAACCGACAAATGACAAAAATTTAGTGCAGTTTTTTTCAGCAACCATATTTCTAAGTATAGACATTCCATTTGCTAAATTTCGACCTTCAAATCCGCCAGAATCAAGCATATTTGTTAAAATATTATTAATACCAGAAGATCCATCAATATTATAATCCTTTACCATCTTAGACAAAATATTTTTTGAATCGATTTCTACATCCATAATTAGTTTTACCCATAAAAATATAAAATTTTTAATATTAAATAGGTTATTATTCAAACAAGTAAAGCCACTAATTAGATATATAATCATAGATTATTTAAAATAAATTGAATGAAAATAGACATAGTTTTTCAGGGGATAAAATAGACCCACCAGAAATATTTGCAGATATGACAATATCAGAATTAATTAATCTATTCGGAAAAACAGGATATAATGCAAGAAGACTATCAGAAGCAGCGGACATAATGGTTAGAATGGTAGAATCTAACTCCACTATTTGTTTAACAATTGCAGGGGCAATGACACCCATAGGATTTGGAAAAATTATATCAAAAATGATTGAAAATGGATTTATTGATTGGATAGTCACTACAGGAGCAAATGCTTATCACGATCTACATTTTGCATATGATTTACCAGTAAGACAAGGACATTTTGACGTTGATGATGATATATTATATTCAAAACAAATTGTTAGAATTTATGATGTATACATCAAAGAAAATGGAACGTTACAAGCACAGGATATGATTATACAAGATAATATAGAAGAGATGTATAAAAACAATAATAATATAGAGATTGGATCTACTTCTGACTTATCCTATTTTATCGGAAAGAAAACATCAGAAAGATCAAGGTTTCCAGATAAATCATTCATGGTTTCTGCATTCAAATCTAATGTACCTGTATATATTCCAGCACTAAGTGATTCATCTGTGGGTTTAAACATGTTACCGCTTATGTTAAAAGAAAAGATTTCCATAAACATTATTCAAGATATCGCAGAATCTGCAGGAATTTTATGGAAAAGTGATCGATCTGGAGGAATAGAATTAGGAGGAGGGGTTCCAAAAAATTTTTTCCAACAAACAGGACCTGCATTGTATCAAATATTGAAAATAAAAGAAGGCGGACATGATTATATAGTACAATTAACAGATGCAAGACCTGATACTGGAGGATTATCAGGAGCAACTCTGCAAGAAGGAAAAAGCTGGGGGAAAATCAAAACATCGCATAAAGGAAATGTTGTAGTATACGGAGATTCTTCGGTATATTTCCCCATTCTTTGTGCACATATATTAAGTAAATGTAAGCCAAGAAATAAAAAAAATATTTACAAATATAAAAATAAATGGGTAGAAGAAATGAAACAAATTTTTATTGAGAAAAATTAGGAAAATAACGCAAAACATTTGCGTAATATCATTTATTAATTATAATTATTTTTCATTGATGAAGTTGTAATTATATAATCAAAATGTTAATTACATAATTATACTACAAATATATCAATTTTTTACTATTCTGTGTCCTGTTTTAGTTGTTAAAAAGACAGAAATAAAAATGACGATAAATTATTATTTATAGAAATAACAAATTAAGATATAGTTATTCAGTATACTTTAACTAATGGTTTCCATTATTAAATAATATAAAAGTAAATATAAAAAGGTATTTAGATTATTTTTAAAAATAAAATATATGCCTGATTCTAGCCAGTTATTGGTACGTAGAATAAAAAATGGTACTGTAATAGATCATATTGAATCTCCAAGAGCACTACTAGTACTTGATATACTAAATATAAATGGGCATGAAGGAAATGTGATCACTGTTGCATTGAATGTTCCTAGTATCAAACATAAAAAAAAAGACATTATCAAGGTTGAAAATAAATTCCTAGAAAAAAAAGAAACAGATAAATTAGCTTTAATTGCTCCAAAGGCAACTATAAATATTATCAAAAATTATAATTTAATCGAGAAAAGAAAAATTCAGCTACCTGATAAAATAATTGGTTTTTTCAAATGTCCAAACTTAAAATGCATAACAAATACAGAAGGTCTAAAATCGAAAATAGAAATCATAGATAAAATATCCTTAAGATTAAAGTGTCAATATTGTGCAAGGTCCATTACAACAGACGAGTTAATAAATTATAAATAATATAAAATTTGAAATCATAATAATTATTTCATTAGATTTTAAACAAATCATATTTTTGACAACAATAGCTATCAAATATAATTTTAAATTTTTTAGTTGTTAAAAACAAGTTATATTTTTAACAAAATCAATAAATCAATTATTAATAACATAAGATCTTTGTATTTAATTGGGTATTTTATATAATACGACTCAAAGGAAAGGTACAAGTTGAGACTGATTATTCACCTCTGCATGTTTCACAAGTAAATGATCCATCAGCATATAATAGAAAATCAGACCATTCGCCACATTCATCGCAATAGCCAGATACATTTCTGGGAGATCGTCCAATTTCTCCTCTAATTAACAAAGCTTTTTCAGAGACTACATCAAATAATTCAGGAGTAACAGCAAGAACATCTGAAACAGAAATTATTCCAACTACGTTATTTTTATGAGTCACACCTAAACGTTTTATTCCATGCTGTCTTAAAAGTCGTGCAGCAGAAGTAATACTTTCCTCGCCATTAATAGTCACAAGATTTTGCATTATATCTGACGCTTTTATTTCAGAAGGAAGTGTGTCTTTCGTAACGGCCTTGGTAACAATATCCCAATCGGTCACTATGCCTAAAGGTGAATCACCGTCCAAAATTACAATACTTCCAATTTGAGCTTCATGCATAAGTTTTGATATCATAACAATGTCATCGTCAGGCTTTGAATGAATGATAGGACTATTCATAACATCACTAACCAAGATTCTAGTAGTCATTCCAGTATCTTCATCGCGTATATCTTTAGCCATATCAAATCATAATAAAATGAATTTAATTACTTTTCTATCGTCATATCAAAATTATCGGTAAGATCGCCTTTTTCCAAAGGCAATAATTTGCATTGTCCAACGGGCAAGATTCTAACCAACTCATCAATTGACAAATTTTTAAGATATTCAATTGTTTGTTTTGAGAAATTATTTTTTATAGAAAAATCTACAAAATCGGATTTTATTTTTTTTGACGCCTTAACAACATCTAATCCGGAAGGCAGCAATGTTCTAACACATATAGACCTTTTCTTTACAGTTTGATACGGGGCCACAATTAATAAGATTTTATTTGCAATAATAGAAACTCCAATAGCCAACTTTATCTCCAGGTTCTTTACAAAATTTCTTTTACCTTCTATTACAAATGAACCTTTTGGAAGAAATTGTCCGGTAGGAGCCCCCTTTTTCAATTGGGAAGAAAATACCCAGTATGCATCAGAACTAGACAAGGCATCCTTCCAAGATCTACTAAAAGAAACTGTAGCTTGAGAAACTTCCAAAATACTTTGAGTTATATCAATAGTTGAATTATTCGCATTCTGTAGTATAAAAAAAGGCGATCCATTAACTTCTGCATGAAATACATAATCATTTTCTGTAAGGTATCGGCGTATAATTACAGAATTTGACGAGGCATCCTTTCCTCCAATAGCTAACAAATTATCGCTCGTAAAAAACCATCTATATTTTTCATACCATTCCTTGTTAGATAAAACTCTAACGCCGGCCAAAGGTTTTTTATTTTTTTGATTTTTCAATTTATCAATTTGTTGTTGTATGTTTAACTGAGAGTTTTCTATTGTAACCAATCCTCGCTCCATTTCTTTTGCTATACTAAATAGAGAGGATGAAAGTTTAGGGATATTGACAGTAGAACTTTCTAATAAGATTTTTTCGTCAGCTAATTCCAAAAAATATTTTCCTTTATTAGTTATTATTTTTGCATCATAATCAATAAGGATTTTTTTTAGATCATTACTATACAAATCCATAAATACAACAGACTGTTGCATTATCAATGCAGCGAAATCACGAAGTTTAGTCGATTTTAAAATTACAAAATTCTTTGCCTTCTCTTGTTCATGCAAATCATGTTCTAGTAATTCAATCTTTTTTTCTAAATCAGAATTTTTGAAAGCATCGCTATGAGTAATAAGATAATTTAAAAATTCATCTATTGCATCAAAATATGTATTAAAACTTTTGACATATTTTAAATCGATATTATATGGAATAAAAGGACTTATATCTATAGGATTACAATCCTCATCGAGGATAATACAAGACGGAGAACTTTTACCACTAGAAACGTTGGTAATTAATGAAATTAATCCATCATATAATTTTATCAACTCTTCATTGTTCAGCTCGTTAATATTTTTATGCCCAATTTTAGAATTATTAACAACATATTCAATGAATTTCTTTGAAATTGAAAATGTTCTTCCCAACCATCTCTTTATATTAATATTTTCTTTGTTATGATTCTGATAAAAAGATAGAAAATTATTGAAATTTAACGACATGAAATCAACTCCTCTAGAAGGAGGAGGGAAATAATTTAATCCTGTTTTTAAAATTCTGTGCCTTACGCTTAAAGAATTAGTAATAGCCAAAATTTTCAAGTTTTTGTCACATAAAATAATATTCCCATTACCAAACATTTCAATAATCAAATAGTATTTATCACTAACATTATTTTGAAAAATAAATTGTACTATTCGCTCTCCATTAAAAGTAGAGATATCGATTAATCTAGAACGCTCTAAATATGATTTGATTTTTTTAATTACCTCATTATCCTCAATAGTAGAATATTTATATTTTGTAATACATAATCCATACGTAGAAATAAGTAACGAAATATCATTTTTTTGCGAATGATGAAACTTAATCATAAAAGAATTATTTGTAATGGGATATACACTACTTACATAATAAACATCATCAATAAACGTCTTTATAGAACTTACTAGAAATTTTAACTCATTTTCTGAAATAGACATATTATATTAACTGACGTGTTGAATATAATAATATACAGAACAATATTTTAAACGTTAATTAGAAAGTAGGGATTAAATTGGAGGTAGATAAAGAAATATAACAAGTACTTGGACACTCATGATAAAATTTATTATTTGAGAACTATCTTGGCCGCTATTGCGGGGGCAATAATAGGAACAATAGTAAAACCTTACGAATCGCAATCTAATACAATAGATATAACTATAATAATTGGAATTATTTTTTATGTTATTTCTTATGTAATTGCGAAGAAAATAGCAGGAAATATTCCAAAAGATAAAAAGAACAAATTAATAACAAATGGGATTTTTGCATATATATTTATGCTATTAACATTTATGGTAATGTTATTTACTATTATAAATCAACACATAATATAAAATATGAAAAGAGATTTGCTTTGGAACTATAAAACTCCAGGTATTCCAGATGAATTTTTTACCCGAATTGAAAATGTTCCAATAACAAAGGAAGAGATTAGATCCATTATAATAAGCAAATTGCGCCTGAAGGAAGGACAATTATCTATTGATGTTGGTTGTGGTAGTGGCAGCATATCAATCGAAATATCAATACAAACAAGTAATGCAGTTTATGCAATTGATCAGGATAAAAATGCGACAGAGTTAACTGAAAATAATGCCACAAGATTTGGAGTAAAAGACAAGATAAAAATTATAGGAGGATTGGCACAAGATATTTTACCAAAATTACCAAAGGTGGATGCGATAGTCGTAGGAGGCACTACAGGAGATACAGAAAAAATAATTAAATTTGCGATAGACAGATTAAACAAAGGAGGAAGATTAGTTGTTACTTCCATCTTGATCGAGACTATTTATAATACTTTGAAAACATTACAAGATTCAGAATTAATTGAAATTGACATTATCCAAGTAACAGTTGCAAAATCTAGAAAAACGAGGTACTGGTACAATGATGATTTCAAGAAATCCAGTAATTATTTTCTCTGCTACAAAATAGAATACAAAAACTTTAATTAATATTTTTTAAAGAGGTTATATGACTATTCCAAAGCTATACTGTATTGGATGCGGTCCAGGCGATCCAGAACTCCTTACATTAAAAGCTATAAATATCATTAAAAATGCAGATGTCATATTCACTCCTACAGCTAGAGAGGGAAAACCTAGCGTTGCTCTATCAATAGTTGAAAAATTTCTTGAAAAGAATACAGAAATTCATAATTTGATTTTTCCAATGATTAAAGACTTTGATAATTTGAAAGAAAATTGGAAAAATAACGCTAAAAAAATAACAAACTCAGTTCGAAAAGGTAAAAATACAGTCTATTTAACTGTAGGAGATCCAGCACTATACAGCACTTGGATTTACATTCACAAAGAAATAATTAAAGAACATAAAGACATAGAGGTAGAGATTGTTCCTGGAATAACATCAATTTTTTCATTCTCTTCGGAAATAAAAACTCCAATAGCAGAAGGTGAAGAAATAATAGGGATCATTCCCGCATGTTATAATCTAGATAGATTAAAAATTGCAGCTCAATGTTGTGATACATTGGTATTTTTAAAAGATGGAAGATATTTCAATATGGTAATAGAAACATTAATGAGTTCAGGTTTTCCAGAGAATTCAGACATATACATTGCACAAGATGTCTCAATAAATAAAGAACCATTTCAAAAAAGCAAATTATTCGAATTATCAAAAAATCCTAATGAAAACAATGATAAATACTTTTCAATAATGATTGCCAAAAAGAAAAAATGATACAAAAAAATACAGTCTATTTTGTCGGATCAGGTCCAGGCGATCCAGAGCTAATAACAATTAAAGCAAAGAATCTACTAGAGTCAGCCGATGTAGTAATTTCTTCAGGGTCTTTGTTAAATCCAGAGATTCTTTATTATGCTAAAAAAGATGCCATATTATATGATGCAGCAAAATTAAATAGAGAAGAAATATATGAAATTCTAAGAAATTCTACAAAAGACGGAAAGTTAGCAATAAGATTTCATGATGGAGATCCAGGAATTTTTAGTACAATAAGAGAACAAATAGATAAATTAGAAAAGGATGAAATAAATTGTGAAGTAATTCCAGGGATAACTTCATTACTAGGGGCTGCAGCATCAATGAATTTAGAATTAACATTACCAGGGGTTACTCAAACAATAATAATTACTCGAGCAGAGTTTAGAACACCTGTTCCAGATAGAGAAAAAATTTCAGAGTTATCAAAACATGGAGCTACCATGGCTTTTTATCTTAGCGTACATTTACTTGACAGAGTCATTGAAGAATTATGCAAAGGAGGAATATATAATAATGAAACCCCGATTGCAGTAGTATATAAAGCAACATGGAAGGAAGAAAAAATAGTGAAAGGAACGATTGGTACAATATTAAAAAAAGTTAGAGAAGAAAAAATAGTGAAAACAGCCCTTATAATCGTAGGTGATGTAATATCTCCAAAAAAATATGAATTTTCCAGAGTTTATGATTCACAATTTACCCATGGTTACAGAAAGAGTAAAGAAATAAAAGCCTAAGTTAAAGATATGCGATCCAATTCTTTTTTGTTTAGAGATGCCCATGCGCCCTTCCCTGGGCCAGTACCATTAAAATTTATAATCTCACTAAGAATTATTTCAGTAGGTTTTATTGGAGGCCATATCATAGCAACATAATCTCCGGGATTTCCAGTCTCCTGCATATTGGCTGGAATTATTTTATCCTTGTTAAATCCAAACTGTACAAGGTTTAATTCTACTTTTTCAAAATGTTGTTTTTGACCATGAACAATTACATAAACATTTTTTTCATTATTTAAATTAGCCATTATTAAATTATATTATCCAATATCATAAAGATATTGCTAATTCTCAAGAGGTAAAGAAACAAAATCAAAAAACATTTAATACTATCATCAATTAATGTAGTAGCAATATGACATTACCAAAGGGATTCGGTCAACAAGCTAATACTCAAAAAAAGAGAACCTTCGACGAATGGTGGAAAACTGTTCCAGAAGACTTAAAAACAAGAACTCGCAGAGGCGATGAAGCAAATAAAGTTTTATTGAATCAAGTGAACTATGTTTTACTTCATTTACATCTACAAGGAAAACATGATACGAAGCCATCTCACGAGGAATTAAAAGACTGGCTTCACAGTGGCCAGGTAGATACAATGCGTATGAAAAAATAAACCTCATTATACATATTTTATTTATATTATTTTTTATGATCCTAAAAATTATTTGATATATATTAATAGATACTTATAATAATCCAGTCAAATTAAGTTAATTATATAAAATTCAAGTGATGGGATAGAATTTGTGATAAACTGAAAATTAAAAATATTTTGATAAGGATTGGAAGAGTAAAGCTAATTTCTTTAAAAATGTGTAGAATATTCAAGCATAATGTATGTTACATATTCTAAATTGTCCGTTCATAATTAAAATATAAGATCAGATATATATTATTAATTAATATATAAATTAGAATATGTAAAATGGCTCTGTCAAGTTAAGGAAAAAGCTATAGATTTCCTTATTGTTTATTATATATTATACAACAAATTAGGAAAAGAACATCCCTTGAAGATATGTATATTCTTTACATCTTTACTTCAACAGCGGTCTTTCATTAAGAAATACGTCTAAAGCCCTCTCTCGATTCGTTAAAAGAAGTCATACTGCAATTAGAGATGAGATACAAAAGTATAAGTCAGAAAGATTATCTTATAACATGACCAAGATATCTAAATCTATAATAGATGAAAAACTCAACTAAAAGTAGGTTCAAAAGTAATATGGTTATGGGTAGATACTATCAATTCTGAAACTAAGAAAATTCTTAAATAAGCATATATCAGAGGAGCAAATATGTCTTTGCTAAAGAACATTTTTTATCGGATATTATAGAAAAATATGGTTATCATTTAGTTTCAACAGATATGGAGATACATGGCACCCACCACAAGCATGCGAGTTTTTGAAATTAAAACATCATCTTCATTCCTCATATGAGAAAAGCATGATTAAGATAACAATGCAATATAAAGAAGAATGAATGTTTTGATGATTATTTTCCTTGTAGAAAGAAGAAATGTAAACTAAAACAAGTTCAACAGTGTTTAAATCTATTTGCCGGTTATTACAACAAAGAAATAATATCTTAACTTTACAGAGCCTGTAAAATACATATAACTATATAAATATAAATTTGTATAGGAATTTTGAAAAGAGGCAACCATATTGCAATTTTTGATACTTTTAAAACACATCAATTAAAATCAACAAGAGAAGCAAAGAGACAAAGAGGCATAATTGCACATATTGCAATAGAAAAGGATCCGAAAGGCAAAACTAGAACTTCTATAGCACATATACTTGCAAAAAAATATCAAGTAACTTGGCAGAATATTTATTCAGCAATTTTTAAAGATCTTGACGAAGTACCTTTACCAGCTCAAGTTGTTAAAGAAGGAGGGAGGTTACCAATCAAAAGAGGCCCTAAAGCCCTTCAAGTAGAAGGAATCCCATATTACGAACTTACTAATATTGGTTTGATTATTGCATCTACAATTGAAGAAACAGGAGACATAAGATTAAGAATGAAATTACTAGAATTATATATTTCAAATTCTAATTTTAATGAACAGGAAAAAATAGAAAAAAATGACAATAACACAATAATTAATGAAGGAATACTTCTCTTATCAAGATATGCACCATTATTTATTGTCAAAATTATAAATGAATATATTATTGCATATAATCAAGGAATAATAGAAAGATTAGATAGATTAGACGGTGAAAAATTAAAAAAAATAATATCTAAACATATCACGATGGAAAGAGAGCTTGTTGAAGCTTGCATGATTTTATCAAATGAAAAAAAAGAATTAATAAGAAATTTTATAAAATTGATAAGTTAAAATACAAAAAAGTAATAGAATCAACATAATCTCTGTCAGTAGATATTCAAAATTATTTCTTTTAATGAATTAGATAGTTTATAAATAGTCTAAAATAAAAAGGCACTGTCAACTTATAGAAAAACCTGCAGTTTTAAAAGAATAATATCTTCTTGTATGTCTGTAAGAAATAGAACATAATTGAAAGTTATTGGTTATGGTTTGTATTTGTATTTTCTTGGTTAATCATTTAGTAATACACTAAAGCATCTATTTTTTACATTTAGTAAGAATAAGTTACATATCAACCTGGAATTGGATACAAAAGTATAAACCACGGAAATATCAAAAGAATCAGAAAATCAAAGAATGCATAATTGATTAAATGTAATAAAGACAAGTTCTAAATTAATGCAGATTTGATGAATTGTTATCGAATCAATAGATAAAGAAATTCTTATAGCTGATATATCAAAAGAGCGAAACATGTATTTGCTAAAGGAAGATTTCTGTCTGATGTTTTAGACAAGTATGAATTACATTAAGTTTCCACAGATAGTGGTAATTGGTATCCTCAAGATTGTTTCTAAAACTAAAACATTATATTCATTCCTCTTTTGAAAAAAGCATTATTGAAAGTATAATGCAGTACATCAAAGATAGAACGGGGGTTTAATGACTATTTTCCTTGCAAAAAGAACAAGTGCATATTAAATCATATAAAATAATGATTCAATCTATTCATCGAACAACACAATAAGGAAATATCATCATGTTAACAGAGTCAAGAATAGTCATCTAGTTCAATCTCTATAAGGTATTGAAACAGATTTTAAATCATGTGCTAATTCTACATTATCAAAAATTGATTTAGCTTCATTGAACAAAATGTTTAAATCTTTATATCGTGCACTAAAATGTGTAAGACATAATCTATATACAGAGGAAGATTTTGCCAAAAAAGCAGCTTCGATGGCGGTAGAATGAAAGCTCTCTTTAGCCTTTTCAATTTCAGAGGAATGAAAGGTAGATTCAAAAATCAAAAGATCGCAATTTTTAAAAAATTCAATTAATTCATTGGATGGCCTAGTATCTCCAGAAATACCTATTTTTCTACCAGAACGACAAGGACCAACTATCTCAGAAGATAAAATTAATGTATCATGGAATTGAATGTTTTCGCCACGTTGCAACTTTTGATACATAATACCTTCAGGAATACCCAATTCTTTAGCCTTTTTTAGATTAAACTTGCCTGGACGATTATTTTCAAGTAAACAATAAGAATAAGATAATAACTCATGACCATGATTTGACCTACAATATAATACACTATATTCTTTGTCAGTTACAATTATTCCTTTATCATTAGAGAAAACATGAATATAAATAGGAAAAGATAATCCTATATTGAGAATTCTTAAATTTTCAGTTAAATATTCATGAAGTAATGTAGGTCCAAAAATATCAATTGGCAATATTCTACCTTGTAAAGATAGTGTTTGAAAGAAACCTAATAGTCCCAGAATATGGTCTGAGTGCATATGTGTAACAAATACCATAGTTTTTTTATTAAAACCAAATCTAGATCGAATAAAATTATATTGCATACCTTCACCAGCATCAAAAATGAATAATGTTCCATTGCGGTTAATAACTATAGAAGAAAGAAACCGATTTTCAGAAGGCATCGCCGCAGAGGTTCCCAAAAAAGTAATATCAAGGTTCACCATATTATCATAATATTCAAATCAGATATTTTACTATAATTTATGTAAAATAGATGATAAAGTATTAGTTATAGACATGCTAAGGTCAATTTTCGAGCAAGAACGAGGAATAGTATTGGTTGAAACCAGATCCGATATTCCTGCCGACTTAATCTTATTTAAAGACTTTTCATCAGATAATGCATGAACGCACATAACATAAATATTTCTACAGTGATTTTTTTTTAATAGATCAGATGTTTTCAAAATGGTTTCACCACTTGACACCATATCATCTATAATAATTATATCATGATCTTTAACATTAACTTCTAAGTTTTTATCAATTACTATGTCACCACTAATTCTATCTCTAATTTTCTTTAATGGAAAGAAATTATAATGTAATAATTCAGAAAATTCTTTGGCTCTCATTATTCCACCTACATCAGGAGAAACCACAATAGGATCAACCAAATCAAAATTGGTTTTAGCATAATTAGCAAGAGAACTTATAGATGAAATATTAAAAATATTTAAATTAAAATAAGAAAGTGCTTTAATGCTATGTATATCTACTGTAATTAAGTTACGTATGCCAATGCACTCAAGCAACTTGGATATCAAAGATATAGTTATATATTCACCATCCAAAAATTTCTTATCTTGTCTAGCATACCCCATATAAGGTAGAACAGATATAACTTCAGAAGACCCGGATTCATAACACTTTGATACAATCATTAAAGTTTGCAATAAATGTGAATCAACTGGAGGATATGTAGATTGGACAACAATACATTTTTTATCATATAAATCTGCATTAATTCTAATTTTACTTTCACCATCAGAAAAAACTCTTATATCAATTGGAATAGAGGGAGATTTTAAACGAGCAGCAACAAGTTCTCCCAATGCTAATGACGACGGTCCAGGTAAAACGACAACATTTTCCAAGATATTTTGAAATAATTTTAGAATCTTAAAAACGTTAATAAAAATAGGTGAATTGTTATTAATAATATTAACCAATGATCAATGCATGTTGCTAGTTCTATAACATAAAATATAGATAGAAATTGATGACATCTATCAGACAAATTTGAATTTTTACTAATATATTGAAAATCTCAAAAAATACATGTACGAAACATAAACAGATATTTTTTGAATAATCCATATTTTAAATTAGAGCCTATCCCAAAATTCGATAGGATTATAGCTCTTTTCACCTTTTTGCTAAACTGTGTCCTCCATCCAGAGAAGGGAAATTGTAAAGGAGAAAAATAAACATCCCACTATACTCAAGGTTCCTGATAGATTATGGAATGAGATCAAGCATATTCTTCCAAAGGAGAAACCACTCAAGACAGTTGGTCGACCAATTATACCATATAGAAAAGTAATCGATGGAATTCTTTATGTATTAAGAACAGGATGCCAATGGAAGATGTTACCAAAAGAATATGGTTCTGGTTCTTCCTGTCATCGTAGGTTTTAAGAATAGAATAGCCTTGATATATTCAGAAAGATATGGATAAAACTATTGAAAATCTATGATGATCTTGTCGGTATTAATTGGACCTGGCAATCCATAGATAGTATATCTATAAAGTCGCCTTTAGGGGGGCGATGACTGGGCACAATCCTACTGATAGAAGCAAACTGGGCACAAAAAGACATATTTTAACAGATAAAAAAGGAATCCCTCTATCTGTAGTTATATCATCTGCAAGCACCCATGATATCAAACTAGTAACAGATGTGGTTGATAACTCTGTTATCAAACGTCAACGTCAACTGTCATCACATAAACCTAAACCGAGAACAAGAAGAAGGCTACAACACTTATGTCTTGACAAAGCATACAATTCCGAACCTGAAGAACAGGAATTAACCAAACGAGGCTATGTACTGCACATACCATACAAGAAAAAGAAAGGAGAGGAAGTTGACGATGAAAAGACAATAAGGATACCAAATCGTAAAAAATATCCTCCTAAAAGATGGGTTGTAGAGAGAACAAACTCTTGGCATAATAGGTTCAGGAAACTGTTTACTTGATATGAAAAGAAGGTCGAGAACTACCTTGGATTGGTACAGTTATCCTGTTGCATAATCATATATAGAAAGATAATTTTGGGATAGGTTCTTAATTGAAAAACTTCAAATCGCAATACTCCATATTTCTTAAAGGTATCTATAACTTGATTATTGAGTTTTATCATTGAATCATGATTAATTCTTGGTATTTTGTAGATAAAAACAAGAATTAAATTCTGATTGTTCTCTTGGATTTTGCTATTATTTGAGTTAATACTTGTATTGTCCATAGATAGATCTTTTATTTGTATTATAAAAATACGAATGTAAAAATTAACTTTAATGGCCTATTTAATTAATTTGAATTGACTTTTACTTTAAAAATAGAAATTTTTTCTAGTTATTTCATTCTTGAATCTATTTCATATATATAATTGTCATGAACATTTTATTTTATAATTATTATTATATCGCTTTATTGCATAATTTTTCGTATTTGCTAATATATTTTAAAAGTCACAACAAAAGTAACGAAAATTCATTTTTATTGTTCTAGATAAATATCAATTATCTATCGACTTTTTGAATTATGCAATAAAGCATTTTTATTATTATTATTTTTACCGGCTCACTATTAGATGTTATATCTTATTTTTATATTAAATACATTTTTTGAATACTTTTTCTAAAACTAATTAAATCTATTTGGTAAAACTGAAAACTGATATAAATATTAATTTTTAAAAAAATAAATAAAATGGGAATAAAATGGTTACACAACATATTTTTCTGCTATTTTACAACTTTTCAGTGTAAAAACGCAGTTTATTTAATAAATTGGTTTTATCCTATAATTCCTTGAGAGCCTTGAACGCCTTGAACGCCTTGCGATCCTTGAGAGCCTTGTACTCCTTGTACTCCTTGAGGACCTTGAGGACCCTGTACTCCTTGAGGACCTTGTGGACCTTGTGGACCCTGTATTACAGCAGGCGGTGAAGCACAAAATGCAAGACATGCTTGAACTGTGTGTGTCGGTGTTACAGCATATACCGATTGTGCTATTATGACCGTTGCAAGACCTGATAACAGCATTGGGAGAATTAGGAACATTGTTTTAATTGTTTTTCTACTTTTATTTTCCATAGTCATTTTTCTACTATTATAATACTAGTAATGTAAACATATTTACGATTCTAAACAAAATGCTGTTAAAAGAATTCGATTAAATTGAATTAAATTTTACTAGGTTAGATTTACACAAAATTTTGTTCTTTCTGATTTTTATATCAAATGAATTCGAATAATTGTTATTTAACAAAATACATATTGTAAATTTCATTATTGTTAAAGATAATCACGAAGTGCTTTGTTGCATGATTCTCTCTTTCTAAATACATTTAGCTGGCATTAACCAATAAAATTTGTGAACTGGCCCTCCTACAACCAATCTTTAGTTAGACGCGGTGAAATCTTACTAGGCTTTGATGTCATACGCAACTGGGATACCGAATTAAAAGAGATGAACAAAGACAAGGTTGGATTAAGAGCCATTTCGTTATCCAAACACTTTTCTTCTTCTATTAGGGCATGCCAAAGCATATTTTCATCTGCCATACAGACAAATCGAAGGAATAACACAAGGCCATGCTAAAGGAAAAGTACCTTCAATCCCTGATTATACTACAATTAACAGAAGAATAAACAGATTGGACATCAAGATAGATGATACAAAGGATAGCAAAGAATTTGAAGATGAATACATTGTCATTGCAATAGATAGTACAGGTATTAAGGTTACCAATAGAGGTCAATGGATGAGAGATAAATGGCATATAAAAAATAACAACAATAAAGGATATTTGAAAATACACGTAGCTGTCAATATAAAAACCAAGAAAATTCTTTCGATAAAGGTAACCGATGAGCATGTACATGACAGTAAAGCATTACCTGGATTGATTGATGAGGTCATAGAATCAGATAAAAAAATAACAATTGGTAAACTATTTGCAGATGGAGCTTATGATGGCAATAATATTTTTAGATATTTGGGAGACAATGGAATCTTGCCTTGTATTAAAGTAAGAAAGAATGCAAGAGTTAGATGGAAAAAAGGCAATATTCTTAGAAATCTATCCGTTTTATCTCAGAAAAATGATTTACAAAAGTGGAAAGATAGCGTAAGCTATGGGCAAAGATGGATTGTTGAAACAGTGTTTTCTTGTTTAAAGAGAATGTTTGGTGAATATGTTTATTCGGTTAGAATAAAGAATATGGTACAGGAAATGATGTTAAAAGCGTCATTGTATAATAAGTTGATATCTGTTTAGGTAAACCAAATAGTAAAATCATCGATTATAGGAATCATGCAACAAAGCAATCACGAAGCTGTAAATAATTTAACTAACAAAAATTCTGAACATCTATAAAATTAAATCAAAACTATGAGTATGTTAATTAATGAATTTAGGTGTATATTGTTGCTTTTTATATACTTGGTCTTTTTATTTTTAGTATTTTATAATAATGCAAAAGATGATGTGGATATTTTCATTTAATTTCAAATGTAATATTTTTATTGCAATTAGTAAATTTAATATGAATATGGTATATATACAAATGGTTTTCTAATTTTGACTTTTATTTATATAATTGGCAAGATGCTGTATTTTTAATAGAATTATAATTTTAATATGATATTTGATTATATTTTTAGATCGTTAATTGTTTTCATGATATTATTCGATTCTATTCTTCTTTAGATCTATATCTATATTTTTATAATATAATTTTTTTAACATGGTAATTCATTTAATAACGACATATAAATTAATACATTTTTACTTACCATTCTTTCAAAATTATAATCGTTATTTTAACTAATAATCTTATATCAATTTGTATACTTGATGTTTAGTTAAAAAATATTATTTATTCATAGATCCCCAAAGTCGTATGTTGTCGGTATTTGCATTGGTGTTTCTCCATATACTATTGAAATGACATCATGCGCATGTAAAACAATATCTCTATAATTAGTATCCGCGGGCACTTTTGTTCCATTGATGTATATACTTAATGCATTATCATCATTAGCTACATAATTAAATAGGTGGTTGTTATCAAAATTCTTATTCCATATATTAAATAAATCCCCTAAATTGAAATCTCTCATTTGAGGTGATTCGATATGGATGATTCCAGTATCATCATGAGTGTGTAACCAGTAAAGGCAATTATTGGTGATACCAATTAACGCTGGTACTTTATAGTTATGTCCATTAATAAATATACTAAGATATACATGAATATGAAAACCGAATGATTCCATTGCCTCGCATCTTATGCCATTAATAGGTAGACCTGATATTGCGTATGATGTTTTTATATTTATTGAATAAAAACCAGATATTAAGATGGTAGTCGTCAATAAGCTAATTATAATAAACTTATTAATTTTTCGATCTAATTTTTTATGATTTTCATCGAGGTTTCTTTTCATGATTATGTATTATGCGTTCTTTTCTAAATGACTTGTTAATATTTTATAATTTAGATTTATTGTATAAATTGTTAGTAATATTATTATAAATACTTTTATTTTTATTATTTTGGAAGGGAAATGATGTATAATCATTGTTATAAAGTGATTATTTATTATATTTAGTATTGATTTCAATTGTTTAATTTTGATAAATGTCATAGTATTCACTATGATGTTTTATTCATATCGGATTTTAATTTAAATATTATTTTTACAAAATATAGGGTCATATTTTTACTTAAATTAATTATTTTTAAATATATGAAATATTTTATTGTAATTTAATGGTGTTATATTATAATAATAAATAAAATATTATTGGTTAAATATTGCTAATTCTAGTTGATTGTATTAATTATTTGTTTTATTTTAGCAAAAAATTATTTACAATTATTTAAAATAAATTATCTCCTATATTATAGAATAAAATATCTGGAAAATTAAAATTTTATTAAACAACTTTTATATTTTTATTTTATATATTATATTTTACAAAGACTTGATTTACTTAATTTAAAACGATTTCATATGTCCTTATTTTTGTAACTATATTTTATTTATTTTTATTTTGGGTTCTCAATTACTTTGATTTATCCGCTAATACATTATTAAGTGTAGAAATATTACAAATTATAAATATATATTAATTAAAATATATGATTATATCGATTATAAAATCAATTAAATTTCTTTTCTTTATTTTCTTTTTTATGAATGTGAGCTAGCATCATATTTTGTCTGTCCTTATGAGCAAAACTTAGAGCCATTCCATAAATTTCAAGACGTAATCCTGTTTCAATAGGTGCGTCCATTCCTTTATTAATTAACATTTTGCTAATTTTTATTGAATTATAGCTGTTCTTTATAATTTCATTTGCAAAAGAAATGCATTCTTCAATGAGTTTTCTATTTAAAATTTGATTTAATTGTCTTTTTTTATCTTCATCGGATTGGTTTTGTTCATGTTTGGAATTTTCTAAATCTATTGATTTAAGATTAGTCATTTTTTCTTGAACGGTATTATAGGATGTCTGTATTTCTTTATCTGTTAGTTCTATTATTTTGTTGATTAATCCAATATCTTTTGCTTCAAAAGCTGTAATTATTTTACCTGTGTAAATCAGTTCTTTGGCTTTTGATATTCCTATCAACCTTGTTAATCTCTGCGTTCCTCCCCATCCTGGGGGAATTCCTATTTTAACTTCCGTTTGTCCAATTTTTGCATTGCTTGATGCAATTCGAATATCGCATGCTAGTGCAAGTTGGCATCCTCCACCTAATGCAAAGCCATTTATTGCAGCAATAACCGGCTTTTCTAGATTCTCTATTTTATTAAGTACGGTTTGTGCATATGTTGCATATTCTTCTGCTTCTATTGGATTAATGTTATAAACATATCTTATATCACCACCAGCACAAAATGATCTGTCTCCTGCACCGGTAATTATTATCACCTTTATGCTGTTATCATTGTTGGCAATATCAATGGCTTCATTTAATTCTGAAATAACTTTTTTATCTAATGCATTCATTACCTCTGGACGATTGATTTTGATTAATGCAATATTGTTAAATTGTCGATCTAAAATAATCTCATTCATATTTATCAAGGATTTTACTTTTGTATAAGTTTATTTTTTTATTTTTTTACTTAATTTATTTTTATTTGCTAATTTTTATTCATATTAAATTCTATTTTTCTTTTTACATCAAATTAATTTAATTATAATATATTTATAAATAATTTAAAAAATATAATGTAAATATTTAATTCAGCTTAATACATTAAAAAATTAATATATTTAATTAAAAAATATAAAATATTTAAATATTTCTTAAAGGTTATAATTTTATGACAACAAATACTTCTACTTCTAATTCATTTTTCATTGATCATGTTGATAAATCAAAATTAGATGAATTCATGATGAAAGCCATTGAAGATATGGCTAGCAGTCTTGGCTCAATGATGATTATTTTGGGCGATAGACTTGGATTATACAAAACAATGGCAAAGACTGGCCCTGTTACATCGGGTAAACTCTCTAGTCATACAAATACTTCAGAGCGATATATAAGAGAGTGGCTAGCAAGTCAGGCTGCTGCAGGATATGTTTCTTATAATCCTGCTGATCAAAAATATTCTCTTTCACCTGAGAATGCGATGGTTTTAGCAGATGAAAATAGTCCATATTATATAATAGGTGCGTATCAAATCTTGCGATCAATTTTTAAAGACGAAGATAAATTTGTAGATCTTTTCAAAAATGGACGAGGGCTTAGATGGGGTGAGCATCATCATGATTTATTTGAAGGGACTGCAAAATTTTTTAAATCAAATTATATTGGCAATCTAATATCATCTTGGATTCCCTCTCTTGAAGGCGTAGACGAAAAACTTAGAAAAGGTGGTAAAGTGGCAGATATAGGATGCGGCTATGGAATATCTACTATTTTAATGGCCAAAGAATATACAAATTCAAAATTTTATGGATTTGATAACCATGAATATTCCATTAATGCTGCAAAACAACTTGCTATAAAGGAGAACCTTATAGATAGAATTGAATTCGTTGTTGTTAATTCGTGTAATGATTCTATTGGTAACAATTATGATTTAATAACCTTTTTTGATTGTCTTCATGATATGGCTGATCCTGTCAGTGCTTTAAAATTCGCAAAACAATCGATGAAACAAGATGGAACTTGTATGGTAATAGAGCCTATGGCTAATGATAATGCTGAAGATAATTTCAATTTGATAGGCAAGATCTATTATTCGGCTTCTTCTTTGATTTGTATTCCAAATTCTTTGGCTGATAATGGTATTGCATTAGGTGCCCAAGCAGGAGAAAATAAAATAAAGGAAATTGCAAAAACAGCTGGATTTTCGAAATTTAAACGATCCTCTCAAACCCCTTTTAATATTGTATATGAGCTAAAAATTTAATAGTATTAGTTGCAATTTACTTTATCATAAAGTTTTAGGGCTAACCTGTTGTTAAATTGTTGTATATCAAATTAATAAAATATTTAATTGTCAAAATTATAATATTTTTAAAAATGACATCTCTTTATGATTTTGATAACAACTTGGATTGATTATTTGCTCGTGTTTTTGCTAGAGATCTCGAATTCTTTATAGGTTTTAAATATATGATCTATATGAGAAACGTTTATATTGAATTACCTAGTCCAATATAAATGTACTCTTATGACCAAATCAAAAGATATAGTTCATGCATGGCAAACTAGAGAAGGCGGCCCCACAGTAATAGTGATTCCTAAATCCGTTAGAGAAGAATTAGGAATAACATCAGGAGATAAACTGTTCGTTAAAACCGAAGGGTCTAATTTAGTTTATACAAAAAGATAACTATTTTTAATTCTATAAACTTTATCTATTCTAACAGAATAACTGTAAAAAACTGCTCTGTTGCATAACTAGTTTTCCTTAAATTATTTCCATTCATTTTATGCAACTCTTCTAAACAGATTGTACAACGATACCTTCATCGTCATCTCTTTTATCATGTTTTGAAACTTGGTTGCAGATGTATATTCACCAAACATCCGCTTTATAGATGAAAATGCTGTTTCAACCATCCATCGTTGTCCATACTTTCTTTTCTTTTTCCATTTATGATAATCCTTTATTTGAAGTTCAACTTCTCTATTCCTTACATTGCTATTCTTGGATGAAACGATAGAGTTTCTTTTTACTTTGATGACAGGTCGAATCCTTTTCTCCTTCAAGTATTTGAAATTTTCATTGCTATCGTAGGCTCCTGCATCACCAATGAAAGATTTGATCTTGACATTGCGGTTATTATTCAGCACGCCTTCCACCAAATTCTTCATAACCTTTCCATCATGTACCTTTTCATCTGTGACTTTCAGTGCAAGAATTTCTTTGGTCTTGATATTTACTGCAACATGTATCTTTAGATAGCCTTTCTTGTTTTTTACATCCCACTTATCTTGCATCCACCGAGACCTCTGTTTGTAATCTTGATTCCGGTACTGTCCCCGCTGCTATGATGATAACGACATCATCATCATCATCATCACATCATCAATACTGTTATTGATGTCAATGTCCAGTTTGTTTATTCTTCTACATATCTGTGAATAACATGGATGATCTGGAAGATTCTTTCCTACAGTTGCCTTTATGATTCCTTCTGTTTGTCTATATGGAAGGTGAAAGTATACTTTGATGTGACCAACTATGAGAACAAAAGAATCTGGAAATTTGTACTTTTTGCCATTCTTATTTTCATTCATCCTTGCAAGATCAACATCCCAGTTATCCAGAAAATCATAGGAAAAAAGTATCTCTCCTCGTCTTACAAGAGACTGGTTATAAGAAGGCCAGTAGATCACAAATGATTAATTGGTTCGATCCTAGCTAAATAGGTTTAGTTATGCAACAAAGCATAAAAAACCATTTGTTAGTTGATATAAATTAATAGAATATATATATTCTGTTGAATGAAAAAAGCAAGTTTTTTGGATGTACTCTTACGAAAGCAACAAAGAGAGAACAGGTTGATAAAATACAATTGGTCATAAAGCTGTTTACAGGTAGGTATGCAAATCTATTGTGATTTTCTATAGTAATATATGGTAATACTTGAGTGGGATTTATTGTATTCTTTAGTTTAAACTATGGAAAAATATTATTGATTAAATCTTTTTTATGGAGAATCTGAAAGATATCTGCTATTTTATTTGGTAACCAATAGGTGGCCACGCTCTATGTTTATGTAATTGCTTGCTGCTTGTGCTAAAATAAGTGGTTATATGCTGTTTTTAGAACAAGTATATTCATGCCTTTGTTTTTGCATCATATTTGTCCTATACATCTTTTCAAAGGCTGTTTTGGTAATGTACAAATAGATGAAAGTAAATGCATAAACTTTCAAATGATGTTATAGTGTTTATATAAAATCGTGTGATAGCTATAAAAATAAAACTGGTTTTGGTCATACAATATTTTGATTAAATTATTATGGTTGAATCAAATAATGTTCGATTGGAACACGTTATATCTTTTGGAGATGCAGTTTTTGCTTTTGCAATAACTTTTATGGCAATTTCTATTCCAATTCCGGATCTTCCTAATCATCTTTCTGAATCTCAGTTACTAGAAAAAATAATTCAAATGCAACCTAATTTTCAAAGCTATTTGCTTAGTTATTTTGTAATTGGTATTTTTTGGGTAAAATATCATTCAATTTTTAACAAAATTAAAGAGACCCAAAATAACATATTGTGGATAAATCTGTTATTTTTATTTTTCATTACTTTGATATCTTTTGCTACTGCATTAAGACTAAAGAATGATGAATATCTTTTAACCTTTGATATATATATGCAATAATTCTAATTATTACAAGCATATTGTTATCAGCAATAGGTTTAGTATCCTTACGACATAATAAAGAATATGAATCTCTAACCGAAATTCAAAAAAAGTTTTATCTTATTACTGGATTTGTTCCTGTAATAATTTTTGCAAGTTCTATGGGTACTGCTAGATTCGATCAATCAATTGCACAATTTACTTGGATGCTGATTATCCCGGTGCAAATGTTCTTTAATAAAAAAATTTATGGAAATAAAAGACTCTAACTTAAGATGTTATTTCTATATTGTATTGATCAATGAATAAGTTTATTCATTGTTTGATATGATTTAAGTTACATTTGTTCTTTTTCCTACAATGAAAATAATCATCAATCTTTCAGTTCTATCTTTTAGATATTGCATTGTCCTTTCAATAATGCTTTTTTCATAAGAGGAATGAAGGTGATGAACAAGTTTTAGAAATAGGCAATCTTTATGAGGATACCTAGTACCACCGTCTGACTATGAATAAAATGTTTTCCATATTTTTGTACTATGTCTGACAGAAATCGCTCTGTCACAACAATATGTTTACAGTGTTCCTAAATTTATACACTTTTATTTTAAGTTGTCATTATATGTATTTGTAAAATATATTTGAAAACATTTTTCTAATTCTTGTAAAAATTATTACAAATTTCTTGAAGGAAGGTAATGAGAATTGACAATAGGTTACGCTGTAACTATGGTCAAACTCGCTATCAAGTACCCTTGCCTTCAAATATATGAACCTTGCATACTAGTCGGCCACTTCTTCGCATATTTTTTACCTGTTGTTGGAACACACTTTTGCCACGTTAGCTTTCTGCAGTGATTATTATGATATTCTAAATAATAAGATTATGGGTACATTCTTAGAATAAACTAGACTTTACAGAAAAAAATATTTTAATTTTTTCAATAATTTCAAATTGCATTTTATAAATTAATTTATTAATGTGGTCATATGATCATTTTATAATATAATTTTAAATAGATTTATGAAAATAAATAAATTATAAATTTTATTAATTTTTATAATAACTATGTTTTGATGATGGAGTTTTATAAACAAGTTATTTGTTGTTCTTTGTTGCTTTGATTCTTAGCAATTTTGGCAGTGAGGTTTGGATTTTTTGTGTTCATATATAAAGTAACTAAAAATTTAATTAGTGTATATAATATATTTATAATTTGAAATATAAATTTAATTCAGTTTTATTTTTCTTTTAATTTAAAAAATCAAAAAATATTGATATATTGTAAAAAGTGTGTATTGTAAGCAGATGTAAAAATATGAACCTTATTAAAATAAAAATTGGAAATAGATTATAAATTTGTAATATTACATTAAAACAAAAAGAGTCAAATTTATATCCTTTTTCCCTTCAATATACTTTGATAAATGTTTTATATTTTCTGCTGTAGAAAACTGTGATAATATCTGAAGAGGCTCTGTAAATTTAAGGAAAAAGCTATAGATTTCTTTTTTGTTTATTATATATGATACAACAAATAAGAAAAAGAACGGAACCTAAAGATATTTTATATTCTTTACATCTTTATTTCAGTGGGCTTTCATTAAGAAATACATCTAAAGCCATATCTCGATTTGTTAAAAGAAGTCATTCTGCAATTAGAGATTGGATACAAAAGTACAAGCCAGAAAGACTATCTTACAGCAAGATGAAAATATCTGAATTCATAATTGATGAAACTCAAATTAAAGTTGGTTCTGAATTAATATGGTTATGGGTTGTTATTGAATCTGAAACTAAGAATATTCTTGGAATAAGTATATCCAAAGAGCGAAACATGTTTGTTGTTGAAAGATTTCTATCTAATATTATAGAGAATTATGGTTATCACCCTGTTTCTACAGACGGTGGTGGTACATGGTATCCGCAAGCTTGTAGATTTTTGAAATTAAATCATCATTTGCATTCATCATATGAGAAAAGTATTATCGAAAGAACAATGCAGTACATAAAAGATAGAACCGAAGGTTTTGATGATTATTTTCCCTGTAGAAAAAAGAAATGTAAATTAAGGCATGTAAAACAATGGCTTAACCTATTTGTCAACTATTACAACAAAGAAATAATAGCTTAACTTTACAGAGCCTCTGAAGATGTTGTAATGTATATATATGTACACAATGTTATATACTTATGAATTTTAGAACTGATCATTTGATGAGATGAATACGCTTGATAGTTAATTTCTATCTAAAAATAGAATTGTACATTGAATTAATTTATATTTATGAAAACAATAGGATCAAATCTTGATTTAATCTTTTTTGAATATAAACAAGTGATTTTTATAAATAAATACATAAATCAAAATCTAGATAGGAATTTTGTATAAATATTTAAAGTATATGTATTTTTTATATTGACTACAAAAGAATCATAAGTGTAATGGCCTATTTGGGATATTTTTTTTGTTTCTATTAATCTATAAAATTAAATTGTACTGTTGAATATAGACATGTGTATGGGCCCGTAGCTCAGCCAGGTAGAGTACCGGACTTTTAACTTCTAAAGAAAGAAATCCGGCTGTCTGGGGTTCGAATCCCCACGGGCCCGCAATAAATTTGCCATGTTTGAGTTCAATTTATTTCTGAAATTTTGGAAACAAGGTTAATTTTAGCCTTGGCTAACTGACAGTTGATTTTGGTTTTGGTTGTTAATGCCTAGAATCAAATGTTAGAGAGCATATTCATTATATGACATAATATAATATTATAAAGTATTAGATATACCATCATAACAATACATTATCAAATCCTTCTTGTTTTGTCGTAATCGTATACTAGAACATATATTCTGGTACTTTCATGTTGTTATTTTTTATAAAATGATTAGATGATAATCAGATAAACTGTGTTACCATCAAATAGTTGAATTAAAGTGAAAGTTCTTGACCTAATTTCATTATAAATTACAAACAGCAGTATTAATAGGCATTATAATTGTAGGAGTGATGTCTCTAGTTCCAGTAGTAACTCAAAAAGCGATGGCAACTATCCATGGAAAACTAACTGGCGATTGTAGAGGTGATCGGGGACATGTTGTTCCATATAGATTTCTTCCGCTTCGAAGTGATCTAACATCCGGACATTAGTCAGAAGGGACAAAACTAGGAGAGCCATGCGTTGAATGCACGTGGTATACTGAAAGTAATCTTTTTGGTAATGAATAAGGAACAATTGAATTCCAAGTTTTAAATCATGATCATCCAGATTTCAATGATATATTTATGGTATATTTTCATAACCCTACATTTGGATCCAATGAATGCAGCATAATGCCTACTTATCCTTTTCATTACTTTAGATCTTGTGATGCAGGGTTTGGTTTTATCGCAAACATGACCTATCATTTACGTCAAAATATATGGTTTCCAAATGCTTTGTTGCATAACTCTGAAATTCGTTTTTTAATGATTGGACTTTGTTATCATATTACGAGTTCCGAATAGATATTTCATAGACTTGAACTAAATGTGATATACAGTTACGAAAAAATTGAGTTATGCAACAAAGCAGTTTCCAAATACTTCCAAAGATGAAGAGATTTCTCACCTAGGCGTTGGTAGCACAAATGACAAGGTTGCGATAGGTGAAAACGAAGGCTCTGTCGGAGATAGTGGACACACAGGAACTGCAGCTGCAATGGTAGGTAACGGCGGTAATGAAGGAAAATTATCAACACATCTATCCTAAAATAATGATAATAATGTGTTACTCATGGTGGTCATGATGACAATTCCATTGCTATCTATGAAAGCATCAATTGTGATGAATCTGGACAAGGTGAAAGTGGTGGTACAGAGGTTGGTACAAGTGGAAATGGTAATGGTGGTAATGGTGGTAACTCTATTGCTATTACTGAAAGTGCTAATTGAGGTAATGGAATGTTGTGGAGCAATAGTGGTAACGTAGGACACAGAGCCATACAACATCAACAGCTGGAAATGGATGTAACGTCTATAGAAATAGCGGTGGCACAGGAAGCGAAGGATCAGCAGGTATTAGTAGTATGCCGATGTTCTCAAATATTCCATAAGATAATCTTTATTTTTCCTATAGAAAAATCAATACAAAGATATGAAGACTTTGTTAAGCGATTAGACAAAAGAAAACCGTTGATCATAATTCCTTTCGAAATAAGTTTAAAGAGCATGTTAACCACGACTTAAATGATCAGCTCGACTTAGCTGGTAAGGCTTTGGAAAATAATGACACAGGTAAAGCAGAACTACATACTGCCTATGCATCATTTTATAAGAGAATGCTAGAATTGTGAAGATATTTCTGTAGATATAGTAGTATCTATTGGAATCTTTCCCTCGAATCTTTTGCCAAATCAATTACAATTTGTTTCTTTTTTTTCCTTATGATCTATTCTCTGTTGTTTATTAGAATAATTATCAACTTGTCATATTCAAAAATTTTGACCCCGTAGTTGAAAAGACATGGCATAAATCATGACACGATTTAATAATTAGTTATAATATTATTAATATATCCAACTAATAGAAAAATAAGAATGTATGGAAATCAATGTGGATTTATCTTTTTTTCCAGAAAACTTGACCCCCATAATTACAAATTCAAAAGAAATAAATTCATTTTTTTTAAAGAATTATCGTAGTATCAATCAAAACAGCAGTAATTCAAAAATGTGTATATTTGAATTTCCAGGATCTCTAAATGAGTTTGAAGATATTTTAAAAACCATATTACAAAAAAATTCCCTCAATCAATATGTTGTAGTACAAGACACAGAAACAGAAAACACTATTGCTATTTTAAAGGGTGGAGACATGGAACAATTAGGTATCTTAATTTGTGATTTTTGTGGTGCGGTATTTAGTAGTAGAGATGAAAAATACATTCATCAAAGGGCACATTTTCTATTTTAGGTAAAATATGAACAAGATCTATTATAGCATATCTTTTCTAAAAATGTTTAAAATATTTGAGACAGGATAATAATTCAAATTATCTTTTGATATATCTTAAAGCATATTAAATCTACCATTGAGATAATATTGATTAATACTGTCCCAAAGATTATCTCTTAATAAAATAAAGGATTCTCTCTGCTGTATCCGATGTCTCCGGATTCATTGAATTTCACGCTCAAACCCTCTATTTCTTCCGGAAATAACTTCTTTAAAACCGGAGATAAACCTTCTAAATACGGAGATAAACTTTCATTTTCCGAAGATAAGTTGTGCTCACCGGAGCTACCGGATTCATTTTTCTCTATCTTTGTTTACAATAAAGTATTCGACGGTTGGACAGTATTGACGGTTGTTTTCAGGTATTCTTAAAGAAAAAATATTAAATTGAAAAGATTTCTAACGATCCAACTATTTTATTAAACAACTGTCCAGACCGTCAAACCGTCCAAATAAAAGATAACAAAATTCCAATATTAAATTATATTCATCCAACAAGTCATTTTTTTCTAGAATTTTCTAATAATTTTTTGATATTGAATGCAGATATAAATTTTGTAATTGATAATTGAATTTAATGAAAATAGATATCAAATTCACTCTACCAATGTTATTTATTGTTGCATTAATGAATTTATCTTCATCAAATGAATATTTACAAGCAGCCCAAGCACAGACGTCGAATTCTTGGTCTCCTAATACTAGCCATAACCATAGCCATAACCATAGCCATAACCATAACCAAGTTCAAAACCAAATCTCCTTTTTAATCCCCAGTCTAACAGCTCCACAAGGTGCCACAGGTACATCGAATTCCGCCAATACTGTCACCAGCACTAAGCCATCTCGTCAAAGCACTTTATCAAAATTACACAGTACATTCTATTATAATTATTGGGATCAAATGCTACTACTATACCACAAGGATTTTGATGCTTAAAGAATACATTAGATCTCTTGCATAATTAGAATAAACAGCTATATGATCAGCAATTCTTCATTTTCTTGTTCTCTCATTGCTTTCATATGATCGGTTATCCAAAAAACCATTGCTTTTCAAATCATTCACTGCTGGTCTTACAGTGCAACAGTTCGATGACATTTATGAAAAAAATGTAACAAAAAGATATGCTAAACATGAAATACAACGCTTGTTCAAAAAAGATAGAGAAAGACGTATAGTGCAGGTAAACCTTTCAAACTAGATATTAAAGATAGATTTCTCATGCTTTTGGTTTACTATCGTCTATACATAACTTACACTATGGCAGGTTTTCTATTTGATTTGGATCAGAGCAACATCTGCAGAGACATTCAAAAGATTGAAGGGTTGATAAGAGAATGTTTGCCAATTCCGCAGAAGACATACCCAATAACCAAAAGGCTGAAAACTCCAGAGGCAGTTGATAAATATTTTCCAGGCTTTCTTCTTGCTTTTACAGATTGTACCGAACAGCAAATACCAAGACCTGCGGATAAGAATAGAAGAAAGATATTCTATTCAAGTAAGAAGAAAAGACATACTGTTAAGAATCAGATTACGGTTAACAATCGTGGTTATGTCCTTCACAAAGTACGCTATAAAAAAGGAAGAAAACATGACTACGATATTTATAAAAAGAACTATCCTGTCACTCCAAAACAAGTTGTTACTGTAGTTGATCTAGGGTATTTGGGCATAGAAAAGGATTTTCCAGAACAACTATCTGCACTACCATATAAAAAGAAAATAAACCAGTGTTTATCACAAGAAGAAATCGAGTTTAACATTATCCATTCGAAAAAGAGGATAATAGTAGAGCATACTATTAGCAGATTGAAAAAGTACAAGATAATGAGTGAGATATTTAGAAATAAATTGAGAAAATATAACAAGGTGTCAGACATAGTAGCAGGACTAGTGAACTATAGAATATCAAATTATCTGAACTAGAAATCGATATAGAATTAGAAGTGATGGTCTAGATTATTTCTAATTATGCAAGAGATCTATTAGTTCAAACTAGAATGTCCTCAACTCAATCTGAATTATGGCATTTCTCGTTTTATTGAGAGCATATGATATCTTACAATTTTAATTTAAATCATTATTAAGCAGAGAATATTTAATATTAATAGTTGTTATAGATTATTTTTCAAAATTCATATACCATTTATTTATATTATAATTAACATCTAAAATAGATATTCTTATCTATTAATAAAATTCCCCATCCACTTCCTCGGCAGATAAACCTAATCCAAAAGCAGCTCAAGCACTACAAGAAGGATTAGACGGTCAATTTGGTGAAATGCGTACGTTAATGCAATATTATTTTCAAAATATGACATTTAGAGGGCTTGCAAAACCATATCAAGATCTTTTAAGAAGTATGGCAACAGAAGAGCTTGTACACACATAGAACAAATCACTAATACCATTAACCTTTTACTTGATGGTGCTTCCAAAAACATTACATAAGCAGACGAACTACCTTTGTCTGTGGCTTTGGATACATTGAACATACATCACTTTTTAGTTGCAGGTCAAAGTGCACGACCAGTAGATGCTGCAGGAAACCCATGGACAGCTTTGTCTATATATGATAGTGGGAACCTGGTTTTAAATATGATATATAATTTGAGGTTAGAATTTCTGGAAGATTACAAAAATGTAGATTGTATCAAATGAGTGATGGTAAAGCATACCGATCTACTGTATCTTATTTAATTACTCGAGATTTGGTACATGAAAAAATATTTGCAAAAGCCCTTGAAACATTAGGTGTTAACTGGGGTAAATCATTACCAGTACTAGATTTGATACATCAACTATGCCTGAAGTAAGGGATTTAGAAAAAAAGAATTTACACAATCAAATGTGGACTTTTATAAATAAAGGTGAAGATTCTCAACTGGATAAAATCTTTAAAGGTGATTCTCCATTTGATGATGTGGAGGTACATTAGAAGTTATTGAAGGTTTTCCTGAAGGCTATGATATGCCTCGCTTAAAGGATGCTCCTCAAGAGTTTGCATCAGGATTAGATTCGGAATTGATGAAATTAACTCAAGAATTACAAACAATATCTAATAAAAATATTAACAATTTAAATCAAAATTTTACTAAAATTAAAAACGATACAATATCATCTTCTAACATTACAACAGATACTGATAAAACTTTTAACGATTATACTAATACAACAAAGGATTATGCTAATCAATCTACTAACAGCAATTTTAATATAAATTGGAATGATGTTGTAAAAAAAGAAGCAAGAGGTCTTGATGGTGCAGATTCAGAAAGTCCGAGAGGCTAGTGGTGAATTTATGGTTACACAAAAAGGTATTGCAAATAAACATCAATTCCATTTGCCAAAAATTTGTAACATTTTGATAGAAGTTATGGTTTAAGATAACCAGCTTGGACATGAATAAATATAAAAAATACTGATTCTTTTAATTTTAATAATTCACATATTTTTAATGCTTATTTTTTTTTGATTATATATGAGGATTAATAAAAATATAAAAGATAATATTTGCTTTTAAATATTCATAACTTGTAAACGCATCAACTTGTAGTTTTTGTAATGATTGTTTAATTTCAGCAGATAAAATATTTTCATATATACAGTAGCTTACGCCTTCGGTTTTATAAAAAGAAATGAAATTAATAATTACTAGTTGTCATCTGCACCACCATGATTACTATGGCTACTATTAGTGTTTCCAGTAATAGCAATAGAATTGCCATCATGACCTCCAAAACCCTTAGCGGTTGTAACATTATTATTGTTAGGTGATGGCTGTATGGATAAAGTAGTAGATATTACAGAGACGGTGTTAGAATCAGAGTTAGTTACATACACCTCTCCATCAGCTGAGTCATATGCAACACTCGATGGAGATTTTCCAACATGTATGGTATCAACCACTTTGTTAGTAGAAGTAGATATTACAGAGACGGTGTTAGAAGCGGCGTTAGTTACATACACCCTACTATCAGCTGGGTCATATGCAACACTGTGGAAAATGTCCAACAGGTATGGTAGATATCACTAAATCGGACCAAACCTGCTTAATATCATTAAAAAGAAATGCGTTTGACCAATATATAAAAAAGATAGCAAATGTAGATAAAATAATAATAGATCTAACATTAAAACTATTGATTTTATACTCTTTATTCTCTTTAGTTTTAAACAACAGAAATTGAATACTAGATTTATGACTTAAGAAGTTGATAACCTAATTTTATTAATACTTTAATTAAATTATACCATGTTTTTCATCAAGAAAAACCAGAAGAATTTTAATGGTATGTTTCACGATGACATATTAAACACTTGATATTATTCGTCCATCATTATGACTATGCATCTTAATATTCGATGTTAAGATATAGAGATCAACAAACAAATTCAATCGGTTAGTTAGCCAAGATTAAAGTGTAATCAAAGATTTTGAACTTTTAAAAATAACTTGAATCCTACAAACACAAAAAGAGATGATTGATTTTATTTTTCTATATGTTACTACCTACTGTTGATGTTACTACTAATACTACTACCTGCCACTATCAATCCATTCATCATCATTAAAAGGCTTTATCACGTTATTATTATTTATCCTACGATCATTATCGTTATCGTTATCATCGCCGCCACCACCATTAGAAAACTGGAATGGGTATTGTGAGAAGCATCCCATTGCTTTCTGTATGTTTATCGCTTGTTGTTTTAGTTCTGCAGACTGTTGATATGATAAATGTCCTGCATTCTCATTTATATTTACTATTTGCAAAAATGCTTTCATAGTAAAGCAAGCAGCAGCTAGTGTTTGATGATTATTATTATTGTTTAGCAGTGTTATAGTTACTTTTAATGGAGCTTCCAAGCTTGATTTAGTAAACGTGGATAGATTGGGTATACTATCTATTTCCGATAAAAGATTCCTTATTTTTTGTTGTATTTCTTGTACGTGTGTTAGAGGTGGAGGTTGTTGTTGTTGCACAACAGTCCAGCGGAAGGTGGCAGGGGTAAGGTCAACATTGTTTTGGCTGTCAACAGCTCTAATTTTTATAGTGTGCTGCTGGCCTGCTGCCAAGTTGCTGAAGGTTATAGTACCTACATTATTAGTAGCCGCAGTACCACAGGGAGAGAAAGAAGGACTGTTATCAAGGCTGCACTGGAAGCCTGTTATTGGGTTTACACCCGGTATAGCACGTACATTAAATGTTATAGATGTAGAGAGAGTGGAGCTACCATTTTGAACATGTTTATTATTGCCATCCACAGCTGATGTGATAGTAGTATGATGAGGATATTGTGATGTAGCAATCACAGAGACGGTGTTAGAACCCACATTAGTTACATACACCCTACCATCGCCTGAGTCATATGCAACACCTATTGGTTGAGTTCCAACAGTGATAGTAGTCGCATTCACTGTATTAGTAGAGGTATCTATTACTGAGACGGTATTTGAACCAAGATTAGTTACATACACCCTACCATCGCCCGAGTCATATGCAACACCATATGCATGAGTTCCAACAGATATGGTACCAATTACCGTATTAGTTTTAGTATCGATTACAGAAACAGAGCTAGAATCAGGTTTAGTTACATACACCATGCCATCGTCTGGGTCATATGCAACACCTACGGGATTACTTCCAACAGTTATGTTAGCATTCACTGTATTAGTAGAGGTATCTATTACTGAGACGGTGTTAGAAACCGCGTTAGCGACATACACCCTACCATCGCCCGAGTCATATGCAACACCAAATGGATTACTTCCAACAGGTATAGTATCTATCACAGAATCAGCCCAGACTTGATTTATATTCTCAAAAAGAAAGGTGTTTGATAGATATAAAAGAAGGATAGCAAAGGTTGATAAAATGATTATTGATCTAACATTAAAACTATTGATTTTATACTCTTTATTCTCTTTAATTTTTAACAATAAAAATGATATTAGATTTATAAATTAAGAAGTTGGGAACATATTTTTATTAAATTCTTGCGTTAAACTATAGTATGTTTTTATCAAGGAAAAATTTAATGGATTAGAGGATGTATTATCATGATAGTACATCAGACGCTTATATTATTATATTGCTTGACAAGACTCCTATTCACTTGATATGATTCTTTATGAAATCTATAAATAAATTCTACTAGTAGTTGTTTATCTCATGACAAGGTTATTCTTTTTAAATGATCGGGCTTATATCTTAAAGATTAATAATAATCTATAATTCCCATATATGTCAGAACCGAATCTGATTGAACCAGATATGGTTTTCAATGGCAATTTATAGTAAAATGTATATCGTGATATATACAGAAAATAGTTAAAGTATTCCGCTTGAACTTTATTCTATTTTACTTATTCATTGATCTTTTTTATAATTGGTTAGTGGTAATCTATTTATAATTTATCTGTATTACCGCAGGTAAATTTAGAAGGCAAAGACACAAAAATCTAAAGATGTGGCATGTTAAATGATCCAAGTCTAGATTATCTATATTGTGATTTTATACGGTGCCTTCCTTTCAATGTTTATGTAATTAGGATAATTTGTGTAATCGGTATGTGTACATACATTCCCTTAACCTCATCCTAATTTTCTTATCTTAAACGGGGCCGTTTTGTACCTATTATCGTAGTCATTATAAATTATTCCATTTATTCTACCATGTTCTCTTTCATAGTTATATGAATTGACGAATTAGAGGTTAGAGATATTTGGTAACTGATGTTAATTTTGATTAATACTGTTCCAAAGATTAGCTTGATAGAATAAAAGAATCCATCCTTTCTTGGTATGACTATAACCCCTCTCCACCGTGCATCCGTGTCAATACCTGCAGAATATGGTACTTCTCCTTT
The DNA here is from genome assembly GCA_963830925.1 of uncultured Nitrososphaeraceae archaeon. Classification (GTDB taxonomy): domain Archaea; phylum Thermoproteota; class Nitrososphaeria; order Nitrososphaerales; family Nitrososphaeraceae; genus Nitrosocosmicus. Next base: position 906,858 of record CAWHOB010000001.1, on the reverse strand, counting down.
ATTCATCATCATAGATGATTTATGCCATATACTAACTACCCTTTGCTTTTATCAGAGTGTACTATCTCTGTTGCTGTTATAGAAGGATCTGCTAGATTGTCTGTAACAAATAGATAGATATCCCATTGCAGTTATCCTTTGTTTAATATCTGTAGAAATCCTCTTCAACAATCGCCTATCAAAAGTTCGTCTACTACTAGGTGTTGACACAAGACCACAAGCTAATGCTAGTTTATGGTTATACTGATAGTTCATGTTAAGAAAAATATGCAATGCATATTGTTTGAATCGATTCTAAACCTGTCTTACAATAAAGCATCTTAAAATTACTATTGGAGTATATACATATGGTCTACCGCGTTTCCGTGGGGATGCAGTAGCAGGCCATGGTATACAACAACCTATCAGATCAGAATGTTAAAAAGATGGATTTCTTTAATCTATCAATCTAATCTTTGAGACAGTTTAATCAAAATCATATCTCAAGTGTTAGCTTTAAGCTGTTGTAAAATATATCAAGATTTTTGAATTATGACCAGTCTGAAGTAATTACTTTACTTTACAGGACAGTTTTTTCAGTGTACTATTGAGATTGAGCAGAAAGGTGTGTCTGTTCCGTTTGTATTTATATACTATTGTCAATATTATACAGATATAGTTTCAGAGAATGTTATATAAGAAACTCTGTTGAAGAATTTGTATCTCTTGTGTATTTTAGGTATAAATTATAATTCCAAGTAATTAACATGGTTTAATTGTTAATTGTTGTACTTCCACACATGGTTGACAAAACAATGTACCAACATGGCTGACACATTTTGTCTTGTTCTACATTATCAATATCGGTTGTTTTAAAGATTTCATGAACTTCTCTGATGGCGTCATTCCTTTTATTCCTCCATGTTCTCTTTCATAGTTATATGAATTGACAAATAGTTCGTATTTCTCTATTCCCTCTTTCATATCAATTAACTCTTCTACTTGTAGAAATTCAGTTATGACTATTTTGTTATACGCTTCTACTTTCCCCTGTTCTTGTGGATAACCTTTAGGAATCTGCTTGTCCTTTATTCCATTGAGAAAAAGATAATGTTTGAATTTATTCGATGTAAATTCTCTACCACCATCGTGTGCATCACTTTCATAGGTTTACCGTAGAGTTCAATCCATTCGTTGAGAACCGACAGTGATTCTTCACTAGTTCTTCTGCTGCACCATTTGCTAACTACTTTTCTTGAGGGGCAATCATCTATATAACATGAATAAAATAATTTTTGCTTCGTGAGCCTTTTAGATAAAAAGGTCCTTTGGTATCCATTTGAACCAACTCATTCGGATGTTTCATTTCAAATCTTGTATTTTCTTTTTATTTTAACAGATAGTACATTGAGATTGTGTCTCTTTAGAATATTGTAAATGGTTTTTGTACCCAAGCTAATTTCATACTTTCTCTTTAATCTGAACCTTATTCTCATTGGACCAAATCTGTTGTTTAGTCTCAGCTCGAGAATAATCTTTTCTATATCTTTGGTTACCTTTACATTTTTAATATTATGCGGTTTTCTTGATTGGTTTTTTAATCCATCTATCCCATATACATTATAGCGTCTCTTCCATTTGTACCATGTTTGTCTTGAAACAGCATATGCAGTACAAGCATCAGATATAGTCTTACCTGAACGTTCTGATTCAATTATCATTTTATACCTATTTTCAATTATATCCATTATTATTACACTCTAAGACTAGAGTGTCAACTATGTTAGGAAGCTAAAATGTCAACTATGTGTGGAATCAGTACAACTATTTACAAAATATTGAAACGGTATTGTGGATATAAGGGTTTAGTTAGATACATACAAACAAAAATAACATAGTTGAAATAAAGGGACGATAATTGTATTTTTATGAATATTGATTTGAACCACAAGCCTATCTACCTTGCATCTAGACGGCCTAACGTTTCTATCTAGATATATAAACTTTGTAAATCTCCTCCATATGGGGAGCAACATATTTCCAATCATTACTGAGATTTGATACAAGCTCAAATCGTTCCTGTGTATTGGTATGTAATAACTTATAGACATTCTCCCCTATAGATATTTTGTTAGGACCCGTTATGGAAGTTATCTTTGCTGTTACGTTCATCGTATAACCAAGTATGTCAAGTTGTGAGCTCCTGTCGTATCCATATTGAACAACTACATCTTCCCCTTCGTCTATACCAATTTTTAACTTCAAGGCAGGGTAATCATTTTTACTTAATATTGGATTAAGTCTAGTAGTTACAACAGTAATCATTGATTCTGCACAACGAACTGCCTTATCACAGGTAAGATATTTGTTAAAACCGGTAGGAAAGAATGCTATGACTGCGTCGCCCACGTACTTCAGTACAAATCCGTCATAACTTTCCACTGCAGAGGACATCTCATGTGAAAAAGCCCTGATAATTGTAACCAGTTTATCCCCCGGCAATGTCATGCTCATTTTAGTAGAACCAACTAAGTCTACAAACATAATAACTAATGATATCTTGGAACTTACGTGTTTACGAAGAAAATCCTGACCACGAAAAAAAAGGCGTAGCTGTAACTGGGACTCACCACCTTGCCATTATCCACAATAAGAAATTCTGCATCGATAGGAAGTCTTCTCATATAACGGGTAAGAATTATTTTCACTCCATCAGCGTACCGGCTTTGCGCTTCAAGAGTCGTACCGGAGTAATGAGGTACCATCGCATGATTAGGCATGTGCCGCCAGCGATGATCTATTGGCGCAGGTTCAGTAAACCACACGTCACCCGCATAGCCTGCCAAATGACCTTTCTCCAGTGCTTCCACCAAGGCTGAAGTATCAACGATTTTTGCTCGTGCACAATTAACTAAATATGATCCCTTTTTCATGCTAAAAAGTAGGTCATGGTTAAACAGGCCTTCCGTTTCTGGTGTTAATGGAGTGGTAATACTAATAACATCGGATTGTTCAACTAGGTGTTGTAATGGTGAATATCGTAAACCAAATACAAATTCCTCTTCAGTGCTTTGTTGCATGATTCCACATTTCCAAATACATTTAGATAACCTTATTATACAATTCATCTGAAATGGTCAAAGTATAACGAATCTCTTGTCAGAAGAGGTGAAATCTTGCTAGGATTTAATGTCATTAACAACAGGGATACCGAGATAAAAGAGTTGAATAAAGGCAAAATAGGTGAACAACCATTTCATTATCCAAATACTTTTCTTCTTTTACTTGGATATGCTAAAGTGTACTTTTATTTGCCATACCGGCAAACGGAAGGTATCATACAAGGCCATGCCAAAGGGAAAGTACCTTCTATACCTATTTACAACAACAAATCGTTTGAATATAAAGATAAAAGATGTTGATGATAGCATGAAATTCAAAGACAAATATATCGTCATTGCAATAGACAGTACTGGAATAAAGGTTACCAATAGAGTCAATGGATAAACGAAAAATGGCACATTAAAAATAACAATAAGAAATGGCATTTAAAAATACTTATCGCGGAAACATCAAGACCAAGAAAATTCTTGCTATGAAGGTTACTGATGAACATGTCCATGATGGCAAGGCGTTACCTGAATTGATTGATGATATTATGAAATCAGATAAAGAAATAGCGATTGGTAAACTATTTGCAGAGGGAGCTTATGATGGTAATGAGATTTTTAAATTCTTAGCAGTAGACAATGGAATTCAACCATGTATTAAAGTAAGAAAAAATGCTAGAATTAGATTGAAAAAAGGAAAAACCATCCTTAGAAATCTAGCAGCGTTGACATAAAGAAATGATTTGCAAAATTGGAAAGAGGATAGTATAAGCTATGGAAAGCGATGGATTGTTGAAACGGTATTTTCTTGTATAAAAGAACGTTTGGAGAGTATAGATCTCTTGCATAATTAGAGCCTATCCCAAAATTCGATAGGATTATAGCTCTTTTCCCCCTTTTGATAAACTGTGGCCTTCATCCCGAAGAATGGGAAGATAAAAAATGAGAAAAAGAAATATTCTACCATACTCAAGATTCCTGACAGATTGTGGGATGAGATTAAGAACGTTTTACCAAAAGAGAAGATACTTAAGACAGTTGGCCGGCCAATTGTTCCATATAGAAAAGTGATTGATGGAATTCTCTATGTAATGAGAACCGGTTGCCAATGGAAGATGCTCCCCAAAGAATATGTTCTGGTTCTACTTGTCACCGTAGGTTTCAGAAGTGGAATAGGCTTGATATATTCAAAAAGGCATGGGCAAGATTACTGAAAATCTATGATGACCTTATCGGTATCAACTGGACCTGGCAGCAATCCATCGATAGTATATCTATAAAGTCGCCTTTAGGGGGGGCGATGACAGGACATAATCCTACTGATAGGAGCAAACTGGGCACAAAAAGACATATTTTAACAGATAAGAAAGGTATACCGCTTTCTGTGGTCATATCATCTGCAAGCACTCATGATATCAAACTGGTAATAGATGTAGTTGATAATAGAGTTATCCATAAACGACCATCATCATATAAAACTAAAAAGATAGAAAGAAAAAGAAAGCTTCAACATCTATGTTTAGATAAAGCATACAATTCCGAACCTGAAGAGAAAGAATTAATCAAACGAGGATATGTACTACATATTCCTCCAAAGAGAAAAAGAAATGAAAAAGAAGAACAAGAGGAGATCAAGATTACAACACATCATTGTTCAAATCGTAAAAAATATTCTGCAAAAAGATGGGTTATAGAGAGAACTAATTCTTGGCACAACAGATTCAGAAAACTGTTCACCAGGTATGAGAAGAAGGCAGAAAACTATCTTGGATTGGTACAGTTATCCTGTTGTATGATCATTTATAGAAAAATAATTTTGGGATAGGCTCTTAGTACTTTAAAAATTTCTACGAAAACAATATATTTCAACCATGATCAGCAGATTAAAATAAAAATGTTATAAAATATTATAAAGAACCTATAAAATTTTGACAGGCGTCTTATTATGCAAGATATCTAATGAAATGGTTCACCTATTTTGCCATTGTTCATCTCTTTTAATTCGTTATTTCAGTTTTAAGGACATCAAATTTGGTAATATTTCTACTTTTCTTACAAGAGATTCGTTATATTCTGACTATTTCACATGAAAAGTATGATAAAGTTAGCTAAATGTATTTAGAAGAAGGTAATCATACAACAAAGCCCATAAATTAAATTAAAAGAAATTAATAACTAATACCATAAAAAATCAACATAAACAACGCAAATTTCATAATAATATGAAAAAAACATTGTTATAAAATTAACAAATTTGGAAGAATATCATAGTCCGGGGTTACTTATTACATATAATCGTAAATTTTATAATATAATCTACATAGAGTAAAAAAACAGACTATCTAGAAACAACAACACTTTTAGAAATAGCATAGAATGATTTAAACTATCTTAATCCATAATCATCAATTATCCAAGTGGTAGAAACAGACCAGATAATGAATTGGTTAATAAGGTCAAGTAACCTGTCAGCAATAATACACCCATTATCATTAATAATGTTACGCTTATTCTATGTATCCATGGAATCCATTTTCTAATTCTTTTAAAGGTCTTGATATATTTATCAACAGCTAGTGAAGATATAATAAAAGGAATTGCAAGTCCAAAAGAATATACTATTAGCAATAAAATCCCCTGATATATAGAAGTAGTAATTGCAGCCATTGTCAATATACTGGCCAAGATAGGACCTATGCATGGAGTCCATCCTGCACCAAAACCCATTCCTATTAATAACGATCCTAAATGTCCTGCCGGTCTTGTAGAAAATTTGTATCCTCTGTCTCTTTGGGCTCCTGGAATTTTTAAAATTCCTAATAAATTCAACCCAAAACCAATTATGAGAATGCCACCAATAATTTCTATCCATCTATTATACTGCTGGAAAGCAGAACCTATGACAGTTAAAGATGCACCTAATGCTACAAAAACAATTGAAAATCCCAAGATAAATAAACAGCTTCTAATAAATGTTCTTGACTTGATAACTGAAACTTTTTCAATATATTTTGTTTCTTTTTTATTATTTGCTGGTTCTGATAAATAATATATGTTTTTTATATTTTCCTCATCTTTGTTTCTACGTAATAGTTCATCTGAACTCATTCCTGTTATAAAGGCAATAAAACTTGGAATGATTGGTAGAATACACGGTGAAAAAAAACTTAATACGCCAGCTGTAAATGCAATAGGCACTCCTATTTGGATAATGCTGTTACCTTTGGTATTGAAATTTGATTTAATTACCAACGACTTTAAAGAGGGTGATTGTTGTGCTAGTGCAGTATCTATAATTTCTTTTGTTTCAGTTGAAGTAGGTTCAAATTGACCTCTCCATTTATGTAGTATTTTACCGGCATTGTCAATTAAAAAAGATTCTGGAACTCCCATGGACTTGAATACTTGTGCAAAATTATTGTCTGGATCGTACCAAAACGTATATGTTAGTTTATGTTTTTGAATAAAAAATTTTACTGCATCTTTAGAACCTGGGCCATCGACATTTATTCCTATTATATCCAAGCCTTTTGGATTATATATATTATATAATTTTTCAATAGCAGGCATCTCCTCTCTGCATGGCATACACCATGTAGCCCATGAATTCAATAGTATTAAATGCTTTGAACTGTTTGTAATAGATACCGGTTTATTAGTGAACAAAGAAGTGGCTTTATACGATTTTATTGAATCTGCAGAAATTAATTGCGATGAATCTGTACCAAGAGTAAACTGACCATAGGAATTTAGAAATGGTTTTTGATTTATAAAATTTAAATTTATTATGATTAAAAAAATAATAAAGGAAAAGAAAAAGAAAAAATAAAATAGTTTGGATTTAAACATTTCTAGATCATGTTTTTGTTTTAAATAAAGATAAATCTATAGAGTTATATCCATTTCAAAGGCGGCTATCAAGTCTTTACCAACTGCTATTGTTGGTCCTCTGCCATTTTCACCAGCATGGACTAGCAAAAATTTGGTGATATTATAATTAGTTCCTTTAATTTCTCCAACATATATTTTAGCAGCAGTATTTTCAAATTTTCAATGTACTTTATTAGAGGTAATCCATAAGAATTCTCCCATGTTATCCATACATTATTTTTATTATCAATTGCAATACCTGATCTTAATGGTGGAACCCACTTTTCTGTTAAAATTGGGTATAGTTTTGTAAATGTTTTTCCGTTATCTGTGGAATATGCATAGTAAATTCCCGGATGATCTCTTGTACCAGTATATCATACTATATGTAAATTTCCTTTGCTATCTATTGTCATTGGTGCGTCTACATGTACGCATCCATCATATACAAAATTGTCATTAGCTACTTTATGTGGTTTATCAAATGTTTTTCCGTTATCTGAGGAATGAGTCACAAAAATATCTCTGATTGCATTATCTGAATGAGGATGTGTTGACGATGGTATAGGGAATTTTTGTCTCCACGATACCAAGATATCATTATTAGATGCGGTTAATACATTAACATTACAACATTCACAAGTAATCTTTTCAAGTATTTCACTTGGTCCAAATGGATTACCACCATGAACAGAGACAATAATGCTAGCTTGAGATCCATTTCCTTTACTTGTATCTTCTATAGTTCCATTTCTCATAGTTTTAATATCATAATTTAATGATCCTACGAAAATTGTTCCATTTTTAGAGATATCAAATGATTGAAAAGTTTTAGCTAACTCTGGATCATTTTTATTTATTACTGCTACTGTGGGGGTGAATGTTTTTCCTCCATCTAAAGATTTTGATATCTTTAATGTTCTAACCCCATACATAAATCTGGGTGCGTCTTTGGTTGATACATATAATGTATAAATAGTCCCGTTGTTGGTTACCTTTATTTGAGGCGGAGATCTTCCATCCCACATTACATCATTTACTTTATCATTTATTCTAATGGGTTTTGTAAAGTTTTGACCATTATCAATTAATTTAGTAAAATAAAGATTGGTGGACTTATTCTGTGTCTGTATATATGCGATGTATTGCTTTGTTGCATAACTAACATTTTTAGCTAGGATCGAACCAATTAATCATTTGTGATCCACTGGCCTTCTTATAATCAATCTCTTGTAAGACGTGGAGAGATACTTTTTTCCTATGATTTTCTGGATAACTGGGATGTTGATCTTGCAAGGATGAATGAAAATAAGAAAGGCAAAAAGTACAATACCTGATTCCTTCATCCTTATTATCGGCCATATCAAAGTATACCTTCACCTTCCCTATAGACAAACAGAAGGAATCATCAAAGCAGCTGGAAAGAATCTTCCAAATCATCCATGTTATTCACAAATATGTAGAAGGATAAACAAACTGGACATTGATATCAATAACAGCATAGATGATGATGATGATGATATCGTTATCATTATAGCAGCGGACAGTACAGGTATCAAGGTTACCAATAGAGGTCTCGGCGGATGCAAGATAAATGGGATGTAAAAAACAAGAAAGGCTATCTAAAGATACATGTTGCAGTGGATATCAAGACCAAACAAATTCTTGCACTGGACTACCGATGAAAAGGTACATGATAGTAAAGTAATAAAGAATTTGGTGGAAGGCGTGCTGAATAATAACCGCAATGTCAAGATCAAATCTTTCATTGGTGATGCAGGAGCCTATGATAGTAATGAGAATTTCAAATATTTGAAGGAGAAGAAAAGGATTCGACCCATCATCAAAGTAAAAAGAAACTCTATCGTTTCATCCAAGAATAGCAATGTAAGGAATAGAGAAGTTAGATATCAAACAAAGGATTATCACAAATGGAAAAATAAAAGAAAGTATGGAAGCAGGTGGATGGCTAAAGAAACAGCAATATTTTCTTCTATAAAGCGGATGTTTGGTGAATACATATCTGCAACCAAGTTTCAAATTGGTAAAAGAGATGATAATGAAGGTATCTTTGTATAATCTGTTTAGAAGAATATAGGCTAACAAAAATGGATGTGATCGAATGAGCATGAATTATGCAACAAAGCATCTTTTGTATGTTTCTACAGACGTTGCTTTGATCCAAATCACATAGAAAACCTGCTAATGTGTAAGTTATGTACAGGCGGTCTTTCAGAGTTTAAAAAGGTATAAAATATTACAAAGCATATCCTGGACGAAAATGGATATATAAAAGTACTACTGCTTTCTCTTGACTTTTTCATTTAATTCGATATTATATCAAATAAAGAAATAATTTGATTGTTATTAATAATTTCGTTATTTCTTGTTGTATACCATTAAATCATATTCTTATTTTGTATTTTGTTGATTACTAATAGATAATTTTTTTTTCTCATTTTCTATATATTGCTTTGACAGTATCATATTTTTTAGTTTATGAATTCCGAATCCAGTTTTAGATGATATGATTTCCTTGTTCTTAATGGTAGTAATATTTAACTGCTCAAAGATTTCTTTTATTATGTTTGATGTACATTTATCTGATTTGGTTAATATAATAAAAACTTTAGATTTATCTACCTTTAATTCTTCCAAAACTTTCCAACAGCTCCAATATTTTATTTTAATATTATCCATATCCTCTGAACAGTCAATTAAAAGTAATATCAAATCTGCAACAAGTGATTCCTCTAAAGTTGATTTAAATGCATCAATCATATAATGTGGAAGTCTACTTATAAAACCCACTGTATCTACAATCAAAATTTCAGCATTATTTTCATGATTTTTGTTTGCTTTATCTTTATTGGATGTATTTAGAGACCTAGTGGTAGTAGATAGTGTTGTAAATAATGATGTAGATGTTTCTTTGTGCTCACCTGTGAGAAGATTAAATAAAGTTGTTTTTCCAGAACTAGTATATCCTACTAAAGAAACTATGGGAATTCCTGTTTTTAACCTTTGATGATGATATACTTGGCGTTTTAATTGTGCATCTTTTAGTTTTTCTTTGATAAAAGACATTTGCCTTTTCAAATCTCGGAATTGAACATCTACTATATATTCTCCCATTCCTCCTTTTCCTGCTCTCTCATTGCTTTTGCTCATTAATTTTGCTTTGTCTCTAACCCGTGGCATTTGATATTGTACTTCTGCTAGTTGAATCTGTAATTTTGCTTCGACGGTTGTAGCTCTGGAAGAAAAAATATCGAGAATTAACCTTTCTCTATCGATAACTTTGATACTTAAAAGTTGTTCTAGATTAAATATTTGTTTGGAGCTTAAATGCTCATCTATAATTATTGTCTCTATATCTTTGGATTCTTTAACAAATTTTTCTATTTCTTCCGCTTTACCTGCCCCCATACCATACTTTGTACGATTTAGATATTTTTGAGTAAAAACCTTACAGATTTGATATTCTGGAATAGAATGTACTAAGCTCGTTATTTCATTTATTGTAAAATCTTCGGGATAAGTAACTAAAATTGTTTTAATATTATTCTTCATTTTTTACACTCTATTGGCAATAATCTATTAATTGTTCTTTTTAATGGATTTTTCAAATATATTTGATTTAATAATTCCGAAAATATCCATGATGATGGTGATGATGATAATATGCTATACTTATAATTATTATCTATATCAATTCTATTTGAAAATAGGGTATGCTCTTTATACTTTAACTTGTACATAATCATTATTTATTTATTCATCTTCATTACATGTATTACAGCAGCATTGTTATTATATTTGATCAATATAATTATATAGGATCTCATAGGATAATAGGCTCTGTAAAGTTAAGATATTTTTTCTTTATTGTAATAGTCCGCAAATAGAGTAAGCCATTGTTTCACATGCTTAAGTTTGGTTATTGTTCTTAGAGTCTTATAATTTAAAAATTTCAATAGATCCAATAAAACTTTAATTTTTCCTTCTTTTGTAGACTCATATTTATCTCGTTTTGTTCGGAGATGATATAATCGTATATGATTGCTGTATTGTCTTCAGAATTCTCTAAAAGGTTATTCATTTTTTTTATATAATTCTTTTGATTTTTACAAATTAATAGAATTTTATCTTTAATTTCGTTTTTAGATATCTGTTATTTTTCTATGGACGACTCTATCGAGGATACATCTTTCAATTGAATATTCTTAATCTGTTTCTTTTGATATTTTAAAGAGTTGCTTGAATCTACTATAATGGCGCGGGGAGTGGGATTCGAATAAATCCTTATACTCGCGGATTATGATATAAAATAATTAATATACAATAAAGTCCGAAAGGGATTTGATTCAAAAATGAATCGAATCTAAAATAGCAGATCAAATTAAATTATTATAATTTACATGGATCTTATTAGCAATCCAGAAGGCTTCAATTCTTGTATATAGATCCATCAACGGTAATATCAATGCAACACCGTTTTACATTATAATTATTATTAACATTCGTATATTTACTATATACCTGAGGCATGGTCATAATTCGATATTGCTCATCTTTATCCAGAATTCCATCTCAGCCAGTTCCAAGCATGTATTTTATTGATTTTGGATTAGATCTATTCTTCTTACAGTTATAGTATACCATTATTTGATACAATAAAACTGATAATAGTACAATTGTAGATACTTTATGAAATCCACGTGCTGGCAATGGGTCTATCCTAAAGACTGATTTGATATGTTCTATCAACGGCTCTACAGATATTCTTCTCTGGCTGTAGATTGCCTGTCCTAATACAGATTCATAAAAACATACAATCTCAAGCCTCTTTTTGGAAGGTACTTTTGTATCTTTTAACCGGACAAACTAGATCTATACCTAATACCTTTTTGCTATATTCATACAGTTTCTTATCGTCATAGCCTGGATCAGCTATCATGTATAATGCAGGTGGTAAAGAGAATACCAAAGATGAAGATACTAAAGGAATGTACATCCTATTATCTGGTACATTAGCAGTAGTTACATCGGCTGTTAGGGGTACTATAAGATCTCCTGTTGTACATGTTAGATGTAGTTTATATCCAAATATCCATTTCTTGGTGTGACTATAACCCCCATCTTGCATCTGTATCTATGCCGGGGCATGGTACTACTCCTTTCTTCATGGATGATTTATGCCATACACTACCCTTTGCTTTCATCAGAGTACTATCTACTACTGCTATAGTAGGATCTGCTAATCCTTCTGTAACAAATAGATATCCCATTGTTGATATTCTTTGTTTAATATCTATAGAAATAGTCTTTAGTCGCCTGTCAAATGTACGTCTACTAGGTATTTTTATCGAACCACAGGCTACTGCTAGTTCACGATTATGCTGACAGCCCATAATAAGAAAAGTATGTAATGCATTGTTAGAGTCGATTCTAAACCTATCTTACTATAAAGCATCTCAAAATTATTGTTGGAGAATATACATACGGTCTACCCGGTTTTCTTGGTGAAGTAGGCCATGGTATACAACCTATCAGATACAGAATGTTAAAAAGGATGGATTCCTTTAATCTATTAACAGCTAATCTTTGGGACAGTTGTTCTCAAAATAACATTCCAGAGGTTAGCTTTAAGCTGTTGTAAGATATATCAAAAGATAATTTGAATTATGACCATGTCTCAAATATTCTGTAAAAAGAATCGGAGAACAATTTTATATTGATATTTAAATATTTTAAAATAAATAATAAAATATTAAATTGAATTTCTTATAATATTCAAAATCGTATTTTATTAATATCTATGTTTTATAAAGTAATGCAAATGTACAAATTACGAATGTACAGAAATTTATTTAATATTTGATATGTAATTAATCTTAACATGTAATTAACAACCCCCAAAACTGCAATTAAGTCTATGATACCAAGAAAATAGAACTATATCCTATACTGATTGGTATGTGCTGCGTTGGTAAGCTAATGCTTGCCAACATTTAATAAAAATTTAAATTAACATATATTATTTGTAAATTTAAACTTCTATTTTGATATTAAAATAAAGTGAAGATTATATAATTTTAAAATTATATATTAGTATTCGGATAAACATAATTTTAAAATGCTTTTATTGTATTATTATTAATTACTTAGAGCCTATCCCAAAATTATCTTTCTATATATGATAATACAACAGGATAACTGTACCAATCCAAGATAGTTTTCTGCCTTCTTCTCATACCTGGTGAACAGTTTTCTGAATCTGTTGTGCCAAGAATTAGTTCTCTCTATAACCCATCTTTTTGCAGAATATTTTTTACGATTTGAGCAGCGTTGTGTTATACCCTTGACCTCTTCTTCCTCTTTTTCATTTCTTTTTCTCTTTTGAGGGATATGTAGTACATATCCTCGTTTGATTAGTTCTTGTTCTTCTTGTTCGGAATTGTATGCTTTATCAAGACATAAATGTTGCAGCCTTCTTCTTCTTGTTCCCGGTTTAGGTTTATTGGATGGCAGTTGACGTTTGATAACTCTATTATCAATTACATCTGTTACTAGTTTGATGTCATGTGTACTTGCTGAAGATATAACTACAGATATGGGAATTCCTTTTTTATCTGTTAAAATATGTCTTTTTGTGCCGAGTTTGCTTCTATCGGTAGGATTGTTTCCGGTCATCGTCCCCCTAAAGGCGACTTTATTGATATGCTATCGATGGATTGCCAAGTCCAATTGATACCGACAAGATCGTCATAGATTTTCAATAGTTTTATCCATAGCTTTTTGAAGATGTCAAGACTATTCCACTTCTGAAACCTACGGTGACAAGTAGAACCAGAACCATATTCTTTGGGTAGCATTTTCCACTGGCATCCTGTTCTTAGTACATAGAGAATTCCATCGATCACTTTTCTATATGGAACAATTGGTCGACCAACCGTTCTTAGTGGTTTCTCTTTTGGAAGAATATTCTTGATCTTATCCCATAATTCATCCGGAACCTTGAGTATGGTACGATGTTTATTTTTCCACTTCTTTATCTTCTCCTTCTTTTGGATACCGGACATAATTTGGCTAAAGAGGAAAAGAGCTATAATCCTATCGAATTTTGGGATAGGCTCTTAATTATATGATAGGTATTTTGGCTCTGTAAAGTTAAAGAGAAAGAAACAGATTTCCTTATTGTTTATTATATATTATACAACAAATTAGAAAAAGAACTGCGCTTGAAGATACCGCATATTCGAAACTGTATTTTCTTGTATAAAAAGAATGTTTGGTGAGCATGTTTATTTGGTTAAACTAAAGAATATGATACAAGAGACAATGTTAAAAGCATCATTGTATAACAATGTCTTTTCTTTTTACCTGAATAGAAAATCTTTCTTCTATTCTTATCATAGGTCTTGGCATCTGTTGTTTAAAACATTAGAAATCTATCTCTTAAATCTAGTTTGAAATGCCTTCCAGCATCTCGTCTCTTTTTCGGAATTTTCTTTTAGATAAATGTTCTAACTCGTCTTTACAATATTTTTTTGTTATTTCCTTTTATAGATGTAATCAAATTCTTGCGCTGTCAAGCATGTAAATGATTTGAAAAGCAGGGTGGTTTTTTGGATAATCTATCGTATGAAAGCAATGAAAGAGCAAGAAATGATGTATCATTAATCATATAGCTGTTTATTCTAATTATGCAAGAGATCTATTGTTAAAAAAATATGGGTTATTTGTTTAGTTTATCTTTATTTACTTTATCTACCTCCGCCTCCAGCTCCGCCAGCTCCGCCAGCTCCGCCACTTCCACTACCGGAGCTAGCGCCATGTGCTGCACTAGCTGCACTGCCTGCACTAGCTGCACTGCCTGCACCAGTTGCTGCTTGGTGTGCTTCACCTAAAGCTGTATTTGCTTTTGCATTTGGTGTGCCTGCTGCATTATTATTTGCTGCATTATTATTTGCTGCATTATTATTTGCTGCATTATTATTTGCTGCATTATTATTTGCTGCATTATTATTTGCTGCATTATTATTTGCTGCATTATTTGCTGCATTATTTAATATTGCACTCAATGCTGCATTATTTATAGAATTTGTTACGTTTGGAAGAGCTCTAACTCCAGCTGGTACTGCTATTGCACTATGGAGTAAACCTTGGGCTGCAACAGGTGCTATTTGAACTCCTACTCGAAGAGTCTCATTAAAGGGTTCACCTACTGCATTGGTATATGCTACGTTTACAAATAGCTCTTCAACAGTACCACCAACATACAAGCTGGGTAATACTGTTACATCAAACTCATGGGTACTACCAGCTCCAATAAATCCCGTATTTTGCTGCGTTGGTCCTACAAGAACCATTGGCAATATTGCATTTTGCTGTACTACATTTGGAACATTGGTAAGCGAGGGAACCACTGTAGCCGCTAATGCAGCTTGATCTCTAGTTGTTACAGTGGTAACAGCATCGTAAATCGGTGCATCGCCAGTATTGTTGATTAAAATCCTAACTTTTGATGAAATACCTGGAGCAACTGTTACCGTATATGGCGTAGCAGTCGAAGTGGCGTTTGGACCCAATGCTTGTATATCTATGAATTCCATACCTGTTATTTCAAATGTAATTGGAATTACCTGATTAACAAAGTCATATGGTAGTAGTAATTCATTTATTGCATCATATTGTCGGGTCAAATCATAATTATGACTAAAAGTACTTGTGGCATTATTATTAGTGAAATTGAAAGATGGCGATATTGCATGTTGAATATCAAGGAATGATGCAAATTGGTCTTGCTGTTGTGCGTCTATACTATTAGTTGAAGTTCTTAAATCTGAACGGAGAGTATGTAATGCTAATGGTGCAACATATGGTTGAACCTTAGTATTATTTGTTACGTTAACAGGGAAGTAAAGTGTAACTCCTTGGCCTGGATAAATGTTACCAATGTAATTAGAGAATGCAATATCAAATCTCTTTAGATTGTGTAGTAGTGGAAGAGTTGAATTAATTCCATGTGGTAATTTCATTGCTGCTGTTAAACCTGCTAATTGTACAACACCTTCATACTGTAATCTAACAGCAAGAGTTGTAGGTCCTTGATTGATATCGGTCTCAAAGTTTGGATTTGGATCTTGTGGATTTGCTAATAAGAAGGTACTATTTGCAGAAGTTCCTACATCTACAGCACGTGGAGTATTGTCTGAGGTCCAATAGGAATTTATAAATCTAAAGTTATCGGGACCTACTACTTTAAAGCGAGTATCACTGTGTTGAAGATGTAAAGATTTTGAATCTGATAATGATTTAGAAAAGCTTAATGTTGGATGATTAAATGAATTAGTTTGACTGGATATATTCTGGCACAATGATGATGAAGAAGTAGTACTATTACCATTTCCCATTGATTGATTTATAACAGTACACCATGGATTGTTACCATTATGATTATTATTATTATGTTGTCCTCCCCATGATATACCATTAGATAGTGCATTGTTAATACCACTAAATGGAACAGCCATTGAAGCAGGATCTATAGTAGGAGTAGTGTGCTGCTGTATGCTAGGTGTTACTAAATTAACATGATGAAAATCAGAATTAGAATTAGCAACGTTAGGTCTTGCTACATGTGTAAATGGATGATTAAAGTGTTGAGAATTAGAAGCATCATGATTAGCAAAGTTGGGTCTTACTATATGTGTAAATGGATGATTAAAGTGTTGAGAATTAGAAGCATCATGATTAGCAAAGTTATGTCCTAGTGTATTAATACCTGAATTAGAAACCTGAGAAAATGGATCATTGTGATGTCCTATTGGATGTGTTAATCGATGATTACTAAAAGCCTGAAAATTGGGGTTTTGAGTAGAGCTATTGTGAGTTGCTTGTTGTGCGAATGATTTGGGTATAGTTAAATTGTATCCTATTGATACTGTATTTCCCAACAAAATAATTGCACCTAACAAAATTGGTACAAACACATTGAAGGTTTTTGTCTTTACTTTATGCGATTGCATATTTAAAATTCACGTTTCTATAGATACTACTTAGAATATATAGAGCGCTGAAAAATGTCTGTTGTTATTTATTAATATTAAAGTATTGTTTTATTCATTATTATAAAATATAATAATAATAAAAGTATAATAATTCTCTATATGTTAGACGAATGTACCAATACTTTGAAGCATCATTTAAAGTGATTATGAATAAGCATTGCATTCAAATCGTAAATATGCATATTATAAAATAATTACCTATATAT
Organism: uncultured Nitrososphaeraceae archaeon; assembly: GCA_963830925.1. Lineage (GTDB taxonomy): Archaea > Thermoproteota > Nitrososphaeria > Nitrososphaerales > Nitrososphaeraceae > Nitrosocosmicus. The sequence continues at coordinate 889,617 of CAWHOB010000001.1, read as the reverse complement.
AAGTATATTTCAATTTTCCATAAAAATATTTATTCTCTCATACTTTGAATCAATACATATTCCTTCCTTATTGCACAAATCCACAAATAAATTTAACCAGCTAATTACATTTTTTCGGCTCTGACTACATGAAAATCTTTATCTCTTCCAAAGAGAACCATAATTGGGCTAGGTTCAAAGTTTACATGCTCCGTATGAGAGCGAGGCTCTGACTGAACCAACATCCTAAGCGGCTGTACAAGTACCTCAAGAAGGTGGATGGATGTTTGCCGCTTTAAGCCCCAAATAAAAAGATAAGAAAAAATAGGCAATAAGAATGGAATTTGCATAAAGATAGCATATATACTATAAAAGATAACATTTAATATAATGATTTAGTATATAAAATTAGGCTTAATCCAACAATAGGATATCCTATTATGGCCAACGATTTTCATGGATGTAAAGTTAGCTATTATTTCAGTATAATTACTTTGTTGTATGATTTCTCACATCCAAATACATTTAGCAAATATATTTTAAGAAAAAATGTGAATTGGTCTACCTACAACCAATCTCTTGTTAGAAGAGGAGAAATATTGTAGGCTTTGTTATTAACAATTGAGATTCAAAGCTAAAGGAGATGAATAAAGCCAAAATAGGCGAACCATTTCATATCCAAATACTTTTCTTCTTTTACTTAGATATGCTAAAGTGTAATTTCATCTTCCTTATAGACAAACTAAAGAGGGAATTGCACAAGGACACGCTAAAGGAATTATTATCTCCTACCTTATTTTACAACAATAAACAGAAGAATAAACAAATTAAATATTCTAATAAATAATAAAATCTCTAAAGATGGGCATATTATCATTGCAATAGATAGTACTGGAATAAAGGTTACTAATAGAGGACAATGTATGCAAGATAAATGACGCATAAAAAATAATAAGAAAAAATATTTGGAAATAGACGTAGCAGCAAATGTAAAAACCAAGAAAATCCTTTCTATGAAGGTAACTGATGAACATGTCCATGATAGTAAAGCATTATCTGAATTGATTAATGATATTATGAAATAAAAAAATAACAATCGGCAACCTATTTGCAGATAGTGGGCTTATGATGGTAATAATATTTTTAGATATTTATCACATAACGGATATTGCCATGTATTAAAGTAAGAAAGAATTCTAGAGTAAGACGAAAAAGAAGAAACATCCTTAAAGACCTTTCAGTTTTAGCCCAGAAAAATAATTTGCAAAAATGGAAAGATGATAGCGTTAGCTATGGACAAAGATGGATTGTAGAGACTGTACTTTCTTATTTAAAGATAACGTTTGTTGGGAAATATGCTACTCAGTTAGAATAAAGAATATTATACAAGAGACGATGTTAAAAGCATCACTGTATAATAAGTTTATATATATTCAGGCAAATTGGTTAATAAAATCAGAAATTATAAGAATCAGGTAACAAAGCACTTTACATCTTTTTTCTTGGTCTTTTTTTAAGAAATACATCCAAAGCCCTCTCTCGATTTGTTAAAAAAATCACCTACTGCAAAAAGAGATTGGATACCAAAGTACAAACCATGAAGACTATCTTATAGTAAGATCTGGATATCTGAATTCATAATGATAAAAAACACAACTCAAAGTTGGTTTTGAATACATCTAGCATGGGTCGCTACTATTGAATCTGAAACTAAAAAGAATATTCTTGAAATAAGCATATCCAAAGAACGAAACATATGTTTGTTACTAACGATTTCTTTCTGATATTGTGGATAGATATGGATAGCATCAGCTTTCACAGATACGGAGGTACTTGGTTTCCTCATCAATCTTAAATTTTTGAAACTAAATTATCATTTTCATTCTTCGTATTAGAAAAGCCTGATTGAAAGAACAATGCGGTATATCAAAGATAGAACTGAATGTTTTGATGATTATTTTCCTTGTAGAAAGAGCAAATGTAAATTAAATCATATTAAACAATGGCTAAAGTTGTTTGTTGACCAATATAATAAAAAATTAATGTCTTAAGTTAACAGACCCATTGTTTCTAATCATGCAAGAGATCTTATAAATCACCTAAATTAAAATCTCTCTTTTGAGGTGATTCAATATGAATGATACTTTATCCTGTAAATACTTGTGAACCCTGTACTCCTTGTGAACCCTGTGAACCCTGTGAACCCTGTGAACCCTGTGAACCCTGTGAACCCTGTACTCCTTGTGAACCCTGTGAACCCTGTACTCCTTGTGAACCCTGTACTCCTTGTGAACCAGGTGGACCAGGTGGACCCTGTATCACAGCAGGCGGTGAAGCACAAAATGCAAGACATCCTTGAACTGTATGTGTAGGTATTACAGCATCTATTGATTGTGCTACTATAACTGTTGCTAGTCCAGCTAACAGCATTGGAAGAACAAGTAACATTGTTGTAATTGTTTTTTTACTAATATTTTTCATTTTCATTTTCCTACTATTATAATACTATTAATGTAAACATATTTACAGTTCTAAACAAAATACTGTTAAAAGAATTAGATCAATTGAATTAAATTACAATATGTTAGATTTGTACAAAATTTTGTTCTTTCTGATTCTTATATTAAATAAATTCGAGTAATTGTTATTTACAAATATGCAAGAATTATAAATTTCATCACTGTTAAAGATATTCAACAATGCTGTAAATAATTTAATTAACAATAATGTGTAAACATCTATGAAATTAAATCAAAATTGAATGTTAATTAATGGTTTTAGATATATATAGGCTCTGTAAAGTTAAGAGCTATTTCAAAATTCGTATGATTATAGATCTTTTCCTCTTTTGCTAAACTGTAGCCATCATCAAGAGAAGGAAAGGGTAAAGGAGAAAAATAAACATCCAATCATACTCAAGGTTTCTGATGAATTATGATGAGATTAAAAGCATTTTCAAAAAGTAGAAACCCTCTGGACAGTTGATGGCCGACCAATTGTTCTATATCGAAAAGTGATTGATGGAATTATCGATGTATTAAGAACGGGAGGATGTTAATGGAAGATGCTGACCAAAGAATACGGATCAGGTTCTTCTACTTGTCACCGTAGGTTTCAAGAATTAAATGTATTAAATGCATTCAAAAAGGCATGGATAAAACTATTGAAAATCTATAATGACTGTAATGGGTATCAACAGGACCTGGCAATCTCTGGACAGCATATCGATAAAATCACCTTTATGGGGCAATGAAAGGACACGATCCTACCGGAGATAGAATCAAACTGTGCAAAACAAAAAGACATATTTTAACTTAAAAAAGGAATCCTATATCTGCAATTATTCTTCTTCAGCAAACACATGCATGATATCAAACTATTAACAAGTGTGGTTGATAATGTAGTTATCAAACGACCACCATCCTCGTATAAAACTAAAAAACAGGAGAAAGAGAAGTAAGAAAACTTCAACATCTATGTTTAGATAAGGCATACAATTCCGTACCTGAAGAGCAAGAATTAATCAAACGAGAATATATACTGCATATTACTCCAAAGAGAGAAAGAGATGAGAAAGAGAAGAAGTAAAAAGAGGTCAAGGGTATAACACAACATTGTTCAAATAGAAAAAGCGTTCTGTAAAAAGATGGTGGATTGTAGAGCAAACAAATTCATGATGGCACAACAGATTCAGGAAACTGCTAACAAGGTATTAGAAGAAGGTGTAGAGAATTATCTTGGATTGTACAGTTATCCTCTGTTGTATGATCATCTACAGAAAGATAATTTTAGGATAGGCTCTAAGTAAAAAGCTATAGGTTCATGCGTTGCTTACCTATTATGTTATATAAATTTAGAAAAAGAACATCCTGAAGACATAGTATATTCTTTGTATCTTTATTTTCTTAATCTTTCTTTAAGAAATACATCCAAAGCCATATCTCGATTTGCTCGAAATCATACTGATGCAATTAGAGATTGGATACAAAAGTATAGAACGGAAAGATTGTTTTTTAAAAGTAAAGGGTTTCTGAATTTGAATTTATAGTCAATGAAACTCAAAATAAAGTTGGTTTTGAATACATCTAGCATGGGTCGCTACTATTGAATCTGAAACTAAAAAGAATATTCTTGAAATAAGCATATCCAAAGAACGCAACATATGTTTGTTGCAGAGCATTTTTTTTATGACGTTGTGGACGTTGTGGTAAACATAATCAGGACCCAGTTTCCACCAATGGAGGTACTTGGTATCCTCATCAAGATTAAATTTTTGAAACTAAAGCATCATTTTCATTCCTCATATAAGAAAATCCTGATTGAAAGAACAATGGGGTACATCAAAGATAGAACTTATATTTGATAATGCTTTGTTGCATCATTCAAAATCAGTTATAACAACAATTAACCTGTAACAATAACAATTGAATTGTAACTGTAATCGTCATAGATTCACCTGCCAAATAGTAGCAAATGACGAAAAAAATAATTATGCAACAAAGCATTTGACGATTATTTTCCTTGTAGAAAGAAGAAATGCAGATTAAAACATGTAAAACAATGGCTTAATCTATTTGCCGACTATTACAATAAAGAAATAATATCTATTTTAGAGCCATTAAGGGTTATAGAAGCATATTATTTATTCTGCATAATAAATAAAAAAATTCATCAAATTAGATCCTTTGGTTGACATATAATATTAAAGTTAAAAGAAATTATGATAATAAATGCTTTGTTGCATGATTTCTGTAATCTGTTTTACTATTTTCCCTAAATATATCGCTGAATATTTTATATGATGCTTTCAACACTATCCGATCATTTTTGGATTAATCTGATTAAATAGCATTTATTTAACATTATCATGGGCAGGGAGGGAAATGCCATTTCAATAATCCTCTACCTCTTTCCATGTCTAACATCACTCATTTTCAACTTTTCAGATCAATTGCTAGATTAAAACCAACAGATTTTTTGCAATGCTTGTATATATATTACACTAGAATATTTTTATACTAAATAGATAAAAGACACAGAAGACACTGTATTGGGTATGAGATTCCTTAAATATGCATACCGTGTGTATGAATTTAAATATATCGATCTATTAAAAAATACGATAGACGGGTATACAGACAGACGACACACGCACACCACATTATCAAGAGGGTAAAAAAGCTGATGTATATTATAAGAAAGGGTACAAGTTATAAAAAAACAATAATCTATACCATATAAAAACTGCTTTTCTGCATGATTCCTAATTCCAAATACATTTAGCTAATATTTGTCAACAAATTTTGTGAAATGGTCTGCTGCCTATAACCAATCTCTAGTTAGAAGAGGTGAAATCTTGTTAGGCTTTGATGTCATTAACAACTGGGATACCGAATTAAAAGAGATGAACAAAAACAAGGTAGGTGAGCAGCCATTTCATTATCCAAACACTTTTCTCCTTTTACTTGGTTACGCTAAAGTGTACTTTCATCTGCCATATAGACAAACCGAAGAAGGCATTGCACAAGGACACGCTAAAGAAAAGGTACCATCCATTCCTGATTACACTACAATAAACAGAAGAATAAACAGATTAAACATTGGGATAAAAGATACAACACAGATGATAGCAAGGAATTCAAAGACGAATATATTGTCAGCGCAATATACGGTACTGGCATCAAAGTAACAAATAGAGGTCAGTGGAGAGAGAAAAATGGCATGTGAAACATAAGAAAGGCTATTTAAAAATACACATTGCAGTAAATATAAAGACTAAGAAAATTCTTGCTATGATGAAGGTTACTGATGAACATGTCCATGATGGTAAGGCGTTACCAGAATTGATTGATGGCATTATAAAATCAGATAAAAAAATTACTATTGGTAAACTATTTGCAGATGGGGCCTATGAAAGTAATGAGATTTTTAGATACCTAGTAGACAATGGAATCTTACCATGTATAAAAGTAAGAAAGAATGCTAGAGTTCGATTAAAAAAGGAAACATACTTAGAAATCTAGCAGTGTTGACACAAAGAAATGATTTGCAAAAATGGAAAGAGGATAGCGTAAGCTATGTCCAAAGATGGATTGTAGAAGCAGTATTCTCTTCTTTAAAGAGAACGTTTGGAGAATATGTTTATTCAGTTAGGTTAAAGAATATGATACAGGAAATGATGTTGAAAGTATCTTTGTATAATAAAATGATATCTGTTTAAACAAAACCGGCAGTGGATCAAAGATTATAGGAATCATGCAACAAAGCAATAATAAATTATACCCAAAAGGTTTGGATATAATTATTAGAATATTCTAGTTAAACCTAAATAACAAAAAAGGATTTTACAATATATTGTCTTCACCATCACGAAATAATCAATCAAATATATTACAAAGCAGTTTACACAAAAACATTATAATAAAATTAAAAGGAAAAAGAACACTTAAAGGTAAATTAAAAAGTTTTGACCAATTTATGAACTTGACATTGGAAAATGCAACAGAGATACTCAAAGATAATAAAACTCATGAAATGGGAAATATTTTTATTAAAGGAGAAAATATAGTTATAATCGCAACAGATTAATATAATACAATTATATTAAACTTTCTATAAATTTAAATTGTTTTTGATCTTTTTTTGCTTTTAATAATTAATAATGATTTAATGGTTATTATGATGCTGAATTTAAAGAAATTAGGGTTTCTATACAATTGATAAAGTATACCAAATGTAATATGTAAAAAGAAAATTGATCGACTTATTGATAAAATAATATAGAATCTGAATCTAAATGCATAGGCTTTAAATAAGCTATTAAACGGAAAAATAAAGAATTTTTTTAAAATAAATATTAAAATGTCAAAATATAATTTTAGGCTCGGTAACTTAAGGATTTTATGCTTTGTTGCATATTATGAAATTCATTTTTTAATTGGATATAACTATAATAACACGAATTCCGATATATGCTCACTATAAACTTTAACTGAATATGTTAGACCATTACGAAAAATTAAATTATGCAACAAAACAGGATTTTGATTTAAATTAAATAAAAAATTTGGTTTAACTCAATTCCAACAGAATATAGCATTACTTTGAGCATAAAGTTTAATTTACAAGGGTTTATAGAAGCATATTATTTACTCTGCATAATAAAAAAAATTCATCAAATTAAATGTCCTATTTTATTACTATAATTTTTAAATTACGTGAAAATATTATCTATATTTAATTAACATATAATACGCATATATACAATATATAGGATTAATCAAATAAGATTATGATATTTAATTTATAATAATTTTCTATGAAGGATGTTTACAAAAGCATATAGAATCAATACTTTATATCTATATCTTAAGCTACATTACTTCCACTAAGAATAATGGTCTGTCTTTTCACTATCGTGATCTAATCTTTGTTTATGAATTTCTTTTTCATTATCTACTATTAATTCTCTTTTATTTCTAGTAGCATAACCATATCCAAAGCTTGCACCTATAATGACCAGTGCAAGCACTGGACCTGTTAATGTAGGCAGAATTTCTAATCCTGTTATTATTTCAAAAGAAGTAAGAGCCGCAACTATCATAGCAGTACCACTTAAAGCATATGACATGTACCTAAAACCTTTTTTATCAAAAATTCGATGAAACATTGACCTTAAAATTATACTATCAAGTGTGTCAACTGGTATCATACCTATAGCAAAAAATCCTGATAATATCAATGCTATCTGTATTCCTAGTGTTGCAGATGCTACAGCCGATAATGTAATAGCAGATATTTGAGTAGCTGTATCAAATCCAAGACCAAAAACTATGCCAGTAACTAAAGAGGAACCAAATGGTCCTAGTATTCCAGTTCTTGTAGATACTTTGCTAGCAAAGATAGCTGAACCAGTTTTTCCCCATTTTTTCATAGAATATATATTTATGGTACCGATTGTAGCCAAAGCAATAACTCCAATTATACCACCCCAAAGTGAAAGTTCATTGACTTTGCTGTTTAATGCACTACCTATTACATATATTATCAAGAGCATTTCCAATAAAACTGATATCATATGTCCGATACTAAATCCGGTTCCAATCCATCTTGCTCTTCTTTTTGAATTATGGAATCTTACAAGGTTATCTATTGCAGTAATATGATCGACATCAAGCGCATGGCGCATGCCAAACATTATCATTGAAGGAACAGATAAAATTAGAAAAGATTTAACATCTATAACCATTTTAATTTGGCTCCAAATGACAATATCATAATAATACTTTTTTATAAAAAAGTATTACTTAAAGATTTAATGAGAATTTCTTTTAGTTATGCTGAAACTATAAAAAAATATAAAATAATTTAATCCAATATTTTGTAAATCTCACTTTACTTTAGACGAACAAATAAAAAATGATATTTCATTATAGATAGATTAAATAAAGATATGTAAATAGAAATATTTTTGCTCCAAATTTGTACGCAAATTAATTCTTTAAAAAATAATAAATACAATATAAAAATTTAATTTATTTATTTAAATGCTAATTGCTATTTCATAATTGGTATTATATGATCATTTTATTTGCTATTTTATAGCAATTTATAACATAAAGATAAATTGCCAACTCTAAATTGTCATTGTCTTATATGAATTATATAATTTTCAATGATGAAAAAAAATAATTATTTAAAACTATCATAATCTTTAGCACATTTGATAATTGCAGAATCAGATAATGAGGATGTAGATACAATAGCTCTGTTAAAACATGCAAATATTTCATTACCATGTTTATTTTTTTTATTTAATAGATTACCTAATTCATCGTTTTTAATGGAGGAAGTACTACTATCCTTTGATTTATCATCTACTAATGGATGTGAATTCGATATATTATCGATAGGTATTCCCCCAATTTGTGCTGATTTTGTATAAACTGATGGATCATCTAATGATGGGGCAGGACCAACATTAGTTAGACCGTGATTCATTGCAAGAAAATCCGATGCTTGACCTGTTTCAGATTTAAAATTTAAAAGAGCATTTTTACTTGAATTAAATTCATTATTAGTAGAATTAATGGTATCTGAATTATTATTAATGTTACCACAGTTTCCAGAACTAGAACCCATAAATACTCCCGTTATCAAGTTGTTTATACAATCAGTTGTTCTCATAAGTGCTGATTTATCAATAGTATCACTATTTGTTTTCTCATAGGAAATAATTACATTAGAAGAAGATACAATAACAAAAACTGAAAATAAGAATAGAATACTACAATAACTGATTTTATTGTATACATGCACATAAAAATTAAACAATCATACTTTATAATACGAACTTTATAATTATAGTAGAAACAGTATTGATACTATTTTGTATAATTATAGTATTAATTTTTCTTAAAAACAAAGAATAAGAACATATTAATTATAATATTACTCAAAAATTTTACTTCAAAACAGATTAATTTAATATCAGATAAATGCTTTTATAAGACTAATTATATTAACTCATTAAATTATAAATATAATATTTTTAATTGCTTTTATGATAGTATTGCACTGCACTGCAAAGAACACATTGATCATTTAAATGTGTTATATAAAAAAATGTTGGTTGATAGATAATAATGAAAAAACTTGAGATAATAGTTCCAGATAGAGAATTACAAACAGTCAGTGAAACGTTAAAGGATAATGATGTGCAGGGAATGATACATTATCGTGTCGAAGGAAAGGGTAAAACAAAGGCGGAACCTGTTTCAATTGGACGGGGTACTATGCAATATACTCCAGAATACATTCCAAGAACAAAAATTGAGACTATAGTAAAAGATGAAGTAGTAGAAGCTGTTGTTGATTCGTTATTACAGAAATTAAGTAATAGAATAGGTGGTAAAATTTTTATCTCAGATATACAAGATGCAGTAGATATAAAAACTAAAACAAGAGGCGATTCCTCTCTTTAATTATTTCTATTTCCAAATTAAGCAATATAAATTAGTGTAAATTATTCGTAATATTTATAACAATTATAATTTTTTTATTTTCATGAATAAACAGATCTGGTGTTTTAATTGTAATTCTCTCAAATCAATTTGTCTGCATGATAATTGTAACCTTCATTGTATTCTTTGCTACAAAATAAATGAAATAACTCTACATAGTAATACCTAAGATTTTTTATCTACTTTAATTATTTCTCCTATAGTTTGATTCATTGCAGATTCTGCTATATCGCTGGCATGTTCTACGGTTCTACGAATATCTTCTAATATTAATTTGAGACTAGCACTTGTATTTTGATCTTCAACAGTTGTATTTTCCAAAGAATCCAAATAGATCATAATTTCTTTTTCAACATCTAGTACATTTTCAGATTTATCAGCGATTTTATCTGCTAAATTATAATCTCTTCTTAAAAAGGCCTCTACAGAGGATGTTAATACATCTAATGCCAAATTACTTAGCTTTTCTAATTTTTCTATCATATTTACAGAAATTGTATTGTGTATTTCAAGTGATTTTATTGCGATTCTGGTTGCATGATCAGCCACTCTTTCAATACTTTTTACAGTAACTCTATAACTTAAGCAATCCGATGGGTATCTTAAACCAATCTCTTGTAGAATTCTTTCATTATTTGTTGCCATTACTAAATTCCTTAAAATATACAAACTAAACCTATCTACTTCATCATCTGATCTAATCACTCCATTTGCTATTTCAAAGTTTTTTTCTTTTAATGCAATAATTACATCTCTATGCATAGAGGATGCGATTAAAAACATTCTCCTTACTGCAGTATTAACTGATAATTCAGGCAATGTTAATAAAACTTGTATTGTAATTATATCAGCTGAATCTGCAATAATTTCTGTCCCAATTAAACTACGTCGTACAATTTCTCTTACGGCTTCTCTTTGTATAGGTTGAATTCTCCCTATTTTAGATTTTAAATTAATTAAATTATATCCTGACAAATAAATAGAAACAATTTTTCTTTTCAATGTATTTGGTCCTTCATCAATTAAAACCAAAGTAGTGACTTCATTTACTACCTCATGTGATCTTTTTTCATGCTCTGGAGTAATGCATAATGAATTATCTGAATTCCTAGATATAGAAACATGATCTCCAGCTTTTAATTTCATTTCTTCAATCCATTTTTTAGGTAATGATAAAATGTAGGTAGATCTGCCTGTAAATTGTATCTTTCTAATATCAGAATTTGCATTATCCAATAAAATAAGTCACAGTATTAGATATATATATAGATGTATAAAATTATATAGATCATATTCAGAATCGTTAAACTTAAATCTTTTTCATAGATATTATACAATTTATATAAATAAAATGTTTAATACGCTATAATTCATTTTTATTTAATAAATAATAGATTATATTATAGCTGAATGTAAAATTATTAGTGACAGAAAACTCTGTCAGAGATATAAGTAATATTAAAGAATTAGAATCTTTAAAGTATCAATATCAAATACGGTGTAGTCACTTTCAATTAGAATTCTCCTCTAAAGAAAAAAAAATTTCTTGTTCTATTTGTGGTAAAATATGGAAATTCATGGAAGAAAAGGGATTTTCTAATTTGATTGATATATATAAAACAGAAGTTGATTAACTATTTTTCTTAGCCTTTAACTTTTTATACAAATATATTTTTTGAAATTTAATCAATACAAATATTAAAATTCCTACTATTATCAATGATAAAATTGCTTGAATTAAAGAAATTTGAAAAAGTGTTATAGAATTTTTTTCATGTGTTAGATGTTTACTCATCGGAGCTATAATAAAAATAATCGAAATACAAGCTATCATAACGATTCCCCACATAAACAGTATAAAGAATCTAAGATCTAAAAATTTCATTTTTTATCCTCTTTTATTTTATATGCAAAACCAAAAATTGTAAAAAAATTGTAAAAAAGGATAGGCAGCATGAAAATATACCCAATCTAAAAATTTTATGTGCTATTTGATTTTCTGAAAGTGAACCGTCAAGTAAAATTAATCTAACCAGTGTAATTGGAGCAGTAGTATCATTAGAGGCTTCCATACTATAATCATCTTTAAGTATAACTGGCCTTGCTTTTAATTGCCTGTGTTCCACAATTTTTCTAACACTATTTAAAAATAAAAATGAATTCATGATTGCAGGCAATAATGTTATTATTGCAATGACCTCAGATTGAGAGGCTATTGCAAATGATCCATATACTGCACCCATTAATAATGTACCTGAATCACCTGGAAATATTTTACTCGGATATTTATGAAATCTATAAAATGCTAACAGAGAGGCTAAAAAGGGTATTTCCATTAAAAAAATCTCGAATTTACCAAATAACAACGTACTAACCATTAACGGGAACATAGATATAATTAAAAATCCTGAAGCTACTCCATTAAATACATCTATAGAATTTACAGTATTGCCTGCCAAAGGAATAACAATCAAAATTAATGGAATATATAATATTGGAATAAGCACATCTCCAAAAATAATATTTAAATGATTTTCATGTACATGAAATATTATTAAAGGAATAGCAGCTATTATAAGAGTTGTGGGTTTGAACCAACCCGGCATTGTTTTAAAATCATCAATAATTCCAATTAAAAAGGCTATAATAGTAGTAATTATTATTCCTATAATTCCATAAAATCCAGTTATTGAAAATATTATTAATTCTCCTATAATGAAACTTAATAATAAAATCGGGCCGCCTGGTCGGGGGACATCGGGATTATTGGGTTTGTGTTTATCTTTAACTACATATTTATTTTTAACAAGATATCTGATAAAAAATGGCATTATAATTAAAGATATTAAAAAAGAAACAACGAACGCTATTATGATACCAATAATTGATTCTACATCATTAGGAATAAGCAATTTGATGTATTATCTATTATCTATACATATTATAAACTAATTTTATAATTTTAAGATAAATGATTATATTTTATTAACAAATATAGATTGCAGATTTATTTGCTTTTTTTATATGCCGCTTTACGCCAAACTTTCTATTTGACTATATATCCCATTCAGAGCATACCCAATTAGACTTTAATGTATTTTCCCTCTTTTTCACTGTGCAACACTGTGCTATTGTATATTCTTTGTATTTACGGTTTACTTATCAATTGCGAGCAGAGCGCTGTTGTTCACTTTATAATATCTCTAGATTAAAGTTTCAACTCATTTATAATTAATAGAAATAAAAGAACCTCTTTAGAGTCGATTGTTATATCTTTAAAAGAGCATTTGAATACTCTTTTCTTATTTTCTTATTGTCAGTGAATTTATGTATCAATTTGAAATTTGATTCAAAAATAAAGAGAATAAGATTTTCAAATATATCATATGAAACTTAACTTATGATTATTCAGAGTACGTCTGATTATGATTTCCATAATTGAATCAAAGAATAAGTAAATTCTAGCACTGAGTATATCTAAAAAAGAAAAATGTTTATGGTGGCTGAAGATTATTTCAATCTCGAAAAAATATTTATAGAAATTACCTTTTTCAAAATCAGATTATGATATATGGTATCTTCATTAAGCCTGTCAATATTGAAATAAAATATCATCTACATATTCTTCTTTGGAGAAAAACATTATTGAAAGAACCAAATGTTTTAACGATTATTTTTCCTATAGAAGAAAAATGTAAACTAAAGCATGTAAATAATAGGTTTAATTTATTATAGACTAACACAATACAGAAATAATATCAGTAAATAGTGCCATAGGAGATATACTCTCTTTTTCAGTTGAATTAATATCATACATTTACAAAAGAATATACTTGCTGTAAATATATTGCATTATTTTGCAGTAACGTCACAGTTATATGATCTAATAATGTTTTATGTAAGTATTATAATAAGGTTGAGATGTATTTATAATTCTAATGTTCTTATATAATATACTATTTGTTTTAATCAACAAAATTATTGTTTTAATTTTAATAATTTTTATAAAGACATACCAAACACAATCTCTATTATCCTTTAGTTTGATTTTTTTATTTTGTATTTCAATCTAAATATATGAATTAATAAAATTAATATAATTACCAAAACATATTAAAACTTTTATTTTAGCATTACTTTTCATATAATGATAACGTTACAAATTATAATATTGAGATTTATACTTAATTTTTATGATTAAACTATCACAAAAAGAAAGATCATAGAATAAGAATCCTAATATTATTAATTTTTATCATAGATAATGTATTTTATTATTTAGAAATTTACTATGATCGAATGTTCTGATCAAAAGATATGATCGAAAGAACAGCTTTTTATAAATACTTGATCTACATTGTTCTATTTGATAATAATGAAATATAGAAGTAGAACAGAAATAACGGTATTAATTCTAGATGCAGCAAACGGAGGGGCTACCAAGACAAAAATTATGTATAAATCATTTCTTTCATACGCCCAGTTAAAAGAATACTTTTCAATGTTAATAGAAAATGGACTGATAGAATATGAAGATGGAACACAAAAGTATAGAACAACCGAAAAAGGCTTGAAACTATTAAAAATATATAATCAAATAGAAGAATTAATTCCAAATACAGTTGTTTCAGTACATCAAGAATCCTTTTAATTATTTTTTTTAATAAATAAATAGAATATAATATGCTATAACTTGAAAAATAGAATATACTCTTATTGGTCTATTCTATATTTCATTATTAGCATAAAGAATTAAAACTACTTTTTTATTAATTGTATATATTTATTAATGCAAAATTATATTCAAAAATTATATAATGGACATTTTAATTATTTAACTCAATTTAATGTCTATATTAAAATATCTTTTTATAAATTATTTGATATATTATTGCTTGTATCAATAGTATTTTCTTTATATTTTAGATTGTTATTATTTTTTTATTGATTTCAAAGATTCTTATTCCAATAGATGGGTCTACTATTTCATTAAGAGCTTTAAATCATGGTTTATTTTTATGCTCAAAATTGAAAACAAAATTAACTATTTTATATGTTATTGAAGTACCTCCGTTTATCTATATCCAATCACAAAAACTTGTTAATTCTGTGATGGTAACTTTGAAAAACGAAGCAAAGGCGATTCTTGATATTGGTAAAATCCAAGCTAAAGAATATGATATTGAGGCGGAAACTTTATTTTTAGAAGGAAGTAACATTGGTTCTACTATATTAGATTATAGTGAAAAAAATAATTTTGATTTTATTATAATTGGAAGTAGAGGAAAAGGAAGTTTTAAACATGCAATATTGGGCAGTGTTTCTAATAGGGTTTTACAACACAGTAAAATTCCTGTTTTGATTGTAAAGTAAAATATTTATTTATTTATTTAAAATAAAATATAATTATAAATTTAAAAGGATGATCTAGTTATAGGATTATTTATTTGTGGTATTATTTCTTCTATTTGATTATATATTTTTAATAGTTTCAAGCCTTTTTCGGTTGTTCTATACATATTTACCCTTCCATCTTCATATTCTATCAGTCCATTTTCTATTAACATTGAAAAGTATTCTTTTAACTGGGCGTATGAAAGAAATGATTTATACATAATTTTTGTCTTGGTAGCCCCTCCGTTTGCTGCATCTAGAATTAATACCGTTATTTCTGTTCTACTTCTATATTTCATTATTATCAAATAGAACAATGTAGATCAAGTATTTATAAAAAGCTGTTCTTTCGATCATATCTTTTGATCAGAACATTCGATCATAGTGAATATTTTGAAATTAATATTTTGCAATTGATATACATAAAATGTCAATTCAAATCAATTGCAATTAAAATGAAAAGACAATAAATAATCGTTAATTAAAAGATATATGCATTATAGATAAATTCTGTATTAATTTTTATATTAAATAAATAATCATATTTCATTTACCATATCAATATCAATCACTTTAAAAATAATTAAAAAGAAAAATAAATAGACAATAAGATATCAAATAAAGATAGTTGATAGTTGATAGTTGATAGTTGATAGTTGATAGTTGATAGTTGATAGTTGATAGTTGATAGTTGATAGTTGATAGTTGATAGTTGATAGTTGATAGTTGATAAAATAACTTTTAAAATTGGAAATTGATATCTAAATATTTAATTATAAAATAATAAATTTAATATTTTATGTATATAATGTTTTTTAAAATAAACTAAAATTAAATTAAATTAAATTAAACTGTATTTGGAATTAATTCTTCTATTTGATTATATATTTTTAATAGTTTCAAGCCTTTTTCGGTTGTTCTATACTTTTGTGTTCCATCTTCATATTCTATCAGTCCATTTTCTATTAACATTGAAAAGTATTCTTTTAACTGGGCGTATGAAAGAAATGATTTATACATAATTTTTGTCTTGGTAGCCCCTCCGTTTGCTGCATCTAGAATTAATACCGTTATTTCTGTTCTACTTCTATATTTCATTATTATCAAATAGAACAATGTAGATCAAGTATTTATAAAAAGCTGTTCTTTCGATCATATCTTTTGATCAGAACATTCGATCATAGTGAATTAAATCAAATAAATTATAATAATGTAGATAAATAAGTATCATCTTTCAATGCTTCCACTATTGTATTAGTGGAAACTGCAATCTTTATTATTTGAGAGCGCCCATAACGTCCGTGGCTAACTACATTAGATGTAATTAATCCCAACTGATCTAATTCACTTACTATTTGTGTAATTCGTCTTTGAGTCAACGTATCGTGTTGAATCCTTTTACATAAAGAAATATAGATATCATAAACATCTCCTGTCATTCCGGATTGAGATTTCAATATAGAAAGAACAACTAATTTAGTATGAGTTGTTGAATTTTTTATTACTTCATAATTAGAATCCTTTTCAATTTTTTCTTGTGCATCTCTAATATGTTTCTCAACAACAATTGTCGCTCTTTCTCTTTCGGCTAATTCAGCAGCGACTCTTAAAAGATCTATTGCTTTTCTAGCATCACCATTATCTTTTCCTGCTACTGCAGCGCATAGATTGATGGATGCAGGGGATATTGCACCTTCATTAAAAGCAAGTAGTGATCGTTCATTAAGAATTTCTTTGAGTTGTAATACAGTATAAGGATTAAATATTAATTCTTCTTCGCTTAAACTACTTCTAACTCGTGGGTCTAACTTATCTTTGAATGTTAAACTATTGGAGATTCCAATCAAAGATATAAAACCGGATTCCAATAAACGTTCATTTGCCCTGGTAAAACTATATAAAATATCATCACCATTTCTTTCTACTAAAGAATCTATTTCATCGATAACTAAAATAACATGTAATTTATTTTTTTTTATATATTCTAATATACGGTCTGTCGCCTCTCCCATGGATAATCCTGTAAAATGAACTCTAAATTTTTTATCAATCTTGTTTGTTCCTAGATCTTCAGCAATATCATACAAGACTTTGTAAGATGTATTAGAAGTCTTTGCATTAACAATAGTAACAGTTATTTCTATTCCATGCTGTATGGAAATTTTCTTTAATCGATTAATTACATTTTTAACAACTGCAGTTTTACCAGTACCTGGTTTTCCAAAGACTAGAAGATTTGATGGTCTTCCATTTTTTAACACTACAGATAATACTTGGGCTATAGTCTTTGATTCTTCATCTCTGAATGGAAGTTTTTCTGGTACATAATCTATTGTTAAAGTTTTTCTGTTTTTTATTAAACTTATTCCAAATACTGCTTTTTCGAAAATATTATCTAAATAATCTGAATCCATTATCCAATTCACCTAGTATTAATATATTTTAACACAGACACCCCTTGCTTTCTATTCGAATGTTAATAGATAATGACATGTTAATTATGTTAACTGTTATTAACATTTAATTTTAAATCTCATAATCAAATAAAATAAACTAATTATATAATTATTAATATATAGATTTAATATTATATTATTAATGATTGCATTAGAAATACAGGGGTCTGGAGATTAATTTTTTAAATTTAACAAAGTGATTATCAGATAAATTAATTTTGTTAATAACCGTGAATTAACCCCTTTATTTCCACTGGAACCTGAATTAAAAGATTAACATAGTTAATAACCGTGAATTAACCCCTTTATTTCCACTGGAACCTGAATTAAAAGATTAAAAGATATGATATTATCTTTATTATAATTAATCTTAGAAATTTTACTCGTAAATTAGTAAAAAAAAACTTAGCTATTTGTTATCAAAATTCACACAATATTGTTAAGTTAACATATGTTATCATGTTCACAGATATAATATATTGTCCACCGGAAGGAAGAAAATAAAAATTGAATTAGAAGATGATGATGGTGGAAAATATAATTTATCATTAGAGGGAAATCTTTCAAAGGATAAGATTCAAAAAGTGCTTCAATTGGTTGAAACATTAAATATATCTAAAGAAGAGTTTAATGTACAAACAAAACCTAATCCTATGAATAATGTGATGAAAAATTTTAACAATAATAACAATTTTAACAATAATAACAATAACTCTTTACATTCGATAGAATCTAAAATATGGTCATTAATTGAAAATAATTTTGTGTATAGTTCTTTTACATCATCTGATATTGTTGATTCTTATCAGAGTGTTTACAATGAACAATTACAATTAAGTTTGATATCTACTTATTTATCTAGATATGTTGAAAAAAACAAACTAATGAGAAGCAAAAGAGGCAAAGAATGGGTATATAAATTAATAAAGTTATCTAAAAGTGTTAATCAAAACTTAAACTCTAGGGATATCGAATCTCAGTCAACTCATCTATTGAATTCTCAATTTTCTTCGGATATTCCAAATGATAATTCTTTTTTAAAGCAGAATGTTTTATCAACAGTTTACGACCTTCGTCTGTAATAGTATATTTAAAAGGCTTTGAATTCATATTTCTATTAACAAGTTTATTATCATACATTTTTTTTAAAAGTCTAGATGTATGTTCTCTAGTTCTACCAATATATTGTTGTAATTCTCTTGTAGTCAATTCTTCATCTTCTAATTTTTTTAAAATATATTCAATAGTGCTATTATGATACCTTTGTCCAATGCTTTCTACTTGTGAGGTTGATGTATCATGACCTTTTTTTTGTGATTGTATGATATGATAGTTGTTACTTACATGATGTGAATCGGGTGATATTTCATTACTATGTTGTGATGCATTATTAGTTAAAAAATTCTTATCTATTTTTATTATTAAATTATTTATTGTGTCTAATTTTGAATTTATGGTGTTTGTTCTAGAAAAAATAATTCCTAACTGTTCAGATAATAGATTTATTTTTGCCTGCTGATCTTTAATTTGTTTATCCATATCAAAAATCTTTAATTCCACATTATACCTTGATATTTTTTTATACCTTGATATTTTTTTATTATATTTTAATATTAGTAGCATCAAAGCCATGCTTGCTGTAAATGGTATGATGACATAAATCAGAAGCAGTGATATGGTATATTCAAGCACAATGTTATATTTACAGGGTGTGATATAATCTTGTTGTATGTGATATATTACAATATGGTTGATAAATTAAAAGCAGTTATAATCTCAGAATAATATCTTATTTAGTAATTGATCAATGATATTTATCATGTTTTTTAAATCATTATCGTGATATTTGTCGTGATTATTATTTAATTTGTTTAATTTATTAATAATTAAGTTAATTATATCTATTTGTTCATCCTTAATAATATTTAGCAAATTTAAAAGAATAAAAGTATAATATAATTTCCTTATCTTATGCCTACATTGTTTTACTTCTCTATAATAAGCACCTGATGTAATGTCATTAGGCTTTTTTTCATTATTATAAATATTATAAATAATTTGCATTTGTCTATTAGTAAATAAAGAATTCTCAATTATTTTTGATATTAATAAATTATTTATATTTATATCATCTTTCATGTACTATACAATTACGTATAGCTTTTTCATATATTTTCTTATATGTTATATACTCGTATAATTAATAAATTAAAAAACTATTAGTATTATAGTTAAATTGCAGCGGGTGGAAAATTATATTCATGATGAGTTAAAAAAGTATAAAAAAATCTGTTTTGCTCTATTAGATTCAGAAAATTTTAATGATATAACTGGTATAGCAAAGAAAGTTGAATCGTTAGGTGCTTCTGCTATTTTAGTGGGGGGATCATCAGCAATCGATCAATTGGATTTAGATAAATTAGTTATATCGATTAAATCAATTATTTCAATTCCAATTATTTTATTTCCCGGAAATGTTACGGGTGTATCTCCTAACGCAGATGCCATTTTATTTACATCTCTATTAAATTCCGAAGATCCTTATTTTATTTCCGGTGCACAAGCATTAGCTGCTCTATTAGTTAAAAAATATAAATTAGAACCCTTACCGACGGGTTATATAATAATTGGAGAAAATACTACAGCATGGTTTGTTGGACGTGCAAAAGGAATCCCATTTGAAAAAAACAAAATTGCTGTAATGTACTCCCTTGCTGCACAATTTCTTGGTATGAGATTTGTATATTTGGAAGCAGGTTCTGGAGCAGAAAAAAATATTTCTCCAAAAATGGTTTCAAGTGTTAGAAAATATTTTGATGGTTTGTTAATAGTAGGTGGTGGTATAAAAGATTCCGCTATAGCAAAAGAATTAACTGATGCAGGAGCGGATATACTTGTTGTTGGAACACTAATTGAAAAAGATCCTGATTGGGAGAAAAAATTTTCTGATATCATATCTGCTATTCGCTCAAATTAATTTTGGATAATCAACATGAATTTAGTAGATGAGGCAAAAGTAAGATTACAGGATATATCAATCCCACAGCATTATGTAGATTATCAACTCAATATTTTAAATCAAGTAAATAAGTTATTTACTTTGGTTCAAAAAGCAAGAAAAAAAGGCTATGATGTTACTAACTATGTTGAACCAAAGATAGCATACGATCTTTCAGATAGAGTGGCAAAAATGCATAATATAGATATATCAGATAGATTAAGGACTCTTTTAAAACATACTACAAAAGAAAAAGCAGCATTAAAAATTGCTGAAGAAATTGCAGTAGGTGAATATGGAAGTGGTGATCTTAGAACACGTTTGGAAAATGCAGTAAGGGTAAGTTTAGCTGTTGTTACTGAAGGTGTAACTGTAGCCCCACTTCAAGGAATATCTGATGTTCAAATAAAGGATAATAAGGATGGTTCAAAATATCTTTCAATTTCTTTTGCCGGTCCTATAAGATCAGCAGGAGGGACTGAGGCTGCTCTTACTATGTTAATTGCAGATCATGTAAGAAAAGTAACCAATCTTGATAAATATCAAGCTAATTCCTTTGATGATGAAACAGGAAGATTTGTTGAGGAATTAAGGTTGTATGAAAGAGAAGTGGGAAATTTTCAATTTAAAATATTGGATGAAGATATACATAATTGTATTTCAAATTTACCTGTAGAACTTGATGGAGTAGATACAGATCCTGTAGAATTAGTTATTCATCGTGGTCTAAAGAGAATTCAAACTAATAGGGTTAGAGGAGGTGCATTAAGGGTTATGAATGATGGATTAATTGGAAGAAATAAAAAATTATTAAAATTAGTTGAAAACTTAAACCTTCAAGGTTGGGATTGGTTAGGAAAGGTAAAAGGAGCCATTCAAACTGGTGGTGACGATACTGTAACTCACCGGATGTCTGAGGTTATCACTGGAAGGCCAGTATTATCAATGAGTAAAAAAATTGGAGGATTTAGATTACGTTATGGACGATGTTTTAATACTGGATTTGCAACTATTGGTATCCATGAAACTATCCCTATTTTATTGGGTAATGCGATTGTTGTAGGTACTCAAATTAAAATGGATGTTCCAGGAAAAGCTTCAACTATTGCTTTGGTGGATACAATTGAACCTCCTATCGTTAAACTAAATGATGGAACTGTTTTACAGATTACTAGTAAAGAACAAGCCACAAATTTAAAAAACCAAATTAATAAAATAATTTATTTAGGCGATATTTTAATTAGCTATGGTGACTTTTTAGAAAATAATGCACAATTATTACCCGCAAGCTATGTTGAAGAAATTTGGGCTTTAGAATTATTTGAAAAAATAAAAGATAAAGAATTAGAAGATATAATTACAGGTTTTTCATATAATAAAATAGTTGATTTCTATTCTAATCCTACATCAATAATACCTTCTATTGAAGAAGCATTAAAAATATCTTCTCATTTTTGTATTCCATTACATCCAAAATATTCATTTTATTGGGAATCAATTAATCAAGACGAATTTTTATATCTAAGAAAAATTTTATTGAATATTAATATAGATAATTACTCTGCTACATCGACCATTGAGTTTTTATTTGATACTTATTTAAAAGACATTTTTGAAAAGATAGGTATATTTCATAGTATAAATAGTGTTAAACAAACAATTTTATTGTTAGATCTTTCTCAAAGTATTTCGCTTATTTATTTATGTCTGCCTGAAATTCAACAATTCTTCTCTATAAATAATTATTCAACTAATATTTCTATAGCAGATATTTTTAATCATTTTAAAAGGGAAGATTATATTGATCAACAAAATAAAATCAATACCTTAATTGAGAATAATATTAATAGTTGTAATATTATTGAATTAATTAATATTATTTCTGATATAAAAATACGTTCAAAATTTGCTTCATCTATTTCTGTACGAGTAGGTAGACCAGAAAAAGCATCTGAACGAAAAATGAAACCTCCTATCCACGTTTTGTTTCCTGTAGGTAATAAAGGAGGTCCAATGAGAGATATTTTAAAGGCCGCAGATACATCTTCCTTTTATTCTGAAAAATCAAATCGATTTTGTATTAGATGTAAAATTCCGTCATTAGGTAGTATATGTATTTATTGTAATTCGCCTACACCAATTAAAATCATTTGTAAGGTTTGTAAAACAGAATCGTTGGACTTGACAATTGATACAATTAATGAAGGTAATAAAAGAAAAAAATGTAATAAATGTGGTAGTGAATATAAAACATTTTCTCCAGTTTATTTTCCTTTAAAATCTATTATTGCAAAGTCTGAAATAAAATTAGGTTTTAAAATAAATTCACCACTTAAAGGTGTAAAATCATTAATGAGTAGAGATAAAGAGGCAGAACCTATTGAAAAAGGTATACTCAGACAAAAATATGGTTTATCTGTATTTAAAGACGGAACAATAAGATTTGATGCTACAAATGAGCCTCTCACACATTTTATGCCTTCTTTTATTAATCTACCTATTTCAAAACTACAGGAATTAGGATATGTAAGTGATCATCAAAATAATGAAATAAATTCTATGAATCAAGTTATAGAATTATTTAATCAAGATGTTATAATCCCTTTAGAATCAGCAAAACATTTATTGAAAACTGCAAGATTTATCGATGAGGAATTAGTAACAATATATAATTTATCTCCAATTTATAATGCCTATTCTGTTGATGATTTAATAGGACATTTAATAGTAGGATTAGCTCCTCATACATCTGTTGGAATTATTGGAAGGATCATAGGCTTTACAGATTCTCAAGTATGTCTGGGATCTCCTATTTGGCATTCAGCAAAAAGAAGAGATTGCGATGGAGATGCTGACTCCGTTATGTTACTTGCAGATGCATTTTTAAATTTTTCTTATTCATTTTTACCTGATAAAATAGGCGGTTTAATGGATGCTCCTTTGCTTATTCAACCGATTATATTGCCACATGAAGTACAGAGACAAGCCCATAATGTTGATATAGATAACAAATATCCACTTGAATTTTATAGATACTCTTGGAAAGGAGTTAAAGCATCAGATACTTCCAATTTAATTGATATTTTGAAAAATAGAATAGGGAATGATAATCAATTTTATGATTATGGATATACACATCATAGTAATGTGCTTATCTCAGATATTAATCGTAGTGCTTATTCCACACTTAATACAATGAGAGAAAAATTAGAAATGCAAATTGCTACTGCTAATTTAATAAATTCTGTAGATACAGATGAAGTAATTTCAATGGTGTTAACTACGCATATAATTCCCGACATAATGGGTAATATGCGTTCTTATTCTGCACAATCATTTAGATGTAATAAATGTGGTGAAAAATATAGACGAATTCCATTACTGGGAAAATGTTTGGTATGTGAAAATACATTATTACAAACCGTAACTCGAGGTTCTGTGGAAAAATATATAGGATTAGCAGAAGATCTGTGCAATAATTTTAAAGTAACAGGATATTTAAAAAGCAGGGTAGAATCATTAATTGTAGAATTAAATTCTGTATTTCAAGCTAAACAAAATCAACCTACACTGCTTGATTTTATATAACCTATCATAAAAATAGTAAAATATTATGTAATATTCAAAAACAGAGTATCAGTTAACAGTTGTGTAAAGAAGATTGTATGTACATTTGTAAACTAATACTACTTGTTTTGAGCAACAAAATTATTCATATTTTTTGATGCATATTCAAAATTGAAAATTAACAAATCTAAACTAGCACAATTAGTTTACAATAATGATGAACCCAATATTTACACAACTGTTAACTAATTAAAATCAATTTTATAAGGTTTTAGACTAGATAAATTAATTGCTATTGCTATAGCTGGTGTAGGTGTAATACCCATTGTCTGTTGGAAAGGTGTTTGAGATTGCCATGCCCCGGAGTTTATAAGCAAAGTTCCTTTGTAGCTATCGACATCAATTACATGAACATGCCCCGAATGAAGAATATCAGGTACCTCTTCTATTACCATCATATCCTCCTTTTCTGGTGCAATTGGTGTTCTTTGACCGTATATAGGAGATAAATGTCTTGATTTAAGTAATATTTTCATAGCTTCTGCAGGTTTCGAATAACTGAGGCCCGGTAGAGATGCGATTACATCATCCAAGCTTTGACCGTGGAACATTAATATTTTAACCCCCTCCATATTTATCATACACGGGTTTCCTAAAAGACTAATATTATCAAGAGAATATAATTTCTCTGCATATTTCCTTGGTATTGCTGGTTGGGGTAATGCTCTTCTACCCAAATCATGATTCCCTGGAATTAAGAATACTTTCATATGTTTGGGTATTTTTGACAAAATTTTAATAGCATGATCCATTTGAGAATATGAATCTTTTTCTAATAATTCCCTATCTTGATTAGGAAATATTCCAATTCCGTCAATTAAATCACCACAAATACAAATATATTTTATTTTGGAAACAATTTCTTTATTAGTTCCATTTCCATTTAACCATTCTAAAAAATTTTGGAATTCATTTTCCATAAAAAATTTACTTCCAATATGTAAATCGGAAATTAAAATACTATATGTTTCCGACCTAGATCGATTGGGAATTCTATCAGGAATATCTAATGGAAATAGATTTTTAATAATATTCTTTCTTTTTTTTGGATTATTTTCAAATTCGATCATAACCATTTGATCTACTGTTAACATGGAAATCTGTTTTTTTAATTCATCATTGTATGTCGTAGCTGTTAATAATCCCGTATAATCATCAATTGTAAGATCATAGTTGTTATTTTTAATATCTTTATTCATAACTAGACCTGCAACAAATAAAGAACTATCTATATCTTCTTTTGACATTGAATTATAATTTATTTTTGATTGATTAAACAACTGTTTGGCAATTTCTATTTTTTTAATCTTTTTACTATCTTGTCTTAAAGAGAGTATTTTTAATGATTTTTCAAATCTGCTTTTAAACAATGATGAATATCCTTCTACTCCTTCTCCACTGTTGATTTTATCATTTGAATCGTAAATAATTTTATAATCATCCTCTTTTTTTTCTTTGAAATTCATAAATTTGTTGAATTTCTTTGAAAATAGGTTTTCCTCTTCTATGTTATCATTTTTATATTCATTACTGTCATTATTTTTTATTAGTGATTCGGAAATTAATAATCCTGAATTATTTGATTTTTTAGTTATTTTATTTGATAAGAATTCTATGGAATTTTTTATATCTTCTGATTTTAAAACCATCGATTCTTTATTATTCTTTTTATTTGAAAGAATATCTTCTATAACTTTAAAATGATTATCTTGAATTTGTGTCATTAAAATTAATGCATCAGGATGAATTTGGAACCCCTTACTGGTTATAAAAGAAATTATTTTAGAGAGATTATTATTAACCGTCACTATTACCTAATGAATATAACCAGATTTTTTAAGTCTTTATAATGACAAATTTTTATACTCTACAAAAAGAATTATGTTTGAATGTTGTTTAGTTTTAGAAAAAGATTATTATTTTTCTTATTTGCTATGTTATTTTTCTTAGGGCTTTTTCAATTGGGTTATATAGTTAAAATAGATAAATCATTTTCTAAAGAATTATCCAAGAACTTTGCTAACCAAATACATGGTATAAACGCACTTGGTATATTTTTAAATAACTTTAAAATAGCATTAATGATGTTTGTCCCTGTATTAGGTATAGTCATAGGTAGCTTTTCTGCATTTTCTACAGGATTAGTTTTTAATTCTATAGTAAATTTATCCCATCTTAATTATTCTAATCCTTTAATAGTATTCTTAACACCTTTTGGGTTTTTAGAACTACTTTCATATGGTCTGGCAATTTCCAGGGGCGGAATTTTTTTATTTGAAATATTAAAAAATAGAATATCAAAAAAATCTATATTATTTTTAGTGATGGAAATCGGATTAGTATGCACTATGTTATTTATAGGAGCTATTATTGAATGGAATATGATAGGTCATTTACATAAACGAACATTATAATTATATCATTGTTATAAAATGCCATAGTGTTTAAATAGTTTTAATGAAAAACTACGTTCAGTGAATTAGATGCCAGTTGCAATACTTCCAGATATTAGTGAACAACATTGTATTGGATGCGCTTTATGTGTAGAGATTTGTACAGCTCTTGGTCCTGATGTATTAAGAGTAAAACCTGTAGAAGGTTGGAAAAGAGGAAAAGCATTTGTCTTTTATCCAGAACGATGTATTTCTGATGGTGCCTGTATTGGTGTTTGTCCAACAAAAGCAATTTTCTGGATGAGACCAATGGAATATACTCCAGGGCAACCTATCCCATTAAAGAAACACGCCATATTTACAAAGGGCTGGGAAGAAGGCTAAGTTTCATCCATTATTTTTTTTTAATCTGTTTGATAAATTATAATTTATAGAATTTAAATATAGATAAAATTTTTTATTTAATAAGTTTGGTAAAAAAATTATTTGTTATAGGAGTCGGTCCGGGTTCAAAAAAATATCTTACTGACTATTCAAAAGAATTAATTAAAAATTCTCGTTTTATAATAGGATATAAGTATACCTTATCTACTATTTCTCATATTATTGATAAATCTTTACAACAAGTTTTTGAAATCACAATGAAAAATCAAGAAGAAGTTTATCTGAATGTATTTAATAATTTAATGAAAAATGATGATCAGTGTGTTGTACCGTTTACCGGAGATGTAAATTTTTCTGAATCAGAGGTAGTCGATAGACTACTAGATCTTTTTGGCGATGATAATGTTGAGATCATTCCAGGAATCAGTTCTATACAAATCGCTTCTGCTAAATCCAAAGTTCCATTAGATAAATCAGTAATAATTACATTTCATGTTACAGGCGATATTGAAGAAAAAAAATTAGATTTGTTAAAATCAGTCGCAGATAAAAAAAGCGTTATATTAGTACCTAGACCATGGCCATCAATTCCTTCTAAAAATTTTATGCCTTCTGAAATATCTATATTTTTAAAGGAGAAAGGACTGGATACATCAATAATAAAAGTTTGGGTATTTGAATATTTGACTGATGAACTAAAGGAGACGTCTTACAAAGGAACTATGGATTCTTTAGAAGGTAAAAAATTTAGTGACTTGTCTGTGATGGTTATTGATCAAAATATACGACAAACATACTTGGAGTTTTAATCCTCGATTGAAATTAATATAAATAATGGCTCTTAATTTAAGATTTTTTCTATTGATTGATGGTAATGATATATAATATTTCTAAAATTTTGAAGTGGACTTTGTTCAAAGTAATAATAGTATTTTATTGAAATTAAATTCATAAATATTTTCGAAAATCCTAAAGTTAACAGTTGTGTAAATATTGGGTTCATCATTATTGTAAACTAATTGTGCTAGTTTAGATTTGTTAATTTTCAATTTTGAATATGCATCAAAAAATATGAATAATTTTGTTGCTCAAAACAAGTAGTATTAGTTTTACAATCTTCTTTATACAACTGTTTAGAGCCTAAATAATATATTACAAGAATTGGTATATACTATTAAAATGAGTAAAAAGGATGTTAGATATTGTATTGAATGTGGCTCTAAGATGTCTAAAACTTTAAAACTATGTCCAGCATGTGGTGAATCTCAACTATAATATTTTAGATATCTAAATCTTATTCAATATTTTCTTTTATAAATAAATTATTAATTGATGATATTTATTATAAAGGATATATTTTATTCATGAAAGTATGGTAAAGAAATTAACTCTTCTTATACCTGTAATTATCTCCTCAGTGATAATAGGAATATTAGGATTACTTTTTATTCCAAGTGATATTAAAAATGGTAATTTTGGTTTTCCCACGGGAACAATAAAAATTGATAATAAAATGATGAAAGTTGAAATGGCAGAATCAACACTGGATAAACAAAGGTGGTTAATGTTTAGAGATGAAAAATTAAAGCCTGATAGTGGATTATTGATGGTCTACGATAAACCAGATTTGTATTCAATGTGGTTAATAAATATTAAATATCCTCTTGATTTACTTTGGTTTGATCAATATGGAAATCTTGTTTATAGTGTAAGAAATGCACAACCTTGTTACAATATTCTTGATTCGTCTAATTGTACTTATAAAAATACTAACCCTGCAAAATTTATTCTTGCTGCCCGTGCAGGCTTTATTCAACAAAATAATATAACAAATAAATCTAAAATTGAAATATTGTAACAGAGATTAAAATAAAATAAAATAAAATAAAATCTCTACAGATATTTATTTAGTTCATTCATTTCGTGAATTATTTCCTCTATTGAAGCTTCATCTTCTAACGTTGTAATATCTCCTATAGTTTGATTGTTTACAATCAATCTTAAAAGTCTCCTCATTATTTTACCACTTCTTGTTTTTGGAAGTTTATTTACAAAATAAATTTTTTCTGCAGTAGCGATAGGTCCTATGGTGGTTCTTAAATGTTCATTAATTTCTTTATCTAATTTTTCAGTTGAATTAATGTTTGATTTAAGAACTATGAAAGCTATAATCGATTCTCCTTTTATATCATTGTATTTACTTGTTACTGCGGCTTCGCCTATTGCTTGGTGGGACAAAAATGCACTTTCTAACTCAATTGTTCCTAATCTATGACCTGAAACCTTTAAAATATCATCTGCTCTGCCTAACACCCATATATAATTATCATCATCTATAAATGCAAAATCTCCTGCAAAATAACTATCGGGTACTTTTTCCCAATATGTTTTTTTATATCTGTCATCGTCATTCCATAATGATAATAGCATTCCAGGCCATGGTCTTTTAATTGTAAGATATCCCTTTTTACCATTTTCAACCTTTTTACCGGTTTCGTCAACAATTTCTATATCTATTCCAGGCAATGAAAATGATCCTGACCCAGGTTTCATTTTAATATTTTCTATAGCAGTACACATACTTATCATAATTCCTCCTGTCTCAGTTTGCCACCATGTATCAATAATCGGACATTTTTGTTTTCCTATAACATTGAAATACCATATCCAAACTTCTGGATTTATAGGTTCACCTACTGTACCTAATAATCGTAACGTAGATAAATCATGAGAATTAGGTATTCTGTCTCCGTATTTTTTATAGGCTCGTAGTGCGGTTGGTGTAGTATAAAGAATGGTTACTCCATGTTTCTCTATAATTTTCCAATACCGATCATTGTCTGGAAAATCTGGAGCACCTTCGTACATTATTTCTGTTATTCCATGCATAAGCGGTGCATAAACAATATAACTATGTCCTGTTACCCATCCTATATCTGCCGTACAAAAGAAAACATCTTTCATTGTAAAATTGAAAACCCATTTTGCAGAATTATATAGATGAGTCAAATATCCGCCAGTACCATGGATAACACCTTTTGGTTTTCCTGTAGTTCCCGATGTATACAAAATAAACAAAGGATCAGAACTATCCATCAATTCTGATTCACAATATGGAGATTCTTTTTCAATAAAATCATTAAACCAGATGTCCTTTTCACTCATTGTTATTTCTTCAAACGTTCTTTTAACAACAATAACTTTTTCTATTGTAGGAATTTTTTTTATTGCATCATCTACTATTTTTTTTAACGGAATAATTTTTCCCCTTCTAAAGCCACCATCTGCAGTAATTATTAATTTAGATTTTGAATCATTTGCTCTATCAGCTATTGATTGAGAACTAAATCCTGAAAATATTACTGAATGAATTGCACCTATTCTGGCACAAGCAAGCATAGAAATACATAACTCGGGAATCATTGGAAGGTAAATAGTAATCCGATCTCCTTTTTTAACTCCAATTTTTTTTAATGCATTAGCTAATCGATTTACTTTATAATGTAATTGATTATAAGTTAAAGTAATCGATTCTCCATTTTCTCCTTCCCATATAATAGCAGCCTTATTTTTTATATCAGTTGTTAAATGTCTATCAAGACAATTATATGCTGCATTTAATTTACCATTTTGAAACCATTTCGCAAAAGGGGGATTCCAATCTAAAACTTTATCCCATTGCTTAAACCAAATTAAATTTTTTGCACAGTCAGACCAGAATTGCTCAGGATCATTTAAAGCATAATTTTTTATTTTTTCAATTTCTTTTCCTTCAAGCGATATAATTTCATTTTCCTTCTCTGAACTATTATTTACCATGAAAATTGAAAGTAGAATTGTTTACTTAAATGCTTTTTTAAAATAATTATACTATAAACAATTATAAATTTTTTATATTATATTGTTGCAATATATTAAAATAAATAAAGAGAACGAAAATAAGATGTGAAATATAGAAGTAGAACAGAGATAGTAGCAATGATCCTAGATGCAGCTAATGGTGGTGCCACAAAGACAAAAATAATGTACAAAGCATTTTTAAGTTATGCCCAATTACGTGAATATTTATCCGTATTGATTGAAAATACTTTAATTGAATACATTGAAGGATCACAGAAATACAAAACTACTGAAAAGGGATTAAATTTTCTAAAAATGCATAATGAAATAGGCGAGCTTTTAAGTACACAAAAACAAGAATAAATGAATCACTCAATTTATTCTATCTTTTTATCATGACGAAAAATAACGTTACTGTAAATACACTTCTATTTTCGTAATAAAACTATTAACAAATGATACTTGTTTTAAAATTTATGATATAATATATTTAATTATTTTTACATAAAAATATCAATTAATTTCTAATACCTTATTTTCATATACAGTTAATATCTTAATAAGAAATAGTATATTTTTAGTTTTTAAATAATTCCCTTCAATAGGAGGCTATTGATATAACAAATTAACCTAAATTTCTATTACTTAATATAGTATTAAATTATACTGTTATCAAATACTAATTAATAAATATGTATATCGATAATACATTAATATTTGATATTATTTAATTGGTGGATGTAATTATAGGATTAATTTCTTTTTGCTCATTTTCTTCGGTATTCGTTGCTATTGTTTCCTGAGCTTCTATTGCATTTGGAACTATTTGTTCGTCTCCATTCTCTAATTCATGATTTTGTTCAATTCTATCGTTTAATTCGTGGGATATCTCAATTTCTTCTTTTATTTCTTCTTTATTATTTTCTGTATTTATATTACCTTCTTTAATTTCGTTAGTTGGAGGTATGGCTAGTACATTATCTATTGTTTGTTGTGATAATTTGTTCATAATATTTCTAATTTCTGATTTTTCAAGGTTTATATGATCTAATAATTCGTTTGTATGCAAACTAATCTGTTGATATATATCTTCTGTAATCTCGCCACTCTTAAATTGTAATTTTGCATCAAATAATACGGATCTTATTCGTTTTGATTCCATGTCCAATTCAGATATTCTTTGATGTAATTTTTCAATTATTTCTTTAGTATTTTCAGTTAGTTTATCTAATCTTTTTTCATATTTTAGATATGCAAATTCTGCATCATCTTTCATAATGTCATTTTCAGCAACAATTTCTTGTAACGCCTTGATTCTTTTTAATGTGCTAGATTTTTCTCTCAAAAGTTTTTGTGCATCAAGTCTCCATCTTGGAATAAAAATAACATAATCTCCTTGAACTAAAAGTTGTTCATATGGTAAATTTTTAATACCTGTTGATCCACAATCAACGCTAACTGATTCAATAGATCCCTCAATATCTGTTACAATACCTATACCTTTTCCTATATAGGTTCCATACATGTCTTTTACTTTCTTACCCACAAACTCGAGCTTCAATTCGCTCATGGATTTTAATTCTAATAATAGTATAATGGTGATCATGTGAAAAAAATTTTATCTATTTATAATAATTGTTTAACTAATAATATATAGAATTTATTTATTATAAAATTAGTCTTAATATTAAATATTAAAATGAATGAATTTTATATAAATTTTATATAGATATTGTATAAATAATATATTATTTATACAATATTAGTTATTATAAGCAAAAGACTTAATCGCAAATTATTGATGCATATGATTTATAAATTAATGAATATTCAGATCTTTTTAACCGATCAATTCTTTTTTAATAATCATTTTTTTACGCTAACTCTGTTAGATTTCTTGTTATATCATATTTTGTAGAACTTTAACATACTTTCTCAGTTTAATAAGGTAAAGATGCCATTATATGATAAATATTTAAAAATATTATTACCCTCATAAGTACCACAGCTAATAATTTGTCTGTACATCACATTATTAAATTTTAAATGCTTTGTTGCAAGATTTGAAAACCCGTTAAAACAATAGTTTATCTGTGACAATAACAATTGAATTTTAACTTCCAAAATATTCACAATGATTTACTAATATAATCACTAAAATTAAAAAGATACAAAAGCAAACAACAAGTTATAATTTAATACAGATAGAATAATTTAATCTATGAAGGAAGGTAATATTTAAATAATGATATAAAAAAATTGACATTATTCTATAACTTACCCTCCTTCAATGATGATTAATACAGTTACTGCAAATTGTTGAGCAATTAATAATAAAACTTGAGGTACATTCCTAGAATAAACAAATATTTATTATTTGTTGTTATTACTCATAGATCTTTAACATTAAAGTAATGTTACAATTAAAATATATATTTAATATGTAAATAAAGATGCAAATAGATTTAAAGTGCTTTGTTGCATGTTTATTTTATTAGTCATTTACCAGAGTTTTACTGATAAATCTATAACAGGAAGTATTTTTTATTCAAGTTGAAAATGTAGATCAAAGTCAAATTGCAGAATTATTTTTTAAATAATTATTATCCAAATAATTATGATGCAGTAAATAGAGGAAGTTACCGCTTATTATGTAAATCAGGAAGTACAAATTATAAAAAAGTAGGTATAGAAATCAGTAAACAAAACAAAATCTACTTTATATAATGTTTTGTTAGTTTATAGACACTCTATTATGATTACTTTTTTAAAAATGTAATAAACAAGATAAGGAAGAAAATTTTATAAATTGTATTTTAAGAAGTAATTATCAAGATTTTGATGGTTATCTTCTATACAGAAGAAAAATATGTAAACTAAAAATGTAATTAGTTTGTTGACATTATTTTTAGATTTTCATAATAAGGAAGGGTTGTAAAGTGAACAGAGTCTACGGTTATTACATAAACTAGTTTCATTTTACTTTGTACTATTAGAGTTCGATCCTGATGATCCAAGAGCTTGATATTCTTGAAGGTTCCTTAATATATGATATGCGGCAAGTGTTTTAAGTGCTTGATCTTTATCTAAACCTTGGACTTTATGAATCACATCTTTAACTGAACTATTTTGACTTAATAATGGATATTGTGTTTGTATTTCTTTAATTTTTTGGTTTACATCAAAGTTTTGTGCAAATGCTACTGATTTAATTTGTAGTATATTTGTTGCAGCTATTGTTAATATTAACAATGTTGCTGATGCAAATACTAAATATTTTTTTATGTTTGACATTATCTTATTATGGTAATGTTTTATTTAATAGTATTATTAAATATGCAAAATAGTATATTAATGTGTATATATTATCTTAATGATCATTAAATAGTGACAGTATATGAAAATAGCAAATACTATTTTGTATAAAACGTATTATTATGCATATACATTAATTCATTTGCATAATTACTTGCAAAATAGTTTTATGACTAGTAGTTTTTATCACTCTATTCTTCTTTGCCTTCTTAGGTTATTTAGAAAACCACCACTTGCTAAATTATTTATAGCCTAGTAAAGTTGATAATTTATTTGAACCTATTTTATCACAGTTTCCAAACGTACCTTTAATCTATTAACTCAAAAATTCTTAATCTATATTTTCGAATTTATTTTCAAATGTACATAACTTGTTTTTAATGGCAAAATGTTTTGCTGGTAGTGTTTCCAAACGTCTTAAAAAGTACCGATTGCAATCCATAACCAATGCTTTTGTATATATTTTATTTCTTTACGCATAAAAGAATGATTTTTATAAAACTACAAGTCTCAAATTAGATGCATAAAATCTTATATAATATATGATATAATTCATAGTCTATTATTATAATATGTCATTTTATTTATTTTATATTTAAATACTAATATAATCGACAAAAATTGCATGTTTTTTGCTAAAACGTCATTTATAAAATCAGTTATATCCTCTAGAATACAATATAATGGTATGAGTCTTATCTACAAGCACCTAACCAAATCATATCCAAAAAAATTAAACGAGTTAGATAAAAGTACTGATGTAAATCCAAATTTAAACATCTTATAAAATGTACGTCTTGTTTGTGGAACATTACCTTTTACGAATCAACAGGATATATACCAGTAAATAGTAGAAGAATACATTGTCCTATATGTAAAGAAAAAGAGATGAATTCTGTAAAAATAAAAATCATTTCTTGATATTAAAATTAATGTCACAAATGTTTTTGATTTAAAAAGTTAATTGAAATATTAGATCTTGTATAATCAGACTCAAAATTTTAGATCCACTATGATTTTATAATATTTTTATTTTAATTTGATGATCACAGCCAAAAGATTTCATCTTTGTATGAATCTTTCTAATAATGTAATTATGGAAGATCTAATATGAAATGTTATAAAAATTGTTTAACCATAAAAATTTTAGTCATTAAAATTATTGCTATATGCAATCATAAATTTATGTATATGTTTTACATTGAATTAAAATAATGATAATCCAATATATATATAATCACAATTAAAAGAACGATTACTTTGGATCCTAAAAGTATCAATCCAAGATACTTTTTTCCATGGGACATATGAGATCCAAAGTAGTTGCTACAATATGGTCTTGTAATATGTCGGCGATCTCTTGCATGTCAGCAATCGTCAATAGATCGGGTGATATGCAATTATAATATATGTATTATCATAGTTAAACGTTCCTTGTATAAGAATTATATTATCTTATGCTTAACTTCTAAAAAATATTAATACTTTTATCTATATTTGTAAAAAATAATAATAATATATTTTTAAAATCAATATAATAATATGACGATTTTTCCAAAAACATGCAATTTAATATAGTTACTTTCAAAACTAACGTAAAAGTCATCAAAAACTTTTTATATTTATAAATTAAAAACAATAAAAATAAAAAATTAAAAATAATTTCTTTTGATTATCTTATCATACTTCTACATTCTTGTGCACATTTTCTACATGCATCTGCACATTGTTTACATGCATCCATTTTATCAGCCATCTTATCACATTCTACAGCACATGCTTCACACATATCTGCACACATATTACAAATTTGTTTAACATATTCACTTCCTCTGCACATCATCATACAAGCCATTCTACACATATCTGCACAATCTCTGCACATCATCATACATCTTGAAAGAGACATTTGGTTTTGGCTTTGTTGAGCTGTCATATTCATACATTCTGTACAACAACATTCACAAGCAATCATACATTCATTGCAACTTTCAATACAGCTAGCATATTGTTGGTTTTTTAAAATAGAAGTAGTATTCATCATTTTATTTTGTTGTAAAAAATATATAAAGGTATCTAAAAAATAAGTAAAAAATGTAAAATATGTGTAAAATATGCACATATTCTAATGAATATATATGAGATTTTTATAAAGTATGTAATGATTGAGCGTATACAGAAGGGTTAATTAATAGGAAATAAAGTTAAAGTAAAACATATTTAGAAATAATACAAAACAAAATTTATGAACAAATATTGATAAAGCAAATGATAATCTCATTCAATTAAAATTATTTTTTAAATTAAAATATGATATAGGGATTGTTCAAGAAAAATCTATTTAAACATGCTATTTTTCATTTTAGATGTTCGATAAGCATACGTCTAAAATTTTATATAATCATACTAGTGTTTTGAATATCTAAGTGAAGATTGAAAGGTTGTTCTCATACTTTCTCAATGAGATACATGTAAAAGTGGAACTGAAACCTTATTTTTCTTAAATGAACAGTTATACAGAGTCTATAAATCTAATTAAATATTATTATTTATTGAAAATCTGTGAGCAATAAATATCAAGAAAATTTTAATGATAATGAAAAACTAAAACTTGCATCTCATTTTTCTAATTCTGATAAATCTGTATTTGTTATTACTACACCTGATCAAGTTGATCGTGGTGCTCTAATGTCTAGATATTCTAGAACTGATAAGACTATGAGACGAGTTTTTTTAGATGAGTTTTTATCTAATCCTAATAGAGGTAATGAGTTTTATAATAAAGTTTTATTAGATTATGGAGATGATTCTGTTGCTGAGCTAGGAACGGTTCAATTAGCTTTAGAATGGATTTCTAATATTTCTGCTCAAAAAATAGAGGATCATAGAATAGGTCTTTCTTTTTTAGAAAAATCTTCGAGATATGTTGCTTTTGATAAGAAAATAAATGGAAATTATAAATATTATTTAGACAAAAATATTATGGCTTCTTCATATGCAGATAAATATTTGTATTCTTGTAATATTGCATTTGAAATTTATTCAAAAAATATTATACCAATGCAGAATTATCTCAAAGAAAAAATACCAATAGATGACCTTTATTTTGATAATTCTGAAACTTTAAGTGAAAGTACTTTTAACAATTTGAAAAATTCTAAAGATATAGAAAATGCTAAAAGAATTTATAATTCAACAATTAAAGCAAAAGCTTTAGATATATTGAGAAATCTTTTACCATCTTCTACACTTACAAATCTTGCTATTACCGGCAATGGTCGTGCAATAGAATATTTATTATTTAATATGATGTATTCAAATTTAACTGAGCTTAATGATTTGGGAAATGAATTATTTAATGAATTAGGAAAATATGTTAAACCATTTATTAAACGATCTAACGATAAATATAGTGACTTATATAAAGATTATTTAGTAACAACAAAAAATTCTTTAAACCAATTTATTAATTCTCAATTACATCTTGAAAATAATATCAATACTAATATTAAATCAAATTCTGTGAGTATGATATCTTTTATCCCTAATAAAGAAGCAGAAATAAAATTGGTTTCTTCAATCTTGCATGAATATTCTAGAAATATTCCCATGACCTATTTATTAGATTATGTAAATAATTTATCTGATGAAAAAAGGCAACATATACTTCGACTTTATACTCAATTTAGACAAAACAGACGACATAGGCCCGGTCGAGCTTTTGAATCAATTGATTATTCTTTTGAATTGATAACTAATTATGGAACATTTCGAGACCTTCATAGACATCGACTTTTAACACTCGGCAGGCAATTATTATCCACTACTTTTGGATATGATACTCCAAAAGAGATAATAGAGTTAGACATAGAAAAAGACTATAAAGATTGTATGTATATTAGCAATGATACCTACAATTTATTATCTGTTAATCTGCCTGATGAATCTCAATATGTAGTTAATTTTGCATATAAATACCCCTATTTTATCAAAATGAATCTTCGTGAAGCGTGCCATATGATAGAACTTAGAACTACTCCACAAGGCCATTCTGATTATAGATACATTTGCCAGCAATTATACAACCTGATAAAAAATGTCCATCCTGTAATATCCGAAGGAATAAGGTTTGTTGATATGAATGATTATGATCTAGGACGATTTACTTCTGAGAGAAAAAGTGCACTAAAAAAGTCTAAAATGGAGTTGATTTAAAACCATTTATCTAGTGATTGACTTTTTTTATAAATAGCTTTATTTAATTTCTCTATAGATGAATTTACTCTTTCATGAGAAAAATTTTTTTCATCACATAAAAATTTTATTATTTTTTCTTTATCTAAATTTTTATATTGTATGTCATTTTCTTCTATATCTGTAATATTTGGATTCAAAAAAATTTCTCTTATTTCATTATATGGTGTTTCTTCGAGTTCTTTTTTTATTTTATCAATATTTTCAAGTTTTTTGAATTTTTGAATTAATTTTAATGCCGTTTTAGGACCAATACCTTTAAAACCATTGATATTAAAATCGGTCCCAATTAAAATACCTAAATCAATCAATTGATTTTGTGACAGATTATTATATTTTAAAACTTCTTCGAATTCTATAAGTTCAGGTTCTATATCTATATACATATTTCTATTCGGAACCTTTCTTTTTCCACTTATAGTTAAATTTCGTACGAGTCTTTTGGCACCAAATAAAATTGAATCATAGTCCTGACTTGCACATGCATGTACAATATTTTTTCGGGATAGATATGCTGCAGTCGCTTCTCCATCTGATTTTGCATCTATAATAGGAATTCCCATCAGTG
The DNA here is from genome assembly GCA_963830925.1 of uncultured Nitrososphaeraceae archaeon. Taxonomy (GTDB): domain Archaea; phylum Thermoproteota; class Nitrososphaeria; order Nitrososphaerales; family Nitrososphaeraceae; genus Nitrosocosmicus. The sequence continues at coordinate 850,387 of CAWHOB010000001.1, read as the reverse complement.
ATAAAATATTTTTAGACTCTTTAACTAATTCAAAGGTTAATATTGATGTTCCTTGACTATATTTTTTTGCATCATCTAATCTTCCCTCCATGAGCGCTAAATTATATTTTTCAGTTGTTTCAATCTTTATTTGCTTTCTTCTTTCAATCTCTTTTATTTTTAAAACATTAGGAGGACCATCAAAAATGTAAACTAATTTAACTCCTTCACTCAGCAAGCTTATATTTCTATAAAATAATCCACTTAGGTGACTTGTTGGTTGTCCTTTTTCGTTTGTAAGTGGTTCGCCTGTTGGTCCTCTAATTGTTGCTAAAAATTGGTAAATTACATTAAACGCATCAACCGCAACCATTTTATCATTCAACTCTGAAATCGTTATAGGCTTTGAAGAAATCAATGGTTTTAGATTTAGACCCATATCACAAATGAATGTAAATATAATTTTTATATTTTTGATAATTTAGATTAAATTAATTTTTTCAACTGAGTTTTGAATTTGTCAATTTTGAATATTTCAAAAGAATATAATGTGTATGTATAAAAGTAGTTATAATCGGGCGGAAATTCCACCGTCAACTTCCATAACCGTACCTGTTATCCATTTTGATTTTTCTGAACATAAAAATAAAATTGCATTAGCAACATCTTCTGGCTCGCCTATTCTTTTTAATGGAAACGACGATTCCAAAACCTTTTTTGCTCCTTCGTCTTGTAGATACGGTTCTAGCAATGGACTTCTTATTGTGGATGGGGCTACACAATTACATCTAATATTGTATTGACCATATTCTACTGCTATATCTTTTGTTAGCATAATTATTCCTGATTTAGTTACCCCGTAAACTGAAAATGGAACCTTAGGTATTGCTCTCATACCCAACATTGAAGATATATTTATTATATTTCCTGAATTCTGCTCCATCATAATAGGAATTACAGCTTTTATAGGTTGAAATGTTCCCTTTAAATTTACATTAATTAAATTTGTCCATTGATCTTCCGTCATTAAATGGAAAGGTATGGGATCATTTATTGTTGCGGCACAATTTATTAGAATGTCTATTTTGTCAAATGCGGATATAGTTTGCTCTACCACGTTAAGAACTTCTGATTCATGTGTAACATCTGCAGCTACAGATAAGGTGTTATTATCATCATCAAGGGCTTCCAATGTACTTTTTAATTTATCTTTATTTCTTCCTACAAGTACGATTTTACTGCCTTCGTCTAGTAACTTCTTTGATGTAGTACTACCTATTCCCCCGCTAGCTCCTGTGATAATTGTTACCTTTCCTTTTAAATTCATATTTTTTTTTTATATTATAATTAATAAAAAGTTTCTTTATTTTAACAAATAAAAAGTTATTATTAATCTATTTTAATTTCCTTACCTTTTGGTTTTACACTTTTCTTTTTATCAAATGTTACTTCCAATATTCCATTGTTGTATGTAGACCTTGCTGTCTCAATATCTACTTCTTTGGGAAGCTCTAAAGATTTATGGTATTTTCTTTGATTGTTGCTTGCAATAACCTCAACTGTTTCATCAAATGCATTTATCTTTATATCTTGCTTTGATAAACCTGGCATTTCAAATACTACTTTAACTTCATTGTCTGTCGATGTTACATCTGCTAAAGGTTCTCTTTCTGCTGTTATCTCTGGTTTGTCTATGCCAATACCTGAAAATGTACCTTTGCTATGAGATGGTTTAACATTTCCAAATTCTCTTATGTGTGGTTTTCCATCAGGTCCTACAGTCATTGAATAGCCATATACTATTGGTCCTACTTCTCTAACCTTGTCACCTTCTGATGTTTCATACTCCCTTACTAGCTCTTTTGGTGCATTGGTTGAAATGTCATTAAAGGCATTAAACATTCTTGACATCTCTTCTTGCATGTCATCAAAGTCTCTAAAGAAATCTCTACCAAATAGATCCATACCTCTATTGCTTAAAGATCTACTGCCACCACCACTGCTACTGCTTTCTCTACCAAATCCTCTACCAAAACCGCCAAAAAATCGCTTAAATAAATCATAATTATCAATATCTTTATTACTCATTTGTAATTAACCTCTACTATATGTAATAGACATTACAATATATAAGTTTTTCTAACTTAATGTATTTCAGCTGCATATTACTTTTGAAATCTTTCAATTAATCTGCTACTGCTTTGTTGCATGCCATTTTTTCATTAGCAGTTAGCAAATAATGACGAAAATAATCATGCAACAAAGCAATAAAAATACAGTTTCAACAGTCCACCGCTTCATAGATTATACTATCCTCTTTTCATTTTTGCAAATCTTTTTTCTGAGCTAAAGCTGATAGGTTCTAAGAGGATGTTTTTTCCTTTTTTTCAATTTGAATCGAGCATTATTTTTCTTATTTTAATACATCAGAATTCCATTGTTGTCCGTTAAATTTAAAAATATTATTGCTATCGTAAGCGTTATTATCATCAGCAAATAGTTCATCTGGCTCTGTAAAGTTAAGCTATTATTTCTTTGTTGTAATAGTTGACAAATAGGTTAAGCCATTGTTTTACATGCCTTAATTTACATTTCTTTTTTCTACAGGGAAAATAATCATCAAAACCTTCGGTTCTATCTTTTATGTACTGCATTGTTCTTTCGATAATACTTTTCTCATATGATGAATGCAAATGATGATTTAATTTCAAAAATCTACAAGCTTGCGGATACCATGTACCACCACCGTCTGTAGAAACAGGGTGATAACCATAATTCTCTATAATATTAGATAGAAATCTTTCAACAACAAACATGTTTCGCTCTTTGGATATACTTATTCCAAGAATATTCTTAGTTTCAGATTCAATAACAACCCATAACTATATTAATTCAGAACCAACTTTAATTTGAGTTTCATCAATTATGAATTCAGATATCTGGGTCTTGCTGTAAGATAGTCTTTCTGGCTTGTACTTTTGTATCCAATCTCTAATTGCAGAATGACTTCTTTTAACAAATCGAGATATGGCTTTAGATGTATTTCTTAATGAAAGCTCACTGAAATAAAGATGTAAAGAATATAAAATATCTTTAGGTTCCGTTCTTTTTCTTATTTGTTGTATCATATATAATAAACAAAAAAGAAATCTATAGCTTTTTCCTTAACTTTACAGAGCCGTTCATCTACTGTTTTAGATTTTAATACTATCAATCAATTCTGGTAATGCCTTGTTACATGTGCGTGCTCATCGTGGGTACCTTCATCATTAAAAGAATTTTCTTTGTCTTGACGTTTACAACAGCAAGATGCATTTTCATTTTCAGATACCCTTTTGAAAATGTATTATAGGAAGGACAATACATACATCAAAGATGTTTTGTTGCATGATTATTTTTTAGTTATTTGCTAACGTTTTATTGCTCAAGGCAAAACGAAAATAGTACATTTAATTGTTATTGTTATATATAGATCGTATTTTTAACTGTTTTTCGAATCATATAACAAAGCACATCAAAGATAGAATATTAAAGGATTTGATGAGTATTTTCCTTACAAATATAAAATGTAAACTAAAACATGTTTAAAAATGGTTAAATCCATTTGCCAATACTACAACAAAGGAGTAATTACTTTACTTTACAGGATAATTTTTTAAGTGTACTATTGAGATTGAGCAGAAAGGTGTGTCTGTTCCGTTTGTATTTATATACTTTCGATTGATATATACAGATATAGTTTCAGAGAATGTTATATAAGAAACTCTTGAAGAATTTGTATCCCTTGTGTATTTTAGGTATAAATTATAATTCCAAGGAATTAAACCTCTGCTTAATTGTTAATGTTATGTGAAGAGAAGATAGTAGAACAAACAAACAAACAAACAACATAAATAAAAAAATTATCAGAATAAAAGTGCTTTGTTGCATCATTCGAAAATAGTTAAAATCTGGATTTATCCGTAACAATAACAATTAAATGTACTATTTTCGTTTTTAATTCACCAATAAAACATAGCAAATAACTACAAAAAAATAATCATGCAATAAAGCGTCTGTCACTCACTCGACTGGTATCTCACTCGACTGGTATCTCACTCGACTGGTATATCTCACTCGACTGGTATACTCTCTCACTCTCTGTCAATCGTACGTCTCTGGGAATAGATACTAATCCATAGTCTAATGCAAGTTTGTTGTTATACTGACAGCAGTCCCTGCTAAGAAAAATATGTGATGTATTGTTGGAATCCAGTCTGAACCATAACCTCACGATAAAGCATCTCAAAATTACTATTGTAGAATATACATATGGTCTGCCGCGTTTCTTCCTTGTTGTTGTTGGCATACTAGACCATGGTATATTATCTACAAGATACAGAATGTTAAAAAGATGGATTCCTTTAATCTATCAAGATCTAATCTTTGGGACAGTTGTCTCAAAATAATATTCCAGAGGTTAGCTTTAAGCTATATTCCATATATGAAAATAAATTTGAATTATGATCATGTCTCATTTATATAGATATAGTTTCAGAGAATGTTATATAAAATTCCTTAACTTTAAAGAGACTTAGGAATACTTTGTTGCTTGATTATTTTTTTCGTCATTATTTGCTAACATTTTGTCGATTAATCAATAACGAAAATAGTACATTTAATTGTTATTGTCACAGATAAACTACTGTTATAACTGTTTTTCGAATCATGCATCAAAGCAGGATTAATCCACTCTTAGCATAAGGGCAACCTTTTAACCTTATGCTATATGAAATAAAAGGTTTATATGGATTGCATATACATATAGGTATAAATAGATTCGATACGAGAGTCAGAATTTCTCATAATAGCTTACTCTAAATAGTTATAATTATTTCATAATATACTCTCCTTCAGAATAAACCGAGAGTATTCAGATCTTATAAAATCATTAAAATAATTACTTCGAGTCCCATATATTCATAGAAATTGTAAAAAAAACGTGGATTTTACTATTAAAAAATCTTTAGGAGATAAAAGAAAAAAATCTATCAAGATGTTTTTACCTGCTTTCTTTGGGGTAATGTTTTTGATAGGTAATATAGTTTCTATACCCGGTTTTACTTTAGATCAAGCATCATATGCTCAAAGTAATAACCGACATAACGTTTTTAATTTAGGAAATAATCATGATCATGATCAGAATCCAAACCAAGGTTTTACAGGAACAAGAAGTAGCTTTGAAAATAACCAAAACCAAAACCAAGGAAACGGTAATACCGTATTTAATTCTAATCCAAGCTTTGGTGGACAACAACAATCTCAAAATTCAAATCCCGCATCACCCATATTAAATGGATTACATACTATAGGAGTTGATTCTCCTGCATTAGGTATTCCTTTTAGTGGTAGTCGATCCTTTTCAAATGTTATTCCAGCATCATCATCATCACCAATTTCAGGGAGCCTTACTACTACTACTCAACAAAGCTCTCTTTGCTCTACAATAAAGGGTACTGCTTTTGCAAGCCTCAGCTCAACATACTGTAATCCTTCAAAGGCAGCATCGGATCCTCCCACTTATACTTATAGTCAAACATTAACAAATGGCAAGACAATCACATCAGGTCATACTCACAGCAGATTCCATGTAGTAGGTCCTGACAACTTTAAGTTCATAAATTCATACTGGACTACAAGTGAAGTTACAAGAGCAATTGATGTAGGAACATCTGCAAACACCACTTATTTGAGTGCTGCATCTCATCTTTCAAACATTCCAATTGAAACAGACAATGGTTATGGACCTGTTACTTTAGCTGTTGAATTACAATATGAAGGAGTAGTACAATTAACAGGTATTACTGCTGCATTAAAATTACCACCAGGATTTGTTTCTAATCTTCCATTGATTCATGACCCACATAGATATGATATCTCATTCTCTAACTACAGAGGACATATCTATCCAGGCCAGGGTATTACTCTTTACTTCCAAGTTACCATCATTGGCAATCCAGGAGTAAGAGTACCATACCAAATGCCACTTGCAATACACTTTCTCAGAGAAGACAAACAAATTGATACACACAGCTTGACTGCAAACCAACAAGACCTATTTGCTTCAGCACTTTCTGTTAAAAATGTTGTAAGTACAACAGGAACTGGAACAACAGGAACTGGAACAACAGGAACTGGAACAACAGGAACTGGAACAACAGGAACTGGAACAACAGGAACTGGAACAACAGGAACTGGAACAACAGGAACTGGAACAACAGGAACTGGAACAACAGGAACTGGAACAACAGGAACTGGAACAACAGGAACTGGAACAACAGGAACTGGAACAACAGGAACTGGAACAACAGGAACTGGAACAACAGGAACTACAAGTGCTGCAACCACAAGTGCTGCAACAACAAGTATTTGTACTGCCCCCAGTAGTTGTACTGCAACATACAACAACAACATAGCGTTGAATAGAAACTTTGGTGCAGTAGATGAAGCACTTCATCCATATGATTTTGTAAACCAAGTGTTACCTATTGAATTTGCAATTACAGGACAAGAGCTCTTTAGTGTGCTTATAGGTGCAGGACCTGATGGTGCAGTTCCACTTACACCAATATTGGCATTGCTGCCACCAGGTGTTCCAACACCAATCAAAGTAATTATTAGAAATACAGGTGATGCACCAATTTACAACTTGAATGCGGCTCCTAATGTAAGGGACGAATCTGCAATAGCGGCTACTGTAGTTCCATCACCAGTTAACATTCCAAATGTTGTTCAGCAAAATGCACTTGAGCCTCTAGTGTTAATTGGACCTCAGTCAAAACAGATAGGCTATTTGCCAGTCAATGGTACAGCAGAACTTGATATAACTGTCGTTCCAAGCTTTTATGTTGGTGGATCAGTTGAGCCAATATTCATAACATTAGCATACAACAACCAAGTAGGATTACCAACCACTATAATTAAAAGAATAGGTGTTGAAATCTTGCCAGTAGACGCTCAAACAGCACTTGCAAATGCAGTTAGAGTTCCACACCAAATATCTGACAATGTAATCAACTTACCAAATGCAATATCCACCAATGCATTACACATCTTTTCAAAGGATATTGGAAGACAAATAGCACACAGTGGTCCAGTTGTAACTCATCCAACAACAGGTAATGGAGCAGGAACAGCTGGAGGAACAGGAACAGGCGCAGAATTACGTCATCACGGAGTTGCAGGTCATAATAATGCACAAAGAGGTACTGGTACCAGCAATGGTGCAAATAGTGCAAATAGTGCAAATAGCGGTGCAAGCAATGCCGGAGGCACAAGTAGTGCAGCTAGTGCAAGCGGCGGCGCAGCTGGCGCAGGAGGTGCAGGCTCTGGCGGCGCAGGCTCTGGCGGCGCAGGTGCAGGCTCTGGCGGCGGTGCTGGCGGCGGTGCTGGCGGCGGCGGAGGAGGAGGTGGCGGAGGAGCATAAGGAAATAAAACCCCTCAAAATTTTTAATAATTGAATATTTTAGATTTTTTTAAAATTATTACAGTATTGTTAGTTAAAAAGGTCTAATTTTGCATTAATCCATTTGAGAAATTCAATAAGAAATATTATGGGATATTAAATACATGCTAAATCTCGCATGATTATATACATATCAAAATATTATAAATTCTCTTTCATATTTTAAAATATTTTATTTTTATTTGCTAATCATGGTTAAAGTATTTCATCTTTTTAGGAATATTTCTAATGGTGCTAATTATACAAGAGATCTACTGCCCAATGAAAGATCGAAATTAAAACTCTATTCACATTATTTTTTTTGGGTTGCATAATTCAATTTCTCACAACCGTCTAACATATTTAGTTAAAGTTTATAGTGGAGATATATCGAAATTCGTGTTATTATAGCATACATCCAATTATAAAAAACGAATTTCATAATTATGCAACAAAGCACATTTTTTAATTAAATATACCTTTCTGTTCAATAAATTCTCTAAATATCTGTCGTTTTTTAATATTATGTCTTTCTTCTGTTTTAAGTAAAATAGAGAGTATTTTAACAGCTTCATTTACATATTTACCTTTATTTAGCATTACACATTCTGCTCTTTGCCCTCGTGCTGCATCAATAATTTCAGCTCTTGTTGGTAATCCGCTTTTAGATAGTGTTTCTAGAATTTGTGTTGCGAGGATTACTGGTATATGAGCCGCATTACATAGGCATAATATATCTTCTTGAATTTGTGATAAATTCTCATATCCTATTTCTACTGCTAGATCGCCTCTTGCAATTAGTACACCAAATCTAGTAACATTCAGTCCAGAAAGCAAAATTTTAGCTAGATTGTGAATAGAAGCACGAGTTTCTATTTTTGCTATTACGCCAAAATCAGGACAACCAAGATGAAGTAATTCTTTTGATATTGTTTTTATATCTTCAGGAGAGTGTGTAAATGATATTGCTACCATGTCTGCATATTTTACTATAAATTTCAAATTTTCTGTATCTTCAGATGTTATTGCAGATAAGTTTAGATTTGAATCTGGAAAATTTAGCCCCTTGTGAGATTTTATACTTCCAATAGTATCAGATGGATAGATTATTCTTAACTCTAAATATTGATCATTTACTGAACTAACTATGGACCCTATCTTCCCATCATCAATTAATACTCTGTGTCCTGGTTGAACTTGAGATAATATTTCAGGAACCCCACAACTTATGCCAGCTGGTTTATCAGAAGAACTAGAATGTCCTTTTATATTTTTTCTATAAAGCAATAGCTTGTCACCCGTTTTTACTTCTATGTCCATAGGACGAGGACGTATAGGTCCGATCTCAAAACCGATTTGATTTTTCTTTATAGATTGATTGGTTTTATCTTGATCGTTATTTTCCTCAAAAAACAATATTTTATTATAATCTTTTTCATGATAAAGTATCATGCCCTCTTGAATAAGTATAGTCTTTTCTATACCCACACGAATTTTATTTTCATTTATTCTTTCAAGAACTCTCATTGAACGTAGCCTCTCTCGAAAATCAAGAAAGAATATTTTGTCTCCAACCTTAAAAATACTTAATTCTTCTTTTCTTTTTAATATTGATATGACAAAACTATAATCCACTCCAGTCAAATTTATCTTCTCTGTGTATTTTGCCTCGCAATCTAAAAGTCCTTCTACTATTCTTATTGGTCTTCCACTAGTATCTTTAGGAACTTTAATTTTTATAGGCCTACTTTTTAGATCCATATTATCAATTCTAATTTTTGGTCCACCGAGATCCATAACTATTCTGCATTTTCTTCCAATATCTTGACCCTTCTGAATCAGTCGCTTTTCTGCCTTTCTAACCGCATCTATTATCATTTTCCATTCAATTTTTGTATTATATGCACAGTTAATTCTCGCGATATCCATTCCGTTTTTAAGGAGTTCTTCAAGTAATTCTGGTTGATATACTACATCTATGTCTAATGTAACCATAATTCTTGTTGTTCTTTCTAACCTGGGACGACCTAGTAATGATTTACTTCTTTGAGATAAAATATGTTTTGCGTCATCGTATGTAGTTCTATTTATATCCGCATTAAAATCATAATATCCAAAATGCTTTAAAACTTGTTCTATGCTTATCAAAATATTTTCTTCTGAGCGACCTAATGATGAAAGTCCATTCTCAGCTAAACCTATTTGAATATTTTCTATATTATTTTTTCTTAATGCAAGATAACATAATAGATTGTCACGACTTTTTTCATTTTCAACTGGTTTATCATATATTTTAAAATTATTTTTTATCTTTTCTACGTCTTGAATTATTTGCTTATATATAGAGTAAAGATTATTCCCAAGATTCTTGTAAACAGTATTATCAATATCTAAATAAAGATCGTTTGTTGTTTGATGATCTTTGTTGTAATTTGATTTTTCAAAAGAATTCAATGTTGTACATTAAAACAATATCTTGGATAAAATTTATACTTTTTTGTAGTATCATTTATTAATAGAGTTTGTATTAAATAACTATTATAATATCTAATTATTATTATTATAATATCTAATAAAACACATTTCAAATTTCTTTGGATCCTAACATGGTCATATATGTTATTCAAAAAAAATGAATTATTTCTCTAATCTAATTTGCTAAGAATTTTCAATATACAATTAAAACACAATTTTAAATTTTAGCATGCTCTAATTCTTTTAAATAATGAATAGACATGTTCAAAGCATTATCTTTAGTTAAATTGTCTTTATGCTAGACAAAATAAGTATAATTAATGTTTTCTTGATATTTCATGAAAAATCTTCGATAAAATCGAATTTTATATATCAGTATCTTTTTTCATTTCTAAATGGTTTATATAATCAATTTTTTTTATTTGTGATACCTATTGATTCATAATGTTGTCTTTCTTATTATTGCCAATATCAAATTTATACTTATATAATTCCGTTGAAATGTCTTTATAAAAATTTTGGTTTTCAATTAGAATGTGAAATACTTGTTTATAATTCGCACTTTTAATTATATGGCAGTTTAATCCTGTATTATTAGCATATATTTTTGATTTTGTAGTATGTAAAATAATGAAATTTCTCTATTTTTGAATTTTTCAATATTAGTACTACTATATAACAATAAAATTTTAGAATATGCTTATAAACTCCAATAGTTGAATGAATTTTTAAATCAATCCGAACAAATTAATTCTGAACCGCATTTAAAACATTTTAATTGACAAACAGTAATTTCTCCCATTTTAAAACCGCAACGAATGCATTCTATTTTTTGTTTTGATTTATTTCCTTCCATATCATCTATTTTAATATATTGTAATAATAGATTAGGAACAATCAAAATCTTCATGTATATAGTTACAATCGATTATACTTAACTATTGTCTATCAAGAAAAAAAGATAATATATAGATAATTATGATAATATTTAATAAAGAGAAAATTTCTCTATTTTTTTTTAATTATTTTTTAAAAATTTTCAAATGTACATCTTTATTGTAAAATTATTTGTATTTACATTATTTTTTATTATATGATAGAAAATAATATTATTATATTTGTTTCTTTCCTCCATTTAATTTTGCTCATATAAATTTAATCTTTAGATATATAGATAAATTCATAAAATTTCTATATTTTATATTTTGGATGGGAGAATCTTTTAAATCTTTAAAACTTGATCCGTCATTATATGTGCCTAAGATAATGTTCCTTACAAAAGGGAAAGGTATTCATAAGGATTATCTTACAAGCTTTGAATTGGCTTTACGTGACGCCGAAATAGCTGACTTAAATTTGGTTTCTGTATCTAGTATAAAACCTCCTCATTGCAAAATAGTCTCCAGACAAGAGGGCAGGAAATATTTAATGCCCGGACAAATTGTTTTTGCAGTGATAGCTCGTGCATCAACTAATGAACCAAATAGACTTATTGCTTCATCTATTGGTTTAGCAAGACCTATGGATGATTCTCGTCATGGTTATCTGTCAGAACATCATTCTTTTGGAGAGACTGCGCAAAAAGCTGGAGATTATGCTGAGGATATGGCTATGGAGATGTTAGCCACGACTTTAGGTCTACCTAATGATTCTTCGCTTGCATGGGATCAAAGAGAAGAGCAGTGGAGACTTTCAGAAAAAATTTACAAAACACAAAATATTACACAGTCTGCAGAAGGTCATAAAGATGGATTGTGGACTACTGTCATCAGCGCCGCAATATTGATATTATGATCTATTGGACCGTAGATAAATTAACAAATTTATATTTTTAAATTTGTGGATTATTATTTCAAATTTCATTGGTTACCTATATTATTATCGTTATATGTATAACATATTATTATTATCCTTGTTCATTAGGAAATAAATTTTATAATGTTGCTATCTCAACTATTTTCACTAATAATTACTGTATTGTGATTGAGAAAGGTTATATTAAAAATTTGTTTAAATTAAAATTTGGCTACAATTAATTTTATAATGTTGTTTTAATAGGCTAGTGCACTTTTATGTTATTGATTTACAAAATTGTATTTTTGAGTATAATTCTTATCTAATAGTATATAATTAATATAATATGAATCAGATATATAGAAATCGACCTAATAATTTAGGAACAATAACATCAGTATCTACGCAAGATATAACTAATCCAAATATAAAATTTGAGGATCTTCCCACACCTACTGGTAAATTGCCATATCATCTGTCTCTTTCCCAAATATTAACAACAGATGATATTAATAGAATACAAGAAAGTGGTGCAATATCTTTTCATATTGTAGGAGATACAGGTGGAACAAAGAAACCTGAACATCAAAAGATAGTAGAATTGGCAATGGAAGCTGATTTTAAACATAAACATAAAACAAAGATTCCTTCATTTTTTTATCATCTTGGTGACGTTATATACAAGTTCGGAGAAGCAAATGAATATTATTCTCAATTCTATGAACCCTATCAATATTATCCTGCCCCTATATTTGCAATACCTGGAAACAAAGATGGTTCTGTTAGAAAATCAGGATCAAATATTGTTATAGATAATGATAAATCTAAAAATAATGGCAAAACTCTATCTAACAGTAACAACAACAAATCTATGACTAATTCTGCTAATCTTTCCACAAATAATGCCTCTAATACAAATAAAATAGTGGCCGAAAAGTCTAAGAATAATGGTAAAAACAATAGTAACAATAAATCTATCTCAGTTACACCGGTTGATACTAAAAAAATAGAATCTTGTAATATACCATCTTTGAAAGCCTTTATGAATAATTTCTGTGCTAAAACACAGTATATTGGTCCGGATGCTGAGGACGCTAGCAGATCTACAATGATACAACCGAATGTCTATTGGACACTTGATGCACCATTTTTAAATATTATTGGATTATATTCTAATGTACCTGACGGTGGCCAAATAAATGATCCTCAATTCAATTGGTTTATAGATGAATTAAAAAAAGCTTCCACAGATAAAGCACTAATTGTTTGTGTACATCATGCACCTTTTACAGTAGATGATAAAAGAAGCGGTAGCGAATATATTTTAAACCGTTTGGACTCTGCATTTCAGATTTCAGATCGGATACCTGATATTATATTTTCAGGTCATGTCCATAACTATCAAAGATTTACTAGAACTTTAAATGGTCGAGAAATACCTTATTTGGTTGCAGGTATGGGTGGCCACTGGGATTTAAACTATATACAAAAACATCAAGATGATACTGCCATTGAAGTTCCATATCAAATCCCCGATAGAGAGGATCTTATTCTAGAAAATTATTGTGATAATCGTCATGGATTTATGAGAATTCAAGTTACATCAAAAAAGATTGTTGGTAAGTTTTTTGCTACTCCAAGGCCCCATGAGTCTTGGAGAAAATCTTCTAAAAAGTTGGATGAATTTGAACTTGATTTACAAAAACATAACATAAAAAATTAATTATTTTTATTTATATTCATAATTATTTTAGCGGTTGTTTATTAAATCCTTCACTTATTTTATAAAAATTTTTACGAGATAATTTTAAAACAACATTAGTAGAACAATGTAAAAGTTATATAGTTTTCTTTAATTTAAAATAATTAAGATTCTGAGAATATATATTATTCTTAGCAGACGTAATATGGATAAAAATTACAAGTTTTAAACTTATTCAATATATTTTACATAGAAAAAATATAATCTATATACCTAAATATCTCTTTATAATTATTAATTTGATGAGCCAGCATGCTGCAATTTTCAAAGAAAATACACTCAAGAATATCATATATTCTTATAAATATTATTTAGCATTTATAAATGATAAAAGTAAAAACTATTTGAAAAACAGCAATGATAAAAATTTTTCCGATATTATACAAATATTAAAAAAAATGTATTATAACCAAATAGTTTTTCCAAAGAAAATTAGAAAGGAAAAAAATTTTAAGCATTTCAAAAATGCATTTCTTGAGATAAATAAAATAGATAAAAAACTTGAAGTCCATGATATAATTAATGAGAAATTCTCTAAAGATAAAAACACTATTAGTAACCAAGAATCAATAAAAAATTTCGAAACTTCTCTTAAAGTTATAGAACAAAATCAGGTGGCAAAATCAAATAAAGTTTTATTTGATCTCCATTATATCAAAATTTCATCATTCAATGAAAAATTTATAGACGGTATCGTTTCGAAAAAAATCAGAAAAATACTAGAAATTATTTACAAATTAACTCGAAAGATAGAAAAACAGATCAATATAATAGCATCAAATAATATAAATAATGAAACGATTATTTTAAAAAAAATAATCAAATTACAAAAAAGCTTAGAGAAAAATGCAATTGCCGACATTTGCAAACAAGCTAAAGATATCAATAAAAATACTCAGAAGGAGAGTATAGTTTAATTCATACATAGAAACTTATTGGAATTCAATAAATTGGGAAAATTTTGTAAAGGTATTTGTAAATTTTATAAAGCATATAAAAACGAACAGTCAAAAGGGTATTATTCTGAAGGTTATAAACGATGTATGGAATGCGAAATGTTTTTGAAATGGACTGGAACAAAATGTCCATGTTGTGGGCGTATACTTAGAATGAGACCCCATAATAATCAATGCAAATCAAAATTACTAAATCAAGCTATTAGATTGTAAATAAGACTATATATTTAAAGATGTTAAGATGCACTATCAATCATTTGAAAATATGATGATAAAAGAAAAATATTTGTATAAATTACTATAGCTATGGCTATAGCCTGGGATTACCTTACAGTAGAAATGATTCTTTTACCTGGAATAATATATTTTTTGAGTTTATTTGAAACATTGGAATCATAGAAGATCTCAAATTAGATGTTGTACTTCCACACATGGTTGACAAAACAATGTACCAACATGGCTGACACATTTTGTCTTGTTCTACATTATCAATATCAGTTGTTTTAAAGATTTCATGAACTTCTCTGATGGCGTCATTCCGTTTATTCCACCGTGTTCTCTTTCACAGTTATATGAATTGACAAATAATTCGTATTTCTCTATTCCCTCTTTCATATCAATTAACTCTTCTACTTGTAGAAATTCAGTTATGACTATTTTGTTATACGCTTCTACTTTCCCCTGTTCTTGTGGATAACCTTTAGGAATCTGCTTGTCCTTTATTCCATTGAGAAAAAGATAATGTTTGAATTTATTCGATGTAAATTCTCTACCACCATCGTGTGCATCACTTTCATAGGTTTACCGTAGAGTTCAATCCATTCGTTGAGAACCGACAGTGATTCTTCACTAGTTCTTCTGCTGCACCATTTGCTAACTACTTTTCTTGAGGGGCAATCATCTATAACATGAATAAAATAATTTTTGCTTCGTGAGCCTTTTAGATAAAAAGGTCCTTTGGTATCCATTTGAACCAACTCATTCGGATGTTTCATTTCAAATCTTGTATTTTCTTTTTATTTTAACAGATAGTACATTGAGATTGTGTCTCTTTAGAATATTGTAAAATTAGAGAAGATGAAAAAACCACAAGAAACATAATTAGAATCATAAAGGATGATCTTGAGCGAAGGCAAAGTTTTATTGAATAATTGTTCCAATATGAGGACTACAAGCCATTTTTTACGGGCATGTGGAACGCAGTAATACTTTCAGGCAAACAATCTCTTATTCCATTCGAACTTTTCCAAAGTATCCAACTTTCTTATTCATGGATGAAATATTATAATAGTGAGATAGAATTAGAGCCTATCTCAAAATTATCTTTCTGTAGATGATCATGCAACAAGATAACTGTACCAATCCAAGATAGTTTTCTGACTTTTTCTCATACCTTGTTAGCAGTTTCCTGAATCTGTTATGCCATATAAATTTGTTCTCTCTACAACCCATCTTTTTTGAAGAATGATTTTTCCTATTTAAGCAATGTTGTAATGTAATCTCTGCATCTTGTTCTTCTTTTTCATTTCTTTTTCTCTTTGGAGGAATATGCAGTACATATCCTCGTTTGATTAGTTCTTGCTCTTCATGTTCGGATTTGTATGCTTTATTTAAACATAGATGTTGAAGTTTTCTTATTTTTCCTGTTTCGGTTTTATTAGTTTTATATGATGGGGGTGGTAGTTTGATAGTTCTATTATTAACCACATTTGTTACTAGTTTGATGCCATGAGTACTAGCTGAAGAAATAACTGCAGATATAGGGGTTCCTTCCTTATTTGTTAAAATATGTCTTTTTGTTTTGCCTATTTTGCTCCTATCGGTAGGTTTATTTCCTACAGTCATCGCCCCCCTGAAGGTGACTTTATAGATATGCTGTCGATGGATTGCCATGTCCAATTGATACCAATTCAGTCATCATAGATTTCCAGTAATCTTATCCATACCTTTTTGAACTGATAGCATCTTTCACTGGCATCCTCATGTTCTTAATACATAGAGAATTCCATCAATCACTTTTCTGTATCGAACAATTGGTCGACCGCCAACTATCCTGAGAGGTTTCTCTTTTGGGAAAATACTCTTGATCTTATCCCATAATCTATCAGGAATCTTGAATATGGTGGGATGTTTATCTTTCTCCTTTTCCTTCTTCTAAATGCAGGACCCAGTTTAGCAAAAGAGAAAAAGAGCTATAATACTATCGAATTTTGGGATAGGCTCTAAGTAAAAGAAGAAATATTGATGAAAAAATATTGATGGATCTATTGGACGATGTAAATAAATCTATCTCAAAAACTATTATCAAAATAAGCATATCTTTCTATATCTTTCATATAAAAGAAGTTAGTTTCACTTCCTAATGCAATAACAAGATAGTCATATGATAATGCACATGCATCCTGATAAATTGGATTAAAAGGGTGACCAATCTCAGTTGATATAACAACATTCTTGTTATTCAATCGATAGATTTTATATCTGCCTCATAAAATCTAGCATTTTTACAAAAAGTTCTAACGGGTGTAACTATATGTCTTATTTCAATCATTCCCGAAACCACTTCAGGAAGCATAGGAGTAAATAGAAAAAAATTATCTTTACTTACTAAAGTGATCTCTATATTATTAGAGTTTTTAGCCATTTGTTGTAGGTGTTTAAAAACTTCAATACCTGCAAAGCCACTGCCCAAAATTAGTATTTTTATTACAGATTCTTTTGAATCTTGCTTACTATTAAAAGATAATTTTTTAAATTGCTTGAATGGAGGATTATTTTTATAAATTAAAAGTTTTTGCTTCATATATTTATTTACAAAATTATAAATTAAAAGAAGATATGATATAGATAATATATTATATATAGGAAGGTTCTGTAAACTCCGTCGGATGTTGGAATTTTACTCACTGTAAAAAGTCGTCTGATATCACATTCGACGAATGTAATATAGAGTATAAATCCAATAAACACTATAATATTAATAACTCGTACATTATCAAAAAACTTCGTCTTTCTAGGTCTTGTTTAAACCCATTTTCAAGACCTAGAAAATAATATAAAGCTATAAACTAGTTAGTATGTATACACACTCAGTGTTAGGAGATTTCTCCCCTGACCACATGAGGGCGACATATAGTCCAAGGCCGGCACCTAGAAACAAAGCTCCATTCAAAATCAGAAAATATGTTTTTATTAACTTATTTGTTATTACATTTACTAATATCTTAATAAAGCGAACTTCTAAAAATAGATATGAATAATATTTCAAGTGATGAAAAATTATTTGTTACAATTCCTTTAAATTTGACTATAGCAAAGGGACTAAGTGATCCTCATAGAATAAAAATTTTGGATATGCTTTATCATAGAGAGCTTTCTGTAAATGGAATAATGATACGATTAAAAAAATCCAATTTTAAAATAGCAATGACTACATTACGGCACCATATTAATGTTTTAAAAAAAAACGGATTGGTAAAGATAACTAAAACTAGAGAAGTAAAAGGAACATTAGTAAAATATTATAGATCTACTTTAAAAACATTATTTTTAGATAATCTCTTTTTTGATACAATAATTTCTGAGAATTTTGAAATAATTAATGCATTATATCTTAAATTTTATAAAATATTAAAACTGTTATTTAAACATAACCAAAATCTCGTATCCAATTTATCTAAAACAAAACCAATATGTAAAATCTGCAAGATTAATCATCACTCTGAATCTGTTTTATTTCTAATATTAAGTGTAGTAATTACAAAAGTATTTAGTAAACTTTTAAAAATAAAGCTGGTCTAAATATATTTAATCTTTTAATATAACAAATAATCCGATTTCTTGCATAATTAAAATTATCTACACTCTATAGTGTAGTTTTGTATTAGATTTTAATAATGCTAATTCATTATTCTATAGTTTACGAGGTCTGCTACTACATTTGATGCTCTATTGTATTTCCTGTCTTATTTCTAAATACATCGCTCATTATTCTGTACTTTTTCGATCTATAGATGATATGCTCTATGATTATTTTCTTTCTTATAGAATAATTTTTGTTGTATTCTTTTTCTTCTTGTAACAATCTCAAATTTCTTTCCTTCCATTCGGTAATGACAATAGTTGTTCTGGGAAATCCTTTTCTACGCCAATATCTAAGATCAAATACATTAAAAGCCTCTTTTAAAATTAAGATGTTTCTCTTGTAAATATATAATCATATATCCTTCCTTTTTTATAGCATAGTTTATGAATGATTAAACTTGGTTGTTAAGCATAAGCTGTGTCTTTATGATGTGCCTTTCTTTTTGCCAAGGTAAAATATCTTTTTTCTTTCTTTATCAACAGGTCTTGTTTTCGTATTTTTTTGCTGTCTCATTGTAAATATTATCAAAATCTTGTACTGTAATTTCTATGAAAGATGTGAAAAGTAATGGTTTTCTGGATAACTTCTCATATATAGGCAACAAAGAGAGAACAGGTTGATGAATTACGATTGGTCATAAAGCTGTATAAGTAAATAAATAAGAATTATATCATATTTATATTTCATGGAAGAAAATCATTATATCAAAGAAGGATAGAATATTTCGATAACTATTTTTTATGTTGTAAAAATAAGTCTAACTTAAAGTATTACTGTGGTGATTAAATCTATTTAATGGCTATTACAACAAAGAAATAATGTCTTAACTTTAGAGCCCTTTTTTATCTCTTTAGTAATATAAATATGAATTTCATATAGATGCCGTTTAATTAGGTAAATAACTATTATATTGATACCGTAAACCAAAACTTAATGTATAGCAGTCCAGGAAACGACCCGGAAAATAACTCGATCCAGGCATTATCTTACCCAAAGGAGATATAACCCCGTCAATGCTCCTTTGGGCATTTAAATCGTATAGATTAAACAATTGTTTTGTTGCATAATTATTATAATTTTAGATTTCATTATCTATTTTGTCTAAAGAGGTACCAACCATACTTAATTAAATTCAAATAATAATAAAGTATAGGAAATTATGTTATTCAATATATTGTTCTTAGAATTGGCTGTCAATGATATATATTTTATCTAACGAATATATCTCCGGTTTTGCATACCAACGACAATTCTGCAGTGGGTTCATCTAAAAATAAATCTCATATGATTAGACATATTAAAATTTTACAAATAAGGGTAATTAATAATAAAATTTACAATCTTCATTGCTAGAATCGGTAATTTATTTCATCTTTATAGAACTTTTTCTAATGTTGCTAATTATACAAGAGATCTTATAAATATATCTTAATTTTGAATATCAAACCCAAGGGTTTAAAATAAACCTGTAGAATATATTTTATACAATAACTTTTTAATAATAATATGCCTCTGCTTAAATTAGAAAATGTAAAAAAATATTATAATATTAAACATAGTACTTTTAATTTTTCATCCTCCTCTACGATTAAAAAAGTTATTGATGGTGTGTCTTTTGAACTAAATGAAGGTGAGGTTTTAGTACTAGCTGGTGAATCTGGTTCAGGAAAAACAACATTAGCAAAACTTATCCTAGGTTCGATAAACCCTGATTCAGGTAGTATTTATTTCATGGATAAGAATATAAATTCTTTAAAAAAAAATAAATCGTTTTACTCTTTGATACATATGATTCATCAAGATCCTTACAGCTCTATTAATCCTTATCTTCGAATCAAAGATATTGTTATGGAACCATTAAAAATTCATAGTAATGGACTTGGTTATGCTGAAAAAGAAAAAAAGGTTAAAGATGCATTAATTAAAACTAGATTAGAACCTGTCGAAACTTATTTAGATAAATATCCTGGAATGCTTTCTGGAGGTCAAAGACAACGTGTTTCAATCGCTAGATCTATTGTTAGTAACCCTCGTCTAATAATCGCCGATGAACCTGTATCAATGTTGGATGTTTCTATACGAGGTGAAATTTTATCTTTATTAAATGATTTGAGAAACAGTTTAAATTTATCTATTATTTATATTACGCATGATTTAGCTACTTCGCGTTTAATAGGAGATAAAATTGGCATAATGTTTGCAGGTAATATAATAGAGATGGGGGAAATAGATGCAGTTTTATCAAATCCTCTTCATCCATATACTTGGATGTTATTAGATGCAGTAAAGTTATCTTTTGAGGGATCAGATGTATATTATAAAAAATATGATAAAATAAAACTATTTGATATGCCTGTTAATGGTTGTAAATTTTATAATAGATGCAAATTAGCATTTAAAAAATGTACTGATAATCCTATAGAATACAAGATTACAAAAGATCACTTTGTATCATGTTTTCATTATAAGGATAGACAGATATAAAGTCCAATTAATTTATTCAATTATTTTAACTTTACTAGGGTGATTATATTTTACTACCTGAGAAATTCCATTTTTAGGATATACTCCGAATATGAGATCTGATTTAGCTACAGTTGAATCTTTTAAAGTAACCATTATTATTTGATTATCTCCAGATCTAAGCATCAAAATCTTTGATAACCTTTCAGTATTTTGTGCATCCAGGTGTGCATCAACTTCGTCCATCAAATAAAATGGTGATGGTTTAAGCGATTGTAGTGCCAATAGAAAAACGATTGCAGCCATTGTTTTCTCTCCCCCAGAGAGACCAGTCGATTCTCTCGCGGGTTTACCTGGAAATTGTACCATTAATAAAATCCCTCCTGAAAATATGTTTTCGGGATCTTCTAAATCAAGCCAAGCACTGCCTCCAGTAATTTCCGAAAAGGTTTTTCTGATGTCTTCATCTACTTTTCTAAATGCGTTGGTAAAAACATTCTCCTTCTGTTTCCCTGTTTCTTCTATAAACCTAACTATAGAGTTTCTTTCTTCTTCTAATTGATTTTTTTTATCAGACATGCCTCGATATCCATCTATTAATTCTAAATAAGTTTCATCAGCTCGATGGTTAACTCTTTCTCTTATGTCATTATATTCACTTTTTAAATCTTGAAATATATCTTCAATGTCATAGCTTTCCAGAGCCTCTCTATATCCTAATTCATGTAAATCATTTGTGTAATTATCCTTTTGAGATTCTAAATCTATGATATCTTTATTATTTATTGCAATTTCTTTTTCTAATATATTTAGTTCTTTAATAGCTTTCCTTTCATTGTCGGCTAGAGTTTTATAAACGCGTTCATATTCTTGTAGCTTTGCATATGTAGAACTTGCTGATTGTATTATCTCATTTTCTTTTTCTCTCAATTTTTTGAGTTCCTCTTCGACTTCATTTAATTCAATTTTTGAATTTTGTAAATCTATTTCCTTTGCCTTTTTTTCTGATTGTATTATCTCATTTTCAGCAATTATTTTTTGGTATTGTAAATTAGTATTTTCATAATTATTTCTTAATAGTGATTGATTTAATATTAATTGTCTTAACTTATTATTTTTTATTTCAAAATTGTTGTTTATATTTTTTTTGGTAAAGTTTAAATTATTTAATTTTCCTATATCATTTTCTTTTTCTATTTTGTCTATCTCTATTTTTTTATTATAAATAGTTTTTTCAATAGTTACAAGTCTTGATTTATATTTATTATATATTTTTGTTACATTATCGAGTTCTAAACTGAAATTTGAATTGTCATTGATTAGCTTATTAAATTCTTGTTGATTTTTATTCAGTCTGTTTTGAAAATCTGAAATTTTATTATTTAGTTCTGAAACTAGCAAATTTTGTGAATTTAAGAGATTTTTGTTTGTTGTTTTTTCTTCAATAATTATATTTAGTTCCGATCTTTTTAAATTTGTTAATCTCTTTAATTTTTCCATATTGTTTTTTAAATTTTCCACAGAATCAGATAATAAAATATCTTTGGTAAGATCAGAAATTTTTGAGCCGTAATCAAACTGCATCATTGATAAATTTGGAAAAAAAATTTCTCCCGTAACTGATACTGCTTTATGACCATGTTTGGATAGTATGTAGGCGGTTAAAGGATTTTTTGTAAGTATTATATTACCAAATAAAAATTCTGATAAATTTTTAATTTTACAATGTGTAAAATCAGATAATACTCCTAGTATTGAGGGATCATCTGGTATTTTCTTAATTCTTTCGCCATCAAGTAGTTCAATTGGAATTATCTTTAAAAATGGAATTCCATTAATTTTTGAATGCTCGGCAAGAATTATCATACTTTTAACATCTTTTACGACAATCGACTTCATCCATTCATTCCCAGATGCAATGATAGCTTTTTGATATTTTTCATTCCATTTTAATAGATCAAATACATATCCTATGATATCTAGATTTTTAAAATCCTTTAATAAAGATGCTATTGCATAATCTTCAGCCAAAATGTTTTTAGCTAAATTCATTTTTTCATCATATTTTAAAATTGCTTTGTCTGCACTATAGATTGTCTTTTCTGATATTTCCAACTCTTTACCTATTTTTGTAATATTATTATCACTATTGTTAATGCTATCCTGTAAATCTGTTATTTTTGTATTGGCATTTTTTATATCTGCATTAAAAATTAAAATTCTTTTATCATATTCTTTATTTTCTGTAAATAATCCTACTATTAATTGATCATTTCTATTTATTTTATATGATAAATTTTTAATTTTTTCTTCGTTTCTAACAATATTGATTATGATATCACTTTTAACTTTTTCTAATTTCTTTAACCTTATTTCCAAATTATTCTTTTTTTCTATTGCGGCTGAAACAAAATCATTTATCTTTTCTATTTCTTGAGTGATTTTTTTCAATTGATTCTCTATTTCATTTATTTCTTTTTCCTCAGTTTCAACTTTAATTTTAATGGAATTCAATTGATTCTCTATTTCATTTAATTTCTTATGATTTTGTTGTTGTTCTATTAAATTTTTCTTTTCTTTTTGATATGTTTGATTAATATAATATTGTAATTCTTTTACTATTGCATTATTTCGTTCATATTTATAAACTACTGCTGAAAGTTTTATTTCTAATTCTTTTTTCTCTTTATCGGATTCATTTGATATGGTTAAAAATTGTTCCTTTTCTTTATTTAGATTTTCCATTTGTTGATTTAAATCATTTATTTTATCCGAAATTTTCTTTATCTCATTTTCTATACTATTGTTTTTTATATTAAAATTTTGAATATCTTCAATAGTTTTCTGATATTTTCCCGATATTCTAATAGCTTTTAATCTTTTGATTTGTAGTTCTAATTGAAAAAACCTGTGTTGATCGTTTCTTTCTAATTCTAAATCATCGATTCTATTTTTTACATCATTCATTTTCGACAAAGCTATTTCTAATCTTCTATCTGATTCCTCCAATTGTTTCAATGCTTGATTTTTCTTTTCATCAAAATACGATAAACCTATAATGTCTTCTATAATTTTTCGCCGTTCTTCAGAATTTAATTCCGAAATTCTTGTTATCATTCCCTGTTGTACTATGTTCAATTTATTTGGGGAAGCAACTACTATTTCTAATAATTCCATAATATTATTTCTTGAAACTTTTTTTCCATTCATATGGTATTGACTTTCACCACTGTTGGCTCCAAACATTTCTCTACTAATAGTAACACTATCTTTATCTACTGGAATACCTCTGTCTATATTATCAAAAGTCAAGCTTACTCTTACAATTCTATTGGAATTTGTATTAGCCGTGGTGTTGTCGTGGAATAAAGATTGGAATTTGTCTACTCTAAGGGCTTTTGGACTATTTTCGCCCAAAGCAAATAAAATTGCATCAAGAATATTACTTTTTCCTGAACCATTTGGCCCTGTAACCGCTATTAATCCTTTTTGGAAATGTAGGGTTATATTCCTTGATCCAAAAGATTTGAATCCAAAAATTTCTAATTTTTTGATATATACCAAATGGACTTATGGTATATGCATCAAAGTTGTTTATTATTTTTACACAGCCTTGTTGCATGATCATTAAAATTCATTATTTTACTATTTGTTTTGCCTAAACAGATGTCAACTTATTATATAATAATGCTTTTAAGATCATCTCCTCTATCATATTCTTTAGTTTAACAGAATAACGTACTCTTCCAATCATTTGCTTTATCGATGAGAATACGGTTTCGACAATCCATCTTTGTGTATATCTTGCGCTATCCTCTTTTCATCCTTGCAAACCATTTTTCTAGCACATCTGATTAGTTTAAGGATATTTCCTTTTTTCAGTCGGACTTGAACATTCTTTTTCTTACTTTAATACAAGGCAAAATTTCAGTGTTGTCTCCTCTATATATGAAAATATCATTATATCTTCATAGGCTCCATCATCAGCAGTGGATATAATAGTTTGCTGATTGATGATGTGTGCCATGTTATCAGATTTATAATATTTTAACCAATTCTAACCCTTTGTGATTATGGACGCGTTTATCATGAGAGTACCTATGAAATGATTATCTTGCTTTTATATCGATTGTGCTCTAG
The DNA here is from genome assembly GCA_963830925.1 of uncultured Nitrososphaeraceae archaeon. GTDB lineage: Archaea > Thermoproteota > Nitrososphaeria > Nitrososphaerales > Nitrososphaeraceae > Nitrosocosmicus. The sequence continues at coordinate 825,470 of CAWHOB010000001.1, read as the reverse complement.
GTATTCTTCGGCTTGTCTATTTAGCATATGAAAAATATACCTTGGCGTGCCCAAGTAAAAGAAGTAGAAGGAGGAGAAGAAGAAATGTATTAGATATAAAACGGTTCTAATTCGACCTCGTCTTTATTTATCTCTTTTAATCCTGAATTCTGCTATCGACAACAACATAAAAGTCTATAAGTATTTCAACACCTTTAACTAGGGATTAAATATAGTACTAAGAATTTCATATATTTCTTCAAAGATTTAGCTAACTATTTTGAAAATGAAGACCATGCTACAGCATAGCAAAATATAATACCTGTGAGTTTAATGTCTACATTTAAAATTACAAAATAATCTATATTCGTCTAATTCATTGGGATACTAAATACACTAACTTTAAATGAATTTTCCATATAATATACTATATGGTCCCCTGAATAAATAATATTTGATGTATTCATCACTATTTTCACAACATATTGATATGAAAGGTTATTAGGGCAAGGGATTAGCTACAGGTAAGATAACATTAAAATAAATGTTTGTAAATCAAATTGTCTATATAAAGATAGTGAAAGATATAGGATAACTATCCACATTATTTAATCAAAACCATTGGAAAGCAAGAGAATGCTATAAAAGTAAATCGGATACAGAAACTAATAAAGTAAATAGAAATGAAATAAAAGAAAGAAAGAAAGTATTTGAAAACTACATAGTAGCAGCCAACGTAAAGAACAAGAAAATTCGCTCTATCAAAGTAATTGATGATCATGTTCATGATAATAAGATGTTACCAGAATTGATTGAAAATATTATGAAATCTGATAATATGAGGGCTATCACGATGATATGTAAACTATTTGCTGATGATAGAGCATATAATGTCAATAATATTTTTAGGTATCTGACGGACAAAGGAACCTTGCCATATCAAAGAAATGAAAAAAATGTTAGAGATAGATGAAAAAAGGAAATATCCTTAAACTAATCAGATGTGCTAGAAAAATGGTTTGCAAGGATGAAAAGAGGATAGCGCAAGATATACACAAAGATGGATTGTCGAAACCATGTTTTCTTGTAAAAAAAGAATGTTTGTAGAAGAGTATGTTTATTTCAATAGACTAAAAAAATGAACAGGAAATGTTGTTAAAAGCATCGTTGTACAAAAGATATATCCTTTAGAGAAAATGGGCGGTAAAAAGAGATATTAAGAATCATACAACAAAGCATTTTTACGCTATTTGTTTATCTTTATTATTGTAATAATCTTAATGTTTTTTAAATAATCAAAATCAATTAAATCTTTATTAATAATATTTTTTGGTATTATATTAATAGATTCATTTAATATCTTAAATTCATCTTTTGGTATTAATGATTCTATTTCATTAATGTTTTGATTTTTATTAAGTATTATTTTTACACTGCCATTCAGAACTAATTTAGTATTATATGAATATAATAAATCGTTTAATAATGGGGTATTATTTTTATCTGTATTTTTTTCAAGGTATAGGTTTACTATAAAATTATCAATTGATTTATCCTTTACAAAAGGTAATAGTTTCTCCATATTTCCAGGGTAAACCATTAGATTATCTATATTAAACATTTTTAATTTAGATTGTGCATACATCATGTTCTCTTTATTTTTTCCAATGCCTATAAAAAATTCATTTGTAAATATGGTTGCACTACTAATTAAAAAATCACAATTATTCATATTGATCTCCATGTTAATTTTTTGATATCTTGTTCTTGCGTCAAGAATTATTTTGTTAATATGATTGGAAGGATTTCCTTCATGAAAAAATGCGTATACATTTTCCCATTTCTGTTTAAATGTTACTGGAAAGTTCTTCCTTGAAATAATTTCTTTAAATAATGATCCCTCTGCAAAAAGGGATAAAAATCTATCCGTTCCAGTAATTGCTTCAATTATGGGCAGATCTAATTCCTGGTACAATCTTACAACTCGGTTCCATGCTAATAGTGGATCTGAGCTTAAATAAGTTACAGATAAATCAGACAATGATAATATTTCTGCAACTAAATTGATTTTTTCAAGAGTATATCCATCTCTATTGCTTATCTCTTGCAATAAATTCTTAAAATTGGTTTGAGACGCTGTATCAAATGGAAAATCAGTTCTCCAAATTAGTGCTTCTATTATTTTACTTTCTATTTTGTTTTCTTTATCTTTCAAATATTCTGGATGTATTGATACATATTCTTGAGTTGGTGAATATGGAGAATCATTTTTTCTAAAAAATTTTACTAGATCTTCATTAGAAAAAGTAAAATATGCATCATGAATTCTTTTTCTTCTTATCTCCTCTAATGTATTTGGAACTCTAGGTATCCTAGAATAAGATTTACGCGTTCTTCTATCATGCAGAGGATCATAATCATGCAATAATGCAGCAATAACCATTATTTCATAATCTTTTTTTTCAAAATTATATCCATGGATCTCTTTAGGTAACATATTTAGACTCATATATGCAACTTCTAAAGAATGATGAAAGTTATGATACTCACTAGCACCCTCGCCCAATCCCACCTTTTCATATTCATTTTTTAAGAATTTAATTAAAGATAATAATTTGTTACAAGATTTCTCATCTATTCCAATCTTTCTAGCTTTTAAAATAATTGCTTCGATTAACTCATTTACTGAAACTCCTGAGAGATTGTCATTAATATATTGAATTCTACGATTTTTTGCTTCTGGTGAAAGATTTTTTATTTTGCTGTAAATTATTCTAATGGGGAGACTGATATTTAAATATGTTACTAAAGATATTAACGGATTCCATGGTTGTGTTATTATTATTTTTTCTCTATTAATAATTTCATCTATCAAACTCGGTATATTTTTGTTAACTTCTGCAATTGTATTTGTAATATTATTTATTTCGGATTGAAAATTTGAGTTAAATTTTTTATATTCTGTATTTAATACGATCCATTGTGGAAGTATAACTCTATACTTGAATTTGGATCTTTTTTTATTTTTAATATCCGAATTTATTTCGCTCTCTTTTACGGTTACTGCCAAAATCTTTTTTTCATTTATTAAATATGGATTTTTATCTTTGGAAATTTGTAATATGGTGTTTTTATTTATTCGTTGTAATTCTATAAATATCTTCCAATATTTTGCTTTATCCATCCATTGTGGAACATCATTATCGCTATCCCAAAAATCTACATTACCATAATGAGTATATCCTTCTTCCCACTCTTTTTTTTCAGGATTAAAAGTGTTATATTCATAATCTCCAATCATAGGATCCAATCTATTGGATAATGATTTAGTTTTTTTGACCAATCTTGTAACTCTATCAAATTGATTATATGCCATTAATCCCCAAATACAATTCAATAAGCTAAATAAAACTAATAAAAAATACATTAAATGCGGTTTAGTATTTAAAAAAAAATTTGTAATCAAAGGAATGCCAAAAAAACCTGTGGTTATCATCGAAATAAAAGATAATATAATGAAAAAACCTTTAGCTAGGTCATAATATATTAAATTAAAAGCCCGTTTGAAATTAGGCTTGAAGATTTTGCCATTTTCAATTAAGTTGGGCTTTTTTAGTTCTTTCACGTGATAACCTATATCTTTTTACGCGTATTCTTCTTATAAGTTATTATTCAAATATTTTCATTTTTTGTGCTTTATTTATAATGTTGTCAATAATACTAGTAGATGCAGATAATTGATTTTCTGGATTAAAAATCAAGTTTAGTTCATCTGTATCCACAATTTTGATGATATTTTCATCTTTGGTTAATAGAGTTAAAAAATGCTCATTGGATTCCGTTGCCTTAAAAGCTATATTTTGTATATTTCTATATGCTTCAAATCTTGGAACACCTTTTGAAATCAAAAGTTGAAGGACGAACTCGGCAAAAATTTGTCCATTGGTTATTCCAATATTCTTTTGAATTTTTTCTTTATTTATATACAAACCTGAAATTATTTTTATCATGGTATTTAGCATATCATCTATCAAAATAGCCGATTCAGGAATTATAAAACGCTCATTAGCTGAATTAGATAAATCTCTTTCATGCCATAATGATATATTTTCTAAAGATATAGATACATTTGATTTAAGAATTTTTGAAAAAGATGATATTCTTTCACTTTTTATTGGATTTTTTTTTACAGGGACTGCACTACTTCCCATTTGACCTTTTTTAAAAGATTCCTGAACCTCGCCAATTTCAGTCCTTTGAAGATTTCTTATTTCTACGGCTATTTTATCTAGTGTAGAACCAATTAATGCAATTATGAATATCATTTCTGAATATCTTTCTCGTGGTATAACTTGAGTTGCTGCCTCTGTTGGAACAAGGTCAAGCTTTTCGGAAACAATTTTTTTGTACTTTTAATGCATTTTCCCTCATTATCGATCCGGTTCCGACTACTCCCAATGTCTTACACATTAAAAATCTTTTTTTACCTTCATGGATTCTTGTTATATGATCTAATAACTCATTTGACCAAATTGCAAATTTCAGACCAAACGAAATAATACTAGCATGTTGTCCATGAGTTCTACCCACTGCAGGTAAATTCCGATTTTCTTTTGCTTTTTCTAGTAATTCTTTTACGAGATTTTTGATTTTTGATTCAATGATCAAAAAGGCGTTTTTCATTTGCATGGATGTACTTGTATCCACTACATCGTTACTGGTTAATCCATAATGAATCCATGGTTTTGTGTTGTTTGAACTAAGTTCGCTGATTGCTTCTATTACAGCAGCAGTATCATGGTCACTAACCTTTTCTAATTCTTTAATTCTGTCTAGATTTATTTTATCTGATTGTATTATTTCTGCGATTTCTATTGCTGCATATTTAGGAATAATGTCAATATCTGCTTGTGCTGATGCCACTGCTGCCTCAAATTTTAGTTCATAATCTAATTTCTTGGATTCTTCAAATATTTCCTTCATCTCTTTGCTTCCGTATCTTCCGCTATCGATTGGTAAAATGGGCATTAATTAATTCAAAATAATTTTAACATATAATTTATTATTTAGGTTTGGTTATTCATCTAGAAAGACCGCCAGTTAACAGGTATGTAAAATGTACACTATATCTTCCTGTGAACTAATAGTGTTAGTTTTGATAACATAATACATTTAGCTTCTTCTGTAAATTATCCGTATAAGGATACCAAAGCAGAATGCAGAGCCAAGATTATACTATTCCAAGTTGATGGGTATACGGTTCCTGAATAAGAAGAACAACTAACCATCATGATAGCAACATAAGGAAATAGATACATCGTTTACTTGTAGATACCTTTTCCTCCACAACCATTGCATTCTAGTAGATGATATGAAAAATACCCTTCACAAGCATTATTGGCAGTTCTTGATGGTCAATTTGTTTGACATCCAACAAATATCTTATTATAAGTTAACTTTTGTTCTATTCATGCATGTAGATGCACCTAAAAGTAAACAGTATACACAAAACCCGTTATAATTTATCCATATAATATCTATAGTCTGATCTAGTTTATATAATCAAACGTTACCTCAAGTTTCTTTTCACTATGTTTATTGTTGGATCGGGTCAAGTCTCTTATTACATATAGACAAACAGACTCATAGAATAGACTGCAATGTACCTGTCTGTCATGCATTTAGGTCAGTAAAAAATAGTCGATAATACAAGAGAATGGTTGTGCTATAAGGCCTCCTTTTTTATAATGGGAACGGTTAATATTTAAAAAGATAATGAAAATTTTTTTATATTATAATTCTTTATAATTAGATGCATAAAATTTGATATATATTTTCTCTCATATTTTGTAATATTTCCATTTAAATCAGCTGATAATTTTAAGATATATTATTTTGGTATAAGACTCTCTTTTGTGCTAACTATACAAGAGATCCAATCATTAGGATGATTAATATTTAGTGATTTTAAATTATTTATCACATAGGTAATAATGTCTGGTTTGTTAGTAACAAAAAAAGGAAAACATCAAGTTAATAAAATTTCGGATTTTAAATTCCAAATATGTCAAGACAAATCTAAGGGAATGAACATTCCTGTTACAATATTTGCAAATGATTTTCTGATTTCTAAGATGATCGAGGATCGTACTCTTGATCAGGCGGTAAATGTAACTACACTACCTGGAGTCAAAAAACATATGATAGTTTTACCCGATGGACATGAGGGATATGGTTTTCCAGTAGGGGGAGTTGCTGCCTCAGATCTGGAAGAAGGAATAATTAGTCCAGGAGGCGTTGGATATGATATTAATTGTGGAGTAAGATTGATTAAAACTAATCTCGTAGAGTCAGATATAGCAGGAAAGTTAAAGATTCTTGTAGATGAATTATTTCAATCTATTCCAACTGGGGTAGGTAGTGAAGGTCAAGTTAAGCTTGGTTCTTCAGATCTAGATGAATTACTTATAGAGGGAGCAAAATGGTCGGTAGAAAAAGGATATGGAATCAATAGTGATCTTGAATCTTGCGAAGAATCGGGAAAAATTAAAGGCGCTGATCCGGCAGATATTTCTAATAATGCAAAAAAAAGGGGTTCACTTCAACTTGGAAGTTTAGGATCAGGTAATCATTTCCTTGAAATTCAAAAAGTCGATAAAATATATGATGAAAACGCAGCAAAGGTGATGGGAATAACAAAAGAAGGACAAATACAAATTTTAATTCATTGTGGTTCTAGAGGATTCGGTCATCAAGTTTGTAGTGATTATTTGCGATTATCCGAACAAGCTGCAAAAAAATATAATTTAAATATTGTTGATAGAGAATTGGCTTGTGTACCTAATAATTCTCCTGAAGGTGAAAGTTATAAAAAATCAATGTTTTCAGCTTTAAATTTTGCATGGGCTAATCGTCAAATGATAACTCATTGGACAAGAATGGCTTTTCAACGCGTTCTAAAAATGAGTGAACAGGATTTGGATATGGAGTTAGTATATGATGTTTCACACAATATTGCAAAAGTTGAACGTCACAAGGTAGAGGGTGAACAAACACGAGATTTAGTTGTTCATAGGAAAGGTGCAACTCGTGCGTTCCCTGCAGGCATGGAGCATCTGCCACATAAATATCGTTCTATAGGCCAACCAGTAATTATTCCAGGATCTATGGGCACTGCAAGTTGGGTGTTGATTGGAAATGATAAATCAATGGATTTAAGTTTTGGATCGACAGCTCATGGTGCTGGGAGGACAATGTCAAGATCTCATGCTAAAAGAATACATACTCTTGAGGAAGTAAAAAATAATCTTTTATCTAAAGGTATCTATGTAAAATCTATGACCAAAAACGGTTTGATTGAAGAAACCCCTGATGCTTATAAAGATGTAGATATGGTCGCAAATGTATCTCACAATGTGGGTATAGCTACAAAAGCCGTAAGATTAGTACCATTAGGAGTGATTAAAGGCTAAATTGATCGATAAAGAAAAATCTGCTAAAGATGATCCTGATCTAGAATTAATAAAAGCTAGAAAAATGAAGGCTCTAAAAGAACAATTCGCATTCAAAGAAAAGGAGCGAAAGAATATAGAACAAAATGAGATGAATCAAAAAAAAATAGGGTCTACTGAGACTGATAGTGTATCGGAGCGAAATTTTCTTTTAAGACATTTATATGATCGAGGAAACGAAGTTTTGCAACTTGCTGAACAGCAATTTCCTTTCCAGACCAAAATTCTTGTAAAAAGATTAAATGAATTAATACGATATGGTGAAATATCGAAAATATCAGGTGGAGATCTATTGAGCATATTCAGATCTATAGGATTCAACATTAGAGTTAATACAAATATTTCTATTTCAGATCATGGTAAAACAATTAGTTTTTCTGATAAACTAAAACAGTCAAATGAATTCGATAAAATAGACTAGTTTTTTTTAAATTTTTTAATAACTATTTTTTTATATTCAAAAAAAAATTTATGGGATAGATTCTGCTGTAGAGTTTGCCCTCTAATGCTAATTTGTACATTTCTGCTACGTATGGATTCCTTGCGGGTGTTTCTGCTCCCAATTCTACCAAACGTGCATATACTCTAACTACATAGGCAAGTGCACCCATAAAGGCTACTACTACACCCATGTTGAACATCCAGTGGTTTGGTACTGAGAATATTTCTTCTACGAACCAAAAGTGCCACAATTCATTGATACCGATTGTGAACATTGTTGCTAAATAACCGATAATGGTTATCTTCAATCCTGTGTTCATGGTATTGTTTGGCCCTCTTAGTGCTGGAACTCTTCTATCATACATTGCAACAAATCCCCAACCTAATGGGAGTGCAATAAAGTGGCTGTATAACCACCAGTGAGCTGGTGTAAATGCACTATCTCTAATGGCTGTTTGATGCAATGATCCATCAACAAAGTTATCAACTTCTACTGATGCAGCAATTGAACCTAACATAATGACCATTACGTAGATCTTTTTTAGTCTTTGAATCTCTACTTCTTTTGGAATTAATGCTGGCATTTGTGCCATATGTCTTCACATATACTGTTGATTTATAATATATAAAGTGAGGCATATAATATTTATAATTTAATATTTAATATTTATAATATTTATATCATATATAAATTAACTAATAAAATTATTTAAAAAAAGGAGTATTTTGAATATTATCTGAAGTACATCGTTAGTGATTAACACCGGTGATAATCAAAAAGATTTTCATTGAGCGGTATCATTAGTGATAATAGGGACAATTTTTTGAAAAGTTAGCGCATGATTGTCAGTAGGATTATTTGGTATCATTTCTGATTTTATTATTTTAATTGAAGAGTAATTCATAGGCAAATTATCCGATTTAAGATTTTTTTGTACTATTATCAAAAGTTTGTTTTATGATATTAAGTGGGTCGATTATTTTATTTGATGCTATAGGAAATACTATAGTCAAGTTATGGCTGTTTTCAACATTTGTTTTTTTTATCAAATTATTAATTGAAAAATCAACTTTAAGGTACAGTGATTCTCTTTTTAATTCATTCAAAGTATTTACTGTATGCAATACATCAACATTAACCAAATTTCCTAGATCTTGATTACTTATAAGCACAGATGCACCTTGATTATTTAAAAAATTATTCATTAATTGGCCATTGTCTGTACTTATTCTTATTAACGCCACTCCTTCCGTGAATGCTTTATTTAAAGAAGAGTTTTCTAGAGAGGAATATGGAAATATTTTTGCACAGTTAATGTTTACAATACTTTGAGGTTGAATAGTTAATGCTTGAAAATTATTTTTATTTACTTGATTAATTTCTATTGGTTTCCAAATAACTGTTAATGGAAAATTTTGTTTATTGAATATGGTGATATCTGAATCATATTTTCCTGGTCTTAATGGTCCATTTTCATTATCAATTGTACCACAATTAAATCGAGCATAGTAATCTATTGTATGAGAATTTGATTTATCTGAATTGCTTTGAGCTATAGCGACAGGTAAAATATTTTGCCCTATATTAGATTTAAATGTTGTATTTAATATTCCTAAGTGAATAAATAGTATAGCTATTCCAAAAATAACTAAAAAATAATATTGCATATTATACAATAATTCTTGTTAATATTATATTTATATAAAAAGTAATAAATAGTTCAATCCCCAATTTTCCTAATATGAATAAGGTTATTCCTTTTTATGTCTTTTTTGTACTTCTTGTGCTCACCATTAGCTATTCATTTACTTACCATAAAGTTTATGGAGATGGTTTATTTATGGAACAGTTATCGGCATCCCTTGGTGACCGTAAAGCTGATTTGTTAATAAAAATGAGTCCACCTATTGTAACTACTGCATTAGAACAACAGGGTCAAAAACCTGTTATAGAATTTAAATTATTTGATTCTAACACCAATCAAAACTTTAAATCAGTTACCTATTATATTACCATAGAAAAAAATGGTAAACAATTACTTTCCAATTGGTTTTATGATCCCAATGGAGATTTAAAAATTCAGATGGAACCAAGAAATACTAGCCAAATTCAAGTCGAAGGTGATCTTGATCCCATCTTAAATGCATATACAAGTCAAGGAGCTAGTCCTGTAGTTGCTACCGGTCCCATATTTTCACAAGGTGGATTATATCATTTTATTGTACGAATTGTTACAGTTGATTATTCTACAACAATTTTACCTGATGCTCAACAACCAAAATTTGATGGATGGCTTAGTATCGGAGCATACCATCACAAGGATTTTGATATTAATGGCAAAACAGTTCCAGTAAGCATATTAGGGTATTATGATGAAGTAGGCAACATTACATACGCTCCTAAAACTCACGCAATTTCCTTTAACATGCCTTTCACATATAATATGACACGACTTAAAGCTCCAGATAATAATGTATATGTTCATCAAGAAGTAGATGTACCAAAACCAAGTGTTTTTACATCCACAGGTAGTTATAAGGGATTTACTAATGGACAAGATGTCAGTAAATATTTAGTAGTCGATGGTTCCAACAAAACCAAAGATGTAGCTCACTTTATGCTGACTAAACCTATTGTTTTACAAATAGCAGACAAATATAAGCCAAATAATGCTGCAGATAAAGGCGAAATGAGTTTTACACTTATGCCATCAAATACAGGAGCTAAATCGATGGGAACTGCCATGAATATGACTTCGATGATGATGCCTCCAAAATAAATTTTTTATACATGCGATCTAAAACGGCAATTATCTAATAATGATATTTTTGATTGAAGTTCAAACCAATCACTATAAATTGGAAGACTGTGTAAATGAGAATTTTTAAACGCATTTCAAAAATATGGTAAAACATTACTAGAAATATTATGATATTAATAGGATCTTTTTATGTTAAGCATATAATAAAAAATTAACTTGTTTAAATTTCTTTTTAGTATATTTTTTTTGCTATTTTGTTTTTCCTACTCTATTAATTCGATTTTTCATATCAATTGCTTAGAAGATAAAATGAAATTATACGATAATGAAGTAAACAAGATTTTTGATTTTGTACCATTTAATTTAATTACTCCAATTAAAGCTCAAACTATTTATGATACTAATCCTTCTATAAATGACTCGAATACATTTTTTACAAAAGGAGTGTTAATATCAGTATTATTTCCAAACTATGATACAATATTAAATAACAGTTTATCATCCATAACTCAGCTTAAGAATAATAATAATGAAAAGCCATTGAACACTTCTTTGTATGAGTTTCCAAAATTAATTTCTGGAATATGGAGTTTAAATGTTACTCGTGGAAATATAATAAATTTTTTCGGGTACTTTTAAATTAGTATCGAATGAAGGCTTAGAAAAACACTTTATTGAATTAAGCGGTTTTAAAAATAACATGTCAATTGTTTTAAACCCTTATTCAAGTACTACAATATTTGGATATATCAATATAAAAATCGATAATCAATTGATTTATTCGAGCTTGCCAATAAAAATAAAACTTTACAGAATCAACACTATTAGAATAAATATATTAAATCAAAACGTAAATAATTTATTATTTAATAGTCCGATTTATGGAATAACTACAACTTTTAAAAACTTTAAGAATGATGAGCTTTTGGTGTCAAATTATAATTCTCAAAATTAATTAATAAAAATAATATTATTTAATATACCAGAATTTCGTTATTGTTAATTATGGTAGATAAAAAAAATTCTGACCGATCTAAAGATGATGATTCTAATAATTTATCAAACGAAAACATCGAAATTTCTACTAATAATTCCGATACTAAAACTATACCGACAATCATAGATGATTTAGATATTCAAGATGTTCCGGGTATTGGTCCAACAACTGCAAAAAAACTTCGCGATGGTGGGATACTTACGGTCATGGATCTGGCCGTAGCTAGTTCAGAAGAGTTATCCGTAGAAATAAATTCCTCTAAGGAAAGCGCAGCTGCATTTATAATTGCAGCACAGCAATTACTTCGAGATTCTAATGTGTTAGATAAAGAATTTGTCACAGCTGATGTAGCACTTGAAAAAAGAAAATCCTTATTGCGTTGTACAACCGGTTCTAAGGCATTAGATAAACTTCTTTTAGGTGGAATTGAAACCCAGGCTATTACAGAATTTTACGGAGAATTTGGTTCTGGAAAATCCCAAATATGTCACACGCTTTGTGTAATGTCATATCAATCAATTGAAATGGGTGGATTTGGAAGTGGTTCAATATATATTGATACTGAAGGAACTTTCAGACCAGAACGTGTAGAACAGATAGCTGCTGCAAGAGGATTAGATCCTTCAGATATTTTAAAAAGTATTGCGGTGTGTAAAGTATATAATAGCTCACATCTTGAGCTAATTATAAAGGATTTAGGAAAATATATTACAGATTTTAAAGCTCGATTGGTTATAATTGACAGTATCATATCTTTACACAGGGCAGAATTTGCGGGAAGAGGTACCTTGTCTGATCGACAACAGCGTCTCAATACCATGTTACATAAAATAATAAGACTCGCAGAAATTTACAATATATCTGTAGTAATAACTAATCAAGTTCAAGCATCCCCAGACACCTTTTTTGGCGATCCTACAAAAGCAGCAGGTGGAAATATTTTGGGGCATGCCTCTACATATAGAATTTATCTCAGAAAATCAGGAGAAAATAGATCTGCAAAAATGATTGACTCGCCATACCATCCATATTCTGACACAAAATTCACCGTAACAGAAAAAGGTGCTGATGATTTGGATGAAGAGTCAAGTTCTAAAAGAGGAAAGTAATACATCTCAAATGCAATTTTTAATAATTTTTATATTGAGTAAACAAAGGGTCAAAATCTAATATTTTTATGCAGTCATGTTTAATGTAATTAAATATTTTATTCAGTATATCCGAATATGGTATTTAATTTCAAATAAGTATCATGTAATGAATTAGTTGATTCGACATATATACAAAGATATTTTTCTTGATTTTCAGTTATTGGGGCAAATGCAATAGAAAATTTATTATCAATATTTACAACCTGAAAATCAAACTCATCAGGTGAATTGTTTAATAAATACTTTTTTTTATTAATTAATGAATTTAATTTATTCTTGTCATTTGAATATACGAAATATGCACTATTTAATATGGATTTAAAGAAATTAGTATGTGGGATTCTGTTTCGTCTAAGCGCATTTTGATTTGTCAGACCGGCAATTAATTTCCCTTCATAGTCCATTATAGCTGCAAATTTTATTGACTTGTCTATTTCCAGTGCCCTATTACATAAACTATAGAGAAAGTCTCTTTCGTTCACAAATTAATTAAATATCAAAATGCATTAATTCTTTTACTAAATGTTATCAATAGATTTTATTATAAAGGGTGATCTATATTGTTCATCCTTTTTTTATATAGATTACTATGCCTAGATGTTCAATTGGATGAAAAGTAGCAGATCCAGTTACTAAAGTATGTCTGAAGATATTTGGAATATTATTTAGAATAGTTCAAAATGAAAAATAATAAATTTTTATGACGAAGACAAGGCGGCATTAGAATATTTAACAAATTGATTATACATGTTATTCCTTTGTATAATAATGTTTTTCGCGTCATAATTTCCATTTTTAAAGGATTTCAGATATGCAATAGTTATATCATAATCATGTATTCTGCCTAACACATCTTGTATTTTTTTTAGTTTTTCTATCTTAGTTACAATACTTTTATTATTTGCCAAATTATCATTTTCAATTTCTTTATGATTGGTTGCTTGTGATAAATTTAATTCCAATATATATCTTAATTTCTTGGCGCTCTTTCTCATCTCATGCAATTCTTCCATCTTTTTACTATTTGTGATAACGATAGAAATATACTTTTCTATATTGTTAACATATTTTGTAACGAATTTATTATATTTTTTTATCAATTTTTTTTGAAGTAATTCATAATTATAATGACTTGTGTATTTTTTTAAACGAGGAACGGTCATTTGGCGTAAATCATGGGCAACAGATAAAGCAAATAAGAGTTTTATGCTTTTATTTTTTTTAATTGAATCTTCAAATGATTTAATCTGTTGATCTGACAGATGTCCTTCACGAGTTAACTTTTCTAATATGATATCAAAATCTCTAATTTGACTGTTTATTTTGAAAAGACTTTTGCTTTTTATTATATACTCTTTTATACTTTTCTTTCGTATCTTCTTTGGGCTAATACAATATGCTGCTTCTAATCTTCTAATTGATGTTCTTATATTATGAATACTCTTTTCATTTAGATCTAACATATACTCATTTAAACGACTATCTACTTTGTGAATATTGTGTATATAATTATCTAAAAAAACATCAAGATTAATAAGATGATTACTACTCAAAATGATTCTCTCACGAGTAATTCTAAACAATACTTATATTTAATATTCGCGTTCATATTTTTATTATATTTTTATTATATTTTTATTATATTTTTATAAACTATCTATAACTATTTATTATAATATCAGTCCTTTATTTTGTTACTCTTTGATAGGAATTTAATAACTGTATTACATTTTAAAACCTCTACTTAACATAATTAATTCTGGGCCTGTTGTTAAACTACCTACAACCAAGGCTTTGGAATTGCAAATTATACCAGAGGAAAGATAAGGTATTCCACCATTAATTGTTAGAGGTTCTACATCCACTTTTAATATAGAAGATATTGTCTCGATCTCATTTTCAGATGCTTTAGGATGAACTCCGGCACCATTGTTGTTTGATACAATCATTGATCCAGTTTGATTAAAATCTGCAACAGACATAGTATGAACAGCAGTTCCGAGAACGTCTTCTATTTGTTTATCAAATTCGCCTTTAAATAGTGGTGATACAATTGCACCATGATCATTTGCACATATTAGATTCCCAATTGCAGTAAGTTTTGAATTCAATCGTTCAACATTGAGTCCAGTAAGTTGCTTAAGATAAGTTATTTCATCATCTGAAGCAAGCGAGGGTAATATCATCCCTTTGTTATTCAAAACAACCATTGGTCCAATTATTCTATTTCCCGCTATGGAAACAAAAATTGGATCTACGTCTAAATATTCTATTAATTTTTTACTTTTTGTTTCAGCATACCCATATGGAAGTAATACTATACTATCATTACATTTGGCAAATATACCAACGCTAGGACTTTTGTATAGATCATATCTAAAAATACCCAAATAATCTACAACAAGTATTTTTATCATATGAACTTATTGGTTAAAAAAGAAAACATACAATTTAAAATGTAAAATTTAAAATGTATAATAATATTACATTAACATATCTAAAATTAACATCATGATTATAAAAAATAATGTTATAGCAATCTCATTATTATTACTTTATATTTTCATATTTTACAATTTTTTCTTAATTAAATTTTTCCATACTTCAATATATTCTATAGATTCGCAAATAAAAACAAAAAGTTTGATGGATTTTCATACTATTGACAATAGATGGATCGAATATACTGATAAGTTACAGAATTATACTACTATAATTCCGAAAAATTGGACAATTATAAAAGCTAAAAATGGGGAAGGGATTCAAAATGGGGCAATCACAATATTTAGATCACCTAAAGAAAATTTTGAAGATAAATTCCAAGAGAATATAGTAATAAGTATAAAAAAAATAAGCAAAAATGGAAATGATAAAGATAATTTTGAAATACAATCAATAATTAATAAACTTGCAAATACAAACAAAGATTTTAGACTGGGAAATATTTCAACTATTATCATAGGCAAAAATCAAACTGGAAAGAGTATTGAATATAGTTTTAATAATTTTGGTTTAGACTTCAAAACTAAGCAAGTTTTTTTCCTAGATCATAATAAAATATATATATTTTCATTATTAGCTGAACAGAATACATTTGTTAAATACACTTCAATATTAAAAGTCATTTTAAAAAATTTCCGAATATTAAATTAATAGAAGAACGAGTAAAGAAAATACAAAAAACTATTTTTAAAATTAAGAATCTATCCTAAAATTATCTTTTTGTAGATTATCATACAACAGAGGATAACTGTACCAATCCAAGATAGTTTTCTGACTTTTTCTCATACCTTGTTAGCAGTTTCCTGAATCTGTTGTGTCATGAATTTATTCTCTTTACAACCCACCTTATTGCAGAATATTTTTTTTTAAACAAGATTGTTGTTTTGCTGTTGTATTTTTATCCTAATCTCATGCTCTTCCTATTTTTCATCTCTTTCCTCTTTGGAGGATATATGCAGTACATATCCGCGTTTGATTAGTTCTTGCTCTTCAGGTTTGGAATTGTATACTTTATCTAAAAATAGATGTTGAAGTTTTCTTCTTCTTCTTCTTCTTCTTCTTGTTTTAGTTTTATATGATGGTGATGGTCGTTTGATAACTGCATTATCCACTACATCTGTTACTAGTTTGATGTCATATGTACTGGCTGAAGAAATAACTACCGATATAGGAATTCCTTTTTTATCTGTTAAAATATGTCTTTTTGTTTTGCCTATTTTTCTTCTATCTCCGGTGGGATTGTGTTCGATCATCGCCCCATAAAGGCGACTTTATAGGATATACTATCGATGAATTGCCATGTTCAGTTGATATCCATACCTTCATCATAGATTTTCAGTAAGCTTGTCCATGCCTTTTTAAATATATCAAGCCTATTCCATTTCTGAAACCTACGGTGACAAGTAGAATCTGGTCCATATTCTTTTGGTAGCACCTTCCACTGACATCCTGTTCTTGATATATAGAGAAGTCCATCAATCACTTTTCTGTATGGGATAATTGGCCGGCAGCCAACTATTATGAGAGGATTTCTCCTTTAGAAGAATATTCTTGGTCTTATCCCATAATTCATCTGGAACCTTGAGTATGGCAGGATGTTTATTTTTCTCCTTTCTCCTTTCCCTTCTTTGGAGGAGATCATAGTTTAGCAAAAGAGGAAAAGATCTATATTTCTTTTGAATTTTGGGATAGGCTAAGTATGATTTTTATATGGTTTTCATAATATTTTAAAAATATAATAATACAATGATTCTTGGTTTATCTGACTGAAATTTTTATATCTGTATAATTTTAGGGCCGATTCAAATAATAGAATTAAAATTTGATGATTATCGACAAGTTATATAGGATTTTTTCATCTATTTAATCCAGTATATATTTGTGTACTTATTATGTTGGAAAAACTAGAAGTCAATTCTGTGGTGAATCCTGATACTGAAATTGGTTGTAAAAAGGAATTATAAGAAACTTTTAGATTATTATTATTATTATTGTTATTGTTATTAGAAATGGAATTATAAACAATTGTAGAAAAGTGATTTAAATTAGATGGGTTTTTTATATTGGTTTTTGCTAATACAAATTGCGATAAACTAAAAGCAGTTGTAATTATTACTGAAATCAATAGTATTGATAAAAGGGTTATTTTTTGCATATATTCAATTATGATATTTTTATCTTTAATAAGAAAACCTTCAATTAGTATAATAATAAATCTAATTATATATTTATATAAAAATTTCTAGTTAAGATTTGTAGTTAGAATTTGATACTTTTACCTTAAATGGCTTTGTAAAGTTAAGACCAAAAATTCTTTTTGTAAAACATTTGAATATAATGGTCAATCAAAAATTTGATTTGTAAATCAAATTTAAGTTCATTTTGCCAAAATTATTTTTGAAATGGTCTACTAACCAAATTCCTTTAATCAAAAATAATTATCAATTCCTTAACTTTATAGAGCCTCTTAAATATTTGATTCAATTAAATACTGCATACTTATTGCCTAATTCGTATTTCTTTATATCGTCTTCGAATTTCAAAGTAGTGGAAATTTCATCTATACCTTCTAATAAATGAGTTTTTAATGTGGTATCAATATCGAATGTGTACATTTCAGGACCCACTTTTACTGTTTGATTAGATAGATCGATTTCTACCTCTTCATCTACCTTTTGTGTAAACAAATAATTGATCTTTTCTTTATCTAATATGATGGCTAAAATACCGTTTTTAAAACAATTATTATAAAAAATATCTGCAAAAGAAACCCCGAGAATTGCTTTAAACCCAAAATCATTGATTGCCCATACTGCATGTTCTCTGGAGCTTCCTATTCCAAAGTTCTCCCTAGTCAAGAGGATTTTTCTTCCCATATATTTAGGTAAATTTAAAATAAAGTCAGATATATCGTTACCATCTTTATCATAACGCCAATTATAGAATAAATATTTTTCGTACCCTGTTTTTCCCAAGAGTTTAAGGAATTGTTTAGGAATGATCTGATCAGTATCAACATTAACTATGTCAAGTGGTACTGTTTTACTTTTTAAAAAACTAAAGGGTTCCATGTAGTATATATAATCACTATTAATTTAAATCCATTCTCTAACGTCGACAAATTTTCCCGCTATTGCTGCAGCAGCAGCCATTACTGGACTAACTAGATGAGTTCTACCACCCATACCTTGTCTACCTTCAAAATTTCTATTAGATGTACTAGCACACCTCTCACCAGGTAATAATATATCTGGATTCATTCCAAGACACATACTACACCCTGATTCTCGCCATTCAAACCCTGCATCTATAAACGTTTTATCAATTCCCAACTTTTCAGCAGACATTTTTACTTGTTGAGATCCTGGTACAACCATCGCAGTAACATTTGGAGAAACTTTTCTATCTTTTATTATTATTGATGCTTCTATGAGATCCTCCAATCTTGCATTGGTACATGAACCAATGAAAACTCTGTCGATTGATATATCTGTAATTGGCAAACCTGGACGTAAATCCATATATTCTAATGCACGTATAGCTGATTTTTTCTCTTCTTCATTTCCTTTTGCGTATTCTTCAGGATAAGGTATTGTAGATGTAACGTCAATAGTCATCGAAGGATTAGTGCCCCATGTAACTTGAGGTACAATTCTATCAACATCTAAAGTAAAAGTTTTATCATATTTGGCATTGGAATCAGCTCTACTAGTCTTCCATTCATCAAGCATTTTTTCAAATAGTTCATTCTTTGGAGAGAATCGCCTGTCTCGAAGATAATCAAAGGTTATTTGATCAGGCGATACAAGACCAGCTCTTGCGCCTGCTTCTATGGACATATTACAAATAGTCATTCTTTTTTCCATAGAGGTATTTGAAATAAAACTTCCTTTGTATTCAATAACATAACCTGCACCTCCAGATGTACCAATATTCTTTATAATTGATAATATTACATCTTTAGCGGAAATAGAAAGATTATTTCTTAAATTATTATTTAAAATAATTTCAAAGTTTTTAGATTTTTTCATCCATAAACATTGTGTTGCCAAAACGTGTTCTACTTCACTAGTACCTATTCCAAATGCTAATGCACCGAATGCTCCATGTGTAGAAGTATGACTATCTCCACAAACAATAGTAGTACCAGGAAGTGTTAAACCCAATTCAGGACCAATTACATGAACTATACCTTGATATTCATCGCCAATATCAAAAAGAGTAATTCCAAAATCTTGGCAATTTTTTTGCAAAGTTTTAATTTGCATAGATGATATTTCATCAATTAGTGGTAATGATCTATTTATAGTAGGTACATTGTGATCTACTGTAGCAAAAGTAAGATCTGGTTTTCTCACTTTTCTATGGCTTATCTTGAGCCCATCAAATGCTTGTGGAGAAGTAACCTCGTGTATAAAATGCCTATCAATATAAATTAACGATGGATAGTTATTATCCCGACTATATACCAAATGATTATCCCAAATTTTATCATAAACTGTTTTTTGCAAATACTAAATATTATATTATGAAGTACAATATTTATTTTACAATTAAATAATATCAATAATGCTTAAATGTAGTTAATGATTAGCTTGGTATACATGCAGATTAATGATAATCGTTATCCTCAACATATTTTGGATCAGATTAAAAAAGGTACTACTACCTGTGCCCTTACATGTAATGATGGAGTAGTTTTGGCTGCAGATACTCGAGCTAGCGCGGGTTTCTTTATTGCCGATAGGCATGTTATGAAAATTCAGAAGGTAGATAATCATTTAGGCATGACAATTGCAGGTGGTGTTGCCGATGCACAAAATCTTGTCGATACCATGAGATATAACTCTAACATTTATAGATTATCAAGAAGAGAACCAATTCCGGTGGCTTCTGCTGCAAGAGTTTGTTCTAATATCCTATTTAATCAAAGATATTTTCCGTATTACGTTCAAATTATTATGGCAGGGTTTGATTTTAGAGAAAAGGAGGGCAAGATTTACAATATTGACTTGTTTGGTTCAATGACTACTGAAAAGTTTATTTCTACAGGCAGTGGTTCCCCTGTTGCTTATGGATATTTAGAATCAGAATACAAAGAAGGAATGAGTGTTAATGATGCATATAAAATAGCTATCCAATCCATCGCTGCCGCAATTAGAAGAAATGCGGGTACAGGGGACAATATTAATGCAGTAATCATCGATAAAAATGGATATAGGGAATTAACTAAAGAAGAAAAAGATAGCGTAGGTGCAAAATTTTAATCAAAACTTCAAATGATTAAAAATATTGTTTTTAGTTTAAAAATCTTCAACTTTTATTTCAACATTAGATGGAAGTTCTAATAAGGGTAACATTTTTTTCATAAATGAATCTGCAATTATGTGAATTATATTAAAATTATTGTTTTTTATAAACGAATTAAAAAGATTTATAAATTCGCCATAATTTCTAGGTTCGAAATCATTTGAATGTTTGCAGAAAATGTTATGGGAAGCAGGGTACACATCAGATACCTCAACAGGAATCAATCCTAAATAAGGATTATATAAACAAATTTGAGAATCAGGATATATATTTTTTAAATTTTTAAAAGCCGCAGACAAATAAAATGGACCAGAATTTTGATCAGGATAAAGTAACAAGATGTTGCTATAAAAAGAAGAATAATTATTTGTTAGAAGATATCGAAAGTTTTTTAATTCAGGTCTATATTGATCAATTGGTTCAAATAAATATATTGCTTTATCTTTATATAAAGAAGTAGTATTTTGTAAATATTCAAAATTTTTTATTGTATATATAGCATCCATTAACTTTGGATGAGATCTTGCTTTTTGTAAAACATATTCCCATAGTCTTCCATCATAAATAGATTGTTTTACAAACGATACCTCTTGTTTTAGAACAAATAAATTATGTTTTGCTAAATTATTAATTCTGGTTTCCACATCCTCATTTTGCAATTCTTTAACTGTATAATAAGAACAAACTGGACAACAACATGGAAAATAAAACATATCATCCAATTTCAAAGTCCCGTGAGAATACATATATCGATTATCCTTTGCGTATAAAATGTATGAAGCGGAATCAAAAGTATCGCAGCCAAGGGCAACCGCCAAAGGAATAGTTAAAGGATGGCCAGCACCAAACAAATGAATTGGTTTATTAGATATAATTGATTTTGTTGTTTTAATAAGTTGTGACAATATGGAGAAATTATAAGATTCCATAAGCTCCACTGGACTGCCTATAGCAAAAAATTGAAATCCCATTTTATCTAAAATTGATGCAGAGTGTTGGACTAGATCATAATGTTCAGCACCTTGGATAGTTCCCATCCATATTTCCCCTTTTGAGGATATAGAATTGATATTTACATTAGTATTGTTTTTTTTAATAATTTTAATGGTTTCCTCTATATTCAAAAGGGTTTCATCTACATAAGATCTTGCTGTCAAGTATGGTAATCTATATCCTGTAGGTTTATCTAATGGGATAGGGATATCACTACCAATATCGATTTCAAATTGAGCCATAGTTGAAGGAGTCACTTCGATAGAACCATATTCTAGAACTTGATATCCTCCGGAATCTGTCATTATGGATCCATCAAAATTCACTATATTGTGAATTCCATATTTTCTAGCTCTTTCTTGATTTTTTTTAAAGGTTATATATGCATTAGTAATTATACACTCAAATCCGAGGTTTTTTAAAAATTTAGGGCTTATTTGTTGTTTAATTGGGTGAATAACAGGTATGAAAGACGGAGTTTCAAATGATCCATGAGGAGTACTTAATTTTCCAATTCGCGCTGCTAAATCTGTACATTTCACCTCAAATAACAAGACTAATTCTTTGGCTCCTTCATAAATTCATCATAAATAGCTTTCACCCTAGAAGCTGCTAATCCTGAACCTTCTTCTACCCCTGACTCGGTGACCTTAATTTTATCCATAACTATTATTGCACCAATATCTTCTCGAATTTTAACTAAACCTGGAAATATACGTGAAAATCTATCTGATAATGCTTTAAGGTCAAACGGCCTTTCCAATAATTTTATTTCCTTTACAAATGAACCATTTATCATCAACTTTCGAATTTGAGAATCAACATCATTTAAAATTAAATCAAATTTTTCACTAAGTCCAACTAAGATACCTGAATAATTTTTATTGTCCGAGGTTTCTATTGATACTTTTTTTCCCAGAAATTGTATACTCTCTTCAGCGAATTTTCTTGAAATTATAGCAGCCATGATCCAAATGGATAATATCTTTAGGCATATATATAAAATTAGTCTACGTCATAATAAAATTTAATCATTTGAGGATCCTTTTGTAGGATAGGCAACCAATCAGTTATCCCAAATTCTCTCAAAGATTTATTTTCATACATATCGATAATTTTTTGTGCAAATATCGTTGGTAAAATATTTTCCTTTACTTCTATTTCTGCTGTATTAAATTTACCAAACTTTAACAAAGCATCATATGATATGATTCCTAAAATTTCTGACATTAAATTATCACGAGTTTTAGTTTCAGAATAAGTTCGTATATCATATATTCTTTTTAGTTCATTAGGATGACGTCTAAGAACTACAATAAAATCTGTCAATGATGAATCTAAAACATAAGGTGCAATATGGCCCACTATAATCACATCTTTATATTTTTTTTCAGAGAGCATTATCTTTAACATATTAAACGTTTTTATCAAATCTACTTCATCAGAAGATGAAGAAATAAAATAATGATAAGACAAAATTATTTTGTTAATATCTATAATGGGTATGCCATTTAGTAGTTTTGAGAGTTCTTCAGAAATAGTATGTTTTCCCACGCCAGGAGTTCCAGATACTACAATTCGCACAGTATATTTTACTTTTATAAATAACCTTAAATTATTTATCTATAAATTAGATTTATGAATAATCATTAAAAACATTGTTTACATAATCTGTAAGCTCATCACGCAATTTTATTACGTTGGATCTTTTATCACCGTCCAGATTGGTATGGAGTAGTGCGTCTAGTCCCTCAACTAAATATTTGATATTTGAAAAGTTTAACAATGTTTTATTATCGTGATTATCGATAAATTCTTCCATAGCGAGTATATTTCTTTCGAATTGTTAAAGTTTATGATCAGATTAATTTATAATTTTTTAGATATGAAATTAAGCAAGTAATTATCAATATATGTATTTTGAATATATTTCATTAAGGCTAATATGATAGAATAATTTAATTAAACTTTAATATATCAATATTTGCCCAGTAAATACATGATAAATACCCATAGCGTAATTTTTGTAGGTATATTTACGTTATTTTTGTTATTATTTTCTAATATCAGCTTTATTAGTAACTTTAAAGCATTTGCACAACATCCTATATATTCAAGTATTGCTTCGACAGTTTCCAAAAGTCTTGGTGGATTGAAAATCATTTCTCCTGAAAAGGGCAGTATTGTACCTATCAATTCAAATACTCCATTTATAGTGAAAGGAATATCCAAAGATAATTCGACATCAGATTGTAAAGTTTACATAATAATCAATAGTATTAAACCATATCAACCTGTTCAGCCTATGAATATTGCAGGCAAAGAAGATTATACCTCATGGCAATATGTTTTATTAAAAAACTACACTCATCTCGTAGCAGGACCAAATAAAATCACGGCCAAATCAAGTTGTCTCAATACTCCACAAAATTTGTATTATTCCATAAGTGTAACGGGAATGAACTTCACACCAGAACAGCTTAAAAAGAATAATTCTCCAACTATTCCAACTACAACCACTACTCCAACTACAACCACTACTCCAACTACAACCACTACTCCAACTACAACCACT
This sequence comes from uncultured Nitrososphaeraceae archaeon, assembly GCA_963830925.1. Taxonomy (GTDB): domain Archaea; phylum Thermoproteota; class Nitrososphaeria; order Nitrososphaerales; family Nitrososphaeraceae; genus Nitrosocosmicus. Next base: position 801,249 of record CAWHOB010000001.1, on the reverse strand, counting down.
ACTCCAACTACAACCACTACTCCAACTACAACCACTACTCCAACTACAACCACTACTCCAACTACAACCACTACTCCAACTACAACCACTACTCCAACTACAACCACTACTCCAAAAGTAAATAAAACTCCTCTATACATCACGACTAATACGCATCCAATTGCACAGCAAATTCAAAAAATAAAAGAAAATGCTCGAAATAACCCATTATTTACTGCTACTAAATCAAATACTACCATTCAGGCTCAAAAAATAAATCCTGCACCAGTCAATCCATCGCTTAGCAACAAAAGTGGCATATCCATTGTTACTAGTTCTACTACTAACACCAACCAAAGTAGCAAAAATAGTATACCTATAGTTGCCACTACGACTTCAAATCACGATGTAAAACACTCCAAACATTCCCATGATGATAAAAAAGAATCAAAACACAGTAAACACAAACATAATAAACACTCGGTCAAAAAGACAAAGGACAATACCAGAGACAACAGCGTAGACAAAAAGACAAAGGACAATACCAGAGACAACAGCGTAGACAAAAAGACAAAGGACAATACCAGAGATAACGGCGTAGACAAAAAGACAAAGGACAATACCAGAGATAACGGCGTAGACAATATCAGAGACAACGGCGGAGACAACTTTAGAGACAACTTTAGAGACAACTTTAGAGACCACGGCGGAGACAACTTTAGAGACAACTTTAGAGACCACGGCGGAGACAACGGAGATATGTCGTCAAGAATTTTAGCTCAAGTTAGACATAATCTTGAATCTCAAGGAATAGGTATACCATTCTTTGGGTAGGACAAATAAAACAATATAAATGATTCAAAATTTTGAAAATTTTACAAATATTAATCTAATATTATTTATAAAGTCGGGTATAATTTATTTTAATAATAAGTAATACTTATTGATTAATTATTTTGTAAAAAAGATATAACCAAGATAATTACATATTACATATTTATAACAATGTACACAATTAAAGTAATTGTTAAATAAAGAAATATTATCCTTTCCTAGTCAGTTTAAATTGAAATTACTTTGCATCTATAAGAAAATATATAAAAATAATCCCTATTATAGGTATTTATTCAATATTTAATCAATAATAAAATAAGCAAACAAAATAATTAAAGATATGGTAAAAGAAGACATGTTAAGAAATAAACATACAATCCGTATTTTTAAAAAATTTAGTGGACTCGATCATTATATATATAATTTTGAAAATTCATCGACCGCACAAAATGATAATTATCAATTTATGAATAAATTTGTCAATTCCAAAGTTAGATTCAAATAATTTAAATTAAAAAATTTTATTCCAAATTTTGCTTTCACTTAGTAACAATTACAAAAACATCCTCATTTTTTAAATTAGTGTAAAAAGAAATATTCAAGAGTTAGACGGTACTACAATTTTTGGATCGTTCTCTTCATCAATGGTATTATTGTATACATCAGTATATAAAACTTCATCATCAGGAATTCTATCTTCCTTGACAGTTACTATAACAGATGATAAATCTATTACATACTTTTTATTACAATTTAAGATATATAAAGAGGAATATTCTAAATCATGAGTTTTTTCAAAAATTATTTCATGACCGTGAATATCTGTATTCTTCTTATTTAGGATATCGCATAATTTCAAATTTAACCCATCGATTAATGTTGTCATTTTTAATTTTTTACTAGAAAATAATCTTCATATAGGTTATTATTTCATTCCAATATAGTTATAATAGATAAAAATGAAATATATATTATAAATGATTATGGTATTAGATGGAGCCGTTAACTTGAGGAAAAACCTATATCATTAGAATGTCATATTTTATATGTCTGCTAGAAATAGAACATTCTCAAAAATTATTGGCTATTGATTACATTTGTACTTTTTAGGATTATCATTTAGAAACATCGCCAACAAAGCATTATTCTTTTTAAAAATAATAAGCCCTGTTTCTATTTAGTATTGAATTCAAAAATATAAACCTCTAACATATCTCGAATAAGAGAATCAAAAAATATATTATAGATGAAACTACAATAAAAGTAGGTACTTCTGAACTAATATAGATTTTGATTGTTATTAAATCGGGAAACAGATTTCTCTTTTTGCATATCAAAAGAGCGAAACATGTTTGTTGTAGTCGAACGATTCTTGTCTCCTTTTTTAGACAAATATGGAAAACATCTTGTTTCAACATTCAATGATGGTATTTGATATCGCCATGCATATGAATTTCTAAAACTTATTTACCATCTTCCTTCCTCATTTGAAAAAAGCATTATTGAAAGGACATTTCAGTTTATAAAAGATAAAATCATTGATACTTTGATGATTATTTTTCTTGTAAAAATAATAGATGCAAATTAAATCATATAAAACAATCGCTCAAGTTGCTTATTTGCCCACGTAATTAAGAAATATTATCAATTAATAGCGCCTATTATATATTTTGGATATTTGTTTTATTATCTCAATTGATGTATTCTAAAGATGCTCTGTTGCATAACTAGTTTTCCTTAAATTATTTCCATTCATTTTATGCAACTCTTCTAAACAGATTGTACAACGATACCTTCATCGTCATCTCTTTTATCATGTTTTGAAACTTGGTTGCAGATGTATATTCACCAAACATCCGCTTTATAGATGAAAATGCTGTTTCAACCATCCATCGTTGTCCATACTTTCTTTTCTTTTTCCATTTATGATAATCCTTTATTTGAAGTTCAACTTCTCTATTCCTTACATTGCTATTCTTGGATGAAACGATAGAGTTTCTTTTTACTTTGATGACAGGTCGAATCCTTTTCTCCTTCAAGTATTTGAAATTTTCATTGCTATCGTAGGCCCCTGCATCACCAATGAAAGATTTGATCTTGACATTGCGGTTATTATTCAACACGCCTTCCACCAAATTCTTCATAACCTTTCCATCATGTACCTTTTCATCTGTGACTTTCAGTGCAAGAATTTCTTTGGTCTTGATATTTACTGCAACATGTATCTTTAGATAGCCTTTCTTGTTTTTTACATCCCACTTATCTTGCATCCACCGAGACCTCTGTTTGTAATCTTGATTCCGGTACTGTCCCCGCTGCTATGATGATAACGACATCATCATCATCATCATCATCATCAATACTGTTATTGATGTCAATGTCCAGTTTGTTTATTCTTCTACATATCTGTGAATAACATGGATGATCTGGAAGATTCTTTCCTACAGTTGCCTTTATGATTCCTTCTGTTTGTCTATATGGAAGGTGAAAGTATACTTTGATGTGACCAACTATGAGAACAAAAGAATCTGGAAATTTGTATTTTTTGCCATTCTTATTTTCATTCATCCTTGCAAGATCAACATCCCAGTTATCCAGAAAATCATAGGAAAAAAGTATCTCTCCTCGTCTTACAAGAGACTGGTTATAAGAAGGCCAGTGGATCACAAATGATTAATTGGTTGGATCCTAGCTAAATAGGTTTGGTTATGCAACAAAGCATTCTAAAGATGCTTATCAAACGAACGGTTTTAAAATCAGGATATAAACTTTTATGATGAGTAAAGAAGGTATAATATAAACAATTAATATATATTTAATATTATCTATATAGATAATAATTATATAACAACGTTTATAAGAAACACTTGTGCGTGTCACAAATATTGCAATAGACGTGGATGGTTCACCACTAGGCTATATTTCTTGGCATAATCGTCTTCATAATAAAAGTAGAATTAGAGTTTTGAAACCCGCAATAAAAAATGAAAAATTTGGTGTCCAAAGAATGGAAATCCTTGCAGTTTATTTTGCAATTTTAGACAATTTAAAAGTATTTAAAAAATTTAAAAAAAGAAAAAAAACTATAATAGTCAGAAGCGATTCGAAATCGACCATAGAGGTATTAAATAATAAAACAGGAATAAGAGATGATATTATTAGACGAGTATATAATTCTATAATACGAATATTAAAAAAAATTAATTGTAATCTAATCTTTGATCATCTTGATAGAGCACAAAATATGGCCGGCAAGATTTTGGAACACCTAAGAAAGGAAACAGCAATTTTGAAGGAAACGCCTGTTAAGTAAAATATATTGATCAAGGTTAACACGGAGAAAAGTATTACAAGTAGTGACCTATATTCGATTTTAAACAAAAATATTCGAAATAATGATACAATGGTTCAAATTAATAGGGCATAGGTTGTAACAAAAATGTATTTTAACTGTTATAAAATTATTAAATTTATAGATATGTATGGAAATCACATATTTTTTTCTAATATTAATAAATTAAATTATTATTAATTTAAACTTCTATTTTAAAATCCTCAAAATATTCATTAACGTATTTTGTCATTAATGTCAATACAATATAAAATGTATCACAATTTCATTTATTAAATTAGTGATTATTAAAATATGTATGGACTCTTGTATATTTTGTAAAATAGTACAGGGAAAAATTAACTCTAGAAAGATATATGAAACAGAATATTCAATGGTGATTCTCGATGCATTTCCTTTAAAAGAAGGTCATACTTTAATAATATCAAAAAACCATAAAACTAAAATCCAAGAATTAACTATAGAGGAAAATAAAGATATTTTTTCAACATTACATTTTATAGTTAACGCAGTAGAAAAAACAGTTGAAGGTAATTCTACCTTGATAGCCATACATAATGGAGAAAATGCAGGACAAGAGATTCCTCATCTTCATATTCATATTATTCCCGTCAAAAAGACAGAAAAGCAATCTGCAGTACATACTATGTTTGCAAAAGAAAAATTTTCCGACGACAAACTTGATATAATTTGGAAAAATTTAAAGAATAATTTACAAAAATAAAATTAAAATATAGATGATAATACGTCGGGTAATTCAGATAAAGACGAGATTGCAAATAAAGGCTCCTCGTTTTTATTTATTGGTTTTTGAACTCTATATATAGAATTTAAAGTTCTAACAGTTTTAATTCCAAGTTGATTTGCAGGATATATGTCTATATCTAATCTGTCTCCAACCATCACACAATAATCTTTAGAAATACAAGAAAATTCTAGAGCTCTGTTGAAAATTAAAGGATCGGGTTTCTTAATGCCGAAATTTTGAGATAAATGGATTATCTGAAAATATTTGCTAAGATTATTTTTTGTTAATAGGTCTGCAGATCCGGATGAATTATTACTTATAATACCTAAAGAATAATCCTTAGACAATAATGGAATAATTCGTGGAACTTCATTATATAATTTTATTAATTTTTTTTTATTTACTATTAGATTATCCATTATTCTATTAAAAACAATTTCATCATAGCCTTTTGGAAGAATTAATTTTGCAGCCAATCTTACAATATCTAAAAAACCACTTGTACCAAAACTGCGATTAAGTATAATGTTATTTCTTATTGTAATATAATTTCTATAATCTATTTTAGCTCCATATCCATTTAATGTTTCATATAATAGATTATCAAAGTAAGTGATATAATCCCATTCATCTATTAAAGTTTGACCAAGATCAAAGAAGATGAAAGGTTTCACTAATATTAATATTTTATACTAATAATTTATCGTTTTTATGATTATCACACTTGTTAATCAATATCAAAGTATCTCGTATACTCAAAACATTAACATAATTTGGTGATGTTAACTTAAGGGAAAATCTATAGCTTTAAAAAAAACTATATATTTTATGTCTGCTTGAAATAGACTATCTTCAAATATCATTGGTTATGGATTATACTTGTATTTTTTAGGTTATACTTTAAAAATACTGCTAAAGCGTTATCATTCTAAAGAAATAATCAAAACAAGTCCTGTTTCTTGACAATGGCTTCAAAAATATAGTCCATTCAAATATTTTACGAATAAGAAAATCAAAGAATACATAATTGATGAAGCTGATATAAAAGTAGGTTCTAAGCTAATTGGGCTTTGGGTAGTTGTACTGATTCCACACATAGTTGACATTTTAGCTTCCTAACATAGTTGACACTCTAGTCTTAGAGTGTAATAATAATGGATATAATTGAAAATAGGTATAAAATGATAATTGAATCAGAACGTTCAGGTAAGACTATATCTGATGCTTGTACTGCATATGCTGTTTCAAGACAAACATGGTACAAATGGAAGAGACGCTATAATGTATATGGGATAGATGGATTAAAAAACCAATCAAGAAAACCGCATAATATTAAAAATGTAAAGGTAACCAAAGATATAGAAAAGATTATTCTCGAGCTGAGACTAAACAACAGATTTGATCCAATGAGAATAAGGTTCAGATTAAAGAGAAAGTATGAAATTAGCTTGGGTACAAAAACCATTTACAATATTCTAAAGAGACACAATCTCAATGTACTATCTGTCAAGCTAAAAAGAAAATACAAGATTTGAAATGAAACATCCAAATGAATTGGTTCAAATGGATACCAAAGGACCTTTTTATCTAAAAGGCTCACGAAGCAAAAATTATTTTATTCATGTTATATAGATGATTGCCCCTCAAGAAAAGTAGTTAGCAAATGGTGCAGCAGAAGAACTAGTGAAGAATCTTTATCGGTTCTCAACGAATGGATTGAACTCTATGGTAAACCTATGAAAGTGATGCACACGATGGTTGTGGTAGAGAATTTACATCGAATAAATTCAAACATTATCTTTTTCTCAATGGAATAAAGGACAAGCAGATTCCTAAAGGTTATCCACAAGAACAGGGGAAAGTAGAAGCGTATAACAAAATAGTCATAACTGAATTTCTACAAGTAGAAGAGTTAATTGATATGAAAGAGGGAATAGAGAAATACGAACTATTTGTCAATTCATATAACTATGAAAGAGAACACGGTGGAATAAACGGAATGACGCCATCAGAGAAGTTCATGAAATCTTTAAAACAACCGATATTGATAATGTAGAACAAGACAAAATATGTCAGCCATGTTGGTACATTGTTTTGTCAACCATGTGTGGAATTACAACAAATAGTCATTAACTAACAAAACATTTTGCATATTTAATATCTCAAAGATTGGAGGTGATCCATCTTCTTACTTTGAGTAACACAATTTTATAAAGAACTATCTTTTGATTATTACATTAATCCTGGTCTTTTACAAAATCAAAAATCTTTTTATTCTCAAAGCAGATATTATCACATACTTAATCGATCATCCGTGTCATAGCAATAGAAATAATTATTGAAGAATAATAAATAAACCAATAAAGCTATGAGCACCGGAGTTCTTAAGGTATATAGCTTTTTATGTTTGACTAGTGGTTAAAGTCAAAGTCTCCACTAAATAAATATAAAAAACCAAACAACAATTTTCGTTATATTCATAACAATAATAGAATTTCCAACCCCATCAAAATTTTTCCCGATGGAAGCGTTTTAAATCAAATTATTTCCGTCATAATATATATTCAATAGCCGTCAAAGTAGCTTGGCATGTACATTGTATTTTTTTAGTAAATATGCCAACCATTCTAGAGTCATAATAAAAATTCTTAATAAACATGGATGAAAGCATTCAACTAAACATAAAATCTCTACATGGATGAACCTTTCTCCTTCTTGTTACTAACGGTATTCAGTCATTCAATTTGATATCGTTGATACAACACCAACAACAGGAAAAACAGATCTTATAGAACATACTTATTTTATCTCCGCTGTATCAAATGTCTCCTGGTACATCGGATTTCACTTTCAAACCTTCTGTTTCATCCGGAGATACGGAGTCATTTTATATTATCTTCTATAGAGGGTTGTTTGGTTTTAACTTAATAATAATAGATTAGCAGATGACGAATAAAATAATCATATAGCAAAGCATTAATTTTTGTTAAATAAATTAATATAAATAAATTAATTACAATTTATATGTGAATTTTTATAATTATTTATCAAAAAAACGAATTTTATAAATATATAGTAAACATTAAATGGTTCAAAGTTTATATTTAATTTATGGCATCAGGTAAATATTTCAATAAAGGAGTTAAAGCACTTGATAATTCAAGCGTTGGGTTTGTTGTGAGAGAAACTCCTGATAAAATAGTTATATTCGGAGAGAACAACGAGAGATATGATGTTCCTGATTCTGAGATTCAGCAAGTGGGTGCAAATGTTTTATTAGGGCTTAAAACAGATGATTTAAAAAAATATGCAGTTCCAAGAAATTCGCCTTTACCTGCAAGCAAAAAGGATCCATGGGAAGAAGACGATGGGCTTGTAGATTTAGCAAGCTATGAAGGCAAATATCCAAATTCATTGTTCAATAAAGGTGTAAGAGCAAAAAATGAAGATAATGTTGGTCATATAATGAAAGAAACTGATGACAAAATTGTAATATTTGGTTCATCTAATAATAGATTTGATGTACCGAAATCAGAAATATATCAAGTAGGCATGAATGTAATATTAAAAATAGATTTTCCGGATATTTTCAAATATAGTGTTGCAAAAGATAATCCATTGCCAACAGGAGAACATATATCTGTTATTAATAAAGAAGCATATCCTTGAAGATTATCATGGTTCACATTAATTTTGATTGATATTTTTAATTATAAAATTCATCCTTATGATAATTTAAAAGTTTATCCTTTAACAGAGATCAAAAATCATTTTCCATAATGACTATATGTTTAGAGGTTTGGATATTGGTTACGATAATAATGTCAGTTTTGCAAATATTAAACAATTTTTACTAGATGATATTGATAAATTGTTTCCTATCTAGCGTTACTTAAAAATAACAATAAAAAGCAGAAATTAAGTGAATATATTGATATTGGATGTAAATACCAAATAAAGTAAATAGCTTTATATAGTTATTTTGCAAAATAACAAAATAAATAAGATACCACATCGTCTGAAATATATTAGATTTCTTGCATTATTGAGTAAATAACTATATGATCTTATTCTATCAATTTCTTGTCCTTTTTTGCTTTCATATTACAGATTATCAAAGAACCATACAAAATCTGTAGAAATAATGTAGATAATTCTAATTATGCAAGAGATCTACTATGTTTTGCAATTTTTCTCATTTTATTCTTTAATGTAAACTAATACCTATCTATGAATGGTAGTATTTATGACCATATGTTTGGAGTTTTCTTGATATAATATCCGATGGTATAACCTAAATGAAAATGTTGATCCTTTGCCATCACTATTGTTTTCATCCTATATCTTACCATTATGTTTTTCTATAATACATTTATAGAGGTACAAACCTAATCCAGTTCCACCTGCATGGGAATTTGTAGCAAATTTTGTAAACAGCCTTGGAAATATCTTTGAATCAATTCCAAGACTTTTATCCATTATATTTATTATGATTCCTACAATGGCATTGTTATTTTCTTTTTTTATACTAATATTAATTGTATCTCCTTTATTTGTAAATTTTATAGCATTATTTAGTTGCATGATTCATAATTGACTAAAATGACATAGTTTGTATCAAATCGATAAAGATATATAAATAAAAATCGGAAAACAAGAAATAGTTGCTTTGTTGCATGATTATTTTAAATCGTTTTTTATTAGCGTTTTGTTGTTAAGGATATAACGTAAATAGTCAAAATATAATTATACTTGTCCTAAATGAATTGCATCTTTAACTATTTTTCGAATCATGCAACAAAGCAGAAATAGTTAGACATTGCAAAGAAATAGTAAGTTATGAATGACGGAGAAAATAATGGTAATGATATTGAATATTCTGATGATGTTCATTTTTCTAATGTAGCAGAAATTTTTGTTGAATTAGCAAGCTCTCAAAGATTATCCATAATTCATATGATCTCTTGTCAAAGATTAAATCTTTCTTCACTTGCAAAAAGCCTTAATTTAACAATGCAGGAAGTTCATAGAAATACCACTAGGTTAAGAGAAGCAGGAATAATAGAAAAGGATCTAGAAGGGGTATTTCTATTAACTACTTTTGGAAGTGTATTAATAAAGCAAATTTCATTATTTGATTTTCTTTCTAGAAATAAGAACTATTTTTCTGATCACATACTGGGCAATATGCCAATAAAATTTATCCAGCGTATTGGAGCATTAAGTGGGGGCAAATTTATTTCAGGAATTGTACGTGTAATAGAATCTTGGAAACGAATCTATAATGAATCTAACGAGTATATATACGGAATTCTTCCACAGGTTCCATTAGAATTAATTCAAACAGTAATTCCTAAAATCAAAAACGAAGGAGTCAGATTTAATTATATTCTTCCAAAAAATGCAATAGTGCCAAAGATAAGAAGCGATATACAAAAAAGTTCTGGATATGCGGAGCTATTAAAGCAAGGCATCATAGAAAGAAAGATGGTTGATAAAGTAGATGTGGCCGTAATTTTAAACGAAAAACAATCTACTGTAATGTTTCCTACAATAAAAGGTGAAACTGACATGAATTATATGTTTCTAAGTAATGATATAAGATTTGATAATGGTGGTTTATTTCATGAATGGTGCATTGATTTTTTTAGATATTGTTGGTATAATTCAAAGTCATTTGATGAGCGAAAATTAGTAGAAGTTTAATATTATATTTTTAAATATATCGAATAAAAATCATTATATTACGGGATTGTTGCTTTGACGAAAAACCTATAGTTTGAAGATTATAAACGTCTCTTTATGCATATAGAAACAGAATAGAATCTTCACAATTTTATTGGTACTAACACTTACAAATTAAAAAAATTGTTGCTATTAATTAGCTACCAATGTTCTGTAAAGTGAATGAAGAACACACTACTAATTAGAAGTATTCCGCCGATCATTCCTAGTGAGCATAGATTTGATTTTACCAGGTTTTTTATATTCATATTATTATCTTTGTTGTGCTACTATAACTAGGATTGTCAATATCGAGTATTATTTCGATTATATTTTATTATAAATAACATTATATGTTAAAATATTAAACAATTATGATTAATCAATAGATCTGATACAATTACAAACAATCTATCTTTTTTGATTCGATAGATATTCCGCGTCTATAAATTCTTGTTCATTATTATTTAATTTATCAATCCTGTAACTAAATCTGATATTCTATTGTAATTTCTAAGTTGTTTCTGAAAATATCATTCATTATCCTGTACTTTTTAATCTGCAATAGTGTGATCTACAACTATTCCTTTTTTGAATGACTTTTGTTATGCTTTATTTCTTCTTGTTATGCTCCATTAGCATTATTGAATTCAGACTATAATTTTGAATACATACAGCAGCAAGTTAGAGAAAATATTTTCTTTAAATTATCAAAGGAATTCTTACAAAATTCCAATTCTTAGAAACATTGTTATATCTCGTAGCCTTTAGGTATTTATACAACATCTATAAATTTTCAGTAATAGAGAGATTCTCTAAATCCGATCAAGTTATTCGCATTTGAACATGATCCCTCTGAATTGGCTTTATATTTTTCTTCTTCCACCACTATATCAAATTTATCTCCGCTATGTATGGTATCTCCGACATCACAGGTTTTGTGCTCAAATCCTCGGTTTCTACTGGATATAACTCTTGTAAAGCTGGAAACAAACCCTCTAAATAGGGAGATAAACTTTCATTTGCCGGAGATAATTTGTGCTTATCGGAGATACCGGAGTCATTTTCCTCTATCTTTATTTGCAATGAAGTATTTGACGGTTGGACAGTATTGACGGTTGTTTTAATATATCCTTCAAAAAAATGAATTTATAATAATGACTCGTTCCCATAGTTCCACTGTTTTATAAAACAACTGTCCAGACCGTCAAACTGTCCAGAAACTTGATATAAGTATAACATCTTAATTGCTTATAATAACTTCAACTCATTCTAACATCTTTAAAGTGTTTACCTTAACAAGATATAGAATCCTCTGTTTATAGAATAGATGTCAACACCAAGCCCTCCGGACCCTAATAAGATCCACAAAAATTATGATAATTTAATATAGTTGACTATACTGGATTCGATTCACTTTTGAATTACATCCCCACGGAATACGACTTTGGGTCTATAAACTATGGATATTCCATTCATCATCATTGCCTTATAAAAAGAAAAGAAACCAACAACAGCTAATTCTGAAAAGTGTATAAAAGCCATTCTAGAAATAGAGTAGTGGTAGTGCACATTATTTGCAGATTGTAGCGGTAATACTGACGCTTAATTAAAATCGATATACCCAGTCTTCTACTACAAAATATTTGAAACGGTATCCTTTAATTCTAATGCTGTAGCTCTTCCAGGAGTATCAACAGATGTTTGACTGACATAATGTTCAACTAAATCTTGAATAATGACCTCGATAACACCATCTAGAGCCCCACGGACAGCTGATATTTGTTGAACTATTTCTGGATAACTTTTACCCTCATCCAGCATTTTTCGTATCCCTTTAACATGTCCTTCTATTCGTGCCATTCTTCTTGATATTTCCGGTGTTTTATGATGGGTCATCTATTTTATCCATCTTTTCTACTTGTGCTCCATCATAAATAAGTTTAGATGGTTTATCCAATGCTTTTAAACTATATGTACAAATAAATTAGATATTTACAAAATGCCCGTCTTCAAAAGCCTCACCGAATTAACCATGAATAAAAGTTCAGAGCAAATATGAATAAAAGCAGCAAGTAAAGGATTAAGTATTCCTACAAATGCAAGTACAAATCCAAAACCATCTACAAAAAGCGTTCCAAAAAAGTTTTGTTTTATGGTAAACAGAGTGCTCCTACAAGATTTTATTATATAAGGAATTTTTGCAAGTTCATCTGCCATTAAAATTACATCAGCAGTTTCTATAGTAACATCAGTACCTGTCTTTCCCATTGCAATTCCAATATCTGCTTCAGCTAATGCAGGTGCATCATTAATTCCATCACCTACCATAATTACAGTAGATTTTTTCTTTTGTTTTTTCTGCTTCTGCAATCTAACAATTTCCTTTATTTTTGTAACCTTGTCTTCTGGAAATAACTCTGAATAATATTCATCTATGCCTGTATACTCTGCAATTTTTTTGGCAACATTTTCATTATCTCCTGTAAGCATTATTGGATGTAAACCCATCATCTTAATTTTGGATATTAATTCCTTGGTACCCAATCTAACTATATCCTCAATAAGAAGGACCCCAATAATTTGCTTATCCATTGAAATAAATACTGTTGTGGCATCCGATGAGATATATTGATAATATTTATCTATAAATTCATTTGATGTATCAGTATTATTGACAATATTCATAGAATCCTCATTTGCCGCTGATCCTTTTTGTAAGAACTTAGTGGTTTGAAAATCCATTTTTTTAAAATTCTCGCCATTCAAATTGCTTTGCTCTTTTATATATGAAAAGTTGCCTGCACTTATCATGTGACCATCATAAAATACTGAAACCCCTTTACCGACTTTCAAATGAAATTTGTTATTAATGTTATTGTTTGATTTATTCTCGCCTGAATATTTAAATTCAATTTTTTCAGTTATGGCTTTTTCGACTATGGCTTTTGCTAGTGGATGATTTACATTCTTCTCGGCTATTGCAGCATACTCTAAAATTTTTTGGGTATCTATTTTTTTATCAAATGAAATTATTTTTTTAACTACAGGTCTACCAATTGTTAGGGTACCTGTTTTATCAAATACTATAGTTCCTGCATTGCTAATATTTTCTATTTGCAAACCACCTTTTATTATAACTCCATTTTTTGCAAGTTTACTGTTTGATGCTAAAAGTGCTATGGGTGTTCCAACGGCAAGACCACATGCCCCGGCTACTACAATTACTGAAAGGGTTGATACAAGATTTTGAGTAGTTATAAACGTGATGATTGAAAGAAATATAGCAAATTGTATTACTCTTGTTGCTAATTTATCACTTAATTTTTGGATTGGAGCTTTCGTAGATTCTGATTCTTCTACCAGATGAATTATTTTTGCAAAAGTGGTATCATTTGAAACTTTTTTACACAAAATTTCAAGAGGAGACGAAAGGTTAATTGTCCCTGCAAACACTGCATCTCCAACATGCTTATCTACAGGAATACTTTCACCTGTAATAGCAGATTGATCAATTGTTGATGCGCCCATCAATACTTGGCCGTCTATGGGAATAATATCGCCTTCTCGGACGATTATGACATCATTAATCTTTACTTTTTCTATTGGTATTTCCTCTTGTTTTATAATTTTTGTTATGGTGTTTTCATTATTATTGCCAATATCATTTTGTGCTCGTTTCACAATCGCCTTTTTAGGCGCACGTTTATAGAGCAGTTTTATATTCTTGCGCCCCTTTTCTACTATTAATTCCTCAATAAATTCAGAAAGTAAAGCAAAGAATGTGATTACTATGGCGGGTAAAAATTGAAGTAATAAAAGAGACGCAATTATGGCAATCACCATTGAAAGCTCCATATTTATACGCCCTTTTTTTAAAGCGGAAAATGATTCTTTGAATATGGGATAACCGCCAGCTATAACAGTAATTATTATAACAAGATTTGAAACTAGTACTGAAGGTAATTCATGCAACCATGCTATGAAAATTATTACTGCAAACATTGCAATTAATCGAAAAATATCTAATGATTTATTCTCTGATTTTTCACTTTCATGTTTTGCTGGCGTATATTCACAAGCCCCTGACATTTTAACCTGCATGCTATGGGGGGGCATTGGATATAAATTAATATCGGATCTTATAGTGGAAGTTAAAGACTCATTCTACATATCAAATAGATACCATAAAACAAGAGCCATTACAATTTCATATGCAATTCACAAAACCCAAATTATCTGCACTATAAGCAAAATGGATTGAAAGTGCTTTGTTACATCATTCGAAAAACAGTTAAAATCTGGATATATCCGTAACAATAACAATTAAATGTACTATTTTCGTTTTAATTCATCAATAAAACGTTAGCAAATAACGATAAAAAAATAATCATGCAATAAAGCGTCTCTCACTCGTCTCTCACTCGTCTCTCACTCGTCTCTCACTCGTCTCTCACTCGTCTCTCACTCGTCTCTCACTCGTCTCTCACTCGTCTCTCACTCGTCTCTCACTCGTCTCTCACTCGTCTCTCACTCGTACGTCTCTGGGAATGGATACTAATCCACAGGCTAATGCAAGTTTGTGGCTATACTGACAGCAGTCCCTGCTAAGAAAAATATGTAATGTATTGTTGGAATCCCGTCTGAACCATAACCTCACGATAAAGCATCTCAAAATTACTATTGTAGAATATACATACGGTCTGCCGCGTTTCCTCCTTGTTGTTGGCATACTAGACCATGATATATTACCTACAAGATACAGAATGTTAAAAGGATGGATTCCTTTAATCTATCCAGATCTAATCTTTGGAACAGTTGTTCTCAAAATAATATTCCAGAGGTTAGCTTTGAGCTATATGACATGTATGAAAATAAATTTGAATTATGACCATGTCTCGTATAAGGGATACGAAAACAGCTCCGATTAAAACACAAACCATTTTTAATTTTTTATACTTTTGAAAATTAATGATATAGCATCAAATTAAAACATTAGAAATAAAGATCTAAAATTTTATTGACTTTTGATAGGTGTCGATATAGAAAGGATTATTTTGGATGAAAACTCAAACAGCTAGTTTGTCGATAGATGAATCAAATAGAAGGGAAAAAAATCACATAAATAAAAGATTAGATTTCATTCGATGCGCTCATAATGAAAAAAAAGAAAATGAAATCAGAACCGATAGAATGGAAGATTATCTAGAAGTGATTTATGAATTGATTCAACAAAAAGGATATGCCACTACGGCTGACATTTCTAAATATCTTAATGTAAGTTCGCCAAGCGTAACCAAAATGGTAAAGCGGTTAGATGAAAATAAATATCTTGTATATGAAAAATATAGGGGATTAAATCTTACAAGCGAAGGTATCCATATTGCAAAAAATATTCATAAAAAACATAGCTTATTTGTAGAGTTTTTGAAATTAATAGGGATTGATGATGAAACTGCACATTTGGATGCAGAAGGTATAGAACATCATCTTCATCCACAGACTATAAAAAATCTTGAAAGTTTTATAATTTTATTGAAAGAAAGAGATCCAAAATTAATTGAAGATCTACAAAATAATCAGAAAAAATAAAAGTAGATTCCTATTCTATTTTCATCATCGTATTACTACTATTTTAAACATTATGTAAATGTTTAACAAAATATAAAAAACGAGTGCATTCCTTTTATTTATCATAATATGTTAACGAGCAAATATGAATTAAATGTTAATATTATAGCAACAAAGATTACTGAAATTATCGTAGTAATGTTTTTGTTTACAAATTCTCCCATTAATACTTTATTTTTTGTTAATAATACTAGAGGAATCATTGGAAGTGGTATCAATAAGCTTAGTACTACTTGACTATATACTAGTATGTTAAGAGGATCTAACCCTAAAAGTAAGGCTATAGTTGTCGGAACTACATTAATAACACGGGTTATAATACGTCTTACCCAAACATTAAGTTTTTTCTCCAATAATCCTTCCATTATTGTTTGACCTGCCATTGTACCAACTACTGATGATGATATACCTGATGCAAGTAAAGTGATAATAAAGATTGTTCCAGCACCAATTCCAAATAATGGAACTAATGTTTTATACGCGTCGGATATAGATGCAATATTAGCATAATGTGCATTAAATGCCGATGCGGCCATTATCATTATTGCGGCATTCACCATTCCTGCTACTGCAAGTATAATTATAGTTTCTGTAAGGTGCATTTTACGCAATTCTCTTCTTTCTTTAAGTGAGTTATCTTTGATTTTATTTTTGGTAAGCCAAGAATGTAAAAATAATGCGTGCGGCATTACTGTTGCTCCTAGGATTCCAACAGCTAATAATGTTGCATGTGAACTTCCTAATGCAGGAATAAATGAATGATATATTATTGACGAGGGATCAGGTTTTATAATAATTAATTCATATAAATATCCGAAACTAATGATTGAAACTAAAAGAATGAACATTTGTTCTAGAGCTCTAAACCTTCTTGTTGTAATGGCAAGAATTAAAATAACATCTAGTGCTCCAAATATGGATGCATAAATCATTGGAATTTTAAACAAAAGATTAAGTGCGATAACTGTTCCTAAATATTCTGCTAAATCTGTAGCAGCAGCAGCAGTTTCAGATGCCAGCCAATATGGAATTATGAAATATTTTTTTTTGAGCTTTTGTTTGATTATTTCAGGCAAAGATTGCCCTGTAGCTATACCAAGTTTGCCTGATAAGTATTGAAGCATCATAGCCATTATACTTGATAACCATACTACCCATAGTAGATTATAGTTAAGTGATGCTCCTCCCTGAATATCGGTACCATAATTACCTGGATCTATATATGCTATGCTTACAATAATTGCTGGTCCTGTGTAAAATAATAGTTTTTTAATGGATTGTTTCTTCGCTTGCCAGTATTTTTCTTGAAGCACAGTTCTATAATAGTTTCCCAAATATATTAATTTTAACCTGGGCTAACATTACTAAATTTATAAAGTAAGTTAATTTATTTAAAATATATAATCAGAGAAAAAAGTTATTTTAAAAAGGTATGATAGTATAAAAAAATTCTATATCATAATCAATTTTATCTTGATTTAAATTAGTTTCAAACTTGATTGCAAATATAAAGTATCTTTAGGGATTCTACGATGTATTATCTATCTGTATTGCTCTACTAAGTCTTTATTATATAACTTTAACAACTTTTGAATTTTTGGATTAATAACATAATTACAGTAGGGCTCATCTTGATGATCATCATAATAATTTTTGTGATATCGTTCTGCAGCATAAAAATTCTTAAATGGTGTAATTTCTGTTACAATTGGATCCTTATAGTATTTTTCTTTTTCTAAATTATTTTTTGATTGTTCTGCAATCTCTTTTTGTTTTTCATCATGATAGAAAATAGCAGATCGGTATTGTGTGCCAATGTCGTTGCCTTGTCTATTTAAAGTCGTTGGATCATGAGTATGCCAAAATATGTCTAAAATCTTTTCAAAAGATATGATGTTTGGATCGAATTTTATTTGAATTGATTCTGCATGTCCTGTATTTCCTCTACATACTTGCTCATAGGAAGGATTTTCAACCGATCCTCCTGAATATCCGGGTAAAACCGATTCAATACCTTTTACCCTTTTATATATTGCTTCCGTACACCAAAAACAACCATTTGCAAACGTAGCGATCTCTATATTGTCATTATTCATGAATAATCTTTGGCAACTCCTTTTCTTTTGGTATAAAAAGAATAGATAATGAATTAACACATTCTCTGGTATCTTTAGCAGTAAATCTTTCTCCAATGAATTCATGACCTAAATGCCCATCACAGTTTGCACACTGAATTTCAATTCGTATGCCGTCAGGATCTGGAACACGTACTATTGCATTTGGAAAACTATCATCAAAGCTTGGCCAACCGCATCCTGAATCGAATTTGCTTTTTGATGAAAAAAGGGGAGCATTACATCTTTTGCAAATATATGTACCTTCTTTATGAAAGTTATCATATTCTCCTATAAACGGTGGTTCGGTTGCTTTGTATATGATGACTTTTTCTTCATCTGGAGTTAGCTCGTTATAGTTCATTTGTTCTTTATTATATTATATTACAAATCATATATCTTTGATGTTTAATTTATAATGTTTTTTGATTGATCAATCTGAGCAAAATATGATTTCAATTAGTTTTGGATATTTCTTTCGAAACTGTCCTCAAACTCTTGCACTGTTAAACCAGTAAATGATTAAAATAATGGTTTTTTGGATAATCTGCATAGGAGAGCAAAGAAAGGACAAGATATTAATGTATTATTAATTGTTGTACTTCCAGACATAGTTGACATTTTAGCTTCCTAACATAGTTGACACTCTAGTCTTAGAGTGTAATAATAATGGATATAATTGAAAATAGGTATAAAATGATAATTGAATCAGAGACTTCAGGTAGAACAATATCTGATGTTTGTACTGCATATGCTGTTTCAAGACAAACGTGGTACAAATGGAAGAGACGGTATAATGTATATGGGATAGATGGATTAAAAAACCAATCAAGAAAACCGCATAATATTAAAAATGTAAAGGTAACCAAAGATATAGAAAAGATTATTCTCGAGCTGAGACTAAACAACAGATTTGATCCAATGAGAATAAGGTTCAGATTAAAGAGAAAGTATGAAACTAACTTAAGCACTAAAACCATTTATAATCTTTTAGAGACATAGTCTCAATGTACTATCTATCAAAATAAAAAGAAAATACAAACGTTTTGAAATGAGATATCCAAACGAATTGGTTCAAATGGATACCAAAGGTCCTTTTTATCTAAAAGGCTCACGAAGCAAAAATTATTTTATTCATGTTATATAGATGATTGCTGCTCAAGAAAAGTAGTTAGTAAATGGTGCAGCAGAAGAACTAGTGAAGAATCTTTATCAGTTCTCAAAGAATGGATTGAACTCTATGATAAACCTATGAAAGTGATGCACGATGGTGGTAGAGAATTTACATCGAATGAATTCAAAAATTATCTTTTTCTCAATGGAATAAAGGACAAGCCGAAGATACCTAAAGGTTATCCGCAAGAACACGAGGGTAAAGTAGAAGCATACAACAAAATAGTCATATCTGAATTTCTACAAGTATAAGAATCAATTGATATGAAAGATGGAATAGAGAATTATGAATCATTTGTCAATTCATACAACTATGAAAGAGAACATGAAGAAATAAAAGGAATGACACCAGCAGAGAAGTTCATGAAATCTTTAAAACAACCGATACTGATACATTAGAACAGGACAAAATGTGTCAGCCATGTTGGTACATTATTTTGTCAACCATGTATGGAAGTACAACCAATTAATCATATACTTGTTTATACTAATTATGCAAGAGATCTTTTAGACCAAGTCTCAATTGTACTTTTAAAACATTTTATAGAAAAAAATTTTTTTATAACTTTGTATATTTGATGATTATCTTATAAATACAATCTCATAAATTCTGCATTAGAATTAACAATTATACCAAAAAATTAATTATTTACCTTACCGGAAAGCATTATCATTAAATAAGACTATATTCTGAAAAAGATGTGAAAAGAACCGTTTTTTATTCTAATTATACAATATAATAAGAATTTTTAAATAAAATATTTTCAAAATCATGTAATAGTTACAAAGGTGAATTGTCTGTCCATTTTCTAATATCCATATTATACTTTTGTATCTCTTCCGCATCTTTAAATTCTGCCTTTCCTGATTCAACAAGTGATCTAAAGATTGTTATAAGGGCATTTTCTAAAGTGGATGCATTAAGTACCAAAGCCTTTAATTTAAGAATAGAAATCATTTCTGTTATAGAAGACGGACCTATCACAAGAGACTTTCCAGTAAAAGTTTTCCATTCTGTCTCAAATTTTGTTTCTTCATGTACGGGTTCATCATTAATTTTTACCTTTACAGGACACGCTTCTATTAATACCTCGCCAATCTTGAGAATCATCTGTTCTCTTCCCTTCGCATATTCTTTTTTTATGACTTGTGCTTTTACTATTTGTTTTTATTAAAAGTCACATATTACAATAAGTGGTTCATCGTATGATAATATACCAAATATAATATTTCCAAAAGGAAAAGGTAAATCTTTTCTGTTATGGAATTTACTTTGTGGTAGTAATGATTTTAATGTTATAATTATACGTGTAGCATTTTGTTCACCTTCTAATTCTATGAGAAACTTTGTTATTTGTTCTGTGATACTTGTATATTGAATTGTTCGTTGTATTTATTATCAAGAATTTCTAAATTACTTTTTTCAGTGTGACTATTTGGAGATATTTTAATAAATTGATCAATTATTTTTATACAACTTTTTGTAGATATTCCTGTGTTATGTAATCATTTGTTTAACAAACTAATGAAATAGTCTCTATTTGGTATCTTTGATAAATTCTCCTTTCAAAATTCTTTGTATATCTTTTATTTCTAATTCATCTAATTCAATTACCAAATGTCACATTCATCTCCGTTTGCCATTTCCATAAATTTTTACACATCTCGTTTCCATTATATCGTTAATATACTTATACATAAATATTAATATAATTTATTATATATATATAAATATATTATTAATTATTAAGATGTATTATTTACTTGATTAATAACTATGTATATTAAATTAAAAGGTCAATATCAATTTAAGGAAAAATCTAAGGTTGAATATTTATTTTAGTTCTCGCATAAATAGCACATATCAAAATTTTATAAATCATTAATGGATATTAGTAAAATTTTCATTTATGATTTACATAATTGTTGTTTTATGTCATGTTTAAAATTTTTCAATGTTGTTAATTATGTTAGACTATTGTATACCAGACACATTCACACATCTTATTGATTATAAATTGTAGGCTCGGTTAATAGTTGTGTAAATACGGACTAATCATTATTGTAAACTAATTGTACCATTTAGATTTGCTAATCTTTTTAAATTTTAATATATTTTAAAAAGATATAAAAAAATAATGTTGTTGTTTAAAACAAGCAGGCAACCTTAGTTTACAAATGCACATACAACATTCTTTATACACCTGTTAACAGAGCCAAATCTTATCCATTTAGCGAAAATATGTTATAGAATGTAGATATGAATCATCATAAAGGATTTTATAATATTACTTTTATTAACATTGTCCATGTATTATAATATATAATAATAAGATTCACTTATATATTAATAATAATTATGAATATTATGAAACAAATGTTAAAGACCTCTATATTTCTATTGATTATCATTATATTATTTATCACGGTAATATCATCTATAGCATTAATACCTTCAAAGGCTGTGGCTGCAAATTCCACTTTTATCAAAAAATTATCAACAAATCAGACTAACAATAACACTTCAAATATTCCCAACATTAATCCAAAAAATAATGCAAATACGACTAACGCCAGTCCTCAGTCTATTCCATCTAAAATTAGTGTAGTTGCATCATTCTTTCCAATTTATGAATTTGTGAAGGCAGTTGGAGGCAATAGAATCGATGCTTCAGTACTTGTGCCCATTGGTGCAGAACCACATAATTTTGATCCGACAATACAGGATATCCAAAAAGCAAATTCCGCAGACCTGGTGGTATATAATGGTGCTTCAATGGAGGAGCCTTGGATACACAATCTAACGCCACATAATATAGTTGATACAAGTAAAGGCATAAATCTATTGAGAAATCCAAGCGATCCTGATATTAAAGGACCAAACGATCCACACATTTGGCTAGATCCGGTATTAGCAATTCAACAGGTTAAAAACATTCAAAATGGTTTGGACAAGGTAGACCCTAAAAATGCTGCCTATTATAACCAGAATGCCCAAAATTTCATAAAACAATTGAATAAATTGGATACCACAATTAGAGGCAATATTACAAGCTCCAACTGTGATAAAAAAGACTTTATACCATTTCATCTAGCGTTTGCATATTTTGCTAAAGACTATGGATTAAATATCCATCCCATACATGAAGGGCTTACACCAAATGGAGAAGTATTACCACAAAAATTAGTAGAAGTAGTTAATCTAGCAAACAAGTTAGGATTAAAAGTAATTTATTCTGAAGACCTAATTGATCCAAGATCTGCTCAAGCTATAGCAGAACAAATTCCAGGTGCGAAGGTAATGGTACTAAGTCCAATAGAAGGCATAAATGCAACAGAACAAAAGTCAGGTGTAGGATATTTGGATAAAATGTATCAAGACCTTACTGCTATTAAGGAGGGGCTGCAATGCAAGAGGTAACTGAGGCCGCATCTGTCAAGAATCTGACTTACATCTACGATATAACCACTAGCTCGTCTTTTTCTTCTAGGGCATTAGATCACATTTCATTTAGTATCAATGAAGGGGATCTGTTAGGAATTATTGGCCCTAACGGTGCTGGAAAAACTACTCTTTTTTGCTGTATGCTTGGATTAATTAAGGATTATCAAGGCGAAGTGAGAATACTCGGTAAAGATATCAGAAAGAATAAATCTATTCTTCAGAATATAGGGTACATTCCGCAGCAAAAATCAATCGATCAAGGATTTCCTGCCACAGTACAGGAAATTGTATCGCTAGGAATGATTGGAAAAAAAAATGTTTCGAAGGAAAAAATAGCTTCTGCTCTCGCATTGGTCGACCTTTCGGATCAGCATCACAAGAGGATAGGCGAACTTTCAGGTGGACAGCAACAGAGAGTGCTTATTGCTAAATCTCTAGTCAACGAACCGAAGTTGTTAATCTTGGACGAACCCACAACAAGTATTGATGTTGAAACGCAGAACAAATTCTATGCACTTGTAAAGAATCTAAATCAAAAAAACAAGATATCTATTATATGGGCGTCACATGATTTAGATGCAGTAAATAAAATCGCCACTAAAGTATTGTGTCTTAATCGAAATGTATTTTTTCATGGCGAAACAAGCGAATTCTTTGGCAATGATAAATTTATTCGAATGTATTCTGAAGCTAGTATGCAATTACATATGCGTTCGCATTCAAATCAAAACAAGAATTCTGATTCAATATATAGAAATGAGGATGTAGATGCGCATCAATATACATAAAGACAAATGGAGATAAAAATGGTTTTTGAAATCCTTCAATACAGTTTTATGCAACGTGCCATACTTTCAGGCGTAGTTGTAGCAACCACCTGCTCAGTGATAGGATTATTTCTTGTATTGAGAAGACAATCATTATTTGGTGACGCTCTTTCCCATGCAGCTTTCGGTGGACTAGCCATAGGTTTGTTTACAAACACCTATCCAATATGGACTGCTCTAATTGTCTCGGTTCTTGCATCTTTTGGAATTACAAAGTTACGACAATCTACAAAAATTCTTCCTGATGCGGCTGTTGCGGTAATGATGTCATCTGGACTTGCAACTGGAATTATTTTAATAGGTTTGTCAGGAGGCTTTTCTCTTGACTTGGAAAGCTTTCTCTTTGGAAGTATTCTACTAATAAGTATGCAAGACCAATTAATGATCTTGACGTTAAGCGCTGTTGCACTTGCTATAATATTCAAATTCCATGATCAACTTCTATATATCACATTTAATGAAGATCAGGCAAGAATAAGTGGAATAAATGTAACATTACTTAACTATCTGTTTATAGGTGTAACTAGTTTAGCGGTGATTGCATCACTTCGTTTAGTAGGCGTTTTATTAATTTCTTCATTAATTGTAATTCCAAACATTACTGCTATAATGTTTGGTAAAGGATTCAAAAAAACAGCATTTATATCTATAATAATTGCTGTTTTGTCTGTAATATTAGGGATAGTAATCTCATATTTTGCAAATTTGCCACCAGGAGGAACTATAGTCCTTTTAACAATTTTTATACTTCTTGCTACTATATGCACAAAAGCTATAATGAAAAGAATTAAGATTAGAAGTATTAAAAATAATGGAACTTCAATAAAAGCGTCGTAATTTCACGAATCCATAACAACATAGGATTAATAATCCCTTGCTTTTTGATACCCTTTTTGACAGCAGTGATGGTTGATTAAATTATATTTAGTAAATACAATACTTGGTCATTTATTGTTGTACTTTTACACATAGTTGACAAATAATTTACTGACCCGACTGACACACTTTTTTGTTTTGTTTTACTTAACAATATAGGTTGTTTTAATATTCACAAAATTCTCTACTGGTGACTTTACATTTATTTCTTCATGTTCTCTTTCATAGTTGTATGAATTGACAAATGATTCATAATTCTTTATTCCATCTTTCATATCAATTCTTATACTTATAGAAATTCAGATATGACTATTTTGTTGTACGCTTGTACTTTACCCTCGTGTTCTTGCGGATAACCTTTAGGTATCTTCGGCTTGTACTTTATTCCATTGAGAACAAGATAATTTTTGAATTTATTAGATGTAAATTCTTTACCGCCGTCATGCATCACTTTCACAGATTTACCGTAGAGTCAATCCATCCTTTGAGAACCGATAGTAGTGCTTTTTCATTATTTCTTCTGTTACACCATATGCTAAGTAATTTCTTGCAGAGCAATCATCTATATAACATGGATAAAATAATAGTATTTGTTTCGTGAGCCTTTTAGTTAAAAAGGTCCTTTTGTGTATTTGAACCAACTATTCATTTGTTGGATATTTCATTTATTTCAAAACGTTTGTATTTTCTTTTTATTTTGATAGACAACAGTACATTCAGATGATCTCTCTTTAAAAGATTGTAAATGGTTTTTGTACCAATCTAACCTCATACTTTCTCTTTAATCTCAACCTAATTCTCATTGCACCAAACCTATTATTTAGTCTCAATTAAGATAATAGATCTCTTGCATAATTAGCACCATTAGAAAAATTTTTCTACATATAGCATCTTATAATAATTAACAAATTTAAATAAAAATTACAAATAAATAATTACAAAATAATTTAATTGATCCATTAAGCCGTTGTTGGACGGTCGAATTATGTTTGCATTTTGGTCTCATTTATTTTAGAAAGTATCATTAAAGTAACTTAGTACAGATTGGAGATCGTAAGGCTTTGATTATGTTTTATTACATTATTCCATGATTCAAAAATCTATTAAAATAGCAATTTTATATATGATACTTTCAATTGTATTTTAACTGGTTTTCTCTGACTTAATTGTTAGTAAATAACGAATAAAATAATCATGCAGCAAAGCAGATTAAATTTGTTATCTTATACCTCAATCTATTGTTAATCCAATACTATTTCTAAATAAATAATTCATATTTCTATTAAATTCATCTATAATTGAAGAATTTAGCTACAGCAAAGCAAATAATTAATATGTTATTTTGTTGTTACAATTTATAAATGGCTAATCTTTTTTCTAATTATTATAGGAATATACCATTAATAGTTTTTATCAGTTTGATATACATAATAATCAGCAGTCCCTCAATTATACCAAAAGAAATATCAAAAGGAACATTGTCTCCATTTATTTTTCATCCCATATTAGCACAGCAATTTACTAATACTGCAAATAGTGATAACATGAGTCATCAACAAAAAGATAATACGATCGTAGAAGCTTCTGGATACTTTACAAATAATCAAATAAAAAATGGTTTGGTCGAGTGGATTCAGGGTGGTCTTTGGAATTTAAAAATCAAAGTCGAGAATGAGAACAATACTAGTAACAATAAAAATATAGGTACACCAAACATGAAAGCAATATTTAACGCTAATTTTACAATGATAAAACCAAATGGAAGTTTTTCTCATAATCATATTATCAATAATTTCACATCAAATAATGTAATTTTTGCAGGGGATGATATAATTGTAACAGGATTAGCTAATATCCATTCAAATATTGGAATAGAATTTAAACAAGTTCCTATAACTGTTCATCTTATGGGTAAAAAAGTATTAGGATTGACTATTGATGTAAAAAAAACAAATAGTCACTTTGCAAGCCCAAATGAAATGTTTGGAACTCTTATTAGTGGAACAGGGCTGGATAATTCTAATATCAATAAAACAAATACTACAAGCAAAAATATTAAAACATGACAATATTTTTTATTTTATTATGAAAACCTATTTACTACGTTATTGCAATATTATTGAAATCCGAAATTGAAATCTAGATATGTAATTTTTTATTTGCATCATATAATCTACCTAATACAGTATGTACAGAATGATTGCAGTCTCCTAGTATATGGTAAACTAAAATTAATATAAAAGTAGGAATAGAATGACTAAAACAATATATAATAATCTGAAATTAATTGTTGTACTTCCACACATGGTTGACAAAACAATGTACCAACATGGCTGACACATTTTGTCTTGTTTTAGTGTATCAATATCGGTTGTTTTAAAGATTTCATGAACTTCTCTGATGGCGTCATTCCGTTTATTCCACCGTGTTCTCTTTCATAGTTATATGAATTGACAAATAATTCGTATTTCTCTATTCCCTCTTTCATATCAATTAACTCTTCTACTTGTAGAAATTCAGTTATGACTATTTTGTTATACGCTTCTACTTTCCCCTGTTCTTGTGGATAACCTTTAGGAATCTGCTTGTCCTTTATTCCATTGAGAAAAAGATAATGTTTGAATTTATTCGATGTAAATTCTCTACCACCATCGTGTGCATCACTTTCATAGGTTTACCGTAGAGTTCAATCCATTCGTTGAGAACTGATAAAGATTCTTCACTAGTTCTTCTGCTGCACCATTTGCTAACTACTTTTCTTGAGCAGCAATCATCTATATAACATGAATAAAATAATTTTTGCTTCGTGAGCCTTTTAGATAAAAAGGTCCTTTGGTATCCATTTGAACCAACTCATTCGGATGTTTCATTTCAAATCTTGTATTTTCTTTTTAGCTTGACAGATAGTACATTGAGATTGTGTCTCTTTAGAATATTGTAAATGGTTTTTGTACCCAAGCTGATTCCATACTTTCTCTTTAATCTGAACCTTATTCTCATTGGACCAAATCTGTTGTTTAGTCTCAGCTCGAGAATAATCTTTTCTATATCTTTGGTTACCTTTACATTTTTAATATTATGTGGCTTTCTTGATTGGTTTTTTAATCCATCTATCCCATATACATTATACCGTTTCTTCCATTTGTACCATGTTTGTCTTGAAACACCATATGCAGTACAAGCATCAGATATAGTCTTACCTGAACGTTCTGATTCAATTATCATTTTATACCTATTTTCAATTATATCCATTATTATTACACTCTAAGACTAGAGTGTCAACTATGTTAGGAAGCTAAAATGTCAACTATGTGTGGAATCAGTTACAATTAATTATATGAGGCTGGGTCATAATTCATTTTAACAATATTGCCTAATAATCATCAATTCTAAATCGATTAACATCCTATCATATGCTTGATTGCTCTTTTATGGTTGTTCTTTTCCATCTTGCAGTTGAAATAAACAAGTATCTGATAGAGTAATACGGACAGCAATACGATACTACATACCTTATCACATCCTCTTACAGGTACTGGGTCTATCCTAAAGATGGATTTGATATGTTCTATCATTAGTGGTTCTATAGATGTGCCTCTTTTTGAATAGATTACCTGCCCTAGTGCTGATTCATAGAAATCAACCAGATCCAGTCTTTCTTCTGGTGTAGTTCTGTATATACGTACAGGACATACAAGTTGAAATCCTAACCGTATGCTTAAATCATACAGATTTTGGTCATCATATCCAGGATCTGCTATCATATAATGTGTGTTTTCTTTAATGTTGTAGATGGCAAACTAGATGTTAATACTTGATAAACCTGATTATCCTGTACATTGGCAGTTGTAATATCAGCTGATAAAGGTATGACGATGGAATCAGTACTTGATATTATATGCAGTTTATATCCAAATAGCCAACAACCCTTCGTATGACTAAAACCCCACCTGGCGTCTGTATCAATACCTGAACTAGGTACTATCCCTTTATCCATCGAGGATTTGTGCCAAACATGACCTTTGGCTTTGATAAGAGTGTACTGTCTGTTGCAAGGATATGAGGATTGACTATGCCATCTGAAACAAACAAGTGTCCCATAGTTGATATCCTTTCTTTGATATCGAAAGAAATGGTCTTTAGCCTTCTATCAAAGGTTCGTCTACTTGGTAAGTGTGATTCAGATAATCCAATACAAGCTCTCATCACCTTTCTGTTGTACGATAAGTCGATTGAAAGATAGTGATGCAGTGCCCTGTTTGAATCAAGACGAAACCAGATACGTACAATAAAACATCTCAGGATTATTGTTGTTGAGTATATGTAAGGTCTACCTCGACTATGATGATGTTTAATAGAATTACAAGGCCAGGCAATTATTCTCCAACAAGATACAAAATACTAATTAGGATTGATGATGAACTATGTGTTTCAGCAGAACTTGTAGATGTTATTTGATTCAAACAAAATATGGTACCCTATAAGACCAGCTTTATTTGTTAGGAATTATGACCCAGTCTCAATTATATACATTGCTAGAAACTATGAATTTTATTAGATATCGAGGTACGTTCACTAGCATATATTCAAATGATTGGAATATTTAGACATACATGGTCAACATATTATTCCAAATGAGTTTTTAGGAGAAATATTCACTTTTATTTTTATAAAATAGTAATCAAAATATAAGAATTAATGTTTCTTATATGGACACCCAATAATACAACCAGATTAATCCAATTATTTATTTAAAAATTTTATACAATACACAAATCTAATATCATATTGACAAATCAAAAAAGTAGACCAAATAGGGAATTATTGCATATATGTCTTCAGTTAAAATTGTATTTTGAAAGCAACAAGGGAAGAAACCTATCGCACTCTCAACTATATGATGAGATTTTTGCAAAGAATAGCAGATTAGATCGCCATATTTTTATTAACGATATGAAAATAATAATTGACAAACAATTAATATGCCAAAATGATGATGGCACTATAGACTGTAATTCTGAAAATATAAATAAATTTAAATGTCATGAACTATTTCCCGATAGAACGTCAGAGATTAAATCATGAAAATCATCTTTTTAGAACCTCTTCAATTTATGTAGTATTTGTAATTTTAGATAGAATGGAATATAAAATTTTGATAATAACTAAAGATTCGCGTCATATCTAAAAAGATTACATTTGTTTGGTTGCATAATTCAATTTCTCGCAATTATCCAGCATATCCAGTTAAAGTTTATAGTAGACATTTATCGAAATTAGTGTTATTATAGCATACGTCCAATTATAAAAAACGAATTTCATAATTATGCAACAAAGCAATTTGTGAATACTAAATAAAATAATTAGAATTTTTAGTATTTTGTTTTATATCGTCCAAGAAACAAAGAGTTTGTTACAACTGTTACAGAGCTCATGGCCATAGCCACGCCTGCAAATATTGGAAGCCAACCAAATATTGTCATACCTAAAATAGGAACCAATGCACCAGCTGCTATAGGTATTAAGCCAGAGTTATAAGCAAAAGCCCAGAATAGATTTTGCTTGATCTTTGATACCGTTTTCTTTCCCAAATCAAGCGCAGTTACAACATCACGTATATCATCTTTTATCAATATTATTCCTCCAGTTTCCTTGGCAATATCTGTTCCAGAACCTATTGCTATTCCTAAATCTGCCCTGACTAATGCAGGTGCATCATTTATGCCATCTCCAACCATTGCAACAATTTTGCCTTCTGTTTTTAATTTAGTAACCACCTCTTCTTTTTGATTCGGTAGCACTTGAGATATTACTTTATCGATACCAATTTTAGAGGATACTGCTTTTGCAGTTCTATCATTATCTCCTGTAAGCATTATTATCTCTATTCCTTTAGATTTTAAAGCATGGATTGCTTCTTTTGCGTTCTCTTTTATTGTATCTGATACCGCTATTATTCCAGATATATTACCATCTATTGCAGCCAAAACAGCTGTTTTGCCTTCTTTTTCTAATTCTGATAGTTTATCATTAATGCTTTTGGTAAGTGGAATCTTGTACTCTTCTATCATTTTTCTATTGCCAATCATAATTGTATGATTTGAATATACTGCTTTAATACCATAACCTGACATTGCCTCAAAGGAATCAGGGTTTGTTACAGGAACTGCTGTTTCCTTTGCTTTTCTTATTATGGCCTGTGCTAACGGATGCTCTGAGCCTGATTCTGCTATTGCCGCAAGTCTTAGCAATTCTTGCTCTTCTTCCTGATTGCCCGATAGAGGTATCAAATCAGTTACCGATGGCTTTCCAATTGTTAAAGTACCTGTTTTATCAAAAATAACCGTATTAATTTTACTTGCTATTTCGATGTATTCTCCGCCCTTGTACAGTATTCCTTTTTCAGCACCCTTTCCAATACCCATCATCAATGCAGCGGGTGTAGCAAGCCCAAGAGCACAAGGACATGCTATTATCATTACAGAAACAAATGCTAAAAGGGAA
The DNA here is from genome assembly GCA_963830925.1 of uncultured Nitrososphaeraceae archaeon. Classification (GTDB taxonomy): domain Archaea; phylum Thermoproteota; class Nitrososphaeria; order Nitrososphaerales; family Nitrososphaeraceae; genus Nitrosocosmicus. The sequence continues at coordinate 770,042 of CAWHOB010000001.1, read as the reverse complement.
TAAGTTAATCCTGCAATTCCTAAAAAGTACCATCCCAAAAAAACACCTATTGCTATTGCAATAATTGCAGGAACAAAATATTTTGCCACCTTGTCTACCATTTTTTCCAACTTTGCTCTTCCAGTTTTAGCCTCTTCAACCAAAGTTATTATTTTAGATATTACTGTTTCCTGTCCTACTTTAGTTGCTTTGACTTTGAGAAGACCATTTTTGTTAATCGTTGCACCTATTACTTCATCTCCTTTTGTTTTATCTACTGGAATACTTTCTCCAGTTATTGCCGATTCATCTAAAGACGAATTTCCATCGATTATTAGTCCATCTGTAGGAATTCTCTCACCTGGCTTTACAACCATCACGTCTCCTTCTTGTATTTGCTCAATTGGAATTTCAATTTCTTCAAATTGTTGCGATAATTTTGATTTTAAGTTTAATTCAGTTTTAAAATTAGCATTACTAACATTATTGTTACTTTCGTAATTATTACTGCTGCTACTTTTGCCATCATTATCACTTGATTTTAAACCATTTCTACTTCTTTCTTTTATTATGGGTCTAATCACGCGAGCAGTCCTAGGTTTTAAATCCAGCAATTTTCTTACTGCAGCTGAAGCCTTTTCCTTGGTTTTGGTTTCAAGCATTCTTCCAACAAGAATTAATGTAATTATTATTGCAGCCGTGTCAAAATACACTGAGGTAAAAGGAAAATAACTTGGAATAAGCGTGACTATTGCGCTGTATATATAGGCAGCCGATGTTCCTATAGCAATTAGTGTATCCATATTAGATGCTTTAGCTTTGACCCCATCCCAAAATCCTCTATAAAAGCGCAAGCCAATCCAAAATTGTATTGGAGTAGCCAGCGCCATTATTATATAATTAGTATATCCCATCATTTCCTTAGGAAAAAAGTGTTCTCCTAGTTGAGGAATCATATGGGGTAGACTAAGTATTATTATGGGTATAGTAAGAACTAAGCTTATAACTACATGTATCCTTAGCTTTTTTAATTCCTTCTCGGGCTCTAAGAATTCATTTAGACATTGGGTTGAACAAAAATAATAAGTTATTTTATCTTTAGTATAATGTATCGAGTTCTCATTTTCCTTTACAAACATTCCACATATGGGGTCTTTTGCCATATGAAATATAATGATGAATACATATTTAATAACAGGACTTTACAATTGTAAAGAATAATAACATATACATAATATATTATTAGAGTATAGTGCCTATTTATCTGGATGAAACCGATATTGCAATTATAAAATCACTTGTAAAAGATGGACGAAAATCATTTAGACAGATATCAAGAGAAACTAAAATAACTACTCCTACAGTAAAGGCAAGGTTTGAAAGATTAGTTAATGTTGGTTTTATCAAAGGAGTTCTTCCAATATTTGATTTTAATCAAATAGATAATAAAGAAGAAAATTTAATTCAAATACAGAATATCCAGGATAATGTATTAAAAAATGAGAATAATAATAAAAATGCTTATATTAATATTTTCGAAAAAGAAATAGCTAAAATTAAAGAGAACGTTACAACAGGTATTGCAATAAACTTTGAATGCGATTTTTGCCATGGACCAATTTTTAGTGAACCTAAAATATTAAAATTTGCTAATATGGAACGTTTTTTTTGCTGCAATTCCTGTAAATCAGGTTATTATGAAAAATATGGCGGAAGAATGGAATCAATAAAAAAAAGATATAAAGGTAAATCCGAAATTGAAATCTAGATATGTGATTTTTTATTTGCATTAACTGTATTTACAACCAGTCGCCAAATCAAGAATACTGTGGACTTTTTTATTTTTTAGCAAGGTGTTGTTGGAATTATCCTCAATTTTTTGATAGTATCAGGCGCTCAACTTTTAGGGTTTCAATATAGTGGGGCTCAATTTAAGACATTATTTCCAGATTATTTCATAAACAAACAACTAGAGCCATCTTAATATGATTTAAGTTATTAATGTATATTGTCAATATAAACCAATATTACGTTCGATGGAAACCGTTTGGAAATCTACATGGATTTGATGTGATGTTTTAATATGTTATATAAATTAAGGAAAACCTGTCTTACATGTTAAACCATGAAAAATCGTTATAATACGTATATTGGTAGTTATGAGGGCATTTTATTTTATCGCCTTTATTATATATTAATTGTTTTGCTGTATCAACAAGTTAATACTTCTAACACTTTCTAGAATACAATGGTCAGAAAAAGGTATTTTAACATTGAATTTATGCCATGATTATATAAAATCTAATCAAGTTTTAGAAAAAGATGCTTTGTTGCATGATTCGAAAAACAGATAAAATATCAATTTATATGCAACAATAACAATTACAATTTAACTATTTTCGTTGTAAATCTTCAGCAAAACGTTAGCAAATAACTAAAAAAATATTCTATATGTATTCTTAATATGGTAAAGAGCCTAAACAAGTTTAGAATTACTTTATTCACATAATTTTGATATTTGGGATTTAGATAAAATAAAAAAGAACAAGACAAAAATTTTACTAAATAATGAAAACACTAAACGAATTTATTGGAAAGTTAGATAAATATACAACTATAATATATTATGTGAAAAACAAATATAAAAAATCGCTATGAACATATTTCGTTTTTATTTATTATAAATAGTGGACTACTAGAATAGATTACTTGAATAAATAGGCATAAACTTACATAAAATCATAGCAAATGAGAAAAATAAGTATTAAGTAAAAAGTATTACTTAATTCTTTGAAATAAATTAATTAACTGAGCTCAAAAATTAAATGGTTATGATCATGTTGTTAAAAGTAAGCATCGATTAACAATATAGAGTATGATTAAATAAGCGTAATATTTCTATAATATTTCTATAATATTTCTTTAGATATTATATAATAAAAAAATTGTACTACTTTATTATTCTGAATCCTTAATACCTTAATTTGAAAAAGCATTTCATAATGGAATTGATTCCATATGAATTATATTGTCACTATCATAAAATATATTTAAAAATTACAACTTGCGGAGGATGGAGACAAACTCTATGTTAATTGCTCCAGTAAAAAAGTCTTGGTATCAATTATTTAAAAAGGATAATATCGCCGAAACAAAATTGGAACCGGTTGCAAAAAATACTGTCTGTTTTAATTGTAAAAAAATCAAAAAATCCATGCTTTTACAGTTGTAATGATTGTAATGAAATCTTTTGTGAAAAATGTATAACAAACTGCTTTCAAGACGGTCAATTTAATGCAGGATTGTTACTAGAGTAAAATCAAAACGAAATTAAAGGATGAGATAAAATAAATGAAAATAGCTCATATAGGAGAAATTGCCGGAGTATCTTCTTTACTGTCATCTGAACAACATCAAAATGGAAACATGGCAGATGTATTTGTATTTGATAGTGTAACTCAACATAGATTCGGTGGAATTCATGTAAATTATAATTCCTTTATTCAAAAAACCATGTTTTACATTCGTTTAAAACTTTATGATGTATGGCATTATCATTATCCATATGGAACACTCTACAATTATTTAAAGAAAAATTATAAGAATAAAATATTTTTAAAACATTATCATGGAAGCGATTTAAGGGACGCTAAAAAAAAGATTTTGATTTTTGCTTGGTATCTACACCTGATCTTTTAAAATACGTCCCTAATGGAAGATGGCTACCAAATCCAATTAATTTAACCAAGATTGACAAATTTCAGAAACCTTTAAACATAAATAATAAATCTGAAATTAGGATTGCCCACTATCCTTATTATAAGAATAGACCTGAATGGGATCATTTTTCTGCTGTTTTTAATAAAATAGAAAAAATAAATAAAGCCAGAATAATGAAAATTTTTAATTTAACATACGAACAATCTTTAGAGTCAATTTCTAATTGTGATATTGTTGTGGGTAAAATATTGCCTGAAATGGGGTGGGTCGGTAAGTTTGAATTAGAAGGAATGGCACTGGGCAAACCTGTAATGGCGTATATCTCTGATGAACTGTATGATAAGTATAAACCTCCAGTATACAGAACCACAAAAGAAACTTTTGAAAAAGATCTTATGTTATTTATTGATGACAAAGCCGAACAAAAAAGACTTTCCGTAGAAGGACCAAAATATGTTAAAAAATATCATGATTCAAAAACTATTTCAAATAAAATATTTGAATATTATAACCGTTTGAAAAACAATGATATAATATAGAATTTAAAAAAAGGAATTGTTATCATTAAACAGTTCTTTTTATGTAATTTTTTATCATCTTGATGTTAAAGCATAAGTTTAAAAAATATAATAAATCATTTCATTTCTATATATTTATATGATATTTTAAATTGATAAATATTACAATATACTTATTTGATCAATTAATTAGAAATATACACATTAATTAAAAATCCTAAAACATCTAAAATCATAATGTTATTTTAGTTAAATTATTATCCATCATTGTAATAATAAAATTAACCTCTAGTTATTCACACCTTTTACATATCATTATTTCTGTCGACGCAGTCTCCTTTAATAAAGATACTAATATTATTTCTAATGGGTATAAAATACCGCCAATTACTAGACCTGCGCCATCACCATATTTTTGTAGTGCCAAAGAAAGAACTTTCCACATCTTTTTTGATATGGTTCTTGTTGTATCTATAGGCGTATTCATAAGAACAAACATTGGACAACGTTGCAATATTTTAAATCCATTTTCAGTCAAGGTTTTTTCAATATGAGTTATGGATCTACTGACTTGATAAGTGGATCTTTCTGTAGGACCATGTATAAAATTATCTGAAAAAATGAAAATACCATTAGGTTTTAATAAAGAATAAATGTTTTTAATTGCCATATCATATTTTTTATCATCAACTATATGAAATAGCATATCAAAAGCTGAAATAATATCATATTTTTTGATATCGAGATTTTCAATATCATGTTTATTGCTAATGTCTACTCTATAGAATGTTTTATCAGGATATTTATTTTTAAGATTATTTACTGCAACATTTGTTATATCAATTCCAGAGATAGTTCTTGTATTCAACTTGTTCCATAACTCTATATAAAAACCAGTACCACAACCAATATCCAGAACATCTAAATTACTAAAATTATTATTCATCGATTTCATTTTATGCAGAAATACATACTTTCTCACTCGATAGAGAAAATTGTTATATTTTTTCCCTAGTCCAATATAACCTGTTCCATGTAATCCGAAATTTTCTTCTAATCGATTCTCCCAATAATCACTTATGATAGATGTTGTCGATGATTCCTTCCGTTTCTGCGATCCAATAGAGGACGCAGATGTAATAGATATAGGATCTGTCGCTAAATCGTTTTGCTTGTTTTCTTTTTTATTTTTTATATGTGAAAGGCGTCTCATATATTATACACCTCTTTTCTTATAACGATTAAATCATATTCTATCAAAGTAGGTACAGCCATCTTATCCGTCTTTATATGTCAAATTATATTAGAGATACTTCAAAATTTTACTATATTAAATAGATATTATTATACTAGTTATGATTAACCTATTAAATAGTATTTATTATTCATTTATAAGAATTAATTTTATTAAACATTGATCATAGATAAAACTTGCAGTTATACTTAGATTATTTTCTTTCTATTACAATTTAACTGGACTAGTACATATTTTCTATGAGGGTGTCCTTGTACGATGTAGTTAATTGTGGCTCTGTTAACTTAAGGAAAAATCTATATCTTTATAATGGCCATATATTACATGACCCCTAGAAAAAGAACACCTTCACAGATTATTGGTTATGCCTTACACTTGTACTATTTTGGATTTAAAAATGTATACTATATTGTATAATTCTATGTTAAAAAAAATGATTTGCAAAATTGGAAAGATAGTATAATATGTAGAAATAGGTGGTTTGGTGAAACTGTATTTTCATCAATAAAGAGAACGTTTGTGTGCATGTTTTTATAAAGTGAGGATGTGGTGAAAGAAATGGTTTTGAGAGCATCATTGTATAACAAAATGATATCGATTGAGACAAAATCTACATAGAATCAGAAATTATATAAATTATACAACAAATAAACAAATTATAAATATTAATAATACAATTGCCATATAATAACAAATAGTGCCGGTTGTAAGTATTTCACTAAATGAAAATATAATTCAGGAAATGGATAAATTACAAAAATTTTTAGGATTTTCAGGAAGATCAGAAATTGTAAGAGCCAGTGTAAGAAATTTATTATTGGAAGAAAAAAGAATTGAAGAGCTTGATGGTGTCCTTCATTCTGTCCTGTTAGTAATACATGATGAAAAATCTGATCAAGAAATTAGTGAAATGCGACACGATTATGATAAAATAATAAATACACATATTCACAATAAAATCGATAAAGATCGATGTTTAGAAATTTTTGTACTATATGGCGATTCCAAGGATATCAAGAATATGGCCAAAGAATTCCAAGGTAATAGAAAGATGGATCAGGTAAGACTTATTGTAACTTGATTTAAACAAAACAATATCTATTAATATATTATAAATTCCTCATATTTTCACGGATAAAATTTCTCCATTGTGAGAATTGATTTTCATAATAACTTTGAACATTTTAATTCTGTTAATTTATATTTTTATTATATTCTTTCTTATAATACTTTACTTTAGGAAATATTTCTCTTTTCAAAATATCCCTTTCGATTGATATTCTTCCAGGACCAGATATTAACAAACTTATTGCAATAAACATTAGCAATAGATCTAATTCATATCCACCAACAAATCCTTTTGACATCTTTGCAGTGAATATTGCACCTATCATTTCAATAATTAACAATATGGAAGTTATTCGAGTTAATATTCCGACTATTAATACAATTCCTCCTATTACCTCTAAAAGGGCTATGGGTAAGGCTAATTCGGGCGGTAGACCCATATGGCCAAAGAATCCTTGTGTTTTGCCAACGCCCGTAAGTTTTGGTAATCCGTGCATAATAAAGGTGATACCGATCATTATCCTTAAAGGTAAAGGTGAAAATTCTCTTATTTTATCAATAATATGAATATTATTAGAACTCATCATATTTATTACATGAAAAAGTTATATATAGTAGTGCCAGGATAAAACTAATATTTTAGTTTCTTAATATTGCTTTTTGTATAATTATTTATTTTTTGTCATTTGCTTACGTTTTATTAATAAGATACAAGAGAATAGTTAAAATTTAATTGTTATTGTTATGCATAATCAATGTTTTAACTGATCTTCAAAATATATAAAAGCATTTGAGTTATTCTTTAAATTGACTCGTTAATATTTATAAATTTAAATGCGTAATATAAAAGTCGACTTTTATATTTTCTTAATGTGTAGATATATATAATACAGATTATAAAAATTTCATAAGGTAGTAAATGCTTAAATATTCTTAATTCTGTTAGTGTTAAAGCACATCTTATATAAGTGATTTATATGACCTTTGAATTCTTTCATTTATAGGAATCTTTCATATTAAACTCCTTGCTTAATAGTATATTAGAATCTATTTTAACAAAATTAAATAACTAATAAATATTAAATGGTATAGTAGATATCTACATATGAACAAAACTCAAAAAATTTCAGTTCTTGTTATAGCAGTAGTTGCAGCAGTAATGTTCGTAGGTCCATTCGCCTTAAGTTCTCCCTCACACCAAGCATTCGCTGGTGGCTGGGGCGGCTGGGGCTGGCACCATCACTGGTGGCACCACCACTGGGGCTGGGGCTGGCACCACGGCTGGCACGGCGGCTGGGGTCACTGGCGCTAACCTATTTAACGCATAGCATAAAGCTATAAAAAAACAAATATTTTTTTTTATATAATTTTAAAATCTTTACATTTATAACGAAAGATATTATATGGTAATATTAAATATATCAATTTCAGCAATAAAAGTAACTTTCTTATCTTTACATTTGCACTATCTTAAAAGATCCTCTGGGATATCTAATTTTCTTATATTTAATGAAATGTCTGCTATCAGTTAAATTCAAAAGAGTCAGAAACTCAAATGAAAATTATGTTAAAACATTTTATTACTTTTAAAATTTACCTCAAATTAATGAAATTCAATTGATTATCAATTGAATTTAAAATTGAAAAGACGATGCATGTTATCCTTATCTTTTAACATTGTAAAATACAAATTAATTTTTATATATGTAAATTGCATTTGGTGGCTCTGTAAAATTAAGACCAAAAATCCATTTTGTAAAACATTTGAATGTGGCGGTCCACCAAAAATTTAGTTTGCATATCAAATTTAAGTTCATTTTGCCAAAATTATATTTTAATGGTTAATTTTACTAAATTCCTTTAATTAAAGTTAATTATTAATCCTTAACTTTATAGAGCCCATTTGGTTATGAATTTTATATTTCTTTATTCTTATCATAAAAACATCTTTAAAATAACAATATTTCATTGAAAAAATTTTTGATGGTACATGATTTAAAAATTTGAAAGGTTATATTCTGTTTATTACACAATACGAATATTTGAAATCACAATCGCAACATCACGTTGAACCACATATCAAAGAAAGTAATTATATTAGAGATATAGTTTTTGGATTTGGAGATGGAGTTAATACTACCTTAGGTATTGTAGCAGGAATTGGTGGTGCATCCATTAGCGTAGATATTGTTATTCTTGCAGCGCTAATAGGTATGTTTACTGGAGCAAAAGCTATGGCCGTTCAAAATTACCTTGCAGTTAAATCTCAAAAAGAAATTTTAGAATCAGAGATAAAAAGAGAAGAGTATGAAATAGAGCACTATCCTGATAGAGAAAAAGATGAGATAGTTGAAATTTATGAATCTAAAGGATTTTCTGGTGCAGAATTAGACATGGTTGTAAATAAAATTATATCTAATAAAGAAGTTTGGTTAAAGACTATGCTAACCGAAGAGCTTGGACTGAATTTGGAAATAATAGGCTCCCCGGTAAAGGGGGCAATAGTTATGTTTGTATCCTTTTTAATGGGTGGAATTCTCCCAATTATCCCATATTTTATTGTTAAATTAGGATTATTTTCAAATTTTACAGCTTTAATGATTGCAATATCTATTAGTTTATTGTTTTCTTTTTTGATTGGTGCTATTAAGGGTAAATTAGCAAAGAAGAGCTGGATTAAAGGAGGATTAGAAATGTCATTGCTAGGTACAGGTATAGCATTAGTAGGTTATGGTTTGGGATCTGAGATAAGTAATACGGGTCTAGTAAATACAAAATAATTATTTTGTATTTATTCTTATAAAAATTATCTCATTTTTATAAATATGCATATTTGATTTTTTCTACAAAAATTAATTGATATTTTATTTCGCAATCATCTTTTAATTATATCAATCAGTCTCTTGTTTTTCAATTAAAAATTAAATGTAATGGAATAAATTAATAGGTAAAGTTTACTTAATTTTGTTATATCTATGCAGATAAATTCAGAAGATGAAAAGATATCTTCATTCCTTTCTTTTATGAATTATACTTCTTTATTTCCTCCACAAAAGTTAGCTTTAGATAATGGTCTGTTAGATGGCTCTAATATTTTGATAACTACGCCTACAGCAAGTGGTAAAACATTAATATCAATGTTAGCCGCCATAAAAACTTTAGAAAAAAACAAAAAAGTAGTTTATCTAACTCCTTTAAGATCTCTTGCTTACGAAAAATTTCTAGATTTTAATAATATTGATAAATCAAAGATCTTTTCTAAAAAAATTAAAGTAAAACTAAGTACTGGTGATTTTAATACTTCTAACTCTAGTCTTATAAATTCCGATGTGATTATTCTAACTAATGAAAAACTGGATGCAATTATAAGACAAGGCTCATCATGGCTATCTAATGTTGGACTTTTTATTTCAGATGAAATTCATTTAATCGGCGATGCAGATAGGGGATCGGTGTTAGAAATGGTGCTTACAAAAATAAAAAAATTTTATCCTGATTCTCAAATACTAGGTCTTAGTGCCACAGTTACAAATTCATATGAAATATCTGATTGGCTGGGTTGCAAATTAGTTAAAAGTTCATGGAGACCAACACAATTGTTGGAGGGGGTTTATTCTGATGGTATTATTTATTATAATGATAACTCAAAGGTTTATGTTCCAGAGTCAGGAAAGGATGTTGCTTCTAAAGCAAAGGATTTAATCTTGGATTCAATAAAAGACAATGGACAAAATCTTGTATTTGTTGAAACTAGGAAACGTTCTATATCTTTAGCTAAAACTACTTCTGAATCTGTTTCAAAGACTCTGTCTTTAGAAGAAAAGAAAATAGCATTAAAATATTCTAAAATGCTGTTAGATAATAATGATGATACGGATATAACTAAAACATTATCTAATTTGATTTCTTTAGGTGTTGGTTTTCACCATGCGGGATTAAGTTCCTTTAGTAGAGAAATCGTTGAAAAAGCTTTTAAAAATGGGGTAATAAAATCACTCTTTGCTACACCTACACTTGCTGCAGGAGTCAACCTTCCTGCCAGAAGAGTAATTATTTCAAATATTTCAAGATATGATTTTAAATATGGTGCATCAGTTCCAATAAGCATTTTAGAATATAAACAACTATGCGGAAGAGCTGGACGTCCTCAATATGATACATATGGAGAGTCAATAATACTCTCTGATCCAAGAGCATCTTATGAAGATATATACGATCATTATATAATGGGGATACCTGAACCACTAAGCTCTAGCCTTGCTAATGATGCAATAATAAAGATTCATCTACTGGGTGCAATATCTTCATTTCATGGAATAAGCATTGATGATATTTATGATTTATTTTCAAAAACCTTTTATTCTTTTCAAAATCAAAATAGTTCTTATCTTTACAATAAAATTGATTCATCTTTGGATTATTTTTTGGATGAAGATTTGGTCAAATTCCAAGATAAAAAATATTTTGTTACACCGTTTGGTAAATTAGTATCTTTCTTATATCTTAATCCTGAAACAGCAGTAACCTTTAAAAAAACTATAAAATCCATTAAACCAAATTCCTTTAAAAAAAATAATGTTTTTGGGTTTATTCATATTATTACCACAAGTCCAGATTTTTATCCCAAGTTTCCATTTAGAAAACAAGATATGGATGAATTTAGTATCATTTTCTATAATAATTATGATGAATTTTTCTTTGATGCTGAAGTAATTGATTGTTCTAGGAGTCTTTGGGCTTTGTACGAGTGGATATCAGAGGCATCTGAAAAGAGAATTCATGAGAAGATGGCTATAGAGCCTGGTGATATACATAGAATCGTAGAAGTATCTAATTGGATGATTTCATCTATTTTTGAAATAACTAAATTACTTGGTAGAAACGATCTACTGCCTTCAATTTTCTCATTGCAAAATCGAATTAAACACGGAATAAAACAGGAACTTGTACCACTAGTTCAAATTAAAGATATTGGAAGAGCAAGAGCGCGCTCGTTATATTCATCTGGAATTTATATTCCTAATGATTTATTAACCATCTCTGAATCCAAACTTTCATCGATACCAAAAATAGGGCCTAAATTGGCAAAGAAATTAAAAAAAATTTATGCTTGATCACCATAATTATAAAACGGACCAAAATATTTTTATTTATTTTTCGAACTATTTTAATTTTATATGCATTTAATAATTGTTATATTTTGCATATATTAATTTAGTAACATAAATTATTTTATGTGTTCATTAAAAAAAATTAAATCATTAAATTAACAGTAATTCTAAAGCTTTTAATTTATTTTTGATTAAATAAATATTTACTTTGTTTCTACTACAATGATTTTATATCCTATTGATAATTAAATATTTGTAGCTTGTTTGGTTGATAAAATTTTATTTTAATAATTAATTTGTATTATCCCATTAACTTAGTTTATTGGGGCTTATTTCTCTTATACTTAGATCTTTAAAATTTAACACTACATTATCTGCTCTAAATGTTACTATTGGTCCTGGATATAATATTATGTGATCTTTGGATCGACCACAATTTGCACTATAAAATATTTTATCAGAACTATTTGCAAACCATTTTCCATCATCGGTCATTTCAAAAACCTTTGTCCAGTAATTAGAATTTGTATTGTCTAAATATGATTCCATTTTTACTGCTGAATCATTATCTGTATTGTATACTACTACTTTCCAACCTATCCATCTACCAATAAGTGGTTTGGTTACTTCTGGTGTGAATTTTTCTTTAGTGTATCCTCCAGTAAACCAAATTTCTTTTTTCCAAGCTACTGTACCATCTGGATAAATACCGCCATGCAGAGATAAACCAGAGCATGGTAAGTTTTCGTCATGAATACTTGTCCTTGATACCCAGTCTATATCTGTAATGCCATTTTTACTTGTTGCATTAATGTTCTTCCCATTGGTTGAATTAATAAAAGAATCAATTTTTACATAACCTGTAATTTCTACATTTTTCCATTGCGATAAATTTTTTGGCGTTCCTACATTTATTCTAATTTTGTTGTTTTTATCAAGCTTCCATGAACCATCCTGTTGTTTAATCAAATGAGGATCAAATGTAAAAACTATATTTGGATCATTTTTTGGGTTTGACATATTCATAAACCATTCTCTGCCTCCATGTTTTGTGGGATATATTTTTTTAATACCAAATGGGTCATTTTCCGAAGTAGCAGAAGTAGTATGCTCAGTAGCAGCAGAAGTAGTATGCTCAGTAGCAGCAGAAGTAGTATGCTCAGTAGCAGCAGAAGTAGTATGCTCAGTAGCAGCAGAAGTAGTATGCTCAGTAGCAGCAGAAGTAGTATGCTCAGTAGCAGCAGAAGTAGTATGCTCAGTAGCAATAGAATTTATTACGGAATATATTTTTTTAGTATCGAAAGGATCATTTACAGTAATATGCGCAGTAGCAGTAGCATTTATTGCGGATTGTTTAGCAAAAACTGGAAACAAGTAAAAATTGAAAAGCAATAGAGAAACAACAAAAGAGATAATAATGCAAAATAAAGATACCGCTTTGATATTTATCATATTTGTATCTATATGTAGTGCTTTTTGCTATCAGATAAAAATGCTCTTACTATTTTCTAGAAGAAATTACTTTTGTATCAAATATTCTATTCAAAATCATTTATCTTGCCAGTTCTTCTGTAAATTCTCTGGACTTTTAAAATGTTAAAAGATTTTATTTATACCCATGACCATGGTTTAATTCCACGCATTTCGCATTGTTTTTTTATGATATTTTTTGATCGTATGATTGATTCTTCTTCACTAATATTTCCTTTTTTTAAATACTGCAAAAATACTTCTTCATACAATTTTTTGGCTCTCTCTTCATTAAATTCTTTATAATTTTTCTCTATTTTCTCTTGATTTACTTCATTTTTTATTTTATTATCTTTTTTTATGCTAATTGATTCATCTAATTGTTTTAATTCCCTATACTCTTCTTTACAAATGCCACAATTCTGATCAAAAAAAAATTGATGAATGTTGCATTTAGCCAATATTCTTAAAAAAATATATTCATATTTAACTTTTTTATGATTTAAATATTGAATAATGCTCCTAATGATGGTAGTGGGCCATAATAGCTCAGCCTGGTAGAGTGAGGGTTTCGTAAACCTTAGGTCGTGGGTTCAAATCCCACTTATGGCTTTAATGTTTTGTTTAAATCAAGTTACAATAAGTCTTACCTGATCCATCTTTCTATTACCTTGGAATTCTTTGGCCATATTCTTGATATCCTTGGAATCGCCATATAGTACAAAAATTTCTAAACATCGATCTTTATCGATTTTATTGTGAATATGTGTATTTATTATTTTATCATAATCGTGTCGCATTTCACTAATTTCTTGATCAGATTTTTCATCATGTATTACTAACAGGACAGAATGAAGGACACCATCAAGCTCTTCAATTCTTTTTTCTTCCAATAATAAATTTCTTACACTGGCTCTTACAATTTCTGATCTTCCTGAAAATCCTAAAAATTTTTGTAATTTATCCATTTCCTGAATTATATTTTCATTTAGTGAAATACTTACAACCGGCACTATTTGTTATTATATGGCAATTGTATTATTAATATTTATAATATAACGTTTAATTGCATCTTGACAATCCGTAATAGAAAATTAATCTAAAAATATGTTTATTGTATTTAATTTAGATGTGGTTATCGACATATTTGAATATAGGCCTTATTCAGTGAAATAGAAAATATTGTGTTTTAGTTTATTTGCCAAGTTTTAATTTTAGTTTGATTAATATATGACTATATATTTTGAATCCTTCTCCTATTTACATTAATCTATTTTAAGTTAATATTGTATTTGATTGGAAAAATCGTTATATTATTATATTAAATGTAAAACTAAAAATTAATATTTATCATATTTTTTTTAAAAAATTATAATAAAAACATAAACGAATTAACAATATTAAAAAAATTATGCCAATAATATTTATCTATCTTTGTTTTGTTATTGTATGTACTATCATCCATCCACTAGGACATGTATTATTCTGAAAACACATGTATAGTATATGAACACCTAGAATTACTGGTCTCAGATTGATTCCGATATCAGTAAGGTAAGTATCTAATTGATATTTATCTTATTGAGGCTCCATTTTTTTATTATTCTTAAATATTTCAAGGGATCAACTTTAATTGGTATTGTTTATTACCACTGATATAGATTGAATTGAATTTATTAATAATAGTTTATTCTAGGAATGCACCATAAATCTTTATTATGAATTATATTATATAATACTTGTTTCAACATGAAACAATAGTCATACCAGGATGACAGCAATATTAATTCTAAATAATGAGTTTAGTATAGAGTGTTGCTGTGATATTGTACCTTTGATAATAAAAATAATGATCATGATAATTGGTAGCTAATGTACTCTGTCTTCATAACTAATTATCATGATCTTATTTTTATTTATTTCAATAATTTTTTATAGATAAATATGACATAATTTCATATATTTTATTATTATTTGAATTCAATTGTTGAATAGAATTAATTGATTTGAACGATGATCTGTAAACGACTTGAGTTGTTCCATCTATATTGTATATCCGTATAATAAAATTTTTGTCTTGATCACAAAATGTTCAAATCATGAAATCATGAAATCATGCAATGTTGTTAATTATTACTGATTCGTGGTTGCCACTAAAAATCCTTTATAAAAATAATTCTATCGATAATAAATATTTATCTCTTTTATATATGTCTCTCATTGTTTAATGATTAATAGTACTTCTGACTTAATTTTATCTAATTGTTCTCTTATTGCTTGGACTACATGCTTATTTGAATTAAGGCTTGAAAAGTCGAGAATTTGATATCCATCAATCAAGTGTATGTGAGGTGAAAGATCTGAATTCTTTGAAAAATCTGTAACAATATTTGATATTTCTTTTGAAATCTCACTCGAATCGCCTTTTATTATTTTGCCATTATCTAAAGACAGCCTTAATTTGCCAAATTTATCTAAAACTAGTATAGATTGTTTTTTTATCTTAAATAATAGTTTTTTTTGTTGATATGCATTAGAAAATATGTAATAATTTCCAATACTGTGCTCTAATACAACCTTGTTACTTTGAATTATTAATCCTGATGCAATTTCTTCTAATTCTTTATCATTGTATTCCTTATTGCTCATACTATTCAAATCGAGAGTAACGTTACCATATGCAGTAACCCTTAAAATGGAGCGTTCATTAATATATTCTGATTGTACTGATAGAGATTCTGGAGATGCATTTTTTAAAATGGCTTCATTCTTGACTTCATTAATTAATGAAGTTACATCTTCTGGCATTGGATTATTAATTGTTCTTTCTTTTTCTTCATATATCATTCCTGTTGCCACCCCGATTGAGGAAATAACGTCTGCATAGTCTGCTTTTTTATATTGAAACCCTAATTTTTGTGCCAATGATGGAACTAATACTGACGCTCCTCCTCCTCCTCCTACAACTATTATTTTATCCTTTGTTAATTTGTAGTCTTTTAACATTGGAAGTATATAGTTTTCAATTTTAGATACTGAAATATTAATAATTTGATTAGCTATTTGTTGATAGGGTATATTCATATATTCTGATAATTTTTTGAAAGCAATCTTAGCGGATTCTTGGTTCCCAAAAGCATTATCATTTGGAAGGAGAAGATTTAATGCATTAGCAGCACAAGTATTTGTAATTCCATATGTTTTACCACTTGGTGTACGTATGCATAAATGATCTGAAGGATCATCATTAAGTGGACTAATAGTTACTATTTCTCCATCTTTTAAATCATTTGGGTCTGCAAAACATGAATAGTTTAAACCAGCAATATGAGAAGATCTAGGTCCTACATCTATTATTTTTTTCTTATTTGATATTCTTACTAGAGAGCCGCCTGCGACACCACAAATTCTGACATCTAACGATCTTATGCAAGTTGGATGATCCATAATGGTAACATAACGCATTTCTGGTTTTCCGTCTTTTATAATGCTAATATTTGTGGAGGTTCCTCCTACTTCGATAAATATTCCATTTATTACTTGTAAAAAAAGAAGTGCTCCCACTACACTTGCTGCAGGTCCAGATAAAACTGTGATAATTGGTTTATGTAAAAAGGATTCCAAAGTTGTGACGCCCCCATCTCCTTTCATGATCATTAAAGGAACATTAATGCCAAGTTTTTTTACTGCGGATTGAACAAAGTTTGCGGTATTAATAGCCTTAGGAAGAATACTAGCGTTAATTGTAGCTGTTAAAGTTCTTATTTCTAATCCATATATTCCTGTTAATTCATGTCCTGACGTACATGGTAAAGTGGAATTTTCCATCACAAATGTCTCATTACTGGGATCATCAACTCCATAAGCTTCGCTAACAACAATAGATTGAGCTCCTTCAGAAACTAATTTGTCAATGCATTTTTTAATATCTGGTTCTTCTAAATATTTTGAAGTATCTAAAAAGGTATAACAAGTTTTTAAAAATTTTGTATTCAGAGAAATATCTTTTATATTTGTTCTTTTAACAATGTTTGATTTTTCCATTTCTACGCCCATTCCAATAATGCCAACCTTAGCTACATCTCCTTCCAACAGTGCATTAACGGCTTGGGTAGTACTATGTGAAATTAATTCTATTTCATTATGGTCAATATTATTTTCATCAATTAGAGAGGATAATGCTTTAACTATTCCAAGAGATACTCCTTCTATTTTGGAAAATGTTGTAGGTACAGATCTCTTTCCAATGATTTTTTTTTCTAACATGTCTATAGCTACTGCTTTTGTAAATGTGCCACCTACATCAATTCCAACTCTAATTTTTTTCATAATATGATAATACCTCTTTAAATTTACTTTACAAATTTTAAATTTAAACTAATCTTGTTAATGATGAAAAAATAAATTAAGAAGGCGAAATTTTATCTGATCTGTCTTTGACGGATTTTCGCATGGCTGCTATAGTTTGTTTTTTTCTTGGATGTATGACAAGGATGTAAGCCGATCCTATTATATATATAGCAAGTAATATCGCTTGTCCTAAGACAGTTTCTAATGTTGGGTGAATTCCTGTCATTTCTGCCAAATTTATGTCTAATCTTGGTATAATCCCAAAAAGTGGTGTTGTTGGAATGATATAAAATCCTTGTAATTGCTGAATTGCGTTACCCATAAAAGTGATTGACATGTATGCGCCAACTGCCATTGTAAGTCCAAACAATACTCTTAATGGTAATTTCTTTCCTAATCTTCTCATTAAAAATACTATTCCAAGAATAGCTACTAATCCAATAACAAATCCTGATATTACATATGTTTCCATATATTTAGCGAATGCCAGTAAAGCTTGATAAAACAGGACTGTTTCAAAACCTTCCCTATATATGGATATAAAAGCAAGCATGATGAAAACTGATACACTACCTGTAGTTGTGGCTTTCCACACCTTTGCTTTTACAAATTCTATCCATTTTTTAGTTTCAATCTTATTTAAAACCCAAAAGCTTACCCAGAATAAAATACCTACTGCAGATAAACCTGCTATAGCTTCTATCATTTCCGTACTCGCCCCTGAAATTTCGATAATATATTGAGTAACAAACCATGTTAAACCAGTTAGTCCAAAGCCTAACAAAATTCCATAATACACATACTTTTTGTATTGATCATTTCTTGTTGCTTCTAAATAGGTTAATATAGCACCTAATATTAGAGCTGATTCTAATCCTTCTCTAAATATTATAGAAAATGATGAGGAAAATGCAATTGTTGGGGCTACTATCCCAGTACCGGAAACAAGACGTTCAGACTCATCTAAACCTTGCTGTATTTCTGTTATTTTTTCTTTAATGGTTGAAAATGGAGAATTTGAATTTATAAGGTTGCGTAACTCTGCAAATTTTATTTCCATATTTAGTACAAAATCTGGATTAATAGGTCTGAGTGGAATTTCAATATTTTCATAACTGTCTAGATATGCTGATTGTGCCGCTATAAATGCTTGTTTTGGATTGTTGGATGAATAGAAATTTAATACTTGAATTAATTTTAATCTAATATTATCTATATTGTTCCTAACTTCTGTTTTGTATGCCTCAGATGAATTGCCCATTGCTTTTCTTTCGCCTGCATAAACTCCAAAACCTGATTTTAGAGCATTAATGTCTGTTTTAGTTACCTGAACATTAGGATTTACAGAATTAGTTAAATTATTGAAAATATTTTGAGTACTTGATTTACTCAGCATTTTTTCTTCTACAGATAAACTGTCGTTTATTTTATTCATCAAGCTCTCTATTTGTTGAATTGGTGCATGTTTATCAATTAAAGAACGTAATTGTTCTCTAATAGATAGTTCCGTATAAACCTTTAATGTAGAGTTTAATTTTTCTATTGGAGGCTCGAGATATTCAAAATTATCTAAATATGCTGTAGTTACTATGTCACTAGCATTCTGATAATTATGCTCATTTTTAATCTTTGATATTGCTTGATTAAAATAATTTCTAATATTATTAAAATAGGTTTTGTATTGATTGTTTAATTTTGAAGAAACAAGAGAAATAGTATTATCATAATCATTCAAGGATCCTTTAATGATGTTAACATTTGTTACATAATTTGATACATTCAGATTTTTAGACATTACCAGATTCTCTATATTTTTAAAGGAAAGATCAATTTTTTGTGATATATCTGTATGCATTTCTGGTTTTAATGTATTATAAATTGATTTAGATTTATTTACCAAAGCTAGGGTATTTTCATAGTCAATTACTCCCAAATGTTTTAAATCTTTATCACTTGCTTTGGTAGAATTGATATATATGCTATATGAGACTTTTGAATCATCGAGCAAATATGCTGAGTCTCGAGAGGAAAGCAATTGATATTCTTTAGTTGACATTGATTGACGAATTTTTGAATAAAAATATTGAATATTATTTTCTATGATTATGATTTTCTTTTTAATATCAATAGGGTTTTCGTTAGATTTAATCATCATTGGAAGATCCGATATTAAACCTTGTAATTGAATGGACTTGCCTTGATTTAATACATTGGTAAAATTTAATATTGCAGGTAAAATTGTGGAATGAATAATATACGCATGTTCAAATAAAAAAGATTTATCTTGATTATTGATTTTATTTAAAATTATATTAAGTTGTGCGTCTATTCTATTCAAATTTAAATTCAAGACTAAAAGGTCTCCATTTGAAAGATGAAGTGGGCTCTTAACTAGAATTGGGTTTTGCCCTCTTATGTTATTAATAATAACAGAAAAGTTGACAATGAATAAAACTATTAAAATCAAACAAAGTAATCTAGATAATTTCTTGTACATATTTTATAACCTCTTGACATAATAATCTAAAAAATGGAATTTCCGATTTAGGGTTTCCATACTCCACCATGATATTAGTCTAACCTAATAAATATATATATATAATTTATTCTAAAGTTTAAGAATAAAAGAGTACTATGATACTATTGTTTTGTCTTTTTATATGATATTTATAATGATTGCCTTTTGAATATTTATGTTAATTGATATATTAAAATTAATATTCTATATACTAAGAATCATAAGTTAATTTAAATATAAAATTTTTATAGATAATTTAGATGAAATATAGTATTTGTAATGGCAAAATATTTGCTTATACATTAAAAATAAGTACACTAATTTTATTCTCTTTCGTATTTGTGAGCATGACTGCAACAATGGTTGCTGCAGATAAAACCTTGCCGCCTGACTTAAACCCAAATTTTGGACCCCATAAAACATTTTATTTATTTACTGACGAGCTACCATTAAACGAGACTAAATTAGGAATAAAAAGTGATTTTTATAGTCCAAATATATTTGTCGTTAACAAAGGTGATACAATAACCATACATTTCTATAATCTTGATGGCGATGGTAAGCATACTTTTAATCTTGGAGCACCATTTCATGTAAATGAGGATGTTGCACCCAAACACAATGCAACTTTTACCTTTAAAGCTGTAAGTGCGGGTATATACCAATTTTATTGCAAAATGGATCCACCAGCCATGGTAGGACAATTAGTTGTACTTCCTACACCATCTAATATAACTAAATAAATCAAAAAATAATCTTGAATAATTGGCATAATGGTATGTATTGATACGCCGTATATCAATGGTGCTTTGGCCTAATTCTGTAATTTGTTTTTATTTTGTATTTTTTTTATGTCATTCTGTTATAAAGTGATGCTTTCTACATCAATATTGAATGTTATTCTTTATTCTAATGGAATAAAAATATTCGCCAAAATTTTTAAAGAGAAAATATCATTCTATAATTCCTCATTGTACATATCTGATGATATATTTTATTTTTACAATTTTTTGACAATGAATAGTTTTATAAATATTTTGTCTTTTTAAATCTGTCTGTAGAATTCTTTGATACAGCAAAATTACCTTGTTTATTGTGTATTAAAACCTTCAGGAATAATCCATTTAATTATTGCCTCATGAGGAAAAATGTATTAAAAATCCTAAAGATGTGGTTTTGATTAACTATAATTCTGCAGAATTACCTAATGCTCCAAAATCCAATATAGCAATTGCTATGTATGAATTAAATTATCGAAAAGGTAAAATTATTGCATTTGGAATTTGTTCTGATGATGTAATACAAAATGCAAAGCTGAACTGTTTATTAACATATATATATATTTGAAAATTATCTATTAATATAGTTTTTAATATCTTATCGTAATTATGATAATCTTTGTGCAAACTCATTAATATTTCTCATTTATTCTTGATTTTGATAATCAAAGCTTAATATAAATATAATTACTCTGTGACTTTTGATGTGAAAATAAATCTATTTAAACTAATAATTCTGCTTGTATTTTTAACTGCAACATCTTCAATGATATTTAATATAAAAGGAATAACAACTTATGCTCTAACTAATCAAAAAAATTCTCCTACTAATATTACTGCAGGTGCTTCATCCGAGAATAAATCCAATATAACTTCTTTAGGATACATAGCCAAAATTAGATCATTACTGAATCAAATATTAACTGCATATAAATCTGGTAATTATGTTAAAGCCAAAGAGTTGGCAACGACTGCTTATATTGACAATTTTGAAAATATCGAAAAACCTATCGGTCCTGCTTTAAAACAACAAGGTGAGGAATTACTGAGAGAAAAATTAAGACATCAAATATATTTAAAAGAACCCTTTGAACAAATAAAGTCAAATATTGAACAAATAGATAAACTACTGGATAAATCTGCATTATCTTTAACACATTAGTTTAAGATTTGATTAACTGTAAAATGGTATCTATGTTATTATAGATTCCCATTGGATAAAGAATTTAATCTTAAATATCAATAGTATTTATAATATTTTTATTTTAATTTGCTAGTTATGTTTAGTTTTATTGAATATTCTCAACAATTATTGGTTATGAATTGCATTTGTACCTTTTTTGGACATCCTTTAGAAATACTATATGCTAATATTATTTTTATACGTATTCCCTCAGTATTATCACAAATGTCAGTTATTAATTTTATTTCATTGTTTTCAGTTTCACGTATCCGACTTGAGGCTTGTGTTGAGTATTAATTAGTCATGCCTAACTGTTATTTTATTTTATTTTATTCGGTTATATTAATTTGAGTTTGCTTTTTATATTCATGATATTATACGGTTATCTTGAAATCAAATAGATCTCTTATGCTTTGTTGTATGATTTCTGTAATCTGTTTTACTATTTTCTCTACATAGTACTATTTAATGTAATAATTTTTAGAATTACCTTATCATTTTTAGATTAATGATTAAATAATATTATCAAAAACTATATCTTGGATGAAGTAAAGATGCCATTTTTTAACAATTCTCCTATTTTCATAATACCATTATCTTTTTTCAACTGTTTTGTTGCATGATTCCTAATTCCCAAATACATTTAGCTAACATCAACCAATAAATTTTATGAACTGGCCATCCTACAATCAATCTCTAGTTAAAAGAGGCGAAATCTTGCTAGGCTTTGATATCATTAACAACTGGGATACCGAGCTAAAAGAGATGAACCAAGGCAAAATAGGCGAGCCATTTCATTATCCTAATACATTTCTTCTTCTGCTTGGATACGCCAAGATATATTTTCATCTACCATATAGACAAACCGAGGGAATAACACAAGCTCATGCTAAATGGAAAGTACCTTCTATTCCTAATTACACAACGATAAACAGAAGAATAAACAGATTGGATATTCAGATAAAAGATACAACAGATAGTAGCAAAGAATTTGAAGATGAATACATTATCATTGCAATAGACAGTACTGGCATTAAGGTTACAAACAGAGGCCACCAATGGATGAGAGACAAGTGGCATATAAAAAATAATAACAAGAAAGGATATTTGAAAATACATGTTGCAGTTAATGTCAAAACCAAGAAGATTCTTTCAATGAAGGTAACGGATGAACATGTTCATGATAGCAAAGCATTACCTGAATTGGTTAATGATGTTATAAAATCAGATAACATGACAACAACAACGACAACGACAACGACAACAGCCGCAATAGCAATAGGTAAACTATTTGCTGATGGAGCTTATGATGGTAATGATATATTTGGATATTTAGGAGACAACCATGGAATCCAACCTTGCATTAAAGTAAGAAAGAATTCTAAAGTCCGATGGAAAAAAGGAAATATACTCAGGAATCTATCGGTGGTAGCTCAGAAAAAAGATTTACAAAAGTGGAAGGATAGCGTAAGCTATGGACAAAGATGGATTGTTGAAACGGTGTTCTCTTGTTTAAAGCGAAGGTTTGGAGAGTACGTATACTCGATTAAAATGAAAAATATGATACAAGAGATGATGTTAAAAGCATCATTGTATAACAAAATGATATCTGTTTAAACAAAATCGGTAGTAAAATCAGAAATTATAAGAATCATGCAACAAAGCATTTTTCAACTTTTCAGATCAATTACTAGACTCAAACAACAGCTTTATTACAATGCTTCCTTTTTTTAATACCCTGTCCATTCTTTCTTTCTTACTTAATTTAATATAGGGATTCATCAGAAAAATATTTAAAACTGATAATATTGTCATTGTAAACACCATCTTTAGAGGCAAATAATTCTGCCTATTGTTGTTGTAGCTATCAAATTATAATACCATTATATTTTTCAATTAACTTGGATAACACTTTATGTGTACGTGTGTTCTTTAGGTAAAACCATAGAAAAAAGTTGAGTCTTTACGTTGACAATTATAGCATAGATATTTTCAAATAATCTGGTGATTGTTGTATTTTGTTATCATCTCTTTTGTATACATTGACCTCTAATTGTTCTTTAATGATATACTATCTACAGAGATTACTACGGATTAATTTGATTCTGTGTCTTTATTTATTTATTTATTTATTTATTTTAACTTATTATCTCAATAGTTGTTAGTAGCATCAAGGTCGCAGTATTTTATAACATCTATCGGAAGATATCAATTAAATTGAATAATTTTTTAAAAAAGGGATTATTTGCTATTACTTTTTAACTTCTTTAATTACTTTGTAGAGCAGCGGAAAAGATGCAATTTCTATAATTATAGAAAACAGTATTATGTATTGAATAGATATATTATATAGAAAGCCCATTAAGGTGCTGCCGCAGAACCATGAAAGACCATATGCAAAATTAAAAATACCATACACAGTTCCACGTTTTGGATTTGAAATCATGGTTGGTATAGCTGCACGAATGATTGTCTCCTGGATGCCCAATACGGTGCCCCACAAGATGATACTTATTAATGCCGCATTTTGATTAGCTGAAAAAGCTAATGGGGTAATAGGTATTGTTAATATTGGAACGACACCTAGCGCTAATAACCCTGTTTTGTCAAATATTCGTCCACTGACGAGAGCCGATATACCTGAAGATGCCATGGCAATTGCAAAAAATATTGGTATTTGTGCTTCAGGTATAATGGAAAAATTTTTAAAATGAAATGAAATTATTTGAAAATTTGCATATCCTGCAATACTTGTCATTATAAACAACAAGTAAAATTTATAGGCTGTTGAAAATTTGATTTTAAATATTCCATCGTTTTTTAACTTTATCTTTTTATTTTCATTGTTTTCGGTATGATTTGTATCGTCTAATTCATTCTTTAAAAGGGATGGTAATTTGCTTTTGCAAGAATTATCTTCGAATTGAATTGTATTTGGGTAAAATTTTTTAGTAAAAAATAAAACTGAAAGTGAAATTACCGCTGGAATAATCAATATGCCAAAACCAAGCGAATAGTTATTATTTTTTGTAATTAATATTCCTGCCACAATCAATGGACCAATTACTGCACCAATTTGATCCATTGCTTCATGTATACCAAAACCTAAACCTCTTCCGGTTTGTGACGATGCATGTGCGAGCATAACATCTTTAGATGGAGAGCGAATAGCTTTTCCAAATCTTTCTATTATAATTAAAACTATTGCTATTTCCCATTGATTTGCTAGTGCTAATAATGGTACAGCAATTAAATTTAATATATAACCTAATAAGGTAAAACTCCAGTATTTTTCGGTTCTGTCAGCAATTGCTCCAAATACTACACGTATACCATATCCAACAAATTCTCCAAATCCTGAGATAATGCCAATTAATACCACATTTACGCCAAGAATTGATAAATAAGGGCCGGTAACACTACGTCCTCCTTCATAGGTCATATCTGCAAAGAGACTTATGAATCCAAATAAAATAATAAATTTTAACGCTTTTTTCATTATGCAACTTCTTTGTTTGTGTAACACGATTTAATTGTCTTTAAATTTTGTACCAAAATTATAGTATAATATTATAATTTTATATTTTTGATTACAATTCTTAAATGTAATTATCAGTATATTGCAAATCTAAATAATGTGTAATGTGTTGTAAATTCTATATTTAATGTGTTGTCACTTCTATATTTAATGTGTTGTCACGTGAAATTAGGTTATTTTCATAATGGAGAATTATATTAACATCTATATGTCGATAAATTAAGTTTTTAGCTGCTTTGCTATCTATATTTTTATATGTTTTGCAGGAGAAAAAATATTTTGAATAATTCTCGATTAAATCTTAAATATCTAGTTTCATGTTTTATTGTATTCATAATTTTTACATTATTAACTATTGGTATCTATGATGGCGAAAAGCAAGTGGCGAAATATGGTATCAATAGTAATAGTGGTAATTTTTTAATAAATATTGATAATGCCATAATAAAATTTTCTCATAATTTTCATTATTCTATATTGAATCACTTTATGAAATTTTTAAGTGATTATGGACGAGAATATTTTTGGACAATTTTTTTAATTTTATTATTTTTATTGGGTGGTCATGATGGAAAAGTTATTGCAATAGTTGCTGCAATTTCAATCCTTATTGTTATTCCAACCAATATTATTATAAAAGATTTAGTAAATAGGGATAGACCTACACCATCATTCGGTAATTTTTATAGCGAACCAAAATCAGATAAATCTTATCCATCTGGACATGCTTCTGTTGTATCTGCTGGTGTAATGGTAACTTCCTTATTTCTTAGGAAGTCCATAAAGCAAAAATTACTCTCATATTTTCTTATTATTGAAGCTGGTTTGGTATGTTTTTCCAGATTATACCTGGGGGTACATTATCCTTTTGATATCATAGGTGGTATTTTATTGGGTAGTGGAATTGGTTTGTTGGTATCAAGTAATGCAAATATAATTGAAGGAATATTAAAACAGAATTTGCGATTTGCAGACAAAAATAATAAGATATAGCAACATTATTTTATTTTGTTATTATTTATATATATTTTTAAAAATGTATTTGTCAAATAATTTTTAAAAATTAGCAATATTTTGCACGAATATGATGACGGTTTCATAATCTAGATTTAAATTCCAGACAAATTCTTAATGTTTTATTGTTATTTTTATTGCTAGAAACATTATGATTATATAGTGGAGGGAATGGGATTTGAACCCATGACCACCTGCGTGTAAGGCAGGTATCCTAACCAGTCTAGACAACCCCTCCAATAAAAAAATTATTTAAAATTTAATTGTATAATGTTATTAAACGTTTGTTTTATATGTTGAATTCATTTACATGTTCTTTTTTATACATCTGCATATATTGAAAATTCATGAGGATGTGGTCTAATAGTTACATCTTGATGATCTTTTACTTCTTGTAATATTATAGAATCAATTATTTCATCGTCAAAAATCGGTTTTAGAAATTCTCTGTCACTATTTAATTCTTCATATGCTTCTCTAAGCGTGGCAGGTAATTGTTTTATACCTAGATCCGTTCTACGCTGGGGTGTCATCTTAAAGATATCTTCATCTATTGGATCAGGTATCGATATCTTTTTCTTTATTCCATCTAAACCTGCTGAAATAATTGCAGAAAATGCCAAATATGGATTACACGAAGGATCAGGTGCCCTGAATTCTATTCTTTTCATATGTGCAAATCTTTCTCCTTTGAAATGAGCTGCATTTCTTATAATCGCGGATCTATTTCCAGTACTCCATGCAATGTAAACTGGTGCTTCATAACCTGGTACCAATCTTCTGTATGAATTAGTTGTCGGTGCTACTATGGCTGCTAGTGCTGGTGCATGATTTAATATACCTGCAGCAAAGTATCTAGCCACTTGAGACATCTCTGCATATACATCATTTACATCAAAAAACAGATTTTTTTCTTCGTCCCACAAACTAACATTTACGTGCATACCGGAACCATTATCTAATGCTATAGGTTTTGGCATCATAGTAGCTATCATTCCATGTTTTTTTGCAATGTTCTTTACGATATATTTATAACTTTGTACAGAATCTGCTGCATTTACCAATGTATCATATCTTATGTCAATTTCACATTGACCGGCTGTTGCTACTTCATGATGATGTGCATCACAAATAATTCCAAAATCGTTACTTAATACATCGACACATTCATTTCTATATTCCATTAATGTATCTCCGGGTGCACTGGGAAGATATCCTTCCTTTAATCTTAGTGCATATCCTACACCTTCGGTAGACCATGGAGCTTCTTTAGATGTTATATAATAACTTTGAGATTTATAGGGGGTCATCGTATTAACTTCTAATTTGTCAAAAACAAAAAATTCTACTTCTGGACCCCAAAAGGAGTTATAAAATCCTTGTTCTCTTACATACTTTTGTGCTCTTTTAGCAATGCCTCTTGGATCTTTTTTATATTGCTCTCTTACACTCCCACCATTTAATATATCGCATATCAGCCGTGCGGTTTTATAACTTGTAATCCATGAAACGACAGAATAAGTTGATGGATCTGGTCTTATAATTAAATCAGATTCATGTATGTCTGTAAATCCTCTGATGGAGGATCCATCTAATTTTGGCAATCCATATTCAAAATCCTCTATTTTGAACATATTTGCCGCCATTGTTGTATGATGGAATCTACCTGTCAGTCCAGTAAATTGTAAATCAAGAAATTTAATTTCTTCCTTCTTTAATTTTTCCATCGTTTGTTCTGCAGTGAAATTTAGAGGTTCGATTTCCCCATCTATAACTTTATATGGCAATTAAATATTCGTTAATATAAAATTAAAACCTCTAATTAAGCTTATCATATAATTAATAAGAATAATGTCAAATAATGCCAATGAATATATAACTATTTATGAAATTTTTAATGTTTTAAAAAAAGAGGTGAGTCTTTCAGGTGGACCTCAATTTATTGAACCTGATTTTTATCAGAAAATAGCCAATTTGATCTCTGCAATAAAAGATACATCTAAGAATGATAAGGATGAAGTAGATAAAAATGAAGAAATATTTAAAAAAGAAAAATTAGGTAATCAAATAAAAAAAGATATATTGGATTTATTTATTAAAATAGTTTCATTATTATTTGTTTATAGATGTAAAAAAACATATGATATTAATAAAACAAATGGGACCTTTGATTATTCTAATTTAACTGATGAAGAAAAGTATGTTTTTTTTAGTAATAGGGAAAGAGAATATCGTATGAATATTATTTTGAATACTTTATTAAATGGCAATCCTAAAACACTCCAAAAAATTGTTTCATCTGTATTAGAAAACTACGTTATATTAAGATTTCTGGACTCTATGGAACAATTCGTTGGTGTAAATATGAATAAATATGGTCCTTTTAAAAAAGAAGATGTGGCTATATTGCCTTTTGAAAATGCAAGATCAATTATAGAAAACAAAAAAGCAGTAGAAATTAATATGCTTGATTAATTTAAAAGTATTACTTTATTTTTTGGTGTTTTCTTCATGTTTTATATAATATTCTGTTAATTTTTGTGAATAACAATCACTACAAATAAACTCTGAAATATTCCATTCTGGCATAGCTGTATATTTAAAATTTTTAATATCTTTACTACAAATACTGCATTTAATATGACTCTTTCCTAGTCCCATCCTTGGTTAGAAATACATCTCTGAAATAAAAATTATGCATCACTATGTACTTTTATACTATTTCTTTGTCTTATTTTAAAATTATTTTTCAATTCTTAAACCATTATAAATAATTTCATTCTAATTTCATAAAAGAAATTAATAAGGGAGTTTTTATAGAATTCATGTCAATATGAAGTATGATAGTACTGACAGAACAGCATTTTATGCAATTATGGGATTAACAGTTTTAACTGGGGTAATATGCTATTTCCTTTTCGCAGCAGCTACTCCAAAACCTGGAATAGTTGATTCAATTTATAGACTTAACCTTCCGCCAAAATCTGCGGAAGCAGCAGCCAATAAAACTGCCGCACCTGCACCGATTGATGAATCAAAATTTTCTAAAAAGGTTGCAATAGATATAATGAAGGGGGCATCAACTCAAGGTAATCCAAGTTATGGTCCAGACCCTGCTACTGCAACAAATGATGCATTAATTACTTGGACTAATAAAGATAATGCACCTCATACTGTTACAAGTGGAACGGATTTAAGTGATCCAAAGGCTGGAAAGTTATTTGATTCTGGTATTTTAGCTCCAGGTGCTAAATTTAGTATACCCGCAAGTAAATTGGGAAAGGGTGAAATCTCGGTCTTTTGTAAGCTTCATCCATTTATGCATGGAAAAATAACTGTCACATAATTATACTAATAATCCAAAATATTTTTATTAACTTTAAACTTTTTCTATTTTTACCTTGTTTTA
Source organism: uncultured Nitrososphaeraceae archaeon (assembly GCA_963830925.1). Taxonomy (GTDB): domain Archaea; phylum Thermoproteota; class Nitrososphaeria; order Nitrososphaerales; family Nitrososphaeraceae; genus Nitrosocosmicus. The sequence goes on along the minus strand of CAWHOB010000001.1, from coordinate 740,130 downwards.
GAAAGAATTATTTCATTTTTAATGGAATAATTTATAATTTTTATAATTATAACAGCGTTATTTTGACGAATATTTATATATTGTATTTTGCTTAAAAGATCTGTGTCATTTCTGAGCATTAAAGATTTGCATGTCAATATTGATGATAAAGAAATTCTTAATGGTGTTAATTTGAATGTAGATAAAGGCGAGGTACACGCTATAATGGGTTTGAATGGATCTGGAAAAAGTACTTTGGCTAATGTTTTACTTGGACATCCTCGTTATTCGGTAATTTCAGGAGATATGCTGGTGAATAATGAGAGTATTTTAAATCTAAAAACTGATGAGCGTGCAAAAAAGGGATTATTTTTAGGTTTTCAGTACCCAACCGAAGTATCTGGGGTTGGATATAGCCATTTTTTACGTAATGCATATAATTTATTAAGTAAAAGCCTTGCCGAAGAGCAAAAAAATAGAGAGGTTTTCATAACTGTAAAAGAATTTCATGAATATTTGAAAAGGAATTTGGATAACGTTGGACTCGATCCAAGTTTTTTGAGCCGATACCTTAATGAAGGATTTTCAGGTGGTGAAAAAAAGAGATCAGAGGTAATGCAAATGTTGGTCTTGAGACCCAATCTTGCAATTCTAGATGAACCTGATTCTGGATTAGATATTGATGCTGTAAAAGCCGTTGCAGAAGCTATTAACAAATTAATTGAAACAGGAGCTGGTGTAATTGTTATTACGCATTATGCAAGAATATTGAGATTTCTTACTAAATTGGATAAAATACATGTGATGTCAAAAGGAAAAATCATTAAAACTGCAGGTAAAGAGTTAGCTGAAGAATTGGAACTCAAAGGTTATTCTTGGTTAGGGTTAACTGAAGATCTAAATTAGTTTTTTAATATTTATTTCTTAAACTATTTATTAATTATATTATTATTAAAATTATGTTAGATATAGATAATGAAAATATTGATATTAAAAATGATCCTCCTGTGGATAATATGAGTAAAAATAATAATGTTAATGATATTGCTCATCATAAATTATTGACTTCTGAAGAAAAAGAAGTAGTAGAAGTTAAATCCGATAATAATGATAAAATTATAGAAAATAAAGAAAAATATTTTAATTTTACCTTTTTTAAGGTAGATCCTAAATGGCGTTGGCTAAATGAAATAGGAAAAGAAGAGTCAACTATTGAATTTCTTGAATTATTAAAAGCTGCTAATACTAAAATGAAAGTAAAGACTTATTCTACGATTGGATTGAGACATGATTCTGAATTTATGATATGGACTATTTCCTCATCTTTAGAAAATATTCAAATTTTTACATCAAAAATATATTCAACAATTTTAGGGAAATATGTAGAACCGTCTAATACCTTTCTTTCTCTAACAAGAAAGTCTATTTATTCCAATCAAATTAAAGCCGGATATGAACGAGAAGATGAACCTGATTTAAAATATTTAATCGTATATCCGTTTATTAAATCCCGAGATTGGTATCTTTTACCCCTTGATACAAGGAAACAAATGATGGATGAACATATAAGAGTGGGTAGAAAATATCCTGAGATTCGACGTAATACAACTTATTCATTTGGAATAGGTGATCAGGATTTTATGCTTGCATTTGAAACAGATGATCTTTCCAGATTTCAAAATCTTATAATGGATTTACGTGAAACACAACTTAGTAAATATATTGTAAAAGATTTGCCTATGATCCCCTGCACTTTGAAGAATATGGGTGAAATAATAAAAAGTTTAGGATAACCTGATTTAAGTAAATTTTAATATTTAAATTTGGCTTAATGAGAAAAATCCATTTAAGCTAACTATGTTCTAAATTATATTGCAAATATTTTAATAAGATGTAACTCATTGTATGTTGTTGTTTCCTTTCTCTTTTTATTCTCAATTAAATGGAGAAGTATTTTTTCATAAAATTTTTTCATCTGGTATAACAAAATTTGATGGATTGCCTTCTTCTTTATTATTTAATATACCTTTTGCCTCCTCGTCTCCCTCTGTTTCCGAATATTCTGATAATTCTGCTTCAACAACCTCGACAACAAAATCTAATTCTATTGATAATGCTTTACCTTCATCTACTAAAAAAATACAACAGGAGGATTCAAGTAATGTTGCAGCTTTGAAAGAATGGGCTGTTATTTGTAAAGCCGCTGAGGATGGAAAACAAGTATTATTATTTAGAAAAGGGGGTATTATGGAATATCGTAATGGTTTTGAACTAAAATATAAAAATTTTTTTCTATTCCCCACTTTTGAACATCAATCAATCAATTCTATTCAAGATGAGTATAAAGAGCACTTGGAAAAATTGGAAAAACAGCATGTTCAAAAAGATCAACATATAGAATCAAAGAATAATAGGAATAATTTAACTAATATAGATTTATTTGTAGAAATAACTTATTTTAATGAAATAAATGATATTAATGTATTAGAAAAATTAGAAAAATTTCATATTTGGACTCTTGATTATGTAAAAATGAGATATAATTATAATCCAAAAAAGCCACTTTATTTAATGCTGTTACGAACATATAAACTAGATAAACCAATAAAGGTGTGTGATATGCCTGAATGGTCAGGATGTAAATCGTGGATTCAAATTGATTTTAATAATGGTATTTCAGAAGGTTCGATGAATGGACCAATTATTACTGATTTTGAATATTTAAAATCAATTAGCAAACCTTGTATAGATGATGTTACGTTTAATACCATAACCGAAGAAATAAGGAGTATAATTAAATGAAATATCGTAATTTAGGTAATAGTGGTATCAAAGTCAGCGAGATTGGGTTTGGAACATGGACATTGAGTTTAGATTGGTGGGGGAAAAAACTCGAAGAAGATGAGTCTATTAAAATGTTAAAACATGCATACGATTTGGGAATTAATTTTTATGAAACTGCTGATATGTATGGAAAAGGTAAAAGCGAGAAAATATTATCAAAGGCTTTTAAAGATATGCGAAATGATGTAATTTATTCTACTAAATGGGGCTATGATATGTATGAATCTGAACAAATAGGACATAATGAAATTCCGCAAAAACATAACAATGACTTTTTAAGCTTTGCATTAGGAGAAAGTATGAAACGATTACAGACTGATTTCATAGATGTCTATAGCTTACACAATCCAAAGATGAATGCAATAAAAAATGATTTACTATTTGATGAGCTAGATAATTTAGTAAAGATTGGAAAAATTAAAAGTCATGGTGTAGCTCTTGGTCCTGCAATCGGGTGGAAAGATGAAGGACTCTATGCGATTGAAAATAGGAATATAGTTAGTTTACAAACTGTTTATAATATTTTAGAACAAGATCCCGGACGTGCATTTTTTGATGCGATAGATAGAAAAAATGGTAGCGTTGGAATTATGGTAAGAGTTCCGGATGCTTCTGGTGTTTTAACTGGCAAGGTAAACGAAAATACTGTTATGGATAAAAATGATCATAGAAGTATCAGAAAAAAAGAATGGATCTCTAGTGCAATGAAAAAAATTGAAAAACTCAAACCAATAGCTGGTTCTCATGGATGGGATATTACTGAAATCGCAATTAAATATATTTTATCTCAACCACAAATTTCTGTTGTTTTACCTACTGTTACAAGTCTAGAAGAGATAGATACCTTTGCTCAATTATCTGATGGGAACTATTTGACTATGGCTGAGAAAAAGGATATCCAACAAATGTATGAAAACAATTTTTATTTACCTGATATCTTGGCTTAATTAGATAATAAAAAAGAAATATCACTCAAAATATTTTACTCTTTCTTTTTTAAATTCTCTTGTACTAAATAATATTTTATAATTTTCCATTCCAATGACAACTGCTATTTCTTTTGCTATTTTTTCTGCAGCTTCTATTGTTCTTGCATGAATCATACTAAAAAGGTTGAACTCCCAATCTGGATAAACTGGACGCCTATAACAATGGCTTACTTGTGGAAATGATGCGATCTTTAATCCCTTTTCATCAACTTTATCCTCTGGAATTTTCCATACAATCATTCCGTTTGCTGTAAAACCTGCTTGCCTGTGTCTTAATATCGCGGCAAATCTTCTCATTATTCCGATATCTTCATATTCCTTGATTTTGTTAAAAAGTCTCTGTATAAGAAATACCTAAATTTTCAGTAATAGTTTTAAAAGGCTCTTTTGTTATCTCGATATCTTTTTGCAATTGCCTGATATAGTCTTTATCTGTTTTAGTTATTTTTTCAATCTTTGTTTCCAATTTTTTAACTTCATCATTAGGATTAGGTTTTTCAGGATCACCATTTACCATATCTAATTTTACTCCTATCTTGTACATTTTTAGTGTCGGAAGTACTCTGTATTTGAAAACTCCATCTAGGGATGCCATTTTATCCAGATCTGCTTTCATATCTCCATCTGGTGGAACAGCAAGTGTAAACCAAATATTGAATTCGTGATTTCTTTCATAATTGTGACTAACTCCTGGGTGTTTGTTTATTTCGTTTGCTACACTGTCTATTTTATTTTTATCTACTGCAAATGCTACCAAAGCGCTTTTGTAACCAAGTTTTCGTGTATCGAAGATGGCGCTTATTTGTCTAATTATTCCAGTATCTTTAAGATTTTTAACTCTTTGAATGATTTCTTCTTCCGTAATATGATATTTTTTAACTAATTCTAAAAAAGGTCGTTCAACTAGAGGGAATGTCCATTGAATATCATTTAATATCTGTTTATCTATATTATCTAATTCATGAATTAGCATAATAACATGTTTAGTTTGCTTTTCATCAATTAATAAATGTGTATCTAATTTTTTTTTTTATATTATATAATTATATAAAAATTATAATGCACAAGTTTAAAAGAGGTTGATATTATATTTAAGGTACAGGGGCTATCGTCTAGCTTGGTAGGATACCATCCACGTTTTAGTGGGTATAAGCCCGGGGCGCTGGCGGTCGAGGGTTCGAGTCCCTCTGGCCCCATATTCTGTTACTATATTATTTATTTAAAATTATTAGATAAAAAACGAACATATTGAAATTGGAAATATAGCATATACTAAATAGGAAGTAATACTTTTATATATAAGGTCCGATTGACATTATTACTCTATAAATACTCTAATGTACTTGAATTTAGAATAAGTATAAATTTATTAAAATGCATTAAATTTATTCCGATACATTCTTTTGACCTATGATTTTTGTTGGAATGATCTAATAAGTAGTTCTCCTTTCATTGCATTTCTCTTTCCGTATTTTAAAGGTAGTTCTTTACCCATATACCTTTCTGCAATTCTTGTAGTAAATTTAAGGAGATCCTGGGAATGAAAAAAAATTTTTGCAATACCTTTAATTATTACAAATGAAAAAGGATGTGCTTGGTTATCTACACACATGCTAATTCTAGGATCTCTAATCAAATTAATGCCTTTTAGTGATTTCGATGATGTTGTAAAAATGATGCGGTTATCATCATCTAAAATATGCCATATGGATGTTATATGAGTAGTTCCATCTTTATTGATTGTACCTACTTTACCTATAAAGGTATCTTTATTCAAAAATTTAATAATTTCATAAAAATTCATCTTCATTAATAAAAATATCGAGGAGATGTCATTTAATTTTACTTCTCAATTGTTTTTAATATTCTAATTAAAAATAACTGTTGTTAACAGCTGTGTATACATAAAGATACACTCTCTTGTAAAATATTTATGATCGCTTTGCTGCCATGATTTTTGTTATAAATATTCTTCCACTTGCTAACAGCTCTTCCTATTTCTTGTTCGTCTTTAAATGTAGAATTGTTAATTGTTTGTCTTTGTAACCACACCCACCTTACTTCAATTAAATTAAGTTCTGGTGAGCTTACTGGTAGAAATACAAATTTTATTCGAGGACAACATTTGGATATCTCTTTCTTTACCTTCTTTGATTTGTGTACTGAAAGATTATCAAGTACAACAAAGATATTTTGGATATTCTTATCATATCTTTTATCTACTCTTTTTTAAAAAGTCAACAAACTGCTTCTTTCCTGTCTTTCTTTTATAGCATTGGACATGCATTTTGTCATTTGTATGATCATAGGCTCCAAATACATTTAACAATCCATTTATCTTTTGAGCCTTTTCGACCTTTACCTGTACCGATGACCATGATGTACCACCATGGGTTTTTGCTGCTACAGGCCCTTTTTCATCTATATACAGTAACACAGAATCCTTTGTCGTGTTGTACCTCAGTTGTTCAATGTACTTTTTTTCAAAGTGTATTCTGGATCATTGCTTTTATTATTTGACAACACAGTTTTAGATTTTCTCCATTTTATTTTATGCTTTAGAAGAATATTTCTTATTTCTGCAGAATGGCTTATTTTAGTTACCAGTTAAGTCATTCATAAGAAAACCAGCAAGTACACGTAATGACCATGTGGAAAATCCCAAATCAAAAGATCTTGGATTTGCAGATGTTATATCCACTATTTGTTTCTCCATATCATTATCAAATTTATGCTGTTTATGATTATGTTTTTTTGATATAATGCCATCGATTCCTTTTTCGTTAAAGCGATGTATCCATTTTCTTATGTTATGATCATGATGGTTTGTAATCTTTCTTATTTGAGGAACTGTGTATCCCTCATCTTTAAGCAAGATAATCTTGGCTCTATATCCTGCTTCATTATCTTCAAGCATTAGATGTAAAAGGTTCTTTTCATCATCAGTTAGCATTCTGAGGAATGTGTCCCTCATAATAATAGATAAAAGAGTGGCAAGCTATAGGTGTTGTGATAGCTAAACAAACACAACTATTTTACAATAAGATATAGTATATCATTTACACTGCTGTTAACTTAAGACATTATTTCTTTATTATGCTCATAAACAAACAATTTAAGCCATTGTTTGATATGTTTTAATTTACAGTTGTTCTTTCTCCTACAAGGAAAGTAGTCATCAAAACCTTCAGTTCGGTATTTAATGTATTGCATCGTCCTTTCTATGATACTTTTCGTGAAAGATGAATGAATATGATGGTTCAGTTTCAAAAACATGCATGCTTGTGGATACCAAGTACCACCACCCTCTGACCAAACAGAATGTAATCTATAGATCTCTTGCATAATTAGAAATAATCTAGACCATCACTTCTAATTCTATATCGATTTCTAGTTCAGATAATTTGATATTCTATAGTTCACTAGTCCTGCTACTATGTCTGACACCTTGTTATATTTTCTCAATTTATTTCTAAATATCTCACTCATTATCTTGTACTTTTTCAATCTGCTAATAGTATGCTCTACTATTATCCTCTTTTTCGAATGGATAATGTTAAACTCGATTTCTTCTTGTGATAAACACTGGTTTATTTTCTTTTTATATGGTAGTGCAGATAGTTGTTCTGGAAAATCCTTTTCTATGCCCAAATACCCTAGATCAACTACAGTAACAACTTGTTTTGGAGTGACAGGATAGTTCTTTTTATAAATATCGTAGTCATGTTTTCTTCCTTTTTTATAGCGTACTTTGTGAAGGACATAACCACGATTGTTAACCGTAATCTGATTCTTAATAGTATGTCTTTTCTTCTTACTTGAATAGAATATCTTTCTTCTATTCTTATCCGCAGGTCTTGGTATTTGCTGTTCGGTACAATCTGTAAAAGCAAGAAGAAAGCCTGGAAAATATTTATCAACTGCCTCTGGAGTTTTCAGCCTTTTGGTTATTGGGTATGTCTTCTGCGGAATTGGCAAACATTCTCTTATCAACCCTTCAATCTTTTGAATGTCTCTGCAGATGTTGCTCTGATCCAAATCAAATAGAAAACCTGCCATAGTGTAAGTTATGTATAGACGATAGTAAACCAAAAGCATGAGAAATCTATCTTTAATATCTAGTTTGAAAGGTTTACCTGCACCTATACGTCTTTCTCTATCTTTTTTGAACAAGCGTTGTATTTCATGTTTAGCATATCTTTTTGTTACATTTTTTTCATAAATGTCATCGAACTGTTGCACTGTAAGACCAGCAGTGAATGATTTGAAAAGCAATGGTTTTTTGGATAACCGATCATATGAAAGCAATGAGAGAACAAGAAAATGAAGAATTGCTGATCATATAGCTGTTTATTCTAATTATGCAAGAGATCTTATACTTGTTTACTACCTGAGACAGAAATCGCTCCGCAACAAACATATTTCGTTCTTTTGATATATCCGCAGCAAGAGGATTTCTTTATACTTTGGTTCTATAATAACCCATCAAAGCCAGATTAATTCAGAAGAACCTGCTTTTATCCCAGTTTCATCAATGATATACTCTTTGATTTTCCTTTTTAGATATTTCCTAATTTTGTACTTTTGAATCTAGTTCCAGATAGAAACGTGGCTTATTTTTGATATTTTTAAAAATGATAATGCTTTGGAGGTGTTTCTAAATGATAAACCAAGAAAGTACAAGTATAATCCATAACCAATTTTTTTGAAGATGTTCTATTTCTAGCAGACATAAAATATATGGTTGCCTTAATTGTAGGTTTTTCCTTAAGTTAACAGGGCCACTCTATTGAATAAATTTTCATAAATACTAAAAATTTAATCAATTTCATTTACGTCGTAAATTTATGTTATATTGTGTAACCTCTCTGTTTTGGATATAAAATAGCATTGTTATATTTTTGACTAACTTTTACATGATTAAATTTTTCAATATTATTAAAATTAACTGAGGTTTGGTTATACTTCGATACTGCTTTGTTGCATGATTCGAAAATCAGTTAAAAATTTAATATTTGTATTATAATAATAATTAAGCTTTGACTATTTCCGTTATAACACTGTCAATAAAACGTTAACAAATGACGAATAAAATAATCATGCAACAAAGCACTTCGATACCACTCATCTTTACCCACAATTCCATTTCAACTAATCCCAAGCATATATTTTGAACCTATCCCAAAATTATCTTTCTATATATGATTATGCAACAGGATAACTGTACCAATCCAAGGTAGTTCTCGACCTTCTTTTCATATCAAGTAAACAGTTTCCTGAACCTATTATGCCAAGAGTTTGTTCTCTCTACAACCCATCTTTTAGGAGGATATTTTTTACGATTTGGTATCCTTATTGTCTTTTCATCGTCAACTTCCTCTCCTTTCTTTTTCTTGTATGGTATGTGCAGTACATAGCCTCGTTTGGTTAATTCCTGTTCTTCAGGTTCGGAATTGTATGCTTTGTCAAGACATAAGTGTTGTAGCCTTCTTCTTGTTCTCGGTTTAGGTTTATGTGATGACAGTTGACGTTGACGTTTGATAACAGAGTTATCAACCACATCTGTTACTAGTTTGATATCATGGGTGCTTGCAGATGATATAACTACAGATAGAGGGATTCCTTTTTTATCTGTTAAAATATGTCTTTTTGTGCCCAGTTTGCTTCTATCAGTAGGATTGTGCCCAGTCATCGCCCCCCTAAAGGCGACTTTATAGATATACTATCTATGGATTGCCAGGTCCAATTAATACCGACAAGATCATCATAGATTTTCAATAGTTTTATCCATATCTTTCTGAAAATGTCAAGGCTATTCCATTGCTGAAACCTGCGGTGACAGGTAGAACCAGAACCATATTCTTTTGGTAACATCTTCCATTGGCATCCTGTTCTTAATACATAAAGAATTCCATCGATTACTTTTCTATATGGTATAATTGGTCGACCAACTGTCTTGAGTGGTTTCTCCTTTGGAAGAATATGCTTGATCTCATTCCATAATCTATCAGGAACCTTGAGTATGGTGGGATGTTTATTTTTCTCCTTTACAATTTCCCTTCTCTGGATGGAGGACACAGTTTAGCAAAAAGGTGAAAAGAGCTATAATCCTATCGAATTTTGGGATAGGCTCTTTATTGATTTTGTAGTCATTTTTCCGGTGTTACAGTCATAGTATACCATTAATTGATATAATAAAACAGACTAACGTACAATTGCAGATACCGTATGAAATCCACATGTTAGCAATGGATCTGTTCTAAAACTGATTTGATGTGCTCTATCAACGGCTCTATTGATATTCTTCTCTGGCTGCAAATAGCCTAACCTAAATCCGATTGATAAAACATACAAACTCAAGCCTCTCTTTGGAAGTAATTTTATATCTTTTAACAGGACAAACCAGATCTATTCTCAATTCCTTTTTGCTATATTCATACAGTTTCTTAGCATCATATCTAGGGTCAGCTATTGTATACAATACATATGATAAAGAGAAAACAGAGATAGAGTAAGGAGAAGTAGAAGTTAAAGGAACATACATCTTATTGTCCGGAACATTAGCAGTAGTTACATCCCTGATTTTAGATGTGCTACAACTCTCCTCTGTTGTAGATGTTGGATGTAGTTTGTATCCGAAAATCCATCCTTTGTTGGTATGACTATATCTCCACTTTGCATCTGTATCTATGCCAGGAGAGCATAGTACTATTCCTTTTTCATTGATGATTTATACCATACACTACCTTTTGCTTTTAGCAGAGTACACTGTCTATTGTTGTTATAGAAGGATCTGCTAGGCCATCTGCAAAAAATAGATATCCCATTGTTGATAACCTTTATTTGATATCTGTAGAAATAGCGTTCAATAATCGCCTGTCAAATGTTCGTCTGCTGCATGGGATGGATACTAAATCACAGGCTATTGCTAGTTTGTGGTTATACTGACAGCAGTCCAATAAGAAATGTATGTAATGCATAGTTTGAATCGATTCTAAACCATAACCTTACAGTAAAGTATCTCAAAATCACTGTTGGAAAATATATATATGGTCTACCTCGATTTCGTAGTAGTAGCAGACTAGGCCATTGTATATACATATTATATAAAGAATGTTAAAAAGATGGATTCATTTAATCTATAAAGAGATAATCTTTGGAACAGTTGTTCTCAAAATAATTTCCAGAGGTTACTTTAAGCTGTTATCTAAATTGAAAATATATTTGAATTATGACCTTTTCTCAATTAACTAAGTTTATTAGAGTTTATGATAAACTTGGATTCGACATCAATGTTATAGACTATCTCAAGGTATTTATTTAGCAAAAATATTTGAGTTAAAAATTTTATAACCTGCACATATTTAATAATAAATTATGGAAAATAATATTTCTGAATTTAAAAATTTATGTGATAGTATTATTAATACAGATTCTAGAATTAGATATATTGGAATAGCAGATAAACATGGTTTGATAATTACCAAATCTGAAAGAAAAGGGATAGTACCTTTATTGAACGATGAAGAAACAGAACAGTATGCTATAACTGCATCTACTAGACAATATACAAGATTACGTTGGCAAAATGCCTTAGGAAAATTATATTACACTTGTTCATTATATGAAAAGATTTTAAGAATAACTATTCCCATAACTAAAAACAATAGGTTAGAATACCTTTTAATTTTTACTTTAGATCCAACTATCAACGATTTTGATAATCTAATAATGAATAAATTAATGAATTCTATTGTTAATTTCTTTTCTACTGCCTAAATACTATGAAATCTCTTATTTTCTGTTCTTAAGTTTTGAGAATATGTTTTATAGAATATATTGTGCTCTGTTAAGATTTCTTTTAATTTATTTATTTATTATTTTGGATATCTTATGAAATATACTAATAGAACTAAATTTTCCTATTTTAATAAGGTTCAAATACTATGTAGCTGTTAACATTTGTGTAAATATTTAGACACTAGATCTTGCATAATTAGAAACAATTTACACTTTATAGTTCTATTTTGTTTTTGGGTTTAATAATATTAATTCATTATTCTATAGTTTATCAGATCTGCTACTTTGTTGTATTTCTTGAGCCTATTTCTAAATACATCTGCAAGTATTCTATACTTTTTCAATCTACAAATGGTATGTTCTATCACTATACTCTTTTTATAGAATGAATTCTATTGAATCATTTTCTTCTACAGATAGAGCCAGATTCCTCTTCTTTCTAAATAATAATAATGATTTTTGTTCAGGAAATCCTTTTCTACTCCAAGATATTCTAGGTCAAATACATTTAGAACATCTTTTGAAATTACAGAGTGGTTTTTCTTATGGATATCATAATCATGTATTTGCCCTTCTTTGGGGCCCAGTTTATGAATGATAATACCAATGTTATTAACATCAATTGCGTCTTTAGAGTATATTTTTTCTTTTTGCGCGAATAGTACCTTTTCGTCTTCTGTTATCACAGGTTTTCTTGGTATCTGCTGCTCTGTACAATCTGTAAAAGCCATAAATCCAGGAAAATACTTTTCAACTTCCTCTAGCGTTTTCAGCCTTTTGATTATGTTGTATGTTTTCTGTGGAATTGGAATACATTTTCTAATCAAACTTTTTATCTTTTGTATATCTCTACAAACATTGCTCTGATCCCAATCAAAAATGAATTCTGTCAATATGTAGGTTATATAAAGACGATAGTAAACTAAAAGCATAAGAAATCTATTCTCTAGGTCAAGTTTGAAAGGCCTGTCTATGGTGCCCATTTCTATTGTGTTTTTTCTTTTGGATATGCACTGTATTTCATGTTTAGTATATCTTTTTGTTATTTCTTTATCTAGTATGTAATCAAACTCTTGACTGTCAAACCAGTTAAGGATTTAGATCATTGGTCTATTAGATAATCTCTCGTATGAAAGGAACAAAAAGATAACAGATTTGAGATCTGTTGCTCATAAAGCTGATTGCAAATGATTATGTAAGAGATCTACTATATTTATGTAAATTGATTATGTTTGTTTAGCGATCATAATGCATTTAGATTATTTTTCTATAAATTATTATGATGAAGAGTACTGTAGAATGCTTTCTGATAAGTAAAAATATATTCAACATCAATTGATGTTTTACGATAAATTATTGGATATAGTGTCAACATTATTCTAGTCAAGACGACGACGGATATACAGTTCCTCAGAAAAGAATGGCAACTAATTAGCATCATGATTGCAACATGATAAATGGATATATCGTTTTAATGAAAAAGGATGAGGGAATAGTCTCTATACATGAGCATGAGCCATTCAAAATAACCGCTATACTGAGAAAAAGATTGTTGAAATAATACCTAAAAATTCCAGAACTGCTTATGGTGACTACCATTTTCATATTGGTTATTGCTTATGCTGGTTGGATTCATTACAAATTAGATAATCTTTAAACTGTCCTAGGCCGTGAGATATAATAGTGTAATTTATTAGGTAATTCAATTAATATTTTGTATCAACAGCACTAGATTTAAATTTTTTTAGAATTTACATTTGATTTATCATCTAAAGTAGTATTTAATTATTTATAATAATATATAAATTACTTTTGATATGAATTTTATATATTGTTTTGTACGATAAAATAAAACTATATAATCATATCAAAGACAGAGTTGTTAGCTGTACATTATGTAGTCTCTGTCAAGGACGAATTAACGCCGTTCCTGGATACGGTAATGTTAATTCAAAAATATTGTTTATAGGCGAGGCTCCTGGAAAAAATGAGGACATATATGGATTGCCATTTGTTGGTAATGCGGGAAAAATATTAGATGATGCTTTAAAAAAAGGAGGAATAGAAAGAAATAATGTTTATATAACAAATGTTGTAAAATGCCGGCCTCCAAATAATCGTGTCCCAGAGATTTCTGAAATCCTAACTTGTATACCTTACTTAAAACAAGAAATACAATTAATTTCGCCGGATATAATATGTATTTTAGGTGCTACAGCTTTACAATCCGTATTAAATTTAAAAGGGTTAGGAAGGTATCATGGAAAGGTAATTGTCCGTGATGATATAAAGTATTTTATTACATATCATCCTGCTGCAACTATATATAATAATAAACTACGAGATGTATTTTTTAAAGAAATAACGTCTTTGATAAACATGCTAAAAATTTAGTGCAATTATTTGATATGACAATTTTATAAAATTAATTATGAATTTATTTTTGATGTTATAAATAATTTGATGGATATTAGTTTTATTCTTTTTAAATGTTTTTTATTTTTTTTTATTTAATTGTAAAGATTATTATAATTAAGTACTATTAAATTGCAATACATGGTGAGTATTTCAAAAAAAACTTCATTATTAATTTTTTTCGTTGCTGGTAGTATTTTTATTGGTATAGGTATCGTTTCAATAATTGATTCTAATACTCCTAGATTTGTAAAGATTTCTGAAATCATAAAACCTAATCAAACGGGAATTTTTACACCTGATATGAATGTTGGTAATACTGCAAACATTTTCTTTAAAAATTCCCAAGCTAAAGTACTTGTAAAAGATCCTGTAAATGCTATTATTTTAAACAAAACTAATATTCAAGGTTTGTTTAATGAAACAATAAAATCAACTAAAGATGGAAAATACAAAATTCAAATTGCTAATGTTGGAAAAACAAATCTAAATTTGCAACTTGGTGCATTTTCAAAGGCATCACAGATAGCTTTTAGTGGACAAATGATGCTGATAATAACTGGTATAATTATAATCGGCCTTGGATTAAGAATGGGAAAGCAAGATGGTTAAATGATCTCTGCTTTTTTATATGATCCAAGTATTTTAAATGATAATGTCTGATTTATTATCTTTGAAAAAGAGGATTTAACCGAATCTTCATTCAGATTGCCTTCCAGATCCACGAAAAAATAATATTGCCATGGAATATTTTTGGTAGGTCTGGATTCTATCTTCGTTAGGTTGATATTTCTATCAGCAAATTCTTTTAAAATTGCAAATAGTGAACCAGGGGTATGAGAAATGGAAAAAATAATGGATGTTTTATCAATATTGTTTTGAGAATTAGGTGATTTTGATATTATTAAAAATCGTGTATAGTTTTTATCATTATCTTCAATGCCCTCTTCAATAATTTTCATATCATAAATTTCTGCAGATCTCTTGCTTGCAATTGCCGATGCATCATTAATATTATGCTCTTTTATGTATTTTACAGAACCTGCAGTATCGTATAAAGAAATGGGTTCTAAGCATTTTTTTCTAATATAATTTCTACATTGTGCTAGTGCTTGAGGGTGTGAAAAAACAGTTATTATGTCTGAGTGCTCTTTATTAGCTATTAAACAATGTCTTATTCTTTGATATATCTCGCCAATGACGAAAAGATTTTTTTCGACCAACAAGTCATAAACTTCATTTATGCTGCCTTCTATAGAATTTTCAATTGGAACAATGGCACTATCAACAAATGATTTTTCTACATTATCAAATAAATCTTGAAATGATCTAAATGGTTTAAAACTGCATCCTTTTTCTGAAAAAAAGTTAACGGCTGCAGTTTCACTATAAGACCCATTTTCACCCTGAAATCCTATTTTGATAATATCATTCATTTTGACATATGTTGCTTATCGTATAACGTTGTGAAGTTCTCTTTACCGTAATTGGTAGAAATTTTTCTCTCTTCAAAGTTTCCGCATACTGGACATTTTAATCCGCCTGATATTTTAAGCAAATCACTATTACCACAAGAAAAGCATATTGTATATACTAATCCTAGATCTTTTTCATCTAGTGTAATATGGATCGAGGAATTCAATAAACTAAAAACTTTTCCGCGAATTATGTCGCCTACTTTAAAAATAAGTTTGCCTTTGTAGGTCCTTTCTCTCCATCCTGAATTAAAACTATTTCCTGCATTTGATATGCGAGTAGATGCTATTGCAGAAAATCCTGATTTAGAATATTTGTCATTAATATATACCACACGAACGGAAATCATATTTCCAAATAACATGTCAATATAACCTACAACAATGTCTCCAATTTTTGGAATTAAAGGAGAATTTTTTTGTTCTATGTCTAAGATCCTATCTGTCATGTTTATAATTGGTTTTCCTATTACAGAAGATCTAATATTTCCATCCATCACAAAAGTATTTTTACCCGGATCAAATTCTTCAATTACTGATAGCGTAATACCTGGAACAGTGCCATTTAATTTCCGATTTTTTGTCATATGAATTCACAAAACATTATATAGTATATAGTTTTGTTATGCGACATATAATCAAGTTAAAAGTATTTGAATTATGTAAAATTTTACATATGTTCCTATTCTAACAAGTTCATATAAATTAGTGGTTAATCCCTGGTATATTCATCTATCTCTATTGTATATTTTATTAAAGTTTCGGTCCTGTTAAATTAAGATACTAATTCTTTATTGTGTTTAGTAAACAAACAACTTGAACCATTGTTTTATATGATTTAATTTACACTTATTCTTTTTACAAGGAAAGTAGGCATCAAAGCTTTCAGTTCTATCTTTTATGCTGCATTGTTCTTTCTATCAGGCTTTTTTCAAAGGAGGAGTGAAGGTGATGGACAAGTTTTAAAAACTTGCATGCTGGAGGGTACCAAGTGCCACCATTGTCTAACGATGAAAGAACATGTAATCCATACTTGTTTATTACATGAGATAGAAACTGTTCGACTGCAAAAACATAGTTTCGCTTTTTTGAATTATCAGTTGCAAGGATTTCTTTATTCTTTGGTTCTATAACCACCCAAAGTTATATTAGTTCAGAACCAGCTTTAATCGCAGTTTCATCTATGACATATCCCTTAATTTTCTTATTCTTGAGACATTTCCTTTTTAGTTTGTACTTTTGAAACCAGTTCTATATTGATACGTGACTTATCTTTACTAAAAGTAAAATAATAATGCTTTAGCAGTGTTTCTAAATAATATTTCTACAAAGTACAAATACAAGCCATAACCAATTATTTTTGAAGATGTTCTATTTCTTCTAAGCATAACATATTTAGTCATTCTAAATCTGTAGATTTTTCCTTAAATTTACATCCTTGAAAATCTTGACCATAATAAGGTATCCTATTGTTTCACTTAAGCCTAATTTAAGTCAAATCATTATATTAAATGTTACTTTTATAGTATATACTATCTATATACAAATTCCATTCTAATTTCCTATTTTATTCTTATCTTTTTGAATGAACCTAAAGCGGCAAAAACATCCATCCATTTTCATGGGGTACCTTTTACAGCCGCTTAGGAGTTGGTTCTGTTAGAGCCTCGCATTCTTAAGGAGAATGTAAACTATACCTGGTCTTATCTTGGTTCTCTTTGGAAGAGATAAAGATCTTTATGTAGTGAGAACCGATTTTTCTATAGAAGAATTTATCTATTTTAGAAATATTTCATTATTCAATTATGTTAAAGGAATATTCAATGAAATAGTGATTTAGAAATATATTCGATAGTTTAGACGTGTAAAAAACAAGATTTATATTAATACACTGCTATAATATAATAGAACGCGTCCAAGACAAAAGGCGGCGTCGGTAATGAAGTTGGCTTATGCCACAATGTGATTTACTGACCTCCAGATGCGCTCGTTACATTATATAATAAAAAAATATAATAATTACTATAATCAATGGAGATTCGATCAATATATATATCGGTGCTGACCCGATCGATTGAATCTGACATGGGAAGTGATCAGATATGATGTCTAACTAAAAAAAGATAATTATAAAAGTAAAATTCGATTTATAATAAAGACGATAAAATAATAATAAAAAATAAGGCAAGATAGCTTAAATTTAATCAGGTTAAAATGAAATTACAATAATACGGACATTTAATCTGTTTAAACCGTATTTTCAAATCTATATAAATTTCTACATCTATGTTTGTATTTACATATTTATATTCATAACTTAATTTTCCTTTAAAATAGTAACAGATACATAAAAAATACTAATGATGGTGTTTATCTTCTTTATTTCTATATTAGAAATACATATATTAATTTACTTTCTTTACTAAAATAAAGACTTTAAATCAGTCAATTTTTCTTTTCGATCGTCACTCTCTCTTTCCTTTTCTTTCCTCTATGTTATATAACATAAAGAGAAAGAATGGGAAAGAAAAGACTCAATAAACGTTCCTTTCTTTCTAGAATATAGAATAAGAAAGTAACGTTAAACGTAAGCAAGAATCAACCACAAACAAAAAATTATAATATACTAGTAATAGAAAATTCATTTTCTAACTAGTATATTATTTTTTGACTCCGGTTGATCCTGCCGGACCCGACTGCTATCAGAGTGGGACTAAGCCATGCGAGTCAACATAGCAATATGTGGCATACGGCTCAGTAACACGTAGTCAACATGCCCAGGGGACGTGGATAACCTCGGGAAACTGAGGATAAACCGCGATAAGTCACTACTTCTGGAATGGGTAATGACTAAAATCTACATGGCCCCTGGATTGGACTGCGGCCGATCAGGCTGTTGGTGAGGTAATGGCCCACCAAACCTGTAACCGGTACGGGCTCTGAGAGGAGGAGCCCGGAGATGGGCACTGAGACAAGGGCCCAGGCCCTATGGGGCGCAGCAGGCGCGAAACCTCTGCAATAGGCGAAAGCCTGACAGGGTTACTCTGAGTGATTTCCGTTAAGGAGATCTTTTGGCACCTCTAAAAATGGTGCAGAATAAGGGGTGGGCAAGTCTGGTGTCAGCCGCCGCGGTAATACCAGCACCCCGAGTGGTCGGGACGTTTATTGGGCCTAAAGCATCCGTAGCCGGTTCTACAAGTCTTCCGTTAAATCCACCTGCTCAACAGATGGGCTGCGGAAGATACTATGGATCTAGGAGGCGGGAGAGGCAAGCGGTACTCGATGGGTAGGGGTAAAATCCGTTGATCCATTGAAGACCACCAGTGGCGAAGGCGGCTTGCCAGAACGCGCTCGACGGTGAGGGATGAAAGCTGGGGGAGCAAACCGGATTAGATACCCGGGTAGTCCCAGCTGTAAACGATGCAGACTCGGTGATGAGTTGGCTTTTTGCCAACTCAGTGCCGCAGGGAAGCCGTTAAGTTTGCCGCCTGGGGAGTACGGTCGCAAGACTGAAACTTAAAGGAATTGGCGGGGGAGCACCACAAGGGGTGAAGCCTGCGGTTCAATTGGAGTCAACGCCGGAAATCTTACCGGGGGCGACAGCAGAGTGAAGGTCAAGCCGAAGACTTTACCAGACAAGCTGAGAGGAGGTGCATGGCCGTCGCCAGCTCGTGCCGTGAGGTGTCCTGTTAAGTCAGGTAACGAGCGAGACCCCTGCCTCTAGTTGCTACCGTTATTCTCAGGAGTCGCGGAGCTAATTAGAGGGACTGCCGTCGCTGAGACGGAGGAAGGAGGGGGCTACGGCAGGTCAGTATGCCCCGAAACCCTCGGGCCACACGCGGGCTGCAATGGTAAGGACAATGAGTTTCAATTCCGAAAGGAGGAGGCAATCTCTAAACCTTACCACAGTTATGATTGAGGGCTGAAACTCGCCCTCATGAATATGGAATCCCTAGTAACCGCGTGTCACTATCGCGCGGTGAATACGTCCCTGCTCCTTGCACACACCGCCCGTCGCTTCATCGAAGTTGGTTCTTGGCGAGGTGATGCCTAATTGGTACTATCGAACCTGGGGTCAGCAACGAGGGAGAAGTCGTAACAAGGTGGCCGTAGGGGAACCTGCGGCCGGATCACCTCCTTAGTTTTCATCTTGCTATACGAAACTATTACTAAAAATAATAGTAGTTGTAGTATCGAAAAGAAAGAAAGATTGAAAGTATATGCAAATATGTAAATAAATTTCTAAGATAAACATAATAATCTAGTATTTGTGTAAATTCTGTCTGTTTTAATCTATGTTCTCAATACATTAATATGTAATTGTATTTTTAGTTAGATATCTATATCTGATTGCTTTCTATCGTCATTATAGCAGTAGCAGTAGTTGCTACTGCTAGAGTGTCAGTAATAAAAATAATGAATGCAATCCTTTATTTAAAATACTGTGGAGTACAAGATAAAGGATGAAGATAACGTAGTAGTAAAATACAATGATCGTTATGTATAGGATCAAACCATCAAGTAATAAAGAAAATATCATATTCACCAAAATAAAATAGAAAAAAACAACAAACCAATATAATATATAATGACTATAAGAAAAAATAGTATATTCGCGTAATAACCAAATATAAGTTATTATTCTTTATTGATTAAAATGAGTAAATCGAATATTGGCATGATGTTAAAGTTGTAGGCAGTAAAATAGATAGTATATTGTCATATGTGTATGCTAGTGCATATGCAGGTATATGTTGTTGTTATCACTGGAACTAAATTTAGTTTTATGATTTTTTAAAAAAATCAACTGGTGCAAAGACGCCGATTGGTGGATGACTCGGCTTGATAAGCGAAGAAGGACGTGGCAAGCTGCGATAAGCCTGGGGTAGGTGCACGCGACCGTCGATCCCAGGATGTCCGAATGAGGTCTCTCTTTATACTCCCATCCTTAAAGCTTGGGAGGGCGAACTGTCCGAAGTGAAGCATCTGAGTAGGACGAGGAAAAAAAATCAATAGAGATTCCGTTAGTAGCGGCGAGCGAAAGCGGAACAGCCCAAACTGAATCTGTTATGGTAACATAATAGAGATGTGGTGTTTGATTATAGCGTATAGGATCCTTTCTTTGGAGCTAAAGTGTACTGGAACGTACCGGAATAGAGGGTGATACCCCCGTAGGCAAATGAAGAAAGGATTCTGCTATATTCAGAGTAACTGGCCTTGGCAGTGGCCAGTGAATATGGGTAAAAGTAGTATCCAAGGCTAAATATTCATCAAGACCGATAGAAAACTAGTACCGTGAGGGAAAGTTGAAAAGTACCCGGAAGGGGGGTTAAAAGCGCCTGAAACCAATCGGTTACAGACGTGTATGGCTCGAAAGGATTCAATCTAGAGTCATACGTTCCGTCTAGAAACACGGGCCAGGGAGATTGCTGTCATGGCAAGCTTAACCTTTTACAAAGGGAAGGCAAAGGGAAACCGAATTTGCGCATTTTTTCATTTGAAAAAAGAGGCAATGGATCTGAAAGGGTCTAAAGTCATGGCAGTAAGGCTAGAAACCGGACGATCTAGTCCTGGACAAGACGAAGGTGAGTGAAAGCTCGCTGGAGGTCTGAAGGGGTCCTGACGTGCAAATCGGTCCTCTGATCTGGGATTAGGGGTCAAAAACCAATCTAGTCCGGTGATCGCTAGTTCCCACCGAAGTGGATCGCAGTCCTGCCTTAGCTGAGATGGCCTGTATTGTAGAGCACCGATCGGATGGTAAGGGTTCGAAAGAGCTCGCCATCCATTCGAACTCCGAATATACGGGCGTCAAAGAAGCTAGGAGGCGGGTTTATGTGGGGTAAGCCTCATAACCGAGAGGGGGACAACCCAGACTAAAGTTAAGGTCCCCAAATGTCTACTAAGTGTCAAACCAAAGGGTGTTTTCGAGCAGAGACAGCAGGAAGGTAGGCTCAGAAGCAGCCACTCTTTAAAGAGTGCGTAACAGCTCACCTGCCGAGCTCGAAAGCCCCGAAAATGTACGGGGCTCAAGTAGACTACCGATACTTTAGACCACCAACGATGTTGGTGCGTGGTAGGTGGGCGTAGTGTTTGGGTAGAAGCTGGGCTGTAAAGTCCAGTGGACCGAACTACTAGTGCAGATCCTGGTGGTAGTAACAGCATAGCCGGGTGAGAATCTCGGCGACCGCATGGGTAAGGGTTTCCCGGCAATGCGTCATCAGCCGGGAGTTAGCCGGTCCTAAAAACAACCTCAACAGAATTGTTTGAATGGGAAACTGGTTAATATTCCAGTGCCTTGGGAGATCGTTAATACCTTTTCTGTTGCTTCTGGATAGGATGAGCAGAAACGTCTTTCTGTCTAAGTATTCTAGCTTTAAGGAGTGCCGTAATGGCGAGAATTAAAGCGAGGTGCGAATGGCCTTTCGCAAGGAGGGTTCGTCTGAATCCAGGGGACAATGAAAGCAGAAATAGGGAGATTCTTTCAAGTCCGTACCGAGATCCGACACTGGTGCCCTGGATGAGAAGTCTAAGGTCTATCGGGTATACCGTATGGCAAGGGAACTCGGCAAAATAGCTCCGTACCTATGGTATAAGGAGTGCCTGCAGTTTTTACGAGGAGTAGGGACTGCAGGTCGCAGTGACTAGGGGGTCCCGACTGTTTAATAAAAACACAGGTGGTCGCTAGTCCGAAAGGATGTGTATGGCCTCTGTATCCTGGCCAGTGGCGGTACCTAAAACCTGGGTTCAACTGGGCTAAGGGCCGCTAAACGCCGGGAGTAACTCTGACTCTCTTAAGGTAGCCAAATGCCTTGTCGGGTAAGTTCCGACGTGCATGAATGGAACAACGAGGGCCCCGCTGTCCCTGCCTACAACCCGGTGAAGCCACATAACGTGGACGAACAGTCCACGAACCTCTGTCGGGGAGAGAAGACCCTGTGGAGCTTTACTGCAGCCTGTTGTTGCGATATGGTTGCAAATGCAGAGAGTAGCTGGGAGCCGTTATGGTCAATTCTCCGGGATTGATCTAGGCAATAGTGTAACACCAGCCATTTGTTACCGTATCGCTAACCTGTATTACAGGGACATCGGCAGGTGGGCAGTTCGGCTGGGGCGGCACCCCCTTGAAAATGTATCGAGGGGGCCCAAAGATTGGCTCAGGCGGGACAGAACTCCGCCGGTGAGGGCAAAGCCAAAAGCCAGTCTGACTGGATTCCCAATGATACGGGATTCAGAGGCGAAAGCCGGGCTTAGCGATCCATCATGTCCTCACTATTGGGGGCTGGTGGTGACAGAAAAGTTACCCTAGGGATAACAGGCTCGTCGCGGGCGAGAGCTCCCATCGACCCCGCGGTTTGGTACCTCGATGTCGGCTCTTCCCATCCTGGTTCTGCAGCAGGAGCCAAGGGTGGGGCTGCTCGCCCATTAAAGGGGAACGTGAGCTGGGTTTAGACCGTCGTGAGACAGGTCGGTCTCTGCCTGACAGGGGCGTGGTTGTCTGAGGGGAAGTTGCCCCTAGTACGAGAGGAACAGGGCAGCGCAGCCTCTGGTTTATCAGTTGTCCGACAGGGCAGGCTGAGCAGCTAAGCTGTTTAGGATAACTCCTGAAAGCATCTAAGGAGGAAGCCTTTCCCGAGAAAAGACAACCTTCCGTAAGGAGAAGGGCGGCCATAGAAGATGGCGTTGATGGAATGGAGGTGTACGTATCAAGCTTTCGGGCGAGGTATTCAGCCTGCCATCACCAATAGCCCAACGCACCTAAAAAAATTACAATTTAAAAATACATTATGTGGTGTATAACCAAATCAAGATATGCCTGTTTATGTAATGTAAAATCATAACTTGAGACAATATCTTTCTTATTGTGTCTAGACTTGTTCATCAATATCTATTCGTATTCATTCATTTTATTTGATTATTCAAACTATGCGGATAAGATAATAAAATAAAGCAAAACAAAATAAAGAATAATACTTTATATTTTGTGCGTAAAGAATAATATTATTTTTATTTTATTATCATCTGTATTATTAATTATATTGTAATTCTTTCCTTTTCCTTTTCCTTTTCCTTTTCCTTTTTTTTCAATATTTTATAAAAATAAAATTATAAAACTTTGAATTAAAGCAAATAAAAGAAATGGAATAAATGTAGAAATTTTATTTTGATTTCGATTTTGTTGTGGATTTTTGTATTCTTGTCTTTAGTACGTATAATGCGATGGTTTGATTCTAATTTTCTTTTTTTTTAAATTCTAATTGTATCAATAATTTATTCTGGAATTATATTAATATTTACATTTGTTTTGATTTTACTTTTATTATTTATATTAGATGAATTCTCTATATTGTTTTCCATATGTATTACGCAACTAGGTTTATTATAGTAATTACTATGAATATTAATGATTAAACTTATTTATACTGGCAATTATTATTTTTGGCTCTGTTAACAGTTATGTAAACACATAGATGCTTTCTCCCTGTAAACTAATACTGCTTGTTTAGATACACTACCATAACACCTTTAGCTAACCTTTAAAATATTATGCTTATGAGGGATACTTTCCTCAGATCTATTACCGATGATCAAAGAAACATTTTGTATGATATGATAGAGCAGAATGATGAAGAATCCAATTATCGGGCCAAGATAATCTTGCTTAAAGCCGAAGGATATGCAGTTCCTGAAATAAGAAAGATGACAAATCACCATGATGTTAACATAAGAAAGTGGATACATCGTTTCAATGAAAAAGGTATTGAAGGTATTATATCCAGAAAACATATACACAAACCAATCAAAATATCGGATAATATTGAGAAAAAGATAGTTGAGATAGCATTTAACAATCCAAGAGATTGCTATCAGTTGCCATTCTCCACATGGTCATTACGTGTTCTTGCAGGATACATATCCAATAAGGAACTGAACCTTGTAGACTCCATAAGTCACACTGAGATTAGAAATATACTCCCAAAGCATGGGATAAGGTACAGGCAATCAAAGATAACCTTGGGGGATAGCATAGATCCAGAATATCATTTGAAAAAAAGAGAATCAAAGAATTAAGATACAAGTTACCTATTGACTCGGTTCTATTCTATGAAGATGAAGGAAGGGGCCGGTAGCAGCAAAAACATATGGCGGTACCTCATGGTCCTCTGTACAGTCAAAGGTATCCAAGGCTCAAAAGATAAAAGGCATTCTAAATGTGTTTGGTGTTTACGATCATACCAACAATCAGATATGGACACACTCCTACAAACAAAAGACAGGAAAACAGTTCTTGGATTTCATAAAAAGAGTGGACCAAAAATACGATTCCAATGTAAAACAGATATTTTTGATACTGGATAATGTATCGATACACAAATCCAACAAGGTAAAAGAAACTCTAGCCAGGCATTATCCAAGAATACATCTAGTATTTCTTCCAACCCGATCACCTGAAATAAATTTGATAGAAGTTAGATGGATGTGGATGCATAGACAAGCCATAAACAGTTCCACATTTAGAAATGAACAAGATATTGGTAAAGCCGTATCTTACTGGACATACGATTATAACAAAAAACATTCAGGCAAAACAAGCAGTATTAGTTTACAGAGAGAAAGCATCTATGTGTTTACATAACTGTTAACTTAAGGAAAAACCTACAATTAAGGCAACCATATATTTTATGTCTGCTAGAAATAGAACATCTTCAAAAAAATTGGTTATGGATTATGCTTTGTTGCATAACCAAACCTATTTAGCTAGGATCCAACCAATTAATCATTTGTGATCTACTGGCCTTCTTATAACCAGTCTCTTGTAAGACGAGGAGAGATACTTTTTTCCTATGATTTTCTGGATAACTGGGATGTTGATCTTGCAAGGATGAATGAAAATAAGAATGGCAAAAAGTACAAATTTCCAGATTCTTTTGTTCTCATAGTTGGTCACATCAAAGTATACTTTCACCTTCCATATAGACAAACAGAAGGAATCATAAAGGCAACTGTAGGAAAGAATCTTCCAGATCATCCATGTTATTCACAGATATGTAGAAGAATAAACAAACTGGACATTGACATCAATAACAGTATTGATGATGTGATGATGATGATGATGATGTCGTTATCATCATAGCAGCGGGGACAGTACCGGAATCAAGATTACAAACAGAGGTCTCGGTGGATGCAAGATAAGTGGGATGTAAAAAACAAGAAAGGCTATCTAAAGATACATGTTGCAGTAAATATCAAGACCAAAGAAATTCTTGCACTGAAAGTCACAGATGAAAAGGTACATGATGGAAAGGTTATGAAGAATTTGGTGGAAGGCGTGCTGAATAATAACCGCAATGTCAAGATCAAATCTTTCATTGGTGATGCAGGAGCCTACGATAGCAATGAAAATTTCAAATACTTGAAGGAGAAAAGGATTCGACCTGTCATCAAAGTAAAAAGAAACTCTATCGTTTCATCCAAGAATAGCAATGTAAGGAATAGAGAAGTTGAACTTCAAATAAAGGATTATCATAAATGGAAAAAGAAAAGAAAGTATGGACAACGATGGATGGTTGAAACAGCATTTTCATCTATAAAGCGGATGTTTGGTGAATATACATCTGCAACCAAGTTTAAAAACATGGTAAAAGAGATGACTATGAAGGTATCGTTGTACAATCTGTTTAGAAGAATTGCATAAAATGGATGGAAATAATTTAAGGAAAACTAGTTATGCAACAGAGCATATGGATTATACTTGTACTTTCTTGGTTTATCATTTAGAAACACCTCCAAAGCATTATCATTTTTAAAAATATCAAAAATAAGCCACGTTTCTATCTGGAACTAGATTCAAAAGTACAAAATTAGGAAATATCTAAAAAGGAAAATCAAAGAGTATATCATTGATGAAACTGGGATAAAAGCAGGTTCTTCTGAATTAATCTGGCTTTGATGGGTTATTATATAATCAAAGTATAAAGAAATCCTCTTGCTGCGGATATATCAAAAGAACGAAATATGTTTGTTGCGGAGCGATTTCTGTCTCAGGTAGTAAACAAGTATAGATTACATTCTGTTTGGTCAGATGGTGGTGGTACTTGGTATCCACAAGCATGCATGTTTTTGAAACTGAACCATCATATTCATTCATCTTTCACGAAAAGCATCATAGAAAGGACGATGCAATACATTAAATACCGAACTGAAGGTTTTGATGACTACTTGCCTTGTAGGAGAAAGAACAAATGTAAATTAAAACATATCAAACAATGGCTTAAATTGTTTGTTTATGAGCATAATAAAGAAATAATGTCTTAAGTTAACAAAGCCTCTTTTTACTTAACTTTACAGAGTCTACAAAAGATATGATTGTCTTAAATCTATATAATTTTTCCTTAAGTTAACAGAGCTTTATTTTTTGACTATCTGTTTCATGTAATTATTATTTGTTTGTGTAATTCTCTACTATATCATTAACCTTTATAATATTTTTATTATTTTCTATTTGGATATTTCTAATAAAAGAATTCATTGTAGCGATTGAATATTTGTGTAGAATTTCCACCAACTCTGAATCTTTATTTAATTCATAAACTCTATTTTTTGTATTTATTCTAATTTCTTTTATTATTTCTTTTTTAACTAAATGTGGTATAATTCTTTGAACCGTTCGTAAGGGCACATCACTTAAATCACTAATTTCCGAGGTAGAAAAATTAAAGTTTTGATTGAATATAAAGAAATCTAATATTCTAGAAATATTATTTTGGAATATTCTTTCAAGAGGCCTGTTTTTTAGATGATCTATTTCATCTCGATCCACTATATTTCTACATTCTTTCTATATAAATTCATTACGCCATATATGGCGTTAAAGATCGATTCTCATCATAATTGAGTGCTTCTCAAATCCTATCTTTTCATAAAATTTTGATACTTTTTCATCACAGTCAAGTATTATTTTATAACACTTTTCTTCTTTAGCAATTTTGATTAATTCTTTTATTATTTCTTTTCCAATACCTTTATTTTGAAATCCTTTTTTTATTGCAACATCTTCTATATGACCTACCTTTCCTCCGTTATGAATAAATTTTTGTTCTATAAGTAATGTTGCAGTTCCTATTATTTTATGATTTTCTTTTTCTTCAGCTACAATGATTTTAAAATTTTTGTTAGCATTTAATTCTTTGAAAATATCATTAATTCTTTTTGAATCTTCTTTAATAGTTCCAATTTCCGAAAGATTTGATAATGTATCAAAAAATTCCTTTAAAAAATCGTCTTTCTTTAATGGTCGGAGATCATATTCCATATTTAAGTAATTAGGTTATTATAATTTAAACTTGACAAATAACTAATTATTGTTTTATTAAAAAATTAGTGTAATATTTTATTTATATTTAAGTATAATAAATTATAGTATTATATAATTAGAAACGCTAATTAATATATTTTATTAAATACATCATAGTGTAAAAAGATTATTTATGGCCACCGAAGTAGAAATTAATAATTGTTTTAAAAATAATAAATTGTTCCGAGTTATGGTCGTTGATGATGAAAAGGATATACTTAGAATAATAAAAAGGGATTTGGAAAGTACTAATGAATTTCAAGTGGAAATTTTTTCTAGTGGTGTAGATGCTTTATCATCTTTTAAAAATCATGAATTAGGATATTATGATGTAATTATTACCGATATTAGAATGCCTCGTATGAATGGATTTGAATTATATAGACAGTTAAAAGAAATGAATCCTAATACAAAAATTGCTTTTATTACTGCGTTTGAAATTAACAAAGATGAATTTATTAAAGTACTTCCATCAATTGAAGTAAAAGATTTTATTATAAAGCCTATAGATATGGATGATCTAATCTTTAAAATAAGATCTATGCTTTCTATATAAATGTACTTTTGATTTGGATGATTTTAATATGTTGACATTAGTTTATTATATTCGTAATTAATAATGATTGGCATAATATTATCTAGGAATAATATTTTTTTATTAATTCTTGTTATTGCAGTTGGCATATCATTATCTTTTTTATCTTATCATTATTCTGGAAGAATTGCAGATCAAATAGCTAATGTAGCTTCTAATGATATTAGATCTAATGCAATTATTGAAACAGATGGTTTATCCAGAACTCTTCTTCACATAATTGATCCTGTTTCAACAAATTTAGAGATCCTATCGAATATGGTAAATCATAGTAATGTAGATCAGACACAAGCACTGATAGATAATATTCAGAATTCTACAAAGAATTTAACAGAAGGTTATTATTGGATTAATGAAAAAGGAAAAATAGTATCAATAAGTAATGTCAATCCAAATAAAATTCATTCCTTTAATTCTATTAATTTGAGCAATCGGGAATACTTCGTCATTCCAAAAGATACTATGTCAAAATATTATAGTAGTGCGATAGAATCCATAGATAAAATTCCTCGGTTATATATATCATTTCCAATATTTGAAAAATCAAATTCTTCTAAAAATATATTCAAAGGTGTAGTGGTTTCGTCTATAAAGATCCATAAATTGGGGAATTTTTTACAGAGTGAATTGACTCCTCAAGTTGCAAGTAACGTCGGTTTGATGGATAAAAATGGTGTAATAATATATTCACGGAATCCTGTTCTGATCGGAAAGAATTATTTGGATTCTAGATTCCAATCTTTGATACCAAAAGAAATTAAAGAATCTTATAATTCTATACTTGAAAAATCACTTAGAGGATCTTCCGGTGCAGACGATCTATTATTGATGGGTGGAAATAAAACTACAATATCTTATCAGCCAGTTTATATTGGAGGCAAATATTTATGGACTTTATTTGTAAGTGCCCCACATCAACTTGCCACAGAAGTAGGAATTTTGATTAACAATCAAAAAAATTTTAGTACTTCTATGGTACTAACAATAGGTGCAGTAGCTTTAGCAATTGCTTTTTTAATTCTTTCTTGGAATAAACAATTGGAATCTGCGGTTAATTCCAGAACAATAGAATTGAAAGAAGCAAATGATTCTTTGAAAGATAATAATAAATTATTGGAATTGGCAAACAAAAAACTAAGTATTCATGATAAGATGCAAAAAGAGTTTATAAATATCGCCGCACATGAATTAAGAACTCCAATAATGCCAATTTTAGGCGATGCCATATTTTTAGAGAAACAATTTGATGCAGGAAAAAATGAAGTTATGATTGATAAAGAACAGGTTAGTTCTATTATTCGTAATGCCAAGCGTTTGAAAAGACTTGCATCTGATATTTTGGATATAACTAAAATAGAAAGTCAGTCTTTAAAATTAAATAAAGAAGAATTTAATATTTCAGATATTATTCTTTCATCAATAAGAGATATTAAAGCGCAGATTGCTAGTAGTAATCCGGAACAACTTGATAATTTGCATTTTATATATGATCCAAAGGAAATATTCGTTATCGCAGATAAAAATCGTATAACTCAAGTTATGTTCAACTTATTAAGCAATTCTCTTAAATTTACTGAAAAAGGTAATATACATATTACCTTATCGCTTGAAAAAGATAATATAACTAATAAGAATTTTGTAAGTGTAAATATATCTGATTCTGGACAAGGTATTGATCCTGAGATTTTACCACGGTTATTCAACAAATTTGTTTCTAAATCTTTTGAGGGAACGGGATTGGGATTATTCATATCTAAAAGTATTATTCAATCTCACTGTGGTAAAATTTGGGCATTTAATAATCCTGATAAAGGTGCTACCTTTTGCTTTAAAATACCTCAAAATTGATTAGTATGAAATATTTCTGCGTTCACAATTTGATATATTTTTTTTCTTGATTTTTAATTAATAAATGTATTTTTAGATGCATTATATTATTTATATAGATCTGTTATCTTAAGGAAACTTATCTTAAATAATCTTATTTATATGGCTTATAGAAACAGAAAATCTTCCAAATTATATGTTATGGTATGTACTCGTATTTTTTAGGTTTATCTTTAATAAGTATTGTCAAAGTATTGCCATTTTTACATTTAGTTAAAACAAGCATATTTATCAACATTATTTTTTAATAACCCATCTTATAATGTACTTTTGATATCAATAATACGTTATATATTATGCTTTAATCAATTTATTTAATATTTTTTATTCTAGATTGTTTATTATTCCATATACTAGTAACAATAAGCAGCATTATTATAATAATTGTTAAAACAATTTCCATAATTACAATGTTTTTTATTGTCATATTATGAAAAATTTGTATTAATATTATACCCATAATATTTCCAATGATCAATGCTATGCAGAAAATTTTCAACATCTCAAATTTTTTCATTATATTTGTGTTGTTTTATCCATCATGAATTTAAAAATATTGGGATTGATTGTTTACCTATTCGCAATTTTAAATTGTAAAAATATATTCTAATATAACTTATTTGTTACATGTTTAATTTGTATTTTAATTAATATATTTTTACTCGTTTTGGTTCTATCCTTCTGATATGTCTTTTCTAATTTGATTGTATTTTGTAAGTGATGAGATAAATATTATAATTTTTGATCTCTTTTTTGATTAGCATATTAAGTGTCTGTATTAGGTATGTTATAACATTATCTGAATCGTTTGTATGTTATCTCATATAGAATTTCGTTTTTTTACTTTTGATATCATTTACATATGTATAATGGAAAATGAATATCATAATAATCTTTTATAACTCGTTGTTTCAATTTAAATAACTTGTTTATTAGAAAATAATTTTAGAAGCTATCAAATCCTCCTCCATTAAAATCATAATCATTCAAATCCCCTGTTGGCATATCTGTATTTGAAATATTGTCGTCTATGTTTGAATTATCTGATGTCACGGTAGCATTGTTTCCAAATAAAAAACTTTCCATAGGATTAAGGGAAATTCCTGTAAATGACATAAGAGATGTAAAAAATACTACGTCCATAATTCCAGACATAACCATTAATGGTAGCCATTCTCTATTTCCTTCAATAAATGATTGAGTATGTTCGTGATCATCTTGAGAATACCATTGCTGAGCTTGCCTCATTTTTTCTTCTAATTCTTGATTTTTTGCATTTAATATTTTCAAGCCAGTTTCTGTTAAATCATAATATTTTTTTTTCCCAAAAAATAAATTCTTTTTTTCATGTTGAATTATCAGTTTTTGAATTGTCAATTCTTCAATAATGGTCTCAACATTTTCTTTTTCTAATTTTGTAAATTTAATAATTTTATCTAAAGTATTATAGTTTTTAAAAATGGAATTTAGTATTAAGAAATGATGAGGGCTATCATTTAAATTAAAAGACATATATAAATTTAAATGTAATCTTGGTACTTAAAAACTTTAATGTAAATATAGTTGTTTTAGATAATAACCAGTTAACTATTTCAACTAGTGCTATATAATATCAAATAATTATATTGATATCTATTCGTTCATTTAATTTTTATATCAGGGCTTTAATCAAAGATCGCCTTCTAAATAATTGTGATTGGTTTATAATTGTAGAAATTTCTTAATTTTTTTCATTTCAAAATACAGTACTAATTCAAATTCTAATTTAAATAGCGTTGCAAAGTCATACTGTCTCCTTTCTGAATGATATTTTAATTTTATTTTGACTACATATATTTTCTTATTACTTGTTTAACTGTGTTTTTAGAATAAGTTAAAGTGATTATTTTTTTATTATTTGCTACCTTCAACAGATAAAATAAAAACGAAAATAGTCAAAGTTAAATTGTTATTGTTACAGATAAATCAAGGTTTTAATTGATTTTCGATTCATACAACAAAGCAATGGTTGATAATAAAATTTACAATTGATTCAACTAGAATCGTCTGGTTTAGGTAATGTTTATAGATAATTTTTTAATGTTGCTAATTATGCAACAGATCTAATATCATTATACTCATATATACCGTATTCTTTGAAAATGAGGTTTTAAACATAAGATACTAAGAAAAATACACATTAATACTGCATCTTTGGAAGAGAAAGAGAATTTCAAAAAAAGGTCGCCCAGATACTTGTGGATATACATCAATAGCAGCAAGGGCAGCAGCAAGGAAGAGAAAGAAGAAGATGGATTTGCCGTAGTATTACTGGATGAATCATTTTTCTTTTATGATTTTCTTTAAGACGAGTATGATTGATGAAGATAAAGGACCGATTGTCAGAGTAACTGGTTCACACAAACATTCATGGTATTTTTGAACCATTCGTCTTGGTGAAGGTAAGCAACTATTTAGACAGTATGACGAATTCAACAGAAATACATTTCTTGAGTATTTAAAGAAAATCCACTCTAAATTTCTAAAATGCTATTTATTTATGGACAACGCATCAGCTCATTATAAATTAAAGAAGGTGTTAGAGTATTTTGAGGAAAACAAAGATCCGCTAGTCCATGTAAATCTTCCTACCCTATCGCCCGAGTTTATGGCGATGGAAGAATTTGGAATATAGCCAAGCGAGATCTACTTGTTCTAAAGTATTATACATCTTTTGTAGATTTGAAAAATAAGATTCCTGGATATTTCAGAACAAAAAGGTGCAATTTTGATCTGATACTGTTTCCTACAAAATACAATTTAGAAAATATATGCTAATTGATATACTGTCAAAGTATTGTCATTTTTACATTTAGTTAAAAGAATCATCTATCAACCTTGCACTGGATATAAAAATATATTTCAAAAAAACCCTTCTCGCAAAAAGAAAATTAAAGAATAGATCTCTTGCATATTTAGGGTAAAACAGCTATATGATCTAATTCTCTTTAATTTCTTGTCCTTTCATTGCTTTCGTATGATAGATTATCCAAAAAACCATTGTTTTTTAAATCGTTCACTGTTTAACAGTACAACAGTTTCATGACATTTTCGAAAAAGATATAACAAAAAGATATAGCAAACATGAGAAACAGCGTTTATCAAAAACAAAGAATATGGAACGAGCTTTAGGTGTTGCTAACAGGTATTTCAATCTGCATTTGAGAGACAGATTTCTTATGCTTTTAGTTTATTGTTATCGTCTTTACATAATATACACATTAGCAGGCTTTCTCTTTGATTTGAAGAGTACTATTTGCATAGACATACCAAAGATAGAAAGTTTGATTAAAAAATATGTTACCTTTAATACAAAAGGTATACAACAAAACAAAGATGCTACAAACTCGAAGAAGTAGAGAAATACTTTCCATGATTTATTGCTTTCCTAGATTCTACTACAAACACAACAGATGCCAAGACCTATTGATAGGAACAGAAAAAAAGATGTACTATTCGGGTAAGAAGAAAAGACATACGATAAAGACACATCTTATGCTTAATAATCAAGGTATTATCATTCAAAAAACAAATCATGAGAAAGTAAAAAGACATGATTATGATGTTTATAAAAAGAATCATCTTGTAAATTCAAAAAGGGTCATTAATGTAGTTGATCGAGGATATTTAGGAGTGTAAAAGGATTTCCCGGAACAACTATCTGCACTAACGTGTAAAAAGAAAAGAAATTAATTTTTGTCAGATCATGAAAAAGATTACAACAAAAATCATACTAAAAATATGGTAATGATAGAGCGTATATGTGTAGATTTAAAAAGTACCGGATAATGAGTGATATATTTAGAGCCTATCCCAAAATTATTTTTCTATAGATTATAATACTGCTTGATAGTTGCACCAGACCCAAATAATTTTCTACCTTCTTTTCATATCTTGTCAACAACTTTCTGAATCTGTTATGCCACGAATTGGTTCTTTCTACAACCTATCTTTTATTTTTCATATTTTGATGTTTATGTTGATACGAAAGCTCTTTCTTTCTCCCTGTAAACTAATACTGCTTGTTTTGCCTGAATGTTTCTTGTTATAATCGTATATCCAGTAAGATACCTCTTTACCAATATCTTGTTCATTTCTAAATTTAGAACTATTTATGGCTTGTCTATGCATCCACATCCATCTAACTTCTATCAAATTTATTTCAGGTTATCTGTGTTGGAAGAAATACTAGATGTATTCTTGGATAATGCCTGGCTAGAGTTTCTTTTACCTTGTTGGATTTGTGTATCGATACATTATCCAGTATCAAAAATATCTGTTTTACATTGGAATCATATTTTTGGTCCACTCTTTTTATAAAATCAAGGAACTGTTTTCCTGTCTTTTGTTTGTAGGAGTGTGTCCGCATCTGGTTGTTGGTATGATCGTAAACACCAAAGACATTTAGAATGCCTTTTATCTTTTGAGCCTTTGATACCTTTGACTGGATGGACGACCATGAGGTGCCGCCATATGTTTTTGCTGCTACCGGCCCCTTCTCATCTTCGTAGAGCAGAACTGAGTCCATAGGTAACTTGTATCTTAGTTCTTCAATGCGCTTTTTTTCAAATGGTATTCTGGATCTATGCTATCCCCCAAGGTTATCTTTGATTGCCTGTACCTTATCCCATGCTTTAGGAGTATATTTCTAATCTCAGTGTGACTTATGGAGTCTACAAGGTTCAGTTCCTTATTGGATATGTATCCTGCAAGAACATGACGTAATGACCATGTGGAGAATGGCAACTGATAGCAATCTCTTGGATTCTTGACTGCTATCTCAACTATCTTTTTCTCAATATTATCCGATATTTTGATTGGTTTGTCTATATGTTTTCTCGATATAATACCTTCAATACCTTTTTCATTGAAACGATGTATCCACTTTCTTTTTAACTCATGGTATATGTCATCTTTCTTATTTAGGAACATATCCTTCTCTTTGTAGATTATCTTCCCATTTATTGGATTCTAGAACTATATGCTCTATCAGATCATACAAAATGTTTCTTTGATCATCGGTAATAGATCTGAGGAAAGTATCACTCAAATAGCATAATATTTTAAAGGTTAGCTAAAGGTGTTGTGGTAGTGTATCTAAACAAGCATAATTAGTTTACAGGAAGAAAGCATCTATGTGTTTACATAACTTGTTTTTCGCATGGTAATACAACCCATCTTTATTTTTATTTGTGAAAGATGATCGCTGAAGGTCGATGGGAATTGAATGATCAACCACACTTGTTACCAGTTTAATATCAGTGCTGACTGAAGAAATAACTATAGATATAGGGATTCCTTCATTATCTGTTAAAATGTGCCTTTTTGTGCCTAGTTTGCTTCTATCAACAGGATTATTCCCTACAGTCATCGCCCCCCTAAAGGTGACTTTATAGATATACTATTGCCAAATCATTTGATAACCTATTTTTCTATCATATTCTTCTAATAATTTGGCCCATATCTTTTTTAAAGATGTCCATTTGAATATTCACTGCTGAAATCTCCTATGACATGTAGAATCAGAACCATCATTCTTTTGGAAGATCTTCCATTGGCAACCGTTCTAAACATATAAAATACCATTTAATACTTTTCTAAAAGGAATAACAGGACGACCGACTGTATTTTTTGGTTTTTCGCATGGTAAAATAGGTTTCATCAGCGGTGTATCTTGGTTCCACCCACATAGTTCGTCTGAAATCTTGGTAATAACAGATACGTTCTTGTTCCTTTGTCGATTGAAGAAAGGCAATGATTTAATAAAGATTAGCAACGAAGCTATATTTCTATCGAATTTTGGGATAGGCTCTTAGAAATAAATTGAGAAAATACAATAAAATGTCAATTGTTTGTCTAGACATAGTTGTCAGGCTTGGTAAACTGCCGATGATGAATTATTATCATAATTAAAATAAAAAAATCCATGGGAATATTTAGATTATTTCTAATCATGCAAGAGATCTATTCTTTAATTTAACCAAT
Source organism: uncultured Nitrososphaeraceae archaeon (assembly GCA_963830925.1). Taxonomy (GTDB): domain Archaea; phylum Thermoproteota; class Nitrososphaeria; order Nitrososphaerales; family Nitrososphaeraceae; genus Nitrosocosmicus. The sequence continues at coordinate 703,770 of CAWHOB010000001.1, read as the reverse complement.
TTTTAATATATATTGGATATAGAGAATAACATCCCTGCTTTATTTAAGTGGTTTTGTTAAGGACCGCAAAAATATCTTATTTTTTTATTTCTAATTGTATAATCATCATGAAAAATTCAGATATAAAATCAATAAAAACAATACCTACTTATTATTCCAATTATTTTGTCTACAGTAGGCTCTAGTATTAGCATTCATCCTATTTTTGCTCAATTAACAGGAGTTCTAGATATAAAGTGTTTTGCATTTTGTGGTATACCTGGACTTCAAGGCCCACCCGAAATACCAGGTCAGAATGGGTGCGCTCATCCAGTAAGTTCGTTAACAGCAGTGTAAACGATATACTATATCTTATTGTAAAATAGTTGTGTTTGCTTACGTCACAACACCTATAGCTTGCCACTCTTTAGTAATACTATGAGGGATAATTTCCTCAGAATGCTAACTGATAATGAAAAGAATATTTTACATTTGATGCTTGAAGATATCGAATCAGGATATAGGGCCAAGATAATCTTGCTTAAAGCCGAAGGATATGCTTTGTTGCATAACTCTGAAATTCGTTTTTTCATGATTGAATCTTTATTATAATAAAACGAATTACGAATAGATGTCTCCCAAACTTGAATTATATGTGTCGTATATTTATGATAAAATTAAGTTATGCAACAAAGCAGAAGGATATACAGTACCGCAAATAAGGAAAATAACAAAAATCATCATGATCTTAACATAAGAAAATGGATACATCGCTTTAATGAAAAAGGAATCGATGGTATCATATCAAAAAAGCATAATCACAAACAGCATAAATTTGATAATGATTTGGAGAAACAAATAGTGGATATAACATCTGCAAATCCAAGATCTTTTGATTTGGGATTTTCCACATGGTCATTACGTGTACTTGCTGGTTTTCTTATGAATGACCTAAAACTGGTAGATAAAATAAGCCATTCTGCAGAAATAAGGAATATTCTTCTCAAATATAATATAAAATGGAGAAAATCTAAATATTTTATCAAATAAAAGAAGAAGCAATGATCCAGAATACACTTTGAAAAAAAGTACATTGAACAGCTAAGGTACAACACGACAAAGGATTCTGTGTTACTGTATATAGATGAAAAAGGGTCTGTAGCAGCAAAAACCCATGGTGGTACATCATGGTCATCGGTACAGGTAAAGGTCGAAAAGGCTCAAAAGATAAATGGATTGTTAAATGTATTTGGAGCCTATGATCATACAAATGACAAAATGCATGTCCAATGCTATAAAAGAAAGACAGGAAAGAAGCAGTTTGTTGACTTTTTAAAAAAGAGTAGATAAAAGATATGATAAGAATATCCAAAATATCTTTGTTGTACTTGATAATCTTTCAGCACACAAATTAAAGATGGTAAAGAAAGAGATATCCAAATGTTGTCCTCGAATAAAATTTGTATTTCTACCAGTAAGATCGCCCAAGCTTAATTTAATCGAAGTAAGGTGGGTGTGGTTACAAAGGCAGACAATTAACAATTCTACATTTAAAGACGAACAAGAAATAGGAAGAGCTGTTAGCAAGTGGAAGAATATTTATAACAAAAATCATGGCAGCAAAGCGATCATAAATATTTTACAAGAGAGTGTATCTTTATGTATACACAGCTGTTAACTTCATAGACAGAATTTCCTTGGTCTTTACATTTACAGCAACATATATTTTCAAATGCCCTTTCTTGTTGTTATTTTTCAATATCCCTTTATCGTGTATCCCCTATCCTCTATTGGTAATCTTTATTCCTGTACTATCTATCGCGATGATAATGTAATTGTCTTCCAATTCATTGCTTTTGTTATCTGTTGCATCTTTTATCTTGATATCTAACCTGTTTATTCTTCTGTTTATTGTTGTAAAATCGGGAATAGATGGTACTTTCTCTTTAGCGTGTCCTTGTGCAATTCACTCGGTTTGTCTATATGTTAAATGAAAGTACACTTTAGCATATCCAAGTAAAAGAAGAAAAGTGTTTGGATAATGAAATGGTTCTTCTATTTTGCCTTGGTTCATCTCTTAATTCAGTATCCTAGTTGTTGATAACGTCGAAGCCTAAGAGTATTTCACTTCTTCTAACTAGAGATTGGGTTGTAAACAGTTCAGTTCATAAAATTTGTTGGTTGATGTTAGCTAAATGTATTTAGAATGAGGAATTATGCAATAAAGCAGGTTAAAACTATATTAATACAAAAACATGAATATATAATAAATAGAATTGTCATTGTCTCGGAAAAAAATAATTCTAGAAAAGGATTTACCTATTGAAGAATACGTCATAAAAAGGATAGAGCTAAGAGAATATAGAACAAGCAATTTTGGAGTAGATAATTTCCGTATCATATTATATGTGGATACAAATTTTGGAGAAATAGAATTAGACTATTTAGCAAAATCTACTAAAGAAAGAGAAAAATTTGAAGAATGTTTTAATTTTATTTGTAAGTATAACGGGTTAACATCCTCACTGAATCGAGCAATTATAGAAATAAGAAATAATGTAAATTAAAACTAACTTGAATTAAACCCAATAATTCATTTAATTTTTTAATTCGAGGATAATTTGTCAAAGTTTTATTCCAGGGTTGATCAAAAATAACTATATGTTTAGGATAAGAAATTTCCATTGCATTAATGGGAGAATCATCAATAAGAAGAAAAAAAGGATGACAAGATTTTGGAATATTATCAAATATAAAAACAATCTCATCAAAATATATGTTATGCAAGTCCAACCAAAAAGATACATAACTGATTGTAGCGCGTTCTCTTTTTGTAATAATTGAAATACGATATCCAGCATTTTTCAACAATCTAATAACTAAAGATATATCACCACTAGTCGGCGGTATATCCTTCCATCTTTGTTTCCATACTTTAACAAAGATATCATTAACATTCTTATTAGATAAAGGCAAGATTTTGTGGATATCCCATTCTACTATATCTTGTTTTATAATATTTGTATTATAAATAAGATTATATTCATCTATCCATACATGCATGACATCAGCAAGAACAGAATCCAAATCTATAGCAATTGTCTTTTGATGTATCATTTTAAATTTACCAATGTTTATAAATAAAAATTCTTTTTATAACTTATTCCAAGGGAGCACATATATAAGGAACAATTCATTCATCTAGATTTTCTAGACATATCAATAGCCGAAGTATTAGATATTGACACAAGATATCATGGATTAATTGAAATCTATGATTTAAATATAATATTTCCTTTGATATTAAAATAAATAATTCCTTTTTCATTAAATCGATGTATCCATTTTCTTATATTATAATCATGGTGACTGATTATTTTTCTTATCTGCGGTACGGTGTATCATTCGTCTTTAAGCAGGATTATCTTGGCTCTATATCCTGATTCGATATCTCCAAGCATAAAATGTAATTAATTCTTTTCATCAACCGTAAGCATCCTGAGGAATGTATCCCTCATAATTATAAATTACAATAGTAAGCTAAAGGTGTTGCGATAGAAAACAAACACAATTATTTTACAAGAAGATGTAGCATACCCTTTACATTGATGTTAAACTAAATAATATGATACAAGAATTGATGTTGAAAGCATCACTATATAATAATATGCTGTCAATTTAGATAAAACAAGTAGTAAAATCAGAAATTATAGGAATTATGCAACAAAGCAGTTTTAACCTAATTATTTGTAATCTAAAAATCTTATCCATTCTGGAAACCATAATTGACTTTCAGGGTACTCCTATTCCTTTCGATAACACTTCTGCTGAATTATAAAATATTTGATCTGCTCCTAACTCTTTTGCAATCTTGTTATTTAACTCATTCATATTCGTTACATTTCCTACATATTTTCTTGCAATTAGATCTCTATGCTGTGTATAAAGACCTACTTGCCTGCCATCTATCGTAGGAACACAACTAACTATTATGTTAATCTTGCTTGCGCCTGATCTCTTTAAATAGAATATTGTTTCAATAATGGTACCTCCCGTCTGGATCGTTCCTTGTATGGATGTAATATTGTTGTTACTCGTAAGTGGTTCTATTATAAATTTTAGAGTTTTTCCATTTGATAATAACTTATTTTTACTAACTTGTTCTGAATAATCAATCATATGATCAGAATCATCATATCTATCTTTTATAATGCCTTCATATATTTCGACATTCTTATTGTTTTTGTTTTTCCATTCTATATTAAATCCTAATGCCATTGGTCTAGTATAGTCTGGTTCAGCGTAGATCATTTCAATGTCAATATTTTTGCATGAAAGATATTCTGCTTGTGATCTTCCAATGTTCTTTCTTATGGAATAGATACTCTTATTATGAAATACACTTGACACATGAGATTCCCGTATAAATTCAAATGGATCCATCAGGATTCTATTCCTATCTAATTGTGTAAGGATTTTTACACCATCTTTCGTATTTATACTAATTAGTTGTCCAGGATTAATTTCTCTTAATTTCAAATTATTAAAAAAATTTTCAATATAATTTTCAGGTATGACTATACAAAACTGCCATTTTTTTTCCGTGCCAAGAAATAAGGGTTTAAATCCTGTGCTATTTCTAAATATGTATAGTGTATTGTTCAAACATATTATCATATTTCCTCTTAAATGTCTGTCTAAAAATTCAGCTGCTTTATATGGATCATTCCTATCTAATAATAGTTCTTTAAAAATATAATAAATTTGATAAATAGGTTCTATATTTTTATTGTTTTTAATTAATGGATGAGTATTTAATTTATCTACATCTATGAAAAATCCATCTGCTGCAAAATTAATGATTGATGATCTTTGATGAGGTTTTTTTTTTGATAGAAAACCAATGGATACATCTAATATACTATCATGCTGTTTTTTTATTTCATTTTGTAATGAATTAAATGTTGGTAAAGATCCGTATCCTTCTATATAAAAATTCCCTGAATTTATTTTCCAAAATGCTTTACCACGGTGCTGGAGCAATTGCATGTTTCTAAATATGCTATAAATTAATTGTGCTTTTTCATTAGTTTTAATAATATTACTTATTGCAATTATTCCTGCCACATGAATCAAATATGCTTTGTATTCTGGTTGATAAAAATTATGATGTCACTCGCATAATTGGATTTAAATATCGATTAGAAACTTGATAAAATTATCGATTTGATCATATATTTTTGTAATGTTCGAATTATTATAATGGAATTATATTTTTAACAGAGGATTAGTGCATAAGTATATTTCATAATTAAGTCACATTATTACTTTAATTATTTTCTAACATAATATTATAATATCTATTCTAGTCCGCTGGATAAGAGTTTGTGTTTTACAAATATCCAAAAGCAGGATCTGATTCTCTTCGTTTTTCTACTAAAAAATTGAGTATATTCTTTTCTTCATCATTTAATTTATAATTAAATCGTCCGAGAAGCATCTTTGCTTGTCTACTGTTTAAATATGTATAAAATATATCTCCTTCATTTAGCTGGCGTCCAATTTGAGGACCATTAATTGATACTGCAACTTGCATTCCTTTGGTGGCTTCATCGATTGTTTTTCCCTTGTCTTGTATTTGATGAATTATGCCAATTTTTTTTCCATTAGTATCCATTAATGTCATTTTTTGCTTTATTTTGCCTACAAGAATTTCTGAACCAAATACTGCTGGGTCGCTTCTTCTAAACACATATCCTTTCATAAACTCAAATTTGCAAATTGGTGGAATTTCGTTGAATAATATAGAATCTTCGTGCTCTCTTTGATAGTTAACCCAATCGACATAATTTCTTACTAAATTATAAATAATTTTTTCATTAAAAATTTTTATATTTCTTTCAACTGATTCTTTTTCTGCATCTTCTAAGACTTTTACATTGAAACCTAGAATTACGCCCACATATCGATCCTTATCTTTAACTGCAGAGGCAGCCATTACATCTCTTCTACTTATTTGTCCGATATCGGATGATCTAATTGGTATCTTTTCTTTTTTTAGCATTTCGGAAATTGCTTCTATCGATCCAATTGTATCGCATCTTAAAATAATACCATTTAAATCATTATCAGTTATGGCTGATTTTACCTCTGATTCTACTATTTTTTTAATTTTACTTTCATCATCTTTTGTTGTTAGTCCATATAATGGACTACCTGCAATAACTCCATCTAAATCAGGTGATGTAATTTTTAGCCCTGCCGCAGCTGTCACTAAATTTACATTCCTAAATTTATCCCTAGGATCGCGCATTTCATCAAGAGGTTTTGGCAATAGTAGGGATTTGATTTTGGTGATAACAGCTGATTCTCGTTTTGCGACAACTATTCTGTCACCTTGTTTTATAATTCCATCGAGAAGGATTACATTGGCAGATGGACCTAAACCTACTTCTTCTTTAACTTCTAATATAATTCCTCTTGCTGTACCATCATGTCTTTCTAATTTACGAGTCATATATTGTTGTGTAAGTCCAACCAAAACGGTAAGTAATTCTGGAATGCCTACGCCATTTGATGCGCTTACAGGGACTAGTGCTACTTCCTTTGCAAAGTCCTTGACTCTCCAAAAGGCTTCTGAATTGAATCCTAATTCTGACAATGAACCCAAAACATCATAAATTTTCCTGTCTAGATCAAGTTGAACTTCTTTTGATTGAATTTTTATTTCTTCTGTAATAAAATCACTAAATCCTTTTTTCCATCCTGTTATACGATCGACTTTGTTTATTGCAACTACAAATGGAACTTTTCTATTTTTTAAAATATGTATACTTTCAATTGTTTGGGGTTCAAATCCTTTGTTGACATCTACTACTACTATTGCTATATCTGCAGCAGATCCTCCTCTGATTCTTAGGTTAGCAAATATTTCATGTCCAGGCGTATCAATTACTAATAAACCTGGTATAGAATGAGCATGTGACGAAATCTTTTTAAATAATGGTCCGGTAATGCTTTGAATAACATCTATTGGAAAAAAACTTGCTCCTATGTGTTGTGTGATACCTCCAGCCTCGTGGGATTGAACAAACGTGCCGCGAATTTTGTCTAGTAAAGAAGTCTTGCCTGAGTCTACGTGACCTAAAACTACTACTACTGGTTGACGCAGATGCACTTATGAGAATACTATGGATGACTCTTTTATGAAGCTTTCATATGAATCGGAAGCATGAATAATATTATCTGTAATTCCTAATCCATAATCTCCCCTGATAGTTCCAGGAGGTGCATCAAATGATTTTGTTAGTCCTGTCATAATTCTAACTGTGCTAATGGCATTGTTCCCTTCTAGAATACATGCAACTATAGTTCCAGAACATATGAAAGAAACCAATTCTTCAAAAAAAGGTTTATTGCTGTGTACGGAATAAAATTCTTTTGCGGTATCTGTCTTAAAATTATGCGTTTTTAATTGTTTGATATCAAATCCTTTTTCTTCAAAACGTTGTAATATCTTTCCAACTAGTTTTCTGTTAAATGCATCAGGTTTTATTAATATCAAAGTATTTTCAATAGTCATCTATTTTCGCTTCTTTATTCCACCTTTAATATATTTTTCAGTCCACTTGAAAACCCTTGGATCCCTCTTTAATTCACGTAAGTTTTTTTTACATTTTGCAGAACATGTCCATTGTATAGTACCATCATTTTTAACTAACATGACTCCCTTGCCTGTGTCAACGTGCTTCCCACAAAAGAAACACTTTCTCATAGATATGACATTTTTACTCATTAATAAATCACCATATTATCAAATAATATGTTCATTATTTTATCTTCCTTGCCTCTCTCTCTGTTTCTCTGAGCATTAGAATGTCGTTCATTCTAACTGGACCTTTTACATTTCTTGTAAGAATTCTTCCTTTATCTTTACCTTCAGAAATTCTTACACGTACTTGTATTACCTCACCAGCTATCCCAGTTCTACCTACAATTTGGATTACTTCTGCAGGAATTACTTTTTCTTCGGCTTTACTCATTTAAATAACACATCCAAATTTTTTTAGATTTATTTTAAGTTATCAATAGTACTTGTAATTTGATCTAAAATTTGTTGGGATTCACCTGCATCAATGATTGATGCAGCTGCTGAACCTACTTCTATTCCTAGGGCATTTCCTAAGTCTTTTTTACTAGGTACGAAAACGTATTTGGCAGTCCTCTCTTCGCATAGTATAGGCAAATGCGCAACAACTTCTGGAGGTTCCACATCTTCTGCAATTACAACTAATTTACTAATTCCTCTTTCTATTGCTTTTGTGGTTTCATTGGTACCTTTTCTGATTATGCCACTTTGTTTTGCTAATCTAACAGCTTCATATATCGCATTAACTAAATCTTTTGGTGTTTCATATTTTACATAATATGGCTTACTCATGACTCATAATCACCCATTGGGATCATTTCCTTCCTTACATATCATAAAAAAGAGTATTAAAAACGTTGTCATAAAAAAAGGGATTTTTTTATTAATTCAGTATATTCTCTTATTTTTGAATCAAGTAAATATTTGTCATCAGATTCTGCATAAATTCTTAATAATGGTTCAGTACCGCTAGGTCTAAACATTATCCAAGAATCATCATCAAACCAAATTTTAATTCCATCTATTTCTTCTATTTTTTTTATAGACCCGTGATTTCTGAACATGTTTAGGATATTTGGATAATCTTTTAGATTAGATATCTTTACACTAGATTTATATTGAAATGTAGTATCTATAAATTCAAATAAATTTGATAAAGTAATTTTTTTACCATTTTTGCTTATGTGATTTACATCCTTGGAATGTAATTTATAGTAACTAAGCATTTCTAAAAGTAGTGCAGTGGTTATTGCTCCGTCGCGAACATTATTGAGAAGACCATAAAAAAATCCTCCGTTTTCTTCAAATCCAATTTTGGATCCAGTATTATTCATAGTTTGTGTAACTTCTATGCTCCCAACTTTTGTAAAAATTACTTTAGTATCTATATTTTTACAAATTTTGGATATAACTATTGAAGAATTAATAGGGCATACTACTGTAGTTAAGATCTTTTTAATCTTTATTAAATAATGTGTCAATAGTGCACCTGTTTTGTCTCCCCAGTGAATGATCCCATTTTCGTCACAAAATATACTGCGATCTCCGTCACCATCAAAAGCAACTCCGAAATCTGCTTTGGATTTCTTGACCAAATTAATGAGATTAGTTAAATTTTCCATTTTCGGCTCGGACCCACGGGCAGAAAATTCTCCGTCAATGTTTCCATTTATAATCAAAACTTCGCAATTTAGTTTTTTTGCTATTATTGGCGCAACTAAAGATTGTACACCATTACCTAAATCCATAACAATTTTAAATTTGTGTTGTTTTATGGATTCTACATCAATTAATGAGAATACTTTAATGATATATTCTTTTAGAGCATGATCTATATAGAATAAATTACCAAAACTATTGGTTGACCTCTTAAATTTTTTTTGAAAAAAGATTTCTTCTATGAACATTTCTTCAGCTTTGGATAATTCCATTCCATCTTTTGAAATCGGTTTCAACCCATTAAATTCTGGTGGATTATGAGATGCTGTTATCATTATTCCGCCTGAAAAATTTGAGTCTTTTACAGTAAATTGCAGACATGGAGTTGGAGTTAATCCTATATTGTAAACATCTATACCCATGGACATTAAAACGGATGTGACGATCTTTGATATCGCAAAACTTGATGAACGACCATCATGACCTAGAACTATACGACCATGATTAAAAAATGTACCAATGGAATACGATAAATCGATCAGAAAAGGTATTGAAAGAGATTCCCCAAAGATTCCTCTTACTCCGTTAGTTCCAAACAATTTGTTATTTGAAATGCTCAAAGTAAATTAATTTCACTTTTATGGGTATTTTTAGTTATTCTGAAATTGTCAATGAATATTTTTATAATGAACTATTTTTGTATTATTTTGATCTAAAACAAAATCGATTTAACATTAATACAGACAATAGAAACAATCTCTACCATTCAATAATTCTCAAAAATAATTTTTTAACTAAATTAAATAAATATGACAATTTGTACTATAAATAATTTAGAATTTGTGATATTACCAAAAATAACCTCTATATTGAAAGTGTTTGAAAAATATTATATTTCGAAGAATTCCTAAATTTTCTAAAAATTTAACACCAAACGATTATTTAAAATTAAACATATTATATAACCAATAAAATGGGATCATAGTCTAGCTTGGTATGATGCCAGCCTCGGGCGCTGGAGATCGCCGGTTCGAATCCGGCTGATCCCAAAGCTCAAAGATCATTTAAATAATGTTATTAATCGAATAGGCTCTGTTACCTTAATGAAAAATCTATAATTAAAACAACCATATCTTTAATGAGATCAAGAAATAGAACTTAATTACAGGTCATAAATTATACTTTACTTGGATTAACATTTAGAAATACTCTCAGCATTATCTTTTTTACATGTAATTAAGATAAGATATGCCTCCATCTAGAATTAGATTCAAAAGTACAAACCAAAGAAAATTCATAGAAAATAGAAAATTCTTGAATATATTTTGATGAACCTGAGATAAAAACGAGATATGAATTATTATATTTTGATGCATTATCGAATCAAAGGATAAAGAAATTCTTGCAATTAATATATCAAAAGAATGAAAACCATATATTTGTTGTATTCAAACGATTTTTGTCTCATGTAGTAAACATATATAGAAAACATCAAGTTTCATCAAACGGCGGTGGTTAGTATCCACAAACATGTAAGTTTTGAACCTGAAACCTCATCACTCTCCATTTGAAAGAATATTATCGAAATAACAATGCAGTTTATAAAAGATAGAACAAAGTGTTTAATAACTACTTTCTTTGTAAAAAAGAACAAGTATAAATTAATGCATATAAAACAATGATTACTCTATTCATTCACAAATAAAATAAAGAAATAATATCTTGTTAATAGTCATTTTATTATGATTATTTTATATATATTCTGTTAACATTTTATTATAAAGTTACAACAAAAATAGTTAATTCAATTGTTATTGTATACATACGTTAATGTCTTAGCTGTTTCGAGTTATCTAACAAACCACGAATATATTTTTTTATCTATAGTTCTTGTAATTTGTTTTCTAAAATATACAAAACGAGAAATCTGGAAAAATATTGCTTAATTTCGTCTAATATGTTTATGCATATTCTTTGTTAATATATGTTTTTTAGATCAATTTACAAACATTTTCTAATTAAACAAGTAGTATTAGAAATCTGTTTTATATCAAGTTTGAATAGTCTTCCTGCAGCGCCTGTATCTCTTTACCTGTATTCTATCTTAGATAATCTTTCTATTTCATATTTAGTATATCTTTTTATTATTTCATTATTAATAATATTATCAAAGTAGCACTGCCGGGTTATAAAGGATTTAAAAAGTAATGACTTTTTGGCAGATTATTGTATGATAACGATGAAAGAAAAGAAATCAGTGAATCACTGATAATAATATCTATTTATACAATTTTGCAAAATATCTGTAAATAAATAATAATATCTTAAATCAACAATCCTGCAAATACAACGATAATATTAAGTGTAAAATGTTTAAAGTTATTTTACTGGAGATATTTTTAGATATTTGTAATTTAATGAACCAAATCCCATTATTTTATTTTATATAAACAATCACAAATATTTTGCAAATATACTAGATAATCCCTTTCAGAACTGTTGATAGAGCCCTTATTTTTCACGCGATAAAATCTATATCCAAAAATACATGATCATGCATCTTATAAATATACAAACCAAATAAGGAATTATATTATTGTCAATCCATTATCTTATCCTTTATTGTAATTAAACTTTATATATGTAAGAAATTTATCTATAGGATTTTCCATTTCTCTTAAGATTTTATTAGCCTTTTTGGCCAACAACACACAATTATCATCGTTATTTAAAAAAAAGTCTACATCAGATAACAAAGTAGATATACTAAATGATCTCTTTATTAATCCTATTTTTTGAAGATAATCATCTATATAAAATCGAACTGGTGCTATAGATATTGTTGGAATGCCTAAAAGTGCAGATTCTGCTGTCATAGTACCTCCTGCTCCAATAAAAATGTCTACATTCTTTAAGAGACTAATACCATCCACTACTTCATTTAGAATAATAGCTTTATTTTTAAACCGTTCAGATAACTCTGCAATTTGATCAGAATATCTGCATAAGATTAAGATATTGTAATCTCCGAAAAAATGTTTTATAATGGCTTCAACCAAAGATATTGGTTCTACAATTAACTTATGATTGAATATGTATGCAGCTTGCGATTCTTCTAATCTTATCAATATGGATCTCTTTGATCGATCAATTTTTAATTCATCAAATATGTTATTGTTGTATCTATTCTTTTTATAATGTATATCATTATAATGGGGCATTAACCAAGCGACTGGATCCAATCCATTATATTGAATAATGTCATTTGAAGAAATTCCGTATTTTGTCCAAGAAGATAATGGAATTAAAGAAGGTGAAAATAATTTAGTTAAAAGTGGCAAAGATAATCTGGCTACTGCTTCTGCATGTGGTGAATCATTGAAACCTATATGATCAATTCTTAATCCAAAAGAAATTCTGGCAGCTTCAGGAGATGAAAAACTAATTACCAAATCTGGAGAGAATTTTTGAACTATTTTTAATAAATCCATTATTCTATTATTACTTTCCAGAAGCTTACTGTAAAGATCAGCGCCACCATGATTACCAATAATCAAAAGATCTAGTTTCTTTATTCTAGATAATTCATTAGCCTCCCGATAATTTCTCGAAGTACACAAAATCTCATTATTTTGTTTTTTTAAAATTTCAATAGCAGGTTTAAAAAACATAATCTGTTTAGGAGTCAAAATATCAAACCAAATCTTCAACAACATTATTAGATAAATAACGTTAAAATAATTTTTCATATTGTACTATAGTAAATAATTCGAAAATCAATTAAAAATATGGTTCATAAGTTAAAATAACAATTGAATTAAATAATCTTACAATAAAGCAATTTGAAAATAAAAATATATTAAAATAACATATTTAAAACTCGACATAACCTAATGTAAATTTATATTTTTTGAGATAATGATTGTGAAACAAATGTTGATAACATGCCAAATAAAAATTATTTATACTCTTTTACCAAAAATAGCCCGGCCCAGATTCGAACTGGGGTCAAAGGCTCCAAAGGCCTCTATGCTTGTCCGCTACATTCGGTATTTTCAAATACTACCGGGCTTTCCGGGTAATTTATAATAAAATTTATCCACAATATATTTTTACGCATTAATTTTTCCAATTCAAATATTCTGAAATTTCATTATGTCTTTTTTATATTATCCAAAACCAATCAAATTCTCTATATATTATTTAATAAAATTATCTTTTTTAAGCGACACTAAACCGATTAGGATTCATTTATAATTTGTTTAATTTTCTAATGTCTATGTTCACTTAAGAAAAACCTACAGGTCTACTATACTTCATTTCATTTTTGAACAATACACACTGAAAGCATCTTGTATATATACGATATCCTCTACATTTTTATTTATTAAGATTATTATTAAAAAAAGTAGCTGCTGGTAGAATATCATCTTATTTCATCAAACGAAACCACGTTTCTATCTGGAATTGGATTAAGAAATACAGACCAAAGAAAATATCTTCAACTAAAAAGAATTGAAGAATTTATTGTTGATGAAACGTTGATTAAAATTGATTCCAATTTGACGTGGTTTGGGTTGTAATCGGGCAAAATCGAATACAGATTCTTGATATTTACACCTCCTTTGACAGAATTATGCTATAGCAGAGCCATTTATTAGAATTTATTTTTTATTATTTTATATATCTTTAATCTATATTTTGCAGCTTCTGCCTTGATCATATATATAATTTCTATTTTATTTAACGAAAATTAGATTACACTTTTGAGGCTATTGATACTAGAACATTATTTTATTGATAAATTTGACTATTTCAAATATTTTAAGTATTTTATTACATATGCCAAGTATGCGATAAAATTTTAGATATATTGTATTTCTCAAACTCAATTACTATTAATGAAGTTAATTTATTATTAATTTTTTATAAGACATTAGATTTTCCCTATTAAAAAGTAATAAAAGTTGTCCAATTATTTAGATTTATTAAATTGTTTTGGTTTTTTTAATTTTATATTTCTTAATAAATTTTTTTTTGGTATCTTATTATCGTTGTACATAGAATACGAATGAGGTATTACTGATATTCTTTCGATAGAAGGAAATTTTGAATTAATTACGTTTTGAATCTCAGTGGATATTTCTTCTACTTCCGATATTGACTCTTCTCCATCTATCTCTATATGGATTTCAGCCTGATCGATCATTCCCGAAGACCGGAGTAATACTTCTCTTACATGAATTTTCTCATCATGAAATTGAGTGTATATGATATTTTTTATCAAATCAGTCAACTTTGGATTCTGCCATGAATCAACTAGAATAAGAGATGATTTTTTCAACGTTATATATGAAACTGAGAATATATAACAAGCAATGATCATCCCACCTATTGCATCCATTTGAATAAAACCAAATTGAGATGAAATTAGAATACTACAAAAGCCAACTATCGAAGCTGAACCGTCTTTGATTGAATTTTTTGCATCTGTCTTAAGTGAAAGCAAATTGTATTTATTTGCAATATTGCGCATTTGAAATGCTCTATATAAAGATAGTGCACTAGCTCCTGCCAATACTATCATGGTAATATAATGGTGATTTATTTGGTGATTATGTATTAAGGCTTGATATGAATTGTATAAGATAATCACTCCAATTATTATCATACCTATTGCTGCCATTAAAGCTGCAAAGCTTTCTACTTTGTGATAGCCAAAGTGAAATTTCCTGTCGGCAGGTTTAATGGCAATTCTTAATCCTATTAAAACCATGAAAGAAATTATTGCATCAGATATCGAATCAATTCCATCTGCGGTAGCAACGTTGCTACCGCTATAATATCCTGCAACAATTTCAACTATTCCAATACTTATTAATGTAATAACTGATATTTTAGCTATTTTTTGACCTGCTAAAATACCTTCTTGAATTAGCTCGGTCGAAACAATAGGGTCGTCATTTTCATTTGATTTTTCTTTATTTGAAAATTTTTTAAAATGGTTGATTATTCTAGATGTTTTGTAATTTGTATAAACTTTTTTTAATAACTCATCCATTTGGTAAATTACTTTTAATATAGGGATGATAATATTTAACACTTGTGTAAAACAAATAATTTTGAACTTGGACATTCCATATTAAAATATATTATAATAATATAGCCCTGTTAACGATATTATTTCTTTATTTTATTTGTGAATGAATAGAGTAATCATTGTTTTATATGCATTAATTTATACTTGTTCTTTTTTCTGCTTTATTGCATGATTCCATATTTCTAAATATATTTATCTAACATATAATAACAAATTTATGAACTGGCCTGTCTATACCCTGTCTCTAGTTAGACATGGTGAAATACTGTAAGCTTTGACGTTATTAACAACCGGGATTCAGAGATAAAAGAAATGAATAAAGATAAAATAGCCAGGCATTTCACTATATGATATCTTTCTTTTACTTGGATATTGCTAAGGAATACTTTCATCTGCAATATAGACAGAATGAAAAAGGAGTTGCACAAGTACATGTTAAAGGAAGTTCCTTCCATCTTCGATTATAGTACAATTAGCAGAAGAATAAACTAGGTGAAAATCAAAATAAAAGAAGATAATAAGATCTGAGAATTTAAAAAAGAATGATATATTATCATTGCAATATATAATACTAGGATAAATATTAACAAAATAAAAGATCCAGTTGAATGCAAGACAATTGACTTTTAATAAATAAGAAAGAATATATGAAAAGGCATCTTTGGCTGTCAATGTAAAGACCAAGAAAATCCTTTCAACGATAAAGGTACCGATGAACGTATTCAAGACAGTAAGGCATTACCGAATTGGTTAATTGAATTTTAAAATAGTGGTGACCAAACTATTTGGCGCTGGTATATATAAAGATAATGATATTTTAGATGTCTAGAAATAATGAAATCTTGCTCCAAGTCGAATAAAAATAATGCCAAAGTTAAAAAAAGAAATGTACTTAACTATATAGTTTTATTCTCGAAAATGAAATTGTAGAAATGGAAAATTGCATTGTCTATGAATAAGATGAATTGAAGACATACTATTTTCCTAAAAAAGGGTACTTAAAGTTAATTAATTTTATCATTGCGAAAATAAATCCATTAATTTGATTTAATTTTACTATAAATCCAATTTACTTTATTTAATTAAAGATTTAAAATATTATACTATAAAATTGACATAATAATCAATTTAGAATAAGTCAGTTAAAAATAATGACAATATTAATAAATTAAATATAAAATACATTAAGAAAGAAGAGTTTGTGATAAATAGTGCCCAAGATAAAATCATTGTTATTTATGGATTAAGTACTGAAGGCTACGAAATAGCAAAAAGGATATTACAAAATCATACAAAAGTTATAATAATCGATGAAAATTCAAAATTAGGTCTATCTTTAAATAACAAAATAGTAAAAGAATTTCCCAGTATTGCTTCTCTTATGGATGAAGAATTATTGTTAAACTTAGAACCATTTGATAAATCCATAAGTAATGCACCAATAATTTTTTTTATACCTAGGATAAGAAAAGTTAATTATGAAGTTAAAAACGACATTATTCCAAAATTCAAGGAAATCATTTCTAATTTAAAGAGTAATACCTCTATTGTTTTTAATATACCTCTGGGTATCGGGGGAAATACAGAAATAATTTCTCTCATAGAACATTTGTCAGGTTATAATATAGGAACAGATATATATTATTATTATAACCCTATTAATAAAAATAAATCTGATAAAATAATCCTTGGAAAATATCAACAAAAAGGAGATCCATATTTTGACAGCCTTATAAATTTAATTTATCATAAAAATATAAATGGTATAAAAGTAGTAAACATAGCCTCTGCCGAGATATTGTATACAATTGATATTGTAAAAAGATATTCTAATCTTTCATCCATCAATGAAATTACAAAACTTGCCAAGTTTAAAGAGATAAGAATCGAAGTATTTCAAAATGATACAAATTCAATTTATTTGGATGAAATAGTAAACGGATTATTTGATTTAAGAATTTTAAGTTTATCTTTAACAAACTCTTCAGCATTAGGGTATATTGTAAATGGTACAATTAGATCCATTGAAGGATTTATAAAAAGTCTTGTAGACGAATTAAGGATTCAGTTGAAACAAAGGGAAATCAAAGCCAGTAGAACAAAAGTTACCATCTTTTGGACAATAGATAAAAATGAATTCAGGGGAGATAAAATTTTAATGCGAGAATTTTTAAAATCAAAAATGACTGATTATATTGCAGAAGTGGAAATACAAGATATTGAAAATTTTATTCCAAATATAATAACAAACATTATAATTGCATGTTCTAATGATGATCATAAAAAGGCATTATTAAAAATAAACAAGAACCATCATAATCACAAAATAATAATTATTTCAGCCAGCACATTTTTCAATACAACAGAGATATGATTCAAAAAATACAATAATTAATAAAATAAACTCGGGATAAAAATTAAGAATTCCATCTAGATTTTTTAATATCGTATTCTTCTCGAGAATATTTTATTATTGCAGGGTGTCCCATCACAACAGTATTAGAAGGAACATCTTTAGTGACTACGGAAGCCATGCCAACAACACTCTTCTCATGTATTGTCACCCCTGGTTTAAAAACAGAACGACCTCCTATTATAACACCATCTTTAATAATTACTCCGATCATTTTCTTACTCATAGGATAGGGATCATTTGTGAATACGGTACCGGGACCAATAAATACATTATTTCCAATCTCAGTTAATGGTGGTATGTACACGGAGCCTTCGATTCTACAATTGTTACCAATTTTAACTCCATAGTCAATATGGGTAAGAGATCCAATCATAACATTATCTCCGATAATTGTATTGTCTCCTACGTAAGCAAAATGCCAAATTTTTACATTTTTGCCTAGTCGAGCACTTGGTGAAATGAAATTAGTTACAGAATTAATAGGATCTGTCATAGTAAATTATCACTATAATTTTAATATAAAACTAATATAAAATGTACGATATCTAAATTATTTCTCCAAATCACATATTAAATCGAACTACTAAAATATATAAAATATATAATTGTTATATAATAATATATTCCATATTCTAACTCAGCAATATAATACTAATTGTTGTACTTCCACACATGGTTGACAAAACAATGTACCAACATGGCTGACACATTTTGTCTTGTTCTACATTATCAATATCGGTTGTTTTAATATTCATGAACTTCTCTGATGGCGTCATTCCGTTTATTCCACCGTGTTCTCTTTCATAGTTATACGATTTGACAAATAGTTCGTATTTCTCTATTCCCTCTTTCATATCAATTAACTCTTCTACTTGTAGAAATTCAGTTATGACTATTTTGTTATACGCTTCTACTTTCCCCTGTTCTTGTGGATAACCTTTAGGAATCTTCGGCTTATCCTTTATTCCATTGAGAAAAAGATAATGTTTGAATTTATTCGATGTAAATTCTCTACCACAACCATCGTGTGCATCACTTTCATAGGTTTACCGTAGAGTTCAATCCATTCGTTGAGAACCGACAGTGATTCTTCACTAGTTCTTCTGCTGCACCATTTGCTAACTACTTTTCTTGAGGGGCAATCATCTATAACATGAATAAAATAATTTTTGCTTCGTGAGCCTTTTAGATAAAAAGGTCCTTTGGTATCCATTTGAACCAACTCATTCGGATGTTTCATTTCAAATCTTGTATTTTCTTTTTATTTTAACAGATAGTACATTGAGATTGTGTCTCTTTAGAATATTGTAAATGGTTTTTGTACCCAAGCTGATTCCATACTTTCTCTTTAATCTGAACCTTATTCTCATTGGACCAAATCTGTTGTTTAGTCTCAGCTCGAGAATAATCTTTTCTATATCTTTGGTTACCTTTACATTTTTAATATTATGCGGTTTTCTTGATTGGTTTTTTAATCCATCTATCCCATATACATTATACCGTTTCTTCCATTTGTACCATGTTTGTCTTGAAACAGCATATGCAGTACAAGCATCAGATATAGTCTTACCTGAACGTTCTGATTCAATTATCATTTTATACCTATTTTCAATTATATCCATTATTATTACACTCTAAGACTAGAGTGTCAACTATGTTAGGAAGCTAAAATGTCAACTATGTGTGGAATCAGTACAACTAATAAATACATTTTAATCGACTTTTCTTCACTATAATTTGAGATCGTATTTTGTTTCAGGTTTATAAAGAAACAAGATTTCTTTTAACAAAGAGATTGACTCTTGTTATTACTGAAGTCCTAAAAGCACAATTATAAAATATGATCGGCACGTTATTAGAATACTTTATTCCTTGAAATTAAGAAGAAAAATATCTTTTAAATATAAAAGATTTCATTAAAACCGTGTACTAATATAGAGATAACATATTAAAATAAACATGGAATCCAAAGAGTGAATTACAGAATAAGTAATAATATGGGATACACAAAAAGAAAGGAGATTTACTTTGCCTTAATATGTAAGGTAAACTGGAGACCCAGTATTACTGGATATAAGTGAAGCTTCTGCAATTTTAGTTACGGCACTGGATTCCTCAGGAGTTACTAAAAATCTAGTCATTCTACCAGATAATGCCATAAGAAAATTTTCGATTTCAAGGGTCAATGGTTCTTCAAATTTTCTTCGGGGTATAGTAGTATTATTTTCATCGTCTATTTTTATTTCCTGAGTTATAAAATCTCCTGTAATAATTCCTTCAGAACAAACCGCACTAAATCGCCTAACTTTTTTTGGAGTAATCCAGTTGGAAGCAATTATTGCTACTTTTTGATTTTCAAACCCTAACATGATTGTGGCGAAATCTTCAGAAGAATGAAACTTTTTTCCTGATCGTGCAAAAACTACTGATGGTTTGGAATTAAAAATAAACAAAGCGGTATCTATATCGTGTACCGATGTATCATAAATTATACCTACATCTTTGATATGGAGAGGCATCCTATTTTCACGATGAAATTCCATCATTAGCAAATCCCCATAAGTATTTTCTTCTATTATATGTTTAAGATCTTGAATTGCAGGGTTAAATCTTTCTATATAACCGGTTGTTAATATTACTTCATTTTGTTTTGACAATTGAGTTAGCTGTTCACATTCGGTTGATGAAAACGATAATGGTTTTTCAACAAAAATATTTATTTTATGTTTAATAATTTTTTGTGCGATTGGAAAATGTGTTGTAGTAGGAGTACAAACCAAGCATGCATCAAGATCTTGTTGTTGAAGCAATTCATCTAAATTCGTATAACAACTTACACCATATCTTTTTGAAATAGATTCAAGTCTATTAGCGTCCGAATCACATACGGCACACAAAACACCTAAATCATTCAATACGCGCACATGATTCTTTCCCCAACCTCCGGTTCCTATTACCGCGAGTTTTAAATTATGGGTGTCCATTTAAATTCTCCAAATTCAAATAACCACAAACATATTCACCATACGGCAGTAAGCCAGTTATTATACTCTTTGGTTTGAGAAAATACCACTTTATTATAATATCTTGAAATTTGTTTTGTAACATTGCCAATTAATCCGCTACCAACAACATGATTATCCACACTTATAATAGGTGTTATTTCTGCTACCGTACCGGTCACGAAAATTTCATCTGAAGTATATAATTCAGAACGTGTGACAGAAGATTCATAAACTTTGTATCCAAGGGTATGCGCTATAGAGATAGCAGAATCTCGGGTAATTCCATCAAGAACAGAATCTGAAAGAGGTGGTGTATATATATTATTTTTTCGTATTAAAAAAATGTTTTCTCCAGGAGCTTCACTTACATGTCCATTATAATCTAACATAATAGATTCGTCATATCCGTTTCTTTTACATTCTTGAGTCGCAAGTACAGAATTTATATAATTGCCCCCCGCTTTTGCCATTGGAGGAGTAGAATTTCCATTAATTCGTCTCCAAGATGAAACACAAGTTCTTATACCGTTCTCAGGAAAATAACGGTTAATGGGAAAGGCAATTATAGCAAGATGAGTCGGAGAGTCTTTGGTAACATTTAAGTCAATTCCATGCAGACCAACAAAAAGCAAAGGCCGTATATAACAGTCTTGTTTAATATTATTTTTTCTTAATAATTCCACAACATAATTACAAATTGTATTTACAGAATATTTTGAATTAATTGAATAAATCTCTGCAGATTGAATTAACCTTTTTATGTGATCTTCTAGTCTAAATACATTCAGATTATCTCCATTAAAATAAGCTCTTATGCCTTCAAAAACAGAAGTTCCATAATGTAATGCATGAGTCGTTACAGGAACTGTTACAGAGTCCCAAGACTTAAATTCACCATCAAAACAAACAAAATCTGCAGTTTTAGTTTTCATAGATTTGCAAGTTTTTTACGAATATAAAAGTGTTATATTATTTAATAAAACCATTCTTTGGAAATTTCATTCCAAAAATACGAATTGTATGATCAGGAATTTTTGAGAAGTGTTCCACGATGTTCCAGTTATTTTTAATCACATTACTTACTTTGGAAGAAACAAAATTATTCCAATTCATATCAAATTTATCTGGCAAATTTTTACCAGATAATGCTGATTGGTACAAAAGTTTTTTTACGTTTGTAGAAGAAATACTTTGTCGTTTTGCTTGGACTGGTTTAAATCCAAATAATTTTAACAAAAGTCTTTCAATCTTATCGCCGGTATAAGTAATAAAATTAGAATCTCCAATACTTGAAATTATATTATTTTTTAATCTATGAGAAGATAAAGACACAAAAGGGGGCAAATATTTTATGTAAGGAGAAAAAAAAGTATAATTATTCATAATATGAATATTTTGATCATAGTTAAAAGACTCTAGGATCATATGTTTTCGAATTTCAAAGGAAAAAGGAAAACTTTTAGTAGTAATTTCTTCCTTATCTTTTAAAAATCTAACGGGAAAAATATAAACTTTATAATTTTTTAATAAATTTTGTATTATTTTCTCATGAGAAAGAGTTAAAGGATTCAAATGAGCTAGAAAAATAGCCGAAACGCTCTTTTTATTTATACCTTTTTCCATAATACAAAATTAGTATAAATTAAAAACTTTATGAATACTTATGCATGTCTCTTAATTTGTATCTCTATTGTTGAAACATTTCTTGTTCTGCCATCTTCAGCTTGGACAGTTTCTGAACCAATCATGATATCGCCGATCGAATAACCTGCATTTTCCATCCTTTTTAATATTATTTGAGATACATCCACAGCTCTGCCAATGCTCAGACCTCTTGCTTTAATTGTTACAGAAGGTTGATTTGCTAATTGTATTAGTGTTGAAGTCACATATGCCATCAAAGGTTTTTTTCCAATATATATGGAGTCGCGTGTAGGATTATTTTCCTTATTTTGATGATTAGGTTGTGATTGTACTTCTGACATCAATACAATTAATCTAAGAGGATAATTTAAATCTAAGAATTTTAAATAGTTATTTTTTCATAAATGTGAATTATAAAATATTATCTATATATTTTTTAACTATTGATTTTAGATCATCTAGTCTATTTTTAAGTTCAACAATACGCAGATTAATTTTTTCAGTATATTCTTTTACAGTTATATTTATATTTGATATCATTGTCAATTGTTCATTCATATTTGGAGAACCTTTTGTAATCCGATAATTAATAGAATTTTCTGGTGTGATGTTGCTGATTATTAAATTAATTTCATCAGCAGTAATTTCATATTTTAAAGAATCTGTATTTATTAAAACTTGATCTATATCACTTCGACTTAATAATTTAAGTGGGATATTATTACATTTAACGGCATAATCAACAAGGCCTCCTATTAATTTGTGGGAAGACCTAAATGGAATTTTTTTACTTTTTATTAGTTGTTCAGCAATATCGAGAGATATTGCATAGCTTTCTGACGAAATTTTATACATCTTTTTTTTATCAATAACAATAGTTTTAATAATACCATTTGTAATAATTAAAGAATCTTTGACTATGGATGATATCTTCCATAATAATGGTTTCATTTCCTGTAAATCTCTACTGTATCCTGACGGTAGTCCTTTTATAATCGAAGAAATAGATTGAAAAATTCCACTTGTTAATCCAGTTTTTCCACGTATTATTTCAAGTGGATCAGGATTTTTTTTTTGAGGCATTACAGAAGAGGAAGAGCTATACTTATCGTCTAATATTATGAAACCAAATTCAGAAGTAGACCAAATTATAAAATCTTCAGATATCTTACACAAATTTAACATGCATATTAATGAGTTTGATGCAAATTCAACAAAAGAATCACGCGAACTAGTTGCATCAATACTGTTATATACCAAATCGGAAAATCCTAGCAGATAAGAAATTCTATCTCTATCAATATTAATGCTACTTCCTCCAATTGCACAGGAACCTAAAGGGGAACAATTAATACGATAGTACAAGTTAAAAAATCGATCAAAATCACGTAGTAGTGAATAAGCATAAGACAACAAATAATGAGAAAAAACGCCTAATTGTGCATGCTGTAAATGAGTATACATAGGCATTATGGAGTCAATATTCTCTTTAGCCTTTAGGATTATAGAATTAACCAGATCGATCACATATAGACAAATATTATTTATGTCATCTCGTAATTTCATTCGCATATCTAATATGACTTGATCATTTCTAGATCGAGCAGTATGCATTTTACCTCCAGAATTTATATCAGTCATTTTAATAATACAAGATTCGATTAATTCGTGTATATCCTCAGAACTTAAATTTCCGAATTTTCTTAATAGAGAAACATCTTTTAACAATATATTAGTAACTTTTTAATATTTTTTGTAATTCAATTTTAGACAATATACCAATTTCATATAACATCAAAACATGTGCTTGGCTACCTAAAATATCATAATTAAGTAGTTCCTGATCTTCATTTAGCGAAGACAAAAAAGAAAGAGTAAAATCATCTAAATTGCCCCCAGGTCTTGATCTATACATAAAAGTAAATAATCTGACTATATTAATTAGTTTTAAAAATAATTAATAAATACTAAGATAACAATATACAATCATGTCTCAAGATTTACAACTTACAAGGCGCCACATATTTGAAGAACTAACAAAAATAGTAGATCCAGAAATAGGAGTTTCGATTATGGAATTAGAATTGATAGATAAAGTAGACATAGACAATGGAAAAGTAAATGTAGATTTACATTTAACCAGTCCTTTTTGTCCTGCAGTATTTGGATTCAAAATAGCCCAAGATGTAAAAGATAATATACACAAGGTCGAAGGGATACAAGAAGTAAAGGTAAATGTAAGTAACCATTTCATGGCCGAAGCTATAAATAAACAAGTTAATGAAAGCAAACCTAGCCAATCACCAAAAACAGCTGATTATGATTCAAAATAAAAATAAGAAAAAAAAATACTTTTATATTTTTGAATTTTAGATTGAGATATTTTAAAAATTATTCAATCTAATTATAACTATTCTTCATCTTTTTTACGTAATGTAGTAATTTTTTTATCATTTTTTGATACGCCTAACATATGGCCTTTGAGTATCTGAATACCCAAAGCAGGATCTACACCTTTTGGACATACTGCACTACACGAGCCAGCAAAATGGCATCTCCAAATCCCATGCCTTTCATCAAGTATATTAAATCTACTAGACTTATCATCATCTCTGTTATCTGCAAGATATCTATAGGCTTGAGATAAAGCTTGAGGTCCTGGAAAACTATTATCTGTTGCAACAGTAGGGCACGCAGAATAGCATAGACCGCATCTTATGCAATATGAGAATTGCAAATAATTATCCAATTCTTCAGGGGTTTGCTTAAATTCAACAAGATCGTCTTCAGTCTTGACATCAAGTGAAACTTGATCATTATGAATAAAGGGTTCAATTTTTTTATGATGATTAAAAAATTGAGAGAAATCAGTTACTAAATCACGAATTCTTGGAAAATTAGATAGTGGTTCACATACAACCACATCTTTATTTAGTTCAGAGATCTTTGTATAACACGCTAAGCTTGGTTTGCCATTTATTTTCATTCCGCAAGATCCGCAAGATGCCATTCTGCAGGAATACCGAATAGCTACACTACTATCTGCTTTGTTTTTTATATGTAACAATGCTTCTAAAACAGTGGTCCAGCGATTAACAGGTACTTCAAATTCGTCATAATGAGGTGATTCTTTTCTATTGAAATTAGTTCTATATATCTTTAATATTGTCTTTTTATTTTCGTCAGTCATACTATTCACCAAAAAATACTTTTATCATACTATATTTCATCGAAATATTGGAAGATCTTTTTACTATAATCCACTTGCAATAACAATTGTTCTCGTACCATAGGTTATTATACCGATCATCGATATTAACACTAATATAGTTATTATGGAATCCCATCTTGGGGATTGTCTAATTTCCATCAATATAATTCTTAATCCATTAAATCCATGTATAGATATTAAAACCAAGATTGACTCCAAAAGAATAGCATAAAATATATTATGATAATTTGATACCACATTTTGATACACTAAACTTTGACCAAAAGGCATTATAAGTCTAAATAAAATGTGAATGGCAACTACAAATAAAGATATAATTCCAGTCAAATAATGAATTTTCATAATTTGACTCTCGCGTAATCTTAAATATGTCAAAGTTTTCTCCAGATAGGATTTTGTAATTTAATTATATAAAAATATGTGTTCCACACTTTCATGTCTTTATCCTCTACTTCCAAATAAAACCATCCCTCCATATAGCATAGCAACACAGGCAAGTAATATTGCAACCCAAATACCAGATTTTTGAATGTTGTTTAAAGATGCCGCGTGATATGGATAGTCAGGTCTACCTGGTTTTCCTATACCTTTACCTGATTCAGTAAATATGAGCCGTAAACCATTAACGGAATGAAAAGTACTTGCACCAATGACAAACAATAAGAAAAGATGACCACCAAGTGTTTGAGTCAGTTCTAACATACTATTCCATGCATTAATACCATTAGTAAGTGAACTAGTTTCATAAACATGTCCTATAAAATAGATTAAAAGGCCCAATCCTGTTAAACGTTGTAGCCAATAAGATACTCTTTCCCAACCATATCGAGTAGGATTGAGCCATCCCTTTATACCTTCACGTCCCTGATCTGAAGATATGATATCTTTCTTAGAAAAGTTATCCATTAATAGCGTCTCTCCGCAGGAGCATATCGTGTAAAAACGACTGGATGCCATCTCATATTTGGTTCACCATCATTATTATAATAAGCAAGAGTATGTTTTAAAAAGTTATGATCGTCACGTATTTTATAATCTATTCTAGAATGTGCTCCTCTAGATTCCTGTCTATTCAAAGCACCTAATAAAACAACTTCTGCTATTCTCAACATAGAATCAATTTCCATGACATTAAGAAAATTAGTATTATACTCTTTTGCTTTATCATCGACATGTTTCCAATATAAAGATTTAAGGCGTGATATCTTTTTTAGTCCTTCTATTAGTTCAGTTTCAGTTCTATATACATATGCTTTTTCGTCCATTGTATCAGTAAGTTCTTTTCGAATTTCATATGGATTCACATCACCTTTTCCACGAAATATTCCATCAAATATTCTTTTCTCTTCTTTAATAATCTGTTGGTTATCAATATCATTCATGTTATTTTTATATTTAATCGAATAATTTGCAGCTAGTTCGCCAGTAATAGTACCCCAAACTAAACATTCTGATGTAGAGTTTGCACCTAGTCTATTTGCACCATGCAAACTATTACAAGCAGCTTCGCCTGCAACCCAAAGACCATCTAATTCTGTGGCACCATCTACATTTGAATGAATTCCGCCCATCATATAATGGCAAACAGGTCTTACTTCGATAGGTTCATCAATAATATCTACTCCAGAAAATTTTATCCCTATTTCTCGAATTCCAGACAATTTTTCTTTAATTTTTTCTTCACCAAGGTGAGTCAAATCTAATTTAAGGCAATCGGATCCAGTAGCGTGTTTAAATCCTCTACCAGATTGTATTTCGGTAATCATTGCTCTGGAAACGACATCTCTAGATGCCAATTCTAATTTATCCTTGGCATATGTTTTCATGAATCGCTCCCCGTCAGAATTAATCAGATATCCTCCTTCTCCACGTGCACCCTCGGTAATCAGAATTCCGGATGGTAAAATACCAGTAGGATGGAATTGAACAAATTCCATATCTTTTAAAGCCAGGCTCGCTCTATAAGCCATATCTAATCCATCCGGAGTAGAAGAATATGCGTATGTAGAAAAACTATAAATCCTTCCAGCGCCACCAGTACAAATTATTCCAGCTGGTGCGACAATATTTGCAAAATGACCATTTTTAATTTCGATACAGGTAAAGCCTTGAAAAGATTTTTTATTATGAATTATAGAAGTACAGAACCATTCGTTGAAGAAAACAATATTTTCGTATTTAAGAGATGTATCATATAAGGTTTGCATTTCATAAAAACCAACTTTATCTTGCGCATAGGTAGCTCTAGGAAATGAATAACCTCCGAATTTTCTTTGATCGATTCTACCATTTTCCTTTCTTGACCATGGCATTCCCCATCTGTCTAATTGAATAATTTCATATGGAATCCGTTTAACTAATAGTTCTGCTACATTCTGATCGGCTAAAAAATCACTTCCTTTAATAGTGTCATAGATATGTGATTCTAAATTATCACCTTCATCTTTATAAAGAACAGCAGCAGTACCACCTTCTGCAGACACAGAATGAGATCGCATAACTTGAACTTTAGAAATTACAGCAATTCTCAAATTTTTATTTTTTGATGCAGCCGATATAGCGGCACGTAGACCAGCTAGCCCAGAACCAACTATAATAATATCGTATGAAAGAGTCTCGGTCAAATATTTTATCTCATTTAACTATACATATATTCCAATAATAAATTCTTTATAATCAAAAATAACAAATTATCAATATTTTAATACATAATAATTATTAAACTTAATCTTATACAATTCTTTGATATATAAATATATTTTCCTATAGATTATCTTTAATCTTAGTCATAAATATGTAATCTTAATTTTTTCTTTTATTAAGATTTTATGTTATGTATGAAATTTTGTTTTTGTACTTCCATATTCATAATGTGTATCATAGGTTAACCAAAAATCTCCTTTCAATAACCATAGTATAATTAGTACATTATATAATTGAAATTTAAATAATTATTGATATCGTTTTTTATTATGATAAGGAATATAATATTCATATATTGACGAATTAATAAAATAACTATTAATTTACTTGTAATAGGTTTTCCAAACCATTTTCCCCTACTGCCCCTACAGCTCGATCTAGGGGGTGTCCATTCTTAAACATTATAAAAGTTGGTATGGCATATACATCAAAGCGCATAGCTATAGATTGATTATCATCAACATTCAATCGTCCAAATCTTACTTTATTACCATATTTTTTAAATAGTTTATCAAAAATAGGTAACATAAATTGACATGGTCCACACCAAGTAGCCCAAAAATCAACTAAAACATATTCATTATCTGATAAAATATTGTCAAAGTTTTTTTCAGATAACTCAACAATAGAAGATGCAGTAGGATCATCAGTCATTTTAACGGATAACCTATATTAACATTTGATATATAAGACTTTTTAAATCAAATGCTAGTAAAATAGAAAATTATAAATCAACTATATATTCTATAATAAACATATCATCACTATGATCTTTAATTATTTTCATTTCATGATAAGTTATACCTTTTACTTCAACTTTAAGTTCATGTAATTTCTCGTTTATTAAATCGCCCTTACCAAAACCTTCTATACAGTATTTGTTTAATTTATTATTAAAATTCATGCTAATATGAAATTCAGTTAAAAGAATTTTGTTAATTAATATAATTAATAATACTTTTTCTAACCAGTCAAATAATAAATTTTCCAAATCAAAACCTTCAGCTGATATAGGAATTATCAATTTTTTTTCTACATAATTAAGATCATACATCATATTTACTAATCCTTTAGCAGCAAATTGAAATGCATCCGTCAATGTTTTTCCTTTACAACGTATATAACCATCCGTCATATGATCTAAATATTCGATATTATTCAAAATCATCTACATAAAGAATTACTAGGTATTATAATTAACCGGAAAATCTAAATTAAAAAAACTAATCGTTGAATTATAATGAAATTTGATTTGCCTAGAGGAATGAGAGATATAGAAACTGAAGAATATGAAAATATCAATACAATCAAAAATGCCTTTTATGATTCAGTAAGAATTTTTAATTTTAAAATTATGGAACCATCACCATTAGAGTTACTTTCAACATTAGAATCAAAATCAGGACCAAGCATAATCAATGAAACATATAGTTTTATTGATAAGGGTAACAGAAAAGTGGCTTTAAGATTTGATTTGACAATAGGATTAACAAGATATTTTGTTTCAAGAAGAGATTTAAAAATTCCTGCAAAAATTGCATCTTTTGGAGGAGTATGGAGGTATGATGAGCCACAAGCAGGGCGATACAGATTTTTTCATCAATGGGATATTGAAATTTATGGTCCGAATAGCCTTAAATCCGATACAGAAATAATAGAATTTACCTCCGTTTTTCTTAACAAATTAGGTTTAAACGATATAATTATTGATATAAACAGCAGAGAATTACTTGAAGAATATAGTAAAAAGTATTTAGATATATTAGACGAGGATATGCTATTTGAAATATTTAGGGCAATAGATAAAGTATCCAAGAAAGGCAAGATGGGCGTTAAGGAAGAATATAAAGGAAGAATTAAGGAAGAACTATTAGAAAAAGCTCTTGCATTCGCAGAAAAAAAAGGAAGTTATGAAGAATTAAGACAATTTATGGAACCGTTGAATTTAACATCTTGGGAAACCCTTAAGAAAGTCATACGATCGTTATCTAACAGAAAAGTAAATAATGTACGAATTAATTTAGGTATTGTAAGAGGCTTAGACTATTATTCTGGAATTGTTTTTGAAGCAATAGATCAAGAAAATAATTTCGGATCTCTAGTGGGTGGAGGAAGATATGATAAACTTACAGAGACATTTGGTAGAAAAGATATGGGGGCAACTGGTGCAGCAGGTGGTATTGAAAGAATAATCCTTGCAATGAAAAAAAGAGAAGGAATTAAAAAAAATAATACAAATAAGTTGATTTTTATAGTATATGATTCTCCAGAAATGATAAGCTGGGTAGAAAAATTGGGATCGTTTTTAAGAAAAGAAAACAAATCCGTAGAATATGATTTAATAGGTAGATCCCTGTCCAAACAAATTTCTGACGCAGAAAATAAAAATGCCGAATTTATTATTATTTTTAATTTGAATGAAATGAAAATTAATGGAAATGTGATATTAAGATCAATTGGAGAAAAAACAGAGAAGAAATTAAAGGTAGATGAAAATTTTGACGAAATAAATAATGTACTACTTTAACGATCAGTTATCTTAATCCGTGTTATTATTATAATGTATTGCTTTGTTGCATGATTATTTTATTCATTATTTGTTAACGTTTTGCAAATAAAATAAAACGAAAATAGTCATTTCTATTATATTATTACACATATAGACAAATACTATATATTTTATAGGATTTTCAAAATGTAACAAAGCAACAGAGCTTTACTATCAATAATCATATTCATATTCAATTATAATTTTACAATATTTTCTGCAAAAAATTTTAAAAATCTGTAATATACTATAGCAGTATATTTCTTCTTCTTATTATTATTCTTATTTGCCAGAGATTAAATTGCTAATAGAAAAATGATACAAAAGAAACCATAAATTATGGAATTTTCTTATATATAAATTCCAAGAATCTAATTAATATAGCAATAAATCCTATATAAAGAAACTTACATCAGACAGATGGTCATGTTGAAAATGAAAAATGTATAATAGCCAAATAATTAGAGGCAGGAAATAGTAACCCCGGTAGTTTTGATATCGCGATTGCATTATAGGTTCTGCCCTCCCTCCATAATTCTTTTCTATCATAAAAATTTGCAAACAAACAAAACCAATTGATGACATATTTTAGTACATTTTTTTTTACATGGAGAATAATCTCCAAAACCTTCTATAGTTATATCTTTATGTACTGCATTGTTTTTTCTATTAGGCTTTTTTCATGAGGAATTTAAGTGATGTTTTCATTAAGTGTGTGAGTCATGATCATAATTCGATATTCCTTATCTTTATTTTCAATAACCTATCATCCAGTCCCAAGCATATATTTTATTGATTGTGGATTTATTTTCCGGGTTTTACAGTTATAGTATACCATTAACTGATACAATAAAACAGACAAAAGTACAATTGCATATACTTTATGGAATCCTGGTGCTGGTAATGGGTCTACTCTAAATACTGATTTTATATGCGCTATCAAAGGGGTTCTATAGATATTCTTTTCTGGCAGTAAAAATAGTCTGTCCTAATACCAATTGATAAAAGCAAATCAGATCTAGCCTTTTTTTGGATTATTTTTATATATTTCAACAACAGGACAAATTACCTGATCTACTCCTAACACCTTCTTACTATATTCATACAGTTTCTTATCGTCATAGCTTGGATCCGCTACCATATACAATACATATGGTAATGAGAATACCAAAGGATGACGATATTAAAGGATTGTACATCCTATTGTCCGGTACATTAGCAGTAGTTACATGTTGTACTTCCACACATGGTTGACAAAACAATGTACCAACATGGCTGACACATTTTGTCTTGTTTTAGTGTATCAATATCGGTTGTTTTAAAGATTTCATGAACTTCTCTGATGGCGTCATTCCTTTTATTCCTCCATGTTCTCTTTCATAGTTATACGATTTGACAAATAGTTCGTATTTCTCTATTCCCTCTTTCATATCAATTAACTCTTCTACTTGTAGAAATTCAGTTATGACTATTTTGTTATACGCTTCTACTTTCCCCTGTTCTTGTGGATAACCTTTAGGAATCTGCTTGTCCTTTATTCCATTGAGAAAAAGATAATGTTTGAATTTATTCGATGTAAATTCTCTACCACAACCATCGTGTGCATCACTTTCATAGGTTTACCGTAGAGTTCAATCCATTCGTTGAGAACCGACAGTGATTCTTCACTAGTTCTTCTGCTGCACCATTTGCTAACTACTTTTCTTGAGGGGCAATCATCTATATAACATGAATAAAATAATTTTTGCTTCGTGAGCCTTTTAGATAAAAAGGTCCTTTGGTATCCATTTGAACCAACTCATTCGGATGTTTCATTTCAAATCTTGTATTTTCTTTTTATTTTAACAGATAGTACATTGAGATTGTGTCTCTTTAGAATATTGTAAATGGTTTTTGTACCCAAGCTGATTCCATACTTTCTCTTTAATCTGAACCTTATTCTCATTGGACCAAATCTGTTGTTTAGTCTCAGCTCGAGAATAATCTTTTCTATATCTTTGGTTACCTTTACATTTTTAATATTATGTGGCTTTCTTGATTGGTTTTTTAATCCATCTATCCCATATACATTATAGCGTCTCTTCCATTTGTACCATGTTTGTCTTGAAACAGCATATGCAGTACAAGCATCAGATATAGTCTTACCTGAACGTTCTGATTCAATTATCATTTTATACCTATTTTCAATTATATCCATTATTATTACACTCTAAGACTAGAGTGTCAACTATGTTAGGAAGCTAAAATGTCAACTATGTGTGGAATCAGTACAGTTACACATTGGTTGCTGTTATAGTACTACAATCTTACCTGTTGTACATGTTAGATGTAGTTTATATCCAAATATCTATCCATCCCTTCATGTATGACTATAACCTCGCCATCTTACATCTGTATTGATGCCAGGAGTGCATGATGGTGCTATACCTTTCTTCATGGTTGATTTATGCCATATACTACCCTTTGCTTTCATCAGAGTGTACTGTCTACTGTCGCAGCTATGGAAGGATCTACCATATCTTCTATAACGAACTGGTATCTCATTGTAGATATCCTTTGTTTAATCTGCAGAAATAGTCTTTAACAATCTCCTATCAAATGTACGTCTGCTGCTAGGTATTGTTACAATGCCACAGGCTAATGCTAGTTTGTGGTTATACTGACAGCAGTCCATGCTAAGAAAAAGATGTAATGCTTTGTTGGAATCTATTCGGAACTACAGTCTTAATAAAACATCTTAGAATTACAGTTGGAGAATATGTATACATATGGTCTACCGCATTTTCTTGTTGTTGGTACCGTAGGCCATTGTACACAAGCTATAATATACATAGAATGTTAAAAAGGATGAATTCCTTTAATCTACCAAGCTAATCTTTGGAACAGTGTTAATCAAAATAACATTCCAGAGGTCAGCTTTAAGCTATATTATATTTATCAAAATAAATTTGAATTATGGCCAAGCCTCAAGTATGTAGATGCTTATGGTGGATATCAAGTACCATTATCACTGCCACCATTGCCATCTCCATTTGTAGAAACTGGATGTTTATCATGCTTATATGCAACTTTAGAAATAAATCATTCTGATTCAAACACCTGTTCTGTTCTTTTGATATGCAATTCCAAGGGTTTCTTTGTAATCAGGTTCAATAATAGCAATTCCTATCAGTATGTATTCAGACCTCTTTGATAATTGTCTTATATAACATACACTGCGATTTTCTTTTTCCAAACCTTTCGGCAACAAACACGTTTCTCTCTTTTGATATCAACGACAAAGATTTCTTTATTTATTGGTTCTATAGCTATCCAAACCCATATTAGTTCAGAAGAACCTGCTTTTATCACAGATTCATTCATTAGATCTCTTGCATAATTAGAAATAATCTAGACCATCACTTCTAATTCTATATCGATTTCTAGTTCAGATAATTTGATATTCTATAGTTCACTAGTCCTGCTACTATGTCTGACACCTTGTTATATTTTCTCAATTTATTTCTAAATATCTCACTCATTATCTTGTACTTTTTCAATCTGCTAATAGTATGCTCTACTATTATCCTCTTTTTCGAATGGATAATGTTAAACTCGATTTCTTCTTGTGATAAACACTGGTTTATTTTCTTTTTATATGGTAGTGCAGATAGTTGTTCTGGAAAATCCTTTTCTATGCCCAAATACCCTAGATCAACTACAGTAACAACTTGTTTTGGAGTGACAGGATAGTTCTTTTTATAAATATCGTAGTCATGTTTTCTTCCTTTTTTATAGCGTACTTTGTGAAGGACATAACCACGATTGTTAACCGTAATCTGATTCTTAATAGTATGTCTTTTCTTCTTACCTGAATAGAATATCTTTCTTCTATTCTTATCCGCAGGTCTTGGTATTTGCTGTTCGGTACAATCTGTAAAAGCAAGAAGAAAGCCTGGAAAATATTTATCAACTGCCTCTGGAGTTTTCAGCCTTTTGGTTATTGGGTATGTCTTCTGCGGAATTGGCAAACATTCTCTTATCAACCCTTCAATCTTTTGAATGTCTCTGCAGATGTTGCTCTGATCCAAATCAAATAGAAAACCTGCCATAGTGTAAGTTATGTATAGACGATAGTAAACCAAAAGCATGAGAAATCTATCTTTAATATCTAGTTTGAAAGGTTTACCTGCACCTATACGTCTTTCTCTATCTTTTTTGAACAAGCGTTGTATTTCATGTTTAGTATATCTTTTTGTTACATTTTTTTCATAAATGTCATCGAACTGTTGCACTGTAAGACCAGCAGTGAATGATTTGAAAAGCAATGATTTTTTGGATAACCGATCATATGAAAGCAATGAGAGAACAAGAAAATGAAGAATTGCTGATCATATAGCTGTTTATTCTAATTATGCAAGAGATCTATTATATGTTCTTCGATTTTCCTTTTCTTTTGATATTTTTATGGTCTGTACTTTTATATTCAACTTCAAATTGGTAAGTGACCTATTTTTATTATTTTTAAGAATGATAATGCTTTAGCAGTACTTTTAAATGATAACCCTAAAAAGTACAAGTACAAGACATAACCAATTATTTTTGAAGATGTTCTATTTCTAGCAGACATAAAATATATGGTTGTTTTAATTAGAGGTTTTCCTTAAGTTAACAGCTGTGTATACATAAAGATACACTCTCTTGTAAAATATTTATGATCGCTTTGCTGCCATGATTTTTGTTATAAATATTCTTCCACTTGCTAACAGCTCTTCCTATTTCTTGTTCGTCTTTAAATGTAGAATTGTTAATTGTCTGCCTTTGTAACCACACCCACCTTACTTCAATTAAATTAAGTTTGGGCGATCTTACTGGTAGAAATACAAATTTTATTCGAGGACAACATTTGGATATCTCTTTCTTTACCATCTTTGATTTGTGTGCTGAAAGATTATCAAGTACAACAAAGATATTTTGGATATTCTTATCATATCTTTTATCTACTCTTTTTAAAAAGTCAACAAACTGCTTCTTTCCTGTCTTTCTTTTATAGCATTGGACATGCATTTTGTCATTTGTATGATCATAGGCTCCAAATACATTTAACAATCCATTTATCTTTTGAGACTTTTCGACCTTTACCTGTACCGATGACCATGATGTACCACCATGGGTTTTTGCTGCTACAGGCCCTTTTTCATCTATATACAGTAACACCGAATCCGAAGAAGGTGTGTTGTCCTCAGTTGTTCAATGTACTTTTTTTCAAAGTGTATTCTGGATCATTGCTTTTATTATTTGACAACACAGTTTTAGATTTTCTCCATTTTATTTTATGCTTTAGAAGAATATTTCTTATTTCTGCAGAATGGCTTATTTTAGTTACCAGTTAAGTCATTCATAAGAAAACCAGCAAGTACACGTAATGACCATGTGGAAAATCCCAAATCAAAAGATCTTGGGTTTGTAGATGTTATATCCACTATTTGTTTTTCGATATCATTAGTAAATTTGTGCTGTTTATGATTATGTTTTTTTGATATAATGCCATCGATTCCTTTTTCGTTAAAGCGATGTATCCATTTTCTTATGTTATGATCATGATGGTTTGTAATCTTTCTTATTTGAGGAACTGTGTATCCCTCATCTTTAAGCAAGATAATCTTGGCTCTATATCCTGCTTCATTATCTTCAAGCATTAGATGTAAAAGGTTCTTTTCATCATCAGTTAGCATTCTGAGGAATGTGTCCCTCATAATAATAGATAAAAGAGTGGCAAGCTATAGGTGTTGTGATAGCTAAACAAACACAACTATTTTACAATAAGATATAGTATATCATTTACACTGCTGTTAACAGACTTCTATCTAGACAAAATGGATAGCAAAGTCAAAGATTTTAGTATCATACAACAAAATAATTTAGAAAAATAAAAATATATAAGAATTATAATGAGAATAATTAGTAATAACTTAAATATCTTTAATGTAATATTACTTTTACTAGTCGAATAAATACCATTGTAACATGCCGAATATTCGATATGTAAAAGATATACTTAATTTATCGTGATATCAATGGGTACGAATTATAAAAAGCATTTTCCATTAATATTCAAGTTTAATTGTTTTTATACTTTTCATCTTAGTAAAGCCTCTAGGTGTCTTACCATAAACTTTTCTGATTATTAAATCTGGAGGATCATAACTTATATATAAATCACCTTCATTTAATTCTTGCACATTGTAATTAACTTCAATTAAACCGATATCAATACCATTTTCTTTCAATAATGATTTTGCCTTGTCAATTAATTCATAATCCGAAGTATTAGGAGCAAAAAAGATTTTTCCAATAAAATTAAAATCAATCATTAACATCAATTTCAATTACAATAATTTATAACTATTTAAAGTACATGTAGAATGCTTTGTTGCATGATTATTTTATTCGTCATTTGTTAACGTTTTATTGACAGTGTTATAACGGAAATAGTCAAAGCTTATTTATTATTATAATACAAATATTAAATTTTTAACTGATTTTCGAATCATGCAACAAAGCAAATGTAGAATAATAGTTTCATTTATATATATATATATATCAATTTTATTACTATCGAATATTGTCAAATTAATATCTCTATTTTACCGATTTAAAATCTAAATATTATTGATAAGGTATTTATTGTTGAAATCTCAGTCCTACCGGATCTGTTAAAGTGATCTTATTTCTTTTTTCAGTTGATCAAAAATATGCTATTCTATTGCTTAAGATTTAAGTTGCTTTTGTTCTTCTGCAAGTAATGAAATTTTTAATTCTGTTATTCATAATGAATTATTCTTTCGATATTACATTCTTCATGTTGAGAATGCTTATTGCATAAAAGGTAAATATGTCAATACTTGACTATTAAATAATTGATAATAGGCTTATTGGGTAAAGCTAATGTTGGTAAATCCACATTCTTTAATTCTGCAACTGATTCGTTTGCTCAAATTGCCAATTTTCCATTTACTACAATTGAATCTAATATTGGGATTGCGTTTGTAAGAGTTAATTGTGTCTGTAGAGAAATGGGCGTGACAGATAATCCAATTAATTCTAAATGCATTGATGGTATTCGATTTATTCCTGTAAAATTGATAGATATCGCTGGATTAGTTCCAGGAGCTCATTCTGGAAGAGGATTAGGAAATAAATTTTTAGATGATGCAAGACAAGCTGATGCAATTATTCATGTCGTAGACATATCTGGCTCTACGGATGAAGAGGGAAAACCTGTAACGCCGGGCAGTAGAGACCCATTGCTAGATATAGAATTTGTTGAAGACGAATTTGATCTATGGATACAATCCTTGATCCTAAAAGATTGGGATAAAATAGTAAAAGAAAGTGAAAATATGAAACAAAAAATAGAATTTATGGTATCAAAAAGACTCTCTGGTTTATCTATTCAAGAAAAAGTCATTCATGATGCCATTAAAATTACTGGTTTAAGTAAAAAAGCAATTGAATGGAATAAAAATGATTTGTTAATGTTATGCAAACAAATAAGACTTTTATCTAAACCTATTATCATAGCTGCAAATAGAGCTGATCTACCTTATTCAGGTCAAAATATACATAGACTAAAAAATTTAAATAGAGCATTTTTTTCAACTGTATCTGAAGCAGAATTATTATTAAAAAGAGCGTCACAAAAAAATTTAATTTATTACCTTCCCGGTGATTCAGAGTTTGAAATAAAGAATTCCGACATTCTTTCAACAAAGCAAATCGAAGCCTTAGACAAGGTGAATGATATCTTAAAAAAATTTAGTTCTACTGGAGTACAAAAAATTATAAATTATATCTGTTTTAATGCATTAAATAATATAGTAGTATATCCTGTAGAGGATGAATTCAAATTGACTGATAAAAAAGATCATGTTCTTCCTGATGCAAGAATAGTGTCAAAAGATATTACTGCTAAAGAATTAGCAAATCTTATTCACAAGGACTTGAGTAAGGGATTTTTATATGCTATTGATATACGAACAAAACAGAGAATTGGTGCCGATCATACTTTAAAAAACAATGATATAATCAAAATAGTTTCTACAACTAGTAGAAATTAAATTATGCTTTGTTTAGGGATAGAAAGTACTGCCCATACTTTTAGTTGTTCTATTATAAATAGTGAAAACGAAGATATAGTATTATCCGAAGTTCGTGATATTTATAAACCGCCTGCAGGATGGGGAATTAATCCTAAAGATGCATCTAAATATCATGCCCGTAATGCAACAAAAATTCTGAAAAAATGCCTTAATGATTCAAGGTTAAATATAAAAGATATCGATATAATTTCCTATTCTGCCGGACCTGGATTAGGACCCTGTTTACGCATTGGAGACTGTAATGGCACGTTCATTGTCGTCATTTTATAATATACCTTTGATCCCGGTTAATCATGCAGTTGGACATATAGAACTAGGAATAAAACTTTCTAGTTTAAAGAACCCTCTTACACTATTAGTTTCAGGTGGGCATACTATGATTTTAGTGTTTCATAAAAATAGATGGAGGATTTTTGGAGAAACTCTAGATATCACAATTGGTCAACTTTTTGATCAAGTCGGAAGAAGTATGGGCTTTTCATCTCCATGCGGTAATAAAATAGAGGAATTATCAAATATGTATGATAAACACGATTTATATCCATTGCCTTATGTCATCAAAGGTAACGATGTTTCATTTTCTGGATTGTTGACAGCAGTTAAAAAGATAATCTGCAAAAAAGATTGCACTTTACCTGAAATATGTTTTTCTTTAGAAGAGACTGCATTCTCCATAATTGTGGAAGCTGTAGAAAGGGCTTTATCTTTTACTGAAAAAAAAGAATTTTTAATAGTGGGCGGAGTATCTGCCAATAATAGGTTATCAAATATGTTAAAAATGGCATGTGATTATCATAATACCATTTTTAAGTCTTGTCCCTTACGATTTTGTGGGGACAATGGTACCCAAATCGCATGGACCGGTTTACTATCATATATAAATTCTACATCTTCTATTGTCGATCCAGAAAAAGCATTTATATCTCAATCTTGGAGACTGGACTCTGTGGATATAAAATGGAGATAGATCTAATGATTTGCAATATTACCTCTTGTTTATTTGAAGCTGAATTTCTTTTACCCATTTGCCCGGACTTAAGACTCCAAATTTGTAAATTTTTTCATCAGATAGTAATATAACTAATTTTTTAATTATTATTCCTTCTGATTTATATTTTGATATCTGATCAAATTCTATTTCTATTTTTTCTGAGAGTAGTTTCTTTGTAAGCGTCACCATTCTGCCTTTAGTTTTTTCAAAAAAAATTTTTTTAGTCGTAAGCGTAAGAATACCATTTTTCAAATTATCTTCCGAACAATCTTCCTGTAAAATTATTTTTTCATCATTTGTATGTAGTTTTTCAGATTTTTCAACCATGTTTTTAAATCTATGATGAATTACTAAATTTAACTATTGTTAGAAAATAAAATGTTATTAAAAAAAGGCGCTGAATCAGAATTACATTTAGTTGATTGGTATGGCCAGCCTGCGGTTTCAAAGGTTCGTATTTGTAAAAAGTATAGGCATATAGATTTAGATTTGATTTTGAGAAAACATAGAACATTACATGAATCTCGTATTATGTCATTTGCAAAAATTATTGGTGTTAGAACTCCTTTCATTTATTTTCTTAATTTAAATAACTTTGAAATAATAATGGAGTATATAGATGGCGATGTATTGAAAAATGTTTTTTCTACAAACATCTGTTTTGATTTGGGAAAAACTGTTGCCAACCTTCACAAAAACAATATTATTCATGGAGATTTAACTACTTCGAATTTTATCATTACCTCTAAAAAATGTTTGACAGTAATTGATTTTGGTTTATCTTTTTATTCTGAGAGAATAGAAGATAAAGCATCAGATATAAGATTATTTAAAGAAATATTAAATAGCGTTCATATGGAATTCTTTAAATCATCACTTGAAAATTTTACTCAAGGATATTATAAAATTTATGGCAAGAACTCTGCAAAAATATTTAATCTAGTCAATGAAATTGAACAAAGGGGTAGATATTCAAGATAAATTTTTTTTGTCGTAATAAATTAATATCATATTTTTTTACATGATCCTTTTTCTTTATGTTGAATAAAATGATCTTGACAAAAATCCATGTCGCATTCATAACAATGCCATCCACATAACGTATAACATATATTACATTTCGAAATTGGTTTGTTATAATCAAATTCTTTTGATTGTTTAATCAATCGGGGTTTTTGTATCCTTTTTTGTGATTGTTGTCTCATTTAATTTATCCTCTATTAATATATAAAACATCAAAGTGATGTTTGAGAATTATCCTCCAATT
Source organism: uncultured Nitrososphaeraceae archaeon (assembly GCA_963830925.1). Classification (GTDB taxonomy): domain Archaea; phylum Thermoproteota; class Nitrososphaeria; order Nitrososphaerales; family Nitrososphaeraceae; genus Nitrosocosmicus. The sequence continues at coordinate 662,437 of CAWHOB010000001.1, read as the reverse complement.
ATATATTTTGATCAACTTGATTCATAAAATCATAGTGTTATTTAAGTTTTTAAAGTAATCGATTCAGTTTAAATATGTGCGGGGAGTGGGATTCGAACCCACGAATCCCTAAGGAACAGGGTTGTAGGAAATCCAAGCTCTTTCTAAGCATCGCACTTTTTTAAGACCTGCGCCGTTGACCGGGCTTGGCAATCCCCGCATTATTTTTTATTACATGTAGCCAAATTTATCTATTGTTAATTTAGATTTATTGAGTTCTTTAAGGTAACAAAAGACTAAAAAAGCATATATAAACCATTAAATACTATTGATAATTCGTAGTACATATTAATAAAAAGAGATTTTTTATTAATAGTTCAGAACTTTTTTCAAAAAAGATGATATCTTGAAAGAAAATAATTACTTTTATATTTAAAAATAATAAATTAAAAATTGGTTGAATTATTTAAGCAACTTAATATATTTTTCCTTATTGTATATTTTTCCTTTTATATAAATTAAGGTTTTTTCATATTAGATCATTGACAATTAGAAATAATTTGTATTGTTCCAATGATTTTTGTATTTTAGTAATAATGATTAGTTCATTATTCTATAGTTACCATATATGTAACTAAATCCGATACCCTATTATAATTTCTTAACCTATTTCTAAATATTTAACTTGTTATCCTATATTTTTTCAATTTGCAGTAGTATATTCAATCACAATTTTCTTTTTAAAATAATTTTTGTTATTTTCTTTTTGGAAATATAATCAAATTCTTATGCTGTAAAGTCGGTGAACGATTTAAAAAGTAGTGGTTTCTTGGATAGTCTATCTTATGTAAGCAAAGAAAGGACAAGAAATTAATGAGATACCGTACATATAGCTTTTTTTATATAGATGTCCAGTCAATTTTTACCTCTTTTCTGCATTCTTCAATCATTTTTTCTTCATATAATACTGGATGTATATCTTTCTCCTTTATTATTTTATTTTCTATAAGATTGAATGTCAAGCTAATTCCAATTGAAAAAGCCCCTGTAGCTCCAGGTGAATTATAGTTTAATATATGCATAGCATTGTCATTTTTTATAAATATAGGATTTAATACAAAAGTGCCATCCTTATTGATCAAATTAGATCTAATTCCTGACGTGCCTTTGATTGAAAAGTCGCTTGATTGTAAAGCAGGCAAAAATTTTTTGACTCTGTTTATCATATGTTTTTTAGATATACTACTAGATAACTCATTAAATATTAACTGTAAATAATCTTTATCTAATATTAAATTTTTTATTCCTTTTATTTCAAAATCTTTTATAAATTCATATATGTTAGGTAAAAAATGCTTTAGGTTTGATTTTATATTGTATCCATATTGTGAAAAAACAGGACACGCATTAGGTCCTATTTCTCTATTTCCATTTGACCTGATTATCCAATGGGGATCTAAAAATGGAAACTCCTGAAATCGTGGAACTGAGTAAATGCTATGATTAGTAAGGTGTTTATATTTTATGGGGGCCTGCCAATACTCTCCTCTAAAATATATATTTTTATATTTGAGGTGAGGATTCATAAATTTCGTTAATTCTAGTGCGGATCCTCCTGAAGCATTTATTATGTAATTACATTGTAGTGTTTTCTCAATTCCATCGTTGATTCTTTGTTTAAATTTTATGATAATCTTATTAATCCTTTGATTATATTCAATTTTTTTGACCTTTGAATGTGTTATTATTTCTACGTCGTTTTTAATTGCATCTAATGCTAAATTTCTTGTAATTTCTCCAAAATCTACTGATGCATCTCTTTTACATAGTAATGCATTTTTGCATATTACATTAGGTTCAATATCCTTGACTTCTTTCATATCTAACACTCGAAGGTTTTGCTTTTCTAATCCATTTCTAATCCCCCATTCTAAATGCTTGTAAATAGTGTTGACATCTTTTTCTTTAGTTGATACTTCTATTATGCCATCTTCTCTAAAATCGATTCTTTTAATGTGACAATAGGTTTTCCAAAAGTCGTATCCAAATAGTGCTGCTTTTGCTGTGCTCCATTTTTTTTCAGGATCGTAAATAAAAGGTGCATGAACCTTTCCAGTATTTCTAGAACTAGTATGATATCCTACAATTTTTTCTTGTTCTATTAATATAATTTTTGAATTGGAAAAAAGGGAAATTATGTAAGATAATACTGTTCCTAATATTCCTCCGCCTATGATTACAACGTCTGCATTTTTATATTCATGATCTCTTTGCAAAATTCGATATACTAAACTCCTGTCAACGTTACTTTGCCATTAAATAATGATTGATTTATTTCATCAATCTCATGGGTTTTGTGTTTTCTTCTTTCAATTACATATCCTGATTTTGAATGATAATATATTATCATGTCTGTAGGATAAAAAGATATGATAGAATGATTATTTGAATCTGATGCAAAATGTCTTAAATGGATGTTTTCCCATTCGAAAAGTTTGTCTATATCTCCATTAAAGTGGTAATTACTACCACAAACACATATAACATTTCTCCAATTATCTTTAATGTTTTTTAACCATTTTTCTTTTCTTTCACTATGTTTAGTATTTGATATACCGTCATCAATTTTAGAATCCTTTAACAAATGTAAATTTTTTCTCCCGCCTAACATTCGTTTTATTTAGGAATCTCATATTTTAAAACTGTTTCTTGATTATCCATTTCAATGTCTTTTAATCCATTTTATTTCTGATTTTGAATAATCAAGACCGTTCCAAGTTATTGAGGCACCAATATATATTAATAAATCTATATGGATTTTTTCAGGAATATTTTTTGATGAAAGGAAAGCACATGCCATGTTTAAATTATGTATTTCTCTTTGTAGTAATCCGTCATAAATTTCTTTAATGATAAAGTCTTTAATGATAAAGTCTTTAATAATAATTAATTTCTTATCGATTATTTTTCTTTCTAAGTTGTATTTAAAATCTCTATTATTTTCTTTTATCTCTATTAAATTAAAATATTTGTCAAATTTATATGAATTTTTTATAATTATTTTATTTATATCTTGAAAAGTTATGAAAATATTATTAGATTTTTTAAATTCATTTAATATTTCTATAATCTCATTAATAATATTTAATTTCTCTGTTTCATTTTCAATTTTTTGATTACTTATTTTACTTTCTATTTTTTTTAAAAAATTTATAATTTCTTTAAATGAAATATTTTCATTTTTATATGAAATAATCAAAACGTTATCTTTGTCTTTTATGTTAAAAAATGTTTGTTTATGATCATTTTCATAGGTCATCAAATTCTCAAAATTAATTATTAAGATCATATAAAAATTCTCATCATCATAGTTTTCTATAATTTGTGATATTTTATGTAATTTTCTTTCTAGATATTCTCTAGTCCAGAATCCAATTATTTCAACAAAAATTTTGCTTTGGTTTTTATATAAAAGAAAATCAGAAATAAAAGCTGCCTTTGATTTGGTTATTAAAGGTTCTGGTTCTCTTTCTAAAGCCCATTTCGAGTCTAGCAATTTAAACTTGTCTGAAAACGCTTTTTCTATCTTACTATCAAAGGATATATATTCATTGTAATTATTCTCTGAATTATTTGATGTGTTCGAATTAAATATTAATTCATTTTCAAATGCATTTTTACTAAAACCTTGAATTTTCTGATCATATCGAGATGATTTATTTTCAATACTTTTATATATTGCATTTAAAAATAAATCTTCTGTAATTTCAAATTTATATATTTTTTTATTACCTTTGACAGATGTCCGTAAAATATGTGCATCGAGCTTCCAATTTTTTGCCCTAAATATCAATGGAACAATCTTTGCTATGGAGTTGCCATATCTTTCAGTAAATTTAATTATGTTTGAGGCACCTTCTACTATGCATATCAATTCCTCTTGACCTGCATTGTTAGAATAATCTGTCTCCAACCAATACATAAGACCCAATCGCTTTATATCTCTCAAAATTTTTTTCCATGTTAAACCTATGTTTTTAGTCGAACCTATTTTTATTTCAATTTTAATACAATTGAAAAGTAACGTTTGAATTAATGATATATTATATTGATGCAAAATCGTTTGCGGATCTGGAGAAATATATTTATCAATTATTGTATTTTCTTCTAAATCCGACCACATTGCCCTAATAATCGTTTCAATATTTGAACACATCCTATTTGATATATTCTTTAGAATATCGTTTCTCTTATCCATCGTGATTGCAATACCATTTAAAGCAGATTCTTGAAATACCGTTCTCCGTAAATGAATTGGATCGAATTTTATCTTTGTAATTTTGTTCGATGAGTTATGATCTTTGGGATCGTGCATATTATCTAATATTGGTTTAAATGTGCAATATTTTTCGACAATGAAATATATTCCTCTCACTAATTTATAGTCATTTTGTGTTGTTTCTAAAATCTTAATTCTTTGATTTATCTCTTTTTTGTTATTTTGATTTTTGAAGGACTCGTCGAATATCTCTATTATATTTTCAGCTAATTTATATTCTGAACTATCCTCTTTAACAGAACATAAAATAGGAAATATTTTATTATTGACGTAATCAATTTTATATCTTAATAAATCTGAAGTTAGCATAATATATTTTGAAAATGTAAATCTGAAATTGTAATAATCATGATATTTTTATATAAAAAAGTATACATTTTTGTTAAAAGTGCTATTGTTGCCCATTTTTTATACTACTATTTCTCTTGTTACTAGTATATGTTTCACTTGTACCTGATGAAATGATTTCTATGAGTTCTGATAATTCATTTTCATCCGACTTTGGTCTTAGTAGTCGCCCCAGTCTTTGAATAAATTCTCTCTTACTTCCAGTGCCGCTCAAAATTATCCCAATATTCGCATCAGGAATATCAGTTCCCTCGTCTAGAACTTTTGTTGTTGAAATTATTTTATAAATTCCTTTTTTAAAACCTTCTATTATTTCATTTCTTTCTTCATTTATTGTTTTGTGAGTTATTACTGGGATTAAAAATCTATCTGATATTGAATATGCTAGTTTTGTATGAATTGTAAAAATTATTATTTTACTCTTTCTCAAGTCTTTTTCTTTTATTATTTTTTCTAATTCAAAAATTTTTGCTTTACTGTTAAATGCTATTTCGGTTATTTCATTTCTCAGCAATAACGCTTTCCTTAATTTACTATTATTCGCTGAAAGGATTATTAATTTCTTTAATGGTATAGGGTAAAATATTTTACAATCTCTTAATATTTTTTTATATTCTATAATTTTATTATTATATTGTACCGTTTCATTAGGTAACATACTTATTATTCGTTTTTTTAGAACAAAATTAGATAAATAATTTTGTTTAGTTAATTCATGAAATTTTTTTTGATATATGATATTTCCAACCAAATCTGAGAGAATTATATGTCTGTTATCTTCTCTTTCAATAGTGGCAGTTAAACCTAATCTGTATGGTGATATGAAATACTCGCCTATGGTAGAGTATTTTTCGGAAGCTAAATGATGAACTTCATCAAAAATTAAAAATTTAAATTTATTTCCAAGAAATGGTGATTTAAGGTATGCAGAATCGTATGTAGTTATTGTAATCTTTTGTATATTTTTGTATCCTCCACCAAACATACCTACTTGATTTTTATCAATTATTATTTTTTTTATTGATTCAAACCATTGTTCCATCAAATTTAAAGTAGGTACTATGACTAAAGTCGATGAATTTACTTCTGTAATAGCTTTTAAAGCTATTATTGTTTTGCCTGCTCCAGTGGGTAAAATGATACATCCTCTTTTATTATGTGCATTCCATTTTTCAAGTGCTTCAGTCTGATAATCTCTTAAAATAGTTATATCATTAAAATGACTTTCTTTTGAATATTTTGTAAAATCTTTGACATTGTCTATATATTCCAAATTATTTTTTTTTAAAAAATCTATTATATCTGGATAATGTTTCCCTAAAGTTCTGTTCATTCCAACTCTGTCATCGTATATAGAATTGGGAAACTCTTTATTTCCATTTATTAATATTGTCCCTTTTTCATATTTTAGTTGAATTGGTTTATTGTCTATATTTTAAATGTATAAAATTATTTTATTTAAATATATTTTTATTGCATTCGGCTCTGTAAAGTTAAGGAATTGATAATTATTTTTAATTAAAGAAATTTGGTTAAATTGACCATTTCAAAAAATAATTTTGGCAAAATGAACTTAAATTTAATACGCAAATCAAATTTTTGATGGACCATCACATTCAAATGTTTTACAAAATGGATTTTTGGTCTTAACTTTACAGAGCCTTGCATTCTAATGAAAGTTTCTATAGATAAAATTATAATGGTGAAAGGCAATTTAATATATTAGTAAAAGAATGTCAAGCGGAGAAAAATTAGGTCAATTTCTAGAAGAAGGTAAAGATTGGGAGCGTAAACCGACTAACATATCTGGTATTTTCTTATTTAAATTACCTGAATATCGTGGTCGACCTGCTTCACTTGCCATTGAAATTAACCCATTAAATGCAAATGGATCTCCTTCAAAAAAAAGAGGTATTGTTATTAAATCCTCCGATGAGCTTAACTCAATTATGGAATTGATTAATAATTCAAAGGTTTCTCTTTTGGCTAAATCAATAGATGAAATTAATCCCGAACGAAAGTCATATGTTAAGAATGAATCAAGCGATGTATTTGAAATATAATTATTAAACTATAATCTGCTTGTTTTTAACTTGTCATATTGATTATGTCTTTGGATCCAAGATATTTTTTTCATCCTTTATTAAAACAGAATTCTGTTTTATTTAGACAATACCAAGATGCTGTAGTACAAAAAACTCTCTATAAAAATTCATTAATTGTCGTTCCTACATCTTTAGGAAAAACAATTATTGCTTTACTTATTTGTATTGACATTTTGTTTAAATGGAAAAAATCAAAAATCCTATTTCTATCTCCTACCAGGCCTTTGGTAAACCAACATTTGGATTTGTTTAAACGTTTCTCTAAAATAGGAAAATTTTGTTTTGCCCTTACCGGAAAAGTTTCTCCAGTTATTCGTAAAACACTTTGGGAATCTACATCTATTAGAGTGTACTTTGCTACTCCTGAACTAGTAAAAAACGATCTTAATAACAATTATCTTAAAATGGATGATTTTTTTTTGGTTGTTTTTGATGAAGCTCATAGAGCAGTTAAGAATTATAGCTATACTAATATTTCAAGAAAATTCTACACAACTGATAATTCAAATTCCATTCCGATGTTTTTGGCTCTTTCTGCTAGCCCTGGATCTGATGAAGAAAAAATACAGGAAATATGTACAAATTTATTTATTGAACAAATAATCGTAAAATCTGAAGATGACGCTGATGTATTACCTTATATATATAATATTGATGTGATTCATAAATATGTTGATTTAGATGAAAAACACAAAAATATTTCTTCTATTCTTCAATCTTTAATTGATGAAAAGATAAAATGGTTAATAGATAATAAATTTATTAAAAAGAAAAAGATAGCCGCCGTATATAGAAAGGATTTATTGAATTTATCGGAGAAACTTAAAAATGCAATATCTGAATCAAATCGTACAAATTTTCTTCTGTATACTGCATTAAGGTATCAAACTATGTCAATGATCTTGTTATATTGCCGTGATTTGGTTGATTCTCAAGGTAATTTTGCGTTAAAGAAATTCTTTGATCAATTCAATGGTGATGATATTCAACTCAAATCTTATCAGGATTTGCTTTCTGATTTTCGTATTAAAAAAATTATTGATATTTTAAAATATGATGATTCTTTATTTTCTCATCCTAAATTATCTAATGTACTTTTAATAGTCAAAGACTTTCTTTTTGAAGATAAGGATATTTCCAAAGATGATGCTGATAGTTCTTTTTCTGGAGATATTCAATCATTTAAAAGTGATCTCGTTGAACCTTGTAATCGCATTAATACCAAATTTAACAGTCCCATAATAAAGAAAGTTTTAATTTTTTCTCAATATCGTGATACTTTGGAAGAAATCGTGATTTTTTTAAATAAGAATGGAATTAAATGTAGAGGATTTTATGGGCATGCTAACAAAAAGAATCAGAAAGGATTTAGCCAAGATGAACAATTATCTATATTGTCTGAATTTAAAAAAGGAAATTTCCCTGTCTTGGCAGCTACATCTGTTGCGGAAGAAGGTCTTGATATTCCTAATGTAGATTTGGTGATATTTTATGAACCTGTGGTAAGTGAGATCCGTTTTATCCAACGAAAAGGCAGGACCGGTAGGTTTTCAAATGGTAAAATTATTGTTCTGATTACAAATGATTCTATAGATTCGAAATATTTGAATATTGTACAGAAAAAAATCTCAAAAATGAAACAAGTCCTGAAGAATATATGTCTTGATTTTAATAGATATGAAAAAAAAATATTTCAGATTCCCAATGAAATGACCTCCAATGAAATAGCTAGTCTTGATTCAGAAAACAAAGTAGAGAGGGAAGTAGATTATGAAAAACAACATGAAAATTATTTGTTAGATAATACTCAGAATGAATCAATTAATCCCATTGTAAATGCTATTAGTTCTAACTCTAACAAGAAAATTAAATATTTTATGAAAAATTTATCTTATACTAAGAGAAATAATTCCGTTAATTCTCAAGTGTCTGCGAATGATATGGAACATTTGTATAACGTATCTTTAGCACTAGATAATCAAAAAATAATATATAAAGCACAGCGAAAAATTTACGAATTACTTGTAAAGTCTGGAATAAAAGGTTTGAATGTATCTGAATTGAATGAAAAAATTGGATACGGACAAGATATAATATTGAATGCTATAAAAAATCTTGAAAAATTAAAAAAAATTAATTGGACGAATAAAAATACTATTTATATTGCTGATTCTATAAAATATGTTTCTGGAAAAAAATATTCAATTTTTGTGGAAAAAGTATTGATTGGAAAAGCAATAGTTTTAATAAATAATAAATGGTTTGCCATATTGAATTATTTTGATTATTCGGGGTCAAGAAATTTGCTAAAAAAAGGAAATACCTTTGATGTTATAGGGGAAATTTATAAAAAAAATGGTACACTTTGTCTAGTTGTCAAGAAAATAATACAGTCTCTTTAATTTCATTTGCAAAATATTATATATGTGAGATTAATAATTGATATGTTAAAGGTTAATATCGATTAGTTTTATTTTCTTTATATATTGTAAAGAATATTATTACGTATGTAATGACAATACCTTCTCCTTCTCCTTCCCATCCTCGCGTTTCTAGATATCCTCCTGGACCTCATTCAATTTTTCCTAATAAAATATTACGTGAATTCATGCACGATCCCATCAAAATACTGATGTATACGGCATATACTTTTGGAGATATATCCCATTTTTATTTTGGACGGCAACATGTATATTTGATAAATAATCCTGAATATATAGAAGATATATTAATCAAAAATTACAAGAATTTTAAGAAAAGTAGGGGATTGCAAGTTTCAAAACGTCTTTTAGGGGATGGTCTTGTTACTAGCGAAGGGGATTATCATGATCGTCAAAGAAAAATAATACAACCTGCATTTCATCCTAATTTAATAAAAAAGTACGGGGAAATAATGACTGCTTTGGCTAATGACATGTGTCAAAATTGGGTTGATGGAAGTACGGTTGATATACATAAAGAAATGATTAAAGTGACATCTGCAATAATTAGTAAAGCAGTACTTGGATCGGAGATAAATACTAAAGAAGGTGACGAAGTTGGAGACTCACTTTTAATTTGTGCAGAATACTTTAATCGTTTGTTGACCCCTCTTGGAGGTCTGATTGGAAAAATACCTATATTGAGGGTTAATAAAGATTTCCAGAATGCCAAAGGTAAACTAGATGCTATAGTTTATAATATGATAAAGGAACATAGAGATAATGAGAACATTGCAGAACAAAAACAATCTTTTGATTTATTGTATACGTTATTGAATGCACAAGATACAGAATCGGGAATAGAACGGATGAGTGATTCTCAGTTAAGAGATGAAGTAATGACAATTTTTCTAGCTGGGCATGAAACCACAGCTAATGCTTTAACCTGGACATTTTATCTGTTATCACAAAATTCTGATGTAGAATCTAAATTATTTGATGAAATTAATAGAGTACTTGGTAGCAATATTGATGTAAAAAAATATAATGACAATTTAAAATTTAGGACTCCGACTGTTAAAGATATACCTTCCTTGGAGTACACTGAAAAGGTATTGAGAGAGTCTATGCGACTTTATCCCCCTGCTTGGACTTTGGGACGTCAGGTTATAGAGGACTATAAACTTGGAGATTATATAGTATCTTCTGGCTCGATTATCTTGATGAGTCAATATGTAATGCACCGAAACCCAATATATTTTCCTGATCCTGAACGATTTAATCCTGATAGGTGGACAAAAGATTTAAAAATCCACTTGCCACGATTCTCTTATTTTCCATTTGGAGGTGGTATAAGAGGATGTATTGGTGAATCTTTTGCCTGGATGGAAGGAATATTGTTAATTGCTACTTTGTGTCAAAAATGGAAGATGCATCATGTTGCAAATCATAAAGTCGAATTAAAACCTTTAATCACATTGCGTCCCAAATATGGGATGTTAATGAAATTAGAACAAAGAAAAATATAGTAATTTAAAATTTTAAATTTTTATAATTTGATCTGTATCTATGATTTTTTTAATACATAACATTTTAAAAAGTGGATAAAGTAAAAAATTATATCTTTATGTGCTTTTGATGTATACTTTACTACATTTAAAATTAACTTTCGATAATACAAAAATCTTTTGATATGTAAAAACAAGCACGTAAAATTTTAAATTTTTTTAACGCTCAATATTGTATGTCTATTTAAAAAATTTGCTCTATCATCTGATATTGTGTTTATCGATTCAATTAATTATGTGGTTTAAAGTCTATAAAACCACTAATATCAAGCAAATCAATCTCTTTTACCATTTCTCTAGCACTTTTAGTTTCATCATTTTTTTTATCCATGCATATATCATAGAATTTACACCAAGGACATTTACTGCTCCGTAAATTCTCTTTTAATCTCGGAAGTATCGTTACATTGCTTTCTTGTAATGATTTTTGAAATAAATTTTTTCTTCTAATCATTTCATTCTTAAGCAACTCTCTAGCAATATCATCCTTGGGAAGGAATACCGACCAACTTTCTATCTCTGGTGACCTGGAATTTTTTGGTCTCATGAAATAGTCATTACCGTCTGAATCTGTTTTTATCCATCTGAGTTCTCGGTTATTATATCTTATAGATATTATTCCTCTTTCTATATTCGTAATTACTAGATGGTCACAAAAGTTGCCTTATATATGATTTGAATTGATTGTCATTAATATCTAATCTCTTGTTACTTAGAGTATCTTTCAGCTCTACAATTTGATCTTTATTCATAATATCGGGATGAGCAATCAATCCATCCATTTCTAAATCCATTTGTGATACACCCATATCTGCAAGATTTGTTATTGCAGCTTCACTTGATTCTCCTCTTATAAAATGTTGTACTGATTCATTAGAAATCTCGTCAAGTTCTGGGTATTTCCTTCCAAAGTATTGCTTTCTGATACATGTTGATGGTAATATGTCTGATACATGTACATTGTCTTCTACACTCCTTCTTCTTCTTTCATATCTGGATTTTAGATTTTTCTGAAGTAAATCTGTAAATTCGTGGTCTTTGCGTATTCTTATGGTCATATCCGAATTTCCGTTGAATTCATGTCTTTAGTATTAACGATGATATATATTTGATCTTTAAAATAATCTTTGAACCTCTGTTTTTCATTTAATATGATTCAAAGATTGTAATTCATATTATTATGTTATCGTGATATTGTGTATGTTCTGATAATTAATTTTAATATAAAATTTATCTATATTGGTTGTGAATTGATTTTGCTTTATATGTTTCTAAGTTTGATTTATTTTTAGTTTTACACAAGTGTAACGTTTATCTACTGTTAATTATCTTTAATATGCTTGTATTGTTATGTCTTTTGACTTATCTAATGATTAGATCCAAATAATAAGATACCTTTATATTTAAATTTATAAAATTTGTTATATTTTGCTCATTTAGTCTGCATTAAATTGATATTATATTATTTAGTCATTCAATTCCTAATTCTATATATTACATCTTTTGTTGTATAGTGCCTTATATCAAATTTTTATATATTCTTTATCATATTTTGTAATATTTGTATATTTAATTTGCTAATTATGCTTTGTTGCATAACCAAACCTATTTAGCTAGGATCCAACCAATTAATCATTTGTGATCCACTGGCCTTCTTATAACCAGTCTCTTGTAAGACGAGGAGAGATACTTTTTTCCTATGATTTTCTGGATAACTGGGATGTTGATCTTGCAAGGATGAATGAAAATAAGAATGGCAAAAAATACAAATTTCCAGATTCTTTTGTTCTCATAGTTGGTCACATCAAAGTATACTTTCACCTTCCATATAGACAAACAGAAGGAATCATAAAGGCAACTGTAGGAAAGAATCTTCCAGACCATCCATGTTATTCACAGATATGTAGAAGAATAAACAAACTGGACATTGACATCAATAACAGTATTGATGATGATGATGATGATGATGATGATGTCGTTATCATCATAGCAGCGGGGACAGTACCGGAATCAAGATTACAAACAGAGGTCTCGGTGGATGCAAGATAAGTGGGATGTAAAAAACAAGAAAGGCTATCTAAAGATACATGTTGCAGTGGATATCAAGACCAAAGAAATTCTTGCACTGAAAGTCACAGATGAAAAGGTACATGATGGAAAGGTTATGAAGAATTTGGTGGAAGGCGTGTTGAATAATAACCGCAATGTCAAGATCAAATCTTTCATTGGTGATGGAGCCTACGATAGCAATGAAAATTTCAAATACTTGAAGGAGAAAAGGATTCGACCTGTCATCAAAGTAAAAAGAAACTCTATCGTTTCATCCAAGAATAGCAATGTAAGGAATAGAGAAGTTGAACTTCAAATAAAGGATTATCATAAATGGAAAAAGAAAAGAAAGTATGGACAACGATGGATGGTTGAAACAACATTTTCATCTATAAAGCGGATGTTTGGTGAATATACATCTGCAACCAAGTTTCAAAACATGATAAAAGAGATGACGATGAAGGTATCGTTGTACAATCTGTTTAGAAGAGTTGCATAAAATGGATGGAAATAATTTAAGGAAAACTAGTTATGCAACAGAGCAGCTAATTATGGTCAAAATGTAATTTATTCTTAAATTTCTAATGGTGCTAATTATGCAAGAGATTCTCTTTTATATTATTTTTATATGGTAAAATTCGAATTCTATTGAATAGTATTAAATATTTGTATGTTATAAAAAATATATCAGAGAATTTAGATCTATTAATTTATATTCAAATCTTGTCCATTTTATTGATATTTTGTTTCAATATCGAATGAAAAATCAAATTAGCATTAGCAAAAAAGAATAAAATAATTTATAAATAAAAATTTTATGTGTCGTCAGATTTGTAAAATAGTGATATAAATATATAGTCTATTTCGGTCTTAATTTCTAAACATAACTTAGTTTATAAAGAAAAATGGTATTATTAGCTTCTATTTCTTCTTCTTCTTCTTTTTTTTAAAATCTATATTAATCTAAACGTTTCTTTAAAAAAGAAACAACCAAAAATTTTTGATCTATATCAATTACTTTGAACCGACATAATATTATTAAATTATTTGAATTTGTCAAGATGATTTATGTAACCGTTTTATCTCTTATTTATATATTGAAATATGTTGTCGATTAAAACGTCGCCAATTGTAATTCTTTCTATTACAATATTATTAATTGGGTTCATAATTGGAATTTTATATTTAATCGATGCTGAACAAATATCTGGTAATAACGAAAATATAGTTCCACAAACTGTTGCATCATTTGGTTCATCTAACTACGGTAATCATGAACCTAAATTTATTGTACATTATGATGCTTTTGATGTATCTTATATGGTACCTCCTGGATCATCTTTAATTAAAAAAGGTATTTGGCAATCTGCAATGGTGGATGAATCTGGAAACGAACAAGTTAGTCAAAAAGATATAAAGAAATTTGAAAATGCTTCGGGAAAAAACCTTGCACTAGTAGTATTTTCGAATGATTGGTATAATGGAATTTCATTTCCCACACTAAAAGCAAATATTATAAAAAAAAATAATGCAGTTCCAATAATCAGAATGGCTCCATGGATTAACAATGGACAGAATCTTTCTGATGCAGGTCCTTATTCTGTATCTAATATATCAGCTGGTTTGCATGATAAAGCATTGATAGAATGGTCAAAGGCTGCAAAGGCCTTTGGTACTCCTTTGTTAGTTGATTTCGGATATGAGCCGAATACTGGCTACTTTCCTTGGAGTAAGGAAGGTCCGTTAAAATATATATCTGCATATAGACATGTTGTAGATATTTTTAGACACCAAAATGCCTCAAATGTTTATTTTGTATATCATCCAGACATGAGTACGAATGTAGAAGATATGAAAAAATGGTATCCAGGGGACAAGTACATAGATTGGATTCTTGCTAGTGCATACGGTGAGGATGATGGTGTTGGCTGTTTGGGTATTTTGAAGAGATCATATAATCAATTAGTTTTAATTTCTCCTTTAAAACCTATGGGCATTGAGGAGTGGGGTATTGGTTCTCCTGAAGATACAAAAAATACACTAGCTGCTTTAGCGCATGGTAAATTCCCTAAAATAAAAATTCTTAGTATTTGGAATGAAGGCCCTTTAGGTGGTAAAGATAGAAGAATAGAACAAAGTCCTGAAATGTTGAACGCTTATAGGAATGGGATTGCAAACTCTTTTTACCTTTCATCTAATTTTAATCTCATCCCATTTAAATTACATCCATAAAGGATAATGTTTCAATATGTATATCTATTTCTTTACATAATTGATTATTGATGTATTTTTTTTATTAAAATATTTTATATTGGATCTTTACCCACTTTACCCACTTCAATTTTTATTTGTTTTCTCTTTATCTTAATTTATTGTGATTTTTATTCTATGATTTTTATATTTAATACTACATTTGTTGAAAAACAATATTGAAGATTCAAGAAATTATTGTGCACATATATTACTAAAAGTAAACTTTATAACCAATTATTATATCGAGATGAAATATACTAATAGATAAAATTGAATTTATTTGTTATATGTGTTACTTCATTATTTATCTGTAGTGTATTTGTATATACTTTAGATGTTTTATTATTTTGTTCGATAAAAACTATTATGGTTCATTTAAATGATGTTTTAGGTTACTATAATTAATTACCACAAATTGTATAAATGATTTACATAGCATATTATTTTAAACTTGCCGAAATCGATTTTCGTAGTTCTTCGTCTGTTTTGTTGTCTATATTCAAATCTAGTGATTTAGCAATGATTTCTAATTTTTCCCGTTCAGATGCTATTGGTCCTTGAACTGCAGGACCTATATAAGTTTGATTATTTGCGGGCTGTTGTTGTAAAAAATTATTTTTTTCATTCATTAAACTGTTCTTCGTCTTTTCAAATTCTCCAATAAATTTTCCAAGAGTTTTTGATATACTGGTTATTTTACTCGGAATAAAAATTATGATTGCCGCTAATAGTATTATAAACCATTCAGTCCCGGCTATTTCAAGTGAAAATATCATGTTTAATAACTGTTTTATAATAAACTATCCATTTATTTTTCTTTTTTCTTTTTCGACCCTGTTAACTTTTGTTATTTCTTTATGCTTTGTCAACTGATTATTCTTTTCGCTATTTACTAGGCTTTTGCTGATCAATTAAAAAATTGAAAGGATCAAAATTTTTTGTTATTTTTATAGATTATGTTTTACCGAATTTTTGGATTGCGTAACAAAGCAATTCTTTATTATATTGGTTAATGATTGAGGTCATAGGTTAACAATGGTGTAAAGAAGATTGTAAGTGCATTTGTAAACCAATACACTTGTTTTAAGCATCAAAATTGTTGTCATATTTTTGATTCATATTCAAAATTGAAAATTAACAAATCTAAACTAGCACAATTAGTTTACAATAATGATTAACCCAATATTTACACAACTTTTATCATAATTATATATGCATTTGTTGTTTTTACAAGGAAAGTAATCGGTAAAGCTTCCAGTTCTATCTTTTATGTACTGCATTGTTCTTTCAATTATGCTTTTTTTAAAGGAGAAGTGAAGGCGATGTTTTAATTTCAAGAAGCAACATGCTTGTGGGTACAAAATACCTCCATCTGATAAGACCGCATGTAATCCTTTTGTTTACTACCTGAGATAGAAATAGTTTGGCAATAGATATATTCCGCTTTTTTGATATATCAGTTGCAAGGATTTCTTTATTTGTTGGTTCTATAGCTAACCAAAGCCAAATTAATTTAGAAGAACCTGCTTTTATTGCAGTTTCATCTATGATGTACTCTTTGATTTTATTATTCTTGAGATATTTTCCTTTTTGGTTTGTACTTTTGGGGCCAGTTCCAGATAGATACGTGACTTATCTTTGTTAAAAGTAAAAAAGATAACGCTTTAGCAGCGTTTCTAAAAGATAAACCAAGAAAGTATAAGTGTAAGCCATAACCAATTATTATTGAAAATGTTCTTTTTCTAGGGATCATGTAATATATGGTCATTATAAATGCTTTGTTGCATAACTTAATTTTATCATAAATATACGACACATATAATTCAAGTTTAGGAGACATCTATTCGTAATTCGTTTTATTATAATAAGATTCAATCATGAAAAAACGAATTTCAGAGTTATGCAACAAAGCACATTATAAAGCTATAGGTTTTTCCTTAGGTTAACAGAGCCGATTTTTGTTATGGTGTAAAGTCATTCATATACTGATGAATGATTTCTTTGAGATTGGGACATAAATTTTAATCCCTTATCATTGTTAATTTGATACTTGCTCATAACTTTTTTCTTTTTATCTATTGCATGCTTGTCGTCTATTGACGTTCTATTATCGTCTATTTTGTTTTCTTCCTTTGAAAACAAATCTTTAGAATTTTCTATATTTTTGACTTCATTAATAAATGTATAATCGTTTGTTTGCATATTTTTTATAATTTTGATATTTTTAAATTTTTTCATTATTGCACTCCGATTATTCTAGAATATCGACATAGATATCGAAAACAAACATACAATATAGAAATATTATTTTTTGTCCAATATAACAATTTCATTTTTAATTTTGTTTATAATAAATAATTGTTTTGATATCTTATCATCATTATTTCCTCCAAAAATATTTTTCATTTGATGAAAGTCCAAAACGTAATGTTCCATATATATGGTTAAATAATTGTCAAGTATCGCGATGGCTAGATATCTATGGTCTATTCTTTATCTTTTTGTTCTAATGACTTTGTTATGATGTTAATCACCATTTTTTTTTTTCATATAATACAAAGTTTCTAAATGATGAATCTAAAGAGTACAGATACAAGCGATAACTTACAATTTTCGAGATATTTTATTTGATATATATGAGATATAGTTGTTTTAATTGTGGATTTTTACTTGTTTTAGCGGGACCCAGTATTATATTAAAAATTCTGTTTAAAAATATGTTATAATAATTCTTTAAATTAATGTAAAAAAATATTATATATTAAATGTCAAGTGAAAAGACATGGTGTAATTCAACTTATTCCTTAATTTAAAAATATGTGAGTAACAATAAATGATAAAAAAACAAGCCTTTTCTTGTTCTCTATCTATCATAGTATTCATAACACTCGTATTATCTTGCTCAAATTTAATACCTAAAAAAGTTTTGGCTGATTCTGCAGTGCATACTATAAATGTTGATAGGGTTCCATTCATTGTAGTATATAATCCTGATAACAACAATGTGTATGTATCTAGCTTTGGCTCAAATACCATCTCTGTAATCAATAGCTCTTCAAATACTGTTATATCTACCATTAGTGTTGGAAATGGTTCAAGTGCTATAGCATACAATCCTCAGAATCACAACATGTATGTCACTAACTCTAATTCAAATACCATCTCTGTAATCAATAGCTCTTCAAATACTGTTATATCTACCATTAGTGTTGGAACTAATCCAGTAAATATAGCATACAATCCATCTAATAATAATATGTACATAGTTAACGAGGATTCAAATACCATCTCTGTAATCAATAGCTCTTCAAATACTGTTATATCTACCATTAGTGTTGGAAATGGTCCAAGTGCTATAGCATACAATCCTCAGAATCACAACATGTATGTCACTAACTCTAATTCAAATACCATCTCTGTAATCAATAGCTCTTCAAATACTGTTATATCTACCATTAGTGTTGGAAATGGTCCAAGTGCTATAGCATACAATCCTACTAATTATAATAAGCACATAGCTAATCTTCGTTCAAACACTGCCCCTGTAATATCTATGCCTTCTACTCAATCACCAAATAATCCATCCAATGACAATCTTTTGAATATAGTCGACAAAATGGATCTTAACTTTGCAATAAAAACTAGTCTTGAATCTACATTATATCAAGCCCAAAGACAAATAAACGATCATCTAAATCAAAATTCTGCAAATTGTAATATTTTTAATTCATTTATAAAAGAAGTAGATGTATTTCAAATTAGCGGTCAAATATCAAATACGCAGGCTTTAGAACTAAAACAACAAGCAACCTCAATACTCAAGGGCTTTGGATGTAACTTGGATATCAATATGCAAACACATTGGAATCACAATACAAATGGTAGAAATTTTGATAGTTCTACATTTATCAATGATTTGTCAATTAATCCATTAAACCAGTTAATGAGTGGAAATAACAATAACAATAACAATCATGCTCAAAGGACAGGTACATCTAATTTTGGTAATGTTGTAAATAATGGAAATCCATCCAATAGCTTTTTTAATACCTATGAAAACATAAGATAAGATAAGTATAGAAATCAAACGTAATAAAATCAATATAATAACAATTGAAATATTTGTCAAAATATTCATTAACTTTTATCATATTGGTTAACCTAACCTGTAATTCTAGGCATCTTTAATCTTTATTTTTGCAAAAATATAAAAAAATAAATCTATTGGAAATTTTTATAAATGTTATCGTATGATAAATATGAAGATTTTAAGATCACTTTGAATAAAATCGTACTTGATAAGATTTTTATGTGGAGCTGCTCTTGACACTGTTTTAATATTTTCAAAATTTAGATTTAATATTAAATCCAGATCTTGTTACTATTTTGTCTCATTTTTTGCAATAGCATTCAAAGAATATGTTACTGTAAATGGTTGACCGTTGGTCTTGTGGAATAATAATGATGTTCCTATAAAAGAAAATGAACCAACGCTATAAGGCTTATCTGTAATAGTAACAGGAGTATTTGAGAACATTGTCATAGTGGATAGAGCAACAGGTGTTCCATCATACCATTTTGCATTAGATGGTTCACCATGTGCTGCATCAGGCTTAACGATCGGATGGTATTTATGAAGTACTTCAACTTCTATAGGTTTACTTGCAGTATAAGTAACACTTCCAATCCATAGTTTTCCATCTTCTCTTATGGGCAAAGCAACAGCTATGGCATGAGGCATAGATTGGTTATTAATTTTTGCACTTGATGCTGGTACAGATAATGAGGTATTTTGAATAGTTATCGAAGTGAGTTTTTGAAGATCTATTTTATTTGATGTTTGACCATTTACTGATGCAGTAAAATGATTTAAAATTAAGGTACAGGAGATTGAAAAGATTAGTATTGTTATAACAATTATAGTAATTTTCAATGAATTTGTATTAGTATAGTTAAATATAATTCGTAAGCTTATATGTACATAACTTTATCTTGAAAGGTGATCATAACGTTCATCAGTGATATATTTTGTTCATATATATAATAATAGTTTTAGAAAGATTCAAGTTAATTCTTTTAATCTTTAAGTTATATCTTTTTAATTATATGCAATTTTTCTTTATAACTAATTACCCTTTTTTTTCATTCTTTCTTCAATTTGTTAATAATTCTCTGAAAAATACCTTTGACTACAATAAACGTGTTTATTTTAAGTTCTGTAGCATATTGAATTAGATTCTTTTATTTTGTACTTGGGGATTAGAAAAAATATAAAGTTTTTTTAATGATAATCAGTGAAGGTTATGGTCAAAGATGATAATAAAAGTAAACTATCATCACAACAAAAAGCTATAATTTTTGGCTCTTGGTTTGGATGGGCTCTTGATGGTTATGACCTTGTTCTAATGTTATTTGTTATATCTTCCATAAACCATCTTTTCTTTTTATCAAGTGATCCTTTTCTCAATCTGTTGGCCACATTTGCAACATATATAATAACACTTATTGTGCGACCAGTTGGGGGTATAATATTTGGACATTTTGGAGATAAGTATGGAAGAAAAAAACCATTGATAATAACTATTATGGGATTTTCAATCGTCACCTTTATGACTGGTTTACTTCCAACTTGGCAAACAGTCGGAATAGCTGCCCCAGTATTACTTGTCATTTTAAGGTTTATTCAAGGGTTATTTGCAGGAGGTGAATGGGCAAGCGGTTCTGTAATTACAATGGAAACAGTACCAAAAAAGATAAGAGGATTATTTTCAGGATTTATCCTTAGTGGATATTCTTTTGGATTTGTAATGACATCTATCGTATATGGATTAATGCTCACCTTTTTCCAGGTCAAGCGTTTATTGATATTGGTTGGAGAATTTTATTCTTTACTGCGCTAGTGCCAGGATTAATGGCCTTAATCCTAAGAGTAAAAATGACCGAGTCAAAAATATGGATTGAATCTCAAAAACAACAACATATTCTTAATAGATCTGATATTAAAAGAAAAGAGGTTTCTAATACCCCTTTAAATAATCTTTTATCTGACAAAACACAAAGAAGACGAATATTTCTTGCATTAATTATTATGACCGGACTTATGTATTCTCATTATACTTCCATAGGTTTTATGCAGGTATTTTTAGAAAGTTTTGTAAAGGTAAATAAAAATGAAGTTGCTACAATAATGATTGTAGCAACAATTTCAGCTTTGATAGGTACCATTTTCATAGGATTCATAAGTCAATATATAGGAAGAATGAAGCCTTTGACTATTTTTGCATCTGCTTCTATAATATTATCTGCCCCTTTGCTTTATGGTTTATTTATTTCAACAAATATTTATGAAAAAATATTGTATACTTGTATTACTGTATTTTTATCCTCAACAGCATTTGGACCTATGAGTGCATTTCTGTCGGAAAGATTTCCAACAGAGGTAAGAAATACTGCTTCAGGTCTTGTTTATAATGGAGGATTGATATTTGGTTCATGGGCACCGCTTGTTGCCATAACTCTTTTATCATCTACTAAATATTTATCCCCTCTCTTATACCGACTGCTCTTGCATTAAATATATCAATAGGTTCAGTAATAATACTAATAGGTTCTAGAGTGAATCCTGATAGTCGTAACGTGGATTTGAATTAATATATTATTATAAGTTAATAAATAATGCAACTCATATTGAGGAATAATACTTGTACCTTTAAAATTAAGTTTATATTATATATGTAAATATTTTTTGTATTCTTGATCCTCGGTTTCTAACTTATAAATTTATTAGATATATGCATTATTCTATTTATTGATAAATATACTAAATAATATACGTTTTCTCCTTCTTTTTGGCATTATTTTATGTCTTGTTATATTGCCATCATTGTCAAATATGCAATGGGGTCATATTCTGTATCACACTGTTTTTGCACAACAACAGATACAGAAACAACAACAACAACAACAATTACATCCTAACATTTTGATGATAGTTGGCGATGATTTTGGTTTTTCAGATATAGGTGCCTTTGGAAGTGAAATTTCAACTCCTAATCTTGATACTTTGGCAAAGGAGGGCAAGATATTGACAAACTATCATACTGCAACAACGTGTTCTCCTGCAAGAGTAGCGCTTTTAACTGGTGTTGACTGGCATGTGGGAGGGATAGGGACAATGTATGAGGCAATGGCACAAAATCAGAAAGGACAACCTGGATATGAAACGTACATAAATTACAAGGTTGTCACCGTTGCAGAGTTGTTAAGGGATAACGGATATCATACCTTAATGTCGGGAAAGTGGCACCTATCTGGAAAAAGTACAGACAATGTTCAATCCTACCCTTATTCTAGGGGATTTGAACATGTGTTCTCTCTTTTAAGAGATGGAGTAAATCATTTTAATAGTGCTCCCATAATACCAGGTCTTAATCAGAACTATGTGGAAAATAATACAATAGTAAAGAGACCTGGCAATAATATTCTTTTTTCCAATGAAATGTATACCGATAAAATGATTCAGTATATTAACAAGACTCATGCTGATGGAAAACCATTATTTATGTACTTGGCATTTCAGGCTGCTCATTCGCCATTTCAATCTTCCAAGGATACTGTACAAAAATATGAGAAAATATATAGTGCAGGATGGGAATTGGTAAGGGAAAAAAGATTTGAGAAGCAAAAAGAATTAGGCATATGGCCCTCAGACATGACTTTACCAAAGCGATTGCCATCGAATGTAGCCTGGGATTCTCTTATTCCGATACAAAAGGAATATGCAACCAAAATCCTATCTATTCGTGCTGCATTAATAGAAAATACGGATCAGAATATAGGAAGATTAATTAATTACTTGAAACAAATAGGACAATACGATAATACTTTAATTTTGTTTACTTCAGATAACGCAGGCAGTGAACCAGTTCAATTTCCGCTAGCTGGAATATTTTCTAATGCCGTTGATCATAAACAGTTTCCAGCATTCATAAGAAGTTTAAATAATACATTGTCTAATCTTGGTAATTCTAGCTCAAATGTCAACTACGGTGCTTGGGGTTCTTATCTGTCTGTTGCTCCTTTATCTGGTTTTAAAACAAGTCCATATGAGGGAGGAACTAGGCCCCCATTTGTAATTAAAGAACCCTCAACCATGGTATCTCCTTTGAAAAAAGAGCCAACCAATCATATAATCAATAGTTTTGTATTTGTTACAGACATTACTCCTACGCTTTTAGATTATGCCAAGGTTCCACAACCAGGTTTAATGTACAAAGGGCATCAAATCCATTCAATCATGGGAAAATCTTTCAAGCCGCTTATTGAAGGAACAGTAGATAGGATACATGGGATTAATGAACCAATTGGTTCAGAATTGTTCAATAAAAGTAGCATCTACATGGGTGATTGGAAAGCGGTTAATGCCGGAAAACAATCTGGATATAAATGGGATCTATATAATATTGTCAAGGATCCTGCTGAGAACAACAATATGGCAGGCAAATATCCTCTTCTTCTTCAAAAAATGATTATTGCATATCAAAAGTACTCTAAGGACGTTGGTGTTGTGATTCCTCGAGGATCACTATTTGTATTCCTATCTGATCATATATTTCCGTCTTTCAACGACGTACAAACTGTTAAAATGGATTACATCTTGCAAAACTCACTTGAAGTTGTAAAAGCATTGGTCAAACTCTGTATACTTGCAGGGGATACCTGAGTATTTTTAACACAGACGATTGAAAATTGCTTTATTTCTATTACATTGACAAATACAAACATTTTTAATTAAACAAATTCTTTGCTTTCCTTTGTTTTCAGTCATGAATTACTTAATCTTTTTTCTGTTTTATGATATAATGATTAGGACTGCGGGTTTGACAGTCTCGTTTCTAAAGTCAAATATATTGTTTTATTTGTAATAGTGTTCCAATAAATACTTTTAACGATTTATTGTAATGTGTACATATATGAGATTTCATATGTTTATAGAATTTTATCTGTGTAACTTTCAAACTATTTTATTTAATTTTAAAAATATCGTTTAATTATTATTAAATTGGTTTTCTTGCAATTTTTATTATGTGTTATTTCACTTATAGAAAAATTGTCTGATGACATATTCTATTTCCTATTCCACTATCTTGATAGTATATATGGATGTAAGTGATAATGTTAAATTTCATGATGTATTATACAATGCAGATATTTTCGAATCTATCCTAGGTGAGCACAATAATAGATTATCAATAATTGGTATTGTTAATTATACTGCTCCTTAGAAATAGATGTTAACAATATTAATAGATCCCATTCAGAATTTAACTTAATTGAATCTTCTAATAGAAATGTTCTCAAGGATAACAAAAAAGAAGAGATAATGTTAAGATTTCTAAAATTGTATAATAAGAAGTTGATATATTTATTTAGTATCGACATGATATATGATTGTGTTTTGTAATGCGATAAATCTTTTTATATTATAAGATAGCCACCATAATCCAGGATTTACACAAGAGAACTAAAATAAATGTTCTAATAGTGTTATTAATAATACTTGCCTAGGATTAATAACTTGCATAGCGATAAATACGATTTCGTTATTGATATATAAAAATATTAACGTCAATAAAATGCAAATTAACATCTGAAAACTAGATATAATAACATGGAAGTTTACACTATGTTTGAACAAAACATATTTTCTTTTTAAAAGGAATATTTTTTAATGTTTGTAAATATGTCTCACGTGTGCTATCTGAAAAGTAATTTGATTTGCTTTAGTTTATTCTATATAATAAAATTATACTATTTTTACTTCATGTATTGTAATTAATCCATTATCGCCAATCATTCTTTTTAGTTTTATTAACAATGGTTCAATTTTTTCTTTCTCATCTACAACTTCGATGAGCATTGGCTGATTGATCATAACTCCTTCAATATGCATAGTAGATCTTCCTCTTTTGCCAAATCCATCAATACCTAGCCATACAGTGGCCCCAAGCAATTTTGATTTAATTAAAAGATCTATTATTTGTTTTTCTGTTCTTTTTCCATTAGTTTCATCATTCTTTTTTATTCTAATCATTAAACAAAGCATTTCTTTAAGCACCATTAATATTAAATGAAATTTGTGATATTAAAATTCTGCCAATATATACAGATACAATGAAAGAAACATTTGATATGATATTAATTGTCATTTGGAATAGTTACCTGTTATTAAATAACGTAACATATTCTAAATCAAAGGGTAAGGTTGTCGTTAATGTTCCATAAAATCTTATGGCAATTAAAAAAGAATATTAGGAGAGATTTAATGATATGGAAATAAGTGAAAAAACTCCGAGAATAAAACTTTCAAAAAGTAGTATTAATACGTGAAACAATTTTATATTATTTGCTGTTTAGGAATATTTTATCACTTATTCATTAATAGAATCTTTTTCTTTCCTTATTTGTATATGTTTATCGGGAGCGTTATCCTTTCAATTAGTAAATGTGTAACCAATTGGTAACTCTAAAGAAATTGTACAAATTTAAATTATGAATTACCTTGCCTCTTCAACTTTGATTTATATATATAGATATAATATACTACGACCAGCTGCTAACGCTAAACTGCTGCCACAATTCTGCTAGTTTTTTACCATCTGAATGTAATCCTAAATATATCAAATCCAATAATAGTTACATAATTTTCGCTAGGAAGTAAGCTAAATAACTCTTTTTTAGATATGCCATAAAATGTCCATCGAATAAATGTCTTATCTCTTTTGGATGTTGTATCATGATGCATAATTAGAAATTCTGATGATCTATCTGATATCAACGATGCAAATTTCTTCCCGCCTTCTGGACCGCGAGTTTACTCGGAAAAAGCATTGGCTTTATTAAAACAAAAGCAGAAGTCAGGATTTCATCTGCTACATCCATTTTTCTTTTTTGAAATATATCCGTATGAGAACGGTGAGCTAAGACTTCATTTTCTTGTTCGTTTGTTTTGATATGTGATACTAAAACGTATTGATAAAAGGTGTATAAAGCATTTGTTTTTTACTGTCTTATTTCTCATTTCTCTAGTAATTTTTACACGAAAGTATTTAGATTGATAATATGGTTACAACTATACATATTAGAAATAGTTCACAAGGCGCTGCATATTATACAACTAATATCTATGCATATGTAACTAATCACGATCCTAATACCATCTAGATAATCGTCACTCTTTCGGTTGCTAATGCAGACGCTAATCAACAAGTACAATCTTTTCAAACAGTTCAACTAAACGATCCTGCAAGATGTCATCCAAGTGATTCCATCATCTAATTTATAATTGGACTCAAACAGATGGCCTACTGTTTCATTATCTGTTCCAACGTCTGCAAATCTGGCTTTTGTAGATCCTATGTAAACGATGACACAACGCTTGCTTTTCAACTAGTGATAACAAACAGTAAAGGAGTATATAATAATCCATCAGTCGTTACAATAACTGTCGAGCCTTCATCAAATAATGGTGGAAATGGTGCTTCATCTACGGGCGACAAGTTTGATTCAAGAAGTAATGCAATAGCTCACAGTGGCAACGCTAATGGAGGCAAAGGAGGCAATGAAGGTGCAGATATTAATACCGGTCACAATTGGAATGGCAACGGTGGTTAAGGCTGCAACGGAGGCTTAGGTGTACGCCGCGGCTCTATATTATCATCAGCACGTAGTGGAGGCAAAGGTGGTTCAGCGGGTATTAATAATATGCCAATGTTCTCAAATATGCCATAATGTGATTTAAAAAACAACTTTTTTATTATTATGTAAAGAAAATTGGCTCTGTTCACTTAACAGCAGTGTAAACGATATACTATATCTTATTGTAAAATAGTTGTGTTTGCTTACGTCACAACACCTATAGCTTGCCACTCTTTAGTAATACTATGAGGGATACTTTCCTCAGAATGCTAACTGATAATGAAAAGAATATTTTACATTTGATGCTTGAAGATATCAAATCAGGATATAGGGCCAAGATAATCTTGCTTAAAGCCGAAGGATATACAGTACCGCAAATAAGGAAAATAACAAAAATCATCATGATCTTAACATAAGAAAATGGATACATCGCTTTAATGAAAAAGGAATCGATGGTATCATATCAAAAAAGCATAATCACAAACAGCATAAATTTGATAATGATTTGAAGAAACAAATAGTGGATATAACATCTGCAAATCCAAGATCTTTTGATTTGGGATTTTCCACATGGTCATTACGTGTACTTGCTGGTTTTCTTATGAATGACTTAACTGGTAACTAAAATAAGCCATTCTGCAGAAATAAGAAATATTCTTCTCAAATATAATATAAAATGGAGAAAATCTAAATATTTTATCAAATAAAAGAAGAAGCAATGATCCAGAATACACTTTGAAAAAAAGTACATTGAACAGCTAAGGTACAACACGACAAAGGATTCTGTGTTACTGTATGTAGATGAAAAAGGGCCCGTAGCAGCAAAGACACATGGCGGTACATCATGGTCATCGGTACAGGTAAAGGTCGAAAAGGCTCAAAAGATAAATGGATTGCTAAATGTGTTTGAGGAGCGTATGATCATACAAATGACAAGATGCATATCCAATGTTATAAAAGAAAGACAGGAAAGAAGCAGTTTGTTGACTTTCTAAAAAGAGTCGATAGACGGTACTATGATAAGAATATACAAAATATTTTCGTTGTACTTGATAACTACTTTGTTGCATGATTCCTGAAATCTTTGGTTTACTACCAGTTTCGTCTAAATAGCTATTAACTTATTATACAATGATGCTTTTAACATCATTTCCTGTATCATATTTTTCAGTTTAACTGAATAAATATATTCATCAAACCTTCTCTTTAAACAAGAGAATACAGTTTCAGCAATCCATTGTTGTCCATAGCTAACGCTGTCTTTCCACTTTTGTAAATCATTTCTTTGTTTCAACACCGATAGATTTCTGAGGATGTTTCTTTTTTTCCATCGGACTCTAGAATTCTTTCTTACTTTTATGCAAGGCTCAATCCCATTGTCTCCTAAATATCCAAATATATCATTACCATCATAAGATCCATCTGCGAACAATCTACCTATTGTTATTTTTTTATCGGATTTTATGCTCTCATCAATCAACTCAGGTAACACCTTACCATCATGAACATGTTCATCAGTTACTTTCATGGCAAGAATTTTCTTTGTTTTTACATTAACTACAACATGTATTTTTAAATATCCTTTCTTTCTTACATTCCATTTATCTGTCATCCATTGACCTCTGTTTGTAACCTTTATTCCTGTACTGTACATTGCAATGACAATGTACTCATCTTCAAATTCTTTACTTTTGTTACCATCTTCTTTTATCTTGATATTCAAACTGTTTATTCTTCTGTTTATTGTTGTATAATTTGGGATTGATGGTACTTTTCCTTTAGCATGTCCTTGTGCTATTCCCTCGGTTTGTCGGTATGGCAAATGAAAGTATGCTTTTGCATAACCAAGTAAAAGAAGAAAAGTATTTGGATAATGAAATGGCTCTCCAACTTTATCTTTATTCATCTCTTTTAATTCGGTATCCCAGTTGTTAATGACATCAAAGCCTAGCAATATTTCGCCTCTTCTAACTAAAGATTGGTTGTAGGAGGACCAGTTCATATATTTTCTTAAAATAGGTTAGCTAAATGTATTGGGGAATTAGGAATCATGCAACAAAGCACTTGATAACCTTTCAGTACACAAATCAAAGAAGGTAAAGAAAGAAATATCCAAATGTTGCCCAAGAATAAAATTTGTATTTCTTCCGGTAAGATCACCAGAACTCAACTTAATTGAAGTAAGGTGGGTGTGGTTACAAAGGCAGACAATTAATAATTCTACATTTAAAGATGAACAAGAAATAGGAAGAGCGGTTAGCAAGTGGAAGAATATCTATAACAAAAATCATGGCAAAGCAAAGCAAATACAAATATTTTACAAGAGGATGTAGCTTTGTGTTTACACAGCTCTTAAGGAAAGCCTATAGCTTGAAGGTACTCTATTTCATTTGTGATTTTCAGAAACAGAACACCCTCAGAATTTATTGGTTATGGATTATATTTCTATTTTTCAGGTCTTTCTTTAAGGAAGGCAGCTGATAGACTATCAGATTGCTTCTTTATCAAAAGAAATCATGTTTCACCTGGAATTGGATTCAAAAATATACTCCACAAAAAATATTCTCAAAGAAAAAGAAAATTTCTGAGTATGTTATAGATGAGACTGTAATTGAAGTTGATTCAGAATATGTTTGGGTATGGGTTGCTATTGAACCTGAAAATAAAGAAATCCTTGGGATGAGCATATCAAAAGAACTAAATATGTTTGCAACATCAGCATATTTTTTATAATGTATAAGTGAATATGATTCACATCCGGTTTCCACAGATGGAGGTAGCTGGTATCCTCAAGCATGCAGATTTCTAAAGATAGAACATCACATTCATTCTTCGTATAAGAAAAGCCTGATTGAAAGAACAATGCAATATATCAAATATAGAACTGAATGTTTTGATGACTACTTTCCTTGTAAAAAGGGCAAATGTAAATTAAATCATATTAAACAATGGCTAAAGTTGTTTGTTGACCAATATAATAAAAAATTAATGTCTTAAGTTAACAGAGCCCGCTTTATTGTTTAGCCAGGGAAAGAGGTATAAAATTAAACACCATATTAATAGAACTGGCGCTCAATCTTGAGGTTTTTAATGAGATATTTGTCAATATACGGGCATATATACATAATCAATGCTTAAATTAATACCAACAACAAATGAAAGGTCAAATTGCCCGATTATGTATATGGAAAATTAGCATGCATTGAAGAACTGGTTATCCATACTAAAACCAACCTCAATTCCAAAGAAAAGATTCACTATTCTGCGGTCGCAGCGTCCATGAGGGATCAGGTGCAAGATTCGAGTCGGGCACGTACCTCTGCCATTCGACTCGTCAGCGCAGATTCGTCGATAATCCCTCTCGCAATGAGAGAGTGTGCGATGGAGACGAGCTGGCTCTCAGGGAAGGGAAGCTCCGCATATTGGTGCTCAGAGAGGCGGTCTTCCTCCTCGCTTCGTGTGAGAGTGGATAGAACCGTTGCTCTTTTGTCGAGGGCATCACACATCCCGTCAAGACTCGACTTCCAGGGCGGGACCGGGTTGGTAACGCCGTACTTCGTCCTATCTTCTCCCACACCTGCCCGCGTTCGACGAGTTGCTCTAGCGACTTTACTCTTATATTGGTAACGTCTGGTGTCTTGACCATGTCTGTTCACTTCTCGATCGAATGACCTGTGATCGGTTCAGTAGCGCGGTGCACTGTATGTTCCACGTTCGTAGTCACCCAAGGCTTGGGGAGGGCTACGCCTATCATGCAATCTAGTGTCACAATCGCAGCCAACTGCTCCTCGCTCCAGCCCTCCGTCCCAGCTGGATGCACTGGCAGCACGAGAAACCGGTGCTTCGAGTTGGAGTCTTCAACTGAATCTCAATCTCTGGGGAGAGGAAGAGACCAAACTCCGCAAGTACCTGTCTTGGTGTACGAACAATACGACGTCGGTAGTTCGGCGTCCGGGACCATTGGGAGAGTTCCCGAGGATCGGGCGAGGGTAACAGGAGCACAGGGTGCATGTGACCACATGATGCAATGTCGGGGTGTCCTCGAGGATGTGTAATGCCGTAAAGTCACTCGGAGTTCCGAAGCCGGTCGGGTTGAGCCAGTCGATTCCTATCTCCAGACTGGCGGCGATCGGGTCTTCGAGTGCTCTCTTCTTGAAATCTGGATCGATCCAAGCCTTGGCAACTAAGCGCGATGCGGGTGCTGGCTCCATCCCCTCGGCGAATTCGGTATACTGCTTGTGGTCTTCGGCGGTGAAAAGCCCCTTCTCGATAGTGAGTTCACGGAGCGCGATCTCGAGAACCTCAAAGTCCGTGATTTCTTCAACCATTGGTGCTTTCTTGGTCATCGTCACAACCCTCCTAAGCTGAGAGCGGCTCCAGCCACCGTTCCACAATCTCTGATTGTAGCGTGTCCTGCTGAGGGCCGGCATATGACTTCCAGAGATCAGCCATCTTGAATCGCACGATGTAGAACCATTCGGGCTTCTCGTCTTCGCGATTGAACGCCTCGACCTCCGGAGCGAGGCTCTCGTACGTCACCCTGGTTATTGTCCCTGGTGCTCCCGAAGATACTCTTGGGTGCGTGAGTAAAGAATGGTCGGCAGATCGCGAACTCGAACCTTGTCACCGATAGAAAACCGCGCCTTGCCTGCCATTCCCTTAAAGCACTGGGGGTCTCCCTTACCTACAGCGTCTTTGTGATGTCGGTTACGTACAACGGTTTTCTTGTTCCCAGTCGACTGCGGCTCAGCCTGTAGGGGATTCTAGGTAGTGCGGCCCACCGCCCGCTCTTTTACGGAGTGCACTCGCTCAACCAACTCTCCGAGTGTAATATACTGCTTTTCCATTAGGACCCGGACGATCGCCCACAGCCAACGACTGTAGTACCGAGAGCCCGTAGTGACATCGTACGTCCGATGTCGACATTACCAATCCTCCTCCACTCTTCGGAAGTCCAGATTCCTCTCCAGCCGAGGACCTCGCAGTCAATGAATGTATTGAGCTCCCACTGCTCCTCTTCCTTCTCTTTAAAGATGCCCGGTACGTCGGGCTCGCCGCCGACGTCGTGCGGCTACTTCATGTACGGTACGAAAGAGTGCATGGTCGATTTGGTCAGGGTATGGCTAGTCCTGAATCCTGTGCAAGGCAGGATGTGTCGTACTGACAAGGTCACCCATGACATTGGTATTGGTCATGGTTGGACCAGGTCGTTCAACAGTCTTCTTTGCATTCATATCCTTAGATAATTATTATTCTAGATAAACAAATTGTTGTATGATTCCCATAATCTTTGATTCTATGTCGATCTTATCTAAATAGAAATCATTGTGCTTTGTTGCATGATTTTTCATTTCTAAAAATATTTAGCTATCATCTTTTAAGAAATATATGAACTGGCCCTTATACAACCAACCATTACTTGCTAAACTATCAACTTTTATAATCATACAAATTAGCAACTACTGCTTTTTCAATGATTGTTTTTTTCGTCGTTATTTACTGTGTTTTATTGATGAATTAAAAACGAAAATAGTACATTTAATTGTTATTGTTATAGATACATTACTGTTTTATCGGATTTTCGAAATGCAACAAAGCACTTTTATTCTGATAATTTTTTATTTATGTTTGGTTGGTTAGTGGGTCTATCTCCTCTTCACAGAGCCATTAACAATTAAACCATGTTAATTCCTTGGAATTATAATTTATACCTAAAAGACACAGAGATACAGAATCTCCAACAGAGTTTCTTATATAACATTCTCTGAAACTATATCTGTATAATATTGACAATAGTATATAAAAACAAACGGAACAGACACACCTTTATTCTCAATCTCAATAGTACACTGAAAAAACTACACTGTAAAGTAAAGTAATTACTCCTTTGTTATGGTAGCGGCAAATGGATTTAACCATTTTTATATGTTTTAGTTTACATTTTCTATTTGTAAGGAACGTAACATCAAATCCTTCAATATTCAATCTTTGATGTATTGCATGTCTTTCTATAATACATTTTCAAAAGGATATCTAAAAATGAAAATTCATGTTGTTGCTGTTATAAACATCAACACAAAGAAAATTCTTTTAATGATGAAGGTACTGGCGATGAACATGTACATGATAACAAGGCATTACCAGAATTGATTAATGGTATTAAAATCTAAAACAGTAGGTGAACTATTTGCTGATGATGATAATAATGACGGTTACGATAGCAATAAGATTTTTAAATTTAACAGACAACAATGGAATTCTGATGTATTAAAGTAAGAAAAAGAATGATAGAGCAAGAGGGAAAAAAGGAAAAAACATCCTCTTAGAACCTGTCAGTTTCAATTCGGAAAAAAGATTTGCAAAAATGAAAGAGGATAGTATAAGCTATGGAAAGCGTTGGATTGTAGAAAAGGTGCTTTGTTGCATAACTCTGAAATTCGTTTTTTATATCGAACTTTTGTCAAAATAATACGAATTTCAAATGGATGGTATATTAAACTTAAACCAAATATGTCATATAGTTACGAAAAAATTGAGTTATGCAACAAAGCATAGAAAAGGTATTTTCATCTATAAAAAGAACGTTTGTTGGCGAGTATGTGTATTCTATAAACTAAAGAATATGATAAAGGGATGATGTTGAAAGTATAGTTGTATAACATAATGATATCCATTTTAATAAATCCGATAGTAAAACGAGATTATAGGAATCATACCCCAAAGCACTGGGCCACTGCCGGTTTTAGCTTCGTGAGGAATTTCACCTTCTCCATATCTTTCATTTAATCGAATATGCGAGTTGAAGCAATGCTATTTCATATGGTTTGGTATCCAAGTCCCATAGTAGAGCTAATGCTGCTTTATTTCGTTTATGTTGTTCATATTTTTATTATGCTAAATAATTCATCTTTATCCCAGATTTCTGTTTCAACGTAAGGGCTTTATCTTTTTGTTCTCTTCATTTTAATATCAATAAATGATGGTGTAGTCCAACTATCAATCGATTTTATATCTATGCCTTTTTCTTTAGCGTTATACAACCATCTATAAAAATATTTTAATTTCCACAGATAATCATTCCAAGTGGTTATCCATTTTTATCCCGATCAGTATCTTCTGTTTTTCTTTTTAGATCTAGAAATTTTATTATCTGTTCTTTATTTATTATCTGAAAGAATGTATTATCTGAACAAGGTATTCTACATATCTTATGATGACTTTTAAGAGTCCGTTTTGATAGGATTAAGTATCAATGCTAGCTAAATAATTATAGAACTCTGTTATCAGATCTTTGTTGATGGTGTTGGTACTTTTTTTCTATGTTTTTTATAGTGGTAGACAATTTAGCAGGCATCAGATCTTACTTCTCCTATTGATTTATTCAATAAAACATTTGAACCCAATATATGAATAACAGTTCTGGAGGGCTTAGTGCTGGATATCGGTACTATAAACAGAATTCCATTACTTTATAGGGTAAAGAGTTATTTAAAGATATTGGGACATGATCGATACTATCTACAACAGATAAGATGCTAGATCTTTTATCTGTATCGTAGTTTCTGGGCAGTTTGACGGTCTGGACAGTTGTTTTATAAAGCTGGAGAAAATCATTATGGAATAGTATTTCCGTGTGGCCTAACTTGCTGCTGTCACACTGCTTTGATCTTTGATGAGACAGGGAAACCAATCACTACCTGTTTGGATCCACATATATCAGATGGCAACCTAATCCATCAAAAAGGGAAGAAGCGAATCACCAGGTCTTTATATCATCATTAGTCATAATAGTTGATAACAATGGTTCTGGATATCTTTTGGTACATCGTAATGAGCATAATCGTATTTTGCGCTGTTCTGTATTTATTTATTCAAGTCAAGATGTACAGACAAAAACCAAACTCCTAAAATCCTTTGGATAATGACTCAGTGATCTTTTCCATACAATCAACAGTCTTACCATCAATCTGTTCCTAAATTGCAATAAAAGAATTTCTCTAATCTTTTCTGATATTTCTCACTGGTCATTGGCTATTTCATCGTGTATAAATATAATGACCATGTATCTATCTCTAGATTAATATTATATTCCACTATTTTACTTACACCTTATTATTGGTGGAATCCCTTTATAAGGGACGATAAAATCACGGGCCCGATGGGCTTCGATCCCACGGTTTGCGGTTCCGAAGACCGCCGCGATGTCCTGACTACGCTACGGGCCCATCTTTTAGATACTATTTTCTATACGCTTATATAATTTATGTATCTAAAAATTTTTATAGTGATTTTTAAGCGTTTTTGAATTTGTATTCAAAAAAAATTCAAGGAAAAATATGATGGATTTGGTATTTGGATCTTTTGATAATCTTTCGGAATGATCGCAATATTTCTATAGTAGTAGAATTTAAGAATAACTATAAAAAAATTAAAAGTCTTGATAAATTATTTTGTTGATATGATTATGATTTTTGTTTTTGATTATGCAGTTTTGCCTTTAATTGGTGTATTTCCAAAGTGATCGTGCGTTAGCTTAGGATCAAGAGTTATGCTTATGTCACCATTAGATGATATAACTATGGTAGTTGGAACATTATTAATTGGTTTTCCTTTCATACTTACGGTGGTAGTTCCCTTTAATGTCGTGCCAGTTTTATCCTTTACAGGTGATCCGGTCATTTTAAAGTTGGATATGGTATGAGTATGTGTGGCAGATCCATCTAATTTTGCCATTCTGAATTTTGCATCAAATGTTGGTGATTTTGAATTTGTGCCGGCAGAATTCCAGCTCCCGGAAAGGTTCCATTCTGGTTTACCGTCTTTGCCGTTTACTGGTACTGGTAATAGTTCCGTGTTTAGATCCTGATGATTGTGAGGAATTTGCCTCTGCGTATATTACATTAACAGTTGCCAACCCCGCTGCTAATAATAAGATCAAGCCAACTGGGATAATGAAGAAGGAAATATTCTTTGTAGATTTGTTTGTTTTTACATTAATAGAATGTAGTTTTGTATCTGTATTAATCATCAATAAAATTGATATATAAAAGTATTTAAATATATTTTTAAGTAATTAAAATATATTACTGGCATAATCATAATTAAATACTATAAAAAAAGATAAAATCCTATATTTAAGAGAGCTTGTAGAATCAATATGTTTACTACGTATAAGTAAAGAAATTTCTCATGTAGGTTAAATAATAAGTTTTTAACTTTCACATTGTTTTAATGAATGCTAAATAGAAGATAAATCATTCTTGATTATTTTTTATTTTCGGTTTCATCAATTGATTTTATTTCAAATTTGCAATTATGTTAGATTATGCCATATGTAATTTATTATAAAAGAGAATATTAATCTTTAATTAATTTTAATTCCTTCTAATTTTGATTCACATCTTATTTACATTTGATGATAATTCGATATTGTTTATTTCTTTAAAATCTATATTAAACTATACGTCTTTGTTTGAGATTAGGTTTTTTTTAGATATGAATAACGTAGTAATAATTTTAATATAACATTTACATGTAATAATTAATAGGTTTAATTAAGTATGTAGATTTTTTTTATATTATAATGCAAAAAGGTATTGACCTGTTAAATTTTTCCACCATGTTAATTATTTGTATGATTGCTCTATTATATAATCATCCTTTAAAATTATCTGCAGCTATTTCCCATAATCCTGTGTTTCATCATTCACATAGGGATCATCACACCCATCACACCCATCACACCCATCACATCCATCATGCCGATGATAGTTTGTTATCTTATAGAGGACAGGCTTCAATACCCTCTGCACCAGTGCTAAATACCGCTCACTCCAACCAAACCTCTTTCCCATCTGCACCAGTGCTAAATACCGCTCACTCCAACCAAACCTCTTTCCCATCTGCACCAGTGCTAAATACCGCTCACTCCAACCAAACCTCTTTCCCATCTGCACCAGTGCTAAATACCGCTCACTCCAACCAAACCTCTTTCCCATCTGCACCAGTGCTAAATACCGCTCACTCCAACCAAACCTCTTTCCCATCTGCACCAGTGCTAAATACCGCTCACTCCAACCAAACCTCTTTCCCATCTGCACCAGTGCTAAATACCGCTCACTCCAACCAAACCTCTTTCCCATCTGCACCAGTGCTAAATACCGCTCACTCCAACCAAACCTCTTTCCCATCTGCACCAGTGCTAAATACCGCTCACTCCAACCAAACCTCTTTCCCATCTGCACCAGTGCTAAATACCGCTCACTCCAACCAAACCTCTTTCCCATCTGCACCAGTGCTAAATACCGCTCACTCCAACCAAACCTCTTTCCCATCTGCACCAGTGCTAAATACCGCTCACTCCAACCAAACCTCTTTCCCATCTGCACCAGTGCTAAATACCGCTCACTCCAACCAAACCTCTTTCCCATCTGCACCAGTGCTAAATACCGCTCACTCCAACCAAACCTCTTTCCCATCTGCACCAGTGCTAAATACCGCTCACTCCAACCAAACCTCTTTCCCATCTGCACCAGTGCTAAATACCGCTCACTCCAACCAAACCTCTTTCCCATCTGCACCAGTGCTAAATACCGCTCACTCCAACCAAACCTCTTTCCCATCTGCACCAGTGCTAAATACCGCTCACTCCAACCAAACCCATATCACTACTCACTTAAATACATCCAAAGTTGTGCTTTTAACATTTGGAGATGGATATCAGAGTCAATTCACTTTTGGTAAACCTGTTTTAGATAAATATGGATTCAAAGGCAATTTCTTTGTAACATGTGATAGGGTAGGTCAAAGTAACAGGTTAACTTGGCCTCAATTGGTTCAATTGTATAAAGAAGGTAACATTATAGGTTCCAAAACAATGTCATACGGAACTAGCGAAATGGGACATAAAGATCTTAATCAGTTATCTGCCAAAGATTTGGAATATGAGATAGGTCAATCCAAACAATGTCTTTTGAATCATGGAATAAATACTACACTCTTTGCGGTACCGAAAAATGTTGCTTCGGATAATGCCACAGTAGTAAATGTAATTGCTAAATATTATGATATGGCAATAAATGGCCATGGTAACTTAATGTTTCTCCATTGTGATCAATGGAAACATGATTCAGATCAGACTGATTGCCGAACTTTTTCTAAAGACGGAAACCTAACTTTTGCAAACAAATATTCTATTAGAGAATGGAGTATGCAACACACTGCACACGGACATTCGTATGATAGTTCACAAATGTTTGATAGATATGTAGATGAGCTTAACAGTCAAAATAAATACAATAAAAATGGAACAATCACTGCAATTCCAATAATTGGATATCATGATATAGTACCAATTTCTGACGCACGGGATACTGATGAACCCTCAGCCACTACTCTTGATTTATTTAATCAAGAAATGAAATATCTGCATGACAATGGTTACAGAGTATTAACTTTCTCAAATCTTGGTTTTGATAATAAAACTAATTATCTATATATCAAATAATATATTATCAAACCTAATTTTTTTTAATCATTATCTCGATAAAAAATTTTTATTGTTATTAAATTAATTTTATATTAAAATTATTTACCTTTATTCTCTTAAAATAATTAAAGCTTAACTTGTATATTTTATATTTCAGTATCATTAAATCTGACTATGTATTTGAAAATAATTTGGTTTTAATTATCTCATATGTTTCAAAAATCTGCATCATAATTATAAAATGTTATTTTGATTGTGCTTGCCCGCTTGTTACATTACAATTTCCAATAGTTACTATGCATATGACTTTCTGATTATTTGATTGTCCTTGAGTAGATCTCTTGCATAATTAAAAACAATCTACACCTTCAAATATGATACTTTTTAGTTTCTATCGACCTTGATTCATTATTCTATAGTTTATCAAGCCTGTAACAATATCGGATATTCTATTGTACTTTCTTAACCTATTTCTGAATATCTCACTCATTATCCTATATTTTTTCAATCTACAGATACTATGTTCTATCACTATTCTCTTTCTAGAATGATTTTTGTTATACTCCTTTTCTTCTTGTGATATCTCGCCGTTCCTATTCTTTTTATAATGTAACGCGGATATCTGTTCTGAGAAATCAGTTTTTACACCAAGGTACCCTCAGATCAAACACATTTAGAACATCTTTGGGAATGACAGGCGGATTCTTTTTATAAACATCATAGTCATGTTTTCTTCCTTTTTTATAACGTACTTTGTGAATGATATAACCATGGTTGTTAACCGTAATCTGATTCTTTACGGTGTGTCGTTTCTTCTTTCCTGAATAGTACGCCTTAAGTCTTCTCTTATCTTTGGGTCTTGGGATTTGCTGCTCTGTACAATCCGTAAAAGCAATAAAACCGGGAAAATATTTCTCTACTTCCTCTGGCGTTTTCAACCTTTTGGTTATTTTATATATTTTTTGAGGAATAGGTACGCATTGCCTTATCAAACTTTCAATCTTTTGAATGTCTCTGAAGACGTTGCTCTGATCTAAATCAAAGAGAAAACCTGTTAAAGTATATGTGATGTAAAGACGATAGTGACACTAAAAGCATTAGAAATCTATTTTTTACATCTAGTTTGAAATGTCTGCCTGCACCTATCTTTCTTTCTCTTTTTAGGCTATCTTTTCTTTTGGATAAACGTTTTATCTCATGTTTGGTATATCTTTTTGTTATTTCTTTATCGAAAATATTATCAAACTGTTGCACTGTAAGACCAGTGAATGATTTGAAAAGCAGTGGCTTTTTGGATAACCTCTTGTATGAAAGCAAAGAGAGAACAGGTTAATGATAAACTGATAGCCATAAAGCTGTTTGGAATTAATTATGCAAGAGATCTAGTATTTGTAGCTAGTTTTGTCATTGTATTGTTATTTGCAGTATTGTTATTTGCTGTTGAATTATTATTTATATTAGTAGTATTATTTTTGCTCTGACTTTGATCCATCGTTTTAAACTGATATTTAGGTCCACAATCAATTAAATCTCGATCAGGGATTATTCGTGTAATGAGATAAATAATGCTCATGATTATAGAAATTATTATGTGCATAGAAATGATCATATCTATTAAATTGTTCCTTGTACATGTTACATCTATCACTCAAGCTATGGTGAAATCTTTCATATGGAAATAGTGCATGCACCAATAAACTCGTGTTTATAATCATTAATAATGTTGTAATTGTTATTCCAATTGTAACTTTAACCTTAAAGTTGCTTATAACAAATTTAATTTTATATTTTAAATTTATCATTAACTAATATGCATAAAAAATTGTTATATGTATCTATAATAATAATTAAGTGATTGAATTGCTTTTATGTTTTATTGATTTTAAACTCTTTGGTTAAACTTGTTGATTATTATAAAATTTTATATGTATAATTTAAAATTTTATTGTGTATAATAACCTTCGTTTGACCAAAAATATTTATTTTTAAAAATCTATAATAACAACAAAATTATGTTTATATTTAAGGTAATATTAAATATTCTCAGATAACTATAATATTTCTTTATATAATAAATATTGTAAAATAAACAATATCATGATAGTGTGTCACGTTCTTTAAAAATAGCTTGCTATCAATATTTAAGATATGTGTTTATTATAGTAGTAAAAAACAATGACCAAAACAGATAATATCATACATGTAAATTAAATTATATACAATATATTGTCTTAGTGTTATTTATTTATATTAATTTAAATCTGATTCAAAATATCTTTTTTATATCCTGTTTTTAAAAAAGCAATTATAAAAAGTATAATATTTTAAAAATTTCCAAAATATATCTTTTCAATTATTGAGTGTCATAATTATTTATATGAACATTTGTTTAAAGAGAGGTTTATTTCTTTAAATGCGTTTATGCTTACTATATCTCGACTTTCAATTGATGAGTTGGTTTTTTCATACCTTGCAATCTAAAATTTGGACCTTTAGATAACATCCTTTTTCTCCTTCTGCATATAATATATAATCGCGATTAGTATCTTTTTTTGGTCTGCCAAATGGAAAATCGAATTTCCTACTCCTATATTCTACTATTACTTTTAGTTTATTTTTATTGTCTTTTTCAAATTTTAATAGATGTGATTCAAGACCTTCAATTAAAATTTCGGTATCTTAGCTTTTTATTCTAATTATGAAAGAGATCTATTGTATTAGATAAAAATATATTATAAGTTTTTTTACTTGCATGACCAATTCTTAAATCTGTTTCTTATATAAGAGAAAAAAATATTTATAAAATATCTCATAATTACATAAAAATTTTCTTTATACTTTAAAAACAATATAATATTAGATCAATAATAAAAAAAGTAACATTTGAAATTAGATCTTAATCTAAGATATAAACAAGGTAATACTGGACAAATCGTTGGCTTTTTTCGTGAATTCCCATTTCTTGCAAGTCAGTCTAATCTATTAGATGATTTGATTCTCCAATTAAAAATTGATCTTGATACTTTTTTTATAACCTTTCCCTCAGAACAAGAAAAGATGTTATATCAGTGTTACAAAATACCTAGTGATGATAAATTATTCCCAAATACCAATAAAGAAATAACTTGCAAATTAAATATAGACCGTCCTGAAATTGGTTCAAATGATATATGGATTGAGAAAAAAATACAAATTTCAATCAAATGTGATAAATAACTTTTTATATGATACCACGTATGTTAAATCATTCAAAAACCATTCACTTGGATAAAAATACGAAAAGTTTTATTGTTTCTAAAATTTGAAGAAATTTTGCCGATTGATGCTGATATTAGATTTTATAAAAGCCCCGAAGGATATATTTTTAATTTACGTGCATATCGTGAGGAAATAGATGATTTATTGGTTAAAATTATGTGTGAATCTTTACATTTACCTTTTAACGATTTTATTAAATTGTATGAAAAGTATTAGAAAATATAGTTGCTAGTTGTATTTGTTAATTTTTTATTTCATTCTGGATTGATTGTTTGACTTTTTGACGTTCTTTTTTATAGAGATTCTATACGTATCTATATAGCTGTATGCTGTAAATTTATATTATCTTTTTTACATGTCATTAAACCTCAATTTGAATATGAATTTCGATTATGTTTTCCTACCAAATTATGCCTTTTTATTCATTTCTTTAACTTGAAGTTAAATGAATGTTGAAAATGTCAATATATATTTTATATTTTCTTAAGGAAACAATATTTTAGAAATTAAATGGAAAAATATTCTTTTTAATATCTATTATTTTATTATTATTATTGGAATATCTAGTATTTTTGCTATGCGTTTTGAGTTTTCTTTATATTAATTCTTGTTGAATGTCCAAAAAGATTTTGCTTTTGAAGATCCTATTAATTATTTTAAAACTATACCATCTAAAATAATAACAAAATGAACATTACTAAAATTCATTCGATGAAACTACAGCATAGGTTATGTTTCGTTATATATTTAACCATATAAATTACTTAAATTTATTCTAAAATACATAGTTGTTAATTTAAAATAAATTTTGTAATAGAATAAAATTTTTCTATTTGTTAGTTGTTTTTTTTATTTGTTCTGATATCTTTTTTAAAGAATTAATTTCCTCTATTTTATAGAGAGCCTTATTGATGTAGTCTTTTGTTATAAATGATGATGTATGTATCTTTAGTTCTTTAGGTAGAAGTGAATTTATTTTAAAAAACAGTTTTATTTTGCTATTCGTATTTTCCTCGTATAGGCATTTGTTAATCAAACTTTTTATAGTAGATTGTTCCTTTATCATATTTTATATTATATAACAAACTATATATTTATATTTCACTATATTTGAAATTTTTGATAATTATTAGAAAATATTCTGGATTTAATCCTTTTTATTTTGTGCAGATTACTTCATACTTTTGTAATTCTTAAATTGATTTATCGATAATTGCACGAAAAATTATTAAACATTATTGAAAATTAAAATATTTGATTATTTGTAAAAATATATTATTAAATGGATAATTTCGATTTTTCCTCATTAAATGAAATTAGGACCAATATAGATAAATTAGATAAAGAAATTGTTCTTTTATTATGTAAACGGGGTGAATTTGTAAAGCAGGCGGCACGATATAAAAAAAATATTTCTGATGTAAGAGATTCTGAAAGATTGGAGCAGATAATCGAAAAAGTAACCATATATGCAAAAGACTTTAATTTTGATCCATTCACAATTGAAATAATTTATCGAAGTATGATTGAATCGTTTATAAAGTTAGAGCAGAATACTTATTTAGATCTGAAGAAATCTGATATTCTCTGATACTTTTATCTATTATTATTTAATATATTTATTTGATATAATTCTTCTATATAAGAATAAATATTTTTAGATTATTAATTAGCTTCTATATTTTAATATTATTTCATTAATAAAATGTACTTTTATACTTTATTCTAAAACAATTATATATTAGAAAATTACTTTTTAGTCTTTTAATATTTTATATCTTGTACTTGATAAAATACAAATATCATCTACTTGTTATATTTGAATAGAACAAAATAATTGATTAAAATATCCGAGAGGCTTGGCAGAGTAGAATATGCTATAAGGGACATCATCTTACATGCTAGAGAATATGAAAAGACCGGAAAGAAATTACTTTATTTGAATATTGGTGACCCTGTATCCTTTGATTTCAAAACTCCTTTACATATTAAAAATGCATTAATTGACGCATTGTTAAACGACAGTGACTACTATACAGATTCCGAGGGATGGCCTGAATTACGAAAATCTATAGTTGAAAAAGAATTCAAAAAAAAGGGATTGGATTTAACTCCATCAGATGTCTTGGTAACAAATGGAGTTTCTGAGGGAATAGATATGATAATGGGGTCAATAATTGAAGAAAAAGATGAGATATTATTGCCTGGTCCTTATTATCCACCTTATTCTTCATATGCAAAGTTTTATGGTGCAAATATTAATGAATTTAAGGTATTTTCTGATGGTACGCCTGATATAGACAATATAAGAAAACAGATAACTAGCAAATCAAAAGCTATTTGCCTAATAAATCCAAGTAATCCTACAGGAGAAGTTTTTGATCTCAAGGGTTTACAGACTATAGTCGATATCGCAGCAGAAAACAATCTTTTACTTATATGTGATGAAATTTATGATGAAATTGTTTTTGAGGATGAATTTTATGGAATTGGAAAAGTAGCTAATGATGCCCCGGTTATCCTTCTTAATGGTTTCTCTAAAACTTATTCTATGACTGGATTAAGATGTGGTTATTTATGTATAAATAATAAGTCACGGCAACTTGACTCTGTAAGACAAAATATTTTTAAATTAGCAAGAGTAAGAATCGCTTCTAATTTTCCTGTACAAATAGCTGCAAATGCTGCATTAAACGGACCACAGGATCATATTGGTGAAATGGTAAAAAAATTACAAATAAGAAGGGATATAGTATTTAAACGACTAAATGAAATTGATGGTGTATATTGCAGAAAACCTAAAGGAGCGTTTTATGTATTTCCTGAAATCCATCTTCGAAATAGATGGAAAAACGATTTAGATTTCGTAATCGATATGTTAAACTCTACTGGCGTCCTAACTGTACATGGTTCTGGATTTGGATCCAG
Organism: uncultured Nitrososphaeraceae archaeon; assembly: GCA_963830925.1. GTDB lineage: Archaea > Thermoproteota > Nitrososphaeria > Nitrososphaerales > Nitrososphaeraceae > Nitrosocosmicus. The sequence goes on along the minus strand of CAWHOB010000001.1, from coordinate 618,005 downwards.
TGGTTCTGATCACTTTAGAATTGTTTATCTTCCAAATGAAGATATATTAAATGAAGCAATGGATAAAATCGAACTCTTTATGAAAAATAAAATCGTTGCCTGATTTGTTTTAAATATCTGTTGGATGTTCTTTCCTTTTTATTTTTCCAAAATATATAAGAATTACACCTATTAGTACCATTATTATCACAAATTTTTCATTTGTTATATATGAGTTAGTAAAATTATCTATAAAAAATTCTGTTCCTAACTCCGTAGATATAACTATTAGATTTCTGAAAAAAATGATTGCGGCCATAATAAGAAATAAGATACCTAATGGGAACATCCATTCCTTTTGTCTATTTCTTATTTTTTTATCTATTTTATCAAAGTCCATTGGGGTGTAAATTTTTTAATAGAGTGTTATACAAGTTTTATTCCTGGATGTTTTATTTTGTTTTGCTTGGATGCATTGAGTATCATAGGAGTCATTACTTCTGCTTGATAAGATAAAGACAAAGGACCAAGAAATATTGGTCTGAGCCCATCAATTTCTTTTATTAAATTAGTAACTGTTAAAAGTGCTTCTTTATTGTCAGTACAAATAAAAGTATCTGCATCTAATGGGTTTTTTATATTCTTTAACTTTATTTCTGAAATTGTATGAAATGCTGATACTATGTTAGAACAGTTGGGAAGGTTTTCTGCAACAACTATTGCAGCGGATTTTTTACCTTCTTCCATAGGTATATAATAAAACCCTCTTTCATTTTTTCCCATAGGTACTATAGGTGAAATAACTATACATTTATCACTAATAACATTTACAATATCTTTACATGTATTAACTATATTTTCATAGGGAATAGATAATATTATTACATCGCTTTCTTTTGAAATTGATATGTTGTCATTTCCTGAAATTGAGCCATTAATATTATCTGTATTATTTTTCACATTGTTAAGATTACTTAAGGCTGATGCTTCTGCCTTTAGTTTGTCCCTAGATCCTATTAGAACATCATGATTTATACACCATCTTTGTGCAAAACCTTCTCCCATGCCTCCTGTGCCACCGATAATTCCGATTTTCATAATATTCTTTCTTTATTGCTTAGGTTTTAGATATATTTATGCTACAAATATTATTTGATGGTGTTGCTTTATTTGCTTTGTTGCATAACTCTGAAATTCGTTTTTTCATGATTGAATCTTATTATAATAAAACGAATTACGAATAGATGTCTCCTAAACTTGAATTATATGTGTCGTATATTTATGATAAAATTAAGTTATGCAACAAAGCAGCTTTATTACATTATTCTTATTTCCAAATACATTTAGCTAATATTAACCAATAAATACTGTGAAATAGTCGATTATAACCGATCTCTAGTTGCTTTGTTGCATAACCAAACCTATTTAGCTAGGATCCAACCAATTAATCATTTGTGATCCACTGGCCTTCTTATAACCAGTCTCTTGTAAGACGAGGAGAGATACTTTTTTCCTATGATTTTCTGGATAACTGGGATGTTGATCTTGCAAGGATGAATGAAAATAAGAATGGCAAAAAGTACAAATTTCCAGATTCTTTTGTTCTCATAGTTGGTCACATCAAAGTATACTTTCACCTTCCATATAGACAAACAGAAGGAATCATAAAGGCAACTGGGAAGAATCTTCCAGATCATCCATGTTATTCACAGATATGTAGAAGAATAAACAAATTGGACATTGACATCAATAACAGTATTGATGATGATGATGATGATGATGATGTCGTTATCATCGTAGCAGCGGGGACAGTACCGGAATCAAGATTACAAACAGAGGTCTCGGTGGATGCAAGATAAGTGGGATGTAAAAAACAAGAAAGGCTATCTAAAGATACATGTTGCAGTGGATATCAAGACCAAAGAAATTCTTGCACTGAAAGTCACAGATGAAAAGGTACATGATGGAAAGGTTATGAAGAATTTGGTGGAAGGCGTGTTGAATAATAACCGCAATGTCAAGATCAAATCTTTCATTGGTGATGCAGGAGCCTACGATAGCAATGAAAATTTCAAATACTTGAAGGAGAAGAAAAGGATTCGACCTGTCATCAAAGTAAAAAGAAACTCTATCGTTTCATCCAAGAATAGCAATGTAAGGAATAGAGAAGTTGAACTTCAAATAAAGGATTATCATAAATGGAAAAAGAAAAGAAAGTATGGACAACGATGGATGGTTGAAACAACATTTTCATCTATAAAGCGGATGTTTGGTGAATATACATCTGCAACCAAGTTTCAAAACATGATAAAAGAGATGACGATGAAGGTATCGTTGTACAATCTGTTTAGAAGAGTTGCATAAAATGGATGGAAATAATTTAAGGAAAACTAGTTATGCAACAGAGCAATCTCTAGTTAGATGTGCTGAAATACTTGTAGGCTTTGATGTGATTAAAAACTGGGATACTGAGCTAAAAGAGATGAACCAAGGCAAAATAGGCGAGCCATTTCATTATCCAAACACTTTTCTTCTTCTTTTACTTGGTTATGCCAAAACATACTTTCATTTACCATACATGCAAACCAAAGGAGGAATAGCACAAAAGGACATGCTAAAGGAAAAGTACCTAATTCCAAATTACAGTACAATAAAAAGAAAAATAAATAGGTTAGACATCAAGATAAAAAATACAGATACCAAGGAATTCAAAGATGAGTATATTGTCATTGCAATATACAGTATCGGTATCAAGGTAACAAACAGAGGCCAATAGATGAGAAACAAATGGAATGTGAAGAATAAGAAAGGATATTTGAAAATATATGTTGCAGTTATAAATGTAAAGACCAAGAAAATTCTTGCAATGAAGGTACCGTATGAACATGTTCACGATAGCAAAGCATTATCTGAGTTGATTAATAGCGTCATAAAATCGATAAAAAAATAACAATCGGTAAACTATTTGATGATGAATCTAATGATGGCAATGATATTTTTAGATTCTTAGCAGACAATGGAATTCTGCCATGTATTAAGGTAAGAAAGAATACTAGAATAAGATGGAAAAAAGGCAAATATCCTTAGAAACCTATCAGTTTTAGCCTATCAAAAATGATTTGCAAAGATGGAAAGAGGATAGCATAAGCTATGGAAAGAGGTGGATTATAGTAACAGTGTTCTCTTGTATAAAAAGAACATTTGGAGGATATGTATACTCAAATTGAAAAATATGATGCAGTAAATGATGCTAAAAGTATCATTGTATAATAAGTTGATATCTGTTTAAATCAAAAATAAAGTAAAATTAAAGAATATAGGAATCATGCAACAAGATAGTAGTATGTTTAAACAAGTATACAATTTTAAATATTATTGATATATTGTTTATAAATCAGAAAATAGTTTAATTGCAGTAATTAATAATCGTACCTTGCTATATTTTATATCTGAATTTTATTGGCTTTTGATTGATAAGCATATTCTTATTAAATACATTCCTATTATTAGATAATCAGTTTTTATAATACCGATAAAATATCTAAAGCTTATTTTAATTATATAAAACGTAAATCACTTTACTGATATGTTATTTGACTGTTTTATTTTATTAGTTATGTTAAATTGCAATGAATTATTAAATTGAATGTAGCTGAATTTATCTTATAATCCAATTTACTTTATTTATTTATATAAAAAGAATTTCTTTAGGATTAAATTAAATTGACTTTAATCTTTCAAACCTCCGAAAATTTTTCTATAGACATAGAGTTTGATTTAAACCTTTTTTCGATCGTTTAATATTGATATAAATTTAATATATTCTTGTAAAATTATGTCGCTTATTATATTCATGAGGCACGGTCAGGCTTATAATAATGTTAAAAAATTGTTAGTAGGGCGAAATCTTGAATCTCATTTGACTGATCTAGGTAGAGAACAAGTTAAACAAAGTAGTCAAATGTTATCATCAATTGATATTCATAAAATATATGCTAGTCCAGTTATTAGAACAGTAGAAACAGCCGAAATAGTTTCTAATGTTTTAAATATGCCTTTTGAAGAAGATGAACGGCTGTTTGAGATTGAACTTGGAAAGTTAGTTGGCATGTACTATGAAGATCTAATTAATACTCATGGTAATCTTTTTGTAAAATTTTATAGTGATAATGATGATGAAAATTCTCTTACTGATTTTGAAGTTGAATCATTTGGATCAGTAAAAAAAAGAGTTTCTGAACTATTAAAGGAGGTAGTAATTAAACATCCGAACGAAAATGTTCTTTTGATTTCTCATCTTGATCCTATCAAAGCTGCAATATCTCTAATATTGGATATAAAGCCATCTTTGGTATATAATATACATGTACCTAATGCTTCTTTAAATGTTTTTAAAAGTCACGCTGGTACAATTTCTATGTGTTGTTTAAATATGATGGATATTCGTCGATGCTTATCTGATTATTGAAATATTTTATACTTTATATGTTGATCAAGTTAAAAATAGTTATAATATGAATGGCAAAAGCCTTAAATTAGATATGAATTTATCCTCCCAGTAGAGTGAAAATACAGCACATGACTTTTTCCAATCGAAAAGTGTTGATAATTTTTATTGTGGGTTCCATGGCTGCTATTGGTATCCAGAGCTTTCTTCAAGTAGTATATGCCCAAGATACTGGTGTATCTGTTCTCAGAAGAGTGGAAATCTGGGCTTTATTTTATAGATTGATGATTGCTGCTTTTATGGTGGGTGCAGCTGTTCATGGTTTTTGGATTTATGTGAGCTGGAGATTTAGAGAATCTAATAAAAGATACAATTCTGCTGATACTACAACTCATAGTAGTACTGCAAAGTCAGGAGGCCATAAGTAATGGGTCATAGTACCTCTGAGTGGGCTTTTGTATTGGTAGTAATTGCTTTATTAATTTGGGTAGGTGCAGAATCATGGCGTGTAGAACATACTCTTGAATTTGCACCTCCAAATTCTGAAACAGTTCGTGTTATTGGTCAACAGTGGTTTTGGTCCTTCCAGCATGCAGACGGTACTCAAGAGGTAAATGAGTTGCATCTCAAGGCTAATGTACCATATAGATTTGAATTAGTTTCCAATGATGTCATACATGATTTTGCTGTTCCTGATTTCTCCATCTTAATGGATGTAGTTCCTGGAAGAGTTAATTCAATATGGAATGTATTTGATAAACCTGGTCAATATCTTATAGAATGTAGAGAGTATTGCGGACAAGGACATCAGCAGATGAGGGCAAAGTTGTTTGTCGAACCTAATGATAACGCAACTACAGTGCCAAGTCCAAAGGCTGCTCAAGCTTCTCCATTGTCTCAAGGTACAGGTGTAATCAGTATTGTAAAGCCCGGATCTAATTCAACTGTAACTCAAGGAACAGGTGTAGAAAAATTAGTTAAACCTGCAGATGTGACACCTAATTCTACGTCATCATCATCATCATCATCGCCATCAACAACAAAGGCCGGCTCAAGTTCAACCAATACAACTAGTTCAGGTGGAGGTGGAGGTGGAGGTCCGTCTGTCGCACTATCAATACCCGCAGGCGCCTCAACACAAGGTAATCCTTCCTATGATCCGGCAACATTGACTGTAAAGAAAGGCGATGTTATTACTGTAACAAATAAGGACAATACTCCGCACACTGTAACAAATGGAGCTAGCGCTACTGATCCTCAAAGCGGTAAATTATTTGATACTAGTATTTTGATGCCTGGAAAAACAGCTAAAATAAATACATCTAATTTGGCGCCTGGTGATTATCCATTTCACTGTACTGTACATCCGTACATGGGTGGAAAACTCACTGTAAAAGCCTAACAAATATTTTTTATTTACAAAACATATTTACCAAAAAAATATAGTAATGTTATATTTACGTATATTTTATCAATACCTTTAAGAATTATGAAAAGTTTTGATTGGTTAATATGACATGATCATCTTTTAAATTCACTTTATATATTACTTTTTGTATTTTTGCTTAGATTCATATTTTACTTGTAAAAATATTCTTGCCTATTCAAACAAGTATATTTATTAAATCCAAAATCGACAAAATATCTTAATTTATGATCTAAAATCTATTATATGATAAATCTATTTTCTAATTTGCATTTAGGTAAAATAATAAAGAATGTAATTCTTTCAAGGTTTTCTAATTGATATAATGATGAAATATTTTATATTATTATTTTTAGATATTTTTTGATTGCTTATAATATAGTTGTATTAATGATTTAATTTGATTCTAAATTAAAAATTTTAGCTAGATTGATATCTCTTACGATTATTATTAATATATTAATAATATCTAGAATTTAAGAATCACTATGATGTCTAATGCATTTTATTTGCAATTTTTAATTCATCATCTTTTATCTACTTGAAATGTTCGTTTGTAAGTACAAATTTAAGGTTATAAGTCAAGTGTCATAAATAATGTCATCATATTGCTTCTAAATTGCTTGTAGTTATGTCCATATAATCAATATTTCACAAACAAATAATGACATAAACCTGGACACTTAACTTAGAGATCCAATATAGAAAAATGGTATTTCTTTTATAAAAGACTCTGATATTACATGTAGTAATATAAAAAAAATAATAAAATCGTAAATTATTAAAATATTTTTCATCTTTTTTTTTATTGCCTTTTTATTTTGGTATTAAACCAAATACTTTTATAGACTTTACTTGAAAATAGGGATTATAGGGGTTATATTAAAAAATGGTATTAGAATTAAAAAAGCCAAGACCATTGTGGGAGATTATTTTTTCTACCCATCATACTGATATAGGCTTATTATATATGATAACTTCGCTTACAGCATTAGCTGCGGGTGGAGCATTAGCCATGGCTATAAGAACAGAGCTATTTTTACCTGGATTACAAATTTTTTCAGGTCAGGCTGATTTCGCAAGATTTTTTACTGTTCATGGGACCACTATGTTATTCTTATGGGCAGTGCCTTTTGCAGCAGGAGTCGGTAATTACCTAGTTCCTATTATGGTACGATATAAGGATATGGCATGGCCAAAACTAAATGCAATTGCATATTGGATGATACCTCCATGTTTTGTTTTAATATGGGTGGGATTCTCTGATATGTCTTGGAATGCTTATCCTCCATATTCTATATTAAAAGCCGCCGGACCCGCTGCTGATATGTGGATTTTTGCTCTTAAAATCCTTGGAATTTCATCTATTTTAGGCTCTGTAAACTTTATAGTTACTATTCTGAAAATGAAGCATCCTGATTTACCTTTGATGAAAATGCCGCTATTTTGTTGGGCTGTAATAAGTACATCTGCCATGATTATTACATCTATGCCAACATTTGATTCTGCATTAATCATGATGTATACTGATAGGTTAGGTGTAACTGGCTTCTTCAATCCGGATATGGGTGGCGATCCGATTGCATACCAACACTTATTCTGGTTTACATTCCATCCAGAGGTATACATATTCTTCTTGCCATCTATCGGTATGCTATATGAGATAATTCCAACATTCTCTAGGAAGCCTATATTTAGCTACTATTCTGGAGTAATAGCGCTGGTGGTCGTAGCGATTATAGGATTTGGATCGTGGGCGCATCACATGTTTGCCACGGGTATGACGTTTACGGAAAAGACGGTATTTATGGTCGGAACCTTGGCGGCGGTTCCTCCTTCGGCCATGCACGTATTTAATTTCATGGCTACGATGTGGGGTGGTAGAATAAAGTTTGCTGCACCAATGTTATTTGGTGTTGGTGGTATTGCTGTATTCTATGCCTCGGGTGCAGGAGGAGTAGTAAATACTGCGATTCCTCTGGACTTTGTTACCCATGATAGCTATTGGGTCGTAGGTCATTTCCATCTTATCCTGATGGGAACCATATCTTTGACATTTACTGGAATGGTTTACTACCTATTCCCAATGATCACAGGGCGTATGTATGATCATTCGCTGGCAAAGATACACTTTGTTCTAGCGATAATTGGAATATGTTTAGTGTTTGGAGTCATGCACCTTGCGGGATTGTATGGTATGCCTAGAAGAGTCAGTGATTACCTTCCAATAACTCAATTAATAATAATGAATCAGCTAGAAACTGCTGGCGCATGGATAATTGGCTCGTCTTACGTACTATTCGCAATTAATATGATAAAATCTGCAATGTATGGTAAATTTGCTGATCCTAAAGATCCATTTGAATTAAAAACAGGGAAAGAATATTACTATGACTTTGCAAGGAAGAATCCGCATACTCCACATGCGGAGCATTAAAATGTTGATGCGAAAAAGAGAGGTATATTAAAATGGCAACACATGACGATATAGTTAGAACATCGCCAGCACGTATGGCAAAGGGGATGCTATTTGTTATTATCCCTACCATTATTACGATATATTTGAGTATATCCCTTTGGCACTTTACATCTAGTTTTCCGCCTATGGTGTCAGTTCCAAAAACTTCTCCAGGAGCCACAGGATCTACAGCTTCACAAGGTGGAGGTTCACCAACTTCGAAACCTGATGCTATAACAATTCCTCAGGGAGCATCTGTTCAAGGAAATCCTTCATTTATTCCTCAAAATCTGGTTGTAAAGAAAGGTGATGTTATCACTGTAACTAATGATGATACTGCTCCACATACATTTACCGCAGTGAATGGTAAATCCTTTGATAGCAGTATTATAATGCCAAAGAAATCAGCTAAAATAAATACCGCTAGTTTAGCACCTGGAGTTTATCCATTCCACTGTACTATACATACGTACATGACTGGAACACTTACTGTAAAGTAAAACTCCTTTTTTTTATTTTAAATTTATATTTGTATTATTGGTAATTAATATAGTAAAATGATAGTATAATGAACTACAATAAATTTCTCCAAATTTTTTCACTGATAACTTTGGGTGTTTTATTTGGTTTAATGTTTATGGGTGGATATGTTAGTTCTAGTGGTGTAGGTCTTTCCTGTCCAAAATGGCCTCTATGTCCTCACGGATTAATACCTTCTCCTGAATTTCTTATAGAATATACTCATAGAACAATCGCTGCTTCTACAGGCCTGTTAGTGCTTCTTAATATGGTTTTTATCCTTCGAGGTAAAGATGTTTTAAAATCCACTAAATTATTCTCAATAATTGCTACATGTGCTGTATTTGGGCAAATATTTTTAGGAGGTATAGTAATTACTGAAAAACTACATGCTCTTTTAGTTACTGCACATTTAGGGCTAGGATTAATATTGTATAGTAGTCTTATCTATGTTGTAATAAATACTTTTTATACAAATACAAGAATAAGACTATCTTCAGCATCCCCTTCAACATTATCTTCAACATCATCTTCTAGAACCAATTCCTCGTCACCGGCAAAATTTTCACGAGATAAGTTTAAACTATAGTGGATTTGTAATGTTTTATTTAAATTTAAAAATATTAGATAAAAATCATTGTTCTCTATCTACACACATATTTTCTTTAATATTGTTTTGCCCTCTCATAATATTTTTATCTTTTTCTAGCTTTAATTATGCGGATGCACATTTTTCTCACCTAGCACATATTAATGCTGGAGGTTTTGGAATTAGTGAAAAATATTATGTAAATGAACAAACAGATCCTGAGGAACCGATACCTAATCAATTAGCACAAATTCAATTTAGTATACAAGATAGAAATGGACAAGATGTACACAATATTACTGCTTTGGTAGAAGTATATGCTTCTAATGGAACACGATTGTCTGTTTTTCCTTGGACTAAACTTGATATTGGTGATTTTAGTGTCCCTTTCATTTTTCCGAAATCTGGGATGTATCAGGTAGTAGTTAGTGTATTGAACGAGGGTGCAAGTACAAGTCAAATAGTTAATACTATTCCGCCCTCTAGGCCCTTGTTAAATGATAATACCGGTTGTAGCTGTGAACGAGGTGTATTTAATGTAGCCGTGTCTAATACATTTGGTTCAATTTTTCTGCTATTGCTTTATGTCGCAGTTTTTGGAGCTGTTTCTGTAATAGGATCAGTTTTAATCTGGATGTATTGGAGTAGAAGAAAAAATCCATTATTCTCTGACACTTCAAAATATGATTCCTTAAAATATTTTGTGCTAATATTTGCTTTAGCGGCGTCTGTAGTTCACCTGGCTGTATATCCTGAACATGGTGCTTTGAGGGTCGAATATAGTATTTTTTTACTTTCAGCTTCTGGTATACAACTAGCTTATGGACTTATGTATATTTTGTTGATCTTTTCTGACGATAATTCAGTTGATAATCGCCTTAAAAAGTCTGACAAATTATTAGTAACAAAACAATATTATAAAAAATCTGTTATCCTTAATTTATTTGGTCTTATAGGATCTCTTGTTTTGATTTTATTGTATGTATATTCGATAACTTTTCCTCCACCACTTTCTCCGAATTCTCGACCGGAGGATGTAGATTTATCAGGTATAATCGACAAAGCTTTAGAAGTTATCATGGTAATAGGAATTTTAGTACTTATGAGATATGAGCGAAGAAGATATTTGTATACATTTAGAACTTCTAAATTAAAGAAATTTTAAGTTTTATCAAACAACTATAAATCATTTTTTTAAATTTTTACATTTTTAAATTTAAATTAAATTATTGATTTTATAAGTATCCGGCTACTGTTGAATTTAAATATTACTTATGTTTATATTATTAAAATTTGATAATATTAATAAATTGTATATATTGTATGTTCTATAAATCGCATTATATTTCATTTACTGTAAAATAAATAAATATATAAAATATGATTTAAATTTATGTTTTTATTAGTATTTTATTATAACACTTAATAGATCTGTATTTATATCATGTTAGTTATAATTTTAATCATGAACAAATTAAAGAAATTGTCTTTAATTTCCATTTCAATTACTTTTCTTATGTCAATATTGTCAATCGTAACGTTAAACGGTTTCTTTATTTTTGGTGGGATAGCCAGCTTTGCATTGGCATTATTCTATGTATACTTAATCAAAGCAAGAAAGACTTTTAATAAAGATTTGGTAGAAAATTTGAAATAGTATTGGAATTGTTATAATACAATATTTTTTTTGGGCAATTTGATATGGTATCTATTGCATTTATATATATTTAATATACTCTGTTGTTATGCTTTTAAGATCCAAAAATTTTGTAAATCATTTTTTAATATTTTATCTAATTTTAATCAAATGTCTTATTCAAGTATAATGATATAGATCTATTGTATAATTAGTTGCCTTCCAAAATTTTATAGATTTTCTATTATATTTTTTAATATTTTTATTTTATTTTGCAGATTGCGGTTATGACTTGTCAACTCTTTTGGAAGTTTTTTAATGGTGTTAATTTTGCGAGATCTAATGTTTGTCTTGTCATTTCATGGTTCTTGGATTCTCCTATCATTTTTATGATAGAAAATAATGTTGTCTATATTTTATAACGAATTACTATATGCAAATAAAAATGGCTTGTTGTTTTTATTTTTATTTATAATATCAATCAAAAACTACATGTAAAACTAATTTGATTTAATGAATAATATATATATATGCATTATTCTTAAAATATAAAATATAGCATGAATTTTAAAATATTCACCATAGTGGGTATAGTACTCTTTATAATTGGAATAGTAGGTGCGATATTTACTGGCATGAGCGTTGTAAAATCTTTTACTGCCCAAACAGACTACCAACCAGCTACAACTAACAACTGGGGAAACGGCATGCCATTTGTAGAAATAGGATTTATTGGCTTGGCAATCGTTGGACTGGCTTTATTGACACATGGTCTTGTAAACAATCCTAAAAAAGAACTAAGATCACAATCAAAATTTAGTAGATAGATGAATACATAGACTAAAAATTAATTTAACATCTTTATTTTATTTGAATATTTTTAACATTTAAAAAGAATAAATAATTCAAAGAATCTGCGCCTAAATCTTAAATAAACTATCTATAATACTATGTCAATTTTTTTTGTTGTCGATCGTAAACCCTGTATTATTTTAACATTAGTTGATTTTACTTTAAAAAAATCAGCAATCTTTTTTATTACTTCTTTATTGGCCTTTCCATTTACTGGAGGAGAATTTATCGATATCTCGATTTCCTTATTCGAATTATCTAAGACAAATTTATCAAAGGAATTAAATTTGATTTTGACGGTATAGATCAAATCTTATAATAAATTTCAATTTTATATATTTTTTAATAAATAGTAAATAAAAATCATGATAATTTAATTATTGAAGAACCTATCTTTATTTATAATGTCATTATTATTAAGTTAAGTGTCATAGGAATGTCATCATATTACTTCTAAATTGCTTGTCATTGTGTCTATATAATCAATATTTTACAAACAAATAACAACATAAACCTGGACACTTAACTTATGATCTATTATTTTCTATTTATTTTTAAATTTCAAAATATTTAAATAAATTTTGAGTTGATTTTGATTTTATCGGCAAACCAATTCTACTACAAAATTAAAGTCTTTTCTGAAATATTATTGACTGATGTCATCTTTTGTTATTATTTTCTGTATTATTTTCTCTGCAATTACTGTAGATGCGAGTTCTTGAGCTTCTTTAGTTTGAGCTGCTATGTGCGGTGTGCAAATCAAATTTGATAAATTTAGTAGTTCTGAATTTGTTGGTGGTTCTGTTTCAAAAACGTCTAACGCAGCACCTGCTATTTTATTATTTTTCAATGCTTCTATTAATGCTGCCTCTTCTATTACTTCTCCTCTTGATGTATTAATAATAAATGCGCTATTTTTCATATTCGAAATCGTTTGTTTGTTAATTAGATATTTCGTTTGTTCAGTAAGCGGTACATGACATGTAATAAAATCTGAGCTTTCTAATAGCGTTTTTAAATCTGCAGTGATTAATGATACTTCTTGCACAAAACTTTTATCAATTGGAACAACATCATATCCTATTAAATTCATTCTCAATCCTTTTGCTAGTCTTGCTACATTTCTTCCAATTTTACCTAATCCTATTATTCCCAAATATTTTCCTTTTAATTCTGTACCCATTAGATTTTTTTTAATCCAATTTCCTTTTTTTGTTTCATTGTTTGCAAAGGGAATATTTCTACTTAATGATAGCATTAGACCAATAACTAACTCTGATACAGCTGAAATGGATGCTTCTCCTGCATTTATAACTTCAATATTTTGTTTTGAAGCTTCATCCGTATCAATATTATCTAATCCAACACCTACTCTTGCAATTATTTTTGTATTTTTAGCATTTTGAATCACTTCTTTTGTAATTTTGGTTCTACTTCTTACGACAATTACATTATACTCGGCTACTTTTGAAATTAAATCTTGTGCAGAAATATCTGGGATATAATCTACAGTTAACCCTGAATTTTTTAAGCTTTTTATTCCTGTTTCGTCAATGGCATCGCAAATTATCACTTTACCTTTTATATTCATATTTTGCAATTTTTTTTAAACTAAATATATTGATTACTTCTAATTGACTCTGTTAACAGTTTGTAAAGGATATCGTATATGCATTTGTAAACTAATACTACTACTTGCTGCTGCTTATATAGACTACAAAATCGTTGTCAGTTTTTTTAGATATTAAAATTTAAAAAAATAAAAAATCTAAATGAGTACTTTCAATTTGCTTTGTTATACGATTAGAAAATCGGTTAAAAGCCAAGTTTATACATAACAATAACAATTAAACTTTGACTAATTTCATTGAGGCTTTATCAATAAAACGTTGACAAATATCTAAAATATAATTATGTAACACAATATTTTTGACATATTTTTCATTAAATTTATTCTAGATTTTGTTTCACAATTAAACTTTTATTTCTCTATATTATATTTTGAACTCGAATATTATGAGCTGTAATGGAGTATGTGAAAGGCATAAAGCAAAAAGAAATCATAATTTTTCATCCAGATACATGGAAGGACAAAAAAGATGTAGTGTGTGTGAGATTTATATAAAATGGAATGAAAATAGATGTCCTTGTTGTAATTATAAATTAAGAACCAGATCATTTAGGGGATTTGGAATGAGAAAAAAATATAGAGAACAAATTCTAAACAGATACTAACTGTATATACTGCTTGATCATTGAACTCATTTATACAATACTCATTTTATTCAACTTTATTGAATTCTTTGATTTACTAAATTATTTGTCATTAAAAATATTATTTATTTAATGGAAATTAAAAAACTAAAATATATTATAAAAAGATATTTAGAACTTAAATTTCTAAAAATGAATAGATCTCTTGCATAATTAGCCAAAACAGCTTTATTTCCGTCTATCGTATGTAAATATGTCATTCTTTTTGTTATCTTACAATAGATTATCCAAGAAGCCATCACTCTTTAAATCCTTTACCGGTCTCTCAATTCAACAGTTTAATGACATTTATAAAGAAATAAAATCAAAATACAAAAAGTACGAGATAAAACGCTTATCCTCAAAAAGAAGGAGGAGAGAACGAGATGTAGGTGCAGGGAGACATTTCAAACTCATTGTTGAGGATAGAGTTATCATGGTTCTAGTGTCACTATCGCCTATACATAACCTACACATTAGCTGGTTTTCTATTTGATCTAAATCAGAGCAACATCTGCAGAGATATCCAAAAGATAGAAAGTTTGATAAGACAATGCGTACCAATTCCGCAGAAAATATATCAGATAACCAAGAGGTTGAAAACGCCAGAGGAAGTAGAGAAATATTTTCCGGGATTTATGGCTTTTACAGATTGTACAGAGCAGCAGATTCCAAGACCTATTGACAAGAGAAGATGTAAGATGTCCTATTCAGGCAAGAAGAAAAGGCATACAACAAAGACACAGATTACGGTTAACAATCATGGTTATATTATTCACAAAGCAGATCATAAGAAAGGACACAGACATGACTATAACATCTATAAAGAAAATCATCCTGCTATCCCAAAAGATGTTCTAAATGTGTATGATCTGGGATACCTTGGAGTAGAAAAGGACTTTCCAGAACAAAGATCATCTCTACCCTATAAAAAGAAAAATAATCAAAAAGAATTACCACAAGAAGATAAAGAATACAACAAAAGTCATTCTAGAAAAAGGATAGTTATTGAACATACTATTTGTAGATTGAAAAAGTACAGGATAATGAGTGATATATTTAGAAATAGGCTCAGAAAGTACAATAAAGTGTCAGATATAGTCGCAGGCTTGATAAACTACAGAATTATGAAGCAGCATAACTAAAAGAAAAAATGGTGTATCTGTAGTCAACTTAATGAAATGTATCTAATTATGCAAGAGATCTAATGTTTAGATTCCTTTCTTATTTGAAAATGCAGTTGAAGAGGATATACAATATAACGAAATATCTTGCATAACTTATTTTTCAACATGTTTGACTATTACCTCCTAATTGGTCTATTCTGTTTTTTGTTTTCCTGTAATTATTCAAAAAAAGTTTTTCAAATGATTTACAATTGTAAAATTACAAGAATTCTATGAAATTTGTTATAAATAATAGCTAAAAATATGATAAATACGAAATACAATAATTATTCATCTGTAAATGATAGGCGGATAGTCAAAGGTGTTTGGCTAGACGCTATTCAAACTTGCCACAAAGAATAAATACAAAAAAATAATTATTTTTATTTGATATATGGTAGTATTTACAGTAGCTTTAGCATATATTTTACAAAATACTGGATTGGAGCACAGCAAAGCCGTTAGTTTTCTAATCATTTTATAAAACAAAGTCAGAACACTCAAACTGGCCAGACCTAAAATAGAAGACCATTATTTTATTTGCAAAAAAGGTATTTTACTTTAAAGCTGAATTAAATATTGTCTATACGCTTAATTATTTATTTTAACTTGCATAATCTATTACTAATACGTATATATGAAATTCCGTTATCATGTATACACATAGTTGTTATTTCAAACGATTCGCATATAGCACTACGATAAATGACTTTTAATTATGATATTGGTTGATGTATGTTAGAAACAAACCTTTCACCATAATTTTGATAAATTCATCCTCCTAATAGATAATAATTTTAACAAGTATAATGTCCATACCATATTGAAAATTATATTTAATGATTCTACTTTTTCTTTATTGCTGCTTAGAACAATTGCTGAAACTTATTATAAAGGCGCAGATATTGGAGAGTGTTTTTCTACTGCATACCGTATAAAAGAAGGCGATTTTGAGAGTTGGTATGAAGAATGGTTAAAGACTGCAAAAAGAATTCATTCATATGCGAATGATTGCATATCTAAAGGCCATAGAATTAGTGCTAGAGATGCCTATTTAAGAGCATCAAACTACTATCGTACTGCTGAATTCTTATTGATCGAACCAGACGATCCAAGAATTCAAACTACTATAGATTTAAGTAAAGATTGTTTTAGAAAGGCGGTGCCCCTTTTTCCATTTGTAGTTGATCCCCTGGAAATTCCTTATGAAGGGACTATATTGCCAGGATATTTTTACCATGCGCCAAAAGAGCACATAAATCATAAGAATAAGCAATATGATAGCAAAAATGATAATCAAGAAAATGATGAAGAAAAGGTTATGGATTCCAATGAAACTACTATTGGTACTTATCCTACATTATTAGTTCATGGAGGTTTTGATTCCACATTAGAAGAGTTATATTCTTCTGCCGCTGCTCCTGCATTAGAAAGAGGGTATAACTGTCTAACATTTGAGGGTCCTGGTCAAGGTAATGTAATTCGTAAACAGAAAATACCTTTTAGATATGATTGGGAAAAGGTGGTTACTCCTGCATTGGAGTTTATGATATCGAAAAAGAAAGAATTTAGCATCGATACAAAACGTATTGCATTAATGGGTATTAGCATGGGTGGATACTTGGCAGCCAGGGCTGTTGCATTTGAACCCCGCATTTCTGCCGTTATTCTTTATAATGGTGTATATGATGGCTACGATGCTATCAAATCAGGTTTTCCAGATTCATTATTAGAGGCAATTGAAGAAGGCAATTCAGAATTTGTAAATACTATATTAACTAATTTAATGGAAACAGATTCAAATGTAAAATTTAATATGAAGCATGGAATGTGGACCACAGGAACAAATTCGCCATATGAATTGATTATTGGATCTAAGAAATTTTCAACTAAAGATATATTAAAAAATATTAAATCTCCTACGCTAGTATTAGAGGGGGAAAAAGATGATTCATTTCCAGGACAACCGAAAAAGGTTTACGACGGACTGGTATCTTTACCATCATCACTTAAAAAATATATTATATTTACTACAGAAGAAGGTGCAGAAGAACATTGTCAAAGTGGCGCGCCTGCTATTACTAATCAAAGAATATTTGATTGGCTTGATGAAATATTTAGAAATCACAATACTGGTATCGTTAATTAAAATAAGAATAAAAATTAATCAGTTAATTGGGTTTTATTTTACTTTTTTATTTTTGCATATGTTATTGCATAATTCAAAATCAATTATTTGGAAATTATTTTAATCAAAAATAATTCTTGATGCTATAATATTGTTAAAAGCATTTGAAGATATCAATTTTCTTGATATGATTATTTCAAGCATAAATAACAATTTTTGATGCCTTGTCATATAGTTTGAAACCAATTAAAAAAGTGATTTGTATGTGACTGTTGCATATTTCTTACTTTCCAAATACGTCTGACTAGCGATTACCAACAAATACTGTGAACGGCCATCATACAACCAATATCTAGTTAGAAGATATGAATATATATTTAATTTCAATAACAACTGGAATACGAATCTAAAAGAGATAAATAAAGATAAATTGATAGTCATTTTTCTATCCTGACCTTTTCTTACTTTATTTGTATTTCATTATATATTTTCATTTGCTATATAGCAAAACTAAGGGATATCATAAGGTCATACTAAAGGAAAGTACATTCCATTGCAGATTACATTACAATAAAAAGAAGAATAAATAAATTCGATCTCCATATAAAAAATGATAACAAAGTTAATGGATTTGAAAACGACTACATTATTATTGCAATTGTTATTACTGTATAAGTCACAAATAGAGGTTAACGATGCAAGAGAAATGAAACGTAAAAGATAAGAATAAAAAATTTATTCAAAATTCACTGTAGTCGTTAATGTAAAAATCAAGAAAATTCTTTATATCAAGATTCCTTGCGAACGTATTTATGATATTGAGGCGTTATATACATTGGTCGAAGATTTAACAAAATCAAATAATGGAACTAGCGTAATAGGTAAATTATTCACTGATAGTGTATATGAAGATAATGATATTTTTAGATATTTGTGTAAAATCCACTTTTGTAAATTATTTTATATTTTTAATAAAAATTTTAAATTAATATGATTCGTATCTATTCTTTTTCATTTATATTTGATTTGTTATCATATTTTAAATTCTCATGCGTTACATCTGCCGTAATGGTTTTTGTGTCAGTTATAGGCTTTTTTTTAACTACAATCTCTTCCTTGACATATGGTTTTTTTATTATTACGGGTACTTCTCTTTTTAATGGGATAGATATTTCCGTTTTGCCTTCATTCGATCCGCTTTCTATATTTGACAATTCGTTTGAATATGTAACAGTATTATTATCAGTTATAGGTCTTCTTTCAATTGTAATAACTTCTTGCAAAAGTTCTATTTCTACGGTTTTTGTGTTAGTTACAGGCTTCTTTATTATATCTACTTTGTCTTCTGTAATGCTTTTTGATGTCTCAATGTTTTCAGCCATTAAAGGAATTTTAGTTTCAAGTTCTTTTGACAAATCAGAGGATTTTAAAAATGAATACCCTTCAAATTTTTGACCTTCTGTTTCTTCACATGATTGCATCTCGCTTTCAGTGATTTTTAATTTTAGAACAGTGCCATCAAAACTTTCTGCAAAAGATTTTGGTATGCGATATCTTTTTTTATCTAGGAGGCCTCTTTGAGCTATTATGTAGGTATCTCCAATTTCATCGATTTCACCTACATCCAAACCGTCAGTTCCTATCGCTTCTTTTTTTATTACCTTATTCCATTCAATATTTTTATTAGATGACATATTTAATATTTAATATTTATTATAAACATTATAACATTATAAAATAACATTATACTATATCTTCTTGGCGACCATCTGGATATTTTACTATTATCTTTTCTGATTTAACATCTACATCTATTTTTTGTTTTTTAGTTGTTTGGTATTTTCTTATAACTATCTCTCCAATTTTTACCATTTTTTTATTGATTGATATTTCTTCGCCCCAAAGAGGTATGATGTTTTCTTCTTTCTCTTTCTCGTGTTCTTGTTCAGTTATTGTGTTATTATCATCTTTACTGTGTATTGAAAAAGGGATTAATTTTCTATTATAAGACTGATCATCAATATCACTTTCTGCTTCATCGGTTTTATCATATTTTTTTACATCTATTTTACTTGAATGCTGAGAGTATTGTAGTTGATCGTCAGATTCATCTATAACTTTATTCTGTTCCTGCAGTTGTTTGGGCTCTGCTTGTTCATGCATCTTCTGTTGTTGTTGTTGTTGTTTTTTTTTAAATCATTATCATTTTCTTTATCCTTATCGTGCAATGAAAAAACATCTGTTATTTTGTGCTTTATCTTTGAAAGGATCTCGGTTATTTCATGCTCGGTGTAAGTATCAAGTTCTTTATCGTTAACTAACAACTCTTCATACTTTATAGGTATTTCAATTTTTTTAGTTGTTGTTGCCCATCTTTTTGTTAAATTTAATTTGATCTCTTCGGTTTTTTTGGTAACTTCAAAGTTTTCAGCATGCAAAGGAATTTTTTGTGTGGTTTGTTCATTTGAAAAATTATGATTAGGATTTAAAGTTATATCTTCTGTTGTTAGAGATGATTTTTCTATATCATCACCATCTTTTAAATTAGTCATTTTTGACATATGCTAATTTTCTATTTTATGCTATACGTCAGATCTATTGATCTTTTCAGATGTTGTCTCCTCTGTTACTTCTTTTGTTTCAGTTATTGGTTTTTTTCTAACTACTGCCTCCTCTTTAACATATGGAGTTTTAGTAACTTCTCCTATCTCTTCTTTTTTAACTGGTATATCTATAGTCTGTTCTGAAGAAACAGGGGTTTCTGCCTGTGTATCTTCGCTTGGAGGTCTTTTTTCTATAGTTACCTCTTCATGAGTTAATGGAACCTGTGCTGTTTTAGTTTCTTTTACTGGTTCTTTTGTAATTTTTAGTGTATCGTCTTGGGACTGTTTTGATACATCTAATTTTTCATCTGTTAATGGAATCTTTGTTTCTGTTTCTGTTCCTTGCTGTTGTTGTCCTTCTGATTGTTGGATTCTGCTACTAGCATCTTTAGTAAAAGAGGACTGAGGCGGCGGCATATCTGACATATATTTACTTTTAATTTCATTTTCTGAAATTCTAAATCGAAGAACAGAACCATCATAGCTTTCTGCTTGGTCTTGTGGAATGTAAAATTTTTCTTTATTTATCACGCCTCTTTGAACTAGAACATATCCATCTGTTACTTCTTGAACTTCACCTAAATCTTCATCACCAACTCCTCTAGCTTCTTTTTTTATAGTATCATTCCAATCGATATTTGAACTCATACTAAATATAATACATAATGATTTAAATAACTGTATAGAAACGGTTTTAAAAATAGTTTTTTTAAAAATATTTTGTTAGATCTTGGTTAAATAATAGTATTAGTAAAAGATTTAATTTCATTTAACTATTGTTATATTTCAATTAAAGATATTTCTGTGACCATGTATATATTCCATCATGAAAATGTTATCTTTTATTTCTATTGAAAATATATTTTGATCCAAGGGCCATTTCCTCTCTAAAGCCTGTATAATGCCAGTAGTATTTGTTAACAATAGTAGATATAATAAACCATATAATACTGTTAACTATAATAGTAAATAAGAATCCGTAATAATGGGCCATTATTACCCCTGTTATGGTGCCTCCTATCAAATATGGTAATTGACGTTTTAATACTGATTTTAATAATGGATCCATCGAGATTGAATACGATTAATCAACAAAGTATAATATATATTAACTAAAAAAGAATTTATCAAACAAAAATTGATTTTTATTGTGAATAAATATTTCGAATAATGCTATAGTATAGAGCAGTTTAAATTCATGTTGGGGATAACTTGGATATAAACAGCTTTTTTTAAGCATCTCCTAATAACCTTTTATAGCCGTTACATTATTTTTGGTCCTTATATTCCTATTAAGTTACTAAATAGTGAATGCAAACCTTGTGAATTACTGTTAGCATGTTCATTCATTAAATCTAGACCTTTATGTGTATACTCCCTAGCTTGTTCTGGGTCTTGTATACCTGTTTTTTGTTGAACGTATTGTATTAGAGAGTGATCCTTATTTAATTGCCCTCTGTCTTTTTGTCCAATTAGATTTGATAAAACAGATTGTATTGCGCCTACTCTGTTTTCATCAGAATAATTATTGCCTTGAGAAAATAAACTGCCAATTGAACCTCCTCCCTGTTGTTGTGTTATATGACCAATAATGGCACTAATTACAGAGCCTGCTATTGATTGGTCAATTCCATGTCTTTGAGATAGCAAATTTGAAAACATCTCTAAACTCATAATTGAAAAAAGTTAACAAACTATTTATAATGTTCAAGAATTTCACTTTCTTTTTCTCTAATAACTTTTATAGATGTTTATTTTTTAAATTATATATCAGATAAAATCATCATAATTAGTTCAGAATCAATACAAAATCTATACAAGTGATATAGATAATTCTGATTATATAAGAGATCTATCAATTAAAAAATATATGCAATTAATTAACATAATTAGAAACAACGATAGAGAGCGAATTAGAATATGTAGTTACTTTTATCATTATTTTTATTATAAATGTAATTCCCATATTGATGCCACCTAGTTGGATGATATTAGCTTCTATCCACAGTTTGTATCCAACGCTGGACCCAGTATTTCTATCAATAATTGGAGCAACCAGCTCTACCCTGGGAAGATATGTTTTAACATATTCTGGCCATATTACTAGAAAATTTATCAGTGAAAGTAGAAAAACAAATCTTGAAAGTATAAGAATATATTTAGAAAATAAAAAATTTAAATATATAATAATTTCTTTAATTTTTTCTCTAACTCCTTTGCTGAGTAATATGTTATTCATAGCTGCTGGAATTATGAAATCAAAGAACTGGGGGTTGTTTTTTGGATTTTGAATTGGAAGATGTATATCTTATTTCATTATGACACATTTTTCACATATTATATTCAAACCTTTTATTGAAATTTTTTCAAGTCAATTATTAGGCGTATTATTATTAGATCTTTTTTGGAGTCTTATCTATAATATTATTTGCTTGTGTTGATTGGCAAAAACTTCTCATCGAGAAAAAAATTCGATTTATCAAACCAAAACTGAAATAAATATACAAATGAGTGTGAAAAAGCTTATTTTAATAAATAGAATAAATAGAACATTGATTTTTCAAAGTGGTAAATAATAACAAAAAAGAATTTGTAAGATATTTTAAATATAGAAAAAGATGATTTCATTTGCTTTGTTGCATGATTATTTTAAATCGTTTTTTATTAGCGTTTTGTTGTTAAGGATATAACGTAAATAGTCAAAATATAATTATACTTGTCCTAAATGAATTGCATCTTTAACTATTTTTCGAATCATGCAACAAAGCAGATTTCATTCTATTCTTCATTAAAAGTTTATAGCGATAAAGTACTTTTTTTGCATATTTTTATATTTCCAATACCTTTATCAAATTTAACCAAAAAAATCGTATAAGATGGTTCATCTACATCCAATCTCTTGTTAAAAGAGGTTAAATCTTACTAGGCTTTGATGTTGTTGATAACTGGGATACCGAATTAAAAGAGATGAACCAAGGCAAAATAGGTGAACAACCATTTCATTATCCTAATACTTTTCTTCTTTTATTAGGTTATGCTAAAGCACACTTCCATTTACTATGTATATAAACAGAGGCATTGGATAAGGACATACTAAAGGAAATTGCCATCTATCCTCGATTTTACACCAAGAAGTAGAAGAATAAATAAATTAAATATTCAACTAAATAATAACAAAGATGGAATCTGAGACAAATAGATAATCATTGCCATAGCAGTACAGATTTCAAAGTTGCCAAAAGAGGCCAGTAGATGCAAGACAAATGGAATGTAAAGAAAAATAATAAGGATATTTGAAAATACATGTAGCTGATAATGTTCAGACTAAGAAAACTCTCTACGTTGGGGTAATATATAAGTATGTTCATGACCGCATGGTATTATCAGAATTAGTTAATGATATTATAAAATCTGATAATATGATATCAATAGGTAAACTATTTGCATAATGGGCCTATGACATCTATGATATTTTTAGGCATCTGAGAGACAAAGGAATTCTACTATGTATCAAAGTAAGAAAAATAATGCTAGAATAAGATGGAAAAAGGAAACATCAATAGAAATCAATCAGTGTTGGCACAGAAAAATGATTTACAAAATTGGAAGGATAGCGTAAACTATGGACAAAGAGATGGATTGTAGAAACAGTGTTTTCCTCAATAAAAAGAATGTTTGGAGAGTACGTATACTCTATTAAACTAAAGAATATGATACAAGAAATGATGTTAAAAGCGTCATTGTATAATAAGCTGATATCTGTTTAAACAAAATGGATAGTAAAATCAAAGATTATAGGAATCATGCAACAAAGCAGTACTATACCTTTTTTCATAGAAGATTTATGCCATATACTAACCTTTGATTTTATTAGAGTGCTATCTACTGCCGCAGCTATAGAAGGAGGGTCTGCCATACCTTCTGCAACAAACAGATATCTCATTGTCGATATTCTTTCTTTTATATCTGTAGAAATGGTTTAGTCTTCTATCAAATGTACGTCTACTGCTAGGTATTTTTATCAGGCCTCATGCTACTGCTAGTTTACGGTTATAATGACAGCAGCAGTCCATAATAAGAAAAAGATGCAATGCATTGTTGGAATCCAATCTAAACCATACCCTTACAATAAAGCATCTTGGAATTACTGTTGGAGAATATATACATACGGTCTCCACGTTTTCTTGTTGTTGGTATAGTAGCGGGCCATGGTATACAACCTATAAGAGATCTCTTGCATAATTAGCCAAAACAGCTTTATTTCCGTCTATCGTATGTAAATATGTCATTCTTTTTGTTATCTTACAATAGATTATCCAAGAAGCCATCACTCTTTAAATCCTTTACCGGTCTCTCAATTCAACAGTTTAATGACATTTATAAAGAAATAAAATCAAAATACAAAAAGTACGAGATAAAACGCTTATCCTCAAAAAGAAGGAGGAGAGAACGAGATGTAGGTGCAGGGAGACATTTCAAACTCATTGTTGAGGATAGAGTTATCATGGTTCTAGTGTACTATCGCCTATACATAACCTACACATTAGCTGGTTTTCTATTTGATCTAAATCAGAGCAACATCTGCAGAGATATCCAAAAGATAGAAAGTTTGATAAGACAATGCGTACCAATTCCGCAGAAAATATATCAGATAACCAAGAGGTTGAAAACGCCAGAGGAAGTAGAGAAATATTTTCCGGGATTTATGGCTTTTACAGATTGTACAGAGCAGCAGATTCCAAGACCTATTGACAAGAGAAGATGTAAGATGTACTATTCAGGCAAGAAGAAAAGGCATACAACAAAGACACAGATTACGGTTAACAATCATGGTTATATTATTCACAAAGCAGATCATAAGAAAGGACACAGACATGACTATAACATCTATAAAGAAAATCATCCTGCTATCCCAAAAGATGTTCTAAATGTGTATGATCTGGGATACCTTGGAGTAGAAAAGGACTTTCCAGAACAAAGATCATCTCTACCCTATAAAAAGAAAAATAATCAAAAAGAATTACCACAAGAAGATAAAGAATACAACAAAAGTCATTCTAGAAAAAGGATAGTTATTGAACATACTATTTGTAGATTGAAAAAGTACAGGATAATGAGTGATATATTTAGAAATAGGCTCAGAAAGTACAATAAAGTGTCAGATATAGTCGCAGGCTTGATAAACTACAGAATTATGAAGCAGCATAACTAAAAGAAAAAATGGTGTATCTGTAGTCAACTTAATGAAATGTATCTAATTATGCAAGAGATCTATTATGTAATTAAGCAACGCTATAACTATATGTGCTAAATTTTATAATGGTATATGATAATGTCAAGATTACTTATAATAAGAGCATATTCCAAAATTCGATAGGATTATAGCTCTCTTCCCCTTTTACTAAACTATGTCCCCCATACAAAGAAGAGAAAGTGTAAAGGAGAATAATAAACATCATACTATACTTAAGATTCCTGATGAATTATAGAATGAGATTAAAAATATTTTCCCATAGGAGAAACCACTCAAGACAGTGGATCGGACAATCATACCATATATAAAAGAGATTGATGAAATTATCTATGTATTAAGAACAAGAGGATGCCAATAGAAAATGCTACCTAAAGAAGTCGGATCGTGCTCTTCTACCTGTTACCGTAGGTTTCATGAATAGAATAGCCTTGATATATTCAAAAAGGTATGGATCAGAATATTGAAAATCTATGATGACTGCATTGGTATTAACTTGAAATGGCAATCCATCGGTAGCATATCTATAAAGTTACCTTTATGGATCGATGACTGTAGAAAATAATTCCCCATTGATAGAAGCAAAATAGGCAAAACAAAAATACATATTTTAACAGATAAAAAAGGAATCCCTATATCTACCATTATTTCTTCAGCCAGTACACATGAAATCAAACTGGTAACAAGTGTGGCTGATAATGCAGTTATCAGGCGACCACAACCATCATATAAAACTAAAAAAATAGGAAGAAGAAGAAGAAACGTAAACTTCAACAGCTGTGTTTAGATAAAGCATATAATTCCGAACCTGAAGAGCAAGAACTAATCAAACGAGGATATGTACTGTATATATTCCTCCAAAGAGAAAAAGAGATGAAAAAGAAGAATAAGAAGAGATCAAGATTATAGTACAACATTGCTCAAATAGGAAAAAACATTCTGCGAAAAGATGGGTTGTAGAGAAAACAAATTCACGGCAAAACAAGTGCAGGAAACTGTTCACCAGGTATGAGAAAAAGTCAGAGAATTATCTTGGATTGGTATGCTTTGTTGCAGAACTAACATTTTTAGCTGGGTATAAAATAATCCATTATTTGTTGCATTGGCCTTCTTATAATCAATCTCTTGTTAAACCTGGTGAGATACTTTTTTCATATGATTTTCTTGATATTTGGGATAATAATCTTGCAACGATGAATGGAAATAAGAAAGGCAAAAAGTACAAATTCCCAGACTCCTTCATTCTTATCATAGGCCACATCAAAGTATACTTCCACCTTCCATATAGACAAACAGAAGGAATCATCAAAGCAACTATGGGAAAGAGTATACCCGAATATAAACAACCGCCAAGTTATTTACAGATATGTAGAAGAACAAACAAACTGGACATGGATATCAAGGGTGGTGCTGATAATGATATGATGTTGTTGTCATTACCCTTGCAGCGGACAGTACAGGTATCAAGGTTACAAATAGAGGTCTCGATGGATGCAAGATAAATGAAATCTGGGAAAAATGGGCCATCTAAAGATACAAATTGCAGTAAATATCAAGACCAAAGTAATCATTGCACTGGAAGTTACAGATGAGATGAGGTGCATGATAGTAAAGTAATGAAGAATTTGGTGGAAGACGTTTTGAATAATAACCATCATAATATCAAGGTCAAATCTTTCATAGGTTATGCAGGAGCCTACTATAGCAATGAAAATTTTAAATATTTGAATGAGAAAAGGATTCAACCTATCATCAAAGTAAAAAGGAAACTCTATCATCTCATCCAATAATAGCAATTTAAGGAATATAGAAGTGCAATTACAAACAAAGGATTATCATAAATGGAAAAAGAAAAGAAAGTATGGAAAACGATGGATAGTTGAAACCGCATTTTCATCTATAAAGCGTATGTTTCGTGAATATATATATCTGCAATCAAATTTCAGAACATGGTAAAAGATATAACAATGAAGATATTGCTTTGTTGCATAACTCTGAAATTCGTTTTTTCATGATTGAATCTTATTATAATAAAACGAATTACGAATAGATGTCTCCTAAACTTGAATTATATATGTCGTATATTTATGATAAAATTAAGTTATGCAACAAAGCATTACCGATGTATTTACACAACTGTTAACTACCACAATAGCTACAATAATTTGCATTCTTTCTAGGATCTTACCGTAAATAACACTAATCATCCTCTCTAGATTTATTTTGAGATATAACCTACCATACTACAAATAATATAATCTTTTGATAATTTTATAAAAATTTATTATAAATATTTTTATGAATCCTCTAAATCGATATGCAGATTCATTTACCAAAATAATAATTCAGCAGATTTAAAGAAAAGTAACAACTCAAAAAAATATGGCATTTATGAAAGAAAGCAATAATTGAATTAGGCATGGATAGAATTGTTGCTTTCTCTATCCGATGTTGTTAACTTGAGTTGTGTAAATATTGTGTTAGTCGTTATTGTAAACTAATTGTATTCGTTTAGATTTGTTATTTTTTAAAATTGAATATAAATCAAAATAATATGACAACCATTTTGTTTTTCAAAATAACAAGCAGTAGTATTAGTTTACAAAAGCATATACAATCTTCTTTTCTTTACACAATTCAAGATATATAGCTATTTAAGCTAAATGAAAAGGTTGCACCTTTGCTATCTTTGTTGTTCTGGGCCCAAATCTTGCCACCATGAGCTTCAATAATGTTTTTTGAAATATATAGCCCTAAACCTGTACCTTGAGACGATTTTGATACAAATTTTGAAAACAGTTTTGGATATATTTCATTGTCTATTCCTGAACCAGAATCTTTTATACTTACAATGATATCGCTTTTATCATCATGTATATCTTTTTTATCTATGATAATTTGTATTAAACCACTATTACCACTATCATTACCACTGTCATCATTGTTATTTGTAAATTTTATAGCATTGCTTAAAATATTAGATACCACTTGTATTATTCTTGATTTATCTGCTATTACAAGATGAGGGTTAGATTTTTGTTGTTGTTGTTTTTGTGACTGTTTTTTTTGTTGTGACTGTTTTTGTAACTGCTCTTCAATCCTGGAATGCAGTATTATATTGTATATACTATTTTGTTGTTGTTGTTTTCTTTTTTGTTGCGGCTGTTGCTGTTGCTGCTGCTGCAGCAGCTCCTGTTGTTGTTGATAGTGGTTTTTAAAATCATCTACTAATCCTTGTAATAATTCTTTTAAATCAAATAGCTCCTTTTTTAAATAAAGCGTATTTGTTTCAATCTTACCTATGTCTAAAATATCATCTGAAAGGTGGTGTAACTTTTTTGCATTGCGTATTACAACATCCAAGATACTTAAAATCTCATCTTTACTTATCTGAGGTTTATATTCTTGTTCTAATTTTGCTCTAACATGTTGAGATAAACTAAGGATCGGTTGAATTGGATTTTTTAATTCATGAGCAGCAATTTGAATAAATTCATTGAGAGTTTTATCCTTGATTTTTAATTGCTCGTTTGCCATTCTAAGATTCTTATGTGATTTTTTTATCTCTTGATATAACTCCGATTGCTTCCACATGTTTTCAAATATTGCTATATAAGACAATACTGCAGATTTGCTATTAGAATATGTACTTAGTCCTATTGCTTCAATAAAGGTATCTTTTGTATCATCTTTAAGCTCCATTACCAATGATTCTTTTCTGTCTACTACCACAATCGTAGCTTTGGTATTGGACATCTTTTCAATGAATCTAATTTTAATATCATTATGAGAAAAGGACGTAATAGAGTGATTTGTATTTTCGTTCTCGGTGATTTTGTTCTCTTTTCCTTTATCTAAAAGTTTAATAGATTTTTCAACTAATTCATTACTTGGTGTCAGTATTCTAACTTTAGCTTTTCTTTCTTTCGATATTTGAATAGCCAAGTATATTGCTTTTAGCTGGCGAATAAATGCCTTGGGAGTTGGAAGTATAAATAATATTTCGCTTTGTGCCATTTTAACAATATCTAAATAGGAATCAAAAGCTCTATCTGAATGTCTGATTATTTGATTATCATATTCAAGTCCTTCTTCAATACTTTTTATCTTTTCGAGAGCATCAATTCCACTATTTGTCCATAAATCCTGAAAAAATGACATAAAATGTTTGATGTATGCAGGTTCATTGCTTACTAGCAAGTCTTTCATAATTTTACCATCATCCATTCTTTCTATGGTTGCTTGAATACTGTTAGTGTCAACTAAAAAATTAATTGACGGCAGATTTCTTATGTGTCGTATCTGTATACCTGCGTTTAAGAATACCTTTACTAATTCAATATCTTTTTTATCATCTATATGGGTAAGCCATTTGATTCCATAGGGCTCTTTTCTTTCTTTTTCTTCTTCTTTTCTTTCTTTTTCTTCTCCTTTTCTTTCTTTTTCTTCTCCTTTTCTTTCTTTTTCTTCTTCTATTTTTTGTCTTTTGATTATCTCTTTCAATGAATTAAAAAAGTTGTTATAAATCATTCTCATTCCACCTATGGAAAAGCAAACATAACACCCACTTGATTTTCTAATTGTATTTATAAGATGATTATAGATATCGCCTTGGTTTTCTAATACTTTGGTTTTAACTGGTTCTATTATACCTTCTTCAATTTCTCTAATTTTTTGTTCTGCTGGTACTGCTCTTGACCAAAAACTTTCAAATACAAATTGTTGTTGTTCTACAATTTCTTTTACATTACTATATATAAGATGTACAACAGGTTTTGCTTCCTGCAAATGCGCAGTAGCAATATATTCTGTCTCATTTACTGCCATTCCTCCTTTCGCACCATCCAGATGACGCAGTTCTACTATTTTCACTAATTCTTTGCAATATTGAATATTGTGTTTGGTTATCTCAGAAATATATCTTAACTTGACTCCACGCTCATATGCCTTTTCCATTTCTTTTCTTATGGAAACTATACCTATTGATATTGAAGGGCCTTTTGAATTTGTATAAACATCCCATCTATTTTTTGAATTCTGTAATGTTTTTAAAATTAATTTTATTGTTTTCTCTTCTCCATAAACTACTATAGTTTTTTCATTGAATGTCTTATTATATTTAGTATGGTTAGAATGAATAATCTTTGAATTATTCTCAACTGCTATGGAATCAAGATTATAATCTCTATTTTTATCATTTATATCAATATCAGGATTTTTCCCATCTACATTACCTCCATTTATTTTTGTCAATGAAATTCAACCCCATACTATATCAACATCATCTTAAACTCAATAAATATAAATATTTCTCATCAATTATCACCAGTCATGGATAATAGATAAGCATTATCCACATAGTTTATTGTCTTTTAAATCTATTTCATAATAAATCTAATTGTTCATTTGTAAATGAGTGCTTTGTTGCATGATTATTTTTTTCGTTATTTGCTAACGTTTTGCTAATAGAGTTTTAACGAAAATAGCTACAATATAATTGTAATTGTTATAGATAAATTATATTTGATGATATAAAAAAAATCATAACTAATTCATTTTAATAGATCTCTTGCATAATTAGAAACAACATAGACTTTTCCTCCAGAATTCTATATGGATCTAGTTCTGTTGATTTAATATTCTACAGTTTATCAAGCCTACAATTATGTCTGATACCATGTTATGTTTTCTCAATTTATTTCTAAATACATCTGCAAGTATCCTGTACTTTTTCAATCTGCTGATAATAGTATGTTCCACCACTATTCTTATTTTTGAATGAATAATGTTGTAATCTTTTTCTTCTTCTTGTGATAAACACGGGTTTATTTTCCTTTTGAATGGTAAGGCAGATAGTTGTTCTGGAAAATCCTTTTCCATGCCAAGGTATCCTAGATCAACTACAGTAACAACTTGTTTTGGAATGACCGTAGGATGATTCTCTTTGTAGATATTATAATCATGTCTTTGCTTATTTCAAGTTCAAGGATAATCTATGGAATATCAAAGGACGGCAAATTCTATATTCCTAATTCCTTGTCAAAGGTTCATAAAAAAAGAAAAACACCTTGGTTTGCTATCTTGATTGTTATGCTTATTACTTTTATAATCATTGTTTTTTCTGAAGGTGATTTATCTGTAGTTTACACCTTGTCTGTATTTGGAATTTTTATAGTATACATAATTGTAAATATATCCATCATTATCTTCAAATATAAAGAAAGTAAAAACATTGCAGGGCAATTAAGAATTAAAAAGTGCATATTTTACCAGTTATTGGAATAATTTTAACAACTGTATTATTGCTACAACTATATTTAAATACGATTAAAAATGGATTAATATCGATTAGTTTAATATTGTTATCTTTACTTTCGGTCAAACTAATAGACAAATTTAAATCAAACAAAAAACTGCAGCATTAGATTTGTTCAAGATAATAATATATCTTCTGCAAATATTAAAAAAATTCTGTTGGTTTGAGTAAACTTACTATCATTGTTAAAATATCTTATATATTAAATTTATTTCTATTTTAATGTATTATTAAAACAGGACATTTTGATAATTCCGAAACTTTTCTGGAGACACTCCCTAATGTCTTTATTTTTGAAATGCCACTTAAACCAATATTACCAATAACTATAATGTTTGCATTTTCTTTATCTGCAAAACTAATTATGTTATCTGCAACAGATCCGCTTTCTCCAATAATCATTGTTTTTATTTTAATATCTGATGTTTCGTATTTTTTTTTGATGTCAGAAAGATGATTAATCCATTCTTTTTTTAATGCTTCATTCATTTCCCGAATAAAATCAGTTAATGAAATAATTATATCTGTTTTTAATGATCTCATCGGTCGCTCAAATCCTAAAGGAACTTGAAAATGTGGAAGAACATTTACTACTATAATTTCTTTATCAGCACTTGGTAAAAGATTTTGTTGTAGTTTTATTGCATATTCTAATGCTTTTTCTGATTTATCTGATCCGTCAATCGGAACTAATAATTTCAACTTTGCTCTTCTAAAGTATTTATCCTTTTTAAAGGCATCTAAAAACATATAAGCTAAAAATATGGATTTTTTATATTGTGTTACCTAGATTACTTACTATAATCAGAAATATATAACTAGTCTGATGCTTTTTAGGGCTCTAAAGTTAAGACCAAAAATCCGTTTTGTAAAACATTTGAATGTGATGGTCCACCAAAAATTTGGTTTATATGTTGAAATTTAAGTTCGTTTTGCCAAAATTATTTTTAAAATGGTCTACTAACCAAATTCATTTAATTAAAAATAATTATCAATTCCTTAACTTTAAAGAGCCCTTTTTAGATAATATGACTCGTTTAGATTGTAGTGTCTGTTTTGCTCAAGTTATACAAAAATTCTATTTTATTTATCTTTATATATCATCTATTTGATAAGGACAAAATAAAATCTGAACCTTAGTTTACTCTTTACTTTTTTAACTTAGAGCCTATCCCAAAATGGGATAGAATTGTAGCTCTTTTCCTCTTTTGATAAACTATGGCCTTCATTCAGAAGAAGGAGAAGGAAAAGGAGAAAAAAAACATCCCACCATACTTAAGGTTTCTGATGAATTATGGGATAAGATTAAGAGTATTTTCCCGAAGGAGAAACCGCTCAAGACAGTTGGCGGCCGACCAATTATTTCATACAGAAAAGTGATTGATGGAATTCTCTATGTATTAAGAACAGGAGGATGTCAGTGGAAAATGCTATCCAAAGAATATGGTACTGGTTCTTCTACTTGCCATCGTAGGTTTCAGAAATGGAATAGCCTTGATATATTCAAAAAGATATGGATCAGAATATTGAAACTCTATGATAACTACGTTGGTATCAACTGGACGTGACAGCAATCCATCGATAGCATATCTATAAAGTCGCCTTTAGTGTGCGATGACTGTAGGAAATAATTCTACAGATAAAATCAAACTGGCTAAAAATTTTCAATATCTTTTTGTTATTTCATTATTAAGTTATATTAAACTAATGAACTGTAAAACCTGTGAATGATTCGAAATTATGATTTTTTGGATAACCTTTTATGGTATCAAATGGAGATGAGTAATGAAACTACTGATCATAAAGTAGTTTGCAATCGATTATGCAACATCTAATAATATATAAATTATTTTTAACTTATTTTTCTACTACGATTACTAATCCAATTAAATATTTTATATAAATCGGATCACATGTTTATAGAATATGTCTTTTATTTTATCACCATTACTGGGCAATGTGCATAGGTTACTATTGAAGATGCTATACTTCCTAGAAGTAACTTTTTGAAACCTGTTCTTCCTCTAGTTCCTACTATTATTAAATCAATTTTTTGTTCTTCGGCATATTCAATTATTACATAGTCAACTGGTCTTACACTATTAATTAATTCTGTTTTTAGATGAATGTTATTTTCCTTTGCATAGTTGACAAATCCTTCAAACCATTCCTCTGCATTTTTTACTGCATTATTGTCGATGTTATCTTCAATTAATGATTTACTTATTACATCTTTTTGTGATATATTTTTTGATTGGGGAACATATGTTACAGTAATTGCAAAAAGATTTGCATTGTAGAATTTTGCTAAATCTATTGCAAATTCTGCCGCTCTAAACGAATGTTCTGAACCATCAATTGCAACAAGTATATTGGAAACTTTTTTATTAGTTGTATTAAAAATGGTATTTGACAATATGTAAGTATATAATATTTTGAGAATAAAAAGATTATAAGTTCTTGTTTATCTTTGTTAATAATCATTTAAAAAAGATTGTATGAGCATTTGTAAACTAATACTATTTGTGTTCAGCAACAAAATTATTGTGTATTTTTTGAGATATTAAATTTATGAAAATTAACAAATTTAAACGATCATAATCATTTTATATTAATAATCAGCCAGATATTACATAACTATTAATAGAGCCTATATTATATTTGCATTATGTTATTAATCATATAGAAAAACCTTTGATAAATCTACTTTTGCTTTAGGAAATTCTAACTTCATGTTATCTAATGTATTAATAATAATTTTTGCAACTATAAAATTTCTAAACCATTTGTTATCTGCAGGAATTATATACCAAGGTATATTTTTAGTACTACATTTGGATAACATTTTTTCATAAGCATTGGTATATTCATTCCATAATTTACGCTCTATTATATCACTTTCTGAGAATTTCCATTGTTTGGTTGGATCGTTTATCCTTTTTTCTAATTTTTTTCTTTGTTCGTCTTTGCTAATATGTAAAAATAATTTGATAATTACAACGTCGTTTTCATATAAATATTTTTCAAAATTATTGATTTGAGTATATCTTTTAGCACAAATTTCTTCAGTGATCATTTTATTTACTTTAACTATTAATACTTCTTCATAATAAGATCGATTAAATATTGTAATTTCCCCTTTTGCAGGTATGTTTTTGTGCATTCTCCACAAATAATCATGCGATGTTTCTTCCTCAGTAGGTTTTTTAAATGAAACAACATTGCAACTTTGTGGGTTGAAAAAGCTCATTACATATCTTATTGTACTATCTTTTCCTGATGCATCCATACCTTGGAGAATAATTAACAAAGCTTTTTTTCTGTTTGCAAAAAGTTTATATTGTAAATCAGGCATTTGATTAGAATATTTGTTTATTAATAAATTATTAGCTTCATTTTTATAATATTCATCTGAGAATTCCGTATTCCATTCGCTTAATTTTATATTGATATTCGGTACGGCTATAAATTTAGTTATATTGATATTTTCTTTCAATATTATATTAAAGAACTTTAATGAACGTTAAATTAATTTTGTATCCATAAAAGGTAATTCCTATCAAATATCAAATCTCAAATAACAAAAAAGTTTAATTAAAAGGAATCTAAGCCTTTTACTATGCTTCCATAACTTAAATTAAAAGTTAAAAAATATGGGGGAATATATCTTGATTATTTTAGTTCATATTTTAAGGCTCAACATCTATTGTACCTGTCATTATAGGGTGTAATCTATAAGAGGAAAAAAATTCTCCTGTATTTGTAAACTTGTAAGAAAATGTTTTGGAAGGTATAATCAATGCTGTCAATACAGAATCAAATAATTCGCCTGCATTAGGTGTATTGGGCTTACCGGCTCTGTTAACAGCAGTGTAAATGATATACTATATCTTATTGTAAAATAGTTGTGTTTGTTTAGCTATCACAACACCTATAGCTTGCCACTCTTTTATCTATTATTATGAGGGACACATTCCTCAGAATGCTAACTGATGATGAAAAGAACCTTTTACATCTAATGCTTGAAGATAATGAAGCAGGATATAGAGCCAAGATTATCTTGCTTAAAGATGAGGGATACACAGTTCCTCAAATAAGAAAGATTACAAACCATCATGATCATAACATAAGAAAATGGATACATCGCTTTAACGAAAAAGGAATCGATGGCATTATATCAAAAAAATATAATCACAAACAGCACAAATTTACTAATGATATCGAAAAACAAATAGTGGATATAACATCTACAAATCCAAGATCTTTTGATTTGGGATTTTCCACATGGTCATTACGTGTACTTGCTGGTTTTCTTATGAATGACTTAACTGGTAGATAAAATAAGCCATTCTGCAGAAATAAGAAATATTCTTCTAAAGCATAAAATAAAATGGAGAAAATCTAAAACTGTGTTATCAAATAATAAAAGCAATGATCCAGAATACACTTTGAAAAAAAGTACATTGAACAACTGAGGTACAACACACCTTCTTCGGATTCGGTGTTACTGTATATAGATGAAAAAGGGCCTGTAGCAGCAAAAACCCATGGTGGTACATCATGGTCATCGGTACAGGTAAAGGTCGAAAAGTCTCAAAAGATAAATGGATTGTTAAATGTATTTGGAGCCTATGATCATACAAATGACAAAATGCATGTCCAATGCTATAAAAGAAAGACAGGAAAGAAGCAGTTTGTTGACTTTTTAAAAAAGAGTAGATAAAAGATATGATAAGAATATCCAAAATATCTTTGTTGTACTTGATAATCTTTCAGCACACAAATCAAAGATGGTAAAGAAAGAGATATCCAAATGTTGTCCTCGAATAAAATTTGTATTTCTACCAGTAAGATCGCCCAAGCTTAATTTAATTGAAGTAAGGTGGGTGTGGTTACAAAGGCAGACAATTAACAATTCTACATTTAAAGACGAACAAGAAATAGGAAGAGCCATTAGCAAGTGGAAGAATATCTATAACAAAAATCATGGCAGCAAAGCGATCATAAATATTTTACAAGAGAGTGTATCTTTATGTATACACAGCTGTTAACTTAAGACATTAATTTCTTTATAATGTTGATAAACAAACAACTTGAGCCATTGTTTAATATGCTTTAGTTTGCACTTGTTCTTTCTACAAGGAAAGTAATCGTCAAAACCTTCAGTTCGGTCTTTAATGTATTGTATCGTCCTTTCAATGAGACTTTTCTCATAAGATGAGTGAAGGTGATGGTTTAGTTTTAGAAATCTGCAGGCTTGAGGATACCATGTACCGCCATCTGACGAAACTTGATGTTTACCATACTTGTTTATTACATGAGACAGAAATCGCTCCGCAACAAACATGTTTCGTTCTTTTGATATATCAACATCGAGGATTTCTTTATACTTTGGTTCTATAATAACCCAAAGCCAGATTAATTCAGAACCTGCTTCTATTGCCATTTCATCTATGATATACTCTCTTATTTTCTTATCCTTGAGATATTTTCTTTTTTGGTTTGTACTTTTGAATTCAGTTCCAGATTGATACGTGCCTTATCTTTACTAAAAGTAAAAAAGATGACGCTTTGGCCGTGTTTCTAAAGGATAAACCTAAAAAGTACAAGTGTAAACCATAACCAATAATATTTGAAGATGTTCTATTTCTAGCAGACATATAATATATGGTTGCCTCAAAGCTATGGATTTCCCTTAAGTTAACAGGGCCTGTATATAGGTGAATATACATTTTTAGGTCAGTTTGAGAGTGGCACTCAAACTTTATCTTTGTTCATTCCTTAAACTACATCCAAAATATCAATTATATCGAATTCTACAATATTTCGTCTCTTCTAACAATATTGGTTGTAAGTAAACCAATTACCGTGATTTCTTAAAAGGTATTAGATGAATATATTTGGAATATAGTTATACAATAAAGTAAAATTTATCTACAATAATTTTTTCTATCTGGAACCGATCTTTTATTTTTATAAATTATATTCTTATCCTGTTTATGATTACTTATTGTAAGTCCAATTTCAATTCTCTGGTTTTGAATAACAATGGATAAACCATGCAGTAGGGAAACCTTTCGGTAAACTTTCGAATGGCCCGAAAGACAACGATCATAATGGGCATTTCTGTGACCTATTAAAGTTGCCTCTTTTAGAATAAAACAACGATTACATACAAAATCTTTAGGCATGTCAATCCCGTCAAAAAGCCAAGGTGTATCTTTGCGGTTGTTACTTCAGCTACTGTTATAGAGGTACTATAAGATCTTCTGCCGCTGTACATATAGATGTAGTTTGTATCCATATATCCATCCTTTCTTGGTATGACTATAACCCCACCACCGTGCATCCGTGTCAATACCTGCAGAACATGGTACTTC
This sequence comes from uncultured Nitrososphaeraceae archaeon, assembly GCA_963830925.1. Taxonomy (GTDB): domain Archaea; phylum Thermoproteota; class Nitrososphaeria; order Nitrososphaerales; family Nitrososphaeraceae; genus Nitrosocosmicus. The sequence goes on along the minus strand of CAWHOB010000001.1, from coordinate 580,002 downwards.
TCCTTTATTCATCATCATGGATGTTTATGCCATACACTAACTACCCTTTGCCTTATCAGAATGTACTATCTCTGTTGCTGTTATAGAAGGATCTGCTAGATTGTCTGTAACAAATAGATAGATATCCCATTGCAGTTATCCTTTGTTTAATATTTGTAGAAATCCTCTTCAACAATCGCCTATCAAAAGTTCGTCTACTACTAGGTATTGACACAAGATCACAAGCTAATGCTAGTTTATGGTTATACTGATAGCAGTTCATGTTAAGAAAAATATGCAATGCATATTGTTTGAATCGATTCTAAACCTGTCTTACAATAAAGCATCTTAAAATTACTATTGGAGTATATACATATGATCTACCGCGTTTCGGTGGGGATGCAGTAGCAGGCCATGGTATACAACAACCTATCAGATACATAGAATGTTAAAAAGATGGATTTCTTTAATCTATCAAGCTAATATTTGGAACAGTGGTTCTCAAAATCATATCCTCAAGTGTTATCTTTAAGCTGTTATAAAATATATCAAGAATAGTTGAATTATGACCATGGTTCAAGTAATTACTTTACTTTACAGGGCAGTTTTTTCAATGTACTATTGAGATTGAGCAGAAATGTCCGTCTGTTACGTTTGTCTTTATTTATATACTATCGATTGATATATACAGATATAGTTTCAGAGAATGTTATATAAGAAACTCTGTAGAAGAATTTGTATCCCTTGTGTATTTTAGGTATAAATTATAATTCCAAGGATTAACATGGTTTAATTGTTAATGGCTCTGTAAAGAGGAGATAGTAGACCAAACAAACAAACAAACAAACATAAATGAAAAATTATCAGAATAAAAGTGCTTTGTTACATCATTCAAAAATAGTTAAAATCTGAATTTATCCGTAACAATAACAATTAAATGTACTGTTTTCGTTGTTAATTCATCAATAAAACATAGCAAATAACTCCAAAAAAATTAATCATGCAATAAAGCGTCTGTCCCTCTCACTCGACTGGTATATCTCACTCGTCTGTCCCTCTCACTCGACTCTCAATCAATCGTCTTATACTCACTCGACTGTCAATCGTCCCTCTCTGGGAATGGATACTAATTCATAGTCTAATGCAAGTTTGTGGCTATACTGACAGCAGTCCATGCTAAGAAAAATATGTAATGTATTGTTGGAATCTAGTCTGAACCATAACCTCACGATAAAGCATCTCAAAATTACTATTGTAGAATATACATACGGTCTGCCGCGTCTCCTCCTTGTTGTTGGCATACTAGACCATGGTATATTATCTACAAGATATAGAATGTTAAAAAGGATAGATTCCTTTAATCTATCAAGATCTAATCTTTGGAACAGTTGTTCTCAAAATAACATTCCAGAGGTTAACTTTAAGCTATATGCCATATATGAAAATAAATTTGAATTATGACCATGCCTCATATATTTAAATATATAATATTGATAAATACTTCATGAGCATAAAATATGACAATAATAAGAATGCAATAATAAATGAATAGACCCCTTTTTTTGGACTATATAAATAGATAATAAATAGTCAAAAAGCCATTACAATTTCTATTAACACTTTATCTGCAATTGGACAATGGGTTATTGAACAAATTAATAAGTGGATTAATGTTTTACAAAAACAAATTCATACAAATGGATCTCGATATGTCTTATTTCTGCCATATTTTTCATATGTTATTTATCGCCCTCATTCTAATAAAATCATCTTTTCTATTTTGTCTTGCATAGTTGTGTCAAATATCCGGCCAGCTAATTTTATTACTGTATTTTTTAGTCTATGATATGATAACTTTACAGAACTTAGAATGAAAAAATTTATAACGTATAACAGTGTTATGTAAGATATGGCAACTAAAGAACTGGATATGGATTATAGCAAGTATGATTTTAAGGATTCTACAGAAGTTTATGCCTATTTAAGTAAAAAGGGCCTTACAAGAGGTACTGTTGAAGAAATAAGTAAAATGAAAGGCGAGCCAGATTGGATGCTTGACTTTAGATTGAGATCTTATGATGTATTTATGAGTAAACCTATGCCAACTTGGGGTGGAGATCTTACACATATTGATTTTCAAAATATCTATTATTATGCTAAGGCTGCTGGTAAGCAAAGTCAGAGCTGGGAGGATGTCCCAGAATCTGTGAGGAATACATTTGAAAAATTAGGTATTCCAGAAGCTGAACGCAAGTTCTTGGCAGGGGTTGGTGCACAGTATGAATCTGAAACTGTTTACCATCATTTAAATGAAGAATTAGAAAAACAAGGTGTAATCTTTGTTGATACTGATACTGCAGTAAAAAAATACCCTGATATTCTCCGAAAACATTTCGGAAAAGTTATTCCACCTGAAGATAACAAATTTGCTGCTCTAAACAGTGCAGTTTGGTCTGGCGGTTCCTTTATTTATATTCCGCCTAATGTAAAGGTTGAGTTACCTTTACAAGCATATTTTAGAATAAATGCTGAAAATATTGGACAATTTGAAAGAACTTTGATTATTGCAGATGAGGGAGCTGATGTTCATTATATTGAAGGTTGCACAGCCCCTGTATATTCATCCGAATCATTGCATTCTGCTGTAGTTGAATTGGTCGCAAAAAGAGGTGCAAAAATACGATATACTACTATCCAAAATTGGAGTAAAGATGTGTATAATCTTGTAACTAAACGAGCTTATGCATATGAAAATGCTACTGTCGAATGGATCGATGGAAATCTTGGAAGTAAATTAACTATGAAATATCCTGGAGTATATATGATGGGAAGAAATGCTCATGCTGAAATTATTTCAATTGCCTTTGCAGGAAAAGATCAACACCAAGATGCAGGTGCAAAAGCCGTTCATTTAGCTCCTTATACATCCTCAAGAATAGTGAGCAAGTCAGTAAGCAAAGATTTTGGTAGAACTACTTATAGAGGATTATTGCATGTTGCGAAGGGTGCAAATGGGGTCAAATCTAATGTCCGTTGTGATGCCTTATTGCTAGATGAATTTTCTAGGACTGACACATATCCATATGTAGAAGTCAATCAAGATGATGCTACAATTACACATGAAGCAACAGTAGGAAAGATTGGCGATGAACAAATATTCTATTTAATGAGTAGAGGATTTTCAGAGTCTGATGCATTAAGTCTTATTGTTGGCGGCTTTATGGAGCCATTTACTAAAGAGCTTCCGATGGAATATGCCGTTGAACTGAATAGGCTTGTAAAAATGGAAATGGAAGGTTCAGTAGGTTAATGGATTTTCTCTTTTTCTCTTTTTTCAAAAACATCTAGTAAAGGTATTTTTATGCTTTCTTTATCCCTAATCTCAAAAGAAAATTATAATGAAATATTATCAAGTCGTAATGAAGAGCCTGACTGGATATCTGCTATGCGAAAAAAGGCAATTGCTCAATTTAATAATTTGCCTTTTGAAATATCTCCTTTATATTCGAAATATACTGGCTTGACACTGTTAGATCCTGAAAAAATATTTTTTACTGATGCTAAATCATCCACTTTATCTGACGATTTAAAAGTTAGGATGGAAGAGGTAAAGTCTGATCCATGTTTGATTATGTATGGCTCAACTGTTGTACATATTCATATACCCGAGCATTTGGCTAAATCTGGATTAATTATCTCGAGCATTGAAGATGCACTCAAAAATCATTCTGAAATTTTAAAAAGACATTTTGAAAACAATGCTGATAATTATGGTGAAGATCGTTTTCTTGCACTAGGTTTATCTTCTTTTCAATCTGGATTTTTTATTTACATTCCTAAAAATTTAATAATTAAGGAGTCTATACGTATAGTCTATTCTCTAAAAGATGATAATACGTCTTCAATTTGTAGAAATGTAGTGATTGCTGATGTGGGTTCAAAAGCTACAATAGTACAAGAATTGTATTCCTCCTCCTCCTCCTCCTCCTCCTCCTCCTCCTCCTCCTCCTCCTCCTCCTCCTCCTCCTCCTCCTCCTCCTCCTCCTCCTCCTCTCCTCTACTACTGCTTATACTGTAGATACCAAATCTAAATCAGATAATGTAAATTACACCGATGCATTTTTAGAAAAAAATATCAAGAAAAGTGATAATCAACAATGCTATTTTGAAGTTTTGGAATGTGGTGTAAAACCTACTGCGCAACTTGAATTCATTACCTTACAAGCTATGGATTTATCTACAATTAATATCTCCAGTAGAAAAGGGTTCGTTGAACAGGATGGAAAAATGTCTTGGTATTCTGGCATGTTTGGTACTAATTTGTGTCGTTACAAGACTGATAGTGTTATGAAAGGACAAGGTGCAGCATCTGAAGACATTGAGATTATTTTTGGAACTGAAAAACAGTTGTTTGATGTATCTTCAAATTTGGATCATGTTGGTTTTAGTACTCAAGGTAAAGTAATGGTTAAATCAGTAATGAAGGATGAATCTAAATCTTTATTCAAGGGTATGATTAAAATTCGAAAAAATGCTAAATCTTCTGAATCCTATTTAACAGGTCATGCTATTTTGTTGAATAAAGGAGCTCATTCTGATGCAATTCCTGGATTAGAAATAGAAACTAATGAGGTAAGAGCTACCCATGCTGCATCTGTATCTCAAATCGATGAAGAGCAAATATTTTATTTAATGTGTAGAGGTCTAGATAGGGAAAGTGCTAAAAGGGAAATAGTTCATGGTTTTATTGAACCTTTGTCTAGAAAAATGGATCCTTTTGTAAGAGCATGGATAAGTTATCTGTTTGAAAATAAGTGGACTGGTAAACCATTACTATTAAAAACTGATGAGGTTATGGAAGGAATCTTGGAGGTCGAAAAATCTCGATACAAGGAAACGGCAGATATTTTCGAAAAACATTATAAATACAGATGATCCTCCATTAGATATAATTTTTATTTTGATAAATATTATATAATGAAAGGAAAAAATATTAAATATGGGTTCCGAAAATTGGATTGATATTTCAAATTTTCTCAGTCTAAAAAAAGGTGAAATGGCTGATTTTGATTATAATGATAAGAAAATAATGATTATGAATATGAATGGCACTTTTTATGCTTCAGATAGAATATGTACTCATGCCTATGTAGATTTGACTGGCGGAATTTTAAATGAGTCTGAAAGAACTGTTACCTGTCCTTTACATCTTTCTTCATTTGATATGAAATCTGGCGATCCTCTTAATCTACCTGCTGAAGAACCATTAGCTATATATCAGGTTAAAAAAGAAAAAAATAAACTTTTTATTTTATTATAGCGATATGTTAAAATAAATTTTTTAATTAATTTATATTTTTTAAAAAATATAAATTAAAAATAATTTAAAAAGTTATGTAAAATATCTTTTAAATATTTTACTTCCTTTTCATATATTTTAAGGTGTTAATTTATCTATTACAAAATCATACTAATATAATATTTATTTTGGTAAATTATTTATAAACATTATTCCTTAATGTATTCGTAATTTAATTTTCAAATTTATTATATTTGGTTCTAAATCAATAAAAATGAAAATAGTGTGGTAAGATTCTGCTTTGTTGTAATATTTGATATTCTCATAAAGGGTTTATCTGTAACAATACCAGATTAAATCAACCATTTTCATTGATTCCATCGAAACATTAGCAAATGACAAAAAATAATCGTGCAACAAAAAAGTATGTTATATTAACATATACGATAAATAATGAGAACTAAACAAATAAAGTTACAAAAAGAATTTTTGTATGCCTTATCTTTCAAATTGAAAATATCTTTTAAAATTTGTATCAATGAATGTTTATTACCTTTGCCTAATATTTATATAAAATATATTATAAGAATAGGCAAATAAAGGAAAATAAATATCTATGATAATCAAAAGCCAAAGAGCAAAGAGGGCAATATTGACTGCTTTGGCTGATGAGGACATGACAAAAATATTGGATGCTGTAATGATTCATTCAAAATCTATTAATGATATTATAAGGGAGAATAATATTGCTCATACAACAGGTTATCGAAAAACTAATTGGCTACTTAAAGAAGGACTGCTCATAATAGATAAGATTATAATTACTCCAGAAGGAAAAAAATATAGCCTTTTTCATAGCGTATTAAAATCAATCACGGTTAAATATGAACATAAGGGAGTTGTAATAGAAGCAGAACAAAACTATGATATAATTGAAAAAAAAATGGCCAGATTTTACTCCTTAGATTAATAATGAAAAAAATTTTTACTTTTGAATTTCCCTTTTATTGAATCTATATTTCCTTTTTTGGTTCTGAATTATGAAATCTTATCCAGATCATTATTGCAAAAAATATCGCAGCAATAACATGAATTTGAGATCCTAGATCTGGAATCACGATTGAAAAAATGGTAATTTGATTATTATTATTCTCTATTATTTGTCCTATAAAGTACATCAAAATAAATAAGAACATTTGAAATTGAAAGCTTTTGATATTTTTAGATTTTATTGATAACCATGCGAATATAATTAATGGTATTGTTATAAGAATTGTAGTTACATTACCAACTGTATATAATATATCGTGATTTACATTAATACTATTCTCTATCATTTGTATCATGGTTTTAGATTTCTAATCTTTTTTTCTATGCTTATATGCCATAAATAGATTAACGCAAACAAAAGTAAAATAACCATTGATGCCGGTTCCAAAATTGTTTTTGCCAGTATTTTAGAGCCTGCAATTTGGATTATATGGTAAATTCCTTGCATAATGATAAAACTAACAAGTATTATTGAGATATTTACAAGAATTTTCTTTTTATGACTATTGTGATTTCTTCTAGATTTTATTATAAAATAAATAGGTATTAAGGCTGCAATGAAATATGCTAATGATTCAATAAAATTATAGTAATGTTGGATTTGCAGCATTTTTTAGATTAACTCCCCACTACTATATGACAATATTCTGTAATTGTTATAGGTATTAAAAAATAGATCTCTGAATTCCAAAGATGAAATTCAGATATGGAATTTGTATCTTTGTTTATACTAAAAGGACTATGAATAAAAAGTAAGGAAAATGAATAAAAAATTAAAAATATCTGCAAAGTTTTTGGTGATGGCAGCCACAATATTGTCTTCTTTAATATTGGTAGGTACTAGTAGCCAAAATATACAACAGGTAAAAGGACAAACACAAATGCAAAAAACTATAGAAACAGATTCTAATTCTGAATATAAAAATAATGTAGCAAAAGACTCTACTTCTAGTATTATTATACACACTAATCCTAGCAACTCTACCAAAAAGGAATTTTGGATAAATACGGTACATCTGGATGGAATGACAAATATTAATGCGGGCACAAAATGTGATACTTGTAATCAAAATACTCCTATACATCCTGCAGAAAAGCCTCCTTTAATCTCAACTATTCCAACTGGTGGCGGATTTGTGGTTACTACTCCAAATAAAGTAGGTGCTTGGGATTTCAGAATCTTTTACATTTTTGCCTGATCAAATTGTAGTTAATCAAGGTGATACAGTAGTTTTACATTTTATAGGAGTTCAGGGCGCCCATCATCTAATTACTGTGAATGGAATAAGTACGTTTCCTCTTTTGAGAGGTCAAATACATACTGTATCTTTTATAGCAAATAGTCCCGGAACAATAAACTACATATGTCACTTACATATGCCTAATATGGTTGGCCAAATTTTGGTTCTTCCTAAATTCACAGAGCAGTCAAAGGGTGCCTTGGTTACAGGAGATTGAATATTGTTATCTGGTAAAGGATAATAATTAATATTTCTTTCTTATTTTTAGACATACTTTTTTACATGAATGTTACAGATTTTCTCTTTTATGATTTATTTATTTAATATTAACAAACAAATTGTATGAAATGGTCAGTCTACAATAATTTCTGATCATACATGGCGAAATAATTTGCTTTTCACTTTATTATTGCTGAATACTGAATTAAAAAATGAAGATAAAGCAGGCGATCATTTAATTATCTTACACTTTTATTCATTTATTTGGGATGTATCAAGATATATTTTCATTCTCCTGTCGATAATCAGAGGATATTGCACAAGGATACTCTATAGGAAAGTACCTTTCATCCTGATCACTATAATAAATAAAAGAATAAACTGTTAGAAATTAAAATAAAAGATACATACATCAAAAACAAGGAAATTCGAAAATATTATTTTATTATTGCAATATCCAGTATGGATATCAAAGTAACAAACAAAGATCAGTAAATGAAAGATGACTGGGATGAAAATCAATCAGAAAAGATATTTGAAAATGTATAACTACGCCGTAAACATCAAAATAAAAGAAATTCTTTCGATAAAGTTATCAAGATTTATGTAACCGATAGCAAGAGATCTAATTATTTAATATAATTTGGTCTATACTTGATCTTTTTACAAAGAAACATCAATTCCTATATTTCTTTAATATATTACATTGTTTTCTAACCGTTTTTTTAATTTATTACCTTTTTTGAAGATCATGTAAAACCTCCATCACATCTTGCGATAACAATTAAATTTTCAATATTTTCATTATAACTATATCAATAAAATATTAACAATTAACGAATAAAATAATCTTGTAATAAAACACAACAATGTTGATTATCTAGAAATGGTTGTTTGAATATGATATTTCAAAATATAATCAGGATCTTTGTTTATTTTAATTGTATATTTGTAATTTAATAAGTTAAAGTGTAGTATAGTGCTTTTACCGTCGGTAGGATAAATAGTATGATTTCCATTCCCAAAACTATTTGTTAAATTATAATCTCTTCCAAACCAATCAAGTATGTCCCATTTACCGGATGATTTTATAACAAATGGCTGTGAAGATATATGTACATTTTTCGAATTTGGTATTAAAAGTGAAATATTTTTTCCATGAAAGCTGATTGTTTGATTGTCTCTTACTTTTTCAAGTGATAGTAAATCAATAGCTTTATTATTTGCATTAACCGTGAAATTCCACACACTATCTCCAAGAAGATCTCGGTTGTTATTAATAAAAATTGAATCAAAAATGATTTTGATTAGAGCATTGTATGAATTTAAAGGTAATGATGATGACGACGGTAAAGAAGAAGATGAAATTGTTTTTGTTTCTTTACTGTGATAAAGAAAAATATTACGGTGCTTATAACAATTATATATATCTTGATCAAGTCTTCATATTTTTATTGAAGATAGAATTAAACTTTTCTTATTTGGGTTATATTAGCTTAATACTTTATCCTTATTAATCAAATTTATAATAAGAACGATCAATTAATCACATTACTTCACATTCCTTCACAAAGAGATAATATTGGAATCAACTACTCTTCTCTTGTGTGTTGTAATCTTGTCCTTTCAATGATGCTATTTTTAAAATGGGAAGAAATACGCTACTTCTAAATTTATATTTTGTTGATATCTAATATCTTTATTTATTGATTTAGAAAAGCTATATTTTTGTAGAACATAAGAAAAATGACATTATATATCTATCAAAATTTATTTTCCTATAAAAAAGATTTAATTATCTTTTAGTTCAATAACTATTCTTAATCATACATGATCTATTATAGCTATAATATATTTACAGACTTTTTATAATAAACTAAGTTTTTATATTTACCTCCAAATCGATAATTACTTTCTTTGGATTAAGATAATCTGTTTATTGTTCTTAATGAAAACTTTTACCGATAAGATATATCGTGGTATGTTTGTCATTAGACCTAATTATATATCAAAATTTTATGTTTTTTATTTGATGAAATATTTGTACTTAAAAAAAGGTTTTAATGATTAGTGTAAATCTTGACTATAAAAATAATGTTAGTCTTATTTTGATAGTAGGATGATTCTATGTTTAAATTTATCTTTTAAATTAATTAATATATTCATAATTTTTATTATAAAAATGAGATTTTTAAATACTTTTTATTATGCTCTGTCAAATTAATTTAGCTCTGTTACCTTAAAACGTTAACTTGTTATTGTGTTGGTAAACAAACAACTTGAGCCATTGTTTAATATGGTTTAATTTACGCTTATTCTTTTTACAAGGAAAGTATTCATCAAAGCTTTCAGCTCTATCCCTTATGTACTGCATTATTCTTTCAATTATGCTTTTTTCAAAAGAGGAGTGAAGATGATGTTTTAGTTTCAAGAAGCGACATGCTTGAGGGTACCAAGGACCCCGCCATCTGTCGAAACTGGATGTTTTCCATACTTGTTTACTACATAAGACAGAAATCGTTTGGTAATAGATATATTCCGATTTTTTTTATATCAGTTGGAAGGATTTCTTTATTTGTTGGTTCAATAACTAACCAAAGCCAAATTAATTCAGAAGAACCTGCTTTTATGGCAGTTTCATCTATGATGTACTCTTTGATTTTTTTATTCTTGAGATATTTCCTTTTTGGTTTGTACTTTTGAAACCCGTTACATATTGATACGTGACTTATCTTTACTAAAAGTAAAAATGATAATGCTTTCGCAGTGTTTCTAAAAGATAAGCCTAAAAAGTACAAGTATAATTCATAATCAATAATTTGTAAAGGTGTTCTATAGATCTCTTGCATAATTAAAAATAATTTACATCATTCTTTCGGAATTCTTTAGATTTCTAGTTCTGCTTCATTATCCTATAGTTTATCAGACCTGCAACTATGTCTGACATTTTATTGTAGTTTCTTAATCTATTCCTAAATATATCACTCATTATTCTGTACTTTTTCATCTTACAGATGGTATGTTCTATAATCATTCTTCTTTTAGAGTGGTTTTTGTTATACTCTTTTTCTTCTTGTGATAATTCTAGATTTCTTTTCTTTCTATACGGTAAAGCGGATAGTTGTTCTGGGAAATCCTTTTCTATGCCAAGATATCCTAGATCAACTACATTAACAACCTTTTTTGGAATAACAGGATGGTTATTCTTATAGATATCATAGTCATGTTTTCTTCCTTTTTTATAGCCCACTTTATGAAGTATATAACCACGATCGTTAACCGCAATCTGATTCTTTACGGTATGTCTTTTTTTCTTGCCTGAGTAGAAAGTCATTCTTTTGTTATTATCAACAGGTCTTGGAATTTGCTGTTCTGTACAGATCGGTAAAAGCAAGAAAGCCTGGAAAGTATTTCTCTACTTCCTCCGAGGCGTTTGTAACCTCTTTGTTATGTTGTATAATTTCTGTGGTATAGGTATGCATTTTATTATCAAACTTTCAATCTTTTGAATATCTCTGCAGATGCTGCTTTGATCTGCTTTGTTGCATAACTCTGAAATTCGTTTTTTAATGATTGGACTTTGTTATCATATTACGAGTTCCGAATAGATATTTCATAGACTTGAACTAAATGTGATATACAGTTACGAAAAAATTGAGTTATGCAACAAAGCAGCTTTGATCAAGATCAAAGAGAAAGCTTGCTAATGTGTAGGTTATGTACAGACGATAGTACACTAAAAGCATAAGAAATCTGTTTTTTACATCTAGTTTGAAAGGTCTTCCAGCTCCTATATCTCGCTCTCTATTCTTTCTCTTTGATAGTCTTTGTATTTCATATTTGTAATATCTTTTTGTTATTTCTGTATTGAAAATGTTATCAAATTCTTGTACTGTAAGACCGATAAATGATTTGAAAAGCCGTGGTTTTCTTGACAACCTCTCATATGAAAACATCTAGAGAGCAGGTAAGGGAGGAACTTGAGGTCATAAAGCTTTTTGGAATTAATTATGCAAGAGATCTTATGTCTAGTAGACATAAATAAAATGGTCATTCTAAAGCTATAGGTTTTCCTTAAGTTAACAGTTGTGTAAACACAAGGATGCTCCCTCTTGTAAAATATTTGTGATTGCTTTGCTGCCATGATTTTTATTATAAATATCCTTCCATTTACTAATGACCCGACCTATTTCTTGTTCATCTTTAAAAGTAGAATTATTAATCGCTTGTCCTTGTAACCACAACCATCTTACTTCAATTAAGTTGATCTCTGGAGAACGTACAGACAGAAATACAAATTTTATTCTTGGACAATATTTGGATATCTCTTTCTTTGCCATCTTTGATTTGTGTGCTGAAAGATTATCCAGTACAATAAAGATATTTTGGATATCTTTGTCATATCTTTTATCTACTCTTTTTAAAAAGTCAATAAACTGTTTTCCTGTTTTCTTTTGGTAGCAATGTATGTGTATTTTATCATTTGTATAATCATATGTTCCTTCAAACACATTTAGCAGTCCATTTATCTTTTGAGCCTTTTCGACCTTTACCTGTACTGATGACTATGATGTATCACCATAAGTCTTTGCAGTTATTGTCCTTTCTCATCTACACACAATAATGCAGAATTAGGGGGAGCATTGTACCTTATCTGTTCAATGTACTTTTTTTAAAAGCGTAATCTAGGTGAATTTATTCTTTTATTTGATAAAACAGTTTTAGATATCTCATTTTGTCCCATGCTTTAAAAGGATATTCCTTATCTCTGAATGGCTTATTTTATATATCAGTTTTAGGTCATTCATAAGAAAGCCTGGTGCTTGTACACGCAATGACCAAGTATAAAATCCCAAATCAAAAGATCTTGGATTTGATGATGCTATATCAACAATCTTTTTCTCTATAGTATTATCAAACTTGTACTGTTTACGACTATGTTTTTTTGATATGATGCCATCAATTCCTTTTTCATTGAATCGATGTATCCATTTTCTTATGTTGTTATCATGATGCTTAATCACTCTTCTTATTTCAGGGACTGTATATACTTCATCTTTGAGCAGGGTTATCTTGGCGCTATATCCTGATTTTGCATCTTCAAGCATCAGGTATAAGATATTTTTCTCATTAATGGTAAGTATTCTGAGGAAGGTATCCCTCATAGCATTACTAAAGAGCGGCAAGCTAAAGGTATTACGATATCTAAACAAGCACTATTCATTTTACAGAAAAACATACCATGCCTTTTACACAACTGTTAACAGAGCCAAATTAATTTATTAATTTTATCTAATTTAAAAATTTTGTTAGAAAATAAAAATAAATTGCTTTTTTAAGATATAACATCTATTGTACCTGTCATTGTAGGATGTAATCTACAAAAGTAGAAAAATTCTCCTGTATTTGTAAACTTGTAAGAAAATGTTTTGGAAGGCATAATCAATGCTGTCAATCCTGAATCAAATAATTCGCCTGCATTAGGTGTATTGGGCTTACCTGATGTAATAGTATGAATATTATTATCGTTATTTATCCAAGTAACTGTTGTTCCTACTTTGATTTTAAGAGGATTTGGTGAGAATGCTTTGTTCCCCTTGGTAGATGCTCCCTTAACTATTGAAACCTCTATGGAATTGCCATTATTGCTATTTATTTTACCTTTATTCTCTTCATTCTTTGAAGTTTTGTTATCCATATTCATACTATTAGTAGAATGTGATTCGGTATTCTCTGTTGCAGTTATTTTCCCATTGGGATTTGCTTTTTGTAAACTCTTTGTTAAATTCATTTGCCAATTATTCATGTCTATCGATTTCGAAATGGCAACGTCTTTTCCATCAACTGCGTCTGCTTTTGCATTTGTTACATTAAAGTATCCCATTGCTCCTCTTTCTTCTGGAATGCCGTGGAAATGAAATGTAAATTTGCCTTCCCATGGCCATTTAGCCTCTAATATTGCGGTGTTACCTGATGCTAGTTCCCATGATTGTACCTCTAAGTGGAGGATTTTCCCAAATCCCCGATGGATATGCTTTAAACAATGTTCCGTGAATATGCATACCATAAGCTGGAGAAAGACCTGCATTAATGAGATAAATTCTCACAGTTTCATTTGTTTTTGCTGGAAGTGGATGATTCATATATTGTTCGGCATACCCATTAAAAAAATAATATTCCGGTAATGGATTTAGTTGGTTTTGAGTATCATATTCTCCATCTACAAGTACATATTCTCTTGCTGGTGGTAAAGGAGTTTTAGGGTACACTATAAAAGCTCCATACAGACCATTTCTTACATGTTGCATAACTGGAGAAACATGACAATGGTACATCAGCGCGCCTGCTGGCTCCGCTATAAAATCATAGGTATAAGTTCCATTTGGTTGAACTTGTTCAAATACTCCGTCTTCTTTAGCCGGATGATCACCATGAAGATGAATTGTGTGCGGTAATGAGCCTTTATTAATAAAATGAATTATGACTCTGTCTCCTTCTGTTGCTGTTAAGGTGGGTCCTGGTATAGTCCCATTATATGCCCAAGCATCTACTCTTATTCCAGGTGCTATTTCCAATGTTGTATCTTTTGCAATAAGTGTATATTCTCTAGTTTTCGGTTTTGTAGGTTGTTTTTGTTGTTGTTGGGGTGACTGATTTTGAATTTGTTTTTTTAATTGTTCTTTATCGGTATAATCCTTGTAGTTGCTTGTAGAATTGCCGAGATAACGGTGTAGATCTATTTAATGTTGTCTCTGCTACTTTAGATACCATTTTTGCTTGTGCAAAATGTATTATGTTATTATTTTTATAAGGTGAGATATTTGTTACTAAACTTAATATAAATGTAAATGTTATAATTATAGGTAACACGTTCTTTATCTTTTTATTACAACGTGCGAATAAAATTGATACTTTTATCAATATTTCTATTTTACAAAACTTGCTTATTTATCTTATTGTCATGATATATTACTATAGGCTCTGTTAATGCTTTGTTGCATAACCAAACCTATTTAGCTAGGATCGAACCAATTAATCATTTGTGATCCACTGGCCTTCTTATAACCAGTCTCTTGTAAGACGAGGTGAGATACTTTTTTCCTATGATTTTCTGGATAACTGGGATGTTGATCTTGCAAGGATGAATGAAAATAAGAATGGCAAAAAGTACAAATTTCCAGATTCTTTTGTTCTCATAGTTGGTCACATCAAAGTATACTTTCACCTTCCATATAGACAAACAGAAGGAATCATAAAGGCAACTGGGAAGAATCTTCCAGATCATCCATGTTATTCACAGATATGTAGAAGAATAAACAAACTGGACATTGATATCAATAACAGTATTGATGATGATGATGATGATGATGATGTCGTTATCATCGTAGCAGCGGGGACAGTACCGGAATCAAGATTACAAACAGAGGTCTCGGTGGATGCAAGATAAGTGGGATGTAAAAAACAAGAAAGGTTATCTAAAGATACATGTTGCAGTAAATATCAAGACCAAAGAAATTCTTGCACTGAAAGTCACAGATGAAAAGGTGCATGATAGTAAAGTAATGAAGGATTTGGTGGAAGGCGTGTTGAATAATAACCGCAATGTCAAGATCAAATCTTTCATAGGTGATGGGGCCTATGATAGTAATGAAAATTTCAAATATTTGAAGGAGAAGAAAAGGATTCGACCTGTCATCAAAGTAAAAAGAAACTCTATCGTTTCATCCAAGAATAGCAATGTAAGGAATAGAGAAGTTGAACTTCAAATAAAGGATTATCATAAATGGAAAAAGAAAAGAAAGTATGGACAACGATGGATGGTTGAAACAGCATTTTCATCTATAAAGCGGATGTTTGGTGAATATACATCTGCAACCAAGTTTCAAAACATGATAAAAGAGATGACGATGAAGGTATCGTTGTACAATCTGTTTAGAAGAGTTGCATAAAATGGATGGAAAAAATTTGAGGAAAAATAGTTATGCAACAGAGCACTCTGTTAACAGTTGTGTAAAAAAGACTGTATATGCATTTGTAAACTAATACTGCTTGTTTTGAGCAACAAAAATGTTATCATATTCTTTGATGCATATTTAAAATTATGAAAATTAACGAATCTAAACGAGCACAATTAGTTTACAATAACGAATATAAGTATTTACACAACTGTTAACTTAGGGAAAAACCTATAATTAAAACAACTATATATTAAATATTTATTAGACATAGAATACACAAATATCATTGGTTATGGATTATACTTTATTTTTTAGGATTATCATTTAGAAATGCTGCCACTAAAGCATATCTTTTTTAATTTCTCAAAAGGTTAGCCAGGTTTCTATCTGAAGTTGAATTCAAAAGTACAAACCCAAGAAAATTCATAACAAAAAAGATAATTCTTGAATATGTCATAGATGAAACTGTAAAAGCAGATTCTTTTGAATTAAAATGGATTTGATAGATGGTTATGGAATCAAAGAATAAAGAAATTCTTGCGGTTAATATATCAAAAGAACGAAATTAGCCGAACGATTTCTGTCTCGAGTTTTAGATAAATATGCAAAACATTAAGTGTCCACAAACATGCAAATTCTGGAAACTACAACATTATTTTCATCCTCATTATAAAAAAACATTCTTGAAAGAACAATACAATATATTAAAGAATGAACAGAATGTTTTGATGATTATTTTCCTTGAAGGAAAAAGTTCAAATGTAAATTAATTCATTTAAAACAGTGGCTTGACTTATTCATTGATAAACACAATAATGAAATAATATTTAATTTAACATGGTCTTTTCAATATAGAAGATTAAAAGAAAAAGATACAATATCATACTTTTGTTATTTATCTTTAAAAAGGTTTTTTTTTTGGGATGGTTACTTCGATAATTTTTCTTACCTGTTTTGTCGAATTATCATTGATACTGTCAAGAATGATGCTAATGCGATTATTATTCCTTGGAAGGACTTTGCGAGTATATCGGGTATTCCAATATCTGTTTGTAATCCTATTGTTGGGATAGCTATTACCCTTGTTAGAATATAAAATACTATTAGTGCTGCAGAGCCAGCAATGGCTATTATATATGGAATCTTACTTTTATGTTTCACAAATAACATCCAAATTGCTATGATAATATAAGAAATAGCTACGATAAGAAAAAATGTCATTTCATTTTTCGTTGATGTTATGTCGTCTGCTGATGATGCTGATGTTGATTTTGATAGTTCCAATTGATCTTCATATGCTGCATAAAAATATATACTCGAAGTAACAATCATCAACGCAGTAATAATATAAACAAACGTCGGCTTTTGAGCCAATATTATTGCTTTATGTTCTCTTGGGCCGTTTTTATTCATATTTTATACCCAAAAAATAACGATTTTAAATTGTCTTTTATTCTCGTCGATTGAGAACGCTCTTATATTTATAAAATTTGAAGCATATATCCGTTTTAATTTTTATATATGTCAAAACCGATAAATAAAAATAGTTAATAATAATTACAATTAGTTTTTCTCTTTTTATATAATAAACAATATTTTATCTTTATATTTACTCAATTGTAAATGATTTAATCTTGCCAAAGATGTAGTAAAAGAAGCATGATGGACTTTATGAAGATTATTTTATTTATTCACATTTCCCTAGGGTGTTTGTTGGTTTATTTTGCAGCTAGAGCTTATAAAAGAACTAAATATTTACCAATGATTTATCTTGCTTTTGGGTTTATCCTAATAACTATTGGCGATACAATAATTGGAGATATATTCGATTTTACGAGTGAGGGAAGTAGTAAAGTCGTTGAAGAATTAGTTGAAATATCTGGTTTTGTGCTAGTAATCTTTGCTATAATTAAAAGTTGAATAATTCATCTACAAGAGACATTTTATCAATTCTTTTAGACGATGCGAATGTAAAGATATTAGAATTACTGGATGGAAAAGAACTAAATATACAACAAATTGCTTTATCACTTGGCATACCATTATCCTCAGCATATAGAAAAATAGGCAGATTAGAAAAACATGGCATCATTAAAAAGACAAAAGTTATAAGAAAATTGGATGGGTCAGATGAATCTTTATATACACGTTGGATTTGTGAAATAACAATAAATTATAGAGGTAATTCACTTTCATTTACGATAAAACAAAAGCCATTACAAGATAAAATTGTAAGATTATGGCAAAAGTTCAAGTCCTAGAATTACAAAAAATAATAAGAACCGTTCCAAGTCATATTAATTGGATGATTTAAAACAATAAAAAAATTTAATTTGAAGTAATCTAGATAATTTTACTATAAACATTATATTAAGTCTTTTGCAATTATCAACATCTATACTTTATGATTTTATATAATTTTAAACAATAGTAGTTTGCTATTCTACCATATGTTCGACTATAATAATCTGATATTTTTTTTGGTTTTTTAGTCTGTTTTTACTATCTGTAAATATCATGTAATTTTTAAATTTATAAATGGTGTTCGCTATTAGTCTTGATGTTATAAAAAAGAGATACTATTAGGTGCAATAAGTTATTCAAAAGATATAGATGAGATTGGATCTTAAAAATACATATCCTCTATTTTCTATATGGATATGAGTATGAAAGCAATCTCCAATATGATTCATCATGTAAAGGCTTGAGATGACACAACAAAAGGGTACGTCATTTCATGGTATTCATGTTCCAATAATGACACTTATATATATAACATTCAGTAAATTCTCAAACTTTGTTGAAATTGTTACCGTTTCTCCATCTCTCGAAGTTTAAGCATCACCATCTAATTTATTATAATTTGGATCTTCAGGATTAATCATGGGATTTACTCTTATTGTATCTTTTAAAATGGCAACGGACAGGATAAATCCAGAAGGATCTGTTACTCCAGTTTTATCATCAATTTTTATTTGTGATTCAAAAGATACTGGTCTATTATCTTCAGTAAAACCCTCTCTCAAATTTAATGAGCCTTCATGCAAATCAATTCTCTTCTAAGTATTTGAGTATCAATTTTAATTAGATAAGGTATATGAACGAAAAAGGCATATTTTACTATTCTCTGATGTATTGTTATGCATCAAAATAAAATATCTGTTATATTATTTTTAGTAGATGTTTTAGGGAACCGTCAACTGTATGTTCTGTTGATTCTATGTATGATATATCTCTTTTTTTTAATTCCTCTGATGTCTTGGGTCCTATCGATATTATTAATTTAATTCCCAAAAAATTAAGAATTTCCTGATCGTTTTTTGATTCAATAAGAAACTTTTGCAATTTGCTCCCAAAGTCATTTTTAATATTTATATAAAGATTATTTGAAATTATTTTAAAAAATGCTCTTATTGTTGATGGACTTGTAAATAGAATATATTTTAATTCTTTTTTTTCTACTAATTCTTTAAAAATGTTCCATTGAATGGAATCTTTGATATTTTCATATTCTATAGTTTTATAATAAAATATTTGATCTAAAATAATATTGTCATATTTTTTTATAATAAAATTATTTGATTTTTGTGATTCTGAACTTCTAGGCATCAATATTCTAATTTTATTTTCTTCTTTTGTACTAACGTCTAATTTATCTAAAAATTCAATAACACTTTTTAAGGAGTAGTCTAATTTTTTTTTCGAGACTTTTTTGCTATTTATGTCTGTGTTTTCATCCTCATCCTCTTTTTTTTGAATATTATTAAACTCTGCGAGATTTGCTTTTAATCCGTTTTTTTCTACTTCTTTTTTTGTTTTAGGTCCAATCGCAATAATGTTGCAGCCGCCATTGCTGACATTATTATCATTGTTATTTCTCTGAATCTTTTCTAATATTTCTAATTGGTTTTTATCCTCTTTTATTTTGTTAAAGAAAATGTTTACTGCACGTGCGCTCAAAAAAATATAGTAATTATAAAAATCTTTCTTTATTTTTTTCAGAGATTCATTTATTTCGTCTGAATAAAGTGGTACAGTAATAATAGTCGGCAGAGAAATCAATTGTATTTTTTTATCTAATTTATCTGAGCTTTGTAAAATAGAGGTATAAATTTTAATATCTATATCTTCTTTTGTGATTGCGATATTGATATCATTCATATAAAAAAGTCAATCTTTTATTAATTGGTATTGTTATTTTGCTCATACCACTTGATAGTCTCATTCAAATTTACAGTATCTCCTATTATTACAATAGATGGCGGTTTGATATCTTCTTGTTTTGCTTTGTTTACTATTCTGTCTAATCTGTCGATGATAATTCTTTGATTTTGTAAAGTGCCGTTCTCAATTATTGCGACTTTTGTTGTATCCTTTACATTATTTCCTTTTCTTATTTTGTCTATTATTAATTCCAATTTTTCCGTGCCCATGTAAATTACTATTGTATTAGCCGCATCAAATAATTTATCCCATTTTACAATTGGTGTTTTTTTCTCTGGATCCTCGTGTCCCGTAACAAAAATAACTGATGAGCTATGATTTCTGTGAGTTAACGGTATTCCTGAGTATATAGCAGCACCTATTCCTGATGTTATACCTGGGATTATTTCAAAAGGAATATTGTTAAACTTTAAAAATTCAGCTTCTTCTCCTCCTCTGCCAAAGATGAATGGATCGCCACCCTTTAATCTTAAAACCTTTTTTCCTTTTTTCGAATATTCTAACATAAGGTCATTAGTTTTATTTTGATGAGTAGTAGGATCTCCTATGCTTCTTCCTACATATACTTTTTCAACGTGATTTGGAAATAATTTGACAATATCTTTACCTATTAATCTATCATATAAAATTACTTCAGATTCATTTATCAAATCTAATGCTCTTATTGTTAATAGTTTTGGATCTCCAGGACCCGCTCCACATATATATACTTTACCTAAATTATTAATTTTTTTTGTGTTATTTTTATCATTTTTTGTGTTATTCAATCAACTATCATTCCTTTTAAAATATCGTTATTTTTATTATTTATATTTTCACTCCATTCTTTTGTCATTTCTTTTGCTCCTTTTGAAATAAGATAGTCTCCTACTTTTTTACCCAATTGATTTGGATAGATGGGATCTCCATATTCTCTATGTTTTAGTGATTTTTTTCCATCTAATGAATAAATTGATACGATAAGTGACATTTTGTTTTTTTGGTTGTTCATCTTCCCTAATGCTCCCATAGGAATCGTGCATCCTGCCCCAATATTTTCTATAAGGGACCTTTCTGCTTCTATTTCCTTTCTAGATGTATCATCTTCAATACTTTTCAAAATTTTTTTAATCTCCGTATCGTCTTTTCTGCATACAATTGCAAGAGATCCTTGGCCTGGTGCCGGTGTAAAATCTCGGGTGTTTAATCTTTGAGTTATGTTTTTGTCTAGTCTTAACCTTTTAAGCCCTGCTTCTGCCAATATTATGCCTGAATAATTGTTTTCTATTGACCTAGAAATTCTATTTTCAATATTTCCTCTAATAGATTTAATTTTTAAATATGGAAATTTAGTTTTAATTTGTATTGCTCGTCTTATGCTACTGGTTCCTATTATTGAGTCAGGTTTTAATTGGTTTATTTTATCATTATTGATATTGTTTATGAAAATGTCGTTAGGTTTTTCTCTTTTTGGTATACTTGCAATAATTAATTTGTCAGAAAATCCTCCATGTAAATCTTTAAGACTGTGCACAGCAAAGTCTGCTTTATATTGTAACACTGAATCATTTACTTCTTTTTCAAAAACTCCTATCTGATTCATTGCAAAGAATGGCCGTTTATCTTTGTCTCCCTTTGTAGTAACAGTGAAAACTCTAAATTCTAATCCACTATTTTCTTTTTTCAATAGATTTATTATTGAATTTGTTTGATGAGTGGCTAACTTGCTTGCTCTGGTAGCGATTACTATTTCTCTAAAGGTTTTTCACCTTTTTAAGACTTGATCATAAGCTTCGATTGTTTTTTCTACATCCTCTTCACTGTGGCTGTTTGAGATGAAACAAGTTTCATATTGAGATGGTGGAATAAATATTCCATTATTTAAAAGTGAATTAAATAATTCGTTAAATCTTGTAATATTTGATGTTTTTGCTTCACTATATTTTTTAACAATTTCTTTTGTAAAGAATGTTTGATACATCGATCCTATTGAATTTACCGTCATTTCTATTTTTTTATCTCTTGCAATATCTTTTATTCCATTTACTATTCTATCGCATGTTCTATTTACTTTTGGATAAATGTTGGTTTTTTCTTTGTTCAATATCTTTAATGTTTGAAGTGCTGCTGTAACTGATAACGGATTACCTGCAAAAGTACTGGCTTGGTATACATTTCCGTTTGGAGATAATTGAGACATTATATCTTTTTTTCCTGCTATCAAGGAAATAGGATAGCCATTTCCCAAAGCCTTTGCAAATGTTATTATGTCAGCTTTTATTCCAAAAAATTCACTGGCTCCTCCTATTGCAAGTCGGAATCCTGTTACTATTTCATCAAAAATTAGAATTATATTGTTGGATTTGGTAATGTGTCTTATTTTGTTTAAATAGTTTTTTTCGGGAAGTATCAAACCTGAATTGGCCATAACTGGTTCTATGATTACACAAGCTATGTTATCTTTGTGTTTTTCAATTGTTGATTCTAATGTATCAATGTCATTAAATGGAATTGTAATTGTACTTTCTATGGTATCATTGTCTGATTGTTCTTTATTTGGATTATTCATGTTAATAGCTCCTGAACCTGCTTTGTTCAATACTTCGTCAAATGCACCATGATATGCTCCGTCAAATTTTATTATTTGTTTTTTTTTGGTAAAAGCTTTCGCAAGTCTAATTGCATGCATGTTCGCTTCTGTTCCTGTATTGGTGATTCTTACCATTTCTGACCCTGGGATAATTTTAATACATAGTTCTGCTAATTCTACCTCTTTCTCTGTTGGAATACAAAATAAAGTCCCTTTGTCTATTTGATCTTTGACCTCTGAAGCAATATCCTTATTATTATGTCCTAAAAAAACTGCACCATATCCTATGCAATAATCAATTAAAGATTTACCTTCTGTAGTAAATATTTTGCTACCATTTCCTGATTCTACAAAAAATGGATAAGGTTGAAAATATCTGACTGGACTATTAACTCCACCTGGAACTATTTTATATGCTCTATCGTATAATACCTTGGATTTGTCAAACATCGAATAAACAAATAAACTCAAAAAAATTTATAACTGTATCGGGTCGTATGGTTACATTATTTATTGTTGTTAAGTATTTCTGCCATTTTTTTTGAATGATATGATATTATTATATCCGCTCCTGACCTTTTAATTGATGTTAACAACTCTGTTATTGCTGAATTTTCATCTATCCAGTTATTAATAGAAGCTGCTTTAATCATTGAATATTCTCCTGAAACGCTATATGCAGCAATTGGATGAAAACAAGTTTGTCTTGCAGAATATATCAAATCCAAATTTGGAATTGCTGGCTTTATCATTATTATATCCACTCCTTCATCAATATCTGATTTTATCTCTCTTTGTGCTTCCCTTGAATTAGTAAATGGCATTTGGTAAGTATGTCTATTACTAAATGATGGTGATGAGTGCGCCGCATCTCTAAATGGAGAAAAAAAAGATGATGCCTGTTTAGCTGAATAGCTCATAATTAATGTATCTTGCTGATTATTATCATCTAAAATGTCCCTTATTGTTTTTACTTGGCCATCCATCATTGCAGATGGCGCTACTATATCTGCTCCTGCTGTTGCATGACTTAGAGCTGTTTTTGATAGAATTTCCAAGCTCATGTCATTATCAATTTTTTTATCTTTGATAACTCCGCAGTGGCCATGAGATGTATATTGGCAAAGACAAACATCTGATATGACCGCAATCTTATCTTCAAACGTATCTTTGACTGTTTTTATAGCTTGTTGTACTGCACCAGTTTCATTAAATGCACTACTTCCTAATTCATTTTTTTGTGTAGGAATTCCAAAGAGAATTATTGCTTTGATTCCTAACGATAAAATTTCTTCTACTTCTTGTATTATGAAGTCAATAGGGAATCTATAAATCCCTGGCATAGATTCTATTTCTATTTTTTTAGAGATTCCTTCTTGTATGAATACTGGAACTACCAGGTCTTTGGTTGATAGATGTGTTTCTTGTAATAGATCTCTGATAGCTTCTGTTTTTCTTAGCCTTCTTAGCCTCATTTTTGGAAAAATATTATAATCTATATTACAGTAATTATTTGTTAAAACTTTAAAATTGTTTGAATTAATGAGATTATTATGTTCTGTTGTATCTTTTCCTTTTGTTTTATAATTTTTCATAGTTAAATAGCTTTGATGCCAAATTTATTAATTCGTTGTTATCTACACTTTTTTGAGCGAATTCTTTTCTTAAATTGTTCATAGGTGTAGCAAGTATTCCTTCTACAAGGGCATATGAAAATTGTTCTAAAATTTTAATATCTTTTTCTTTTATACTGTCTCCTATCATTGACAATGCCTTTCTGAATTCTTTTTCTCTAATCGAATCTGCATCTTTGAATATTGTTATTATGATTGGCTCTGAACTTTTTCTCTTTAATGTTTCCTTTATTAAAGAAATCTCTTGTTCAATTATTTTCTCTGCAAACTGGATTTCTTTTTTCCTTTTTTTTACGTTTTTTTCTACTATTTCAGAAATCTGATCAATATTTACTAATTTGATTTTGTTTAACTCTGCAATTCGATCTTCTACAGTTCTAGGATTGGATAAATCAAAAACCATTAATCCTTTGTTTCTGTGCTGCATAATGTCTTTCATCCTTTCGTACGTTAACAAATAATATGGTGCAACTGTTGAAATGAATACTATCTCGATATTTTTCTGTAATCTTTCTAATGCCTCTTCAAAAGGGATTGGTAGACCGCCAACTGTTTCTGAGAAAGATCTTGCTCTGTTAAACGTTCTACTACTGATAAAGAATTTGATATTTCTTTGTTTTAATGCTTTGGCAATTAAAGTAGCTCCTTCGCCAGAACCAATCAAAAGAATCTCTTTTTCATTTATGTCATCAAAATATTCTATTGCTAGATTCACAGCCATTGATCCTACGGATATACTTCCTTTGTTTATTCCTGTATCTGTTCTTACTTTGCTTCCTATTCTTATTGTTCTGTCAAAAAGAACATTTAAATTTTGTCCTGAAAACTTATTTTTCCTGGAGAATTCTACAGATCTTTTCACTTGACCAAGTATTTGATCTTCTCCGACTACCAATGAATCCAGGCCAGATGTTAGTTTAGCAAGATGTTTTATCGCTTCTTCTCCGATATCTACAATGATATTTGATTTTACTTCATCAATAGGTAAGTATATTAGATTTGACCATAACTCTATAATCTTGTCTATTTGTGGATTAATTCCTACTCCATAAATTTCCACTCTATTACAGGTTTGTAAGATAATACATTCTTCTATCTCTCTAGATTCGATAAATGTTGTATGTGCTTTATGTATGTCTTTAAAAGTAAATTTTTCCAAAATATGTATAGGTGAATTTTTAAAGGTTACTCGTAAATTTACAAATTGTGAGGATTGTAGAGTTAAATGCGCTGTCATCTGCCCTTGTTATCCTCCAATTTACCTGCTATGTTAATAATTCTTTCTTTGGCAATGTCGATTTTGTTTTCGTTTAGTAATTTCTGAATTTCTGAATTATTAATTAAACTATATAAAAAATCTTTTCTTTCTTTGGGTTTTTCTATATATTTTTTAGCCAATATTCTAGCAAATTCTTGGATTTTAATATTATCTATGTACCTTTTCCCTATTATATTTTTTATAGGATCTTCAATCTTTTCTTTTATTATCTTGTTCATTATGGGGCTTTTTCCTGATGTGGATATCGCTATACGGACTATTTCTTCTATATTTATTATTGATAGTAATGCAAAATCGCTTTTTTCAGGATTATCTATAGAATATGATAAAATTTTTGCATCTTTTGCCCAATCTATTATTTTTTGATTAATATTTCTATTATTAGTGGTTGCAAAAATAATAAAAAAATTACTAAATTCCTCTAAAACATTAATATCATTAAAGTCTTTATAAATTAATTTTAAACCACAAGTTTTTTCTTTATCTAAAATATAACTGTTAAAACTTTTACTTATTATTGTTATATTACATTTATAATTTAAAAGTGATTTTACTTTTTTTGAACCTTCATTACCTCCGCCAACAATTAAAACGTTTTTATCTCTTAAATCTAAATCAATAATCATCAGATTCACTTTAAATGTTATTATTTATTTGAATAAATCATATATATGTTAATTATATTAATTTAATTCATAAATATTAAAATTTAATATAAATTTTATAACATTTTCATCTTTTTCCTCAGTAGTTTATATAATTAATAAAGATCATTTGCGCCTCTGTATAATATATATTATATATTTTATATTTGAATATTTTTAAATATTATTTAATATATTATTGTTATTTTATGAATTATGCATGCTTTGTTGCATGATTATTTCTTTTCGTTATTTACTACGTTTTACTGGTGAATCTACAACTAAAATAGTTAAAATCTAATTGTTATTGTTCCATGTTAATTGTTGTTATAACTGATTTTCCAATCATACAACAAAACAGGGAGGGATTTCTATGTTTTGATTTATGAACATGTATTTAATTCTTTATGATATATAATTAAGTTCTTGATTGGTCGGTATCATTCTTACTGTGCAAATGATCTAGCATATTAAATTCTGTATTTATTTTTCAAAAGAATTAAGGTATTTGGTAGATTGTCTATATATTTACTGATATTGGATGTTTATAAAAAAATTAAA
Organism: uncultured Nitrososphaeraceae archaeon; assembly: GCA_963830925.1. Taxonomy (GTDB): domain Archaea; phylum Thermoproteota; class Nitrososphaeria; order Nitrososphaerales; family Nitrososphaeraceae; genus Nitrosocosmicus. The sequence goes on along the minus strand of CAWHOB010000001.1, from coordinate 553,345 downwards.
GAATTAGTATTATTGAAATATCTGGTTTTACTAATTTGATTTATAATTTGACATTTAATTTTGATAATTCTTTTTCTATTGATAATCTGAAAGATATTTCCTTAAATACTATTTCTCTTTTGAAAAAGTCCGGTTTCCTTTCTATAAAAGATTTGGTAGTTAGTGGACCAATGGAAGTGTCTTCTGTATCAGGTATTGATATGGATGAATCTTATATAATTCATAGTCAGGCACTTGCAATATTGGAAGATGTTGGTATTATAGATAAATCATTTGTTTCTGCAACCTCTCTTTATTATAAACGTAAAAATATTGGTAAAATTACCACAGGTTCAAAGAATTTTGATTATCTTTTAGGTGGCGGTATTGAAACAAAATCAATTACTGAGATATGTGGTGAATATGGAACAGGTAAAACGCAGTTATGTCATACTGCATGTGTAACTGTGCAACAAGATTACTCGTTTGGCGGGTTAAAAGGCAATGCATTATATATTGATACAGAGAATACCTTTAGACCTGAAAGGATCGAATCTATATCAAAAGGTAAAAACCTTGACTCATTTAAAATTTTGGATAATATTATAGTAGCAAAAGCTTACAGTAGTTCGCATCATGAATTAATTTTATCTGAATCAGGTAAAATTATAGATTCAAATAATGTTAAATTATTGGTTATAGATTCTATTATTTCGCTATATAGATCTGAATATATTGGGTTATCTGCTCTCTCTGAAAGACAGCAACGATTAAATAAATTAATTCATAATGTTATGCGACTAGCCGAAACCTTTGGCATTGCTGTGCTTCTGACAAATCAGGTTCAATCAAATCCTGACTCTTTTATTGGTTTTCAATATAAAGCTGCAGGTGGAAATGTTGTTGCACATTCGAGTACTTATAGAATATTCTTGCGTAAATCTGGAAGAAATAGGATCGCCCGAATGATTGATTCTCCATGTCATCCTGAAAGTGAAATAATTTTTACTATTGGTGAAAATGGAATATCTGATCCGGTAAAATCCTAATCCTGACTAAATTTTAATTCAAAATGAAATATAAATATACTAATTTGAATTAATGTCTTGTGCTCTGTTGCATAACTAGTTTTCCTTAAATTATTTCCATCCATTTTATGCAACTCTTCTAAACAGATTGTACAACGATACCTTCATCGTCATCTCTTTTATCATGTTTTGAAACTTGGTTGCAGATATATATTCACCAAACATCCGCTTTATAGATGAAAATGCTGTTTCAACCATCCATCGTTGTCCATACTTTCTTTTCTTTTTCCATTTATGATAATCCTTTATTTGAAGTTCAACTTCTCTATTCCTTACATTGCTATTCTTGGATGAAACGATAGAGTTTCTTTTTACTTTGATGACAGGTCGAATCCTTTTCTCCTTCAAGTATTTGAAATTTTCATTGCTATCGTAGGCTCCTGCATCACCAATGAAAGATTTGATCTTGACATTGCGGTTATTATTCAACACGCCTTCCACCAAATTCTTCATTACTTTACTATCATGCACCTTTTCATCTGTGACTTTCAGTGCAAGAATTTCTTTGGTCTTGATATCCACTGCAACATGTATCTTTAGATAGCCTTTCTTGTTTTTTACATCCCACTTATCTTGCATCCACCGACCTCTGTTTGTAATCTTGATTCCGGTACTGTCCGCTGCTACGATGATAACGACATCATCATCATCATCACATCATCAATACTGTTATTGATGTCAATGTCCAGTTTGTTTATTCTTCTACATATCTGTGAATAACATGGATGATCTGGAAGATTCTTTCCTACAGTTGCCTTTATGATTCCTTCTGTTTGTCTATATGGAAGGTGAAAGTATACTTTGATGTGACCAACTATGAGAACAAAAGAATCTGGAAATTTGTACTTTTTGCCATTCTTATTTTCATTCATCCTTGCAAGATCAACATCCCAGTTATCCAGAAAATCATAGGAAAAAAGTATCTCTCCTCGTCTTACAAGAGACTGGTTATAAGAAGGCCAGTGGATCACAAATGATTAATTGGTTGGATCCTAGCTAAATAGGTTTGGTTATGCAACAAAGCAAATGTCTTGTACTTAATTACTATTAATGTATTTTTGGTAAATATATTAATAAACTATCTTATTTTATACATAACTATGTGAATATAAGTTGTACATTTTGACCTTTTAAAAAAGATTTAATTTTAAACTCTAAGATTATTATAAGTTGGTTGTCATTCAGATGATATTTATTATATATTTGAGGCTTGGTCATAATTCGATATTACTCATCTTTATCCATTATTCCGTTTCATCAAGTCCCAAGCATATACTTTATCGTTCTTGGATTTATTTTCTCAGTTTTACAGTTGTAGTATACCATTATCTGATATAATAAGACAGACAATAGTACAATTGCAGATACCGTATGAAATTCACGTACTGGCAATGAGTCTATACTAAAAACTGATTTGATATGTTCTATCAATGGCTCTATGGATATTCTTCTTCTTCTTCTTCTTCTTCTGCTGTAGATAGATTGCCCCAAAGTCGATTGATAAAAACATACAAGATCAAGCCTCTTCTTAGAAGTACTTTTGTATCGTTCAACAGGGCAAACTAGATCTATTCCCAATACCTTCTTGCTATATTCATACAAGTTCTTATCATCATAACCTGGATCTCCTACCATATACAAGGAAGATGGTAAAGAGAATACAGATGAGGACGAGGATGAGATGGACGTTAAAGAAACGTACATCTGATTATCCTGTACATTCGCAGTAGTTACATCTGCAGTTATAGGTACTACAATCTTGCCTGTTGTACAGGTTAGATGTAATTTATATCCGAAAATCCATCCTTTGGTATGGCTGTAACCCCACCTTGCATCTGTATCAATGCCAGGAGGGCATGGTACTTCTCCTTTCTTCATTGATGATTTATGCCATACACTACCCTTTGCTTTTAAAAGAGTACTATCTATTGCTGTTATAGAAGGATCTACTAATCCTTCTGTAACAAACAGGTATCCCATTGTAGATATCCTTTGTTTAATATCTGTAGAAATAGTCTTTAGCCTTCTGTCAAACGTACGTCTACTAGGTATTTTTATCAAACCACAGGCTATTGCTAGTTTATGGTTATACAGACAATCCACGTTAAGAAAAATATGTAATGCATTGTTGGAATCGATTTTAAACCATATCCTTACAATAAAACACCTTAAAATTATAGTTGGAGAATATACATATGGTCTTCCACGTTTCCTTTTTGCAGTAGGCCATGGTATACAACCTACAAGATACAGAATGTTAAAAAGGATGGAATCTTTTATTCTATCAAGAGCTAATCTTTGGAACAGTTGTTCTCAAAATAATGTCTCAATGGTTAGCTTTAAGCTATGTAGATCATGTTGAAAATATATTTGAATTATGACCAAGCCTCATATATTTAATATATCAGCAAGGGAATACTATTATACATTTAGTTTAAAGCATAGGATTACATTAAAAATTTGGGAAATACTAAATTAACAAAGACATTTTATATTTCATAAAGATAGCCTATATCCAATTTTATTAATTTTTTAAATTATTATGTTTCAACGGAATAATTTTCTGAATTTATTGTTTATTTTTGTAGATAATTTTTATTAGGGATGCATTTAAAACATATTATGCCTTCATCGCATGGGACTAGAAGAAAGTCACGATCGGTTTTAACAAAATCTAATAAAATTACAGGTGTTTCATATTTACTAATTAATTATAAGGCTGGAGATAAAGTTGTGATTAATATTGATCCAAGTGAACATACTACCATGCCTCATAAACGTTTTCAAGGCCGTGTGGGTACCATTGAATCTATTGGGAGACGTACTATGAAAGTGGTGGTAATGTTTGGAAGTAAACCAAAGTATTTGCAAACAAAATTTAATCATATTAGACAGCTAACTAAAACTGAATAATTTTAGGATAGGTTTTATATTGACTGAAATACTAAAACGCAATATAATTTCTTTAGCCGAAGTAAAAAAAATTTTGGAATCTATTTCAGTTGAAGAAATGGATCAAATTCAGCGATGGACATATGATTATTCAAAGAAATTTGCTAAAACTGAATATGATAATTCAAAGATTATGATTGATAGACTTGTCAAAGAGGGTGAACTTACTATGGAAGAATCTGTAGAATTGGTGAATGTAATGCCTAAATCTTTGGAAGAATTACGTGCATTCACATTTGGATGGAAGAAATTGATAGTAACTGAAAAATTGGAAAAAATAAAGGCTATATTATTATCAAATCAAAAAACTGATAATCATGATGGTGATTCAAATATTGAAAGTTAATTATAATGTAAATGTTATATAGATTAATAAAGAATTAACTTGTCAAAATTTTCATCAAATAGGCATAATTATAATAGGAATAAATCATCTTATACAGCTAGAAAGTTTGAAGAACATGCATATGTATTAGATTTTATTCAAAATGGTAAATCTTCTATTGTTCGTATGAGGGAAGGAATAATAGTACAAGCAATAGGTGAAGAACATCTAACTACTCTTGAATTATTGGGCATAAATAATGAAAAATTTAGTATAGGTGAAAGAGTATATATTGGTAAAGAGGGGCGCTCAAAAATAATAAGCGTATTGGGTAGAATTGATTATGATCATCTAACCTCTACTTCAAAGAACGAATTAGAAACCGTGGTTGAAAAAATTGTCTGTGAAAATGAATCTCGTTTTATAGGTTATTTTAATTCTGCTCAACCTATGACTCCTAGGGTTCATTCATTGGAGCTTATACCTGGAATAGGGAAAACCTATATGAAATCTATATTAACAGAACGAGATAAAAAAAAATTTTCTTCTTTTGTGGATCTTCATGACCGAACTGGTTTAAGGGATGTATCAAAACATATTGCCAAAAGAATATGTGAAGAACTTTCGGGAGAAACTCGTATGAACATTTTTGTAAGAAAATAACGGAAATGATTTAATCTAATAGCCTAAATCATAGTCTTGGTATTTTTTAGATCTGAATACTGTTTTATTTCTTTTAGAATTCATTAGAATTGTTTGAAAAAAAGATCCAAAATAAAAAATCGCTAGGTCAACATTTTCTAGTCGATCAAACTATTGTTAAAAAGATTATTCAATTATCTAAAATTGATAGTAATGATGTTATTTATGAAGTCGGAACAGGAAATGGGGTGTTGACAAAAGAACTATGTAATATTTCTAAATTAGTTTATTCATATGAAATAGATCCTGTATATTATCATTATTGTAAAAAAAATTTGTCTCTGTCTAATTTAATTTTAGTTAATTCAGATGGGTTTAAAGATAATCATATAGATTTTGATATTTTCTTCTCTAGCTTACCATATTATGAGAGTCGAAATGCTTTTAATTGGTTATTTCAAAAAAATTTTAAAAAAGGAGTATTGATATTACAAAGAGAATTTGTAGATAAGCTCTTATCTATTCCTGGAAAAAAAAATTATAGAGCTATTTCAATACTATGTCAATATAGATTTTCGGTTAATATTTTATTAGATGTACCTGTTTCTTCATTTTTACCTGTTCCTAATGTTGACTCGGTCTTGATTGAAATTTTCCCAAGACATTCTCCTTTATCCAAAAAAATAATCAAAGATATTCAGTTTTTATTTTCTTTTAGAAAAAAAAATATTTCTTTTTTATTAAAATATTTTAATAAACATATACAAATAAATAATAAATATTTTGATGTTGATAAATATATTGATAAAAAACTAGGACAATTATCTGTTGAACAAATATTTCAATTGTATTTTTTTCTAAAAGATGATTTACATTAATTTAAAAATGTTAAAAAAATTTCAAATAAGTATCTTTAATACTTAATATTTGAAATTAATTGATTGTACAGAGCCTGAATCCACGTTTACATTATTTAATACTCTATTGGCCCCATCAGGGTAGGCTACCATCAAGATATATTGACCAGGAGGCAAATTACTAAATACATATTTTCCATCTATGGATATGATTGCATTTAGTGTTGTACCTTGGCCACCTTGTTGTGCAGCAACAATTGTTGTACCTACCGCAGGTAAGCCTAATGGCCCACTTACATATCCATTGATCGCGCCCATTCCTGTTTTATAAACTGGCAGAGCTTTGTATCCTATGTTACTATTTGGAATGGTTCCACCGCTTAGTAAAAATCCTGTTATGAAAATAGCGGCTACTATCACACCTAGTATAATTTTATTTTTGTGTTTATGAATAAAGCTGTTTGATTGTCCATTAGTTATTTTTGAATAAGAGCTCATCTTACAACATAATATATACGTTAGGCGTATTATTTATGTATTGTTATTAATATTTTTAATAATTTGTAGTTTAAATATAAATAAATTTATAAATTTTATATTTCTAAATTTATTGTTATTAATATTAAATAATTATTAATATACATCGATTGTTATTATCTTTTATAAAATTATAAACTTTTTTTAGGTAATTTTTGATTCAAACATTTCTTTTAGATTAATAAATTGAAAAAATTTTGTATCAATTTTGCAATAATTTATTATATGGCAAAAAAATAAATTTAATTTAGATTATATTAAAATATGCATTTTAAGCTTTTATACGTTTATTTACGTCCAAAAATATTTCGATAAACAAATTAAATTTATAAGAAATTTACATTTCTTATATTAATGATCGTCACGGTACAAATACTTTTTAATATTATTCATTTAATATCTTCATTTATTTGGTGGAACCTGATGTTAGTGGTAATATTGATAATAAGGCCTTTAAATAAAAATGGAAATTTGTCTATACTTTTACCAAAAATCCAAAAAATAGTATTTTATTCGTCAATAACTTCTCTTATATCGGGATTTATTCTATTTGGTGTTAATACTAATTTCCAATATTACAAGTTATTTTCTACAATATGGGGTAACATAATTGCAATATCCGGAATTTTATCCTTATCTGTTTTTTATAATATTGTATCAGGTGGTACGTTGAGAACAATCTTAATCAAGATAAATGCTCCCAAGAAGTTATATAATAAAATTCCATTAATTATGTTTAGTTTAATTACTTTAACTTTGATATTGATGATATTGTTATCTAATATATTCTTTGGAGTTTAAATGATGTATATAAAAGTTAAATTAATTTCTTATTTATTACAAATAATGTTGTTAAAAATGTATCATGTCATGTGATTTTCTTCATGTTATTTGAATATTTTTGATAACGTATGTGTTATTGTTAAAAAATATTCCAGCACTCTGGCTTTTTTAATATGGCCATGTTTTGTTTATCTCAACTATCGGATTACATTCGTTTAATATGTGGATTCTTTCTTTATGTGCTTTTTGTTGAGGATATATACTACTTTATTACATGATTCCTCTTTCTAAATACATTTAGATAGCATTTACCAACATATTGTATGAAGTAGACTATCTACAACCAATATCTAGTCAGAAGAGGTGAAATCTTGCTAGGATTTGACATTATCCACGACTGGAATTCAGAGCTAAAAGAGATAAACCAAGGCAAAATATGAGAACCATTTCATTATCCTAACACTTTTCTTTTACTTGGGTATGTCAAGGCAAACTTTCATTTGTCATATAGACAAATCGAAGAGGGAATTTAACAAGAGGACATGCTAAAGGAAATGTACCTTCTATTCCTGATTTTACAACAATAAATACATATATTAATAAATTAAATATTCCAATAAATAATAATGATAATAATAATATCTCTAAAGATGAATATTTTATCATTGCAATAGATAGTGCTGAAATAAAGGTTACCAATAGAGGCCAGTGGATGCAAGAGAAATGAAATTTAAAGAATAAGAAAGAGCAAATGAAAATACATTTGCTGATGTAAACGTCAAGACCAAGGAAATTCTTGCCATGACGGTAATTGATGCGCATGTACATGATAGTAAGGCGTTACCCGAGTTGGTTAATAGTGTTATAGAATTGGATAAAAAAAAACAATTGGCAAACTTTTTGCTGATGGATCTTATGATAGTAATGATATTTTTATATTCTTAGCGGTTGACGAAATCCAAACTTGAATTAAAGTAAGAAAAAATGCTAGAGTTGGATGGAAAAAAGGAAACATTATTAGAAACCTTTCAGTGTTGGCCCAGAAAAGGGATTTGCAAAAATGGAAAGAGGATAACGTAAGCTATGGAAAGAGATGGATTGTGGAAACTACATTTTCATCAATAAACAGAAGGTTTGGGAATATGTCGATTCGATTAAACTGAAAAATATGATACAGAAAATGATGTTAAAAGCGTCATTATATGATACGATGTATCTGTTTAAATAAAACAGATAGTAAAATCATTGATTTTTAGAATCATGTAACAATTATCTATATATACTCAAAATATCTTTATTCAAATGATTGTAGAATCAAAAAAGTTTATTTTAGATTCCTCTAACTTATATAAATTGAATAAATTCAAAAAAATACTGATAACAGTAGATGGTTCTCCACAATCAATGAAAGCTGCAGATTATGCAATAAACATAGCTAAATCATATAATTCTGAATTAATTGCATTACATGTTTTATACTCTAAAATTGGCTTTGCGTTTTATAGTGAAACCGTTACTGGTCTCGTTACACCAAGTTCTATAAAGGATTTGGTAGATCAAGGAAAAGAAGAAGCTGAAAAATGGTTTGAAAAAATTCGAGTAAAATGCGATGATGCAGATTTACAGGTTAAAACGGAAGCTGTAATAACGGCTATTTCAATAGTTGAAGCAGTAGTAAGTTACTCTGAAAAAGAGGGGGTAGATGTCATATTTGTGGGATCAAGAGGTAGATCTGCATTTAAGAAACTACTTTTAGGAAGCACAGCATCTGGAATTATGACTTATGCTCATTGCCCGGTAATGATAATTAAATAATAAAATTATATTGAATTAGATATCGTTCAAACTAAATAAACGTTCTAAAATTAATATCTTGTTGATTGAATATTAAAATAATCAATTTTTTGTGTTTGTCGATTTATTATATATAATGTTATTGATTTGAAATTAAATTATTACAAAAGGTTTTTCTAAATTCTAATTATTGATGTTTTTAATGATGTAGTTATTATCTTTATTTATAAATAAATTCGTAGTATATCCAAACCCTTTTAAAAATTTTTAAAAAAATACATCTATTTTCATTGCCCTGTTTTTTAATTGATATAGGTAGTAAGAAATCATGACTATTGATATACGAGATTTATATGTATTATGAGCTCTATAAAGTTAGATGTTATTTCTTTATTATAATGGTCAGCAAATAGATTTAACCGTTGTAAAACGTGTTGAAGTTTATATTTTTTCTTTGTAGAAAGAAAATTATCATCGAACCCTTCGGTTCTATCTTTGATATGTTGTATAGCTCTTTCAATAATGATTTTCTCAAAAGAATAATTATATGATGTTTAATTTCAAATACTTGCGATCTTGAAGATACATTGTACCTTCATTTGTGGAACTGGATGTAATTCATATTCTTCTATAATCTCAAATAAAAAATGTTCTTTAGCAAAACATATATCATCTTTGAATGTGCTTATTGCAAGAACATTATTTTTAGTTTTAAATTCAATAGAGGCAATCCAAGTCCATATTAATTCAGAACCAATTTTAGTTAGGCTTCATCTTTATAAATTGGATATTTCGTTTTCACTATAAAATAATCTTTTCGGTTTGTACTTTTGTATCCAATCTCTAATTGCAGTATGACTTCTTTTAACGAATAAACATATGGCTTGATGTATATTGTAACGAAAGATCTTAATTCATAAATACAAAGATTATACTATATCTTATATATTCTTTTTCTTAATTAGTTGTGTCATATAATAAACAAAAAAGAAATTCGAATCTTTTTCTTAACTTTATGAAGCCGTATTATGTCATATAGAGATTATTACACTTAAAATGTATGAATGAGTAAAATTTAAATTTAATGAATCTATGAACAATCTGAAGATTTTAAATAGACATTAATTAGACTTAGATACGAACTCTATATTTTTGCAGAGGATCTAAATCAATGTTATCTAATTGTAATGATTGGGGATTATCAAATATTTGGTCACGACAATATTTCATTGAAAATATTGCCATTTGTTCTAGAACAGGTTTCAATGCTTCACCTTTACTGGTTAAAGAATATTCAATTCTGACAGGTTTTTCATTGTAAACATCTCTTTTAATTAAACCATTCTTTTCCATTTCTTTTAGTCTAATTGATAGTGTTTTTGGATTAATCTTTTCAATTGATTCGAGAAATTCATTAAATCGTTTCTGTTTTAATGTTATCATATTACGTAGTATTAATATAGCAAATTTTTTTCCTATTATGTTAAATGTATTATTAACCGGACATGATTTGCAAGAGATTTTTTCTAACATAAATCGAGATGAATGATCCTTCAACTTACCATTCCAATACCTAATAACTGATCCTTAACTTACTAATTTATATACTTACTTTTTTATAGTTACCCTGAAGGTTATTAAAATGAATGAAAATTCGTGTGGTTGTAATGATTCGAATGAAAAAATGTCCTCCTCTAATTGTAACGATGAAAACTGTAGCACAAAATCAAGTTCTTGTAATTCAGCAGAACATGAACATGGTTGTTCAGACCCTGTATCTACTACAAAATATATGTTGGAGAAAGCCTTTTTTAAAGCATTAATGGAGGTTCAAGTGGAAAAAATAAAGAAAAAAATTGAATCTCAATGGGGTAGCACATTGGATAAAACCTCTGATGCAATAATACAATCTATGTCAAAGCAGTGGCAAGCAGATCTTTCTAAAGCTGAAGCATCAAAAGAATTATATCAAGAATTGGCGAAAATTTTTAGTAAAAAAGGTCAAGAGTGATTTAAAAGAACTGCATTTTCTTTTACATCAATTTTAAATATTTTTTAAAAGGTGATGCATCCTACTTTAGGTTTTTTACAATATCTAATATTTTTAAATTTGAATTGATAAGTTCAACTTCTGTAATGCGTTTTTAAATGATTTATTTTGTTTTCTAAATATTTTGACAATTTTTGATTAGATTGACAACAATTTATGACTTTTAACCATTGATTGTAATTAAGTTTTATTTCAGTAGACATTTCATTTTTAGATACATCAGAAAAAGATGTTAAAATTCGATATTTATCTAGAATCCGGTAAATATTTTTTAGTTTATTGTCGTTTGTTTTTTCAATGTTATCATAAATCTTGCCCAATATTTTATTTAAATCAATATTTGTCAATTGTAATTTAAAATGTTGTGTATGATTCATTTTTAAATCCTGTATTAATATTTTTGATTTTATATGAGAGCATTATTTTGCTTGACAATTTTTCAAAAGATCATCAATATATAAAATAATATAGGATAAGAATAAAATATAGGGTGTATTTTCATATATGAATATATAAAAACTATTTATGTTGAATTTAAATAAGTAAAAAGTTATAGATTTTTTTCTTTCTGAAATTATTTGTTAATCAATATATACTTTCTTCATCTATTTGTAATCGAATTTTTGAAAATACAAAAGATTTTGCTTGTTTTATAAATCAGTTATTTTTTAAAATTATAGTTTAACTGAATATAATATGATGAAATCAAATTTTTTACGTCTTCGTACTTTTATCCAAAGTAAATTATTTGGTTACATAAGATAATTTGATTAGTGTTATAGTATAATTTATACATATCAAAATATTATAAATTATTAATAGTTATAAATGAAATTTACACATTACCTCTCCAAAACCGTTTAGTTTGTGCATAATGTATAATAATTTTTGATGTTATTAAAAATACAAAATCTCTAATATATTAATTTTCAAGTACTTTGAATTTCTAAACTACGAATAAAATATGACAAAATCTAAAAATAAAAATATTTTTAGATTACTCTAAAAGACTGCATTACATCATTAATTATATTTTTCTACAAACTTGACTATCTATTGGGAAAAAGATACTTCTTTTCTTCCTTTTAAAAAGTATTTGTAAAGTATCACTTAAAAATTTCTTTTGGTTTTTCTTTCAAAATCTTTTGTTAATTCAGTAATGTTAGACATATCTTGACCCAGCGTTTGTTTAAATAATCTTTCGAATGTTTCTTGGTCATTGAATTCATTTAGTTTATTTTCCGTCCTTAATTGAGGCGATTTAAATAAACTATTGTGCAATTTTTCTGTTTCAGTTGGTTGTATATTGGGAAATTGCTCAAAATATGATTCATTGTTTAAGAAGGGGCTAAATTTCTTTCGATGATTAATATAATCCATACTTTAGTTAATCCAAAGCCCCCTAATAATATTTTTTAAATTTAGATATTGACCTCTAGGTATTGGAGAATTTGCTATGATTAAATGATTATTTCCTTTATTCATAAAGTGTTAGTTTTTTAGATTAATTAATTTTCTTTTTATAAGTTGTTTATATTGTCAAGTAATGTTGAGCTGTAAATATTAACAATCCATTTTAAAATTATTTTTTTGTAAAAATGACTTAGATGATCTTTCTAAATTATTTTAAACCATTCAATACTTTAGCTCAATTATATTAAATCATGAAATGAGTACAAAAAGTATTATTTTTACAAAGATTTTTAATAATTAGTTTTATTCCTCTGCAATATTCGCTAAAAAATTCTAAGTTGACCGATATCTTAACACAGGGATACTCTTGTTGAATGCACTTATTTTGCCTGCCTGTTTTTATTATAATTTAAGGTTCATTCTGATAACGCTTTTACAATATCATATTTATTTTGAAAAGTTAAATTATTTATCGTTTGTTATTGCATCTACTTTCATCTTGTTTGATTTTGGTTTAATTCAGAAGATCGGTTGGAAGAAATACAAGTCCTATTCTTAAGTGTACTGATTCCACACATAGTTGACATTTTAGCTTCCTAACATAGTTGACACTCTAGTCTTAGAGTGTAATAATAATGGATATAATTGAAAATAGGTATAAAATGATAATTGAATCAGAACGTTCAGGTAAGAGCATTTCTGATGTTTGTACTGCATATGCTGTTTCAAGACAAACATGGTACAAATGGAAGAGACGCTATAATGTATATGGGATAGATGGATTAAAAAACCAATCAAGAAAGCCACATAATATTAAAAATGTAAAGGTAACCAAAGAGATGGAAAAGATTATTCTCGAGCTGAGACTAAACAACAGATTTGGTCCAATGAGAATAAGGTTCAGATTAAAGAGAAAGTATGAAATTAGCTTGGGTACAAAAACCATTTACAATATTCTAAAGAGACACAATCTCAATGTACTATCTGTCAAGCTAAAAAGAAAATACAAGATTTGAAATGAAACATCCAAATGAGTTGGTTCAAATGGATACCAAAGGACCTTTTTATCTAAAAGGCTCACGAAGCAAAAATTATTTTATTCACGTAATAGATGATTGCCCCTCAAGAAAAGTAGTTAGCAAATGGTGCAGCAGAAGAACTAGTGAAGAATCTTTATCAGTTCTCAACGAATGGATTGAACTCTACGGTAAACCTATGAAAGTGATGCACACGATGGTTGTGGTAGAGAATTTACATCGAATAAATTCAAACATTATCTTTTTCTCAATGGAATAAAGGACAAGCAGATTCCTAAAGGTTATCCACAAGAACAGGGGAAAGTAGAAGCGTATAACAAAATAGTCATAACTGAATTTCTACAAGTAGAAGAGTTAATTGATATGAAAGAGGGAATAGAGAAATACGAATTATTTGTCAAATCGTATAACTATGAAAGAGAACACGGTGGAATAAACGGAATGACGCCATCAGAGAAATATGAAATCTTTAAAACAACCGATATTGATACACTAAAATAAGACAAAATGTGTCAGCCATGTTGGTACATTGTTTTGTCAACCATGTGTGGAAGTACAACACTTAAGCATATCGCTAACGTTTGTTTCACTCTGATTTTTGTATAAATGTATTATCTAGGGCCAAAATTATTTATTTTATATTAAATCATATTTTTAATCTACTTTTTTTATAAAATACATAACTGTTTTCCTATACTCTTTGTAACTATGAATTTCCAAATCTTTATTTGTATGGTTGTAGTCCAAATACTTTGAGAATCCCTTTTATCTTTTGATCTTTGGAATATCTTGAACTGTAAAAAACTATGATGTATCGGTATATTTTTTTCTACTTTTTGTCCCTTTTACTTTTCATAATGACTAATGTAAAAGAAGAATGAACTTAGGAAGGAAAAATCTGTCTAAAAAGAAGGATAAAAAAATAATTATCTGTTTATTTATCTATTTTTTAATAGTGTTCGCCATGGAAGTGGCTTGTGTGTATGCAGTCTCTTGTTCCTTCATAACAATGATGGTGTCCTTCCACTGTATACCAACCAGGTGTTCCAAGACATTTTCCTGGATGACATGGTTTATCAATAAAATGTTGTCCATTATTATCATTGTTTGTAGGAGTGGTAGTAGATGGGGCAACTGCTGGGGCTGCAGCAGGAATGCCAAATAAACTATCTAAAACTCTGCTCTTATCTTCTGGTGTAATATTTGTAGTTCCAGTTGGAGTATTACCAAGTAATCCTGTAAATGGTTGACTTGCTACATTTGGAGTTGATTGTGTAGTACTTGGGGTTGTTGTAGTGCTCGGAGAGTTTAAATTGCTTATGCCAAGGTTGCCTACAACATTACCCAAATTGCTAAACATATTGCCAAGTAGTCCTCCATTGCTATTACCTAATAAACTACTCTGGGCGAATACCGTTTCTTTATCCGTAAAAGAGATTGATACTACTATTAAAAACACAGTTGAAATTGTGACTGTAACTATGAAAGGTTTGCCATGTTTCATATTTATGTACTTGGTAAAAGGATTTATTTAAAATATTAAATATTTTTTACTATCAATCTTTCCTAGTATCATATTAAATATTTTTTACTATCAATCTTTCCTAGTATCATATTAAATATTTTTTACTATCAATCTTTCCTAGTATCATATTAAATATTTTTTACTATCAATCTTTATATGCTTAAATTAAATGAAATTATTTCAAGTAATTTTCTATATATTTATAAAATGTTATTGTTTAGGTTTTTGTTAATCAAACCTAACTGAAATGACATGATGTATCTGTCTGTGATCTGAACGATTCTATATGATTTTTATAATTTTGAAAGGCTGAAATTTAATAGAGATTGTTTTAAATTTAATTGGATAATATTCATTTAATATTAAAGTATTAATTAGAAGGGAAATTTTGATTATGATTAAATCCAATATAAAAATTTATTTTACTATGTTTAAGTTTTGTAATAAAATTCATTTTTTTCCTTTAATATCTTCTTTTTAGATGCATTCTTAAAGAATTTTGGTGATTTGGAATAAGATATTCAAATTGAGAAATAAATTTTAGTTAGATTGATAATTCCAAATATTTCAGTGAATATTTATTATATATTGGAAGTTGAATATATTTAATGAATCTAATTCGTAATTCCATCGTCTTTAGGCTTTGTTTTATTTAGTTTTTAATAACATCTTTCATCCATCAATTGGCTTTTCATGTTTTGTACAATGTAAATACTATTGAAACTGTCTATTGTAATGTGTTGCCTATTTTACTATAAGGTATCTTTAAGGATATTGATTATATATGTAAATTGCTATATTTTTTTATTAATTTCTTGATATTGACAATCAATCTAATAAGTGTATGTAAAATTTCTTCTTTTTTATTGAATGCGAATGTGGGATAGTGAGTATTAGAAGCAATTGGATGCAATATGTTATATATAGGCTTTACTAATACTATTTTTAAATAATGAACTTGTCTAAATATCGTTTTTAATTTTATTTATGTTTCTCTCAACCTAATACCCATAGGAGGAACGATATTTAAATTTTATATCTGATCCTATCATAAAAATGTGAAAAACATGAGGAATTTTTTTTCAAGTTTTTTTTACATAATTGTATTCTATAACAATTTTATATATCTGGTAATTAATCCCAATATTTATCATATCCACATGACTTATATATAGGCTTTTCTAATGTATTAAAGATGAATAGTAAAACATCCATCACAGTTATTGCCTTTGTTTTAATGGCATTCGGTATAATGGCTGCAACTTCAATTATTGAATCACAGGACGCATTTGCAAAAACCTGCAACCCTCACGGATGTAAAGGTACTAAAGGATATTATACAGAGGTAGGACATCATCATTGCTGGAAGGGTACAGCAGACTGTTACACCAAAAACGAAAGTTAATTATCTTACTGTTGATAAATCTCCATCAATTTGATTTTGATTCAATTTTTTTTCTTTGCTGCTTATATGTTTGGGGATTAACATTTACCAAATATCATTTTTTACTTTACTATAAAGTATTATTTAATATAATATCAATATTTATATTGCTAAGTTTATATTTACTCCGTATGGTAAATTATTAATTTATTTTATTATCATTTAAATAATTAATATTTTTATTTATATTTTATTTTCTTATGTTTGTAGCGATAAATAAATTAAATAAATTTATATAAAATTTTATTTTTTAATTTGTATAAATCATATGATAAGATATATTATTTTTATATAATGATTGATTTTATAGTATTGATATAAATTATTTGAATGATATTATAGAGTAGAACGATATAATAAAATAAAAAAATTTTTAAACGTGTGATTTTGAAGATTAATGCTATTCTATATCATATGTTGGTAAATATTTGATTGTAATAATTTATAGTATCTGTTTAAATAAATGATATTTCTAAAATTGACTTACTTTCTATCCTTATATCTCTAAATGAGTTTTATTGCCTATTTTATATAATTTAGACAGTTTGATAAATCTACTTTAACTTTTAAAAATTTGCAAATATATTCAATAATTAATTTTTATCTAATTATCAGTCTGTTAATTTAAGATATAATTTCTTTATTGTGTTGATAAACAACAGCTTAACCCATTGTTTAATATGATTTAATCTACTCTTGTCCTTTTACAAGGAAAGTAATCATCAAACGATTTCTGTCTCATGTAGTAAACAAATATAGCAAATATCAAGTTTCATCATATTCCCGCACTTTAACCTCAAGCATGTAGATTCTTGAAACTGCTTTGTTGCATCTCGAAAATCAGTTAAAAAAGTAATTTATTTGTAACAATAACATTTGAATTTTAACTGTTTTCGCTTTTAATTTTATCGGTAAAATGTGCTTTGTTGCATGATTCCTATAATCGATGATTTTACTATTTGGTTTACCTAAACAGATATCAACTTATTATACAATGACGCTTTTAACATCATTTCCTGTACCATATTCTTTATTCTAACCGAATAAACATATTCACCAAACATTCTCTTTAAACAAGAAAACACTGTTTCAACAATCCATCTTTGCCCATAGCTTACGCTATCTTTCCACTTTTGTAAATCATTTTTCTGAGATAAAACGGATAGATTTCTAAGAATATTGCCTTTTTTCCATCTAACTCTTGCATTCTTTCTTACTTTAATACAAGGTTGGACTCCCTTGTCTCCCAAATATCTAAAAATATTATTAGATCTCTTGCATAATTAGAAATAATCTAGACCATCACTTCTAATTCTATATCGATTTCTAGTTCAGATAATTTGATATTCTATAGTTCACTAGTCCTGCTACTATGTCTGACACCTTGTTATATTTTCTCAATTTATTTCTAAATATCTCACTCATTATCTTGTACTTTTTCAATCTGCTAATAGTATGCTCTACTATTATCCTCTTTTTCGAATGGATAATGTTAAACTCGATTTCTTCTTGTGATAAACACTGGTTTATTTTCTTTTTATATGGTAGTGCAGATAGTTGTTCTGGAAAATCCTTTTCTATGCCCAAATACCCTAGATCAACTACAGTAACAACTTGTTTTGGAGTGACAGGATAGTTCTTTTTATAAATATCGTAGTCATGTTTTCTTCCTTTTTTATAGCGTACTTTGTGAAGGACATAACCACGATTGTTAACCGTAATCTGATTCTTAATAGTATGTCTTTTCTTCTTACCCGAATAGAATATCTTTCTTCTATTCTTATCCGCAGGTCTTGGTATTTGCTGTTCGGTACAATCTGTAAAAGCAAGAAGAAAGCCTGGAAAATATTTATCAACTGCCTCTGGAGTTTTCAGCCTTTTGGTTATTGGGTATGTCTTCTGCGGAATTGGCAAACATTCTCTTATCAACCCTTCAATCTTTTGAATGTCTCTGCAGATGTTGCTCTGATCCAAATCAAATAGAAAACCTGCCATAGTGTAAGTTATGTATAGACGATAGTAAACCAAAAGCATGAGAAATCTATCTTTAACATCTAGTTTGAAAGGTTTACCTGCACCTATACGTCTTTCTCTATCTTTTTTGAACAAGCGTTGTATTTCATGTTTAGCATATCTTTTTGTTACATTTTTTTCATAAATGTCATCGAACTGTTGCACTGTAAGACCAGCAGTGAATGATTTGAAAAGCAATGGTTTTTTGGATAACCGATCATATGAAAGCAATGAGAGAACAAGAAAATGAAGAATTGCTGATCATATAGCTGTTTATTCTAATTATGCAAGAGATCTATTGCCATCATAAGCTCCATCTGTAAATAGTTTACCAATTGTTATTTTTTTATCTGATTCTATGACCTCATCAATCAATCCAGGTAATGCTTTACTGTCATGTACATGCTCATCGGTTACCTTTATCGAAAGAATTTTCTTGGTTTTTATATTGACAGCTATGTGTATTTTCAAATATCCTTTATTGTTGTTATTTTTTATATGCCATTTATCTCTCATCCATTGACCTCTATTGGTAACCTTAATTCCCGTACTATCTATTGCAATGACAATGTATTCATCTTCAAATTCTTTGCTATCCTTTGTATCATCTATCTTGATGTCCAATCTGTTTATTCTTCTGTTAATTGTAGTATAATCAGGGATTGAAGGTACTTTTCCTTTAGCATGGCCTTGTGTTATTCCTTCGATTTGTCTGTATGGCAGATGAAAATATGCTTTGGCATGCCCTAATAGAAGAAGAAAAGTGTTTGGATAACGAAATGGCTCTCCAACCTTGTCTTTGTTCATCTCTTTTAATTCGGTATCCCAGTTGCGTATGACATCAAAGCCTAGTAAGATTTCACCGCGTCTAACTAAAGATTGGTTGTAGGAGGGCCAGTTCACAAATTTTATTGGTTAATGCCAGCTAAATGTATTTAGAAAGAGAGAATCATGCAACAAAGCAGGTAAAATGTTATCAAATAATGAAAAAAATAATCATGCAACAAAGCATCTTGAAATTAAACCATCCTTTTCACTCATCTTAACAAAAAAGTATTATTGAAATAGCAATGCAGTACAAAAAAGACAGAACGGAGAACTTTGATGATTACTTTCCTTGTAAAAGGACAAGAGTAGATTAAATCATATTAAACAATGGGTTAAGCTGTTGTTTATCAACACAATAAAGAAATTATATCTTAAATTAACAGACTGATAATTCTATTTATCATTATGCGTTGAAAATAGGGTATTTTATTTTATTTATTCAAGTATAATCTAAATTTGAATAGTCAATTATGAACTCAATAATATGTTATAGTTGATTTCTAAATACAATTATGAATTTATTGTTATAATGCCTAAATCTAGATACTCATCCATTAATTTCAACTATTGTTATATCATAATGTCTATTTATTTTAACCTAGATGGATCAGATAGAATAATATATATTTTATTTTCTTATGTTTATAAGATTGGCATTTCATGAAGGCGATATTACAAATATTTATTTTTTCGCTTTTGTTGTTTCTTTGCTTATTATCTTTATTGTAATTGCTATTCAAGTTAAAAAAAACTTGAAAGGTACCAAAATTAGCATTAGAAAATCTACTATACTCTTAGTTTATTATTTATTGCTAGTTTCTTATTTGGTTTACAATTCATTTAATTCTGGAGTTCCTTATTCGTATATTATACCATATATAATGATAATTGGTTTAAGTGGTTTTTATGCATATTCATATTCAAAAAAGAATCTTATATTTTGGAATAATGGAAAAAAAAATTTGTATGTAAAAGGTGGAATGCTAATATATTTCATATATCTTTCTGCATTAATTATACGAATTGTTATTAATCTATTTTTCGTAGGGTTCCAAGAAGTCCATTTTACTGAATTAGGAAAGATCATTACTATAAGCCATCCAATTATACATATAGGATTTAAGACAAAAATATTGTATTTTATTATAACTGATTCCCTTCTTACTTTGGGAACAGGATTGTTAATAGGAAGGTATTACAGAATTCTTGAATTTATTCGAAATTCTAATACTACGAAAGTTAGTTGATTTTGTTAAATTTATTACATATGTATTAATACTTTTTAATCGATCTTTATTTTTTCGCTAGGGTTTGTATATTTTGATGCTGATATTTATCTTATAGAATAGATCTCTTGCATAATTACATCCAAACAGCTTTATGACTTGAAGTTCCTCATTAACCTGTTCTCTCTAAATGTTTTCATACGAGAGGTTATCAAGAAAACCACTGTTTTTTAAATCATTTACCGGCCTTACAGTACAACAGTTCGATGACATTTTCTATAAGGAGATAGCAAAAAGATATACTAAATATGAGATACAACGTTTATCCAAAAGAAAAGATGATCTAAAAAGAGAAAGGAACATAGGGGCTGGAAGACCTTTCAAACTCGACCTAAAAAACAGATTTCTCATGCTTTTGGTTTACTATCGTTTGTACATAACCTATACATTAGCAGGCTTTCTTTTTGACCTAGATCAGAGGTACAGTCTGCAGAGATATTCAAAAGATTGAAAGTTTGATTAGAAAATGCATACCAATTCCACAGAAATTATACAACATAACAAGGAGGTTAAAAACTCCTAAAGAAGTAGAGAAATATTTTCCAGGATTTATGGCTTTTATCGATTGTACAGAACAGCAAATTCCAAGATCAACAGATAATAAAAGAAAGAAAACTTTCTATTCAGGCAAGAAGAAAAGACATGCGGTAAAGACGCAGTTGATGGTTAACAGCCGTGGTCTCATCATCCATAATAAGATATAAGAAAGGAAGAAGTCATGATTATGATATCTATAAAAAGAATCATCCTATAACTCCCAAACAAGTTCTAAATGTATTTGATCTAGGGTATTTGGGTGTAGAAAAGGATTTTCCAGAACAACTATCATCTATACCATATAGGAAGCAAAGAAACCAGTGTTTATCACAAGAAGAACAAAATTACAACATTATTCATTCGAAAATGAGAATAGTGGTAGAACATACTATCAGCAGATTGAAAAAGTATAGGATACTTGCAGACTTGCTTTGTTGCATGATTATTATTTCTAAATACATTTAGCTAACATTCACAAACAAAACATGTGAACTGGTCCTCCTACAACCAATCTTTAGTTAGAAGAGGCGAAATCTTGCTTGGTTTTGATATCATTAACAACTGGGATACCGAATTAAAAGAGATGAACCAAGGCAAGGTTGGAGAGCCATTTCGCTATCCAAATACTTTCATTCTTTTACTTGGTTATGCGAAAGCATACTTTCATTTGCCATACCGACAAACCGAGGGAATAGCACAAGGACATGCTAAAGGAAAAGTACCTTCCATTCCTAATTTTACAACAATAAACAGAAGAATAAACAGATTGGATATTCAGATAAAAGATACAACAGATAGTAGCAAAGAATTTGAAGATAAATATATTATCATTGCAATAGATAGCACTGACATCAAGATTACAAATAGAGGTCAGTGGATGAGAGATAAATGGCATATAAAAAATAAGAAAGGATATTTAAAAATACATGTTGCAGTGAACGTCAAGACCAAGAATATTCTCTCTATGACAGTAACTGACGAGCATGTACATGACAGCAAGACGTTACCTAAATTAGTTGATGGTGTTATAAAATCAGATAAAAAAATAACAATTGGTAAACTATTCGCAGATGGTGCTTATGATGGTAATGATATATTCAAATGTTTAGCAGACAACGGAATCTTGCCTTGCATTAAAGTAAGAAAAAATTCTAGAATCAGATGTAAAAAAGGAAATATCTTTAGAAATCCATCAGTGTTGGAACAGAAAAATGATTTGCAAAAATGGAAAGATAGCGTAAGCTATGGAAAGAGATGGATTGTTGAAGCAGTATTCTCTTGCATAAAAAGAAGGTTTGGAGAATACGTATACTCGGTTAAACTGAAAAATATGATACAGGAAATGATGTTGAAAGCATCATTGTATAACAAGATGATATCTGTTTAAACAAAATAGATAGTAAAATCAGAGATTATAGGAATCATGCAACAGAGCATTGCAGACTTATTCAGAAACAAATTGAGAAAATACAATAAAATATCAGACATAGTTGCAGGTCTGATAAACTATAAGATAATGAATCAGCAGAACTAGAAATCTAAAGAATTCCGAAAGAATGATCTAGATTGTTTCTAATTATGCAAGAGATCTAATGAAGTTGTTTTTTAAAAAATACTTATAATGTTAGAACGGGAATATATCTTTAAAAAATTTATTATTTATCTTTTTTTTATTTAATTGCATTAAAATATGTAGATATTGTATTTAAGTAAAAGATTTGATTTAGATCTGCTGGAACCTGATTGCTTTATCATTTCGCTATATGTTGGTATCAATATATTAATAATGTAATTAATTGTTGTAGGTTACACTAATAATTTTTCTTTGTGTAAAAAAGTAATTTTTTACTCAAATATTTAAATTGGTTAAAAATCTATATCCTTTATCTTTTAAATTACTTCAATAGAGTCTTTTTGATAGCCTTTTGATTCTAAAAACTCAGTTACCTTCGATCTATGATCTCCTTGCAATACTATTACTCCATTCTTTGTTGTTCCGCCTGTTCCAATTGATTTTTTTAACTGATGACCTAGTGTTTCAATTTGCTCTGCATTCGTAAATCCTTTAATAGTCGTAACTCTCTTCCCTCTTTTTATTACGTCTAACTGGACAATGATTTTAACATCATCTTCATCCAATTTCTTTAGCATATCGCCAAAGGAGTTTTCGTCTTCATTATTTATTTCGAATATAATATCATATAAAATTTAACCTATATAAATTATTACTATGTATTATTAAAATTTATTTTATAAGCTTTGTTTTTCCGAAATTTTGCAGATAAAAAGACTTTATGGTTGGTGTTATCAGGTGATTTATTAAATCAAAATTAACTGCTATCATAAAAAGATGAATTGACTTTTTGATGGCCTTTTAAATATTTGATCTTTCTTATTTTTATAATTATTTTTTTGATTAAATATTCAAATTCTATAAATCAGTAAACTGTAAAAACCTATTATTTTCTGCTCTTATAAATGATTGAGTGTTTTCAGATGTATTCTATCTTTTTATAAAGACTGATTTTACATATTATCATTTAGTTTAACTTATTTTAAATATTGTATATTAAATTAAAAATATGATTTAGGATGGCAAACAACTGAACAGTATTATTTTATCTTACTGTCATTTAAGTCAGAGAAAATTTTCGTAATTGTCTAGATGATATCTATTATTATACTATCTTAATGGCTATGATTATGTATTTTCCTTTTCCCATTGTAAATATTGATATAATTTTTGATAGTATTCCATACTTTTTGTCTCTTAATTTTAAAATTTTTGGATATTCTGATGGTGCTATAAACTCTACAATACCATTTTCCCATTTCCCTTTTATATTTCCCCTAAAATCACACGGAATTATTCTAGCTGAAGCATTATTACGTAATCTTTTTATTTTTCCTGTATTTGATCGGGTTACGACAAAAAAGGTTTTATCTTTCATTATAAACCATACCGGTGTCTGTACTGCTGTTCCATTTTTTCGATAAGTTTCAAGATTTACATATTTTGAGTTATTAAACTGATGATAATCGGTAGACATTATAAATCATTGAATATATAGTAAACTATGTATATTATAGAATTACCTTACTTTTCTGTAATTCTTTTGTATTAGAATATTTTAAATAAATTGAGTGGATTATCTTTTTGAATATAATGAAATTACTGATTGAACGATATCCTCATAATTTAAGATCTCTACAACTTGATTGTTTTTTCTAAATATTTATAAGGTGATATTTTAGTATTATTTGAGGCTGTGTTAACAGTTGTTTAAAGAAGATTGTAAGTACAATTGTAAACTAATACTGCTTGTTTTGAGCAACAAACTTGTTGTCATATTTTTTGATTCATATTCAATATTAAAAATTAACAAATCTAAACTAGCAGAATTATTTTACAATAATGATTATCTAGGTATTTACATAACTCTTAACTTAGAGCCTATCCCAAAATTATTTTTCTATAGATTATAATACTGCTTGATAGTTGCACCAGACCCAAATAATTTTCTACCTTCTTTTCATATCTTGTCAACAACTTTCTGAATCTGTTATGCCACGAATTGGTTCTTTCTACAACCTATCTTTTATTTTTCATATTTTGATGTTTATGTTGATACGAAAGCTCTTTCTTCTTTTGACCTTTCTTTCTTTTATATGGTATATGAGGAACATATCCTCTTTTGATTATCTCATTTTCTATTGATTTAGAACTATATGCTCTATCGAGATATAGATGATAATACAACCCATCTTTATTTTTATTTGTGAAAGATGATCCAGAAGGTCGATGGGAAATTGAATGATCAATAACATTTGTTACTGCTTTTATGTCATGTGTACTGACTGAAGAAATAACTATAGATATAGGGATTCCTTCATTATCTGTTAAAATGTGCCTTTTTGTGCCTAGTTTGCTTCTATCAACAGGATTATTCCCTACAGTCATCGCCCCCCTAAAGGTGACTTTATAGATATACTATCTGCCGATTGCCAAATCCATTTGATGCCTATTTTTCTATCATATTCTTCTAATAATTTGGCCCATATCTTTTTAAAGATGTCCATTTGAATCCACTGCTGAAATCTCCTATGACATGTAGAACCAGAACCATATTCTTTTGGAAGCATCTTCCATTGGCAACCGGTTCTAAGAACATATAAAATACCATTTAATACTTTTCTAAAAGGAATAACAGGACGACCGACTGTATTTTTTGGTTTTTCGCATGGTAAAAGGTCATCTATCTTGTCCCATAGTTCGTCTGAAATCTTGGTAATAACAGATACGTTCTTGTTCCTTTGTCGATTGAAGAAAGGCAATGATTTAATAAAGATTAGCAACAGCTATATTTCTATCGAATTTTGGGATAGGCTCTTAATACATTATTTCTTTATTATGTTGATCAATGAATAAATAAAACCATTGTTTTACATGATTTAAGTTACATTTGTTCTTTTTCCTACAAGGAAAATAATCAAAGGTTTCCGTTCTATCTTTTATATACTGCATAGTTCTTTCAATTATGCTTTTTTCAAAAGCAGAGTGAATATGATGGTGTAGGTTCAAGAATTTATAGGCTTGCGAAGGATACCAATGTCACCACCGTCCGACGATGAAACAGAATGTAATTCATTTGTTTACTACATGAGACAGAAATCGCTGCGCAACAAACATGTTTCGTTCTTTTGATATATCAACAGCGAGAATTTCTTTATCTTTTGGTTCTATAATAACCCAAAGCCAGATTAATTCAGAACCTGCTTTTATGACAGTTTCATCAATAATGTACTCTTGAATTTTCTTTTTATTGATATATTTCCAAGGCCTGTACTTTTGAATCCAGTTCCAGATAGATACATGACTTTCTTTGCTAAAAGTAAAAACGATAAAGCCTTATCTGTATTTCTAAACGATAATCCGAGAAAGTACAACTACAAACCATAACCAATAATATTTTAGTGTTCTGTTTCTTGATCATAAAGATATAGTTGTTTTAAATCTATATGTTTTCCTTAAGTTAACAAAGTTGCATTATTTAAAAACGATCATAAAAAATTAGTAATTTTTACATAAAATATTAAAAATTCCCAAAGAATTGGCTGTCTTTATTTTATTACATTCTTAACTTTTTCAAGCAACTCTGGAGGAATCTCTTCAAAATTGTGTTCATTTTTTGCATGTTCTTTAATCTTATTCAAAAGTTCTTCTTTATCTTCGGATGATGCCGACCAGTTACAATTAACGCCAACATCAGAACAAGTAAATCTTTTTCCCATAAATACTGTTAAAGAATAAAATATTTAAAGAATTCTAAAAAAAGTCTAAAGATGATACATCAAGTTTAATCATTTGATGTATTCTAATATTCTAAATATTTATTTCATGGTAGACTTATGTCGAATATATTTATCTGTGTTTTATCAAGTTACAATTGTCTTTAGTATTTTATATTAAGAATATATAATATGTTATCTAAACACTCAATTTGATTGTCTAGAGGCAATAGTATATTTAAAAATATATTTAGACCTCAAAATTCGATAGACATATAGCTCTTTTCCTCTTTTGATAAACTGTGACCTTAATAAAGAAGAAGGAGAAAATAAAAAAGGAAAAATATTCATTCTACTATACTTAACTTTAATGATGAATTATGGAATTATCTTAAAGTATTTTTCCAAAGGAAAACTACTCAGACCAATTGGAAGTCGGTCAATTATTCCATACAGAAAAGTGATTGATAGAATTATCTATGTACTACAAACAGTAGGATGTCAATGGAAAATTATCCAAAGAATACGGATCGGGCTCTTCTATCTGTCACCGTAGGTTTCAGCAATGGAATATCCTTGATATATTCAAAATAGGTATGGATGAATCAGACTATTTAAAATCTATAATGACTGCATCTGTATCAACTGCATCTGGCAATACCTTATAGTGTATCTATAAAGTCGCCTTTAGGGGGCGATGACCACAGGACACAATCCAACTTGATAGAAGAAGCAAACTATGCAAAACAAAAAGAAACATATTAACTTCAAAAGGAATCCCTATATCTGTTGTAATATCATCTGCTAATACTCATGACATTAAACTGGTAACATATGTGGTTGATAATGAGTCATCAAAAGACCACCATCGTATTAAACTAAAAAAACAGGAAGAGGAGGAATAAGAGAAAAACAATTTCAACATCTATGTTTAGATAAGGCATATAATTCCCAGCCTCAAGAACAAGAACTAATCAAACGAGGATATGTATTGCATATTGCTCCAAAGAGAAAAAGAGGTGTAAAAGTAGAACAAGAGGCCAAGATGATAGTACATAATTACTCAATCGGAAAGAGTATTCTGCAAAAAGATGGTGAATGATAGAGCTAACAAAGTCATGATAGCACAACAAGTTCAGGAAACTATTAACAATATATGATAAAAAGGGCTCTGTTAACAGTTGTGTAAACATCGGGCTAATCGTTATTGTAAACTAATTGTGTTCGTTTAGATTTGTTAATTTTTATAATCTTGAATATACATCAATAAAATATGACAATAATTATGTTGCTCAAAACAAGCAGTATTAGTTTACAAATGCATATACAGTCTTCTTTACACAACTGTTAACTTAAGATATTATTTCTTTATTATGCTCATAAACAAACAACTTGAGCCATTGTTTAATATGGTATAATTTACACTTGTTCTTTTTCCTACAAGGAAAATAATCATCAAAACTTTCAGTTCTATCCTTGATATGCTTTGTTGCATGATTCTTATAATCAATGATTTTACCATCTATTTTGGTTAAACAGATATCATTTTGTTATACAAGGACGCTTTCAACATCATCTCTTGTACCATATTCTTTAGTTTAACCGAGTATAAGTATTCACCAAACATTCGCTTTATGCACGAAAACACAGTTTCAAAATCCATCTTTGTCCATAGCTTACGCTATCCTTCCATCCTTGTAAATCACTTTTCTGCGCTAACACTGCTAGATTTCTAAGGGTGTTTCCTTTTTTCCATCGAACTCTAGCATTTTTTCTTACTTTAATGCAAGGTTGGATTCCGTTGTCTGATAAGAATCTAAAAATATTATTGCCTTCATACGCCCCATCACCCAACAGTTTACCTATGGATACCATGTTATCTGATTTTATAATATTTTCAATCAATTCAGGTAACGCTTTGCTATCATGAACGTGCTCGTCTGTGACCTTCATAGAAAGTATTTTCTTGGTTTTAACATTAACTGCTACGTGTATTTTCAAATATCCTTTCTTATTTTTCGCATTCCATTTATCCCTCATCCATTTACCTCTGTTGGTAACCTTGATACCTGTACTATCTATCGCAATGATGATGTATTCGTCTTCAAAATCCTTGTTTTTACTATTTATATCTTTTATCTTGATATCTAGTCTGTTTATTCTTCTGTTTATTGTGGTGTAATGTGGGATGGAAGGTACTTTTCCTTTGGCGTGTCCTTGTGCGATTCCTTCCGTTTGTCTATAAGGAAGATGAAAGTACACTTTGGCATATCCAAGCAAGAGAAGGAAGGTATTTGGATAATGAAATGGCTCGCCAATCTTGTCTTTGTTCATCCCTTCTAGTTCTGCATCCCAGTTGTTTATAACATCAAATCCTAGCAGTATTTCGCCTCTTCTAACAAGAGATTGGTTGTAGACGGACCAATTCATATGTTTTATTGAGGGATGTTAGCTAAATGTATTTGGGAAAGAGGAATCATGCAACAAAGCATCCTTGATATACTGCATAGTTCTTTCAATAATGCTTTTCTCATAGGTGGAATGGAGATGATGATATAGATTCAAAAACTTACAGGCTTGTGGGTACCAAGTGCCGCCATCTGATGATACTTGATGGTTTCCATACTTGTTTACAATCTCAGACAGAAATCGTTTGGCAATAGATATATTTCGCTTTTTTGATATATAAAATGATAGAATTTCTTTATCCTTTGGTTCTATAACCACCCAAAGCCAAATGGATTCAGAACCTGCTTTTATAACAGTTTCATCTATGACGTATTCTTGGATTTTCTTATTCTTTCGATGTTTCCAAGGCCTGTACTTTTGAAGCCAGTTCCAAATGGAAACATGGCTTATTTTTATTATTTTTAAAAAAGATAACGCTTTGGCAGTATTTCTAAATGGTAATCCTAAAAAGTACAAGTGTAAACCATAACCAACGATATTTGGAGATGTTCTATTTCTAGTAGACATAGAATATATGGTTACCTTAATTATAGGTTTTTCCTTAAGTTAACAGGGCCATAAAAAGTCAGAAAACTACTTGGATTGGTACAGTTCTCCTCTGTTATATGTCATATATAGAAGATAATTTTGGGATATCTCTCCGATGGTTAAATTACCGATTACCTTTTTATTTTAAATATATACTATTATATACAAATATTATAGTAAAATTATTATCTATATGTCTCCTTTTAGTTTTTTTAAAAGAAAAGAAAAAAATATTTCTAGACATAGTGAGAATATTGATACTTCCAATCTACCCAATGCTAATGGTGATTATACCGTTATTACCATTGATTTTGCCTTGAATGAACTTCAAAAAAAGGAGGATGGTATAATAAGAATTTATCTTGATAAATTACAAAAAATTTGCAAAGATTTGATACAATCTTTTGAAATTATTAATAATATTGCTGAAAAAATTGAATTGGAAAAAGTGGATGAAGATGTAGAAAGGTTGACTCCTTTGGTTAATAATACAAAAAACATAATTGTCAGATCATTAAAAAGAGAATCATCAAATGAATTACAAATACCTGAAACATATAATGACTTGGTGAAATTTAAAGAAACGATCGATTCATCCCTCAAACGATTTGGAGAGGTCACGAGTTCTCATAGCGTAGTAATAAATAATTTTATGAAAAAACATGGCAATAGTTTACGCAATGAATTAAAAAAAATTACAGATAATTCTGAAAAATTAAATAATCAATTCGAATCTATTATAAAGGATAAAAAAATAATATTAGAATGTAAAAACAAAATAATAGAGATTAACGATACTTTCAAGGATAATAAAACTAATAAAAGTATCATAGATTCAATTAATAAGAATATACAAGAAAAAGAGTCAGAAAATAGTGTAAAAGAAAAAGAAATTATTCGCATAAAGCAATTGCCTTCTTATGTTAAAAGTTTGGAATATGTAAAAGATATACAAGAATTAAAAGAACGCCAAAAGAAATTGATTCAAAATATCCTAGATATCTCTACTCAAATGTCAAAGGCTTTTCATAAATATTCATATGGAACTTCAAAAGGGACAAAAGAAATGATAAATACTCTCATCAATGATCCAATGAACATTTTAAATGACAAAGAAGTGGAACCTTATATCGAATTTTTGAATAATCTAAAAGAATCTATAGCAACAAAAAAAATTATATTAAAAGATGGAACAAAGATTATGCAGTGTTGCGAATTACTTAAAAATACAATACCAAAATTTTATAGTGATATGCGCGAGATTAATTTGAAAATAACTTCTTTAAAGAATAAAAACTTAGGTTCAGATTTGAAAAATATTAACGAAATTGAAAAGATTATAAATGAAAATAATAAAAATATTCAAAATGAAATCTTGAGAAAAACTGAATATGATGATATTCATCTACTATCTGAACAACGACTAAAACAAACTTTGCGTGAAATCGAATCTCTGTTGCATGAAATTTGTGAAAAAAAATATACTCTTGACTTGACATGATTTATAATAAATTCTATTGATATTTTTGTACCTTCATAATTGGTGGATGTTACTTGAAGTTGTATGTTGAATAATTTTTTTCAATTTTAAAATATTAAGTATGTTTAGATAGAATATTTATAATTTTTATTTATTTCCAATTTGATCTAAAAATTTTAATTTTATTATCATCATACTATATTTTATAATAAATTGTAAATATCTATTACAGCTCTGTTAATTTGAGGAATTTTTCTATTAATCTTGATAGTAGTGATACATAATATTTTATAAAAATTTTCGGGGTTGACTTTATCTATTAATTTTAAAAATATTTTAGAAGATCTTCAAGTTAACGGATCTTTATTATAGTAAATTAATTATACAACTCTGCATTTTCAAAAAATAAACGTTATTATATTCTAAGTTATTTCAGTAACATTTTACAAATGAAATATTATGTAGAGATAATATATTATTTGTTTTATCAATTAAAGACTTTTATTTTGATAGTATAAAATTTTTATTGTTTTTGTTTATCTACTTTCTTCCAATCTGATGTATGATTTTTCCTTCTGCAATTATAATAATAGGATAACTAGTTAAAGAAAATGGATCGCCGTTCCAAATTATTAATGAAGCTTTAAAGCCTGGTTTAATTTGGCCCAAATCGGTAATTCCTATTATATCTGCTGATTCTTTTGTAATTTTTGAAATAGCCTCGGATTTTGACAAACCAAATCGTAACAAGTGTCGTAAGGTATAAAATAAGTTCCTCTGGAGGATAACCGGATGATCGCTCATTAATGAAAATTTTGCTTTTGACTCAATCAGTGGTTTTAAATTTTTCCAGCTTTCATGTTTAAGTTCCACTTTATATGGAAATGAATCCAATGGACCATAAATAATTGGTATGTTATTAGAGTGTAGATAAGAAAAAACATTTTCACGAAATATGTCCATACAATGATTTGCAATAACCTTTAATCCAAATTCTTTGGATATTTGCACCAATAACATTGCATCATCTTCCTTGTGAAGATGTGCTAATATTATATACTTATTAGATAATAAATCCATAAAAACTTCTGTAGAGGGCTCTACTTCGTCAATATCTTTTTTATCTTTATTAATTAAATTTTGTGTTTTTTTTGCTTTTATTAAATTATCTCGAAGTATTGCAATAGCTCCCATTCTTGTTGATGGTCTATCACCTTTCCATTCTATTGTGCTTCTTGGATTGTACCCTAATGCTAATTTTATACCTACATCTTTTACATATGCCTTTTCAATGTTGTTTTCGAAATTTCGTATAAATACAGCTTTTCCACCTAAAATATTCCCACTTCCAGGTAATACTACTGAATATAAAATACCATTTTCAATGGATTCTGTAAACGATGGATCGTCCATATATATACTATGTAATGAATTGACCAAAGGAAATACCGAATCCATATGTTCATTCGATTCTTCTTCATCTTCTGGTTCCCCTGCCCTTGCCATACCTATATGACTATGAGCGTCTATGAATGCAGGTGTTACTACTACATCTTCAGCGATAATTTCAAAATTTTTTATTACTGGTTTTTCTATTCCCACATATGTAATAGTGTTCCCTTCAAATCCTATGTAATAATTATAGTTTTCACCTACCCCGTCATATAACAAGGATGACTTTATGATATACATGGTAGAACTAGCAGATATTTTAATAAATATTCTCTTATAATACTAGGCCCTGTTAACCTATGAAATTATTTCTATATGCTTTGTTGCATGATTATCTCTTTCCAAATACATTTAGCTAACGTCAACCAAAAAATTGTATGAACTGATCTGCCTACAACCAATCTTTAGTTAGACGCGGTGAAATCTTACTAGGCTTTGATGTCATACGCAACTGGGATACCGAATTAAAAGAGATGAACAAA
Source organism: uncultured Nitrososphaeraceae archaeon (assembly GCA_963830925.1). Taxonomy (GTDB): domain Archaea; phylum Thermoproteota; class Nitrososphaeria; order Nitrososphaerales; family Nitrososphaeraceae; genus Nitrosocosmicus. The sequence goes on along the minus strand of CAWHOB010000001.1, from coordinate 520,555 downwards.
GACAAGGTTGGATTAAGAGCCATTTCATTATCCAAACACTTTTCTTCTTCTATTAGGGCATGCCAAAGCATATTTTCATCTGCCATACAGACAAATCGAAGGAATAACACAAGGCCATGCTAAAGGAAAAGTACCTTCAATCCCTGATTATACTACAATTAACAGAAGAATAAACAGATTGGACATCAAGATAGATGATACAAAGGATAGCAAAGAATTTGAAGATGAATACATTGTCATTGCAATAGATAGTACGGGAATTAAGGTTACCAATAGAGGTCAGTGGATGAGAGATAAATGGCATTTAAAAAATAACAACAATAAAGGATATTTGAAAATACACGTAGCTGTCAATATAAAAACCAAGAAAATTCTTTCGATAAAGGTAACCGATGAGCATGTACATGACAGTAAAGCATTACCTGGATTGATTGATGAGGTCATAGAATCAGATAAAAAAATAACAATTGGTAAACTATTTACAGATGGTACTTATGATGATGATGAGATTTTTAGATTCTCAGCAGACAACGGAATCCAACCTTGCATTAAAGTAAGAAAAAATGCTAGAGTTGGATGGAAAAAAGGACATATTTTAAGAAATATATCAATGTTGGCACAAAGAAAGGATTTGCAAAAGTGGAAAGACAGCGTAAGCTATGGACAAAGATGGATTGTAGAAACCATGTTCTCTTGTTTAAAGAGAAGGTTTGGAGAGTACTTATAATCAGTTAAACTAAAGAATATGATACAAGAATTGATGTTGAAAGCATCATTGTATAACAAGATGATATCTGTTTAAACAAAATAGATAGTAAAATCAGAGATTATAGGAATCATGCAACAAAGCAATTTCTATATTGTATTAATCAATGCATCTGATAATCCACTGTTAACATAATTTAGATAACATTTGTTATTTTTACCAGGAAAATAATCAAAGTTTTCAATTCTATCTTTTTTATGTTAAATATTCTTTCAATCAATATGTTTTTTTCAAAAGTATAACGAAGATGATGCTATGTGTTCAAGAAACGGCAGACTTGTGGATTCCATGTCATCGTCTGCAGAATCTGGGTACACTTAATATTCGCTAACAATGTTTGAAAGAAAGCACTCTATAACAATAAACATTTTTTAGGTCTTCTGATATTTTAACTAAGGCTTTCTCAATCTTTCGGTTCAATAATAACCCAAATCCATATTAATTCAGAAGAACCATCTTTTATCGTGTTTCATCTATGATGCATTCAAGAATTTACCTTTATTTCGTAGCTCTTTTGTATGAACTTTTGTATCCAATCCCAGATTAGTCATGATTTATTTAATTATTTTTTAAGAAAGATAATACTTTATTGGCAATATCTCAGGATGACCCAAGAAATGACGTACAAATCATGATCAATTATTTGTGAAGTTCTATTTCTAGATCATACAAGATATAGTTGTTTTAAATCTATATATTTTTCCTTAAGTTAACATGGCCTAGAATTATAATAGATCAATTTTTTAGATTTGGTTACTAATCAAAATATATAGTATCATTTACAAAACTTATATAAGAAAACAACGATTTAAATATTCTATTATATGTTCAATGTGGTTGATACTTCAATAAGGCTTTTTTTTATGATTATATTAGCGGTATTTATTTCATATGGTTATAAATCTATTTATGCAGAATATCATGACAACCCTTTGAACAATCAACATATTATGCATAATAATGTTTATATTGCAAGTATTTTGAAATATCCTATTTTAGATAACAAGCTCATCATAGTAGGCTCAATTGCATTCCCACATAATTTATCAATTGCCTCGCCAATAATTATTACAATTGGATTGAAGGCCTATAACGTTTTTCTCAAAAAACCTGAAATAATTAAAGAACGTCCATTTGAAGAAGTTATATATAATATAAATGAGCCGCTTCCATTTAAATTCGTAATTGACCTTACTAAATATCACGTTGACCTTAATTCTTTTCCATATATTTACAAAATTGAACAAGCAGACAAACCATCTACTTCGATTAAAACTTTTAAACTAACATATGACGAATCTAAATTAGGGCCTATTAAAGAACTACGTGGAAATGTTACTAATTCTTCTCCAAATGACATCAAAAATTTGACTTTGTATGCTATTGTTCATGCAAAAAATGGTACACAATTAGATTCTGTAAAAACATCAATTCCCATAATACCTCCACAAAAAACAGTAAGTTTTAGTTTAATACCTAACAAAATTATAAGGAATTCTGTTTTTATTTATAGTTGCGTTGGAGGAGATATGCAAAATTTTGATTCGTATAAAATGATTCACTTAAATTCTAGTAAGACATTAGGTTACAAATTTTCGGGTTTTATGGAAGTCAATTCTATAGTTTATGATAATAATTCTAAACAATTTAAACTAAGTGTAAATAATGTTTATCCTCCTCCCGCATCCTTGTCTTTACAATTATTGTCTACTGAAAAAAGTGCTCTACAAGTATTATTGGACGGAAAAATATATTATCCAAAAATTCTAAATAATAGTAGTACTGCTAATATCGATCTATTTGTTCCTCAAGGCAAACATGAAATCACTATACAGGGTTTTAAGACGTGATCTTTTTTTGATTAAATTCTTTTAATGGGATATAAGTGCTTTGTTGCATGATTATTATTTCTAAATACATTTAGTTAACATTCACAAACAAAACATGTGAACTGGTCCTCCTACAACCAATCTTTAGTTAGAAGAGGCGAAATCTTGCTTGGTTTTGATATCATTAACAACTGGGATACCGAATTAAAAGAGATGAACCAAGGCAAGGTTGGAGAGCCATTTCGCTATCCAAATACTTTCATTCTTTTACTTGGTTATGCGAAAGCATACTTTCATTTGCCATACCGACAAACCGAGGGAATAGCACAAGGACATGCTAAAGGAAAAGTACCTTCCATTCCTAATTTTACAACAATAAACAGAAGAATAAACAGATTGGATATTCAGATAAAAGATACAACAGATAGTAGCAAAGAATTTGAAGATAAATATATTATCATTGCAATAGATAGCACTGACATCAAGATTACAAATAGAGGTCAGTGGATGAGAGATAAATGGCATATAAAAAATAAGAAAGGATATTTAAAAATACATGTTGCAGTGAACGTCAAGACCAAGAATATTCTCTCTATGACAGTAACTGACGAGCATGTACATGACAGCAAGACGTTACCTAAATTAGTTGATGGTGTTATAAAATCAGATAAAAAAATAACAATTGGTAAACTATTCGCAGATGGTGCTTATGATGGTAATGATATATTCAAATGTTTAGCAGACAACGGAATCTTGCCTTGCATTAAAGTAAGAAAAAATTCTAGAATCAGATGTAAAAAAGGAAATATCTTTAGAAATCCATCAGTGTTGGAACAGAAAAATGATTTGCAAAAATGGAAAGATAGCTATCTGTTTAAACAAAATAGATAGTAAAATCAGAGATTATAGGAATCATGTAACAGAGCAGGATATAAGTAGAACTTACAATAGGTATTTCCAAATCAAATTATATTACTATAAAATAATTTCAGATGCTTTTTAGTTCAGTCTTGTAAAAAGTTTTGAAAAATGTATATTAGATCTCTTGTATAATTAGGAGTCTGTCAAAATTTTATATATTCTCAACGATATTTTGTAATATTTTTATTTTTATTTTACGGATTACGATTATAGATTGTCAACTTTTTAGAAATTTTTTCTATGTTGCTAATTATACAAGAGATCTATTGATATATCTTACATATAATATAGTGTGGGTACAATAATGCATTTGAAATGGTGAGTCATACTTACTTGTTACATCTATTTTTTCATTAATTCGAACGTTTTGAGTATAAATTCTCCACGAAAATAGTTAAAATTTAATTGTTATTGTTATACTTTAATGCTGTTTTACCGGATTCTCAAATCACGCAATATTCTTATATTAAATGAGAGAATTATATTTAAAAAAAATTTTGGCAAAGATCTAATCTAAGCATATATATCCATGTCGATTCTTTGCATATTTGCAAATTATGGAAATAAAAAAGAAATGCATCTAAAATATCTATATAAAATGACTTTAACTTTATTTATGATCTCTGGATAAAATTGTAAATTGCAAACATAAATTCTTTTATAATAAATAGTCATAATTAAAATTGTAGTTTATAATATTTGTATTTTATAAACCTTTTTTTAGTTTATATGTTTTATTAGATAATACAATAACTGCTTTTTTTATTTCGAAAATCAGTTAAAACCTTGATTTATCTGTAACATTAATCATTGAATTTTAACTGTTTTCGTTTTTAATATCATCTGTAAAACGTTATCAAATAACGAAAAGAATAATCATGCAACAAAGCATATACAATAACTAAATTGTATCAGTTATATTCTATATCGATCAGAATGTTATACAAGGTATTATACGGATCTTTTACAAAATTTAGAATAGAAAATCGAAAAATGATTATAAACAACTGAAATTTTGTTTAATTTTTTTAATAGTTGACCTCCTATTCCGCTTATTATTTTAACTTTTATTCTCTATTATAATTATATATATATATATATATTTTATATTTCTTATAAAATTCAACTACATATTAAGATAAAAAGAGAATTCATTCAATTAAGAAATTGGTTTATTCTTAAATACATTAATGTTCCCTTTACAAAAAATATTGTAAATTTTTCTTTTATATTATTACCGTAGCATGATTATTGTATAAGAGATTGAGTGATTTGTAATTTTTAACACAAAATGCCTCTAAAATACATCATAATTTATAGAAAAAATGTTATTTTTAGGAAAAACTCTTATTATATAACACATTTATAAATTTCGTCTAAATGATACATCATCCTAAATCAAAATTGTTTGTTACTACCATGATTGTTGGATTTGCATTGGCTATTTTCGCTTTGTTTTTTACACAAGCTTATGCGGCAACATCCACCACTTCGTCTTCAAGTACTAGTGGTCTTACTAAACCATTATTGGCAATAGCTGCAGCTATAGCAATTGCTGGTGGGCTTATTGGTACTGGAAATGCACAACAGGGTATCGGTGCTGCTGGTATGGGTATAATTGCCGAAAAACCTGAGAAGTTCGGACAGGTTTTATTCTTCTTCGTCATTCCTGAAACTCTTTGGATTATCGGTTTCGTACTTGGAATCATATTGTTATTGGGAATATTGTAATCGGCAGAGATTATAATGGCCCGCCTAGATATTTTTATTCAAGAGATTGAAAATAGGAAAGAGCGAGAAATACGACTCTTAGAGAATACCTTGGCTGAAAAAAAGACTGAAATCGCCCAAAAGAAAGAGTCTGCTGTTAAAAAACTACGTGAGCAATATGAAGTTGAAGCAAAAACAAAGTCTCAAAAAGAGTTCGCTAGAATAGTTGAAGCAGTAAACTAAGCGCTAAAAAAATTCTGTTTGAGACAATTCACACCAATATGGACTCTACATTTAAGGTTATCAAAGATGAAATGGAAAGTTATGCTCAAAAACCTGAATATAAAAACTTGGTAAAGAAAATGATTAATTATGCAAAAAGCATCTTGGGTAATGAGATAATTGTACACTGTCGTACCAAAGATGTTCCGATATTAAAAGAAATGAATATTTCTACAGGTATTCCTATAAATAATACTTTGGGTGGTATCTTGGCTGAAAATAAGGAAGGTACTAGAGAACTTGATCTGACATTTGAAGAACTATTAAGGACAAAAGAAGACGATATAAAAAGTTTTCTTGTTGAACGTTTTGCCCGGTAAATGACTTCATCATCATACGCATCTTCTTTTGGAAGGCTACAAGCTCTATCTGTAAATTTTCTTTCAAAAGATACTATTCAAAGTTTAGTAAAATCTGAAGATTTGGCGGAAATGAGACGAATTCTTGATTCTACTTGGTATGGACCAGAAATAGAACGAGCATCTTCAATGTATTCTCCACCAGAACTTTTGGAAGTGGCATTAAATAGACACCTTGTAGATGTAAACAGAATTGTTTTGGAAACGACACCTTATAGTGGAAAAGATGCAATACGATCTTATTTGTTAAAATGGGATATTCATAATATTGAATTAATATTATCTGCAAAAATTATTGGACGTACTATTACTGAAACAGAACCTTTTTTGGTTTCTAGCAGAAATTTCCCTGCAGGAATTACAGCCGGAAATATATCTCATGATGAAATGAAAATAATTTTATCGCAGACAGGTGTTGATGGTGTAGTAAATTATCTTGTAAAATATAAATATGGTACCATAATTATGAAACACCTTGATACTATTCAAAAGACAGGTGATCTAAGTTCTTTGATGGTTGATCTTATGTCATTTTATTTTACTAATTTAATCGAATCTCTAAAATTTTTTCAAGGAGATGAGGGTGTAATCCGGGATGTAATCCGTATGCAAATCGATAAAAGGAATATTCTAACTTTGTTGAAAGCCAAAAATTCTAATTTAGATAGAGAAATAGTTAATAAACATCTTATAGAGGGGGGGCATATTGCATTAAATGAATTGCTTGAAATGTTTGGAGCGAAAAATGTTGAAGAATTTGTGAATAGAATTGAGGAACGGCTTATCATGGGTGATTTGTTGGAAACTTATAGGAAAACTCATAACCTTATTGACTTTGAAATATCTCTGGATCAATTCATAAGTACAAAATATATACAACGACTAAAGAATATTTCTCTTTCTATTGGGTATATCTTTCATTTTATTTTACTTGCAGAATTTGAATGGGATAATATAAAAAGGATTGCTTATGGAAAACGCTATGGTATATCTATTGATCGCATAAAATCTATGCTACTTTTTGAGTGAGTGTTTTAATTATGTCATCTAATCAAAATTCTGATTTAAAAGGACAAATTGCCGTGATAGGTGAACGAGAACTCGTTATTGGTTATAGACTGTTAGGTATAGGTGAAACATATTTAGTTAGCGAAGGCGGAGAAAATCCTTATAAAACAATGGAAAAATTATTTACTTCTCATAAATTTGCGATGATAATTGCAAGTCAATTTGTACGCGATTCTCTTCCAATGTTGTTTAGACAAAAGATAGAGGCGTCTATTAATCCGTTGGTTTTGTTTATGCCGTCCTTAAAAGGTGATATACATGAAGAATCCATATCTTCATTAGCTGAGACGAGTACTTGGAATAACTGTTTAATAGGATTTGATGAATGAATTGAAAAGTAGTATGTCACAATCAGTAATTTCACGTATTTCTGGATCAGTTGTAGTGGCAACAGATATAGAAAATGCACGAATGTTTGATGTTGTCCGTATAGGTGAATTAGGTTTACTTGGAGAAATAATTCGTCTTGAGGGTAATAAGGCCACGATTCAGGTATATGAGGATACAACTGGATTACGTCCTGGAGAAAAGGTTGTTAATACAAACAGAGCCTCTTTCTATACAACTCGGACCAGGGCTGTTAACATCTATTTATGATGGTATACAACGTCCACTTAATATTTTAAGAGAAAAGAGTGGTGATTTTATTAGTAGAGGTATTTTTATTCCTGCACTTGATCAACAAAAAAAATGGGAATTTGTTCCAGTAAAGAAAAATGGTGAAAATGTTACCGCAGGTGAAATTATCGGTGAAGTTCAAGAAACTCCATTAATCAAACATAAGATTATGGTTCCATTTGGAGTTAGCGGCCAACTCACGGACATTAAAGAAGGTAAATATACTGTAAATGACAATGTTGCTAAAGTTAAAACAAATAGCAATACTGTTGATGTTGGATTATCAAATTGGTGGATGGTGCGAGTCCCACGACCGGTTATGCGCAAACTTCCTCCTGCATCTCCTTTGCTTACTGGTCAGCGAGTACTTGACACATTTTTTCCTGTTGCAAAGGGTGGTACAGCTGCTATCCCTGGTCCATTCGGAAGTGGGAAAACGGTAACACAACAGCAACTTGCAAAATGGGCTGATAGTCAAGTCATTGTTTACATTGGATGTGGGGAAAGAGGTAATGAAATGACAGAAATTCTTACAACTTTTCCAGAGCTAGAAGATCCCAAATCTAAAAGACCGTTGATGGAGAGAACTATTCTCGTAGCTAATACTTCAAATATGCCTGTAGCCGCTAGAGAGGCTAGCATATATACTGGTATTACTATGGGAGAATATTATCGGGATATGGGATATGATGTTGCCCTAATGGCTGATAGTACATCAAGGTGGGCAGAAGCCTTGAGAGAAATATCTGGCAGGTTGGAGGAAATGCCTGGTGAAGAAGGGTATCCTGCATATCTTGGACGACGTTTGGCAGAGTTCTATGAGCGAGGAGGAAAATCTGTTGTGGTGTCGCCTGAAGAAAGAGTAGGGTCATTAACCTTGGTGGGTGCTGTATCTCCTCCTGGAGGTGATTTTTCTGAACCTGTATCTCAGAATACATTGAGAGTTACAAGGGTTTTCTGGGCACTAGATGCTAATTTGGCTTCAAGGAGGCATTTTCCTTCAATTAATTGGCTTACTAGCTACTCTTTATATGCCGATGATATGTTTGATTGGTATAAAAATAATGTCTCTCCCGATTGGATTCCTCTTAGACAAGAAGCTTTAGAAATTCTACAAAGAGAGTCTGAATTACAAGAGATTGTTCAATTGATAGGGTATGATGCATTACCTGAACCAGAAAAAGGTGTATTGGATACTGCTCGATCAATTAGGGAGGATTATTTACAACAGAGTGCATATGATGATGTTGATACTTATACCTCAATTAAAAAACAATATCTCATGTTGTCTACCATATTAGAATTTGGTCGATTAGAATCTGATGCAATAAAGAAGGGTGTGGTTTCATCAAAGATAGGTGCATTAGATGCGAGAAAGCTTATATCTAAGATGAAGTGGACAAAAGAAGAAGAAGTAGAAAAATTGGTCAATGAAATTAAGATAAATATGGCAAAGCAATTTGAAAAATTATTATTGGAGGTAAATAGTTAAAATGTCTAAAGTTTCCTTTAAAACTCTCTCAAAAATTGCTGGACCTTTGATATTTGTTGAAGGTGTAAGAAATGCTGCTTATGGTGAAATGGTTGAAATTAAGCTTGCTAATGGTGAATTACGTCAAGGACAAGTCCTCGATACTAGTGAAGGCTTGGCAGTAGTACAAGTTTTTGGATCAACAATTGGACTTGGAACAAGCGGTACTTTGACAAAATTCTTGGGTGATACGGCCACCTTGTCCGTATCCGATGAAATGCTTGGTAGGACATTTAATGGATTGGGGCAACCCCGAGATAATGGTCCTAGTATTGTATCAAAAGAAAAATTTGATTTGGTTGGTTCAGGTATTAATCCTTATTCTAGGGAAGAACCATCTGAGTTTATCCAAACTGGTATGTCCAATATAGATGGTATGAATACCTTGGTTAGGGGTCAAAAGCTTCCGATATTCTCAGGCTCGGGCTTACCTCATAATTTACTTGCTTCCCAAATTGCCAGACAAGCTCGTGTTCTTGGATCATCGGAGAATTTTTCTGTGGTGTTTGCCGCTATTGGAATCACAAGTGAAGAATCTAATTTTTTCGTAAAACAGTTTGAAGAAAGTGGCGCTCTTGGTCGTAGTGTTTTGTTCCTAAATTTGTCCTCTGATCCATCGATGGAGCGTATATTAACTCCAAGACTTGCTCTAACAACTGCAGAATTCCTTGCATATGAACGTGAAATGCATGTGTTGGTAATAATGACTGATATGACAAATTATTGTGAGGCTTTAAGAGAAATAGCAGCGGCTAGGGAGGAAGTTCCCGGTAGACGTGGATATCCAGGTTACATGTATACAGATCTTGCATCGCTTTATGAAAGAGCTGGAAAAATAAAAGGTCGAAAAGGCTCTGTAACCCAGATTCCTATCCTTGCTATGCCTGCCGATGATATAACGCATCCAATTCCTGATCTTACGGGCTATATCACGGAAGGACAAATAGTTATGAGCAGAGAATTACACAGGTTAAATATACATCCACCAGTAGATGTTTTGACAAGTCTTTCCAGATTGATGAATCAAGGTATAGGTAAAGGACAAACTAGAGAAGATCATAGAAATCTTGCAGATCAGTTATATGCAACTTATGCTCAAGGCAAGGATGCAAGATCTTTGTCTGCAATTGTAGGTGAAGAAGCGTTGAGTGATATAGATAGAAAATATTTGAAAATTGCAAATAATTTTGAACGAAAATTTGTTAATCAGGGTCCAGATGAGAATAGATCAATAGAACAAACACTTAATATTGGATGGGATTTATTAAGCGAAATACCTGAATCAGAATTAAAGCGTATAAAACCTGAATTCATTGCAAAATATAGAGTTAATAAGTCTCTTGAAAATTCAGAGGACAGTGTCTAGTTATGTCTTTATCTTCAAATATTAGGCCTACTCGGTTAGAGTATATTCGTACAAAACGCAGAATTGTTATTGCTCAAAAGGGTTTGAAACTCTTGAAATTAAAGCGACAAGCATTAATTCTAGAGTTTTTTAATACAAATAAAACTGCATCCGCATTGCGAAGTAATTTACAGTCTGAATTACAAAAAGGCTATGAATCTATTAGGATGGCAGAGATGCTTGCTGGATCTATTAGATTAGAAAATGAATCTATGAAAATTCCTGAAATGGCAAGTTTGCAAGTTATGTCAAAAAGTATTATGGGCGTTCATATCCCAAAACTTGTTGGTGGGCAAAGAGATATTATGGAAGAATATTTGCTTGAATTACCTACGCCTATCAATGAGGCATTGAGATCTTTCCAAAATGTTCATAAAATTGTACTAGATGTAGCAGAAAAAGAAACTGCTTTAAGAAAGTTATTATATGAAATTGAGAAGACCAAACGCAAATCTAATGCTATAGAAAATGTTTTTATTCCAAAACTTGCATCCGCAGTTAAATTCATTACTTTTAGACTTGCTGAAATGGAACGTGATACATTCATTATGCTCAAAGCTGTAAAACGAAAGATGAATGAAAGAGAAAATGAAGAACAGGTACAATTGCAAACTAAAGATTGAGTGTGATGGTAATCAATATGTATGATAATCGTTTTAAAAATAACTCTCAAAGAAAATTTTATATGATTATTCGTGGAATTAGAATTGGAAATATTATAGGGACTGTGGTATTAGTTGCATTCATTGGAAAATCTTTATTGGGGATATAAACATGGCTAATACTTCAAATTCGTCATCCTCTTCTTCTCAAGAGGAGTATATTGATTCCCTCAGACAAATTAAAGAAACTGAAGAAAAAGTCCAAGTAGAACTTGAAACTTTTAGGAATGACCTTGAAAAAGAAATTAAAATATTGCAACAAGATCTTGTTAAATCTATTGATATTGCTAAACAAGATGGTAAACAACAGGTAGAAAAAAGTATAGAAGAATCAAAAAAGAAAGCGTCTATAGAGTCTGATAAAATTATTTCTGACGCAAAAAATAAATCTAAATCTATATCTTTTAAGTTGGATGGTCAAATGAAGAAACAGATTATGGATATTATTTTTTCTGGAATCTGATTATATATGATTGGAGTGTTATTATTATGAGTACAATTTTAAAACCAGTTCCAATGGCTAGAATTGCAGTATTGGGTTTGAAAAAATACCGAGAACAGATAGTTTCCATTTTACAGGAAATGAATGCAGTTCAATTAGAGCCTTTTTCTAGAGATACTGAATCTTATTTAAAAACTGAACATGAAACAGATTTGCATAGACAGATATCTGATAATTTGCTAAAAATAAGGGGATTAATTAATTCTCTTCCTCCTACTCAGATTACAGGAAAGGTCAAATACACATCAATTAATGAACTAATGGAGAAGTTTAAATCATTGAATATTGATAACACGATTTCTTCTTTGGAAAAACAAAAAGATAATATTCTTACCGAAATGAAAGAGACCGAAAATAATATTAAACTATTAGAAGAATATTCATTCTTTCCTGAAGATCTCAATGTGTTGCATCTTACTTCTGGCAGATCATTTTTTGGACGTATTGATACCGAAAAATTTCAAGAATTTAAGAAAAAACTAGAGTTAAATGATGAAGATGTAATTTTATATTCTAATGGTGGTACTAAAACAACACTTTTTGTTTTGGTAATTATGCATAATTTTCCATCTAATGCATTGGCTTCTATAGTTAACTTATACAACGTTCACTTAGAGGCGGTTCCAGATCTTAAAGGAAAGCCTTCTGTCTCTGCAGAAAATCAGAGAAAAATCCATGACGATCTCTCAAATCAACTAAGTAAGATCAATAATCAATTAACAGAGATTTCGAAATTGCACTATACTTATTTGAAAGGGGTTGAAGAGCAACTTGATATTGAAAATAAAAGATTAGATGTAATAAAGGGCTTGGGTGTTACTAAAGATACTTTTGCATTAGAAGGGTGGATTTCTAAATCAAAAATTGATTCCGTAAAATCTGCTTTTCAAAAACATGATGAAGGCACCACTTTATTATATCAACTGGATACAAAAGAAAATCCTCCAACACTCCTTGAAAATCCGAAAAAATTAAAAAATTTTGAATCCTTTGTAAGATTTTATTCATTACCATCTGGCAATGAATTTGATCCTACTGTAATATTTGGGATCATATTTCCTATTTTCTATGGTTTAATGTTAGGCGACGTTGGTTATGGACTAGTTATACTTTTAGTATCAAGATGGGTAATAAGGCGAGTTGAAGGCAAAAAACGAGATTTAAATATAATGCCTACGTTTTTGCGAAAATTTGCCAAGACGATTTTACGGCCCGTACAAATGGTAAAACTTGCCAAAGCAATGACACCTGGATGTATAATTGCTATAGTCTTGGGATTCTGTTTTAATTTGTATTTTGGATTCCATTTAAACGGCTATTTGTTTTCCTTCTTAAATCATCATGGCTTTCATTTGCCTGCAGATGGTACACTACTTGACCCGATTGGAACCTTTGGACTTCGTAAGCTCTTACTTATGAGTGGTTATGTTGGAATAGGTATGGTTTCTTTTGGACTCATCCTTGGAATTATAAATAGTCTTAGAGATGGAGAAAAGAAACATGTAATTAGTAAAATTGGCTGGCTTTTGTTCGGTTGGGGTATTGTTTTACTAGGTTTAGCCCTATTACATCACCAAAATATTAATCCAACCCAACAAGTTACGGGTGCTGGATATTTTGTACTGATTTTGGGTGGAATCGGTTTAATGTTTTATGGTGAGGGTGTAAGAGCCATGATGGAGTTGCCATCTATAATTAGTCATATACTGTCATATACTAGGATTGTAGGTATTCTTTTAGCATCGGTTATACTGGCAGATGTTATAGATTTTATCTTTATCAAAACATTGCATCATACTATACTCTATATTGTTATGGGGATAGTGATCTTTTTTGTGGGTCATATATTCAATATAGTTTTGGGTGTGTTTGAACCGGGAATTCAGGGAGCTAGGTTAATTTATGTAGAGTTCTTTTCGAAATTCTATCATGGTAACGGCCGGCAATTCAAACCTTTTGGTATTATACGAAGGTTTACGTACAATCAATACGATGTTGAAAAATAGGCATTAATTTTTTATTTAGTTTGAATCACTTATCTCTATCTTATTTTTTTTAATGATTTTGATATTAAATTTCAAAATTTTTTTATATTTTTAATTTATCTATGATTATTAATCAGGAATAAATTTTTGTCTATTATTTTATGTGAATTTGTATGATTTATTTGCTAACAATGGTAGTATTTTTCCTGCTCTGGATTTATAGGAAGGATTGCCTATGCCGACTGCAATCATTGTATTTTTATCGCTCGAATGAGGTAAAAATATATCCGTTACTATATCATCATAAAACGTTGATCCTGATGCACCTATAGAATGCGCATATGCTGAAAGGTATATTTTTCCTAGAATTATTCCTGCTTCAAATTGTGCTGCTCTATACCCTCTATTGCCTAATATTTCTACAATTTTATATAAATTTGCCATTAAAAATAAAACTACGCTTGCATCGCTAAAAAGAGGTTGATCCAAACATGCATATCCTGATAAATCTCTAGATGTATGAGCATTTATTAAATTTAGTGAATTTTCCTCTTGATTATAAAAATAACCTCCTTTATCTATGCCATTAACATCATTTATGATTAAGTAAATATCTGTTAAAGTTTGGGTGTCTTTCTTAAAATCCATTGGTATTCCTCTTGTTGAATTAAATAATATGTTTGAAAGAATTGAAGAAGATATTGGAGATCTAGAAAACTTTCGTGTCGATCCACGTTTTAATATTGTTTCACCCAAACTTGGAAAGGTCGTAATTTTACAGGCATTAGGAAAATCATATCTTTTCAATATTTTATTTTTATATAATGGTTGTTTTTCCTTATCTTTGAATTCATTAGTTTGATTTAGTGCGGAATTTGTCCATTCAAAAACTTCTTCTTTATTGAATAGTTTTGAGCTTTGATGAGTTTTCCATATAAATGGATAAGATTTTTCTACTTTTGAAATAGGAAATGTACTCATCGAAGTTAAATTATTTTCTGTATTTGATTTCAAATCTATATTATTGGTATTACTGGGTATTGGTTTTATTTTAAATGCTACTATTGCTACAGTTGCCTCTTTTTCCTTTTCTAGCCCTAATAATTGATCCAATTTATCATCTATAAATCCTAAAAATATTTTACTATCTATACCACAAGATATGTTTGTAGCAAGGAGATTAGCTGTAATAACTCCTGCATCCCAAAACCAGTGTCGATAAGACCGATCTTGATATTTCCATGCATTTCTCCAGGCTATTGATGTAAATATCATTAATAAAGGTGAATCGTGTACTTCTTGATTATCTGCTATGGCTTCTGTTATTATTTTTGTATAATCTCCGTCACGAATTTTTTCGAGACTAAATTCTATCGGGTTAAAATGATAAATTCCCGGTGTTAAATCTGATGAAAAGTTTTTACAAATAATATAAATTTCTATCGGATATAATGCTCCCGTTGCTGGGGCAGTGCGCATATAATAAATATTATCATTATTTTTGATTATTCTTGTAATTCCGCCAATAAAAAAAAGGATCATGGATAAAACTTGCAATGTTAGATTTTTACTTTCAATTTTGTTTTTATCTGAATAATTTGATATTATCTTTCTATCTTTTTTATTATATTCTGTATTTTGAGGATGTATTTTATTAATTGATAAAATTGTATTCATATCGGGGATGGAAAAATGAGTTGTAAGTACTTTGACAGGAAGTTTATTTATATAAGTTTTATAGGAAAGGGGGCGATCATTCCAGTCTATCTGATAATGTGAATTCATAATGCTAATTACAGAATGTTTAGTTTTTTCGTGATAATCTAAAGCAAATCGTGTATCTTTATTCATATCAAAATTAAAATTATTTATTTATATAAAACTTGATTAGTTAGTAATTGTGCTACTATATTTTATATTAATTATGATCATTTTATATAAATTATAATAGTTAATTTTTGTTAATGATTTTTTGATATATATTATTTTTATTATTTTAATTGTCTGGCTAAAATTAAAAGATTAAGAAATTATTCACAACCTATACAATAATTTGATAAATCTTTAGACATCCATCCGGATAATGTTCATGTATTTCTCTAAAAGTAAAAGCTGTTGATGTTTATAATCAGCAGCAATCACAATCGCAAACTGGCAATAAGAATCTTCTAGGTAATAATTCATGGATTTCATTTTCAGGTGATATTCAGGCATCAAGAGTTTGTGAACCATCTCATAGATCATATTAAATATACATGAACTGAAAGATATACTGGAACTTTCTCAGGTACTGCAACCTACTTTATCCTAATTCACTTCAATCATCTCCGTAATACGGTTATGTTAGTGGAAAGGGTTGCCTTATTGCACGATTTCTATAAAATCGATGATTTTACTATCTGATTTGTTTTAAATGGATATCAACTTATTATACAATGACGCCTTTAACATCAATACTTGTATCATATTCTTTAGTCCAGTCGAACAAACATATTCGCCAAACCTTCTTTTTATGCAAGAGAATACTGCTTCAACAATTCACTCTTTGTCCATATCTCATGCTATCCTCTTTTCATTTTTGCAAATCATTTTTCTGCGCTTTATCTGACAAATTTCTAAAGATGTTTTCCTTTTTTCAGTCGAACTCTAGCATTTTTACTTACTTAATACAGGCAAAATTCCATTTTCTGACAAATATTTAAAAATATTGTTGTTATCATAGGTTCCATCATCAGCAAATAGTTTGCCTATTGTTGCTGCAGCTGCGTCATGCTATGTGACTTCAACATGATTAACTAACTCTGCAAATGCCTTACTATCCGGTTCCTTATTCTTTTCACTTTGGAATATAATATATCTCTTGCATAATAAGACGCCTGTCAAAATTGTATAGATTAGATCTCTTGCATAATTAGAAACAATCTACATTTTATAATATGGTTTTGTATCAGTTTAACAATACTGATTCATTTTTCTATAGTTTACCAGGACTGACACTATATCTGATACTTTGTTGTATTTCCTGAGCCTATTTCTAAATACTTCGTTCATTATCTGTACTTTTTCATCCTGCAAATGGTGTGCTCTATCACTATTCTTTTTCTAGAATGATTTTTGTTGTATTCTTTTTCTTCTTGCGATAGTTCCTGATTTCTCTTCTTTTTAAATGGTAAAGATGATAGTTATTCTGAGAATACATTTAGAACATCTTAGGGAGTGACGGGATGATTCTTCTTATAGATATTATAATCGTATTTTATTTTTCCTCTCTTATGTCCTAATTTGTAAATGATAATACCATTGATCATTAACCATCAACAGCGTATTTATTATATGTCTTTTCTTCTTACCTAAATAGTACGTGTGACGTCTTCTCTTATCTTTAGGTCTTGATTTGTTGTTCTGTAAAATCTGTGAAGGCAAGGAAAACCCGGAAAGTATTTCTCAACTTCCTCTAGAGTTTTGACCTCTTTGTTATACCGTATAATTTTTGTGGAATTGATGCGCATTTTTTAATCAAACTTTCTATCTTTTGTATATCCCTGCAGATGGTACTCTAATCTGAATCAAAGAGAACTCCTGTCAAAGTATAGGTTATCTAAATACGATAGTACTCTAATACCATGAGAAATCTATCTTTTATGTCCAATTTGAAAAACCTTCCTATTGCACCAGATTTTCTTTTTATATTTTATTTTATTTTATATGATAAAACGTTTTAATTCATATTTTTCATATCTTTTTGCCACCTGTTTGTAATAAATATCATCAAATTCGTGTTGTTAAGCCTGTAAATCATTTGAAAAGCAAATTTTTTGGATAATCTCTCGTGTGAAATCAAAGAGAGAACAAATGAATGGATAAACTAATGGTCATAAATCTGTTTACAAGTAATTATGCAAGAGATCTATAGAATAGAATGTTTATTCTCTACATTTCTAATGGTTATAATATAATCCAAATATATCTACAGATTTCTATTATATTCTTAGCAAATTGTTTTGGAGTATCTTAGATATACTACTTGAGTAAGATGTCTACTAACGATATGGGTAAAACATTTTTGTTAATAATTTTACTAGTAGTATTAGCACTGACTCTTATAGGATCAACTACTAGAGTTTTACTGTTACAATCGGTAGAGGCCGCTACATCTGGCCAAAACGGAATAGATGGAATTAACCAATGTAGTAATCCATCAGTATGCTTTGTTAGTGGTGGGAGCGGCGGTATTGGCAATGATGCAAATCAGGATGGATCCTCAAATGGTAACGGAGGACGAGGAGGCAACATAAATGCATGTAATACAGGAGGCGTCCCCGGCTACTCCTGCCAATCTTATGGAGGTAGTGGCGGTAATTATAATTCTAATAATTTTGGAAGTTCAAGTAGTGGTAATGGTGGGAATGGCGGCACCATTAGCTGCAGTGGTTCATATGTAGCTGTTTGCGCTAGACTTGGAGGTAGTGGCGGTAATTATAATTCTAATAATTCCGGAAATTCAAAAAATGGTAATGCTGGAAATAGTGGCAGCGTCACTAGTTGCGGTATTGGAAGTAGTTGTCAAAGCGGTGGAGGCAGAGGTGGCTCAAGTAATAGTGGTAATAGTGCCGGCAATAACGGAAATGGCGGAAATGGCGGCCAAGTAAATGTAATAGGTACAGGCGGATTTGCTTTTGGAGGAGACGGTGGTAGCAACAATATCAATCAGACCAAGGGGAGCCCATGTGGTAATGGCGGAGATGCCGGATCCGTCAGTGCAGGTGCTGTCAGTAGTGGAGGAAAAGGAGGCAATGGCGATTCAAGTAACGGGTTTTGCGGCACCAACGGGGGTACAGGAGGTTTTGCATTAGGATCGGGTAGCGAGGCTAATGGAGGAGACGGCGGAGTAGACCACGGAAATGGAGGAGACGGTGGAGTAACGCTATACGGTGGTACTGCTAACGGACAGTCTGGCAATAATAGTGGTAACGGAGGACATGGTGGTTTTGCAATAGGACAAGGTAGCGTTGCTAATGGTGCAAATGGTAATAATGGTGGGCTAGCAATAGGTACAGGCAGTTATGCTAATGGCGGAGGTATTGCATTAGATGGTGGTCATACTCTACCGAGTTGCAATATAGCAATAGACCATAAGTGTTTTAACATGTCTGATGGATAGTATCAGTTGTATATACAGTGAACATTCAACCCAGTCTATGCCGTCATATCTCTATGCAATAAATGTGTGCACAAGTACTCAAAAACTTATCAGGATTAGGTGTCGATTCATATACCATTTTTATCTTATTATATGGTATTTCTTTTAATTCTAATAAAAGAAAAAAATAATGGTCAAAATACTAAGAATCTTGTACTATTACGTAAATGCAACATCTACATTAAAGACAGACGACTAACCTTGATATTATAGCCAGCAGGCGCCTTTCCTTCTGTACTTGTTATATTCAATATGTCGCTCAAGTGCTTGTTCAGAATCAAAGGATGTTAGACATTCCTTACATACGTTAGATCCGTTAGTTGGCACTCTAGTGTTAAGGTCTGATATTCTATTTATAGATTCAACTAAATTGATTTCGGCTACTAATTGGGTTAAGACTTGTATTACTTAATATGGTGTTCCATTTTTTCGTTGATTTTTTAATGCTTCAATGTACCATTCAAATTCTTCAAGAAAGCGCACTACTATCTTATTGTACCTTTCATTTACTAATTTACCATTATCATCAAAAACCTCGTTCACTCTAGCGATAGAAAATGATGATGGTATGGATGGTGCACCTAACTCTGCAAATACTAATCTTAGCTGTTGTGCTGCATTAATACCTCCAAAAAAACCCGGCGAGTACGATACAATTGCAGAAGGTTTGAAATAGTATTCTTCCAGAAAGTAATCTAATGTATTTTTCATAGCGGCTGACGTATTACGGTTATACTCTGGAGTGATAGGCATATAGCCTTCTGCATCTTTAATTTTGTTTCTTAGATCTATTAGTTGTGCTGTGGGATTTGACATTTCCTTATACATCTTATTAAGCAGTGGAAGATCAAGATCGAGTGGATCGATAAAATATACCGTATGGCCGCGGCTTTTTAATATTCCTTCCATCCAGCGGGCAACTTTGATACCCTGTCTCTTTTCTCTAACGGAACCAACTAGTAAAGCAATTCTAGCCATTATCTTCCATATTTTTGTTTTACTATTGCTGGTACTTAAATTATCACTGATATGAAGTAATAAATCGTTTGTAAATGTGTAAAATCGACTACTCTATACATATTTTTATTGATAATTTAACTTAAACCTGGAAAGCATCTCTTCTTCTTGTCAACTAAAATGAATTTCTTATAGTATAGTATATTATGCGTTAGTTTAAACTTACTTTATTACATGATTATTATATCGCAAATACATTTCAGCTAGCATCTACCAATAAATTGTATGAAATGGTTAGTCTATAACAATCTCTTAGAAGGAATAAAATTCTATAATTTGATGTTATTAAAAAACTGGAAATATGAATTAAATATCTTGATCATTGTTAATAAAACTGAACCTTTTAATTTAATTGTGAACTAACCATTTCAATAACTAAATATATTATACCTATTTGAAATAGAAGCAAATTTGCATCTATTTCCCTCGAACTCGCATAAAATTTGCATGTATTTATATTTGTAAATGTGCTTTGTTTCATAATTCCTATAATCTTTGATTTACTATCTATTTTGATTAAACAGATATCGTTTTGTTATACAATGACGCTTTCAACGTCATCTTCTATATTATATTCTTTAGTTTAACAGAGTATACGTATTCTTCAACAAACCTTCGCTTTAAACACGAGAACACAGTTTCTACAATCCATTTTTGTCTATACCTTATGCTACCATTTCATACTTGTAAATCATTTTGTGCCAACACTGATAGATTCCTAAGGATGTTATCTTTTTTCCATCTTTTTCTTAGCATTTTTTCTTACTTTGATGCATGGCAGAAATCCATTGTCTGCTAAGAATCTAAAAATATTATTACCTTTTATGCTCCATCTGTAATGAGTTTGCCAATTGTTATTTTTTTATCTGATTCTATAACATTATTGACAAAGTCTGGTAATGTTTTACTGTCATGGATATATTCATCAGTTACTTTTATTGAAAGAATTTTGTTGGTCTTTACATTGACTACAACATTTATTTTTAAATACTCTTTCCTGTTATTTTTTATATGTCATTTATCTTCTAGCCATTGACCTCTCTTGGTAACCTTTATTCTTGTACTATCTATTGCAATAATAATATATTCATCTTTAGAGATATTATTATTTATTTGAATATTTAATCTGTTTATCCTTTTTCTGTTTATTGTTATAAAATCGTGGTAGATGGCAATTCCTTTAGCATGTCCTTATGCAATTTCTCGATTTGTTGGTATGATTGATGAAAGTATGTCTTGGCATAACCACGGAAGAGAAGGAATATGTTATACCGTTTAGCTTATGTACTGAATTATATGGGTTAATTTCTATATATTCTAGAGATTTATAGTATGCATGGCTCTGTTAACAGCAGTGTAAATGATATACTATATCTTATTGTAAAATAGTTGTGTTTGTTTAGCTATCACAACACCTATAGCTTGCCACTCTTTTATCTATTATTATGAGGGACACATTCCTCAGAATGCTAACTGATGATGAAAAGAACCTTTTACATCTAATGCTTGAAGATAATGAAGCAGGATATAGAGCCAAGATTATCTTGCTTAAAGATGAGGGATACACAGTTCCTCAAATAAGAAAGATTACAAACCATCATGATCATAACATAAGAAAATGGATACATCGCTTTAACGAAAAAGGAATCGATGGCATTATATCAAAAAAATATAATCATAAACAGCACAAATTTACTAATGATATCGAAAAACAAATAGTGGATATAACATCTACAAATCCAAGATCTTTTGATTTGGGATTTTCCACATGGTCATTACGTGTACTTGCTGGTTTTCTTATGAATGACTTAACTGGTAGATAAAATAAGCCATTCTGCAGAAATAAGAAATATTCTTCTAAAGCATAAAATAAAATGGAGAAAATCTAAAACTGTGTTATCAAATAATAAAAGCAATGATCCAGAATACACTTTGAAAAAAAGTACATTGAACAACTGAGGTACAACACACCTTCTTCGGATTCGGTGTTACTGTATATAGATGAAAAAGGGCCTGTAGCAGCAAAAACCCATGGTGGTACATCATGGTCATCGGTACAGGTAAAGGTCGAAAAGTCTCAAAAGATAAATGGATTGTTAAATGTATTTGGAGCCTATGATCATACAAATGACAAAATGCATGTCCAATGCTATAAAAGAAAGACAGGAAAGAAGCAGTTTGTTGACTTTTTAAAAAAGAGTAGATAAAAGATATGATAAGAATATCCAAAATATCTTTGTTGTACTTGATAATCTTTCAGCACACAAATCAAAGATGGTAAAGAAAGAGATATCCAAATGTTGTCCTCGAATAAAATTTGTATTTCTACCAGTAAGATCGCCCAAACTTAATTTAATTGAAGTAAGGTGGGTGTGGTTACAAAGGCAGACAATTAACAATTCTACATTTAAAGACGAACAAGAAATAGGAAGAGCTGTTAGCAAGTGGAAGAATATTTATAACAAAAATCATGGCAGCAAAGCGATCATAAATATTTTACAAGAGAGTGTATCTTTATGTATACACAGCTGTTAACTTAAGGAAAAACATATATCTTTAGAATGACCATATGTTACATACTGCAATAAAGGCAGGTTCTTCTGAATTAATCTGGCTTTGGGTTATTATAGAACCAAAGTATAAAGAAATCCTCGCTGTGGATATATCAAAATAACGAAACATGTTTGTTGCTCAGCGATTTTTGTCTCAGGTAGTAAACAAGTACGGATTACGTTCTGTTTGGTTAGATGGTGGTAATTGGTATCCACAAGCATGTCGATTTCTGAAACTAAAGCATAATCTTCATTCTCATTATGAAAAAAGGCTGATAGAAAGGACAATACAATACATCAAAGATAGAATCAAAGGGTTTGATGATTACTTTCCTTATAAAAATAACAAGTGTAAATTTGCTTTGTTGCATGATTCCTATGGTCTTTGATTTTACTATATATTTTGTCTAAAAGGATATCATTTTGTTATACAGTGACGCTTTCAACATCATTTCCTGTATCATATTTTTTAGTCTAACAGAGTATACATATTCTCCAAATGTTTTTTTTATACAAGAGAACACGGTTTCTGCAATCCATCTCTTTCCATATCTTACGATATCCTCTTTCCATCTTTGCACATCATTTTTCTGGGCCAAGACCGATAGATTCCTAATGATGTTTCCTTTTTTTAATCGAAATCTAGAATTCTTTCTTACTTTAATACAAGGCAGGATTCCATTATCTGCCAAGAATTTAAAAATCTCATTGCCATCATAAGCACCATCAGCAAATAGTTGGCCTATTAGTATCATGTTATTATCTGAATTTATAAAATCTTCAATCAACTCAGGTAATGCTTTGCTATCATGGATATGCTCATCAGTAACTTTAATGGAAAGAATTTTCTTGGTCTTGATATTTACCGCAACATGTATTTTTAAATATCCTTTCTTATCTTTCACATTCCATTTCTCTGTTATCCATTGACCTCTATTGGTAACCTTAATACTGGTACTATCTATCGCGATGACAATGTATTCGCCTTCAAAATCCTTGTTTTTGTTATCATTTAACTTGATGTCCAACCTGTTTATTCTTCTATTTATTGTAGTGTAATCTGGGATAGATGGAAGTTTTCCTTTCGCATGGCCTTGTGCAATTCCCTCAGTCTGTCTATAAGGAAGATGAAAGTATGCTTTAGCATAACCTAATAAAAGAACAAAGGTATCAGGATAATGAAATGGCTCTCCAACCTTGTCTTTATTCATCTCTTTTAATTCGGTATCCCAGTTATCAATTACATCAAATCCTATCAATATTTCACCTCTTCTAACAAGAGATTGGTTGTAAACAGACCAATTCATATGGTTTCTTGAAAAATGTTATCTAAATGCATTTGGGAATGAGGAATCATGCAACAAAACAGTGTAAATTAAATCATGTAAAACAATGGTTTAAGTTGTTTATTTGCCAGTATAATAAAGAAATATTGTCTTAAGTTAACAGGGCCGTATGCTTAATTATGCTAATTGATATAGGATAATGAAATGGCTCATCTACTTTATCTTTGCTCATCTCTTTTAATTCTGTATCTCGATTGTTAATGGCATCAAAACCTAGCAAGATTTTACCTGGCCTCACAAGAGATTCATTGTACTCAGTACCAATTTACATATTTTGTTGATGAATGTTAACTAAATATTTTTAGAAAAGAATAATCATACAACAATTCGATTTATATTTTATCTAATCCCGTCATCAATAAGTAATTTTATTGTGTTAACAAGTTTTTCCTTTTCAATAGGCTTTTTTAGCAAGTTCTTTTCCGTTAGATTAGGTAATATACTTAGAATCATTTCTGCCCCGTCTAGAGCAGATATAAAAATTACTTTTGCGTCTTTTTTCTTTGATTTAATTTTATTATACAAATCCAATCCACTAAGATTTGGCATTTTAATATCAGTAATTACCATGTCATAGGAATCATCTTTTTCAAATTGTTGTAATGCTTTAATTGGATTAATAAAATTATCCACTTTATACCCCTCGCTATGTAAAATCAACTTGAATGTAAATAGGATATCCTCATCATCATCTACTACCATAATTTTTTTTGTTTTAGTTTTGGAATATTTATTATTATTAATATTTTGATTATCAATAGAAGAATAGGAAGGCTTCTGTAATAATTTTATTTCAGAAGTTCTTGAAAATGGATTTAATATATTATTTTTCTGTTTACTGGAAACAGCATATATAATATCAGTATTTTTTGATGATGTATTTGAAAATTTGCCTTTTTCTTCAAAATTATATTTATTGAATGACTTTACAATTTGATATAGTGTATTGCCAATTACCATTCCATTTGGGGAAGCTAGAGGATTGATCTTTGCACATAAATTCATAGTGTGTCCAAACAAATCTTGAGATTGAGAAGAGACAGATTTTGCAAATTCTACCGTTCCATATTCAGCACTTATTCTGTAGTTTAATGAAGGAAGTTTTTCTTCATATAGTTTCGTGTTAATAATACGATGTGCTGCTATCATAGTCATTCCACATTCAATTACATCTTTAAATGCAAGATGTTTGTTGTTATTATCAGTATTATCATCATCATTATTAGCCGACGATCCTGATGTATGAAAATAATAAATAAGACAATCTCCTGCATTTTTGACTATTGTTGCCCCAAAGTTTTTTGCTATTATTGCAGTTGAATTGAGAAAAATAGAATAATACTTGCCAATTTGTTGTTGAGTCAATTGACTTGTAATTTTCGTGGAATTAACCATATCTATAAAGCATATGCAACAATCTTTTCGCTTACCCGAGAATGTTATCTCTTCAGATAAAACAGTCCATTGATCATCTGATGCATGCGTATTAGATGACGAACTTAAAGAAGGAATTTCATTAAATAGAGAATATTCTTCTTTAAACAACAATAAATAGAATAATAACTTCTAATACTTGCTTTGTTGCATAACTCTGAAATTCGTTTTTTATGATCGAACTTTTGTCAAAATAATACGAATTTCAAATGGATGGTATATTAAACTTAAACCAAATATGTCATATAGTTACGAAAAAATTGAGTTATGCAACAAAGCACTAATACTTATACATATTTCCATAAAGATTAAATTTCTATAATCAAAAAGGATGACTAGATACTACTACTTAAATTAAACTATTTCTTTTATTTTAAATGCACCATATTTGTTCAAATTTTCTAGAGTTTATCCTTTTGATAATTTTAGCAATAACTTTTTTTGTAAATCATTATCTAAATATGTGAGACTATTTTCTATACCGGATGCAAAACTTTTAGCAAACCTTTCGCCATTATCTCGTTCTATAAACTGTAAGATTATTTTTTGAATATTTGAAGATAAAAATGGAAAATTATTACCAACCATTTTTCCAAAATATGCATTATATATATCGTTGTGTACTGTTAATTCTAATATTCGTATTTGAAGAGTTTTATCAAGGTGTTTATAAATTTGCCCAATACCATTTGATAGTCCTTCTGCAAAATCATTGTTACTGTGTGCTATAGTAAACACATTTTCTTGTTGTTTTGAAGTTAAAGATATAAAATTGTAGCCCAAGCCTTCACCAAAACTTTTTACAAGAGCACTTAGTTCTTTTTGATTTAGAATTTTTTCCAATATTTCGGTTTGTTGTGATTCAGAAGTACACTTGAAGATATTAGAAATGGAAAAAATCAAACTTTTTCCAAACTGTGTGTTATCTTTCGCCAAATTAAAAAGTTCTTCCTGCTGTTGTTTATCTAGATATCTAAATACGCGACCAACCACTGTGCCTATTCCTCTTGAAAATTTTGGTCTTTTACAAGACCCATAAGAATATCTTTCTGTCCTCTTTGGAAAACATATTTAAAAATACACCCTAAACCTTCACCATATCCCCTTGCTAAAACAGGGCTTTCATAAATTTCCTTGAAAATATATTCTGATGATTTCTTTTGAGAATTGAAATATATGACGCTGATACCATCGCCTAAACCAATAGCAAACTGTGTGTTATCTTTCGCCAAATTAAAAAGTTCTTCCTGCTGTTGTTTATCCAGATATCTAAATACGCGACCCAAGCCTAGGCCTATTCCTCTTGAAAATCCAGTGTCCTTATATAACCAAATTTTTTTTTTAATCTTTTCTTGTTCCTCTACAGTTAGACATTTATATAAAATAGTTCCTATTCCACTACCAAAACCAGTATCAAGTTGAACATTATTGGCAGATCTAATTGTTATCTTGTTTTCTTCATCGTTACTTAGATACTTTAGCGATTGTCCTAAACCATGACCTAAACCATATGCAAATTCTGGGTTATATTCTGCTTTTTCAAATAATTGTTGTTGGGAATCCTCATTTATATATTTAAAAGAGTTTCCTAAACCATGACCTAAACCATATGCAAAAAAAGGATTATATTCTGCTTTTTCAAATATTTCTTTTTGTATTTTTTCCGTTTGATATGTATAGACGTAACCAAAACCATGACCTAAACCATATGCAAAAAAAGGATTATATTCTGCTACTCTGTTAAAAATCTTCTTACGAATTTTAGTAGAAAAGTATTTGAATAAACGCCCTATACCCATACCGAAACCTACTGCAAGATCTGGTTCATATTTGCTTTGTTGCATGATTATTTTATTCGTCATTTGTTAACGTTTTATTGACAGTGTTATAACAGAAATAGTCAAAGCTTAATTATTATTATAATACAAATATTAAATTTTTAACTGATTTTCGAATCATGCAACAAAGCAGTTCATATTCTATTTTTTCAAAGACTTTTTGATTGATATCGGATCTATATTGAAGTGCATATGCATCTCCAGAACCAAGTCCACGTTTCAAATACAAATTATTTTCAGATTCGTTTATAATTCTCATTTGTAAATCCTGTTGAGATATGTAAATGTATAGCCCAGTGCATATGTCAATCCAAATCCAAAGTCGATATCTTTACTAGTCCTTTTAAACATTTGTTCTTGAAGTTCATATGGAAGGTAAGTGAAGGTAAGTCCTATACCAAAGCCCAAACCTTGATCAAATTCAATATTTTTATCGGCTCTTAACAATATGTCATTTTTGATTCTATCCGGCAAATATTTATAAATCAAACCAAAACCACAACCAAGACCATATCCAAATTTTCTGTTTCCTTCTATCTTTACAATTAATTTTGTTTGATATTCTGCGGGCAAATACCCAAAGCCATATCCAAGACCCATCCCTAGACCATATCCGAACTCTCCATCATTATCGGCTCTTTCAATCATTTCTTTCTGAAATGCTTCAGATAGATAAGTGAATGTTATGCCTACACCAAATCCTATACCAAACATTAGTTGAACACTCTTCTGGGCACGGAATAGCATATTTTCTCTAAACATTACAGAGAACTGTTCAAAGTTGTACCCTAAACCATGACCCAAACCTTGATCAAATATATGATTTTTTTCTGTTTTCTTTAGTATATCCATTTGTGATTCTTTATTTAATGATGAAAAATTTTTTCCTATACCTAATCCAAGACCTAGAGTAAGTTCACTGTTTGTATTGGCTTTTTCAAATATTTCGTGTTGGAGATCCACATCCATTAATGAATATGAATAACCAAAACCCCTTCCTACACCATTAGCAAAAAGAACATTCTTCTTTATTTGATCAAAAACTTCTTTTTGTATATTTTTTGATAAATGTTGGAATACTTGACCTAAGCTTTCTCCAAAATAAGATGCAAAAGGCATACCACTATAGATTCTCTCAAAAACTTTTTGCCTGCATATATCATCTAATGAATTGAAATTCATACCTAGGCTGAAACCAAATCCTTCTGCAAATTCAATGTCTATATCCAACCTATCCAATACAATTTTTTGAGAATTGTCGTCTAACAAAAAGAATATCTCCCCTATGCCTTGGCTGAAAGATTTTTCGAAATATCGGTTACTTTTCATATAATCATAAATATGATCTGGTAAAAACTGATTTGGATCACTACGTAGAATAAATTGAAAATTTTTACCAAGGTATAATCCAAATACATGAATTTGATTTTTCTCTTTTGGAACTACTTTTAAAAAATTTTTCGTAAGATAAGCCATAATTTTAACTTGAATATAATCATCAATTTTTATAGAATGTCTAGCAGTATCATGCATAGAATAATATGGTCCCGATAAGTACACCCATATGTCTAGCTTCTTAGCAGCATCCTTAGGCGGTACACTATTAAAAATCTCTTTTTGTAATTCTTCAACTCTATTAATAGTCCTATCATATCCTATTTCATAACAAAATCTTAAAGTATACAAGAATTCTGAATCAACATTACGTTCATCAAGGCTACGGATATATCTAAATTGATGTTCATAATACTCTATTGCACCATATAAGGCTTCAGCTATAGATATTGCATTTAATTGCTCTTTACCTTTTAAATGATATTGTAGTTGAGACTCTTTATTAGAAAGGTCTTTATAAAAATCAAGAACTGTTAAAGGTGTAGGATCTTTATTCCATAGTATATGTGATATATTATCTACATTGTTTTGTATATATTTCTGGTATAATTGCTTAAATCTTGTATTTATTCCATAGGATTTTACAATGCCTTTGATTTTTTCTCTGTTATAGACAATAGGATGTTGGCATACCTCAACTATATCTTTGACTATATCTCGATAAGCCTCAAGATATTTGGGCTTCAACGCAATTAAAATTTTTGTTAGTTCTTTAGAGATAATTATTTCAAGGGCTTTTTTACCGTTGTATATATCTTTTTTTATCAAGTTATCTGGAAAGTTGTCCCATATAACAGCATCATTAGTAGTAAATCTATCGACTAATTGATAAATATCCATTCTGCCATACTCTACAGATGTGTCTGATATCACATTTCTTGGATTTATTATATAGATGTTGTTTAGATTGTTAAATTTTGATTTAATTAGTTCATAAATGGTTCGAGATTTCCCTGAACCACTAACTCCATAAAGATATACTTTATCTTCATGTGAAGCATTATTAAATTCATCAAAAGGGATAAAAGGAATTTCACTACCATCAGGCAATACCAGTTGAACATTTATAGCTGTTGAAATTTTATGAAGTATACTGGAAACATCATCATTATTAAACACATCAAGTACAAGATAGGAAATTTCTATGGGCTCAAGTTCTCTTTTTCTTAATCCATTCTCTACAAAGACATCATTACTAAAAGAGATTTTATTGCTATTGGTAGTCAATTAAATAATTCTCCATATAGATAAATAATATAGCAAATGTAAATGAAGAATAATTAATTTAAATATATCAAAGCTATCTGACAATTTGTAAACCATTGCCATAAGTAATCAATATCTTTTTTATATATAAATATGTTGATCACCTTTTCCGGCTATATTAACTTAAGGATTTTTAAAATGTTTTTAACTTGATTATCATACATGCCTGCTTTAACTCCATTGTAATAAAATCATGATATTTTAAGCATAAAAATATGAATTTACAAAAATGTAGATCTCATGTATTATTAACTCTGTACTATTCAATATAAAAAATTCGTAGTTGTTTTGCTTGAGATATTTTTACATGATTGTCAATAAATAAATCGTATCTCAATTATTTTGATTTGTGAAAACAATCACAATTATTTTACAAATACTAGTAGATAGTTCTTTACATTGTTGTTAACAGAGACGACCGAAGTATTTGACGGCAATTTGTTTAATTTTCGAAAAATGTATACCTTTGATGATTTATTTATTTCCAATGGTAGAAGAAGGAAAATCACAAAAGAAAGAACATTATATAATATCCGGATTACGTCCTTTCAAAGATTCGTTATATCGTTTGTTATGGTTTGCTGCAGTTTTTTCATACATTGGTTCTGCAATGTATGAAGTTGGGGCGTCTTGGTTAATGGCTTCAATTGCTCCCAATCCTTTATTGGTCTCCCTAATTACTACGGCAAGTACATTGCCAATCTTTATTTTTGCAGTACCATCAGGCGCATTATCTGATATTTTTGATAGACGCAATATACTTCTCATTACCTGTGGATATATGTGTATTATGTCTTTTTTAATTGGTGTATTAACACTTCTAGGTATAACTACTCCTTTTTTGTTATTATTCTTTACATTTGCTCTAGGTGCTGGTATAACTATGATTAGAACTCCAATTCTTCCTGCAATGAGTGCTTTAGTAACAAAAACTGATCTGCCATCTGCTCTAACTCTTAGTGCGGTAGCTAGTAATATAGGCCGAGCAGTCGGTCCCACAATAGGGGGTTTGGTTGTTACTGTTTTTGCTCCATGGGCAGCATTTTTTCTTAATTCTTTATCGTTAATTTTTATGATAGGTGTTATTATTCGGTTACCTAAAAAATCCAAATCTAGTACTTTGCCTCCTGAAAATATCTTTGGTGCTATTAGGGCTCAATTACGTTACGTGCGCCATTCTCAGGCAGCTGTTACGTTAATAATTCGATCAATTTTATTTACACTTTGTAGTAGTGCATTATTATCGCTTTTACCTCTATTGGCAAAGCATGAAATGCATATTAATTCGACAGGTTTCGGTTTACTTTTAGGTTCTTTTGGATTAGGTGCAATTTTTGGTGGAATAGTAATATTACCTAAATTATCTGGTAGATTTTCAATAGAATCATTTCTTACTATTTCTATTGGACTATTATCCTTAGTAATGCTCTCAGTTGGTTTTGTCCGAGATTTTGTCATTCTTTGTACCGTCATGGGTATCGGTGGTATTGCTTATGTTACTATATTGTCTAAATTATATACAGTTGGAATGAAATCTGCTCCAAGTTGGATAGGTTCACGAGTATTAGCAATTTATTTGCTTGTATTGAATGGTGGATTGGCAGTTGGAAGTGTAATATGGGGTACAACGGCTAATATTATTGGCATTCCTTTCACTTTGTCAATCGCATCTTTATCTTTAGGTGTCACAATAATTGCCAGACGGTATTATAGTACTGATTTTGTAAACAAATTGGATTTTACACCTGCCAGTAGTGATCATTGGTCGTTACCATCTCATTTGATAGTCGAATCTTCAAATAGTGGTTCTCAGACTCTTATTACTATCGAGTATAGAATTAATACAAAATTTTCTATTGAATTTGAACAAACAGTATATGAATTAGGCAGACTTCTTAGAAGTGAAGGACTTGCATATTGGGAATTATTTCAAGATCCTGCAGACATCAGTCACTATGTGGAGATCCGAATTGCTGATACTTGGACTGATCATATGCGTCATCATGAAAGAGTTACTAAAAGTGTTCAATCGTTGGAAAATAAAATAATACATCTTTTGAAAGACAAGCCTAATCCAATTATTTCTCATTATTTGGCAAAATCTGATTCAATTAAAAAATAAAAAATCCTTTTAGATGTAATTCTTAAGAATAATCTTGAAAGATACAAATACTGCTTTATTAAATGTTTATTTTTTAGTCATTTTCTAGCGTTTTGTTATATCACAGCGTAAACAGTTACAATTCAATTGTTATTATTATATAGAAATTGTTGATTTATATGATTTTCAAATCCTTCGACAAAGTGTTGCCAATATAAACCCTCATTGATATATGATGAAGATATTCTTTTGTTTTTTCTATCGTAAAGAGACTGGTTTTGGTTAAATTACCTCATTCTAATGATTAAGGTTATGAATTCATCAAAATTGAGATTAGAATTATCAATCAAGACCAAAGTTCGTTATCTATATCTATAAAATCAAGAGATCGACTTACCATGATTATTTTCATTTCTCCATTCTTTTTGTTTTGTATAATTTCTTTTAGTTTTTTCTTTTTGAATCTCTAGTGCAGTTCCTATTTTATATTTTAATTTTTTACCACAGCACATACAAAGTGGATTATCACAATTAATAAATAAAATTTCACATTCTTGGCACCATCTATGATATTCATCTCTCCATTTACGTATCTTTAGAGTTTCATACGTGTTTTGGATCTTACATAGATTTTTGCATACTTTATGTTGATAGGTCATAGAGTCGTATTCAAACTTGAATGATTTTGCATTCAATCATTTATTATTTTATATTTTCTATAGATGAATTTGTTACAATTTGTCGATCTTAATCTTTATTTTATGCGTCCATAACCTATACGATCTAAAAAAAAGCAATCTATATCTATGAATAAATAATATCTATTTTGATTGCCATCCATTATATAATAATTCACTATTTATCAATATGTTGTGATAATATTTATAGTAATATGTTATCATTTTCGTTTTAGTAATTTTGATTAACGCTGTATGTTTTATATAATTAAATATAGGAAATCTAAAACTTCCAGATTTATGACATCTTTACATATATTTCAAATACATTTATTTCTTATCTTTATTTTATTTTAAATATCGTAAAATAAAACCTTTTACGATTTTTATTTAATTCTAAATGACTAAATTTGTATATATGTTGGTCTATGATGATTGGTATTATATATTATAATCTTTTTTGCGACTTTTGTAATTCTTCTAAATATTGCTATATATTCCGTACGTCGTTAATAGAGTCTATATTTATATTTATTTATTTTTTATTTATTTCCAATACGTTGTATTATTGATGTTCTTGATTGGATATAAGATCTTTGATTGTATTTTCACTATTAAACAAACTAAAATGCTTATGGAGATCCATATTATTGTTTATGGCTATATTTCATCTCAAAATTTCGGAAGGATGATGGATAGAAACATGGTATGTTTGGATTTTAACTATGTACAAATTTCCATAAATGTGATTATGATATAACCGTGTTCTCGCTTGGCTTCTCTTTTTACTTTTCGATATGGACTCTTAGGGGACGAGGTAAAAAATATTGCCGAATTTATAATACAAAAGCCCCTCATTGGTTGAATAGTCTATCCAGGCGGCATATGTCCTAATGCTCCTAAAGTGTAAAATTAGTAATTAATTTAAATTGAGGAGATACCTTTGATTTTAAATTACCTAGTGACTTTCCTATTGTTGTCTTATATTGTAGGTAATGGTTGCATCAGCCTATCTACTTTTGGCTCTTGTATCTAATTTTTTTTCTAGGATAGATGTATTTTATATAATTTGGTAAAATGTTTTTTAATTAGTCTTTAATTAAACAGGTAATTGGTAACATTATTATTATTTTATAAAAATGTTTTTCACTTTAAGTATAAATCAATTATTGTTTACTGCCTTCAATATCTTGATTTATAATTCGAGGTTTAAAACTATAGAAAATGTCTATAAATTCTTATATGTGTTTTCTTCACTTGATAATTTTGGTAAAGGATTTATTCTATGAAAAATTTTATCGATAAATAATATTTATTCAATATGATCTTTCTTGGTATATTGTTTAATTGGTATCTTTTAATTTTTTATAATTATATGTGAAATTATGTTAATAATCATTTTAATTAAAAATATGGTTTACTATAATAAAATAGAGCATCCGATAATCAAAAATTATTATATTTTGTTCTTTTATGCACATTTAAAAATTTTACTTTAGGGACGGTAATCTTTGAATTAGATCTTGATAATTTATTATTTGATAATTTTCCTCCTTTAGTTGGTTTATCATTTCTAGTTGTTGATCTAATGCTTCGTGTGGATCTCTTGGATGAAGTGCTATTCTAATTATATTTGGTTCTTCTTTTAATAATTTATCAAATCGTCTCCTGTCTATTTCTATATTTACTATATTTTTTTCAGCATAACCTGTTGAATCCCAATTGAATACCTTGGGTGTAACTAATTTTTTAAATTCTTCCTTACCGATTATTATAAATTTTTCTTGAATTTCTGCTAACTTAAATCCTGTTTTTTCTAATCCTCTGATTGATCCTTCATTTAGTTTCCACGCCGGAGGTATGAATACATCTGTGTGGATCCCAATTTCTGAAAATATTTCTAATCCTGCTCGAATCTCTTCTTCTGCTTCTCCTTTTATTACTGTATGAAAATTGTCAAATTGACCGTTACTTTTTTCATGGTATAGGCCATGCAATACGATTTCAGCTTTACACAATTTCATTGAATTAACAAAATCTGGATAACTAGGAAGATCTTCTGTTTCTTTAAAAAAAGGAATTAGAGCGATATTATATTTAATGTCGAGATTTTCCAAACTTTTGGCGGCTTGAAGAATCCTTGATTCAAATTTTGGACATGCATCATGAATTGTTACTAGTGCAATTTTTTTATCTGGTACATTAATTTCACTCACCTCAAAAGGAGCAATCAATTCCGTATCTGGATTCGACATATGCACTTATGACTTTATATTATATAATACTTTTATGTATGTATTGCTATGATGTATTAATCGATCTGGATTAAAATTTGATGATCAAAAAGAGTTTTTGAAATTATCTAAAAGAATATGTTTTAATTTTTTCTAATATGATTTGCATATCTTTTCAATTACAAATGATTATTTTTTGTTGAATTCTTTGTATTTGGCTCTGTAAAGTTAAGGAATTGATAATTATTTTTAATTAAAGAAATTTGGTTAGTAGACCATTTTAAAAATAATTTTGGCAAAATGAACGTAAATTTGATATGCAAATCAAAATTTTGATTGACCATCATATTTAAATTTATTTAATAGAATTTTTGGTCTCAACTTTACAGATCTTGTGTGTTGTTAATCTATTTTTATACTTTAATTATATGTTGCTTTACATTCTTCTTAAATTTCATTCTGGTAAATTTATGATTGATTCTGTCATGCTATGAAAAGTTAATGTGCTAATATTGGGCTTTTAAACAATCTCTAAAAAATAATATACTTTTACTAATTATTTTGCATGGTATTTTGAAAGGATTGTCTTTTACTTTTGTTTTACTTTTATTCTATTTAAAAAAATTTTAAATGATGATATTATAAATGAATAGAACATTATACTTAGACATATTTTTATATTAAATAACAATATAAATATAATATTATTTATCTGTAATTTTGTTATCTAATTAAAAAAAAATATATATATATATTTTTTTTAAAAATATGAATCCCTTTTTTAGATTGTAATTTTATATTGTTAACATGATTTACGATTATGATGATAACGGTTCTCTGTCATTTAAAGAAATGTATTATATCTTAATATTATTTTTTATATGTATTCTAAAAATGAACATTCTAAAAGATCATTGTTATAGTTTAATATATGCTTTTTTGAGTATTCCAAGAAACATCTAAAAGTAAATGTTAAATTTAGTAAAAATAAATCCTATTGTTATCTAAAATTGATAACAACAATATGAACCAAGGAATTGTTACATGATAATGAAAATTGAGAATATGATTTATGAAATGACAATTAAAGTTGAATCGGATAAGTAATTAATGCTGATTAAATGAATAATTGGTCTTTTGTTTGATTGTCTGATTATTTGATATAAAAAGAGTTATATTTCAAATTAACATTCACTAAATTAAGGTAATTCTTTAAATATTAAGTAAAAGTTATAGTGTAATGATGACAAAGAATAATTCTTTGCTTAAATTTGGACTAATTCTTATCGCTGTGCCACTTTTTATCATTTTTATTTCTTCTGCGACAATCAATTCGACATATATTAATAAAGCCATCGCTCAAAATAATTTTGCCTCAACATCTAGTTTGGATAAAAAAGGTGATGATCTATATGATGGAGGTAATTACACGGCAGCTATGCAATATTATACTAAGGCATTGACTATAAATCCAAAAGATACTGATGCATTAAATGGTAAGGCAAGCTCTTTAGCTAATTTGGATAATTCTACTGGTGCAATTCATTACTTCGATAAAGTTTTAAGTATAAATCCAAACGATACTGATGCTCTTGATGGTAAAGGTTTTGCTTTAGATGCTTTAGGTAATACTACTGGAGCAATAAAATTATATGATAAATCTTTGGCAATAGATCCAAAAGATACTGATGCATTGCAAGCAAAAAGCGATGATTTGAAAGATAGTAATAAATAAAAACTAAATCCATGTCAAGAAATTAATTTTATTTTTCACGTCTTTAATTTTTTGTCTTTATATATTAATAATATTGATCGGTAAAATAAATAACGACTGTTAATTTATATTCATCCATATTTGTATAATTGTTTTCATAGAAAAGTTTTTGATTATTATTTTTAAAACTTAAAATAGTTTTTACATGTATTTATAAACTTGTTATCATATTGTTTTGATGCATATTCAATATTAAAATTAATAAATCTAAACGAGCACAATTAGTTTACAATAATGATTATCTAGGTATTTATACAATTCTTAAGTAAAACATATAGCTTAAAGATACTCTATTTCATTTGTCGTATCAAGAAACAAAAGAACATCTTCAAAGTATATTGGTTATAGTTTGTATTATTTCTTTTGTACGTTTTTATTTAAGAAGAGCCATCGATAGATTATCATCTTGCTTTATTAAACAAATCATGTTTCTGTTTGGAACCGGCTTCAAAAGTACAATCCTCAAATATTATCATTCAAGAAAAAGCAGATTTACCATTATGTTATAGAGGAGACAGTTATCAAAATCCCTCCAGAGGATGTTTGTATATGGATTGCTATCGAATCTGAGAACAGAGAAATTCTTGGAATTAGCATATGAAAGGACAAAATATATTCAGCAGGATATTTTATGTGGATGTTAGAGCAATATGGGGGACATGCTGTTTCAACAGATGATGGTATACAATATCCCATTACATGTAGGTTCTTGAATATAATCTCGCATTTTATTCTTCCTTATGAGAAAAGCATTATTGAAAGAACAATGCAATATATAAAAGATAAAACTGAATGTTTTGATGATTATTTTCCATGCAGAAAAATGTAAATTAGAACCTGTATTGAATTGACCTTATCTTTTTATAGTTCCGCGTAACAAAGAATTATATTTTAAAAAATCATTTTTATTTACTGTATTATATATTTATCCTTATATTTTAGATATTGATAAAGTTTAATATTGGATATTCTACATATAAAACCATTAAACTAATTATTTTTTTATTTATTTGTAATTTAATATTTATATAAACTATTTGAATTAGTACATAATATAATTTTTAGTATATAAAATCCTACTAAAAAGAAATCATTATCAATGAATTTGTTGATATTATTTTTATGGATAAATAATATACGAATTAAACTGATTTTGAATTAAAGAATTTTTTTGAATATTGTTGACAGAATAAAAGAAATAATATTGCATTTGGTATTGTAATGTTGAATATTAAAAAACGTTTTATATTAATAAAAGTTAATATTTAATATGTTTATATGAAAAACTACCAGAAAATAACTCTTATTACGGCTCTAATTGGACTAGGTTTGTCTGTTATCGGATTGTTTTTATATTTTTACATCAATCATATAATAGGTATTCCTATTCTAGGATTAGTGATTGGTGGAGCTCTACTTGTTACAGTATTAATAATTTTTGTAAACATAGCTGCATTAATATCCGCCTTCAAAATAAAAAATCCTCGAACCTCTGGCATATTATTAATAGGTTGTGGCATTGCTCTCTTCTTAGTAGCTCACTTCTTTGCAATTCCTGGGCTCGTTCTTTTTGTAATTTCTGGAATTTTAGCTTTAAGAGCTAGAGACTCTACATTAAAAAAAATTACCTAGATTTCGATATTAAATTTTAATTCTGTTTTCTTGCATAATTAGGCTACTATCAAAATTTTATAAATTCCTTCATATATTGTATATTTTTATTTTAATTTAATGAGCTTCTTTAAAAACTGTCCACTAAGAATGTTTCTAACGGTGCCAATTATACGAAAGATCTTCTGTTTAGTATTATGTTCTACTGCTTAAAGTAATAATATTAATAGATTTATGTATTGATGGAATAAACATCTAAGTTCCATTTTAAATTTAAAAATATTGTCGTTATTGCATACAGCTATTTTTTATAATTGTAATAGTGTTGAAGAGAAAAGGGAATTATTGATTGATAAAAATGGATTTAATCTGTGAATGGAAATAGTCGATCCTACTCCAAAGGAACTATCTTATATCAAGAAGGAATTTGGATTGGATAACGGGACATTGAAAGTGGTTGAACGACAAGCAAAAAGACCTCCGGTGCATATTCATGAAAGCTATATCTTTACTATACTCCTTGATATCAAATGTGGGAAACTTAAAAAATTACGATTTAAAGGTATTTATATCTTTAGTGATAAAGATTGGTTATTAGACCATAGTTTTTCTGAAGGTTGATCTATCAACACCATCCCACCTTTTATTTCATCAAAAAAATATATAAAAAAATAATAGAATCTAGTATCGATCCTCTTTACTATAATATGAATGAAATTATAAATACATATGAACAATTGTTAACTTCAATAGAATTGATAATTAGTGAAATTGAAAAGGTCTATATGTTCTGATTAAGAAAACTTAATTATCTTGATCTAGTAACGAGAGAGATAATAATTATCCGAAGGCATCTTTCGTATACTAGAGATGGGGTAAATTCTTTGATTCATATGGAAAAAGAAGTTATGATATAAAATATTTGCAAATTGCATATGGTAATATCAATTAACTTATAGAATTGGCTGAATCGTATAGAGATACAATTAATTCTTTACGCGCGGTATTCATTGCTAATGTTGTAATGAAGACTACTGATACTATCCGGATACTTTCTGTGTTTAATATGTCGCTATTACCCTTAATTGTAATTATGAGTTTATAGAATTTTCGGAATTGATATGCCTAAAGTTAAAGAGCTTCCTCAAGGATTATATGCTGTAGCAATTGTCATGATAATTATTACCTTAACTACTTTATGGTCTTTTTAAGAAAAACGATGGTTATTCGATGTTGATATTTATTCAGATAATGATAAAAGATTATCATGATTATACTACTCTAATTAATTTCTATACCGCTAGTAATTATATTCAATTTATTCCACATTTATATATTATTTAAAAAATAAAACGATCTTTTTATAATTTGTTTCCACACATATTACAAAATACTGCATCTATAACATTCGATTGGTTGCAAATTTTGCAAATAATTATCTTTTTTAATTTTTGACCACATTTAATACAATAGATGGATATTAAGCTATTTTTTTTATTACATTTATTACAAATTAATTCTTCTTTATTTAATACAGTAAGGTTTTCATCATTTTTTAGTTGATTTGTGCTACTTTTAATAATCTGACCTTCTGGAATGTCATACATGTCTTTATCTATGGAAAAATTACATTGTATTCTTGTTGATTCTATTAGATCTTTTATTTTAGTTGGATTTTTTTCATTTACAAACCTTAAGCTTTGTTTTGAGTATGAAATTATTTCAATATCGCCTACTATAGTATTAGAATTTGATTTACTGTCTGTTAACATGTAGTTTATTTGTTTATTTTTATAATGGTTATCTTCAATCTCAAGATCTGAGGTTTGCTGAATATTTATTATTTTTATATCTGTAATTTCATTTATCCAGATATATTTCCCTTCATGATTGATGTAATCATATTGAAATACTCTATAATTGGTAATTGTATTTAATAATGTTATTTTTTCTTTTTTCTTTGGATCTTTATTTGTAATAATATTTTTCCAAACTAGTT
Source organism: uncultured Nitrososphaeraceae archaeon (assembly GCA_963830925.1). Taxonomy (GTDB): domain Archaea; phylum Thermoproteota; class Nitrososphaeria; order Nitrososphaerales; family Nitrososphaeraceae; genus Nitrosocosmicus. The sequence continues at coordinate 480,473 of CAWHOB010000001.1, read as the reverse complement.
CCTCGTTTTGGAAAAGAAAAGGGGTCATAGGTTTAATTTTTATCGGAATTATATTACCTGTTTTTGTTTTAAAATTTAACTTCTTGGTGGCTTTTGAAGACTTGTTAGTTAAACTATTTTGTATTATTTTTAAACCATCTAAAAACTCATCAATTTGTTTTTCATTTATGATGATCTTTATATTTTTTTTTTCATTATTTTTGTTATCAAATGATATTTCTATCATTTGTTCTTGTTTCTTTCTTAAGATCCCTTTCTTCTGAGTTATTATTTTGATGTCTGTAATAGATGGTATTGGTAATAAAGGACCTTCCTTACTTTTATCGTTGTAAAAGTGTATTGATGAATCTAACTCGATCGGCCGAAGCTCCATAGTATCTAGATTATTATAAGCCTTAGCGTTTGCGTCGAAAACAAATTTTATTTTATACTTTGGTATTTCTAATAATGATGGTTTTATTATAGGTTTTGTTTGATTTATGATTTGATCACCATTTAAATTATCATTATTATGCCTATCTGCTTCTTTATACAAGACCTTTATTATTATTTGAATTTTATTGTTATTTTATTTTTGTGACGGCTATTATTAATTTAAAAGAAATTATTTTATATTATTAAATATTTAATTACTTTGGAATTAAAAGTTAATCTGTTTTTTTTAAAGTAATTATTATTATATTTGTATTAATGATTGCTTTATTGTCTGAATATCTTTTTATTGTTTGTTAACAGTTGTGCAAAGAAGAATGTAAGTACACTTGTAAACTACTACTATTTGTTTTTAGCATCAAATTGTCATCATATTATTTGATTCATATTCAAAATTATAAAAATTAACAAATCTAAATGCGCACAATTAGTTTACAATAATGATTAGCTCGATGTTTACACAGCAGTTAATCGTTAGTTATGTCAAAACGAAAACAGTGAAAATTCAATTGTTATTATTAGAGATGAATTTCTGTTTTAACTGATTTTTAAATCATTGACATGCACTATGATAAGCAATTCTTGATTGATAGTAAAATATAATAATAACAACTCAAAATTACAAATATAGTATTTGATTTGAAATATTTTTTATATTGTTAGATGAAAGACAAACTTTATTATAAAATTGTTCGTAAGTGATAAATTATTAATTATAAAATATATATTCTTAAAGGCATACTTAATTAATTTTTAATTTTTAACTTTTTATTTATTGTTAAATTTATATTATTGTTATATTATTTTCTATATATTACTCTATTTGGCTATTTAGAGGCTCTGTTCACTTAAGGAAAGCCTATAGCTCTGAAGGTACTCTATTTCATTTGTGATTTTCAGAAACAGAACACCTTCAGAATTTATTGGTTATGAATTATATTTCAGTTTTCAGGTCTTTCTTTAAGGAAGGCAGCTGATAGACTATCAGATTGCTTCTTTATCAAAAGAAATCATATTTCCATCTGGAATTGGATTCAAAAATAAATCCACAAAAAATATCCATAAAGAAAAAGAAAATTTCTGAGTATGTTATAGATGAAATCATAATTAAAGTTGGTTCAGAATATGTTTGGGTATGGGTTGCTACGATTGAACCTGAAAATAAAGAAATCCTTGGGATGAGTATATCAAAAGAACAAAACATGTTTTGTTATTGCTGAACGATTTATTTCGGATGCTGTAGAAGAATATGGAGAACATCCGGTCTCCACAGATGGAGGTAGCTGGTATCCACCTCAAGCATGTAAATTCTTGAAACTAACTCATCATATCCATTCCTCACATGAGAAAAGCATCATTATTGAAAGAACAATGCAATACATAAAGGACAGAACTATTGAAAGCTTTGATGATTACTTTCCTTGTAGAAAGAAGAAATGTAAACTAAAACATATAAAGAATTGGTTGAATTTATTTGTAGATTATCATAATAAATAATTATGTCTTAAGTGAACAGGGCCTATTTAGATCATTGTGAGGCTTTTATTTTATGCTTTTCTAAAATTTTTTTCATCATCTCTCGTTCCTCCTTTTTAGGCTTTATTATAGATTCTAGTGACCAATATTTTCCATCATGATATACTAGTGGATATCTTTCAGAATCATATGATGCTTCTATTACCTCTCCTACAAACATTATATGATCTCCCAAAATAATTTCTTTATGTAATATACATTCAATATTTAATGCTGCATCTTTGACCATAAATGGTTTAATTTTATTTGCCTTTACAAACTCAAAGCCCATTTCTCTTATTGCATCTATTTTGTTATATTCACTTCCACTATATCCACCAGCAATACTTGAAATAATGGATTGATCTTTTGAACAAAGACTAATACCAAATTCTTTGGAATTCCTTATATTTTGAACTGTTGCTTTTGTATGGCCTAGGCAAATCGCTACCAATCCTGGATTGTATGAAATATGGTGGGTCCATTCACAAGCCATTATGTTGGGGCCATTTGTACCGTCTGATGTTATCAATCCTACAGTTGTTGCAAATTTGTTTGATTGAGGATCGTTCCATGGTAGTTCCATAAACAATAGAATGCAAATGTGTTAAAAAATATAGCTTCATTATTGCTTTGTTGCATGATTTCTGTAATCTGTTTTACTATTTTCCCTAAATATATCGCTGAATATTTTATATGATGCTTTCAACACTATCCGATCATTTTTGGATTAATCTGATTAAATAGCATTTATTTAACATTATCATGGGCAGGGAGGGAAATGCCATTTCAATAATCCTCTACTTCTTTCCATATCTAACATCACTCATTTTCAACTTTTCAGATCAATTGCTAGATTAAAACCAACGGATTTTTTGCAATGCTTGTATATATATTACACTAGAATATTTTTGGCTCTGACTACATGAAAATCTTTATCTCTTCCAAAGAGAACCATAATTGGGCTAGGTTCAAAGTTTACATGCTCCGTATGAGAGCGAGGCTCTGACTGAACCAACATCCTAAGCGGCTGTACAAGTACCTCAAGAAGGTGGATGGATGTTTGCCGCTTTAAGCCCCAAATAAAAAGATAAGAAAAAATAGGCAATAAGAATGGAATTTGTATAAAGATAGTATATACTATAAAAGATAACATTTAATATAATGATTTAGTATATAAAATTAGGCTTAATCCAACAATAGGATATCCTATTATGGCCAACGATTTTCATGGATGTAAAGTTAAGGAATTGATAATTATTTTTAATTAAAGAAATTTGGTTAGTAGACCATTTCAAAAAATAATTTTGGCAAAATGAACTTAAATTTCAACATATAAACCAAATTTTTGGTGGACCATCACATTCAAATGTTTTATAAAACGGATTTTTGATCTTAACTTTACAGAGCCATATTTTTATACTAAATAGATAAAAGACACAAAAGACACTATAAAGGGTATGAGCTTCCTTATATATACATACCATGTGATAGAATATAAACATAACGATCATCAAAAAATACGACAGACGGGCATACACACACACGCGCGCCACACGCACACTACATTATCAAGAGAGTAAAAAAGCTGATGTATATTATAAGAAAGGGTACAAGTTGCTTTGTTGCATGATTTCCTCTTTCCCAAATGCATTTAGCTGGTATCAACCAACAAATTGTATGAACTGGCCCTCCTACAACCAATCTTTAGTTAAAAGAGGCGAAATCTTGCTAGGCTTTGATATTATTAACAACTGGGATGCAGAACTAAAAGAGATGAACAAAGACAAGGTTGGAGAACCATTTCATTATCCAAACACATTTCTCCTCCTTCTTGGATATGCCAAGGCATATTTTCATCTACCATACAGACAAACAGAAGGAATAACACAAGATCATGCTAAAGGAAAAGTACCATCAATCCCAGATTTTACAACAATAAACCGAAGGATAAACAGACTAGACATCAAAATAAAAGAAGATGATGATAAAAATAAAGATTTCAAAGACGAATACATTGTCATTGCAATAGATAGCACTGGAATAAAGGTTACCAATAGAGGTCAATGGATGAGAGAGAAATGGGATGTAGGAAAGAAAGGATATTTAAAAATACATATAGCAGTTAATGTCAAAACCAAGAAAATTCTTGCAATGAAGGTAACGGATGAACATGTACATGATAGCAAAGCGTTACCTGAATTGATTGAAGATATTATAAAATCAAATAACATGGTATCCATAGGCAAACTGTTAGGTGATGGAGCCTATGAAGGCAATAATATTTTTAGATTCTTAGCAGACAACGGAATCCAACCTTGCATTAAAGTAAGAAAAAATGCAAGAGTCCGATGGAAAAAAGGAAACACTCTTAGAAATCTGGCAGTCATAGCTCAGAAAAGTGATTTACAAAGATGGAAGGATAGCGTAAGCTATGGACAAAGATGGGTTGTAGAAACCGTGTTTTCGTGCATAAAGCGAATGTTTGGAGAGTACGTATACTCAGTTAAACTAAAGAATATGATACAAGAAATGATGTTGAAAGCGTCATTGTATAACAAGTTGATATCTGTTTAACCAAAATAGATGGTAAAATTAGAAATTTAAGAATCGTGCAACAAAGCAATTCATTATATGTTAATCTATTAAATGACTACGTTTCTCTTTAACCTTGATTTTTATATTTACATATTTTAATACCTTAAAATAAAGATATTTGTGTAACTTAATGATAGATATGCATCTTCTACAATACTACTTTCGTTATTTTGAATATTCACTAACGACGTACCGGACATTAATTATATACTTTAGTTTATAATTTTTCTTTTAGATGAAAAATGTTCATTATTAATAATAACAAAATCGTCATCATCATCATCATCATTTTGTGTAATATGTTTTTTGTTTGATGTAGTATTTTATAATCTAATATTACTAGCGATTTTATTTTTACTTTTTAATATATTATATATAAAGAATTTGACTCTGTTTATCTAACAAAACTATATCTTGAAGATACTTCATTTCAACGGTGAACTGGAAAAAAGGACACTATTAATGTAGAAGGTTATGCACTGTATTTTTATTTTTCAGGTTTTGTCTTTGAGAATATGGGCTGCGGTAGATTATTCGATAGTTCTATCAAAAGAAATCCAGTTTCAAATTGAAACTGGATTCAAAAGTATAAGTCTGAAATAACGTCATCAAAGAAAAATAACATTTCAGAATATGTAATAGATGATGCTTTGTTGCATGATTCCTATAATCGATGATTTTACTATTTGGTTTACCTAAACAGATATCAACTTATTATACAATGACGCTTTTAACATCATTTCCTGTACCATATTCTTTATTCTAACCGAATAAACATATTCACCAAACATTCTCTTTAAACAAGAAAACACTGTTTCAACAATCCATCTTTGCCCATAGCTTACGCTATCTTTCCACTTTTGTAAATCATTTTTCTGAGATAAAACGGATAGATTTCTAAGAATATTGCCTTTTTTCCATCTAACTCTTGCATTCTTTCTTACTTTAATACAAGGCAAGATTCCATTGTCTCCCAAATATCTAAAAATATTATTGCCATCATAAGCTCCATCTGCAAATAGTTTACCAATTGTTATTTTTTTATCTGATTCTATGACCTCATCAATCAATCCAGGTAATGCTTTACTGTCATGTACATGCTCATCGGTTACCTTTATCGAAAGAATTTTCTTGGTTTTTATATTGACAGCTACGTGTATTTTCAAATATCCTTTATTGTTGTTATTTTTTAAATGCCATTTATCTCTCATCCATTGACCTCTATTGGTAACCTTAATTCCCTGTACTATCTATTGCAATGACAATGTATTCATCTTCAAATTCTTTGCTATCCTTTGTATCATCTATCTTGATGTCCAATCTGTTTATTCTTCTGTTAATTGTAGTATAATCAGGGATTGAAGGTACTTTTCCTTTAGCATGGCCTTGTGTTATTCCTTCGATTTGTCTGTATGGCAGATGAAAATATGCTTTGGCATGCCCTAATAGAAGAAGAAAAGTGTTTGGATAACGAAATGGCTCTTAATCCAACCTTGTCTTTGTTCATCTCTTTTAATTCGGTATCCCAGTTGCGTATGACATCAAAGCCTAGTAAGATTTCACCGCGTCTAACTAAAGATTGGTTGTAGGAGGGCCAGTTCACAAATTTTATTGGTTAATGCCAGCTAAATGTATTTAGAAAGAGAGAATCATGCAACAAAGCAATAGATGATACTAAATTAAATTTGGTTCAGCATACATTCGAGTATGGGTTACTATGAAACTGAAAGGAAAGAAATTATAGGAACAAATATCAAAAGAAAGAAATATGTTTATAGCAGAATAATGTTATCTGGAAGTTATATAAACATAGCAAATATCGCAGTTTTTCAGATGGTTGTACTTGGTATCTGCTCCAAACATGTAAATTCTGGAAGATGAAATATCATATTCATTCTTCTTTTGCTAAAAGCCTAATTGAAAGAACATTACAATATATAAAGTATAAAACTGATGGTTTTAATGTTACCTTGCATGCTAAGGAAGATCTGTAAAAAGATGTAATCAATTGGTTGGATTAATCCTCAGATTTTCATAATAATGAATAATTATGTCGTGAATAGAGCAAGAATTCGATACTAATATTAATAAATGTTTTCTAAATATTATTAAATCTTAAAAAAAACTCTACAACATTAGATTAATTATGCTAATACGTTCTTCAAATTTTTATTACACATTGACATTAGTATCTATTTGCAACTTTCAAAATCTTACACATGTTAACAATAGACTATTGTATTGAGATCAAATCCAAGTTATTTTTATAGTTCTCTGTAGGAATGAAACTTCCATTTTAGAAGTTAGAATTCAGTGTTTTATAATTTGAATGTTGTTTAAATTGTTCTTTTCTTTTGAATTATTTTTTTTGCTTTTTTGCCATCTAATTCTACCTCTTCATCAATAATTGTTTTAGTTGGGTTCAATTTTGCAACCTTTGGTATTGCCATTACAAATTGAATGTGAAAGCAAGTAAATGATTCACACAATGAACAAAAAAGCTTGTTATTATTTAGATGTATTTCTGCAGTTTTGTTTTCTTTAAAATCTTTGATATATATTGTGTCTCTGCTACATCCATCTTCTGATAAGAATGGGGCATAATGTTTCAAAAATTCATCTTTTTCTAATAAATCGTGCAGTAAATCATTCACAAAACCTCCAAAATGTTCATTGACAAATGGAGATTTTTTTCTCTCTTCGGCCCACTTTATCTTTAATTCTTTAACTAAATCCACTCTCAACGTAATCAATTCAGAACGTTTTGATCTGGGCATATCGATATTAATTATAATATCTTTAAGTATTTATAATTATTATATTTTGAATGTTATTTTACATAATTTAATTATATATTTGAAACATGGTCATAATTCCATCTCCCCTTTTTTACTCTATTTCCAAGTTAAGCATATATTTTTATTGATTTTGGATTAGATTCATTTTCTTACAGTTATAGTATAACGTTATCTGATAGAGTGATACTGATAAGAATATAATTGTAGATACCTTGTGAAATCCACATACCGGTAGTTGGTCTAGTCTAAAAACTGATTTTAGTGCTCTATTAATGGCTCTATTGATATCCTTCTCTGGCTGTAGATTGCCTGTCCCAATACTGATTGATAAAATCCTACAACAATCTCGAGCCTGTTTTTGAAGGTACTTTTATATCATTCAACAAGGCAAACTACATCCATCTCTAATACCTTCTTGCTATATTCTGTACAAGTTCTTATCGTCATAGCTTAGATCATCTATCATATACAATACATATGGTAAAGAGAATACCGAGGGGGATGTTGAAGGGCCCTGTAAAGTTAAGATATTATTTCTTTATTGTAATAGTCAGCAAATAGATTGAGTCATTGTTTCACATATTTTAACTTACATTTCTTCTTTCTACAAGGAAAGTAATCATCAAATCCTTCAGTTCTAAACTTGATATATTGCATAGTTCTTTCAATAATACTTTTTTCAAATGAGGAATGAAGATGGTGAACAAGTTTTAGAAATCGGCATATTTGTGGGTACCTAATACCACCGTCTGATGAAACAGGATGATTTCCGTAATCTTTTATAATATTCGATAAAAAACGCTCGGCTACAAACATATTTCGTTCTTTTGATATATTTATTCCAGTAATTTTTTTACTTTCATATCCAATTGCAACCCATAACCATATTACTTCAGAGCCTACTTTAATTTGAGTTTCATCGATTATAAATTCAGAGATCTTGGTCTTGCTGTAAGATAGTCTTTCTGGTTTGTATTTTAAAATCCAATCTCTTATTGCAGTATGGCTTCTTTTAACGAATCGAGAAAGGGCTTTAAACGTATTTCTTAATGAAAGACCAAGAAAATAAAGATGTAAAGCGTATGTAATATCCTTAAGATTTGGTCTATTTCTCTTTTGATATATTATACATTATAGATAAGGAAGAAATCTAAAGCTTTTTCCTTAACTTTACAGAGTCTGTTAAAGTAATATACATCTGGTTATTCTGTACATTAGTAATAGTTACATCTGCAGTTAGAGGTACTACAATTTCTCCTGTTGTAAAGGTTACATGTAATTAATATCTAAATATCCATCCCTTCTTGATATGATTATAGTCTCACCGTGCATCCGTATCAATGCCAGGACGTGGTACTTTTCCTTTTTCCATGGATGATTTATGCCATATAGGACATTTTGCTTTTAAAAGAGTACTATCTATTGTTGGTATAGAAAGATCTTCTAATTCTTCTACAACAAAGAGGTGTCCCATAGCCAAAATTCTTTCTTTGATCTCCGCAGAATTAATCTTCCATCGCCTGTCAAATGTGCCTACATTAGATATAGGTTTCTTGCATAACAAGCACCATTAGATAAACACATTTTAATTGTAATCCGTAAATTAAAATATAAATATTATACAATATCTTTGACAATCTATAAAATTTTGATAGGAGTCTAGTTGTGCAAGAGATTTATTGACCCAAGACCACAGGCTATTGCTAGTTTATGGTTATTCAGACGATCCATGTTGAGAAAAATATGTAATGAATTGTTAGAGTCGATTCTAAAACATAATTTTACAATAAAACATCTCAAAATTACTATTGGAAAATATACATATGATCTGCCACGTTTTCAAGATGCAGTAGGCCATGGTATACAACCTATCAGATACATAGAATGTTAAAAAGATGAATCTTTTATTCTATCAAGAGTTAATCTTTAGTACAGTATTAATCAAAATCATATTTCAAAGGTTAGCTTTAAGTTATAAAATATATCGAAATAATTTGAATTATGAACAAACTTCATATAATTGACAATATTAAAATAAATAACAATATATCAAAATGATAGTCTATAGTAAAGTTAAGATTCTGATTTCACCTATTAAAATAATTCTTATTTAATATCATTGTACAATATTTAATGAATGATTTCTATTTACAAATCAACTATTGCAGATAAAGTGGATATCATAAACCCCAATCTTATTCATAAATTTGTGATAATAACTTTATTAATGGTAATAACAGTTCTGATCTCTTGTGAAGTATTCCAATTTACAAATGCAATAACAATGCAAGATTCTCATAAGCTGGGATACAAAGAGGGCTGTCATAAAATATTGACTTCTACAGACAGAAATAACATTGATTATATCATACATAACAATATATCTAGTGAAATCCAAATATACAAGAAGGGATTCGTAAGTGGAGCTTTGGATTTAATAAATGGCGAATGTTCTCCATACTCATCTTCGATGAAAAATTCTAGTGATGTTAGTCAAGAAAATCCCTTTTATATAATACAAAGTGGAAGCATGGAACCTCTTTTATATAAAGGTAGTATGATAGCAGCAAATTATAGCAAAACCTTGTTTAATAATTTGAAAATTGGAGATGTTATTTTATTCAAACCTTTAGATCCATCTGAAGATAATAAAACTATAGTACATAGGATAATAAAAATATTTCAGGCAGGGGATGCATTTGATGAGGATAGTTATAATAATTTATGTAGTCCAAATATGATACCAAACACTTTTTCAGAAAAAACAATAATGACACAAGGGGATGCAAATCCATGCTCTTATCCCAATATGGATATTCCAATTACACAAAAAAATTACATTGGCAAAGCCATATTTGTAATTGTTAAAGATAGCTTCATAGAGCATTTGATACCTATAGTTGATAAACTATCAAATTTATCAAAGATCTTAGAAAAAGAACTTAATACTTCAGGTATTAAATACTCTAATAATATAATGATGGCAAAAAATATTAATGCACATTTGACAGAAGCTTCGTCGATAATTAATAAATTTAATAATACGGAGACAATTGCAAAATATGCGAAGGTAAAGGAGTTTTTTGATAAAGCATTTGATAATCTATTTAAAGCTTATAATTTACAAAATGATTATTTAAAGTCCAATAATTTTGACGTGTTAAAACGCTCTTCTGACTATGCTTATCTGTCGCACAAATATATGACAAATGCATATAATCTACTATTACAATCAAGCAGTAAAACAAAAATTACAAATAACTATTAATTTTTCCTTAATAAGCAATAATAAAAATAAACCTAAAATATTTTTGATCTTATTGTAATTAAAATGCTTTATTTTATAATTACTATGATCTTATTTTACTGTCTATTTCTTTAATTAGATATTATACTATTATACAATGACGCTTTCAACATTATTTTATGTCTCTTTTTTCCGATTTATTGAATAAACGTATCGTCAAACATTCGCTTTATATAAGAAAATATCGTTCTACAATCAGCTCTTTTTATACCGATAATGTTATTGTTTTGCTCTATCAAATAACTATGATTTTAGAGATAGATATATCATCTTATTTTTTGGCTATGTCGTTGTATTTTCTATGAATTTGTTATAGATGGATCTTTTAGCATCAGTTCATTTACAATGTTATTCCATTTTACAGATCATATATGTTCACTAAATGTTGGGATTATCCTTTCAATACTTGATATCTATACCAGAGAATGGGTAGGTTATTGTTTTGATTTGTCTGCCATAAAAGAAAATGCAATAATATCTGTAGAAAATGCGCTTGTAAACTGCTCTGTTGCATAACTAGTTTTCCTTAAATTTTTTCCATCCATTTTATGCAACTCTTCTAAACAGATTGTACAACGATACCTTCATCGTCATCTCTTTTATCATGTTTTGAAACTTGGTTGCAGATGTATATTCACCAAACATCCGCTTTATAGATGAAAATGCTGTTTCAACCATCCATCGTTGTCCATACTTTCTTTTCTTTTTCCATTTATGATAATCCTTTATTTGAAGTTCAACTTCTCTATTCCTTACATTGCTATTCTTGGATGAAACGATAGAGTTTCTTTTTACTTTGATGACAGGTCGAATCCTTTTCTCCTTCAAGTATTTGAAATTTTCATTGCTATCGTAGGCTCCATCACCAATGAAAGATTTGATCTTGACATTGCGGTTATTATTCAACACGCCTTCCACCAAATTCTTCATAACCTTTCCATCATGCACCTTTTCATCTGTGACTTTCAGTGCAAGAATTTCTTTGGTCTTGATATTTACTGCAACATGTATCTTTAGATAGCCTTTCTTGTTTTTTACATCCCACTTATCTTGCATCCACCGAGACCTCTGTTTGTAATCTTGATTCCGGTACTGTCCCCGCTGCTACGATGATAACGACATCATCATCATCATCATCATCAATACTGTTATTGATGTCAATGTCCAGTTTGTTTATTCTTCTACATATCTGTGAATAACATGGATGATCTGGAAGATTCTTTCCTACAGTTGCCTTTATGATTCCTTCTGTTTGTCTATATGGAAGGTGAAAGTATACTTTGATGTGACCAACTATGAGAACAAAAGAATCTGGAAATTTGTACTTTTTGCCATTCTTATTTTCATTCATCCTTGCAAGATCAACATCCCAGTTATCCAGAAAATCATAGGAAAAAAGTATCTCTCCTCGTCTTACAAGAGACTGGTTATAAGAAGGCCAGTGGATCACAAATGATTAATTGGTTGGATCCTAGCTAAATAGGTTTGGTTATGCAACAAAGCACTTGTAAACCATAGAACTGTGATGTCCGAATAGCTAATTATAAGAGCAGATAATAATGGGTCGCAGTACACAAGTAATTAAACGGTTCTAATCAACTTTGTCTTTGTTCATCTCTTTTAATTCGTTATCCAAATTATCAATGATATCAAATCCTATCAAGACTTCACCCCTTCTAACTAAAGATTGTTATAGGTAGATCATTTCATATGTTTTCTTAAAAGATGTTATCTAAATATATTTGGAATTAAGAATTATGCAATTATTATTTAGATATTTCTATGGCCTGTACTTTTGAATCCATTTCTAAATCGGAACATGGCTTTTTTTAATTATTTTTAAGAAATATAATGCTTTTGTGGTATTTCTAAAGGATAAACATAAAAGATACAGGTACAATCCATAACCAATGATATTTAACGGTGTTCTATTTCTGGTAGATATATAATATATGGTCATTCTACATCTAAGGTTTTTCCTTAAGGGTTGTATAAAGAAGATTGTATATGCATTTGTAAACTAATACTACTTGTTTTCAGCAATAAAATTGTTGTCATATTGTTTTGTTTCATATTCAAAATTATAAAAATTAACAAATCTAAATGCGCACAATTAGTTTACTATAACGAATATCCAAGTATTTACACAACTCTTAAGTTAACATGGTCATGGAAATAATAATTGATATTGCGATTACGCCCGGATATAATTAAAGCTTTTGTATCTCTATAATAGAATATTACACTGCGTAATACATATAAACACAGTGTATAAATAAGGAATATGAAAAAAATAAAAAAAATGATAGAAATTAATGCAATAGATTATTCTTTATACTTTCGGTTAAAGAAAAAACCTAAATTGCGTTAATGATGCAAAAAATAAAACTATGGTATTATATTATTAATTTAAAATATTTATTATTTTATTGATATATTTGAAAATTTATTAAGAAAAAATAATAAATTTTTGCTTTGTTGCATAACTCTGAAATTCGTTTTTTCATGATTGAATCTTATTATAATAAAACGAATTACGAATAGATGTCTCCTAAACTTGAATTATATGTGTCGTATATTTATGATAAAATTAAGTTATGCAACAAAGCATAAATTTTTATTACTCTTTCTTTTTTATTTACACTTGTTCGATCTTGCAAAATTAGACATATCAAAATTTTACAAGTTAAGAATTAACAATAAAACTTACAATTGAATTACCTAAAATCATCTAGTTTAATTCATATTTATAGAAGTTTTTCTAATGGTGATAATTATATGAGATTTATTTAAAGTAAATTGTAAATTATATGCTGATCCTGAGTATAAATGTAAAAATCATTGTTTAGTTTTACATATTTTAATAATGATTAAATGTATTCAAGTTTAATGCTATTAATAATAATTTCCAATTAGATATTAGTGGATTCTTTAATTTGAAAATGTTTTTGAGACAGGTTTTACCAAATAAATTATTAGATAAAATTAATTTATATTTATTATAGACCAGTATATACCTTTTTTTGATTAATTTTTTTACCTATTGTATTTTTCTTTATGATGTGAAGATAAAATTCTATTTTACTAAGATTATTATTGCATATTTATTTTGAAAGTTTTATGAATTCATATGTTTTGATTTTAGTATCAAATAATATGATTTTTCCTACCTCTTCAAATGATTTTGAAATACTATTGCTTTTTCTATGCAATGAACCAGGGTTTAATACAAATGTTCGTAAATTTGTGGTAATTGATATTTTGCCAGAATTTTTTGGTTCTTGTATATGAGTGTGTCCACATACTAATATATCATATTTTTGACTTTTAACAATATTTTTCTTTATTTCCAACTTTGTACCGTGATATATTCCAAATTTTATTTTATCAATTTCTATTTCCCCTATTTCACCTTTTAATTCTCCATTTATATCTTTGAATGATTTTGTTATTCCGTTTATCTCTCCATCGTTATTACCTAACACACCAATTAATTTTGCATTTGATTTTACAAATTCTTTAATTATACCTGGAAAAATATAATCGCCTGCATGAATTATGTATTCTACATCATTTCTATTAAAAATGTTTATTGATTCTTGAACATTTTCTACATCATCGTGACTATCAGATATTATACCAATTTTCATCTTACAATTATTAGGCAAGATTTATTTTATTTTTTCTATCTAATTTTAAATAATTGCCAAAATTTTTAAAATATTTTAAAATTATCTTTTGTTATCATTTAGTATAGTTTTTGTTTAATTGAATTTTGAATTAATGTCTTTTTAAATAAAATGAGTTAATTTGATTATTTTAAATAAAAAAAATTGGTTGTGTTTTAAACACTATTTGCTGTGGGTTTACCACCAGCAGCCGCCGCAGCAGCCGCCGCCGCCCCAGCCGCCGTTCCAGCCGCCCCAGCCGCCGCCCCAGCCGCCGTGGAAGCCCCAGCCTCCACCGCGCCAGTGGCCGCCCCAGTGGCCGCCGAATGCAGATGCTGAGTGAGAGCCTGAATCTACTGCAGTAATCCCTGCAAACATTGCTGCTGCAAAGATTGCTAATGCAACTATACTAATTTTTTGGGTTTTATTCATATATTATTACCTTACATTATCCTAGGAAGATTCAGTATTTAATAATTATTATAAATTCTTCTATTCGATTATTTTGCTTCTTCATATTTCTATCTATTTGATATTTTCTTTTTTAATTTTGAATAAACTTTATTAACGTATACCTAAGTGAGAGTTGTATTCTCGATTATTTTATTTTCATAAAAATATTTGCATAATCGATACAATTGTTATAAAGTATCAGACATAGTAGCGGGTTTGATAAATTATAGAATTATGAATCAGTATGGCTAAAACCGATACAAAATCATATTATAAAATGTAGATTGTTTCTAATTGTGCAAGAGATTTAGTTAATAGTAATATTGGATAACATATAACATTATAATTTTAAAATATTCGTTAAAAGATGCTGAGATACTTTTGATTTTTTTTATAAGTTTTGATATTTTTGGAAATTTTTTCTCTGTATGAATGAGTAATATTGTGTACCATTACAAATCTAATGATATAATAATTCTATTCGATGTTTGCTGTTTAGTAAATATGTTAGAATTATTGATTTGCTATAATTATTGAAAATATCTTTGTATTATTTTCTGTTAATTTGATTATTTTAAATAAAAAAAATTGGTTGTGTTTTAAACACTATTTGCTGTGGGTTTACCACCAGCAGCCGCCGCAGCAGCCGCCGCCGCCCCAGCCGCCGTTCCAGCCGCCCCAGCCGCCGCCCCAGCCGCCGTGGAAGCCCCAGCCTCCACCGCGCCAGTGGCCGCCCCAGTGGCCGCCGAATGCAGATGCTGAGTGAGAGCCTGAATCTACTGCAGTAATCCCTGCAAACATTGCTGCTGCAAAGATTGCTAATGCAACTATACTAATTTTTTGGGTTTTATTCATATATTATTACCTTACATTATCCTAGGAAGATTCAGTATTTAATAATTATTGTAAATTCGATACGAAGATTTTTCTATAAGAACGTTTTACTTCTTCATATTTCTATCTATTTTTAAAATTTGCATTCTATTGAAAGAACAATACAATACATCAAGGATGAAACAAAAGAAGGATTTGATGAATATTTCCTTTTTGGCAAAAATAAAATAAATTTACACCAACATAAATAAGGAATTGGAGAGTTTATCTGAAGATTTCCATAATATAGATTAGTGTTAAGTAAACAAAGTTAAATAATTTGTATATTTTGAAAAATTACAAACAGCTATTAACACAACAATTAAAATTACAAAGAAACGGCAAAAATTCAATTGTAGTGGTTCTCTATTAATGAGTTTTTTGGCAAAATACAGAAGAACAACAAAATTATAAAAAACAAACTTATAGATAAATTAATAGCAATAATGTTCTATAAAAATATATGTTAAAAGAATATAATAGCTAATAAATACTAAACTGTAATATATCAATTGAAGGTAATAATATATGAATAATAAAAAACACTCTATTGCTGTATTATCTATGGCTGCGTTTGCAATCATAGCTTTTGCTGTAACTCCTATCATAATAAGTTTGGAGAATAACAGTGCATCTGCATTTGTGGTCGTTAGACACCACGGCGGTTTCCACGGCGGTTTCCACGGCGGTTTCCACGGCGGTTTCCATCGTGGTTTCCACGGCGGTCATCATTGTTTCTTTGTAGGTCATGATGGTCATAGACACTTGGTCTGTCGTGGTCATCATCACGGACGTTTCTAAAGAAATAGATAATACCAAATAATTTTTTTAAATTAAAATCATCTCTATCGAAGCTTTCCGAAAGTTATTTTAACCTGTCAATTATATCAATTTATATTCATTTAATTATATTCTTAGGTTCTGTTAACTTAAGGGTTTTCTAATATTTCTAATTTGACCTTGGTATATGTTTTAATTCAACTAGGATAAAATCATGGTATTTGAGCACAAAATGTCTCTATCTTTCTTAATTTTGTAGGGCTATTTTGTATCAATACTACAATACTCATTAAGAAGATTCCTTAAGTTAACAGAGCCTACCTTATGATGAAAAAGTTTTTAGTTGCTTTGTTGCATGATTCCTCTTTCCAAATATATTTAGCTAACATTTACCAACAAATTCTGTGAACTGGCCCGTCTACAACCACTATCTCTTGTTAGAAGAGAAGAGATACTCCTAGCTTTGATGTCATAAACAACTGGGATACAGAGCTAAAAGAGATGAACAAAGATAAAGTTGGTGAGCCATTTTATTATCCAAATACTTTTCTTCTTTTACTTGGTTATACCAAGGCATATTTTCATCTGCCATACAGGCAAACCGAGGGAATAACACAAGCTCATGCTAAAGGGAAAGTGTCTTCTATACCTATTTACAACAATAAACAGAAGGATAAACAGGCTAGATATCAAGATAAAAGATACAACAGATGATAGCAAGAAATCCAAAGACGAATACGTCATCATTGCCATAGACAGTACAGGTATCAAGGTTACTAATAGAGGTCTCGATGGATGAGAGATAAATGGCATTTAAAAAATAACAACAAGAAAGGATATTTGAAAATACATGTTGCAGTTAATGTAAAAACCAAGAAAATTCTTTCAATGAAAGTTACTGACGATGAGCATGTTCATGATAGTAAGGCGTTACCAGAATTGGTTGAAAACATTATAAAATCAGATGATATGGTACCGATAGGTAAACTGTTCTGTGATGGAGCCTACGAAGGCAATAATATTTTTAGATATCTGGGAGACAATGGAATCCAATCTTGCATTAAAGTAAGAAAGAATGCGAGAATAAGATGGAAAAAGGGAAGTATTCTTAGGAATCTATCCATTTTGGCACAAAGAAATGATTTACAAGGATGGAAAGAGGATAGCGTAAGCTATGGACAAAGATGGATTGTTGAAACGGTGTTCTCGTCTTTGAAGAGAATGTTTGGAGAATATGTTTATTCTGTCAGATTGAAAAATATGATTCAAGAAATGATGTTGAAAGCGTCTTTGTATAATAAGTTGATATCTGTTTAAGAAAAACAGATAGTAAAATCATTGATTATAAGAATCATGCAACAAAGCATGTTTCTTATAATTTCAATGATATTATCTGCTGTAGGGTATGGTATGACTATTCATCCTGTTTTTGCGCAAATGCCCGGAATTGGAAATATCAATTGTCTCTTCTTTTGTGGTATACCCGGTCCACAAGGTCCACAAGGTTTAACGGGAGCAACAGGTCCAGCACGTCCACAAGGAGTAAGTTAAGAGTTGTGTAAAAGGTATGATATATTTTTCTGTAAAATTAATGGTGAGTGTTTAGATGTCGTAATACTTTTAGCTTGCCGCTCTTTAGTAATACGAGGGACGCATTCCTCAGAATACTTACCATTAATGAGAAGAATATTTTACAACTAATGCTTGAAGATGCAAAATCAGGATATAGAGCCAAGGTAATTTTGCTTAAAGATGAAGGATACATACAGTCCCTGAAATAAGAAGAGTGATTAACCATCACGATAACAACATAAGGAAATGGATACATCGATTCAATGAAAAAGGGATTGATGGCATCATATCAAAAAAACATAGTCATAAACAGTACAAGTTTGATAATAATATAGAGAAAAAGATTGTTGATATAGCATCATCAAATCCAAGATCTTTTGATTTGGGATTTTCTACTTGGTCATTATGTGTACTTGCTGGTTTTCTTATGAATGACCTAAAACTGGTAGATAAAATAAGCCATTCTGCTGAAATAAGGAATATTCTTCTAAAGCATTGAACAAAATGGAGAAAATCTAAAACAGTTCTATCAACTAAAAGAATCAATGATCCAGATTACACTTTGAAAAAAAGTACATTGAACAGCTAAGGTATAATGCTCCGGCTAATTCTGTATTATTGTATGTAGATGAGAAAGGACCAATAACTGCAAAGACTCATGGTGGTACATCATAGTGTCATCGGTACAGGTAAAGATTGAGAAGACTCAAAAGATAAATGGACTGCTAAATGTGTTTGAGGAGCGTATGACCACATAAATGATAAGATACATGTACATTGTTATAGAAATAAGAGTGGAAAACAGTTTATCGATTTTCTAAAAATAGTAGATAGAAGATACGACCAAGATATTCAAAATATCTTTGTTGTACTTGACAATCTTTCAGCACACAAATCAAAAATGGTAAAGAAAGAAATATCCAAATATTGTCCAAGAATAAAATTAGTTTTTCTGCCTATACGTTCTCCAGAGCTCAACTTAATTGAAGTAAGATGGTTGTGGTTACAAAGACAGACGACAATTAATAATTCTACTTTTAAAGACGAACAAGAAATAGGCTGGGTCGTTAGTAAATGGAAGAATATTTATAATAAAAATCATGGCAGTAAAAAGCAATCACAAATATTTTACAAGAGGGAGTATCCTTGTATTTACACAACTTTTAACCGAGTATACGTACTCTCCAAACATTCTTTTTATTGAGGAAAACATTGCTTCTACAATCCATCTTTGTACATAGCTTACGCTATCTTTCCATTTTTGTAAATCGTTTCTTTGTGCCAACACTGTTAGATTTCTTAGAATATGTCCTTTTTTCCATCCAACTCTAGAGGTTTTTCTTACTTTAATGCAAGGTTGGATTCCATTGTCTGAAAGATATCCAAATATATCATTACCATCATAAGCACCATCATTAGCAATGAGTTTACCAATTGTTATTTTTTTTATCTGATTTTATGACCTCATCAACCAATTCTGGTAACGCCTTACTATCATGAACATGCTCATCGTCAGTAACTTTCATTGAAAGAATTTTCTTGGTTTTTACATTAACTGCAACATGTATTTTCAAATATCCTTTCTTGTTGTTATTTTTTAAATGCCATTTATCTCTCACCCATCGAGACCTCTATTAGTAACCTTGATACCTGTACTGTCTATGGCAATGATGACGTATTCGTCTTTGGATTTCTTGCTATCATCTGTTGTATCTTTTATCTTGATATCTAAACGATTTATCCTTCTGTTTATTGTTGTAAATAGGGATTGATGGTAGTTTTTCTTTAGCGTGTCCTTGTGCTATTCCCTCAGTTTGCCGATATGGCAAATGAAAATATGCCTTGGCATGGCCCAAAAGAAGAAGAAAAGTGTTGGGATAATGAAATGGCTGCTCATCTATTTTGCCTTGGTTCATCTCTTTTAGTTCGGTATCCCAGTTGTTAATGACATCAAAACCAAGCAAGATTTCACCTCTCCTAACTAGAGATTGGTTGTAGATAGACCAGTTCATATGGATTGTATTATAAGGTTAGCTAAATGTTTTAGGAAATTAGGGAATCATGCAACAAAGCATAAGAAACATCGTTTTTATAGCTTTTATATCGGAATTTTTCATGTTATTTCTATAATTGAAATGAAAAAATGAGGTATATCTGAAGCCCTTAACAAAAAACACAAAATATTTCAATTAAATACAGTAGAGACTCTTTCTCTATATCTGTTATATATTAAAAAATAGTTAAGTTTCCAGTAATGAGATACCACTGACACCGACTTTAAATTAATTACCCATACATATACTATATGGCTGTAGTGATTTAAAAGTTAATAAGAAAGACAGATAATAAAATCACTTTTAACGCTCTTCTGTAGTAAGAAGAAGAAAATAGGAGAATAATAGAAAAAATAGAGTTTAATTCGCAAACTAATGAGTATACTTGTAGATCATCAAGATTTCCGGATGAGAATATCATCTTATCTATTTTAAGAAATTACGTCAATGGAAATGCGACTACGAAGCGGCTATTTATAAAAAATTATAGGCTAAGTAGTATGACTGAAGATAAAAATCCTACATAGATGGAAACTTGCATACATATTATGAGTTGTAAATCTGTCTGACTATAAATAAAAATATTATGTTGAACTCTTAATAGAGAGTAACAACCATCATATTATGCGTACCATTACTAGTATTATAGAAAATTTTATCTACATTCTCTATAGGCGTCCTTCCCTTCAATGTTTGATGCCCTCTTATCTAATTGTGACAGATTTTGTAATCCTTTAGAATAGATGTATCCATCTTCTTTAAAACTCATAGTTTTTTTCCTATCTCTTATCTCATCGTTTAATATTTCCATTTTGTTGTTATTGCGATCGCCCTGCAGACGGATATGATTGATATGTCGAGTTCTTGGCCACCTGCTAGTATATAACTCCTTGTTATAAGCAGTATGAAAGTTGGGCGTGCCATCGCTTATGATCGTCTTCTATCATAGTGAAATTATCTCCAGTATGTCCGATATTTCAAGTTGCGTAGATTTCGTGCTGAGATATTCTGTTCTCCCTGAGATAACTCTTGTAAAACCGGAGATAAACCTTCCAAATACGCAGATAAACCTTCAGTTGCCAGAGATAAGTTGTGCTCACTGAAGATACCGGCGATATTTCTCTCTATTTTGATTGTTGAGATGTTATTGGAATCTCTGTTAACAGATTTTTATTACCAATACTTGTTGAAGGTTTGACGATTACGTTGATTCTTTTTACCGACCATTTTCGGTCCCTCGGTCATTCACTTTGGCTTGTGTGTATTCCTTCTTGATTTGCAATTTTAAAAGTTCTTCAAGAAATTCTAATGGTATTCCTTTAAACAATATTGATTTGTTCAAGATATTATTATCATAAAGTTCTTCAACAAATTTCTTTATTACGAATGCTAAATAATTAGAATCAACAGATTCATTATTTTGAAACCCTATCTTATTGTAGTATGCTATTATGGACTCATTTTCTTCATAATTTTGAATTTGATAAAAGGTGACGTTTGGACAAGATATTTTGCAAATCGAATTATAACATTCAGGAGACCGTTTTGATAACTTTCAGAGTATCAATACTTGTTTAATATCTATAAAATTCTGCTATTAGGTCTATATTCTATCATTATGAACCTTCTTTTCGATATTTTTAATGATAGTAGTTAGTTTAGCAGACATTGTATCTCCTTCTTCCTCTTGTTATTTCATCTGCTGAATTATTTGAACCTCTATGAATAACGGGCCCAGGGTTTCCGTGCATTTTTGCAACTAAAAAAGGACTCATTTTACTATGTTTGAAAAGATAATTAAATATTTCCATATTAATATTATTGAAAATGTATTGGTTCATTTTATTGATGTTTTTGCTAAATGATTTAAACATAAATGGGCAGTGGGGATTAAGTTCCTTGTAAAAGAGGAATTCTTATGCATAAAGGTTAAAAATTAGATTATTATGCACAGGAATAATAAAATAAATTGAATTTATTATACATGCGTAATTTAAGGTGTTTACTAAATAATTGATTATATAACATATCTTTTTTCTATCCTTCTAAATGTTATATTGCAATTATTTTAAATTATATTAAAGCCATAATTTGTTCTATTTTATTATTATTATTTTATTCTATAATGGTAGGTGAATGATATGCCGAATTACATCTGGGACACATAGGATGATCGCAAACACATTCAATACAATAATTACTATTCTTTACAAAATCTTCTTTTTTGCCCGTATAAAGACATTCTTCGCATATTACTTTTACCACAATAACAAATAGAAAACATACTTTAATAATTATGAATTAAATTTAAAAGAGAGTAATGAGT
Organism: uncultured Nitrososphaeraceae archaeon; assembly: GCA_963830925.1. Taxonomy (GTDB): domain Archaea; phylum Thermoproteota; class Nitrososphaeria; order Nitrososphaerales; family Nitrososphaeraceae; genus Nitrosocosmicus. The sequence continues at coordinate 458,097 of CAWHOB010000001.1, read as the reverse complement.
TTAATAGATTTCTGCTTTTTTGATATATCAGTTGCAAGAATTTCTTTATTCTTTGATTCTATAACCACCCATCAAAGCCATATTAATTCAGAAGAACCTACTTTTATTGCAGTTTCATCAATTCTGTACTCTCTGATTTCCTTATCCTTGAGATATTTCCTTTTTGGTTTGTACTTTTGAAGCCAGTTTCAGATTGATACGTGACTTATCTTTACAATAGTAAAAAAGATAATGCTTTAGCAGTATTTCTAAAGGATAAACCAAGAAAGTACAAGTATAAACCATAACCAACGATATTTGAAGATGTTCTATTTCTATCAGACATAAAATATATGGCTGCCTTAATTATAGGTTTTTCCTTAAGTTAACAGTTGTGTAAACGGGTGGCCTAGATGTATTTGTAAAATATTTATGATTGTTTTCAGAAAACAAAATAATTAACAAACAAATTATTTAATGACGATTATCCAATAATATCTCAATCAGAACAACTACAAATATTTTACAATAAACACTATCTATGTATTTACACAACTGTTAACAGAGCTCATATTTTAAATTAAAATCTATTTATTATGATGTTTTCTGAATCTATTATTTCTTCCTGCTGTATTTCTTTTAAAATTAAATTTTTATAACTTGAAAATTATGATATAAAATAAAAAATTTGCTAATGCGCTATTTACGCATTAGCGGCGTTTTGAACTCGTCTTAGAAGCGGTGGAAACCGTGGTGGAAACCGTGGTGGTGGAAGAAGAAGTGGTGGTGGAAGAAGTGGTGGTGGAAGAAGTGGTGGTGGAAGAAGAAGTGGTGGTGGAAGAAGAAGTGGTGGTGGAAGAATGGATGATGGTGGAAGAAGTGGTGACGGTGGAAGAAGAATGCATTTGCTGAATGATCTGAGCTCATTGCTATTTGTCCTGCAAACATTACTACTGCTGCAACTACAGCCATAGCGAAGACTGTAACTTTTTGTGTTTTATTCATATATAATAACCTGTAAAAATATTCTAATAATTCAGTATTTAATAGCTATTACATTTTTTTAATGTAGATTTTTCTATAAGATTATATGTAATATTTCTATTATATGTTTATCTTAAATTATTGTTAATTTTTCCTATAAAATGTTTTATTGCTATTCGAAAATCAGTTGTAACAACAATAACCTGTAACAATAATAATTGTATTTTAACTATTTTCGTTATAAATTCTCAGCAAAACGTTAGCAAATAACGAAAAAAATAAGCATGTAACAAAGTACTATAAAATGTTTATAATAAAAAATAAACATGTAAACAAATATGTTGATGACTACTTTCTCAAACCTTTGGTTGGGCATTCTAAATTTTACTTCTATTTTGTATTATAAAGATAATAAGTTTGAAAAAATAATATTGTTTTGCAAAATTTTAAGGATGTTTCTGGTAGGGGACATTATGTATTATCTGTGAACCCGGCCTGACCATAACTTTTGCTTTTAAATGTATGTAATGTCCATCTCTATATACAGTTAATGTAATTGTATCGCCGGGTCTGGTGTGTTGATCAATATACGTAATTAACTGATCAATCTTTGTCATATTTTGTTTGTTAATAGAAGTTATGATGTCTCCTCCATGTTTTTGACCATAGTAGTCTATAGTCATACCGCGTAACCCTGCTTTGTCGGCAGATGCGTTCTTTACAATCGTACTGATAAATACTCCTCTAAAAGATTTAGGCATGCCTTTAAAATGTTCTGTAAGATCAGAAGTTAAAGTTGAACCCATTAAGCCTAAATATGAGTGAGTATAATTTCCGTTCTTAATTAATGTCGGCAATTCTTTATTTATAATATTAGAAGAAATCGCAAATCCTACTCCATTGGACATACCTGCAGTATTTATTCCTATTACATGTCCTTTTATATCTAATAATGGTCCACCTGAGTTGCCTGGATTAATTGGGGCGTCTGTTTGAATTGCATCTGGTATAGAATAGCTGGATTCTGAAATTACTCTGCCTGTTTGACTTACAATTCCAGTTGTCATTGTGTTATCTAGGCCATATGGATTTCCGATAGCAATCACCGGATCACCAACTTTTAGGATTGATGAATTTGTTATTTTTAATGGAGTTATGGGTTTTGTTAAATTTTCAACTATTTTTAAAACTGCAAGATCACTAAAAGGATCTTTTGCTATGACCTTTGCTGTATATCTATTTCCATCAATAAAAGTAACGTCGACAATTTTGCTATTTCCTATTACATGATTATTTGTTATTACATGGCCCTTGGTATCGTATATAAATCCTGAGCCTAAAGCTGTTACATTTTGGCCATTGTTTGGATTTGTTGAATTAAGGGCTGAAGATTGAGGAATTTTGCTAGTAATCTGTACCACTGAATTTTCTACTTGATTGAAAATAGAGTTAAATAGCTTACTTTGTAAATCGAATATTGTTGTATTAATTGATTGTTGGGTTGAATTTTGATTAGTTAAAGCGTTTACTGTGTAATTATTATTATTTGTATTTGTAATTGAATATATGGATGATATTGACAATGTGAAAGCAACAAATAGTAATATCCTTAGCCACTGAAGATTATTGTGATTTATCATGATAATTTTTCTTACCATTACATTTTGTAAAAGTTCTTAATATAATATAATATTTGACATTTCTTATTCTAAATAATATAGAATATTTATTATAGTGATTTAATATCATTTGCTTCTATTTGTTAGTTAATTTTTATTAATTCCAACGCTTCTTTATATTTTTTTAAAATTAAATTTACTTTGTTACAAATTATTTGACGTTGTTTTATTTTGGAAATTACTGCCTTTTGGTTATTTTCATACTTTATTTTGATATTGATCAGTTGATTTTATATAATAAATCTCTTGCATTATTATACTCATATCAAATTTTTTAGACTTTAAATTTATAACAATAAAATTTACAATAGATTCAACTAAAATCGTCTGGTTTAGGTAATGTTTATAGAAATTTTTCTAATGTCAATAATTATGCAATAGATCTAGTATATCATATTGATTATAAAAAAATCGGATTCGATTTTTCTTTTAATAGATCTCTTGCATAATTAGAAATAATCTAGACCATCACTTCTAATTCTATATCGATTTCTAGTTCAGATAATTTGATATTCTATAGTTCACTAGTCCTGCTACTATGTCTGACACCTTGTTATATTTTCTCAATTTATTTCTAAATATCTCACTCATTATCTTGTACTTTTTCAATCTGCTAATAGTATGCTCTACTATTATCCTCTTTTTCGAATGGATAATGTTAAACTCGATTTCTTCTTGTGATAAACACTGGTTTATTTTCTTTTTATATGGTAGTGCAGATATCTGTTCTGGAAAATCCTTTTCTATGCCCAAATACCCTAGATCAACTACAGTAACAACTTGTTTTGGAGTGACAGGATAGTTCTTTTTATAAATATCGTAGTCATGTTTTCTTCCTTTTTTATAGCGTACTTTGTGAAGGACATAACCACGATTGTTAACCGTAATCTGATTCTTAACAGTATGTCTTTTCTTCTTACTTGAATAGAATATCTTTCTTCTATTCTTATCCGCAGGTCTTGGTATTTGCTGTTCGGTACAATCTGTAAAAGCAAGAAGAAAGCCTGGAAAATATTTATCAACTGCCTCTGGAGTTTTCAGCCTTTTGGTTATTGGGTATGTCTTCTGCGGAATTGGCAAACATTCTCTTATCAACCCTTCAATCTTTTGAATGTCTCTGCAGATGTTGCTCTGATCCAAATCAAATAGAAAACCTGCCATAGTGTAAGTTATGTATAGACGATAGTAAACCAAAAGCATGAGAAATCTATCTTTAATATCTAGTTTGAAAGGTTTACCTGCACCTATACGTCTTTCTCTATCTTTTTTGAACAAGCGTTGTATTTCATGTTTAGCATATCTTTTTGTTACATTTTTTTCATAAATGTCATCGAACTGTTGCACTGTAAGACCAGCAGTGAATGATTTGAAAAGCAATGGTTTTTTGGATAACCGATCATATGAAAGCAATGAGAGAACAAGAAAATGAAGAATTGCTGATCATATAGCTGTTTATTCTAATTATGCAAGAGATCTAATATTTGACATATATAGCAATAATTAATTACATATTTTTGATATTATTATTGTGTGCAAGATATAAAATGTCCCACGACAGCATCTTTGGATATTACATATGACTCGGTTATTAATATTAAATTGTTATATTTTATTGGTATTTGCTGGAAAACAAAATTATTTTATTGGAAGAAAATAGTTTGGATTTGCTTCTAGTCTGACATGAATGGATTGTATTATTCCGTTTCTGAGAAGAGTAACTAACATATTATCTCCAATATTCTTTTTATCTTCTATGTAATTTGAAATTTCTTGAATATTTTTCATATTTTTGTTGTCCACTTTTAATATAATGTCTCCCCCTAAGGTTATTTTTCGTCCATTGATCTCTGTTGTATTATCTCCACCTAATATTCCTGCTTTTTTAGCCGGACTTGAATTAGCTACCTGTATAACCAAAAATCCTCTAGTATCGTTTAGTTTCAATGCTTTTGCAATATCTAAATCAATATTCACTCCATAAGCTCCAAGCCAGGGATGAGAATAATATCCTTTAGTTAATAGTGAGTTTATAATTTTGCTTAATGCATTTGTAGAAATTGCAAAAGACATTCCTATATACTTAGGATAGTTATTAGGATTAGAAGTAAAGTTTTCTGTATTCATTCCCATGACTTCGCCTTTATCATTTAATAATGGGCTACCTCCATATCCTGAAACAAGGTTTAAATTTGTAATAATGCCATTGGGTATTTTTGGAGTAGGTCCCGATAAATTTTGTCCGTAAGTTGGAATAGGTTTTTCAATGCCACTTATTATACCGTCATTTATTATATTTGCGAAATCTAATGTATTTCCGATTGTTATTACTGGTTGACCTGGTTTTAAGTTTGTAGAATTTCCTATCTTTAATGGAATTAATTTATTTACTGGTATATTTTTAGTGGATATTATGGCAACTGTTGTTAGAGGATCATATCCTAACAATGTACTATTATATGATGATCCATCTGATAATGTTATTATTGTGTCTTTCCCAAGTATAAGGTTGCTTTCAGTAACTATTGCATATTTGCCATTTTTGGCATAAACAAATCCTGTTCCACTTTTAAATATTGAATGATTGTTAATATTGAATGCAGTTACTTTTACTATTGAATTTGAGGTTATATTAAATAAGCTAGGTAAAAATGATTCGTTATTTATATTTTGTACAAGTCTATTATCTTGGTTAAATACTGTTGAATTAGATGAATTACTTTTTAATAACGAGTTATCTTGATTGTTCATTAAATGATTACCATTATTTAAGAACGAATTTGTAGGGCTAATCACTTTATTTGAACTCGTCGGTGGTGGTAATGGTGTAGCTGGATTGTTCATTAAGTTATTACCATTATTTAAGAACGAATTTGTAGGGCTAATCACTTTATTTGAACTCGTCGGTGGTGGTAATGGTGTAGCTGAAAATTTGGTAAACGGGTCTATACCGTATACATATGATTTAAAGGATAAGCCTATATTTATGATTAATAAAGTTGCTACAAATGTAATAAAAAGCATTTTTAAACTTAGCATCAGAAAAATAAAGAAGATTGATCTATATAATAATTATTTGTATATTATTATATAACAAAGTTATATAGAACTTTAAAAGTGAGTTTTCTATATAACATTATATGGAAAGTCAACAACAATATTTTTTAATTTACTTATCCTCATTATTGGTCACGTTCATTTGCCTTGTTACCCTATTTTCTTTTCAAAATATCGTTGTTGCACTATCAATAGTGCCATCTCACAACTCATCTTCAACTGTTTATCATTTTATTAAACAATGGGGTACAAAAGGGTCTGATTTTGGTCAATTCTTAAATCCAAATGGTATAGTAATTGACTCGATCGGTAATATTTATGTTACTGATAATGGAAACAGTCGAATTCAAAAATTTGATAGTAATGGTAAATTTATCACAAAGTGGGACTTGATTAGTGCTGATGCAGGACATATAGTTAAGCCTGAAGGTATTGCTATAGATCCGTCAGGGAATATCTACATCAATGATAATTATTCATCTACTATACAGAAGCTTGACATGAATGGGAAATCGCTATTAAAATGGGGTTCTAGTGGTAAGGGGAATGGTCAATTTGTCAATCCTGAAGGTATCGTGGTAGATTCATCAGATGACATATATGTATCTGATAATGGAAACAGTCGAATTCAAAAATTTGATAGTAATGGTAAATTTGTATCTACATGGGCTTTCAAAGACTCTAATGGTAAACCTGCTAATCCGGGTGGTATAGCTGTTGATCCATCTGATAATATATATATTACTAATTATAATGGTAATGATGTTATAAAATTTGATAGTAATGGTAAATTTATAACTAAATGGCAAGTAAATAATCCTGAAGATGTGGGAGTAGATCCGTCAGGGAATGTGTATGTTTCAGATTATAGTGGTGTTCAAAAATTTGATAGTAATGGTAAATTTATAACTGCATTTGGTACATATGGTAAGGGGAATGGTCAATTTATCGGATCAGGTAGTATTGCAATAGATCATTCTGGAAAGGTATATGTTACCGATTGGGGTAACAATAGAGTACAAGTATTTGAACCTATTGCTGCTAAAAAATTAAATAATATTAATGCTGAAAATATGACTACAGTATTGTCATCCAATGGTGATCCTATGGATGGAAGCAAAAGTTTTACACTAGCCGGAATTGATGGTCAAGTATGATCATTTTCAAATTCCGATCTGTTTTTTAATACTCTTCCAAAAAGGTATGAAAATATTATATAATAACAAATAATAATTGGACAATGTATAATTTTGTATTTAGTTACTGTACTGTATTTATTATACTATAGTATTCTGTCAAACATATCTAATTGTAACTATACGAGTTCTTTTCAAATACAATATATATTTATTTGTACATGTTGATTTAAATTTATTTAATAGATCATTTAGGATATCTTTTATGTTAACTCAAATAGTTCTAAATAAATATTTGATATTCATGTTTAAGTTCGTATAAAATATTTGAGCATATCTGTGTCATGTTATGTTATGATATGATCTACTTGTTGCTTATTCTAAAACTCGATAAAATAAAAATTTATATGTAACAATAACAATTGAATTTTCATTATTTTAATTGTGAATTCATTTACAAAGGTTAACAAATGACTAAAAAAATTAATCATTCAAAACATTACGATCTATTTTTAATAAAATATGATTAAAATATGAATTAAGAAATATGTTCTACAATCAAGATAAATTAAAATTCCAAAATTTCGGACATTTCAAAATCTATTTTCTGTATTTAAAATTTTTCTTATAATGATAATTTATAATTCTAGTTGGAGATCTTATAAAAAAATATTATTACTAAAAAAGACGGATGGTTAAATATTTATTAGTTGTATGTTGATTTTTGATGAAAATATGTGATTCAGATGTTAACTCTGCATTGAATACATATTATAAAATGAGCTTGTTTGCTTTTTTTTATCTTGCGTTTTTAATCCCATTTCTATTATTTTCTTCCACGGTCTTTGGTCAAGATCAAAATTCTATGTATGATTTTTATAAAAAAGGATCTTATCTGGATGATTTAGGTAACCATACGGGAGCTATAATCTATTATGATAAAGCATTGGCACTAAACCCTAATTATATAAATGCTTTGGATAATAAAGGTGTAGCTCTTGACAAATTGGGTAACCATACGGGAGCTATAATCTATTATGATAAAGCATTGGCACTAAACCCTAATTATATAAATGCTTTGGATAATAAAGGTGTAGTTCTTGACAAATTGGGTAACCATACGGGAGCTATAATCTATTATGATAAAGCTCTGGAAATTGATTCATATAATACGAATGTATTGGATAACAAAGGAGTTTCCCTATATAACTTGGGTAATCATACAGGGGCTATGAAATATTTCGATCAATCTTTGGACATAAATCCGAATGATAAAAATGCTTTAACTTACAAACAAGTAATTATAAATGAAACATCTAATCATTCCTAGATCATTACATTCCTGTAATGATTTCTGGATTATTTTGGATTAACAATATATTATATATTTATAAAAATACAAAATTATATGAATTTTACCTTAATTTGATCTAAAAGATATATTCAATTCTATATCCAAGGATATAGAATTAATATTCCAGATTAGTAAAGAACCTGTATGTTTGCGTTTATAAATATTCGTCTGTTGAAACGGTCCTATTAACTAGAGATATCATTTCTTTATTTCTAGATTAACAAATAATTTAATCCATTGCTTTATATGGTTTACTTTACACTTGTTCTTTTTATGAGAGATGTGGTCGTCAAAGCATCTCTTCTATCTTTCATATATGGCGAGTATTTTCTTATTCTTTAGATCTAACTTTGGTTTATACTTTCAATCCCATTCCAGATAAAAATAGCCCTTATTTTTATTATTTTTAAAAAAGATAATGTTTTGAGAGTATTTCGAAATGATTACTGCAGAAAGTACAAATACAATATATAATCGAAAATTTTTAGGAATGTTCTATTTCCAGGGACACATCACATATGATGATTTTAATTACAAGTTTTCCCTTAATTTATACCAATTAGCATAATTAGCATACTATAGATCTCAAGAATATATAGAAAATTAACCCATACAGTTAAGGTACATAAGCTAAACTGTATAAGAGGACTTAAATTATATGCTTGCCATATTTGTTGACAATGACTGATAGAAATCTTTCTCCTGTGATTTATCTTTCTCCTTGATGTTCTAATTCCATAATTTCATTTTAAGATTCTATGGTTATTTATAGTCGAACATATTAGATCAACTATGATAAGTTTCATCAAGAGAAATTTCAAGATCTTGATTCATAAAAAATATGAAATAGATTATTGATCTGTTATGCTTATGAAACTTTTTAATAAAAATAGTCTGAATGTGTATGCAGTGCTTTGTTGCATAGCCAAACCTCTTTAGTTAGAATCGAACCAATTAATCATTTGTAATCCACTGGCCTTCTTATAACCAATCTCTTGTAAGACGAGGCGAGATACTTTTTTCCTATGATTTTCTGGATAGATGAGATGCTGATCTTGTAAGGATGAATGAGAATAAGAATGGCAAAAAGTACAAATTTCCAGATTCTTTTATTTTTGTCATTGGTAACATTAGAATATACTTTCACTTATTTTACAGACAAACCGAAGGAATCATAAAAGCAACTGGAAAAAATCTTCCAGACCATCCATGTTATTCACAGATCTGTCAAAGAGTAAACAAATTGGATATCACCAACAATAGGATGAGTATGCATGATGATAATGATGTCTTTATCATCATATACCATTTGGCATAAGTTATCAAACATCCCTCAATAGATAGTTCCTCATATCAAGATTGAATCTTTTTGTTCTCTGAAATACCAAGATATCTTATTCTTTAAATCTGCAAAGGATTAATAATATTGTAGAACAAGTAGTTCTCGCTTTGAAATATTTCATATCTCTTACATAACCATAAACTCAGATGATGCAGTAGTGGAAGATATACATGGATTAGTGTATCTTTGTTTTCCTCAAAATACTTTAACACCTTCTTTGATTTGTAATGCGGTGATGCTTTATCCATAAACAGATAGCATTTTGGAAATGTAGAGTGAATATTCTTTAAATATTCAAGAAATGTATTGCATTGAATCTGTCATACTGTCTAAATAGTTGTTTGCCTTCCGTGCTGATGGCACCAAATATGCATGAACGTTGATGTGAACCTGTTATTCTAACTACAGGTCTTTTCTTTTCAGAAATCCAAACGCGTCTTACAAGAGTCATAAAAGAAGAATGATTCTTCCGTGGATATTAGGGTAAACTCTATTTCTTGCTGCTTTTGCTGCTTATCCACAAGTATCTATTCTGTGACCTTTTTTGAAATTCTCTTTTTCTTCTTGAGAGGCAGTATTAACATGTACTTTTCTTGGAACCTTCTGTTTAAATCCCCATTTTCGAAGGATACGGTATATGTGAGTATAGTGATATTTGATACCGCTTTTGTTTATGATTAATTCTTCAACCTGTTTTGTGGTCCATCAACCTTGATTAGAGTTGGATAATTCTTCTTTAATCTGAATCTGATAAACCATGTCTTCAGATAGTTCAGACGGTCTACCGACTTTGTTCTATCTTTTAGTCCTTCTAAACCTTTCTCATCATATCTTTTTAACCAATCACAAGCCCATGGATTGCTTCTATGATGCATTTCTTTTACAACGCGAAAAGGTATCTGTTTATCTTCTCTTACTTTAATAATTAGAAGTAATCTTTCCTTTACTTTTGGGTCATGTTCTTTTTTGTATAGATTAACCAATGTGGATTTGGTCAATGGCGACATTGAGAATAGATAGTATAATACAAGGATCTAGATAGCTTTTGTGTTTTATAATGGATATCATAATATGTTATTTAGCATATTTGTGCTAATTGGTACAGGTTAATCGTTGTTATAACTGATTTTCGAATCATACAATAAAGTAGTTGTATGACTATTTTTTTTTGTCATTTGTCAATGTTTTTTTACATTATTATTATGAAAACAGTCAAAATTAATCATTGTTATTATATATAAATTCCCTTTTTAAAGGATTCTGAATCATACACAAGCCATAATTAAAAAAACTATATTGAGTTAAATTGTGTTTCTATTAATCTCAAAAGAATCTGGTAAAAATCTTAAGTAATACAATAAGTAAAACAAAAATTGAAAAACATCATGGTTATTCAATTAACATTAAATTTTATATATTTTAAATCATATTTTAAATATAATAAAAAATTTCTCCTAACAACCATAATTATAATCATCTTTGTGACAGCAGAATTTATATCATGTACATCAATAGCATTTTCACAAACACCATCACAAATCCAAAAAGGATATAAGGTTTTTTTAAAGGGTCAACCAAGCTTATATGAAAAGGTAATTTCAGTATTACAATCTTTTATGCAATTCATGCAACATTTAATAAAATAATAATAATAACCAATATTTCCGAATATTCTAACATAACTACTGCATACTGCTCTGTTGCATGACTAGTTTTCCTCAAATTATTTTCATCCATTTTATACAATTCTTCTAAACAGATTATACAACGATACCTTCATTGTCATCTCTTTTACCAATTTGAAACCTGATAGCGGATGTGTATTCACCAAACATCCGCGTTATAGAAGAAAATACTGCTGTTTCAGCCATCCATCGTTGTCCATACTTTCTTTTCTTTTTCCATTCATCATAATCTTTTGTTTGATATCTAACTTCTATATTCCTTACATTGCTATTCTTGGATGAAACGATAGAGTTCCTTTTTACTTTGATGATAGACTGAATTCTTTTTTCCTTCAAGTATTTGAAATTCTCATTGCTATGATTTGCTCCATCACCTATGAAAGATTTGATCTTGATATTATGGTTATTATTCAACACGACTTTCACCAAATTCTTCATAACCTTTCCATCATGCACCTTTTCATCTGTGACTTTCAGTGCAAGAATTTCTTTGGTTTTGATATTCACTGTAACATGTATCTTTAGATAGCCTTTCTTGTCTTTTACATTCCACTTATCTTGCATACATTGACCTCTGTTTGTAATCTTGATACCTGTACTGTCAGCTGTTATACCAAATAGCATAATTAAACAAACAATTATTTCTGATCTAAATTTTTGATATGTTTATAGCTAGGCATGTACATTAACATTCTGCATAGTCTTTGTCAATTGTCAAAACATCTTTTGAAAAGATCTACAGAGATGAAGAGGATATAAAGACAAAGGAACGGATGTTACTTGTTCTTAACGTAGTTTATCAAGGCAAAATATCTGCTCATGTAGCTACAGATCTTCATAGAAATAGAGCATGGGCCTGTGTCTGGTTAAAAAGATATCGGAAAGAAGGCATAGAAGGATTAAAGAATAAACCAAGAACAGGTAGAAGATCATCTAAGTTATCTGAAGATATTTACAGCATAAAAACAACGCTAAAAGAAAGCAATCAAGGTTGATGGACCACAAAACAGGTTGAAGAATTAATCATAAACAAAAGCGGTATCAAATATCACTATACTCACATATACCGTATCCTTCGAAAATGGGGATTTAAACAGAAGGTTCCAAGAAAAGTACATGTTAATACTGCCTCTCAAGAAGAAAAAGAGAATTTCAAAAAAGGTCACAGAATAGATACTTGTGGATAAGCAGCAAAAGCAGCAAGAAATAGAGTTTACCCTAATATCCACGGAAGAATCATTCTTCTTTTATGACTCTTGTAAGACGCGTTTGGATTTCTGAAAAGAAAAGACCTGTAGTTAGAATAACAGGTTCACATCAACGTTCATGCATATTTGGTGCCATCAGCACGGAAGGCAAACAACTATTTAGACAGTATGACAGATTCAATGCAATACATTTCTTGAATATTTAAAGAATATTCACTCTACATTTCCAAAATGCTATCTGTTTATGGATAAAGCATCACCGCATTACAAATCAAAGAAGGTGTTAAAGTATTTTGAGGAAAACAAAGATACACTAATCCATGTATATCTTCCACTACTGCATCATCTGAGTTTATGGTTATGTAAGAGATATGAAATATTTCAAAGCGAGAACTACTTGTTCTACAATATTATTAATCCTTTGCAGATTTAAAGAATAAGATATCTTGGTATTTCAGAGAACAAAAAGATTCAATCTTGATATGAGGAACTATTTGCTGCGAAATACAATTTAGAAAACATATGCTAATTGGTATGTAATAATGATTGATTTACACTATTTCCGTTACGAGGTTATCTAAAAAACGTTATCAACTGACAAATAGAATAATTAGCAACAAAGCAATTTATATGTTATATTTTTAAAATTTTTATTTCGCTTAGGATGGCTGTGTCTTGGTGCTTCTATGTTTTAATTCTGATGCTAACAATATTATTCCAATTATAATTAATAACGTGCCAACTGTGATAAATGATATACCTAATGTTAAGTAATCCGGGATCTTGTTACACGTATTGGTAATCGCTTGATTAAAAGCCCCTGGAAGGGCGTTACATAATTGAATATTTTGCGTCTGATTGCTATATACAATCAAACCGTAAATAGCACCTATTACACCAAATATTGTCAAACAAGTTCCGACTATAATCTTTGGAGTAAATGAATTCATTTATTCTAGAAAATATCTTATTTTTAATACTATAAATGTATGTAATGATATCCAGAAAATGTAAAATAAATAAGTAGTAAACCTTAAATAAATACTTATCCAAATTAAGGTATATCTAATTTACTGTCTGATATTTGAATATTAAAAATTTTAGAATGACACTTTATTTATCTATGTAAAATAAAGTCAAAAATTTGAAATTCTGTCAAAAATCATTATAGAGAAACTTATTCAAAAGGTAAGTAACATTATTTTATATGTCTTGAAATTTAAATAGAGTGAAGACACTTTACGACTCTGTTCGCTTAAGGAAAGCCTATAGCTTGAAGGTGTTCTATTTCATTTGTGATTTTTAGAAACAGAACATCCTTAGAGCATATTGGTTATGCGTTATACTTGTACTTTTCAGGTCTCTCTTTAAGAAGGGCATGGGGAGGTTATCTGATTGCTATATCAAAAGAAATAATGTTTCTATCTGGAAATGGATTCAAAAATATAATCCATAAAAAATATACTCAAAGAAAAAGAAAATCTCCGAGTGCATAATTGATGAGACTGTAATTAAAGTCGGGTCAGAATATGTTTGGATATGGGTTGCTACTAAGACCTTAATAGTAAAGAAATCCTCGGAATAAGTGTATCTAAAGAACGAAATATGTTTGTGGCAGAACATTTTCTATCAGATGTTGTAGAAGAATATGATCCACACCCGGTTTCCACAGATGGTGGTACTTAATACCCTCAAACATACAAGTTTTGAAGATAAATCATCTATTCACTCTCCATTTGAGAAAAATCTGATAGAAAGGACTATGCAGTACATAAAGGACAGAACTGAAAACTTTGATTTTTTTTTAAAAAGAACAAATATAGATTAGGCGATATTAAACAATGGTTCAAGTTGTCTGTTTATCAACACAATAAAGAAATATTGTCTTAAGTTAACAGAGCCTAATATTTTAAGTTAACAGAGCCGGTTACAACATGAATATACAAATGAAAATAAAAATAAATAATTAATATGCAAAAGAAATGTTTAATGTTTGTAGGTAAATATTCTCTATCACTCATCTATTCTCTTTAAAGTATCACCGAACTTCGGCAATACCAAAAAACAATCTTTAGGAGTAATTTGAGATTCTACTAAACTTATTAAAACTAACTCATTTAATAAAACAACATAAATATCATCGCTGTCCCAATGAACACCCAAACATCGTACATTATCACAAGTTTTGAAGCCAATTTATTTGGATTATTACACATAGTTACATTGTTGATACCAAAACCAGTATAAGGAGTTAGTTTAAAACATTGCAGAATGATAAATAAACATTAGACTCTAATAGAGTTGTGAATCCCATAGAGTCATCAATTTTTTGTTGTAAGATTGGAATTTGTGGCAAGAGATGTAAGCGGTGCAAGAGGTGCAAGAGGTGCAAGAGGTGCAAGAGGTGCAAGAGGTGCAAGAGGTGCAAGAGGTGCAAGGGTGGAATTTGTGGCAAGAGATGTAAGCGGTGCAAGAGGTGCAAGAGGTGCAAGAGGTGCAAGAGGTGCAAGAGGTGCAAGCGTAGAGTATGTGGTTTTAGATTGATCTTGCGCATTAGATTCGAGAGGATCAAAAGACAAAAGATCTATTGATACAAATACAACAATAGCAATTATGATCATTATTTTGTGATGCTTTCGGAGAGATGAGGAATATCTTCTGGAGGGTTCGGATTTCTGCGGTTGTGATGGTGGGAAAAATGATGGAGAATTCGTAAAGTCGTATTCGTTTTTTTCTGATGAAATCAGGCAACGTTCCATATGCTTCATTTATATGCTTCATTATTTTTATCTGTCTAAGTTTTGGAAGGTAATCATGATAATGAACAGATGGTGTTCTTTAACTAATTTTCTACGTGCAAATTTTATTTCATTAATATTTGCAAAAATATTCCAAGTATATCATAATAGTTACCTTCCAATATTATTAAGAATCAGTACTTGATATTATATGCAGTTTATATCCAAATAGCCAACAACCCTTCGTATGACTAAAACCCCACCTGGCGTCTGTATCAATACCTGAACTAGGTACTATCCCTTTATCCATCGAGGATTTGTGCCAAACATGACCTTTGGCTTTGATAAGAGGACCGTCTGTTGCAAGGATATGAGGATTGACTATGCCATCTGAAACAAACAAGTGTCCCATAGTTGATATCCTTTCTTTGATATCGAAAGAAATGGTCTTTAGCCTTCTATCAAAGGTTCGTCTACTTGGTAAGTGTGATTCAGATAATCCACAAGCTCTCATCACCTTTCTGTTGTACGATAAGTCGATTGAAAGATAGTGATGCAGTGCCCTGTTTGAATCAAGACGAAACCAGATACGTACAATAAAACATCTCAGGATTATTGTTGTTGAGTATATGTAAGGTCTACCTCGACTATGATGATGTTTAATAGAATTACAAGGCCAGGCAATTATTCTCCAACAAGATACAAAATACTAATTAGGATTGATGATGAACTATGTGTTTCAGCAGAACTTGTAGATGTTATTTGATTCAAACAAAATATGGTACCCTATAAGACCAGCTTTATTTGTTAGGAATTATGACCCAGTCTCAAATAATTATTTGTATATATAACGTACGGAGAGTAAATCCACAGGAAACCGTGTCTGAATGAGACGAGAGGTCATAGGACCCGATTGGGGCTACTGGGGGGTCTTCTATATGTATATTTTTTCTCCTATTCCTATTTTATTATAAATCAAAAAATTGGCATAATTCCATTCATTATTTGAATATTTATGATAGAATGCACCTGCAACAAAATCTGCCGCCCATATTCCCGACTCTACAGTAGAAGAAATTTCTGTTGGCGGTGATAAATTTCCAGAATATTCATTCCATTTATAGTAATGCATATATTTATCATTATTAATTAGATCTACTCCAAATTGTTGGAATTTGGATGGACCCAGTCTCCCTTTATCAAAAGTAACTATTGGAATTTTGCAAGGACGAATTTCATTTAAAATATGAATAATTAATTGTTGTACTTCCACACATGGTTGACAAAACAATGTACCAACAGGGCTGACACCTTTTGTCCTGTTTTAGTGTATTAATATCGGTTGTTTTAAAGATTTCATGAACTTCTCTGATGGCGTCATTCCATTTATTCCTCCATGTTCTCTTTCATAGTTATGTGAATTGACAAATGATTAGTATTTCTTAATTCCATCTTTTTCGTCTATCAATTCTTCTACTTGTAGAAATTCAGCTATGACTATTTTGTTGTACGCTTCTACTTTACCTTGTTCTTGTGGATAACCTTTAGGAATCTGTTTGTCCGGCCCTGTTAACTTAAGGAAAAACCTATAATTAAGGTAACCATATATTCTATGTCTACTAGAAATAGAATATCTTCAAATATCGTTGGTTATGGATTATACTTGTACTTTTTAGGATTATCATTTAGAAATACTGCCAAAGCGTTATCTTTTTTAAAAATAATAAAAATAAGCCATGTTTCCATTTGGAACTGGCTTCAAAAGTACAAACCAAAGAAATATCGAAAGAATAAGAAAATCCAAGAATACGTCATAGATGAAACTGTTATAAAAGCAGGTTCTGAATCCATTTGGCTTTGATGGGTTATTATAGAACCAAAGGATAAAGAAATTCTATCATTTTATATATCAAAAAAGTGAAATATATCTATTGCCAAACGATTTCTGTCTGAGATTGTAAACAAGTATGGAAACCATCAAGTATCATCAGATGGCGGCACTTGGTACCCACAAGCCTGTAAGTTTTTGAATCTATATCATCATCTCCATTCCACCTATGAGAAAAACATTATTGAAAGAACTATGCAGTATATCAAGGATAGAACTGAATGTTTTGATGATTATTTTCCTTGTAGGAAAAAGAACAAGTGTAAATTAAGCCATATTAAACAATGGCTCAAGTTGTTTGTTTATGAACATAATAAAGAAATAATATCTTAAGTTAACATCCATGAAAATCTTTGACCATAAAAGGTTATCCTATTGTTGAATTAAGCCTGATTTTATATACTAAATCATTATATTAAATGTTATCTTTTATAGTATACACTATCTGTATACAAATCCCATTCTTATTTCCTATTTTTTTATTCTTATCTTTTTTTATTTGGGCTTAAAGCGACAAACATCCATCCACCCTCTCTATGGGGTACTTGTACAGCCGCTTAGGATGTTGGTTCAGTCAGAGCCTCGCTCTCATACGGAGCATGTAAACTTTGAACCTAGCCCAATCATGGTTCTCTTTGGAAGAGATAAAGATTTTCATGTAGTCAGAGCCGTTTGTCCTTTATTCCATTAAGGATAAGATAATTTTTGAATTATTAGATGTAAATTCTCTACCACTACTATCACCATCATGCATATTACTTTCATAGGTTTACCGTGGAGTTCAATCCATTTATTGAGAACCAATAGTGCTTTTTCACTAGTTCTTCTACTACACCATTTGCTAACTATTACTTTTATTGAGGCGCAATCATATATTACGTGAATAAAATAATTTTTGCTTCGTGAGCCTTTTAGATAAAAAGGCCCTTTTGTATCCATTTGTTGAACCAATTTATTTGGATGGTTCATTTCAAATCTTGTACTTTCTTTTTATTTTGACAGACAGTATTGAGCTTGTCTCTAGAAGATTGTAAATTCTTTTGTGCCCAAGCTATTCATAATTTCTCTTTAATCTATCTTATTCTCATTGGACCAAATCTGTTATTTAGTGGGTTCAAGAATAATCTTTTCCAGTTCTTTTTTGGTTACCTTTACATTTTTAATATCATGTGGTATTTTTGATTGATTTTTTAATCCATCTATACCATATGCATTATAACGTCTCTTCCATTTGTACCATGTTTGTCTTGAAACTCCATGCAGTACAAATATCTGGAATTCTCTTATCTGAACGTTCAGGTTCAATAATCATTTTATATCTATTCAATTATATCCATTATTATTACACTCTAAGGCTAGAGTGTCAACTATGTTAGGAAGCAGTACAACTAATAATACAACAAAGCATAATTTAGACAGTGTTATTGTTCAAGTTCTGCAATATTTCTTTTGGAATAATGGCGGTCTTGTACAATCTTTCGCCTTTTAACATTCTGCCAACTATTAACAGTCCATGAATTCGCATGATGCCTATAGTGGTCTTGGGTGGATTCTTTTCCCACAAAAGGCCAAAATCATCATCTCCACACTTTTTAACAAGCTCATTATATTTCATCATTCCGTCATTTTGTTTAACTAGTGCAAGAGCTTCAAGTACATCTTTAGGAAGTGTATTAATGACAACCTGCAGATGTTTTGAGAGAAGCACGCTAACTAATTTCTTTACCTTATCACGCTTTTTACCTGATCTCTTTATGTGAAAGCTAGAACACATTGCGTTTATCCACTCCGATGGTAATTTGTTGAGTATGCTCTGCAAAGAAGAGCTCTTGTTGATGATTATGGATTCTGCATTTTCTTTGAATTTCTTTTCATACCACTTTGTAACAAGACCAGGCATTATCAAGCCTGTTTCTTGTAGGATCTCCTCGCTACTTTTCATCAATTTTACTATACCTGCGAACTTGTACATGTCCCCCCACGGATAGATTCTTCCTTCCACCGATCTTCCAACAGTATACATGAAAGAGTGTTCTGGGAATATTTGCACCATAAACTTCTTTCTGTGAGAATCTTCTACAATTAAAATATTGTCTTTATTTTTCAATATGAGAAATGTGTCTGTAATTATGTTTCTCATTCCAAGAATTTTTTTTGCAAGATCGCTGTTATTATTTACAAACTTCTCTACAAATTCTTCTACTGCTGTCTTTCCTGTCTGTGGATCCGTTCTTTCAAGCATTAACCACGTAAGTATCTGTTTGTATACTTTGTCCTCATCATCAAAGTCCAGATTGAATGTACATTGGTCTTCTAGATTCATCACTCCCTCCTCACCATATTTCCATAGAACATAATCTGCAAGAAGTTGTAATGCATTCTTATCTGTAACTTTGACCCTTATTGCCGCTCCCATATTACACCTTTCAATATCCTGAAAATAAGTTTCTTATATAGTTGAGGCATGGTCATAATTCAAATTATCTTTTGATATATTTTATAACAGCTTAAAGCTAACCCTTGAGACATTATTTTGATTAATACTGCCCCAAAGATTATCTCTTGATAGAATAAAGGAATCCATCCTTTTTAACATTCTGTATCTGATAGGTTGTATACCATGGCCTACTTTATCAACAACAAGGAAACGTGGTAGACCGTATGTATATTCTCCAACCATAATTTTGAGATGTTTTATTGTGAGGTTATGGTTTAGAATCGATTCTAACAATGCCTTACATACTTTTCTTATTATGGACTGTCATTATAACCGTAAACTAGCAATAGATTGTAGTCTGATAACAATACCATGCAGACGAACATTTGATAGAAGACTAAAGACTATTTCTACAGATGTAAAAGAAAGGATATCAACAATGGGATGTCTGTTTGTTGTAGAGGGCATGGTAGACCCTTCTATAACAGCAGCAGTGGATAGTACTCTTTTAAAAGCAAAAGGTAGTGTATGGCATAAATCATCCATGAAAAAAGGAGAAGTATCGACCTGGCATCGATACAGACGCAAGGTGGGGATATAGTTATACAAAGAAAGGATGGATATTTGGATATAAATTACATTTAACATGTACAACAGGCAAGATTATAGTACCTCTAACTGCAATGTAACTACTGCGAATGTACAGGATAACCAGATGTACGTTTCTTTAACTTCGGCATCATCTGTTTTCTCTTTACCATTGACATGTTATATGGTTGCTGATCCAGGCTATGACGATAAGAACCTGTACGAGTATAGCAAAAAGGTGTTAGGAGTAGATCTGGTTTGCCCTGTTGTTGAAAGATAGGAAAATACTCCCAAAAAGAGGCTTGATCTTGTATGTTTTTATCAATCGACTTTGGGGCAATCTATCTACAGCAGAAGAAGAATATCCATAGAGCCATTGATAGAACATATCAAATCAGTTTTTAGTATAGACTCATTGCCAGTACGTGAATTTCATACGGTATCTGCAATTGTACTATTGTCTGTCTTATTATATCAGATAATGGTATACTATAACTGTAAAACTAAGAAAATAAATCCAAAATCAATAAAATATATGCTTGGAACTGGCTAGCGACATGATGTTGAGGATAAAGAGGAGTGATTTAGAATTATGACCATGCCTCATTTATATTATAAATAATCTTACCAGACGAAAGTTTACAACCATAATATTAACAATAATCTAAGGCAGACTTTACAGAACTCAAAATCACAATGTTTATAATGTAAAAGAGTATTATATTAAAGTTACCTGTTGATAGATCTATATACAAGAATTAAAACATTCTTGACCAATAATGATCCATAAATTATGATAATTTAATATAGTCTGCTAAATTGGATTACATTCACTTTTGAGTTACATCCCTCTGGGCCCGTTATTCATATGATCTCAATTATTTTATTACGTAACTAACCCAACTATAGAGTGAACGTCAATGTCTGATAAATTATATATCATAAATAATTTCTTTTATATCCTTCTCAATTGATAGAATAAATATATTTGCCAATCTTCTTTTACATTTGAAAATACCCTCTCAATAATCATCTTCGTCCATAGCCCTCGCTATCTGCTCTTTTCACTTTCACAAATCACTTTTCTATGCTATAACAAATAAATAATTTTCTGAAGGTGAAGGTGTTTTATTTATTCCATCTACCTTTCATTATTCGGTACTTTTACAATGAAAGATTCAATTACCTGCTAATCTAAAATATCCTTGCTATCATCCGCACCCTCTAGCAAATAACTATCTTTTGTTATCATATTATCTGGTTTTAGAATATAATCAACCCTTTCTAGTAATGCATTGCTGCTATGAATATACTCATAGTCAGTTACCTTTATCATACGAAGAATTTCCTTGGTCTTTGAGTTAACTGCCTGCTGCCACCACTACATGATTTTCAAATACTTCCTGTCTTTCTTTTTTCATTTCTATTTTCTTTACTATTACTCGTCTATATCTGCATTACTTGTATAGCATTCTTCTGTTTTCCAATTATTTTAATTTGATAATGTGGATAGTTATTCTATATCCTTCACTATCTATATATCGTAGAAAGAGTATATAAACATTTATATTACATTCAGTTTGCTTCGATAGCAGTTCATATTATTTGTTGGCTAATGTTAGCTAAATGCATTTGGAAAAAGAGTCATGCAGCAAAGCACCTTACTCCCAAAAGCATATATACATACTATATGGTGTTACAAAGTGTTTATCACAATTACTATTAGTAGTTATTTATGGTCTTTTTGTTTGACCATCCATCACCGTCCATCTCATTACAAGTTAACTTTTTGCTTCATTCATACACTGTATACAAAATGTATACAAGATACACCAAACCTGTTATAATTATCCAATATAATATCTATATGGTGAAAATCCTTTATATTATCTATTATCAAATACTATATCAAATTTTTTTTACTATTTATTGTTGCATAACTCAAAAAGTCTCAGATTGAGAGTATAACTATAATATAAATGTTTATATACTCTTTCTACTATATATAGATAGTGATTAGATTAGAGAATAGATCTCTTGCATAATTAGATACATTTCATTAAGTTGACTACAGATACACCATTTTTTCTTTTAGTTATGCTGCTTCATAATTCTGTAGTTTATCAAGCCTGCGACTATATCTGACACTTTATTGTACTTTCTGAGCCTATTTCTAAATATATCACTCATTATCCTGTACTTTTTCAATCTACAAATAGTATGTTCAATAACTATCCTTTTTCTAGAATGACTTTTGTTGTATTCTTTATCTTCTTGTGGTAATTCTTTTTGATTATTTTTCTTTTTATAGGGTAGAGATGATCTTTGTTCTGGAAAGTCCTTTTCTACTCCAAGGTATCCCAGATCATACACATTTAGAACATCTTTTGGGATAGCAGGATGATTTTCTTTATAGATGTTATAGTCATGTCTGTGTCCTTTCTTATGATCTGCTTTGTGAATAATATAACCATGATTGTTAACCGTAATCTGTGTCTTTGTTGTATGCCTTTTCTTCTTGCCTGAATAGGTACATCTTACATCTTCTCTTGTCAATAGGTCTTGGAATCTGCTGCTCTGTACAATCTGTAAAAGCCATAAATCCCGGAAAATATTTCTCTACTTCCTCTGGCGTTTTCAACCTCTTGGTTATCTGATATATTTTCTGCGGAATTGGTACGCATTGTCTTATCAAACTTTCTATCTTTTGGATATCTCTGCAGATGTTGCTCTGATCTAGATCAAATAGAAAACCAGCTAATGTGTAGGTTATGTATAGGCGATAGTACACTAGAACCATGATAACTCTATCCTCAACAATGAGTTTGAAATGTCTCCCTGCACCTACATCTCGTTCTCTCCTCCTTCTTTTTGAGGATAAGCGTTTTATCTCGTACTTTTTGTATTTTGATTTTATTTCTTTATAAATGTCATTAAACTGTTGAATTGAGAGACCGGTAAAGGATTTAAAGAGTGATGGCTTCTTGGATAATCTATTGTAAGATAACAAAAAGAATGACATATTTACATACGATAGACGGAAATAAAGCTGTTTTGGCTAATTATGCAAGAGATCTAATAACTGATTATATTATTTTGATGAAGATTCAGAAGAAAAAGCAGTTGAAAAGTATGCTTGTAGCCTATATGCTGATGCTGCTATCGCTTGCTTGTATGTAGCCTATATGCTGATGCTGCTATCGCTTGCTTGTATGTAGCCTATATGCTGATGCTGCTATCGCTTGCTTGTATGTAGCCTATATGCTGATGCTGCTATCGCTTGCTTGTATGTAGCCTATATGCTGATGCTGCTATCGCTTGCTTGGTTGTTGGTAGCCTATATGCTGATGCTGCTATCGCTTGCTTGGTTGTTGGTAGCCTATATGCTGATGCTGCTATCGCTTGCTTGGTTGTTGGTAGCCTATATGCTGATGCTGCTATCGCTTGCTTGGTTGTTGGTAGCCTATATGCTGATGCTGCTATCGCTTGCTTGGTTGTTGGTAGCCTATATGCTGATGCTGCTATCGCTTGCTTGGTTGTTGGTAGCCTATATGCTGATGCTGACGCTTGCTTGGTTGTTGGTAGCCTATATGCTGATGCTGACGCTTGCTTGGTTGTTGGTAGCCTATATGCTGATGCTGACGCTTGCTTGGTTGTTGGTAGCCTATATGCTGATGCTGACGCTTGCTTGGTTGTTGGTAGCCTATATGCTGATGCTTCTGTTTAATTGTTTGACAAATTGATGTTAATAATATCTCAAATGTATGTGTAAATAAAAAATGTAATAACATACACACTTTTTGTGGTCAAGAAATGAAATATCATCAAGTTTTGGTATGAATTATATTTGTATTTTTGGAATTACCTTTTAGAAATATTATCAAGCATTATCATTTTTAAATTAGGTAAAATGATGTTCTGTTTTAATGATATTCATTCAACAATAGATCTCTTGCATAATTACTCGCAAACAGCTTTATGACCTGAAGTTCATCATTAAGCTGTTCTCTCGAGATGTTTTCACACGAGAGATTATCCAAAAAACCTTACTTTTCAAATCATTCACTGGCTTGACAATACAAGAATTTGTTGACATTTATGATAATGAGATAACATTAAGACCTGACAAACAAGAAATACAAAGATCATCCAAAAGAAACAACGATAGAGAAAGAGACATATAGGTGTCGGAATACATTTTAAAATACCTATAATAATAACGATCTTAATAGCTTCTAGCGTTTTCCATGATTCGTATATGTTTTATTATATTTACTCTAGATATTAATTACATAATATTTCTAATTTAGTATGAATTTTTAATATTATAAGGTTACACTATGTGCATTAAAATGATGAAAAATGAAAATCAGTGTTATGTAAAATAGATCTCGCATTTATTACTAAAGAATAGATATACTTATTGATTGTTTTTGTACTTTGTAATAGATGAATGGAGTTTATAAATTGTTTTCAATGCGGTGAGTTAGAATGGAATGAGTTTCAGATAATTAAACAACTTGTTTTTATCAAAGGTAAACAAATACTGATGGTTATAAAATATGATATCCATTTAATGTTTACAAAACGGACTTACTATTTATAAAATGATTATAAAAAAGAATATACCTATCATTTTGATATATTTTATAATGTCAAAGTCAACAATTATATTGTATTTTTAAAAAATCTTTTAGAATTGAAGAGAAGCATTTTTGTTAATTCAATTGAAAAGTATTTAAAAAAGATATAAAAAATCGATAAAATAAGATAAAATAATTTTATTCAAATTAAGAATTTAAATATTAATTGATATTACTAAAAATTAGTTAATATTCGCGGGGACCATGATAATCTTCGGAATATGCTTCTTTATCAATTTCAGATACATGTTCTCCAGATGGCAAAGGCTTATCTTTTTCAACTTGGTAATTAAATATTTGAGGAAAATCAATTTTTAGTATTACATTCATACCTACTTGATATATTTCAGATTTGGGAATGTCATATCTATTATTGGATGTGCCAAATACAATATTTTATCTGAGGTTTCTTTCATTACATGGCCTACATCATCTTCATTTTTAGCCCTCACTCCCTTATTGAATAACAAATTTGAGTATTTACCTTCATAACTTGCTAAATCAACAAGCAGATCCTCTTTTTCCCATGGATCCTTTCTGCTTGTTGGTAATGGGGCAGATCTCGGAACAGAATATTTCATTAAATCAGACGTGTTCAAATTTAGTAAAACATTTGCACCTACTTGCTGAATTTCGGAAATTGGTACATCATCCCTTTCATTTTTTTCTCCAAATACAACTATTTTATCCGAAGATTCTCTTGCTACAAAACCTACATTTGGATTGTCCAGAGTTTTAACACCTTTATTAAAATATTTGCCTGATACCATAAATAAATTATATCCTGAAGACATTTAACGTTTATTATGAAAATAAAATCTTGCATTCAATCATTAATTTATTTGCATTGTTTTACTTTAAATATCGAATAAATTACTTGCTATGATTCTCAAGGTGCGACTGTGGAAAAACATAGTTTGCCTTTTTAGATAATTGACTTAAATCACATAAATTCTGAAATTTCTAGATTATTTAAAAGAAATACTATATATTTTTTTGATAAGGATCTTTGCATGTGTGAACATTCGATAATGAAGGAAAATATATTACTTTGATCTGAAAATAAATAATATGAATAATAAGGGCCTTTTTTCATCTATCTTTTTTATTGCATTTTGTTTAATTTCATCTTCTACTATTTTATCATATTTTGTACCTAAAATAAAAGGTCAAACAAATGCTGAGGTGATTGCCACTATATCTATGCCGACAAATAATACAAAAATTGCAAACGGTAATCTAATTTTAAATTCAAATCAATCTAATGATGGATTAACAGTCAAAAAGGACGTAAAATATTTTAATGGGGCCTCAGGATATTTGGTCTATCCTTCTAATTTAGTAGGAAAATTATCTAATAAAAAAGTCCCTGCTGTGATAATGATTCATGAATGGTGGGGAATAAATGATAATATAAGAACTATGGCGAATACATTAGCCAAACAAGGGGGATATGTAGTCTTGGCCGCTGATTTATTTAATGGGAAATCCACCTCAGATCCAAATCAAGCTGTAAAATTTGTAAAAGATGCTACAAACAATCCTCAGATGGTTATTTCCAATCTAAAGGGTGCAGTTGCATATTTAAGCTCATTACCGTTTGTAAACAGTTCTAAAATAGCCTCTATTGGATGGTGTTTTGGCGGTGGACAATCATTACAATTAGCTTTACATAGTGAAGATCACCCTCTTGTTGCTACAATACTTTATTACGGTGCTCCTTTGGTTACAAATAAACATGAATTGACAAAGATTAAATGGCCTATTTTAGGGATATTTGGCGATCAGGATAAATCTATTCCGTTATCCAAGATAAAGTCTTTTGAGTCTTCTTTAAGTCAAGATGGGATAATACACCAGGTTTACGTTTACAAAGGATTAGGCCATGCATTTGCTAATCCTTCCGGAGCAAATTATGCCTCAAAGCAAACCTCTGATGCATGGCAGAAGACAATAACATTCCTTAAAAAATATTTTGAATAGCCAGATAATTTTTCATTTTCTTGTAGAGAATAACTTTAACAAATCTAACATAGATATAAAATTTTTAAAAAATTTTAGATATTTTATATATCATTTATCATTTCTTTTTTAATTTATGATCATATCTACATTGAAAAGTATTTCAAATACTATATATTGTAAAATAAACAATCGATTATAATGAATTATTAAATTATGTAATGATATTATATAATAATGGTTTGTTTAATGTTAAGATAATATTGAATATCGTATTAAATTAACTATTATATTTTTAAAATGAAACTACATTAAAAGATTTGTCCACATTTTTAATTGTCTTTGAAAAAAGTTTACCGACTTTTATTTGACAAACAAAATTAAATTATGAATCAATTTTATATTATTAATTGATATGTCAAATACTTTGTATGAGGATTAAATTAAATTATTTATTATCTTCTTTTGTTTTATGTAAATATTTTTCTTTGTTAGTTAAAATATAGTGCATAAAATCTATAAGCGAGCATATATATCAGATATATAAATTTAATATAATATATTTCCTAATTTTAATATAGAAGTATGTAACTAAATCAATTTAAGAAATTATATGTTAAAAGATTACATACATATATGAACAAGGCATTATTGTTTAATACTATTCTACTAATAATTATTACATCTGTAATATTTTTCTCTAATGATTATCATAAAATTTATGCCTTAAATAATAATAATAATAATAATAGCACTACTATTGATCTAACCTTTTCTTTACCTTTTAATTCTCATTTCGCCGATCAGGCTATTCATCAAAAAGATTATTCTGTAAACGCCATTCCTTTCCCTTAATGATTGTATAAGAATTTAAATAAATTTTTCAAATAATTTTCAATTAATGACTATTAATAATTTTTTTTATGTTAATTTAATAGTTATAATCCTATTTGCTTAGTTTTACTAAAAATATAATATTGTGTAGATTATATTTTATGATGTTCTGATTCTACACATCCCGGAAATCCTTCAAAACAGTGATGAGGCCCCCGTTTTGTATACCTCCTATGTTACCTTTGCATCCGTAAAGATTACGCCATCTTCTTTTGTAGTGTCCTCTTTTTGCTAGTGCGTCATAGATCCGCTAATGTATGTAGTAACTATAATATCAAAGATGGTTACAATAATTGTAAATACCGTAGCAGTTGTTTTGAAATCCATTACTTTAAAATAGAAAAACTATGTAAACGTCATTTCCTTTTGTGCTTAGTTACTTGTTGTTTCAACCTATAAGCATTAGTAAATGTTATATACATCTTTTTTCCATATTTTTATCTTTTCTTTATCATTTATAAAAGCAAACATATGTGTTTCCATATTTAATAATTATAATTTTACTTTTTGATTTATGGTAACCTTTTGATTGCCAAATCAATCAACAAGTGAAATATTAAAATTAATGATTGATATTTATATATAAAAAAATTATATATTATAGGTAAAAATAATGAAAACGCTATTATTTTCAAGTTTTAAATCTATTTCTACTCCTACTCTTCTTCCTAATAATACATCCACTAATTCTTCCTTGTCGTTGTCGTTGTTGTGGTGTTTCAGTACTCTAATGATATTACTATCTTTTTCAGTTTATCCTGTATTTGGCATGGGGCATATAACTTTGCAACCCTCGCCTCCATCCCAACAAAATAGTGTTAATAGTCCTAAAGTTGTAATACTTGCTTTTGATGATTCCACTGAGGGCCAATTTACTTTAGCAAAGCCTGTCCTGGATAAATATGGATTTAAAGGTAGTTTCTTTACTGTATGTAATTTTGTAACTGGGACCAAAGATCATCACGATAAAGATCATATGACATGGGATGATATCAAGACATTGCAAAAACAAGGACATGATATTGAATCACATACAATGACTCATACAAATTTGAATATGAAATCTCAAACAGATTTAGTATATGAAATGGGTGGTTCAAAACAATGTCTTTTAGACCATGGAATCAATTCGACAGTATTTGCATATCCTGCTAGCACGGGTCATCATAATACTACAGTAGTCAATGTCGTTGCTAAATATTATGATCTTGCAAGGTCAGGTGATGCACCAATGTCATTCTTACATTGTGACGGTTATAAAATAGAAAACGATTGCACTCCATTTAACAATAAAAATCATGTAAAATATGAAAATAGATATGATATAATGAACTGGAGTGACCGCCCCAAGCCTGATAATCCAGGTCAGCTTGCTACTTCTCTTGATAACTCTCAAATGTATTCCCAATTTATTCAAGAGGTAAATATTCAAGACAAATTTAATAAAAATGGATGTATAAATGCCATTCCAATATTGGTATACCATGTCTTTATTAAAGACAAAAATCATGCTTATCTGCCAAATGGATCATTTACTGATATAGGATTATTTTCAGATGAGATGAAATATCTACATGAACATGGTTTCAAAGTATTAAAAATGTCAAATCTGGGATATAATGCTCAATCCAAATATATTTACATTAAAGGACCTACCAATCCACTCTTGAAAAATTGTTGAGTATTTTTATTGTCTTTGGTTAAAACCGATGTAATATAATTTTCTAAAATTTTAATTCTTTCTTTTTATTTATATATATTATAGAAATTATGTATGATAATATTCCTTCATTTATCTATATTGTTTCTATACTAATTAGCATAAAAAAGCAAACTATGAATTTCCAAAACATAAAGGAAAATTTTTTATAAAGTTTGAAAACATATGCTAAATGGTATATTTATTATGATTTTTTATTATCTCTTTATATAATGAACTGGATTTGGGCCCTGTTAACTTGAGTAATTTCCTATTGAATGTTGAAGAATAGATAAAAGATAACTTTAGTTTTGTAATAATGCACTTTTGAGTTTAAAATATCCTAAATTTATTTATAATGTCATGATTGGATTAAAATAATTAGTCCTTGTACTAACAGTTATGTAAAGAAGATTGTAGGTGAATTTGTAAACTAATCCTATTCGTTTTGAGCAACAAAATTGTTATCACATTATTCTATTACATCTACAAAATTATAAAAATTAACAAATCTAAATTAGCAAAACCAGTTTATATCAATGATTATCCAGTATTCACATCATGTCAATAGTCCAAATTTGCATCATATGGATATATTTTTAATATATATTGTCTTAAAATTTTGAAAAACGGTGATGAGGATGTCGTTTTACATCTAAAATTACTTGACCTATGCATACAGTAGCTACAATTCCGATAAAAATTACAGGTAGTAAAAATATATGATTATTCAAAATAATTCCGATAAATAAAACCCCTATTCCTGTGCTTATGCTATATATACCTGATAAATATTTCTTTATCCTACTAAATTTCGTTGTATCTTTTTTTAAAGAAGAATAGTTATTATTGATGTTATTTAGATCTCTTGCATAATTAGAATAAACAGCTATATGATCAGCAATTCTTCATTTTCTTGTTCTCTCATTGCTTTCATATGATCGGTTATCCAAAAAACCATTGCTTTTCAAATCATTCACTGCTGGTCTTACAGTGCAACAGTTCGATGACATTTATGAAAAAAATGTAACAAAAAGATATGCTAAACATGAAATACAACGCTTGTTCAAAAAAGATAGAGAAAGACGTATAGGTGCAGGTAAACCTTTCAAACTAGATGTTAAAGATAGATTTCTCATGCTTTTGGTTTACTATCGTCTATACATAACTTACACTATGGCAGGTTTTCTATTTGATTTGGATCAGAGCAACATCTGCAGAGACATTCAAAAGATTGAAGGGTTGATAAGAGAATGTTTGCCAATTCCGCAGAAGACATACCCAATAACCAAAAGGCTGAAAACTCCAGAGGCAGTTGATAAATATTTTCCAGGCTTTCTTCTTGCTTTTACAGATTGTACCGAACAGCAAATACCAAGACCTGCGGATAAGAATAGAAGAAAGATATTCTATTCAGGTAAGAAGAAAAGACATACTATTAAGAATCAGATTACGGTTAACAATCGTGGTTATGTCCTTCACAAAGTACACTATAAAAAAGGAAGAAAACATGACTACGATATTTATAAAAAGAACTATCCTGTCACTCCAAAACAAGTTGTTACTGTAGTTGATCTAGGGTATTTGGGCATAGAAAAGGATTTTCCAGAACAACTATCTGCACTACCATATAAAAAGAAAATAAACCAGTGTTTATCACAAGAAGAAATCGAGTTTAACATTATCCATTCGAAAAAGAGGATAATAGTAGAGCATACTATTAGCAGATTGAAAAAGTACAAGATAATGAGTGAGATATTTAGAAATAAATTGAGAAAATATAACAAGGTGTCAGACATAGTAGCAGGACTAGTGAACTATAGAATATCAAATTATCTGAACTAGAAATCGATATAGAATTAGAAGTGATGGTCTAGATTATTTCTAATTATGCAAGAGATCTTTTGTATTATGCCTAAGGAAAATAGACAGAAGAATGCAGAAAAACTTAAAAGCCATCTAACTGAATCAGACAGAATATGATACTGATTACTTAGAACTATATGCTCTACATTTATCCCGATCGCAGTAAATCCAATTATTAGTGGAAAGTGTATATATAACCATGTAAGGTATACGATGACTCGTTTATTTTTTTGTAAATCTTTTATTTCTGATCCATCTACAGAATCAAAGTATATCCACCATAGACTAAATGCAATCCCTAATCCAAGACCCGAAGATATTATTGAATATAAAGTCCAATTATGAGGTGCTATACCATTAACTACTCCTAGAATTGAAATGCCTAAAACGATGATTGTGAATGATCCAAAACGTTCTGGTAAATGCTGTACATGTGGTGTAAAATTTAATGTGGCATTTTTTGTAAATAATAAGGGAGTGCCTATATCAATTGTCAATCCTATCATCCATAAAATAAATCGGACCTCTGATATTGTAATGGCCGATATTATCCATATTATAGCAGACAGGGAGAATCCTAACGCATATCGCGTAGTTAGGTTATTTGCAGAAGGAACGTGTTTTCTAGCTCTAATGTATTCTATAACTAGAATTATTCGTATTACTGCGTATGAAAGTGCAAACCATTCCGTATTTTTACCTAACCCATCTGGTACACTTACTGCCATGAAAGCAGATGCAGTAATTTGTAATAACATAAAAGTCTGTGTATCAAATCATCGGTTTCAAATCTTGTAGAATAAAATGTTACTCCTATATAAGACCACCATACTGGTATAAATAAGACTATAAAACTTATTACTCCATGAATTGATATATCTTGTGTTAGATTTCTACTAATTTGATATACAACAATGGATACACTCAAATCATAAAAATTTTCTAACCATGTTGCATGACGCTCTTTGAAACTTTCCAATTATACCAATTAGTAAAAGTATGCTAAACAATCAGTCATTTTTATAGTGACTTTTACAATAAAAAATTATCCATTATGAGATTAATAACTTGTCTACGAGAAGGTTAATTTTAATTATTTAATTTAGCGAACTTATACAAATTGGTATATTATTCGAATTTATAGTTTTTTATTTTTATGCTTTTAAAATATAATCATTGAATTTATTGATGAGTACAGGTGTATGTATTATAATCTATAACATTTTATTAGATCTTTAAACTCGAGAAATTTCTTGCAATCATAGTCAACAATACCTGATACTTAGTTAATCTATTTATTAAAACTTGTTTGGAAAACTGTTTTATTATTTTTATTTTTATATCTACACTGGTAAGAAGTTTGTACTTTCTAATCTTTTGCTAATTAAATTATTTTTATTGAATATTGTTATATTGTTTTATCTTTTTCTAATTCTCATTCAATATTTCATCCTATGAATTTGTTCTAATTATGGGATAAATTTCTATACTGATTAGCTGATTTACATAAAATTTATTTTATGGGTTATAATACTATAAAATGTTTTTATTAGATATACAGTTTATCATTCGAAAAGAATGCGAATAGGCTATCCTTGTATAAATACGACCTTAAAAAATCCTAATTCTTCTACATTCCGATTAAAATCTTACTCTGAAAAAAGATTTAATGAAACTGTAAAAAATAATTTAAATCATTTATTAAAAATATTGCATTTTAATAAAAAAAATAATATTTTCTTTTTCAGGATTAGTTCGGATATAATTCCTTTCGCAAGTCATCAAATTTGTCAATTGGATTGGAAAAATAAATTCAAAACTGAATTAAATGAAATTGGTAATTTTATTATACAGAATAATATGCGTGTATCTATGCATCCCGATCAGTTTGTTATTCTTAATTCATCTAATGAGAAAGTGGTAGAAAATAGTGTAAGAGAGTTAGAATATCATTATAAATTGCTACAAAGTATGAATCTGTCAAACGAAGCTAAAATTCAAATACATATAGGAGGAGTATATGGGGATAAAAAAATATCAAAAAATAAATTTATTAGTGGATTTACAAAAATTCCAGAATATTTAAAAAATAGATTAGTAATAGAAAATGATGATAGATCTTATTCTTTAAAGGATTGTTTAGATATCAATAAAGAGACTGGTATACCAATTGTATTTGATGTTTTTCACCATGAATGTTTGAATGAAAGTGAAATATTTCATGATGCTTTAGAATACTCTTCAAGAACATGGAACCATTCTTTGGATGGTAACCCTATTGTGGATTATAGTAGCCAAAGTGTTGGAGATAGAAGAGGCAAGCATTCAAAAACTTTGGATTTTATGCATTTTATTTTTTATTATAATGGGTTAAAAAGGTTCTCTGATGAAAAATTCATTGATTTTGATATAATGCTAGAAATAAAAGATAAAGAAAATAGTGTAATTCGAGCATTAGATTCACTTAAACATATATCTTGATTTTGTTCCAATATATTGTATTCTATCTTTGTAAAATAAAATTTAAATATATCAAGCTTGATGTTAATTTTAGAGTAAATATTTTTAAATTATGATTATATTTAAACCATGAGATTATTTTTCAAGGCTCTGTAAAGTTAAGTAATTATTTTGTTATAGTGATTGGCAAGTAGATTTAACCATTGTTTTACATGCTTTAACTTACATTTTTTCTTTCTACATGGAAAATAATCGTCAAAGCATTCGGTTCTATCCTTGATATATTGCATAGTCCTTTTCATCATGCTTTTCTCATATGAAAAATGAATATGATGTCTTAGATTTAAGAAATTGCATGCTTGAGGATAACATGTACCGCCGTCTGTTGAAACGGGATACTGTCCATATCCATCTACAATATCTGATAGAAAATGTTCTGCTACAAACATATTTCGTTCTTTGGATATGCTTATTGCAAGAATATTCTTAGTGTCATATTCGAAAGTAGCTACCCAAAGCCATATTAATTCAGAACCAACTTTGAGTTGAGTTTTATCGATTATAAATTCAGAAACTCTTTTCCTTTTAAAAAATGATCTTTCTGGTTTATATTTTTGTAACAAATTTGATATTGCTTTGGATGTATTTCGTAATAAAAGACCGCTAAAGTAAAGATGTAAGGAATATACAATATCTTCAGGATGTTCTTTTTCTAACCTGTTGTATCACGTTAATAAATAATAAGGAAATCTATAGCTTTTTGCTTAACTTTACAGAGCCTTTTTAAATGCTATAAAGTCTCTTTTCTTTTGGGTATAGTTCTAAAATTGTTTTCTTTTGATGATGCTAAATAGTGTTAATATTTTATGTTATTATTTCATGATTTCTTATTTAAATAATTTTAAAATCTGTATTGCTGCAATATTGAGGGGATCCCATACTGGTGATGCCGGTGGAACATAACATGTTTCATAATTTATTAAATCATCTATTGTAGATTTTTTTAATAATGCCATAGAAATAACATCAATTCTTCCTTTTACTCCTTCTCCACCAACTATTTGTGCTCCGAGTATTCGCCTGGTATTTTTATCTGCAACAATCTTTATCCATATTTTTTTATTATTTGGATAATAACTTGCCCTGGTGATATCTTCTATTTTGTTTTGAAGGGGATCAAATCCATTTTCTATTGCTTCTTGTTTGTTCAATCCTACTTTTCCTGCAAATAAATCAAATGTTTTTGTTATTACGCTGCCAGCTATTCCATTAAATTGTATTTTACTATTCGAATTTGCAGCGTTTTCTCCTGCTATTTTTCCTTGTTTGTTTGCCGTTGTACCTAGTGGTAAATAATCATCTTTATCTGTGACATAATTTTTGGCAGTTGCACAATCTCCTGCAGCAAATATATTTTGTATATTGGTTCTCATATACTCATCTATTTTTATCGCATCTTTGAATCCTGTTTCTATTCCAGCATTTCTTGCAATTTCTGAATTAGGTTTTACTCCTACTCCAAGTAAAATACAATCTGCATAGATTTCTCTGTTTTTTGTTCTAATTCCTATAGCATTAGATTGAATATCGTTTTTATTGTTTGAATTTAAAATGATTTCTTCAATACTTTCGTTTAATATTATATTTATTTTGTTTCTTTCTAATTCCTCTTGAATTATTTTAGACATGTCCTTGTCCAAAATATTTGTGAGTAAATGATCTCCTTTTTCTACTAATGTTGTTTCTATTCCTCTTTTTTTAAACGATTCTACCATTTCAATTCCTATCAATCCAGAACCTATAATAATTGATGATTTTACATTTTTCAAATTATTTTGTATTGTTATGCCATCTTCAAAATTTCTTAAAAAAAATACGTTTTTGATGCCATTCTTATTATTTGCATCTAAACCCTTAATTTTGGGAATTGATGCTCTAGCACCTGTGGCTATAATTAATGAATCATATTCAAATTTCATTTTATTTTTACTGTTTAAGTCTATTGCTATTACTTGATTCTCCGTCGGATCTATTTTTATTGCTAATGTATCGATTAAAATATCTATATTGTATTTGTTTTTGAATTCGTCAACAGTACGGGCAATCAACTTATCAAAATTATCTATTAGCCCTTCTATTACATATGGTATCCCACATGCACCATATGAAACAACAGATTCCTCTTGAATTATTTTAATATCTGCATTGGGGTCAATTCGTCTTGCTTTTGAGGCAGCACTTGTTCCTGCTGCTACACCACCAATGATTAAAATCTTTTTTTGATTACTAATATTCAATAATGATTTGTGTAAATTATTCATTATAACTTCATCTGTGTATACAATATATTATTGAGATTACAAAATAATTATTTTAAATTATCTCTTTTTAAATAAATAATAATTCTTAGTTTACATTAAAATTATACTAAATTTAATGCGATTCATCTGTAGTAACACGGTTCAGCAAAATTTTTTACTCGATAAATTTAATACCGTAAGATGTATTGTGACTATAATAATTAGATCTCTCGCATAATGGAATAAACAGCGACTGGTTATTGCTTCGTCTTTTTCTTGTCCTTTCATTACTTTCACACTAGCGGATATAAAAAACCCTACTCTTTAAATTCTTCACTGTCTTTACAGTTCAAGCGTTTGATGATATTCATAATAGGGATAACAAAAGATATGCTAAATATGAAATACAACGGTTATCCAAAATAAAAGACGACACAAAAGAAAGAGGCATAGGATCTGGAAGACCATTCAAAGTTGCCCTAAAAATAGGTTTTTAATGCTTTTAGTTTACTATAATCTTTTAAATAACATATACCCTAGGATCCATCTATTGATCGAGATGAGTAATATATATAGCGACATATAAAAGATTGAAAGTTAGATATGGTAAGCTAAGTAACATGTGTCACCCCTCCTGTACAATAAACAAAGTGAGAACAAATGATTATTGTACAAGGAGAGGTGTACCTAGAACAATGGCATATAGCCATATTAAAGAATGAACAAGAGTCTGTTAGAAAGCGATATCATGCAATAGCTAGAACACTGGTTAGTGACACTATTCGAATAACTAGACAGCAAGCAGCTGATATGATCAATAGAAGTAGACGTCAACTGCAGAGAATAGTAAAAAGATATAGAGAAGAAGGCATAAAAGGTCTGAGATTTAAATCCAAAAAGCCATGCAATATCTTAAACAAAACTTCAATAGAAATTGAGAGAAGGATAATCCAAGTAAGAATAGCTACAGGTTTTGGCTCTGAACAGCTAGCAAGTATAGTTAATGAGAGTTTGGATATAGAACACAAAAATAATCAGCATATCAGCAAAACCACAGCTTACAATATCTTAGCCAGACATTCGCTGGTCTATGCAGAGAAAAAGATAATTAAAGAATACAAATCGTTTGAACGAGATAAGCCTGATGAGTTAGGTACAGGCTGACCTCACAAGATTCAATGATACCAATATTAACTATGGAAGATGATCATTCCAGAAAGTTCTGGGCTGTAAGATTGGAGAATGAAACAGATGACAATGTAGTAGGTGGTATGAAGCAATTACATGACCAAAAGTATGATTCTCTTTTAACTGATAATGGTAGCCAGTTTAACAGAAGGAATTCTATTATGAAAAAATATTGTGACCAGTATTTAACAGGGAAACACATTTGGACATCAATACATCACCCGCAAACAATGGGCAAACTTTCCAATGCCCAAAGAGGGCTGAAAAGATTTCTACTACATAGACTGGGAAGAAATAGTACTGACCATGAAAGTATTGATAGATGTATTTTATCTTACATTGACTGGTACAACAATGGAAAGAAGATATCCACTACAAAATGCTATCCTGAAGAAAGATACTCTGGACAAAGAGATGATGGTTGGTATACACGATTTGTAAAAGCACTTAAATTGGAACATATACTACCAGTACCAGTTGTAGTGGTGGAGGGGTGACATATGTCCCTTGGCTTTACAGATTGAAAGTTAGATATGAAATCTACTCATTTCCAGAAAATATAAAAATTGACAAAAAGGGTTAAAAACGTCTCAAAAGAATTATAGAAATATTTTACAGGTTTTATTTGTTTTCATGTGACACAAAACAGTAGATGCCAAGACCTTTTGATAATAAAAGAAGAAGGTTTTCTATTTTGACAACAAGAAAAGACATACTTTAAAGACACAGCTGATGGTTAACAATCGTGGTTATATTGTTCATAAAACAAATCATAATAAAGGAAGAGGACATGCTATGATGTTTATAAAAAGAATCTTTTTTATAAATCTCAAAGAAATTGTTAATGTGTCTGACATTGATATTTAGAGTAGAACTTTCCAGAACAACCATCCGTCATACCTGATAGAAAGAAGAGAAATGAAATTTCATCCAAAAAAGAAATACAGATAATGAAATTCATTCTAGAAAGAGTATCATGATCTGTCATATCATTTGCAAGCTAAAAGATTACCGGATAGCAATGGATGTTAGAGTAGATTCAGAATTTATATGGAATGAAGGATATAGTTAATGGACTGTTAAACTATGGAAGAATGGATTAGTATTATTAAAATACAAAAAATCCCTTGGAATTGCATTAGAATATTTCTAATTATGCAAAGTTCTATTACATATCCTGTGTAAATGAATAGAGATATCTTTATATTGTAAATTATTTTAAAGATTAAATGAAATCCTTAACTTGGATTCTACCTATTTTGTTACTTTTATTTGTATTAGTTGCTGTGTATTCTTTGGAGTCTACTCAAAACGCCTCAATTCATTTAGCGTCTAATTCTGGAAAATTGATTGGTGAAAATCCTTCGCCAAAATCGATTAGTATATCCAAATTCAATTCAAGTTTAAATAGTAATCTATCTAGAGAGAATATTACAAAATAGTTTTGTAATTTTATTTTATTTTTTTTAAACTCTACTTTGATATTTCTACATTCAAAACTTGATATTTTTAGATATTTGTATACTAACCATATAATTATAAAATAAAATATTTTATTATAAAGTCTAGTGTATTATTCTATTGTATTGATTTTTTTTAACACAAAGTATTTTAAATATGCAATTCAAATTTTTTTATTGCCTGTTTATATTTGTCTGCAGGTAGTGGTTTAATTCTAAAATGATGAAAATCAAAATTAATTGTTAATAAAAAATTGTGACATCCATTTTATTGTATAGTTACTAGTTTAAATAATGATACGTTAAAGAAAACGACATAGTTATAAAATAATATTACTCTGCTAAAGATTTATTCTAGATGTTTTCTGATCAGGATTCAAAAATATAAATCAATATTAAATATTTTCAAATCTTCGCGTTTGTCATTATAATACAATAAATCAAAATTTAATTGCTTCATGGAATTAAATCGATTATTGATAAATTATGTGTATACATTTTTAACTTTTATCGCCAATAATTTAAATAATGTCATATATTAAAATTTTATTGTGGCTATAGAAATTGTTAATATTTTACAAGATTTTGCGATAATAATGATAGTTGCAGCATTTATGACATTAATTTCTTATAAATTAAAACAGCCACTAATTCTTGGATACATAGGAGCGGGAATAATAATTGGTCCTCATACCCCCGCGTTTAATCTTATAAGTAATACTGATGTGTTAAATCTTTTTGCAGAAATAGGAATTATTTTGTTGCTGTTTACTGTCGGGATGGAATTTCCTATTCAAAAACTTAAAAACATCGGAAAAAAAGCTGCAATAATTACAGTAATTGAGCAAATTGCAACTTTGGTGGCCGGATTCTTTGTAGCTCGTGAATTAGGATTTACATTTTACAATAGTTTATTTATTTCAGTTGCAATGTCGGTTTCAAGTACCTGTCATTTTGATGAAAATATTGGAAGAATTAAAGATACTAAGAGAAGAATCGTCATACCTTACATTAGGAGTATTGATAATCGAAGATATTTTAATATTATCTGTGTTTGCGATTTTGCAATCAACAAGTGTTTCTGGTACGTTTTCGTTAACTGAAATTATATTACCTATTGGTTTAACTATTGCTTTTATTGCTGTAGTTCTAATAGTGGGTTCAAAAACTATCCCAAAATTGGTAGATTTTGTGGCAAGGACAAATCAGAGTGATGTATTAGTTGTTGCTGTATTGGGTTTAGCTTTTGGATTTGCCTATATCTCTAATATTATGGGAATTTCTGTGGCAGTAGGCGCATTTTTTGCAGGCGTACTAATTGCAGAATCAAAATCTCATTCTGTTACCAGCATTCTTACAACTCCGATCAGAGATATGTTTGTAGCGTTGTTCTTCGTATCAGTTGGTGCTTTAATGGACGTAAGTGTGATACCCATTTTCATAGTGCCCTCATTAATTTTAATTGCCATTACCTCATTGGTAAAATTCGCCATAGTTTTTCTAATAGCTCGAATCTCAGAAATTTAGTAAATATAATGCATTTCAAACAGGTGTAAATTTATCTTCGTCCCGAGGTGGAGAAATGTCATTAATTGTGGCGAAGGGTGGAATAGATATAGGGGTTGCAAGCCATTTTATTTTGCCTATAGTAGGCACAATAACAATAATCTCCACATTTCTTTCTCCATATTTAATAAAAGTAGGATGGAAGTTATCTGATAGATACAAAGATAAATCCACAGCGACAAATTCTCAATCAGATAAGACCTAAATCCATTTTGATTTAGTTTTATGCTTTTTATTGTAGTGTTAAGATTTATTAAAAAAGGCGTGTATGATTTGACAATTATGATCCATCCGATTTAATAAAAATTCTTTAAGTATTCATAAATCTGTGTACTTTATATTGGCATTATGATCAGGGAGGTTGGTCTTGTAGATATATTTACATCCAATTTTATAAAATGCCCATCTCTATAAATTGTGAAAACTACTGTATCTCCCGGTCTTGTGTGCTGATCTATATAGGTTACTAAACTATCCATGTCTGGAATATTTTTATTGTCTACGGCAGTAATTATGTCTCCGCCATGGTTTTGTCCGTAATAATCTGTAGTCATTCCTTTTATGCCTGCTTTATCTGCCGGTCCACCCTTGGCAATCACATTTATATATACTCCCTTTATATTTTTTGGTACATTTTTAAATTGCTTTGCTAAATCTGGTTTCATAGTAGTTCCATTTAACCCTATATATGAATGAGTAAAGTTAATTTTCTGAATTAAAGTCGGAACTTCTTTTAAAATTGTATTGGACGAAACCGCAAATCCTTCTCCTGCGTCTCCTTTAGCTGTGTTTATTCCGATAACTTGGCCTTTTATATTTAATAATGGTCCGCCAGAATTTCCTGGATTTATTGCTGCATCTGTTTGAATCATGTCAGTAATTGAAATTCCAGAAGGTTCTTCTATCAAACGATTTACTTGACTAATTATGCCTGATGTCATGGTGTTATCCAAGCCATATGGATTTCCAATTGCGATTGCTGTATCTCCAATATTGATTGATGATGAATTAGATATCACAAGTGGTACAAGTGGTTCATTCGGCTTTTCAACTATTTTCAATACTGCTAAATCACTTAACGGATCTTTTCCTAGCACCGCCGCAGTATACTTGTATCCATCTATAAATGTGATATCTACGAATTTAGCATTATCTACAACATGATAATTTGTAATAATGTGCCCTTGTTTGTCATAAACAAATCCAGAGCCTAATACAGTCATATTTTGTTTCTCGTCGGGATTAGGGGGTGGTACTGGAGGAAATGGGTAATGAAACAAAGATGTCGATAGTGGTGATTTTCTAGTTATTTGTACTATTGATTTTTCGGTAAAATTAAATATCGAATTTAAAATATGCGTTTTTAAGCCAAATATCCTGTTACTATTATATTCTCTAATGTTCGATAAATTCATTTTTCCTGCATCTGATTTCATGTGTGGAGAATGCATGACCATAATACCTGATAGATTTGTAAAACTACACGAACTAATGAAACTCAATAATGTTGCAATTGCAACTATAATTATAATCGAATAGTGCATATGTGAGTACAATTTATGCATGATTATATTAAATAATTTAAATTATCGGATTTACCTGTTTAAACTCATATTTATATTTTAAATATTTAATATATAGAACAATAAATGATAAAATATACAAAATTAGAAATATGAGGATTTTGTTCTATGTATAATATTTTAACTATATCTACTTTAAAAATCTGCATTCATTGTATATTATAGAAAAGTTAATAATGTATTTGTTGTGTTTAATTATATAATACATCAATTATACTTTTTGGTGAAATTAAAAAAAACTATGTTTTTTTCCTTCTACTTTGAATAGTTTCTCTTATGTATATTGTTTTAGTATTTACTTATAATGAAAACGACAATAAATAATCTATTTTTAATTGTGGTTTTTACTGCAGTAATTGTGACAATGACAATGTCATTAACAAAATATGTTTATGCAGATCGAGATCATCATCATAGTCAAAGAGACCATCACGATCATCATCATAGTCAAAGAGACCATCACGATCATCATCATAGTCAAAGAGACCATCACGATCATCATCATAGTCAAAGAGACCATCATGACAAAAATAATCATAATAATGATGATTCTGATGTGGCAACCATTAAATCTACTAATAATAATACTACGCCTACTCCTGCACAAAATAACCTTACATCTATCCATAATAACGCGCCTACCGATATTAAAAATGAAATTGGTGGTATAGTTAACGCTACTAACCTTACATCTTCTCCTACTACTACTCCTACTACTACTCCTGCTACTACTACGCCTACTCCTGCACAAAATAACCTTACATCTTCTCCTACTACTCCTACTACTCCTACTACTCCTACTACTCCTACTACTCCTACTACTCCTACTACTCCTACTACTCCTACTACTCCTACTACTCCTGCACAAAATAACCTTACATCTATCCATAATAACGCGCCTACCGATATTAAAAATGAAATTGGTGGTATAGTTAACGCTACTAACCTTACATCTTCTCCTACTACTCCTACTACTCCTACTACTCCTACTACTCCTACTACTCCTACTACTCCTACTACTCCTACTACTCCTACTCCTGCACAAAATAATATTATCTCTGGACCAAATACTAATGAAAAACATACTTTAAACCCTGATGGGTCTGAACAGTCTCACAAATCACATTCTTCTAAACATAAAACAAACGATGTTTTTAGTGAATTAAGAGGACAAACTATGTATGACCATGGTAACCAAAATAATGCTGAAAATACTGGTTTATCTCAAACTAGAACTGGTTATAATCCTATAAATGACAATACTGGTAACATTGGTAATTCTAGTAGTGCAACCGGAATGTTGTTACCATTCATGTAATTTTATATGTTAAAATGAATAAAGTGATAAATCTATGAAATGTTGTATGCCTATATCTCAATTTATATTTTGGACTCATTTCTAAATAACGATACATTTTACCTTTTTCTCTTATTTTCTATTTGTATATTTTAATTTGGAATTAGAAATTATATTTTTTATTGATTAGATGTGTGTATTATTATATTGAAAACTTAGTAGTGATGTTTAGATATTCATAATGGCATATTATAAAGATAACAGATTAAAAAATTCTGAAGATTTTGGACTTGATTATTCATAAATTAATTTGTTATATGCATATCATGAATCGATTTTTATATATATATATAATATCTATTAAAATAAGAGGGATTTATTTTGATGGTTTTCTAGAATCGTACTCTTGATATACATATGCTATCTTTTGCTATATTGATAAATTAAATAATAATAATAATAATAATAATTTGATTTTTTTATTAAATTGTTAATATTTTAAAGTTAATAGTATATCTTATTTTTTAAATTTAAGTTGTTTTTTAAAATTTCTAATATTCTTGTTTTCTTCTTGAAAGTTTTAGTAACAATAAATTTTATTATTATTTTTTGTATAATATAATTAATTAATAAAATAAAGATATATAATGTGACATATCAATTAAAATATAACAAGAACACTCTTTATAAATTGAGATTTTATATTGCGTATTACATTTTGTACGAATTCATTGATCTAACGAACATAAAAGAAAACAATGTCTTTTTCCTTAAACTTTACGGAGTCCCCTTTATGTACATAGTATTATGTTAACTTATGATGAATGTAAAGATAAGAAACCTGTTTTTGATTGTGGTTTTAGCAGCAGTAATTGTGACAATGACTGTGTCAATAACAAAAGATGTTTATGCATTTCGAAGTCATCATGGCGGACATAGCTGGCATGGCGGACATAGCTGGCATGGCGGACATAGCTGGCATCACTTTGGTCATAATGGTGATTTTCGTGGATTTAACGACCCTGAAGGTTCTTCCTTTGGTCCTGATGAAGACAATGGAAACTTTGGCAATCCTAATGATAACGCCAACTTTGGATTCAACAGAGCTAATCCTTCTACCAACGGCGGTTTCGACAACGGCGGTTTCGACAACGGCGGTTTCGACAACGGCGTTAACCCATCTACCAACGGCGGTTTCCATAGCGCATCTAGTCCAGACAACGGCGTTAACCCATCTACCAACGGCGGTTTCCATAGCGCATCTAGTCCAGACAACGGCGTTAACCCATCTACCAACGGCGGTTTCCATAGCGCATCTAGTCCAGACAACGGCGTTAACCCATCTACCAACGGCGGTTTCCATAGCGCATCTAGTCCAGACAACGGCGTTAACCCATCTACCAACGGCGGTTTCCATAGCGCATCTAGTCCAGACAACGGCGTTAACCCATCTACCAACG
This sequence comes from uncultured Nitrososphaeraceae archaeon, assembly GCA_963830925.1. Lineage (GTDB taxonomy): Archaea > Thermoproteota > Nitrososphaeria > Nitrososphaerales > Nitrososphaeraceae > Nitrosocosmicus. Next base: position 413,647 of record CAWHOB010000001.1, on the reverse strand, counting down.
GCGGTTTCCATAGCGCATCTAGTCCAGACAACGGCGTTAACCCATCTACCAACGGCGGTTTCCATAGCGCATCTAGTCCAGACAACGGCGTTAACCCATCTACCAACGGCGGTTTCCATAGCGCATCTAGTCCAGACAACGGCGTTAACCCATCTACCAACGGCGGTTTCCATAGCGCATCTAGTCCAGACAATAACAACAATCCCACTTCTGATAATAACAGCGGTAATCCAGTAAACAACCCTGGTACAGATAATAACAACGCAAATCCTACATCTGGTAATGCTGGTCTACCTCAAGTAAATGGCAATGCTGGTCTACCTCAAGTAAATGGTAATGCTGGTCTACCTTCAAACTTTTTTACTCCGGGAACTAATCTTTTTAATCCCTCTGACGTCGTGTCCAAATTTATGAATGCTGCACAAGGTCCTCAAGGTAATAGTGTTCACTGAGCACTATTATTTTAGAATTTTGTATTATGCATAAAAATAATTCTTTTTTTTATTGTTCTATCTTATAATCCACAATATGCTTTTGATGATTTTTGTATTTTAGAATTATTCTATAAAATAATTTATTAATTTAATGTTATGTTTGAAAATTGACTGATACTTTATGAGAGGTACACTTTAAGTGGTAATTTTTTAAAAATATCGGCTTAATACTGGTTGTGTTTTGTATATTTAATTGTATTGAAATTATAATTCTATATATTGGTATATTAATGTAATTTTGTTTAATTTCCTACTTAATTTCCATAAATAATGTTGATGATATTTTCTTTGCCATTATTTTTAGATTATAATTGATTACTTTGTTATTGTATACTTTTAAATTACTTTGTATTTTTCATAATGGTCTTATAATTTTACTTAGAGCCTATCCCAAAATCATCTTTCTGTATATGATTATACAACATGATAACTGTACCAATCCAAGATAATTCTCTGCCTTCTTCTCATATCTGGTGAACAGTTTTCTGAATCTGTTGTGCCACGAGTTGGTTCTCTCTATAACCATCTTTTTGTAGAATGTCTTTTACGATTTGAGCAATGTTGTGTTGTAACCTTGGTTTCTTTTTCATCCTTTTTTATCTTTGGAGGAATATGCAGTACATATCCTCGTTTGATTAGTTCTTGCTCTTCATGTTCGGAATTATATGCTTTATCTAAACATAGATGATGAAGTTTTCTTCTCCTTCTTCCTGTTTTTTTAGTTTTATATGATGATGGTCGTTTGATAACTGCATTATCCACTACATCTGTTACTAGTTTGATGTCATGTGTACTGGCTGAAGAAATAACTACCGATATAGGAATTCCTTTTTTATCTGTTAAAATATGTCTTTTTGTGCCCAGTTTGCTCCTATCAGTAGGATTGCTTCCGGTCATCGCCCCCCTAAGGGAGACTTTATAGATATACTATCGATGGATTGCCAAGTCCAATTGATACCGATAAGGTCATCATAGATTTTCAATAGTTTTATCCATACCTTTTTAAATATATCAAGGCTATTCCATTGCTGAAACCTACGGTGACAAGTAGAACCAGATCCGTATTCTTTAGGTAGCATCTTCCATTGGCATCCTGTTCTTAATACATATAGAATACCATCGAGCACTTTCCTGTATGGTATGATTGTCCTACCAACTGTCTTAAGTGGCTTCTCCTTTGGTAAAATACTTTCAATCTTGTCCCATAATCCATCAGGAATTTTGATTATAGTAGGAGGATGTTTATTTTTTTCATGTACACTTGCACTTCTTTGGATGAAGGACACAATTTAGCAAAGGAGTAAAAGATCTATAATCCTATCGAATTTTGGGATAGACTCTTAATTGAATTGGGTTATTAAAGATAAATATCTTGATTCCTTTATTTGGATATTTTGTAAAAATTCCTTAAATTTCATTATTTGTTTTTAATGTGAATATAAATAGGATACATTTAATATTTAATTGAATAATATGGTAAAATTTATTATCGCATTACCTATTCTATTAATCTTTGGAACACTTGTAGTACTATTACCTTCTATAAAACATGTACCTTCATATGCTCAAACATTTGATAATACCATTACATTTCCAGATGTAAATGTAACTGATAATAAAAATCAAAATATTCCACTTGATTATGAATTTCTTTTAGTAGGAAATAATACACAAAGTCCATTAGAAGTACAAAATCCTGACTTTTCACTAAATCCTCCGTTTTTAAAAATGATTCAAGGACAAAAATATACTATAAATCCAGCTAATGATGAAGATATAAAATATAGTAGTATAACTATAAAGCTTGCACCAATTCTTTTTGTTGCTTCCGATACTAAATTACAAGATGCTGACCCTGAAGATTCAGATCAAATGACGCTTGGTGCTGCAACTGATTTAGGAAATAAAGACAATAGTTTTACTGCTCCATCTAATTTAACCTCTGGTAATTATATTTTATATGCATATCTTCATTATCCTAATGGAATAACCGGAGTATTTAGCAAAGTGGTGGAGGTTGTATCTTCCACAAACTTTATCAAATCTAGATCTATTTCTAGTACTATTAATTTTGGTTCAATATGTAATTCAATTCAAAAATCATTACACTTTTTATGTAATCAGCTTATTAATCAAGATGGAAGCCCAAACCATCTAGGATCACAAACTATAAAATGTGTTATAGATGGCGAAATATTAAGTGGCATTGCCTCCCTCATTTTGCCTGAAGGTGTGGTATACGATGATCTTAATGCATTGTCTGGAAGTAAGGGCTGCAGTAATTTAATAAATTTGGCTGTGTTAAATTCGCTGCCTGATGTTGGAATGTACTTGGAAAAATTACTAGAATTTAAAGATTATTTGTCTGATAAACATTCTTTTGTTGGAAACTATTAGATAAGAATAAAAAATAGTGTTCTTTTTATATTTATTAAAATTATCAAAATATCCAATTCGACCAATTTTATTTATTTTACATTAAAAGTTTGTTTCTAATTTTTTCTACTGGTTGGTTACACATTTAAAATTATGTGCTATATTGAAGTATCAAGTTATTAAATAATTAAATTTATATTTGTCGCTCTAGCGAATTTCTATTCCATTTTGCAAGAGTTGCAGTCGCATTATAAGTACTTTGCAAAAAGCTCATTAATACCTGATCAGGTGATTGTGATGTTCTAACAACATCATATGGCAGTATGAATTCATTCAAATCTTTGCTATATTTTGCTTCTGAAGGTTGAATTCGATACTCTTTATACCCGTCGGGTTCTGGATATGCATAGGCATAGAAAATGGGTTCGTCTATGGGACCTCCTCCTGGCCAAAAGCCGCAGCTACTTACTTCTTGTGAATAAGCTTCTATTGCTATAAAACGTGCCATGTTTGGTGCTCCTTGATGTATTGGTGCAGTTCTGCCTGAGAATCGTGTAACTGCCAAATCGAACGCTCCCAAGAAAAAATGAACCGGACTTACTTTGCCTATGTATTGAGATTTGAATTCTGTAAATATTCTACTTGATTGGGATAAAATTTTCCAAAACCTATGTACTGTACTGGATCGTATGAGGCATGTTTAAAATCTTCTTCAAAAGGAGTACAATCTTGTATCTCAACTGGAGTACTCCAAATAGGTACATAAATATCTAATTCTGCTAAAATGTACATTATTTCTTTGTAAAAATCTGAAACCGTTTGAGATTCTAATTTGATAGTTTTTTTATTTCCCAAACTAGTATAAATTAACAAATTATGATCTATAAAATCAAAATCTATTTGCAACAATGTATTATCATATGGCATAGCAGATGTTGTCAAACCTCTTGAATTGATATATAATGTAGTATTCCACCAATGATTTTCAAAAGGGGCAAGCGCAAGTCTAATTTTACCGACTATTTGTGTCCATCTATGTAACGTTTCATACGTGTCTTTCCACTCTGATAGTGGAAGTTTAGGCCAAATATCATTATTTGATGTCATGTTTAGATGTATACAAATCCTTGATTTACTCATTGATGAATGTTTCCTGAAAGTTTAGTTAATATGGACATTCATCTAGGCCATACAAGACCATTGCCAATTGCAAACAAAGCTGCAGCGATTTAAGCTAGTAGTGTATTATTTTATATATAAATTGGGATTAATGTTCAAAATTAGACTTTTTAATATAATCCATTTTTCTTTAGAAAGTTTTTTCAAGATTTGGTTTAAAACATGCTTTGAATTATTTTCATCAGACCCTTTATCCTTTCAGGAGATATTCCACCTGTATCATTTACCATTTTAAATCCGTTATGATATACTTGAATTCTGTGTAAAATACATTCAAACATTATATTAGAAAATATAAAAAGGTAAAAAAGAAATTTGTTTGATATTAAATACTTGTACAAATAAGTTTTAATAGATTTGAGATTTTGTAGCGTTCTTTTCATTCTTGATATAGTTTTTGTTATATTTTTATTCTAAAATGTGAATTAATGAAGATTGTGTTTTAATCCTTTAAAAGTAAAAATATCCATATTTTACCATTTCAAAAAGATGTTTATATTAGTTCTATTTAGAAAAATAAATAAGTATTATATAACTTTATTTCAATAAATAAGAACTTACAATTTGTTAATATACTTTTATAATATTTACATAGTCATAATTAAGGAACGTTATAATTTTAATATCTGTTATTTTCATAAATCAAGTAACTGATGAACAAATTCTAATAACGCAATTGACTATTTGTTATTGCCTTAAAAAAATATCTGTCTTTTAAAAGATTGTACAAGTTTATAAGAACTTTTGACATTATTTACAAATTAAGCATCGAATCCTAGTTAATCCATTACTTAACATCCAAAAATATGATCTCTGTTCAGTTAAGGAAAGCCTATAGCTTGAAGGTACTCTATTTCATTTGTGATTTTCAGAAACAGAACACCCTCAGAATTTATTGGTTATGGATTATATTTCTATTTTTTAGGTCTTTCTTTAAGGAAGGCAGCTGATAGACTATCAGATTGCTTCTTTATCAAAAGAAATCATGTTTCCATCTGGAATTGGATTCAAAAATATACTCCACAAAAAATATCCTCAAAGAAAAAGAAAATTTCTGAGTATGTTATAGATGAAACCATAATTAAAGTTGGTTCAGAATATGTTTGGGTATGGGTTGCTACGATTGAACTTGAAAATAAAGAAATTCTTGGGATGAGTATATCAAAAGAACAAAACATCTTTGTTGCTCATGAACGATTTATTTCGGATGTTGTAGAAGAATATGGAGAACATCCGGTTTCCACAGATGGAGGTAGATGGTATCCACCTAAAGCATGTAAATTCTTGAAACTAGAATCACCATATCCATTCCCCATATGAGAAAAGCATTATTGAAAGGACAATGTAATACATAAAGGACAAAATTATTGAAGGATTTAATGATTACTTTCCTTGTAGAAAAAAGAAATGTAAACTAAAACATGTAAAGAATTGGTTGAATTTATTTGTAGATTATTATAATAAAGAATTATGTCTTAAGTGAACAGGGGCAAAATATGTGGTTTATGTATATAAATATCAATTGTTTTCCGAATAACTACTAAAATGCTTTGTTGCATGATTCGAAAACCTCATAAAATAAAAATTTATATAAACAAAAATAATTTAACTTTGAATATTTTCATTTTAATTTTATCTGTAAAACGTTGACAAACGATGAATAAAGTAATCATGCATCAAAGCATTTGTGAATGAAAGTGAAATAGTATAAGATGTTATCTTAATTGGGAATTTATAGTGTTTTATTTTTTAAATGATATATTTTATTTAACTTATAAACTATATAATTTAATATACAAGATATTTTACAAATTTGCTTATATACGACCTGCTTTCGATATCTGTAATCTCTAATGGCTTTTTCAGATAAAGAAACAACAGAACCCAATAAAACTGAAGTGCTAATTGGAAATGATAATATAATTATAAAAACAGAGACTTTTTCCAGAGTAAAAAAAAGTATGGAAGCTTCATTTGACAGAAATGGTCCTGCTATACATGTATTGTATCCACCCATATGGGATGGATTGGTTTCACTAAAAGAAAAGGGTATAAAAATAAGAGCTGTCACTGAAATCACATTAGATAATATATTTTATTGTAAAAAGTTTATGGAATTAGTAGAAATTCGTCATTTAGATGGAGTTAGAACAAATTTTGGAATAGCAGATGACAAAGAGGTTCTACTTCATGGTATTTCACAAGAAACAAATCCGCTTTCACATGCAATTTTGACTAATGTAAAGGGTCTAGTAGATGCACAACAATACATGTTTGAGAATTTGTGGAATAAGGCAAATCCAGGGAAATATAAAGTTAAAGAAATAGAAGAAGGTATCAAACCTGATATTATTGAAACTATTACAGATCCACTTGTAATACAAAATCTTTATTTAAATTTGATAAACTCTGCTTCGACTCATATAATGATAATTATTCCTACTCCTAATGCAATATATCGACATCTTGATATAGGAATACTAAATCAATTGAAAAAAGTAGAGACATTTTTAAATAATAATATAAACATTAGAATTTTGGCAACTCCTAATGCTAATTGTAATTATCTCAAATAAAAAATAAAAAATATGGTTTTTCATTTTGATATTCAAATTAGAAAAATAGAAACAGATTCTACAATAAAATCGTCAATAATTATTATAGATAATAAAGAGTCTCTTGTAATAGAGCTAAAGGATGATGCAAAAAATTCATTCATTGAAGCAATTGGTTTTGCAACTTATTCTAATAGTAGACCGACCGTACTATCTTATATTTCTGTTTTTGAAAGCTTTTGGAAACAATCTGATCTGTTGAATAAGTTAAAAGAATCAGAGGAACTACAAAAGGATTTTATTCATATTGCTGCACATGAACTTAAAAATCCAATTCAACCAATTTTAGGTATATCAAAGCTTTTAATTAAAGTTAAACCTTATGGACAAGAACTTGAAGATATGTTAAATGTTATCAATAGGAATGCAGAAAAATTGATACAATTAACTAATGATATTCTAGATGTTACTAAAATAGAAACTAATAATTTGAGTTTAAATAAAGAAATGTTTGATTTACGTGGTTTATTATCTGACATAATTCAAGATCACGAGAATCAATTAGATTCTAATAATGTGAAATTAAAAATTAAATTCGTGAATTTAAATGAAAATAATGAGGAAAAAAATATCATTAATGAAAAAATAATGATATTTGCAGACAAAATCCGAATCAATCAGGTAATTTCTAATCTAATAAATAATGTAATAAAGTTTACTGCAAAAGGTAATATTGATATCATAATAGAAAAAAATATCCAAAACAAAGTTTTTATAAATGCCCGAGATAGCGGAAAGGGAATAGATGAAGATATTCTTCCAAAATTAGCGACCAAATCCAAAGGAGGAACCGGATTAGGATTATTTATTTCAAAAAGTATCATAAAAGCTCACTGCGAACAGATGTGGCTATGAATAATGGGGAAGGCAAAGGTGCTACATTTGGTTTTAGTTTATCTTCTGTAAATTAATGTTTCTTTTCTGTTAGCATTATTGTGTTGTAATTATATTTTTATCGTTATAATCATTAACCTAAATATGTGTTGCCTGAAGTTGAATAAAATGAATGCTTTGTTGCATAACTCAATTTTTTCGTAACTATATGACATATTTGGTTTAAGTTTAATATACCATCCATTTGAAATTCGTATTATTTTGACAAAAGTTCGATCATAAAAAACGAATTTCAGAGTTATGCAACAAAGCAGAAAATGAATATTTGTTTGTAGTTGAGATTTTTCGTTGATAGGTCTATTTCAATCTATTTTTAGATATTTATTTGGGATCATTGTATTATTAAATAATCCATTAATGCTTTGTTGCATAACCAAACCTATTTAGCTGAGGATCCAACCAATTAATCATTTGTGATCCACTGGCCTTCTTATAACCAGTCTCTTGTAAGACGAGGAGAGATACTTTTTTCCTATGATTTTCTGGATAACTGGGATGTTGATCTTGCAAGGATGAATGAAAATAAGAATGGCAAAAAGTACAAATTTCCAGATTCTTTTGTTCTCATAGTTGGTCACATCAAAGTATACTTTCACCTTCCATATAGACAAACAGAAGGAATCATAAAGGCAACTGTAGGAAAGAATCTTCCAGATCATCCATGTTATTCACAGATATGTAGAAGAATAAACAAACTGGACATTGACATCAATAACAGTATTGATGATGATGATGATGATGATGATGTCGTTATCATCATAGCAGCGGGGACAGTACCGGAATCAAGATTACAAACAGAGGTCTCGGTGGATGCAAGATAAGTGGGATGTAAAAAACAAGAAAGGCTATCTAAAGATACATGTTGCAGTGGATATCAAGACCAAAGAAATTCTTGCACTGAAAGTCACAGATGAAAAGGTGCATGATAGTAAAGTAATGAAGAATTTGGTGGAAGGCGTGTTGAATAATAACCGCAATGTCAAGATCAAATCTTTCATTGGTGATGCAGGAGCCTACGATAGCAATGAAAATTTCAAATACTTGAAGGAGAAAAGGATTCGACCTGTCATCAAAGTAAAAAGAAACTCTATCGTTTCATCCAAGAATAGCAATGTAAGGAATAGAGAAGTTGAACTTCAAATAAAGGATTATCATAAATGGAAAAAGAAAAGAAAGTATGGACAAAGATGGATGGTTGAAACAGCATTTTCATCTATAAAGCGGATGTTTGGTGAATATACATCTGCAACCAAGTTTCAAAACATGATAAAAGAGATGACGATGAAGGTATCGTTGTACAATCTGTTTAGAAGAGTTGCATAAAATGGATGGAAATAATTTAAGGAAAACTAGTTATGCAACAGAGCAATCCATTAATTCTTGGTAACCTAATTAATAATTTCTATTCTTGTAATTTTTTGTTTACAATCCTGTATACATTCATTAATTAAATTAATATGATCTTTTACATTCATTAATTAAAGATACACTTGTAAAAATGGCTCTGTTAATTTAAAAAACCTATATCTTTAAAATGACTGTTTTTTTATGAAATCCAGATACAGAGGTATTCAAAAATTTTTGGTTATAATTTGTAATTGTACTTTTTAGGTTTATAATTTAGGACTAATGCAAACAAACCATTATCTTTTTTACTTTTAGTAAAGATAATCCCATTCTATCTGGAAATGGATTCAAAAGTAAAATCCAAAGAGCTATCGCATTAAAAAGAAAATACTTGTATATCATATATGAAACTGTGATAAAAGCAGGCTCTTTTGAATTATTATATATTTAATGGATTGTGTTATTGAACCGACATATAAACAAATTCTTTCTTTCTTTCTTTCTTTCTTTTTCTCAAAAAAGCGAAACATGTTTGTTGTAGACGAGCATATATTATCTCTCTTTTATACAATATAGAAAATATCAAGTTTACACAGGCGATGTGGTAAACGGTATCCACAACAAGTCTGTCATTTTTTAAAACTGAAACATCATATTCATTCGTCTTTTGAAAAAAGTATCATTATCGAAAGGATAATGCAGTTCATAAAACATAGGGCTGAGGGATTTGATGATCAAACTCCTTGTAGAAAAAAGAACAACTATATCTCAAGTCATTCCAAACAGTGGATTACTCACTCGTTGACAAATACACATAGAAATAATATCTTAAGTTAACAGGGTCGTAAAAATACTTTTTCTTTATGGGCTCTAAAGATAAATCTGCAGATATAATGTACTATTTTCTTAACTATAACGTTGTTGGACTTGTACTCTATAAAGATGCAATTTTAATCAATATTTGTGATAATTCTTTAGGAGAAGTAATCATGGAATCATGGCCTGTTTTACACTCATAAAAATGCCAATTATCTTTTTGTCTAATCCTATTTAAAAAAAGATCCCCAAATTCGGTACATGAAATATAACTTTTTTCTAGTTTCTTTGATTGTATATTTTGAATTCTTAATCTTTGATCATGTGTATACCATGGCATAGGATTCAAACGACTTTTCATCCATTCTATATCATTTGAGTCGGTCACCCCCCAATCCTCAGGATCATAGGAAGCTACTAACCACTCTTTACCTTGTTCTTTTAATGTTCTTTTTTTATAAATATCTATCAAACCCGGAACTAGATCAAATCCACTTTTATTGTCTTCTGGAATATATGCATCAAGATATATTAGATCTCTTGCATAATTAGCAACATAAGAAAAATTTCTAAAAAGTAGACAGATCTTAATCATAATTAGCAAATTAAAATAAAAATATTACAAAATATCGTTGAAAATATATAAAATTTTGACAGGTTCCTAATTATGCAAGAGATCTACTAAATATTTTATTTTTTCAGGAATTATTTCTGCAACTCCTCCAATTACCATGCCTCCATAACTATGGCCTACAAGAATGGTCTCTCTAAGATCTTCGTAAATGAATTCTTGAACAATGTCTTGAATGTGAGTATTTAAATCAGTTTTTTCTTGTACGAGATGACTTCTTTCACCAAGTCCTGTTAGGGTTGGAAGTATGGTACTTTGTATCCGTCGGCTTCAAGTATCGGTCTTAATTTTTTCCAACACCATCCACCATGGCAGGAACCATGTACTAATACGAACGTTGGATTTTTGACCATTTATATTTAAATTGTTTAACTTATTTAAAAATAAAATCCTTTTTTAATTTTGTATCTATTAGTAACATTAAAATAATTTTATATTAAATTTAAATATTTATACAATAACAAATATTCATCAAAAGGATACCATATAATTAATCAGTATTACTTATATAACTATAAAATATATTTTCTCGAAAATTATTTTTTCTGTTTTAATTGATATTCTGTTCAAAATAATTTTGAGATAAGGATTTTCTAGTATAAAAATAACACATGGTTTTTATATTTTAATAATAGGCTTTATATGATGTCAACTAAAGTTTTGGTATCTAAAAAACACAGAGACTTAATTTTATTATTGATTCCGTTTATAGTCGTTGCTATTGTAGCAACATATAATATAAATCTCAACTCTGACAAAAACGATAATCCTATCAATAGTTTAATTAATAAGGTATTTGCTCAATCGTCTTTAAATAAAATTACTATAACAGCTAAGTCTGCTCAATTTTTGCCATTAACAAACTTTACCTATAATCAATTAAAAGTAATTATCAATTATCAGGTTAATGATATCTCTCTTGTAAACACTAAATTAAATGGGGTTATGCAAGTTTATTTGTCAAATGGAACTTTAATTAAAACCTCTTCGTTTCCAAATGGTTTAACTATGGGTAAATCTGGTATGGTCCAATTTGCAACATCATTCGCAGATAAATCTTTATCAAATTTAAAGTTTGCAATTGTTTTAACTGATTTTGCCAAATCTAAACCCCTTTCTAATATCGTTACAAAGATAATACCTTTTAAATCAAATCAAGTATATACTAAATAATCCTTTTTTATTGTAAATTTTTAAATTAAGTGTTTTCAGATTTTCTGCTTCTTTAATTAATGTATATTGAGTTTTAATTTAATTTTTACTCATATTGTAATATATTTTATACTTTAGAAATGTTAATCAATAATTGTTAGCATTATTGACAGTTGATATCTTTAAGTGATCAAAGTTACATAGAATAAATGCAAAAAGTATTCCTTTTTTTATAGTTTGATGATAATGCTGAAGAATCTGCTACATTTTTATGCCTCTTTATTTAAAAATTATGATTAATAATATTACATGTAAACCCCTGATGATTATTCCGAAAAATCTAAGATAGTTGTATTTTGCTTGAATAGTTTAGAATTTGGGACATTTGATAGTATTATAAAACACGATTTTAAATTTTCACTGCAATATTCTTTGTTATCAATTGTAATATGCTTTGTTGCATAACTCTGAAATTCGTTTTTTCATGATTGAATCTTATTATAATAGAACGAATTACGAATAGATGTCTCCTAAACTTGAATTATATGTGTCGTATATTTATGATAAAATTAAGTTATGCAACAAAGCATTGTAATACACAAAATGAAATTGATTATTGCTGAAAAAAATTATCTAAAGATGGAAAGACCACTAAATGTAGCTGGCTTGATAATAAATATGGTATTTCATAACAAATTGTTATTATTGTTTTATCTGAAATACTGCAAGATAAAAATTCGGAAAAATCTGAACGAATTATGAAATCATTATTTCCAATGGAAAAGGTTGATATAAATGCATCAAAGCAAGCATACGCTATAAAATGAAGGAGCCATTCTTTTCTTATGTTTCTTTTAATAAATATTTTTATAATTCTGATATTTTTATTAGTTCAAAGAATCAAAAAAATCTGAGGTAAATGACATATTCTAACTGTTGAAAAGTTTTAGAATGTTTGATTTGTTTGATTGAGTACACTATTATTTTTTATTTAAAAGAATGTATCCTTGGCGCCATATTCTGATCCATTTGTCGATAGTGATCTAATAATTTCGGTAATATTTGCAAATTGATCTTCATCTTTTTTCTTTATATTCTCATACTGATTAAAAATTATGACGATTTCTCTTTTTTAAACCATAATAAGTCTATTAATCATTCATAAAACGAATCAAAATTTGTACATGAAAGTGGAAAATTCAGATCTTAAGCAAAATTTTTACATAGGACTTTAAATCATTTATTTTATTTACATTTGCCATGAAAATTGCAATTGTGAAATCTTTTTTTAAATGTTCTAAATCTTGATTTTTATTTCTTTAATGGTGTATACTGCAAGTTTAATTTCTGAATAATTTGGAAAGACTGTTAATATGCTCTAGCAGTTTTTAATTTCTAAAAATGACATATAATGATCCTGTGTATAAAACCAATGCAAATGCATATTATCATAATAATTCTTTCTGCTTATCTATTTGCCATATTGGATGGACCTACAGTATTCAAAATATATGTTGGAAGATGTAACTGTTTGGGTAATATTCTCTCAAAGTTATGAAATATATTCATCGTGATTATAATAAAATGATCCACCATTTTTGATTCGTTAATAATGTCTTTTATAAATGAATTCGTTAGTGAAAGACAAGTATGTTTGATTTTTTGATTATCGACTATTGAATTTTGTGTTGGATTTGATTTCTTATGAATATGAAAAAACTGCTTTGATACATGATTATTTTATTCGTCGTTATTTGCTAACTGTTGTACTTCCAGACATAGTTGACATTTTAGCTTCCTAACATAGTTGACACTCTAGTCTTAGAGTGTAATAATAATGGATATAATTGAAAATAGGTATAAAATGATAATTGAATCAGAGACTTCAGGTAGAACAATATCTGATGTTTGTACTGCATATGCTGTTTCAAGACAAACATGGTACAAATGGAAGAAACGCTATAATGTATATGGCATAGATGGACTAAAAAATCAATCAAGAAAACCACACAATATTAAAAATGTGCAGGTAACCAAAGAACTAGAAAAGATTATCCTTGAACTTAGACTAAATAATAGGTTCGGTCCGATGAGAATTAGGTTCAGGTTAAAAAGAAAGTATGAAACTAACTTAAGCACTAAAACCATTTATAATCTTTTAAAGAGACATAGTCTCAATGTACTATCTATCAAAATAAAAAGAAAATACAAACGTTTTGAAATGAGATATCCAAACGAATTGGTTCAAATGGATACCAAAGGTCCTTTTTATCTAAAAGGCTCACGAGATAAACACTATTTTATTCATGTCATAGATGATTGCTGCTCAAGAAAAGTAGTTAGTAAATGGTGCAGCAGAAGAACTAGTGAAAAAGCACTATCGGTTCTCAAAGAATGGATTGAACTCTATGGTAAACCTATGAAAGTGATGCACACGATGGTGGTAGAGAATTTACATCGAATGAATTCAAAAATTATCTTAGATACCATGGAATAAAGGACAAGCAAATACCCAAAGGTTATCCTCAAGAACAAGGTAAAGTAGAAGCGTACAACAAGATAGTCATAGCTGAATTTCTACAAGTAGAAGAATTGATAGACGAAAAAGATGGAATAGAGAAGTACGAATCATTTGTCAATTCATATAACTATGAAAGAGAACATGGTGGAATAAAAGGAATGGCACCGGCAGAGAAGTTCATGAAATCTTTAAAACAACCGATACTGATACATTAGAACAAGACAAAATGTGTCAGCCATGTTGGTACATTGTTTTGTCAACCATGTCTGGAAGTACAACAGCTAACGTTTTACAGATAAAATTAAAATGAAAATATTCAAAGTTAAATTATTATTGTTACATATGGACCATATTTTTAACTGATTTTCATATCATTCAACAAAGCAGTAAAAACCTTGTAAATCTACTTTTCAGAGGTAAATAATAATAGAGAAATAATTATTTCATTGTAGATTACTGTTAATTGAATCTGTTAGAAAATTTGCAATATTTATAAGTTATAACATTTTTTAAATATATCTATATATATATCCATAAATTAATTCTATCAACCTGAAAATATATAGTTTGAAAATAACTATATTATGTGATATCAAGAAACAGAATATTATCACATATCCTTGGTTATAGATTATGCTTGTAATTTCTTTGATTATCTTTTAGAAACACTATGAAAGTTTATCTTTTATGTGTAATTGGATGCAAAAATACAAATCAAAAAAATTTTCTTACGAGAGAAATTAAAGATATGTTTTTGATAACCCCGTGATAAAAGTAGCTATGAATTAATGTGACTTTGTAGATTATAATTGAAATAACATATAAAGAAATTGTTTCATTTTAATTTAAAAGAACAAAATAGTTTGTAGATGGGTGATTTCTGTCTTGTATTTATGACAATTATTAAACACATCAATTTTCATCATACGATGGTACATAGTATTCACAAGCTTGCAAATACTTGAATCCCAATCACACCTTCGTTCCTACATTGAATAAAACATTATTTAAAGAACAATGCCGTATATCATGGTTAAAATAGAGTCTTTTGATTGCTGATTTAATTGTAAAAAGAACAAATGTAAACTAAGGCATGTCAAACAGTGACTTTATTAATCGATCAATACTCAATAAAAATAATACATTAAGTTAACAGTTATGTAAAGTAGATTGTAATTGCATTTGTAAACTAATACTACTTGTTTTGAGCAACAAAATTGTTGTCATATTTTTTGATTCATATTCAGTATTATAGAAATTAACAAATCTAAACGAGCACAATTAATTTACAATAACGATTATCAAGGTATTTATACAACTGTTAACAGACTCATGAAATCTGTTGATATGCTTAAAGGGTTATATTATTTATATATCTTAAAGATAATGACTGATTCATTTGCTTTTATGTATTTTGCTAGCATTAGATGGTTTTAAAAATGTTGAACTCTATTGAATTAAGATGGTTTTTTAAGGGTGCAATACCTGAAGATTTTGTAAAATTTTGCAATTTGTCATTCAAATGTAAAATTGAATATAGGATTGATTATTATCTTGAACTTAATTGTAATTATTTGGGTATCAAATTAAGAGATAAGAGGTTGGAAATTAAATGGCGAAAAAATAGTAATGATATAATCAGATTGTTGAATCAAAACATATCGGGAAATATTGAATCTTGGGTAAGATGGGAATGGACTGATGAATCTTCATATAAAGACATAATAAAATTTATGGATATTAATGACTATTCTCCTTTTATTAAAATATATAAAAAAAGATTTCAGAAAAAATTTATTGTAAGGAATACTACATTAGAGGAAATTCATTTTGATCAACGTATTTTTGATTGTGCAGTGGAAGTAACGGAACTAAAAATTAATGACCAATTATGGTGGAGTATTGGTTTTGATATATTTAAAGGTAAAAATAAATCTTTATTTGAGATTATGATAAAAGATTATTTTGTACAAGATCTGTCGCTTAACTTAAATGTTGAAAATTCGTATGGTTACCCTGAATGGCTATCCAAAAATTTTACAAGCGTTTAAAATAGTAAATTCCATTCAAATGTTTTAATATTTAAAATTCTTTGCTGATAACTCTAATTTTGCATTTGATGAGCATGTGGTATTATACTTAATTTCTTCGCCTTAATATTAATATTATTCAGAATTATTGCATATTAATTTCTATATTTTCACAAATATTTTTACATATTTTTTATAATAATATTAAGAATACCCAAAATTATTTTACTATGAATAATAGTACTGCATGACATATGCAGCAATCTAGAATAGTTCTCAACCTTTTTTTATATCTTGTAAACATCTTTCTAAACCTGCTGTATTGCCGTTTTGAATTTGTTCTATTGACAACCCCTCATCGTTTATTTTGAAATGAGAATATTTTTCTTGATCTGTATTATTTCTCATTTGGTCGCTTTTTCTTTTATATGGTATATGGGAAGAATATAATCACGTTTAATTATTTCTTGTTCTTATATTGTTTGAAGAAGGGTTCGCTTTCATAAAGTTTAACAACATCTGTATTTCTATCAAATTTTGGGATATGCTCTTAGTATTACAGTTTAAATGTCAATAACCCTGTATTAGAACAAATATTTTTTGTTATGTTTTTATTGTTTTATATGTTTTTAAATTATTATGATGCTCTTTTTATTATTATTTTGACGCATAATTGATTTTAAATACTATATTCTATCCCTTAGAATTTTTATTTTTAATAATTTTTAAACTCTAAAAGAGGACAACTATATATCGAGTTTATTTATATCTTTTATATTCGGGAACAAAAACAATGAATAACAATCTTTTATTACTTGGTATTGTTTTGATTTTTGCTTTTATCTTAATTTATTATTTAGTTAGTACTTTTCTGATCCCCAAACCCGGAGTTTTTATTGGGATTGATAAGTTTGGGATTCGGGAGATTTACCCATCTAAACCTGGAGGGGAAGAATGGTTTATGAATATGCAGGATCCTAACAATGATCCTCGTACTTTTAAGAATCCTCTCATGACTCATAATGCTGATGGATCTTGGAAAATATTTTTCAATAATGATGGTAATCAACAACAAATAATTCCAATTCAAAGTAGTGGTAATTGTTGCCAAGATGAAGTTAGATACAGCGTACTTACATCAGCAGGATACAATTCTAGTAAAATTACTATAAATGAACAAAAGTTGGAAAAAAGTGGCTATATGCAATCACATAATGATTGGAAAAATGTAGAAATGACTGGATATGCTAAATTGATATCTACTACCGGATCAAACTTTGCCTCTAATAATGGCGGATGGACATGGGAAGCAAGAGGTGCGAGACATGTAGGCGACATTCCTCCAGATGTTTGTTATGGTACATCATATAATGCACATATACTATGGAATACGGGTGATGTGAGGTGGGAAAAAGAACAGTGGCATGCGCATATAATACCTACTGATTATCACTCTTCAACTGCTATTAGTCTGGGAAAATTCATTGGATTTAAAGCGATTATGTATAATTTAAAACAACACGATGGAAAAACTATAGTAAATTTGGAGATATGGATAGATCCTAATAATGATAATAACTGGTATAAAGTATATCAAATAAAAGATTCCGGTGGATGGGGGAATGCAGGTCAAGAATGTGGTGGTAAACCTGATCAGATTATAACTTGGGGTGGGCCATTAGCGATATTCAGATGGGATGAGGCTACTGATGTGGATATAAAAGATTTCAGCGTGAGAGAAATCCAACCCTAAAAAAGCAATTATATTATATTCGAAGGCTTAATTTTTGATCTTATTTTTTATTGTTTTCATTGATTCTATTATATATATTAAATTATATTGTGGTGAAGGTTAAATTTAAATTTAATTTTGTATCTCTTTATTGTTTTGATAATTGTATTAATTTTGTTGCTATTTTTATTTATCTGCATTCTATCGTTCTGTTATCGCTATTATCTTATGTGTATGGTTATTTCGCTCTATAAAGTTAAGCAAAAATCTATAGAATTCCTTATTGCTTATTAAAGATGATATAACAAATTAGCAAGAGAATCTTCGAAGCTATGGTATATCCTTTGTATTCTTGTTTTCTTGGTCTTCATTTAAGAAATACGACTAAAGCCATTTCTCGATTCGTTAAAAGTGTTTTGTTGCATGATTCCTATAATCTTATTTTACTATCTGTTTGTTTAAACAGATATCAACTTATTATACAATGATGCTTTCAACATCATCTCTTGTACCATATTCTTTAGTTTAACCGAGTATAAGTATTCACCAAACATTCGCTTTATGCACGAAAACACAGTTTCAAAATCCATCTTTGTCCATAGCTTACGCTATCCTCTTTCCATCCTTGCAAATTATTTTCTTTGCTAACACTGAAAGGTTTCTAAGGATATTTCCTTTTTTCCATCGAACTCTAGCATTTTTTCTTACTTTAATGCAAGGTTGGATTCCGTTGTCTGATAAGAATCTAAAAATATTATTGCCTTCATACGCCCCATCACCGAACAGTTTGCCTATGGTACCATGTTATCGGATTTTATAATATTTTCAATCAATTCATGTAACGCCTTACTATCATGAACATGCTCATCAGTTACTTTTATTGAAAGAATTGTCTTGGTTTTTACATTTACAGCAATGTATTTTTAAATATTCTTTCTTTCTTATTTTACATTTATCTTGCATCTATTGGCCTCTATTTGTTATCTTGATACCAGTACTATCCATTGCAATGACAATGTATTCATCGTCAAATTCCTTATTTTTGTTATCTACTTTTATTTTGATGTCTAATCTGTTTATCTTTCTATTTATTGTTGTAAAATCTGGACTTGATGGTACTTTTCCTTTAGCATGAGCTTGTGTTATTCCCTTCGGTTTGTCGGAATGGTGGATGAAAGTACACTTTGGCATAACCAAGTAAAAGAAGAAAAGAGTTAGGATAGTGAAATGGCTGTTTACCTATTTTGCCTTGATTCATCTCTTTTAATTCGGTATCCCAGTTGTTAATGACATCAAAGCTAGCAAGATTTCTCCTCTTCTAACTAAAGATTGGTTGTAGGAGGGCCAGTTCATACAATTCGTTAATAGGCGTTAGCTAAATGTATTTGGAAAGAGGGAATCATGCAACAAAGCAGATTCCACTATAAAAAAGGCGTAAGGTAAAGTGATTGATAAAATTAATCAAACTAAAGAGACAGAATATGACATATTGTCTCTATCTATATGCTCTAAAGTCTCCGGTGTGCAGTATGAAATATCAGAGAAGATTATACAAGTTCTTTGATTTTCTAGGACTTGAAGGTTCAACAGTCGAAGAGAAGAGCAAGAATTTTTTTAAAAAAAATAGAGAAAGAGAATAGCCAATGGGCTTTCAATGATCTTTTAAAATTCATACGATATCTCGGACAGAGTCAATTGTAAAGAAATAACTGGGGCCACAGTAAGAAACTATCTTAAAAGCATCAAGTTATTCTTTGAGATGACAGACATTCCAATAACATGGAAGAAGATTACAAGATATTTCACGTGAAAAGAATTATACTGAAGATAGGATCCCAACTATAGCAGAGATAGAAATTACTCGAGTATCCTGATAGAAGAATTAAGGCCTTGGTATACACAATGAGCTCTTCAGAAATCCGTCTTGGTGCATGTGATTATTTCAAATGGGGACGTATAAGACCAATATAAAAAGATGGCGAAGTGGTTGCAGCCAAGATAATTGTGTATGCAGAAGAAGACGAGAAATATTTTTCTTTTATGCCATAGGAAGCTTATCTTGCTCTAAGGGAATGGATAAAATACCGAGAGGATTCAGGCGAGCTAATCGATGATAACAGTTGGCTTATGCGAGAGTTGTAGTATACCCAAAATGCTCACGGAAAAGGACTTATTAAAACACCGGAGAATCTAGCATCCTCAGGGATCAAAAGACTTGTTGAAAGAGCTATCTGGACCAAGGTTTAAGAAAAAACTAGAGAAAGGAAAGAAGAGATATCGATTTGAAGTCGTTCACATCTTTACAAAGTGGTTTAAACTTAAAAGTTGGTAGATTACTAGTAGTATATTTATTTGACTTAATTCTTGACTACAATAATAAACTGAATGGCAAGTTAATACAGCAGCTGAAAAATTAATGATAATAATTATATGCACTATTACAATTAATCTAGAATACAAATAAAAATGACGTATTTTTTGACGGGATGACGAAAAAAATGACGAAAATATCGAAATTTGACGGAACTATTGACGGCGTAATCAGCCTTAAATTAACATTTTCATAGTTTCTTCTTTTAAATAAACGACTGAAGAAGTTTTTGACGATTGATGGCTATATTTTTATTTATAAACGTTTTGATAGATGTTATAATATAAAAGTGACAATCACAGATCAAAGTGCTTTGTTGCATGATTCGAAAATCAGTTATAACAACAATAATCTGTAATACTAACAATTGAATGTTAGCTGTTTTCGTAATATATTCGTCGAGAAAACGTTAGCAAATAACGAATATAATAATCATGCAACAAAACAGTGAAAAAGCACTACTATCAGCTCTCAAAGTATGGATTGAACTATATGATAAACCTATGAAAGTAATATGCATGATGGTGATGGTAGTGGTAGAGAATTTACATCGAATAAATTCAAAAATTATGTTATATTCCATGAAATAAAGAGGACAAGCCGAAGATACCTAAAGGTTATCCGCAAGAACATGTGAGTAAAGTAGAAGCGTACACCAAAATAGTCACAGCTGAATTTTTACAAGTAGAATGATTAATTGATATGAAAGATGGAATAGAAAAATATGGATCATTTGTCAATTCGTATAACTATGAAAGAGACCATGGCGAAATAAAAGGAATGGCGCCATCAGGAAAATTTATGAATATTAAAACAATCAATACAGATACGCTAAAACAGGATAAAAAAGTGTCAGTCATGTTGGTATATTGCTTTGTCAACTATGTATGAAAGTACAACACTTAAAGACAAATAACGTAGGATCATTCAAGATATAGTTTTTCCTTAAAGCAAAGTATAATATGTATCAAATAGGTTTTCCTAATTTTTATTGGATCTAAATTTTAAATAGAATTTTATATATTTTAAAAACAAAAATAAAAAATATTTTTTTTCAATATTTTTTAATGGATTATTGTATTGTCTAACGGAAGCCTTGATCGTTTACTGCTGCGTTTCCACCTAAATTAGCGTTTACACATGTAACTACGTTGTTATGTGAGAGTGATCCACCTTGTCCGTTGCCAGATCCGCCCCATGAACTTGATCTTGTTGGTTGGATACATCCTTGGTCAATGCTTTGGTGAGTATGGTGATGTGCAAATCCGAAGCCGCCATCGAAGCCACCACTGAAGCCGCCGAAGCCACATCCGCCACATTGGTCAAAGCCGCCGAAGCCACAAGAGCTACATTGGTCAAAGCCGCCGAAGCCACAAGAGCTACATTGGTCAAAGCCGCCGAAGCCACAAGAGCTACATTGGTCAAAGCCGCCGAAGCCACAAGAGCTACATCCAAAGTCCCAGCCGCCACAGCCGCCACAGCCGCCACAGCCGCCACAGCCGCCACAGCCGCCACAGCCGCCACAGAAGTGACCACAGGCGTAAACGCTACGAATATTTAATGCTAAAGGAGCTGCTACCATTATTGTTGCAAAAGCTACTACGATTAATGCTATAGACGCATTTTTTTTAGTTGCTGTAACCATTTTATTGAAAATCTTATTAATAATAAGTTATATTACGCTTGCTTAACCTAAACATACTATAACGTTATATTAGTAAATAACATATGAATTTTAAGGCTATATGTTTCTCCTTAAGTTAACTGGGTCAAACAAAGTATATTTCAGTAGTATTTTCTAAGGAATAGTAAGTATCAAGTATCATAACTTATAATATAAAAATATTCCAATTTTTAAAGATATAGAACAGAAGATTAGATAATTTAAGATATAGTTTTTCCTTAAAGCAAAGTATAATATGTATCAAATAGGTTTTCCTAATTTTTATTGGATTTAAATTTTAAATAGAATTTTATATATTTTAAAAACAAAAATAAAAAATATTTTTTTTCAATATTTTTTAATGGATTATTGTATTGTCTAACGGAAGCCTTGATCGTTTACTGCTGCGTTTCCGCCAAAGTTAAGGTTTTCACATGTAACTACGTTGTTATGTGAGAGTGATCCACCGTGTTCATTTCCTGGAGTGCCAAAGCCATTGTCAAATCCGCCCATACCAAATGATCTTGTTGGTTGGATACATCCTTGGTCAATGCTTTGGTGAGTATGGTGATGTGCAAATCCGAAGCCGCCCCAGCCGCCACAGCCGCCACAGTCGCCGCCCCAGCCGCCACAGCCGCCACAGCCGAAGTCGAAGCCGCCACAGCCGCCACAGCCGCCACAGCCGCCACAGCCGCCACAGCCGCCACAGCCGCCACAGAAGTGACCACAGGCGTAAACGCTACGAATATTTAATGCTAAAGGAGCTGCTACCATTATTGTTGCAAAAGCTACTACGATTAATGCTATAGACGCATTTTTTTTAGTTGCTGTAACCATTTTATTCAAAATCTTATTAATAATAAGTTATATTACGCTTGCTTAACCTAAACATACTATAACGTTATATTAGTAAATAACATATGAATTTTAAAGTATGAATTTTTAGTAATACTTTTTCTATAGTTTTTACTTTTAAAAAAGATAAATATAAAAACAAATAAACCCTTTTTTATAAATTGATTCAATCGAATAAACATTTTAATTTAAACTGTATCATATTTATTGTAGATAGAGATAAAAAATATATTTAAATGACACTTGATAAAAACGAAACGACTGATTCAATAAATCAAACTAATATCAAATCACTTATCGAAATTACTGTCGTAGGTAAAGATAAAAAGGGAATTGTAGCAGATATTACCAAATTTATTTTTAAAAATGGAGGAAATATTGAAAAAATAAACCAAAATGTTATAAAAGGTTTGTTTGGTATGCACTTAGAAGCATCTTTTCAAAATGCGAATATAGTTCAAATGAAAAAAGAATTGGATGATTTATCAAATACATTGGGAATGGAGATAAAGGTACATGTTCATGAAGCAAATAAAATAAAAAATGTTGCACTACTAGTAAGCAAAGAGGATCATTGTTTGTTGAAAATTTTGGATGCGGCATCAAAAGGTGAAATAATTGCTAATATATCACTTATAATTGGATCTGAAGAAAAATTGAAATATGTTGCAGATTCTTATTCTATTCCTTTTTTTCACATTCAACATAATACTCAAACTGAAGCTGAAACTGATATTTTACAGTTAATTGAACAATTTGATATCGATCTTATTGTTTTAGCACGATATATGAGAATATTGACACCAAATTTTGTATGGCGCTATCCAAATAGAATAATTAATATCCATCCTTCATTGTTACCGGCATTTCCTGGTGCTTTAGCATATGTACAAGCGTATGAACGAGGGGCAAGAATTATTGGGTGTACCGCGCATTTTGTTACAGAAGATTTAGATCAAGGACCGATAATAATACAAGAATCATTCAAGGTTTTACACGATGATACGTTGGACACCATAAAACAGAAAGGAAGATTGACAGAATCTATCGCGTTATTGGAGGCAGTCAAACTCTTTTTAAATGATAAATTAGAAGTTTATTGGGGAAAGGTTAATTATAAATCATAATTTATCTTATATTTATATTCTAAGACATTAATTTTTATCTAGTTCTAAAATTGAATGAATTAAAAAATTTAAATCAAGATACTTTTTCTAACAAGATTATATCAAATTTTGATACCGCAATAATCCCTTTAGGATCATTAGAACAACATGGTAATCACCTGCCATTCTCAACTGATACTATAATAGTAGAACATATTTCTAAAAGTATCTCACAAAAAATTAATGCTTTTTTGATTCCACCAATTTATTTTGGGGTATCGTTTGAACATGAACCTTTTTTTAACATATCTATTAATTATGATATTTTGTTAAATTTTATCTCTGATATCTGCGTATCTTTATTTAAACAAGGAATAAATCGTATATATGTTATTAATGGACATCATGGTAATATTGGAATATTACAATATATAGGACAGCATCTATCAATACAACGCAATATAAAAGAAAAATTTTTTTACTTTATCAATTATTGGCAATTGCTCGACAAAACATTTGATCATGCTGGAGAAGTTGAAACATCCCTTATGCTATTTATATGCCCAGATTTAGTTAAAAGAGATTTACTAAAAAAAGGATTAATATTATCAGATGATAAAAATATTAAATTAATCAAAAGTGGGATAGACATGTCTATAAACAATCCCGGCGGATTTATCAAATTTACAAAAAATGGTATTTGGGGAAATCCATTTAACTCTTCTTCAGAAGACGGCAAAAATTTAATATCAAATATAATCGAAAAAACTATTTATTTAATTTCAAACACCGATTACAAATGAACAATAGTTCTAAATTGCTTTGTTGCATGATTCGAATATGTTAAAACAGTAGTTTATCTGTAACAATAACAATTTAACTTTGACTATTTTCATCTTTATTTTATCTATAAAATGTTAGCAAATGATGAAAAAATAATCATGCAACAAAGCATTTCTAAATTAAAAAGTAACTTTATAATAGAGCCTTTATTGATAAACAATAGGTTAGATAGAAGTTGTCTGTAGATATGGCTGTAAAGGTTCTAGATGAGAGCCTTGGTAAGGACGTATTAATTAAGTTAAAAGGTGGCAAGGTTATTAGAGGGAACTTGCAAGGATTTGATCAACATATGAATTTGATGTTAGAAAGTTCTGTTGAAATTTTAGAAGACGGTAAATCTGATGACATCGGTAACATTGTGGTAAGAGGAGATAATGTAGTAATTATTTCTCCACCTCAATTTAAATAAAATATAATAAACAAATAGGTGTGACAAAGTGACAAAAGGTACTACTTCAATGGGTAAATTTACCCGAAAAAAAACACATATACGATGCAGACGTTGTGGACACAATTCTTTTCACAAGCGAGGTAAAACATGTTCTAAATGTGGATACCCCGATTCAAAAATCAGAAAATATAATTGGATCAAAAGACGAGTAAAATAATAGTCTGTCATTCTTAAAATAATCTTTTTACAAACACATTTAAATGATACAAGGTTACCTTTTAATTTTTATCTCGATTTTATTAGGGATT
The DNA here is from genome assembly GCA_963830925.1 of uncultured Nitrososphaeraceae archaeon. GTDB lineage: Archaea > Thermoproteota > Nitrososphaeria > Nitrososphaerales > Nitrososphaeraceae > Nitrosocosmicus. Next base: position 388,323 of record CAWHOB010000001.1, on the reverse strand, counting down.
GTTTGTTCTGTATATTTACATCGAACACTATCCAAAAAACAACATTCATCGGAAGGTTACAGAGATGTTAGATCAGATCTAAATAATCTTTTGTTTGAAAAATCCGTAGCCCTTGATGCAATAAACAAAATAAATCAAAATTATACTGAAAAAAAAATAGATATATATGAAAAAGATAGGCTGATGATAAAATATAGTAACTTATTAAAAAATTTTGATGAACATATATTAAAAATACAACCCATTGTTGAAATGCAAGATCTTCTTGCATATAGAAATCAATTGTATTCTATAATATTCGACTCAATAAATAGACTAGATAAAAAATTAGATAATTTTTCAAAAGATTTGAATTACGAACGCCAAAACAGTTATAATGACAATAATAAGAAAAAAAATAAAAATGAAAACAATGCAAAAGAAATTGAGTCCCAACCTAAAAATACAAATCAAAAAAATATAAACGGTAATGGATTACAAGTTAACGAAAAAGCAAACGAAGATTTGCAGACAAAAAAAGATTTAGATGACGAAAATACTGATGCTACAGAGATTTTGAGAATACCTTCAAAAGCATTACATCATTATCAAGATACAGCTAATGACAAAGAGATCCAAAATAATGATGAGGACAATAATGGAAAAAATAATAAAGATGATAAATTAAATTCAGAAAAAGAAGTTTTTAATGATTTCAGCATAGATGAAATAAATAAAATTCAAAAAGATGTTCTGAAAATATTGCAAAGATTAGAAAATAATACAACTTAAGGTTTTAGTATTTATAATTAAAATCCTTATCTCACACTGTAAATATTTTTACATAGCACAACTTAAAAATAATAATATGTCAAAGTGGCCAAATAATTCCTCATTTTATGATCTTGATAAGTGTTTTGGAAAAATCGCAAAAGATATACTAGATAATTATTTTAATACCAATAAATCATTAATTGGATTAGGCAGTGGACGAGCAGTTTCTAAAATTGTTAATAATATGACTGAATCTATAATTAAAAAGTGTGATTTCATTTGTACATCCATGCAAATTAAAATAGATGCAGAAAAAAAAGGATTAAATATTCTTGATGAGTCAAAAATACCTTTTATAGATTTAGTTATTGATGGCGCAGATCAAATTGATAAAAAATATTTTATGATAAAAGGTGGCGGAGGGGCCTTATTAAGAGAAAAAATATTATTTAATTCTTCTAAAAAAACAATCATTGTAGGCGATTTTTCAAAATTTGTTAATAATTTTTCAAGATCTCTTCCAATAGAAGTTCTCCCTTTTGGTCGCACGGCAGTGGTACCATTTTTAAAGAAACTAGGAGGCGAGCCCAAACTTAGAACTTTAGAAAAAGGTTATCCCTATTTAACCGAGAATGGAAATATTATTTTAGATACTCTTTTCGATCACTATGATAAAATATTAGAGATTGAACAAAAAATAAAAAAAATACCTGGAATACTAGAAACAGGTTTGTTTAGTAAACCTGCTTCAATATACTATAAAGCTTTAGAAAATGGAGATTTTCAAAAGATTGATTTTGAACATAATCTTACTACAATAGATTAATTTGCTTTGTATTTAGAATGTATAATGGATCATTAAAATGCAAAATTCATGCGATCTTTTAATAACCAATGCCAATGTTGTTTTACCTAAAATTGGTATTATAAATACAAATATTCTAATCGAGAATGAAAAAATCAAAGACATTACAAAATCTATTGATAATATATCTTTTTCAAAAAAGATAGATGCAAATGAAAAATTTGTTTTACCCGGCCTAATTGATCCCCATGTCCATTATGGAGTTTTTTCTCCGATAGAACAATCTTCCAAAACCGAATCTAGATCTGCAACCATAGGAGGAGTAACTACCATCATACGAATGTTAAGATTAAATCAATCCTATGAACAAAACATAATAAAACATCTTGAGGCAAGTGAAAAAAACCACTATGTCGATTATGCAATACATGCTTCAATTTTAAATGCAAAACAAATTACAGATATTCCATATCTATGTAAACTAGGCATAAACTCCTTCAAATTATATATGAATTTAGGATCCTCCGATAATCGAATATTGATGGACATGGATCCAGGCATAAATGAAATGATTCCGGAATATATTCATGTATCAGATGAGCTTTGCGCCGAGGTATTAAGTACTTCATCATCATTGTGTCCAAATTCCATCGTTCTTATCCATGCAGAAGATCATAGTATGTGTTCTAACCTAATTGAAAAAAATCGAGCCATATATTCTACAATTAACTTGAATAATTTAAAAGATTTTAATAGTTTAGATTTATGGTCTAAGACAAGACCTTCAGAAAGTGAAATAATTGCGATAAGAAAAATATTTAAATTTGGAAGAAAATTTCAATCAAACTTATATTTTGTACATATTGGTTCTAGTGCATCTCTGGACACCATTTTGATGGAAAAACAAATTGGTGGATGTAATGCTTATATAGAAACATGTCCACATTATTTGACACATTCTATAGATTATAAAGACCTCAAAGGAAAAGTTGTTCCACCCCTAAGATCTAAAAACGATATTGCAAGTTTGTGGATGGCATTAAGAAATGGTGTCATTGACACTATCGGAACAGATCACGTCGCAAATATTCTAAATTTAAAATACGGGACAAAAAAAGACATATGGACGGCACTAGCTGGTTTTCCAGGGGTTGCTACAATGTTGCCTGTTCTTTTGCACTATGGAGTTAATTCCGGTCAGATATCCATAGAAAAAATAGTAGAATTAACTAGTTATAATACATCCAAAATTTTTGGTATGTATCCGCAAAAAGGAACCATACAAAAAAATTCGGATGCAGACCTTGTAATAATTGATTTAGATTTAACCAAAAAGGTTAGCCCAGATATTTTACAATCCTCTTCAGATTACACCATTTATGACGATCAAGTCCTACAGGGATGGCCTTTAATTACTATATCAAGAGGAGAAATAATCATGGAAAATGGAGTAGTATATGAAGATAAAGTAGGTCATGGAAAGTTCATTAAACGTGGTATCACTATAAAATAAAATGGATTTTTGATACAGTAATACCAAATTTATGGAAAAGGTATTATATCATTTCTACCTTTATTGATATTTATTGATTGATCTGCAAAATTTGAATTAAAAGGAAGGGTAAACGATGGCGCATTAAAAATGCCATTAAATTTTGTATGACTATTACCGTATCCGTGGTGCTCATTACCGTGTTCCGTGTTATAGTCTCCTCGGACTTTCTTAACTCCATTACCGTGTTCCGTGTTATAGTCTCCTCGGACTTTCTTAACTCCATTACCGTATCCGTGGTGCTCATTACCATGTTCGGTGTTATAGTCTCCAAAAGAATTGCCAAAGTGGCTACCAAAAGAATTGCCAAAGTGGCTACCAAAAGAATTGCCAAAGTGGCTACCAAAAGAATTGCCAAAGTGGCTACCAAAAGAATTGCCAAAGTGGCTACCAAAAGAATTGCCAAAGTGGCTACCAAAAGAATTGCCAAAGTGGCTACCAAAAGAATTGTTAATAGAAAATAATGCATAAACAATATTATAAGAACTTACAAAGAAGACTGTAATTGAAATTATAACACAAACAGAACTGTACAACATAAACCTTCTATTCATCTTTGTATAATTTCTTCGACAAATTTATATATAAATGGATTATGATAAAAACTTCTATATCTTTAATTATTTTTTCTTTCTAACTAATTATTTGAGATAAAAGTTACATTAGTCATATGAGAAGATTCATTATCATTCTCATTTTTGATTGTTTTATATGGGGGTATAAGCAAAGGAATAACTTTTCCCTCTAATTTAACATAGATTGTGGAGAAAGATTGATTTAAACTAATATTAAAAATAATCATTAATATAATAAAAAAAGATAAGAATGTTATAAAATAATTATTCATAATATTATTTTATTATATATAGTTTTCGAATATTTAAGGCTTTTACTTACTTTACAAAATGCTTTTAAATATGGTTTAAATGATTGTTATCTAACTATTACGCTAAAACAAATTCCAATAATTATATAATTCATCTATTGAAAAACTAGTCATTTTAAATATTCATCTTTTTCAATTTCGCCATCTTTTAAATATATTATTCTATCAGATTTCAAAGCTAAATCATAATTATGAGTTACCATAATAATAGTAGTATTATGTTTAGACGAGAGCATATCAAGCAGTCCAAAAACTTCATTGCCAGTTTTAGTATCTAAATTTCCGGTAGGTTCATCGGCAAGAACAATAGAAGGATTAGTCATTAAAGCTCTCCCTATTGCTACTCTTTGTTGCTGCCCACCGCTTAAATAATGCGGCTTATAATTTGATTTATCAGTTATTCCCAACATATCCATTATTTTTGCTGCGCGAATTAATCGCTCCTTTTTTCGTTCTCCTGAAATAATGCAAGGCAGTTCTAAATTTTGTAATACTGATGCACGATTAATCAAATTATACGATTGAAAAATAAAACCTATTTTTTTATTTCTTAAAAATGCTAGATCACGATCGTTTAACGAAAAAACATCTATATTGTTTATGAATATTTTACCTTTAGAAGGCCGATCCAAAGTGCCCATTATGTTTAATAGCGTAGATTTTCCGCTTCCAGATGGTCCTACAATGCATACAAACTCCCCTAATCTAATTTTAAAGGTTATTTTTTTTAAAACTTCGTTTTGGCGTACAGATGTAAAGAAACTCTTATGGAGGCCATTTACTTCAAGAACAACTTCTTTGGACATATTAATAAATTATAAATTGGAAGGAATTCTCAGCCAAGTTTTATAAACAAATGATTATAAAAGAAAAATTTGTAATTTTTAGAGAAAAGAAACTTGATAAAAATACACCATATAATAAATTAACTAATAAATAACATATCATAATATGAAAACTATAACCCAAAGGCATCAAATCAAATAATTAAATTACACAGACAAATTTATAATTTTTTAAATAAGCCATACTCATATTTATTAGATCTAATAAATATATGTGAATTTAAATTAATAAAAATAATAATTAAACTCCGATAAATCAAATGGCTCTAAAGTTAAGGGATTACTTCTCTGTTATAATAGTCTGCAAATAGAATTAACCTTGTCGAACATGCTTGAGTTTACAATTCTTCTTTTTACATGGAAGATATTCATCAAGATTTTCAATAGTTCTGTCTTTTTTGTACTGCACCGCCCTTTCACTTATGCTTTTTTCAAAAGATGGATGAATGGATGAGTTAATTTTAAAAACTTTCAGGCTTGTGGATACCATGTACCAATACTGATGAAATGAAATGTAATCTATATTTGTTTAGCAGATGTGTAAGATTCGCTTAGCAACAAACATGTTTCGTTCTTTCGATATAGGAAAAGAAATCTTTGTTGGCGGCGCTGCTTTGTTGCATGATTCCCTTTTTCTAAAAACATTTAGCTAACATTAATCAACAAATTCTATGAATTTGCCTGCTGTTTACAACCAATCTCTAGTTAGACGCGGTGAAATCTTGCTAGATTTGATATCATTAACAACTGAGATACCGAATTAAAAGAGATAAACCAAGGCAAAATAGACGAGCAACCATTTCATTATCCAAATACTTTTCTTCTTCTTTTACTTTGTTACGCTAAGGTGCTTTGTTGCATGATTCGAAAATCAGTTAAAAATTTAATATTTGTATTATAATAATAATTAAGCTTTGACTATTTCCGTTATAACACTGTCAATAAAACGTTAACAAATGACGAATAAAATAATCATGCAACAAAGCAACGCTAAGGTATACTTTTATTTACCCTGCCGACAAACCGAAGGCATTTTACAAGGTCATGCTAAAGGAAAAGTACCTTCTATCCCTGATTTTACAACAATATGCAAAAAAAAGAATAAATAAATTAAATATTCCAATAGATATACTGCCAAAGAAGTCTCTCAAGATGAATACCTTATCATTGCAATAGATAGTACTGGTATCAAGGCTACCAATAGAGGTCAATGGATGATAGAAAAATGGCATATAGATAATAACAACAAGAAGGATATTTGAAAATACATATAGCGTAAATGTAAAGACCAAGAAAATTCTTGCAATGAAGGTACCGGATGAACATTTTCACGATAGTAAAGCATTGCCAGAATTGGTTAATGGCGTCATAAAGTCGATAAAAAAATAACAATTGATAAACTCATTGCTAATGATGGTGCTTATAATAGCAATATTATTTTTAAAGATCTGTAAGTCAAAGGAATCTTGTCATGTATTAAAGTAAGAATGCTAAATCCGATGGAAAAAAAGAAACATCATTAGAAACTTATCAGTGTTGGCACAAAGAAATGATATACAAAAGTGGAAGGCCAGCATTGTAAGCTATGTACAAATATGGATTGTTGAAGCAGTATTTTCTTGTATAAAGAGAAGGTTTGGAGAGTATATTTATTCTATTAGACTAAATAATATAATACAAGAAATGATGTTAAAAGCGTCATTGTATATCAAAATGATATCTATTTAAACAAAACAAATAGTAAATCAAAGATTTTAAGAATCATATGCAGCAAAGCAGGCGGCGCTTCTAAATGATGATCTTAAATTACAGGTATATTTTATAACATATAATTTGTGAAGGTATTTTTTATATAATATATAAATAAAACGGTCATTTTTAAGATAAATGTTTTCTTAAGAGTGTGTAAATGTCAGACTATACCAATTAGCACAAGTATGCTAAACAGTTTATCATGATAATTATCATAAAACACAAAAGCTATCTAGATCCTCCAACTATTCTATGTATACTCAATGACATCACCATTGACCAAATCCAAATTGGTTAATCAATATAAAAAAGAAAATGATCCAAAAGTAAAGGAAAGACTACTTTTAATTATCAAGGTAAGAGAAGATAAACAAATCCCATTTCGTATTGTAAAAGAAATACATAGAAGCAATCCATGGACTTCAGACTGGTTAAAAAGATATGATAAAGAGGGTTTAGAAGGATTAAAAGATAGAACAAAAGCCGGTAGACCGCCTGAACTATCCGAAGAGACAAGTTACCAAATTAAGCAAGAACTAAAAGAAAGCAATCAAGGTTGGACTACAAAGCAGGTTGAAGAATTAATCATAAAGAAAAGTGGTATAAAATATCACTATACTCACATATACCGTATCCTTCGAAAGTGGGGATTTAAGCAGAAGGTGCCAAGAAAGGTACATGTTAATACAGCATCTTTGGAAGAGAAAGATGCTTTCAAAAAAAGACAGAACAAATACTTGTGGATATACAACAGCAACAGCAACAGCAACAGCAACAGCAACAGCAACAGCAACAGCAACAGCAACAGCAACAGCAACAGCAACAGCAACAGCAACAGCAACAGCAACAGCAACAGCAACAGCAACAGCAACAGCAACAGCAACAGCAACAGCAACAGCAACAGCAACAGCAACAGCAACAGCAACAGCAGGAATATGGATTTACTGTAGTATCCACAGATGAATCATTCTTCTTTTATGATTCTCTTGTAAGACGGGTTTGGATTGATGAGGATAAAAGACCGGTTGTTAGAGTAACTGGTTCGCACCAACATTCATGCATTTTTGGTGCCATTAGTCTTGAGGGCAAGCAACTATTCAGGCAGTATGATAAATTCAATGGCAATACATTCCTTGATTATCTAAAGAAAATACATGCTAAATTTGAAAAATGCTATCTGTTTATGGATAAAGCATCACAACACTACAAATCAAAGAAGGTGTTAAAGTATTTTGAAGATAACAAAGATACGTTAATCTCAATATACCTTCCACTACTGCATCACCTGAATTTATGATAATGGAAGAGATATGGAACATTGCAAAACGAGATCTCCTTATCTTAAAATATTATTCATCCTTTGCAGATCTAAAGGATAAGATTTCTAGATATTTCAGAACAAAACGATTCAATATTGATATGAGGAACTATTTGTTAAGAGATGCAGTTTAGATAACATATGCTAATTGATATAATGATTATTGTAAACTAATTATGCTCGTTTAGATTCGTTAATTTTTATAATTTTAAATATGAATCAAAAAATATGATAACAAGTTTATTGCTCAAAACAAGTAGTGTTAGTTTACAGATCATATACAGTCTTCTCTACACAACTTAAGATAGGAGAGCAGATTTTATACATAAAAATATGAAATATAATAATCCAAATCTGTAATAATATAATATCACAATTTAAAATGACTATCTAAAATAATAAAACGTTAATATATCACCTTAAATTATCGCTTACATTATAATTTTAAATGTTCAGAAAATTTCATCTATAAATTACTTTTTTAAAAAGGTTCGAATTTTAACTACAATTATTTAATTATTTAAATTGAACGATTAAAAAGATTAAAAAAGCAAACAGATCTTTTTTTATAAATGATAACAATTTTAGCTGGAGGGACAGGTTCAGTAAAATTAGTTAGAGGAATATATTCAATATACAAAGATATTTCGATAATATCTAACGTTGCAGATAATTTTTGGTATTATGGATTATACATTTGTCCGGATATAGATACAATGATTTATGGACTAAGCAATAATCTTGATACAAAAAAAGGTTGGGGAATCAATGAAGATACATTTAATTTATTAAACTATATGAGAGAGATAGGCGAAGAATCGTGGTTCGGTTTAGGCGATAAAGATCTAACTACTCATATTTTAAGAACAAAAATGCTTAGAGAAGGCAAAAATCTATCTCAAATAACTGACTATTTCGTAAAAAAATACAAATTATCCATTAAAATTATCCCTGCGTCTAATGACCATTATGAAACTCGCGTAATATCTGATTCTAAAATGAATATGCATTTGCAAGACTTTTGGATAAGATACAAGGGATCTATAACAATATCAGATATAATATACAAGGATATTGAAAAAGCAAAAATGACAGATGGCTTGAACAAGATTTTAGAAAAATCCAATATTATATTATTTGCTCCAGGAAATCCGATTACAAGCATTGGTTCAATAATTAAAATAGAATCATTTAGTAGAATAATAAAAACATTGAAAGAAAAGGTAGTAATTATCTCGCCGTTTATTTCTAATAAGGTTGTTAGCGGACCAAGTGAAATATATATGAAAGCAAAAAATATAGAACCTACATTAAACGGATTGATCAATTATTATTCAGAGTATACAAATAACATGATATTTTCTTATAAGGATGAAGAAGAAATTAGAGAAAAATTAAGTGACAAATATCCCAGCATAAAATTTCATTTTACAGATATTTTAATGGATACATTTGAAAAAGAAACAGCTTTTGCCGAATATATAATTTCTAATTTTAAATTTTAATTTAAAATTGATAAATTATTCGAATTTTTCCAAGACGGCAATAATAATTCCAATTAAAAAATTCGATAAAAGTAAAACAAGATTAAGTCCTATTTTAGATATTAATCAGAGAAAAGAATTAACAGAACTACTTATTGCAGACACGCTAGAGAAAATATATAATCTACATAATTCTCAAATAATTTTAGTTTCTGGAGAAAAGTTAAAGATTGATGATAAATTTAACGATGTAATAATTATTAACGATAATAACTGTTCTGGTGTAAATAAAGCAATAGAATTAGCGGATAAATACATTGAAAACAATGAATTCGATGAATCAATGATTATACCAATAGACTTGCCATTATTTACTGCAAAAGATTTAAAAAAAATATTAAAATATTCAAAAGATTTTAAAAGTGGAATTTGTATTGTGCCCTCCCAAAGAATGGATGGAACCAATATTTTATTAAGAAAACCTAATTCCATAATTAATACGTATTATGACAATAATAGTTTTTATAATCACATAAAAGCAGCGATTGATACAAACAACAATATTAAAATATTTACATTAGAAAGACTGATGATGGACTTGGATACTATAGAGGATATTATAACCGTAACCAATATTTACAATTACGAATATAGAAAAAATAATACAAAAGAGAAATTTAAAGAAAATAGAACTATAAAATTTTTAAATGAGTTAATTAACAACAATTTATTAAATAACCAAAATAGCATTAATAAAAGTACTGAAGATTTTTATTTCAAATCATTATCATCATAGTTATTGCTTAACAACATTATTGCCATCATTGTGATATCATTCGTAGCTGTAGGCGCCTTGTGGGGAATTGGTAATTTGTTACATCCTCCAAATCAAAACAGAATAGAAAAATCTCAAGGTTCGATACTATTAGTAGCACAGAATAATGCTTTTAATGAAACTAATCCAACTTTATACATAAAAGAAAATAAACCAACCAAATTAATCATATTAAATAAAGATTTTGTTAAACATGATTTTATTTCTAGTAATTTAGGAATAAATACTGCATATTTAACTACAGAACAAGATTTTATTACTGCAATAGCAAGTGATAAACCAGGTGAATATACATATTATTGTTCTTTTCACCCCCAAATGAAAGGGAAAATAATAATCACTAAATAAACCATTAACCATTTAATTAATAAATTTAAATGTATGTTCCATCAGACGATACATTTTTCATATCAGACATAATTAAAAATTATAAAGGAAATTATGCTCTAGAAATTGGAATTGGATCGGGATATTTAACAAATATTTTATGTAAAAATTTCAAATTTGTAATAGGTACGGACATAGACTTTACATCGATAAAATATAGCAAAAATCAATTGAATAAATTCGACAATAAATTCTTAATATGTTGTAATGTATGCGAACCAATAAAATATACCTTCGACATTATTGTAAGCAATCCACCATACTTACCATTTGATAACAAATACATCGCTGATAAAACTATATTCGGCGGAATAAATGGAATTGAAATAACTATTAAAATTCTACAATCATTTAAATATAATTTACATGAGGATGGAAAAATTATATTCATAGTATCTTCCCTTTCCAACAACACTCAGTTAGAAGAATTTGTATCCCTTAACAAATTAAAAAAAAAAATTCTAGCAAAAAAGATATTATTTTATGAGATTTTAGAAATATGGGAAATTACAATGTAGATTCATTTTTTTAGAAATGATGCAGATTTTTCTGCAATAGTTTCAGTCATTTTAGATAAGGATGCAGCTCCACCTAAATCATAGGTTACAAACTCATTTTCATTTATCACTTGTTCAGTTCCTTTAAAAATTGCATCTGAAATATCTTTTTCCCCTAAATATTCAACCATCCATGCTCCTGACAATATAGTAGCTACTGGATTAACTTTATTTTGTCCAGTATATTTTGGAGCACTACCATGAGCCGGCTCAAACATCGCATACGAGTCACCATAGTTTCCTGAATAAACATTACCAATGGAACCAACATGTCCTGAAGCACATTCGGAAATTATATCCATAAAAAGATTTGTACTTAATAAAATACTATTATTAAAGCGTTCGGCATTTTTAACAAGCTGTTGTGTCATATTATCAATATAATATTCTTCGACTTCAATCCCAGGAAACAGTTTTTGAGTTTCAATAACTGCGTTCCAAAAAATACCATCAGTTTCTTTTAGAATATTTCTTTTAGTAATTGCAAATACTTTTGAAAATCCCTTTTGTTGAGCTATTTCAAAAGCCTTTTTAACAACTCTTCTACATCCTTTTCCTGTTGTTTTTCTTATAGCGACTGCCGAATCGTCACTAGTCCTGAATTCGATACCTGCATACATCCCTTCAGTTGCTTCTCTGACGCAGATAAAATCCAACTGCAATTTTGATGTTTTATATGTCTTTATTGGTCGAATATTTGCATATAATTCATACTTTTGTCTAATTGTTACAGCAACGCTTCTTGGAGCATTTGGATTTGGTACAGTAGTGGTAGGCCCTTTAAAACAAGCATCAGATGTATCGAGCAAATTCCACACTTCATTTGAAATATAAGAATTACTTTTACCGCCGCTTTTTTCCCACCATTCAGAACCAGCTTCGCATTTAATTAATTCAATATTAGAGTTGCATGCCTCTAATACAGTAATCATAGAATTCACTAATTCAGGACCTGTACCGTCTCCTTTTATTATGACTGCTTTTTTATTGCTCAACTAAAATCAAAAATGTTTTTGTGTATTTAAATTTATTTTAAATTATTTTGATATTAGATCTATTCTCCCCAGAAAATTGTTTGAAAAAGGTGGAAGATTCCTTGTGTCGTTTACTTTTGCAAATTTACCCTTAATTGTATAATAAGAATATTTAGTATCAAATTTAGAAAGATCCACGGTTTTATTAAGATATTTTCCCGTTGAATTGTCAACGACATTAATTATTTTATTATCGGGTGAATAAATTTTCATTAGATCAGACAAAGTTAATTTTATTGGTCGGATATATTGTACATGCAACATATTTCCAACATAATCTGCTGTAATTACATGCAAACATTCTTTACCGTTTACAACAGTTTTACCTAGTGTATCCGGAAAGTAATATTGTTTATGATCTACAAATAATTGCACTCTAGGATATACATTATAGGGGTCTAGATCTTTATCTTTTAAACATACACTTAATACATTAGGTGGAGGAAAAAAATGAGTGATTACAAAACCAACAGATACAGCAATTACTATAACTGCAGGAAGAATAATGATATCTTTTAGAGTCATCTTCTTGCGCGGAACTGCCTCTTTTACTTTTCTCTTGGGCATAATTCCAATAATATGGTAATTATATAATATTCTTTATAAAAAAAAATAAAAGATAAAAATTTAATTGGCACAAGAAACAGATATTTTGATATTGCTAGAAGTAAACATAGATGGGGCAAGCAGAGGAAATCCCGGTTTATCAGCAATAGGTATTATAATAAAGAAAAATAATACTATATTAAAGGAGCATTCAGAATTTTTGGGTATTAGAACTAATAACCAAGCAGAATATGAAGCTTTGAAAAAAGCTTTAGAAATTTGCACTGGTTTAGATAATGAAATGATGTTATTATCAGATAGTGAATTACTGATCAACCAAAGAAATCAAAAATATAGAATAAGAAATCAACAATTAAAAACCATTTCAAGAGAAATTTCAATTTTAGAAAAAAATTTTCAAACGATACAATATCGACATATCCCAAGAGAGAAAAACAACAAAGCTGATAAACTTGCTAATAGGGCGCTAGATGATCATATTCAAGAAAAAGATATCCAATAAAATAGAATTACCCCTTTTTGATTTTATCTGTAATTGAATTTGTCATTTTATTGCAGTATTTACATCTTTAATAGTAATTAAACGGAGTAAAATATTATTTGTAAGTTACTCTTTGATCCTATAAAATATTTAATTAAAGATTTAAACAAACAATAAATATGAAAAAATAAAAATTTATTATGCATATAACTCATAGATTAAAGTTTATAACATGTGCAGCGATGAAGAATCAGAGTTATAACATAAAAAAAATGATGAAAAGGCATTTGACTGAGCTGTCTATTGATTATAAATACATTTTTTTAATTTTAAAGCGCATTAATTCTTCTTACAATGGTCAATACGTCTTCATCAACAACAGTATGGTCTAAACCGACTTTTTGGCCCTCAAATTTTACACTCTTACCCCAAATTTGTGCAAACTTAAAATCTCTTACCATATTCCTATGTATTTTTCCACAAATGTTAAAAACAGTACCTGCCTCTTGGCATGATTAATGGTTCTACAAAATCAGCCTCCTTCCCTTTTGGTTTCATATAAACTCGAATAAAATCGAGTTTATTATAGATCTCTTTTTTTAACAATTCTATGTTTTTATTTGTATCAGCTGATATGGGTATAAATGGAACATTTAACTTTGATGTGGCTCGCCTCAAGTATTCGGGGTCAACTAGATCGATTTTGTTAACGACCACTATGAATGGGATATACACACGATTACCAGATAGTACATCTATTAGTTGCTCAATTGTAAGGCCCTCTTCTCTTATTGTAATTCTACCATTATGATATCCATTTATTCTTGCAACATTTCGAATAAAATTTTCATCGACCTTTGTTGGTACTTGTATGCTGACGGACATACCTCCAGTAGAGGTTTTTTCCACAATTACATCGGGAGGTTTTTCATTAACCTTTACACCTATTTCAAAAAGCTCCTTTTTCAATATATCTAGATGATGAATTTGAAATACATCTAAAACCATTAAAACCAAATTTGCATTTCGGGCAACGCTCAATACTCTTTTTCCAAGTCCTTTTCCAGCAGCAGCTCCCTCTATAATACCCGGGAGATCCAGAATCTGGATTTGTGAGCCATTATATTCCAACATACCCGGTACTGCAGTTAGAGTAGTAAAAGAATAAGCCCCAGTTTTTGATTTTGCATTAGTTAATGCATTAAGCAGGGTCGATTTACCAACACTTGGAAATCCTATCAGAACGACAGTTGCATCACCGGCCTTTCTAACATCGAAACCTGCACTACCCCCACCAGTAGAAACAGTTTTTCCATGAGCATTCTCATCAAGCTCTCTTTTTAATTTTGCAATCTTTGCTTTTAGTAGTCCAATATGAAATTCAGTAGCTTTATTTATTTGCGTTTTATGTATTTCATCCTGAATAGCTTTGATTTTCTCTGGAATTCCCATTAGATTTAGTAATATAGAGAGAGATTTTATAATAAAAATTTTGTTAATTTGTATCAAAAATTTATTTATTTAAGAATCATAAAAAACTTTAAACCATATATTATCGCGATAAAGCAAACAAAACCAATCATACCTTTCCATGGCATAGCGGGTATTTTAGGTGATTTAAGTTCTATATGATGATTATCTACGATGTTTGTGATATAATCTTTAACATATGAATGCCATAGTTGATATTCTATTCGATGTTTTTTTAAAATGGTTTCAATTTCATAAACTACAGGTACACGTACAGACTTTATATGTTGAAAGTAATTTCGCGAAATTTCTACTTCTGCATGAATACCAATTAATCCTTGTTCGAAATCAAGTAATCGTACATGCATTTCCCAAGGTTTTGATAATTTTTTAGAAAATCCACTACCTATTTGAAAGGGTTTTTTATTTTCAAACTTTACTACTTTAAATCCTTCTAGAGCAAGAGTATTAATTATTTCATCTTTTTTTATTTTAACCATCAAAAATAATTGATCTAATTCAACTTCTTCTCTTTTAATTAAATTTTGAATGCCTTTTAAAAGATTGATTCGTCTTGGATATGAAGTTGAAAATCCATTCATACGTATTTATCTCCGCTCAATTTGGTTATACTATCAATATATTATTTATAATTTAAATAATTGCTTACCTTTTTTTATTTTATATGATTAAAAGATAATCCTCTTAGATAAATATCAAACTTGCTTTCAATTCCCATAGAATCTTGAGACATTTTTCTATCGCTTCTTATAAGATCTGATCCTCTTATTAGAATCACGGGGGTAGATTTATCTGATTCTCCCATTACCATCACACCCAAAGATGCAAAACCATCAGCCAAATTTTGTGAAGTAAATTTCAAAACATTTCCAAACAAATCAGTAGTACCTCTTAAATCATTAATTGGTTCAAAACCCGTACAAGCAAGAGCTACCCCTACTGTACCTATACGCATAGGTAATATTCTACTATCTGATAAAATAATATATACATATATTCCAAGATCTACATAGAATCGCTTTCGCAAACATTCAATAGATCCAAACGGATCTTTTGGATATAATACAACTTTATCTTGCTCGATATTGGATTTATCTATTCCTGAGTTGGGAGCTATTATTCCATGAGTAGATGTTAGTACAAACCCGTAAAGCCCACCAAAAATTTCATCAGACTCCCTCATTATTAATTCCATCATTTTTGGATTAATATGGAATAATTTGGAATAAGATATAGATTCTGCACTGGGTTTAACATCCTTTAATTTCTTTATTCTACCTTCGCTAATGGATAAATATTTACTTGAAATTACCAATAAATCGTTATTTTGAAATTTTATATTATCTTTATTATAAATTATTTTTTTATATATATCAAAACTCTCAGACTCTCTATTCAGATATATAGGTATGATTTCCAATTTGTTAATACTATTATTATAATAGTTAGATTATATCTATCAAACTGTAAATATTTGATACGGCTCTGACTACATGAAAATCTTTATCTCTTCCAAAGAGAACCATAATTGGGCTAGGTTCAAAGTTTACATGCTCCGTATGAGAGCGAGGCTCTGACTGAACCAACATCCTAAGCGGCTGTACAAGTACCTCAAGAAGGTGGATGGATGTTTGCCGCTTTAAGCCCCAAATAAAAAGATAAGAAAAAATAGGCAATAAGAATGGAATTTGTATAAAGATAGTATATACTATAAAAGATAACATTTAATATAATGATTTAGTATATAAAATTAGGCTTAATCCAACAATAGGATATCCTATTATGGCCAACGATTTTCATGGATGTTCACTTGAGACATAATGTTTTTTATTATGAAAATCTGCAAAAAGATTAAGCCAATTCTGTACATGCTTTAATTTACATTTCTTTTTTTTACGACAAGAAAAGTAATCATCAAAGTATTCTATAGACCTTCATTATATACTGTATAGTTATTTCTATAACGATACTTTTCTCATGTAAGGAATGAATATGATGTGCTATCTTTAGATCTAATGCTTATAGTAGATATACCAAGTATCTGTGTATCTCTCAATTCCCGATAGAATGTGATTTCGCTTGATAAAATATGATAATAGTCTGTCAGATGATCTTCTTAAAGAAAGACCTAAAAAATAAAAATACAATCGCATTGCATGTTTTCTGAAGATGTTCTATTTCTAAAGTTCATAAAAGAGATATAACACATTCGATCTATAAATTTTCGTAGTGAAGAGTCCACTTTCTTATGTAATCATATATAGATGATTTTTATCATCTTTTCTATTTGTTATATTTTGTGTATATTCTTCATTTTTGACCAAGATTATTTTAATAAAGTATTCACATTCTTTAGCTTCACACGTCAGGTGTAAAAGGTTTTTTCATTGTAGTCGATATTCTTCCAAGGGACGTATTATTTATAGCATTAATTATTAGGTACAAGGTAAAGATAAAGGTATTTTGCGATCAAAATAAAAACTATTGTTTACAAAAATATGTAGTATATAATTTACAAGTGATCTTTATTGCTTTGTTGCATAACTAAACCTATTTAGCTAGGATCCAACCAATTAATCATTTGTGATCCACTGGCCTTCTTATAACCAGTCTCTTGTAAGACGAGGAGAGATACTTTTTTCCTATGATTTTCTGGATAGTTGGGATGTTGATCTTGCAAGGATGAACGAAAATAAGAATGGCAAAAAGTACAAATTTCCAGATTCTTTTATTCTTATAATTGGTTATATACGAATATACTTTCACTTACCTTACAGGCAAACCGAAGGAATCATAAAAGCAACTGTAGGAAAGAATCTTCCAGACCATCCATGTTATTCACAGATCTGTAGAAGAATAAACAAATTGGACATTGATATCAATAACAGTATAGATGATGATGATGATGATGTCGTTATCATCATAGCAGCTGACAGTACCGGTATCAAGGTTACAAACAGAGGTCAATGGATACAAGATAAATGGAAAACAGGAAAAAAGGGTTATCTAAAGATACATGTTGCAGTGGATATCAAGACCAAAGAAATTCTTGCACTGAAAGTCACAGATGAAAAGGTACATGATAGTAAAGTAATGAAGAATTTGGTGGAAGGCGTGTTGAATAATAACCGCAATGTCAAGATCAAATCTTTCATTGGTGATGCAGGGGCCTACGATAGCAATGAAAATTTCAAATACTTGAAGGAGAAAAGGATTCGACCTGTCATCAAAGTAAAAAGAAACTCTATCGTTTCATCCAAGAATAGCAATGTAAGGAATAGAGAAGTTGAACTTCAAATAAAGGATTATCATAAATGGAAAAAGAAAAGAAAGTATGGACAACGATGGATGGTTGAAACAGCATTTTCATCTATAAAGCGGATGTTTGGTGAATATATATCTGCAACCAAGTTTCAAAACATGATAAAAGAGATGACGATGAAGGTATCGTTGTACAATCTGTTTAGAAGAGTTGCATAAAATGGATGGAAATAATTTAAGGAAAACTAGTTATGCAACAGAGCAGTAATAACAGACATCGTGCCTGTCATTAGAAGAATGAATGCTAGGAGTTTTTGGTTGAAATTTTTAATGTTATTCATTAGTTAAAAATACTCTGAAAACTTTGTTGATTAGGATTGCGAAACATAAATTTGTTAAAAATGTTCTACATAAAAATATATTATAATACATTAGATTAATTTTTCTATAGTATGTTTCATAATATACTATAGTTAGAAATATATTAAAATATATATAATTACATTATTAAATTATATTATGTTTTTTATCTGCTTTGCCGCATGATTTCTTCTTTCTAAATATTTAGATAACATCCGTCAATAAATATTATGAACCGACTCTTATACAACCGTTCTCCTGTCAAGAGAGACAAAATACTGATGATATCTTTGATATCATTTATACAGATAGAAAATTAAAATAAATGAACAAGACTATGTTGATTAGGAGCCATTTCATTATCCAATAAATTTCTTTTGCCTTTCCTTAGATATGCCAAGACATATTCTCATCTCCCTTATCGACAAATCAAAGAAGATGATGAAGAAGAAGAAGAAGAAGAAATAATACAAGACCATGCCATGGAAAAGTATTGCCTTCTATTTTTAACTATATTACATTAGATCTTGCATAATTGAAAGCAATTTATATTAATCATTGAATTTTGTATCTGTTTTAATGATATACATTCATTATCTTATAATATATCAAACCTGATACTATATCTGGTACCTTGTCATATTTTCTCAATTTATTTCTAAATACTTTGTGCATTATACTACACTTTTCAATCGACAAAAGTATGCTCTATTACTATTCTCTTTCTAGAATGACTTTTGCTTTGTTCTTTTTCTTCTTATAGGGTTTTAGGTTTCTGTCTTTTTACATGGTAGCATTCCTATAGTTGTTCTGAAAAATCCTCTTCTGCTACTAAATATCTAAGATCAAATACAGTAACAACTTGTTTTGGAATGACACAGGATAATTTCTTTATATACATAATAGTTATGCCTTTTTCCTATCCTGCAGGTGATCTTTATGAACGATAGAACCACGATTGTTAACCATATTATGTATCTTTGTAGTATGTCTTTTCTTTTTACTGAATAGTGCATCTTTTTCTTTAATTGTCAATGGGTCTTGGTATCTGTTGTGTTTGTAGTAGATCTAAGAAAGCAATAAATCATGGAAAGTATTTCTCTATCTTTTCGGGTATTTGTGGCATCCTCTTTGTTTTGTTGTACATTTTCTATGGAATAGGTACGCATTTTCTAATCAAACTTTCAATCTTTTGTATGTCTCTGAAAATTGTACTTTGGTCCAAATCAAAGAGAAGGTTTGCTATAGAGGGAAGTAATGTAAAACTATAATAACTAAAAGCATAAGAAATTTGTTTCTTAAATCCAGTATGAAAGATCTTCCGGTGCCTATGTTCCTCTCTCTATCTTCTTTTCTTTTAAATAAATATTTTAATACATATTTTCGTATCTTTTTATTATCTCTTTATCTTAAATATCATCAAACTATTGTATTGTAAGGCTGCTTTGTTGCATGATTCGAAAACTAGTTAAAATAGTAGTTTATTCTCAACAATAACAAGTTAACTTTGACTATTTTCGTTTTTAATTAATCTTAAAAACGTTAACAAATGACGAAAAAAAATAATCGTGCAACAGAGCCTTGTAAGGCCACTGAATGACTTAAAAAGCAGTGATTTTCGAGATAACATATCATTCGAAAGCATATAGAGAACAAGAAAATGATGAATTATTGAAAACATACAGCTGTTTATTCTATTATGAAAGATCTAATTTATTCAGAAGTATTGTATAAAATGTATGAAAATAAATTGAGGAAAACTAGTTATGCAACAGAGCATACTCTTCAAAAATAAAGGTTTGGAGAGCATGTTTATTCCGTTAGACTAAAGCACATGATATAGAAAAGATGGTGAAAGTATCATTGTATAACAAGATAATATCACTTTAGTAAACTGATATCATAAAATCAAAGACTTTAGGAATCCTGTAGCAAAGAGTAACTAAAATAACAAAAAACCTTATATTACTATTACCTTAGATTTTGAAGTCTGATATTTAGTTAAGGTAACACTATTAATGATACGATCAAATATTAATTGGATAAGCACAATATCTCATATGAAATTTAATCAACATTTTGAATGCTTAAATTCAAAAAGTATTAATCTTTACCGCATTAAATAAGATTATTATTATGGGAATGACAATCACCGAAAAAATATTATCCAGGGCATCAAGTTCAGAAAAATTAACACCTGGTGATATTATTTTCGCAAATGTGGATAAAGTCATGATTCATGACGTTTCAGGACCGGGAGTGATCAAAGTTTTCAAAGAATTAGAAAAAAAAGGCATACATACAGGAAAAATATGGAATCCAGATAATGTATGGATTTCAGAAGATCATTTCGTTCCTGCAGCAGATAAAATATCTGCAGATAATATAATACAATTAACAAAATGGGCTCAAAGAAATGGAATAAAAAAACATTTCAAATACGGACTAGGCCAGTATGGCATTTGTCACACTTTATCTCATGAGGAAGGATTAATTTTACCGGGGGAAGTATACGTAGGGGGAGATTCCCATACTAATACAACTGGAGCATTAGGGGCATTTGCAGCAGGATTAGGACATACCGATATTGCATATGTATTAACACATGGAAAAATATGGTTTAAAGTTCCTCATACATTATTATTTAAACTAACAGGAAAAAAACCAGATTACGTAATGGCCAAAGATATCATATTAAACATCATTTCAGACATAGGAACAGATGGAGCAAATTACAATGCGATGCAGTTTACAGGGGATATTGTCAGCGATATGGAAATGGAAGAAAGACTCACTTTAACCAATATGACAACAGAAGCCGGAGCTAAAAATGGAATAATTGATCCAGACCATATAACTATAGAATATATAAAACAAAGAACAGATTCAAGTTTTAAATTAATAAAATCAGATTCGGATGCAGAATATAAAGAGATATTTGAATATGAAGGTGAAAGAATGGAACCATCGGTAGCAAAACCCTTTTCCCCAGAAAATGTTGTACCCGTTAGGGAAATACAAAATACCGAGTTAGATAAAGCATATATCGGATCATGTACGGGTGCGAAATTATCTGATTTGAGAATGGCGGCTAAAATACTTAAAGGGAAAAAAGTTAAAATTAGAACTGAAGTTCTTCCAGCTGCTCAATCGATTTATATGAAAGCTATTAAAGAAGGCCTTGTATCAACTTTTATTGAGTCAGGAGTCGTAGTAGGACCACCTACTTGTGGTGCTTGTTGCGGAGCCCACATGGGAGTACTAGGTAAAGATGAAATTTGTATAAGTACGACAAACAGAAACTTTCCAGGAAGAATGGGACATGTTGAATCTAAAACCTATTTGGCCTCACCTATAGTAGTTGCATCTTCAGCATTAACAGGAAAAATAACTGATCCAAGGGACATTTAAAATTGAAAGGAATAGTTCACAAATATAATAAACCAAATATTGACACCGATGTCATAATTCCCGGACCATATTTAAAAATTCATGACCATGATGAACTTGCAACTCATGCTATGGAAGGCATAGACACAGAATTTACAAAAAAAGTATCTGATGGAGATTTTTTATTGGTAGGTAATAATTTTGGATGCGGATCAAGTAGAGAACACGCACCTATAGCATTATCAAAATGTGGAATAAAGGCAATATTATCACCATCTTATGCAAGAATATTTTATAGAAATGCAGTTGACGGAGGGTATTTACTACCAATTGAAATTGAAGAAAATATCCTAAATAAGATTGATGACAAAGACCAAATAGAAATAGATATCGAAAACAGTATAATAAAAAATATTACAAAAAACAATGAGACGTATAAAATAAAACCCTTTAGTAAAATTATCGCAGAAATTGTTAAAGCAGGGGGTTTATTCAATTATAACTGTTGAATTGAATAGTCTTACATTAAATTATATATTTTGGCATATTGAAATTTAATAATACAACAATGAACAAACAGATTTGCTATTAAATAAGATCCGCGATGCTTTTATAAATTATATATTTTGCATCTTTTGATATATTATAACATTCCAATATTTTTTCAGGGCTTTTGATCAAACGCTTTCTGAATTCAGGTTCACTTGCAGCCTTTAACAAAATTTCACTTATTACTTCTACCTCTATATTTTTAGAATTCAAGTAATTCCTCAAAACAATTTATAATATAAATACCTAACCGATTGTTTTATATATTATAGATTAAAAGTAAAAGATTTTATGATATTTAATTATAGTATATTGATACTTGTATAATATACTTATAGATTAATTAGTAATTTTATAAAAAATGATATTAATACTTAATATATTATTTGAACCTTTTAAAAATAAACATTAATTGAAAAACATATCACCATTAACTTTAAAATCTCAAAAAAAATGGGCGTCTTACGGTACATCAAGAATACAACCTGTCGAAAAGACTTTAGATAAAGTTTATCCGATGATTACCGAATTAGGAATTAGTAGATTAGCAAACATAACCGATATGGATAGATTAAGAATTCCAAATTATTCTGCAGTATTGCCAGGGACTGAAGATTATATATGGGTATATAGTGGTAAAGGACCGACCAAAAATCATGCGAAAGCAAGTGCAATCATGGAAAGTATAGAAAGATTTTCAGCTTTGCAAAGAAACTACACAAATAAATTAATACAAGGAAGTTACGAAGAATTATCTAAAAGCTATAATATTTTAAAATATGATGAGGTTATAGAACCATTATCTTTTTCTTTGGATCCTAAAATGATTATGGATTATTGTATGGGATATGATCTTTTAAATGATAAAGATATCTTGGTCCCTGCATCTTTAGTTATTTTTAGATTTGTACCTAAATCACCATCAGTAAATCCTTATGCTTTTTATCATACAAATGGATTAGCTTCAGGAAATGTAATGGAAGAAGCAATATGTCATGCTTTATGCGAAGTTATTGAGAGAGATTCTACAAGCATTGCAGAATTAGTTACAAGTGCATTTCAATTTCATATATTAAAAACCATGGAAAATTCTTTTATTCAGAACGGTGTAAAAGTTAGAACAATCGAATCAAAAAAATTTATTGATGATAATGGAATATTTCCTGATGTTGATTTAAATGGTGTAAAAAACGAACATATTCAAGATCTTTTAAAAAGATTTAATGATTGTCAAATATCCTTAAATATAAAAAACATTACATCTAATCTTGAAATACCAACATTTATTGCAAGTAGTGTAGAATGGATAAATCATGATTATGGATATCTTGTAGAAGGTCATGGAACTCACCCTGATTCAAGGATCGCTCTTATGAGGGCAATTACAGAGGTATCTCAGTCAAGGGCTGCAAATATTCAAGGATCAAGAGATGATTTACGAAAAATGAAATATGATTTTGAAGATAGTGATGATAAACGATCATGGCAATTCATGAAATCTACATTCGACGTAAAATTTTCACAAATTAAATCATTTTATAATGAAGATATTTTGGACGACATACAACTAATTTTGAAGATATTTAGAGAAAAAGGTTTGACAAAATCTATAATAGTTAACCTCACTAATCCAAAGTTCAATATTCCAGTTGTTAGAGCAATTGTACCGGGTTTGGAAACATTCAAGATCAACAAATCAATAATCGGAGACAGAGCAAAGGAATGTTTTAAAAGATGTCTAAGCCAATAGTTTTCCTTGGTCCAACAATGCCGATTGAAAAGGCAAAGGAAATACTTGATGCAGAATATAAAGCTCCTGCAAAAAAAGGCGATTTCTTACGACTAATAACAAGTAATGTCAAAATTGTCGGATTGATTGATGGATATTTCTTGCAAGATTATCCTCCAACTCCGATAGAAGTATATAATTTATTACGAAAAAAAGGTGTTACACTGTATGGATCTTCAAGCTTGGGTGCACTAAGAGCTGTGGAGCTAAGAAAATTTGGGATGATAGGTATTGGAAAAATATTTGAATTATTTTTAAATAGAGTAATTGATTCGGATGATGAGGTAGCAGTTACATTTACAGATTACCTACAATACAAATCGGAGGCCTTAATTGATATAAGATATAACTTGTTTTTGGCTCAAAAGAAAAATATAATTGATAATCAAACAAAAAAAAATATACTAAACATAGCGAAAAAAACGTATTTCCCATACAGAACATATAATGATATAATATTTCAATCCAAAATGACATTTCCATCTAATAAGAAACAAATTGAAAATTTTGAAGAATATATTATAAAGAATAAAAAGAGTTTGAAAGAAAAGGATGCGATAAAACTACTTCTTAGTATAAAAAAAAAACTAGAACATGACGCCGACAATGGAAAAAGGTAATTTTATATCATTTAAATTTTAAAAATATACATTGCATAAATCTATTTACAATTTTTTTACAAATACAGAATCTCGTAAAATCTATATAATCGTTTTTTATTTCTCTGCATTTATGATGTTATATATAACATCATACGGGATGTATTGGAGCTGGACGGATTATAAAAATAATGGAAAAATAAGCGTTGGCGAAATAATTGTAAAAAATGATTTATTTTTTAAAGGTAGTGGCAAACTTGTTACGTATTTAGCCATTTTTTCTGTATTATCATGGTTTTGCGTTACAAAAATAGGATCTAAAGAGGTAGAAAGGATTCCGAAAATAGTAAAGGATGTACTAGGAACAATAGTAGTAATTTTGATTGTTGTATCTGCATACGAATTTGTATATAATTTTACAGTATGGGGATCTTTAATGACTGTAAATATGCTTGAAAAATCACCTAATCCTGATGAAATTGCTATAAAATATCCGAATCCTGAAACTCCGTGGAATTTAGACTTTGCAACTAAAATGACTCTTGCTGCATTAATAATTTCCTGTCATTCTTTTTATGTTATACATAAATCATATAAACCCTCAAAAGTGCAAGAGTTGAATAGATAATAACTTATGGAGATACGGAATTTTGGATATTGAGCTTGATTAGGATATAGATAATTGAGGCTGGGTCATAATTCATTTTAACAATATTGCCTAATAATCATCAATTCTAAATCGATTAACATCCTATCATATGCTTGATTGCTCTTTTATGGTTGTTCTTTTCCATCTTGCAGTTGAAATAAACAAGTATCTGATAGAGTAATACGGACAGCAATACGATACTACATACCTTATCACATCCTCTTACAGGTACTGGGTCTATCCTAAAGATGGATTTGATATGTTCTATCATTAGTGGTTCTATAGATGTGCCTCTTTTTGAATAGATTACCTGCCCTAGTGCTGATTCATAGAAATCAACCAGATCCAGTCTTTCTTCTGGTGTAGTTCTGTATATACGTACAGGACATACAAGCTGAAATCCTAACCGTATGCTTAAATCATACAGATTTTGGTCATCATATCCAGGATCTGCTATCATATAATGTGTGTTTTCTTTAATGTTGTAGATGGCAAACTAGATGTTAATACTTGATAAACCTGATTATCCTGTACATTGGCAGTTGTAATATCAGCTGATAAAGGTATGACGATGGAATCAGTACTTGATATTATATGCAGTTTATATCCAAATAGCCAACAACCCTTCGTATGACTAAAACCCCACCTGGCGTCTGTATCAATACCTGAACTAGGTACTATCCCTTTATCCATCGAGGATTTGTGCCAAACATGACCTTTGGCTTTGATAAGAGTACTGTCTGTTGCAAGGATATGAGGATTGACTATGCCATCTGAAACAAACAAGTGTCCCATAGTTGATATCCTTTCTTTGATATCGAAAGAAATGGTCTTTAGCCTTCTATCAAAGGTTCGTCTACTTGGTAAGTGTGATTCAGATAATCCAATACAAGCTCTCATCACCTTTCTGTTGTACGATAAGTCGATTGAAAGATAGTGATGCAGTGCCCTGTTTGAATCAAGACGAAACCAGATACGTACAATAAAACATCTCAGGATTATTGTTGTTGAGTATATGTAAGGTCTACCTCGACTATGATGATGTTTAATAGAATTACAAGGCCAGGCAATTATTCTCCAACAAGATACAAAATACTAATTAGGATTGATGATGAACTATGTGTTTCAGCAGAACTTGTAGATGTTATTTGATTCAAACAAAATATGGTACCCTATAAGACCAGCTTTATTTGTTAGGAATTATGACCCAGTCTCAGATAATTACAATATTTATCGAGATAAAACATAATGGAATTTTATTATTTATGAATGCTTAGTGCACGATTTTTATTGAACATTACTATCTGTTTTTTTGTCTAAATAGAAATTATTTATTATGCAATGTACTTTTAGCACCATTTCTTGTAACATATTCTTTCTAACAAAATAAACATATTTCCTCAAGAATTCTTTATATTGATATGAATACTGTTTTTCAATCTATCTTTGTACAAATATTATGCTATCATTTCAACTTTTCAAATTATTTCTTCTTTGTATCAATATGGATAGATTTTCAAGAAAATCCCTTTTTCATCTTACTCTGTCATTCTTTCTTACTTTAACATATGACAAGCTTTATCATCTACCAAATAACTAAAAATATTGTTACCATCATAAGCACATAATCCGCAAATAGTTAAGTTTTTTCATGATTTGAAAATTAGCGAAAGCCTTGATTTATCTGTAACAAAAAAATAATTTGACTTTAGAAAGTACATTTTAGCATCCAATTAAAAGAAGAGGTAAGCACAGGTATAATTAAACAGTTTGCCAACCTCATATTTGATCATTTCTTTTAGCTAGGTATCCCAGTTGTCAACAATATAAAATCCTATGGGATCTCTACTCTTCTAACTAGAGAGTGATAGTATACGAACCGGTTCATACAATTTGTTGAAGTTAGCTAAATGCATTTAGATGGTGAATCATACAACATTTCAAGGATATATCAAATGGGTTATTCTAATTTTAATAGGAATAATTGTATGAACGATCATTTATTCAAAGTCAAACGTTATTGAAACGGACTATTTAAATCCAAGGACAGACAATAGTTCTCTTGCATAATTAGAATTATCTACATTATTTCTACAGATTTTGTATGGTTCTTTGATAATCTGTAATATGAAAGCAAAAAAGACAAGAAATTGATAGAATAAGAACATATAGCTGTTTACTCTTATGCGAGATCTAATGTCTCTTCAGATAGAAAAAATGAGATGTATTTGCAAAAGGAATATACTACAAAGCACCATCATATACTTAAATGGAGTAGTAATAAATATCAGAATATTGAATCTTGATCCTGGACATAAAGTGCATAGTTAAATGAATATTTAGATTTTGATCTCATAACTGAACTATTGTAGATACCTTTATTTATATTCCAAAAGTTTCAATTACTGAATAATAATATGAAACAAAGCTTTATAACATTGGCTATTTTTGCCGTCCTATTATCATCATCCTATACAATAATGTCTGCACACGCTCAATCACAATCAAACCTTCCTGTTTTACTAATTCATGGATACGATGGAAATAGTTCAACCTGGAAAACTTGGGATCAAAATCTAGATCGAGACAAGATTTTGCATAAGGATGTAACATTTCCACCAAGTCCAAAACCAAATAATGATAAATGTGGTTCTGTAGATGATCATGCTAAACAGCTAGTTCAAATAATAAAAGATTATGAACAAAGTACACACGCTAGTAAATTAAATATCGTTGCTCATTCTAAAGGTGGTTTAGATACAAGAAAATACCTCACGGATAATTTGAATAGTAAAGATATTGCTAATTTCATAATGATAGGTACTCCAAATACAGGCTCGCCTGTTGCAGATAAACTTATCAAAAATGATACACATTTTTCTTGTACACCAGGTGCGAATGATCTTTTAACAACTTCTCCAATTGCAAAATCAACATATACTGAAAAACATAACCCCTCTACACACTACTATACTATAGCCGGAAATTGGAAACCAACAACTGATTTTAAAAATGACCCATATTGTACTGGTAATGCTATACAAATTCTCTTTCTAAAAGATGGTGCAAAAATAATAAAAAGTCCCAGTGATGGTTTAGTTCCTTTAGATGGTGCTCAGATACCCAGTTTATATACTCCAGTAGGACAAGGAGAGATACCTAACTGCCATATCAGCCAACAAAATGACGTCACTTACAAGATGGTAAAACCTATTCTAACTGAACCAATCGGTAGCAAGAATGTAAAATAGATCTTGCAGTCTTCCAACAATCAATACTACATTATCCATTTATTTTATTTAAGGATAGATTTTTTTCATCAAATTCAATTATCAGTTACAAACTCAGATATTTGTATTCGATATCAAAAAATTATTAAAAAATCCTAGAAAAGAATGAATTGTTTAACGTATATAATTTAGTATTGTATGTTTGTTAGATTCTATTAAATCTGAAACATGTATCATTTTGATATCTTTATATATTAGATCTCTTGCATAATTAGAATAAACAGCTATATTATCAATAATTTATCATTTTCTTGTCCTTTCTTTGCTTTCGTATGAAAGGTTATCTAAAATACCATTACTTTTCAAATCGTTCACTGGCTTGATGGTACAACAGTTTGATAATATTTTCGATAATGAGATAATAAAAAGATATGACAAACATGAGACACAAAGATTATCCAAAAGAAAGAACAGAGAAAGAGGTATAGGTGCAGGAAGACCATTCAAACTAAATATAAAAAACAGATTTCTCATGCTTTTGATTTACTACTATCGTCTGTACATCACATACACATTAGCAGGTTTTCTCTTTAATCTAGATCAGAAGTACTATCTACAGAGATATTCAAAAGATAGAAAGTTTGATTAGAAAATGCGTACCAATTCCAAAGAAAATATACAACATTACAAAGAGACTACAAACGCCAGAAGATGTAGAGAAATACTTTCCTGGATTTATGGCTTTCATAGATTCCACAGAGCAGCAGATACCAAGACCTATGGACAACAAAAGACGTGCGACATTCTATTCTGGCAAAAATAAAAGGCATACTGTAAAAACACAATTGATTGTTAACAATCAAGGCATCATCATCCATAAATTAAGATATAAGAAAGGAAGAAGACATGATTATGATATTTATAAAGAGGAGCATCATGTAACTCCAAAAGAGGTTGTTAATGTATTTGACCTTGGATATCTTGGTATAGAAAAGGATTTCCCAGAACAACTATCATCTATACCTATCAGAAAGAAGAAAAATGTAGAATTATCACAAGAAGAAAAAGAGCACAACAAAAATCATTCTAGAAGGAGAATAGTGATAGAGCATGCCATTTGTAGGCTGAAAAAGTATAGAATAATGAGTGATATTTTCAGAAATAAATTGAGAAAGTACAATAGAATATCAGAATTAGTATCGGGATTGGTAAACTATAGAATGATGAACCTGCATCACTGAAAGAAAATGTGATGTATCTGTAGTGAACTTGATGAAATATATCTAATTATGCAAGAGATCTAATATATAAAAGATAACAATAATAATATTTTCATGAATGAAAACCCTATAGAAAATTTCAAAAAGACTGATGGTTATTTTTGTTTTAAATGTGGCGCAATATTGACAACTTTAGAAAACAAGCAACAGCATGAACTTATCGAAGCAAATAAAAAAACCCATCAAGACGACGAGGATCATTAAATATTTAATAAATTTTAAATATAAATCAAATAATTAAACTTCATTATGTTCAAATTTGTGTAATTCAATTGTCACTTTATCACCAACTTTTATTTTTAGCTCATCATATTCTTTCATAGTAACTTTAAAGGTTGGAGAATCACTTAAAGCAGCACCACCAAACATATTAGTAATATTAGACATCGCTTTAGGCAAGTTTTTCATTAAATCTTCAGGCGAAGTAAAGGCCATAACATTAGGGCCAAAAGGATTACTTTGCTTTTCCCCAGGTTTATAGTATTCATTCTGATCTTTAAATGTCACATAAATGTATGGAGAACCATCTGTTGAAGCTTCAACTTTGGCAACTATAAAATCTTTTTTCATTTATATTAAATAACATGTATCAATATAATAAATATTTAATGTACTAATTCATTTATATTTATAATTCAAGAATCCTCTTTATAATAATCATAGTTATTACAACATATAATAAAAATTAGTAATGTATGTTTGGTATTGTTTAATAAGATTCTTATCACATAATATGCTGAAAATTAGATATAAATATGTATTATATAAAGTTCAAAGACTATTTGTTGAAAAGGTTGCAATCAAAAGCACATAATAAATGAATGAGAGGTAAATCAGGTTGTTGCATGATTCGACAATCTGTTAAAAACATGATTTTTGTATTGTTATAACAATTAAATTAACTATTTCCATTGCAATTTTATATTCAAAACGTTATCAAATAATGAAAAAAATAAATCTGCAAAAGTGGATAAATCATAATAAATAATTAAAATATATAATCTAAACATAACTATATATATATAATTTCAAGAAAATTTATCTATTTTGAATAGTTTTCAAAAGATATTATTTTTTTTTAAAAAGGTTAAAAATAATTTGCTTTTAAAGTAATATTATATGTATTTTTTAAAATGTTCAAAAATTTTTAATATATTAACGATTTAATTCAAGCAAATTGAATATAATCCCTTTTATTTCAATAAGATTATAAACAGGCTATATCGCATTTGATCTTATTGATACTAGTATCCTCAAAATACATGTTAATTTTGCTAACTATAGTTATTTTTGGAGGTATTGTTACTCCGGTTTTTGCAGTGCAAATGGAAGCATCTGTCTCACCTCCACTTAATGCAGCAACAGTGACTTATAGCGGAGATAAAATAATTACATTAAAATATCCTGTAGGCAGCCCAATGTCTAATTTATTGAATGGCAAAAAAAATACTGTATCTTTTTCACTAAGTTCTACAGATCCTAACAATGGAGTACAACCTATTTTGACTTCGATAAATAACATACTTTTAAATCAAAAAAGTCAGGTGCATTTTGTAAATGCAACTTTAGATTATAAAGCAACAATTACAGGTGGGCAAGATTTGGCTACTATATCATACCAAGTTGCGCTAAAACCTTATCTAACAGGATTAGTAACTTCAAGTAAAGGTAGTACTTCCGATACTGTTAGTTTAGAATGGAGAAGCTTTTCAATAAATACTCCTTTGTATGTTACATCACTCAAATATGGTAAAATAGATATCAATCACCCTTCAGGAGCTCTAGACAAATTAGTTCCAGGCCTTGCATCAAAACTTTCTAATCCATCATTTGCAGAATTTTTGAATCAACCCATATTAGATTTTAGTGCTTTTGGTGTATCCATGGATAATTGGCACTTTTTATTTGATGCTACAGGTTCACAAGCAGGTGCTGCAGGATTTGGGTTTAGTGTTGGAAAAGGTGGCTCAAAAATCATATCTATTTATTCACTTGGTGAAAGTAGTTTTAGAGAAGGTTCATATTCCGCAAAAGAAGGTGACACATCTGCTACCGTCGATGGTGCAAATGTGGGAATGCATACTTTGACTCCGCCGCCTAGTGGACAGATACAAATAGGAGGATTCTCTAAAATTCAGAAAATAGGCGACACTCAATATTTAATAGTATCTGCAGTTGCACCCCAAGGAATAGTAACATCATCTGGAGGCTTTCCCATTTTCGTATTGCTCGTATTGGGAGGAATGATGGGGGGAGTAGCCATACTGGTCCTTATAAAGGCGAGAAAATAGATAAAAATATCTTTTTTCATTCTTGGTCATTAAAAAGATCAATCACTAACAGTACAAGATATACTAATTAGATAATTAGTATCGTAAAAAATTCATTCTTGCTTATTTTAGAAAACATAATAATATCATTATTAATACTATTTTATCATCTTATTTGTTATATTAAATTAATTTTCTAATTAGCACAAGTTGATGGGGTATTACAAGTATTAACTTTAGACAATCATATTTGATAAATATTTGTTAATCGTATTATTGAAGAAACAAAATAACTATTATTCTCTGTCTACACAATAGTCTAATTAGTATAAACATAAGAATCTAGCCATAAACGTATTAATATAAGAAACATTGTTACAATATATTATTTCTATTTAAAAGTTTATTTTGACAGTTCAAAATTATTTTCATATTTTAAATAATAAGTACCAATATCTTCAATATTGTCTACAGTAATTTTATCAAATTGAGTTATCATTTTACCATTAAATCTAGACCGACCGATTCCTATTGTTTCCTTTTTTTGACTTAATATTATTAATATCTGGTTTTCTTTAATATCTTTGAAATAATTCAAAATAGAGTTTCCCATAATATCTCTACCATAGGTTGCCAAATTAGTTCCATTATTATCTAGTATTATATATGGATAGTTGAATGAGGAGTTAAATTTTACAACCATCTCTGCAAAATTAATATTGGGTAAAAATTTTTTGTTGATTATTTTTCCAATTAGTATCCCTGAATAAACTGGTTGAAATTTAATTGCAAATTCTTTTTGAGTGGCATTTGAACAAATATATATCTCAACATCAAATCTTTTTATTAATTTTAATTCATTAACATTTTCATTGTTTTTTAAAGAATGAAAGTTAGTTTTATTATCATTTGACGATAAGATTTTTTCTATGGGTTTTGCAATTACATGTAAATTTTCATACATAAGAAATAATCCCCATTGATTAAATGCCCTTTTTAATATAGTAATTTCTTCCCTAGATAAGATTTTAAACATGTGTTGTTACGTCATATTTTTCGCAATTTTGCGATGTAAAATCCGCTAGTATTATGAATATGAGGATATAATCTCTTGGTCTCAGATAATTGTTTTTCAAATCTGTGTCCATCATATTCTGTAAGACCATCTACGCCATACTTTATTGGAACGACTTCTATAGAAGATTCTTTATAATTTGTTAAAATGTCATTTATAACCATCTCATTTTCTTCTGGAGCAAAAGAACATGTACAATAAATCATTATTCCATTTGATTTCAAGACATCAATGGCCGAATAGATAAGTTTTTTTTGTTTAAGACTGCATACGTGAATATCATTCAAACTTCTACTTTTTTTCCTAGTTTTGTCCTTTATTATTATACCCTCACAAGAGCAAGGTGCATCTAGCAATATTCGATCAAATTTTAAACCTAATTGTTCTATATTTTCTCCAGGAAGATTAAAAATTGATGTATTTGTTACACCACATCGAGATAAATTAAACATTAAAGATGGAATTCTATCAAGATTGGACTCACAGGCAATAATATTTCCATTATTTTTCATTCTTTGGGCAATAAAAGTTGTTTTACCTCCAGGCGAAGCAGCCATATCTAATACGAGGCTTGCATCACTTTCATCAAGTTCTAATTCATCTACTGCTAAACAGGAACTAAGATCTTGGATGTAATAATATCCCTTTAAATATTCGATTGTAGAACCTATACTTGGTAAATTTGTTTTTGATCCGTCAGATTGTTTAGTTCGTTCTATTTGAAATACTTCTTTTAAAATTGTATCTTTTACGATATAACCTTTTTGTGTTAATACTTCTTTTAGTTTTATAGGATTTATTTTTAAATCATTTGATCTAATATATTCAAAATCTAAAGATTTATTGGTTATAATTTTGTCTATATAATCCAAAAGAATTTCCGTATTTGGAATAAAATTTAAGAATCTAGATATCATCCAATCTCTATAACCATATTTATCAGCTAATTTTTTAGAATATTCTGTTGAGATAAAGTTAGAATATTCTATTTTAGGTTTCATCCAAGGTATATTCACAAAGTTTTAATTAAATAGTTTTTTCATATTTCATATGGTTGATCTTGCTTTGTTGCATAATTATTTTTTTCCTTATTTGATAACATTATATAGATAAGCCGTGACTGAAATAATAAAAATTTAATTGTCGTTATTACAGGTTAATTGTTGTTATAACTGATTTTCAAATCTTGCAACAAAGCACCATTTTCGTTTTTAATTTAGCATCAAAACGTTAACAAATAATGAAAAAAATAATTATGCAACAAATCACGAAAATAGTTAAAATTCTATTGTTATTGTTGAGAATAAACTATTGTTTTTAGGGGATTTTCGAACCTTGCAACAAAATAGGCTGATCTTATTTTATATTATTTTTTTATTTTATTTATTTTAAAACTAGCAATACACTGAAAAAGCAAATTATTAATATTTTTATCAAATTTTACATTAATATAATATCGGAAATATTACTACGATCCTAGCATTATTAATCTTAGCTGGGATCGTAGTTATCGTGTGCTAGTAGTAACCCTCCTTTTGTTTTAAGCAAGATTTAGCTAAGCAGCCTACCTGAGTAAGTATACGGATTTAAAACTCTGTTTGGCCTTTCTCGACCAGGGACGACAGTTTCATTTCAGTTTAAAATCGCTCAGATTATTAATCATCATCACCTTTGATTTTTCTGAATACTTTTCTATTTCGTTGCCAGAAGTCTCCTTCTAATTATCGTTAATTCTGGTCTCCGTAATGAGGGAGGAGTTTCCTCTTCTTTAATTGGAAGTGACTTGCTCGCTAGCTCACAAAGGTCAATGTTAACTATATTTAATTAACTTTTACATCATTGTTTGCATTTATATTTGGAAAGTATTCTTTTTCTATTTCCATTATCCTTTGTTGTTCGGTTGTACGCGAATAATCTTCTAGAATATTATAATTTAGTTCAATAAATGTATGTCCCCACTTGAATTTATTCATTATCTCCCATGCTTGCTCCTTATAACCTGTTATGTACAAAGCTGCAGATATTGCCTCGGATGTTGATAATGTATCCATCTTGGCATAATTCACAGGATTTCCTGCGAGCAGTGCTGGGAGTTTTCGGTTATTCAGAAACGATTTCTTGGATAGTTTAAATGTATTTATGGCCAATTTCCATGAACAATCAATAGCACAAATTCCATGCATATTTAAAAGGTCTTTTTGAGTGATTATGACCTTTGCAAAAGGATCCAAGATAATAAAATTAAATGGAATCTTTTTTACTTCTTTTGCCAGATTGAATTTCACAAGCTTTGCTGCAGTACATTTTATTGGATCGTCTTGTCTATGCATCAATATTGAAATTTTGATTTTTGTTTTTGATTTTGCTATCTCATTCATCTTTTACTTGTTCTTCTTCTTTTTTATTCCCTCTTACAAATGACACCACTAGTAATCCCGCAATTATCGCCATCAAAATATAATTTACTGGTGGTTTTAATATAGTGGGTATCAATCCAACTTGAGGAACAGTGAGAATTACTTTTCCAATATAATTTTGCTTTGTAATTGGAATATCTATTAAAGGTATCGAGCAATTATTTGCATCTCCCTTTGTCATTATTATTTTATCGGGAGCGGTTTTAGGCATTATCATTGGTTCGCATAGATTATTGAATGCACTATTTCCTAATAATGTATCTCCTTTTTGAAATATATGAACTACTCTATGAACAATTGTTCTATTGTTTTCCGTTGGATCCACTGCCTTAAATACAATTATGTCATGTACTTTTGCATTATCAAAAGTATAACCACTACCCTTACCCCAAACAACTATTAAATCATTAATATTTAAAACGGGGACCATACTTCCGCTAGCTACTACATAAAAAGGATTGGTATCAACTAAAACTACTCTTAAAACAATAAAAGCAACCACAAAAATTATCGATATTATTATGATAACTTTAATATCCTTTTTTTTATTATTCTTGGTTTTCTCTGACAATCTTATATTGATTGGTTAAAAAAACCTTACATAAACATTCTGATTATTAATTCAATTATTTCATATCTATTGTTTTAGCGATTATAAAGAGGTCAATAAGCCTTACCAAAATAAGAAATTTTTTCTGCGTTATTACTACAATATATACATTTATTTATTTGATTATTTAATCCATTTTGATCAAACGGTATCACTCTGATATCGGCTCCAGTTTCTTCTTTGATTTTTAACTCGCATTCTTCATTCCCACACCATCCACACAAAATAAATCCTTCCGATTTATCTATTATTTTTTTAAATTCCGCATAATCATTCGCTTTTTTTATTTTTTCTTTTAAATTTTTTTCTGCGTTATTATACAACTCTTTTTGAATATTTTTGAATATCTTTTCTATAGTATATTTTATTTCGGTTCGTGAGACAATCTCTTTTTGTCTATTATCTCTTCTTACTACTTCAATAGTTTTATTAGTTATATCCCTTTGTCCAATACTTATTCTCATTGGTACACCTTTAACTTCCCATTCATTATATTTCCATCCCGCAGTATACTCATTTCTCTCATCTATTGATACTCTATACCCTAATTGATCGAGTTCTTTTTTTAACAAATTGGCATTTTCTTTCACAATTTTCTCATTTTCGTTTTTATATATAGGAATTATAATTATTTGAATCGGTGCGATTGCAGGTGGCAATACTAAACCTTGCTCATCACCGTGCACCATTATTAAGGCTCCTATTAACCTCCAAGATAATCCCCAAGAGGTTTGCCATACGTGCTCCTCATTATTCTCTTTGGTAAGAAATTTAATTTCAAACGGAATAGAAAAATTTCTTCCCAAATTATGAGATGTTCCCATTTGCAAGGCTTTCCCATCTGGCATCATGCCCTCCAATGTTGTTGTATAATCAGCTCCAACAAATTTTTCTTTGTTACTTTTATATCCAGATATCGCAGGAATAGATAGAATATCCTCAATAATAGTTTTATAGATATTTAAAATCATCATTACCTGATCTTCAGCTTCTTCCTTTGATGAATGAACTGTATGACCTTCTTGCCATAAGAACTCTGAATTTCTAATAAAAGGTTTTGTCGATTTTATTTCTGCTCTCAGTGCGGTATTCCAAAAATTAACTTTAACCGGTAGATCTCTATAACTGGAAATCCATTTTGGAAATATAGAATACAATAATGCCTCTGATGTAGGTCGTAATGCCAATTTTTCATTCAACTTATCATCACCAGAGTGAGTTACCCAAAATACTTCGGGATTAAAACCTTTAAAATGATCTTCTTCTTTATTTAAAATACTTTCAGGAATTAAACAAGGTAAAAAACCATTTGAATGACCAGTTTCTTTTAATTTTTTATCGAGATTCTCCTTTATGGATTCCCAAATTGCGTATCCATATGGTTTTAGAATGATAAATCCCTTTGCAGAAATATAATCAGCTAAACCGGCTTTTTCAACAACCTGTGTATACCATTCACTAAAATCATCTTTTTTACTAGACGTAATTCCTATTTCTTTTTTTTTGAGTGTATTCGTGATTGTTGATTTTTCTTTCAATTAATGTAAGATTAGATTAGATTTCTGTTTATGAAGTTTTTGTATTTATAATGGATCGCCCTTACAATACACTATTCCACTTATTCGACTATGAAAATTTGAGCAAACATAACATTGAATAAAACCAATTTCCTTTTTAAATACAGGGCAGTCTACAGATTCTAACTTCATTCTTTTTAACATTTTGGGACTAACTCCTTTTAATTTTAACTTTCCTTTATCATCGATCATTCCAGAATTTTTCAGCTCCTTCTTTGCATCATCGGAAATCTTTATTGTTTTTTCTACTTGTTTAATTGGGACATTATATTTTGTCTCTGTTTCAGGAGATGTACTCATCTACGTAGTTGTACTTGTTATATTATTATAAAAATTTTCAGATTTCAATATCGAATTATTTACAATTTACATAACTTTATTATATATAAATTGATTAACAATTTGTTTGAAAACTTATGTTATTTCAAAAAAAGAAACAGAAAAAGTTATCAACATATTGAACAAAAATTGGAAAAACATTTTGATTCCCAAAATTAAAAATATTAAAGTTTTTGAAATTGAAAGTAATAAAAGTATAGTTGTTATTGAATCAATAATAGGTATTCATATTAATAATGATTTGGTCTTGCCATTTCTAGGAAAGCCAGAATTTTTAAAAAATTTTCCATCAGTCACGGTTGATTCAGGCTCTATAAGATTCATTTGTAATGGGGCAAAGGTTCTGCGTCCTGGAATTATTAAATTTGACAATTTTAATAAAAATGATATTGTTGTAGTTAAGGATGAAAAATTCGAAAAATATCTTGCAGTAGGTTTAGCTCTAGAAGACAGCGTTACTGCAGAGAAATTAGAAAAGGGTTATATTATAGATAATCTTCACTTTGTCGGCGACAAATTTTGGAATGCGTTTAAAGAAATTTCATTTCGTTTATAACTTAAGTTAAACGGGAAATTTATATATGCCAATCATAGTTTCAATAATATGTCATATATAGGAAAGATGACCGCCGTATGGCTATCTGTAATAACAATGATTGGATGCTTGGCTGTCCCTCTATTGATTATTTATTTTCATTCTATCCATCCATATTATATATCTCATCCAAACGTACCGCACTTTCTTTTGGGATTTACGCCTTTTTTCCCTGATTTATCATTAAGTAGCATATTTAGCGGGATTTTAAATTGAGATAAATTTTCTAAATACCTCTTATTTTTTGTCTAAATATATTTATTCGTTTATCAAATTTTTCTACGTGTACATTAAATAACTATTTTTTGCTAATTTTTAATATTGTCACTAGAATTAAAAGTACATCCTTCTTTTTTCAAAGAGTTTGCTACAAAAACTTGGACTTCACCTTATGACATTCTAAGAGAGCTAATTGAAAATGCATTTGATGAAGATGCCACCACTGTAATTATCACCATCTTAAATAATGGCAATGTTATAATTGAGGACAATGCAGGAATGGATTTTGAATCTATCAAAAAATTTTTGATTCTAGGAACACCACATAAATCTGACGAAACTCTTTCTCCAAAATTAAAACGAATTCGTACAGGAAGGTACAGGTACGGGACGACTTTCTTTTTTAACTTCTTTTGATAATATGAAAATTAAAACAAAATTACAAGAATTTAATAAAACTTTGATAATAGATTCTGAAATAATAGAAAGTCTAGCAAAAGGACATACGAAATTGATTGAATTATCTGAGCCTCCATTAAATAGAAATGGAACAGAAATATTTTTAAACAATTCTAAAATTTTTATTGATGCTACAAAACTGTTGAAAGAATTGAAAAAACTTTCAATATTAAAATATCCTCTTTTTGAAGTATATATTAAAAATTCGGATGTTTTCAAAGAATGGGATTTGAAGGACGCTCAAATAGTTAAATCTCCTGACGTTCAGGGTTATAAAATATTAGTTAACATTTTCAATCCTAACATATCAGGTGAAATAATAATTGCAAAAAGACCGTTAAGTTATGATGAAAAAGGTATCGCAATAATGGTTGGCAATCACATGGTCCTTCGCAGCACCTTTGGGTTTGATAACAAACTAAACAGAGTTACAGGTTTCGTTAAATGCGATCAGTTGACTTCTAGATTTGCAGATAAATCTGCTCTGATTGAGAATGATGTTTATTTCAAATTTAATCAATCGATGAAGGAGTTTATTGTCGATAAAGTTTTTCCTAGCTTGACAGAATACGAAGACGTTTTAATCACAAGAGAAGAATCTAAAATTTACAAAGAAATAGATAAAGTTATGGGACAAGCCGTTATTGAGATGCTTCAAATCGATGAAGAAGTTCAAGGTTTTGAATCTGTAGAAATTACTAGTATTGAAAATAACAAAGTTGATTTACCTACGACCGATCAGATATTTCAGAAACAAGAAGGGGAAAAACAACAAAAATTAAGAGAAGAATCACTAATAATAGATAATGTTTCAAGTATTAAAGAACAAAGACGATTTGCAAATTCACAAGTTTTGAAAAATCTCGATAAGATAAACGAATATGACGATCATTATCATCATAATTTAACTTCAGAATATGAAACAGGTCAATTATCTACGAAATCAGATGATTTGAATGAATACGAGTATTCTATACTGCATGATCAAAATAACATAAAAGGAATTAAAGAAAATAATTTATATTTTAATAATAACAATAACGATGAAAATATCAATGCGTACAATGAGAATGAAGACTATACAAATAGTCGTGACTTTAAATTTAATAATTCTATTAACAAAATAAAAGAAGATAATACTTTTTTAGATTCTGAAGAGAACAATCATTTTGAAAAAAATAAAAGCAATACTCATATAGATATTAATAATTATGATAGTGGCTCACCAGTTATTAGATCATATATAAATACAAATGGATTTAATAAAAAAATTCCTAACCAAGTTAACATAGATTCATCTACTTATAATCATAATGTTCAAGAATATGCAAACACCAAAACAGCTGCCACAGCAACAGCAACAGCAAATGCAACAAATGATACTGACGCTAGTTATGTAGATAAATTATCCAATCAACCAATATTTATAAAAAAGACTGTTAGAAAACCAGTTTTAAAAAAAACATTTGCTCTTAAAAAAATAGGATATAAGGTAATACCATATGAAGATGAGACTGATTCTAGATATAGCTTTACAAATGATAATATTGTTTTTGTAAATAAAGCTCATTCTACATATAAAGCCGAAAGCGAAAGAGGTGATGAATTTCTTTTCAGACATATTACAAATATTGTAGCAGAAGTTGTTGTGGGATCCAAATATCCAGAAGCTAGAGATATTCTGGAAATTCAAAATAAACTAATATCAGAAGCTATTAAAATCCATGATTATTCTCTTCTAAAAAAGTAAAGATAGAAACGACTAAATCTAACTCTTTTTTAAAAATAATAAATGGCTTTTCAATTTATGCCTGGAGCAACGGCAGTTGGTATTACTTATAATAATGGTGTATTATTAGCTTCTGAAAAAAGAATTTCGTATGGCAATTTTATTGTTAATAAAAATACTAAAAAAACATTTTCAGTTACTGATCATGTTGGTGCTGCATGTGCAGGCATGGTGGCAGATATGCAAGTTTTGGTTAGACAGGTTAGAGCATTATCTAAAATTAGACGATTAGAAACTAGACGAGATGTACAACCAAATTCTGTCGCAAAATTAATGTCTGTAATCATGTTTGAGAGAAGATATTTTCCTTTGTTAACACAGGTAATAGTTGGAGGCATTACTACTCAACCTGAGATATACACTTTGGATCCATTAGGATCTGTTTTACCAGATAGATATGCAGCTGTTGGAACTGGTGCAGAGATGGCATTAGGAGTTTTGGACGCGGATTTTTCTGCAGATCTGGACGAAGAAACTGCTACAAAACTTGCATTACGAGCCATTAAATCTTCAATTCAAAGAGATGCCGCTAGTGGCGATGGAATTGATTTATTAATTATCAATAAAGAAGGTAAAAGAGAGCTCACACATGATGCAGCTTAAATACCATTTCTAACTTTATTTTTAGTATTTATTTTGATTTTAAATTAACAGGGTTATAATAAACATTTGATAATATCTCGTATTTAAAATATAAAATATAAAATATAAAATATAAATTGATTAAAATTTTTTTTAAAAACGAACCTATTTAAAAAACAAAAATATATCTATTTTAACATTATCAGAGTTTTAATTTCATTATCATGTATAACGAATTAAGTTAGTATTCATAATAGAGCAATGGATATATTCCAATGAAATATTTTAGATTTTTCATACAGTATAACTAATTTTACGACAATGTGATACAAAAAAATAGAGGTCGATAATTATTTAATTTGAGTTGGGCTCGTAGCGCAGACCTTTTTTTAAAGGGCGTAAAATGGATAGCGCGGACGCCTCCTAAGCGTCAGGCCGAGGGTTCAAATCCCTCCGGGCCCGCTACAATATTTATACTTTTAAATGGATTCCATTATAAGATGGTGTAAGGAATAAATGGTTGAAAATATTCAAACTAAAGCCTTATGTCAAGATATGCCTACTTTTTAAAAATTTTTTAATGGTGCTAATTATACAAGAGATCTTGTAAGTCCAGTGAACGATTTGAAAAGCAGTGGTTTTGTGGATAATCTCTCGTATGAAAGCAAAGAAAGGACAAGAAATTGAAGATCTAGTGACCGGTCTGGTAAACTATAGAATAATGAGCCATTATCATTATTAAATACAATAATCATGGGAATGGTATATACAGATTGTCTTTAATTATACAGATTTATATATTCTATTTTCTAAAATTATAGAAATAATAATGAAATAAATAACTGTTTGCTTCAAAAGGCTTTTATATTATTATTGCTCATTTTTGCAAATGATTAACAAATGTAATTTATTTTATAGATTCAAATTGAATAAAAACATTAAATCGAGCGGAACAAGTAACAGTAAAGAGATTAGTAGAATGTATGAAGTGTTAAATACATTACAAATTAAAGACATCTTCTGCCACAACAATTGTATAAAATAATTAGATGAAGCATAATGAATTTAACTTTTGAGAATATCTCAACTAGTGATGAAATAACCGATTTAAAAGAAGAAAGTATACATGCTATAACAAAAAACAAGACAATTAATGCTCAATATAACTATGACTATAAAGACAACCAAATAACTTTTATCAATTGTACTCATCGATATTTTTGTATTTGCATTATAGACATTATAGACTCTACTAAAATCACTCAGCAATTATTAGCTGACTCAAATAAAATTAGAAATTATTATTCCATATTTCTTAATACAATGGCATCAATAATAAATAATTATAATGGAAAAGTAATAAAAAATGCAGGAGATTGTCTGATTTATTATTTTCCTAAAACTGTAGATATAGATACAAACAAGGATGCATTTCAAGATGTTCTTGATTGTGGATTAGCAATGATTGATGCTAATGCAGATCTTAATAATAATTTAAAAAAAAACGAACTTCCAACAATTAATTATAGAATTAGTGCAAATTATGGAAAACTAGAGATGGCTACCTCATTAAATTCAAATTCCGTAGATTTGTTTGGACCTACAATTAATATTTGTTCGAAAATTAACCATCTTGCTCTGTCAAATGGGATGGTTATTTATAAGGATCTATACGACGTAATTGATAAAGCATCATTTTTCGATGACTATTGTTTTAAATTAATTAATAATAGTGACAATAATTATTTTAAAAATGAAACGTTTTGTAATGTATATTCAGTACAACGTTGCAACAATCCTGAGCATCGAAAAGAAATAGAATTTA
Source organism: uncultured Nitrososphaeraceae archaeon (assembly GCA_963830925.1). Lineage (GTDB taxonomy): Archaea > Thermoproteota > Nitrososphaeria > Nitrososphaerales > Nitrososphaeraceae > Nitrosocosmicus. The sequence continues at coordinate 344,712 of CAWHOB010000001.1, read as the reverse complement.
AAAAAAAACAAAATCAAATAAAGCTTAAAAAAAATAGGCTTAGTCAATCAAACTCCTCTTTTAACATTCTTTTAATAGATGATGACGCAGATATCCTCTTCACATTTAAAACCATAATTGAAAGTGAAAAATTCAAGACAAATTCATTTTCAGATCCCAGTAAAGCATTAGAACATTTTTCTCAGGTAACACCATACCATTATGATTTAATTATAATGGATATACGAATGCCAGGATTAAATGGTATTCAACTATATTCAAAAATGAAAATAATGAATCCTGATATCAAAGTCCTATTTTTATCCGCATTAGATGCAGTAGAAGAGCTTTTAAGCATATTTCCAGATTTATCTCCGAAGGAAATAGTAAAAAAACCTATAGACTTTAATGAATTTCTATTTAAAATTAATAAAATATTAAAATCATGAATTTTTTTCTATATGCTTTGCTACAGGATTCTTATATTCTCTGATTTTTACTAATCAAAAAGAATTTTATCTTTAATTTCGCTTTAGCTGCTTATTATTGTATTGATAATTCTACTACAGATTAGATCTATCGACGATAGAATTATTTTGTTTGTTTTGATATTTTGAGTTCGTTGAATCCGTGCTTAGGGCATAGATAGTGGGACCTGAATAGATATCTTATACTCTTGGATTGAAATATTAAAAATTATTGAAAAAAAATTAATTGTTATATATTTTGATTACTATTATTTTCAACTGCTTTGCTACAGGATTATTTTTTCGCTATCTGAAAACGTTATGTAGACAAAGCCGTGACGGAAATAGTTAAATTATAATTGTTATTGTTACATATAGATTATATTTTTGACTGATGTTCGAAATACAATAAAGCAATTCTCAATCACTTTTTCTTTACACGGTATTATAGTGGAATCTTCGATTCTAACATACATAAAGGAACCGTTAATTTATTATTATAATTTTTTGTTTATTCTAATTCGAACTTGAATATTGGTAATTATCCTATAATCGTCTATCTTAACAGTTGTGTTAAGAAGATTGTAAATGCATCTATTAATTAATATTGCTTTTTTTTAGCAACCAAATCCATGATATATTTTTTGATCCATATTCAAAATTATGAAAATTAACAAATCTAAACGAGCACAATCAGTTTACAATAATGATTATCCCGATGTTACACCGCTCTTAACCTTTAACCTTGAATAACCTTAAGGATAACAATTGCTGTTGAAATAGCAGTTGCAAAAGTGAATAGATTTCTTGCATTATTGAGTAAATAACTATATGATCTCATTCTATCAATTTCTTGTCCTTTTTTGTTTTCATATGATAGTTATCAAAGAACCAATACAAATTCTGTAGAAATAATGTATATAATTCTAATTATGCGAGAGATCTACTATGTTTTATTGATGGATTAAAAACGAAAATAGTACATTTAATTGAGGCTTGGTCATAATTCAAATATATTTTCAACATGATCAACATAGCTTAAAGCTAACCATTGAGACATTATTTTGAGAACAACTGTCCCAAAGATTAGCTCTTGATAGAATAAAAGATTCCATCCTTTTTAACATTCTGTATCTTGTAGGTTGTATACCATGGCCTGCTAATGCAAAAAGGAAACGTGGAAGACCATATGTATATTCTCCAACTATAATTTTAAGGTGTTTTATTGTAAGGATATGGTTTAAAATCGATTCCAACAATGCATTACATATTTTTCTTAACGTGGATTGTCTGTATAACCGTAAGCTAGCAGTAGCCTGTGGCCTGATAAAAATACCTAGCAGGCGTACATTTGACAGGAGACTAAAGACTATTTCTACAGATATTAAGCAAAGGATATCTACAATGGGATACCTGTTTGTTACAGAAGGATTAGTAGATCTTTCTATAACAGCAGCAATAGACAGTACTCTTTTAAAAGCAAAGGGTAGTGTATGGCATAAATCATCAATGAAGAAAGGAGAAGTACCTTGTTCTGGCATTGATACAGGTGCAAGGTGGGGTTACAGCCATACCAAAGGATGGATTTTCGGATATAAATTACATCTAACCTGTACAACAGGCAAGATTGTAGTACCCTATAACTGCAGATGTAACTACTGCGAATGTACAGGATAATCAGATGTACGTTTCTTTAACTTCTTCTTCTTTGGTATTCTCTCTATCACTTGCATTATATATGGTAGGAGATCCAGGCTATGATGATAAGAACTTGTATGAATATAGCAAGAAGGTATTGGGAATAGATCTAGTTTGCCCTGTTGAACGATACAAAAGTACCTTCTAAGAAGAGGCTTGATCTTGTATGTTTTTATCAATCGACTTTGGGGCAATCTATCTACAGCAGAAGAAGAAGAAGAAGAAGAATATCCATAGAGCCATTGATAGAACATATCAAATCAGTTTTTAGTATAGACTCATTGCCAGTACGTGAATTTCATACGGTATCTGCAATTGTACTATTGTCTGTCTTATTATATCAGATAATGGTATACTACAACTGTAAAACTGAGAAAATAAATCCAAGAACGATAAAGTATATGCTTGGGACTTGATGAAACGGAATAATGGATAAAGATGAGTAATATCGAATTATGACCAAGCCTCATTTAATTGTTATCGTTACATACACATTACTGTTTTAACTGATTTTCGAAATACAACAAAGCAATGAAAATACAATTTCTACAATCCACCGATATCTATAGATTATGCTATCCTCTTTCCACTTTTGCAAATCTTTTTTCTGAGCTAAAACAAAAGATTCTAATAATTTTTTTCCTTTTTTCCATTTAAATCGAGCATTCTTTTTCTTACTTTAATACATGGCAAGTCCATTGTTGTCTGTTAAGAATTTAAAAATATTATTGCTATCATTAGCGTCATCACATCATCATCATCAGCAAATAGTTCACCTACTGTTATTTTTTATCGAATTTTAATACCATTTATCAATTCAGGTAACGCTTCACTATCATGTACATTTCATCGTCAGTACCTTCATCATTGAAAGTATTTTCTTTGTGTTGATGTTTACAACAGCAACAACATGTATTTTCATTTTCAGATATCCTTTTGAAAATGTATTGTAAGGACTATACATACATCAAAGATAGAATATTGAAGGATTTGATGTTACGTTCCTTGCAAATAGAAAATGTAACCTAAAACATGTTTAAAAATGGTTGAATCTATTTACCAACTACTACAACAAAGGAGTAATTATTTTACTTTAAAGGGTAGTTTTTCAGTGTACTATTGAGATTGAGCATAAAGGTCTATGTGTTACGTCTGTCTGTTTGGCTCTGTAAAGTTAAGCTATTATTTCTTTGTTGTAATAGTTGACAAATAGGTTAAGCCATTGTTTTACATGCCTTAATTTACATTTCTTTTTTCTACAGGGAAAATAATCATCAAAACCTTCGGTTCTATCTTTTATGTACTGCATTGTTCTTTCGATAATACTTTTCTCATATGATGAATGCAAATAATGATTTAATTTCAAAAATCTACAAGCTTGCGGATACCATGTACCACCACCGTCTGTAGAAACAGGGTGATAACCATAATTCTCTATAATATTAGATAGAAATCTTTCAACAACAAACATGTTTCGCTCTTTGGATATACTTATTCCAAGAATATTCTTAGTTTCAGATTCAATAACAACCCATAACTATATTAATTCAGAACCAACTTTAATTTGAGTTTCATCAATTATGAATTCAGATATCTGGGTCTTGCTGTAAGATAGTCTTTCTGGCTTGTACTTTTGTATCCAATCTCTAATTGCAGAATGACTTCTTTTAACAAATCGAGATATGGCTTTAGATGTATTTCTTAATGAAAGCCCACTGAAATAAAGATGTAAAGAATATAAAATATCTTTAGGTTCCGTTCTTTTTCTTATTTGTTGTATCATATATAATAAACAAAAAAGAAATCTATAGCTTTTTCCTTAAATTTACAGAGCCGTCTGTTTCGTTTGTATTTATATACTATCGATTGATATATACAGATATAGTTTCAGAGAATGTTATATAAGAAACTCTGTTGAAGAATTTGTATCTCTTGTGTCTTTTTTATCAATAAAAGTGCTTTATTGTATTTCGAAAATCAGTTAAAACAGTAATGTGTATGTAACGATAACAATTAAATGTACTATTTTCGTTTTTAATCCATCAATAAAACATAGCAAATAACGACAAAAAAAATTAATCATGCAATAAAGCGTCTGTCACTATTGTATGGTATATCTCACTCGACTGGTATATCTCACTCGACTGGTATATCTCACTCGACTGGTATATCTCACTCGACTGGTATATCTCACTCGACTGGTATATCTCACTCGACTGGTATATCTCACTCGACTGTCAATAGTACGTCTCTGGGAATGGATACTAATCCATAGTCTAATGCAAGTTTGTGGCTATATTGACAGCAGTCCCTGCTAAGAAAAATATGTAATGTATTGTTGGAATCCAGTCTGAACCATAACCTCGCGATAAAACATCTTAGATTTACTGTTGGAGACTATACATACGGTCTGCCGTGTTTCCTCCTTGATGTTGGCATACTAGACCATGGTATATTACCTACAAGATACATTGAATGTTAAAAAGGATGGATTTCTTTAATCTATCAAGATAACCTTTGGGACAGTGTTTCTCAAAATAACATTCCAGAGGTTAACTTTAAGATATATGCTATATATGAAAATAAATTTGAATTATGACCAAGCCTCAGTTATTTACTCAATAATGCAAGAAATCTATTCACTTTTGCAACTGCTATTTCAACAGCAATTGTTATCCTTAAGGTTATTCAAGGTTAAAGGTTAAGAGCGGTGTAACATCGGGATAATCATTATTGTAAACTGATTGTGCTCGTTTAGATTTGTTAATTTTCATAATTTTGAATATGGATCAAAAAATATATCATGGATTTGGTTGCTAAAAACAAGTAGTAGTAGTTTACAAGTGTACATACAATCTGCTTTGTTGCATGATTCGAAAATCAGTTAAAAATTTAATATTTGTATTATAATAATAATTAAGCTTTGACTATTTCCGTTATAACACTGTCAATAAAACGTTAACAAATGACGAATAAAATAATCATGCAACAAAGCAGCATGATTCCTCTTTTCTAAATACATTTAGCTAACATCTATCAATAAAATAGATCTCTTGCATAATTACATCCAAACAGCTTTATGACTTGAAGTTCCTCATTAACCTGTTCTCTCAATGTTTTCATACGAGAGGTTGTCAAGAAAACCACTGCTTTTCAAATCATTTACCGGTCTTACAGTACAAGAATTTGATAACATTTTCAATACAGAAATAACAAAAAGATATTCCAAATATGAGATACAACGTTTATCCAAAAGAAAAGATGATCTAAAAAGAGAAAGGAACATAGGAGCTGGAAGACCTTTCAAACTCGACCTAAAAAACAGATTTCTCATGCTTTTGGTTTACTATCGTCTGTACATAACCTACACATTAGCAGGCTTTCTTTTTGACCTTGATCAGAGTACCATCTGCAGAGATATTCACAAGATTGAAAGTTTGATTAGAAAATGCATACCAATTCCACAGAAATTATACAACATAACAAGGAGGCTAAAAACTCCTAAAGAAGTAGAGAAATATTTTCCAGGATTTATGGCTTTTACCGATTGTACAGAACAACAGATACCAAGACCTGTTGATAATGACAAAAGAATGACTTTCTACTCCGGTAAGAAGAAAAGACATACTGTAAAGACACAATTGATGGTTAACAACCAAGGTATTATCATTTATAAATTAAGATATAAGAAAGGAAGAAGGCATGACTATGATGTCTATAAGGAAAATCATTCTGTCACTCCCAAAGAGGTTGTTAATGTATTTGACCTTGGATATCTGGGTGTAGAAACTGATTTTCCAGAACAACTATCATCCATACCATATAGGAAGTAAAGAAACCAGTGTTTATCACAAGAAGAACAAAATTACAACGCTATTCATTCGAAAATGAGAATAGTGGTGGAACATACTATCAGTAGATTGAAAAAGTACAGGATAATGAATGAAATTTTCAAAAATAGATTGAGAAAATACAATAGAATATCAGACATAGTTGCAGGTCTGATAAATTATAGGATAATGAATCAGCAGAACTAGAAATCTAGAGAATTTAGAAAGAATATTCTAGATTATTTCTAATTGTGCAAGAGATCTAATATATGAAGTGGTCTGTTTACAACCAATCTTTAGTTAGAAGAGGCGAAATCTTGCTAGGCTTTGATGTCATAAACAACTGGGATACAGAGCTAAAAGAGATGAATAAAGATAAGGTCGGTGAACCATTTCATTATCCTAACACATTTCTTCTTTTACTTGGTTATGCCAAGGCATACTTTCATCTTCCGTATAGACAAACAGAAGGCATTGCACAAGGTCATGCAAAAGGAAAAGTACCTTCCATTCCTGATTTTACAACTATAAACAGAAGAATAAACAAATTGAATATTCAAATAAATACAGACAAAGATAAAGTCTCTAAAGATGAATATATTGTCATTGCAATAGATAGTACTGGTATCAAGGTAACAAACAGAGGCCAATGGATAAGAGATAAATGGCATATAAAAAATAAGAAAGGATATTTAAAAATACATATAGCAGTTAATATCAAAACCAAGGAAATTCTCTCAATGAAGGTAACGGATGAACATGTTCATGATAGTAAAGTATTACCAGAGTTAGTTGATGGTGTTATAAAATCAGATAACACGACCGCATCAGCAATCGGCAAACTATTTGCTGATGGTGCTTACGAAGGAAATAATATTTTTAGATATTTGTCAGACAATGGAATCCTGCCATGTATAAAAGTAAGAAAGAATGCTAGAATTAAATTGAAAAAAGGAAAAAACATCATTAGAAATCTATCCGTGTTGGCACAAAGAAATGATTTGCAAAGATGGAAAGAGGACAGCGTAAGCTATGGAAAGCGGTGGATTGTTGAAACTGTTTTCTCTTGTTTAAAGAGATGGTTTGGAGAATATGTGTATTCAGTTAGACTAAAGAATATGATACAGGAAATGATGTTAAAAGCATCACTGTATAATAAGTTGATTTCTGTTTAAACAAAACAGGTAATAAAAACAGAAATTATTGGAATCATGCAACAAAGCACCTCTTTACAGTTATCTGATTATTTATCATAGATGAATATTTAGATCACCTATAAAATATATAGAGGATTATATTACTACGGCATTAAACAATATTCGTTGTAAAGTTGATTCAGTCTATAAAAAAAGATGCTTGATCTGAAAATCAATATATAAGTAAACAAGAGCAAGAAAACTTCATTTTACAGAACCCGCAAGTTAATAAGATTCCATTATCTATCTCGATATGTTTGACCAATATCCGAGGCGAACTAATGTTGTGACCTCATCTACAAACACGGAAGAAAAGACCGACGTTATATACGGAAGTGAGAATATAATTAAAAGAGTTTTACAGGCCATCTTGCAAATAAAGGAAAGGTTGGACTTATTTGAAGATATTGCAAGTCAGTTTATAATCACTTCAAATGATGTTCTAACGGATTCTTATATTAAAGCAAAGGATAGAGGAATAAAAATAAGAATTATAGCAGAAATTACTTCTGAAAGTCTACCTTATTTAAAGAAGATGATGTCATTTGCAGAAGAAATAAGGCATATTGATGGAATAATCGGTGCTTTTGGAGTTAGTGAAAGAGACTATCTAAGTGCAGATACTTCACCATTGGGCACAGTACCACAACAAGCCATTTATAGTACTTCAAAAGTATTTGTTCAACAGCAACAATACTTCTTTGATACCTTATGGAAAAATGCAATACCGGCAGAACAAAAGATACAAGAAATTGAAAAAGGGATAAAATCTGCAAAAATTGAAACTATAGCCGATCCATATGAAATACAAACTAAATATATTCATCTCTTAGAAAAAGCTACTAGCGAAATATTACTAATTTTTCCTTCCTCAAATTCTATGCAACGCCAACACCATTTAGGAGTATTTCAAATATTAAAAGAAAAAGTAAATCAAGATGATAATTTAAAGATTAGAATTATTTTTCCTTCTCTACCGTTGTTACCATTACCCTTATCAAATGAATCGTTAAAAGAAAAGTTAAAAGAAAAAATAAATCTAGAATTTGAATTGCTCAATTCAAACAAATATAAAAATAATATTTTTGTTAGGAATATGGATATCTCTTTGTCAACTAAATCAACTATACTTGTAGTGGATAGAAAAGAATCTCTAGTAATGGAGGTAAAAAATGATTTAAAAGATAAATTTTCTGAATCGGTAGGATTTGGTACATATTCTAATAGTTCTGCAACTGTTATTTCTTATGTTTCAATATTTGAAAACTTGTGGAAGCAATCTGAGTTATATCAACAACTGAAAGATGCAAATGAGAAACTTAAAGTACAGGACATGATGCAAAAAGATTTTATAAATATAGCAGTCCATGAATTACGCAATCCAATTCAACCAATCATTGGTTTAACTGAGTTTCTAAAAAACAAAACCACTGATAAAAAACAACAGGAAATATTTGATATTATAGATAGAAATGCAAAAAGATTATTGAAACTATCAGAAGATGTTTTAGATATATCAAGAATAGAAAGTCATTCTTTATCATTAAATAAAGAAAACTTTAATCTAAATGAAATGATACAAAATATAATTTCAGGGTTCACAAATCAACAGATTAATAAAAATAATTGGCAGCGGCAGCAACAACAGCAGCAACAACTACATAAAGATACTCTAAAGATAGAGTCATTGCTTAAAGATGATATTATCATATATGCTGATAAAAGTAGGCTTAATCTGCTTTGTTGCATGATTCGAAAATCAGTTAAAAATTTAATATTTGTATTATAATAATAATTAAGCTTTGACTATTTCCGTTATAACACTGTCAATAAAACGTTAACAAATGACGAATAAAATAATCATGCAACAAAGCAGGCTTAATCAAGTTATTTCCAATCTTTTAGACAATGCTATCAAATTTACAAAAGAGAAAGAGAAAGATAAAGAGACAGAGAAAGAAGAGACAGATGGAAACATAATAACTATCATTGTGGAAAGAAATTGTAGTAGTAATTATGTTATTGTCAGTATTAGAGATACAGACAAAGGAATTGATTCTGAAATATTTCCAAGGTTATTTACAAAATTTGTAACTAAATCAGGATCTGGTGGAACTGGATTAGGATTATACATATCAAAAAGTATTATAGAAGCACATGGTGGCATAATATGGGCTAAAAATAATGAAGAAGGAAAAGGTGCAACATTTGGTTTTAGCTTACCCAATATTAATTAATGATATTAAAATCGTTTAAGATAATCATATACATCAAATATTGCAATAAAAGGTATTGTTTTATGTATTTTTAATATAACTCAAGGATAAACAATTGTAAAGATACAAGGTTTCCAATAATATTATATATTTTCAAACGAATATCAAGATAAGATGTCATTTTTTTCTCAAAGAAGGTTAGAAGCCTTAAAACAAAAGATGTCATTATTCATCATACCTGAAAGATCAAAGATTGATGCAATGAGAAGTAGTCTGGCTATCACTTTTGCTGTAACAATGGCAACTTCTTTTATATGTGATGAATGTGCTATTGAAAGATGTAAAGAAAAATCGACCCATTTTTAAAATTATATAATTCCTAACATAATGATATTTTATGATAATGTATATTATATGCTGATTCTATTTTATAACAATTAAAAAATTTGATTATCATTTTCACAATATGAATAGCTGGAATAATTTTACCTTCTAACAATATATTAAATTAAAGAATGGAACTTCTTATTCATCAACCGCTAGTTCCATTCCACTATAGCATTTGCTACCTTTATTATATCATTTATTGCAACATTGTTTATAGAAAGTATCAAATAATTTTGAACATTCTTTCGAATGTTTATTAAGAGAATTTAACATTATTTTTTATTTCAATTTTTTTTAATATGAATAGTTAACAATCAATTTAAATACTATTAATTCGTATTCTATCCATTAGTGTTAATATTAAAATGAATAAATTTGATTTTGAAAATAGCATAGGTTTTATAATCAACAGAACTGCAAAGGCGTTAATTTATGTCTTTGACCAAGAATTACGTAATAAATTTGGAATTACTTTTGGTCAATGGAAAATAATTATAATATTAGCAAACAATAACGATGGGTTATCTCAAAAAGAAATAGCCGATAAATTAGGATTAGAGGGTCCAACAATTATTCCTATTATCGATAAATTGGAAAAAGATGAATTTGTAAAAAGAATGGCAGATAAGATTGACAGAAGAAATAATAGAATATTTCTGACTGAGAAAACAATCAGTTCACTTGATTCGATGATAAACTATGCACTAAAAATAAAAGAAATATCTATAAGGGATATATCAGAACAAGATATCTCCATAACAAAACACACATTAGAAAAAATGTTGCAAAATATTCAAAATGAATTTCATCTAAATCTTTCGGTAGAAAACAAACGAAAAAGATATTCTACTACTACTCAAAGGATTGGAATTAATGCTAATTTACAATAATATCAATGAGAAAATAAAAAATTAAAGTTGTAGTGAAACAAATGAAAAAATTAACTGGAAAAGAAAAAAATCTTTCAAAATCAAAAGATACTCACAAAAATAATGATTCTGAAACTAAAATTCCTACCTATGCTTGGAAAGTACTGGTCATTCTAAGTTGTATTGCAACTATGGTAATGTATGCAGAAACAATGCTAATACCTGCCATTCCAACATTGATCAAAGATTTTCACATATCATACGGTTTATCTTCATGGTTGTTGACAGCATATCTAATATCAGGAGCTGTTATGACTCCAATAGCCGGTAAACTCTCTGATATTTATGGAAGAAAAAAAATGTTGTTAATTATAATGGCAATTTATGCAGGAGGTGTAATTACAGGAGGATTTGCAATTAATATCTATACTCTTATAATTACAAGAGTCATTCAGGGATTCGGTATGGCAATGTTTCCAATTGCATTTAGTATGGTAAGAGATCAATTTCCAAGAGAAAAAGTCTCTATTGCACAAGGTGTTATTACGTCTATGTTTGCCACAGGTGCAGTAATAGGATTATCAATTGGCGGAATAATCATTCAACATTTTGGATGGAGAATGACATTTTTTACACTCATACCTATTTCGATAATACTTCTTTTAATAATAAGAAAGTTTATTCACATAAGCGATGATTACAGTTATGATATTAGTAACAACATCAATAATTTAAATAAAGATACCAAATTAACAAAAACTAACAAAGATGAAATCATAAGGAACGAGAAAAAATTAACAACACGGATTGATATTAAAGGATCAATACTATTAGCGATTACCATTACTTCATTTCTTCTTGCATTAACACTTTTACAATCTACACCCCGCAATAGTAATTCAAACATTATTAATGGATTTACATATTTCTATTCGATATTGGAGAACACTTTGCCGTTTATGATATTAGGAGCAATTTCACTCATTCTATTTATTTATGTTGAAAAACGTGCAGAATCTCCACTGATGGACTTTAAAATTTTTCTTAAACCTCAAATATTGATACCTAGCACAATAATAATGATTGTGGGTCTTTCAATGTTTATGGTCTTTCAGACCATACCAATTTTGGTACAAACTCCAATACCTATTGGTTTTGGTGAAAACGCCATAGACACAGGAAGAGTTCAATTACCTTTTGCAATAGTGCTTTTATTATTTGGACCAACATCGGGAATCATCATATCTAAATTGGGATCTTTAAAACCAATTATCTTTGGTTCCGCCTTAACTACATTAGGTTTTGTAATAATATTGCTATTTCATTCATCAGAGTTATTAATTTCATCCGGTTTAGGTATATTATCTGCTGGGCTATCACTAGCTGCCGTTGGAGCGATGAATGTAATTCTTTTATCATCACCAAGAGAATCTTCTGGAGTAACTATTGGAATGAGTAGTATGTTAAGAATAGTAGGTAGCTCTATTGGTCCGGCTCTGTCTGCAATGTATATGCAAACGAATCAATCAGTGATTAATGTTAAAGGAGCAGTAGAATCTTTGCCATCATCATTCTCATTTGATTTGATTTTTCTTACAGCAGTAGTGTTGTCAATTGTATCAATTTCATTGTCCATATTATTAAGTAAAAAAATGAAATCAACTTCTGTATCTCTTTTTTAAATATACTAAAAATTCCACTTTCTTTAATTTCTCTTATTGATATTACGCTCATTTTGGACTCACAGACAGTGAAATCATTCAAATGCTTTTTATAAGATTGTATAGAGGATGATGATAATAAATAATTTCATCTCAACTGCTTAAAGAAAATTACCTCCCAAAGACTATAAAAGATTTTAGATATCAAAACACATAATATAATAAAATAAAACAAAACAGTAATCTAAAAAGGAAACACGACTTATAATTTGGATTTAAGAATTAAATTTAGTTTTTAAAATAAAAATAAATGCAATAAAGATGCTAAATTAATAATATGACCATTCTTTTTGCTGCACTGGAAAAGTCTCTTTTAGTATTAGAATCGCCATCAAACGGAAATGATGATAGTAGATGGAAGGTTAACGAGGACTTGAAAGGATTACAACCTACTGCAATAGCAATTGATCCTCGCAATTCCAATCGAGTATATTGTGGAACATGGAATGACGGTCTTTGGAAAACCGATAATAGTGGTCAAACTTGGGAAAAGACTTCGTTAATGATCTCAAATGCTAATATTACAACTGTTTCAGTTAGTCCAGTTGAAAAAAGAGAAGAAGGATTTAACAAATTATATGTTGGAACTGAACCTAGTATAATTTACTCATCTACCGATGGTGGCCAAACCTGGGAAGTAATAGATGGATTCAATAGACTAAGTTCATCTTCAACTTGGTCATTTCCACCTAGACCATGGACTAATCATGTTCGTTGGATTGAACCGGATACAAATAAAGAAGATTACTTATTCGTTGCAATAGAAGCAGGAGCGCTAATCAAGAGTTTTGATGGTGGGAAAACGTGGAAAGACAGAGTTAAAAACGGTCCATATGATACGCATACACTAGTATCTCATAAGAAAGCACCTCAAAGACTTTATTCTGCAGCTGGAGATGGTTATTTTGAAAGCCAAGACTATGGCATGACATGGAAAAATTCCGATAAAGGGTTAGAAGATAACACCTATCTAATAAGTATAGCAGTAAACTCCAATGACCCTCAAAACAAAGTTGTATCGGCAGCAAACAAAGCATGGAAAGCACATGATAGAAAAAATTCAGAATCGTTTTTGTATAGGAGATCTACAGATGTAGATGAAAAATGGGAATTAGTAACAGAAGGAATATTTGAATCAAAGGGAACCATAATTTCGATTCTAGAATCCAACCCAAACATTAAAGATGAATTTTATTGTCTAAATAATCGAGGAATATATTGTTCTAAGGATTCAGGAATCTCATGGGAAAAGTTAGAGATACCTTGGCCCAAAGAGTATTACCTACAACATCCATGGTCACTTGCAATTAAAGAATAGTTGTTAAATTTTCCTTTAATAGAAGTGATTTTTAGCTTTGTCTTAACAGATTTGAAACATACTTTTTAATCAATATTGGATAAATCTAAAATTAAATCAAATATAAAATCAAATTCCTTTTAATGATTGATTACTAAAATAAATAATATAATTGAGTCTTTATATTGGATGTTCTGGATGGAGTTACAAAGGATGGATAGGGACATTTTATCCTCCAAATTTAGAAAATAAAAATTGGTTATCATACTATTCCAAGTTTTTTAAATTCGTAGAAGTTGATTCCACATTCTATAATATTCCATCTAGATTTATAGTAAAGGGGTGGAAAGATAAAACACCTGATGATTTTAAATTTGCCTTGAAATTCCCAAAAATAATTACACATGAGAAAAAAATGCATAAAGAAAATGTATCAAAAGATTTGTCAGCGTTTTTTAATAATTTAGAGCCATTAGTAGACAAAACTCTCATTCTTTTAATTCAGTTGCCACCATATTTGACAGAAAACAAATATTTTGATTCATTACAGAACATGGTAAATAGATTAGATAACAGATTCAGATATGCCATAGAGTTTAGAGATTCTTCATGGTTTAATGACAAGGTGTGTGATTTTCTAAAAGATAACAAAATAACCTTGACTTGGAGTATAAGAGATGAATTGAAAATACCTACAATATTAACATCAGATCAGATTTACATTAGATTTATAGGCGATAGAAGTATAAAGGATGAAGACAGTGGGAAAATTGTAAAAGACAGAAAAAAGGAAATGGCTGAATATATTGACATTATAAATAAAACTGATTTAGAAAATTATCAAAATATATCAATAGCCTTTAACAACCACTTTGCTGGTTTTGGTCCTCAGTCAGCAAATACTTTTCTAAAACTAATGGATAAGCCTGAGATAAACGATTGGACAAAAGAAATAGAACAGAATGAGAAAAATAATTACTTTCTTATAGATAACAAACACCAAACAAGTATTTTTGATTTTACCTCTGTTAAAAAATAATAGAAAATTATCATTTATTCTTCAAATATATATTTTTGATATTACAATCACTATCACTTTAAATAATAATAGTTTCCTTTTTCGAATCGTTCAAACATAACATTATCTATTTTATTATTTTTTATTAATTGTTTAATAATGTAGATCTTGCTCGAGAGCTAGAATCAAAAAGACAATGTCCTACAATACTGTAATATTTTTAGAATATTACAAAACTTCAGGTCTTACTGTTTGAAAAAAATTATATTTATTTAAAACTTTCAGAACTAATCAGAGAATTAAAAGAATTATCACCAAGACCATCAGAAGAGTTTCTTAGACATGCTGAAATTATTTTTAGTACAAGAAAAAAAGATTACAATTCATTAGATCTCTTGCATAATTATAATAAACAGCTATAAGATCTAGTTCTCATCAATTTCTTGTCCTTTCATTACTTTCATACTGGAGATTATCCACAAAACCAAAACCCAAAACTTTTCAAATCATTTACTTGTCTTACAATGCAAAATTAGATAACATTTTCCAAAAAAAATAACAAAAAAGATATGACAAGCATGATATAAAGCGTTTATCAAAAAGAAAAGATAACAGAGAAAGGAACATAGATGATGTAAGGCCATTCAAATTAGGCTCAATGATAATTCCTTATGCTATTGGTGTACTATTACCTTTACATCACTTACACTTTGTAGCAGGCGTTCTATTTGATTTGGATTAGAGTGCCATCTGCAGAGACATACAAAAGATTGAAAGTTTGATAAGACAATGCGTACCAGTTCCACAAAAATTATACAAATTGACAAACAGGCTGCAAACTCTTCAGAATATGATTTCTTGGTTCTTCTATTGATTTATTTATATTATCTTTTGTTTGGTCAAGTGCTCTGCTGATTGACTGACTGAAATCTTGCTGTTGTTGTTGTTTCTGATTCTATCTTTGGCCACAATTTTGATAACATTTCGGGTGAATTGGACTTTATCCATTCAACCATGTTCTGCTCATCTTTTAAATTCAGTGAAAGAGGCTCAGCTGCATTTAGAAATTCTCCTTTTGTCATTTGTGCTTTCTCTAACAGCATAAGATAGCATGAAACTTCTGCGTTTTCTATGATCAGGTCGTGCTCTGTCTTTTTTAACTCCCATTCGTATTTTGTCATTGAATTTTCCATCATTTTCCTTATTGTGTCTGGATACGAGGGTAATGGCAATCCAACTTTTAACTGAGTAGGCTCTCCCCCCATGGAAGTAATTAACTGTTGTAACCTTTTTTGGTGCTCTAAACTTTCTTGTAAATGGTGTTGCATTTGTTGCTTAGCTTCTGGTATGCTAATTTCTTCGATTCGAGTTTGAAGCCGTTCTATTCCTGCATTCTCTAAGGCAAGGACCTCATTTAATTCTAAAATGAATTTTTTTGTTATAATGTCTTGAGTGAAATTTGATTTAGACATATTATATTATAAATAACATGCTTTAATACGAACAGTTATGTATAATAATAAAAGATATACTTTAATTTCCCGAGATTACCTATTATTGTAGTTTGAAAACAAGATCATTGAAAAACAATTAAATTTTTATTATATGTTATTTTATTTTAAAGTGAAGCAGTATTACTAAAATACATAATCAATCATTAATTAGAACCATAATACTTGGTACAGTATGTGGTATACTATCAGGTATAGTTATGTATCCTTTTCTTATGATTATTTCTAATGTGATGGGAATTCCTTAGATAGTCTATCAATAGCCAGAGGTATGTCAATTAGTCATAGTCATAATAATAATTTTAATTTTGTTTTAGGTATTGTAATGCATCTATTTACCAGTGCTATTGCAGGTATTATATTTGGATTTGTAATAAAGATGTTTAACAAATTTAAAATTACTACTTTTAGAAAAGGAATAAAGGAAGGAATCATTTTGGCAATAATTATATTCTTAATACTATACATTCCTACAACCATAATCTTTGTACAGCCTAATATAATAGAAATAATACGTCAACTTAACCCCTCTCATAATAGTTTACAGAATCAACAGATGACAGAACAAATAATAATTTCATTATATGGCTTTGGATTTATCGCACACATAGTATTTGGAGCTACATTGGGATTCTTAAGATCATTTTTTATTAAAGGATTTATAAGTAAATTGAATATAAAGAATTAAGATATCTTTATCAGATCTGTAAAGTAAAGGCCAAAAATTATTTTAAAAAATTTAAATGTGATGGTCCACCAAAAATTTGGTTTGCGTATTAAATTTAAGTTCATTTTGCCAAAATTATTTTTAAAATGGTCTACTAACCAAACATCTTTAATCAAAAATAATTCTAAATTCCTTAACTATACAGAGCCTTATGGGGGATTATAATAAAAAAAGTAACACTATTACAAATATTAATTATGCTTTGGCTTCCCACAGATCTTATTGCAAACAACTATTTATTATAATCATGATGAAATAAAAGAAAAAGGAGATAAAACTGATATTAATAATGGATTTAATTTATGGTTGGATGTTGTTGATCCATCCTCGTCTGAAATATTGAATCTCCAAAAAGAGTTTGGACTTGATATCGAAACTATAAAAATAGTTGAACGTGAAGCAAAAAGGCCACAGGTACGTTTACATGAAAACTATTCTTTTACCATACTACTGGATATCAAATATAGTACACTGGAAAAATTAACTGTCAGAGGAATTTATTTATATAGCGGAAAAGATTGGTTGATAACAATACATTCTTCCGACGTTGATCTTTTAACACCTATCCGTATGTTATTGGATCATAAAAATAGAAAATTAGTTGAATCTCCCATAAATGCACTTTATTATAGTATGATTACTGAAATTATCACTAAATACGAACAGCTGTTAACTTCAATAGAATTAACAATTACAGATTTTGATCAAAAGGCATTTTATTCAAAAGATTCAAAGAAAATGCTTTACTATTTAGATATAGTTACAAGACAAATAATAATTATAAGACGACATTTCTGGTATACACGTGACGTAATGAATTTTTTAATACATATAGAGAAAGATAGCGATGAAATAAAGTATTTGCAAATTGCTTACGATAATATTAATCAACTAATTGAATTAGTAGATTCTTATAGAGATAGAATCAATTCTTCCCGTGAACTTTTTATGATCAATGTTGAATTACAAACACATGATTCTATTAGATTACTTACTATCATTAATACAATACTCTTGCCATTAACAGTTATCACTGGAGTTTACGGGATTGTTGGAATAAATACGCCTGCACTCAATAGTCTCCCGCAGGGTTTTTTTATTGTAGTAGCTTCCATGATAATTATTATTTTAGTCACATTGTTATTCTTTAAGAAAAAAGGATGGCTTTTTAATTCTGATAATGATATAAATAATAAAAGTGAAAAAGAGGCAGCTAAAGATTGATAAACAAATTTGTTCTATATATCGGTCAGAAACAAATTCATGAACATAAATTAATGAATTTATATAATTTTTTCTTTGTATCTTCTATCACTTCATTAAAGATTTTGCATAATTAGATCTATTAAAAAAATTTTTAAAAGGTTGACAGTACATAATCGTAATCCGCAAACTAAAATGAAAATATTACAAAATATTATCTAAATCTATAAAATTTTGACAAGCGTCTTATTATGCAAGAGATCTAATATAAATAAGCAGCTATAGGTTTCAACCTCTTACAAACATAACTAAAACAATTCCATCAAAACAATCATGATTTTCATAACCCACATATTAGATTCATGTATTCTATTAAATCTCCTCCAACCCAAAAAGATATTCAAATAGATTTAAAACATTCTTGATTTTGTCGAAGTACCGGACAACAACATCGAAGAAAGGCTCATCAACCTTTACAACAAGACAAAAGAAAACCCGTAATGGCTACAAAATTCACTCATAAATTTTATAATTTATCAAAAAGAAAGGGTGTTAAACAGATCTCTTGCATAATTAGAAACAACATGGACTTTTCCTTCAGAATTCTATATGGATCTAGTTCTGTTGATTTAATATTCTACAGTTTATCAAGCCTGCAATTATGTCTGATACCATGTTATGTTTTCTCAATTTATTTCTAAATACATCTGCAAGTATCCTGTACTTTTTCAATCTGCTGATAATAGTATGTTCCACCACTATTCTTATTTTTGAATGAATAATGTTGTAATCTTTTTCTTCTTGTGATAAACACTGGTTTATTTTCCTTTTGAATGGTAAGGCAGATAGTTGTTCTGGAAAATCCTTTTCCATGCCAAGGTATCCTAGATCAACTACAGTAACAACTTGTTTTGGAATGACAGGATGGTTCTCTTTATAGATATTATAATCATGTCTTTTTCCTTTCTTATGGGCAACCTTATGAAGGATGTAACCACGATTGTTAACCGTCAATTGGGTCTTTACAGTATGTCTTTTCTTCTTGCCTGAATGGTATCTGTTCTTTCTTTTATTGTCAATGGGTCTTGGTATCTTTTGTTCTATAGAATCAATAAAAGCAAGAAAGCCTGGAAAGCATTTCTCTACTTCCTCTGAGGTGTTTGTTGTAGCCTCTTTGTTTTGTAGTATATTTTCTGTGGAATTGGTAAACATTTTCTTATCAAATTTTCAATCTTTTGTATATCTATGCAAATGCTTTGTTGCATGATTCCTATTCCCAAATACATTTAGCTAACGTCTATTAACGAATTGTATGAACTGGCCCTCCTACAACCAATCTTTAGTTAGAAGAGGCCAAATCTTGCTAGGCTTTGATATCATTAACAACTGGGATACAGAGCTAAAAGAGATGAACAATGGCAAAGTAGGCGAACAGCCATTTTACTATCCAAATACCTTTCTTCTTTTACTTGGTTATGCCAAAGTGTACTTTCATCTTCCATATAGACAAACCAAAGAAGGAATAACACAAGCTCATGCTAAAGGAAAAGAACCATCAATCCCAGATTTTACAACAATAAACAGAAGGATAAACAGGTTAAATATTCGAATAAAAGATACAACAGACAGCAAGGAATTCAAAGATGAATATATTATTATTGCAATAGACAGGTACTGATATCAAAGTAACAAACAGAGGCCAATGGATGATGGACAAATGGAATATGAAAAATAAAAAGAAATGATATTTGAAAATACATATAGTGGTAAACGTCAAGACCAAGAAAATTCTTGCTATGAAAGTAACTGATGAACATGTTCATGATAGGAAAGCGTTACCAGAATTGGTTGATGATGTTATAAAATCAGATAGCATGATACATGCAACAGCCATAGGTGAACTCATTGCTGACGGTGCATATATGATGGTAATAATATTTTTAGGTATCTAGGAGACAACGGAATCCAACCTTGCATCAAAGTGAGAAAGAATGCAAGAATTAAACTGAAAACAGGTTATATCCTTAGAAATCTATCGGTGTTGGCACAAAGAAATGATTTGCAAAGATGGAAAGACAGTGTAAGATATAGACAAAGATGGATTGTTGAAACAGTGTTCTCTTGTATAAAAAGAACATTTGGAGAATATGTATACTCTGCTAAACTAAAGAATATGATACAAGAATTGATGTTAAAAGCATCGTTGTATAATAAGTTGATATCTATTTAGGCAAAAGTGATAGTAAAATCAAAGATTATAGGAATCATGAAACAGAGCACTATGCAAATAGTACTTTGATCAAGGTCAAAGAGAAATCCAGATAGAGTGTAAGTTATGTACAGGCGATAATAAACCAAAAGCATTACAAATCTATTTTTTACATCTAGTTTGAATGTCTTCCGGCGCCTGTGTTTCTTTCTCTGCGGTTTTTTCTTTTTGATAAATGCTTCATCTCATGTTTGTCATATCTTTTTGTTATCTCTATCGAAAATATCATCAAACTGTTGTACTGTAAGACCAGCAGTGAACGACTTGAAAAGCAGTGGTTTTCTGGATAACCTCTCGTATGAAAACATTTAGATCAGATAAGAGAGGAACTTTAGGTCATAAAGCTGTTCAGGTGCTAATTATGCAAGGATATATTAAATTTTTTATGATACTTTTTTATAAAGCAACTATTGTAAATTAATCGTTTTTATTGATAGCCTATCATCTGACAACTTTTCAAGATCAAATAACAAAATAGAATTAACAATGTCACGTAAAATAACAACTCCCTAATTTTAAAGAATCAACATCAACATTAGGTAATATTTATCAAATTATTTTAGTAGATTATAGTTAAAATCTTCACATATACAATATCCTCTGTTTCTTGTTGAAATTTATGTTTTCAAGTACTCGTTCAAAAAAAAGTACTGAATTAAGATATTGCTTGGGTAGCAGCAGGGCTAATAGCGATAATATTTGCACCAATGTCAAAAGCAATAGACCTAAGATCATTATACACATCTTCTGGTGCAGGAATTATGCAATCTCAATCCTGTTCTTCTATTCCTTCTATCCCTGCAATTTTGAGAACGCTATCGCAACCATTTCTGCTGCCATTGCTAATGCATCAAACTTCAGTTGAAAAGTTCTAAAAGCCGCAGCATTGTATGAGATCTATAAACACGGCATTTGCAAAGCGTGTCAACAGAATATTATGTTAAACTAGTACTGAGAGATTGCTGTGCGCTAAGACTTGCCATCAATAAACCTGTCAGATCTGTACCTAATCCTCTTAAAGAACACTATTTTATTGACATTTCTTATGCTATCTGTTTCCTCACATATATACACACACATGCACATCGAGCGAGCGAGAGAGGGCATAAGTCGATATGGGTGCCAAACTCTAATAAAGTATATGTTGCAGACTACATCATCAAGAATCATATCAAATCTGAAATGACGTGATAATATAACGATGTCTGCAGAATTTCACTTGTTTAACAGCATAATAGAATACATCTATTTTATTTTTCATAAGGAAAATAACGCGATATCTTGACAAAAATATGGCTCTGTTAACAGCAGTGTAAATGATATACTATATCTTATTGTAAAATAGTTGTGTTTGTTTAGTTATCACAACACCTATAGCTTGCCACTCTTTTATCTATTATTATGAGGGACACATTCCTCAGAATGCTAACTGATGATGAAAAGAACCTTTTACATCTAATGCTTGAAGATAATGAAGCAGGATATAGAGCCAAGATTATCTTGCTTAAAGATGAGGGATACACAGTTCCTCAAATAAGAAAGATTACAAACCATCATGATCATAACATAAGAAAATGGATACATCGCTTTAACGAAAAAGGAATCGATGGCATTATATCAAAAAAGCATAATCACAAACAGCACAAATTTACTAATGATATCGAAAAACAAATAGTGGATATAACATCTACAAATCCAAGATCTTTTGATTTGGGATTTTCCACATGGTCATTACGTGTACTTGCTGGTTTTCTTATGAATGACTTAACTGGTAACTAAAATAAGCCATTCTGCAGAAATAAGAAATATTCTTCTAAAGCATAAAATAAAATGGAGAAAATCTAAAACTGTGTTGTCAAATAATAAAAGCAATGATCCAGAATACACTTTGAAAAAAAGTACATTGAACAACTGAGGTACAACACGACAAAGGATTCTGTGTTACTGTATATAGATGAAAAAGGGCCTGTAGCAGCAAAAACCCATGGTGGTACATCATGGTCATCGGTACAGGTAAAGGTCGAAAAGTCTCAAAAGATAAATGGATTGTTAAATGTATTTGGAGCCTATGATCATACAAATGACAAAATGCATGTCCAATGCTATAAAAGAAAGACAGGAAAGAAGCAGTTTGTTGACTTTTTAAAAAAGAGTAGATAAAAGATATGATAAGAATATCCAAAATATCTTTGTTGTACTTGATAATCTTTCAGCACACAAATCAAAGATGGTAAAGAAAGAGATATCCAAATGTTGTCCTCGAATAAAATTTGTATTTCTACCAGTAAGATCGCCCAAGCTTAATTTAATCGAAGTAAGGTGGGTGTGGTTACAAAGGCAGACAATTAACAATTCTACATTTAAAGACGAACAAGAAATAGGAAGAGCCATTAGCAAGTGGAAGAATATTTATAACAAAAATCATGGCAGCAAAGCGATCATAAATATTTTACAAGAGAGTGTATCTTTATGTATACACAGCTGTTAACTTAAGGAAAAACATATAGCTTTTCTTTGATTACGCGGACTGTTTCTTTGCGCTCATGCTCTGAAATATCAGCACTACTGCGCTGGTGCCTTCACGAACAAAAGCAATTGCAGTAGCTCGATCATTGCCGTTTGCTGCTCCGGTGACAAAAGCAACCTTACCTTTGAATTATTGTTATTCATAATTACTCTAACAAAAAGCGTTACTGTGATTTGAGAGAAGCCATATCAATTGAGAAGCGATACTTTACATCTGCTCGGGATAGTCTGTCATATGCCTCATTAATCTTTTGGATGGGGATGACTTCTACGTCGGCTGTGATGCTATGTTTGCCGCAAAAGTCTAGCATCTCCTGAGTTTCTGCAATACCCCCTATTAGCGATCCAGAAAGAGTGCGACGCTTAAAGAGAAGGGTCAAGGGCGAGACAGCATAAGACTTGTCCGGTAGGCCGACGATGGTGATGTTGCCATCACGACGAAGTAATTTTATGTATAAGTTAATGTCATGTTCTGCAGAGACCGTATCGAGAATAAAGTCAAAACTATTAACGTGTTTGTTCATCTCATCAGCATTTCGTGAAATGACCACCTCGTTAGCTCCGAGGCTAAGCGCATCTTCTTTCTTGTTAGGCGAAGTAGTAAATACCACTACATGGGCTCCAAGCGCGTGAGCAAACTTTACAGCCATATGACCCAACCCTCCTAGACCCACTACGCCGACCTTCTTGCCTTTGGTGACGCCCCAATGTTTCATAGGTGAATATGTTGTAATCCCAGCGCAGAGGAGAGGCGCGACTCCGGCGAGATTTAGGTTGGAAGGAACATGTAAAACAAAGTGCTCTTTGACAACAATACTATCTGAATGGCCACCATAGGTAACGCCTCCAAGATGAACGTCTGGAGAGTTATAGGTAAGGGTCATATGTGGACAGAACTGCTCGAGACCTGCCTGACAGTCAGGACAATTGCCGTCAGAGTCAACCAAGCATCCGACTGCAGCAAGGTTACCTGGCTTGAACTTAGTGACGTGGGAGCCCACCTTGGTTACACGACCAACGATCTCATGTCCTGGAACGCATGGATAGACCGTGGGCATTTCGCTCCACTCATTACGAACTTGGTGGAGGTCAGAATGGCAAATACCGCAGAAAAGGATTTCAATCTGAACATCGTCTTCACCCGGATCACGCCTAGGGATGATTGTAGGGGCAAGTGGCGATTTCGCACTTGTAGCCGCGTAAGCCTTTGCTTTATACTGATCATATGATTCAGTGTTAAATTGTGCTGTTGTTGACATGATAGTCAAAGTGCAGGATAATATAAAGACATTTAATCAAGGAGGCTAGTCTCTGCTATATTTCCATATAGCGTTGATGGCTTCTTTGATGTAGTATTATTATTGTTATTATTTGTAATAATCTTGAGCTCTGCGTACTACAAATTCCTTATAGCCCAGCATTTTCTTATGTCCCTCTAAATTCCTATCTCCTTAAATTGATCTTTGAAGCAGCTTTATCAATTTCATTCAAATCTTCAGATGTAAGTTCAATTGCAACGGCGCCTATATTCTCTTCTAGCCGCTCAATCTTACGATTACCTGGAATTTGAACAATCTCTGGCTTTCGTAAGCAGCCATGCCCGCAGGGCAGTATACGTCGCTCAAATTCATGCAACCGAGTTTTAGGGCTAAAAATTACAAGCCGCTCTTTCGAAGTTTGCTTTTTTGCATTATTCTGCTACCTTTTATTTTGTGCTTACTCCGCGGGCTTGGTACTGCTCATCGCTGACCCTTTCCATCCAATCAACAGTAGTCTTGCCATGAAGCTGCTCCTGAATTGCAATATGGATCATAGCAGTAGTTGAAGTATCATCATGTCAGTGTTTTTCGCAGGTGAAAACCAAACTATATCGCCTGAGTGATTTTCTCAATCTGGTCATTTCCCATCTCTATACAAGACCACAACCAGCAGTTACAATCAAGGTTTGACCCAATGGATAAGTATGCCATTAAGTACGAGTGCCAGGATCAAAAGTGACGCTAGCACCTACAGCGCGTGATGCTGGATCATTTGCTTAAAACAGAGGATCAATGCTACGTGACAGGTAAAATAATCTGCCGAGCCTTTAGTTGAAGGCTGTGAACCGCTTCTTTTGATTTTGCATTTTAGAATCTTCAATTTACATAATACTCAATATTATATGTATATGGTTGATTCCTATTCCTACCTGCTACCGGCATAAGCTCTATTCATTTAGATTGAGCGAGGCTCCGACGATGGGTTCCACCATAAGACCTTCAGCGAATTTATTTCAATCACAAGACGATATTTCACACAACATTTAAGCAGGTGTTCATACTCTATAGTCTAGATTAAATTTCACAACCTGGACACAAGAGAGAAAGTCATAGTTATTATTATTGTTGTTGAACCCTAGCCAGTTTTTCTATACTGACTACGAAAGGATGGAAGAGCGGAAAACAGCACAAGATAGAGATTTGATATGTTGGTTATGATGCTTTGTTGCATGATTCGAAAATCAGTTAAAAATTTAATATTTGTATTATAATAATAATTAAGCTTTGACTATTTCCGTTATAACACTGTCAATAAAACGTTAACAAATGACGAATAAAATAATCATGCAACAAAGCAGGTTATGATGATAATTATTATGTTATGTCAGAACCACTGAAGCATGTACATTGGGTTCAAAATATCATTTATAATCCGAGTGTTATTTTTATTTGCTTTGTTGCATGATTCCTATAATCTTTGATTTACTGTCAGTTTTGGTTAAACAGATATCATTTTGTTATACAATGATGCTTTTAACATCATTTCTTGTACCATATTCTTTAATCTAACAGAATAAACATATTCTCCAAACGTTCTTTTTATAGCGGAAAACACAGTTTCAACAATCCATCTTTGTCCATAGCTTACGCTATCCTTCCACTTTTGCAAAATCATTTCTTTGTGCCAAAACTGATAGATTTCTAAGGAAGTTCCCTTTTTTCCATCCAACTCTAGAATTCTTTCTTACTTTAATACATGGCAAGATTCCATTGTCTCCCAGATATCTAAAAATATCATTACCATCATAGGCGCCATCACCGAATAGTTTGCTTATTATTTTATTTGATTTTATAATATTTTCAACCAATTCTGGTAACGCCTTACTATCATGTACATGCTCATCAGTGACTTTCATTGAAAGAATTTTCTTGCTCTTGATGTTGACTGCTATGTGGATTTTCAAATACCCTTTCTTTCTTACATCCCATTTCTCTCTCATCCACTGGCCTCTATTGGTAACCTTTATTCCTGTACTGTCCATTGCAATGACAATGTAGTCATCTTCAAATTCGTTGTCTTTGTTATCTATTGTATCTTTTATCTTGATATCTAGCCTGTTTATTCTTCGGTTTATTGTTGTATAATTAGGGATAGAAGGTACTTTCCCTTTAGAATGTCCTTGTGCAATACCTTCTGTTTGTCGGTATGGTAAATGAAAGTATACCTTGGCATATCCAAGCAAAAGAAGAAATGTATTTGGATAACGAAATGGCTCACCCACCTTGTCTTTATTCATCTCTTTTAATTCGGTATCCCAGTTGTTAATGATGTCAAAACCTAACAATATTTCGCCTCTCCTAACAAGAGATTGGTTGTAGACGGACCATTTCACATGTTTTCTTAAAAGATGTTAGCTAAATGTATTTGGAATAAGGGAATCATGCAACAAATCAATTTTTATTTACTGTCAATGAGAGAACATTTCATGGCAGTGCAAGATTAATTGATCAACAGAAAGATGCCATATTATCTACTCATATTGCAAATTTAATGAACACAAAATACAAATGAGATAGAGGTTCAATTGTAAAGATAATCTCAAATTAATACATTTATTATTGGTTTGCCTCTTGTAGGTATTTCTTTGTCAATTATGGAGATCTTTAACGTTTGATTTGCTTGAAAGTTATATACTATTTGGTGTCAGATCTTTGAACGGGAAATAAATATAGAGTTGATTTCATATCCAAACCATATAAACCTAACAATGTCTTTGCCTAATTTCTACCTGTAAAACTGATGGTATCTTACATATCCTATTTAGTTTATGTTGAAAATCATCTTTGGACATAAAGCAAGATGCTTGATATGAAAGTTTTATGTTTTTTTACTATCTTTTTCTGTAAACCTCAAACTGGCTCTACAGAAGAACTAATCACAATCAACATGCTCTGCTGCTTATTATACGCATAAACTATGGATGACAAAAGATGAAGATAAAAAGATTACTGTCTAGATCTGTGCAATACCTCCGTCTACGAAAAGTTCAATACCTGTGATATAACTGCTATCGTCTGATGCAAGAAACGATACGGCTTTTGCAACTTCATTAGGATTACCCATTCTGCCAAGAGGTACGGCGTTTACAATACTTGTCTTAAACTGCTCGAACTGTTTTTCACTTAGTTCCATACCTGCACTACTTAACATTGGTGTGTCTATCGGACCAGGGCTAATGACATTAACACGGATCTTGCGTTGTTTCAGATCGATAGTCCAGGAACGAGCAAAGGAACGTACAGCAGCCTTGGTTGCATTGTAAACACTCATTCCCTCGAATCCTTTAGATCCTCCGACTGAGGCAGTTAGAATGATGGAACCCCCACTACCATCTTGAAACAGCGGAAGAGCCTTTTGTACAGTAAATAAAAGCCCTTTAACGTTAACATTAAATATTTTATCAAAATGAGATTCAGAAATTGAGCCTAGAGATGCAGATTCAGCAATACCTGCGTTAGCAAAAAGGATATCAATTCGCCCTTTCTGTTGCTTAACCGTGTCGAATATATGATCAAGATCTTTTAGGTTTGAAACATCGCCCGGTATGCCAAAGATGTTTTTGCTTAATTGGTTGACTGCTGCATCAAGTTCACTTTGGCGTCTACCTACAATAAAAACATAGGCGCCTTCTTGGACGAAACACTGTGCTGTGGCAAGGCCTATACCGCTGTTTCCACCTGTAATGACTGCGATCTTTCCTTCAAGTCTTTTTGGAATTGATTCTCTCTGAGTCATATCATGCAATATAAAAACTATTATTTTAAGACTATATGGTTATCGACATCATCTAAAAAAAGAGGAAGGAGAAGAAGGAAGACTACACAACAAAATAGATCAGAATTAGATGAATATCAAAATTTTACAATTTAAGGATTAACAGTTGTGTAAAGAAGATTGTATGTGCTTTGTTGCATGATTATTTTATTCGTCATTTGTTAACGTTTTATTGACAGTGTTATAACGGAAATAGTCAAAGCTTAATTATTATTATAATACAAATATTAAATTTTTAACTGATTTTCGAATCATGCAACAAAGCAGAATCATGCAACAAAGCATAAAGAGGCATTTCGTTTTTTATAATTGGATGTATGCTATTATAATACGAATTTCGATATATGCCCACTATGAACTTTAACTGAATATGTAACACAGTTGCGAGAAATTGAATTATGCAAAAGTACAAAACGTAAATAACAACAATAAGATAAAGGGACAAAATACGGCATTTATAATTGAGAAAACTACCTGAATTGAAGAGAATGGATACAGACATACTGAGATTGCGACATTATAATTGTATTACACATCAAGGGGAGGTCCCTTGGAAAATTACAGGATAAATTAATGAAGAGAGGATAGACCCTTATTTTGTAGTCAATATATGGTGCATCGGCCCACCAAATTCTTCAATCTGTACTCGAGATCTGGTGCACGTCAGGGTTGTTATGGTTTTTCTACCTGTTATAAAAGATTATTATCTATATTGCATTTCTATGAATATGAAAGTTTATCAAATTAATAAAAAATTCAATTCATCA
This sequence comes from uncultured Nitrososphaeraceae archaeon, assembly GCA_963830925.1. Taxonomy (GTDB): domain Archaea; phylum Thermoproteota; class Nitrososphaeria; order Nitrososphaerales; family Nitrososphaeraceae; genus Nitrosocosmicus. The sequence goes on along the minus strand of CAWHOB010000001.1, from coordinate 315,937 downwards.
TCAAAAATAACCTTTATGACAATCTTTTCGATTTTAAGTTTGACATGTGTGATGAATTATACAAATTATACGTATTCCCTGAATATGCAATCTTCTGCTCTACTGAATAAAACAAAATTGGTATACCATCTAAGCAGTGATGATCCATGGAGAGCTACTATAGCTTTATCTGATTCACAAACAATGCTAAAGATGGGTTATAATGTTACTTTAATGTTAAGTATTGAAGGAGTACAATTAGGTGTAAAACATCCACACTATGAATTAGGAATAGACATGTTAAGAAATAACGTAACAAATTTTATAAAAAATGGGGGACATGTATTAGTTTGTAAAATATGCTTACATATTGCAGGCTATAATGAGTCGGATATCATCAATGGTGCAGTAATAGGTTCACCACAAATAATGGCTAATCTCCTAAATAAAACAACTGTGGTAGATTATTGATATCATATTTAATAATAGGTGAAATCTATTGTTTTTTATCCTCCTCCTGATACTACCAAAACATCTTGTGACACTCTAGGAAGTTTATTGAAATAAGATGAATCTAAATTAAAGGTTGCACCTAATACCTCATTGGAATATGCACTTAGTGATCCTGAAATCCCAATATCACCTGGAGCATCAGAACCAAAGAAAAGTGCGAAATGCATATTTTTATTACTGTCCAAATTTTCTATGTAGTGAAAAAATCCGTGGGAATAAAATAGATGTCTCCTGGTCCGACCTCAAATGTATCGACACTTCCTCCGGGATTTAATACTATTAGGCGTGCTAAACCGTCAAGAACATATCCTAATTCAGATGCATTAGGATGTCAATGAGGTTCCCTGATACTATTGGGTTTCATAATCAGCGAGAAAAATGATAAATTATTTCCATTAAGTATAGGAAAAGAATTTGTATTTGCTTTGGCAACTGTTCCTCCAGGTGTTTGAATTTGGGGAGGAATACCTTCAACATTAAACTTGTAGGAATTGGTCACGTTTGGAATATTGATACCGGACTGTAGTATGTTATTGCTGTTGGTAGTAATAGTGGTTGTTTTTTTGAGTCCTGTTACTATATCTTTAGTTGAGTTGTTGTTAAATCCATTGAAAAATGTGTTAGGTGGATTTATTCCAAATGTTTTGTTCATAACCTTATTAGGCATTGAACCTACCGAACCCGATATTCCTATGGTAGTTGGTTGTTCGTTATTATGTGCAATAATAAACTTGGCTTCTTCGTTGCTAATATTTTCAATGTCATGCATAAAGCCTTGGGGAACAAAAACTATTTCGCCCGGATTTACAGTGAATGTATTTACTGTAAAAGAATCTGCATCGGTATTAGATGGAAATATAGTCATTCTTGCTCTGCCTTTTATGCAATAACTAAGTTCGGCAGAGTTAGGATGCCAATGAGGTTCGAGCACTCCATTTTCTTTAAGACGTATCAAAAATATTGCCATCCCCCATCCAGTAAGAATTGGAAAGTTATTAGATGTCGCAATAGTTTGACTTCCAGCAGAATTAGAAAATTGTGGAGTAGTAGAATCAAGATTAAATGTATGTACTGAAGAATGGAAAGATGAAGAAGAGGTATTACTAGATTAAACAGAAGAAGCATTTGCTTGAACAGAATTATTTGTTGCATTTACAATATCAAAGATTTTAGTAAAAGGTAAAACTGACAAACCAAGCATAGCACCAGTAACGCCTGCATATTTTAAAAAATCACGACGTGATATTTTACCATCACCAGAATTGGATTCTTTCCTCGGAGAGGTTTTGTCCATATGTTCAGATATTCTTTGTCTTATTATTAAGGGTGATCCAATGATAATGATGACTTTGACTTAAATTTTTTCTGTAACTGATACTTTATGATAAATCCGTTACTATTTGGGAACAAAATTTACACGCTCGACAACATTATGATTAAACCATCTATAATTATTTCTTATGATATCCCACTAACTTTCTCCTTCTATTTGGATTCTAATAGTCTCTTATTAAAATACTCAATTAACTCTTATAGAGGTAAAGATGAATCAGGTAATCATTGTATAGCAAAATGATATCTGCATAAACAAAATAGATAGTAAAACAAAATTATCGGAATCATGCAACAAAACATAAAGGAGAAACAAAACCGATTATAATTACCCATAATATATCTATACGCTGATCTGCATATGAATAGACATAGTTAGAGAATGAATAAAAGTTCAAGTTACAGAGATTCTAAAACGAAACAATTGACATAGAAATAAAACTTATTATAAACACTAGAATATATGAAAGCAGCAATTTTTGAAAAACCTGGTTTGGATAATTTAAAAGTTGTAGATAATGCAGAATTTCCAAATGTGCAAGATCATCACATTCTTATAAAAGTCCACCAATGTGGTATTAATCCTATTGACTTTAAGATAATCTCAGGCTTGGTTCCTGCCAAACCTATGCCACATATACCAGGATGCGAAATAAGTGGAATAATAGAAAATATAGGAAGTGATATAGTTGATGACAATTTAAGTAAAGGCGACAAGGTAATAGTTCACAGTAGATTATCTGATGGAACATGCGATATGTGCCTTAAAGGCTTTGACATGTTATGTAGAAATGGCGGATTAATAGGAGCTATCACTAATGGAGGATTTGCCGAATATGTATCAATACCTCAAAGATCTGTATTTAAAATTTCCAAAGAGATGGAATGGGATATAGCATCAAGTCTACCGGTAACAACATTAACTTCATTTCATGCCCTAAAAGAGGCATCACTTAAATTCAACGAATATATTCTGATATTTGGAGCATCTGGAAATACTGGTATGATGGCTATCCAGTTTGCCAAGAGAATGGGTGCAAAGGTCATAGCAGTATCCAAACATGAATGGGTAAAGGATTTTGGAGCAGATTTTATAATTAAGGAATATGATAAAGTAGTAGAAAAAGTTAAGGAAATTACAAATGGAAAGATGGCCGATGTTGTTCTAAATTCAGTAGGAATTAAAACTTGGGATAATAGCTTTAATTGTGTCGGTACAAATGGAAGACTAGTATCATTTGGAGGATTAACTGGTTCAGATGTCAAAATAAATGTTCAATCATTATATCAGAGACAAATAAAACTGATAGGCTCAAATGGGGGAACCATAGGAGAGATACAAGAGCTTGTTGATATATCAAAAGGACTAAGAACAAAAACGTGGAAAAGATTCAAACTTGATGAGATAAAAGAAGCTATAAAATCACTATCATCAAAAGAAAGAGATGGTAGAATATTACTAGAGATAGATTGATAAATTAAATTATATAAGTTAGTGCATCTTTTTTTCATATTGAAATTTGAGTAATAGTAAAATTATTAATAATAACTGCAGCTTCTGTATATATGCAGAAGACTCTAGAATTGATGTGATCTACAAAAACTGTGATAAATAACACAATTGACTTATGAAATTACATTCTACCTACATGTGACATTATAGTTCCTTATAAGATTCTACGAATAATAAGAGTATATAGAAGTAGTAGAAAACCAAAATAATCATGGGCTTTACCCACGGTCACTGTATTTATACGATCTAAAATCTTCAGCGACCAGAGGAAAATATCAGAAAAAAGAGAAATTTTTTGATTTTCTATGATTTGGAGAAATAATAGAAGAAAAAATCAAAGTATTTATCAAGAGAATGCGACCTAAAGGAGGCAAATAACAACAGACAGCAGGTATTCCCCAATTTAATTAAATTAAGTAATTTCATTTTAATAGAGTTAAAAGAAGGAGATAAATTCTGAAAACAGAGATATACTTTCATTTCTATATAGATATTATTCTCACTTGAGATACCAGAGTCTTTTTCAATATAAATATAATGTATCTATTGCATAAATTAGCAAAAATGTATTTATCATCGTCATTTACCATGAGGAGATGTACGATATTTTATCAAAATTTGGCTAAATTTAGAATAATAAAGTTTATAGTCTAAAGATGATGATAAAAATATAGCAAGCCTATTTTAATTATTGAAAGTTTATTAATTTTAACCAAGCAAGTTTCTTATTTTATGCAAAACAAAAAGGATGATAATAATAAAATTACAATATCTGATCTCTTTGATCTAGTTATCAAAGGACAATTGATTTCACAGTCTATATCTATTGTTGTTAATATGAAAATAGCAGATTATCTAAAGGATGGACCAAAAAGTGTTGAAGAATTATCAGAAAAAACTAATACACATCCAACCTCTCTATATAGACTATTACGTATGCTATCTGATGTGGGTATTTTTGCAGAGGTAAAGGAAAATGAAGAGAAAAGACAATTCAAACTTACACCATATGCATCTCTTCTTCAATCAAATGAAAAAAATGCAATCAGAAATTTTCCTTTACTATTGAATATGGAATCATTCAAGCGAGCTATGAATGATTTAACCTATACAATACAAACAGGCCAGAATACATTCAAACATGCGAATGGCATGAACTTGTATGAATATCTACAACAAAATCAAAACGATGCTGAAATATTTAATGATGCCATGACAGCAATGACATCTTCACAAATTTCATTAATTTCTTCTACATACAATTTTTCACAATTTCATACAATTGTAGATATTGGAGGAGGACAAGGAGCACTCTTATCCAATTTAATAAAGAATAATCCAAAGTTACACGGAATATTATTTGATTTGCCATATGCGATAGAAAGTGCAAAGAAAAATATTGTAAACAAAGAGGAGGATAAAAATAACATTATCTCTTCTCATCGTTGTAAGTTAATTGTAGGGGATTTCTTTAAAACCATCCCTCCAGGAGCAGATGCATATATCATAAAAAATGTTCTTTTAAATTGGGATGATGAATCTGTATCAACCATTTTAAAGAATTGCTTGCAGGCAATGGGAGAAAATACACGAAAATATAATAAAGATAAGGAAAAACGAGACATAATACCAAAACTATTGATAATTGACATGATTATCTCAGAGGAACATGACTCATCATCCATTGAAAAATTTGTCGATATAATGATGATGGTATTAACCCCAAATGGAAGAATAAGAACAGAAAAAGAGTTTTCTATTTTGCTAAAACGGTGTGGTTTTGATATCACCAATATAATAAGATCGCCACCATCATCTTCATCAGATAATCCTTTGAACCTTCTAAGCATTATTGAAGCAATTCCCTCTTCTACGCATAATTTACAACAGCCATAGTTTAAGATCTATTCATAGATAAAAATAACAGGCCCAAATATGTAAAGACAAAAGTAAGTAATTTTGCAAGCTCAAGTGACAACAGACATGACATTTCGGATTGCCCCTACAAGCAGCAGAACAAATATCAAGAAAAAGAATTATGAGGAACATTGTTTCTATCACGGAAAGCATCTAGTTATCATTATGCTGAGACCACGAAGGGAATTGCTCTAAATAACATAAGTAAATATATAGATAGAAAATAGTCTTTGATATTATATTAGGATTTCCCTTACTATTTCCTTATGAAATGCTTGAGTGTTCACATGAAAAGTATACCCTTTTATTGACCAGATTATTGACCAAATTGTTGACCAAATTGACCACCAATTTAATCATATATTGTAATAGTAACCACATAGAAGTTAAAAATGAACATGCTATAGCAAATACACTGAAAGTAGAACATATGGTCTACAAATATTCACAAATCAAATAAAAGATAAAAACATATTTAAGACGATCCGTTTTTTTTAATTTCTAACTAGAATTAAATTTTATATCCTATAAGTAATGCAATCTCTAGCCATTTCCAATAACAATCCACATCCACAAATCCAATCTCTCTTAACCATTGAAGTTGTTTTTCTACTGACAACAGCTTATTTGTATAGTCTTCTTTTTTATTAGTATGACTAATAGCTTTAAGAAATCTAGTGTGCTGATCAATCGAAGAAGATGATACATGTTCTAGATTACAGAATACACCAGATGGATTAAGCATACCATAAATTTCTTCATAAATAGAATATTTTCGTTTATGAGTTAAATGATGAATTGCTAGACCAGATACTATTGCATCAAAGTATCCCATATCAGGTAATGTATTTGAAAGATCATGCTCTAAAATTTCAATGGAAGAATCATTTAAAAAATTTTCTTTAACAGCTTTAATCATAACAGGAGAAACATCTATTGCTACTACTTTTTCGATGGATGGTAATCTAGATTTGATTAATTTGATCAATCGTCCATTTCCTGTGCCTAGATCTAGAATTCTTTTAGCATTTGAAGGTATATGAGATAATAAAATTGATTCGCCTTCTTTCCTAAAAGACATGGAAGAATCTACCGAATTTAAGTAATTTGATACATGTTGTGGATCAGACCATTCCTCTTTTGATGTTGATGTTGATGTTGATGATGATTTAGATGTCGAAAAATATTGAGATGTCATATATTTTCTCTACTAAATAATAATGACCATGATAATAAATAATTATTTTGTTATTTTTAAAGTTGAATTTATTATTGTTTAGATCTCTTGCATAATTAGAAAACAGCTACATGATCAACAGTTCACCAATTTCTTATCCTTTCATTGCTTTCATAATATAGTTATCCAAAAACCAAAACTTTTCAAATCCTTCACTGGCTTGACAGTGCAAGAGTTTTATGATATTTCCCAAAAAGAAATAACAAAAAGATATGCTAACACAAATACCGTATTTATCAAAAAGAAAGAATTTAGAGAGCGATCTATAGGAGCGGCTAGAAGACCTTTCAAACTTGATTTAAGAAATAGATTTCTAATGATTTTAGATTATTATCGCCTTTACATTGCTATACATTATAGCAGATTTTCTATTTGATTTGGATCAGAGCAACGCTGTAGAGATATCCAAAAGATAGAATATTTGATTAGAAAATGCATACTAGTTCCACATAAAACATAAAACATACAACATACAACATTTCAAAAAGGCTTCTAACAGGTGATGAAATTGAACAATATTTTCCTGGATTTTTTTGCTTTTATATATCCTACTACAGAACAGCAAATTCTACGTCTAATAAATAATAAAAGATGAGGCATACTTTTCAAGCAAAAAGAAAAGGTATACCACAAAGATGCAGATTATGGACAACAAAGATGGTTATATCATTTACAAATAAAATAAGAAGAAGAAAAGAAGATACCTGACTATGAAATTTATAAAAAGAATCATCCTATAACTCAAATATTCTAAATGTATTTGATCTAGGGTGCCTTGACGTAAAAAAAGGATTTCTCAGAACAGCGATCATCTTTACCAAACAGAAAAAAGAGAAATCTAGAGTTATCGGTAGAAGAAAAAGAAGAAAAGAACACAACAAAAGTCATTCTAAAAAGAGACTAGTAATAGAACACACTACATCTGCAGATTGAAAAAGTACAGCAGGATAATGTAGGATACATTCAAAAACAAATTGAAAAAGTATAACAAGATATCAGACATATTGACAGGCGTAGTATATTATAAAATAATAAATCATCATAACTAGGACATAATCAAAACACAAAATCCATGGAACTGGTTTAAATGATTTCTGATTATACAAGAGATCTTAATTAACAAAACAAATCATAGTCCAAAATCAAGAACATGCAAAGAGTGTGAACCATCCCCGAGTCTATTTAACAGCATTATAATAATGAAAGAGAATACAGATAATAACTGCTCTGTTGCATAACTAGTTTTCCTTAAATTATTTCCATCCATTTTATGCAACTCTTCTAAACAGATTGTACAACGATACCTTCATCGTCATCTCTTTTATCATGTTTTGAAACTTGGTTGCAGATGTATATTCACCAAACATCCGCTTTATAGATGAAAATGCTGTTTCAACCATCCATCGTTGTCCATACTTTCTTTTCTTTTTCCATTTATGATAATCCTTTATTTGAAGTTCAACTTCTCTATTCCTTACATTGCTATTCTTGGATGAAACGATAGAGTTTCTTTTTACTTTGATGACAGGTCGAATCCTTTTCTCCTTCAAGTATTTGAAATTTTCATTGCTATCGTAGGCTCCTGCATCACCAATGAAAGATTTGATCTTTGACATTGCGGTTATTATTCAACACGCCTTCCACCAAATTCTTCATAACCTTTCCATCATGTACCTTTTCATCTGTGACTTTCAGTGCAAGAATTTCTTTGGTCTTGATATTTACTGCAACATGTATCTTTAGATAGCCTTTCTTGTTTTTTACATCCCACTTATCTTGCATCCACCGAGACCTCTGTTTGTAATCTTGATTCCGGTACTGTCCCCGCTGCTATGATGATAACGACATCATCATCATCATCATCATCATCAATACTGTTATTGATGTCAATGTCCAATTTGTTTATTCTTCTACATATCTGTGAATAACATGGATGATCTGGAAGATTCTTTCCTACAGTTGCCTTTATGATTCCTTCTGTTTGTCTATATGGAAGGTGAAAGTATACTTTGATGTGACCAACTATGAGAACAAAAGAATCTGGAAATTTGTACTTTTTGCCATTCTTATTTTCATTCATCCTTGCAAGATCAACATCCCAGTTATCCAGAAAATCATAGGAAAAAAGTATCTCTCCTCGTCTTACAAGAGACTGGTTATAAGAAGGCCAGTAGATCACAAATGATTAATTGGTTGGATCCTAGCTAAATAGGTTTGGTTATGCAACAAAGCAGATAATAACAATATAATATACGTTTTATTGAGATTTATATTGCTAAAATTAAACAAGAATTATCTATAATATCAAATAATGCAATTCATCACTAACTAACAAGTATCCATAATTCATATACAGATATGATTCATTTTAAAATAATATACAATATTCACAATTTAATATAACTAAAAGTATAAAATAATAACTACAAAATAGTTTTCAATTTCAGATTTTTCAAAGCATTTGTCATTCTATTATTAAAAATAAAAGACATGCAATTTATAATAATATACTAGAATGCTAAAATAAAAGTTCAAAGTCATATTTGTCAAACACTATAGGAACTAATACGTAATTACAGATAATTTAGAAAATAGCAAGATTTTTGTTATATAACAAATGGTCATAAAGGTGTGATTATTAAATATACAAGGAGATAAATGAATCCAAAAATAAAAGGTCTTTTTTTAACTATTGTTTTGACAACCATACTTGGAACAATGACAATGTATGCAAACCAACCTACATTTGCAGACCATGATCATCACAAACATGGAGATAAACACAAAAGCAAGGATAAACACAAAAGCAAGGATAAACACAAAAGCAAGGATAAACACAAAAGCAAGGATAAACACAAAAGCAAGGATAAACACAAAAGCAAGGATAAACACAAAAGCAAGGATAAACACAAAAGCAAGGATAAACACAAAAGCAAGGATAAACACAAAAATCATAAAGATCATAACAAGAATTCCATTTCAAACAACAATAGCACCATTAATAATATTGAACGCCTTAATTTACTAAATAAATCAAGCAATTTTAATGGAAGTATATTTGGTCGCAGTAATAGTAACTCCAATAATACTGTACCAATTACTAAATTTAACAGTGCGCCAGCAAATATTTCAAATGCTCATGAAATTTACAACCCTATTACTTCTAATCCACCGATTAACTTCAATAATGCGCCAGCAAATACCGCAAGTAATCATGAAATTTACAACCCTATTACTTCTAATCCACCGATTAACTTCAATAATGCGCCAGCAAATACAGCAAGTTCAAATAAAATTTATAATCCTATTAATATTCATTCACACACTTGATTCTTTAAATCATCTAAAGCATTTATATAAAAATACTTTATTTTTGCTTTGTTGCATAACTCAATTTTTTCGTAACTGTATATCACATTTAGTTCAAGTCTATGAAATATCTATTCGGAACTCGTAATATGATAACAAAGTCCAATCATTAAAAAACGAATTTCAGAGTTATGCAACAAAGCATTTATTTTTAATTAGTTTTAATAATATCAAATACAATATCATATGATTATTATGATTTGTAAATAGAGTTCAATCAAACCAATTATATATAAAATATTATAGACCAAGTGATCAAATTAAATTTAAATAAAACCTAAAAAATGCTTTGTTGCATGATTATTTTTTCCTTATTTGATAACGTTATATAGATAAGCCGTGACTGAAATAATAAAAATTTAATTGTCGTTATTACAGGTTAATTGTTGTTATAACTGATTTTCAAATCTTGCAACAAAGCATTATTGAACCAATAGATAAAGAAAATTTTTTTTCCATATATCAAAACGAAATGTTTGTTGTAGATGAGCATATTTTATCTCATATTTTAAAAAATATGGAAAACATTAAGTTTACACAGATGATTGTAGTGCTTGGTATCCACTACAAGGCTGTCATTTTTTGAAACTGAAACATCTCATTCATTCATTTTTTGAAAAAAGCATAATTAAAAGGACTATGCAGTTTATAAAAAATAGAACCGAAGGGTTTAATGACTATTTTCCTGGTATATAAAAAAATGTAAATTATTAATTTTAACCAATCATTTAAATATTTATTGATCAATATACAAAATAATGTCCTAAATTGATCATACTATAGAATAAATTACTTTATAAAAAACACTTACAATTGAAGATAGTATGGGAAGTAGAAAAAGGAAAACAGCCCGACCAGTGAAGAAAACAAAATCAACTGATGGACGGTGCCCTAAATGCAAAACAATAGTCAGGTTCAATGTATCAGGACAAGTCGGAAACGAAATTTACGAATGTACAGGCTGTACCACCAAATATAAAATAGATGAATTGTAAAACAAATGGTTAGTTATAACAATAATAATCATCAAATCGCTTATCAAATAAGAATATCGGTATGTTTTTCTATTTCAAAAAAGTATTATGAATAGTGTCTAAAAATATAGAATATACAGATAATGTCTATCTTTATAGTAGCGGAATGCCTGGTGACTTGATACAAAAAAGCAAAATAATGTTACAAAATCACGGAGTAGATTTAAAAGATTTAATAATAATAGAATCTCCTGAAAATGTCCCAGAAGGCGCGATAATGATAACCTTATGGCCTCATTATTTATCTGTTGCTAAAGTTAAAAGAGTAAGAGAAGGATCTATATATGCACCGCAGTTATTTAATATCGATTTATAGTATTTATTGATATGTTTATAACTTTTTTTTGTAAACGAGAAAGGCATGTAGATTGTCCTATTAAATGGCCGGTTAACGAAGTATGCGAATCAGGTGAGGATTGCTCATTTGATAATAAAATAATTGACTGTCAATGTGAATGTCATCGCGCAAAAAATGGAAAACCCTTATAAATAGAAAGCGATATCTGTTGGATTTGCTTTTATTTATACCTTGTAAAAACCAATTGTATGTAATTTAATATGAAACTTACGAATGTATCTGTATTTTAAATTTAGTTCTAGATTATCCGATAAATAAGTTTGGAAATGTTTAACAATATAAAAGGAAATCCGTTTACGTTACTTTATTTGACTGAAATATTTAACAATTGACAATAAAAATAAATTCAATTGAGAAAACAAGAGTAAAATAATATCTCTAGTTATCTTAATATTGGATATAATTCGATGGAAAAAAAAGATTCATTTGATAAAGAACAATGTTTAAAAATTTTAAAAATTTCTGAAAGAATTAGATATGCTGGAATAATCAATAAATTTGGAAGAACACTGACTGGAAAACTACAAAATGGTGTCAAACCTATATTGACTCCTGAGCAAGCTAGAGATGAACGATATATAGAAGCTGCAAGACGTCAATTGAGAAAATCCTTGGAAGTTTCGATAGGAAAATCAATATTTACAATTGAAAAAAACGAGAATGTCATTTTCTTATTAATTCCAGATGTTACTCAAGATATTTTTTATTATATTACCATAAATAAAGACACGACACTGTCTGAGATAGGTGGGATTTTAACAAAAATAAATGAAAATATAAAATAATTGATTAATTAAAATTTAGTCTACTTCTTATTTCTTTATCTTTTATTATTGCTGGATGGCTTGGATCTATAAGAATAACCTCAAACCATGAGTATAATCCATCTTTGTATAGAAAATATGATCCTAAAACCTTAAGGTTAATAAATTTCTCACCTACACGTCTTTGAGCGACTAGTTTCATACTAATACTTTGTTTTATGTGAACAACACCCAAGTGCTTTGGTCTTCTTCCAGATACAGGTCGTTGTTTTCTCATTCCTCCTCTGCTTACACGGATTCTTACAACAATTATGCCTTGTTTTGCCTTGTACCCTAATGCCCTTGCTCTATCCAAACGGCTAGGTGTATCAATTCTATGTATTGTAGGTTCTCTCCTCCATAAATAGGCTTTATCTTTAAGATATTGTGATCGTGTTTTTAACATTGATCTCCAAGTTTCTGCTATGTGGTGATACATAGAGAAAGATTAGTTTTACCCATTAATATTTTTATTTAGAAATTTAAAAAATAAAAAGAAAATTAGATTTATCGTCTGCCTGGTCTTTCAGGTTTTTTCTGGCCAGGTGCAATTCTCTTTTCAAATCTTTTTCTAAAATTATCTTTATTTCTAACTTTCGATACAGGACTTGTTCTTTCACGAGCTTGGATTTTTGGAGTTTGACCTCTAACTTTTCCAGCTTTAGTTAACGATCCGTGAGTTGGCACAGAATATGAATAACGCTACCGATATTTAATGCATGCATACATGAATAATTGATGTTTTAGAGGCAACAATTACCAACAACAATAGAGTATTGGCAAGATATACTAAATCATTATTATTTAAATTGAACAATTACACAATTAATGTATAGATAAATGTCTGTAGTAAATACTGATTTTACTAAGGAAATACAAAAATTAAAAAAAGATAAAAATGCGATTATTCTTGCACACAACTATCAAATTCCAGAAGTTCAAGATATTGCAGACTTTATTGGGGATTCTTTAAAACTGTCAAATATGGCTGCCCAAACAAATGCCTCAATTATCGTTTTTTGTGGAGTGCATTTTATGGCAGAAACAGCATCAATAATAAGTCCTGATAAAAAAATATTAATTCCAGATTTGGATGCAGGATGCTCTCTTGCATCTTCAATTAATCCTGATGAACTAATAGAATGGAAAAAACAAAACCCAGAAGCTGTAGTTGTAAGTTATGTAAATACATCGGCAGAAATAAAAGCACTATCTGATTATTGTTGTACATCCGCTAATGCTGTAAAAATAGTGAAAAACATTCCAGATGAAAAAACCGTTTTGTTTCTACCTGATATGTTCTTAGGAGCATATGTAGCAGAGACTACAAAAAGAAAAAATATAAAAATATGGCCAGGGGAATGTCATGTACATGCAGGAATAAGATCTGAAGATATTAATACAATGTTAAAAAAATATAAAAGTGCAGAATTTTTAATTCATCCTGAATGTAGCTGTACTTCTTCTACGTTATATCATATTTCAAAGGGGGACATAAACAAAGAGAGCAAGATTTTATCTACAGAAGGAATGATGAGAGAGGCAAGAACCTCTATTAATAATCAATTCATTGTTGCTACAGAAACAGGTATGTTACATCGAATGAAAATGGAAAATCCTCAAAAGGAGTTTATACCTATAAAAAAAGATGCGGTATGTAAATATATGAAGAAGATAACTGTGGAAAAAGTGTATAATTCGCTTTTAACTGAGACGTTTGAAATTAAAGTTTCCTCTGATATTGCATCAAAGGCAAAAATACCTATAAATAGGATGTTGGCCGTAACAGCATAAAAATAAAAGATATTAAAATTAATTATTTGTTTGTATGTATTTCCAAGCTAAAATCTATCGCTTGGAATGAATGGGTTAAAGAGCCAATAGATATCACGTTTGGCATTGAAGATGCATATTTATAGATGTTGTCTAATGTGATGCCGCCAGATACTTCAATTATTATTTTGTTTCGTATTCCAAGATGGATAATTTTTTCTAATGAATTTTGAACTGCTTCAGGAGTAAAATTGTCTAACATTACGATGTCAGCTTGAGATTGTATTGCATCTATTAGTCCATCATGATCAGTCACTTCGCACTCAATTTTTTTTTTTGTACCATATTTTGATTTAATGATGTTAATGGCATTTTTAACAGATCCTGTTATTGCTATGTGATTATCCTTTATTAGTATCATTTTGTCAAGACCTGATCTGTGAGATATTCCTCCGCCTAGTATCACAGCTTTTTTATCGAAATATCGTAGCCCGGGAGAAGTTTTTCTAGTGGATGCTATATTTACTAATTTAGAAAAATCGCCTAATTTTTTAACAAATTGATATGTTTTGGTTGAAATTCCGCTCATGTGCATAATTAGATTTAATGCTGTTCTTTCAGACTTTAGTATTGATTTAGCGAGCCCACTTATATTCATAACAGGTGTTCCCCTTCTTAAGAGGTCTCCATCATTTACTAATAATTTTGAATCGCAATCGCATATATCAAAAATTGTTTTGGCTTCTTTTAATCCGCTTACAATACTTTCACCATCATTTTTGCAAATAATTTGTGCATCTGCATGAATTTTGTCATCAATCAATAAATCACTCGTTATATCTCCACTGCCAATATCTTCATTTAAAAAATTAATTAAAGTAGATCGTAATTCTATTTCATCAAAGAATAAAATGGAATTATCATTATAAAGATCACTATTTATCAATTTACTGTTAGGTTACTTTTAATGCATATTTATGAGAAGTGGAAATTTCAAGCGTTGAGGCAATTTTAGATCTTGTATCAAAAATCAAAATTATTCCTGACCAATCTTTGGATAATTCAGTAGATTTACAAACGGGGCACATTTTGCCTGTAGTTAATGCCTTACATTTTTTACATGCAAATTCTTTTACCAACAGTATATTAATAAAAATTGCAATTTTTATTTCTTATCTTTTTTAGTACCTGGAAGATACAATATTAGATGAAAGTGTTTTTTTTGAAGAATTGCTAGCTGCATCTTTTCCTTCGGCATGTGTATGTTGTGCACGATTTATTTCTTTTTCTACCCATTCTAAAGCACCTAAAAATGGTTGTCTGCAGGTAATTCCTATTTTTCCCATCGATGCACTTTTTCCTAAACTTATTGCAGTAATTCTTGCTCGTATTTTTGAACCAATACGCAAAGTTTTTTCTGATTGATTTGATAAAATTAAACCTTGTTTAACATCACTTTTTAAATAATCGTCAGTAATTTGAGATAAATGCAATAGAGCGTCAGTTGGACCAATACGTACAAAAGCCCCAAAATCAGTAATTTCAACTACTTCTCCCTCAACAACTTCGTGAAGTTTTGGAAAGAAAGTTAGAGCGGTAAATGTAACTTTGTGGAAGGTTGCTCCATCACCAGCAATGACTTTGCCAATCGAATTTGCTTCTGCATCGATTATAAGGATAACATATCCCAGATCTGCATTAACCATGCTTTCATATTTTTCTTTTAAAATCCCTATTGCAGTTAATTTTAAAGAATTAGTCAATTTGCTTGGCGGAATTCTCACCACATCGGTCATATGAGCTATAGCAAACATAATAAAGATATATCATATCCAAATCTTTTAGTTTATGAACTTTATGTTTGCATATACTCAGATATTAATCATCTGTATAGAAGATTGATTTAAATAATAATTATCTGTGTTCTATAACATCATGGTTACTGTAGATCAAGTTCTCACCGCATTAAAAAATGTAAAGGATCCAGAGATACATAAAGATATTGTTTCTATGGGAATGATAAAAGATATTTCAATTAATGAAGATAAACTTGCTTTTACATTAGAATTAACTACTCCTGCTTGTCCGTTTAACAGTGAAATCGAACAAGATGTACGAAATTCAGTTTCAAATTTGGGAATTAAAGACCTGGATTTAAAAGTTACTGCCAGAGTGATGGAAGGCAGATCCATTTCAATGGATCAAATTTTGCCTGATGTGAAGAATATCATAGCGGTAGCTAGTGGCAAAGGTGGAGTCGGAAAAACAACCGTCTCGGTTAATTTGGCTTTATCTTTGGCGAAAACAGGTGCAAAAGTCGGAATACTTGATGCAGATATTTATGGCCCAAGTGTACCCTTAATGCTGGGGCTAAAAAAATCTCCAGAAGTAATAAACAACAAGATCCAGCCCCCACAAACTGAAAATGTTAAAGTTATGTCCATGGGTTTTTTTTATGAACAATCTCAACAAGCAGGAATATATCGAGGTCCAATTATATCTGGTATAATAAAACAGTTTATAACTGATGTTAATTGGGAAGAATTGGATTATCTCATTATTGATCTGCCACCAGGTACAGGTGATGCACCTCTAACAATGGCACAAACAATCCCGATAACAGGAATTTTAATTGTAACGACCCCACAAGATATTGCAATGAATGTTGCAGTAAAATCAATTGGTATGTTCAATAAATTAAATATTCCTATTATTGGAGTCATCGAAAACATGAGTTATTTATCTTGTCCTAATTGCAAGGAAAAAATAAATATATTTGGAAAAGGTGGCGGTCAAAAGATAAGCGAGCAGTTTAAAATACCGTTCATTGGAGAAGTGCCCCTCACCTCGCAAATAATGCAAGGGAGTGATGAGGGTAAATCAATTATAATATCTGAACCTGATTCGGAATATTCGCAAGCGTTTTATAAAATTGCCAAGATTACTGCAGGAAGAATAAGTGTTGTAGCATCTGAATTACAAGATCAAGAAAAAGAGAATGAAAAAATCATATAAATATAATAACGTTGAAATTGACTTAAATACTTATGGTAAATCTATATAAAATATTTTATGTTAATCAATTCTTGCAATGTCGATTTATTAAAAGAACCTTTTGGAATAGTAATTCGTAATGCTGAAATAACAAAAAGAAAGATTCTTTCTCTCGTAAAAGATTCTAAAAAAATAATTACTGTTGGTGATACAACTACAAAAAAATTTTTAAATTTTGGATTTATTCCAAATTTGTCAATAATTGATAACAAAGAACAAAGAGTTTTGATATCAAATCCTATTGAGTACCATGTTGATGAAAAAATTTTTTGTAAAAACAAACCTGGAGAGTTAGATATACAAGTTATCCATATCATCAAGAAATTGATATCATTAGAATTTAATACACTACAGATTATAATAGATGGAGAAGAAGATATAGTGGCTTTACCATTATTTGTACATGCTCCCGATAACTGGACAATTTTTTATGGACAACCAAATGAAGGAATGGTTTTTGTTAAAATGGATAAAAACACCAGAGAAAGAGCTTTAGATATATTTAATAAAGTTATCTTGAGTAATTAGTTAAAAAGGGTATGATGATGTGGTGGCTATATGAAAAATTATGATTAATTTACCATTTGCTGACCCTATTGAATTTATTTGATAAAAAAATCATGATATATGAAGAAGGTGGCAGAGTTTAACGGCAATTCTAATAATTATGTCCTATTGATGTAAAGTTTGTAAAACGTTCCAGTCTCGTCGCTAATATAGTTCCAATTTTCAGGTCTTATATCTACTTCGTTGAAATAGCTTTGTTCTTCTGGAGACAAAATATCATAGATTAATTGGCCCACAACAATATGATCAACTTTTGCATACGTAGTCATTTTTGTAGTAATGCTAATTGTATAACCTAGAATATCATAGATGGGTTTTTTAGTATTATATATTGTTTTTTCTTTATATGGATCTGTTATTGAATTATTTTTTAAAATGTCAGTGTTATGTGGCATATATTTTACAACTACGTTTTCTCCATAATCTATGCCTATTCTTACTCCCATTTCGGGGTAATCATATTGACTTAAAACAGGATTAAAACCTTGCTTTATAACTTTAATCATCGTTTTTGCGCAATTGATTGCATTAATACAATGAAGATATGAGTTATCTGTATTGATATTGAAAAAACCTATTACTGCATCACCAATATATTTTAAAACATATCCTCCATACAGTCTGATTACTTTAGTCATTTCTTGAGTAAAAGCTTGTATAATTTTGGATAGTCGATCAATTGGTACTGTCATGGATAAATTTGTTGATTCTACTATGTCAATATGTAAAATGATTGACTTGATTTTTGTTTTAGAATATTTACTCAAAATCTCTTGAGTTTCGTTAAATGGAAATGTAAATACTGGATCAGTTCTTAATGCTTTCCACATATTAGATTGGGCAATAGATATTATTTTTTTAATATCCATAATTGCATCCAAATGAAAAACAGATTCTGATTTAGAGGACATCAATATGTTCTTTGGATATTTTTTTACATTGTTTTCATCATAAATACTATGTACAACTCTTTCAACTTCGGTTAACTCTATGTCTAATTGCATTGCAATAAATTCGGGAGTGATGCCAGAATCATAAAGATTTATAATTGTTTGTTGTTGTTCGTCTTCTTTTATTTGATTGTCCACACTATTTATAGTATTATCATTATCTGTTTTTGAAATATTGATCAAATATGATAAAATTCTATCATACTTAAACTGTTTCAAGACGTTAGATACCTTGTACTATTGGGTATTTTTATGCTAAATAAAATTGGGAGTGTGGTTGAATTGTCTAAAATAGGTTAGTTTTCTGGATTTGTGTTAGAGCCAGTCTTTTCTAGTCTTTTCAAGGCATTTAATATCTCCATTTCTAGGGACCTTAATTCGACAATAGAATTATTTTCATATGTTGAATTAACAATTTCGTCAATATCTTTTGTATTCTGGTGGATAGTTTTCCTATCTTCTTTAAAAATCATGGGCTTTTCTGTCTTTGTTTTTGGTAAATCGATAGTTGTAAATATCTCTGAAGAAAAGGAAGGTGACGATTTGGATAATGATTTAACTTTGATATTCTTGTCTTTTTGATCATCATTATAATCATCAACCTCTTTTTCATCTTCTCTAGTCAAAGCAGAGTTCATTTTTTCAAGCAGCAGATGAATATCTGTCAAAGACTTTTGCAAAGATGAATTTTCATATAAATTATTTTTTAAAACTGATGTTATATCTTCAATCTCTACTTCGTTATTTTTAACCTCTTTTTCATCTTCTCTAGTCAAAGCAGAGTTCATTTTTTCAAGCAGCAGATGAATATCTGTCAAAGACTTTTGCAAAGATGAATTTTCATATAAATTATTTTTTAAAACTGATGTTATATCTTCAATCTCTACTTCGTTATTTTTAACCTCTTTTTCATCTTCTCTAGTCAAAGCAGAGTTCATTTTTTCAAGCAGCAGATGAATATCTGTCAAAGACTTTTGCAAAGATGAATTTTCATATAAATTATTTTTTAAAACTGATGTTATATCTTCAATCTCTACTTCGTTATTTTTAACCTCTTTTTCATCTTCTCTAGTCAAAGCAGAGTTCATTTTTTCAAGCAGCAGATGAATATCTGTCAAAGACTTTTGCAAAGATGAATTTTCATATAAATTATTTTTTAAAACTGATGTTATTGATTTATTTATTGGTTCAACAAAATCTTCTATTTTTATTGCTTCGATTTTTTTATTAGTGGAAATAATTTTTTGTGGCCACTTGAATAAGATAATAAAAAATGTGGAAAATAGAACACTAGGAATAGCAAGTGAAACAATCAAAAATACTTCATACAAACTAAAGACAAAAACAAGTTATAGATTTAAAAATTTTCACATTTTAAAAAATTGGCTAGTTTTAAGAGGTAGTGCTTTGTTGTATGATCCACATAATTTCTGATTTTACTGCTCTGTTCACTTGGGCATTCTTAATTTACTGTTATGAAAATCTACAAACAGAATCAATCAGTTCTGTACATGCTTTAGTTTGCAATTCTTTAAACTACAAGAAAAGTAATCATCAAAGCATTCGGTTCTATCTTTGATGTATTGCCTAGTTCTTTCAATCAAACTTTTCTCATAAAAGGAGTGGATATTTCTTGGTCTTTATGTTTACTGTTACATGGATTTTTAAATATCCTTTCTTTTTATTTTTAATTTGCCATTTATCTCATAGCCATTGGACTCTATTAGTAACTTTTATTCAAGTACTATCTATTGCATTGATAATATATTTATCTTTAGAGACATCTTTGTTATTATTTATGTGAATATTTAATTTGTTTATCCTTTTTCTGTTTATTGTTGTAAATAGGGATAGATGGTGCTTTGTTGCATGATTCGAAAATCAGTTAAAAATTTAATATTTGTATTATAATAATAATTAAGCTTTGACTATTTCCGTTATAACACTGTCAATAAAACGTTAACAAATGACGAATAAAATAATCATGCAACAAAGCAGATAGATGGTACTTTTCCTTTGGTTGCATGTCCTCTTGTACAATATCCTCGGTTGCCAGTAAGGAAGATGAAAATACCTTTTAGCATATTAAGTAATAGAAAGAGAAAAGTGTTATGATGATGAAATGGCTGTTTCCTTTTTTGTCTTGGTTTATCTCTTTTATCTCTGTATCTAGTTGTTAATGATATGAAAGCCAAGCAATATTTCTCCTCTTCTTACAAGAGATTCGTTATACGGGCCATTTCACATGGGTTGTATGATAAGGTTAGTTAGCTAAATGTTTTTGGAAATGGGGAATCCTGCAACAAAGCAGATAGTTGTCATACTGTCGTAGGAATGTATATGCTAACCAAGTTTGCTATTACAATTAATATGTATTATTAAAATGGAATTTAGATTTTCGATTGTAATGTACAATTCTTTATATTACATATGATAAAGTAAAACCGACTTATTCTTTTTGTTAATTTGACGACATAATTTCAAATTCTAAATGTCTGATTTTACAACTTCTAACATATAATATGCCAATTAGAATGGTAATTTTTATATAGGTTTTCTATGAAGTTTTATAAAATAAGCCAAGCAAATTTCGGCGTCTTTGTTTTATAAAAGTTGTTAATGCCATTTAAAGTTAAGGAACCATTAATAAACGTATATAAGCATTTGAAATAAAAATTAAATAGAATTCATTTGTGGAAATTACATATTCCAAAAAAAATTGCATATGGTGAAAATGCAGCTAAAGAATTTGAATATCCTAAAAATTCATTAATAATAACTACTACTGAAAGCAAGATATATGAAAAATGGATTGAATATATGGGCATTAAAAACTATGAAATTTATGATAAAGTGACTCCTGATCCAGCTATTGAAACGATTGAAAAAATTAAAAATGAATATGAAGGTAAAGAAATTTCTCATTATATTGGCTTAGGTGGAGGCAGTTCATTGGATGTATGCAAATATTTAAGTAAAATGACAGGAATTCCAAAAATTTTAATCCCAACTACATTTGGAACGGGTGCAGAAATGACAACATATGCAGTTATTAGTTTTGATCATAAAAAAAAGCTATTACAAGATGAAGCATTTCTTGCAGATGCAGCTATAATAAATCCATATTTTCTACCAAATACTCCTTTTAATATATTGAGAAATTCTGCTTGTGATGCAGCAGCTCAGGCTTCAGAAGGATATGATAGCAAATTATCAAATCCGTTTACCAAACTCTTTTGCAAAGAAGCCTTTGATATTATAGAGGATGCTATAATAAATGACAAACATGAATTACTACCATATGGCGCAATGCTTTCTGGAATAGGGTTTGGGAACTCTTCTACAACTTTGGGTCATGCATTATCCTATCCATTTTCAAATGAAGGTGTGCCTCATGGATATGCACTCTCTTCATGTACTACTGTAGCACATAAATTTAACAAATCTGAATACTATGAAAGGTTTAAAAGAATATGTCAAAAATTGAAATTTGAACCATTATCATTAAAACAATCATTAGATAGTGCGGCAGATGTAATTATGCCTGATAGAGGACATTTAGATAATAATCCAATCAATGTTACAAAACAAGATATAGTTAAATGCCTTGATGAAATAGTCAATAATAGTCCATTTAAATAAATATTTTAATTATTTTAATTTTTTTAATTAAAATTATATTATAGGATGTCATACGGTAGATTAGGATAGACAAAAACTATAAATTCATATTGTCAATTGATTAAATTAACTTATGACTACCATTAACAAGAGTATGGAAATTGCTGCACCATTAACTGAAGTTTTTACTTATTTTGCTAGACCAGAACACATGGCAGATCAATTTCCAGAAAATATGGGTCTAAATATAATACCCTTAGAGGTTAGAAATGGATTCGGCGTAGGTACCATTTTTAGAATAAGCGGGGATTTTGATGGTAAAAGACTAGAGTGGGACTGTGAAACAATTGATTATATTCCTCATAAAAAAATTGTTGCAAAAATGATTGAAGGTCCATTTAAATTTTGGCAGATTACAGTTAATTTTGATCAAATTGCTGAGAAAAAAACTAAGACCTCTATAACCATTGACTATGATATGCCCATGGGTCCACTTGGCGGATTTATTGATAAAATTAAATTGAAAAAAATTGCCGAGAGGGGAATGGAAAATGGATTATACCGAGTAAAGGCATTGTTGGAAGGTACCGGATCAATTCCTGTATATATCACCTTAGACGCTTATAGAAAAGTCCTAAATGAAAAAGAAAGATTAAAGTGCTCTGTTTCCGAGGCAATCGTTCAAATAATCAATAAAAACAAAGAAACAGCGCAAATCCCACAACAATAAATTTTTTTAATTATCGTTTTAGTTTAATTTAAATAGTGTTTCTTCAAATTATTTTAACGTAGGGTTCGTAGCTCAGCCAGGTAGAGCGTCTGGCTCTTAACCAGATCTTAAAAGAGGTTAAAATGTCGTGGGTCCGAATCCCACCGAACCCGCAACAATATTGGTCTTTTTATTCTACCCAGTTCATTATATTAGTATACATCATCATGAGCGACCGTGACCCCAACAAACAACCCGAGAAACTTGAATTACAATCTAGACAAATTGCCATGATGCTAGACAAATGACCATAACCAAAACCCAACAAATAGAGATGACCAGAAAAATTTTTAAAATACTTGGGGGTGAAAAGAACGTATATAATTTACACTTTTACTGGAATAAGGGCGACGGGTTAGAGTTTTACACTGGTAGTATATCAAAGGTTCAAAAGAAACAAATCAAAAAATTGTTTGATAGAAATAGATTCTACATATTGGTAGAGAATTCAAAACCTAACCCATTAGAATCATATCATCCTAACAATGGTTTACACTTTTGGATATACGAAAAGCCCACGTATAAACACCCCACAACATTATGAGCCTCAACATACAAGCGCCCCATCTTTTAACACTTCATTATATTATAGACTCACCATCTCTGTCTTTTATCTTTTCTAAGGAAAAAGAATCTGCGTAAATCAATTTCTAACCTAAATAATGTGTATTTATCAACAAATAATAATTTTGTTATGTATTCCTTCTGTAATAAAACTAAATCCTACTTTACCTGATGTTATAATAAATTCTTATTCGACTTAAACATATACCTAGAGATTTTGGATTTATCTGAATCATTATGGTTTGAATAATATTGGAGAAAGATTTTAATTTTAAATCTCAACCGAACCCTTATACCATACGGAACTTAATCCCACCGAACCCGAATAAAAATATACATACTTATAGTTATTTTGGACTACAAATACTATTAAAATGCAGAGAATTACATTGTTTAAACGCCATAATACAACACCTTTAGCTAGCAATTTTAAAATATTATCATTATTTCTAATTATGCAAGAGGTCTATTGACTTTTAGACAAAGCACAAGAAACTACTTTTAACATCGTCGGAAAGCAGTAAATTATACAATATATTTGGCACATTAAATATTAAATTATTACTATTTACTTCTCAAATATATATACTAAAACACTAAAAAAATAATTTAATGTATATACAATAAGCCAACGTGAAACTACTTCTAGATTATGGATTTGTACTTTAATTTACTTATTTAACAAGATGATTGCTGTTACCATTTATTTTACCATAATTGTTGATGATGGTACTGTTGTTTTTAGCTATTTTGCCTATAATTGGTTCCTTGGTCCATATTGTAGGATCGATAATATTGATAATATTTACTGTTCCCATGAATGTCATAAATGCAATAATGGATATGAATCCTATTTTGCTTAATTTTATTGCATTTTCAATTTTATCTCCTAGACTAAAAAAACATGCACTAGAAAATAAAATTACTATTATAACTGCAATAGATACAAAAATAGAACGGTTAGGGAATTCATTAGGGGAGAATGAAGAAATTGTTAATAAGATTAGAAACCCTCCGATTATTGTTGAATCAAGGGTAATAAGGGTTTTGATATCAAATTGTTTACTCATTAGTTTTTATCTCTTGTGGAGATATTTAACATAATATTAATAAAATAATGTTCGATTAATAGTTATATAAGGAGTGGTCATAATATAATTCTGTTTTCAATATATACTAAACATCTTAAAGCTAACTCTTGAGATATTATCGATCTCTTGCATAATTAGCACCATTAGAAAAATTCAAAAAAGATGACTTCTTTTAAACAGTGCAGCAAATTAAATTTAAAAATATTATAGATATGATATAGAATCTATAAAATTTTGATAGATCTAATTGAGCAAAAGATCTTATATATAATACGGTAGTTTATTGTACGTTATTTTTTTCGTTATTTGATATGTTTTATTGATGAACTAAATTCTAAAACCGTTAATACTAATTGTTATTGTTATATATAAATCAAGATTTTCGCTAATTATCAAATCATGCAACAAAGTATATATGAAATAGTTTTTAATCAAAAGATAAAATACAAAGAAAATAGTTCAAAAGAGTATTAATTATAGTATAATATATTTTAAAATTATATTCTTATAGAAAAGAATCCATTAGGTTTCTATCTACTATTTATTATTATTTCCATATTCTATAATGTGGAAATT
Organism: uncultured Nitrososphaeraceae archaeon; assembly: GCA_963830925.1. Lineage (GTDB taxonomy): Archaea > Thermoproteota > Nitrososphaeria > Nitrososphaerales > Nitrososphaeraceae > Nitrosocosmicus. The sequence goes on along the minus strand of CAWHOB010000001.1, from coordinate 290,917 downwards.
ATAAATACGCTCTCATCCAAAGAAGGCGATAACAACCTTATAGATGAGAAAAAAGAGAAAGATAAAGGCACAAGTATTTATGATAATGTTTTTGATGTTGCAATAATAGGTGGAGGATATGCAGGTTTGTCTGCAGCATTGTTATTGGGAAGATATCTTCGAACCGCTATCATTTTTGACGTTTTTAAACATAAGAAATCTAATATACATGGATATTTGGGATTTGAGAGATCACCAATAACAGAAGTAATTCAAAAAGCATGGAAAGATGTACTCCAATACCGTTCTGTAACAAAAGTGGAAGAGCGCGTTGAAAAGGTAGATAAAAGTCTTGATGATAACATTTTTTTAATAACAACCACAACAAAAAAAGAAGTAAAGGGTGATTTAATTGACAATATCATTACGAAAAGAAAAGCCAAAGCAAAATACCTTATTATTGCAACAGGCATAATACATGTACAGCCTAACATAAAGAATTTTGAAGAACATCTTGGAAACAGTATTTGGCACTGTCCCCATTGCGACGGATTTGAAACTACCAATAAAAAATTAGTTATATTGGCGTCGGATAACAAAAATAACCAAGCTTTGAAATATGCTAAAATGTTTCTAGGTTGGACAAAAGATATCACTTTGTTCTTTCAAAGATCAAAAGATGAAAATAATAATAATAATACCATAACAACAGGAGGCTATTATACTTTGACAGATGAACAAAAAAGCGAAGCAGTGGCACTGGGTATCAATGTCGTCGAAAACGACGGTATATCTGAAATTGTTTCTGATCCAAAGACAAATAACATGAAAGGTGTTTTATCAGAAAGTAATAGATTCTATAAAGCTGATGTATTATTTTATCATCTTGGTCAAATTATTCAAAATGAAATTGCAGTTCAACTTGGTTGTGAATTGGATGAAGGATATGTAAAGGTAGATAAAAACCAACAAACTACAGTTTCAAATGTTTATGCTGTAGGCGATCTAGATACGGACAGGCATTATGCCATATTAGCTTCTGCAAGTGGGGCAATGGCAGCAATATCTATTTATGAAGATTTGTTAAAAGACGCAATCAAAATAACTAAAAAAGAAAAACATGATTAAATTCGGTTCTGTTAACAGCAGTGTAAATGATATACTATATCTTATTGTAAAATAGTTGTGTTTGTTTAGCTATCACAACACCTATAGCTTGCCACTCTTTTATCTATTATTATGAGGGACACATTCCTCAGAATGCTAACTGATGATGAAAAGAACCTTTTACATCTAATGCTTGAAGATAATGAAGCAGGATATAGAGCCAAGATTATCTTGCTTAAAGATGAGGGATACACAGTTCCTCAAATAAGAAAGATTACAAACCATCATGATCATAACATAAGAAAATGGATACATCGCTTTAACGAAAAAGGAATCGATGGCATTATATCAAAAAAACATAATCATAAACAGCATAAATTTGATAATGATATGGAGAAACAAATAGTGGATATAACATCTGCAAATCCAAGATCTTTTGATTTGGGATTTTCCACATGGTCATTACGTGTACTTGCTGGTTTTCTTATGAATGACTTAACTGGTAACTAAAATAAGCCATTCTGCAGAAATAAGAAATATTCTTCTAAAGCATAAAATAAAATGGAGAAAATCTAAAACTGTGTTGTCAAATAATAAAAGCAATGATCCAGAATACACTTTGAAAAAAAGTACATTGAACAACTGAGGTACAACACACCTTCTTCGGATTCGGTGTTACTGTATATAGATGAAAAAGGGCCTGTAGCAGCAAAAACCCATGGTGGTACATCATGGTCATCGGTACAGGTAAAGGTCGAAAAGTCTCAAAAGATAAATGGATTGTTAAATGTATTTGGAGCCTATGATCATACAAATGACAAAATGCATGTCCAATGCTATAAAAGAAAGACAGGAAAGAAGCAGTTTGTTGACTTTTTAAAAAGAGTAGATAAAAGATATGATAAGAATATCCAAAATATCTTTGTTGTACTTGATAATCTTTCAGCACACAAATCAAAGATGGTAAAGAAAGAGATATCCAAATGTTGTCCTCGAATAAAATTTGTATTTCTACCAGTAAGATCGCCCAAGCTTAATTTAATTGAAGTAAGGTGGGTGTGGTTACAAAGGCAGACAATTAACAATTCTACATTTAAAGACGAACAAGAAATAGGAAGAGCTGTTAGCAAGTGGAAGAATATCTATAACAAAAATCATGGCAGCAAAGCGATCATAAATATTTTACAAGAGAGTGTATCTTTATGTATACACAGCTGTTAACTTAAGACATTAATTTCTTTATAATGTTGATAAACAAACAACTTGAGCCATTGTTTAATATGGTTTAATTTACACTTGTTCTTTCTACAAGGAAAGTAGTCATCAAAACCTTCAGTTCGGTCTTTAATGTATTGTATCGTCCTTTCAATGAGACTTTTCTCATAAGATGAGTGAAGGTGATGGTTTAGTTTTAGAAATCCACAGGCTTTAGGGTACCATGTACCACCGTCTGTTGAAACTTGATGTTTACCATACTTGTTTATTACAAAAGACAGAACTCGTTTGGCAATAGACATATTTCGCTTTTTTGATATATCAGTTGCAAGGATTTCTTTATTTGTTGGTTCAATAAACACCCAAAGCCAGATTAATTCAGAACCTGCTTTTATTGCAGTTTCATCAATTATATACTCTCTGATTTTCTTATTCTTGAGATATTTCCTTTTTGGTTTGTATTTTTGAAGCCAGTTCCAGATTGATACGTGACTTATCTTTACTAAAAGTAAAAATGATAATGCTTTAGCAGTATTTCTAAAGGATAAACCTAAAAAATACAAGTACAAGCCATAACCAACGATATTTGAAGATGTTCTATTTCTAACAGAAATAAAATATACGGTTGTCTTAAATCTATAGGTTTATCCTTGAGTTAACAGAGCCATTAATGATTTGATCCATGTAGATTTTCAAACGATTTCCATGGAACCCGTAGCGAATTACACACTATTAATACATTTCTAGACGATCATAGTTAGAAAAAGATAAAAATATATGATTATCGTTATGTATTATCATACAATAATTAATAAAATTGTTTATGTATTTTTATCAATTATTGTATATTTATATCCTCTTTCTGTCAGGAAAAGTTGTCTTTTAGATGCATATTCTTGATCTACAGTATCCTTTGAAACAATTGTATAAAAATATGCTTGTTTATCTGATTTCTTGGGTCTCATAATCCGTCCAAGCCTCTGGGCTTCTTCCTGCCTTGATCCAAAAGTACCGGAGACTTGTATTGCGACACTTGCATCTGGAAGATCAATGGCATAATTAGCTACTTTGGAAACAATCAAAAGTTTGATTTCACCATTTCTAAATAATGAGTAAAGTCTTTCTCTCTCCGCATTAGGAGTTTTTCCAGTAATAAGAGGTGCATTAATTAGTAAAGATATTTGATTCAGTTGATCTATATAATCGCCTATTACAATAACGCTGTCCTTTCCTTTGTGCTCTAAAACAAGTTGTTTAACAACATCAATCTTTCTTGGATTCTCTGCTGCTATTCGATACTTTGTTCTCTGAGAAGAAGTAGCATATTTCATTCGATAGTCATAATCCATGCTTATTCTGATTTCATAGCATGAAGCTTGAGCAATCCAACCCTGTTTTTCAAGCTCTTTCCAGGGCGAGTCAAATTTTTTTGGACCTATTAATGAAAAGACATCGTCTTCCTTACCATCTTCTCTTACAAGAGTTGCAGTCAAACCCAGTCGGCGTTTGGCTTGAATATCTGCAGTTATTCGAAATACAGGTGCAGGGAGCAAATGAACTTCGTCATATATTATCAAACCCCAATTCTTTGCTTTGAAGATTTCAAGGTGTGGATAAATCTTTTGGAATTCATTAGATCTCTTGCATAATTAGAATAAACAGCTATATGATCAGCAATTCTTCATTTTCTTGTTCTCTCATTGCTTTCATATGATCGGTTATCCAAAAAACCATTGCTTTTCAAATCATTCACTGCTGGTCTTACAGTGCAACAGTTCGATGACATTTATGAAAAAAATGTAACAAAAAGATATGCTAAACATGAAATACAACGCTTGTTCAAAAAAGATAGAGAAAGACGTATAGGTGCAGGTAAACCTTTCAAACTAGATATTAAAGATAGATTTCTCATGCTTTTGGTTTACTATCGTCTATACATAACTTACACTATGGCAGGTTTTCTATTTGATTTGGATCAGAGCAACATCTGCAGAGACATTCAAAAGATTGAAGGGTTGATAAGAGAATGTTTGCCAATTCCGCAGAAGACATACCCAATAACCAAAAGGCTGAAAACTCCAGAGGCAGTTGATAAATATTTTCCAGGCTTTCTTCTTGCTTTTACAGATTGTACCGAACAGCAAATACCAAGACCTGCGGATAAGAATAGAAGAAAGATATTCTATTCAGGTAAGAAGAAAAGACATACTGTTAAGAATCAGATTACGGTTAACAATCGTGGTTATGTCCTTCACAAAGTACGCTATAAAAAAGGAAGAAAACATGACTACGATATTTATAAAAAGAACTATCCTGTCACTCCAAAACAAGTTGTTACTGTAGTTGATCTAGGGTATTTGGGCATAGAAAAGGATTTTCCAGAACAACTATCTGCACTACCATATAAAAAGAAAATAAACCAGTGTTTATCACAAGAAGAAATCGAGTTTAACATTATCCATTCGAAAAAGAGGATAATAGTAGAGCATACTATTAGCAGATTGAAAAAGTACAAGATAATGAGTGAGATATTTAGAAATAAATTGAGAAAATATAACAAGGTGTCAGACATAGTAGCAGGACTAGTGAACTATAGAATATCAAATTATCTGAACTAGAAATCGATATAGAATTAGAAGTGATGGTCTAGATTATTTCTAATTATGCAAGAGATCTATTGTTGTTGTTATAGTATCTATTGTTTAAATCATTATTCTCGATAATATCTAAATTATCACTTAAAACTTTGTTACTGTAATTCATATCGTTTATTTTTCTAAATGCATTTAAATTTTCTTGCTCTTTTTTATATCTAGTCTTTGTATTGCAATATGTAAGACACTGATATGTAGTCACAGTTATAGGCTTTAGTTCTTTTAAATCTCCTGTATATTCACCGATCATTTTCCTATCTATGAATGATTTTTCCACAAGTTCTCTTATCCACTGTCTAACACCAACTGTACTACTACCAATGATAAGTGTTTCTTGACAAATTTTTGATATTATATCTATCCCTACTATTGTTTTACCTGCTCCACATGGCATGACAACCACGCCGCTCCCACCTCTTTCAGATCCAGATACATAAAATGCTTCCGAAGCATCATTTTGATAATGTCGAAGATAAAATTTTTCTTCGGTAGAAGCCGTTTTGTCTCTAAGTTTTATTGGAAGTGGATCCCCTGGAATATATCCTACTAAATCTTCAACAGGGTATCCTATTTTTATTAAAGCATTTTTTATTTGTCCTCTGTAGTCTGCATTGATTAAAAGACTTTTAGAATCGAGATTATATATCACATATTTGTTAATGCTCTTATTATTGTAAATCTCTGTTATCAATAACTCATCGAAAGAACTCAGAAGAAGTAAATTTACATTTGAATAATGAGAATTAATTAAATGTATAGGAATTTTAATATCATTTGATTGATTGTCTTCTCTCTTCTTATCCTCTATCTTTTCGAGTTTAATCTTTCCATATCTAGAGAACCAATCCTGTATATCTGCTACAATGTTTTGTGGAATCGGGTACTTGCTGTATTTTAAAAGAACTTCCAAAACTTTTTGGCTTTTTAATCCAGATGCTGCAGCATTCCAAATGGCAATGGGTGTTATCTTGTACGTATGTATATGTTCTGGGGTTTTTACAAGTTCAGCAAACCTTGAAAGCCAATCTCTACATTCAGAATAAGAATCACTATCAACTTCAAGTAGAATAGTACCATCGCCTTGTATGATCATTGGTTTTGATGGCATCGTAACTGTTATTCTATATCATTTTAAATTTTAAGTTGTTTTCGGTAATTCATCTAAAGATAATTATAATGTTGAAATTATTTTGGTATAAAGAATGCTAGATACGTACTAAAAATATTAATAGTAAATAAACTGTATGACTATCTGTTGTACTTCCACACATGGTTGACAAAACAATGTACCAACATGGCTGACACATTTTGTCTTGTTCTACATTATCAATATCGGTTGTTTTAAAGATTTCATGAACTTCTCTGATGGCGTCATTCCGTTTATTCCACCGTGTTCTCTTTCATAGTTATACGATTTGACAAATAGTTCGTATTTCTCTATTCCCTCTTTCATATCAATTAACTCTTCTACTTGTAGAAATTCAGTTATGACTATTTTGTTATACGCTTCTACTTTCCCCTGTTCTTGTGGATAACCTTTAGGAATCTGCTTGTCCTTTATTCCATTGAGAAAAAGATAATGTTTGAATTCATTCGATGTAAATTCTCTACCACCATCGTGTGCATCACTTTCATAGGTTTACCGTAGAGTTCAATCCATTCGTTGAGAACCGACAGTGCTTTTTCACTAGTTCTTCTGCTGCACCATTTGCTAACTACTTTTCTTGTGCTTTGTTGCATAACTCTGAAATTCGTTTTTTCATGATTGAATCTTATTATAATAAAACGAATTACGAATAGATGTCTCCTAAACTTGAATTATATGTGTCGTATATTTATGATAAAATTAAGTTATGCAACAAAGCACTTTTCTTGAGGGGCAATCATCTATAACATGAATAAAATAATTTTTGCTTCGTGAGCCTTTTAGATAAAAAGGTCCTTTGGTATCCATTTGAACCAACTCATTCGGATGTTTCATTTCAAATCTTGTATTTTCTTTTTATTTTAACAGATAGTACATTGAGATTGTGTCTCTTTAGAATATTGTAAATGGTTTTTGTACCCAAGCTGATTCCATACTTTCTCTTTAATCTGAACCTTATTCTCATTGGACCAAATCTGTTGTTTAGTCTCAGCTCGAGAATAATCTTTTCTATATCTTTGGTTACCTTTACATTTTTAATATTATGCGGTTTTCTTGATTGGTTTTTTAATCCATCTATCCCATATACATTATACCGTCTCTTCCATTTGTACCACGTTTGTCTTGAAACAGCATATGCAGTACAAACATCAGATATAGTCTTACCTGAACGTTCTGATTCAATTATCATTTTATACCTATTTTCAATTATATCCATTATTATTACACTCTAAGACTAGAGTGTCAACTATGTTAGGAAGCTAAAATGTCAACTATGTGTGGAATCAGTACAATTAAGAGCCCTAAACCAGATGATTTTGCTGCCTGGAAAAAGGTAGATCAACAAAGCGATTCGGGAGCCCTTGTCAAGTCACAGGAGATTATAGATCTCTATAAACCTAATATATCATATAAAAAAATTGGTGGTGTTAATGTTGTTGATATAAAACCAAAAAACTGGTCAAATAATGGAAAAATTCTAGTATATATGCATGGCGGCGGTTATACCCAACTTAGTGCCAATTCAACAGTGGGTAATGCCGTTTTGGTTTCAAACACTACCGGTCTCAGAGTGATATCTATTGATTATACTCTAGCTCCTTTCTCAAAATGGAATCATACAACCGATCAGGTACTTAGTGTAATTCGTGATTTAAAAGATAAACTAGGATATCCTCTTCATAATGTAGCTTTTTTTGGAGAATCAGCCGGAGGCGGATTAGCATTAGGCAGCGTAATAAAGATGCGTGATAGAGGTATGGCGATGCCTGCTGCAATAGTAGCATTATCTCCAGTTACAGATTTAACTCTAAGTGGAGATACATATTTTACACTAAGAGACGCAGATCCAATATTACCCAATCCAGAGTCTATGAAGGAATGGTCTGCTGCTTATGCTAAACCATCTGAGCAAAGAATTCCTTATGCTTCACCTGTTTATGGTAATTTTAGTAAAGGCTTTCTACCTACGTTAATTGAAGTCGGTACCAAAGAAGTGAGACTTAGTGACTCTGTTCGTTTATATCAAGCTCTAGATTAGTCACACATCCCTGTAAAACTAGACGTTTATGAAGGAATGCCACATGTATTTCAATTTTATCTCTATGATACTCCAGAGTCTAAAATAGCTTTATCTAAAATGAATGATTTCCTAAAAGAATATCTAAAATAGTGTTGCATATTATCTCACTGTCAGACTCATTACCCATTTAAATATGATTAACATAGTCTGATATAGAGAGAATTACTATGTTATCGGGACAGCTTTGTTTATAATTGCAATTGTAAATCTAAGTATCATTTGTCACCTCGCCTGCACAATAAACAAAGTGAGAACAAATGATTATTGTACAAGGAGAGGTGTACCTAGAACAATGGTATATAGCCATAATAAAGGATGGACAAGAGTTTGTTAGAAAGCGAGACCATGTAATAGATAGAACTCTGGTTGGTGACACTATTCGAATAACTAAACAGCAAGCAGCTATGACATGATCAATAGAAGTAGAGACGTCAACTGCAGATAGAATAGTAAAAAATACAGAGAAAAGAAGGCATAAAAGGTCTGGGATTTAAATCCAAAAAGCCATGCAATATCTTAACCAAAACATCAATAGAAATCGAGAGATGGATAATCCAATTAAGAAGATCTACAGGTTTTGGCCCTGAACAGCTAGCAAGTATAGTTAATGATAGTTTGGATATAGAATACAAAAATATTCGGCATATCAACACAACAAAACCACAACTTACAACCTCCTAGCCAGACACATTTACTGGTCGATGCAGAAAAAGATAGTTAAAGAATATAAATCGTTTGAACAAGAAAGCCTGATGAGTTAGTATAGGCTGACCTCACAAGATTCAATGATACCAATATTAACTATGAAAAAACAGTCAAAGTTGAATTGTTATTGTTACAGATAAATCCAGGTTTTAACTGATTTTCGAATCATGCAAAAAGCAATACTAACCCAATTATGATGAAATCATTAAATTGAGCGCAAAAAGCATGTATTTACAATATATGTAATAATAATTTTTTATTCATCTGCATTGTTCGATAGAAAAAATCCTTAAATTAGTAGAGCCAATAAAACTCATTTAGACATCTATCCATTAAATCTATTTAGAAGTGTATACTATGTATGTTTTTCCTGTATGCATGTTAATATATTTCCAAATAGTTTCATCAAGAGAAATTTCTTCAAATCTTGCTTGTATTTGTGGATCCAATAATTTGTATATGGTATCTCCTATCGAAATTTTATTTGGATATGTAATAGATGTTATTTTAGATGTTATATTCATAACATATCCAATCAAATCTATTTGCGAATTTTTATCATAACCGTATTGCATAACAACATTTTCACCTTCTACCATACCTATTTTTATTTGTAATTCAGGACAGTCGCATTTACTTAAAATAGGATTAATGCCTTCTTTAATTAGTCTTATCATTGATTTGGCGCATCTATAGGCGTTATTGCAAATCAAATATTTATTAAATTTTGAAGGAAAAAATGATATAATTGCATCACCAGCATATTTTAAAACAAATCCATTGTAGCTTTCTACTACTAAAGACAATTCATGTGAAAATGCACTTATAATTGTAACAAGCTTGTCTATGGGTAAAGTCATACTCATTTTTGTTGAACCTACTAAATCAACATACATTATAACTAAATCCAGCCTTGCATTAATATGATTGAGTAAAAAATTTTGACCTTTCTTTATAGATGTATTATATCGATATCTTTCCTTTAATGCACTACATAATTTATCTTGTCGTGAATTGAAGAGCGTTTTTAGATTAAAAACATTAGTTTCGGCATTATAGATATCATCATCGTCTTCATTAAAAGCCATTTTATCAAAACTCCATCTTTATTTCTTTGTGTTAGTAATTCTTTTTATTTGTCATTATTATATTTCTTTATTATCATATCATAAGATATTGTATATTGCAGGTTTAGAAGAATTAAGATAATGAGAAAATAGATAAAAATAAATTGATTTGATAGAGTAAATCAAGTAATATATTATTTAATAAGTTAAATGATTTAAACTCAACATATTGGTCAATGTAGAATTCATTATAAAAGATTTTCTAAAACTTGAACAGGAATCCAATTTTGTAAAATTCAGGTGTTATATTTTATATTATATTTGGAAAATATGAAACATATCTTCATGATGTGTTTAATACATTGTATAACGATATCTTGACAAGAAAACTATAGATTCCAACAGTCAAGATGGTTGATGGAATTAATTTACATTAGTGTAAGTGTTTATTCTTATTTATAGGCTGTGAAATCCAATTCGTGTCGCTCAGCAATTTGCTAATAATAAATACTATAAAAAGATTACTATTGTTTATCAAGGGAAGGAGTTATTGAAATTATACTCTATCTATAAATTAAAGTCAAACAATAGATTTTCATGAAAATATAAATAGATCTTATTTTGAAATTCTCTGATGTCTAAATTATTTAGGTGTGGATATTCTGGTGGTAAAGGCGGCAAAGATTTTAGCGATGATGATAAAATAAAACTTTCAGAAAATAATATTAAAATCAATCAAATTGGAGTTAAATCTGATAAATTTGTAGATTCGATATGTATTACCTATAGTTTAAACAACGAGGAATCAGTAACAAGTGAACGACACGGTGATATCAAAGGCGATTTAGATATCTTCAATTTAGATGAAAATGAGTATGTCACCAAAGTTAGTGGACGATTTGGCAGTATGATTGACTCATTAGAAATAGTAACTAATTTAGGATCAAAAAAACGATATGGAGGTAAAGGTGGTTTTGCAGATTTTGAATATGAAGCACCTAACAATTATCAAATCATTGGATTTTTTGGACGTGCAGGGTGGCATATTGATGCAATAGGCGTAATATTTAAATCACTAGATGATACAAATGTTTAACTTATGCTATTATAACAATTGACCTTGTTAATCTACGTAATATAGACAAATTCCATTCTAGTGAATTTAAACTACTACATTTAGATTGTTCTGGCGCTCAATCTCAAGGTTTTTAATATATTAAGGTACTTAACAAAGATATTATTTCAATATTCTGTTCATAAACAAACAACTTGAGCCATCGATTAATATGATTGAGGTCATTCATATATATATTGCCAATAAGGACCAATATCTGGTTTAATGGAATCTGTTTGAAAATCTATATGGATTTAATTATACTATTGGTTATATATAAAATAAGGAAAATGAGTCATTTATCATAAAACAGGAAAAATAATCAGATCGAAAAGTAGGTGTTTGACATCCTCTTTGCAGTATTACACAGAAATTGTTTTGCTGTATCTACTAATAACACCTAACACTTTTAACACTTTTAACACTTTTAGGAATGGTATTGGAAACAACAAGAATTTTAACAATACTCAAAGAAGAAATAATTTAGCGATAGATGATAAAAAATTTATTGAAAGATGACGAAAGCACTAAATTGACAAGCGAAAACAGTCATGACAATACCTCTATTTTTATGGAAGATAATTATGAGCGTTCTTCCAAAGTGTTAGAAGCGTTAAAATCATAGATCATAAAAAACAAATTGAAGATAACGAAGAAAAAATTATCCTACCTCTACTATTGGATGTGCAGGTGATAACGACTACTCCCCTTCTAATGGTAGCGTCTGTAATATATTTACCTTGAGAGAAAGGTGAAAGATAAATATTTAGAAGGCCATAATAATACATGCGCTCAGTACAGGTATCCAAACCAAGAGGACCTTTTGAAATAGTAGAACGAGATATTCCAGAACCTGGCCCTACGCAAGTACGTATCAAAGTACAAGCCTGTGGTATCTGCCATGGTGATTCCATTACTAAGGATGGATTATTTCCGGGTATCCAATATCCCCGGGTTCCTGGTCATGAGATTGCAGGGGTTATTGATACAGTAGGCAAAGGAATTGCTGATACTAATACTGAATGGAAAGTCGGTCAGAGAGTAGCTATTGGCTGGCATGGAGGTCATTGTAGTCATTGTAAATCCTGTCGACGTGGTGATTTTCTTGCTTGTCTTTATGCACAAGTTCCAGGTATTTCATATGATGGCGGTTATTCTGATTATGTGATAGTTCCAACTGAAACACTTGCAATTATCCCTGATGAGTTAACAGCAACTAATGCTGCACCTCTTATGTGTGCAGGTATTACAACTTTTAATGCTCTTAGAAACAGCGGAGCACGTGCCGGGGACATAGTTGCAATCCTTGGAATAGGAGGACTGGGACATCTTGCGGTTTAATTTGCTTCCAAGATGGGTTTTAAGACTATTGCTATTGCAAGAGGAAAGGGTGAAGAAGAGATGGTAAAAAAGCTTGGTGCAATTCAATACATTGATAACCGTTCACAGAATGTTGAAGAAGAGCTCAACAAATTGGGAGGTGCCAAAGTCATACTTGCAACAGTACCAAGTGGAAAAGCAATGAGTCAAATCCTTGGCGGCCTTGCAGTCAATGGAAAGCTTGTAATAATTGGAGCATCTGATGAGCCAATTGAAGTACCTCCGAATTTATTTATACAAGGACGTCGATCGCTAGTAGGTTGGGCATCCGGTACTTCAATTGATTCACAGGATACTCTATCATTTAGTGTTCTGTCGGGAGTAAGGCCTATGAATGAAGTCTTTCCACTTGAGTGTGCGTCAGAAGCTTATGGTTTAATGATGAGTGGTAAAGCTCAGTTTAGATGTGTTCTTACAACAGGTAACTAGCAGATAACTTATCGTACATTACCAAAATAATCATCCATTACAAAATTGGATAAATAGGATCAGGTGATGGTCAATTCAATATGCCTACTAATATTGCAATAGATAACAACAACAATAACAATATTATGTGTATAATTCCGTAAATCATCATGTTAAAGTATTTTCAGTAACTTTTGGAACCTAAATTCCTCGGCTTATCTTGCAAATATTTCTTATATTTGGTCAATAAACCACTTTTTTACCAATAATTAATTTAATAGACAATATTATTATGTATATCTTTTGGGCTCTAGCGATAAATTCATAGATCGAATATATAGATTTACATTGTGATTAGCAATATCGGGTTCGATGGAAATAACTACAAATTTGTTTCTAATCTAAGTATTTACAGTACATTAGAATATTTATTAAAATTGATCTAAATAGTTAATATTTATACAGATACTGGTTGCTGGCATTTATATTCAAACTATAGATTTATCAGTAATATTTTAAAAGAACATGTCATACTCAATAAATTTTAACAATGACTAACTAATTTGCTGAATGTAGTTGTTGACCTATTTATGATATCATGCAATGCAAATATTCATAATGTCTTTTATAATGATGATTGCGAAATGGAAAATTGCTGTTTTGTTACATGATTATTTTTTTTGTTATTTGTTAACGTTTTGTTGATAAAGTTACAACAAAAACAGTCAAAATTCAATTGTTATTGCTATATATGAATTACTTTTTTAACTGATTTTCGAATCATGCAACAAAGCAGATTTAAAGCATATACGATATCAAGTTTTGTTCTATTTCTTTTTGTTTGATATTCATGAATTATGAATAAGCAAGAAAGCATAGATTATTACTTAACTTTATAAATCTTTTTTTATAGTATCATTTCCTATTCTATTTATTTAAGAAATAATAAGAAATTTGTTATACCGATTGTAAATATATCTTTATTATTTGATTGATTTTATCACTAGTTTTAGACATTTTGATTTACATCTGATTAATTAGATTATGTTTTGTATATATCATGCTGTAAAATACCGTGATTGAATTTAAAAATATAAATATCATATATGAATTAATGTAAATTGCCAATAAAAACCAATATTTGGTTCGATGGAAACCGTTAGGAAATTTAAACGAATCCTGAGCATAGAGCATCATAATAAATACAAATAAAATTAGGGTGTGTTTGAATAAAGAAATGGCTAGCCAACTTTATCTTTATTCATCTCGTTTAATTCGGTATCCCAGTTATCAATAGCATTAAAACCTAACAGGATTTCGCCTCTTTTAACTAAAGATTGGTTGTAGATTGGCCAGTTTATATATTTTATTGGTTAGTGTAAATAAATGTATTTGGAAGGAAGGAATCTTGCAACAAAGCAGAACCAAAGAATAAAGAAATTCTTGCAACGGATTCAAAAAAGCGAAATATGTTTGTTGCCGAACGAGTTCTGCCAGAGGTTTTAAAAAGGTATGGTTTACATTCTGTTTCTTCAGATGGTGGTCGCAAACGGTACCCCTCAAGCCTGCAAGTTCTTAAAACTAAACCATCACCTTCACTCATCTTATGAGAAAAGTCTCATTGAAAGGACGATACAATACATTAAAGACCGAACTGAAGGTTTTGATGACTACTTTCCTTGTAGAAAGAACAAGTGTAAATTAAACCATATTAAACAATGGCTCAAGTTGTTTGTTTATCAACATTATAAAGAAATTAATGTCTTAAGTTAACAGCTGTGTATACATAAAGATACACTCTCTTGTAAAATATTTATGATCGCTTTGCTGCCATGATTTTTGTTATAAATATTCTTCCACTTGCTAATGGCTCTTCCTATTTCTTGTTCGTCTTTAAATGTAGAATTGTTAATTGTCTGCCTTTGTAACCACACCCACCTTACTTCGATTAAATTAAGCTTGGGCGATCTTACTGGTAGAAATACAAATTTTATTCGAGGACAACATTTGGATATCTCTTTCTTTACCATCTTTGATTTGTGTGCTGAAAGATTATCAAGTACAACAAAGATATTTTGGATATTCTTATCATATCTTTTATCTACTCTTTTTAAAAAGTCAACAAACTGCTTCTTTCCTGTCTTTCTTTTATAGCATTGGACATGCATTTTGTCATTTGTATGATCATAGGCTCCAAATACATTTAACAATCCATTTATCTTTTGAGACTTTTCGACCTTTACCTGTACCGATGACCATGATGTACCACCATGGGTTTTTGCTGCTACAGGCCCTTTTTCATCTATATACAGTAACACCGAATCCGAAGAAGGTGTGTTGTACCTCAGTTGTTCAATGTACTTTTTTTCAAAGTGTATTCTGGATCATTGCTTTTATTATTTGATAACACAGTTTTAGATTTTCTCCATTTTATTTTATGCTTTAGAAGAATATTTCTTATTTCTGCAGAATGGCTTATTTTATCTACCAGTTAAGTCATTCATAAGAAAACCAGCAAGTACACGTAATGACCATGTGGAAAATCCCAAATCAAAAGATCTTGGATTTGTAGATGTTATATCCACTATTTGTTTTTCGATATCATTAGTAAATTTGTGCTGTTTGTGATTATGCTTTTTTGATATAATGCCATCGATTCCTTTTTCGTTAAAGCGATGTATCCATTTTCTTATGTTATGATCATGATGGTTTGTAATCTTTCTTATTTGAGGAACTGTGTATCCCTCATCTTTAAGCAAGATAATCTTGGCTCTATATCCTGCTTCATTATCTTCAAGCATTAGATGTAAAAGGTTCTTTTCATCATCAGTTAGCATTCTGAGGAATGTGTCCCTCATAATAATAGATAAAAGAGTGGCAAGCTATAGGTGTTGTGATAGCTAAACAAACACAACTATTTTACAATAAGATATAGTATATCATTTACACTGCTGTTAACAGAGCCTCATTAATTCATTAGATCTCTTGCATAATTACATCCAAACAGCTTTATGACTTGAAGTTCCTCATTAACCTGTTCTCTCTAAATGTTTTCATACGAGAGGTTATCAAGAAAACCACTGTTTTTTAAATCATTTACCGGCCTTACAGTACAACAGTTCGATGACATTTTCTATAAGGAGATAGCAAAAAGATATACTAAATATGAGATACAACGTTTATCCAAAAGAAAAGATGATCTAAAAAGAGAAAGGAACATAGGGGCTGGAAGACCTTTCAAACTCGACCTAAAAAACAGATTTCTCATGCTTTTGGTTTACTATCGTTTGTACATAACCTATACATTAGCAGGCTTTCTTTTTGACCTAGATCAGAGTACAGTCTGCAGAGATATTCAAAAGATTGAAAGTTTGATTAGAAAATGCATACCAATTCCACAGAAATTAAATTATTTGAATTTGTCAAGATGATTTATGTAACCGTTTTATCTCTTATTTAAATATTAGATCTCTTGCTTAATTAGCCGAAACAGCTTTATTTCCGTCTATCTTATACAAAGATGTTCTTTCTTTTTGTTATCTTACAATAGATTATCCAAGAAGCCATCGCTCTTTAAATCCTTTACCGGTCTCTCAATCGAACAGTTTAATGACATTTATAAAGAAATAAAACCAAAATATAAAAAGTACGAGATAAAACGCTTATCCTCAAAAAGAACAAGAAGAGAACGAGATGTAGGTGCAGGAAGACATTTCAAACTTATTGTTGAGGATAGAGTTATCATGCTTTTGGTGTACTATCGCCTTTACATCACATACACTTTGGCAGGCTTTCTCTTTGATTTGGATCAAAGCAACATTTGTAGAGACATTCAAAAGATAGAAAGTTTGATAAGACAATGCGTACCAATTCCTCAAAAATTATACAACAAAACAAAAAGGCTGAAAACTCCAGAAGAAGTAGAAAAATACTTTCCTAGCTTTATGGCTTTTATAGATTCTACAGAACAACAGATACCAAGACCTATAGATAATAATAAAAGAACGATTTTCTATTCAGGCAAAAAGAAAAGACATACTGTAAAGACCCAATTGTTGGTTAACAATCGTGGTTATATTCTTCATAAGGTTGCCCATAAGAAAGGAAAAAAGCATGATTATAATATTTACAAAAGAAATCATCCTGTCATTCCAAAACAAGTTGTTAGTGTATTTGACATAGGATACCTTGGAGTAGAAAAGGATTTTCCAGAACAACTATTTGCCTTGCCATTCAAAAAGAAAAGAAATCTAGAGCTGTCGCAAGAAGAAAAAGAATACAACAAAAATCATTCTAAAAAGAGAATAGTGATAGAACATACCATCTGTAGATTAAAAAAATATAGGATAATGAGTGATACTTTCAGAAATAAATTGAGAAAGTACAATAGAATGTCAGATATAGTTACTGGTTTGGTAAACTATAGAATAATGAACTTGCATCACTAAAAGAAAAAAATGGTGTATCTGTAGCGAACTTGATGAAATGTATCTAATTATGCAAGAGATCTAATATTTCAACATATAATAAATAAATTAAGTAAAATTAATCATTATCATAAATCACGAATAATCATATACATCCTATTTAATTATCTCTATATATCATGAATTAGTTTTAAAGTTTCAGCAAGTTAAAACTTCTAATCTTCTAACAGTTCTAACACTTTCTGAGAATACATAGAAGAAATGAAATATTATCGCTAGATCTTGTATAATTAAATACATAAAAATTTTATAAATTAGATCTTTTGCATAATTAGTGCTTTCCTGCATGATTCGAAAGCCCGTTAAAACATTAATCTATCTGTAACAATAACAAGTATAATTTAAATATTTCCGTTTAAACTCTATTATCAAAACGTTAACAAATAACGACGAAAAAAATAATCATGTAACAAAACGCAACAGTTTAACTAATTTTATATATTATCATATATTTACAATGTCCAATGTGATAGATATACTACTAAATTACTCTATTTGTTATGATCCGAACAAATTTTCGAAAATGTATGAATGTCCTCTATGTCGCTCAGAGGATTAACTATTGCAATTACTGGAAGCCGAAGGGCATCAGAGCTAGCCAAGATTGTGGAAAATTTCGGGGGCAAGCCATATATTGCTCCAACCGTCGGAATTGAAGCAAATTTAGGTAAGCCAAATGAGGATATCCTGGAATTCATTAATAGAATTGTAAAACAAGAAGCTGAATATGTGATCTTCATGACTGGCCCAGGTGTTTTTTCTCTTATAACGTTGGCTAGGAGCATCGGAATGGAGGAAACGCTACTTGCATCTTTAAGGAAAGTTACTGTCATCGCAAGAAGTACAAAAACCTCAGATGATCTTGAGAAGATTCGGTATTAAAGCAGATTTGATACCGCAAGAAAATACCCTTAAAGGTATCTTAGATCTACTCAAGAATAGAGACTTAACGGGAAAGACTATTGCAATATTATGGCATGGTGAGGAGCAATCAACAAAGATAAGAGAGGAACTTTATAAGGCCGGGACATCAAACATCATTGAAGCCTCTAGTTATAGATACTCTTTTGAAACTCAAAAGGATGGGGCCTCAATATTACGGTCAATGGGGTTCCAATTCCTTGCTCCTGACGAAGATATTGTAGTCAAACTTATAGAAGATATTATTTGTGGAAATATCGACGCCATAACCTTCACGAGTCCCCCATCTGTCAGAGATCTTTTCAAAATAGCAAATATTCACCACATGAACAACCAATTAAAAGATTCACTCAACGAGAATGTCATCGTAGTTGCAGTAGGCCCTTCTACAAGAGAAGCACTGGAAGAGAATGGTTGTCATGTAGACGTAATGCCACAAATCTTCAAGATGGGGCCTATGGTTAAGTCTCTGTGTGATTACATTGGTCGTGAAGGAATCTCTAAGGAAACAAAATCTGTCAAAGGAAGAAAAAGAGTATAACAAAAGCTATTCTAAAAAGAGAATAGTAGTGATGCATATTCAATAGATTGAAAAAGTATTGGGTAGTGAGCGATGTATTTATAAACAGATTGAAAAAGTATAACAAGGTCTCAGACATAGTGACACGATTGGTAAATTATAGAATAATGAATTATAAAAATAGAACAAAACTAAACAGCAAATCCATGAGACTGGTTTGAATGATTACCTTATGCAATACATCTATTATACTACGAAAACTAATTCAATTATCTCTATTATAATTCTTTTATATCTTCTGCATCAGATTCTAAAATGATATTACTATTATCCAATTCTGTTTCTACAGCAGAGTTTTCATCTTCTCCTACTTCATTTTCTAAAGCTGTAGATGAGTTTTCCAGCTTTTTTGGCAATTTTTTATTTGTTGTTAAGGATGTTGATTCTATTGTATCATCTACTTTCTGTTGTTCGGGCATAACTGTCATTATTATTATGATGTTGTTATTATACTATTTATGATTGTAAATGATCATGGAACATCAAGTAAAATAATAAAACTCAAGGCAAATCCTAATTCATAACCATAAACTAAAGAAAAATCTAAAGAAATGAAGGAAAAATTATTGATAAAATTATAAGTCTTTTTCTTTAAAAAAAAGTAAATATTTCCATATCTTTCTAGGGAGTCAGTTCTTCTTTCAACTTTTCTGTAATAATATCAAGTCTTGTAACAATACCTAAAATTTTGTTAGAATTGTTTTCTACAACAGGGACCATTATAATTTCTTTTTCAATCATTATATCAATTATTTCATCTATTAATGTATCTTTTTTTACTACCGTGGGATTAGGTGTCATTATATCTTTGGCTCTAAACTCGTAAAGAGCTTTGCCTTTCTGTATGGCTTTTAACACGTCAATAGCAGTAACAATACCCACTACAAGATTATTATCATCTACTATTGGCAGACCATTGAAGTCCCCTGCAAATAACTTTGCACTAATCTCTTGAACAGTGGTATTTTCATTTGCCACATCAACCTTTGAAGTCATTAAATTTTTGGCATTCAACTAATTAACAACTTTATCCATCCGAATTTAAAATGTCCGATTTTTATTTATCTTTTGTATGGGTTAGTTTGCAGGACATTTTTGCCTTTAACCTGCTTTGTCGCATGATTTCTTCTTTCTAAATATATGTAGTTAATAGTTATGTAAAGACGATTGTAAGTGCATGTGTAAACTAATACTACTCCTTTTGAGCAACAAAATTATTGTCATTTTTTTATATATATTTAAAATGGTGAAAATTAAAAAAATCTAACGAGTACAATCAGTTTATATTAGTAAGTAACCAGGAATTTATACAAGTGTTACCTTGTATTTCACTTTTTGCAAATCACATTCTTTTAACATGAAAAATCAATCTTTATAAAAATTTTTAGAAATAATATTTTATTATATTTATTTTACCTTATATTGCCGATAAAAACCAATATCTGGTTGAACTGAAATAACTACAAATTTGTTTCTAATTCAACTAATAAATTATACAAAAATCATTCAAAACAATAACAATCTGTTAATGAGAAATATCATAATAAATATTAAACAAGTTTACAACTTTAATTTATAGTCATACAAGTGGTAAGCTAAAACCAAATGTAGCTCCTTTTCCATCTTTATTATTATATGCGTATATTTGCCCAGAATGAGCCTCAATAATTTTTTTAGATATAAATAATCCCAAGCCGGTTCCACATTTAGATTTAGTAATGAATTTGGAGAACAGCTTTGGGGTTATAGATTGATCTAATCCCTGTCCAGTATCTTTGATGTTGATTAATACTTTGTTTTCATAGTCGTATTTTTTTTCTATTATGATGTCTATTGTACCTTTATTTGTGAACTTGATGGCATTACTTAACAAATTAGAAATAACTTGACTAATTCTAGTTTTGTCTGCAAATATGAATATATTAGGTTTGATATTTGTTCCATTAATATTATAATTATTATCTTTTAGTACAATCTCTTCTTTTTTTATGCTACAAGTTTGTTGCGGATTACAATAAAGAAAATTACAAATTAATTTTACATTTTCATTGTCAATTTGATCATCATAGTCTTGAATTATATCTTGAATTATATCAATTAAATTAAATAGTTCTTTATTTAAAACCAAATTATTAGTTTCAATTTTTGTAACATCCAAGATATCGTTTGTTAATTGAATTAGTCTTTTGGCATTTCTATAGATAATTTTTATTAGGTTTTGAAATTCATTTTCATCTTTTGGTTTATTTTCCATTAAAAATCTGGATAATCCTAATATTGGTTGGATTGGAGTTCTAAGCTCATGAGCTGCTATTTGAACAAAATCTTTTTGTAATTCTTCCGATCTTTTTAATTTTTCCAAAATATCAGAATAAGACCAAAAGCTTTCAAATATTGAAACATATGAAGTAACTGTTGCAGGACTATTAGAATATGTTCCAAATCCCATAGACTCTGAAAATTTTTCTTTTAAATCATTTTTTACCTCTATAACTAAAGATTCTTTTCTATCTGCTATAATAATAGTTGATTTAGTTGATATAGATGGTTCTATACTTTATATAAAAACATTATTTTTATATACGTTAATTTCATTTAATTCATATTCATATTCTTGATATGATTTTTCTTTTAATGATTCGTTTAATTGTGTTGGTCGTGGTGTATATAAGGAAGAAGGAAAAAGAATTCGGATTTTTAGATCATTATGATATGCTATATTTTTTTTTAATGATTGAATTACTCCTTTGTGGAATTGGCGTAACTGGCATTTCGTGTAGGAAATATTAGTAATACTTCATTTGTAGCCTTTTCTAAAAGCTGAATATATTTTGTTTCAATTTCAGATGGATCAGTTATGGTTTCAATTTTTGCTGGTATTATCCCTTTTTCAATTTCATCTATCTTTTGTCCTATTGGTACTGCCTTTTTCCATAATGTGTTAAACGAATCTTGATGTGAATCTACGAAATCTTTGATGGATATACGTATAAGTATTGGTACAGTTGGGGCATGGCTTTGAGAAATCGCTGGTGCTAAATAATCGATTTTGTCCAATATTCCAAAATTTCCGTTAAATTCATCTATATGTCTTATTTCTCCCACTTCCGTTAATTTTTTACAGTACTCTATATTATCTTCTCTAATGTCAATAATAAATCTCATCTGTACCCCGCGAGATTTCATTCTTTTATACGACCTCCAAGCTGGCTCATACTCTACAAATATCTGTGGGCCCTTATAGTCAGAACATATATCTGCAGTATTTCTAACAACCGAATGGCATTTTATCACCATTCTTGCTATATTTTCTATGCCATATGCTATTTCAGTTTTTTCTGTCGTATAATATTTATTATTGGCATCAGCAGACAAATATTTTTAAGATAGTTGACGTGTATATTAACACTTTTTAATAAAATATGTTTGCACATATGTATGGAAACGATCTAGCAACTTATCTAAGGTTTTCTTTGACATAAGAGGGCCTGCTATTATGTCTCGACACTTTTATACTGCTAGATTTCTTTTTCACTCATGACTTCTGCTAAAACTATGGAAAAAATTGGCACTGAAGGTGCGAAAATATATTGTGAGAAGCAAGGTAGTGGTCCTCTTCTGATATTTATTACAGGTGCTTTGGGTGATGCAGGTTATTATTCCTCTGCATCTGATTTTCTTTCGAAAGAATTCACCGTTGTCACCTATGATCGACGCTGTAACTCTCGCAGTACCGGTGACAGAACTCTCGATATGAGTATAGAGCAACAGACTAGAGATGTAGTCGCAATTATCTCTAAAATGGGTTTTAGTTCTGCCATTGTATTTGGAAATAGTGGTGGCGGCATCATTGCTCTTGAATTAGCTGCATTAAGACCTGATTTAATTTCATTTCTTATCGTACATGAGGTACCTATCATAGAGATATTACCTGATCCGAAAAAATGGCGTTCGTTTAATAATGATATATATATTAAAAGCCAAAAAGAAGGATGGAAAGTAGCTTTAGTTGATTTTATGAATTCTCTTGTTAATTCTCCTAATATTTCATTTCCTATTGATCTGAAAAGACGGGTATCTGGAAATGTAGAATTTTTCTTCCAACATGAATTCAAATCTTTTGTAGATTATATTCCTGATTTTAAACGTTTGCAAGAAAATGATGTTGATATGGTTGCTGCTGTAGGAATTGAAAGTAATGATGCATACTATGTACAGTCTACAAAGGAAATGGCGTTAAAATTGGGATGTGCATGTGTAAAATTTCCTGGACAACATATTGCTTCATTTTACGTGCCCGAAGAGTTTTCAAATGCTGTAAAGAATATTATAAATAGAAAAGATCAAAAGAAGCACTAGTTTGTTGATGTAAACGTATAGTGAACTTTAATTTTGTTATTTATTATTGATTTAAACTCTTCTTAATTTTAGATTCTCATTTTTTGTGATATTGAAGATGATATGTACAACAAGTATAAAGTATATATTGTCAACAAAATTGTAATTTTGCTCAATGTCTTTAAATTTAAGAATAACTCGTCCAGCACAAATGTGATATGTTTCTTTTGCTGATTATACATAATTTAAACAACTTTAGATATGTTCTTTTCCTAAAGTTGACATTGGCGTATTTTTATTTGATTCAGTAGGTTGTCTTAAGATTTTTAAAATATTTTTTAGCAGAACTTTTAGTGATAGAATTATTATTGTGAAGTAAAAGTGACTCATTTTATTTTTCAATATTTTTATCATCTGTAATATGGTTATCAATATTTAACAATGCGAATAAGGATTTTTACTCTGGTTTTTAAATTGTTGTATAGATTCCCATGAGACACGCAGGGAGTGGAATTCCAATATATCTTATACTCTTGTATTCAAATATTAAAAATTATAAAAAAGATTCTATATTAAAAGACAATTATGAGTAGCTTTTGGATATCTCTAGTATGAAAGCAAGGAGAGAACAATCTTGTGGAGATATGTTGCTCATAAATCAGCTTGCAAATAATTATGCAAGAGACTAACGTAAAATGTAAAAATTATATTGGTTGTTATATTTAAATAAGAAAAAAGTAAACCACAAATAGTGCATTTCTAAAACCGATTGTAAATATTACATCTTTATACTAAAAAAGTATTTTATTTGCTATTATTTGAGCAATTTATCTGGCCAGGTGAATTTTGAACATTACATTGACTTTTTTGTGTAATATGGTTATTAATGTGGCTATTATTATGAATTTGTATGCTGTTGGCATATACAGTGTTTGTAGCAAATATAGTTGCGCCTACTGCTGAAGATAGTATCACCATCAAACTAACAATTGCAATTGCTGTCGTTCTTTTATTCATAGCAAAAATGTCTTTCTAGAATAAATATAAAAACATTTTGTAAAAAATATGTCAAAATGTATGAATGAAAACAAATATTATTAAAGATTCAAGTTGTCAATTATATAAGAGGTGCTTTGTTGCATGATTATTTTTTCTTCGTCATTTGTTAACGTTTGGTAAATAGAAGTGCAACGAAAACAGTTAAAATTTAATTGTTATTGTTATGTACATCTACATTACTGTTTTATCGGAATTTCAAATTATACAACAAAACCTTAAAAATATATGTATGTTGACAGGCGATGAACCTTTCTCGGGATTTCTCAACGTCTGCTCGTTAAGAATTTTCGATTTCTCGGTCAAAGCAATGTGTCTCATTAAATACAAATTGAATGGTCTTGTTAATACGCCCCTAATAAACGACTATCACTTGGTGGTACTTCATCATTTGTTACTAAAGCCGGATAATATTTGTCTTTATAATCTTGTTTTTTTCTAAAACGAAATAAAGCAAATTTTGAATATAATGTTTCTAATTTTTACAAAATGATATAATTTTTTCTTTTATTTTTTATTTTACTATTTATTTTTTTCTAACGATGTCTTAAGCTGATTCTTTCAAGGAGATGTTTTTATCTTGTTTATTTTGGTATTTTAAAGAGGTGGTTGAATCCGCGATTATGGCGCGGGGAGTGGGATTCGAAGCCTTGTTTTTCAAACGGGGGTTCCAAATATTATGTTCGATATTGTTGCCAATGAAAAACTACACCTAGTTGTATCGGTTCTTTAAATGTTGGGCCCCTATAGTCATAGAATATGAACTTGAGAATTATCTTTTTTCTTGTTGATATATATGAAATCGGTCGTTGATATATCTTTTGGACATGAATAAGAATGTACTTTTAGGTTAATCGGCGGCCTATCCTGTTTATTTATGGCATAAATACAATGCTTAATCTTAAGGTTTTTAATCTCTTTGTTTACCAATATATGGATTATATCTAAATAATGCTTTTACAAGGGTGTGCCTACAATAAGTTGAGTGCAAACGGCCCGATTATGCATATCGAAAATTAACATGACTGAATAAAGCATTTGTTCATACTCCCAGACTACCCGATTTATCAAAACTGCATAAGCCTTCAAAGGGAAGCGCCCGTAAATTATTCAGAATGTATAATAAAACATTTTACAAATGGATAATATGACATCATTTTCATTAGTACAATAAATGATTTATCGGGCTGTTAAACCTTAACTTAATCATATCAAAAGTAAAATTACATGTCAAGTTTGACATAGTTTTTTGTACTGTTATTTCTCTAATATTCATATGCAGAAGGTTTTTGATGTTTTTCAGATATCATTAAAATGACAAAGCGCCCCTAAAACCAACAGCACAGTAAATCCAAACTCCAGAACAAGTTGACTTATCTTATCTATTGATTTTATATAAATGCCTCTCAACTTTAACGTCAGTAGCACCGCTAAATTGTAGATAAGTCATTTTCAATCATAATTTGTATTGATCTGGTTTAGAGATATTAGGCATATTGAATCTGAAAAATCATCATGAAAATAAATCCTTTGCATTCAATGCAAAATGAATATACCTAGTCAACTAGTCTATAGAACATATATAAAATATATTGTTTATAGTATCCACTACACATCATCATAAACAAGAGAAGAATATATAAACTTTACTAATATACATATATATATTAAAATTAATTAATATTAATATAGTAATTATTCCTTAATATTAATGAATCCTAGCGGATGCTGGATGCTTTCCGCTAAAAACGAGCATTGATAAAACTAGTACACTAGGGGACTAGTTATATTCATTTTGCAATGAGTGAGATGGAATTTAATTTTTCATCTTTTGGATCTTTTGAAAACAAGCAAGGCGCCCGTATAAAATTAAAGTTCAGATAATAACATATCATATATTTTGATTTTTGTATCTTTGGACTCTAACAGGACTATGCAATTCTTCCACATGATTGTTATACTTCCCACGAAATAGTGCAATACAAATGTGCTCAATTCTATAATTAATATTAGCAAAATTCTATGTTCATACTTATAAACTATTTAAAAAGTTTTTTAAACTAGGCATTGGAGATCGAAGAGTATAAGGAGATCCAGGTGAAATTGTGTTTGCGAATGTGAGCGTACGTTTAACGGATAATGATGTAGGAATGATACAAGCATTATCAAATTGTGACCAATATGATTGTACATTTACTCCATTTACTTGTCCATCTTCAGCATTACAAATATCACCAATTTCATTTTCGGGTGGGGGCAGCCCGTTTATAGTCCAACCATACTCATCATCTTCGCCAAATGGATCAGTACACATTTCAACCAATTCATGAGTCAGTGCCGATAACATCCTATTAATATTGTTACCATTTTCATTGTTTCCAATCCATGCAACTGTGGCATAGTCCCAATCAAATGGAAAGTCATAATGAGAAGCAACGCCGTGGGCACCCCTAGCTCCGCCTGGACCATATTGAGTATTTGGAGGCATTATTACAAAATAAAGATATGGATGACGCCATATGTCACCATTAGCATCGGGTTCAGGAAATTTTCCTTCCTCAATAAGAGTCCAGACAAGGTCATTAGGGTTTCCATCATCGAAGGTATCAGGAAGAAACGGGGGCTCCGGTGATGTTACAATAATCGAGCTACCAAAGTGGATGTTGTTGATCCCATATTGCCTTAATGCAGACGTATAAGGACTAGATAAAATATTTTGAACGGCGCTAACTATTTGGCCTGATGATGGGGAAGTGGAAGGTTGAGTCCATACTGAGCCCCAGAAGATAAGTTGTACTGGACCACCTGATGCTATGCCCCCATCAGTGTAGCTTACAGACACTGGACCAGCCAACGGGGTAGAGTTACCCGTTCGAGGATCAGTAGGACCAAAGGTTTGATCTAATGGATGGGCCCTTCTAAGTATGAGAGGTTCAATACCTGATCTAACGGGGACAATCCCAATTGGTCGCGGTATAATATCAGGATGACGTCGTGTTTTCAACTCAGATAACGAAATTACTCTTGGTGTAAGTGATCCTTGATTATTATTTACAGTATGGATATTGTCCATGTGTCTATTTCATCCCCCATATTATTGCAATGCTACTAATACAGGGAATATTCCTAATCCTTTTTACGAATTCGAAGGTTTTTCCTATTATCACAAGGTATGTCTTGAAAGAATCATTTGTTTTCATAGTATGACCTTTTATAAATATTGATAGATTAAAGTATAAATCAAACAAGTTGAACTTTTTTCCATGTTCCTGGTGTTCCATTTTGAATGCAAAAATAAAGTTCACCTCCGCTATCTACATAAAGCTCGCCCATCCTATGATTACCCGTTGTAGGCGGAGGGGTGCCGGAAATACTAGAAGGTTCCAGATATATTGGTGCTAAACCTCCAACAAATAATCCGCCATATCCTTCTGAACTACTACCTGATACACCATAACCTCTTCCGACGTTATCTCCCGAAACTCCCGAACCACCATCAGTAGTCACTCTCTCCATATACTCCTGCCACACCTGAAGGACTAATTCCATATACGCCATAGCCATTCAAGCTCCTGCCAAATACACCACTTCCATTAGAAGTGCATTCACCGTGTACACCATTACCATTATCACTGAATCCAAGTAATCCATTTCCTGATGGACTAATTGAGGAGCTACCACTGATTCCAACTACTCCGTTTCCTGACTTACTGGCTTCACCATATACTCCTGCCACACCTGAAGGACTAGATCCAACTACGCCATAGCCATTCCCAGAGTTACTTCCAACTACACCACTTCCAATCCCCGAGCTTCTTCCAACTACACCGTTTCCTTGGTTAGATCCACTCTCTCCCTGTACGCCATGACTACTATCACTGTTTCCTACTATTCCTATACCTGAAGGACTATATCCAAATACGCCAGTGCCTCCGCCAGTGTTATATCCATATACACCGTTTCCTTGGTTAGATCCACTCTCTCCCTGTACGCCATGACTACTATCACTGTTTCCTACTATTCCTATACCTGAAGGACTATATCCAAATACGCCAGTGCCTCCGCCAGTGTTATATCCAGATACACCGTTTCCTTGGTTAGATTTAGTATTGCCCTGTACACCATCCATGTTATCACTGTTTCCTATTATCCCTACATTTGAAGGACTATATCCAAATACGCCATAGCCTTTTCCTGTGTTATACCCATATACACCACTTCCGTTGTCAGATTCAGTAGTGCCCTGTACACCATGGTTACTAACACTGCTTCCAACTATTCCTATACCTGAATCACTGGCACCAGTTACACCATAGCCTTTTCCTGTGTTATACCCATATACACCACTTGCGTTGTCAGAATCACTTGCTCCAGATATGGCATTATTGTTTTGACTACTTATTACTATCCCTGCATTAGAGGTGTTATCAGAATATAATGTTCCAGTTATTCTAACTCCATTGCTATCTAATGTTATGTCACTAGACATGATAATTGAAATCATCATCATATATAAAAAGATTTTAGGATTTTGACAATTAAATCCATATAAGTTAACAGTAGTGACGACATGGAAATCTTCTAGTATTGTATGTGTTGGCCAGGTTGAAAGTTTATATGCTCCATATGAAGGCGACGTTCTGATCGAACCATAGGCTCTGTTTCCTATTCCTTATCCTTTAATCATACCTATTCTGTTTCTTTAGATTCTCCTAAAAAGGTTATATAAAGTCACATTTGTCATTATCTCCTTGACCATTTCTTTAAAACTAGTAGCAGATACAAATTCATTAAATGTTCTCTCTATCGTTGAAAAGACTACCTTGGCAATCCATCTTTACTATTTGTATCATATGCTCCATCGATAAGGGCCGATTGGCCCTGTTCACTTAAGGAAAGCCTATAGCTTGAAGGGGCTCTATACCAATTAGCATATGTTATCTAAACTGCATCTCAACAAATAGTTCCTCATATCAAGATTGAATCGTTTTGTTCTGAAATATCTAGAAATCTTATCCTTTAGATCTGCAAAGGATGAATAATATTTTAAGATAAGGAGATCTCGTTTTGCAATGTTCCATATCTCTTCCATAACCATAAATTCAGGTGATGCCGTTGGAAGATATACAGGGATTAGTGTATCTTTATTTTCTTCAAAATACTTTAACACCTTCTTTGATTTGTAATGAGGAGACGCCTTATCCATAAACAGATAGCATTTTGGAAATTTGATATGAATTTTCTTTAGATAATCAAGGAATGTATCTCCGTTGAATACAGCGTACTGTCTGAATAATTGTTTGCTATCAATGCTTACGGCACCAAAGATACATGCATGTCTGTGCGAACCTGTTACTCTCACTATTGGTCTTTTATCTTTATCAATCCAAACGCGTCTTACAAGATTCATAAAAGAAGAATGATTCGTCCGTGGATATTATAGTAAAACTTTCTTGTTTTTGCTGCTGCTTATGCTGCTGCTGCTTATGCTGCTGCTGTTGTATATCCACAAGTATCTGTTCTGTAATCTTTTTTTGAAAGCATCTTTCTCTTCCAGAGATGCTGTATTAACATGTACCTTTCTTGACACCTTCTGCTTAAATCCCCACTTTCGAAGGATACGGTATATGTGAGTATAGTGATATTTTATACCACTTTTCTTTATGATTAATTCTTCAACCTGCTTTGTAGTCCAACCTTGATTGTTGCTTTCTTTTAGTTCTTGCTTAATTTGGTAACTTGTCTCTTCTGATAGTTCAGGCGGTCTACCGGCTTTTGTTCTATCTTTTAATCCTTCTAAACCCTCTTTATCATATCTTTTTAACCAGTCTGAAGCCCATGGATTGCTTCTATGTATTTCTTTTACAACGCGAAATGGGATTTGTTTATCTTCTCTTACCTTGATAATTAAAAGTAGTCTTTCCTTTACTTTTGGATCATTTTCTTTTTTATATTGATTAACCAATTTGGATTTGGTCAATGGTGATGTCATTGAGTATACATAGAATAGTTGGAGGATCTAGATAGCTTTTGTGTTTTATGATAATTATCATGATAAACTGTTTAGCATACTTGTGCTAATTGGTATATCTTTGACAATCTATAAAATTTTGATACCAGTCTAATTACACAAGATCATAATTTAAAGTAATCTTTTTTAAGGAAATATTATAATATAAATATACAATAACTTTTCTTTTTATATTAGATTATATTTCATGCCTCTATGGTTAGACAAACCTTCTTTTTTATTGTAATTTTGATTTTAGCATATACAACTATTAGTGAAGTATCAGTGTTAATCCAAAAAGTGCAAGGTCAAACAAACACTACTACCACTACAAATGCAATCCCAAAACAAAATCACACTCTATCTGTAACTGGTACATATTCTTCAAATGTATCTCCAGATCAAATCACTTTATCTTTATCAGTTGAAAATACTGCACTAAAAGCAAATATTGCACGCAACCTAAATGCAGAGACCATGACCAAAGTAATGAATGCATTAGTAAACCAAACTGGACTTAGCAAAGATCAAATTACAACTACGGATTTTAATATTTCACCTAATTACGATTATCGTACTAATACGGGTGGTAGTGAGCATAAGATCCTATCATATACAGCCTCTAATACAATTCAAATCAAGACTACTAAATTTAAGGAAAATGATATTTCAAGGTGGATAGATATTGCAATTGCAAATGGAGCAAACAAAGTCAATAGTATTAACTTTGATATATCTCCACTAAAACAATCAATTGAAAAACAAGACTTGGTAAAGAAAGCATATACAAATGCAAAGAATTTAGCTGATTCACTTTCATCTGAAGCAGGGGTTAAAATAACAGGTATAAAATCTTTTAATATTATTCAATCAAATAATAATCCTACACCAATTCCCTATGGAAGGGAAAGCTTTGCAATGGCTGCTACTCCAAAAGCACCTACACCTATAAGTGTAGGACAACAGGAGCTTTCAATATCTGTAGATGTAGTCTTCTTAATAACACCTTAATTTTTAGGATCTATGATATAAAGTTCGATTAAAAAAAGAAAAAGATAGATATTTTTCTTTATACTACTATAGAATAGATTTGCATATTTAGGATAAATCACTATATGATCAGTAATTCATCGTATTCTTGTCCCTGCTTAGCTTCCATATAAGAAATTATCCAAAAAACCACTGCTTTTTACATCCTTCACTGGTTAGACGGTACAAGAATTCGATGACATTCATGAAAAAAAGGTAACAAAAAGAAATGCTAAACATGAAATACAACGCTTGTACAAAAGAAAAGACAATAAATAAAGACGTAGAGGCGTAGATGGAAGATCTTTCAAACTGGATATTAAAGATAGGTTTCTTATGCTTTAGTATATTAACGTCTTTACATAATTTACATATTAGCTGGCTTCTCTTTGATTTAGATCAAAGCAATATCTGTAGACATACAAAAGATTGAAAATTTGATAAGAAAATGCATATCAATTCCATAGAGACATAAAAAAAGAGATTGAAAACGCCAGAGGAAGTAGAAAAATATTTTCTAGGCTTTCTTGATTTTATAGATTGTACCGAACAACAACAGAACCAAGACCTGCAGATAAAGAAAGAAGAAAGATATTCTATTCAAGTTAGAAGAAAATACATACCTTCAAGAATCAGTTGATGGTTAACAGTTATGTGAGGCTTGGTCATTATTCAAAATAATTTATCTTTATTCAGAATCCTATTTCATCTGACAGTCCATAGCATATACTTTATTGATTTTGGATTTATTTTCTCGGTTTTACAGTTATAGTGGCTCTGTTAACAGTTATGTAAACACATGAATACTTTCTTTCTGTAAACTAATACTGCTTGTTTTGTCTTCATGTTTTTTGTTATAATCATATGTCCAGCCCGATACGGCTTTACCAATATCTTGTTCATTTTCAAAGGTGGAGTTGTTTATGGCTTGTCTATGCATCCACATCCATCTTATCTCTATCAGATTGAGATCAGGTGATCTGGTTGGAAGAAATACTAGCTTTATTCTTGGATGATGTTTAGACAGAGTTTCTTTTACCTTGTTGGATTTGTGTATCGATGCATTATCAAGTATCAAAAATATCTGTTTGATGTTGCCGTTGTCATATTTTTGGTCCACTCTTTTTATAAAATCAAGGAATTGTTTTCCTGTCTTTTGTTTGTATGAGTGTATCCACATCTGGTTGTTTGTATGATCATAGATACCAAACACGTTTAGAATGCCTTTTATCTTTTGAGCCTTGGATACTTTTGATTGTACAAAAGACCACGAGGTGCCGCCATATGTTTTTGCTGCTACCGGTCCCTTCTCATCTTCATAGAATAAAACCGAGTCAATAGGTAACTTGTATTTTAGTTCTTCGATTCTCTTTTTTTCAAATGGTATTCTGGATCTATGCTATCACCCAAGGTTACCTTTGATTTTCGGTACCTTATCCCATGTTTTAGAAGTATATTTCTAATCTCAGTGTGACTTATAGAATCTACAAGGTTCAGTTCCTTGGATATATATCCTGCAAGAACACGTAATGACCATGTTGAGAATGATAGATGATAACAGTCTCTTGGATTCTTGACAGGTATCTCAACTATCTTTTTCTCTGTATTATCAGATATTTTGATAGGCTTGTGGATGTGTTTTCTGGACATAATTCCTTCAATACCTTTTTCATTAAAGCGATGTATCCATTTTCTTATGTTAATATCATGGTTATTGGTAGCCATCCTTATTTCGGGAACTGTATGTATCCTTCATATTTAAGCAGGGATTATCTTAGCCCGATAACTGGATTCTTCATCATCCAATTCTATCATATTATGCAAAAAGTTTCTTTGATCATCAGTAATAGACTTGAGAAAAGTATCCCTCATAATGATGGTATTTTAAAGGTTAGCTAAAGGTGTTGTGGTATGGAGTCTAAACAAACACTGTTAGTTTACAGAAAGAAAGCATTCATGTGTTTACATAACTGTTAACTTAAGATATAATTTCTTTATTGTGTTGATAAACAAACAACTTGAGCCATTGTTTAACATATATTAATTTACATTTGTTCTTTTTATAAGGAAAGTAGCATCCAAGTTCTCCGTCCTATCCTTTATGTACTGCATTGTTCTTTCAATAAGACTTTTATTAAAAGAGGATTGAAGGTGATGTTTTAGTTTTAGAACTCGATATGCTTGAGGGTACCAAGACCATCACCATCTGATGACGAATCTTGATATTTACCATACTTATTTATTACATGAGATAGAAATCGTTTGGTAATAGATATATTCCGCTTTTTTGAGATATGAACGACAAGCAAGGATTTCTTTATTCTTTGGTTCAATAACCAATCAAAGCCATATTAATTCAGAGCTTGCTTTTAGTGCAATTTCATCTATAATGTATTCTTTGATTTTCTTATTCTTGATATATTTCCAAGGCCTGTACTTTTGAATCCAGTTCCATATTGATATGTCATGACTTAATTTTATTATTTTTAATAATGATAAGACTTTGTTAGCAGTACTTCTAAATGATAAACCTAAAAAGTACAAGTATAATCCATAACCAACGATATTTGAAGATGTTCTTTTTCTAGTGGTCATGTAATATATAGTCATTTTAAAGCTATAGGTTTTTCCTTAAGTTAACAGGGCTCTCATAAGGATAAAATTATGAATATTGTTAACTCGGATCAAAATTTACTATATCAGAGATCAGAATCGCAATAATAACTGTTATTGCTTAAATGATCTGCGCAGTATCTCCAATCTATATTTATTGGTGACAATTTATTTCATCTTATGGCATTTGCTAGCAAATATCAATATATTTATATATTTTTCCTTTATTTCCTTTATAATGGAAAATTCAACAAAAACTATTGTTTTCTTTTTAGTATTCATTGCAACGATAATAGGATTAAGTACTATTCCAAGTAATTCGGCATATGCTTCCGATAAAGTGGTAATGACGTGGAAAGGAGTACAAGGTGATCAAAGAATATTTTACAGTGTATTTGATGGCAGCAATTGGAGTCCAGTCACAAATATAGACGGTGCAAATACCAATGTTGGTACATCATTAGCACCTATGGGCGATAAAGTGGTAATGACGTGGAAAGGAGTACAAGGTGATCAAAGAATATTTTACAGTGTATTTGATGGCAGCAATTGGAGTCCAGTCACAAATATAGACGGTGCAAATACCAATGTTGGTACATCATTAGCACCTATGGGCGATAAAGTGGTAATGACGTGGAAAGGAGTACAAGGTGATCAAAGAATATTTTACAGTGTATTTGATGGCAGCAATTGGAGTCCAGTCACAAATATAGACGGTGCAAATACCAATGTGGGTACATCATTAGCACCTATGGGCGATA
The DNA here is from genome assembly GCA_963830925.1 of uncultured Nitrososphaeraceae archaeon. Classification (GTDB taxonomy): domain Archaea; phylum Thermoproteota; class Nitrososphaeria; order Nitrososphaerales; family Nitrososphaeraceae; genus Nitrosocosmicus. Next base: position 256,266 of record CAWHOB010000001.1, on the reverse strand, counting down.
AAGTGGTAATGACGTGGAAAGGAGTACAAGGTGATCAAAGAATATTTTACAGTGTATTTGATGGCAGCAATTGGAGTCCAGTCACAAATATAGACGGTGCAAATACCAATGTTGGTACATCATTAGCACCTATGGGCGATAAAGTGGTAATGACGTGGAAAGGAGTACAAGGTGATCAAAGAATATTTTACAGTGTATTTGATGGCAGCAATTGGAGTCCAGTCACAAATATAGACGGTGCAAATACCAATGTTGGTACATCATTAGCACCTATGGGCGATAAAGTGGTAATGACGTGGAAAGGAGTACAAGGTGATCAAAGAATATTTTACAGTGTATTTGATGGCAGCAATTGGAGTCCAGTCACAAATATAGACGGTGCAAATACCAATGTGGGTACATCATTAGCACCTATGGGCGATAAAGTGGTAATGACGTGGAAAGGAGTACAAGGTGATCAAAGAATATTTTACAGTGTATTTGATGGCAGCAATTGGAGTCCAGTCACAAATATAGACGGTGCAAATACCAATGTGGGTACATCATTAATGCATCTCTCGAAATGAATTGTGCACATGTGATGAAATAATTCTCATTTGTGTAAGTATACACCAATAATAACCATCAATACAGATAAATTTTATGGAACTTTTTATTATTTATTAATTTTACTATACTTATAGTATGCAAAAAAGTTCAAATCTACTGCTTTGTTGCATGATTCGAAAATTAGTTAAAACCCTGATTTATCTATAACAATAACAATTTAACTTTGACTGTATTTGTTTTCAATTTATCAATAAAACGTTAGTAAATAACGAAAAAAAATAATCATGCGACAAAGCACACAAGCATTAGAAGGAAAAGCGCCCGCGTATAATGAAGAATAAATTTTATAGAATGGACTACAGATGTTCCTGGTCTATGTTCTGTTCATATGCTAGAATAAATGGAATATCAGGCCGTCAATACTTCAATTTGATTATATCAATAAGTAAATGCATGTCAGGGTTGGCAGGGTTGGCATAGTTTTTGTACTGTTATTTTTCTGATGCTATCATATATGAATTTGAACAATTCTATTAATACAAGATAATCAAGCGCCCGTAAAACCAACAGCACAGGTAAATCCAAACTCCAGAACAAGTTGACTTATCTTATCTATTGATTTTACATCTATGTCTTCCAACTTTAATATCGGTAGCACTGCTAATTGTAGATAAGTCATTTTCAATCATAATTTGTATTGATCTGGTTGAGATATTAGGCATATTGAATCTGAAAAATTATCATGAAAATAAATCCTTTGCATTTATTGTAAAATGAATACCCCTAGTCCCTAGTCCATAGAACATATATAAATATATTGTTCTATAGTGTCCACTACACACCCTCATATACAAGAGAATAATATATAAACTTTACTAATATATTTATATACTAAAATTAATTAATATTAATATATTGGTTATCCACTAGTATTAATGATTCTTAGCGAATGCTGGACAGTTTTCCTTCTTATGAAAGCATGAAGGAAAAGTAAGAACTAGGGACTAGGAATATTCACTTTGCAATGAATGCAAAGGGATTTATTTTTCATCTTTTGAAAACAAGCAAGGCGCCCGTATAAAATCAAAGTTCAGATAATCTGGATTCAGATAATAGATTATTTTCTATCAGACAAATAATCTCTTTAATTCGGTGTCCGTAGTATCAGTTTTGATACTGGTGTCTTAAGGAAAAGGGGCCGCATATCAATAGAACATCTAGAACATCTAGAACATCTGTATATCATATACCCTCATTTTAATTTCAAAAGCCGAAGATGACTATATCATTCAAAAAGTAGAGGCATTTTAAAAATTCATGTTCTAAATGTTCTATATTTTAAATAAATATATTATTCGTTATAATATTAAAATATAATACAGAATTATAATGATATACTAGTGTATTTCGTTATTAATATATGTTAACTGACGATATTCGTTATTATATTAGAACATTCTTAAATGTTCTGACATGTTCTATGCAACAAAGCAATAGAAAGGCAATAATAACTTTAAAGATTGGCGGAGTTGTTGTTGCAACTACTACCATAGAATTAGAAAATTCATCAACTGCTTCTGCAACTATTAATGCAGATATAGGAAATGCTTATGCGCAAGCAGATATTGAAATAGATTTTACTGATAGGGACCGACCCATATTAACAACTTCAGGTAAGGCATGTATACGAATACCAGATCAAAATGATTTTTGTGTACAATGGAAAGATGTTAAAACTCAATTATGATGTTTTAAAATCTTGGAAATACAAACCAATGAGATTTCTATAGAAGAAAAAACCATATTACATAATTTATGAGACTGTCATAAAGACAGTTCTAAATTAATATGGCTTTGTATAAAATTTATGGATATATCCTATGACCTTCAAGTTTGGCATTTAAGAAACCGTAAGTATGTAATTGATCTCTGTAAATAATCCAGTTGAATCCGTGGCTCGTACTACAAATTCAAAAATGCCTGGTACGCTAGGAATTCCACTCACCATACCCGATGGCGAAATTGTCATCCATGTCGGTCCTGTGGATAACGAGTAGCTTATGGGTGCCGTACCTAGTATTATTGCCAACTGTTGTTTATAAGGGGCATTCTGTGGCGTATTAAGTAACGGAGAAGTAATAAAATATGGACGAATGGAGTCTTTCCCAACAAAATCTGCACTATATATTCCGTAAATTTCATCCACCGTTAATGCTCGATTATAGATAGTCGGCTCATCTATCAAACCAGAATAGAAAACGTTCTGGGGTTCAGGATCACCGGCAGGACGATAGCCCAGATATAACGGATGTCCAGTGTCCGGAGTTCCTATTTTAGGTTTGTCTAACTTCAAATTTTTCCACGCAACCTGGAGACCATTTAAAAACAATATAACTACGCCAGAAGACTGATCATAAGTAAGAGCAACATGCTGCCATACGTTAGCTACAATTAAGCCTGTTGGAGACGCGCAGAAATGATCGTTTCCAGAAGTGTCTCTGATATTGGCAAATAGTGAACCTGGACCGCCATAGGTGTCATGTGTTTCGCTAATCCACAGGTGGGCACCCCAAGGAGGAGGATTAGGAGAATTAGGATTGTGCCACTCAAAGAGCGGATACCTGGATATGGCATCATCTGGCTTAATCCATGCCTCGAGGGTGAAACCACTGCCTGGACCGACATTGAGTGATTGATCGGAATTGGATATTATGATATATTCATTATTGTCTGAGAACTTGAAAGCTTGGCCAAGCTCACTAAGACTCTTAGGACTAATTGATACTTTGCCCACATCATATGAAATTTGAGAGTCGACTGTTCCTCCTTTCTCTATAATATTTTGGGTATTACCTTCAGCCCTCCACCATGCCACTAAACCAGGAGGCAGTCTCTTAAGCATCCGAGCCCGAATGGCTGTATGTTGTTTTATATTAAATGTGTAAGATTGAGCGATATTAGGTTGGTTGTTGTCGTCCAGAAGATTTTCGCCATTAAAGTTATGATTTATATTTGATTCTTTAGCCCAACCAACAAAAAAATTGGGTGCAAGTGGTATCGCTGTTACTGTTACTGATTCGCCTTGATCATAGATGAGACTCATTGGTATGATTGTCACTGACCCGCCAGCATCACTATAAGCTACTAACCTGGGCTGAAAAGAGGTCCCGTCATTAGGATTAGTACCCTCATAGAACTCATCGAGATTCGCTACACCATCACTATCAGAATCAGCTTCGCTTGGATGATATGTAAGAGGAGAACCAAATTCTTGAATCTCCCATCCATCCGGTGGGAACCAGCCTGGCGGACCTTGATCTGGCAATCCATCACCATTACTATCCAAGAGTAACAATGCCGATGCACTCATCACTGTTCCGGCGCTGTTTGTTACTGCGACCGAATATTTTCCCACATTAGGATTATTGGTTGTTATATTATCTACTGTAACTAGTAGACTATCACCTGTAGCACCAGAAATGGTATTACCATTTAACATCCACTGAAATGTCACCCCTGTAGTATCTGAACCAATTACTGAAAATGAAACAATCTGTCCCGGCTGGGCTATTTGTTGAACTGGTTGAACTGTGATTGCAGACGTGTTGATATTTACAGATTTTTTTCTTAACATATTGCATCTAGATCGTGGTTAAATTTCAACATATTCATTTTTTGGATGTTCCGTAATACTGGGTCATCAAGTTTCCATATGGTTTCCATTACGTTCCCCATGGAGTCCCTACTGGAGGAAAATCAAAAAAAGGAGGAAGAGGAGGAAGAGGAGGAATACATTGTATAAGGCAGCCTAATATCATAGAAACAGGTGCACTAATTTTTAACGCCATACATAAAGCAGATACATAAAAATTAGGATACTTACAATCTGATAGTGATGCTATGGCGCCTATTGCACCCATTGCACCCGAATTTGATAAACAAGAAGCGACACAATTACCATAGCCTTGATCGCAAGATGATGGAGTTCCTGGCGGCTTAGGAGGATTTGGAGAGGTCTGTAAGCCCAATGGATCGACTCGATTTACTGGGTCGTTTTGTACATAGGCAAACAAGTTTATTCCTTGTCTAAGTTCAGCATTTTCTAGTGGATCTCGAGAAAGCCATCGACCAATAGTAGGATCATAAGCTCGATACCTAGTCAGGTAGATATTAACCTCGCTTGCCCAAAACATTCCGGCGAATCCAAAGTCTGCATTAAAATCTCCTTCTGGAAACGGAGGCACCCCTGGAGGATTGAGCACTGGAGTCTGCAATCCGAACGGATCGTATGCATATCGACCCAAAATATTCACTGAACTATCAGTCACCTCTCGAATAGAACCCAAATGATCGCGAGTATAGAAGAAAATACCTATATTATTACCTTGCAGTATTTGCACTCCCTGTTGGAAAAAGCGTTTGGTTACAGTACCACTTGGCAGACGTTCCTCACAAATGTCATTATCATTCCATATAAATTGCCTGTTAGATACTTCTGAACCGTCCACCAACTTACGAATTTGAACGCAACGACCAAGACCATCGTAAGTAAGATTGGTAGTTTGATTTCCCGAAATCACTGATACCAGGCGTCCTTCAGCATCCCATTGGTAAATTGGGGCTACGGCTTCGATACCATCTATCACAACTGATGTCAATTCATTAAGCGCGTTATATGCAAAATTGGTGGTTGTAGTTGTGGATATGGGTGTTCCAGAGGTATTATATGTATTTGTCGTCACGATCTTTTCCGAAATGTTGCCTGCAGGATCATAGCTATAGATGAAAGTTTCCTGATTAATTGTAGGATTAGCTACAACGTTGCTCAGTTGACCTGCATTATCATAGCTAAAGACGAATAGGTTCTCGTTAATGGAAGGATCAAAGAAAGAGGATTCAAAGGGATAGGATTGAATCAATGTTGTAATTTGACCACTTGGTGGACTGAAATGTCTTTGATCGAATAATTGGAACCCAGATATTAAAGGGCTGGCCGGATCGGGACTATGACGGTGAAGTATTTCACAAATCTGCCTTTCATCATATATATAATGTATCGGCCAATAGACCCATACTGACTCCTGTCCATTGGGGTAGGTCTCTATAATTGTTCGATTTATATCTTGATAAGTATAAACAAATTCTCCTAACTGATTTGTGACATTTGTTATACGACCAACTGCGTCAAAGATCGTATTAGATATATATGGAACTTCATTGATAGAAGTGGACACCCGTCGACCAAGTTCATCGTAACCGTAGACGAGGGTATCATTGGACAAAGGACCATCAATACTTGCGAGTTGTCCTGCACCCAGGGTTGGATTAGATGTAATGGGAATGTATTCGTAATATGTTGTTCCTGTGCCGTCAGTCATAGAGATTATCCTAAGATAATTCGTATCATAGTTAAAGGCTACAGATGGAGTAGGGACTTGGGCGTTGGTATAACTTTTAGATCTTAATGTATCATCAAGATTGTAGGCATATTGGGTCACCTGGAGGTTTTCATCCATCTTCTGAAGCAAGCGGCTTGTCGTACTTTCGTAGATATATGTAATTTTAGAGTCATCCGCATATTTTTTCCATTTAGGTCTTCCTTGAATATCATACCTCCAAGTTGTAGTACGACCCATCGGATCAGTCAAACTTGAAAGGGCGCCGCACTTGCACCATCCAAAATAGGTAACCCTATCGAGTGGGTCAGTCCGCTTAGTCAACTGCCTAATACTGTTGTATTCAAATAGTGTCGTTCGGTCCTTACGATCTGTCATCTTTGTCATATCCAGCGGTCTAGATGGGTCATCGTAGTAGAATTGTGTAAAGGTGGTAGGAGTATAGTAGGTTGATGGGTAAGTGATCTTAGTTACACGATCAAGGTCATCGTAGTCATACGTAAGCGTGTAGTCAACTATATCTGTCTTTGTTCGGATACGATTGTATGTCTTACCCCCTACAATATCATATACGTACGTAATCTGGCCAGTACCCTCTATTACTGGAGGATTGGGAAAGATCAACGGACCAACAATTGATGTGAGATAGCCATTAGTGTAGTTATATGTCGTTGTTTCGCCCTTTGCGTTTCTTACAGTCCATAGTTGTCCATACTGGCCAGCGGCCGTATTGATAGGGTAGTAGGTGTATGTGGTCATCTGGCCTGCCGAATCTTTGATAGTTTCGGGCTGATGCTGAGCATTATAATTGATCTGGAAAAGTACCTCATTCTGACCTGCTCGGGTTTGTCTCATTTCTAGCAGGTCTATGCCATCAGATGAGTAGATAGAGGAGAATTCACGTCCTACAGGATCGGTAATCCTTGTAACTTTGCCAAATTCATTGTATTCATATGTATAAAGCTGGGTTGAACCATCATCAAGTACTCTACCAACGTGAGTGGGTTTGCTAGTATTGCCGATGGCTATAGGACCATAAGCCTGTTCTACATAGTCATACCAGACGCGACCTTCAAGAGGTTTCTTGATGCTCTCTAATATACCTGCAGCATGAACGATATTAGGTGGAATTGGGTTCCCGTCATGAAGCCAATGATATATGGTAGCCTGGGTATAGTCAAAGGCATAGCTTCGTCCAGTTCCGTCACCAGGATTAACAAGTTTTGCTTGCGCATAGCCTTGCCTGTCCCAGTGAAAGGTGTTGCGGTAATATAAAAAGTCATTTGTTGTAGCCATACCACTTGGAACGCTTTCTGGTGGATCAGACCGAGGAATACTCACATTTGGATAGTTTGTAAAAGGGGACCACTGTGGAGCAAGCGGAACAGAGCCATCTGATAGCTGGGGATTTTGATTAAATTCAATGTATTCTCCACTACCATCAGGATAGATAATCTCCAAAGAACGCCACCAAAATGGAGAAGAAAGAGTAGGATCAGTTTCATCATTTGTGAATGTTGTAATACCATAAGGTGTAGTCATAGAATTGACGAAATCACTATCTCCTTCATATCCAAATGTGGAAGTATAATTCATGACATCTGTGATTGAATGCAATCTTGCAGGTTGGACTGTAGTATCGTACACTAACTGGGCAATACGATTAAATGGATCAGTTACCTTGGTAATCTTATAAATATTTGAAGGATCAGCAGGAGTGCTTGCTGAAGGATCAAGTTCGTAGGCAAGAGTAGTTTCTTGTTGAAGTGCATCAATTATGCTTGTCACTCTGAAGTTCGCATCATAGTTTAACGTAACAGCATTTCCATAAGGATCCACCAACTGCGTGAGAAAAATCTTCCGCCCATTGCCTGGTTGACCTCCATCGGGTTTGCTAAAGATTTTTTTGCTGCCATTAGGTGATATCATCTCGTATCGGAATGGATTGGAAAACATCCTAAGATTCGTTTGATCAAGCCGTTGTGGATCATATGTATTAGTAGCTACATCAAAGGTAAAGGTTCTATTGCCACCTCCCATCATATAGTACGTGACGTATGGATTTGGGGAGTTGCTTCCGTTCTCTATTATAAATGCTAGCCAATCAAATGTCCATTTAGATCCTAAATTTGAGTAATTAGGCGTAGATAAAAATTGGTTATCATGTTGATTGTATCGAACTGTGAAGAAAACTGCTGGACCTACAGGAGGGGCATAGCCTACTGGTGTATCAATAATGTTTAAGCTGACGTTCAAGAGGTGTACTCTTGCATCGGCCAGTCCCTGACCTGGCATTAAACCATTAAAACCACCACCATCAGGTCCACCATCGTCACCTCCGCCACCAAAACCACCGTCAGGTCCATCTCCACCATCGCCACCACCTACTCCACAGGATTGACAAGGATCGGTAGTATAGTCGCATGGTCCTGGAGGGTCGCCTCCAGGGCTTACGAACCCTTTACCCCATATCGCCTCCCCTTCTTTGCTCTCTACTATTCTCCAACCTTCTGGAAGCTTTCCTGAGGGAATTAAAAAGTATCCACTGGCCTCATTTTCAAGAACTTCTTTGGTAACCCAGACATCATTTCTAAAGGTCGGATCTTGAAGTAGATAATGGTTTTCCTCTAGACGTATTATGGCTGCAAAATGGTCTTCATTGAAGTGTATAACTGAAGGTATAACGAATGAAGTACCCTTATCGCGGAATGCCATCTGAAAATTCAGACCTACTTGACATGAAAGTTCTGCTACCTGACGTAGTGATAGACCCTGCGGAGTAGACATGGCAGAATCGATTAGCTTGATGACAGGATCATCTGGCTGAATGGCACGTTTTATGCTATAAAGAGCCATCGGTCCGCAACGGAAAGAGATCTCGGGACGTTTCTTCATATTCCATAAACCCTCTCGTGCTGCTGCAATTTTCTCTGTAGCCGGGCCACAGAAAGCCCTTTTCTGAACCGACTTGAGAAGTGTTTCTAGTTCTGTCACTCTTCCCAGACGCGCATACATACATGCTAGCTCGCCTATGGCACGATCCACCAAGGCCTTCCCTCGTGGATTCGTTACTGTTCTGCCGAGATCGCAAGCTTGACTCCAGGATTCCAAGGCTTTTGAGTAACGACCAGTATTGTAATATTCCAAGCCCAAATTAGTCAGGAGTGCAACATTCCAAGATGAAGTAGGATAGATCTCTAGAAAACCCGTAAGACTGGAGAAATCCTCTGTGTCCGCACGCTTAGAGTAATCAAGAATGGCACTAACCAAAACATCATTTTCAGCCGGCGTTGGGTCGGCACCAACAGGCACTAAGGGTTCTTCGAATATACGAATATTGAAAATATCTTGAATTGTAGAATTTGAAAGAACATAGATTTCACTCTGAGAAATTTTCTCATTCATAATAAATGACTCCTCATAATTTTGTCATAAATTCTCATATTCGTAATTCATGAATTATAATAAATAAGGATTCTTTTATTGATGATTTCATATTTTCTAACTATTCCAAATATATTCACCCAAAATATATCGATCTACAAGATATGATGAAATAAGCCACAGCGTCAGAGTTGTTAATGAAATCAAAATAAGCTAAGTTAATTTGAAGTATTATATTTCATGATTCCTATTGTCAGAAGAAGTATCCATAATTAAAATAGTATTTGTAACTCCATTCAAGGGATTTGTTCCTATATTTATTATATGAATTATTTTTTCAGTCGATTACATGTTTTTTTACATGATAAATTAGGCTATCTGACGTCATAAATATATTCTCGGGATAGCGAAGATTCTATCAATTCATGAATTTGATTTGTTCTTGTGTTATAATGCCTAAATAGAACATTATATATCAATATTATATGAATTTGTCTTGTTACATGACAAGTGGGAGTAGAAAATAGATGAATAGTCTCAAACCTCTTGTATTTATTTTGATCATACTATTAGGCTTTACAATATCACAATATTCGATAGTTCATAAGGCAACCGCAGGGTCATGGCCCGGTCATCCTGGACAGAATATAATTAATATTCCAATATCATGGTGTTCTTTGCAAGGAAGCCCTGCAGTGACTATCCATAATATACCCAATCCGCCCGGACCACCTGATACTACAACTGATAAGATTCTATCCAGTCGATATGAACGAGCAACTAATGACATCTATCAGAATCCAGCAGGCATTACCCTCCATTCTGCAGTGCCTTCTACTGCACAATCGTTTCCAGTGATCGCTGATCCTGACCCAAATCCCATTTTTGCTTCTAGAGGAGACGTACTGAATCCTGATAATCAAAATGATTCTGTCGAATATCAGAACATTATAAACGAATGCCAGAAAGCCGGGCAAACAAACCCAAAGGCAGGAATTACAGCAGTTAACATAGATTTGTTTCATGATACCAACGGTAACTATGTATTTGTAGACGGAATTGGAGGATTTTTTGAAAATAGCGATGGTTTTATCTTTGGTCAAACCATGGTTTCAGATAATCATTACTTATTTCCAGATGTTTGCGGATCTACAACAACTTGCAATTTTCCACCAGGAGTTCCATGTGGAGTCCCTGATTGCAGATTTGGACTCGTTGATCCTCATGATCAATTAGTAGGTCATGAAAGTGGGCATGCTTTGGGATTAGATTTTGGTTTTGATTCATACGACCCATCAGGCCATAATACAGATCCTAGGTATTTGATGTATCATATACAAACATCGAACGCTGGCAATGGACAAGTTGACAATATTCTTTTAAATTCTGAAGAAATAAATCAGATTAGAACTTTTGCTGTTGATGTTCCAGGAGTAGATCAAGACCCAGCAGGTAAGATACTTAAAGGAGATGTTGTGGAAACGGATAAAGTAGCAGGAATACATCAAGCCAACAGCACGGTACCCTTATATCTAGATATTTCCAAGATGAAAGTTGCACTAAATACAAAACAAAATATAGTCTTATTTGGTCAAGAGCTTTTTGGTTTGATTCCTAACAATACAAAAAATCTTGAATATTGGACTTTAGTTAATACGGATAATAATACTAGTACAGGAGCAGGACCAAATATGTTACATAGTATTGGAGTACCATCTACTCAATTCAAAGGTGCTGATCTGATTATGAAAGCCCAAGTAAATGGAAGTAAGATTACAGGTACTGTATGGCAATCCCAAAATGGAACACTTAATAAAATACAAAGTACTGAATTCCATACCAACATCATTAAGAGCATTCTTATGATAGACTATGCAAAATCAAGTTCAGGAAAGTCACATGTTCTATCAACAGTTCCAATTAATAATTTTATAGGGTTCTCGTTTAATAATAAAGTTGTCAAAATAGATATGAACAAACCTTTTACTATCCAGGGTATAGCACTAGAAAAAGAACTTCCAATTTCAAGCAAGATTGATAAATCAAAAGAGGAACATGGATTGAATTTTATACTTTCTCAAGTGCATTAACTAACCATTTAATGTGTTTTCGGATATGGGATTACGATATTTATTATTTACTCATAAAACATATTATAATCTTTTTTTATAAAAGAACTTGATATTTATTTAGGCTCTGTTAACTTAAGGAAAAACCTATAGCTTTAAGGTAACCATATATTTATGTGTACTAGAAATAGAACATCTTCAAAAATAATTGGTTACGGATTATACTTGTACTTTTTAGGATTATCCTTTAGAAATACAGCTAAAGCTTTATCTTTTTTACTTTTAACAAAGGTAAGTCACATATCAATCTGGAATTGGCTTCAAAAGTACAGGCCATGGAAACATATCAAAAATAAGAAAATCCAAGAATACACCATAGATGAAACTGTTATAAAAGCAGGTTCTTCTGAATTAATTTGGCTTTGGATTGTTATTGAACCTATAAATAAAGAAATTCTATCATTTTATATATCAAAAAAGCGGAATATATCTATTGCCAAACGATTTCTATCTCATGTAGTAAACAAGTATGGTAAACATCAAGTTTCGTCAGATGGCGGCACCTGGTACCCACAAGCCTGCAGGTTTTTAAAATTAAATCATCATTTGCACTCTGCTTATGAGAAAAGCATCATTGAAAGAACTATGCAGTACGTAAAAGATAGAACTGAAAGCTTTGATGACTATTTTCCTTGTAGAAAAAAGAACAAATGTAAATTAAAACATGTAAAACAATGGCTCAAGTTGTTTGTTTATGAACATAATCAAGAAATGATATCTTAAGTTAACAGAGCCTTTATTTATGATAAAAAGGATAAGGTTTACTCAATCATTGTAGACAAAATGTGTTCTACTGCTGTATTATTGTAAAAAAAAAAGATGAAAAGATGATAATTTAGATCAAGATGTTAAATACCTGTTACCTAAGATAATGATGGAAAAGATATTATGAATTAGAAAAAGAATAAAGAAATAGATATTATCCTCATTATTGTATTAGAGGTTTATATAATAATATAATGGTTAAAATATTTAAAAAATAATATAATTTGTATCTTCTAATATCGTGATATTATAACTTCTAAAATAAAGGTCAATCTTATTGAGAGAGTATATTTTATATGAGCTGTACTTGTTTCCATATACCTGCAGGGTTGCTAGTATTGCTGTCACCTATACAAAAGTATAGAAAACCCGCGTTGTCCACAAACAATTCTCCCATTTGATGGTTACCTGATTTGGGAGGTCCTGATGTACTGGAAGGAAAAAGTCTAATTGGTGCCTGACCGCCTGCAAAAAATCCTCCACAACCAGAATTACTGTTCCCATATACTCCATGACCTGTACCAGTGTTGTTGCCCCATACCCCAAAAGAGTTTTTGGATTGTCCGTATACACCTGAGCCGGAATCACTTATTCCAGTTACACCATTGCCATTACCACAATTACCGTATACACCACTACCTTGTAAGCTAGTTCCAGTTACACCTTTACCTGAGCCTGTATTAGATCCCCATACACCGCTAGTATCAGAGGATCCAGAAGTTTGTCCGTATACACCTGAGCCGGAATCACTTATTCCAGTTACACCATTACCACTAGTGCTATTTCCACCTACGCCATCACTACTAGTGCTTATCCCATGAACACCAATACCATTAGGGCTTGTTCCAGTTACACCTTTACCTGAGCCTGTATTAGATCCCCATACACCGCTAGTATCAGAGGATCCAGAAGTTTGTCCGTATACACCTGAGCCGGAATCACTTATTCCAGTTACACCATTACCACTAGTGCTATTTCCACCTACGCCATCACTACTAGTGCTTATCCCATGAACACCAATACCATTAGGGCATAATCCATATACACCACTACTAGCATTGCTTCTTCCGGATATACCAATACCATTAGGGGCTATTCCAGATACTCCTATGCCATCTTGAGTTCTTCCAAGTACTCCTGTTCTGCCATCGCCAATTACTCCAGTACCTGAATCTGCGTCTCCAATACCCCATACACCGCTTTTGCCAATTTTTGATCTGCTACGGCCTTGTACACCATATCCATCTTGAGATCTTCCAATTACTCCCACATCGAAATGTGCAGGAATTGGATCTGGTGGAACAGGATTGTCATCCCACTGAGCGTTTGTTCCAACTACCCCTAAACCTTCACTAGCTCCGTAAACTCCACAAGGATCAAGATTTTTATCATTTAATTCAATATCTCCAGAAGTACCTATTACGCCTACATTAGTATCCGAAGAAGCTTCTACACCAACTCCGCCTTTTCTCGCAATAGCCCCTACTGCAGTTCCGCCGTCAGAATAGCCGAATAAAGACATATCTATATAATTGTCCTCCGATATAACATTTTGATTTTCTTATTATAAAACATATTACATTTTTATATTTTATCCTATTAAATTATATTTATTTATATTTGTTAACATCTATAATCATATTTTTAAACAATAAATTATATTACTATAATAAATTGGACTCTGTAAAGTTAAGGAATTGACAATTATTTTTACATGATTTTTACAAGACCTTTGACTACAGTAAAGAAACACTAAATTCTCATCATTTTATAAAGAAACAATCATCTGAACCGTCAAACTGTCGAGAAACTCAATAAATATAATATCTTTAACTTATTCTAATATCTTAATAATTCTCTCTAATACGATAAGGCATGTTTATTCACTCATAATCTATATTTTGTAACTATTCATGTCTATTTTTAAGATGGATTTCTATGCTATTACATGATGATATATCATCAAATCCTTGTAATTTCTATAGCGATGCGACTTTATTTTCTAACATCATAAAGATCTAATACATCACAAAAGAAGTAAGTTGAAATTCGCAATCTCCTCTTCTTATTCTTATTTTTGATTTAGCGGCGGTAGCACCGCTAAATGGATAATTGCCAATCAGACAATAATCCCTTTAATCCGGTGTCTGTCGTATCTATTTAGATACTATATGTCTGAGAAAAAGGGGCCCGATAGGTCCATTCCAATAGAATATTAGAACATGTAGAACATCCATATACCTATACTCTCATTATCTTTATTGGATCGAGGGATGCCTACATTTTATATTAAAAAACAAAGGACATAGTAAAAATCCATGTTCTAAATGTTCTATTTTATTAAAGATATATTATTCGTTATATTATTATACAAGTTATAGTAATCTAATTAGCCAATATTAATTAAAAATATATTGCAGATTCATTGATATCCCTTGGATGACTGATGAATTCAATAAGAAATTTGTATCGATTACGTTATTATTGGAAACTCCTAAAGGACAAGAGTTAGTAATTGCCGTTATAGACGAATTTAAACGAAGTAATTCTCTTTCAAAAACATATCAATTTGCAATAGATAAGGCAAATGAACTTGATATTTTAGGCGCTTTTCAATTGGCAGCAGGTTTTGATTTTATACAGCTATGTATATATGCAATTCCGATTCTGAAGTTTTTAAACAAGAAAAAATTTAATATTTAATCCATATGACAAGTCTGTCCATATATATGCAGAAATATATTAATATTTATATTGAGTTCTCAAAAATATCAATATTAAATCACAGGTCCGAGTAAAATATGATGAAATTGTTTTGTAAATCTTGACGGACAAACGTAAAAAATCAAAACATCAAGAAATCAGATCTATAATAAGACTTTACAACATAAATTAATGTATACTTTGCTTCTTTCCAAAAGACAAAAGGAAAAACTTGTTATTAAACTAGCCCATGAAGGCAAGACAACGCGCGCCATTGCAAAGGAGGTGCATATATCATTAAAGGATATCGGAAGAATCATTAACAGGGCGACGGGCGATGATCCAGATCCAATAGAAAAGGAACAAGAAGAAATCGAAAAGCAAAAGCGCCTAAAATCTTTGTCGCCATATGCTAGAGCATTTCAAATGTTCCATGATGAAGTGCCACTTACGGATGTGGCAATAGAACTTGATATTAAAACAGATGGAGTATTGGATTTTTATGCAGACTATCTAAGACTTTTAAGTATGGGCGGCCTAGTCACCATGTATAATGATGTTGGTAACGATATAACCTTGTTCTTTTATTTGTACAGTAGAATCAAAAAGGAAGGGTTGGAAATGGATGATGTAAAAGAATTGTTGGAAGAGCAACAAGAGCTAAAGGTCCTCCAGAAAAGAGTTGAACTATTTAATGATCATATTAAATGGCAAAAAGAACAAATAAAACAACTAGATCAGGCAATTTATAGTAGGGGGCGCCTTCCTGAAAATTCTGCTAAATTATATTCAAATTAATCATAATCAGAGATATTAATTTGGTATCTATGAATGAGTAATGATCAATAATACTGCCAGTTTAATTGCTAACATTAAACTAAGACTTATCATATTTTTTGATGGCGTTTGTTTTATGACATTCAAACTTTTGAATGCGGGCTTGATTAATTTGATTCTAGTTTGAAGTAATTTTGTGATATAGAATTTTTGTGGAGCTTCGGCCCGCTGACTTATCTTTAATGAGGGAGTCCCTTTTGTCAGAAAGAGATTGCATATTATCTTTTTCAAATAAATCATAAACATAGATCAATCAAAATCCTTAATAGATAATGGTACTATTATTTCATGGCTAAGATAATCTTGTATGGATGATTATGGTGTTATAAATACAGGCCCCTTTCCTTACACATTAAAACCAATTTCAAGAATTATTAATACTATGAACACAGTAATACCCTGCGTAACACTTAGGTTTTTTATAGGGATAATAAATATGACCATCGAATTATGTATTGTTATTTTCCTTTCTTTCTTTAGGTTTTTTTAATTTATCAAATAAAAGGGAAGTAGCTCCTCCAGCAAAACCGCCCGCAATTATGCTTATAGGTTGTCCGAAAACATCCCAAAAATCTTTGAATTGCTCTAACATCGATTGAGATTCTAATACCGTGATTGTTAAATTTGCAGAACCAGTTACATATCCATGAGCAGGAATCTTCAGCTGAGTTGGAAAGAAGAACTTTGATGGGAACAGGGATTCTGTTGAAATATTTGCTATTATTGGTATTATATATTGGCCAACCGGCGCACTTTGGGGAACATGTATTTTAAAAGGAGCTGGTTGAGTTTCATTATAGGATTCGTTTAATTTGTCAGGATTAAATCTTAATTGAACGGCCGTATTGCCATTAGGAATAAAATTAACCACTCTAGAGCCGGAAGAAAGAGGTTTTAATTGTACTCCAATATCTTTGGTTTCTCCCACTCGGAGAATAAGAGGGTTGGGTATTGTTGAGAGCGTAAATTGTGGTGCCGGAATATCTGCCCAGTTTGTAAAATCTATTGATTGGTTACTAAGATCATTGATATCATATATTATTTCAGAATAAAATATTACTTTGTATTTATTAGGAAAGTTCATTGCACTTAGATTGGCAGATAACAAAACATAGTGTTGTTCATCTTCTTTATATAACTGAGTATAATTGATATCTTTATTTAGTTCTCTGGTATACCCTTGCGATGAATATTCATCGAAAAACCTGTACCATGTTTTTGAAATATTGTTCCATTGAATCTCTACCTGATAGTCAACTCCATCTTTTCCAGTTGCCTGGTTAGAGTCAGCATCAATTAACATTCCATATATCAGTCTACTAACTTTAGATAATTCAAAATTAGATGGTATTTTGCCCTGTAGCCATAATGTTGCATTAAAATTCTTTCCATCACTAGAATAGTCTACACTCTGTATATCAGTAGCCTTGTTTAGTAAATCATTATACTTATCAGTTGTATATGAAATGTTTGCTCCATTTATTTTAAGACCATCATTAGAGAAATCTTTAATTTCTTGTTGAGAAAAAGAAGGGGACAGTGCAAACCCTGTACCAAAAGAACAATTACATAATATTGTTATCAAGGTTATTGCAAATAAAACAAGAAAAAGATATCTTGATGGTGCTTTTAGTAGCAACGGATAAAGATATCTTTGATTTATCTTTTGATTTTGTGTTATAGAAATGAAAATATCTTTTAACTTGGAATTTGATTGGGATGAGACATCTAAAATTGCATTTTGAAATTTGGGATGGAAGTTATACAGCATACCGTAATTAGTAACCTGAATGTATTCATGCATATTGTTGCTTAATGTAAAAAAAACGATGTTATCTCCCATATATAGCAATCATATACAATCGTATAATTAAATATTCCTAAAGTTCTGCAATTATATTAATAATTTAATATGCAGAAATTAGTTGAACTTATTTTGGATTTTTCTAATGGATAGCTGCATGTAAGTGAGTATATGATTTTGTATGAATTGTAATGATGACAGACTTGATTGGGGCAGTTATGAAGGAATATGCTTTCACATTTTAACCTGTGCTGTTTATTTGACGCAGCTCATCGAATACTTAGATGAGTGGATCATGTCCATAAACACCGTTATTTGAAAGATAGTGTACTTTAGCGAACCATTAATCAGGGCGGCCCAGTATAGATTACCATCACACGTATACGATATCAATCAAAGAAATTATATGTAAAATGTTTCATGATATAAAAATATTTTGGCAGTCGCCCTGTATATAAAGCAAAATAAATGTATCAACTTGCAATATTATCATAAAGTTCTCTACGTTTTATCTTTAAACTATCTAATATTAAATAGCCTTTATCGTTTTTCAATGCAAACTTTATTTTTGTTGTGAATTAAATCCTCTATCCAAAGGATTTACACTGTTGCATTTATCAAGCCATTTCTGTAATATTATAAAGGCTTCATCATAGCTTTTTCTTTTGGCAAGATAAGGTCCTAAAATTAGTCTTAGAGATTCTTTTCTTCCATATGCTATTCCTCTTTGAAGTAAATTTTATATCCAATTAATTTGAAAGTTATTTGTTCCGCTTGTAGAGTTTAAGTTGTTAAATTGATTAATTCGACCATTTCCTTTTTTTCTTGTTAGTGTTTATGTATGGTTTATTTCCTCTTGTATTAGCCATCTTTTAAAATCTAAAGTCAGTAGTCGAATTGGGGACCCGTATCCATTCCACTTGCCAATTATTTTAACCTGAGAATCTTCTTTGCTTAATCCTTTATCAAGACATTTTGAATTATATGTATTTGGTATTCTTATCAGACACGAATCATATCGGGCACGATGTTGTAGACCTGCTTTTCCTCATGTAAATAGGTTTCTAGCATAATTTAAGAAAACTTCAGACACAGACGATACAAGATATTTGCCTTTAGATGAAATAAATGTGGAAATACATCTTTTGAGAGCGGTTGATGAGAATCTAGTATAAAAGATTGAAGTGTAAGATAAATATGATAACCATTTCCAGATCATAATACCGTTGGTTTAATCTTTTGCTGATTAAATAATGTGCTTATTTTCTTCAAGGTATTTTTTTTAGTTCTATCAAGTGCATTTGGATCTTTGAAATTTGATAAATCTGATCTATAAAGACAAAGTTTGGTGGATATCTTACTAATCCTTTGAATTCTGTATGTATAGGATATGCATTTATCCGACAATCAATAAATTTTGCTTCTTTACGCTTCTCATAAATCTCTTCTTTTGAATTAACAGAGAACTTGCCACTTGATATCGCAGTCATAATTTCTCTTGGAAATATGAGTTCTTCAAAATGAGAAAGAATATAGTCGACGTCTGTCATCATTATCATTCTCTTTCTTTATCAGACGTTTTTGCTGTTTCTAACATCTTTCTTTTCATATATGCAACAACATGTTCTTCCCTCCTGTCAAGGTCTCCTTTTATTTTTAAATCTAGTATCTGTCTTCTATGATACTCATGTAGATGGAGCTCCATATCAAAATCAATATTCGTAGAGTAGTTGTTGCAATACATGCAAGGAAAGGTAGGCGGATCTGGAACAGATGTGACGCTTTTTAGAGGCGTGTTTATGTTTTTTTGAAGTATTTTAGATACTCCTTTTCCTTTTAAATTATCGTCTTTACCATTATCAGGGATATTATAATAATTATTTTGTGTGACAGAACTGTTTTTATCATTCGAATTTGTGATTACTTTATTTTCTTTGTCTAATGATGGTGGTATGTAACGGGATATTAGTTGTTGTTGTGGCTTATGTCTTTTTGTTTTATTTTCAAACGCTTTAGTGTAATTGGTTTCGTTTATATAAGAATTTATTGAATTCTGAATTTGAAGACTAATATCCTGATCAATAATTATTTCACTATTTGTTTTTAAAATGTCGGTTTTATCTGTAGCAATAGAATCAGTTGGTATTTTTCCGTCTAGATCTTTTGCTGGATTAATAATAATCTGCTTCTTAGTTTCGTTAGATTTGGGCACTTTGTTATCCAGATTGACTATTGCATCTTGAAATGATGATGATGATGATGATGATATTAATTCATTAACAGACGGTTCTTTGAATGTCAAAATGTTTGATCTCCTTTTTATACACGTTTGTCATAATTAAACATTTAGTTTATTTCCAACTTGAGGTAAGGTTACAATGTTTAATAACATGGACTTTAGTATCGTAGTAATATGGATTCAGAGCCACCGGCCCGATACAAAATGAGATCATATGGTAAATAAGCAGATTACAAACAATCTGTAAGTCGAACAGTTAAACTATCCTTAGTTATAGTAAGACTAAATTATTTTAAATTAATAGATTATATTTATTACATTATGCGGTTCTTTAAATGCAGTATTGTTAAGAAGAATATCGTATATTTTAACCTGAAATATTGTTATAGATTCAGGTCCTTTCTTTTACTTTGCCAATATAGCATTGGTAACACCGCTAACTTGTAAATATGTTATAACTTTTTGTTATGTGGTTTCATATTCAAATATGAATTCTAATATCTATCAATAAACTATGTGAAATGTGTTCATGTTTTACATCTTTTATTAAATAGACAATATAATGATTAAACTTAATGGCGGAGATATTTGGTAGGTAGCATATAAGTAGATTACAAAACCAAATAAAACTGATATTTTTTCCTCAAAATAATATTTGATTAATTAAAAATAAAGATAAGTATCTAACTATTGATTACTCTTATTCCTTAGATCACGTAACATCTCCTCTGCTGTTGTAAATGGATGTTTTCTTCTTTTATTTTCATATTTGAGATTGCTTAAATCTGACCTGGAGTTAGACAGCAATACCATATCTTCAACCGTATCTATAACATTATTTTTTTCTCCAGTAGAAAAGTGACCTTCTACTCTTAAATTTGCGCCTTTTTCGGGCAGTTCCTTTGAATATATTTGAAAGATGGTTCCTAAATATTTTATTTTTAACAATCCCTTGGATGTCCAACTCATATTTTCCAAGGGAGGGCGCCCCCTCAAATTACTCAGAGATATATCTTTATTATAATCAAATCTTTGAATATGCCATTCATATATAGAAGAGATCTCTTGCATAATTACTTCCAAACAGCTTTATGACCATTAGTTTATCATTAACTTGTTCTTTCTTTGCTTTCATACGAGAGGTTATCCAAAAAACCATTACTTTTTAAATCATTCACCGGCTTGACAATGCAACAGTTTGATAACATTTACGATAATGAAATAACAAAAAGGTATTGTAAACATGAGATACAACGTTTATCAAAAAGAAAAAATAGAAAGCGAGATGTAGGTGCAGGTAGACATTTCAAACTAGATACAAGAGACAGATTTCTCTTGCTTTTGATATATTATCGTCTTTATATCACTTACACGTTAGCAGGTTTTCTATTTGGTTTGGATCAGAGTAACATCTGCAGAGATATTCAAAAGATTGAAAGTCTGATTAGAAAGTGTGTACCAATTCCACAGAAAACATACAACATAATCAAAAGGCTGAAAACGCTAGAGGAAGTTGAAAAGTATTTTCCTGGATTTATGGCTTTTACAGATTGTACAGAGCAGCAGATACCAAAACCTGAAGATAAAAGAAGACGTCAAGCATACTATTCAGGAAAGAAGAAAAGACATACAGTAAAGAATCAGCTTGTGGTTAATAACAAGGGTTATATCGTTTACAAATTAGGCCATAAAAAAGGAAGAAGTCACGATTATGATGTTTATAAAAAGAATCATCCAATCATCCCAAAAGATGTTCTAAATATGTATGATCTAGGGTATTTGGGCATAGAAAAGGATTTTCCAGAACAACTATCTGCACTACCATATAAAAAGAAGAAAAATCAAGAGTTGTCACAAGAAGAAAAAGATTACAATAAAATTCATTCCACAAAGAGAATAGTGATAGAACATACTATTTGCAGATTGAAAAAATACAGAATACAGAGCGACATTTTCAGAAACAAATTGAGAAAGTATGATAAAGTGTCAGATATAGTGGCAGGACTAGTGAACTATAGAATATCAAATAATCTGAACTAGAAATCGAGATAGAGTTAGAAGGGATGGTCTAGATTATTTCTAATTATGCAAGAGATCTAAGGAACAACAGTAAGTCTACCTTGAGCTTCAATCTGCAATATTCTCCATATCTGACCGCATGAAGCAAAGAAACTTACCAAGCCTTCAGGAGTATGAAATTCATATGGTGCAAGTGTGCATTCGATAGAAATATTTACTGTTCCAGTAGGTGAAACAACTATAGTGCAATTTCGATGTGGTTCTAACTTGAATTGCTTAATCTTTTGTTTGTTATTTGGACTAGGAATATTCCATTTAAGTAAATTATAATCTTCTTTAAAGTTAAGGGAAGTTTCAAGACGAATATTGTGATAAACATATTTTAAATCGGATAACTCTCGTACCAATAAAAGAGAGATGTCTGTAGGAAGGATATCTGTATTCTTTTTATTATTATTTGTCGCTTCATTTACTTTGTATATGTAGTTTGATAAAAAATATTGTTTCTGCTTGCCTAATTTTATAGTTGGATGAGGGACTATCAATCCTGATCTCCTGGCATCGTTAATCTTTTTTTCGGCATTATGTTTGTTGTTCCCTAAGTTCTCTAGATCACTGACAGTAATTCCTCTATTTTCAAATATATGTAAAGAAGCGGCAAGCAAGGCTAGCTGTCTTATTCTTGGTGGAAGTCTGATGGATGAATGTGTAATTTCCCAAGATCTAACTAGATCTTCTGAGGGTTCACCTGTACTATTATCATTAAGATGTTCGCTACCATCGTTGTCAACATCAGCAGCAGTTTTATTGTTAATATGGCTATTAGAATGTGTATTATTATCCTTATCTTTTTGGCTATTTCTATTGAGATTATCATTATCTTCATGATAGGGGGCATGAGTATTGTTGATGTTGTTATTATTATTGTTATTGTTATCAACCTCCTCGACCTTTTCTGCTATAATTTCTTGGTTATCGTGTAATATTTTTGATGATTCTTTATATGATTTATTATATGAGTCATCGTTTATATTCTCTAGTGATTTTTTCTTGGAAAAAGATATAGGATAGGTCCCTACATTTGTTCTATTGGCCTGGGTTTTATCATCAGAAATATTTGTGTCAGAAGAAATATTTTCTATTTTTATTCATCTCTTTGGCTATACAGTAGCAGTAACAATTCTGCTACACCTTTCTGCTACTAGGGTTAAGGAACTATTATTTTCCTTTATTTTAAGTGAAAATTTATTATCAAAAGTATTTTCTATTTTTTGCTCATCTCTTTGGCTATACAGTAGCAGTAACAATTCTGCTACACCTTTCTGCTAATATCATTATGTAACTTATGTTTAAGAAGGATAAAACAGCATGACTATACAGGATCTGAAATGGTATTAAAAAAGTTAAATGGTGGATAGAAATACCAAACGTATAAAGGTCTAATTGCAAATCTTTTGAATCAAAGATTTTCATTAAAAGATATTTACAAGAATTATTTTTTATAGTCATAGAATCCCTTTTTATCATCATCATCTTCTTCTTCGTCTATAACTGCTTTTGTCCAGATTCCTTCGCTAACTTTCCATCGACTTTTTTCCTTTGTTTTCTTGCATCGTTTACTTGATACTTTTGCTTATATTTTTCTGGAAGACATTGTAGTATAAAACTTTCAGATGCTATATCCTTTAACTCATCAATTATCTCCCTTGCTATCATATCTTCTTGAATCTTTCCTTCTAAAGATGAGGCCAACTTTAGGATTATCTCCTTCTTTTTTCTTCTTGTCTCCCATTCTATCTTAAGAAGGTCATTTTTTGCATTTTCAAATAACTTCGTAATATTTTGATCATTATTATCTTCAATTTTTTCCATTATTGATTGCCTCCTTTTATGATCTCGTTTTCATTAGCAACAGATTCCACTAACCCTTTTTCTTGTAAAATCTTCTTACAATCTGAACAAAACCAACCTGATTGTCCGATTAAAACAATGGTAAGAAAATGCAATGCGGTATTGTTGCAATTTCTTCCAGCACAGGTTTTATATCCAAGTTCTTTGGAATCTTTAGTGATATTCATCAAAAAACACCTATTGAATATCAATAAACTTCAAAAGATCTGTTGATATGGGTCGGCAAAACTTTGTCAACAGATCTTTTCATAAATTCATTGGAAACCGAATTCAACTTATTATATTTTAACCTTGAATCTTTCTTGTTACTTTTTAATTTAAGATGTATTTCAAAAATCATCTTAAAATTATTTTCTTTTATTTTATAGTGACTTAAATCACTAACTGCATTGATGTTACTTGACATCAGGTTAAGTAAACATTGGATATTTATAGACTTGGGGTATTTTAAAAACTTCATGAAAGAAAAACCGGTTTCTGACTATAACAAGATTTTATGGTCACTTTTGGACGAAACCTGTACTTCAAATAAATTGTTTAAAAAATCCGGTTTAAGTAAAAATAAATATACATCACAAATTAAAAAAGATTTGGAAAAGGCCTTTCTTATTACCGTAAGAAAAAATAAAATAGAAAAGGACAAAAAGTTCAGTTCTCAAGCTCATATTATTGAGCTAAGTGAATTTGGAAGGAAGGTTGCACTATTTCTGAAGAATTTGAAAGAGTTTGGGGAACATCTAGATAATTATTTAAATAAAGCCGATATAGAAATTGGCAAATATATTACGGCATTTGACGAAGGAAATCTCAAGAATGAGATTAAGCCTAAACTAAAAAAGGAAGGATGGAGTGATAGCGATATTGAAAATTTTTTATGGATTCTTTTTGATTTAGATGATTTTAAAATTAAAGTTTTGAATGCCTTTATCGAAATTATATGCTATAAATATGTATATTTTAAAAGAAATTTTGATCCGAATTCAATAGCACTTGATTTTTTAAAAAAAGCTATTGGAGAAGAGATCATATATTATATTAATTATAAGATGGAAATATTAGAAAATACAAAATTTAATAGTCAATATAATATTTCAGAAGAAACTGATAAAAAAAGCTTGATGGATACAAACCAACATATAGAACTCACATTTGTTGGAGAAGTAGTAGATATAATAAAATATGTTTCTAACAAAGGTTTTATATATGGGAAAAATGTTTCAAATGAAATAAAAAACATAATTTTATGTCTAAATTCTTTGTCGGAATTAACTAGATCGAATATGGAATCTTACATGGCTGCCTTACAATGGAAACTTGACAATCCTTCTCTGTATGCTGAAGATGTTGGTGATCCCCGAGAATTGGATTTGTATAAAGAATTATATTCTGAGACCTAGTTTTTCAACATTGATTTTCAAAAAAATTTGCTGAAATGTGCTTTTCATTTCTTCTCTTATCTTTTTTAGTTCATTTGATTGATTCTCTGCTAATTGCTTAATTTCCAAGTCTTTTTCTTTTTGACGTTTTAGGACATCATTATAAGATTCTAGAGATAACACTATTCTACATTTAATACAGAATTGAGAATCCGGTTTATTAGGTTCATAGCAATTTGGACATGGTTTTGATTTCAGAATATTATTTTCATTAACATCATTTTTATTGAGTATTCCTTTCTTTTGTAATAAAATTTTTGATGATTCTCCGCTTAAATGTACATATATTTGAGTCATTTTACTTGACATTTCCCATCCAGCATGATCTTTGAGTACGGCTTCGGGCAATATTTGACTTTTTTCAGTAAGAGCACTATGTCTAAAGATATACAAATTCCATGGTTTAGTCAACATATTTCTTATCATAGATTTATCATATTCAGGAACCTTTGGATCATCAAGTAGTTTCGGAAAATATTTTGTTTTATAATAATCATAATGAGTGGAAAGTCCATCTAATGTTAATTTAGCGCCATAGTTATTTCCTAGGGATATAAATATAAAAGAATCCTGAATTTTACCAACTGGATGTTCTTCTATCCACTCCTTTAGATACGGTATAGAGTCTATTAATGGAACAGTTCGTGGCCCAGTTTTTCCTTGTGTAATTCTTGCTTCTGCATAATGGATTCCTTCATCGGTAACTTTGAATTTTATATCTTTAAATTTTAAGTTAAGTATTTCATGAGGCCGTGCTGACATATCGTTGGCCAAAGCATGATAGCATCTATCTCTTTTATATGGACAATATTTTAGAAAAACTGCATGTTCTCTTGCTTCCCAAATATCAGATGGCTTGTAAATAGTTTTTTCTTTCCTTGGAAGTTTCTTTACGCCATACATACATTGCGGGGTTAATCTCTTTTTATAATGTTCATCAGGATAATACAACCATTTAAAGAACTTTAATAATATTATTTGTCTGCCATTATATGTTCCAACCCATCTATTTGATGGATCTTCAGTAGATGATTTACGAAGATTATTTAAATAAGCAAGTATATCTTGTTTTGTCATCTCTTTAAAAGACTTGTTTTCGTGAAAGTTTGAAAGCCAAACAAGGACTTTAATTTTGCCTTCTTTTGTAGAATCTTTAATATTTAATTCGGTTTGTTCCGCAATAATATAATCATAAATCGTTATGGCGTTATGTGGATTTGATTTAAGAAGATCTTTTAATATTTTATTAAAATAAGGCTTTGAGAGCGATTTTGTTATTGAATCTATTTTTTTCTCTAGATTGTCATGATATTTTTCATTTTCTGTCTTATTGGATAAGCTTTTGGAGTTATTATGATGATTCAACTATTGCCACTTTCTGTTTTAATTATTTAACACTATTGGAAGAATCCACGTTTGAAGCGCGGGGAGTGGGATTCGAACCCACGAGTTCTTACGAACATGGGATTAGCAATCCCACGCCCTACCAGGCTAGGCGACCCCCGCTTTACAACTACTTTTTTTATAGGATATATTAATTATTTGATCTTGTTGTGATCTTATACAAATATCCTTTATTTGATAATAATAAAGAATAATAACTACTAAAAGTTTAATAATTGAATTAAACTAAATCCCTCATGCCAACCGCCTATGTATTATTAAACTGTGATTTAGGTTCTGAAAGTGAAATAATTAAAAAAATCAAACAAGTACCTGAAGTAATAGAAGTAAGTGGAGTATTTGGAGTTTATGATATAATTGTACAGAATTTCTTCTGACGATATGGATAAATTGAGAGAAATAATAACATGGAATATAAGAAAAATAGATAAAGTTCGCTCTACTCTTACCATGATTGTGATAGAGGGACAAGGAGAAGGAGTAAATACTTGATTTATATATCTACCTAAATTCTAGAATTTAAATATTTTATTTCATTTGCAGTTTTTAAAATTTCTTCTTCACTATTGTAAAAATGAGGTGATGCTCTCACTATTTTTCTATTTCCAATTTCTCTTTCAACTAATATTATTCCATTTTCTTGCAGTTTTTCAACTATTGTTTTTGTTTTAATATTGTTATTCTTCGTGAATGAAAAACATACCATTGATGAACGCATTTCCTCCTCAATTGCTTCATGAATTACAATATCTTTTATATTAATTATTTCCTCTCGGAAAATTTTAGCAAGTTTTCTATTTTTGCTATATATGTTAGAAATGCCTATTCGCAATAGATATCTTAAAGATGATTCGAGGCCTGCTAAGCCTGGATAATTTCTGAATGTCGCATGATATTTTTCGGGATATTCGTAAAATTTTATTTTTTCTATATTTTTGTTGGATTCTTCTTTTTCCTCTTGTATTGTAGCAGTACCTACGCCCACAAATATAGGCTCGATTTCATTCATAGTTTTTTTATTTATATATAATATTCCTATTCCTAAGGGTCCACATATCCATTTAAAAGCGGGAAAAGATAAAAAATCGCATTTTATTTTTTTTACATCAATAGGTATCGCTCCAGCACTTTGTGCAGCATCTATTGAAAAGAAAGCCTTGCTGCTATTGTTATTCTTATTCTTATTGTCACTTTCGCTTTTATTTTTTATAATATTCCCCATTTTTTCTACCGGTGTAATAGATCCGTCATTGTACATCACATGGCTCGTAGTTACCATCTTTGTTTTTGTTTTTGTTTTTGTTTCCTTTGATTCAAAAATTTCTTTAAAATCTTGTATAAAATTTTCATTTGTCTTTGGAAAATGGTCTATTACCAAATTATTATCATTGGCTGCCTTAATCCAAGGTAAATAATTGGAGTGATGCTCATTTATTGAACTTCTTACTAAAATTCTGTCGTTTTGATTCCATGCAATTCCATTGGTAATAAAGTTAATACCTTCTGTAGTACTTTGTGTAAATATTATTTCATCCGTATTACAATTTATTAAATCTGCTACTCGTTTCCTGGTCTCATTCTTTAATTCCTCTAAATATTCTCTAAATACTGAAGAGTCAGGTCCATGTTCTGAATATCTTAAATAAAAATCAGTAACAGCTTTTATTGTGGATATGGGAACTGGAGCAACTGAACCATTGTTTAAATAAATTTTTTTTTGAGTAATTAAAAAATCTTTTTTAATATTGTCCATCAAATTTACATCTTTATTTAAATCATTAAGGCCATTTTCATATTCAGTAAAATATGACTCTTGTGATGTTGTGGAAGAAATAGAAGAAGAGGGTGTTTCTTTATTTACCAATAAATAATAGATTAATAATTAATATTTAAGGTGTATTGGATTCAAAAATTTTTCCTTCTATTCTTGTAATGGTTTTACAGAGTTCATATCTAATGGTATCAATTTAGTGTATTTTTCTGATATAACGGGAAAAATTAATTTTTTATGCGCTTTGATTACGCACTTTAAAAATCGACCTATTTCTTTTGTAGATTTTGATACAAGCTTTTCTTCCTATATCCAAACTAACGTGTTAAATTTTAGTTCGGATACTTTATCTAATTTGAATATATTCTTGCCTATCGCAGAAAATATTCACATCATTTTCAATAATATTCTAAATTCCTTATCTAATAACTCTATTTTGATTCTAGATTCATTAAATGGATTGATTGATTTTATGAATATATCTTATCTAAAAACCTCTAAAAACTCAAATATTTTTCATCTCAAGAATCGTTCTCGTTACAAATTAGCGGGGTATCATAGTCTTGTGATATTATTTTTATTGTTAAAAAAAATAGATAATAACCAAATTCCTATAATCATTACCTCTTACCAACCATATGCTATACTAAAAAATATGATGAATGAATTATTGACTAATGTTGATTACTTACCAAACCATTTCTTTAAAATATCTGACCTAGTTTTATTTTTGGATTTTATTGAAAAAGATAACAAAACTGGATTAACCATTTTAAAAAAAAATATTGATGAATCAAACACTATAAAACAAAAAAATAATGTTTTTTATCCTTATTCTCGTTGGTATTATTACAATTTTTTTAGATTGTAGATTAAAATTTATCCTTGTTTTAAAGATAATAAATCATACATAAAATATATTGAAAGTGAGAATATAATCAGTCCTACAGCGATAAACATGTATTTGTCTTTTATTTTGCTAGTGCTATTTGCTTTGTGTATGACCATTGTCCCTATAAATCCAAATAGTAATATTGTTACTCCAATTATGGTTTCATAATTATTTTGAATAGACCTTGTTGGAATAATCTGTGATACATTGTATTTTTGGCCTTCAATTAGCGCATTAATCAATCCTGATGTAAATGCAAAAAATATAATTATATAAATACATGCTAGAATTATACTTATCTTTGCGAATTTTATCTTCAATGATCTATCTAAGATAAAAATGATTTATAAATTAAAACTTTTTTATTTGTCTTTACTTTGAGCGTAGTTTATATTGAATGAAAAACCGCCTGGCAAACTCATTGTTATAGAAGGATTGGATAAATCTGGGAAAACTACTCAATCGAAATTACTTTTTGAATACTATATGAAAATTTATCCTGGAAAAGTGGATTTAATAAATTTTCCGGATTACACTACTAGAATTGGAAAAGAAATAAAATCGTTTTTACACGGTAAAATTGAATATTCCAATGAAGTAAAGCATATTTTATTGTCTGCAAATAGATGGGAAAAAAAATTAGATGTGGAATTATCAATAAAAAAAAATAATTTTGTTATATTAAATAGATATTATCAATCAAATTTGGTATATGGTTTGGCAAATAGTTTGGATCTTGACTGGTTAATTAATTTGGATAAGGGGTTGCCAAAAGAAGATGTTGTTATAATTTTGGATATCGATCCTTTAGTTTCTAAAGAAAGGGCAGTGGCTAATAACTTTTTACTTGATGAATTTGAAAAAAATAAAGTCTTTTTAGAAAATGCAAGAAATATTTACCTTGATCTAGCTAAAAAATTTAAATGGCATGTAATTAAAGCTGATACAGATATAAACAGTATTTTAAAAATAATTGTAAATATTATTGAAATTTCTAAATAATGACAAAATAATTTTAATAATTTGTATTTGTAAATAAAGATATGAATTTAAAATATGTAGGAGAGATAACAGATCCTATTCATAAAAATATTAAATTTACACTATTGGAAAAAGAATTAATTGATACTTTTATTTTTCAAAGACTCCGGAGAATTCGCCAATTGGCGGGAGCACATTTAGTTTACCCTGGAGCATTACATTCTCGATTTGAACATTCTCTGGGTTCCATGTTTTTGGCCGGTTTAGCTGGACAAACTCTTTATTGCAAGGATTATCTAACTGATCAAGATTATATTCAAAAACTTCGTATTGCTGCTTTACTACATGATATTGGACATGGTCCTTTTTCTCATCTTTATGAAGAGGTTTCAAATTCTCAGGATCGATTTTCACATGAACAGATTGGATATCAAATTATTACTCAAACCATGATATCTGACATTATAAAAAGAAATGGATACGATCCTGATGAAATAGCTTCTATAAGTTTTGGTAAACATAAAATAAATTATCTTAATGAGCTTATTTCTGGAGGCTTATCCGTAGATTTGATGGATTATCTTCCAAGAGATAGCTATTTCTCTGGAACTGAATATGGTAAAATTGATTATTATCGAATTATAAATTCCTTGGAAGTTGCATCAAATAATAGATTGGGCATTGACAAATCATCGTTGTATTCATATGAATCTATGTTAATATCTAGATACCAAATGTTTAAAGCAGTATATTTTCATAAAACTGTAAGATCTGGTGAAGTAATGCTTTTGAATTCGATGAAAATTCAAAATGATTTATTTAATTTTACCAGTTCTATTTCTTTGGATGATTTTTTGATTTTGCATGATGAAATGATTTTAGAAAAATTATCATCACTTTCATTATCTGATAACGTTAACAAAATTAATGATATTGAATTCTCTATTAAATTGGCAAAAGATTATCAAAACAGAAATCTTTTAAAGTGTATATATGAATTTTTTTTGTTATCTAATAAAAAAAAGAATCAAGAACATCATATCAATTCTACAAATAAAGATAAGATTAGTAAGATGGATTATTTTGATAAACAAAT
This sequence comes from uncultured Nitrososphaeraceae archaeon, assembly GCA_963830925.1. Taxonomy (GTDB): domain Archaea; phylum Thermoproteota; class Nitrososphaeria; order Nitrososphaerales; family Nitrososphaeraceae; genus Nitrosocosmicus. The sequence continues at coordinate 224,950 of CAWHOB010000001.1, read as the reverse complement.
CATAGAATTAACAAAAATTGTTAACGAATATCGCCAAGCTGGGCATCATATATTTTTGGATGTTTCACGGGCACCATCAATTCCTCTTGCACCTAAAAAAGAAGAAGTAACAACAATAATGATAATGGATAAGCAGCAGTTTGAATATGAAAAATCATTCGATAAAATTCCCTTGATAAATGCTATTACCGGATATTTGGATATGATTCGGATTTATACTACTAGAGAAAAAAGAAAATTTTTTGAAAATGTTTTTAATGATATTATTTAACCTGAATGAAATTTATATAAAGAAAAATAAAAAGAAAAAATAAAGTGAATAAGGATAAAATCGTTATAAAACTAAGTGGGAGTATCTTCAATTTTAATACTGATTTTGAAATGTTAAATAATTATATTAGTGTCATAAAAAAAATAAGCGAACTTTATCAACCAATAATTATTACAGGAGGCGGAAAGATTGCACGATTTTATATAAACCTCTCCAGATCTTTGGGTTTTGATGAATCAGGTTTAGATTTGATGGGTATTCAGGTTTCTCATCTTAATGCAAAGTTACTGATAGCCGGTCTAAAAAATCTATGTTTTCCTATTACACCTACCAATTTAGACGAGATTTCAACTGCGGTATTGACAAATAAGATTGTTGTTACAGGTGGCTTGTACCCGGACAAAGTACAAATGCTACATCTGCTCTGATAGCTGAGAAGATAAATGCAATAAAATTTTTCAATGCTACGGATGTGGATGGAATATTTAATTTTGATCCAAGAACAAATCCTAATGCTATAATGTACGACTCTATTAGTGTAAAAGAATGCATAAAGATTTTAAAAATTGAAAACTCTATGGCTGGCACATATGATTTGATGGATTTAATTAGCTTGAAAGTAATAGAACGATCTAAATTGTCCACATTTGTTTTTAAATCTTCAGTTGATAATCTTCAAAAGATAATTCTCGAAGGTGTAAAAATTGGAACTGAAATAATGGCTTAAATGGTTTTTATCTCGCCAGGATAGATCTCTATTCCATCTTTTATCATTTTATTATAAAGCCTTTCAGCTTCGTCAATATCTAAGGGTTTCGACTGTGCTTTTGCATATCCTTCCTCATCTGTTATATACAGGATTATATGGTTTTCATAAATGGGTGATTTACCTACAAAAATTTTTTCACCAACGGGAAGAAATCCTTTTCCATCTTCAGATTTCTTTATAGTGTAGGTTAGCATCGCAAAACCCGTATAGTTAAATAAAGTAATTTGAGCTTCCTTTGAGTTTTTTTGACCTATAAACGCAGCCTCATTATATCTCATAAAACAATAATGTATTTTTTCATTATTACATTTTATGTTTAGTATTTGAATCAATAAATAATATATTTATACCATTTAGCACAAGTATGCTAAACAATTCAAGATCGTTATACTAAAATATTTATCAAAAAAATTCTACTATCGAGAGGAGGCATTTATTGATGTATAATTGCTTTATATGTATTTAATTTAGCCAATTTATGCTAATTGGTATAGTAAATATCTTTTGTGATCAAAATAAATGTTAAAACCATTAAAAAATCAAAAAATACCCATAAGATAATCTTGTTTTAATTTAGTTTAAACAAATTTTATCTTTGTATGTTAACAGCAGTGTAAATGATATACTATATCTTATTGTAAAATAGTTGTGTTTGTTTAGCTATCACAACACCTATAGCTTGCCACTCTTTTATCTATTATTATGAGGGACACATTCCTCAGAATGCTAACTGATGATGAAAAGAACCTTTTACATCTAATGCTTGAAGATAATGAAGCAGGATATAGAGCCAAGATTATCTTGCTTAAAGATGAGGGATACACAGTTCCTCAAATAAGAAAGATTACAAACCATCATGATCATAACATAAGAAAATGGATACATCGCTTTAACGAAAAAGGAATCGATGGCATTATATCAAAAAAACATAATCATAAACAGCACAAATTTACTAATGATATCGAAAAACAAATAGTGGATATAACATCTACAAACCCAAGATCTTTTGATTTGGGATTTTCCACATGGTCATTACGTGTAATTGCTGGTTTTCTTATGAATGACTTAACTGGTAGATAAAATAAGCCATTCTGCAGAAATAAGAAATATTCTTCTAAAGCATAAAATAAAATGGAGAAAATCTAAAACTGTGTTATCAAATAATAAAAGCAATGATCCAGAATACACTTTGAAAAAAAGTACATTGAACAACTGAGGTACAACACACCTTCTTCGGATTCGGTGTTACTGTATATAGATGAAAAAGGGCCTGTAGCAGCAAAAACCCATGGTGGTACATCATGGTCATCGGTACAGGTAAAGGTCGAAAAGGCTCAAAAGATAAATGGATTGTTAAATGTATTTGGAGCCTATGATCATACAAATGACAAAATGCATGTCCAATGCTATAAAAGAAAGACAGGAAAGAAGCAGTTTGTTGACTTTTTAAAAAGAGTAGATAAAAGATATGATAAGAATATCCAAAATATCTTTGTTGTACTTGATAATCTTTCAGCACACAAATCAAAGATGGTAAAGAAAGAGATATCCAAATGTTGTCCTCGAATAAAATTTGTATTTCTACCAGTAAGATCGCCCAAGCTTAATTTAATCGAAGTAAGGTGGGTGTGGTTACAAAGGCAGACAATTAACAATTCTACATTTAAAGACGAACAAGAAATAGGAAGAGCCATTAGCAAGTGGAAGAATATTTATAACAAAAATCATGGCAGCAAAGCGATCATAAATATTTTACAAGAGAGTGTATCTTTATGTATACACAGTTGTTAACCAAGTCTTTTTAATATTAAATGTGCTTTCAATAATAATAAAATAATATTTTCAAAACTATTGCAGAATCTGTGATTTTCGTATAATGTTATTGCTGCTGCTGCTGCTGCTGCAGCATTTTATAGAAAAAATCAAGATCTTTAGGTATACAATATTGTTTGCTCTCTATATCTTTTATAATTTATTAAGATGTAAAATTATTTTCTTTAACAATATTAAAGTTCAACATAAAACTTGAGTGTATTTGAATATTTGATTCGAAATCTGTTATGCTCTTTTATTTCTTCCATCATTACGATTAATAATTAAATTTAAATATTATTGTTTATTAATAGGTGTTAACAATAATTTCTTATGGCCTTTGTAAATGGTGCAGAATGGATTATTATAATTATGATAATAGTCATACTTTTCTTTGGAGCAAAGAGAATTCCTGAATTGGCCCGATCCCTTGGAAAAGCATCATCCGAATTTCAAAAAGCAAAAATTGAAGCAAAAAAAACGCTTGAGAATGATCAGTATCGATCTCAAAAATCAGTTGATAGAGAAAAATTAGAATCTATCGCAGAAACATTGGGTGTAGATTATTCTAATAAGAATGATCAAGATCTAAAATTAGCAATTGAATCTGAATTAAAAAAACAAGGTACCGAGTAATTATAATACTTGAAATGCAAAAAGACATTACTTTTTCAAAAACCGAAAATAATATTCAAACATTTGTCGCTGATTACATAAAGAACAATTATGACATGAATAATGTATCTGTAGGCGTTTTGGGAAGTCATTCTGCTTTGGATATAATGGATGGTGCTAAAGATGAAAAATTGAAAACTGTTTGTATTTGCCAAAAAGGTCGCGAGACACCATATTTAAAATATAGACGTTTAGTTGATGAATTGATTATTTTAGATAAATTTTCGGATATTCTTTATACAGAAAACCAAGAAAGACTCTTGAATTTAAACACAATTATGGTTTCTCATAGATCTTTTGCGGTTTACCTGGGTTATGATAGGATTGAAAATGATTTTAATGTACCTGTTTTTGGTAATCGGAGATTATTAAAAGCTGAAGAGCGGACACTGCCTAAAAATCAATATTATTTGCTAGAAAGAGCCGGAATCCCTCATCCAAAAATATATTCTAATGCTGAGGAAATTGATGGCCCAGCTTTTGTTAAAGTGCAGGAAGCAAGGCGAAAATTAGAGCGAGCGTTTTTTATTGTTACATCCTACGATGATTATAAAAAGAAATCTCAAGATAGGATTGACAAAGGAATAATTGACAAGGATTCATTAGAAAATAATTCTGTAATTGAACAATATTTAATTGGAACTTATTTCAACTTTAATTTTTTCTATTCTCCTATTGATGATGAAGTAGAATTTCTTGGCATTGAAAGAAGACTACAAACAAATATCCACGATTATACTACCTCGATACCTGCAAAGCACCAACTGGATATGGATATAGAACTTCAAAATATAGAGGTCGGCCATACACCTGCAAGTATTCGGGAATCTTTACTTGATAATGTTTTTAAAATGGGTGAAAAGTTTGTAGATAGTACAAAAAAAGAATATCCTCCAGGAATAATAGGACCTTTTTCTCTTCAGAGTGTTATTACAGTTGATTTGGATATGATAGTTTATGATGTTTCTTTAAGAGTGCCCGGAAATCCTATACTTTCTACAACCACTCCTTATACAAAATATAAATATGGTGAAACTTTTGGAGTAGGTAGACGTATTGCAATGGAGATAAAAAAATCAATAAGCAATTATAATGACCTCATTAAAATTGTAACATAATATATGTTATATACAAATTTAATATCTGCAATTTTTCTTTAATATCAATTTTAGACTATCTGCAAATTTACTTTGGAAAGCCTGTTGTGTTATATAATTTTTTTAAAAATATACAATTAATTGATAATGATTATTATGCCTGTGCATTTTTTTAAGTATTTCTGATACTGTTGATATATGACCTCTAAATAAAATGTTAATAATAATTATCTGTTGATGGCGGTTGATAATCCATATTTATTAAAGAAAGCACTCTCAATAAAGTTCAATATGAGATTATAAATCTTATTAATAGTACTAAAAGTGATTTGAACATTATATTTCCTTATTTCGTCAATGAAGTCTTGATAAATAATCATGTTATTAAGAGTATCATATCTAAAAAATTGGGCGATGATATTGCTATAAAGATGTTATATTCATATAATGAGAATAATTTAAAAATTAAGAAAATTACTCCTTTTGTATTATTAAAAGGAGTGGAATTTTCTAATTCATATTTATATATTCTTTAAGTGATAATTATGATTATTTGGTTGTCAATATAGAATTACTTTAGTTAGAAATATATTTTAAATATTCTTAATACAAATAACAACTAGAATTATATAATTTTTATTTCTTATTCTCATGATTTTCAATATCAATAAATCTTTTTTGTACATTCAAAAGTGATTTTAATTTTTTTTATACCTTCTATTCCTTCTCGTTTTAATTTAATAATTCTACTTAGTAATACGTCACCTGCATCTTCTAAAACAAAAACTTGTTTTTTACCATTATATGAAATTAATTCATAGTCTATCATATAGAATAAATATTTTTTTAGGGTAAATGCTGAGATGCTCAATTCGACGCGAATTTTTGACGCCATATTACAAAATGATTGATTATTTGAACATTCATATAGAATTGGTTCTACCAGAACAGCTCGTAATTCTGGAGATTTTATATTTGTATTATGTGTAATATTCAAATTAGGTTCCCCATTGATTTATTGAATTGTACAAGTAATTCCTGTTGCTACTGAAAATACTCATAAATTATTTACAAATACAAGAGATAAATACATGTGCTATTGGTATTTTTCTGCTTTTCTTGCATACAGTTTTATATAATTCCGATAAATAATGTGAATTCTATTGAAGATTGAGGTATTTTATATTCTTTATACGAAATAGTTTGTATTTATGTTGTTGTTACCTATAGTCTCGACTAAAATATTGTATCTTATAATGATATGGATATGTGTATATTAATAAATAGTTAGTCTATATATAATTACTCTTTCAAAGTAATTGTGTATATACAAAATGCGAAAGCCCCTTCTTTAGATTTTAATTATAAATTTTTTATTTGAATTTTTTATAATATTTAGTTTATAAAATCTTATTTTTGAACCGATTACTATAGAAATATGAATTTATTGCAATGTCTTGTAAGAAAGATCTTAGTTTAATTTTTCCTTGATTAAATTTGTTATAATCGTGATCAATTCTTTTAATTTTTCAGTTGATCTACCTCCTCCTTGACCAAATATAGGCGATCCACCCCCAGATCCGTTCAATACTGTAGAAACTGTTTTGGCAATATTGCCTGCATTAATGATCTTTGATGAATTTTTTCCACAATATGTTATGACTCTTGCAGAATTTTTATTGTTAATTATTGATATATAAATTAAATTCTGGTTTGATTCTATAGCATTTTTTCCAATCGTTAAATGAAATTCTTCGTCGAGTTCTTCTTCTATGGTATAATATAATTGGACAAATTTGGTTTGATTGGTATTTGATTTTAATATGATCGAGTTATTTTGAACATACTGAGTATATACACTTGAAATATTTTTGATTATATTTTTAATTTTTTTCTTTGATTTTTCAAAGTCATCTAAATTTTTTGAAAAAGATTCTAAAATTTTTTCTCTACTGGTGCCTAAACTGTTAACTATGAATTGTAATTGGTCTTCTTGCTTTTGAATATATTCTAATGCATTTTGCCCTGATACAAATTCAATTCTTACAACCCCGTCTTGAATTCTTTCTGTTTTTAATATCTTGATAAATCCGATTTCACCTGTATTGAAAACATGTGTTCCTCCACATGCTTCTATATCTAAATCTCCTATGTTTACTATTCTGATGTTATTCACGGGTACAACCCCGCCTTGATATATTCTAAAACCATATTTTTGTTCTGCTAATCCTCTATCAAAAGTGTTAATATATACTGGTAAATTTTTTCCAATTAATTCATTTGCTCTTTTCTCTATTTCTTGGATCTCCTCTCTGTTTAATGCTGAATGGTGTGTTATATCTAATCTGGCATAGGATTCCTCTTTAAATGCAGAATTTTGCCAAACCCAGGAGCCAAGTATGTTTTTAGAGGATTGATTTATGATATGGGTGGACGTATGATTTTTTGTTATTGCAACACGACGTTCTCTTTCTACTATGCAATTAATTGTATCTCCTTCTTTTAATGTTCCACTGTCAACAACATGATGAAATACAATATCTTTAATTTTTACAACGTTATCAACTTTGGCTGCACCAATATATCCATAATCGGGTTCTTGACCTCCTCCTCTTGGATAAAAACACGTTTTATCTAATATTATTAAATTGTCGTCTATCTTCTTTATTATTTTAGATTCAAAAATGAATTTTGTTGGTTCATCATAATAAATTAATTTTGTTTTTGTAATAGAATCAAAGTCTAGATCTTCTGGAATATTAATTTCATTTTTAACTTTTTTTGTCAGATGAATTGATGAATGCAGTTCTGATAGTTTTGTATAAAAATTAGATGGAACAAAATTTAATAAACCTATATCAACTAAATGATCAGGTGTGATTCCATCGGATTCATAAAGTCTTATTAAATCATTAATTTCTAGATTATTGTTTTCTTTTTTTATTTTTGCAGATATGGTGCTAATTCTACTTTGAGTTTCAATGAACCTTCTTGATTCTATATCTAAAATGGTAAAAATATCGTTTCTGAAATCATTTAATTCTGGATACAATGTTTGTAGATGATCAATATGCATATATACAATATCTGAAATTTTGATATTGAATCCTAATTTTTTAAGCAATGATAGGGATCGTCTTAATAATACTCTTAGATTATATCCGCCTCCTACATTTGATGGTAACGATCCATCACTAATTGCGAAAACTAGTGTTTTCGTATGATCTACTATTGTAAATAATGATTCATATGGTGTGATTATCTTTTTTAATTTTTCATAATCTATGTCTAATTCTTTGGCGATTTGTTTTTTAATTATATTGATATCTGTATTAGTATCGAGTTTTGATGATATGCTACGAAAGTATTTCGCAAGCAATTGGGAATCATAGTTATTTTTGTCTAAAGATGAAAAATTTTCTAAACCTAAAATATTATAAATGTTCTTTAAAACCGGCTCAAAGGTACAATCATAGCTTGTAGATGTTCCATTTGTAATCCATGAAAACCTTTCCAATCCTGCACCCATGTCTATTATTTTATTTTTCATAACACGGTAATTTTTTTCTGAACCCTCAAATTCTGTAAATACTGCATTGCCCAATTCTAAACCTCTTACAAAATACTCTAATGAGCATCCAAAAGCACCTGCGCCAAGCCATACATCTTCGACAAAAGTTATTTCGCTTGGTGATATTCCAAATACATCTACAAGAAGTCCAAAATCCAAATCAATGCATCGATCTTTCCAATATCCTCCATCCTTGTCTGCGTTGCAAGTTTGACCTATCATACAAAATGATGTATAATGTCTTCCACTTGTTCCGACGTTTTCTATATCATTAAATCTAAGACACATTTGTGGAACGACTAGTGGATTATGTGGTAATTCAAACACCACTTTATTTTCAGCTATTCTTTGAAAATCTACTATCGATGCAATTGTGTAATAGAGATCTTCTCTCCATCTACATACCACAGGATATCGGTTTACTATTGTATGTCCATTTTTTTTAAAATATTTTTTTATCTCTTCCCATGATTGAATATAACTTAATCTTTTTGATGTAGGCGGATTTCCAATAAACGAATAATTTTCATGATCTGGACAATATGCTCGGTGAGCGAGAGACCAGTAAAATTTGCCACAAATATTGCAAGATTGTCTGATAAAGCCTAATCTTTCAAATAGTGATACTTTATAGAATTTTTCATAATTTGATGAAAAAATGTTAAGAATTTCTGATTTATTCAATTGAAAACTATCTGAGATTTAAGGCTATTAATGCTTTTAATAACCTTGTTTAACTAATAATGATTTACTTTGACAATGAATCACTAATAAATTTTAGATAGGTTTCTTTTGGAGCTGCTCCCACAGTTCGATTAATTTCTTTACCTTTATTAAAAACCATTAAAGAAGGAATTGATTGAATACCATATTTCATTGCAATATCTTGGTTTTCATCTACATTTAACTTTACAACTTTTATTTTATCTGAATGTGTTTGTGCAATTTGCTCAACTACTGGGCCTACCATTCTGCATGGACCACACCATTCTGCCCAAAAATCTACGAATACCGGTTTTTCTGATTTTAGAACCTCCGAGTCCCAGTTACCAGATGTTACATGAAGTACGTTTTCATTTCCCATATATATATAATCACTAGCAACGTATTTGAACATTTGTAGTACAAGTATATATTAAATAATAACAAGAATGCAAATACTGATTATTAAATCTAGTAAATTGGATTATTTTTGGATAAGATTAATAAAAAATTATAAAAAAAATATCTCAGAAAGGTTTAACAAAAGATATATTTTGATAGAAATTTGATTTTATTGTATTAAATTGGTAGAGGATGATGTAATAGTCACTGAACAAGATCTTGAAAATTGGCGAAGGACGCATTATTCTTTTCAAATAAATTCTTCTCAAATAAATCAAACAGTTATAATTATGGGTTGGATATCGTCAAAACGCAATCATGGAAATGTTTTGTTTATTCAATTAAGGGATAATTTTGGAGATACACAGATTGTTGTGAAAAAAAAAGGCTCAAAAATTGATAGTGACAATTTTAATATTTTAAAAAATTTAAAAGAACATTCTTCTGTTGCAATAAAAGGTAAAGTGATGGGGCAAAAAAAATCTATTGATATAGTAGAAATTATACCTGAAGAAATCAAAGTCTTGTCTGTGTCTGCAAAGGCATCTCCTTTTTTAACACAAGCGATTTCTTCAATTGGCATTGATACCCGTCTTGAATTGAGAGCTCTTGATCTGCGAAGAAATTATTTGCAAAATATCTTTAAAATACGTTTTACCATATTAAATTCAATCAGAGAATACCTTGTATCGAATTTATTTATTGAAGTGAATACTCCAAAAATGATCGCAACGGCTACTGAAGGAGGTTCTGCCCTTTTCCCTATATTTTATTATAATAAGGAGGCTTTTCTTGCTCAAAGTCCTCAGTTATATAAAGAACAATTAACAATGGCATTTGAAAATGTATTCGAGATAGCTCCAATTTTTAGAGCAGAACCTTCGAGAACAAATAGGCATCTTTCTGAAGCAATTTCTATAGATGTTGAAAAAGCGTTCGTTAATTATAATGATGTAATGGAATTACTTGATGGGCTTGTGTCTTTTGTAGTAAGTAAAATAAAAGAGAAGAATCAATTAGAATTAAATAATTTGGGTATCCAGTTACCGGAGGTAAAAATCCCTTTTCCAATATATCAGCTATTCTGATTTAATCGATAAATTGCAAAAAAGTCACAAGTATATAAGATGGGGTGATGATATATCTCCAAAAATTTTAAAGGATATTGTAGGTGATACTTTTTATTATATAACTGATTGGCCTTTATCTACAAAGCCGTTTTATGTAAAGCCTAAAAATACTAATTATGATGATAAAAGTACCTCCAAATCTAATTCTGGAGAAAAGGAAAAGCATATACAAGAACCGGATCTAGATAAAGATAGAACTCGAATATTAAGTGAATCTTTTGATCTGATGTATGGAACATTGGAATTATCCTCTGGAAGTACTCGTATTCATAATAAAAATATTTTACTCGATAGAATGAAACAAAAGGGATTAAACTCAGTTGCCTTTGATTATCATTTAAGAGTATTTGATTATGGTGTTCCGCCGCATGCGGGATTTGGATTAGGTCTGGAAAGATTTGTTATGGCCTTGCTAAAAATTGAGAATATTCGAGATACGACTTTTTATCCGCGGGATATTGATAGGCTAACCCCATGATTGAGGCATTATATAAATAATTACCTTGTTTTTTTAAATTAATTCCATGCTTTTGATAAAATAATTTAGCTTCCTAACATAGTTGACACTCTAGTCTTAGAGTGTAATAATAATGGATATAATTGAAAATAGGTATAAAATGATAATTGAATCAGAACGTTCAGGTAAGAGCATTTCTGATGCTTGTACTGCATATGGTGTTTCAAGACAAACATGGTACAAATGGAAGAAACGGTATAATGTATATGGGATAGATGGATTAAAAAACCAATCAAGAAAACCGCATAATATTAAAAATGTAAAGGTAACCAAAGATATAGAAAAGATTATTCTCGAGCTGAGACTAAACAACAGATTTGGTCCAATGAGAATAAGGTTCAGATTAAAGAGAAAGTATGGAATCAGCTTGGGTACAAAAACCATTTACAATATTCTAAAGAGACACAATCTCAATGTACTATCTGTTAAAATAAAAAGAAAATACAAGATTTGAAATGAAACATCCGAATGAGTTGGTTCAAATGGATACCAAAGGACCTTTTTATCTAAAAGGCTCACGAAGCAAAAATTATTTTATTCATGTTATAGATGATTGCCCCTCAAGAAAAGTAGTTAGCAAATGGTGCAGCAGAAGAACTAGTGAAGAATCACTGTCGGTTCTCAACGAATGGATTGAACTCTACGGTAAACCTATGAAAGTGATGCACACGATGGTTGTGGTAGAGAATTTACATCGAATAAATTCAAACATTATCTTTTTCTCAATGGAATAAAGGACAAGCCGAAGATTCCTAAAGGTTATCCACAAGAACAGGGGAAAGTAGAAGCGTATAACAAAATAGTCATAACTGAATTTCTACAAGTAGAAGAGTTAATTGATATGAAAGAGGGAATAGAGAAATACGAATTATTTGTCAAATCGTATAACTATGAAAGAGAACACGGTGGAATAAACGGAATGACGCCATCAGAGAAGTTCATGAAATCTTTAAAACAACCGATATTGATAATGTAGAACAAGACAAAATGTGTCAGCCATGTTGGTACATTGTTTTGTCAACCATGTGTGGAAGTACAACACCTAACAATTAGAAAAGAATAAATTTCAGATTCTTCTTATAGTAATAATAGGTGGATTAATTTATGAATCCAATAGAATTTATAACAAAAAAAATCAAAAATCCAATAAAATCAAAGAACAAGTCAACATCTCCTAAACAATCCTCATAAATGTTCATTTATTTTTACTGATTTATTTTATTTTTTATTTTGATCCATATCGATCATACAGTTTATTTGGTATAATGATTTAGGCTCGGATTGCCTGTATAATTGATTGTACGATATCAGTATTTAAAAGACGTTAATCATAAAATATAAATATTAATGACATTTATTTTATAAAATTTCTTATATTGTAACTTTTTAAATAAATTGTTTGGCTCTGTTACCTTAAGGAAAAACCTATAGCTCTATAATAACCGTATATTTTATGTCTGCTAGAAATAGAACATCTACAAAAATAATTGGTTGTAGATTGTACCTGTTACTTTTTAGGATTATCATTAAGAAGCACCACTAAAGCTTTATCATTTTTAAAAATAATAGAGATAAGACATATGTCTATCTGGAAATGGATTCAAAAGTATAGGCCTTGGAAACATCTCTTGAGAATAAGAAAATTAAGGAATACCTCATAGATGAAACTGCAATAAAAGCAGGTTCTGAGTTAATATGGCTTTGGATTATTATAGAATCTTAAAATAAAGAAATCCTTGCTGTGAATATATCAAAAAAGCGGAATATGTCTATTACCAAACGATTTCTGTCTTGTGTAGTAAACAAGTATGTAAAACATCCAGTTTCGACAGATGTCGGTGGTGGTACCTGGTTACTTTCAAGCATGCAAGTTTTAAAACTTGTTCATTACCTTCACTCCTCCTTTGAAAAAAGCCTGATGGAAAGAACAATGCAGCATAAAAGATTGAACTATTGAAAGCTCTGATGATTACCTTCCTTGTAGGAAAAAGAACAAGTTCTAATTTAATCATGTAAAACAATGGCTAAAGTTGTTTGTTTACCACAATAATAAAGAAATATGGTCTTAAGTTAACAGGGCCAAATTATTTTACCGAATTTTTTTTAATTGAAATACTTTTCTATTTAAATTTTAAATAAATGATCATTTATTGATTAAATATTTGCAGAACCGCTGCGAATATAATACTGTCTAAGGCAAACGGCAAAGCCGATGTGGCCGCAATCATCTACCTCACAATTAATACACCAAGGAACACAATCCTTGAAAATAACTATAATATCTTTTTTTAAATGTTCGTCGTAAAAAATTATGTATTTATCTTTAACTATTTCTTTAATGATGCATGGATTGTTCTTCGGATCTTCTTCCTCCAATGCCGACAACCATCTCATAAAATCCATCACTCCAAAATCCAGATAGGTTGATAGATGTTGTGATTTAACAACAGGTTTGGATTTTCCAAACAATATTATTCATCTTCATTAATATCATCATTGAAGATGCTAATAAGGTTATCTTTTACACGTAAATGTTGACGATTGTATATATTTATTTAATATTTATTTACAAAAGTGATATTTTTTGTATTTTAATTAAAGATTAAACATAATTTTGTTTGAAATAACTTATATTCTACGCTAGATTTTAATCTAATATACTTTATTTCCATATGATTTTATAGTACGGTTCTTTTTACATTTTTCTAGATTGAATTAAGATGAATATTTTGTTTAGAAATACATTAATTTTGAGTAAATGTATATGTAAAAGTATATTTTATAGTGAATTTGCAACTTTGATTTATAATTATTTAAAGAATATTTTATTTTTCAAAAGTTATTCGTATTCAAACATCAATTATTATATTATGATCAGTCAATTTTAAAGAGAATCGAAGAACTATTAATTAATAGTTAAAACAAATAATATAAGAAGTACATGAAGAAATTTTAATTATAAAACAAAATGTCTAATTACTATGATTTAAAAAAATTATGCCTTTTGTCTAGGTTAGAAATAGATGAATCTAAGATTCAACAAACTGCAGAAAAGATTGAAGAGATAATTTCTTTTTTTAATAAACTCGATGAGTTTGAATTAAGCGAATCAAATGAAAAATTTTATAATTCACATTCTAATTTAAATCCTAAACTTTTAAAATTAGAAAAAAAATTGGATAATTTGCGTGATGATATACCAAATAAAAATATTGACAGTAGTTTAGATTCTAAAACTAATTTATTATTTAATTTTAAATTTCATTCTAAAAAAGATGGTTATGTTATAGGTCCAAAGATCTAAAATGACTGATCTCTATAAATTATCTGGATATGAAATTTCTTATAAAATTAAAAGTCAACAAATTACCGCAGAAGAATATCTGTTGTCTGTATTTGAAAGGATTAGATGTGTAGATTCGAAAATCAACTCCGTTATTTCTAAAAACTTTGACTCAGCATTACAAAAAGCCAAGATAATCGATAATAAACTTAAAAATAATGAAAAAACAGGAAATTTGTTAGGAATTCCTATAGGAATTAAAGATAATATTTCTGTTTTAGGACTAAAGACAACTTGTGCGTCAAAAATGCTTCAAGATTACGTATCGCCTTACAGTGCTACGGTGATAGATTCGATTGAAAAACAAGATGCTATTATAATTGGCAAATTAAATATGGATGAATTTGGTATGGGTACAAGTTCAGAATTTTCTTATTATGGTGCTGTTCATAATCCTTGGAATACAGAATATGTTGCAGGAGGTTCATCTGGTGGTAGTGCCGCCGCCGTTTCTTCTATGCAAATTCCAATGTCCTTGGGTTCAGATACTGGTGGTTCTATCCGATGTCCATCAAGTTTTTGCTCTGTTATAGGTATGAAACCTACATACGGTACAGTTAGTAGGTTTGGTTTGATATCCTATTCTAATTCACTTGAACAGATTGGTCCTATAGCAAGAACTATTAAAGATATTGTACTTCTGTTGAATACTATATGTGGATATGATGCAAATGATAATACAACGGTGAGTGAACAATTTCAATATGAAATAAAGGAGGTCGATAGTATTTTATCTAAAAATTATAGAATAGGCATAATTAATAATTTAATTGATGTATCTGATAGTCAGGTAGCTAAAATAGTATATGATAAAATAAATTTGCTAACTAATAATGGATTTAATGTACAAAAAACGTCAATAAAATATACAGATTTTGCATTAGCTACTTATTATATTATTGCAACAGCAGAGGCTAGTAGTAATCTTTCGAGATTTGATAATGTTAGATATGGTTTTGATTTAAATCCAGAAGGTTATGAATGGAATAGTTATTCTTCTCACGCTCGTTCAAATTTTGGAGATGAGGTTAAAAGACGAATTTTAACAGGATCTTTTGTTCTTTCAGCTGGTTATTATGGAAAGTATTATCTAAAAGCTCAAAAAATCCGAAATATGATTAAACAAGAATTTAATAAATTATTTAAATCATTTGATGTTCTACTTTTACCAACAATGCCAATTTTACCATTTAAAATAGGTGAAAAAGGGGCAAAACCTCTAGAACTATATAATTTAGATATTTATACAATTTTAGCAAATTTGGCTGGACTACCTGCTATCTCTATTCCGGCAGGGTTTAGCAAAGAGGGTTTGCCTGTTGGGCTACAATTGTTATCAAATGATTATGAAGAGCAGAAATTAATAGATGTTGTCACATTTTTCGAAGAAAAAGAGAATTTTATTCAATGGATTCCTCGGATATGACTCATTTCCAAAAAAAAATCCAACAATTAAAAAATCATGATTTTAATGAGGACTGTGATAATAGTGTGGTAAAAATAGAAGAAGATGTAAAGATTGGTTTGGAAATTCATTGCCAACTTACGAGTTTACAGACAAAATTGTTTTGTAGGTGTCTTTCTAATTATCGCAATCTTGGTCCAAATATAAATACATGTCCGATTTGTTATGGTCTTCCGGGTTCCTTACCTTTGTTAAATAAAAAGGCTGTGGAGTATGCTGCAATGATGTGTATATCATTCAATTGTAATGTTCCAGAAAAAATATCCTTTTATCGGAAAAACTATTTTTATCCTGATTTGCCAAAAAACTTTCAGATAACTCAGTATAATTTTTATGAATTAAGTAGTATAGGTTATGATGGATTTCTACATTATGGTGATAATAACAGTAATTATGAAAATGATGATAATGATAAAACATTCAATTCTGATGACAAAATAGTACGCATTAAGAGAATTCAATTAGAAGAAGATCCTGGAAAGATAGTTTATGAATATAATAATTCTAAATTAACGAACTACTGTTTGATTGATTATAATAGAGCGGGTGTTGCACTTGTTGAAATTGTGACAGAACCCGATTTTACGAATGCAAGGGATGTTAGAACGTTTCTAAATAAAATTACTAATATTTTTGAATATTTAGGGGTTTCAGATCCAAATTTGGAAGGTGCTGTAAGATGCGATGTTAATGTTTCTATCCGAGGAGGTAAAAAGGTTGAAATAAAGAATATAAATTCTTTTAAAGACGTAGAAAAGTCTATTTTTTATGAAATTACTAGACAAAAAACGTTATCTATACATGAGATACAGGTTAAATCTGAGACAAGGCATTGGGATGAAAAGCGGAAAATAACTTCTCATGCCCGAACAAAAGAAGAAGAAGATGATTATAGGTATTTTCCAGAGCCTGATATTCCTATTATTGAACTGGGATCTAATTTTAAAGCAAACTTAAAAGAAATGATGCCTGAATTACCTTTGGAAAGACTAAAAAGATATAGAAATGTTCATAAACTTTCTGATCATGTATCTTCAATTTTGGTTGATAATAAACAGATAAGCGATTTTTATGAAGAATCTTTAAAATTGTATAACTCTCCTAAAGAAATATCTAATTGGATAGTAAATGAACTACTTTCTAAAATCCGAGATTCTGAAGAAAAGATCGAATTAGATTATGATCATTCAAATAAAAATAAACTTTTTAATGTTAACGTGACTCCTCAACAGATCGCTGATATTGCTAAACTCGTTGAAGAAACATCTATTAATCGAAATACTGCTAAAGATTTATTTAATAAAAGTATCAAGACTGGTGAAAGTCCACTTAAATTAAGTAAATCTTTAAAAGTTGAAAAAATTACAGAACCTAATGTTTTAAAAGAACATATAAATGACGTTTTAAAGGATGAAACTCACTTAATCAAACAATCTGTTTCAAATCCTGCTATTAACAACTATATATTGGGAAAAGTAATGAAAAAAACTGTTGGAAGATCTGATCCACAAATTACTTTGAAATTAATAAAAGAGGTATTAGAGGAGAATCTAGAATTAAAAAAAGAATAAAATCTATTTTTATCTTGCTTCAAATTTAACTTTAATTCTTAAAGATTGGATAGGTATATGAAATTTACAAAGACTTGGAATTGTTTAATGTCTCAAGATGTCTCATTATTAATGGTAAAAAAGATCCAATATCTGTAACAATGCCTATTGCTTGAGTAGTTCCTCTATCGAGTAACTTTGTTACGACTGATTGGTTTATGTCTATGGCGATTACCTTTACATGAGACGGTATCATATTTCCAACTGCAATCGAGTGTAACATGGATGAAAACATCAAAACCAATTTTGCATCTTTTAATATTTCTTTATATCTTTTTTGAGCGTCTACTATGTCTGTAATAACATCCGGAATTGGACCATCATCTCTTATGGATGCACATAATGCAAAAGGTACATCATTTCTTATGCATTCGTACATAATTCCTTTCTTGAGAATTTTATTTTTGACCATTGATTTTATTGAACCTGCTTTGAATACTTCATTTACTATGATCATATGATTACGGTGTCCTCTAATGGCCAAAGTGCCATCATCCACATGCATACCTAATGAAGTTCCAAGCATAGCATTTTCAATGTCATGAACGGCTAAAGCATTTCCAGCCAATATTCCATCTACATATCCATATCTAATTAATTTAGCCAAAATATCGGAGGATCCTGAATGTACTATTACTGGTCCAGATACAACAATTATTCTACCTCCATCCTGTTTAGTTTTAAATATATCCTCTGCAACTTTTTTTGCAATTTGTTGTGATGGTCTTTCACTTGAACTTGTACTGCTCATAAACTGAAAAATATCAACTCCCTCCCTTGGACGTTCTTGTGGAATTATTCTAATTCCCTCTTCTCCAACTACAACTAAATCTCCTTTTTTTATATCTCTGTTAATTTTACACTGTGCAATATTGTAACTAGGATCTACAACAATACATTTATCCATCATCATATTTTGTACGTCAAGCCATTTGCCATGAAAATAGATTTGTGTAGGATTATTAGTTGTACTGTAAAAATCGTCTGGCAAAACCATGTCTTTTGGGGAAGTCGTACATTTTACCTCTTCTAGCGATATTGATGTAGCACCCTCTCTGAAAAGATATTCTAATATATTTGTTAAATGCTCCTTGCTATTTCCTCTAACAAGCAGTCGTGCATAACTATGATCTTTTTTTTTCTTACCAATTGTAAATTCTAAAACAGTAAAATCTCCTTTCAAGTCCATTATGTTGTCAAATATACGAGTAAGGATAGAAGAATCTACTAAATGGCCTCTCACTTCTATTTCCTGTTCAAATTTTTCCAATCACAATATTTAATATAGATAGTTTTTAAATCGTTTTGTTCGATTATACTGGCAATGTGATTTCGCCGAAATATTGTTTTATGTCTGATTTTGATTTTATGTTGTTTTCAACTTCGGTTTTTTTGTCCTCTGTAAACCATGTTGCAATAGATTTTGCTACTCCATTCTTATCGCAAATTGCAATAAGATAACCTTGTTCTCCTTTAACGATTCCATAATAATTTTCTTCACCTACTGGTTCCCAGACATTAGTTTTATTGTCTTTTAGTGCTAAGGCTGGCATCGCTTGGTATTGATTATTGTCAATAAATTTGGATAAAAACTCTTGAGCGTCTTTTACTCTTTTTTCTCCGATTTTTAGTGCTACAAAATATTGCATTATTATTTATTTAGATAGAGTAATATTTGTTCTATTTCCTTGTCGATATTTTTTTCACTAGTTGTATTTGTTTTTTTATTTTTATTTTTATTTTTATTTCTCCTCTCGTAATTTCCTTTTATATAATCTAATGCTGATTCGAAAAAAGGTAGTATATCTTTTTTTTCTATGGTTTTGTTGTTATTATAATAATAATTTGCTTGTATGACCATGTCTAATTTGTCAAAGAAATGAATCAGTTTTGAAATTTCTGTTTTGTTACTATTATATTCTCTCCAAATTTTAGTGTATTTTCTTTTTATTAAAGTATAAGGTATTTTTAAAAATATACTCTTTATAGCATTATTTTCTAATTGTTTTTTCTTTTCAATGTTTATCTCTTCTGGCATATAATCTCCTATTATTGATTCGCCTAAATCATGAATTAAGGCCATCCTGATCATCTTTAATGTTTTTGATAATCTGAAATTATTAATATCTGCAAAAATTAATATAATGACAATCATAGTTAAAGTGTGATCTGCCACTGATTCTGAATTTTTTAAATAAAGTTTTGTCTTCCAACCGGACCTTTCTATTTCTTTTAATTTATAAAAATAGTCTAAAAAGGTTGATATTTCTTTAATGTTAAAATTATATTCAATCATTAAACTATGTATTTCTGTCTTTTTATTATATTTCTTGTATAAAATAATAATATACAGAAATTTTTGGTATGTTGTCTACAAGTTTGTGTATATCAATTATTTTATCTAGGAAAATTGTAAAAAAGACTGCAATAAAAGAAAAAAATATTGTAAACGCCAACATTAGTAATACATTAGTTATCTGGGTCATAATCTAAAACAAAAATAAAATCAATTTATTCTTTTGTAAATGGAAAAACTACATGTTAAAAAGTTGTTTAGACTTTATTTGATTCTTATTATTCTTATTCTTATTCTTATTATTATTAATAAATTTAATTATATTTTACAAAAACAATTTGATGAAATCAATCAATTTCTTTATCGGGCAGTTCCTAAAATATGATCTTTAAACAGTAAATTTCGCGTATTTTAAAATAATTTGCATCTTTAAATAATATATTTTATATGATTTATTGTGAGTAATATAATTATTTTTATTATTGGGATAATTGTTTCAACTGCAATTATTTACATTATTACAAAGTTGTTTGGTGAACGAGGTGATATTAAAACTGCCTTTATAGCTGCAATAATTGGGACAATTGTTTTTACGGTTGTTTATGCATTGTTAGGAAGAGGTCTTGTACCTGGTGCATTAGGAGCCATTGCATGGTTACTTGCTTTAAAATCCTTGTATAAGATGGATTGGATAAAGGCAATAGTAGTTGCTGTAATAATTTGGGTTGTAGCATCACTTGTTGGTTCTATTATACCAACTGGAGTAGGTCCTTTTTAGGAAAATTATTTTATTTTAACAATATTGTTTGTTCTATCTTTACATAATGATCAATTTCAACTGTTTCTTTATAAATTACTATTAAGTGATGGTCTTGTTATTTCTATTATAAATTGTTTTTAATAATATATATATATATATATATTTTAAAATTGGAAAGATGAAATTTATACCTATTTGTAAATGAATATAATAATTTAATCGACTTGATAACACATTTGAATTAAAGTAAAAAAAATATTGGTTTTTTTAATTCTCATGAAATATATGTGTTTGTTTTATCCTTTGTTTTAATTTTATAACATGTGTTTATGCATATATATATAATATAATTCAATTATGAAAATTAATTTTTGTTTTTTAAATTCGAGGACGAGGTAAATTCCATCTATATTTTATTGCTAATAATCTAATGGATGTTATACATATTACTGAAATAATTGCAGAAATACTGAAATCAAGTACAATTAAAAGTATGTAGAATATTCCTACTCCGACAAAACTTGCAGTAACGTATAATTCTTTGATGAATACTATTGGAATTTCATTAACTAGTGTATCTCGTATAATTCCGCCTCCGATGGCAGTTATTATTCCTGCAAATGCCATGATTAGAAAATTATGTCCAAACAACGAATACGCCATATTTGCTCCTATAATGGTAAAAGCTCCTAATCCTATCGCATCAAATTTGATAAAAAGATTCCAATGTCTCTTAAGTTTTGGATATAGAAAAAAGATTGTAATGCCTGTAGAAATAGTTATAAAAAGATAAATAGGATTCACTAGTGCGGTAGGGGGAAATTTACCAAAAATTATGTCTCGTATAATTCCGCCTGCAAGGCCTGTAATTATTGACAAAATAATGACTCCTACTATGTCAGCTTTTTGTTCAATTGCTTTAAACGAACCTGTGACTGCAAATGCCATTGTACCAAATAAATCAAGGAAATGAATAATTAATGGATATAAAACTAGCAGTGGAAAAGTTTCAGACATAAATAGTATATATTAATTATGATGCATAGTTATATTGTATCTCTATATAATAAATCTCTTGCATAATTAGCACCATTAGAAAAATATCTACGAATGAAACACATCTTAATCGTAACCCGAAAATTAAAATGTAAATATCACATAATATCTTTGACAATCTATAAAATTTTGATACTGGTCTAATTATGCAAGAGATCTAATATATTATAAAATGGTTGGCTGTTTAGATACTGTCGGTTAAAACTTATGTATAATTGTGCTATGACAATCTAAAGAACTTTTAATATTTTTTGTATGTGTTCTAATTGGTGTATTTAAATAAAAGAATAATATTTTTAATTATTTTAATTACTCCCTTTTTATCTTTATTGTTAAATATTGTTTATAATATTGATAATATTGATAATGTGTTTGCAAAAAAACACCGTTTATATCCTGATATTTCGTCTTCACAATCTATAGGACAAACTCAGTCATTAAACCAAAATCTAAAATGTGGGTCCGAAGGTAATATACTACCTGGTTCTTGTACTAATAACAGTATTCAAAATCAAATCAATATTGGTAGTAATAATGGTCAATAGCTAAAAAAATTGTTAACTGATTTATTTTTCTCGTCTATATATATTGAAAATGGGGACCTTATTTGTTTTGCAAGTTTATATGCTTATCTGATTATGTATTTTATTTAGAATTATTTGTGATGAGATGACATAGTGTTTTGTGATAGCACTACTAGCAAATCAAAAGATGAATTTAAATCATTGGAATTTGATTCTGGAATGTATGTAACACCACTTATCTCAAATCCTGATTTTTTAACTTTGTCTACTGCCTTCCAAAGTGGGTTCATTAAATTGGATTTTAAAATAAGCGTAGTTGGGCTTTCATAAACTACGTTTATTATTGGAGAACAACTATTGGTATTCTCTAGGCAGTGTTGATAGTCCTTACTATGTAAAAAGAATTTAGTAAATGGTGTTGATGTGGATGTATTATTTATAAAGTGAGTTGCACTTGATTTTATGGGTAAAGAGTGGACATCTTTTAATTGAATTGCTAAAATGGTAATAAACATAATTAAAAGTATTAATATAATTCTATGCATTCATTTAAAAAAAAAAATAATATATTTAAGTTTTAGCGTCAATATTTTTAAACAACTAGTTATAATTTATTAATCAAACAATATTGAAATACTAAACTTGTATGTATTGTATATTGTTTAGTTGTTACATAATTAAAATGTATAATTATTGTTTTATTCTTTTTTTTCTGTTTACTATCCCATTATTATAATTGTTTTTTAATAAACTATTAGTTCATATATTTTTTGATTTATTAGTTTAAATTACAATGTATATATTCAAATCCTAATTCAATTTGATACTCTTAAAATTTTTTTAATAATGATGAATGATAATACTTTTTAACATTTTGTTTTATATTTTCTTTTTTAATTCATTGATCTAAAATGGGTTGCGATCGATAAACCCTTAATAATATATTTTACTAAATGAAATGAAAGAGTATGGGGTCTGCTGATTTAAGTTCTTTAGATTTTAAAGTTAGTAAAGAATTTTGGGATGCCTATGAATTATCTGATGGAACCAATTTAAAAAATAGGATTATTTTGACCGGTGTAAAAAAACCTCTGAAAGAATTAAATTCACAAAATCAGCCTGTAAATGAATATGAATTTGATTTTCAATCTATACAATCATTTATTTTTTCTAAAAAATCTAAAGGCGAACCTCATACAAAATTATATACAAAACAAGATCTTGATTCTTCATATACTATGGAAATTCCTTATAAGATAATATCTGAAAGGTGGAATGAATATTTAATTATTGATGAGAAAATAAAATTGAAATTGAAAAGCACAGTTACTAAGATTCAAAAGTCTAATATTGTGTTACAAAATGGTGATCCGATTTATAATGTTAAACTTAAAATTCTATCAAAAGTGATTAAACCTCCCGGTAAATGATTATAAGATCTCTTGCATAATTAGAATAAACAGCTATATGATCAGCAATTCTTCATTTTCTTGTTCTCTCATTGCTTTCATATGATCGGTTATCCAAAAAACCATTGCTTTTCAAATCATTCACTGGTCTTACAGTGCAACAGTTCGATGACATTTATGAAAAAAATGTAACAAAAAGATATGCTAAACATGAAATACAACGCTTGTTCAAAAAAGATAGAGAAAGACGTATAGGTGCAGGTAAACCTTTCAAACTAGATATTAAAGATAGATTTCTCATGCTTTTGGTTTATAGATAGACGTTTATTCATTATTTTTCATAAGTTTTTGAATTATATTTTATTGAAGAATTATTTTTATCATTATTCTCTAGATTTTATATGTAAAATCATAACGATAATAGTTAATTCAATTATTATTGTTATCCATAATCTGCTGTTTTATCGAATGTTCGAATCATAAACAACGGATATGAATTCTTATGATCGGCAACTTGATTTCTACTGTCCCTGCATTTTGTATATTCCCTTTTTTGATATAATGTAAAAATGAAACCAGGATGGATTCAATCTTTCAAATGCGCTCTCATTAGTATGCCAATCAAATAATAAATGTGTTGAAAAATAATGCAGTTTTGATTTTAATGTTTGATAATAGTATATAATATTAAATTAAGCTGATAAATCTCAAAGTAAAACAATACGCAATTGCAATTTTAAATTAATTGCTTATAACATTTGATTCATATTTTATTACTTTTTAAATATAAATGAATCTAGTTGATAAAGATGTTTTTTTAATTTTGTACGTTCTAATCATTTAATACGTTATTAAATACCTTTTAACATTGTATTTATTATATTAGTTTAATATTACCTGTTATATTTATTTTTGAAAATTTTTGTATTTTAGGCAATTCTATATTTTATAATCATGAAATATACTATTTAAAAATAATTAGTTATTCATTAAATTTACAAATGAATTATATTTTAGGAATGCCTCACAAGACCAATTTTATATAGCAAAAAGATGTTATGTATCAATATAGATGCTGTACAAAAGTGCCGCAGATGGTAATAACACAAAGAAAGAAAATTAGAGAATCCATCTAATTAAACTATGATAGAGCGAATTACAAAATAATATAACTTTAATATTATAAATCTTTGCTATAACAAATTCTTTCTTTTTGTATGAGAAAAACATATCTGAATTTATACGAGTTAATTATATCAAAAATATGAAGGTGCGTTATTTATCTATTTCAATAGAATGTGACACATGTAATCAACATATGTAATCCTTAAAACTAAAATGGTATCTGTATACTGATTATGAAACATTCATTATTTGAAGAACAATAGCATACTTAAGCCAAAATATATTTTTGATGAGTATTTTGCTTTAAAAAGACAATATTAAAATTATAATATTTAGCAAATATGTTCTAACATATTGATAATTTTCATACGTAATTTAGAAGTTTTGGGTCAACGTATTTATGCTAATTAGCATAAATTATATAAACTTCTTTAGAATGTTTGTCAACAAAATTATTTAATATTGTCTTAGCCTTTGTTTGCTTAATTATTACATATTATTATTTTATATTTGACATGATTAAATTTTTTAACATAATTTAATCGATGAAATTTGTACGAATTATCGAAAGAGTAGTGATTATAAATAACCTGGACTAATTTATTTAAATAATTGCTTTAACAATGAACATGAGTATTAAATTAATCTTGATTGTATCTTTTTCATATACGTTTAATTTTTTGTACTTTTATTAATTTTATTATAATATTCTAAAATTTTTATTATATGTGAATACGCTTATCAATAGGTTAAAATAATATATTATAATTTAATATGCAATGCCTACTGCATATATTTTGATAAACAGTATTTTAGGAAAAGAAGAAGAGATCATTAGACATATTTCTCAAATAAAACAGGTTAAAGAAGTAAGAGGTACTTATGGAGTACATGATATATTTGTCAAGATTCAGACCGAATCTGTGGATGAAATGAATAATACTATTACGTCAAACATACGAAAGATTAATGGTATTACCTCAACCGTGACTCTAGTTTCTATACCGGAACAAGGCGGCAAAGACTAGATAAATTAACTATTTTTTAATCCATGCAAAATTAAAACGGTAACGGTTATTATACCTACCCATCCTATGGATCCTACAATAAGAAATATTGAATAAATAGGGATTAACAAAGCAATTGCTGCAACAGCTGCTCCCAAACACCATAATAATAGTAAAATTTGTGTGTTATTTGAGATCATCACGTTCGTTAACCTCTTAAATCCTCATCAAAACCTCTTAACGTATTTAAAGTTTTTCCACAATCATTGCACTTTTTAAATTCTGTATAATCAAAATCATTGTATTTTCGATATACATATGCATTCTTGTGGGCGCAAAAAATCTTTTTTAAATTTTCTACCATTTTATTATTTACACATTTTTAATGTGCCGCCGGTGAGATTTGAGCTCACGACAGCTCGGTCTTCAGCTTCACCCTAATTTTATTAGTCGAGTGCTCTTCCAGGCTGAGCTACGACGGCACGTATGTTTCCTTGTATTTTTTAAATATATATATTATTGCTTTGATTAATTTAATAACGAAATAAAACGTAGGGATAATTTATATGGTTAAATATAACAGAATAATTAATCAAAATCCTAATTAAGAATTATTTCAATGTTAAATAATTAGCGATGATAAATCAAGAAAACTTTGGTAGTTCAGCTAGTGAGTCATCCTCGATATTAGAAAGTCCAGAAGAGAAAAAAAGACGATTTCTTATAGAATTTGAAAATCCATTTAAATGTGATAAATGTAGTGAAAGATTTAGAAAGAAAAAATATTTGAAGGAGCATAAATCAGAGGCTCATGCTTACTAATTACTTGTAAATTATTTATAAAATTATATTTTTATTAATTTGGTAATCTTCATGTTTAATAATTGAAATCTTATAGTAAGTTTATGAAAATATACACCAAAACTGGTGATAGTGGTGAAACGAGTTTATTCAACGGAACTCGTGTTAAGAAAAATAATGTTAGAATTGTGACCTATGGCATTGTAGATGAGGTTAATAGTCATATTGGATTATTGCAATATTATGTAAAACTAGATGGAAACTTAAATAAAATTTATGATATATTGTACAAGGTACAAAATCAGCTTTTCACGTTAGGTAGTGATTTAGCAAATCCTAATGATAAGTTAAAAGATTATCCAAGAATTACTGATCAAGATGTTTCATTTCTTGAAAAAGAAATTGATAATTTGGATAGATCTTTGGATGCATTAAAATCTTTTATTTTGCCTGGAGGCTCGCTTGAATCTTCTTATTGTCACGTGATTCGTACAATAATAAGAAGAGCAGAAGTAAATATTACAGTTTTAGTGCTAAATGATAACATCAACAAAAATTGTCTTGTTTATTTAAATAGGTTATCAGATCTTTTTTTTGTGCTTTCTAGATTTATAAATAAAATTAAAGGAGTTCAGGATATACCTTGGAAGTCATGATATAAAGAAATAAATAATAGTAATTGTATCTAAACTAATTTCGTCTGATTTCAATTATATTTATTATGTCTTTATAAATTGAGAAATACTGTGTAAAAAATGATGTTTAAAAAAAATACTATTGAATTTGGATCCCATTATTTTTATATCTTTACAAAACTTATGATGGTGATATATGACCCTTGAAAATAATTTAATTTATAGAACCAAATTTAAAATTTTACTATTTTGATCGTTTATTTGTAACCGATGAAGTGTCTTTCACTAAAACAGCCTTATGCTATTTTGCTTGCATCTGGTAAAAAGACAATAGAATCTAGACGATGGAATACTAGATTTAGAGGCGACTTTTTAATTCATGCTTCAAAAAACGTTGAAATCGAGTCATGCGAATATTATGGATTAAATCTTAAAACTCTAGAAAAAGGTGCAATAATTGGCAAAGCTACTCTTTATGATGTAAAAAAATATCAGAATAATTTGGAATATAAGCTGGATTATAAAAAACATTTATCTTTAAAAAAAATTGATAAAATAGCTTATGGGTTTTTAATAAAAAATGCTACTAAATTCGATAGAGTAATTCCATATCAGGGTAAATTAGGTTTTTTTGATGTTTATTTGGACTAATAGGTATGGGTAGTCTAACTGATACTTTTTAAATTAAATAAATATTTTATTATATGCTGATAAATTTGTTTGATAATTGCATGCTCACACACGTTTGGTTATATATACACAAAGAAAATTAAAATGAATTATTTCTAATAGGTTTATAATAATCAATCTAAAGTTTAATTGGATAGTGTATTTATCGGATTATCAATTTGATTTCAAAAACTGTATTGTTTTTAATTTTATTCATTAGATATTCAGTGATTTTATATTTTATTTTTATAATTGATTAAATATTTATTGCTTAACTTGTTTGATAATTGTTAATTTCACCTGCTATATTACAGGATTATTTTTTTCTTTGTTATTTGCTAACGTTTTGTTGATATATTTACAAGAATTTGGTAAAAGATAAATTATTATGCTTTGTTGCATAACCAAACCTATTTAGCTAGGATCCAACCAATTAATCATTTGTGATCCACTGGCCTTCTTATAACCAGTCTCTTGTAAGACGAGGAGAGATACTTTTTTCCTATGATTTTCTGGATAACTGGGATGTTGATCTTGCAAGGATGAATGAAAATAAGAATGGCAAAAAGTACAAATTTCCAGATTCTTTTGTTCTCATAGTTGGTCACATCAAAGTATACTTTCACCTTCCATATAGACAAACAGAAGGAATCATAAAGGCAACTGTAGGAAAGAATCTTCCAGATCATCCATGTTATTCACAGATATGTAGAAGAATAAACAAACTGGACATTGACATCAATAACAGTATTGATGATGATGATGATGATGATGATGATGTCGTTATCATCGTAGCAGCGGGGACAGTACCGGAATCAAGATTACAAACAGAGGTCTCGGTGGATGCAAGATAAGTGGGATGTAAAAAACAAGAAAGGCTATCTAAAGATACATGTTGCAGTGGATATCAAGACCAAAGAAATTCTTGCACTGAAAGTCACAGATGAAAAGGTACATGATGGAAAGG
This sequence comes from uncultured Nitrososphaeraceae archaeon, assembly GCA_963830925.1. Lineage (GTDB taxonomy): Archaea > Thermoproteota > Nitrososphaeria > Nitrososphaerales > Nitrososphaeraceae > Nitrosocosmicus. Next base: position 196,337 of record CAWHOB010000001.1, on the reverse strand, counting down.
TTATGAAGAATTTGGTGGAAGGCGTGTTGAATAATAACCGCAATGTCAAGATCAAATCTTTCATTGGTGATGCAGGAGCCTACGATAGCAATGAAAATTTCAAATACTTGAAGGAGAAAAGGATTCGACCTGTCATCAAAGTAAAAAGAAACTCTATCGTTTCATCCAAGAATAGCAATGTAAGGAATAGAGAAGTTGAACTTCAAATAGGATTATCATAAATGGAAAAAGAAAAGAAAGTATGGACAACGATGGATGGTTGAAACAGCATTTTCATCTATAAAGCGGATGTTTGGTGAATATATATCTGCAACCAAGTTTCAAAACATGATAAAAGAGATGACGATGAAGGTATCGTTGTACAATCTGTTTAGAAGAGTTGCATAAAATGGATGGAAATAATTTAAGGAAAACTAGTTATGCAACAGAGCAAAATTATTATTGTTAAATATTGCTGCTTTACCAGGTTTTCCAATCCTACAACAATGCAATTTTTAGATATTGCTATTGATAATAAAATTAAATAGGATCTTTTTATAAATACTGTTAAATACCATGTCTTTCCTGTCATTATAATGAACAAAAAAATTAGTTCGAGTCTAGTTTTTTCTTTTGCAATAATCGTAGCTTTAGGAATTGCTAGTATGCCTATTACATCAAAATTAGTATATGCCGCACCACCTGTTCTCTATCATGCTAAACTTTCAGGAAAAAACGAAGTGCCTCCAACAAATTCCAACGCAATTGGTGTTGCTAAATTTGCACCATTAACAAAAAGCATAAAATTCACCATTAATGCAACTGGACTCACAGGCGTAACTGGAGCTCATATTCATCTTGGAAAAGAAGGACAAAATGGTCCTATTGTCGTTAAATTAATTAACAGTACAGTAAATACAAATAATGTATTTAAAAAAGGTATAATTACTGCTAAAATGTTGGAGGGTCCTTTAAAAGGAAAAACAGTTAGTGATTTGTTATCTGCAATGAAAAAGGGTAATACCTATGTAAATATTCATACAGGAAAGCATCCAACTGGTGAAATCAGAGGCGAAGTAGTATTTAAAAAACCATTGAAGCACTCTTCTTCATCTGCATCCGGCGGTAAGCACTCTTCTTCATCTGCATCCGGCGGTAAGCACTCTTCTTCATCTGCATCCTCAAAAGGCTCTAAAAGTCTTCCAGTATCTGCATCTTACTGATAAAACAAAAATTTAAATTTATTTTTTAAATTAACATACAAAATATTTTTATAAAATAGATGAATTTAAAGTATTTTATTTATATTAAAATTTTTAGTATATTGTTAAAATAAAATTAAAATATATATTTTTATCTAGATTAAATTGATTTTATATAAAACTAATCATGGAATACCCATTTTAATAATCAATTGATTGAAATAATATTCTACAGACTTTATTTCTTAATAAATATTGTGAGGAATTTGTATCTGATTTGTTTAGAAGAATTGATAACTAAAATTTTCCATAATCAATGCTAGTACTAGATAAATATGATAAATAATGGTTTATCTTGATGCCTATACGTAAATACAACAATATTGTATATCTAGTAACCATTGTAACATCGTTTGGTTTGTTGTCTTCATTCAATATCGTTAGTAACGCCTTTTCAAAGGCTGTACCTTTAATGGATATACATACTGGAAGTTCCTCAACTGATCAAAGTATTTTGCATTTTTTTAGCTGTATTCATAAAGCAATACATTCAAATCAACATAAATCTGGGTTATCATTCTATTTTACTCATGAACCTACAAAAAATGAGGTAATTGATTGCTATCATCATGCAATTAAAAATAATAACGATAATAATGAGGAATAAGATATGACCAATAAAATAAATTTAGTAAAATTTAATAATACAAATCTAAAGATGCTTGGCATTATTGCATTATCCGTAGCACTAGCAGTACTAATTCCTCTGTCATATGCAGGTTCTGCTCATGCACTAACAAAATATGAAAATTGTATAATCAATGCAGCAAATAATCATGGAAAGCTCTCTCTTTCAGATGTAATAAATTGTTATGATAATGAATTTAAAGGCGCACATGGCTCAGATGCAGATGGACACCCATTGTGATTGATAAAGATACTAATGTAGATTAGTTTCTATATTAATTTTTAATTTATTTCTGATGTTCTATATTCTATCAACTTTCTGATAAGTAGTGATGGTTCGACTTCGATATAATGGATCTAATTTTATTTATGAAAAATACATATGTTTTATACTTTGAATTAGTTATCTAATTAATTAAACCTAAAAATTAAACTGAAAATTTTTTTAATATAAATTGAAAGGTACAAAAGTACAGATTAAAGAGATTTTAAAAAGAAAAGTAAAAACAAAGAATATCCAATTAATAAAAACTCAATAATATGGTTGCTGAATCAATAATGCTTTGGGTCTATATAAAATCAAGGAAAAAGAACTCTATTTTTATCTATCTAATTAAAATATGATTATAACTGAGCGAATTTTATGGTATTATACAAAAATACGGATACATTCAGTTTAATCCTGTGCTGACACATGAAATTATAATCCTAAATCTATGTAATTCTTCATTATATTATGAGAAATGAATTTTTGAAAGAAGAATACAATGTATATCTAGGATAAAAAACCTTTACGAATATTTTTGTTAAAAATAATGTGTAGATTAAATGTTTTGTTGCATGATTATTTTTTTCGTTATTTACTAACGTTTTGCTATAGAGTTTTAACGGAAATGGTTAAATTATAATTGTTATTGTTACAGATAAATCAAGTTTTAACTGATCTTCGAATAATGTAACAAAGCAAAATATCTTAGTTAACTGCCTATAATATTTGGATATACTTATATAATCAATGTTGATTATCTGAATACATGAGTGACATTTCTCAACAAATAGATAATCGTGGCTCTGATATAGACCAAAATGATAAAGAACACAAAGTATCACAGTTTTCAGAAATAGCTACAAAGTTGATAGATAAATTAGTAGATAAAGATGTACAAGTAGCTTATACTTTTGATCATTTAGAAATTGATGTACCCTCTGCACACGGTCCCGGAGGAAGGGAATTAGGCGGTGCAAAATGGGTTATTGATGGTAAGATTATTATATCTACTACATCTGCTCACAATGACTCAAAAGATTCTAAATATGTGACTTCCTAAGGAAGTGTTTTTTTGAATATAAGAGGTAATATTTCTATAGATTTTAATCAAACACCTCTTTTATCTGTAGATTTTAAGGATGATATATTAATTGATATAAAGGATACTTCCTTTTTTGATCTAATTGAATTGGATATCGATGGTGATAAAAAGGATGAAATTAATTTTTGGGATGTATTACATAATGCTCGTGATTTTGCAGAAGTTTTAAATGACAAAAAAATAACTGTAGTGCTAAGTGTTAGAGGTAAGGAAACATTGATCATGGGTGAAAAAGCTAAGCCATCTATATCTCAAATATTGAGCAAAAGCAAGCATATTGAGATAAAGAGTGTTTTGCAAGCTGCAAAGATTTCAAAAGAACTTTTAGATTAATTTATTTCTTTTTACCCATCTACTTTGTATATGTTAAAAAACATATAATGCTGTTTGTTCATTTTATTTAGATATGAATGGTTTTGTATTTATCATGAATATATAATACCTATTAACTAATTCTTTAATTTTGTATTTGAGCTGTTATCTACAGAAGATATAATGTAATAAATATTATCTTGAGAATATTTCGTATTTTAAAAAATCAACTGCTAAAATATGAGATATAAAATAATTTTTTGTATTTCGTTATTTTAAATAAATTTTCAAATAATATTTCTGTTTTAGAGTTAATTTGCATTTATATATGCAATGGAAGTAGATTATAATATTCTTATTTTGATTTTTAATGATCATTCCGGAAAACAATTCTTCTATTTTATCGAAGTTTTGTATTTAAATGGAAAAATCTATATTTGATTGTATATTAATGTAAAAAGATCATATTTCATCCCAAGTATTATATATCCTTACTTTGTAAAATATAAAATGCATCCACTAATTGAATTTCAATATACAACGGTCAATGAATTTGTAAAACAAGTTCTAGAAGGAAATGTCCTTTCATCTATAGAAGATAGTTATTCTGAATTACATAACTTGTATACAAAAATTAATGAATGGATTGATGCTAGTTATGTCAATGATTTTAACTTCCACGAAGATGAAAAATTACAACAACTTACAAAATCTATCTTTGATCAAATTGTCTATTTACGTTTGACTGGAAAATTGACCGGGATTTTATCTTTGCATAAATTTGGAAAATCTTAAGATTTTATAATTTAATTTTAAAATATAATTTTTTAATACTACTTTAATTAATCAAGGTTGTATAATAAGAAAAATATTGTTTTATTTTTTACAAATTTGCTATTTTTTATAATTTTCAGTTATTTATTGTTTTAGTTGTACTTGACTAAAATATTGTCCTCAACTGTCTGATGATCCTTAACTTTAACTTTTATCGTTATTGTCTGAAACCAAGTCTTTTACTTTGTTTACTGTACCTGAAATGGTGCCTTTTACATCATCTTTAAGTTGAGTTGCAGTCTTCTTGCTGTCTACTGTAGCAGATTCAGGTGATGAGTCTCTCTTTTCCTCAAAAGAATCTAATTTAGATAATGGAATATTTAAAATTATTTGTGCGCCATCATAAGCTTCAATATTTGAACGTGGTATTCGATAAATGTATTCATGTATTACGCCTTTCTCTACTATTATTGCTCCTTCTCTTTCACCAATTATATTTCCACAAATCTCTCTATCGGATGTAAGTACTCCTTTTTTAGATTTTATTGCCTCTGACAAATCAATAGATGCCATATCTGCACTTGTAATTAATTTTATAAAAGGTTTGTTATTTTGCAGGTTCGTTTTGTATAAAAAGACAATATAGATGTACTTTGTTCATGAACTATTATTTAATTTTAAATATTTACTTTATTTTAGTTTTAAAACTAAAATTATTAATAAAATCAAATTATTTTTATTGTGAAAAATATTTGGTTTTAATTTCTATTTTAAAAATTATTAATTAATCTTTTTGTGTAGTCTGTTTATTCTTTGTTAAATAAATTATTTTATATTTTTTAATAACTATTTTTTTATATTCAAAACAAAAAAAAATTTATGGGATAGATCTGCTGTAGAGTTTGCCCTCTAATGCTAATTTGTACATTTCTGCTACGTATGGATTTCTTGCGGGTGTTTCTGCTCCCAATTCTACCAAACGTGCATATACTCTAACTACATAGGCAAGTGCACCCATAAAGGCTACTACTACACCCATGTTGAACATCCAGTGGTTTGGTACTGAGAATATTTCTTCTACGAACCAAAAGTGCCACAATTCATTGATACCGATTGTGAACATTGTTGCTAAATAACCGATAATGGTTATCTTCAATCCTGTGTTCATGGTATTGTTTGGCCCTCTTAGTGCTGGAACTCTTCTATCATACATTGCAACAAATCCCCAACCTAATGGGAGTGCAATAAAGTGGCTGTATAACCACCAGTGAGCTGGTGTAAATGCACTATCTCTAATGGCTGTTTGATGCAATGATCCATCAACAAAGTTATCAACTTCTACTGATGCAGCAATTGAACCTAACATAATGACCATTACGTAGATCTTTTTTAGTCTTTGAATCTCTACTTCTTTTGGAATTAATGCTGGCATTTGTGCCATATGTCTTCACATATACTGTTGATTTATAATATATAAAGTGAGGCATATAATATTTATAATTTAATATTTAATATTTATAATATTTATATCATATATAAATTAACTAATAAAATTATTTAAAAAAAGGAGTATTTTGAATATTATCTGAAGTACATCGTTAGTGATTAACACCGGTGATAAAAAAGGCCTCATTGCATAAGTAAAATATTTTTTGCGTTTTTGCTATTGTTATATCAATCGTTAATTTATACATCTTTCTTAATTGCATTGTTACATGCTCGAAAACCAGTTAAAATCATGATTTATGAATGACAATAATAATTAATTTTGACTATTTTTATTCTAACTTCAACAGCAAAATGTTATCGAATAATGAAAAAAATAATGCATTAAAGAAGAAAATGATATAAAATCAATAAAATTAATGAGTAAACTATTCGAACATATACCTAATAATATATGATGCTTAAAAATATATGACGTATAATAGGCTCTGTAAAGTTAAATAAAAATCCGTTTTGTAAAATATTTGAATGTGATGGTCCACCAAAAATTTGGTTTGTATGTAAAATTTAAGTTTATTTTGCCAAATTTATTTTTTGAAATGGCCTATTTAACCAACTTTCCTTAATTAAAAATAATTATCAATTCCTTAACTTTACAGAGGCTGTATAATGGAATCATAGCTGTGTTAATAAGAAAAAGAATGCTTAGTTCATTTAAAAATAGGATTCATGTTTAGAACTTTGTTTTATATCTGAAAAATTATTTGCAAAATTGGAAAGAGGATTGTAAAGACTATACAAAAAAGTGCATTATAATAATGTACTCTCTTCTATGAAGCGAATGTTTAATGAATATATTTATTCGATTAAACTAGAGGATATGATAAAGAAATGAAGTTAAACTCCTAAGTATGACAAAATGATATCTATTTAAACAAAATATATAATAAAATCAGAAATTATAGGATCGTGTCAAAGCATTTTTTACCTTTATTGGAATGATCAATCATATTGTCTGCAATAAATTACTGTAATATCTGAATGGTTATAATTCTACCAAAATATAAAAACAAAAAAGATAGTATAATATTTGCTGTTGTATTTATCACCATTTGTAATATTTGATTATTTTCAAACATTAGCACATTTTCAAGAGCAAAGGAGGACATTGTAGTTAACGATCCACAAAAACCTATGGCTACTAAATAAGAATATTTTGGATCCAAATTTAAGGACATCGAACATACTGAAAATACGCCTAAAACAAAACTTCCTATTATGTTGACAATTATGACATTTGAGCCAATGAATCCTAAAATAAAAGGCATTGAAGTAAGTTTGTATCTTAAAAATGCCCCAGTAATTGCACCTACCGACAATAAAATAAACTCTACAATTCCTTTCATTAATATCATAAATTATATCTAATATTTGTTGGTTTTTTATCAAATGAATGTTATTTTTATTTATTTTAAATTATATCTGATAATAACCATTATCCTTATTTATAAATTCTTTTTTGATTTGTCAAATTATTGATTTCTATAGTTTTATCATTACCTCATTATGGATATTAAATATTTTTCTAATGGTAATAATTGTTCAAATATCTGTTATCTGCATAATACATTTTTATTTTTATATATTAGAATGGAAACAACTTAATTTTTAATAAAATATACTATGGGCAACACGGTTGTGAGCAATGTATTGAATTTTATAAATGGATAAGGGTAAAAAATACGATAATAATATTAACATTTTTGTAAGTTTAAATTTAAATTTTGAAAAAATTTTTCAAAATTGAATATTTGATATAATCTAAATTTTGCTTGATGTTTGGGATATTGAATTGGAAAAAGTAGTCGAATTATTATTATTATGGGATTTTTTTAGTGGATTAATTTAAAAATCTTGATACTCGTAATACATGATTGATTTTAAATGACCTTTTTATTTTAATAATATTAATTGGATGATATATCGCATTTTCTATCCACAAGATATCCTGAATATGATTGCATACTCGTTGGATGCAGATCTCAATTACATTACAAAAGTTATGAATGTTGCGAATATGATATTGTTCTTTTAAAATCTCTGGATTATGGTAAATTTGAAAATAAAAAAGAAAAGATCGGATTATTTCTTTTGAATGATAAAAAATTAAAATTAATGTTATATACGGCTGAAAACCTTTTTCAAGATGATAATATAAATTTTCAGCATTATATCGGATTAACGAATTCTGGTTTTAAATATAATATGCTTGATCATTTCCAATCAAAAAAAATTTCCAATCAAAAAAAATTTCCAATATGGTTAAAGAGACATTTATTTCAAAAGGCTTTGGATTGTACTGTATTAATTAAACAGCTTTCAAAAAATATTCTAGATCAAAATTTATCGTCATTTTATATAAAAATGCTCTCGTTCGATGTGTTAGAGTCCATGATTTCAAAATTTTATAACGAGCATCCTAGTCCTTCTCATTTAAAATATCAAATAAATAAAATACGTGATAACATTCCCCGAATTAAAACTACCGTTGATCTTTTATCTGATTATCTTGACCTTGAACGATCAAATATTTCTACGATGTCAAGAAGTAGTAAATCTTTGAATTCTCTATTAAAAATTAATAATATTAACAATATAGAAATAGAATTATTTCAATCAAAGTTATCCTTTTTTATATCTAATTCTATGTATGTAGATGCAAATTTACTTTTGCATAAGCTTTATACAACGACAAAATTTTAATTATGCTTTTATTGACAGCTACAAAAAATTATTGAATATTATAATTGATGCTCCTACTCAAGAAAAATCTCTACAGATAAAAGAACTATATACTTTATTTAATATAATTAAAAATTTAATTAAAAATAGTTATTGAATAACTATTGCTTGCTCTAATTCTTGGGGCTCAATGCTTTTATTTCTTGCTCTAAGTTTAGCTTTGTATTTCAAATTTCTTGGTTTAGTTCTTAGTCTATATCCACAGCATGGACACCATAAACCATCCCATTTAATAAATATCTCGCATATTTGGCATCGTTTTTGACCACTTGCATACCGCCCTGATCCTACGGGCTTTTGAGCTTTATGTCTTATACATATTCCTTTACATGTCATTCTGAAAACTATATTAACTCGGTGTTGTTATATTTAAATGTTGATAAATATCAATATATATTAATAAAGACTAAATATAAAAAAAATTAAAGTTATGTAACTGAAATATTATTAACTTTAAATTGTTCGTGCATTGATATATACTCATCTAATTTCATTCTTATGTCGTCTGCGTTCGTATCGTCCATTCCTGATAAACCGGTCATAAAACTAATCTTGTTTCCAGAAATTTTTGGATCTGATACTTCCATATCTGCATATACATTAGCCAACTCATTGACCCATTCCTGAGCTTCATTTGCATTCAAACCGTCTGTGTCAATATTTACATTAAACATCTTGGTCATCTTATACCACTATTTTTTTTTAAATTAATGGCATTAATAAAGTTGACGCAATTATTTTGTTTTATATATTCTATTTCTTTTCTTCAAAACCCCAGTGTTTCATTATATCTTTTTCAAATTTTTTAGATTGCTCATCACTTAATGGTGAACCACAGTTTTTACATGTTGGAATTACTTTCATTTGATATAACTTGAAATCAACATCATAAAAATGAACTTTGGTACAATTGCACATACTATATTATTTTTGAAATAGTAATTTATTTTTATTGACATAAATATTGTTACTTAATATGTTGTTAATTTCATTAAAATTAAAATGGTTATTCATTTAACGTATTTTTATTGCTTTGTTGCATGATTTCCTATTTCTAAATACATTTAGCTAACATTAGAAAACAAATTGTATGAAATCGCATCCTACAACCAATATTAGTTAGAAGAGGTGAAATCTTGCTAGGGTTTGATATCATTAACAACTGGGATACAGAGATACAAGAGATGAACAAAGATAAAGTTGGATTATTTCATAGAATTAGAAATAAATTAACTTTAGTTCATCGTTGCGATTAATTACTGAGGCTTATTTCATTTCGATATCTATTTTAACGGTTGAACTTGTGGAATCAACTTTTATTGGTTCGGATAAAATATCATGACAAATTGTTTCTAATAGTCTTATGATATAACGACCAATTCTTTCCAAGATCATGTTTATATATAATCTTGCGATTCTCACTACCATTATCCATCTCTGAAATTTCAGAACAGTGTCTCATCCTTTGCATATACCAAGACATCAATGTTTCAAAATCTATTTTGCCATACATGAATATAATGATATTATATACTGCATCCTTGGCTACATCTTTAGCTGAGCTTTATTACTTGTTCTTTGCTAAGAGGATCAAATAATTCCTTTAATACTGATGAAGCTACAGGTATCATCGAAGATCTATCTTCATATTTGTTCCATTCAACATATCTTTTTAAAATTTGATTGACAAGAGAATTTACACTGATAGTATCAGTATCGGCTTGTTTATATAATTTATTTATTGTATCTTCATCTATACGTAACGTTATAGTTCTCTGTTTCTTTCTCTTGCCATGATTATCCATAATTTATGGTATTAGCATCGCTAATTATAAATATGCAGCATATTTTTCATAAAGTAACTTCATTTTTATAAATTGGTATTAAAAATAAATTTTTCTTTAAGTGGGCTTATTTGACAATTTCAATAGATCTCTTGCATAATTAGCCAAAACAGCTTTATTTCCGTCTATCGTATGTAAATATGTCATTCTTTTTGTTATCTTACAATAGATTATCCAAGAAGCCATCACTCTTTAAATCCTTTACCGGTCTCTCAATTCAACAGTTTAATGACATTTATAAAGAAATAAAATCAAAATACAAAAAGTACGAGATAAAACGCTTATCCTCAAAAAGAAGGAGGAGAGAACGAGATGTAGGTGCAGGGAGACATTTCAAACTCATTGTTGAGGATAGAGTTATCATGGTTCTAGTGTACTATCGCCTATACATAACCTACACATTAGCTGGTTTTCTATTTGATCTAAATCAGAGCAACATCTGCAGAGATATCCAAAAGATAGAAAGTTTGATAAGACAATGCGTACCAATTCCGCAGAAAATATATCAGATAACCAAGAGGTTGAAAACGCCAGAGGAAGTAGAGAAATATTTTCCGGGATTTATGGCTTTTACAGATTGTACAGAGCAGCAGATTCCAAGACCTATTGACAAGAGAAGATGTAAGATGTACTATTCAGGCAAGAAGAAAAGGCATACAACAAAGACACAGATTACGGTTAACAATCATGGTTATATTATTCACAAAGCAGATCATAAGAAAGGACACAGACATGACTATAACATCTATAAAGAAAATCATCCTGCTATCCCAAAAGATGTTCTAAATGTGTATGATCTGGGATACCTTGGAGTAGAAAAGGACTTTCCAGAACAAAGATCATCTCTACCATATAAAAAGAAAATAAACCAGTGTTTATCACAAGAAGAAATCGAGTTTAACATTATCCATTCGAAAAAGAGGATAATAGTAGAGCATACTATTAGCAGATTGAAAAAGTACAAGATAATGAGTGATATATTTAGAAATAGGCTCAGAAAGTACAATAAAGTGTCAGATATAGTCGCAGGCTTGATAAACTACAGAATTATGAAGCAGCATAACTAAAAGAAAAAATGGTGTATCTGTAGTCAACTTAATGAAATGTATCTAATTATGCAAGAGATTTGCTTTGTTGCATGATTCTTATAATCAATGATTTTACCATCTATTTTGGTTAAACAGATATCATTTTGTTATACAAGGACGCTTTCAACATCATCTCTTGTACCATATTCTTTAGTTTAACCGAGTATAAGTATTCACCAAACATTCGCTTTATGCACGAAAACACAGTTTCAAAATCCATCTTTGTCCATAGCTTACGCTATCCTTCCATCCTTGTAAATCACTTTTCTGCGCTAACACTGCTAGATTTCTAAGGGTGTTTCCTTTTTTCCATCGAACTCTAGCATTTTTTCTTACTTTAATGCAAGGTTGGATTCCGTTGTCTGATAAGAATCTAAAAATATTATTGCCTTCATACGCCCCATCACCCAACAGTTTACCTATGGATACCATGTTATCTGATTTTATAATATTTTCAATTAAATAAGATGATGCTTGCTATCATGAACATGTTCATCAGTAACCTTTATCGAAAGATTTTCTTTGTCTTGACATTTACTGTTATATGTATTTTCAAATATCCTTTCTTATTTTTCAAATTCCATTTATCTTGCATCCATTGACCTCTATTGGTAAGATTTATTCCAGTGCTAAGTCAAGTGTAATAGATAATGTCGGAATATTACTTCTAAATTGCTTGTAATTTGTCTATATAATCAATATTTTACAAACAAATAATGATATTAACCTGGACACTTAACTTATCTATTGTGATGACGGTGTACTAGTCTTTGAATTCCCTGCCGTCGTAGGCATCTTTTATCTTTATATCCAAACGATTTATTCTTAGGTTTATCGTTGTATAATTGGAATGAAGGTATTTTCCATTTAGGATATCCTCTTGTGCTATTTCCTCGGTCTGTCTGTATGGCAAATAAAAGTATATCTTGGTATATCTAAGTAAAAGAATAAAAAAAATATTGGGATAATGTAATGACGGCTGACCAACTTTATCTTTGATCATCCCTTGTAGTTCTGTATCCCAGTTGTTAATGATATCAAATCCTAACAAGATTTAATCTCTTCTAACAAGAGATTGGTTGTAGAAAGACCAATTTACTTGTTTTATTAGTAGACGTTAGATAGATATGTTTAGAAAAAGACTCATGCAAAAGCATCTTATGCCCATAAGTAGGTTTGTGCATGTCAAGATTGTCAGCGTTTTCATAGATTTTACACTGTTATTTTTGTAATATCATTATATGTTGGATTCAGCATTTCATAAATATATTACAAATGATAAACGTCCGTATAAAATAACAGTACAGATATCATAACATCCATAAAAAGTTAATCTGTCATACCTGCTCTGTAAAGTTAAGGGAAAATCTATAGATTTTCTTATTGTTTATTATATGTGATACAATAAGTTAGAAAAAGAACATCTGAAGATATCTTATATCCATTACATCTTTATTTTAACAGCGGTCTTTCATCGAGAAATACATCCAAAGCCATATTTGATTTGTTACAAAAAGTCATACTGATGTAATAAGAGATTGGATAGAAAAGTACAAACCTAAAAGATTATTCCACAGTAAAACCAAATATCTGAATTTATAATCGATGAAAAACTCCACTCAAAAAGTTGGTTCTGAATATATCTGACTTTGGATAGTTGCTATTGAACCTGAAACTAAGAATATTCTTGCAATAAGTATACCTAAAGAACGAAATATGTATTTGCTAAAGAGCGTTTTCTATCTGATATTGTAGATAAACATGGACAGCATTAGCTTTCACAGATATGGAGGTACTTGTTATCTGCTCAAAGCATGCAAGTTTTTGAAACTAACACATCATCTTCATTCCTCTTATGAGAAGAGCATTATTATCAAAAGAACTATCCAATACATAAAAGACAGAATAGGATGCTTTGATGAGTATTTTGCATGTAGAAAGAAGAAATGTAAACTCAAGCATGTTAGACAATGTTAATTCTATTTGCAGACTACTATAACAGAGAAGTAATTCCTTAACTTTACAGAGCCTCTCATAATTAATAAATATGTTTTTATACGATGGTTTAACTGTTATATTAAAATAAATGATTCAAAAAAATTATATGATATTAGTTTTATTCTACTTCCTTTAATATATTATAGTAGTTTACAATCAAATTCATATTCTCAAACTTATCAAATTAATAAGGTTGCGTCACAGATAAAAATATATAAACAAAATACTCCGACAGGCCAGGCAGGATTAATAGAAAATAATCCAGGATATAGAAAATATATACCTAATACCAGTACTTATCCGAATCAAACAAACATCAAAGAATTAACATCTAATTTTTCTACATTTACAAGCAAATTTACGAATAAAACTGCAGAAGGTCAAGAAGGACTTGTTCCTAATAATCCTGGTTATGCCAGATATATACCTAATACCTCTTCCTACCTTGATAATCCAGCTAATAATATTAGCAGTTATTATAATAGTCATCATGAAATCAAGTAATGGTCAAAACGACATATTTAATATAATAGAATAAATATTATAAATTGTGCAAATATAATTTGCTACATATAGCAAAAGTGGTTGAGTATATTAAACATTGAAAATTCATTGTAAGTAGTAATAATTTACAATTATTTGGTTATTTTTTATATCGTTAATTTTCATATGAATACTAAATAAATTTTTTCTTATATAAAACCTATTAATATAATAATAAAAGATAATAGAGCCGAAATACTTCAAATTACTTGAATTTTTAATTAATTTAATAAAATTTAGAGTTAGTTAAAACTATTATCTATATTTTACAAAAAAAATTATTTTAATTTTTTGCTTTATTGCATAATCATTTTTTTTGCCATTTGCCCACATTTTATTGATAAAATTAAAATGTTTTGTTGCATAATTTCTATGATATTTGATTTTATGATAGTTTTTATTAAATGAATATCATCTGGCTATATAATGGTGCTTTCACATCAGTTCCTGTATCATATTTCATTATTTTACTCCAAATTTTTTGCTTAGTTTATCATGCTGCAACCTGGAAAATCTATGCTTTATCTTTAGTCTGATTCTTGTGCATTTTTTTGTTGGTTTGTCTGTATTATAAATAAAAATATACTTTGATATATACAACTTAAAGGAGTATAGTAGAATAATGGGATGACTTGCCAACTTTATCTTTATTCATCTCTTTAACTCTGTAGTTCAGCTGTTAATAATAAAAATTAGAGTATTTCACCATATCAAACTAGAGATTGGTTGTAGGATGCGATTTCATACAATTTGTTAGTTATGTTGAGACATGGCCATAAAGATAATTTTTGAGATATAATTTTGAGAACGACTTTCCAAAGATTAGATCTTGATAGAATAAAGGAATCTATGCTATTTAACATTCTGTATCTTAGGTTGTATACCATGGCCTAACATATCAAAAAGGAAACGTGGAAGACCATGTATATATTCTCCAACAGTAATTTTGAAATGCTTCATAGTGAGGTTATGGTTCCGAATAGATCCCGATAATGCATTACATCTTTTTCTTGGCATGGGCTGTCGGTATAACCACAAAATAGCATAGCATGTAGTGTTGCAACAATACCTAGCAGACGTACATTTGACAGACGGTTGAAGACTACAGATCTCTTGCATAATTAGAATAAACAAATATATGATAACTATACATCAATTTCTTGTCTTTTCTTTGATTTCATACGAGAGGTTATCTAGAAAACCACTACTGCTTTTCAAATCATATATTGGATTGACAGCATAACATGTTGACTACATCTATGATAAAGAAATAACAAAAAGATCTGATAAACAGGAATTACAACATCTATTCAAAAGAAATAACAAAAAGATCTGATAAACAGGAATTACAACATCTATTCAAAAGAAAACGCGGAGAACGAGAAAGAGAAAGAGAGCGAGAGAAAGATACATAGGAGCAGATATACCTTTCAAACTTGATTTAAGACACAGGTTTCTCATGCTCTTGGCATACTTTAGTCTATACATAACCTACACATTAGCAGGTTTTCTCTTTGATTTAGATCAAAATACAATCTGCAGAAATATCAAAAGATTGAAGGTTTGATTAGAAAATGTTTACCAATCCCTCCAAAAACATACTTCACAACCAAAAGGCTAAAAACTTTAGAGGAAGTAGAGGAATATTTTCCAGGTTTTATGGATTCCATAGATTCCACTACAAAGCAACAAATTTCAAGACCTAAAGATAAGAGAAGATGCAAGGCTTACTATTCAGGCAAAAAGAAAAGACATACTGTAAAGACACAGCTTATGGTTAACAACCAAGGTATTGTTATACATAAATTAAAACAAAAGAAAGGAAGATGAAAACATGATTATGATATTTACGAGAGGAATGATCCAATAACTCCAAAAGAAGTTGTTAACATATTTGACCTAGGATATCTTGATGTAGAAAAGAATTTTCCGGAACAACTATCTGCTTTACCGTATGAAAAGAAGAGAAATCAAGAACTTTCACAAGAAGAAAAAGATTACAACAAAATTCATTAAAAAAAGAGAATAGTGATAGAGCATACTAATCTATAGATTGAAAAAATATATGATACTTGCAGATATCTTTAGAAATAAATTAAGAAAACATAACAAGGCTTCAGACATAGTTGCAGGCTTGATAAACTATAAAATAATGAATAATCTAACTAGGCTAGAACCAAATACAAAATCCCTGGGACTGGTTTGAATGATTTCTACTTCTGTAAGAGATCTAGTATGCGGACCTTAACCATAGTCGGCTGCAAGATTGATTATTGCCATATTATACATCAAGTTCATTTAATTTAAAATATTCTGATTAACTATTATTTAGTTTTAACATTATATTTGAAGTTCTATAATTTATAATATGTTCCAAAAATGTGATTAAAAGTTTTTCAATTTTTAAATATCTTTATAAATATTGATGCAACAGTTATTTCAACAAAATGCAAGTAGAATCCAAAGATCGTTACCCTCATCAACCACCGCCTCTACCAGAATACGATGTATCGCCTTCTCTGAAAAAATTAACATTAATGATGATTGGAACTATGCTAATTAACTTCCTTGTGGCTGGTACTTGTGCTCTTGGTATAAGGATGTTTCAACTAGGTATACCAATATACCAAATAAACAGTATACATCAAAATGTACTCTTTTATTCCTTGTTAACAACTCATGGTCAGGTAATGTTCTTTGGAGTAGTTTCAATTAATACAATGTGGTTTGGTTATTATGCTACAAGCAAGTGGGGAAGAAAACCGCTCCTAGGATTAACTTGGGCTAAAATTTCATTTTGGATTATGGAATTGGCCGTCATTCTTATTTTTTTGGCAGGAGTTTCAGGATTTGGTGCAGGATGGTATAATCTAATGCCATTAACTTTTATGCCAGGCACTCCAACATTGAGCTGGGGTACTTTGGCGTCTGCCACCTTTTTAACGGCGGATGTTCTTGTTGGAGTATCACTTACAATCTTTTGTATTATAATACTTGCGACTTTATTGAAAGGAAAGATTCCAGTAGGTAGTCAAAAGTTTGGAGCAAGACATGATGAACAACAGCCTCAAAATGAGAAAAACTCGTCCGAAAAACAAGAATCTGAAAAACCTGATATGGAGCATACTCATATGGAAAATCTTCCAGCTAGCATTAGATGGGTATCTCTCCTTGGAATCAGCTCTTGGTTTCCTAAAAAATGGCGAGAATTAACCCCCGCAGTTCCCATCATTTTGGTAGGTTCATTTGTAACAGCAATAGTTCAAATAATAGGTAATCCGGGTTTATTTTTGCAGTTAGCTCAAGGATTTTTATCAATATCCAATCCCACTAATGCCTCTAATTGGCTATTGACAAAAGATGCTTGGTGGTTTTTTGCACATCCTATAGTATATTTTCCTATACTCCTTTTTCTAAGTGCATGGTATTTTTTTGGTTCACGTGCAGGTGATGAAAGAATAAGATATAATAAATGGAATTATCGTACATGGCCATTTTATGCAATGTTTTCAGTACTAGTATTTTCTCATCATGTATTCATGGATATGCCTAATCCAGTATGGCTTCAAATGTTAGCGCAAACTGCATCGCTAGGTATTGTATTTCCATCTGCTCTTACCATATTTACATTTTTAATGTTTATGTGGCGCTCTAAAGTGGTATGGAATATTACTGCACGATTTTTTATTGCAGGAATATTGGGATGGGCCTTTGGTGGATTTAATGGAGCAGAATTTGGGTTATGGGGAGCTGATATATATCAACATAATACTATGGCTATGCCATCTCATATTCATTTGATATTGTTAATGGGACCTTTGCTTATGGCTTTTGGTGTAATTTATGCAATACTGTCAGATCTATGTAAAAAACATATGAGTAAAACTTTGGGTGAGATTCATTTTTGGATGACACTTTTTGGAGGATTTGGCTTTGCAATATTGTTTAATATAATTGGAGCAGAAGGTGCTATTAGAAGAGAAGCGGTTATGCAAGCTCCTTTTGAATGGACAATGCCTTTATTGTTGTTTTTTGCTTTATGTGTAGGTTTAGCTCAAATTGTATTTGTATATAATTTTGTAAAAACGATTAAAAGAAAAACAACAGCCGACGAAACAAAAGAATATGATATATTGCATAAGAATCCGACAGGCGATGGTCATACACCTGCAGGTGATTATTCTTCATTGATAAACACGAAATGATATAGCAGAGTATCTATGCACTATTTTATAAATTCAAAAATGAAAGGAACTATTGTATATTCATTTGCAAATTTGTTTCTCAAGCTTTTTTTATATAATTGAATATACATGTGCTGCATATCTAAATTGACAATTTAGAACTTAATTTATGTTAGAATGAGTCCGCCATATCTAAACCATCTTGTATCTATATTTATTTATATGAGGAATATATAATTTTTATAGATTATAATTTAGTAATATATTGCTACTGAAATAGCAGTTAATCATTCATTTTATGTATTTTTTTAATATTTGTCTCGAATATTTTATCAATCTACTGGATACTAAACAGTATCTATAATTGAACAGAATCGCTAATATATGACTATCATATCTAAATCATAAATACTATAAAATAAAATAGAATTATTACATAAATACGCATATTTATCTTAAAAGCAGTTCTACTGTTTTCTTATATTCTTTATTCTTGTAAATATTTCTTCTGCATCTCTTTCATCTTGTTGTATTAGTTTTCTTATTGTTGCAAGCGAAAAATCAGTATCTTCAAAATGCTTTGTTGCATGATTCTTATAATTTCGGATTTTACTACCGATTTTGTTTAAACAGATATCATTTTGTTATACAATGACGCTTTTAGCATCATCTCTTGTATCATATTTTTCAGTTTAACCGAATAAACATATTCTCCAAACATTCTCTTCAAAGACGAGAACACCGTTTCAACAATCCATCTTTGTCCATAGCTTACGCTATCCTTCCACTTTTGTAAATCTTTTTTCTGAGCTACCACCGATAGATTCCTGAGTATATTTCCTTTTTTCCATCGGACTTTAGAATTCTTTCTTACTTTAATGCAAGGTTGGATTCCATGGTTGTCTCCTAAATATCCAAATATATCATTACCATCATAAGCTCCATCAGCAAATAGTTTACCTATTGCTATTGCGGCTGTTGTCGTTGTCGTTGTCGTTGTCGTTGTCATGTTATCTGATTTTATAACATCATTAACCAATTCAGGTAATGCTTTGCTATCATGAACATGTTCATCCGTTACCTTCGTTGAAAGAATCTTCTTGGTTTTGACATTAACTGCAACATGTATTTTCAAATATCCTTTCTTGTTATTATTTTTTATATGCCACTTGTCTCTCATCCATTGGTGGCCTCTGTTTGTAACCTTAATGCCAGTACTGTCTATTGCAATGATAATGTATTCATCTTCAAATTCTTTGCTACTATCTGTTGTATCTTTTATCTGAATATCCAATCTGTTTATTCTTCTGTTTATCGTTGTGTAATTAGGAATAGAAGGTACTTTCCATTTAGCATGAGCTTGTGTTATTCCCTCGGTTTGTCTATATGGTAGATGAAAATATATCTTGGCGTATCCAAGCAGAAGAAGAAATGTATTAGGATAATGAAATGGCTCGCCTATTTTGCCTTGGTTCATCTCTTTTAGCTCGGTATCCCAGTTGTTAATGATATCAAAGCCTAGCAAGATTTCGCCTCTTTTAACTAGAGATTGATTGTAGGATGGCCAGTTCATAAAATTTATTGGTTGATGTTAGTTAAATGTATTTGGGAATTAGGAATCATGCAACAAAACATGCTCTACTACTATTCTCTTTCTAGAATGATTTTTGTTATGCTCTATCTCTTCTTGTGATAACTCTTGGTTTTTCTTCTTTCTATTTGGTATGTACGATTTTTGTTCATGGAAATCCTTTTGTACTCCTAAATATCCAAGGTCAAATACATTTAGTACATCTTTTGGGGTTATAGGATGATTCTTTTTATAGATATCATAGTCATGTTTTCTCCCTTTCTTATATCTTAATTTGTGAACGATAAAGCCACGATTATTAATTGTTGTACTTCCACACATGGTTGACAAAACAATGTACCAACATGGCTGACACATTTTGTCTTGTTCTACATTATCAATATCAGTTGTTTTAAAGATTTCATGAACTTCTCTGATGGCGTCATTCCGTTTATTCCACCGTGTTCTCTTTCATAGTTATACGATTTGACAAATAATTCGTATTTCTCTATTCCCTCTTTCATATCAATTAACTCTTCTACTTGTAGAAATTCAGTTATGACTATTTTGTTATACGCTTCTACTTTCCCCTGTTCTTGTGGATAACCTTTAGGAATCTGCTTGTCCTTTATTCCATTGAGAAAAAGATAATGTTTGAATTTATTCGATGTAAATTCTCTACCACAACCATCGTGTGCATCACTTTCATAGGTTTACCGTAGAGTTCAATCCATTCGTTGAGAACCGACAGTGATTCTTCACTAGTTCTTCTGCTGCACCATTTGCTAACTACTTTTCTTGAGGGGCAATCATCTATATAACATGAATAAAATAATTTTTGCTTCGTGAGCCTTTTAGATAAAAAGGTCCTTTGGTATCCATTTGAACCAACTCATTCGGATGTTTCATTTCAAATCTTGTATTTTCTTTTTATTTTAACAGATAGTACATTGAGATTGTGTCTCTTTAGAATATTGTAAATGGTTTTTGTACCCAAGCTGATTCCATACTTTCTCTTTAATCTGAACCTTATTCTCATTGGACCAAATCTGTTGTTTAGTCTCAGCTCGAGAATAATCTTTTCTATATCTTTGGTTACCTTTACATTTTTAATATTATGTGGCTTTCTTGATTGGTTTTTTAATCCATCTATCCCATATACATTATAGCGTCTCTTCCATTTGTACCATGTTTGTCTTGAAACAGCATATGCAGTACAAGCATCAGATATAGTCTTACCTGAACGTTCTGATTCAATTATCATTTTATACCTATTTTCAATTATATCCATTATTATTACACTCTAAGACTA
This sequence comes from uncultured Nitrososphaeraceae archaeon, assembly GCA_963830925.1. Lineage (GTDB taxonomy): Archaea > Thermoproteota > Nitrososphaeria > Nitrososphaerales > Nitrososphaeraceae > Nitrosocosmicus. The sequence continues at coordinate 175,226 of CAWHOB010000001.1, read as the reverse complement.
GAGTGTCAACTATGTTAGGAAGCTAAAATGTCAACTATGTGTGGAATCAGTACAGTTAGCTATAACTTTTTTTTGGGAAATAAGAAAAAATATAAATCAATATTTCAAGATATCAATTAAGATACCTTAACTTTACTGAGATATAGAATTATAATAATGGTTATGAATTCATAATCTTCCGGTACCGGAATATTTGTTTAGCATATTTCCTTTTAGATTTGATCAAAATATCAATTTGATTATTCAATGCGTTTTTTTGATACAATAATTGTTCGTAAATTAAGGGATTTCTGTCTTTTTCGTCTTCCATTATTGTCACTATTTTATTCATTGCAATTCTCAAAGTGACAATCGATTTGTTAAACGACTGAAGTTCACTTCTAACTTCAATTATTTCGGAATTTTCACAATAATATGGATCATTTTTTATGGTCTCTCTAACTTTTTTTATAGTTAAATGTCTTCTTGCGATTATTTTAGCTAATTTAGATTGTTTTTCAGGATCCTTGACTAAAAATAGTTCTTCTGCAGAACTATGGCTTAAACTTGAATTTTTAATAAAATCTATAACATCACTAGGTAAATTTAGCAAAGCAATTCGTCTTAGAATATAACTTGGATTCTTTCCTATCCTTGATGCAAGTTTGGTTACACTACCCCAACCATTATCAGATACGTATATTTTAAAGGCTTTTGCCTCTTCTAATGGCGTAAGAGATTTTCTTCGAATATTCTCAACAATCGAAACTTCATAAGATTGAAGATCATTCAAATGTACTGTATGACAAGGTATTTTTTTCCATTTTAAATATTTACAAGCTAAAAATCTTCTACACCCTATTACAACTTCGAAATAATCTTCTTTTGGTCTAACAACTAGAGGCTGTAAAAGACCATGCTGTTTTATAGAATTTATCATCTTATCTAAATTCAAATTGGTTAAAATACGTAAATTATAAGGAGATAATACGATACTAGATATAGGCAAATCTTCGATCTCCCCAAAGAAGCGGCTACTGTCATTACTTGAGGAATATATCGGTGAAGACATTCTCTTATTATATAATTAAAAGTAAGAAACAAAAAAATTTATGGGATAGATCTGCTGTAGAGTTTGCCCTCTAATGCTAATTTGTACATTTCTGCTACGTATGGATTCCTTGCGGGTGTTTCTGCTCCCAATTCTACCAAACGTGCATATACTCTAACTACATAGGCAAGTGCACCCATAAAGGCTACTACTACACCCATGTTGAACATCCAGTGGTTTGGTACTGAGAATATTTCTTCTACGAACCAAAAGTGCCACAATTCATTGATACCGATTGTGAACATTGTTGCTAAATAACCGATAATGGTTATCTTCAATCCTGTGTTCATGGTATTGTTTGGCCCTCTTAGTGCTGGAACTCTTCTATCATACATTGCAACCATACCCCAACCTATTGGTAGTGCAATAAAGTGGCTGTATAACCACCAGTGTGATGGTGTAAATGCACTATCTCTAATGGTTGTTTGATGCAATGATCCATCAACAAAGTTATCAACTTCTACTGATGCAGCAATTGAACCTAACATAATGACCATTATGTAGATCTTTTTTAGTCTTTGAATCTCTACTTCTTTTGGAATTAATGCGGGCATTTGTGCCATTTCAATTTAGTTACGTAATTGATGTATATAATATGCCGGTTAACAACAATACTAATTATGATATATTCTAAAGTCTAGTAACAAATAATTTAATTTTTTGATTACTTTTTGTTATAACACCTGTAGAATTTTTGATTCGTATGTCATTTTATATTATAATTTTGTAATTGTATTTGATTGGCAATTTTTGCACATACAAACATTCAACAAACAGAACAAGTAAATACAATAATTGTTTTAAATAATAAGTTGTAAGATCTTTTTTTATCATTAAATTTTCATATTTAGAAAAGATCCGATCCTATGTTATAGAATTCATTAAAATATTTTTAAATATCTAATATATCAGATAACATTAATTCATAGATGCTACAAGAAACTTTTTAATATTATCATGAACCACATTATTATTTAATATCCAATAAACATATGTTTAAGCGATTGAAAGTTCGAATAGTAATTTGATAGTAATTTATGCTTTGTTGTATGATTATTTTTTTTGTTATTTGCTAACGTTTTGTCGAAGGATTTACAATGAAAACAGTTAAAATTTAATTTTATTGGCATAGATAAACTACTATTATAACTGTTTTATCAGATTTTCGAATCATGCAACAAAGCAGTCATAAATTTGTTGACAAGTAATTATGCAAGATATTATATATAATCTGCTACACCTTCATACCTGGAATATATTTTAAGGAAGCTTATTATATTAATGATAATATCTGGAGTAATAGTTAACACATATAATATAATTTTATATAAAACACCCTATAAAAATTATAATAAAAAAATTAGCACTATTAGCGAATTAATAGGTCTATTTTATTTTGATATTATAATAAAAAATGGAATATCATAAAAATGGAGATTAAGAATATTGATAACATGTAGTTATAACTGAATTTTTTATAAAAAGTCATATATCCTCCCTAAAATTAGGAGAATATATATCTTTATAAAATTTCTATTGTTATTGTTATGTATAAACTGCTGTTAAATCGGATTTTCAAATCACATAACAAATATATTTTTTCTTAAATTTAAAGCATCGAATAAATATAATCACTACACACTCCTTCTTCAAAATAATTCAATTAATTATTATACAGTGTAGGTACATTCCGCATCATATAATGCAATAATTGAATATTATTCAAAATATTAACTCAATAAAAACAAAATAGAAATTTGGATATCTTTTGTATTTGCATTTTATATACCATTAATATGAGTCATCTGATTTATTTTTCCAAATTATTCCTTTCTTAATGAGTATAATAAAAACGACTAAAGCTACTGGTATTCCTATTATGACAGCATATACAGAATAAACCAAAGTTAATGAATTTATCCATCCAAATGGGGACTTTGTATTTTGTATATTGCCAACACTATTAGAAGATGTAGAGTTAGGATTTTTATAAACTATTGTACCATATTCTATAGATGAGCGTGGATCCTGGCTACTCTCTATTTTAATTATAGTTTTGCCTGCATCATTAAATACATATTTTTCTGTACTGGACCCTAGTTGAGTTATTCCACTTGTTCTATAAAGTTCTTTTCCATTTTGAATTAATATAAAATTATAGGGCCACAAATGTAAAGGTTCATTTTGGGGCATTTTAAAAAAATCCATAATGAAATTGATTGGTTCATTTGTTTTTAATGATTTAGGCGCCCATGAAATACCTATCTCAAATTTTTTATCAGAAGTTAAATTATATAAAGGAAATTTATTGATTTTCTCTCCATTTTGTTTAACAGCGTATGATGGTATTTTTGGAACTTCGCCTTTAACATCAACAATTCCTTCCATCCAAGGATGAATAGTACAAAAGTAATTATAAACACCAGGCTTGGTGAATTTAAAAGACCATGAACTACCCGGTTTAAATAATTTGCTATCAAACAGGCCATTAGGTTTTCCTTTTGAGATTGTAGTTGCACTGGCCAGACCTCCGCCTATTCCACTTGTTACTGTATGAGATTCAGTATCATTGTTAATCCATTTTACAGTGTCATTTACGTTAATTGTAATTGGATTAGGATTATACCATTGTCGTTGTGAAAATTTTGTTATATCTACTTCAGGATTTGCCGCACCTTTTGGTATTGTTACGATTTTTTCTACACTAGCATATGCAAAATCAACTACCAGCAATTTGCTTTCATAGTTAGCATAAAAAAATAAAGTAGATAGTAGTATCAAGATAACAAATATTTTTATATTTTTCATATCAGATTATCCATAATTAGTCATGAAAATTTAATGATTATTAATGTTTATTAGAAATATTTACAAACAGTATTGCAAATACTTTGTTACATGATTCCTAATCCAAATATATTTAGCTAACATCTCAAGAAAATATGCGAACTGGCCTGCTCTCTACAACCAATCTTTAGTTAGAAGAGGCGAACTATTGCTAGGCTTTGATGTCATTAACAACTGGGATACCGAACTAAAAGAGATGAACCAAAACAAAATATCTGTTCATGTTGCTAAGATCTTCATATTCTCATGTACTCAGATAAAACTTATATTTTATTACTTTCATAGACTTTTTATTGAATACTCAAAACGCCTCTGTTAACAGTTATGTAAACACATGAATGCTTTCTTCCTTTAAACTAATTATGCTTGTTTAGACCCCATACCACAACACCTTTAGCTAACCCTTAAAATACCTTCATTATGAGGGATACTTTCGTCAAGTCTATTACTGATGATCAAAGAAACTTTTTGCATAATATGATAGAATTGGATGATGGAGAATCCAGTTATCGGGCCAGGATAATCCTGCTTAAAGATGAAGGATATACAGTTTCCGAAATAAGGATGGCTACCAATCACCATGATATTAACATAAGAAAATGGATACATCGCTTTAATGAAAAAGGGATTGAAGGAATTATATCCAGAAAACATATACACAAACCAATCAAAATATCGGATAATATTGAGAAAAAGATAGTTGAGATAGCAGTCAAGAATCCAAGAGATTGCTATCATCAATCATTCTCAACATGGTCTTTACGTGTTCTTGCAGGATACATATCAAGGAACTGAACCTTGCAGATTCTATAAGTCACACTGAGATTAGAAATATACTCCTAAAACATGGGATAAGGTACCGAAAATCAAAGTTAACCTTGGATGATACCATAGATCCAGAATACCATTTGGAAAAAAAGAGAATCGAAGTACTAAGATACAAGTTACCTATTGACTCGGTTCTATTCTATGAAGATGAGAAGGGACAGGTAGCAGCAAAAACATATGGCGGCACCTCGTGGTCTTTTGTACAATCAAAGGTATCCAAGGTTCAAAAGATACAAGACCTTCTAAACGTGTTTGGTATCTATGATCATACAAACAACCAGATGTGGACACACTCATACAAACAAAAGACAGGAAAACAATTCCTTGATTTTATAAAAAGAGTGGACCAAAAATATGACAACGGCAACATCAAACAGATATTTTTGAAACTTGATAACGTATCAATACACAAATCCAACAAGGTAAAAGAAACTCTGTCCAAGCATCATCCAAGAATACAGATAGTATTTCTTCCAACCAGATCACCTGATCTCAATCTGATAGAGATAAGATAGATGTGGATGCATAGACAAGCCATAAACAACTCCACCTTTGAAAATGAACAAGATATTGGTAAAGCCGTATCGGGCTGGACATATGATTATAACAAAAAACATGCAGACAAAACAAGCATAATTAGTTTACAGGAAGAAAGCATCTATGTGTTTATACAACTGTTAACTTAAGGAAAAACACATAGCTTTAGAATGACCATATACTGCATGACCACTAGAAAAAGAACATCTTCACAGATTATAGGTTATGGCTTACATTGTACTTTCTTGGTTTATCATTTAGAAACGCCCCGAAAGCACTGTCTTTTTTACTTTTAGTCAGAATAAGTCATGTTTCTATCTGGAACTGGCTTCAAAAGTACAAACCAAAAAGGAAATATCTCAAGAATAATAAAATTCAAGAGTACATCATAGATGAAACTGTCATAAAAGCAGGTTCTGGATTAATATGGCTTTGGGTTATTATAGAACCAAAGTATAAAGAAATCCACGCTGTTGATATATCAAAAGAACGAAACATGTTTGTTGCGGAGCGATTTCTGTCTCATGTAGTAAACAAGTACGGATTACATTCTGTTTGGTCAGATGGTGGTGGTACTTGGTACTCACAACCATGTCGCTTCTTGAAACTGAACCATCATATTCATTCATCTTTCACGAAAAGCCTGATAGAAAGGACAATGCAATATATCAAAGATAGAACTGAAGGGTTTGATGATTATTTTCCTTTTAGGAAAAAGAACAAGTGTAAATTAAACCATGTAAAACAATGGTTTAAGTTGTTTATTTACCAACATAATAAAGGAATATTTTCTTAAGTTAACAGGGCCCTCAAAACTATCTGCCATAAATTTTTAAAAAATTAGTATTCATTTTATAATTGTTAATTGTTATTGTCGATAACGTGCTCAATATTATCCTCGATTTTATGAGTGCTATTTTTTAAATTTACAATGACAGAAGTTTTTGGTATTCAATAAATAAACAAATAAAGTGAAAGTAAAATGAAAAAATATAAAGATATAAAAATAATAAAAGAAAAATCATCAAATAACAATAATAATTGTACGTTCATAGATGATGCCAATATTTCAAAACCCGATAAAATACATTTGATGTATATAAAAGAAGTGCTTTGTTGCATGATTATTATTTCTAAATACATTTAGCTAACATTCACAAACAAAACATGTGAACTGGCCCTCCTACAACCAATCTTTAGTTAGAAGAGGCGAAATCTTGCTTGGTTTTGATATCATTAACAACTGGGATACCGAATTAAAAGAGATGAACCAAGGCAAGGTTGGAGAGCCATTTCGCTATCCAAATACTTTCATTCTTTTACTTGGTTATGCGAAAGCATACTTTCATTTGCCATACCGACAAACCGAGGGAATAGCACAAGGACATGCTAAAGGAAAAGTACCTTCCATTCCTAATTTTACAACAATAAACAGAAGAATAAACAGATTGGATATTCAGATAAAAGATACAACAGATAGTAGTAAAGAATTTGAAGATAAATATATTATCATTGCAATAGATAGCACTGGCATCAAGATTACAAATAGAGGTCAGTGGATGAGAGATAAATGGCATATAAAAAATAAGAAAGGATATTTAAAAATACATGTTGCAGTGAACGTCAAGACCAAGAATATTCTCTCTATGACAGTAACTGACGAGCATGTACATGACAGCAAGACGTTACCTAAATTAGTTGATGGTGTTATAAAATCAGATAAAAAAATAACAATTGGTAAACTATTCGCAGATGGTGCTTATGATGGTAATGATATATTCAAATGTTTAGCAGACAACGGAATCTTGCCTTGCATTAAAGTAAGAAAAAATTCTAGAATCAGATGTAAAAAAGGAAATATCTTTAGAAATCCATCAGTGTTGGAACAGAAAAATGATTTGCAAAAATGGAAAGATAGCGTAAGCTATGGAAAGAGATGGATTGTTGAAGCAGTATTCTCTTGCATAAAAAGAAGGTTTGGAGAATACGTATACTCGGTTAAACTAAAGAACATTATACAAGAGATGATGTTGAAAGCGTCATTATATAATAAAATGATATCTGTTTAGGCAAAATAGATAGTAAATCAGAGATTATAGGAATCATGCAACAAAGCACAAGAGATCTATGGATTTTAACAAATTAAAGCATTAAGATAAAAATTAAGGTGTTTTATTTTTTACTCGGATTTTAATAACGGGATTAGAATTCGGAACGTTATTGCCGAAATCATGTGAATGGATATATTCTTCAGAATTATGACATTTATTACATTCCCATAACATTATTTCATTACAAGAAGAACATACTTTGATTGATTCCAGAGCCGAGCCACAATTTCTACAAGACTCTTTGTTAAACATACTTCATAGTCGATACTAAGTTTTGCTAGCATATAAATTTTATATTAAAATTTGAAAGAATATTATAAAACAATGTTAAATAACAAACTTTTTATAAATTCTCTCACGCATTTTAAATAAATTAAAACTAGGATAAAATTATTTAAACGTTTTTTATATAGACAGAATTAGTTCGACGATAAGAAATAGATTTAAAATAAATATTTGTCTTTCGTTAAAAAATATAATTTTCTAAAAATAATTGGTTTTCATTTGTCTGTGTAATGTCTGAATTCATCATTAGAAATACTTCCAACAAAGCACCAACTCTTTTGTATTAGGAAGGATAAGTCATGTATCAATATGGAATTAGTTCAAAAATCAAATCACAGGGATTGATATCGCAAAGAATAAAATGAATATTTGATCGTATAATTACTCCTAAACTGCTTTGTTGCATGATTCCTCTTTCCCAAATACATTTAGCTAACATCCCTCAATAAAACATATGAATTGGTCCGTCTACAACCAATCTCTTGTTAGAAGAGGCGAAATACTGCTAGGATTTGATGTTATAAACAACTGGGATGCAGAACTAGAAGGGATGAACAAAGACAAGATTGGCGAGCCATTTCATTATCCAAATACCTTCCTTCTCTTGCTTGGATATGCCAAAGTGTACTTTCATCTTCCTTATAGACAAACGGAAGGAATCGCACAAGGACACGCCAAAGGAAAAGTACCTTCCATCCCACATTACACCACAATAAACAGAAGAATAAACAGACTAGATATCAAGATAAAAGATATAAATAGTAAAAACAAGGATTTTGAAGACGAATACATCATCATTGCGATAGATGGTACAGGTATCAAGGTTACCAACAGAGGTCAATGGATGAGGGATAAATGGAATGCGAAAAATAAGAAAGGATATTTGAAAATACACGTAGCAGTTAATGTTAAAACCAAGAAAATACTTTCTATGAAGGTCACAGACGAGCACGTTCATGATAGCAAAGCGTTACCTGAATTGATTGAAAATATTATAAAATCAGATAACATGGTATCCATAGGTAAACTGTTGGGTGATGGGGCGTATGAAGGCAATAATATTTTTAGATTCTTATCAGACAACGGAATCCAACCTTGCATTAAAGTAAGAAAAAATGCTAGAGTTCGATGGAAAAAAGGAAACACCCTTAGAAATCTAGCAGTGTTAGCGCAGAAAAGTGATTTACAAGGATGGAAGGATAGCGTAAGCTATGGACAAAGATGGATTTTGAAACTGTGTTTTCGTGCATAAAGCGAATGTTTGGTGAATACTTATACTCGGTTAAACTAAAGAATATGGTACAAGAGATGATGTTGAAAGCGTCCTTGTATAACAAAATGATATCTGTTTAACCAAAATAGATGGTAAAATCATTGATTATAAGAATCATGCAACAAAGCACTCCTAAACTGCTTTGTTGCATAACTCTGAAATTCGTTTTTTCATGATTGAATCTTTATTATAATAAAACGAATTACGAATAGATGTCTCCCAAACTTGAATTATATGTGTCGTATATTTATGATAAAATTAAGTTATGCAACAAAGCACTCCTAAACAGCTTTATGACCGATCGTAATTCCTAAGCCTGTTCTCCCTTTGCTTTCAAAGTACAGGTTATCAAAAAACCACTGCTTTTTAAATCGTTCACTGGTTTTATAGCGCAAGAATTTGATGATATTTACAAAGAGATATCAAAAAGATACGAAAAATACGAGATACAGATTTATCAAAAAGAAAGAATAGAGAGCTATCTATAGGTCTAGGCAGGCCATTCAAACTCGGACTGAAAAATAGGTTTATTATGCTTTTAGTATATTATCGGCTTTACATAACCTACACTTTGGTAGGTTTTCTCTTTAACCTTGATCAGAGTACCTTTACCGCGACCACAGAAAATATATAAAATAACAGACGCTCCCAAATCCTGAAGAAGCGAACAATACTTTCCAGGATTTCTTGCTTTTATCGATTCTACTACAGAGCAACAGCGAATTAAGACCTATCAATAATAAAAGACGCCAAATGTACTATTCTGGCAAAAAAGAGGCCCTTTTAACTTAAGACAATATTACTTTATTATGTTGGTAAACGACAAGTTGAGCCGTTATTTTACATGCTTTAGTTTGCATTTATTTTTTGTTTCTACAGTAAAGTAATCATCAAAATATTCTGTCCTATCCTTTATGTATTGCATTATCCCTTCAATTATGCTTTTTTCATAATGAAAATGAAGATGATGCTTTAGTTTCAGAAATTGACATGTTTGAGGTTACTATGTACCGCAATCTGAAGAAACAGAATGCAATCCACACTTATTCATTACATAAGATAGAACTCGTTTAGCTACAAACATATTTCGCTTTTTTAATATATCAGTTGCACGGATTTCTTTATCCTTTGGTTTTATAACTATCCAAAGCCATACTAAATCAGAAGAATCTGCTTTTATAGAAGTTTCATCAATTATGTATTCTTTTATTTTCTTATTTTTGAGCCATTTCCTTGGTTTGTACTTTTGAAACCAGTTCCAGATGGAAACATGGCTTATCTTTACTATTTTTAAGAATGTAATCCATAACCAATTATTTTTGAAGATGTTCTATATCTAGCAGACGTACAAGATATGGTTATTCTAGAGCTATAGGTTTTCCTTAAGTTAACAGAGCCAAAAAAGACATAGTAAAGACACAACTGATGGTTAACAACTAAGATATTATTACTGATAAATTAAAATATAAGAAAGGAAGAAGTCACGACTATAATATTTACTAAAAGAATCACCTGTTAACTACTTAAGAGGTTGTAACTGTCTATAATCTTGGATACGTTGGCGTAGAAAAGGATTTCCCAGAACAACTATCTATCTTACAACTCAAAAAGAAAGTAAACCAGCGTTTATCACAAGAAGAACTCGAGTTCAACTATATTCATTTAATAAATAGAATAATAGTAAAGAACATGTTATCAGCAGATTGAAAAGTACAAGATACAAAGTAATATTTTTAGAAATAAATGAAGAAAAGATATCAAGGTATCAGATATAGTCACAGGTTTGATAAACTACAGAATAATAAATTAACAGACCTAGAAGCAGATGTAAAATACATAAGGATAATGATCTGAATTATTTCTAATTATGCAAGAGATCTAATGATTGAAAGCTTTTTAACGTTTAACAAATAGTAATAAAAATACCGATTTATTCAATAATAACAATAAAATACATTATAGTTTGTAATAATTCCATTTAAATAAATCATTGTATATCACTAAATTCAGGGAGAACGTCACTAGATAACATATTTTAAATATAGAAATAAAATACATCTTGATCTTGCCAAGTGTTAGTATTATTATGGGAAGCGATTCAGATCTTTCGATTATGAAAGATGCAGCAGAAATTTTAACTGAATTCAATATTTCATTTGAAATAAAAATAGTATCAGCACATAGAACACCAGAATTTATGTTTGAATATGCCCAAAAAGCTGAACATAGAGGAATCAAGGTTATTATAGCTGGAGCAGGAGGGTCTGCACACTTACCAGGTATGGTGGCATCACTAACATCGTTACCGGTTATAGGAGTTCCGATTAAATCACATGCATCAATAAATGGGATAGACTCTTTACTTTCAATAGTTCAAATGCCGCCGGGTATACCAGTTGCAACGATGGCAATCAATGGTTCTAAAAATGCAGGTATCTTAGCAAGCTCAATTTTGGGCATTTATTCAAACGAAATTTCATCAAAGGTTAAAGAATACAAAAAACAAATGCAGCAAAAAACATTAGAAAAAGATAAGAAATTGGAAATTAATGGTTTCAGAGAATATCAGATTAATTCTTAATTAAAAAAAATTACTCATTAACACATAAACTTAATAGCATAAACCAGTTTTAATTGTAAATCTCCACTTTAAAATAATATTTAAAATCAGTAAATTAATTCAAATTAAACAATAAAAAATAGAGGCTACAATGCCAAAAAAATGAGTTTTGTTATTTACTAAAGTTTTAAATATTAAAAGAAAAACTAAAATTCGTCATTTTAAAATATGAATTGCTTAAATGGTTATATTCATATAATTCAATGATTTAAACAAGATAAAGAATAAATTTAATCGTATCAATAAATTTAATTTTATATAAAAAAATAAGGATAAAAATTTTTGTTACTATCTATAAAAATATAAAATTTAATACAAATTAAAACATAATTAAATTATGGATAAAAAAGTAGCAATAATTGGTTGTGGTACAATAGGTGGCGAGCTAGCAAAAAATATAGACAACAAAAATATTCCAAACTGCATATTATCCAGTATTTTTGATATCGATCAAAATAAATTAAAAAATATTTATGAAAAATTACAAAATAAACCAGTCATATTTGAGAATTTTAAAGAATTTATAGAATCTGCAGAATTTGACCGAATTGATCTAATTATAGAAGCTGCATCAATTAATGCTGCGTCAAAATATATCAGAGATATTCTTCAAAATGGAAAGGATATAATGATTATGAGTATAGGAGTTTTTTCAGACGATAAAACATTTAAAGAGTTACAGTCCATTATTGAATCCAAACACAATAATATATATTTACCATCGGGTGCTATTGGTGGTATCGATATTATAAGAAGTATTAAAAAGTATATAGAATCTATAACATTGATTACAACGAAAAATAATAATTCATTAAAAGGAGCTCCATTTTTTTCTAATTACAATATAAATATAGATGAAATTAACAATAGACAAGTTATTTTTGATGGGAATGCAGGTGAAGCTATAATCCAATTTCCATCTAATGTAAATGTTGCTGCCTTGATAAGTCTTGCAGGAATAGGTTTTAAAAAAACCAATGTAAAAATAATTGTAGATCCAAATGAATCAAATAACACTCATGAAATTATTGTAAAATGGATATTTGGAGAATTTAATATCAAAGTAATTAACAAACCTAGTATAGAGAATCCAAAGACTAGCTATTTGGCAGTATTATCGGCAATTGAATGTTTACGGTCCATATGCAAACATGATTTAAAAATAGGATCTTAAATACACATATTATTTTAAGACAATTAGAGATGTATATCCTCTACTTTCCATGCATACATTATTCTCTATTTCTTCAGCCTTTATTGTAATAGATATAACATCGGATGTATCAAATTGTTTAGGTTTTAGAATTATATAATCATCAAGTAAATCAGAGGATTCAAAACTAGCATTACTGTATGTAAAATCAACAGGATTACTAGAATTAAGCAGAAAAATTTGATTTTTGTCATAATTACATAGCCTAATTTGCCTTTTGAATCGAGGTGAAGCTTTCAGACTTATTCTTACAGTGCTTTTATCATGTATGATATATCTGCTTGTATTATTTACAAATATATTATAATTGAAAGGATAACCTGCAGTATTTTCTGCCATCTTATTGATTCCATCATTCATAATAATGTCAATTTTTTTTATTGTATCTCCAAATTTGAAAATAAATTGATTAGTCAATCTTACTATTTCGTTTATTTTTGTCTTTCTACTTACTTCCTCTTCTTGTGGAAGTTTATATCAATCTACCCAATCTAAATAATCTTTACAAAGATCACGAATGAATTCTGTACAAGTATTTTGATAATCAGGTATGCTAGTAGCCCTTTCAGAATCATTATCAGAAGCAAACATGATATAATATTTAATAAATTCATTTAACTTATTTATTAAACTTTAACATACATAGTAGAAAACAGATGAATGAATTTACTATGCTAATAACAGATTTAATGAATAATTTAAATAATAATATAGAATTTTTTAAAACAAATTCACAAAAGAATCCTACTTTGTCATATTACAAATTAAATGAATTATCAAATTTTGTGGGTTCAAGATACAATTTACAATTTGAAATTCATTTTCCTAATTCAAGTAAAATATATGACGTGGAAAACTATGGGAAAGAAAATATAAGTATTGTTATAGATAAATTTAGGAAAACTTTTCCAATTTCGAGAGAAATAATTAAAAAAGAAGCTTCAAAATCATTTAAAAACGCATCCATAATGGATGGATATATGTACGAGGGCAAAGAAGGCTTGAAAATAATCTTTAGTGATGAAAAAAAATCTAGAATTGAAATTTTACCTGGATCCTTTCACTTATGGATCAAGATAGATGAAAACGTGGAATTATTCAGTAATTGGCTCCTTGAAAATGTATACAAAGACCGAATTTTTAAAAATAAAAAAATAAAAAAATGAATTTTAATTAGATTATGCTACGTTCAAATCAAACGTAACAAACTCTACAAACATATCAGTCATATAAGACGAAGTGGATGTTAAAACACTTATATAAATATAATATGTACCAGGAGATGGGAATTTAAAATCTGTTTTTCCAGTTCCATCGGTGGCTTGTTGATTGTTCATATCAGCTAAAACCTTATTATTTTTATCCATTACCTTGAATTCATATGCTGAATTTTGAACAAGGTTATTATTCACATCTGTTATGACAACTCCAAAATGAGTAACTTGACCAGCTTTAAGCAAAGTAGGAGTCCATAAGAGCTGAACATGATAGGTACCTCTTGGCGTAGTCAAGGTTATTGGCGGTTTTGAAGGTTCAATATGAGATTTTGGTATCGGGGGTTGTCCGGTTCCCATTGCTTCTAACTCCACAGAATATTGAATAGGAGGCGTTCCTGCTGAAGACTCTGCATAGGTTAATGCTTTTACAGGAAACGGCATATCTTTTGCAATATAAATATTATTATCAACACCTTTGTGATATTGAATTATTGTTGTATCAAAAGTACCTGCAGGAGTAGTTACCTTGGCAGAACCAACAGGAGAAATTTGTGATCCTCCGATCGATCCTATTTTACCCCAATATAAAGAGCTTAGAGACTGACCAGGTTTTGGCACATAAGCAGACAACCAATCTAATGATGTAGCATATCCACCTCTATATTTTGACATTGTTTGAGGAATAGGAGAGGATCCTAAAGCAGTCATATCAAGATCACTTAAATGCAATGTACCTTGTAATACTTGACCCTGATTCACTACAATTGTAGGCACATTCCAGTATTGACCAGTGGCATTATAATCTTTAAAATAAAGAGTCATAGTAAATGGTTGACCTTCATTTACGTCTTCATTTTTTATTGTATATGTATAATATGTATTGGGTTTAACACCTTTTCCTACATACCACATATTATCATTTTGTGCGTTTGCAGTCCCCATAAAATGGGTAAGTTGTAATGCCATTGTTCCCAATGTAAAAATTAAAAAAAATGCAATAATTCTCTTTTGTGAATTTTTATGTAACATTTGAATTGTACATGATAGGAAAAGATACTCTTTAAATGTTTAGAATGTTGATTTTTATTTTATATAAATCAATAAAAAATTAACATAAACAATTTAAAAATTTTTAAACTTTCAATAAAACTAGCCATAAAGGTCAATAGATTTCACATTATCAGGCATTTACAAAATTTTACAGATCATTAACGGTTGATAACAATTTTACGATTATCATCTTTAGAACGGACCAATTTGAGCTATGTTTATAGAAAATTTGCTAATGCCGCGGATTATGGTACGTCTAATAAACAAAAGAATAAACAATCCTAATAACGAAATGAAAGACATAAAGACACAGCATTTGAAGAATAATACAGAGTCATTGTAATAGACAATATGAAAATCAAGGTTACTAATAAAGGTCAATAATTAATAGAGAAATAACATATAAAATTAAAGTGTATAAAAATATATCTTAATATAAATTTCAAGACCAAGAAAATCCTTTTATGCGGATAACTGAGCAGCATATTCATAATAGTAAAACATTTGCAGAATTGGTTGATTATGTTATGAAATGGGATAAAATAATATGCAAGCATAGGAATGAAAATAAAGAAATTAGTATATCGAGGGGTAAAAGTTGATTATAGAAAGTGTTTCCCATATAAAAAGAATATTTGATAATACGTTTATTCTGTTAGACTAAAGAATATTATACAGGTAACGATACTAAAAGAATTATTATATAATAAAATGATTTCCATTAAGATAAAATACAAATTTTATAAATCATGAAACAAAGCATGGCACCCTCTATACAGAGGTTTCCTTAATGGGACAGAATTGTCGTAAATATAATATCATCTTTTCCTAAGATATATTGACCAATATATAACTCCAATAAATATGGAGACACCCATTATATTACCCAGAGTCACAGGAATAATATTGTGTACAAATCCTATGATATTAAGAGAAGATAAATTAGATCGAATTTCTTCCACAGTTTTTTAATTATTGTTGACATATGCAAATGCATATCACTATAATTTAATGTTACAAGTAATAATGCAAATATAATAAAGTACATATTTGCTATACTGTGCTCAAAGCCTATAGCAGCATAAGCAGTAACTGGTATGAACATCGATATTACTTTGTCAATCGTACTTTTTGCCACCTGCAGACATCCATATTCCTAAACAAATTAATGCGTTACAAAAAAGTCCCAAAGAAAAGGATTCAGAATAGCTTAAGTTTACTTTGTTTACTGCTATTGATATTGCATGTAAGCCAAATTGATAATTGTTAGATCTCCAAGTATCAGTAATATAGAACAACAAAGCAATGATCAGAGCGCATACAAAATTACCGAAATATACTGTGATCCAATTCTTAAGAAGTTGAAAAAAGGTAATTCTTTTATTGATGAATGATATTATTAACAGATTGTTTCCTGTAAAAAGTTCAGCTCCTGCAACCACTACAAGGATAGGACCTATGCTGAACGCCATGCCTCCAAGTAGTTGTGTAAATGATAAATTAAAGGTAATCTGAGTTGTAATGAAGGTAAAAAATATCGCAGCCAGGCTTATAAAAGATCCTCCGAGTATTGCAAGTGTAAATGTAGAGTAAAAACCAATATTAATTTTTGATTCTTCTTTATCTTCAACTTTACCTGCAATAATTTTTGGTTCATTTATTGAATATTCATTTTTATTTTTAGATTTTTCTTCATTAGATCTCTTGCATAATTAGCAACATAAGAAAAATTTCTAAAAAGTAGACAGATCTTAATCATAATTAGCAAATTAAAATAAAAATATTACAAAATATCGTTGAAAATATATAAAATTTTGACAGGTTCCTAATTATGCAAGAGATCTATTATTACCATTTAATTTATTATCATTACTATCCTTTCTATTGTCTGCATCAGTCAATTGAAATTAAATAACTTGTGAATTTAATAAATTCTTGTTACTTTTTGACTTTTTGATTTATCAAAAGAAAGGCTCTGTTAACAGTTATGTAATGAATTACCTAGTTGTATTTGTAAAATAATTGTGATTGTTTTCATAAAATAAAATAATTAAAATACAATTTATTTGAAATGATTATGTAAAAATATCTCAAGCAAAACAACTACAAATATTTTACATTAAACATTACCGATGTATTTACACAACTGTTAACTTAAGATATTATTTCATTATGTTGATAAACAAACAACTTGAAACATTGTTTAATATGCTTTAGTTTGTACTTGTTCTTTTTCCTACACAGAAAGTAATCGTCAAAACTTTCAGTTCTATTTTTTATATACTGCATTGTCCTTTCAATTATGCTTTTTTCAAAGTTGGAATAAATGTGATGATGTAGATTCAGGAACTTATCTGGTGGATACCAAGTACCATCACTATCAGATGAAACTTGATGTTTTCCATACATGTTTACAGCCAGAGATAGAAATCGCTTGGCTACTACAAACATATTCCGTCCTTTTGAGATATAAAACGAAAGAATTTTTTTATTTTCGGATTCAATAACGACCCAAAGCCATATTAATTCAGAGACGACTTTTATCATGGTTTTATCAATAACATATATTCTTTGATTTTCCTTTTCTTGAAATATTTCTTTGGTTTGTACTTTTGTAACCAGTTCCTGATTGATACATGAGTTATCTTTATTATAAGAATGATAATGCTTTGTTGGCAGTGTTTCTAAGGGATAAACCTAAAAAGTACAAGTATAAACCATAGCCAATAATTTGTGAAAATGTCCTATGTCTAATACACATACAGTATATGGTTGTATTCAAGCAATAGATTTTTCCTTAAGTGAACAGGGCCAAAAGAAATTATTTATCTATTTATATGAGGTGTGGTCATAATTCAAATCTTTTTCAATTTAAATAACAGCTTAAAGCTAACCTCTGAAATGTTATTTTGATTAATCCTGTACCAAAGGTTAGAACTTGATAGATTAAAGTAATCCATCCTTTTTAATATCCTGTATCTGACAGGTCGTATACCATGGCCTGACATATCACGAAAACGCGGCAGACCATATGTATATTCTACAATAGTAAATCTAAGATGTTTTATCGCGAGGTTATGGTTCAGACGGGATTCCAACAATGTATTGCATACTTTTCTTGATATAGATGAGGCATGGTCATAATTCAAATTTATTTTCATATATGGAATATAGCTTAAAGCTAACCTCTGGAATATTATTTTGAGACATTATTCCAAAGATTAGATCTTTATAGATTAAAGAAATCCATCTTTTTAACATTCAATGTATCTTGTAGGTAATATACCATGGTCTAGTATGCCAACAACAACAAGGAGGAAACACGGCAGACCATATGTATATTCTACAATAGTAATTTTGAGATGTTTTATCGCGAGGTTATGGTTCAGACTGGATTCCAACAATACATTACATATTTTTCTTAGCAGGGACTGCTGTCAATATAGCCACAAACTTGCATTAGACTATGGATTAGTATCCATTCCCAGAGACGTACTATTGACAGTCGAGTGAGATACCAGACGAGTGAGATACCAGACGAGTGAGATACCAGACGAGTGAGATACCAGACGAGTGAGATACCAGACGAGTGAGATATACCAGACGAGTGAGATATACCAGTCGAGTGAGAGTGACAGACGCTTTATTGCATGATTAATTTTTTTTGTCGTTATTTGCTATGTTTTATTGATGGATTAAAAACGAAAATAGTACATTTAATTGTTATTGTTACGGATAAATCCAAATTTTAATAGTTTTCGAAATACAACAAAGCACTTTTCTGATAATTTTTTTATTTATGTTTGTTCGTTTGTTGGTTTACTATCTCCTCTTCACAGAGCCATAACAATTAAACCATGTTAATTCCTTGGAATTAATATTATACCTAAAATACACAAGAGATACAAATTCTTCAACAGAGTTTCTTATATAACATTCTCTGAAACTATATCTGTATAATATTGACATCAGTATATAAATACAAACGGAACAGACACACCTTTATTCTCAATCTCAATAGTACACTGAAAAACTGTCCTGTAAAGTAAAGTAAAGTAAAGTAATTACTTGAGACATGGTAATAATTCAAATATTCTTGATATATTTTTTAACAGCTTAAAGCTAATCCTTGAGATATTATTTTGATTAATATTGTTCCAAAGATTAGCTCTTGATGGATTAAAAGATTCCATCCTCTTTAACATTCTGTATCTAATAGGTTGTATATCATGGCCTATTGCATCACGGAAACGAGGTAGACCGTATGTACATACTCCAATAGTAATTTTGAGATGCTTTATTGTAAGACAGGTTTAGAATCGATTCAAACAATATATGCATTGCATATTTTTCTTAACATGAACTGCTATCAGTATAACCATAAACTAGCATTAGCTTGTGATCTTGTGTCAATACCTAGTAGTAGACGAACTTTTGATAGGCGATTGTTGAAGAGGATTTCTACAGATATTAAACAAAGGATAACTGCAATGGGATATCTATCTATTTGTTACAGACAATCTAGTAAATCCTTCTATAACCGCGGCAACAGAGATAGTACACTCTGATAAAAGCAAAGGGTAGTTAGTGTATGGCATAAACATCCATGATGATGAATAAAGGAGAAGTACCATGTTCTGTCGGTATTGACACGGATGTACGGTGGTGGGGGCTATAGTCATACCAAGAAAGGATGGATGGATATTTGGATACAAACTACATCTATATGTACAGCAGCAGAGGAGATATTATAGTACCTCTATAACAGCAGCTGATGTGTAACTACCGCAAATATACAGAGGATAATCAATGTATGTTTATTTAACATCATCTTCTTCTGTTTTTTCTTTTTACCATCTGCCTTGTATATGATTGCTGATCCGGGATATGATAATAAGAAACTATATGAGCAGAGTAAAAAAACATTGGGAATAGATCTGGTAGTTTGTCCTCTGTTGTTAAAAGATACAACAAAAGTACTCCAAAAAGAGGCTTGAGCTGGTATGTATACTTTTATCAATCGGTATTGTGGCAGTACATATATGTAGCCTGAGAAGGATATCGATAGAGCCCTGCTAATAGAACATATCAAATCAGTCTTTGGGATAGACCCATTACCAGCACAAGGATTTCACAAAGTATCTGCAATTGTACTTTTATCGGTATTGTGGTATCAGCTAATGGTATACTATAATTGTAAAACTGAAAAAATAAATCCAAAATCAATAAAGTATATGCTTGTGACTGGCTAGCGACATGATGTGGAGGATAAATATGAGTTATTTTGAATTATGACCATGCTTCAATTGGTTAAAAATATCTTTAAACTAAACTTTATATTTTCATTATTTTCGTAATTGGTCGGTACTGAACAAACATTAATTTCTATATCTTTTAATTATGAGCAGAAATTAATTTTTCTATTAAAGAAATTATATAGGCCATATTTAACTATGTATTTTAATGTTCGATACCGAATGCAATTTTAACTGTTGTATGATACATAGTTATATTTCCGGTGCTAGGATCGACTTTTGCTGTCATATCAATAACATCCATTCCAGTAATACCTCGTACAGGTCTTTTTAGCCTCGTTTAATGCGACTTGTGCTGCATCCTCCCAGCTTTTATTAGAGCTACCAACAATTTCTGTTATTTTTGCAACATTTGTCATATATAACACATAAATTTCTACTATATAATAAGGTTAAGATGAGATCTTCAGCTATCCAAAGTTAAGTTATTATTCCTTGTTAGAATAATTGGCAAATAGATTCATCCATTGTTGAACATGTTTTTATTTACATTTCTTCTTCTACATGGAAAATAATCGTCAAAACACTCGTCAAAATCTTTAATGTATTACATCGTTCTTTCTATTAGGGTTTTTTCATAAGAGGATGCAAATTATGCTTCAGTTTCAGAAACTTATACGCTTGTGATGGAGACGATGTATAACCGCCTGTCGAAACTGTGGGGTATGCCATGGTTTTCCGAAAGACAATTAGAAATAGATCGGCTACAGACAGGTTTCGTTCTTTGGACATGGTTATGGAAAGAATTTATTTATTCTTTGGTTCTATGGCAATCCAAAACCATATTATTTCAGGACTCATCTTCAGTTCAGTTTCATCTATTATAAATTTTGCAACATTTGCTTCCTGTAGACTAATCTTTTGATTGCTTTACATTTTTGAATCCAGTATCTTATTGCAGTATTCCGTTTGACCTTATTTATCATTATGAAAAATTTAATAATTTAAACAAATTTAAGGTATTTAATTTTTTTAATAAATATACAAATATTATTAGATCTCTTGCATATTAGATGGATATCAAAATTTTATAAGTTGTTAATGGTTAACTGTTGTACTTCCACACATGGTTGACAAAACAATGTACCAACATGGCTGACACATTTTGTCTTGTTCTACATTATCAATATCGGTTGTTTTAAAGATTTCATGGACTTCTCTGATGGCGTCATTCCGTTTATTCCACCGTGTTCTCTTTCATAGTTATACGATTTGACAAATAATTCGTATTTCTCTATTCCCTCTTTCATATCAATTAACTCTTCTACTTGTAGAAATTCAGTTATGACTATTTTGTTATACGCTTCTACTTTCCCCTGTTCTTGTGGATAACCTTTAGGAATCTGCTTGTCCTTTATTCCATTGAGAAAAAGATAATGTTTGAATTTATTCGATGTAAATTCTCTACCACCATCGTGTGCATCACTTTCATAGGTTTACCATAGAGTTCAATCCATTCGTTGAGAACTGATAAAGATTCTTCACTAGTTCTTCTGCTGCACCATTTGCTAACTACTTTTCTTGAGGGGCAATCATCTATTACGTGAATAAAATAATTTTTGCTTCGTGAGCCTTTTAGATAAAAAGGTCCTTTGGTATCCATTTGAACCAACTCATTCGGATGTTTCATTTCAAATCTTGTATTTTCTTTTTATTTTAACAGATAGTACATTGAGATTGTGTCTCTTTAGAATATTGTAAATGGTTTTTGTACCCAAGCTGATTCCATACTTTCTCTTTAATCTGAACCTTATTCTCATTGGACCAAATCTGTTGTTTAGTCTCAGCTCGAGAATAATCTTTTCTATATCTTTGGTTACCTTTACATTTTTAATATTATGTGGCTTTCTTGATTGGTTTTTTAATCCATCTATCCCATATACATTATAGCGTCTCTTCCATTTGTACCATGTTTGTCTTGAAACAGCATATGCAGTACAAGCATCAGAAATGCTCTTACCTGAACGTTCTGATTCAATTATCATTTTATACCTATTTTCAATTATATCCATTATTATTACACTCTAAGACTAGAGTGTCAACTATGTTAGGAAGCTAAAATGTCAACTATGTGTGGAATCAGTACAATTAACAATAAAATTTACGATAGAATTAACTAAAATCGTCTAGTTTAATTCATATTTAGAAATTTTTCTAATGGTGCTAATTATGCAAGAGATCTATTGTCTCTATAATCACATTGTATTTTAAACATTGTTCATCACAAGAAGAATAAAGCTATACAATTTAATGTCAAAAACTTTTACATATATTCCAAAAATAACTAGACAATAATATTAGATCTCTTGCATAATTACGCCTAAACAGCTTTATGACCATTAGTTTATCATTAACTTGTTCTTTCTTTGCTTTCATACGAGAGGTTATCCAAAAAACCATTACTTTTTAAATCATTCACCGGCTTGACAATGCAACAGTTTGATAACATTTACGATAATGAAATAACAAAAAGGTATTGTAAACATGAGATACAACGTTTATCAAAAAGAAAAAATAGAAAGCGAGATGTAGGTGCAGGTAGACATTTCAAACTAGATACAAGAGACAGATTTCTCTTGCTTTTGATATATTATCGTCTTTATATCACTTACACGTTAGCAGGTTTTCTATTTGGTTTGGATCAGAGTAACATCTGCAGAGATATTCAAAAGATTGAAAGTCTGATTAGAAAGTGTGTACCAATTCCACAGAAAACATACAACATAATCAAAAGGCTGAAAACGCTAGAGGAAGTTGAAAAGTATTTTCCTGGATTTATGGCTTTTACAGATTGTACAGAGCAGCAGATACCAAAACCTGAAGATAAAAGAAGACGTCAAGCATACTATTCAGGAAAGAAGAAAAGACATACAGTAAAGAATCAGCTTGTGGTTAATAACAAGGGTTATATCGTTTACAAATTAGGCCATAAAAAAGGAAGAAGTCACGATTATGATGTTTATAAAAAGAATCATCCAATCATCCCAAAAGATGTTCTAAATATGTATGATCTAGGGTATTTGGGCATAGAAAAGGATTTTCCAGAACAACTATCTGCACTACCATATAAAAAGAAAATAAACCAGTGTTTATCACAAGAAGAAATCGAGTTTAACATTATCCATTCGAAAAAGAGGATAATAGTAGAGCATACTATTAGCAGATTGAAAAAGTACAAGATAATGAGTGAGATATTTAGAAATAAATTGAGAAAATATAACAAGGTGTCAGACATAGTAGCAGGACTAGTGAACTATAGAATATCAAATTATCTGAACTAGAAATCGATATAGAATTAGAAGTGATGGTCTAGATTATTTCTAATTATGCAAGAGATCTATTGCATATTATACAATAATTGTTGTTAATATTATATTTATATAAAAATTAATAAATAGTTCAATCCCCAATTTTCCTAATATGAATAAGGTTATTCCTTTTTATGTCTTTTTTGTCTACTTCTTGTGCTCACCATTAGCTATTCATTTACTTATAGCAAGGTTTATGGAGATGGTTTATTTATGGAACAGTTATCGGCATCCCTTGGTGACCGTAAAGCTGATTTGTTAATAAAAATGAGTCCACCTATTGTAACTACTGCATTAGAACAACAGGGTCAAAAACCTGTTATAGAATTTAAATTATTTGATTCTAACACCAATCAAAACTTTAAATCAGTTACCTATTATATTACCATAGAAAAAAATGGTAAACAATTACTTTCCAATTGGTTTTATGATCCCAATGGAGATTTAAAAATTCAGATGGAACCAAGAAATACTAGCCAAATTCAAGTCGAAGGTGATCTTGATCCCATCTTAAATGCATATACAAGTCAAGGAGCTAGTCCTGTAGTTGCTACCGGTCCCATATTTTCACAAGGTGGATTATATCATTTTATTGTACGAATTGTTACAGTTGATTATTCTACAACAATTTTACCTGATGCTCAACAACCAAAATTTGATGGATGGCTTAGTATCGGAGCATACCATCACAAGGATTTTGATATTAATGGCAAAACAGTTCCAGTAAGCATATTAGGGTATTATGATGAAGTAGGCAACATTACATACGCTCCTAAAACTCACGCAATTTCCTTTAACATGCCTTTCACATATAATATGACACGACTTAAAGCTCCAGATAATAATGTATATGTTCATCAAGAAGTAGATGTACCAAAACCAAGTGTTTTTACATCCACAGGTAGTTATAAGGGATTTACTAATGGACAAGATGTCAGTAAATATTTAGTAGTCGATGGTTCCAACAAAACCAAAGATGTAGCTCACTTTATGCTGACTAAACCTATTGTTTTACAAATAGCAGACAAATATAAGCCAAATAATGCTGCAGATAAAGGCGAAATGAGTTTTACACTTATGCCATCAAATACAGGAGCTAAATCGATGGGAACTGCCATGAATATGACTTCGATGATGATGCCTCCAAAATAGTTAATTATTTACAAAATAATTATATTTTTTTAAGATTTATTTAAATTTATAAAATAATACATCAACATAATAATATATTCATAGATAAAACGACTTTTAACTTAAGATATATTATTTATTAGTTGAATCAATGTAGTTAAGTCATTTTTTATATAGTTTAACTTAGATTTGTTCTTTTTACAAAGGAAAGCAATCATCATTTCTGGATCTACTGGAGTTTCATTGATCATAAATTTAGACACCCTTTTCCTTTTAAAAAACAATCTTTCTGACACATACTTTTGTATCCAATCGCTTATTGCAGATAGATCCTTTGAATGACTTGAGAGATGGCTTTAGATATATTTTTAACGAAAGACCGCAGAAGTATAGATAAAGAATATATAACATCTTCAACTCTGGTTCTTTTTCTAACTTGTTTTATTATGGATGATAAATAATGATGGAAGATATAGCTTTTTCCTTAACTTTACACAGCATGTGAATAATTATGCTTTGTTGTATATCATTTTATTCGTCGTTATTTACTATGTCTTATAAATTAAAAACGAAAATAGTACATTTAATTGTTATTGTTATAGATACATTCCTGTCAACGGATTTTCGGATCATAGAACAAAGCGCTTTTATTCTAATATTTTTTTATTTATGTTTGGTTGGTTAGTGGGTCTATCTCCTCTTCACAGAGCCATTAACAATTAAACCATGTTAATTCCTTGGAATTATAATTTATACCTAAAAGACACAGAGATACAGAATCTTTAACAGAGTTTCTTATATAACATTCTCTGAAACTATATCTGTATAATATTGAATATAGTATATAAAGACAGACGTAACACACAGAACTTTATTCTCAATCTCAATAGTAAAAACGGAAAAACTGTCCTGTAAATTAAAGTAATTACGTTTTGTTGTAGTAATCGGCAAATAGATTAAGCCACTGTTTCACAGACTTTAGTTTATATTTTTATATTTGCAAGGAAAATAAATTATCAAATCCTTCAATATTCAATCTTTGATATATTTCATAGCCTTTCTATAATGCTTTTTTCAAAATGGTATCTGAAAATGAAAATACTTGTTGTTGCTGTTGTAAAAGTCAAGACAAAGAAAATTCCTTCCATGATGAAGGTACCGTCGATGAGCATGTACATTATAACAAGGCATTACAAATTGATTGACGGTATTAAAATCTAAAACAGTAGGCGAACTATTTGCTGATGATGATGACGCTTATGATAGCAATAAGATTTTTAAATTCTTAACAGACAACAATGGAATTCTGATGTATTAAAGTAAGAAAAAGAATGATAGAGCAAGATGGAAAAAAGGAAAAAACATCCTCTTAGAACCTATCATCTTTAGATCAGAAAAAAAATTTGCAAAAACGAAAAGAGGATAGTATAATTATGTAAAGTGGTGGATTGTAGAAATTGTATTTTCACCTATAAAAAGAACGTTTGTTGGCGAGTATGTGTATTCTATAAACTAAAAAATATGATAAAGGAATGATGTTGAAAGTATAGTTGTATAATAAGATCATATCCATTTAGAAAAAAATAGATAGTATAACAAGATTAGAAAAATCACGCAGCAAAGCAACTTTTACTCAACTATAATAAAATTGTGATATTTGAACACAAAATGTCTATCTTTATGCTTTGTCATCTAACACAACAAATTTAGCTGGATTACCATTCTTAATCCTTTATAGCGGATTGGCCTTCTTATAATATGTCCTTAGTTCGACATAATGACGAGATTCTTTTTTCACATAATTTTCTTGATATAGGACTCTGATCTGGAAAGTACGGATAAAAACAAGGATGGTAAGCCATTCATATTTCCAGGTTCTTCCATACTCGTTATTGGTTACATATGTACATATCATTTCATCTGCCATACAGACAAACGGAGGAAATAATCAAGGCTACGGGAAAACATCTACCAGCTAATCCACCAAGTTATGGTCATATCTGCAAGAAAATGAACAAGTTAACAGTTGTGTAAAAGGCATGGTATGTTTTTCTGTAAAATGAATAGTGCTTGTTTAGATATCGTAATACCTTTAGCTTGCCACTCTTTAGTAATGCTATGAGGGATACCTTCCTCAGAATACTTACCATTAATGAGAAGAATATTTTACATCTGATGCTTGAAGATGCAAAATTAGGATATAGAGCCAAGGTAATCTTGCTTAAAGATGAAGGATATACAGTCCCTGAAATAAGAAGAGTGATTAACCATCACGATAACAACATAAGAAAATGGATACATCGATTCAATGAAAAAGGGATTGATGACATCATATCAAAAAAAACAATGTCATAAACAGTACAAGTTTGATAATAAAATAGAGAAAAAGATTGTTGATATAGCATCATCAAATCCAAGATCTTTTGATTTGGGATTTTCTACTTGGTCGTTACGGGTACTTGCTGGTTTTCTTATATATGAACTAAAACTGGTATATAAGATAAGCCATTCAGAAATAAGAAACATCCTTTTAAAACATGGAACAAAATGGAGTAAATCTAAAACTGTTTTATCAAATAAAAGAATAAGGGATTCAGAATATACTTTGAAAAAAAGTACATTGAACAACTAAGATACAATGCTTCGCCTAATTCTGTATTATTGTATGCAGATGAGAAAGGACCAATAACCACAAATACTCATGGCGGTACTTCATGGTCATCGGTACAGGTAAAGATAGAGAAGGCTCAAAAGATAAATGGATTGCTAAATGTGTTTGGAGCACATGATTACACAAATGATAAAATACACATACATTGCTACCAAAAGAAAAAAGGAAAACAGTTTATCGATTTTCTAAAAAGAGTAGACAAAAGATATGACAAAGATATCCAAAATATCTTTATTGTACTGGATAATCTTTCAGCACACAAATC
The DNA here is from genome assembly GCA_963830925.1 of uncultured Nitrososphaeraceae archaeon. GTDB lineage: Archaea > Thermoproteota > Nitrososphaeria > Nitrososphaerales > Nitrososphaeraceae > Nitrosocosmicus. Next base: position 147,465 of record CAWHOB010000001.1, on the reverse strand, counting down.
AAAGATGGCAAAGAAAGAGATATCCAAATATGGTCCAAGAATAATATTTGTATTTCTGCCTGTACGTTCTTCAGAGCTCAACTTGATTGAAGTAAGATGGTTGTGGTTACAAAGACAACTGATTAATAATTCTACTTTTAAAGATGAACAAGAAATAGGTGGGGTCATTAGTAAATGGAAGGATATTTATAATAAAAATCATGGCAGCAAAGAGCTCTGTTCACTTAAGACATAATTCCTTATTATGATAACCTACAAAAAGATTAAGCCAATTCCTTACATGTTCCAATTTACATTTCTTCTTTCTACAAGGAAAATAATCATTAAAACATTCAATAGTTCTATCTTTAATATACTGCATAGTTCTTCCAATAATGACGCTTTTCTCATATGAGAAATGGAAATGGTGATCTAGTTTCAGGAATCTACATGTTTGTGGCGGATACCAAGTACCACCATCTGTGGAAACTGGATGTTCTCCATATTCTTCTACACCGTCCGAAATAAATCGTTCAGCAACAAACATATTTTGTTCTTTTGATACGCTTATCCCTTGGATATCTTTACTTTCTAGTTCGATTGCAACCCATATCCAAATATATTCTGACCCAACTTTAATTACAGTCTCATCTATAACGTACTCGGAGATTTTCTTTTCCTTTGAGGATATTTTCTGAGGCTTGTACTTTTGTACCCAATTCCAGATAGGAACATGGTTTCTTTTGATAAAGAAGCAATTTGATAATCTGTCTGCTGCATTTCTTAAAGACAAACCTGAAAAATAAAAATATAAACCATAACCAATATACTCTGAGGGTGTTCTGTTTCTGAAAATCACAAATGAAATAGAGCACCTTCAAGCTATAGGCTTTCCTTAAGTGAACAGAGCCGTTTTAGGATTCTGTAAAGTTAAGACCAAAAATCAATTTTGTAAAACACTAGAATGTGATGGTCCACCAAAAATTTGGTTTGCATATCAAATTTATATTCATTTTGCCAAATTTATTTTTTGAAATGATCTACTAACTAAATTTCTTTAATTAAAAATAATTATTAATTTCCTAATTTTACAGAGCCATTTCAAAAACATGTTAATTATTTTATTAGATCATTTTATTTAACGCATTAATCAATTTAAGATAGGTATATTGATCTCAAATCAGCTTGAATATCTAATACTTTTATTTTTGGGTATAGTATTTATTAGCTCTCTATTTGAGTCAAAAACTAAAATTCCATATACTATATATTTGGTAATAATTGGATTGATACTTTCACTTTTAATATATGCAAAACAACCATTTAATTATATTTCACTTGATATTAAAAATCTACAATTTGATCCAAAATTAATTATGGATTTTGTAATTCCTCCATTGATATTTGAAGCAATGATGCAAGTTGATTATTTTAGGGAATTTAAACCGATAAGAATAACTGTTATATCTCTTTCTACAGTTGGAGTAGTAATTACTACTGTTGTTATTGGAATTGTTTTAATTTATTTTGTTCATCTATCTTTTTCTCAAAGTATTATCTTTGCTGCACTAATTTCATCTACAGATGCAGCAATTGTTATACAAACATTTAAAAAAATAAAGGTGCCAAAACTACTTGCAAGGATTCTAGAAATGGAATCATCATTTAATGATGCAACCAGCATTATTATTTTATCTACAGTAACCGCTTTATTCATTGGTACAAATACAACATTTGTATTAAACCAATCAGCAGATTATAACCATGAAATCATCAATTGGAGTAGTGTATTTGAGGGCGTAGAGCATTTTCTATTTGTATTATTTGGCGGCATATTCGTGGGATTACTGGTTGCAATTGCAGGAAATAGATTGCATGCTTTGATGAATGATCCTTTTTCTGAAACTGCATTAACAATAACCAGCGTTTTCGGATCTGTAATCTTGGCAAATTCCTTTGGAGTATCAGGACTTGTTGCAGTTGCAACAGCAGGATTATTTTTTGGAAATATTACGATGAAAAAAGAATCTACAATTAGTAAAGATGTAAGAAACACTGTTTCGCATTTCTGGCAAATTGCAGCATTTTTTGCAAATTCAATTATTTTTCTTTATCTTGGAATAACAATGAATATTATAAATATTATTCAAAACATTGGAATAATTATTTTGGGGTTTGTAATTGTTTTATTTGCAAGAGCAATCGCAACATATCCAATTCTTATCTTTGTTAATAAATTTACAAAAGAAAAAATTCCAAAAATTTGGAGAAATATTATTGTGATTGGTGGAATGCGTGGAGCATTGTCAGTTGCATTAGTTACTTCATTACCAGAAGGGGAATTAAAAAATAAATTGGAAGTATTAATCTTTGGAGTTGTGCTAATATCTTTGATAATACAATATGTTATTCTCACTAAATATGTCTATAAGAAATCTATTTTATTTTAAGATAGTAAACAAGCAATTAATTACAATAACACTTTATATTACTATTTATTTAGTCCATTAATAATTTTATCGACTAATGAAATACGGTATCAATTATCAGATATCGATTATATATCAGTATTTCTCAAATTATACAAAAATTGATATTAACAAGACATATCTTTTTACATATAGATCTCCAATATACATCTATTAAGATTTTATATATTTTCTATCGGATTTTGTAATATTTAATTTATTTTGCTTATCATGATTAACGTACATCAGCTTTTAAAAATTTTTCTATGGTACTAAGTATGCAAAAGATCTAATCAAAAGAAACTCTTATATTTCAATCATTAGTAGATCCAAAAATCCAAACTTAAATAACATATAATAAAAAGAAAATCAGAGTACAATCGATATAACTAGATAAAAATATTTCATTAAAAATAATTTTATTTTTTTGGTTTTTCGACTTCCAAAGTTAGACACTGATAAAGAATTATTTATAAAATAAATCATATTATTTATATCGTTTTTTCTTCATTTTTAATACTAAAACAGTCAAAAATCAATTGTTATTATTATATATAAGTCGTTTTATATCTGATTTTCAGATATTATAACAAAGGATTTAAAAACTATGAGGTACAAATTATAATAGATTAATATGAGTAATACGGAAATCCCAAAATTAAGGGTAAGAATTAACGGAACATTACCTGATGTATCCACGTGGGGTAATGTAGAAACTTCTGAAAGAGCTGCAGAAATAAAAAATCAAAACATAATTTCAAATACATCGTGTTCGATATTTTTAGATGAACCAAATCAAATATATCATATATTGGTTGATGTGGGTCAAGGAATAATTCAAAGTATTGAAAGAAATAATCATAGTATAGGATTAGCATCTTCTTCGTCATCCATAACTTATTTGCCAGATGTTTTATTGATAACACATGCACACATTGATCATATAAAAGAACTTCCAGACCTTATTGAAAGAACAATTAATAATTCAAAGAAATTACAAATATTTTTGTACTTTAGAGTGTTATAACAGCATTCTCAAAATATTTCCACAACTTTTCACTAATACAAATACAAATAATTTTGTATCATTTAATATGGTAAAGCCAAATACCACTTTTAATATAAATAAATTTTCGATTACACCTATTTTAGCAAATCACGGCGAAGATTATTCTTCAATTGGCTCAGTTATTTATATAATCAATATATTAAATAAAAAAATAATTATTGGATGGGACTTTGTATCATTACCTGATGTAAATGAAAATATATTGTGGAATCCAGATCTCATTATTTTAGGCACCCAAAGCTATAATCCACACCCAGAAACAGGAATGATCTCAATAACTGATGCATTTCCTTTAATTAGAAGATGGCATGCAAAAGAATGTTACCTCGTGCATTATAGTGGACTGAAGGATTTTGAAGAGACAAAAAATCAGTGGTTTAGAGGCCCAACAAAACCCATGACAACTGATGAATTACAAAGAACTATTGATCCTATTATTCCAAAACCAGGCGGAGCTGAAGATGTATTTAGAATAATAGTTGCAAAAGAAGGAATGATATGGACGCCGCAAATAGATGAGAAAATTATACAAAATAATGCAGATATTCCAATAGGTACAGAGATTATAGTAGAAGGTCTTGAAACATATGTATTAAAATTTGAAAAAGATATTCGAAATAATAAATTGAAACTAATGATAGAAGACAGAATCAATAGATTTGACTTATCATTTGATAAACCAATAAAAGAGAAGAACAGAGATGACGTTCTTTATGCCCAAGGAGAAAAGGGAATGTTAGCAAAGGGTCCAAATTTTAGAATGCAGGTAATAGATAATGAAAACTCATCTATAGCTAGTATAAATGCTTTTAAAGGAGGTAAAACAGTTTTTAGAGAAGATATACCAATAAAAAAAGCGGATGGTCAAAAATTAAGAAAGTATATCATAGAAAATTTTTAAGCATTCAAAATATTTATTTATTATTGATAAAATCGATTAACAGTTGTGTAAAGAAGATTGTATGTGCGTTTGTAAACTGATACGTCTTGTTTTGAGCAACAAAAGTGCTATCATATTTTTTGATTCATATTCAATATTATAAAAATTAACAAATCTAAACGGGCACAATTAGTTTACAATAATGATTAACCCAATATTTACATCCATGAAAATCTCGTTGTATGTTGGTACTCTTTTATATCCTGTTTAGCCATCTATAGTTATATTTTTCATTTTAATAAGATTTTCTAAGCATAGCTATCGCTAGGAATATGTATAGGCAGCTTTGGGTAAATGATCTTTTTCTTTATCTTTGTTCTAATTTCTGTAGCTTTCGTTCATACCTTTGCTTCTCCATGTATCTATAGAGTTCGTTTCTAGTCAGCATGTACCATATAATAACAAGTAATTCTTTTGCTGTTGCAGCAACTATGGCTATAGCATGACCTTTCCTATTTCTTATTCTATCATAAAATATTCAAATGAGCATCGTATTTTATGGCGACAAGTGCACATTGAACGAGTATCCACCTTAACCATGGTGAGGGGCCTTGTTTTGTTATTTTTCCTGTTTTTGTTTTTCCTGATGATTCTCTGATAGAAGGAGCTAACCCTGCATAACTTACTAGTTTCCATTGATGGCGTAGAAAACCGTCTTACATAGACTATTTCTGTGGATATGAGCATCGCAGAGAATATATCTATTCCAGTTATGCTAAGGAGAATCTTTACGTCCTTATTATTCAATGATGCAGCATACTTTGATATCTCTTTTGATACTACGTCTATCTGTTGGTTAATTGCTTCTATGGACGCTATAGACGAATCCAAGATAATTTTATCTACTGGTGTAACCAAAGGAGTTAGTGATTTCAGCCACTCAATTCCGGATTTGCTAAATATATCAGTTAAATCAGTTTGATAATCATATTTGTCAATAAGGATTGAATATACTTTATTTGTCAGTTTTGTTTTGGTTCTTCTGGATAGAATTATCCTGTGTCTAACAAGACTCCTTTTGTCTCTATCTTCCCTCTTTGGTACATATGATTCGTATATCAAATCTGTTCGCAATAGTAGATCAGATAATATTCTATAGCATCAAGTTTATCTGATTTTATCTTGGCTTCTATTGCAATTATCCTTGTCTTGTAGGGATTAGCAATTGGTATCTATTCCATTTTCTTCTATAGTGTGTCGTGAATTCTCATCCACATGTTTTTCCTGTAGATTCTAAGACTGCTCTAATGGTAGAACATTGTCCCTGTGATTGTATTTTTGAGAGAAGATTGTGTATGCCATCGCCATCATTACTAAAGAAGAATTCATCAAATATCATTCCTTTGTCATCTTTAAGTGCTGCTCTACATTTTCTCTTTCCTACATCTATTCCAAGATGATTCATATATTTTTCATTTCCTTTTTTTTAGGTTGGCTTTACAGGCAACGGCATACATCCATCCACCATTCTTGGGTACTTTGACAGCCGCTTGATAAGATGTGGTTCAGTCACAACTTCGCTCTCATATGGAGCATATAAAACTTGAACCTAGCCAACATACAAACTAGGAGATACTACAAGATTTTCATGTCGTCACAACTGTTAACAGAGCCCTCGACTCATATTACAATTCAATATTTAAAGATATTGGTAGAGGATACAATAAAATAAAATAAAACATTAAAATTTGTAAAAAAATAATTTTTTATATTTTAAGATAAGAAATAAAATTAAGGATAGTTTTACCAAATCCTAGTGCAAAATCCTTATATTGCGATAGCTATATTCGGCATAGTTTATTTTCTCATCATATTTGGAAGAAGAAAATTTAAAATTCCTATATGGACATCGATGCTGATAGGTTCTGCCCTTATGGTTGGTTTTCAGATGATAAGTATAGAATCGGCATTTAAATCTATTAATCTAGATGTGATAGGATTTCTTTTTGGAATGTTTAGTATTGTTTCTGCACTAGATATTTCTGGCATACTTAAGATAGTATCAGTAAAGATGCTATCAATGACAAACAGCAATCCAGATTTGATATTAATGGTATTTGTTATAGGTATGGGATTGCTCTCTGCATTTTTGGTAAATGACACTATAGCTTTGCTTGGAATACCTTTAATTGTACATGTTTCAAGACAAATTGGCATTAGGCCTCAAATACTTCTTATTGCTCTATCCTTTGGAGTTACCATCGGAAGTACAATGACCCCTATAGGAAACCCTCAAAATCTTTTGATCGCTCTTCAAAGCGGTATCCCACTACCATTTATAACTTTTATCAAAGTTTTAGGCATTCCAACGATAATTAACCTGTTTATAACTTTTTTAATCCTAAAACTCTATTTCAAAAGAGATTTATTTTCTCCATCTATCACCGACACCGACTTTTTGTCAAATCCTTTTAATCAAAATCAACAATTGCTACCGCAGTCCGATTATCACAATTTAAATAAGAATAAAGACAATATTCCCCTAGAGAATAGATCTAAATCTAAATTTAAGCCGTTTTTGTTTCATAACCCAGATACAACAACATCAAAAACATCAGATGATGCAGTAATTGTAAATCCACTTTTAGCGAAAATTTCTATTACTGTATTAATATTAACTATTGCAGGATTTATCTTATCGGAAATTTTAAAATTTGTTTTTCATTTTGCTAATAATTTCAGCCTTAGTACTATCGCAATGCTAGGCGCTACTGCTTTATATGCTCTTTGTAAAGAACGCAGAGAAATATTAACAAGTGTAGACTATTCAGTCCTGGTATTTTTTGCTGCGATGTTTGTATTTACTTCTGCATTATGGTCTTCTGGCATTATATCTCAAATAATGTCGTATTTTCCGGGTCCGGATAGATATAACATATTTCAAAGTAATGCCTCAATATCTGTTATCAGTATAGCCTTAAGCCAAGTTTTGAGTAACGTTCCTTTTGTCGCTTTGTATAATAATGTAATGATGAGTAATGGCTTTGTACCTGTAGGTGATGATAGTAGGAATGATTCATACACCAGCCAGTGGATGATGCTTGCTGCTGCAAGCACAATTGCAGGCAACCTTACAATATTAGGAGCTGCAAGCAATATCATAATTATAGAAGCAGCAGAATCTAAAGGTATAGCGTCCTTTTCTTTTTTTGAATTCTTTAAAATTGGAATAATAATTACGGTAGTAAACGTTACAATTTATTATATATTCATTATAATAATAATTTCCCAGACGGAAATCCATAAATTGAAAATAATGTAATTCTTGAAGAATCTAGTCTTTAGAAGAGATTTCATCAGTAATGAAATAAATGATATCTATAAGTAAATTTTAAAATTAAATTATTTATTTCTTTTCCTTATGAATATTACCCAGTAAATTATAATCTCATGGAGCAATATGCTAAAGAATAGCATATTAGCCCATTCCAAATTTAGAATAAATTTTATTCCAATATAATAATTAAACTGTTTTTACCCCATATATTTTAATTAATCTGCTTTGATACATGATTCCCCTTTTCCAAATGCATTTAGCTAACCTCCTCATACAATCCATGTAAAATGGTCACCCTACAACCAATATCCAGTTAGATACGGTGAATCTTGCTAGGATTTGATGTCATTGATAACTGGGATACCGGGATAAAAGAGATGAACCAAGGCAAAATAGGTGAACAGCTGCTTTGTTGCATGATTATTTTTTTCATCATTCATTAACGTTATGTTGATGAATCTGCGATGAAAATAGTTAAAATTTAATTGTTATTATTACAGATTAATTGTTGTTATAACTGATTTTCGAATCATTTAACAAAGCATATTGATTGCAATATTATTTATTGAACTCCATGCGGGTGTTAACAAAATAGCAAATTTTATCTATCAAAAGTAATTGCAAAATATTGCAAATGAACGCTACTAAATAAAATAAATGTATAATTATAATATTTTAAGATAATATTGAAATTTATAGATAACATTTTCAAAATAATAAAATCTGAAGTTTCTTGGAATAAAGATCATTTATTTTTCATATATGATAGTAATATTCTTATAGAGAAAGAGAAGAAAATAGAACTCCAAATTTTGACAATTCTATTTAAGACAATTGAATATTCATTAATTCTAACATTCTATAAAACAATAACAAAAACAATAAAACGACTTATTTTAGAAAACTTCTTGTTAATATTATATAGAGTATAATCATGCTCTCTCAAAAGCCATACAGTCATCGATTTTTCGGCGACATTGAATATATCCCTATATTGAGTATTAGTTCTTTTTCTCGTTATAATTGTAGAGATACAAATCAAGTTGTTATAGAGACTTTATCTGAATCCATAGAGCAACATGGCTTAATCCAGCCCATAGTAGTGAGAATAGCAATAACAACGGTAGTAGATAGAGCAACAGCAGAAGCGGGAGCAGAAGGGGATTATTATGAAATTGTAGCAGGATACAGAAGATATATGGCATGCAAGTCTTTAAATTGGAAAAAAATTCCTTGTCATATTGTTCATCTAAATGATCTAGAAGCATTTGAGATATCTCTTGTTGAAAACATTCAAAGAGAATCCCTTTCGCCTTTAGAGGAAGCAAAATCATTCAAAATGTATGTACTTGATAAAGGCTGGGGAAGTATATCTGATTTATCTTTAAAAATAGGAAAAAGTCATAGTTATATTACAAAACGAATATCTTTACTTGATCTACCACCAGACGTAAAACAAGCTATAGAAAATGCGGAGTTAAAACCAAGCTCAGCAGAAGAGTTACTTGCTATTAAAAATCCGGAAAGACAATCTCAACTTGCAGAAATGATACGTAAAAGACGTTTAACTACAATGAAAGCAAGAGAGTTAGTTAGAGAAGATCCATATTATTGTGAAAATTCAGAAATAATTGAAGTAAGAAGTGAACTTCGAGCATTTAACAAATCAATTGTTATATTAAAAATTGCAATGAATAAAATGGCACAATTGATAGAGGAAGAGGATGAGGATGAAGAGAACGAGGATGAAAGGAAATATTATGATAATTATGATAATATAAATGGTAATGTAAAGTTAAATAGTAAAGTATTAAGAGAAAGGAACAATAGAAATAATCATATAAATAGTAAAAATGATTTACTAGTAAAGGAGATGTTAATGTATCAAAAGAGGCAATTGCATGATCAAATAGATATGTTGATGAAAGCAAAGAAAAAATATGCACGAAATATTTTTTGGTACCGAAGAATTATGGAGAATTAATCTTTAAAAACACTTTAATTTTATATAAATAGAAATGGCATTGAGTATCTTTTAAAAACACTTTATTTTTTTTCTAATAATATTTAATAAGCTAAACTGAACTATTGCAGATAGATAAATAACAAATTAATTTTATATACAAAGAACCTATCACATAATTATCTTTCTATAAATAATCATACAACATGATAACTTTACCAATCCAAGATAATTCTCTACCTTCTTCTCATACCTAGTTGTTGTACTTCCACACATGGTTGACAAAACAATGTACCAACATGGCTGACACATTTTGTCTTGTTCTACATTATCAATATCAGTTGTTTTAAAGATTTCATGAACTTCTCTGATGGCGTCATTCCGTTTATTCCACCGTGTTCTCTTTCATAGTTATATGAATTGACAAATAGTTCGTATTTCTCTATTCCCTCTTTCATATCAATTAACTCTTCTACTTGTAGAAATTCAGTTATGACTATTTTGTTATACGCTTCTACTTTCCCCTGTTCTTGTGGATAACCTTTAGGAATCTGCTTGTCCTTTATTCCATTGAGAAAAAGATAATGTTTGAATTTATTCGATGTAAATTCTCTACCACAACCATCGTGTGCATCACTTTCATAGGTTTACCATAGAGTTCAATCCATTCGTTGAGAACCGACAGTGATTCTTCACTAGTTCTTCTGCTGCACCATTTGCTAACTACTTTTCTTGAGGGGCAATCATCTATATAACATGAATAAAATAATTTTTGCTTCGTGAGCCTTTTAGATAAAAAGGTCCTTTGGTATCCATTTGAACCAACTCATTCGGATGTTTCATTTCAAATCTTGTATTTTCTTTTTATTTTAACAGATAGTACATTGAGATTGTGTCTCTTTAGAATATTGTAAATGGTTTTTGTACCCAAGCTGATTCCATACTTTCTCTTTAATCTGAACCTTATTCTCATTGGACCAAATCTGTTGTTTAGTCTCAGCTCGAGAATAATCTTTTCTATATCTTTGGTTACCTTTACATTTTTAATATTATGTGGCTTTCTTGATTGGTTTTTTAATCCATCTATCCCATATACATTATAGCGTCTCTTCCATTTGTACCATGTTTGTCTTGAAACAGCATATGCAGTACAAGCATCAGATATAGTCTTACCTGAACGTTCTGATTCAATTATCATTTTATACCTATTTTCAATTATATCCATTATTATTACACTCTAAGACTAGAGTGTCAACTATGTTAGGAAGCTAAAATGTCAACTATGTGTGGAATCAGTACAATTAACCATCGACTGTGTATTTACAGTATACCTCTTATTTTTGCCCGAATAATATATGCCTTACATCTTTTATCATCTATTGGTCTGGGTATCGGTTGTTCTGTACAATCTATGAAAGAAAGAAAGACTGGAAAGTATTTCTCTACTTCTTCAGGAGTTTTCAACCTCTTTATTTTATAATATGTTTTTTGTGGGATTGGTACACATTTTCTAATCAAGCTTTCTATCTTTTGGATGTCTCTGCAGATAGTACTCTTGATCCAAACCAAATAGAAAACCTGCTAATGTGTATGTTATATAAAGACGATAATAAACCAAAAGCATTACAAATCTATCTTTAATATCAAGTTTGAAAGGTCTACCTGCTCCTATAGATCGCTTTCTATATTCTTTCTTTTTGATAAATGTTGTATTTCATATTTATCATATCTTTTTGCTATTTCTTTTTGGAAAATATTATCAAACTGTTGGACTGTTAAACCTGTAAATGATTTGAAAAGCAGTGGCTTTTTGGATAACCTCTCGTATGAAATCAAAGAAAGGACAAGAAATTGAAGAGAATCAGATCATATAGCTGTTTATTCTAATTATGCAAGAAATCTAATGACTATATAAAAATTTAATAAGCAATTAATAAAAGCATTATTCTAGATTAAAATAACAAAAAAGTTGTTACAAGACTCAGTAGTCCGGTTATAATCGTCATTTTTGTTGATTTTTAAGTCAACTAATAGGGGGACTATCTTATTCTTCATTGCTTTGTAACACAAATAGTTATTATATTTAATATATAATAGTATACTACAAAATGAGAGAATATCTTATCACCGGTCAGTTATCGACACAGAATGATAAGCTGTTTTGCATTTTGGACACATCGCATGTTCACAAACACATTCTGTACAATAATCACTATTTTTTTCAAATTCCGATTTTTCTCCCTTATAAAAACATTCTTCACATATTGCATATACCATGTTATAATTCTATAGGGTTTAACATCTTATTTATTACTACGCAATTATAGAATTACCCTGCTAACTTTAGACTCAAACTAATATATTGATCAATAAATCACTTAGTCATCAATCAATGAAATTTAATATGAATATAGTCTTTATAAAAAATAGTGAGTTTCCTATTCTATATTTTATTCCAATATATTCTTCCTATAATACACTTATATGAAACAATATCTAATTTTGACAATCACTCATCTAAAGATATTATATAATCCATTAGTGATAAAACATAAATATTTCGTTTTAGATAAAAATCAGAACAAAATTGCTCTTTAGTAATGCAGAATTCGTCTTTTGACAAATAAAAGAATAATACTCTATATATTATTTGAACAATAAGATCTTACAAAACCATACTGAAGTAGATCTAACTTTTACAATCTTTTTATCAGTTATACTCATTAATTTTTTTTTAGATATTCTTTGATCATTTAATTAATTTAGATATAAATATGGCTTATTTTTTCCAAATTTTAAAAAGTGCTTGTTAATGATCATTTTTCTTGTTATTTGCTGCCGTTTTATAAACAAACTACAACGAAAATAGTTAAAACAATTGTTACTATTACCGATGACCAGGTTTTTACGGGTTTTAGAATGATTAAAAAAAATATTCTTTGACGTTGATTTTAAATAATAATCAAAGTACAGATGTATAAATAATAATAATTTTTGAGAAAACTCAATCAGAATTTAAAAGATGATGATATAGCTAGTGGTCTTTTAAACTAGAGGTTATAGAATTAAGGACCATGTCTCTAATTTTATCGACGTCTGCAAATGAAGATACAGATAAGCACAAAATATTCTTATTGTATGGAAATGTCATCATTGTAATTTTTTTTTGTTTTGTTATAAGATAATCTACGGGACCGAATTTGTTGGAGAAGGATTGAAAAAAAGTCATGTTTGAAATCGATTGTAAATACATATCTTGTTCTTCAGTCATATCCAATAAAGGCTCAATACCTTTTTTAAAACCACCTTCAATTACTTCACTATTTTGATTTACAATACCTACAAATCTTATTTCATCATCAAAATTAAATATAGAATCACAAATTTTATCTTTTAAATTTGGCATATCTTTTTTTATCGACATTTTAATACAAAAATAATAGTCAGGTTATTTGTAGATATCGAGTAAATAAAACTATTCCTTTTTTGTATTTTTTATATTTTCCAAGAAAGACATTTGATTTGTTTTATAATAGATAACTTCTCCTCTTCTTTCGATTACTGCGATTACGGCATCTTTACCCATATTTTCAATTTGTTCGACAATGTCAGCAAAATCTTTAGTCTTTATATTTAATCCTTCATTGATCCCAATTGAAACAAACTTGGAAGGTTTTTTTCCATAATCTCCCCTATCATATATTCTAAAATCATTGCCAAATCCAAAGCCGTTTTTTACAACATAACCTTTACTCCTCAAATCCCTGTAAATTAGATACCGAGTAAGTATTTTCCTATCTTTTAATAATAATGCTTTTAATAGTGATGTGAAATTGTATTCCTTGTTTCCAATAAGTTTTAGTTTGTAGGTATTTAATAGATATAGGGCTTCAAGATCATTAAGAATATATTCAGAGTTAAAAACTTCTCCAAATCCCTTATTTCTAAGTTGATCTTGGAATTTTGTTTCGGTTACAGATATTTTTAAATCTTTATCATTAAATACAGCCTCTATGACTACTAATGATTCAGCAATATTATCATCTTTTTGAAAATGTTTAATTGTATCATTATCAATATTTTCCTGTTTATCACTATTCTCATCATCAATAATATCCATGGACATAACACATAAATCAGAGAAATATACCCAATTTATTTATTAAAAAAGATGATTATTAGATGAAAGGCGTCAATTATAGAGAAATACGTGGAATGCCTTTTGTAAGGCGAGAGTACATAAGAGGAAAACCTCAAATTAAAATAGCAAGGTTTGCATCAGGTCAACCTAAGAATAAATATGATTATCTTTTAGAATTAGTTGTTACTGAAAGAATTCAAATAAGACATAATTCTCTTGAAGCTGCTAGATTAGCAGCAAATAAAACAATGTCACAAGCAGGAGATATGACATTTTTTGCACGCCTCAAAGTATTTCCCCACGTCATATTAAGAGAAAACAAAATGATTGCTACAGCCGGTGCTGATCGTTTGCAGGAAGGAATGAGAAGAGCTTTTGGAAAAGCTACGGGATTAGCAGCAAGAGTAGAAAGAGGTCATGCCATTTATGAAGCATATGTAACAGATGAAAATCTAGAATTAGCAAAAAAGGCTTTTAGAGTAGCATCAAGTAAAATAGGTTGCCCTACTCAAACAAAGATAACATCATTAAATAAAAATTAACATACAAAAAAAATTTTATAACCATCAAATTTCATTTATTTTATGAGGAAAATAAAATCATTAACGGATTACGCAGATTCATTTTATCCAAATAAAAGAGTTTTCGTTCGTGTTGATTTTAATGTAAAAATAGTTGATGGTAGAATATTTGAAGACTATAGAATTAGATCTACTTTGTCAACTATTGAATTCCTTGTGAAAAGAGGAGCTAAAGTTATACTTGCATCTCATTTAGATAGACCTAAAGGAAGAGATTTAAAATATTCTTTATATCCAGTATCAAAAAAGCTATCCGAAATTCTTTCCCCTTTTAACATTCCAGTTCACTTTTCAAATGATTGTATGAGTAAAGACACTAATGACAAAATAAAGGCTTTGAATAATGGCGAAGTTTTATTGCTTGAAAACCTCCGTTTTTATCCCCAAGAAGAAGAAAATGACGAAGATTTTTCTAACAAACTTGCATCATATGCAGACATATATGTCAACGATGCATTCAGTACATCTCATAGAAAACATTCATCAACTTTTGGAGCGGTGAGATTTTTTGATACGAAAATAGCAGGATTTAACGTATCCAAAGAAATAGAATATTTATCATTACTAAGAGATAATCCACCAAAACCATTTAAATTAGTAGTAGGAGGGGTAAAAATTAAAGATAAAATAGGGGCATTAAATAATTTATTACCCAAAGCGACCAAAGTTTTAATAGGTGGGGCCGCATCATACACGTTTTTAAAGGCAAATGGAAAAACAACAGGAAACTCACCTATAGACGAAGATCATTTATCCTGGGCATCCAAAGCTTTAGACAAATATAAAGATAAAATAATTTTACCAATAGATCACAAAGTTGCATATTCTGAAGAATCAAATGAATACAAAATAGTAGAAGATAATATACCACCAAATATGAAAGGATTCGACATAGGTAACAAAACAGTACAAAAATTCATCATGGAAATCCATAATAATGGATGTGGAACCATTTTTTGGAATGGTCCAATGGGATTTTTTGAAAAAGAGTTGTTTTCTCACAGTACTAAAAATATTGCACTAAGCATGGCTTTAGCTTATTGGAGAGGAGTTAAAACACTTGTAGGAGGTGGAGATACATTAGCTGCAATGAAAGATTCAGGTGTTTCTGAAAGCGAGGTAACACATGTGTCTACTGGCGGAGGAGCAAGTTTAAGATTTTTAGCAGGAGATGAAATGCCAGGTATAGACATTTTGAATTAAACAAAAGTACAGATAAAACTAGGTTAAAGAATTATTATTGGTAGAACAATTTACTCTAATTACAATATTGTTTATATCTTTTATATGTACCATTTTATAGTAATATGCAGACAATTATTTCAAAAATGATATCTTTTGAATTTCTAAATTTTAACATTTCAATTGTACACTTTTGATGAGTCTAATCTTTATCGTTCAAAAAGTCATATTATCTTTAATCTTTTTGTCATGTAAGATGTATTTTAATCATCCATCTTCTCACTTTTTTACTTATATAACTCGTTGCTCCTATAATATCGATAGATTTTTTATTAGATCTCTTGCATAATTAGGAGCCTGTCAAAATTTTATATATTTTCAACGATATTTTATAATATTTGTATTTTAATTTGCGGATTACGATTAATATATGCCTACTTTTTACAAAATTTTTTTAATGGTGCTGATTATGCAAGAGATCTATTTTCTTCATAGTATTTAAAAATGTTAAAAGTGTAAGCAGATTACGTTAACAGTTGTATAAAGCACTTTGTATGTGCATTTGTAAACTGATACTACTCGTTTTAAATAACGAACTTGTTATCATATTTTTTTGATGCATATTCAAAATTATGTAATTAACAAATCTAAATGAGCATAATTAGATTATATTAATGACTAGCCTGTGTTTATACAACGTTTAACTTATTATTTTTTTATAGTTTTGTCAATGAATAGACTAATCATTACTTAATATACTATTGCTTTTATTTTGTTTATATTAAATACTGATTCATAACCACACATCAAAGCGATATTAATTTAGGGCTTGTTTTCAAGATAATTTTATATTTTATAAAAATTAATTGTGTTTTTGGCTGAATTTGTAAAAACCTTAAATTTATCGTTCCATAAAATATTTAAATGGTAAAGATATTGCATTTTACACCTCTTATATTTTTTATTTGTGGAATTGCATCAGGTATTGCCGCACTTGCGTTATCATTAATTTTTAAAACATATTTTAATGGATTATTTGTTCCTGAAATAGCATCACAAGCATTAGTTTCATTATCTTCAGGAGAAATAGAATCTAGAGCTGTTGAAACATTGGGCCCTCTTGCCAAATATTCAACTTTTTTTGGTGCAACTATTGTTAATTTGTTGTTATATGGATTAATAGGTATTTTACTTGGAATATTTTACAACAGATTTTTGATAAAGAAATTTATCGCAAGGGCATTATTATCTTCTTTTATTTCCTATATTATTTTGCTTGGAGTTATTGTATCTTTTATTATAATAAATACTGCTCCTGGGCAACAGGTATTAATCCCAAGTTTTTCTCTTCTGATATTGCTTATTCCTCATTTGGTATATGGTTTTATTTTCTCTTTCATCTTCCAAAGGTTGAGAAAGAACAACTCTTTATCACCTATTGGACAAAAACAGGTAAAGACTAGTGAGGGTATGTCAATTAAAACACCTTCGTCATTAAATACTGCAGAAATAGATTACAATAAAAGAGCTTTATTACGTGCAATCGTGGTATCTGCAATTGCGTTACCTATAATGTATTTTGGATTTAATCGTCTATTCTCTCACCCATTACAACAACAATTATCTAGTTCTTCATCTTCTATATTACCACAAAATTCACAATTCATATCAAAGTCAAGACCCAAAGGTTTTGAAGATGCTATTCTTACCCCATTAATCGATGCTGAAGAAACCCCTACTTATCTTTTTTACCGAATAGATAAAAATGCAGTAGTTCCAGTAGTTGACGCTGCAGGATGGAATTTAAACATTAAAGGATTAGTAAATAATCCATTAACACTGAATTATGAAGAAATCAAGGCTATGAATCATGTAGAACAATATGCTACATTATCTTGTGTAAGCAACAAAATAGGTGGAGATTTAATTAGTACAGCGTTATGGAAAGGTGTTCGCCTTAGAGATGTTCTTGCAAAAGCACAAATGAAACCAGAAGTAAAATATATAGTTTTTAGATGTTTTGACGGATATGACGTTGGAATACCATTAGAAAATGGACTGATGGATGGTACAATTTTGGCATATGATATGAATAATATTCCCTTACCAAATGACCATGGTTTTCCACTTAGAGCAATAGTTCCAGGGTTTTATGGAATGATGAACCCTAAATGGATTACAGAAATAGAACTTGTAGATAAAACTTATGAAGGATTTTGGCAAAGAAAAGGATGGACAAATAAAGGAAATAATAATATCTATTCATTTATTGTTACGGCAGGTAATCAAGATATTAGAAATAGGTTTCCGCATTTAGTTGATAATAGTTTTGTAATTGATAAAACAAATCAAATAGCAGGAGTAGCTTATGCAGGAGATTGGGGAATATCTAAAATCGAGGTTAGTACAGATGGAGGCAATACCTGGAAATCTGCAATTATCAAAGATCCTTTATCCAAGTATACTTGGGTTTTGTGGACTAGTGGTTTTACACCTAAAAACAATGGTAATTATAATATTGTTGTTAGATCTACCGATAAAATAGGAAATGTTCAAACTGCAAATTTTGCTGATCCATTTCCTAATGGTGCATCAGGATATGACAAGGTAAATGTAAAAGTATGAAAATAAATAATATATTTTTTATTTTTATATACTTGAATAAATACACATTCTACTAGATTAAGTTAAGATGTAATTTTAAGTTATAATAACACGCAAATAATTTAAAGTTCCTGTTTCTCATGATGTGTTAGCATCTAGTACATAATATGCAATGTAGATTATATCGACAATGACTTTAACATTTTTTAAAAGTATCATAGTTCATAAATAATATAAACGATATTACTTTGGATATGCATAATCCATCGATTTTTTATATAATCAATTTCAATTTTCAACTTATGTTATTATAATATCTATAACGTAATAATTAATCTTGAGGGTGCACTCAAATGGTAATCAAAGTATCTAAAGGAACCTCTTTAACAGTATTTTTATATGAACTTCGATGGAGAATTATTAGAATTTCGGTATGTGTGACTATTATTATACTGATTTGCATGACCATGAGTATCAACACAATAAGAATTGGTTATTATTATATTCCACTACTTTATCCTAATTGGGAGCACAATATTTCAATCCAAATTATAAACTTTATGAAGGAAACTCTATTGCCAAAATATGTTTCTCTTATTCAAGTTGAACCAGGACAAGTTTTTACTGCACAAATTTATGTTGCTATTATAGCAGGAACTATTATTTCTATCCCAATAATATTGAGAGAGATAATTGCATTTATAGGTCCTGCACTTTACTTTCATGAAAAAAAAATTATTAGAAATTTACTATTTCCTTCAATAGTCTTATTTACTGTTGGATGTTTTTTTTCTTATTATATTGTAATCCCATATACAATCGAATTTTTATATAAATATGGCCAATCAATGGGAATTAATTCTTTTTTTGATATCACTCAATTTATTTTGTTTGTAGTACAAATGTTGATCATATTTGGTTTTTCATATCAACTACCTCTATTAATGTGGGCACTTGCTAAAATTAAAATCGTAAAACCGCTTTTTTGGCGAAGTAATTTTCGTTATGCAATTCTTATATTAATTATTTTAGGTGCTTTTATAACTCCTGATGGGAGTGGTGTTACAATGTGGTTTGTTGTAGGCCCTTTAACACTTCTTTATGTTATTGGATTGATTACGGTAGAGAGGAAATTTAATCACACTATCCATTGATCATACACTCTATAACAACATAGAACAGAAAAGATTTTTTTAACAAATACATATATTTTATTTATTTGCCCCTGCTCACTTGACACATTATATTATTTTGAAAAGCTCAATTTTAAGAATAATTTTATTACGATGAATATACTTTTTATCAAATATTTCCAGTAAATTAATTAATTAATAAATATAAATATAATAGCATTATGAAATTTATCTTTATTTTGATACTGGGTATTTTTGTTATATATATAACGATGAATAGTTGTGGTGGTGGTGGCATAACACACCTGGCCATATTAAAAGATTTTTTGGCATACGCAAATTCGAATTCGTTAAATATGTTAAAAAATGGATTGTCTAATGAGAATTTGAAAGGGAATAATACATTATCTAAAATAGATAATAACAAAATGAAAGGATTAATCGTAGTAAAAACAACAGTTAATAATAAAAATATTGGAAACAAATTACCTTCTGATTTTATCATTAATATACACGCGAATGATCCGTCTGTTGTTTCATTTAATGGAAATTCCTCGGGGACAAGCATTAAACTAAGTATGGGAATGTATGCTGTTTCCGAGCGACAAATCCCTGGTTATGCCATAACATACTCTAACGATTGTTTTGGTGGGATAATGTCAATAGATATTAAGCATTGTGTCATTACCAATACCTATACACCGACTACTAATTCAAATACAAAGTAATTGAAAAAAAAATTAAATAATCTCAAATATATTGACAGTTTGATGTTCGGACGGTGGTTTTATAAAATGATCAATGATACAAATGCTCTTTATTTTGACCAAGGTCATAAAAAATTATGTGAAAATAATTGTTAATATTGTCAAACCATCAAAGGGTTTAGTAAATTAGCATATTCTTAGCATTTTCTCAAAATGAAATGTGATTCCTCTTGATAGAAAAGTAGATTTTTTCCGATTATGGATATTATTTTATTCTATACATCATTTATTGAACATCGTTAAATTATTATTCACAAGTTTATGTCCAATTGGTTGATGTAATCCTTGTGTAGAAATACCTGTCGGAGAAATAGGCGTAGTAGGAGTTTCTTTAGCAAAATTTACTGCAGATGTAGCGTTCTTTGCAATTGCTGATTTATCTATTGCCGTGATAATATTACTATTAGTAACATTATTTACAATAGTTGTCTTGGTATCATTAGAAGTAGAATAAGGTATACTTACATTACCTATTAAGGTATCCATGCTACCATGTTTACTATTCATTTGAGCATATACAACAACACTAGATGAAAAATATTTAGTATTAATATTATTATTCGATATAAATACATGAGCAAGAATAACAATTGAGACTGAATATAGAGATATAAATAGTAAATTTGTTATGAGTGAAAATATTGTCTTTTTATTTAGTTTTTGATTAAACATTTTTTGTTTATCTCATCTTTTTATTTGTTAATGAACTATTAGCTTTCCTACCATGTTAAAGTGATTTTCTATTGCTGCTTCAGGGGCTGAGCAGAACGAAGTACAGCGAAATGTAAATGTTCCAGGTTTATCTGCTACAAACTCTACGGTCTGTTGAGTTCCCTTTAACAAAAATGCATTGACATTATATCCTTCGATTCCAAATCCATGGCCATTATATAATGCCACCTCATCTTGAGCCGTTGTAAAATGCAATCTCACCAAGTCGCCCCTATTTACCTCTATAACATTCGGAGTAAATTTCCATGATTCTGCTTTCATTGCTATGTCTTTAATCTTTCCTGTGCTAGTAGTATTAGAACTGGGGTGAGAGATGGGAGTTATATTGTTTGGACCTACAGTAACATTCAAATTTGTTTGCCTTATAACTTTTGGCTCGATCATAAAATTTGGAGAACCTGTTTGCTGACCATAAATCAGATTTATGTGATAGATCCCGATCTTTGGAAACACGTATTCAAATTCTATAACGCTTCCATGACCATGATTATTAGGAAAAACTGCAACTGGTTGGCCAGATGGATCATAAATAGCAACACGTAAATCACTATGCCAAAGCCAAGTATCCGTTGCTTTATCGAAGAAGTTTAATACAAATAATGTAGGCTTTCCTACTACTGGATTTTTAGGCTCCATTGCCAAATCCAGAATATATGGCGCGGTATCAAATTTTTTTATAAATGCAGTGTCGTTTGTAAACATTCTACTAGAATCAGGAATTGGATAGTCTTTTGCAGGTTGAGCGAATATTTGGAATTTATGATCATATGTCGAATAAATTATTGCTAAACTAATTCCGAGTATGATAATTATTATAGAAATAGAAGGAAAAGGTCTAATTATTTTATAAAGTAATTTTTCTTTTATACTAAGACTTTTATTATAATCAGTCATTTATCATTTATCATTAATATGAATAAAGGTTATAAATATTTATTCTATAAAATATGACGATGACATATTTTGATATGGATAATGATGGAAATAGAAAAAAATATTTGACAAATAATAAAAAGTTTGGCACGATATCGAAATATAAACAAATTATTTCAATATCGATGGCAGGACTATTAATATTATCGACTCTTACTATTTCTTTATCTTTATCTTTTAATAATTCAAATTCAAAAGCATTTGGCATTCGTTTGCCTGAGCCTTTGGTACCTCAAGGACTGATCAATTTAGGTAAAAAACCTGGATCGGATATTTTCAATATTTATCCAGGATATAAAATAGAACCAGTGCTGTGGAATTTAACTTTGCCTAGTACTATTACCTTTGATGATAATGGCAGTATGTATATTTCTGAAGCAGGTTATTCTTATGGCGGATTTCACCCTACACCCAGAATACTTAAAATGGATTCAACGGGCATAGTTTCAGTAGTAGCCGATAGACAATTAAATGGTCCAATAACAGATATGGAATTTAATAAAAAAACTGCCACTCTATTTGTATCTCATAGAGGAATAATATCATCTGTTGATCTGACTGGAAGAGTAAAAGATCTTATTGTAGGCCTACCTAGCATGGGGGATCATCAAAATAATCAAATAGCGTTCGGACCAGATAGCAGAATGTATTTTGGTCAAGGTACTGTAACTAATACAGGAGTTGCAGGCGAAGATAGTTATGCTTATGAATGGTTAAAGACTTCGCCTATGCTCCATGACATTCCTGCTGAAAATATCACACTAACAGGACAAAATTTTCACACGATTAACCCTTTAACCCCGGAAGATCTTCATGATTATGCTACGACTGGAGCATATGTACCATTTAATCATCCTACTACCAACGGGCAGGTAATTAAGGGAGATGTAAAATGCAGCGGTTGTATTATTAGTGCAAATGAAAATGGAACTGATCTTAAGGTAATTGCATGGGGATTACGTAATCCATATGGTGTAGCATTGACAGGGGATGGAACCAAACTATTAGTATCAAATAATGGAGCAGATGAAAGAGGAAGTAGGCCAATAGCAAATGATTATGATAAAGTTTTCAAAATTGATTTAACAAATCCTACCAAATATCCTAAATATTATGGATGGCCCGATTATTTTAATAATTCACAACCTGTAGAAAACAATTCCAAGTTTCTGTCTACAAGTTCGCCAAATGATCAACTTCCGAGATTTTTAATAAAGAATCATCCTCCAGTGGGAAAACCATTATCTCTTTTAGGCGAGGGTGTAGCTGTGACTCAAATAGCAGTTTCCAAAAACAACAGTTTCGGATTTCCCACCATGGCATTTATAGGTGAATTTGGTACCGCAGCACCACTGATTCATCCATTTGCTCAAATAACACAAAAACAACCAGGTTTTACTCCCGAAATAAGAGGTCAAAAAGTTATAATCCTCAACCCACAAACAGGAAATTATACCGATTTTGTATCGTTAAAAAAGATTGATAAAACCTTTAGGCCGACAGGAGTTAAATTTAATCCCCAAGGGGATGCATTATATATTATTAGTAATGGAAAATTTGAAATAACTACAGATGTTCCTGGACCTGCTTCGGGATTAGATCATTATAGAACAGGAAAAGGACTTTATCCATTTGCCTCTCTTCATGCAACAGCTTGGCCCTATGCAAATACCGGCATAATTTGGAAGGTAACTAAAATTAGCAACAACAATAATGATACTAAAAATGGTATTAACCACGTAAATAACATTACTAAAAATACCATAAAATAACAAATTTTAAAAATAATTCCAAATAACTTTTTTAAATAATTTTATCTTTAATTATAGATGTTTTATTTGGTAATAGAATACTTAAAGGCATGTATAACAATTATCATGAAGAAATTCTATTCCTAATATTAATTATTAATCATTTATTATTAAAAATATATCCTTTTTGAGATAATTAGACCTCTGTATAATTAGATTAATATCAAAAAATCCAAATTATTTAGGATCTGTAATAAAATTTACAATTGATCGAACTAAAATTACCTAGTTAAATTAATATTTATAAAAATTTTTCTAATGGTGATAATTATGCAAGAGGTCTAGATAAGTATATTGCTATGGACTTATTCACTGTTAAGTTATTTTTGCTCTATTATTATAAAACTATACATATATTAATATTAATTAAAAGTTTCCATCGATGGGAATAATTAATATAAATAGAAAGATAAAAAATTAATTTAGGATATTACATTTTCTCATTTTTATATTTTATATTACATTGAGTGGCAATACTCTTTATTTTTCTTATATTTAATGCATTTACAAATGGAGAGGTTATTAACAATGGAATACTCACTAATAATATTAACATATAATAGTTTACAGTAAAAGAAGCTGCAGTAGTGGCAAATGGTCCTGCTAGCATATTAAACAAATAAAATGATGCACAAGTAGGACAAGCAGCAAATAGACTTGATGTTGCACCAAGGATACTTAAAAATTTGGTCCCATTCCCTCGATAAGGAATAATCGAAGCAAGATCTTTTCCTTTTTTTTCTAAATTATATACCTTTAAAGTATGTACGGATGAAACAACATTTAAACCTACTAATGCGGAAACTATTATTATCATAACAATGTTAATTGGTATAATTAAAATTCCTAAACTATTGCTTAAATAAATAGATATTGTTGGAACATATCCAACAGGCCCGTATTGCATCATAATTATTGATGGAAATACATCAATTCCATACATGCGAGATATATCGCCTGTAAAATGAATAATTAATGTCCCAGAAATTATGGCATAAAAAAATCCATATGTTATAGTTGCTGGTAAAAAGAATATAATCGACTTTTTATCATTCACCATATCAAATAATATTTTTAATATAGAAGTAGAATTATGTTTATTATTATCCTGAGAGGATAAATCGGTGTTAGCGCATAACAAAGATGTTGAATGATGAAAGTTATCTTTATCCATATAATTATCACAATTGTTAAATTTTGTAACAAAGGATTTGAACATTTGGCGAATACCGAGTATTACAACAACAATGCTTATTATAAAGACAAAATAGAATATATAACCAGATAATTGAATCCATTGAGAATTTTCACTATTTATAATTTTTGGTAAAAATAAAGGATAATAAAAAAAATCAAAATACAATATTACAATACCTGCTAATATCAACATCATAAAAATAGATTTATTAGAAGGTACAATTTTATTCAATAATGTAAAATAAATAAAAATATATTTATGCTTTATTACTTAGGCTAAAATTGGATATTCATCAACAGACAATTATTAATAGGAATATTGTATAATTTAGTACTAAATTATGGATAAATGATCATTTAAAATTTCTTTGTATATTCTAGTCTCTGTTCACTTAAGGAAAGCCTATAGCTTGAAGGTGCTTTGTTGCATAACTCTGAAATTCGTTTTTTAATGATTGGACTTTGTTATCATATTACGAGTTCCGAATAGATATTTCATAGACTTGAACTAAATGTGATATACAGTTACGAAAAAATTGAGTTATGCAACAAAGCAGCTTGAAGGTACTCTATTTCATTTGTGATTTTCAGAAACAGAACACCTTCAGAATTTAACCAAAGTATTGTATTATGCAACAGAGCAGAAATTAGAGGCTTTGAGTTTTGTTCGTTGCAAATTTTGAATAACCTTATATTAAAAAAATAATATACGTATATATATATTATTATGACTTCAAAAATCTTTTTATCTTTGACTATGAGCTTTATAGCAATAATTGTATTAAATAATATGTTATTTCTTCAATCATTAACTAATACTAGTGCTCAACTGTCCGACGTTTATGTAAACAATACTGTTACAACAATGGATACAAACATTATGAATTCTGGAAATCAAATACAAATGGCTAAGATAAATTCCTGTTTAAATAAAATGAATCCAGGAATGATGACTGTGTATGCATATAGTAATATCGTAGGATCTATTAAAATAAAACCCATACTGAATGACACTATCTCTAAAATAAAGATAAACTTAAGCCACGCTACAGATATTGCAGAAAAAGAAATAGACAATAATTCACATGCTACAGAAGCATATCTTTGTGATGCAAATGGATACTTGGTATATATGATTTGGGTAAGAGGTATAAATTCAGAAATGATAGATATTGTTGTAGATCCAGGTAATGGCAGGATTTTATTAAAAAACAGTAATTTATTATCTCAGCAAAACTCCATGAATAATCATACGACATTACAAGGTCTTTATACAATAAATCATTAAATAATAATAAGATCTCTCGAATAATTGAAAATCATTCAAATCAGTCTCATGGATTTTGTGTTTGTTCTGTCCTAGTTATTAAAATTTTATATATGCTAAATGGCCCTATTAACTTAAGTAAAAATCGATATTTAGAATAACCATATATTGTAGACCTATTAGAAATAGAACATCATCAAAAATATTAGTTATTTCTGAATTAATATGGCTTTGTGGATAGTTATAGAACCTAAAAATAAAAAATCTTCAAATGAAATATCAAAAAGCGAAACATGTTTTTAGCCGGACGATTTCTGTCCCATGTTTTAGACAAGCACGGAAAGCATCCCGTTTCAACATATATGATGATAATTAGTATCCGCAATTATAACGGTTTCTAAAACTTATTCATCATCTCATATCCTGTTTTTGAAAAAAATATTATTGAATTATCAATTAATTTCTTGTATATTAACGAATTTAGCAACATCTTCGGCAACTTTAAGAGGATTTTCATCATCATTTAGTAAAACAGTAACATGCCCTAATTTCCTATGATGCTGTGTATTTTTTTTACCATATAAGTGTAACTTCACCCCGCTAATAGAAAATAATTTATTAATTCCGGTTATTTCATATATACCTTCTTTATCTGGGGGTCCAAGTAAATTTACCATTACAGCAGGAGAAATTAATTTCGGTTTTGGCATTGAATAGTTTAAAATTGCTCGTATATGTTGTTCAAATTGAGAAATAGAACATGATTCAATACTATAATGTCCGGAATTATGGGGTCTAGGAGCGATCTCATTAACAAGTACATTATCATTTTTATCTACAAACATTTCTATCCCAAAAATGCCCACACCTTTCAATGCTTCAATTGTTTTGACGGCAAGCTCGTTCGCTTTAAATTCGATATCTTTTGTTATTTGAGCAGGAACAATTGTTAAATAGAGTATATTGTCCTTGTGGATATTTTCTGCTACAGGAAATGCAGAGATTTCCCCAGATGGATTTTTTGCTATCATTATAGAGATTTCTTTTTTAAACGGAATGAATTCCTCGATCATGCATTGCCTATTTTCAAATAATGAGAAAGCAGTTTTTATTTGATCTTTATCCTTTATTAAAAAATTACCACGACCATCATATGAGTCCTCACAAGCTTTTAACATAACTGGAAATCCATATTCCGTACATAATTTTTCTAATTGAGATTCAGACACAATTAAATCAAATTTAGGAATACTGATTCCATTTTCTTGCAGAAATTTTTTTTGACGATATTTATTTTGAATTATTTTCAACACATTGGGAGAAGGATACACTAAAAATCCCTTTTTTTCCAAATTTTCAAGAGCTTTTGAATTTGCAAGCTCAATTTCATAAGTTATTATATCTACATCTTTTGAGAGTTCGTAAATCTTTTCCTCGTCTGAAAAACTACCAATTATTAAGCTATCAGCAATAGAAGATGCAGGGCATTCGGAATTTGGATCCAAAATTACGATTTTCATGTTCATACGTTTTGCGTCCATAGCTAGCATTTTACCTAATTGACCGCCACCCACTATTCCCAACTTTATAGGAGTAACAATTGAAAATTTATCATTAAAAATAGTCACTAATTTACCTTAAATTAGGCCTAATTAAAAAGTTAAAAATTTAGGCCATTTGAACTTAAGTAAATGTTTATATTTTTTTTATTTTTTGAATATTTTTATTGCTTGAGGCGGACACACGTTTTCACACGCCAAGCAAAATATACAATCTTTTTCTCGAATCATAAATGGCTTCTTTTCAGATGCTGGATGACCAGGAGTTTCCAACCACTCGTAAACATTTACAGGACAAGCATCTATACAGGCACCATCTGAAACACAAACATCAAAATCAACGCATACACTTGTACCCCAAATACCAAGTTGACCCGGTGCATCATAAGGCCCCCATACTTCGATTCCTTTAAACTTTCCTACAGGTTGTCGTTTTGATTTGAATCCCGTATCTATGGGACCGCTAGGAGCGGAATGATCTGTACCAGAACCAGTTAATGAAATTGTAGTATCAGCAGACAAACCAGCAGTACTTGCTGTTGCTAACACTTCTTTGGCAACAGGGGATGCCGACGAACCCTGAGGACCAGCAGTTTGAGCCGTTTGAGCAGTTAATGATGGAGTCATTGCTTTCTCAGCTGCTATTCTCTTTAATTTTTCTGCTTCAGCATTAGCTAATATTTTTTGTCTTTTCACAGGGCATAATTGTGAGTGTACCTCTTTCATACTTTGAAATGTAATAGGGTTTTCATGTATGAAAAAAGCACCACAATCTTCACAAACATATTCTGTAATCACCGATGACAATATTATGTACTTCGTAATTTCGATATTTAAAATTTATTAGAACGAATGAAGAAAAAAGTCGAATACATTAAATTTGAACAAATATAATCATGTAGCTTTAGGCGGCACTTTTGATATACTACATATAGGACATTTACATCTATTAAAAGAATCATTTAAAGTTGGAAATTTTGTAACAATAGGTATCACAAGTGATGATTTCGTAAGGACTCGTTTAAATAAAAAAATAAAGAACTCATATCAAATTAGAGTTCAAAACTTGAGAAATTTTATTGAAAAAGAGTTAAAAATAGTAGATAACGATAACAAATATCAAATAACTACTCTGAATGAAAATTTTGGACCTCTAATGACATCAAATAAGATAGATTGTTTGGTCGTAAGCAGCGAAACAGAAGAAAGAGGAAGAACAATTAATCAGACAAGATTAAAAAAGGGATTACCCCCTGTAGATATTATTACAGTGAATTTAGTTTTAGCAGAAGATGGGATTCCAATTTCATCTAGTAGAATAAGATCTAACGAGATAGACAAGAATGGTTTTAAAATTAATAATTAATTTAAATTCATTTATCAAAAGTATTAGATAATACAGAATAAATTTATTTTTTAAAATATTGTATATGCATAGAGAAAATAAAATAGACAGTATAATTTCAGATTATTGCATTGAACTAAATAGTTTGAATGAGGGGTTAGATCCTGAGGTTTTAGCATACTGGTATAAAAGAATTGAAGACAAAGCAAAGGATATGTGTGATAGTGAACTAAAAGACAAAATAAAATTTACTCAAAATCGTATATTATGGATGAAATTTGACATAAATCTTTCAAAAAGAACTGTACCGTTGATTTTAGAAACCATCAGAAACTATATCCCACTAATGCCATTTTCCACTTCTATGTATTTTGAAAAAGTTTATCAAATAATACTAGATGAATTTAACAAAGATTTGGTGTAAAACTTATTGTAATGTCATAATCACTTCGTTTTCTATACGAGAAATCGAGACTATTTTTTTACTCATAGAAGACAAATCTAAAAATGTTTTCTTTAAATTTAAAGCATTATCCGGATCTTTAAATAATATGCTATGATGAGAATTATCCTTGAGTTTTACTATCATTTCATTTTCAATTATTTTAACTATATCAGTAATGTAGGGCAATTCATCATTTTGGCGCATAAATATACTTGACAGTTTTTCTGCCTCGTAACTATCATCACATAAAAATTTTATAATCATGATGTAGATTTAAACAAGTTATTAATGAATTAACTGTTTACTCTTTTGCGAATGGATCTTTTTTATCAATCATAAAGTCTTTTAATTGGTCTTTTGCTTTTTCTCGTTTTATCTGTATATCTTTCATAAATGGTTTAACATTTTTTATCAAATCTTGTTTACATTCTCCGCATAATAGATTTCCATTTTTACAATTGTAATATCGTTCTAAAGATTGATCTTTAGAATCATACAAATATTTTAAATACCAATATACAGAACATATATCAGCATTTCCTCCCAATTTTCTTTGTAAAGCTACCGTAGGCTGTCCACCAGTAAAAGTATTTTTAATTTTTTTTTCAATATTTTCAGGTTCATCTGTAGTAAATAAAGCTGTTTCAGGTTTTGATGAAGACATTTTCTCATTATTAGTTAATCCTGGAATAAACTTGCTATGTATTTGAGCTGGTTTAAAATAGCCCATCTTTTCAGCAATATCTCTAGTAATTCGCCAATACGGATCTTGATCGATAGCAGCAGGTATTAGAACAGGAGTAGATTTTTTTTCTAAAATAGAGGGCAAAAAACATGGAGCACTTTGTATTGGAGGGAAACCCACCATTCCAATGTTAGACGAATTAGAAAATCCAAAAACAGATTTAGCCGTTGAAAGAGTAATTCTTTTAGAAATTTCTAAAGATAATGGATACAAATAATTGATGTGTTTTGTGTCTATAATTATTTTTGTTTTATCCTTATCAAAACCTATTGCTATAATGTCTAAAATATTTTCAAAAGTAAACTTATTTATAGATTGAATGTCTTTTTTATCGTTAAAAAGAAACTTTTCATCATCAGTTATCTGAAATACCAATTTAACATCAAATTTATCTTGCAAATATTTAGTAAACATCCAAGGCATCAAATGACCCAAATGTATTAGACCCGAAGGTCCTCTACCAGTATAGAGATAAAATTTGTTTCCATTTTCATATTCTTTTAAAATCCAATCAAGATCTCTATGGGAAAAAAAATATCCATTAGACAAAAATGGATGTACATCTCCAGTTATTTTTTTTATTTCTTCAATCAATTCATATTTAATTGGAAATGTACCAAATTTTTCGATTAATTTATTATAATCTACATTCCCCTCTACCGCCCATGGAGTTACAGTAAAATTGTTACCATCAACATAATGTTGGTCTTTTTCAAAGCCGGGAATGGATTTAATGCTTTGATCTGACGAAAAATCATTACTTGCATCAGGCATAACTGAACACTAACAATATCCAGAGTTTAAACGTTTAAAAATAATTGCCGAATGTTTCTAATTGGCTTGAGTAATAATGTAAATAAAGACGAAAGAAACGTACAATCTGCAAATGATCAGATAAACAAGTCAATACTATCATTACATCCTATCGAAAAAAAAATACTAGGTTTGCTATATACACACAAAGAAAAAGAATGGCTAAATGATGAAATATTGATCAAAGAAAGTGGATTATCTATTGATCAAATTAGAAGAGGAATAGAATGGTTAAAATTTAAAAATTTTATAAAGATTGAGGACTCTTCAGATATCAAAATAACTTTAAAAGATACCAATATATTCGAAAATAATAATGTTACACTCCCAGAAAGAAAATTAGTTAACTGTGTAAAAAAGGGTTTTAATACTATTTCAACCATTATAAACAGCGAAGCATTTAATCATAATAATAAAGAAGTTTTTTCAGCCATAAAAGTGGGAAAAAATAATTCTTGGATTAGTCTAGAAAATGATTCCATAACTTTACTTTCAGGTTGTGAGTCTATTTCAAATGAAGAAAAATTCATTGAAAAATTAAATAAAAACCAATCATTACTATTTTCGGATTTAAATAATTCCGAAGTAGCATCATTCGACCTTTTAAAAAAAAGACCCAACTTATTAGATACTAAAAAAATTGTAAATAAAAAATATCATTTGACTGATTTAGGTATCCTAATTTTTAAAAAAATTATTGAAA
Source organism: uncultured Nitrososphaeraceae archaeon (assembly GCA_963830925.1). Classification (GTDB taxonomy): domain Archaea; phylum Thermoproteota; class Nitrososphaeria; order Nitrososphaerales; family Nitrososphaeraceae; genus Nitrosocosmicus. The sequence continues at coordinate 115,811 of CAWHOB010000001.1, read as the reverse complement.
ATTTAAATAATGATAACAGAAATACTAACTTGTCCAACGACAGGAAATTTACTGTTGAACACCTGATAGAAAATAGATGGAAAAATATAAAATTTGAACAAATCGATGTAGAAGCTCCTTTACCATTAATAAGCTACGGTAAAAAGAACCCTTTAATCGATTTTATTGACGAAGTAAAAGAAATACTCATAGGAATGGGGTTTACCGAAATTGAAGGAAATTTAATACAAACATCTTTTTGGAATTTTGATGCATTATTCATTCCGCAAGATCACTCTGCCAGAGAGATGCAAGATACCTTTTTCCTAAGTTCAAACTCACAGCTAAAAACAGATTTACCAGATAATAAAATTATAGAAAATGTATCAAAGATTCATGAACAAAATTGGCACTATAAATGGAGTATTTTAGAATCAAAACCATTTGTATTAAGAACTCATACAACACCTGTAACAATTCAGCATCTAGCCTCAGAAAAACCAGACGAAGACAAAGTATTTTTAATAGGCAGAGTTTTTAGAAATGAAAAACCATCTTTTAAACATCTTGTTGAATTCCATCAAATCGAAGGTATATTTACAAACAAAAATGCAAATTTAAGACAATTAATAGGAATTCAAACAGAATTTTATAATAGACTAGGAATTAAAAAAATAAAGTTTTGGCCGACTTTTTTCCCCTATACAGAGCCATCATTACAGTCCATGATATATAACGAAAAGCTTGACAAATGGATTGAACTCTTTGGAATGGGATTATTTAGACCTGAAGTTACACAGCCATTGGGGATAAAGAACCCAGTACTAGCATGGGGAGGAGGATTTGAGAGATTAGCAATGCTTAGGTTTGACTTAGACGATATACGTGAACTATACAACAATAATTTAACTTGGATAAAAGGTGTCCCAAAATGCCTGTTGTAAAGGTCAGACTACTATCATTGACAAAACTGTTGCCTGCTCAACCATTACCAGAGATCTTGGATAAATTACCCTATGTTGGTTTAGATATAGAAGGGATAGACGAAAAGGAAGGAATAGTAAAAGTAGAATTTAATCCCAATAGACCAGACTTTGCATCAGAAAATGGAATACTTCGTGCTTTAAAGGGCTTATATGAAATTGAAACAGGAAGTCCAAAACTCGAAGATATAAAAGAATCCGAAAATGATATAGAGGTAGATAAAAGTGTAACAACAGTAAGACCAATAATATATGGTTTAATAGCTAAGAGAGAGCACCCTCTTGATGAATATGAAATTTCACAATTAATTTCCATGCAAGAGGATTTACATAATGGAGTAGGTAGAAAAAGAAAAAAAGCTTCTATAGGAATTCATGATTTAAAATATATAGGATTTCCTCTAAATTACACTACTGCTTCAAAAGACTTTGCATTTATACCACTAGACAAACAAAACAAATTTACACTCAACGAAATTTTAAATAACTTTGATATAGGAAAAACATACAGTCATATTCTTGAAGGACATGATCTATTGCCTATTTTGTTGGATTCACAAAAAAATATAATATCCTTTCCACCCATAATCAACGGAAATATTACAAAAGTAACATCAGATACTAGAAGTTTATTAATAGAAGTTACATCTTTAACCACAAAATCAGCTCAAGATATTCTATCACTACTTGCATTTGAGCTAAAAGATATGGGTTTTGAAATATACTCTATTAAAATTAAGAACGACAACGAATCTATCAAATCACCTTTATTAAAGCACTCAAAAATTACCGTTAATACAGACTATATTAACAAAATCCTTGGTTTGGATCTTTCTAATGAGGAATTAATCAGTTGTATAGGAAAAAGCAGAATTTCAGGCAAAATAACCAATAAGGAAATGGAGTGCACTATTCCTAGTTATCGAATAGACATTTTTAATCCAATTGACATATCCGAAGAAATAGCAATTGGTTATGGTGTATATAGATATACAGCATCTTCGTTACCAAACACATATCACTTTGGGAAAAAAAATATCAATTCTAAAATTTTTAATAGTATTAGAGAAACCCTAATTGGATTAGGATTTATTGAAATAATTAATACAGACATCATTTCAAGAAAAGCAATTGATAATTTCTTTCTAAATAGCGGCGGAGATAATTTAATAACAATAAACGAAGCTCAAAGTTCAGAGATGGAAGTATTAAGAAATTCCATGTATCCATCTATCATGTCTACCCTAGCCAGAAACATTCATGAAAAATACCCACAAAAACTGTTTGAGATTGGAAAAACATTTAATATTCAAAATCTAGAGATTAAAGAAGAATGGTCTTTAGGCGTTGCTATAGCATATAATCATACAGACTACACTCAAATTAAATCAGTATTGGAATCAATGATGAAATACTGTTTTAATAAAAAAATTGTGACGCCTGTATACAATTCTAATTATTATATTAATGGACATTCATCTAAAATCCTTTTAGATAAAAATGAAATCGGAGAGATGGGTCAAATTCATCCACAAGTGCTTGAAAACTTTAAATTAAGAACTTTGGTTTCCATTTTTCAAATCAATCTAGATAAATTAATAAAATCATCAAACCTGAATGAAATAAAATATTTATAATAACATTTTAAATTTTTTTAAATAAATAACTAAATCTATTTTAACCATAACTAAAATATGTATTGCTTTAAATATATTATAGTCATTTATTGATTTGATAATTTAATAATATGTTTATTGTTCATTTGAAGATGTTTATTTTTCAATAATTGACACGATATCCATTGTTTTAAATCTGAAGGTGCTCAAATGTGAATACTAAAATAAGATAAAATAAGATAAAATAATGATACACAAGTAATAAAACTAAAATAATATCCTCTTAATCATCTTCAATTATTATTCGGTATAGAATTAGTAATGTTATTTTAATAATTTAAAATTTGAAATTTAATTGGAAAAATAATAAAGTATTTATTTCATCACAGAGATATAGTATTGATTAAAAATAGGTAAACGAAAGGTCTTAAATGAAGCTCATTTAAAGGAATTAGTTATGCCTCACGAAGGAGAATTATTTGGCAGAGTAATAAAACTTGTCGGAGGAGATAACATCATTGTTAAAAGTAATGATGGAAAAATTAGAACATGTAGAATACGTGGAAAAATAAAAAGAAGGATGTGGATAAGAGATAATGATCTAGTGTTAATTGCACCATGGGATTTCCAATCGGATAAAGCAGATATAATTTGGAGATATATCAGTGCTCATGCGGAGAAATTAGAAACTGAAGGCCACCTTGAAGGTTTAAAATAAATCAAAAAATTTTGTCAAATTGTTAATCTGTACCCCGCCTCTGACCCACATCAAATCATAGATAGCCTTACACTCTGTGTAAAAACTCATTGTGCACTCTCTGACGGGGATAGGCATAATTAGATCAACCCCTTATTTATCAGTAATCATTTAATTCATAAATATAAATAATTTAATAAAGTTAAAAATTAAACATAACTTTTACATATTATGTCCAGTCATTACAAGATACAGAGATTATGATCGTAGAATTATTTCATATATAGTTAAAAATAAAAGATAACTAATTCTATGAGTTATTTATATTAATCCGTTTAATATCTTAAAATAAACAGACTTTATTAAAAGTGTAAATATATAATAATACATAAGATTTCTTGCATAATTAGAATAAACAGCTATATGATCTGATTCTCTTCAATTTCTTGTCCTTTCTTTGATTTCATACGAGAGGTTATCCAAAAAGCCACTGCTTTTCAAATCATTTACAGGTTTAACAGTCCAACAGTTTGATAATATTTTCCAAAAAGAAATAGCAAAAAGATATGATAAATATGAAATACAACATTTATCAAAAAGAAAGAATATAGAAAGCGATCTATAGGAGCAGGTAGACCTTTCAAACTTGATATTAAAGATAGATTTGTAATGCTTTTGGTTTATTATCGTCTTTATATAACATACACATTAGCAGGTTTTCTATTTGGTTTGGATCAGAGTACTATCTGCAGAGACATCCAAAAGATAGAAAGCTTGATTAGAAAATGTGTACCAATCCCACAAAAAACATATTATAAAATAAAGAGGTTGAAAACTCCTGAAGAAGTAGAGAAATACTTTCCAGTCTTTCTTTCTTTCATAGATTGTACAGAACAACCGATACCCAGACCAATAGATGATAAAAGAAAGAAGATTTTCTATTCAGGCAAAAAGAAAAGACATACTGTAAAGACACAGTTGATGGTTAATAATCATGGCTTTATCGTTCACAAATTAAGATATAAGAAAGGGAGAAAACATGACTATGATATCTATAAAAAGAATCATCCTATAACCCCAAAAGATGTACTAAATGTATTTGACCTTGGATATTTAGGAGTACAAAAGGATTTCCATGAACAACTATTACCAATACCTATTAGAAAGAAAAGAAATCTAGAGCAATCACATGAAGAAAAAGACTACAACAAAAATCATTCTAGAAGGAGAATAGTGATAGAGCATGCTATTTGCAGATTGAAAAAATATAAGATAATGAGTGATGTGTTCAGAAATAGGCTAAGAAAGTACAATAGAATATCGGATATAGTTACAGGTCTGGTAAACTATAGAATGTTAGATATGCAGAACTAGAAATCCATATAGAATTCAGAAGGAATAGTCTAGATTGTTTCTAATTATGCAAGAGATCTATTGTTTTCTTAAATCTTGAATAGTTTTGATAATTTGTGATTCACAATGATGATGCTAGTTAAATTAAATTAAAGGTATTTACAAAATTTTAATAATATTATAATTTTGTAGAAAATAATTATATGAATGTAATAGTATCATATTATATGCATATACATTTTGAGTTATAAATCCGAATTTATATATGATGCTATTGTAGGAGGTGGAAGTGTTTCTGGTCTTTTGGCAGCAAGAGAGATTTCATCCTATGGTTATAGTGTATTGGTTTTAGAAGAAGAATCATGAGATAGGGTACTCCTGAGCATTGTGGCGGGGTAGTAAGTCAAAAGGGATTGGAAAACTTGGGCATTATACCAAAAATTAAAACTATTGAAAATACTATTAAAAAGGCTGTAATTAAATCTAAAAATAAATCTTTTGAAATAAATTCTGAAAGTCAAAATGTAATAGTTATTGATAGGCGTTCTTTTGATAAAGAATTAGCATTTCAAGCCCAATCAGGTGGTGCTGAAATAAATACTAATTGCTCTATAACTTCTGTTAATTATGCCGATGGTTTTTTTAATGTAGCGTTAAGATCTGGTAAAGTTATAAAAAGCAAATTTTTTGTAGAGGCGCGAGGTATTGGTCATATTATTAAAGAAGGATTTAAAGAAATAGTTCCATCAGGTCAATTTGAAGTTTATGCAGATTGGATACAAAAAGATACAATTGAGGTTGAATTTGATTCTGATTTGTATCCTGGTTTTTTTGCCTGGGTAATTCCGACAGGTGAAGGTAAGGGAAAAATTGGAGTAGCTGGAAAAAATATTAATCCTAATGTGTTATTAATTAAGTTCCTCGAGAAAAAAGGAAAACCCTATTCCATTATTAGAAAAATTTATGCACCTTTATGGGTAAAAGGATATATTAAACCGTTTAGTCACGGAAAAACTGTTATTGTCGGAGATGCTGCTGGACAGACTAAGCCTACAACTGCTGGAGGGATTTATTCAGGTGGGATGGGTGGAATATTGGCAGGTAGATCTATTTCTAAATTTTTAGATAATGACGGTGAAAATAATTTTTCATATTTAAAAAATTATCAAGATGGTTGGTTGAATTTATTTGGAAAAGAGTTTGATAGATTGTTATTATTGAGAAAGCTTTTGGAACAATTGGATAATAAATCTTTAGACAAGATTTTTTCAGGTATTTCTGAAATTACACTTGAAAATATTTCTTCAAATGGTGAGTTTGATTTTCATTCAATAGCTTTGAAGAATTTTTTAAATACTAAAACCACTTTAAATTTTTTATATACACTTATGGGTAATAGTTATCGGAAAATGATAAATGATTTAAGCAAGATATAAATGCGGTTTACATGCTTTATCCTTTGTGTCGAAACAATTACAGTTACCTGTGTGTACTTCTTGCAACCGACCCATTATGCCTAATGATGCATGTGTGAGGTTTTATTGTCCAAATTGTGGATATGTATTAATTTGGAGATGTCAAAGTTGTAGGGAATTCGCAAGATTGTATAAATGTGTTGGTTGTGGATTTGAGGGACCTTAATTAAAATGGCCCGATTAGTAGCCAGAATTAAAGTTCTTCCTGCAGATTCGGAAACAAATATTGATAGTTTAATAATTAATTTGAAAAATGGTATTCCAGACGGAATGGAATTGAAGGCTCATGCCACCGAACCAATAGCATTTGGATTAAATGCTTTGATATGCGATTTTTTACTTGATGATTCTGAAGGTGAAATGGATAAATTGGAAGATGCTTTAAAGAAAACTGAAGGAGCTGGAGAAATACAAGTTATAACAATAAGCAGACAGTCTGTTAAGATGAAATAATTCTTAAGTTTTTATGCGATACATTTGAAAAAGCCCAAAAATAAAAATAGGAATAATAATTTGGTAACGCCTATTAAATTAAGGGTTACCGGATGTAAAATTAAAGATATGGGTAAAAAAAAAGCATTACTTGATAGTATTTCAATGACAAAGATAGGGGCCATGGATGGGGATATAGTTGAAATTGTGGGAAAAAAAGTTACTGCTGTAATAGCTTTTACTTTGGATGATAAATTACGAAAAAACCATTATATTCATATTGATGGTCAAACTAGAAAAAATGCTGGTGTTAGTTTAAATGATTATGTTTTAATAAGGAAATCTAATCCAAAACCTGCTGATAAGATTATTTTGTTGTGTAATACTTCTCAAAATTTATCTGATGAATTTATTCCTTATCTTAATACTCGATTCGAAGGTTACCCTGTTGTTAAAGGAGATCAATTTGTATTAAACTTTTTGGGAAACACAATTGAATTTGTTATTTACAATTCTTCTCCGAAAGATGTTGTTATGATAAATAAAAATACAAAAATAATTGTTAAGCCTGGTTTAGAAAAATTCCACAAAGGTTCACCAGAAGTTACCTATGAACAAATAGGCGGATTAAAAAATCAAATTACTCGTTTAAGGGAAATAGTTGAATTGCCTCTAAGGCATCCAGAAGTATTCTCAAAGATCGGAATAGAGCCACATAAGGGTATTCTTTTATTTGGACCTCCAGGATGTGGAAAAACCCTTATAGCAAAGGCATTGGCGTCAGAATCTAATGCTAATTTTTATATTATAAATGGCCCAGAAATTGTCAATAAATATTATGGTGAAACCGAAAGTAAACTGCGGGAAATTTTTCAAAAGGCAAAGGAATCTTCCCCTAGTGTTATATTTATTGATGAAATTGATGCAATTGCTCCTAAAAGGGAAGATACCTTTGGCGATGTTGAAAAAAGGGTTGTTGCTCAATTGCTTGCATTAATGGACGGTATGGCTGATAGAGGTAATGTTGTAGTTCTTGGTGCTACTAATAGACCTGATAGTTTAGATCCTGCCTTAAGAAGGCCTGGACGATTTGATAGGGAAATAGAAATCGGGATTCATAATCTTGATGGACGATTTGAAATATTGAAAATTCATACTATTGGAATGCCTTTGGATGAAGATGTTAATTTAGCCGAAATATCAAAAATGTTAAGTGGATATACTGGAGCAGATATAAAGGCATTGTCCCGAGAAGCTGCCATGAAATCCATTCGGCGACATTTAAGTGAATATGATTTAACTACCAAAAAAGAAGTACCGGCAGAAATTTTAAATTGTATTAGGATCAATCAAAAAGATTTCATTAATGCAATGAAAGAAATAGTACCTACTGCATTAAGAGAATTCTATGTTGAACCTTCTAATATAAAATGGGGTGATGTGGGTGGTTTAGTCAAAGAGAAAAATCTGTTAATTGATAACTTTTTATCTCCTATTCTTTCACCTGAAAAATTTTTAAAAATGGGATTAAGCCCTGCAAAGGGTGCATTGTTGTTTGGACCTCCAGGATGTGGAAAAACCCTTATAGCAAAGGCATTGGCATCAGAAGGATATTTTAATATTATATTTGTCAGAGGGCCAGAAATTTTATCCAAATGGGTAGGGGAATCCGAGAAAGCAATCCGGGAAATATTTAGGAAGGCTCGTTCTTCTTCTCCATGTATTGTTGTTTTTGATGAGCTGGATTCTATTGGAAGGACAAGGACTTCGGAAGACGTGGTGGGAAGTGAAAGAGTATTGTCTCAAATTTTATCTGAGATGGATGATACAAGTAATTTTGGTGTTATTGTAATTGGAATTACTAGTAGACCTGATATATTGGATACTTCTTTATTGAGACCAGGACGATTTGATTTAATTCTTTTTGTTGGTCCTCCTGATGATCAATCTAGAAAAGATATTTTATTAATAGTGACTTCCAAAATGCCACTTTCTTCTGATGTTGATCTTAATAAAATATCTTCCATGACAAAAGGATTTAGCGGAGCAGATCTGGTTTCATTATGTAGATTTGCATCAATAAATGCAATTCAGAATAATTTAGATATGGTTTATAATTCTAACTTTGAAAATGCGTTAACCATTGTAAAACCTTCGATCACACCTGAAGTTCATAATTGGTATTTATCTTTAGATAAAAAATTAACATCTGCAATCCCAAAGTTCAATGATAAAATATTTTATGGTTAATCTAATAATATATTATATAATTAAGCGTTTTTGAAAACTATATTAATTAATTTGTAATTACTTTATTTATGACTTATCCTCTAAGAAATATTGTTTTTGAAAAGATAAAACAAAGCGGAAATATTACAGATCATGATTTGATGAATTCTTTATCTAAAGATAATATAATTACTCCTGAAGATGATTTAAATAAAATTCTGCTTGATTTAGAGATATATGGATTAATTCAAGTTAACTGGATAACAAAGGATAAAAAAAGAATCGAAGTTGTAAACCCGAATAAAGAATAGGTTAATTTATTCTTATTTTCCCTATCTGTCTTATTGTGCAAATTATTGTTTATAGTCTTGTATAAAATAGTGCATCTAGTGCTATGGATATAAAAATAATTACAAGATAAGGTGCAGTGACTTTATAAGCTTTCCATGCCATATGTGGAGTTGGATTCTTCATGAGCTTATAATGATAAATTGCCATGAGGGAGCCTGCTATAACAGCGACTGTTGTGTATAAAAGACCCATGCCAAAAAAATACAAGGATGCTGAATATGGTATGAGTATGAGTGTACTGATAAAAATATATTTCGAAGTGGTTTGATTTCCATGAATTACTGGTAACATGGGTACTTTTGCATTTGTATAATCATCTTTAGTTTTGATCGATAAACACCAAAAGTGAGGTGGAGACCACATAAATACAATCCAGCCTATCAAAAATCCTAAAAGATCCATGCTGCCTGTAGTTGTAGCCCATCCTGCCATAGCTGCTGCACTACCTGCAAAACCGCCTATTACAACATTCCAAACACTTCTTCTTTTTAAGATGAGTGTATAGATAACAACATAGAAAAATATTCCTAAGGCAATCATAAATGTTGCCATTGGATTAAGTGTGAACCATGCAATAGTAACCGAAAGCACTGAAATAGTGAGACCATAAATTAATACTCTATTTGGTTGCAATCTTCCTGTTGGAATTGGACGTTTTGATGTTCTTGTCATAAGATGATCTATACTTTTGTCATAGTACATGTTGATCGCACTAGATCCCATTGATGACAAACTTCCACAAATTATTAAAAACAGTAACTTAAATCCTGATATGTCCCATGCTATGCTGGGGTTGTTGTCAAATCTAGTGGCCGCAAGCATAGATGTTACAGCGGTTATAACTAGTACTACCACAATTCTTGGTTTTGATATTTCAAGAAAATTTTTAATATTTGAAAATCTCAAATGGCTACTAGCGTGCAAGCGTTTTCATTATTCTATAATCATTTCCTGAATTTAACTTATTCGATACACATTTGAATGGATTATTCTATCTCATATCTCTTTTTTTATCTATTTCTATGATTTTTTCTTTTAAATCCTCTATTTGTCCTGTAGACCATTTTACAAACCCTTCAATTAACTCTTGCGGAAGTTTGTTTATCTGAGATATTTTTACAAACCCTTCAAATATTTTTTCATATGTTTTACAACATACTGTCATGTTTATAATTGCGTCATTTATAAAATCTTTATTATTATTTTTGATGTAATTCTCCTTAAATCTGTCTAAAAGATCATTAGTTCTTTTTGAAACTTCATCTTTTTCCATCTCTTCTTCATATTTGTTATCATCCTCCTCATCAAATGTCATATCTATATTTTTTTAATTTAATTATTTTATAAATTATTGATATATTACAATATTAATATATTTTCGATAAATTTACCAGATGGTGTTTAACATATGCTTTGTTGCATGATTTGAAAACCCGTTAAAATAATATCTTATCTGTACCATTAAACATTGAATTTTCACTGTTTTTGTCATAGATTTATCAACAAAACGTTAACAAATAACGAAAAAAATAATCATTCAACAAAGCATTTAACATACAATTGATATTTTTTCTTAAAATAGAAATTAAAGAAAATTTATAATTATGTTATATCGATCTGTAAACTTAGGATCTGATATATTCATTAAGCATATTGATATATGTTGCATATCTAAATTTTTGATAATAGATCTCTTACATAATTAGGAACCTATCAAAATTTTATATATTCTCAACGATATTTTATAATATTCTTATTTTAATTTGCTAATTACGATTAAGATATGCCTATTTTTTAGAAAATTTTTTTAATGGTACTAATTATGCAGGAGATCTATTATATAACAAATCTTTCTCGGTTGGTTGTTGAATATATGTGCTAAAATGTTTTACCTTGGTATTTGTCTGGTATATTGTATTGTCAATTGAACAATCGATTTGCATTATTTTACAAATCTTGTACTTTGGTCATTTATTTTTTTAATGCTGTTTTATTTTCTAAATTACTAATTTTGATTATATTTTAAGAACACTCTTTGATCATTAATAGTTGTATTTTATTATCATGGGTCAGATACCCTAGTGCTTTCTTCATTATTTTATCTGTTTTTTGTATCATCATTCCCAATTGTTATTGTAAATCAACATCCTTTTTATTTTTTGTTAATTTTTTTTAATAATTTAATAGTAAAGTGTTAACAATCTTTTTTTTAATCTTTCTTTCTGCAACTGATATATATGTCCGATAAGGATGATATTGTTAATACTATTAATTCTTTTGGACTTGTGGGTATTAAAAAAACTGAATTAAAAAAACAATATGAATTAGATAATTTTGATAATTTGCTCAACGAATTAACTCAAGAAGATAAAATTTGTATCTCTAAAAAAGGAACTTTTATTTTTTGCTGGGGTAAGGAATTTTTCTTAGAATATATATTAAATTCTGATCTCAAATTCAAATATTTATACAAAGATATATCTGCTGTTCAAAATAAAATCGATAATTATTCAGATAGTATATTTAAATATATTGAAAATTTGGAGTCTGAATTAAAAGAAATAAAAAACTCCTTTAATAAAATTGAAAATAAGTTAAATGATATGCATTTAAAACCTGAAAGTGATGGTTCTTCAAGTTCTCTGACAATAGATGAGTTCAAAGAATCATTTAATCACATCCTTCGTGAGAACTCTACATCTATCGGATGGGTCGAGCTTTCTTCTATAAAAAATGAAATTTGCCAAATTTGTGGTATTTCTGAGAATGAATATTATGATTATGTTAGGTCGATAGCTGAAGCATTTCCTGAAAAATATGAACTTTCATCCGGTGGATATGAAGGCGTTATTCTCAGAGGTATTGTTCATGGATTTGTTAGGTGTATTTAATGTATGTATCCATATGATCTTTCTTTAAATCCATTTCCTAGCAGTCCCACTCCTACAATAAAAATATCTAAAATCTTTGGAGGAAAAAGACATCAAGTTGCGCTCAATAGCATTAAAGATTGCATATCCGATATGTATTCAAAATTAAATGATGATGTGTATGAAGATGAAGAATTATTTAAAGTAATTACTGTTGTACAGGATATAGGTTCTGGAAAGACTCATCTTGCACTTCATATGAAAACTTTGCCTTTTATAATTGACAAAGCAATAATTTCCTATATCGATCTTGTTCAAGTTTATCCACGAGAAATAAGCAATATTTTTTCTTCTATAGTAAAAGGTTTTGATGATGATTATTTTCATAATATATTAGAAAAATTGTGTGACTACTTTAGACGATCTTTAACGATGTCTCCTAAACTAGTCAAAAAGACTTTAAAATATGGATTTTTTGATAGTCTAAATGGTACTACTATTGAAGATAAATTAAAACTATTATCGAGGAACAAAATTCATCTTTCTATTAATCATTTGTATGATCTGCTTTCAAATGATTTTTCTAAATCTGAAATTCAATTAATTATTGAAATTATAAAAAGCGGAAATTTGGATAGCTTTACCTTAAAATCTTTTGATGATTTGATTTCTACTTTAAATAGCTTATCTTCATTAAATTTGAAGTTTTTTCATAAAATAACGATATTTCAAATTGATGAATTTGATGCGAATATTCAATCAATCGATTATATCAAAGGATTGATAAATTCTCATATACCTTATTCTATTTTGATGCTCATAACCACTCCATCATATTATTCTGATATTTCTAGGTTAAGTCCATCTCTTTTTGATCGTTTAGAAAAAGCAAATTATAAAATTGATTTAGCAGGATCAAATTCGTATGATGAGATAAACGATATTGTACTAGAATATGTGGAGCAAAATGCATCTAAATTGACCGACGATGACAAAACTGATTTATCGTCAAAGATAAAAATAATTTATGACGAATTTCCTGATTTTAGAAATATAAGATCAATTTTAAATATTTTATATCATTCTACAGACTTGTCTTATAAAAAAAATAGTCCTAATATAGATGAACAATCTATAGAAGACTCTATAAAAAATATATACCCTGGTTTAAGATTACGTGGCAGCATTATGGGTATTCCAATTTCTGATTTTATCAAAATGAGAAAAATGTCAATAGACGAAGATTATCTTTTAGCAGGGGTTAAAAATGCTGTGAAAAACTTGATAGACTATGTTGAGGAATTAGGGACAGTTAAAAAATCTGAAGAAAGAATGGCACAAGAAGGTTACCTCGATGCAGTATATAATGATCAGCTTGGAAAAAAAATAGGTGTTACGATTGCTATTGACCTTGATAAAAATAAAAACTTTGATAAAATAGTAAAAAGTACAAAAAGGAATTTATTAATTGATAAATTAATAATTCTTACTACAAATATTACTAATATAAAAAATAATAATACAACTTTTGTAACCGTAGATAGGTGGAAATTAGTGGATTTATTATATTTTAGCAAGAAATATGCAGATAATGAAATAAAACTTGAAGATCCTCAGAAAGCAATAATGTTGGCAAAATCCATACAACTTTTTTAATTGGATTTATTGTATTTGTTATTTATTTGATCCAATAATAAATAAATAAATTAATTATTAAATTTAGATAAATTGAAAAGATCTCTTAATAGTCTGGACGAATTTATCGAAAATGCTCATAAATTAGGCTATACTTTGGTAGATTATAACGACATTAAAATTCCCGTATTATACATAGAAGATGCTGTTTTTGAGCAAATTTTAAGCATATCTTATTCTCAAAAAGTATCTATCGATACGAATTTAAACATCTATGATGACGGTGAACATGTTTTTGTTGATATTAATCTACAATTTTTTGAAACTGGTTTAGAACAAAATTATTTGTTATATGCAAATGAAACCCTTGATTTTTTTTCTAATCTTGCTATTTCTGGTATGATGGGATTAGCACCTTCTAATAAAATGCAAAATAATATATTTTTTATACAACTTCCAAAAAAAGATAGAGCAGAAAAAGCATATGAAATGATAAAAGAAAAGCTCAAATTATAGAATTTAAATTATTGATAAATATATAACGGCATTTCTATCATGGTTATAATAAATTTATATGTTGTATAAAACGACCACATTATTAATTATAGTATCCCAAAGTTGGGATAACGTCTACCAATATGAAAATTTTTTAACTTTATTCACATTTTTAATTATAATTTCTATTTTTAATAGGCTCGGTTAATAAGTTATGTAATGAATTACCTAGTTGTATTTGTAAAATAATTGTGATTGTTTTCATAATATAAAATAATTAAAATATGATTTATTTGATATGATTATGTAAAAATATCTCAAGCAAAACAACTACAAATATTTTACATTAAACATTACCGATGTATTTACAAAACTGTTAATTTTAAGGAAAAACCTATATCTTTAGAATAACCATAGTTTATTTGTCTAATAGAAACAGAACATCCATAAAAAATTATTAAATATGATTATACTTGAACTTTCTTGAATTATCATTTAGATATGCTGTCAAGGCATTATCTTAATTAAAAATAATAAAAACAATTAAACTGCTTTGTTGCACGATTATTTTTTTCGTTATTTGATAACGTTTTGTTGATAAATTAAAAACTAAAACAGTCAAAGTTAATTGTTATTGTTACAAAAAATCAAGGTTTTAACAGGTTTCCGAATTATGCAACAAAGCACAATTCACGTATAAATCTGGAACTGGATAAAAAAACCACGGAAATATTTCAAGAATAAGAAAATCCAAGAATATATATGGATGAAATTGCAATAAAATCCGTAATTCTGAATTTATATGACTTTGGATTGTTATAGAACCTGAGAATAAATAAATCCTTGCAACTGATATATAAAAAGAACAAAATATGTTTATTGCAGACGAGCGATTTTTATCTAACATTCTAGACAAGTATGAAGCATCCTGTTTCATATGGCGGTGGTACTATTGTATCATTAGACTTGCAAATTCTTGAACCTACATTATCGCCTTCATTCTTCATTTAAAAAAAGAATAATTAAAAGAAAAATACATTACATAAAAGATAGAACTAAAAAAATTCAATCTTTTTCTTTTAGGAAAGAGATTGTATAGATTAAATCATATAAAACAGCGTCTTAATATATTCATTAATCAGCATAATAAAGAAATGGTCAGTAATCTAACAAGGTCTAATTATAGATCTACTAATTCAAATAATATCTATTTGGTAATGTTTATTTTAATGTTAATTTTCAAAATTACAAATCTAAAAAGAATAATAATCTAAAATGGCCTTTTGAAAATTAATATATGAAAAATATAAATATAACTCTTAAAGTGAATATATGTCTCAAATGGTTAAAAATTAAATATACTCGATTTTTTTTAAACTTAATTATACACAAAATATATCTATACTATTTATGAAATTGTTCCCTCCTAAAACAAAAAGGTTATTTCCTTATGATTTTTATTGGTTTATGAGAAAAAACTGTCCTGTTGCCTATGATGAAGAAAACGATTTATATGGATTGTACCGATATACAGACGTATATAACTGTCTCACTAATTTTGTAGATTTCTCGTCCAATTTTTCAAAATGGTATAATGATAATTATAATGATAGATTGGATACAGAAAAAAAAATACCACACCTATTTGCATCAAATCTAAAAACAACTGATCCTCCAAGACATAGACGTATGCGAAATGTTATTTCAGATATATTTCATAAGAAACAGATATCTAAAATGGAATCAAAAATTGAAAGAGTAACACAGGATCTTATAGAGAAATCCTTAAAAAAGAATCATATGGATTTAATTCAAGATATTGCATATCCGCTTCCAATAAAAATAATATGTCATATATTAGGTATTCCTGAAGAAGATCATTATAAATTTAATAAATGGGCAGATCAAATAATTAATTCTCATATTACAATCAAAAATGATTCAATTGAAGACTATAAAAATAATTATAGATTACAACAAGAAATAGAAAATTATTTTAATTCAATAATTGATTTTAAAAAAAACAATACAAATGATTTAATTGGTAAACTGGTAAGAAATTCTTATTTAAATCAATGTAAATATGACCTGTCAGAAAATAATTTTAAAAATAAACGTACTTTGGATTCTGGGACATTTATTTTAACTCAAAAAGATATTTTAAGTTATTGCACTTTATTAGTAATCGCTGGGCATATCACAACCGTAAATCTTATAGGAAATACATTTTTGTCTCTATTTGAGAATATTGATGAATTTGATCTATTAAAATCTACTCCATCCAATTATTTAGATTCTACAATTGAAGAATCCTTACGTTACAGACCCCCAGTACAAGCTATATCACGTTACGTAACAAAGGATATAGAATTAGGTTTAGAGGATAAAAGGATAAAAATATCAAAAGGTAAAAGAATATTTTTATTTATTGGTTCTGCTAATCATGATGAAACCGTATTTCCAATTGCAAGAAAATTTGATATTTGCAGAAGTCCAAATAAACATTTGGCGTTTGGTTTGGGTATTCATTTATGTATTGGTGCTCCACTCGCAAGACTAGAAGCAAAAATTGCTTTAAAAACTATCTTAAATTCATTTAGGGAAATTCAACCAATAAAAGATGTCCATCTCTTAGACCCTATAGAGAGTGTAATTATACATGGAGTAAAATCATTACCAATATCTGTTTCTCTTAAATAACTTTATTATTTGTTAATGAATAAATTTTATTTATTGTAATTAAATTTGTGATTAGGTTTCTGTTTCTAGGATATCGATTAAGAAAATAATTCTAAAACTACAGATTTATTTATTGTCATAATTTTATAAACATTTTTAAATAAATTGATAAAACTCTCCAATATATTCTAAAAATTTTAATCTTCACTTTATACAAATTCAAACAAAGTTAGAATACCAGGAGGTATCTTTCAAAATGTTATAATACAATATTATATTTAATTGTTATTAAAAAACGCTATAATTAATATCTTCGATTCAATTAAAGGAATATCGTTTAAAATTAGATTAATAATATTATAAATAATAAATTAAATCAATAAAAATAAATCTTTTAGACTAAGGAATTAATTACTAAAAAATAAATTTAAAACCGGTAGTTTAAATAGATTTTGCGATTTCTTCTATCGCTTGACTGTGGTCTACCATACCTTTTTTCTTTGCATACGATTCTAATGATTTTAATTGATCAGGGGTAAAACATACTGGTATCGATCTTTTTTCGTTATTCATAACAACTCTAATATCAAACGAATATTTAATTTTTTATTTCCTTTTTAATTTTAAGTCAAATTATTTTAAAGTTAATATACATGACTTTGAGTGTTTATGCTTTGGTGCTGCTTTGTCACATGATTATTTTTTATTTGCTAATGTTTTGTTGTCAAAGTTACAATGAAAATGATCAAACTTGAATTATTATTTTTACAGATAAAATTCTGTTTTATCCGATTTTTGAATCATGTCACAAAGTAGATTAGTACTAATAATAAATGTTATTTAATTTGTATGTGTTATTATTGGATCGAATTTTTAAAATAAATATAAAAAGGCGTAAAACACTATAAAGATATTAAAGTTTATCTTGCTTATAAATTATACGACTATACTATTTTAGACAATGGTGATAAAGATTGTTATATTATTAATAATATTATTATTATTAGCGATATGGAGTCCAATATTAATTGGGATGATGTTATAAAGAAAGAGGCAAGAGGCTTAGGTGATGAAGATCTCGGAGAAGTACAGGAAGTTGAACCAGATTTTGTTATTACACAAAAAGGCACAGTACATAAACACATATATTATTTACCAAGAAATCTTGCTGTAAAATTTGATGGACATACACTATGGTTTAAAATAACCAAAGACGAAGTTGAACAATACAAACGTATTCATGAAGGTGATATAGGCGAGAACACTACTGCAACCAATACAGATAATTATGTTGGTTCTAGTATTGATTGGAATGATGTTATAAAGAAAGAGGCAAGAGGCTCAGACGACGATAATTTTGGAGAAGTACATGAAGTTGGATTAGATTTTATTGTCACACAAAAAGGCACAGTACATAAACACAAGTACTATTTACCAAGAAATCTTGCTGCAAAATTTGATGGACATACACTATGGTTTAATATAACCAAAGACGAAGTTGAACAATACAAACGTATTCCTGAAGGTGATATAGGCGAGAACACTACTGCAACCAATACATATAATTATGTTGATTCTAGTATTGATTGGAATGATGTTATAAAGAAAGAGGCAAGAGGCTCAGACGACGATAATTTTGGAGAAGTACAGGCAGTTGAACCAGATTTTATTGTCACACAAAAAGGCACAGTAAATAAACACATATATTATTTACCAAGAAATCTTGCTGCAAAATTTGATGGGCATATACTATGGTTCAATATAACCAAAGACGAAGTTGAACAATACAAAAAAGATTAATAATATCTTTTTTTGATTATTTTTATTGTTATCTTAATTTTTAATTTTTAATTTTATTTTAAATTTATTCTTTAGAAAAAGTATGGAAAACTCAATTTTTTATTGATTTTGTTAGAGAAACAATTAAGTATTTACAATGCAAAGTTTCTTCTATTGGTGATGCAAATACCAATTTGATTTTACTGTAGAGGTAAATGTAACTTCAAATTCTATATTTGAGCATATTGATATAAAGCTTTTCCCGACAATGGTATAATAGGTTCTTTTTTTAATATCTCTAATATCTTCTCTGCAGCATGTCCATCACCATAGGGACTTTTTGATAAAATAGAATTTGAAGATAAAATTCCTTTTATAGTTTTAAGAATTGAATTGTAATCTAGATTGCAAAGAATTGAGTGCCCGGACATTATCGATTCTCTTCTTTCAGTTGATTCTCTGAATATCAAAGCCTTCTTATTTATTAATGGGGATGTGATCTCTTCTTGAACTCCACCTGAATCTGTAATGATGAATTGGCAGTTCTTCAAAAGCTCCAAGAATTCATGATATCCTACCGGATCTATAACTTTGACATTTTTACCAATATAATCTCCAAGACCATACTGCTGTATTCTTTTTAATGTCCTTGGGTGAACTGGGAAGATACAATTAATGTTTAATGACGATAATACATCAAATATTCTCTTTAATATATCTGGATTATCTACATTTTCTTGTCTGTGCAGAGTTAACAGAATATAGTCACTTGGTTTATCTCCATTATTGGATGAATCTGAGTTCTGGTTTTTTTCCTGTTTGTTAGATCTGTTATTGATGCTTTTATCTAGACATAATCTTACCGCATCAATTACGGTATTACCTACTGTATATACATTACCTTGTACTTGCTCTTTTGAAAGAATAAGCGCGGCTTCATCTGTTGGAGCAAATAAAACATCTGATATATGATCTGTCATTCTTCTGTTATATTCTTCAGGCATACGCCAGTCGTAGCTTCTTAAACCTGCTTCAATATGAATAACTGGGATCTTAGATTTTGAGCCCGCTAAGGATGCTGCTGCTACACTATTTGTGTCCCCAACAGTTATCAGCGATGATGTTCTATATTTTTTTAATGCACTGCCTACCCCCGACAAGATTTCAGAGAATTGGATAATTGGATCGTTTGGGTGATCTAATTTTATTACATGATCTGGCCTTCTAATATTGAATTCATTAATGAAGTTGAGAAATAAATTAAAATCATGATGTTGACCTGTATGAATATATGTATAATCGATATTTTCCATATCGAATAATCTCATGATAGGGTACAGTTTTATGATTTCGGGTCTCGTTCCCGTAATCAGCATAATTTTATCATCTGTATTCAAAGACATTATCTAATTTCGTCAAAAAGTAACATTATTTTTCAGATATAATAGGATTTATTAGAATATATACTGAAAAAAATTTAGATACAAAATAATATAATAATAATACATATAACTATTATTAACTATTTATTGCTTTGTTGCATAACTCTGAAATTCGTTTTTTCATGATTGAATCTTTATTATAATAAAACGAATTACGAATAGATGTCTCCCAAACTTGAATTATATGTGTCGTATATTTATGATAAAATTAAGTTATGCAACAAAGCACTATTTATTATATATCTTTAAAAGGAATAATCAAATTATAAAATGCATTACTTTATAAAACAAATTGACATAAATGTTATACAAATTAATATGTGGTGTTAAAATTGAATTTTGTAATATTTATATAAGAAAGCAGATCGGAGATTTGTGTTTATGAATTTGTTAAATTTTGGATATTAATGCTTTTGGTTTACTACTACCGTATGTACATCACATACACATTATAACAGGTTTTCTATTTGATTTAGATAAGTAATATCTTCAGATATATACAAAAGATAGAAAGTTTAATTAGGAAATTCATACCAATTCCTCAAAAGATATATAAAATAACAAAGAGACTACGAACTCCGAAAGTAGAGAAATATTTTCTGGGCTTCCTCACTTTCATAGATTCTACTAAGGGACAACAGGTTCCAAGACAGGTTGATAAGATAAGAAGCAAAGCATACTTTTCAGATAAAAAGAAAAGACATATTGTAAAAACACAGATGATGGTTAACAACCATGGTGTTATTCTCCATAAACTATGCCACAAGAAATGAAAAAGACATACTATGATACCTATAAAAAGACTCACCATATAACTCCAAAAGATGTTCTAAATATATTTGACCTTGGATATTTGAGCCTAAAAAAGGATTTTCCAGGACAACTACCATCTTTACCAAATAGAAAGAAGAGAAATCTACATGGATACAAGGAGAAGAAAAAGATTATAACAATAAAAGTCTCGCTAGAAAAAGAATAGCTATAGAGCACACTATCTGTAGATTGTAAAGGTACATGATACTAACAGATGTATTTAGAAATGAATTAAGCAGGTACAATAGATATTGAATATAGTTACAGCAGGTCTGGTAAACTATAGAATAAAATACCATCCTTATTAAAAGAAAATGCTTTACAAAAGTGATGGACTAAATGAAATGTTTCTAATTATGCAAGAGATCTAATAAATTACATAAGAATTTATACTTATTTTAAAAGCAGAATTTAGATAACTATTTTATATTAAGGAATGGAACCACTCGGAGAATTCAATAACAATAACTTAAAAGTTTTTAATACAGTTAAAAGCGATACAACCATAATATTGAAAAGTTTACATACTAAAAATTATCCCCAAAATTTTTAGTATGTGCATCAACTTCGTCTTGAGGCGTACCAATTCCTTGGCCCTCCTCTTTTTTGTGCCTGTGTTCATTTTTATGCACACGAGCATCCATTGCTTTTTCATGTTCTTCTCGTACATGATGTAATCTATCTTTTTCATGAAGAAATTCCTTACCGCAATTATTGCATTTTAATATAGGATGATGATGTACCTTTCTAGTGTGTTCTATTAAATCATCATATGTCTCAAATTTTTCACCATCTTCTTCACATTTGTATTTTTTATGGAAAAAATCCACGATAGGATTAATAAATTGATATTATTAAGTCTTTCAAAAACAAGTATGACCAAATAATTAATATTCTTTTACTAATATTATTTAATAACAAAAATTTTTATATGAAAAATATATAACAGATTTCTTGCATAATTAGCGACATTAAAATATTTTTCTATAACTATTACCTATACCAGATAATTTTAGTTGATTCAATTATAAATTTTATTGTTAATCGTTAATATTTGTGAAATTTTGATATCCGCCTGATTGTGCAAGAGATCTGTTATATATTTTTCTTACTTTATCACTTTTTTATATTATAAATTATATATCATGTTGTGATTCATGTTTATGTAAAAAAGTCAAAATTAAGGAGTAATATTTTATGAAAGCTGCTGTTGTTCCTCAAATTTATGAAAAATGGGTAGTAAAAGATGTTCCGACCCCATCTCCTTCTAATAATCAAGTACTATAAAAAATTCATGCAAGTGGTTTATGGGCTCTGTAAATTTAAGGAAAAAGCTATAGATTTCTTTTTTGTTTATTATATATGATACAACAAATAAGAAAAAGAACGGAACCTAAAGATATTTTATATTCTTTACATCTTTATTTCAGTGGGCTTTCATTAAGAAATACATCTAAAGCCATATCTCGATTTGTTAAAAGAAGTCATTCTGCAATTAGAGATTGGATACAAAAGTACAAGCCAGAAAGACTATCTTACAGCAAGACCCAGATATCTGAATTCATAATTGATGAAACTCAAATTAAAGTTGGTTCTGAATTAATATAGTTATGGGTTGTTATTGAATCTGAAACTAAGAATATTCTTGGAATAAGCATATCCAAAGAGCGAAACATGTTTGTTGTTGAAAGATTTCTATCTAATATTATAGAGAATTATGGTTATCACCCTGTTTCTACAGACGGTGGTGGTACATGGTATCCGCAAGCTTGTAGATTTTTGAAATTAAATCATTATTTGCATTCATCATATGAGAAAAGTATTATCGAAAGAACAATGCAGTACATAAAAGATGCTTTGTTGCACGATTCGAAAATCAGTTAAAACCTTGATTTATCTGTAATAATAACAATTGAATTTTAACTGTTTTAGTCATAGATTCATCAACAAAACGTTGACAAATAACGAAAAAAATAATCATGCAACAAAGCACATAAAAGATAGAACCGAAGGTTTTGATGATTATTTTCCCTGTAGAAAAAAGAAATGTAAATTAAGGCATGTAAAACAATGGCTTAACCTATTTGTCAACTATTACAACAAAGAAATAATAGCTTAACTTTACAGAGCCGGTTTATGTTATACTGATGTTCATATAACAGAAGGTCATTTACCTTCAAGTGCTTTTCCTCGTACCATTGGTCATAAACCTGCGGGAGAAATTGTTGAACTTGGAAATGGTGTAAATAGTTGAAAGATTGGGGATCGAGTTGGAGTTCCTTGGGTTCAATCATCTTGCAAACGTTGTGAATGGTGTCAGAGAGGAAAGCCTATGTTTTATATTGATCAAGTATCTACTGGTATTAATGCTCTTGGTAGCCATGCTGAATATATGGTTGCTTATGCTAATGCTACAACTCTTCCTCCACCGGAGATTTCATATGAACAGGCTGCTCCTGTATTTTGTGCAGGTTATACTGTGTGGAGCGATCTAAGGATTGCTGATCCCAAACCACATGATAGAGTTGCCGTGTTAGGAATTGGTGGTTTAGGTCATTTGGCTTTACAGTATTCTAAATCTGCTGGTTTTCATACAACTGCAATAACTCATTCAAAAGATAAAGAGGAAATGGCGAGTAAACTAGGATCCGATTTAGTGGTAACAAATGGTGACAAATTAAAACAAAATGGTGGTGCAGATATATTGCTTGTTACTACTAATTCATATAAATCTGTAAGCGATGTATTAAAAGGCTTAAGACCTGATGGTAGATTAGTTTTAATGGGCGTTTCAGAAGAACCGCTAGTTATAACTTCTGAACTTATAGGTAATCGATGGCACATTCTTGGTTCAAATCAAAACGGACAAGAGTTTCTATACGAGGCGCTTGATTATGTAGCTAAAGGTAAAGTTAAAATAATTTCCGAGACATTTTCATTGGATGATATTGAACAAGCATATGAAAAAGTATCTACTGGAAATGTACGTTTTCGCGCGGTTATAAAATAAGATCGAAGTTGCTTTGTTGCAGGATTCTTAAAATCAATAATTTTACTATCTGTTTTGCCTAAATAGATGTAAACTTATTATACAATGATGCTTTTAACATCATTTCTTGTCTCATATTTTTCAGTTTAACTGAACAAACATATTCATCAAATGCTCTTTTTTATACCATAAAATACAGTTTCCACAATTCACCTCTTTCCATAGCTTACGCTATCCTCTTTCCACTTTTGCAAATCTTTTTTCTGAGCTAAAACTGATAGATTTCTAATGATGTTTTTTCCTTTTTTTAATCTAGCTTAGCATTATTTCTTACTCATGTATGCCAGAACTCCATTGTCTGATAAACATTTAAAAATATTATTACCTTCATAAGATACATCTGTAATGAATTTGCCAATTGTTATTTTTCTATCTAATTTCATAAAATCATTAACCAAATCAGGTAACGCCTTACTATCACGTACATTTTCATCATCAGTTACCTTTATAGCAAGAGTTTTCTTTGTCTTGACGTTTACAACAGCAACAATATATTTTTAAATATCCTTTCTTGTTGTTATTTTTCACATTCTATTTATCTTGCATCTACTGACCTCTATTAGTAACCTTTATACATGTACTATCTGTTGCGATGATGATATATTCATCTTTAGAGACTTTATATTTATTAGTATTATTTATTTGAATATTTAATTTGTTTATTCTCTTTTGCATATAGTTGTAAAATCTGGAATAGATGGTAGTTTTCTTTTGGCACGGCCTTGTGCAATACCTTCTTTGGTTTGCCGATATGGCAAATGAAAGTATAATTTGGCATATCCTAGCAAAAGAATAAAAGTGTTATGATAATGAAATGGCTGTTAACCTATTTTGCCTTGGTTCATCTCTTTTATCTTGGTATCCCAATTATCCCTCACATCAAAGCCTAGCAAGATTTCTCCTCTTGTGACTGGAGATTGGTTATAGATGGACCAATTCACATGTTTTCTTAAAAGATGTTAGCTAAATGTATTTGGGAAGTAAGAATATTGCAACAAAGCAGATTGACGTTGGATCTTGATCCTTTATTTTGATTTTTATAATCATGATCTTTAGTATATTTCTCACAAATGTCAATTAAACTTTGAATACATAATTTCTTTTAATAAACGAAGATGATATTGTCTCAGGCACTCTTCTTAATGACTGCTTATAAAAGTACAGGTATAACATTAGATTATAATTTGTAAAGGTGTTGTATTTCTTTCTATCATAATTGAAAGACGTTATTTTCAATTATATAAATAAGGCTTGGTCATAATTCAAAATAACTCATATTTATCCTCCACATCATGTCGCTAGCCAGTCACAAGCATATACTTTATTGATTTTGGATTTATTTTTTCAGTTTTACAATTATAGTATACCATTAGCTGATACCACAATACCGATAAAAGTACAATTGCAGATACTTTGTGAAATCCTTGTGCTGGTAATGGGTCTATCCCAAAGACTGATTTGATATGTTCTATTAGCAGGGCTCTATCGATATCCTTCTCAGGCTACATATATGTACTGCCACAATACCGATTGATAAAAGTATACATACCAGCTCAAGCCTCTTTTTGGAGTACTTTTGTTGTATCTTTTAACAACAGAGGACAAACTACCAGATCTATTCCCAATGTTTTTTTACTCTGCTCATATAGTTTCTTATTATCATATCCCGGATCAGCAATCATATACAAGGCAGATGGTAAAAAGAAAAAACAGAAGAAGATGATGTTAAATAAACATACATTGATTATCCTCTGTATATTTGCGGTAGTTACACATCAGCTGCTGTTATAGAGGTACTATAAGATCTCCTCTGCTGCTGTACATATAGATGTAGTTTGTATCCAAATATCCATCCATCCTTTCTTGGTATGACTATAGCCCCCACCACCGTACATCCGTGTCAATACCGACAGAACATGGTACTTCTCCTTTATTCATCATCATGGATGTTTATGCCATACACTAACTACCCTTTGCTTTTATCAGAGTGGACTATCTCTGTTGCCGCGGTTATAGAAGGATTTACTAGATTGTCTGTAACAAATAGATAGATATCCCATTGCAGTTATCCTTTGTTTAATATCTGTAGAAATCCTCTTCAACAATCGCCTATCAAAAGTTCGTCTACTACTAGGTATTGACACAAGATCACAAGCTAATGCTAGTTTATGGTTATACTGATAGCAGTTCATGTTAAGAAAAATATGCAATGCATATATTGTTTGAATCGATTCTAAACCTGTCTTACAATAAAGCATCTCAAAATTACTATTGGAGTATGTACATACGGTCTACCTCGTTTCCGTGATGCAATAGGCCATGATATACAACCTATTAGATACAGAATGTTAAAGAGGATGGAATCTTTTAATCCATCAAGAGCTAATCTTTGGAACAATATTAATCAAAATAATATCTCAAGGATTAGCTTTAAGCTGTTAAAAAATATATCAAGAATATTTGAATTATTACCATGTCTCAAGTAATTACTTTACTTTACTTTACTTTACAGGACAGTTTTTCAGTGTACTATTGAGATTGAGAATAAAGGTGTGTCTGTTCCGTTTGTATTTATATACTGATGTCAATATTATACAGATATAGTTTCAGAGAATGTTATATAAGAAACTCTGTTGAAGAATTTGTATCTCTTGTGTATTTTAGGTATAATATTAATTCCAAGGAATTAACATGGTTTAATTGTTATGGCTCTGTGAAGAGGAGATAGTAAACCAACAAACGAACAAACATAAATAAAAAAATTATCAGAAAAGTGCTTTGTTGTATTTCGAAAACTATTAAAATTTGGATTTATCCGTAACAATAACAATTAAATGTACTATTTTCGTTTTTAATCCATCAATAAAACATAGCAAATAACGACAAAAAAAATTAATCATGCAATAAAGCGTCTGTCACTCTCACTCGACTGGTATATCTCACTCGTCTGGTATCTCACTCGTCTGGTATCTCACTCGTCTGGTATCTCACTCGTCTGGTATCTCACTCGTCTGGTATCTCACTCGTCTGGTATCTCACTCGACTGTCAATAGTACGTCTCTGGGAATGGATACTAATCCATAGTCTAATGCAAGTTTGTGGCTATATTGACAGCAGTCCCTGCTAAGAAAAATATGTAATATATTGTTGGAATTCAGTCTGAACCATAACCTCACGATAAAGCATCTCAAAATTACTATTGGAGTATCTACATACGGTCTGCCGCGTTTCTTCCTTGTTGTTGTTGGCATACTAGACCATGGTATATTATCTACAAGATACAGAATGTTAAAAAGGATAGATTATTTTATTCTATCAAGAGCTAATCTTTGGAATAATGTCTCAAAATAATATTCCAGAGGTTAGCTTTAAGATATATGACATGTATGAAAATAAATTTGAATTATGACCATACCTCATATATTTTGATTAAATGACGGGGCCTTAATACTATCTAATGCTCATTAATTTAATATTCAAATTTTATTAATAATTGATTATCAAGTATACATCAAAATATTGGATTGTTGGATGAATCTTGTCTTAATTTATAAAGTTATCTTTAGATATGGTATCAAATATGAGGTATTTTATATTTTATATATAGAGTTTGTAGTTGCATGTTATAATTGTTTTGCCTTTTCGAAGCTGTATAAATTTATAGATATCCAATTATAAATAGTCCCATTCCAGCTGCCATTGCGATTCCCCACACTATTTTATTCCAATCGAATATTTTTTGTCCATCTAATACCCCTAATGGTATCAGATTAAACATCGCAATCCATCCATTAAAAGAAGCGCCTATATCAAAATAAGGACTATAATTATTAAATACATAAGACATACTAAAAAATGAAAATCCCATTACTAGATTAGTTAATGGTCCTATCAAGGCTACTTTTCCAAACTTATTTCCATCGCTTAGACCTACCATTACTGCGCCAGGTGCTATGAATTTGAAAGGCATTATCGGAAGTGCAGATATAGCTGTTATTAAAAGCCCTGATATTTGAGCTCTAAATTCTGCCCAACTTCCATAGTACTGGGCTAAAAATTTGTGAGCTAATTCATGAACAAGAAATGCACTTATAAAAATGGAAAGAAATTGCCATGAAAAATACCTATAGTTATTTAACGACAGTCCTACTGCAGTTACCAAAACTGTTGCTACCGTTAGATGTAATAATTCTGTCTTTGATGTTTTTATACGAATTATGCTTGATAATATCTGTATTAATGAAAAATTGGATCCATATTTTTTATTATAAATCATGTTTTGTCTTTTCTTTTTGTATTCATTAACAAATGGACATGAATGATTTATTGGGTTTCTATGATCAATGCAAAATTGTTCTTCACAAAAATTACACTTAAAAGGCATTTTTTCTATCTTTCCACATGTATTGCATGAATTAACACTGCTTTTTTCATTTGTCATTTTGAATTACAATCCTCATGTTTTTTATAGATCTTTTTTATCTTGATAATGATCCCCTGTTTGTAAAACTTGAGGCTAAAATATTATACATTCCTTTTTGAATTTTGATTCTATTATTATATGGTACAAAGATCTATATATATATTAATTTTAATTGAATGTTTTATTATTTCTTTTGCAAAACTAATATAAATAAATTTTCAATTGAACTATATATACAATTATTCCAAGGAATTATGTATCTTTAAAATAAAATTCATTTTGAGATCATAAAGTATGCCTCCAAAAGAAATTGTTGGTTGTATAGTACTTTTTAGGTATATTTCTTAGAAACCTTTCCAAAACATATTATCTTTTTACGATTAATAAAAATAATTTTTGTATACTAATCTGGAACTAGATTCAAAATTACGCTCTAATCAAACTTTATCACCAAAGAAAAATCAAATATATAATTGATGAAATGTTGTGAGAGAGGATTTAGAATAATATGGTTTTGGTAGTTATTGAACCAATAAAATACCTTTCCAAATATCCGAATAGCAAAATATGTATTCTTTGTCAAAGACCTTTTCTGGTTACCGTTGTACAATCGATTTGACAATTATTCCTTTGTCATATACCTTGATAAAGTAGGAAAGAAATCTAAAAAATTTGTTATATTCTTGGATAAAGTATAGCACAATATAGATTCGCGATAGTAAAGGAATATTTATGAAGTAATAAATAAATGCTGATAGTAGAATGTTTTCCTGTTGTTTGCCTGAATTTAATGTTGTTGTTGAATAATATATTAGTAATAATGAAAGCATACTATAATCTATTACTGTCCGAACTTTCAATCGCTTAAACATATGTTTATCTGATATTAAAGAATAAGTCAGTTCATGATAATATTAAAAAGTGTCTATACCATTTAGCAAATATGTGCTAACATAATTGATGAATTTTTATACGTATTCCCGAAGTTTTGGATTAGCGTATTTGTGCTAATTAGTATACTAAGATCTATAAATTAATGTCATTTGGTATGATGCCTTATTTTGAATTATATTAAACTTTATATCTTAGTCAACAAAAAAGAAATTTACAAGTTACTAAAAACAGAAAAAAACATTTTTAATTTGCCACTGTATATTAAACAAATTAAAATCCTAAATGATAAATCATTTATTAAAAATGCTTTATTGTTTAACAACGGGGATCCAAAGGATTACGTACTAACTTCCGGTGTTACCATTATTTAATCTGTGTCCTAAGAAGATGCTTTCGTTATTGTTCCTTGAACCTTCTTTACCTCTGTGACCTATATTATCTCCATTAGTGCTTTCGGTTTTTACAGATTAACTTATACCATTCCCACCATTAGTTGATGGATTATTGTTTTGGGTCGATGCTGAGAATAATCTTTTTGTAACAATCATGCTTGAGGCTATAATTATGGATAATACTGAATTAACGACCATATTAACTTAAGACATTATTTCTTTATTGTGTTGATCAATAAATAACCTATTCATTTTTTAATATGGTTTAGTTTACATTTGTTCATTTTACGACGAAAGTAGTCATTAAAGTTTTTCAATAGTTCTGTCTTTTATGTACTAAATCGTCATTTCAGTAATGCTTTTTTCATAATGAGGATCAAAATTATGTTTTAGTTTTAGAAAAATGTATACTTGTGAGTACCACATTCCATCACCATCTGATGAAACAGAATGTAATCCATACTTTTCACAACCTGAGACAGAAATCGTTCAGCTACAAAAAATATGTTTCGCTCTTTTAATATGTTAGATGCAAGGATTTCTTTCTGCTTTGATTCTATAATTATTCAAAGCCTGATTAACTCAGAAGAACCTGCTTTTATAATAGTTTTATCCATTATATATGCTTAAATTTTCTTTTTCTTGATATATTTCCATGGCCTGTACTTTTGCATCCAATTTCAGATTGATACATAACTTATTTTTATTATTTTTAAAAATGATAATGCTTAAGCAGCGTTTCTAAATTATAAAATTAAAAATTACAATGTAATCTATAACCAGTGATTGTTGTGCATATTCTATTTCTGGTGGATATTTAAGATATGGTTATTTTAAAGTTAACGATTTTTCCTTAGGTTAATAGGGTCGAATTAACAATTAATATTTTTTGTATTTTGTTCATGACGAAAATAATTATAAAAGTAAGGTATTCAAGGAATATAATATATTATTATTTTATATAATAACATAATAATTATATAAGATATAATATTATAAATATGCCTAATCAAAGTAGATGTAAAATAAAGGTACAATTAAATAATTAAATGAAATTTAATTTACAAATTTAGTAAATATACAAATAGTACTTATTTAATAATATAAATTTAAGAATTTTATTATATTGTTTAAAGATTGATTGTATAGTGTTTTTAAAAAAGTTAATAATATGTAGTAACATTGTAATCTGTTTAAAGGATTAATATTTCAATTTTTAAACAAAAATCTTTATTACTTCAATAATTTTTTTTTTGGATCTTGTTTATATTGTTAAATTAAGCTAAAACTTATTAACTTATCTTAATATTTGATGATATTGACAAATAAATTAAATCGACCAATTGGTGTTACTATTTTATCGATAATTATAGTAATCTCTGGAGTATTAATAGTAGCTTCAGGAATTAGTTTGATAAGTTTGGGGGCCTTTTTATCCGTTCCTATGAATAATGCTGATGTAAGCCTTCCAACTACTAATCTATTTCAATTTATTTCTATTATAATTGGTACTATTATTTTGATAATCGGAATAATCTATGTACTTGTATTTTATGGTTTAATTAAAGGTAAAGGATGGTCATGGACAATTACAGTTATAGTAACAATAATTAATTTGATAATTCAGGTATTTTTATTAATTGTTAGCACCGTTTCTGCAATATTTATCATTGATAGTGTTGATTTTCTTATTCTGTTTATTGGTTTATCTCCTATGATAATTAATACTATAGTAAGTGTTATAATATTATATTATTTTTATAGACCTCATGTAAAATCCTTTTTTGGAAAAGACTAGAAAAATATTTTTATATTTTTCTAAAGCGTAACATATCTTCCTTAATGAAAGTTTCCTCTTACTCTATGTTGCTCCATTAATTTCTTTTACTTTATCCTTTTAAATTTAATTTATTTGTTAAACAAACATAATATTCCATGTATGTCAAGTAAAAAAATTTTTTTTATTTAAATTTCTTATTCTTTTTATTTTTACATGTAATTATATTTGATATTGTAGAATAAAATTATGTAAATTATATTTTTTTAAAAATTAATTTATTTCCACAAAGATTGCAATACATATTTCGAATTCCAAAATATTTTTTACATATGCTGCAAAACTTTTTGGTTTTAATTATTTCAAAAAGTACTTTTACCTGGAATAAAGGTATCTAGTAAAAGAAGCTTTGCCATATTGACAAGGGTAAAATCTGTAGACATTATGGGTATTTTTAATTGCATACCTAATGCTATAATAGAACAATCTGGTTTCGATATTCCAAATTGACCATGGGATTTTATCTTTTTATATATATATTCAATATGATTTCTAGCTGGTTCTATAACAATTACTTTTTCCGTTGATAGTAAAAAATCAAACCCGTCTATTTTTTTTTTAATGTGATTTATTTCATCCAATATATCTGGAGTTATATAATATTTTATATCGAAAGCAGATTGAAAAGGGATTCCCATATAAAAAATATTTGAATCTGTCGCGTATTTTTTAATAACCAAGTTTGTTCATTTGTCTCAATTTATTTTTATTGAACCTTAAAAAGACTGCATCATGTTGATATCTCAAAATAGATATCTTTTCATTTTTTGGAATTTCTTTAATTTGTTGACCGTCTATGATCAGGTTGGTGTTATAATTAATTTGCAAATCCAACTTCTCTGCTCCTGAAATTACAAATGACGGTATCCTGTTGATGGATGCAATAGGGGTTATTAACATACAATCAAGGTTTTCATGCAAAATTGGGCCACCTGTAGATAAAGAATGGCCTGTGGAACCCGTCGGTGTTGAAATAATCATTCCATCCATTTTCTGGGAAAAACTGTTACCACATAAAGAAAAATAAAATGTAGGTGTCTTAGTCATGTCGGAACGTACTACTATGAAATCGTTTAGTGCGTGATAAAAGAGTTTTTCGTTAATTCGTGCAAGAATTCGTACGCGATTATCATAATAATAATTACCACTTAATAAATAAGGGATGATCGAAGATGCATTATGTTTAGAAATTTCGGAGAGTATTCCTCGAGTTCCACCTGCATTAATACTCAATACTGGAATATCGCAATTAAGAGTTCTAAATGTTCTTAAAGCTGTCCCATCGCCACCAACTGCTATTACTAAATCAATTTCCGACTTATTTTCTACTGTTTGGTCGTTATTTGCTAAATAATCAACAACACTAAATCCATTCTCGATTAATTTTTCTTTTAGCATCAAAGAGACTTCTGTAGCCTCTTCATTCCCATGTTTGGTGAAAATTGATATGCAGTGGATCTTTTTTCTCAAGTAATATTTTATATTGATGGTAGTATATTTTTTTAATCATAACGAATATTTTGGCAATATGATTCAGAACAAGATTTATCTTTTAATTAATTTATTATTTTATAAACAATCTGATTTTATTATTGTTTGAGAACTAGCAGAAATTTTTAAAAAATTTTTTGCTTTAGATGATGCTTTAATTGCCCAAGTTATTATTTCTTTATTGGGTTAGACAACAAATAGTTTAAGTCGTTGTTTAACACGAATTTGATCTATTTTTTGTTCTGTTTGCAATGTAAAAATTGATCAAACCTTGTTCTATCTTTTGCTTATTACATTATACTTTGCTTTGTTGCATGATTCTTATAATCAATGATTTTACCATCTATTTTGGTTAAACAGATATCATTTTGTTATACAAGGACGCTTTCAACATCATCTCTTGTACCATATTCTTTAGTTTAACCGAGTATAAGTATTCACCAAATGCTTTGTTGCATAACTCTGAAATTCGTTTTTTCATGATTGAATCTTTATTATAATAAAACGAATTACGAATAGATGTCTCCCAAACTTGAATTATATGTGTCGTATATTTATGATAAAATTAAGTTATGCAACAAAGCATTCACCAAACATTCGCTTTATGCACGAAAACACAGTTTCAAAATCCATCTTTGTCCATAGCTTACGCTATCCTTCCATCCTTGTAAATCACTTTTCTGCGCTAACACTGCTAGATTTCTAAGGGTGTTTCCTTTTTTCCATCGAACTCTAGCATTTTTTCTTACTTTAATGCAAGGTTGGATTCCGTTGTCTGATAAGAATCTAAAAATATTATTGCCTTCATAAGCACCATCACCCAACAGTTTACCTATGGATACCATGTTATCTGATTTTATAATATTTTCAATCAATTCAGGTAACGCTTTGCTATCATGAACGTGCTCGTCTGTGACCTTCATAGAAAGTATTTTCTTGGTTTTAACATTAACTGCTACGTGTATTTTCAAATATCCTTTCTTATTTTTCGCATTCCATTTATCCCTCATCCATTGACCTCTGTTGGTAACCTTGATACCTGTACTATCTATCGCAATGATGATGTATTCGTCTTCAAAATCCTTGTTTTTACTATTTATATCTTTTATCTTGATATCTAGTCTGTTTATTCTTCTGTTTATTGTGGTGTAATGTGGGATGGAAGGTACTTTTCCTTTGGCGTGTCCTTGTGCGATTCCTTCCGTTTGTCTATAAGGAAGATGAAAGTACACTTTGGCATATCCAAGCAAGAGAAGGAAGGTATTGGGATAATGAAATGGCTCGCCAATCTTGTCTTTGTTCATCCCTTCTAGTTCTGCATCCCAGTTGTTTATAACATCAAATCCTAGCAGTATTTCGCCTCTTCTAACAAGAGATTGGTTGTAGACGGACCAATTCATATGTTTTATTGAGGGATGTTAGCTAAATGTATTTGGGAAAGAGGAATCATGCAACAAAGCAATTATACTTTACTTTTTAAAAAGGAAATGAGGTTGATGTTATAATTTTAAAATTTTATTCTTGAAGATGACGACTACTCTATAAATGGAAATTGATTATTCTTTTTACTTGTTTATTACTTGACAAAATTGTATCACTGTCTTCATATTTAGCTCTTTATTAAAAAAAAGAATTTGCTAGTATGGGATCATATGCAACCCAAAACTATACTGATTTAGAACTAATTTTAGTGTAATTTCATCAATGACATATCAATTAACTTTTCCTGTATTTTTTAGGCTCTGTAAAGTTAAGGAATTAATAATTATTTTTAATTAAAAAAATTTGGTTTGTAGACCATTTCAAAAAAATAAATTTGGCAAAATGAACTTAAATTTGATATACAAATCAAATTTTTGATGGATCATCCCATTCAAATGTTTTCCAAGACGGATTTTTTGTCTTAACTTTACAGATCCTCTTAAGTTAATAGATCTTTTGTGCTTTATTATTATTTCGAAAATCGGTTAAAAAACACAATTGTTTATAATAATAATTGGAATTTTCGCTATTAATGTTAGAGTTAATTAGTGAACGATCGCAAATAACGAAAAAATAATCTTGGAACAAATCCATGATTCTGCTTTCGCAGCGTTTCTAAATGATATCCGAGAAAGTTCAATGATAATCTATGACCGATAATTTGGGTTGTGTTTTGTTGCTGGATTAAATAAAATAGCCATTATTTTATTTGTAAATTTATTTCCCATTCTTAAAATCTGACATTTTTTAATTCTAATAATCAGAAAAATATGATAGAAAACAATAAAAAAAATTGAAATTAACTGTTTTCTTTGTTTCTATTATTTATCTATTTGTTTAGCAATCACAATCGTCCCAGTCATCGTCCCAGCCGCAGCAGCCGGCGCCCCAGCCGCCGCCCCAGCCGTGACCGAAGCCGCCATGACCGAAGCAGCCATGACCGAAACCAAAGGCTGATGCGTGGTGAGATTGTGAACTCAATATCATTGGACCTGCAAACATTATTGCTATAGCCACAGCTAATACTACTGTAACTGAAGCTTTTTTCTTACTTATTGTAATCATTTTCGCATTTTTAGTTATATATTAATAACATATTAATATTTACTACTTTTTTACTCATTTATAATATTGTTACCATTTTTTTATACGAATTTTCACTGATTATTGTTATTTGTATACTTATTTTAGAAATATGTAATAAATGTAGAGTAATGTTCTTTTATATTTATAATTCCTTGTTACAGAATTAAACTTTATCTGTTATTTATGTTAGGATCTCTTGTATAATTACCTGCAAGTAGTATTATGACTACCATATACTTCTTCAAACTGTTCTCTTTTCTCATACAAGAGATAATTTAAAATCCATTACTCTAAATCGTACACAGGTTTGACAGTGCAAAAGTTTGATAATATTTACTGAGTAACAAAAACATAGGAAATACATGAGATACTATGGTTATCCATACGAAAAAATTATAAAAAGATACGTGAGTTAGAAAATCATTCAAACTCATCTTAGAAAATAGGTTTCTAATGATTTTGGTTTGCTATCATTTTTACATAACTTGTACAGTTAGCGGGCTTTCTTTTTGATTTAGATCGGAGTGACGTATATAAAGAAATACAAAAGACTGAAGGTTTGATATGCTTTGTTACATGATTATTTTTTTCGTTATTTGTTAACGTTTTGTGATTAATTAAAAACGAAAACAGTTAAAATTCAATTGTTATTGTTACAGGTTAATTGTTGTTATAATTGATTTTCGAATCATGCAACAAAGCACTTGGAAATATTTCTCTACTTCCTCTGGAGTTTTCAGCCTCTTTGTTATTCTGTATATTTTCTGTGGAATTGGTATGCATTGTATAATTAACTTTCTATCTTTTGAATGTCTCTGCAGATGTTGCTTTGGTCCAAATCAAATATAAAGCCAACTAGCGTGTAAGTTATGTACAGATGATAGTAAACCAAAAGCATAAGAAATCTATTTTTTACATCTAGTTTGAAATGTCTACATATAGCACCAGCTTTTAAGTTTGTTGGAACAACTTTGGCTTGATTGGGTTACGATAATCTAGTCTGGTAGTAAGGAAGTTTGTCAATAACGATATTAAAAATCATAATTTGAATATATTTGAGTAATTTTATATAGTATCATTGCAAAATAGTTCAAATCATGTATTTCCATTTCAATGGCCTGGAATCATAATTTTACAAGTTATTAAAAATTGAATACCATATTCTTATTCAAAGAGTAATGAAAATTTATTTTAAATTTTTT
Source organism: uncultured Nitrososphaeraceae archaeon (assembly GCA_963830925.1). Classification (GTDB taxonomy): domain Archaea; phylum Thermoproteota; class Nitrososphaeria; order Nitrososphaerales; family Nitrososphaeraceae; genus Nitrosocosmicus. The sequence goes on along the minus strand of CAWHOB010000001.1, from coordinate 79,127 downwards.
GTTAGAGCCGGATACCTGAAGCATACCAATTTCCATGCGGTATTTCAATGAAAACTATTATTACCTCCTCTTTTTTTACACCAAGGATTTTTACTATATCCTCAGTAAATGCTTCGGTTAATTTGTCTTTTTCTCTCTGAGTTTTTCCACTATACATCTCTATTTTAATTATCGGCATGATGAATAACTAAGACTTGGTCATACTTCAAATTATCTGTTGATATATTTTATAACATCTTAAAGCTAACCTCTGGAAGATGATTTTGAGAACAACTGTCTCAAAGATTAGCTCTTGGCAGGTTAAAGGAATCCATACTCTTTAACATTCTGTTTCTGATAGGTTGTATACCATGGCCTACTGCACCAACGAAACGTGGTAGACCATAAATCTCTTGCATAATTAGAAACAACCTATATCTCTTTCTAGATTCTATATCTATTCCTAATTCCCATGATTTAATAGTCTATAGTTTACCAGTCATGATACTATATCTGACATTTTATTATATTTTCTCAATTTATTTCTAAAAATATCGCTCATTATCCTATACTTTTTTAATCATTAAATGGTATGCTCCATAACCATTCTCTTTTATTATGAATTGTCAGGGATGTCAGGGATGTCATAGTTTTTCTATTGTTATTTTTTTTTTGGGGGGGATGAAACATGTTTCCAAAAATAACAGTGTAGTAACCCTGAGATCTATGACATCTATAACGTAACACTAGTGATTGATTTTTAAGAATTTCAAGAATTAATAAGAGTTAATTACAAAAGGAAAAGACAAATATGAGGATAATGATGAAAATAATAATAAAAGATTAAGTGTTATGAAATTTAACAATTATCATTATTTTTCTATGTGATGAGATCGACCTTGGATGATAATAAAGTTTTGGAATTTCTTTGATCAGTGTTTTTAACTATAGTTAAGTTTTATATGAAAAGAATTTTTAAATATTGAAATCTGATAATCGGAAGATGTTCTAAAGTAAATGTTATTATAAATTATAATTCAATAAAAGGTGGAAAAAAATTGTTTTAACAGAAGTTAACAATACTATACACAATAACATTAATAAACTTCTCTATTACTATAATGAGGTAATAGAATTAGATATATCAAATGATATTGAAAAGGCTTGTCTACGAATTTAAATATATCCTATACAATTAGATAGAAACTTTAATCTAAAACAAAGGATAAAGTCATCATTAAAGAACACTAAAGGATTTCTAATATTAGAAAATCTAAAAGTAAAGTATAGGTGAATTTACGATTTATATCAAGATCAATGTGAAGTATTAATCATTTTAAAATTACAAATAATCTGTAAATATGTTTTTTAATTATATACCAAAGACACTAATTTTAAAGGAATTTCCCATATTATTACTATATGGCTGTAGTGATTTAAAAATAAATTTATATTCTCATATTTTTTGATCAAACTTGACTTATTTGAATATATATTTTATGTCTTTGTAAATATGTGATATATTTATTTGATATTTTGAAACAAGATTATTTGAAATGTATCGTAGAAGGATATAGAATATACCAATTAGCACAAGTATGCTAAACAGTTTATCATGATAATTATCATAAAACACAAAAGCTATCTACAATCCTCCAACTATTCTATGTATACTCAATGACATCACCATTGACCAAATCCAAATTGGTTAATCAATATAAAAAAGAAAAGGATCCTAAAGTAAAGGAAAGACTACTTTTAATTATCAAGGTAAGAGAAGATAAACAAATCCCATTTCGCGTTGTAAAAGAAATACATAGAAGCAATCCATGGGCTTCAGACTGGTTAAAAAGATATGATAAAGAGGGTTTAGAAGGATTAAAAGATAGAACAAAAGCCGGTAGACCGCCTGAACTATCCGAAGAGACAAGTTACCAAATTAAGCAAGAACTAAAAGAAAGCAATCAAGGTTGGACTACAAAGCAGGTTGAAGAATTAATCATAAAGAAAAGTGGTATAAAATATCACTATACTCACATATACCGTATCCTTCGAAAGTGGGGATTTAAGCAGAAGGTGCCAAGAAAGGTACATGTTAATACAGCATCTTTGGAAGAGAAAGATGCTTTCAAAAAAAGACAGAACAAATACTTGTGGATATACAACAGCAACAGCAACAGCAACAGCAACAGCAACAGCAACAGCAACAGCAACAGCAGGAATATGGATTTACTGTAGTATCCACAGATGAATCATTCTTCTTTTATGATTCTCTTGTAAGACGGGTTTGGATTGATGAGGATAAAAGACCGGTTGTTAGAGTAACTGGTTCGCACCAACATTCATGCATTTTTGGTGCCATTAGTCTTGAGGGCAAGCAACTATTCAGGCAGTATGATAAATTCAATGGCAATACATTCCTTGATTATCTAAAGAAAATACATGCTAAATTTGAAAAATGCTATCTGTTTATGGATAAAGCATCACAACACTACAAATCAAAGAAGATGTTAAAGTATTTTGAAGATAACAAAGATACGTTAATTTCAATATACCTTCCACTACTGCATCACCTGAATTTATGATAATGGAAGAGATATGGAACATTGCAAAACGAGATCTCCTTATCTTAAAATATTATTCATCCTTTGCAGATCTAAAGGATAAGATTTCTAGATATTTCAGAACAAAACGATTCAATATTGATATGAGGAACTATTTGTTAAGAGATGCAGTTTAGATAACATATGCTAATTGATATACTTGGAAAGTTATCTTTATCTTATAGAAGATAAAAACTTGATTAAACAAGCAGTATGTTATTAAAATAGAAAGCATGGATAGTTCTGTTATAATGCCATTATTATATAACTACCTATAAAAATTCTTAAACTAATTTAATCATTAAAAAAAATGGTAGGTCGGAATAAATCACTAATAGTTATATATATTATACACGGTAACATTAATAAACTTTTCTATAACTAAATATTAGAATCATTAAATAGTTGCTATAAAGAAAATATCGTAAATCAAATGAGTGTATATTATAACACATATTATAACCTAAGTTTTAGAATCATTATTCTTTTGTTGACGTAATGAAAAATATTTCACATCTTCGATAGACATCAAAGATTCACATCTTTCGATGAATAACTCATTTAGTTTATCATCAGTTAAACTAAACTGCTGTTGTTGTTGTGAATAGTCTCCTGTATTTAACGTATATAGATTATATTCTTTCATCAAAGTTTCAGCAGTTGATCTATAAAGAATCCAGATTTCCTGTGCTTTGGTAAGTTGCATGATGCCTGTAGCTGCAGCTATCATGACTCCAAATACTGCTGATAATATTCGAATACTATATTCACGTCGCTTATCCCATTTTCTATGGAGATAAGTGATGAAGATATAAGAGTCAATATTTGAAGAATGTTATACCTATACATGTTATCTGTGGCTTTGTCGTTATACCAGTTAATCTGGGATTCAAGTCTATTTTTTATATAGTATGAGATATCAGGATTATCTTTATTGTATTTGGTAAAGTAGGATTTATCATTATAAGAAATAACTTGTATCCCAGTTGTTAATGACATCAAATCCTAACAAGATTTTGCCTCTTCTGACTAGAGATTGGTTGTAGATAGACCAATTTACATGGATTGTATGATTAGATTAGCTAAATGTATTTGGAAAGAGGGAATCATGCAACAAAGCAGAAAATAGGTATAAAATGATAATTGAATCAGACCGTTCAGGTAAGAGCATTTCAGATATTTATACTGCATTAAGTTTCAAAACAAACAAGGTACAAATGGAAGAGGCATTATGAATGCATATGATTTAGATGGATTAAAGAATCAATCAGTAAGTCTACATATTATAAAAAAATCATTCCTTTAATTTTACAAAAACTATTTCATTTTAATTCCATTTGTTTTATTATAGTTATATTATTTTCTATAGTTGTTGTCTGTTAATGGTAGACTAAAGGAAACTGTTGCACCTTTTCCATCCTCATTATTTTTAGCCCATATTTTTCCACCATGAGCTTCAATAATATTCTTTGAAATATATAGTCCTAAACCCGTGCCTTGAAATGATTTTGTTGCAAATTTTGTAAACATCTTGGGCAATATTTCTGTATCAATACCAGTACCTGAATCTTTTATATTTATTATAACAAATTCTTTTAGAACGCCATCATTACTATATATTTTCTTCTTTTCAGATATGATGGAAATTATTCCTCCTTCTGGAATGTATCTTATAGAATTATCTATAATGTTATAGATAACTTGAGCAATCCTATCATTGTCAGCATCAATTAAAAAGTCATCGTTTTCTGAGGTTACTAAATGAAATTTATAATCATGATAATAGCAATAGGTATTCTCATAATCTTTAATTATATCCAATAAAAATTCATGTAGATAAAATTTTTCTTTGTTTAATCTTAAAGAATTACTTTCAATTTTAGGATCATCCAATAGATTTTGAATTAATATCTTTAATTTTTTTGAATTTCTATAAACAATATCAAACAGTTTTCTTTGATCAAAGTCTTTTACTTTTTCTATCAGTAAACTAGAGGAAACTATTATGGATTGAATAGGGCCTCGCAGCTCATGAGCAGCTGTATTAATAAAATCATCCTTTGCTTTATTAACAATTTTTAATTGAGCATTCAAAAACTTCAGCTGTCTTGTTAACTCTGTTTGTTTTTGTATATCGTTTTTTATTGTTTCTATCATAGAATTAAATGATCCTATAAGGAATGCAAATTCATCATCCCCTCTATAATTAACTGATACATTAAGATTTCCTTTTTTAACTTCTGAAGTAGCATTAGTTAACAAAGATACTGGTTTAAGCATTTGAGAAACTAAGAGCAATATAAAAAGAATTAATAAAACATTCATTGAACCAAAAGCAATTTGCAATATCACTAAATCATCCATATTTTTTTTTTCAGAATGTCCTAGTTGAGTTACTAGAGTATCTGAGGAATTAATGAGATCAAAAGCTAATGGATATACTTGTTGTTTTATAGAATCAATTGAATTTTTGTTAAATGTTATTAACGGATTGATATTTTGAAAGTTTTGGTCTTTTCCTTGAAAATTATTATAGAACTGTTCTTCTAATACAGATTTAAAATTTTGCCATTTTTGATAAATTACATTCCATTTGTTTATAAATTCTGTTGGAATTGGTTCTATTTTTATATTAGAAATATTACCGCCATTTTTTAAAGCCATCATATTAGAATCAAACTGCTGTTCTACAGATTTTATTATTGATATATTATTATAATTTATTTGATTTTTTTCACCTGTGGTTGTTGATTGACCTGTATATTCAGAAATTTGGTAAAGAATATTAGATAAAAGATATCGATCTTTTCCAGCAATATTTATAGTATTGCCCATAAGAGTTTGTTGGGATTGTAAATAAATTAATATCCAGAAGATAATAATAATAAACAGGATTTGTGTAAGAGATAATATACCTATTTTTATCCTTATTTTTGAATTGAATGTCTTAAAAGTATCATAAATGTTCATTAATGTTATTTAGCATAAAGTAATATATCAATATGAATATATAATATAACATTTAGTTTTTTTTGATTTTATCTAGTATTAAGAAGAAGATAATATGTAGATTGAAAAAGTACAGAATACAGAGTAAGTATTTAGAAATAGATTAAGAAAGTATAATAAAGTGTCAGATATAGTTGCAGCAGGATTGGTAAACTATAGAATAATGAACCAGTGTTTATAGAAGTCGAATATAGTATCACATTATAAAGTGTAGATTGTTTCTAATTATGCAAGAGATCTATATAATAAAATCAAAGATTGCAGGAAACATGCAACAAAGTAATTTCACAGTATAAAACATAACCATTTAAACTTCTCTTTCTATTGTGATTGTCATGTCTTTGCTATCAGGTATCATTGATCTCTTCTTTTCTTCATCGATCAACTCTAATAGATCTACTCCGTTATTTTCAATATGATATAAATGTCTTTGTCCATTGTATGATATCAATTCATAATCTGTAAGGTGTACAAGATATTTGTTGAATATTTTATAAGATGATAAAAGTGGTAACGCTTTTAACTTGGACAAAAGGTCGGGAATAGAATAATCATTTGTATATAGTATCAGAAGAATATTTTCAACAATTATACCCTTTAGTTTAGGCGATTTTATAGCAAAGTTATAATTGTTGCTATTATTATTGTTATCATTATTATTTTTTTTTATTTTCACTTTTGGCACCTATAAAGTCTTCTTTCTTTGTCTTTTCTGTTATTTTATTCGGCAAAGATATCTTTAAGATATATTTTTCTATTGTCTTTTTTAATTTGAATTCTTCTCTCAATCGTAATGATGGTGGTCATAAGGGATTTAGAAATAATATTTGTCGGATTTTATTGCTTAAATAAGGATTTATCTTAGATTGTAAAAATCTATCTTCATTCACTATTATAAATTTAATGTGGATATATATATTAATTATGATTTATTTGTACTAATTGCAATAGTATAATAAGATTTTAAATTATAATATTAGTTAATTACAAATTTTTATAGTATAAAAATATAAAATAATGATGTTTAACTCTCGACAATTTAAAAAAGTCTGAAAGTGAAGCATAACATTTAGAATTGGAAAACCAATTTTAGATGAACTACAGCAAGAAGAAAATTATAAATTGAAAAGTATCAACACTTGTAAATCAGGTAATAAAGGTCAGACATAATAAATCATCTTTCTGATGAACAGATTTTTCATCTTGTCAAACAGTATTGCAAACAACGGTCAGACGAGATTGTTTTTATGTTAGACGGAGAACATTCCTTTTTATCTTTTATGGATAGAATTTTAATCTGACTTGATGTACGAGGATTTAATTATAAATATGATATTAAAATAGATTCGAAAACATTAGTAATATATTTTGATATGGGAAGAAAGTGGTCTTTTTTTAAAACCTATATGTAGATAGAATTATAACATTCTACAAAAACAGATTTACAATGTGAAATGACCGATAACACAGTGGTGGTTAAGATAAAGAATTGATTTAAAAGATATTAAAAATATTTATATCATATTTGCATTACTTATTGGATCTCTTATATAATTACTCGCAAACAGCTTTATGACCTGAAGTTGCTCATTAACGCGTTCTTTCCAGATGTTTTCATACTAGAGGTTATCTCAAATACCATTAATTTTAAATCATTCACTGGCTTGGTAGTACAAAATTTGATTACATTTTCGATAAAGAAATAATAAAAAGATATGCCAAACATGAGAGGAAGCGTTTATCCAAAAGAAAAGACAGAGAAAGAAACATAGGTGCCGGAAGACATTTCAAACTGGATATTAAAAACAGGTTTCTCAAGCTTTTAGTGTACTATCGTTCTTGTACATAGCTTATACTCTAGCAAGTTTTCTCTTTGATTTAGATCAGAGGTACTATCTGCAGAGACATACAAAAGATTAAAAGTTTGATTAGAAAATGTGTTCCAATTCCACAAAAATTATATAAAAAAAAGAGGCTGCAAACGCTATAAGAAATAAAGAAATGTTTTCCAGGCTTCCTTGCTTCCAGATTCCACAGAGCAGCAGATACCAAGACCAATAGATAATAGAAGAAGTAAGGCATACTATTCAGGCAAAAAGAAAAGACATACTGTAAAGACGCAAACGATTGTTAACAATCGTGGTTGTGTTCTTCATAAGGTCATATAAGAAAGGAAAAATGGTGGACTACGACCATTATAAAAAGAATTATCCTACAGCACCAAAACAAATTGTAACTATAATTGTTCTGAGATATTTGAGTATAGAAAATGCTTTGTTGCATAACTCAATTTTTTCGTAACTGTATATCACATTTAGTTCAAGTCTATGAAATATCTATTCGGAACTCGTAATATGATAACAAAGTCCAATCATTAAAAAACGAATTTCAGAGTTATGCAACAAAGCATATAGAAAAGGATTTCTCAGAATAACTATCGTCTATACCAAATAGAAAGAAGAGGAATCTAGAACTACCATAAGAAGAAAAGAATATAACAAAAATCATTCTAGAAAGAGAATAGGGATAGAGAATACTATTTGTCATTTGTCGATTGAAAAGTATAGAATAATGAGTGATATTTTCAGAAATAAATTGAGAAAATATAATAGAATATTAGATATAGTATCAGGCCTGGTAAACTATAGAATAATGAACCACGATTAATCGCAATTGAATAAATATGTGCTCGAAAGTGATATTGTTTCTAATTATGCAAGAGATCTATTGTGTTATGCTAATAATATAATATGCTCTTTTACATTGAGGACAATTGTGCGATCATAAAAATATTCTTTGCAATAATCAGTATTTTTACAAATTCGTCTTTATTTGTTATATAGTATCCCATTAGGCAAAGAGATTTGTTAAGTTTAATAGAAAGGTTGTAAATATACATGTCAATATCATTTTAGCAAAAATCATTATCCTTTTTATCTAATTTGGCTAATCTTTCAGACCACAGAGTTCTCTCTATACCATTCATATTTTTGATCTTAATTATGACATCAAGCAGATCTCTACTATCTTTGTATGCAAAATTGGCTAAAACATCTGAATTGCCTATATGAATTTCAACAGAGGTTATTCCATCAAGCTCAAGCACTTTATTTGCTGTTTCCTTGATGTTTCCATCTGCAGCGTATATATGAATTACTCCTGTATGATATCCAAATTTTGCATAGTTTAAACACATGGTAGGAATCACCCATTTATTTTTTATTATGTTGCCTTTCCTACGTTGGATTGTAGATAATGGTATATTTAGATTGGAGGAAATCACTTTGTTGTTGTCTTCTCCACTAATCAATAGATTAATAATTTCGAGGTCTATTTTATCAATATCTTTTTTTAAATTATAATTATGATCAGAAGTTTGTCTTGACATATCAAATGCTCTTTATATCATTTGGTTTGGAATGGTCGTTTGTCTGGTTATTTTTTATCTTTATCAGATCTTATTATTATATTATATCCACAAATTTGTAATAACAATACAATATAATTTGCGATTTTCTTTATGGCAATAATCAAATGTTAATAATAGTGAATCGGTGAAACAAGTAGTAGAATTAAAACCAAACCTTTGTAGATATACTCTTCTATAAGAGTTTGCCTTTTTCATTTCATCGTCCACTACCATCAATGAATATGGTAGAGACATTAGTTAATATACTACATCGAATTATTTAACCATTTTAATGACTAATTTAATAATGACGTTTGATCGTGATGGCGCAAACTAAAAGATAAAGATTTAGCGATATAAACATACTTTTTTTAAAATTATAATTATATTATCCTTCATTTTATTCTAATTATAACAAGAAAATGAAATCTTGATAGAAAGCCACTAAATTAAATAGTTATAGAAAACAGTTTCAAAAAAACTATGTAGAGCCAAAGGACATATGTCATCCCCTCACAGCAACTGGTACTGGTAGTAGTATGCCTTCTAGCTTAAGTGCTTTTACAAAACGTACATACCAATCATCAGATCTCTTGCATAATTAGAATAAACAGCTATATGATCAGCAATTCTTCATTTTCTTGTTCTCTCATTGCTTTCATATGATCGGTTATCCAAAAAATCATTGCTTTTCAAATCATTCACTGCTGGTCTTACAGTGCAACAGTTCGATGACATTTATGAAAAAAATGTAACAAAAAGATATGCTAAACATGAAATACAACGCTTGTTCAAAAAAGATAGAGAAAGACGTATAGGTGCAGGTAAACCTTTCAAACTAGATATTAAAGATAGATTTCTCATGCTTTTGGTTTACTATCGTCTATACATAACTTACACTATGGCAGGTTTTCTATTTGATTTGGATCAGAGCAACATCTGCAGAGACATTCAAAAGATTGAAGGGTTGATAAGAGAATGTTTGCCAATTCCGCAGAAGACATACCCAATAACCAAAAGGCTGAAAACTCCAGAGGCAGTTGATAAATATTTTCCAGGCTTTCTTCTTGCTTTTACAGATTGTACCGAACAGCAAATACCAAGACCTGCGGATAAGAATAGAAGAAAGATATTCTATTCAAGTAAGAAGAAAAGACATACTATTAAGAATCAGATTACGGTTAACAATCGTGGTTATGTCCTTCACAAAGTACGCTATAAAAAAGGAAGAAAACATGACTACGATATTTATAAAAAGAACTATCCTGTCACTCCAAAACAAGTTGTTACTGTAGTTGATCTAGGGTATTTGGGCATAGAAAAGGATTTTCCAGAACAACTATCTGCACTACCATATAAAAAGAAAATAAACCAGTGTTTATCACAAGAAGAAATCGAGTTTAACATTATCCATTCGAAAAAGAGGATAATAGTAGAGCATACTATTAGCAGATTGAAAAAGTACAAGATAATGAGTGAGATATTTAGAAATAAATTGAGAAAATATAACAAGGTGTCAGACATAGTAGCAGGACTAGTGAACTATAGAATATCAAATTATCTGAACTAGAAATCGATATAGAATTAGAAGTGATGGTCTAGATTATTTCTAATTATGCAAGAGATCTAATGTAAAAAAAAATATGGTAGGAAAAAATTCAATATACTATACACAGTAACATTAATAAAGTTTTCTATAACTTATTTATTAAAATATAAAAGGAACATATAATATGTGATAAAATACGTCATGTGTAATAGACATAGTAAAGAAAAGAAATCAAGTAACAATAATAATAATTCTTTTAATAAATTTCAAATATGATGTACAGAGGATCTGCTTTATTGAGACATTATTCTAGCTTTTTTTGGCAATTTTTTATCTGTTGTTAAGGATGTTGATTCTATAGTATCATCTATTTTCTGTTGTTCGGGCATAGCTATCATTATTATTATTATGTTATTATTATACTATTTATGATTGTAAATGATCATGGAACATCAAGTAAAATAATAAAATTCAAGACAAATCCTAATTCACAACCATAAACTAAAGAAAAATTCAAAGAAATGAAGGAAAAATTATTGATAAAATTATTTTAAAGTCTCTTTCTTTAAGAATAAGTAAATCAAACAGATATTTTTTAAAATAGTCAAACCTTTTATTCTAATGAACAACAAAAATATTTTAAAATATAAATATAAAATTACTATTATATTGTTAATTAAACCCTTTATTAATAGTAAATAATTATCCATTATATTAAAAGGTGTTCTATCTATATATACATTGTCAAATACCATTTCAAAATCCATAAAGGCCATGTTAACTTAAGATATTATTTCTTTATTGTGTTGACCAATGAATAGATTAAGCCATTGTTTTACATGCTTTAATTTACATTTTTTCTTTTTGCATGGAAAATAATCGTCAAATCCTTCGGTTCTGTCCTTAACATACTGCATCTTCCTTTCAATAATATTTTTTTCATATTGAGAATGAAGATGATTTATTATCAACTTCTCCATACCTCTTACCGAATTGTTGACTTTTAGTTAATAATCCGTTTGATGATATGAAAGTTCTAGAAGAAATTTTAGTAAAACAGTCTATCTAAAATGATGACAATAATAATCGTTATCGTTATCCCCCAAACCACTTCGTATACTATGAGATATCACACCTGAAAATACTCCATTTTATCCACTTAAAACCGCAGTTTTGACAACTTTTTTAGTAATGCCTAACATATCATCTATGTGTTTAGCGCCATTACGTATATCTTTAGAGTAAGGAATAGATTTTGAGATTTGTATCGGCTAAGAAATGATAAGTAATACTGATACCAATACTATAAATATAACTTTAAAAATAAGAATAAATCTATTTAATGCTAATATCTGATTGAATGTGTAAGCAACTGATCTATGGTTTGTTGTAGCCTATGTTAGATTCAGGGTAATCATTTTTAACAATCGTGATGTAAAATTTCCTTTTCTAACCATTTTCCTGCTGTTCTCATTCCAGGAGGGGTTGCATGGCTAATTATAAGATGACAGATTCCATTATCATTGCACTTTTGAATCCAACAATTTGTCTCTGCATTAGCATTTTGAACATGCATAGAAATAACAGACAGCATCAATATGGATATAATTGGAATAAGTATATTCTTGTTAATTAACAACTTCAATTCAGTGAAAATAACAGATTTTATATAAACTACCTGCTTTGTTGCATGATTCCTATAATCTTTGATTTACCATCTATTTTGCCTAAATAGAAGTCAACTTATTGGTCAACGATGCTTTCGACGTCATTTCTAGTATTACATGCTTTAGTTTAACCGAGTATGCATACTCTCTAACCATTCTCTTTAAAGACGAGAATACAGCTTCAACGTCCCTGTTAACTTAAGGAAAAACCTATAGATTTAGAATGACCATTTTATATATGAAAACAAGAAACAGAACATCTTCAAATATCATTGGATATGGTTTGTACTTGTATTTTTTTAGCTTTGTCATTTAGAAACACTGCCAAAGCATTATCAGTTTTAAAAACAATAAAAATAAGCCCGATTTTTATTTGAAAATGGATTCAAAAATACAAGCCTTGGAAACATCTCAAGAATAGGAAAATTAAGGATATATCATAGATGAACTACAATAAAAATATGTTCTGAATTAATATGGCTTTGGATAGATATTGAATCTGGAAATAAACAAATTCTGTCTTTTTAATTCTTAAAAGCGAAATATGTTTGTAGTAAAGCAATTCCCTTCTACGATTGTAGACAAATATGGAAGACATCAGGTTTCCACAGACGGTAGTGGTACTTGGTATCCACCATAAGCATGCAGATTCTTAAAACTAACTCAATATTCATTCATCTTTTGAGAAAACATATTGAAATAACAATGAAGTACATAAAAGATAGAACTTCTTTGACGATTATTTTCCTTGTAGGAAAAAGAAATGTAAGTTAAAACATATATAATCAATTGGTTGAATTTATTTGTAGATTTTTCACAATAGAGAATTTATTTCATAAATGAAGAGCCCGGTATATCGTTATAATTATTTAAATATTAATAAAAATTAATTATTTCTTTACATTTATTTGATCGTGCAATTTGATGTGATTAATATTTCTTAGAAGGATAGAAATATTTAAAAAATCCTTCCAGTAGACTATTTGATCATAAATTAAATGTAATATAATATTATTTTATAATATACTATTATTATATAACTATAGTTATCATATTATAGAAGAGAATTTTGGTAGAACCTCATGAAAATCCTCACAAACTTACAAAATTTTTTCTTGTTGTATCAATTTTTGCAATTTCTACATCCGTATTGGCAATTTATGGTACCATAATGGCATCAGAACACAACTCAAAAAAAAGTGATTTACAGGCAATTACTATATCTCATTTAACTCGATCTCAAGATTGGTGGAATGATTATCAAGCTCATAAATTAAGAGAAAAGTTGTATCAAATCCAAATTGATAATTTAAACAATACACTCCAACAGCAGACATATCCATTAACCAATCATGATAAAATAATGTATAAAAATACATTATTAAAGTATCAACGCTCTTTGGATGATTTACATGCAAGTAAGACAGTTAAAGATTCGCTTGCCAATTTAAGCCGCCTAGCGACTAATGAAGAGAATTTATATTACAACTCTTTAAAAGAATTTTCAAACCGCTCAAATACAATTGAAACATATGATATGTTAACAATTTTATTAATAATAGGATCTGGCCTAACAGGATTATCAGAAATTACCAAGAACAAATTATTAGCTTATGCCGGATTTGTTTCCGGTGGATTGGGTATCATAATATTGATTGTTATAACAGCCGTTCCAACATAAAGAATGAAAAATGAATCAGATTCATTAATGGTTAAATGAATATAACAATTAATAAATTTAATATGCATTATTGCAGGATTCCTATAATCTTGTTTTACTGTTTATTTTCTCTAAATAGATATCAACTTATTATACAATGACGCTTTTAGCATCATTTCCTGTATCATATTTTTTAGCTTAGTAGAATAAACATACTCTCCAAACCTTCTTTTTATATAAGAGAACATAGTTTCTACAATCCGCTTCTTTCCATAGCTAACGCTGTCTTTTCACTTTCACAAATTGTTATTCTGTACTATAACAAACAAGTTTCTGAAGGTGTTCCATTTATTCCATCTATATTTTGTACATTATTGTTAGCAGCAATATAGATAATTCCTTTTCTTTATTGCTAATCCTTTTCCAAAATAACCTTTCATATTATAATATTGTAAAAATAATGATGTGTACATTGCTATTAGTTATAAACTCTACAGCCATATAGTATTATATGGGAAATTAATTTAAAATTGGTGTTTCTGGTGTCTATTCAATAATTTCTTATATTTCTAGTCTACATGAAGTGGAAGTTCTAACACTTCTAACACTTCTAACACTTTTCCAAGATTCCACTGGTATAAAAGAAGAAATTAAATGATTTTCTCTGTCGCTCTACAAGTTTCTCCTGGTTTCATTTAATTCATGTTCATCTTTTCTATTTTCAAAGACTATTATTATGACCTCTATTTCTTTCACCCATATTCCAAAAAGCGTTAAAAGTGTTAGAAGTGTTAGTGCTGGATAGGTTATAAAGAATATAAAAAAGATTTTAAACTTAAAGATATTGAAACTTTATCCATAAGTAAAATCTTAATGGTTTGCTATTATCACCGAATGCTAGGACAACGACGGAGCAACGGGGGTAGTAGTAGATATAAAATTATTGATATTGATGATTCAGAGATCTCTATAGAGGAGTTAATTGAAAAATATTTTTTTGGGAAATACCATACCTCTTGCTCCGTCGTTGTTCATATTACTAGCATTTGACATACCAGTCATTGAAAATAAGATTCTTTGAAACTGACAAGATCAGATACCATTAATTGAAAAACATTTGATAACAAACTAAAATAGCCTTAAGAATTAAAATATTGATTAGTTCATCAATGGCAAAAGTTTCCTGCGGATCCTAAAACAACTTTCTATATTGTGTTTAATATAATTATTAAAAACTATAAAATAGTCTATATCTTTTCCCTCCTCTAAGACTATGTTTGATTTATCCGATATATCCGCTAACGCCGGAATTTATGGATCTGGTGCTCAAATCATCTGTTTGCTCCTCCGATAACCATTGAGAAGCCGGAGATAAACCATCTAAATACAGAGATATGTTGTGCTCGCCGGATACTAAAGATATTTTACTATTCTATCAAATGGGCGATTGACTCTGAAATATAAAAATATAATAATATAATAATAGAAAATAAATTATTATGGTTTTATGAATATAAATTTGAAATAAAAAACAGATGATTTTAAAATATCACTATAGAATCGTAAAACTTTATGTATATTATCTAATATCCAGCAAGCTGTGAGAAAAATAATTATTGTAATGATAGTAATCATACTTGTAATATTAACAAGCAGTAGCATGACAACAACAACGACAACATCCGTACAAGCACAGACAGTAATATGCCCGGCAGCAGACAACTCAGAGGTACTGCCAAGGATATCATGATTTTACTGGCTCTCGTAATATGGTACCATGTGGTACTACATACTGTTTTACAGTATGTAACATAGGAAATCACTCTGATTATTGTCGAGGATACAGTGATGCTAATATTAAGGGTGGTGGTCCATGCGGTGTAGGAGATCATTCAAGATACTGTACAGGATATTGGGATGGTTATGATCAAACAATGCTGGATAAGGCAGCAGGGGGAGGTTTTCAAGAAGTATGTCCTGCGGGTCATAGTGCTGACTACTGCCAGGGATATACATCAGGATATTCGGCGGGAATGAATTCTGCAGGATTTTTACAGGATAATAATTCAATAGAACCAAAAAATGCCAAAGAACTAAATGATATAGGTGTAGAACTTAGTAATCTTGGCAACTATTCTCAAGCGATACCGTATTTTGATAAAGCATTATCTATTAATTCTACAGATACCGGGGCATTGAACAACAAAGGCGCTGCTCTTGATAAACTGGGTGATCATAATGGAGCTATAACCTATTTTGACAAAGTCTTAGCGATAGATCCTACAAATACCAACGCATTATATAACAAAGGCCTTGCTTTAGATAATTTAGGTAATTACAAGGAAGCTATAACCTACTATGATAAAATCTTAGCGATTAATGCCACAGATACCGGGGCATTGAACAACAAAGGCCTTGATCTTGGTATACTGGGTGATCATAATGGAGCTATAACCTATTTTGACAAAGTCTTAGCGATAGATCCTACAAACACATATGCTTTACATAACAAAGACCTTGCTATTCATGATCAATCTCCCAAGAATTAGTGGCAACATTTAATCAGATTTTAGTGTATTTCATATTTATCCATAAGTTTGTAAACTATGGTGTTTATTTTAGATTCTCTTGTAGTTTTATTTATATATTTAAGGCATGGTCATAATTCAAATATATTTTCAATATGATCTACATAGCTTAAAGCTAACCCTTGAGATATTATTTTGAGAACAACTGTCCCAAAGATTAGCTGTTAATAGATTAAAGGAATCCATCCTTTTTAACATTCTGTATCTGATAGGTTGTATACCATGGCCTACTTCACCAAGAAAACCGGGTAGACCGTACGTATATTCTCCAACAATAATTTTGAGATGCTTTATAGTAAGGATATGGTTTAGAATCGATTCAAACAATGCATTACATACTTTTCTTATTATGGACTGTCAGCATAATCGTGAACTAGCAGTAGCCTGTGGTTCGATAAAAATACCTAGTAGTAGACGTACGTTTGACAGGCGACTAAAGACTATTTCTATAGATATTAAACAAAGAATATCAACAATGGGATATCTATTTGTTACAGAAGGATTAGCAGATCCTACTATAACAGCAACAGATAGTACACTCTGATAAAAGCAAAGGGTAGTTAGTGTATGGCATAAATCATCCATGAAAAAAGGAGAAGTACCATGTCCTGGCATTGATACAGGTGCAAGGTGGGGTCACAGCCATACCAAAGGATGGGTTTTCGGATATAAACTGCATCTTTTAACTTCATCATCATCATTCTCTTTACCACTTGCAATGTACATGATAGCTGATCCAGGCTATGAAGATAAGAAACTGTATGAATATAGCAAGAAGGTATTGGAAATAGATTTGGTTTGTCCGGTTGAGCGATACGAAAGTACCTCCAAAAAAGAGGCTTGAGCTTGTATGCTTTTATGAATCGACATCAGGGCAGACTATTTATAGTCAGAGAAGAATATCCGTAGAATCGCTGATAGAACATATCAATCCATATTTAGGATAGATCCATTGCCAGCACGTGGATTTCATAAAGTATCTACAATTGTACTCTTATCGGTATTACTCTATCAACTAATGGTATACTATAACTGTAAAACTAAGAAAATAAATCCAAAATCAATAAAGTATATGCTTGGAACTATCTGATACGATGGTAAAGATAAAGATAAATTATTTTGAATTATGACCATGCCTCAATTAACTAGAATAAGAATGAAATGTACCTATACTGCTTTGTTGCATGATTCCTCTTTCCCAAATACATTTAGCTAACATCCCTCAATAAAACATATGAATTGGTCCGTCTACAACCAATCTCTTGTTAGAAGAGGCGAAATACTGCTAGGATTTGATGTTATAAACAACTGGGATGCAGAACTAGAAGGGATGAACAAAGACAAGATTGGCGAGCCATTTCATTATCCCAATACCTTCCTTCTCTTGCTTGGATATGCCAAAGTGTACTTTCATCTTCCTTATAGACAAACGGAAGGAATCGCACAAGGACACGCCAAAGGAAAAGTACCTTCCATCCCACATTACACCACAATAAACAGAAGAATAAACAGACTAGATATCAAGATAAAAGATATAAATAGTAAAAACAAGGATTTTGAAGACGAATACATCATCATTGCGATAGATAGTACAGGTATCAAGGTAACAAACAGAGGCCAATGGCTACGAGATAAATGGAATGTAAAAAATAAGAAAGGATATTTGAAAATACACGTAGCAGTTAATGTTAAAACCAAGAAAATACTTTCTATGAAGGTCACAGACGAGCACGTTCATGATAGCAAAGCGTTACCTGAATTGATTGAAAATATTATAAAATCAGATAACATGGTATCCATAGGTAAACTGTTGGGTGATGGTGCTTATGAAGGCAATAATATTTTTAGATTCTTATCAGACAACGGAATCCAACCTTGCATTAAAGTAAGAAAAAATGCTAGAGTTCGATGGAAAAAAGGAAACACCCTTAGAAATCTAGCAGTGTTAGCGCAGAAAAGTGATTTACAAGGATGGAAGGATAGCGTAAGCTATGGACAAAGATGGATTTTGAAACTGTGTTTTCGTGCATAAAGCGAATGTTTGGTGAATACTTATACTCGGTTAAACTAAAGAATATGGTACAAGAGATGATGTTGAAAGCGTCCTTGTATAACAAAATGATATCTGTTTAACCAAAATAGATGGTAAAATCATTGATTATAAGAATCATGCAACAAAGCATACCTATACTAATTAGCATAAAAAATCAACTATGAATTTCATTTAAAATATTTATGATAGCCATGCCAGGCTCTGTAAAGTTAAGATATTATTTCCAGATTGTAAAAATGTGCAAATAGTTTCAACCAATTCTTTACATGCTTTAACTTACAATTCTTTTTTCTGCAAGGAAAATAATCATCGAAATTCTTTGTCTTATACTTTATATATTGCATAGTTATTTCAATAATAATGCTTTTCTCATAATGAGAATGAAGATGGTAAACAGGTTTTAGAAATTGACATGATTGCGGGTACCAATTGCCACTATATGAAATAGTGTGCTGACCATATTTTTTAACAATTTCCGATAGAAATCGTTCATTAGCAACAAACATGTTTCTTTCTTTAGATAAACTTATTCTAAGAATATTTTTAGTTTCATAACTTAAGAGGTCAGGAACCTTATTTTAAAGTCTTGAGCTAAATTATAGTGTATTTTTTATCCAGTAAATATCAGAAGGTTTTTATAAAATATAACTATAGTTATGTATCCCAGTAAATGATTAACAAAAAAAGAATATTTCTCACATATGACAGAGATAATTTACGACACCATTTCAGTCATATTATTCTAGACGAGTAGTTAATGCAGTATTTGAAAGGATCATCATGCCACATGTTATAGTATGTATATCAAAGCAGACGGTTGTTTTCATAAAATTGAGGATTGATATTTTCTCACTATGATAGAGTTCTTGCAAATTCTATCTAAAACAACCGTCAATATCGTCCAACTGTCAAAGATTTTTGCTATGCAAATAAAGATAGAGAAAAATGACTCCGGTATATCCGGGAGCATAACTTATCTCCGGTAACTGAAAGTTTATCTCCGTATTTAGAGGGCTTATCTCCGGCTTCAGATATATTATCTCCGGAGCAAACAGAAGATTTAAGCACAAAATCCATTAACTCCGGAGTTACTGGAGACAACGGAAATAAATCAAACATAGTTGCTGAGGAAGAAGAAGAATAAGAAGAAAAAGATAGAGACCATCCAAAAGAAAACCAATAATCCGCATAAAGTGAAGATGAATGTAACAGAAATGTCAGAGCACAAAAGTAGAACGCATATAGTTATCAAAAACCAATCAATTTACTCTTATTATACTCAAGCCTTGGGCAATAAGCAATCCTATTGCACAAGTTATCGCAAAAGCTATGGCAAATTGAAAATGTCCTGATCTCAAAATGTTGCTTACTAGTATGTGTACGCTTGACTAATTATATGAAGGAAAGAAGAAGAAGAAGAATGTTCAACAGAAGATAGATTTTTGTCGCTGCTACGTATTCGGACTAGCATAAACTCCAACCTGTTTTCTATCATATCTTATTTTTATATCCCGAATTTTACTATACCGTATGAAGACTGTTATTAGAGAGAATAATAAATTGGAAAAAGAGGAGCATTCTGAAAGATGAAAGCTGCAGTTGTTCCAGAAATTCATGGCAAATGGCAAGTCAAAGAAGTTCCAACCCCTGAACCATCTACCAACCAGGTTCTGATAAAAATACATGCAAGTGGTTTATGTTATACTGATGTTCACATAACAGAAGGTCATTTACCCACCAGCGCCTTCCCTCGGTACTATAGGTCATGAGCCAGCAGGCGAAATTGTAAAGCTGGGAGATGGTGTTACTACTCGCAAAATTGGAGATAGAGTAGGAGCCCCATGGGTTCAGGCTTCATGTGGAAGATGTGAATGGTGTCTTCGTGGAAAGGCGATGTTTTGTGCTGAGCAGATTGCTACCGGTATCAATGCACCGGGCAGTCATGCAGAATATATGATAGCTTTTGCTGATGCCACAACTCTTCTTCCAAAAGAAATATCATATGAACAGGCAGCCCCTGTATTTTGTGCAGGGTATACTGTTTGGAGTGGTCTGAGATTTGCTGATCCAAAGCCTCATGAGAAGATAGCAGTACTAGGAATTGGAGGATTAGGTCACCTGGCTATCCAATATTCAAAAGCTGCAGGATTTCATACAACTGCCATTACCCATTCAAAGGATAAAGAAGAGCTAGCAAGAAAACTTGGAGCAGACTCGGTAGTAAATAATGGATATGCATTAAAACGTGATGTAATAAGTAGTAAAAATGGCAATAATGGTAGCAGTAGTAGTAGTAATAGTAGTAATAGTGTTGGTGGCGGTAATGGTGTAGATGTACTGCTTGTTACAAGTAATTCATACAAAGCAGTAGGTGATGCACTAAAGGGTCTAAGACCTGACGGGCGAGTGGTATTAATGGGAGTATCAGCTGAGCCACTTGTACTAACTGTAGAAGCTATGAGAAACCGCTGGCGAATACTAGGATCTACTCAAAATGGACAGGAATATCTTTATGAGGCACTTGATTATGTAGCAAAGGGCAAGGTCAAAATAATTGCTGAAACGTTTTCGCTTGATGATATTGCAGAGGCATATGAAAAGGTAGCAAGTGGAAATGTGCGTTTTCGTGCTGTCATAAAAGAATAAAAAAGAAGGGTGTCAATAACAGAATAAATATAAATTCAAATAATATTATGTTGTAATGGACGGGCAGCCAGTACCTCTATTTCCCCGAGTTAAAATATATGGGACGCCTGCTCTTTTGGAAGAAGACATTTTAGATAGACCATACTTTTAAATTTATGAAGTCATACAGGCTGCTTAAAATTAGAGAATATATATCTTTATAAAATTTCTTTTGATATTCGCAGTTAAGTTTCTGTTCATTAGCCTTATTAGAATAGATAATACGATATTTTTATCTTGAAATCATGATGATCTATAAGTATAATCATTAGTTTGCGAATTAAATTCTATTGCTTGTAGTATTCTTCTTCTTTCTTCTTCTTCCTATAAAAGAAAGTTAAAAGTGATTCTGCCATCTCTGTTTTTTCTTATTAATTTTTAAATCACTACAGTCATATAGTAATATATGGAAAATTAATTTAAATTTGGGTTTCTTGTGTCTATTCAATAATTTTTTATATTTCTGGTTTATATGAAGTAGAAGTTCTAACACTTTTAACACTTTTAACACTTTTTGGAATATGGTTGAAAGAAATAGAGGTCATAATAATGTTTTAGTGAAAATAGAAAAGATGAGTATGAATTAAATGAAACCAGGAGAAACTTGTAGAGCGACAGAGAAAATCATTTAATTTCTTCTTTTATGAACAAGTGGAATCCTGGAAAAGTGTTAGAATTGTTAGAACATTAAAATTCTCAAACTAGAAGTGTAGATCTATATTATTTGATACCAAAGACACTAATTTTAAAGGAATTTCCCATATATACTCTATATGGTTGTAGAGTTTATAACTGATATCAATGCACATATCATTATTTTTACAATATTATAATATGAAAGGTTATTTTGGAAAAGAATTAGGTACCAAGGCAAAGGATTATCCATATTGCTGCTAACAATAATATGCCAAAGAAGATGGAATAAATGGAACGCCTTCACCTTCAGGAACTTGTTTGTTATAGGACAGAATAGTGATTTGTGAAAGTGAAAATACAGCGTTAGCTATGGAAAGAAGCGGATTGTAGAAACTATGTTCTCTTATATAAAAAGAAGGTTTGGAGAGTATGTTTATTCTACTAAGCTAAAAAATATGATACAAGAGATGATGTTGAAAGTGTCATCGTATAACAAGATACCGCCCTTTCAGAGAAAACATATAATATAATCAAAAATTATAGTAATCATGTTACAAAAGCATAAATGAAAGGTTACTCAATGATATTTCAGTTCTTGCAATTTAATGTATTTGTTATTCTTTATTACCGAGACTTACTATCATCCCACCCTCTGCAATATTCAACACTATGGCCGCTGGGACAACTAATTCCTGGATTGACTTGCCCTGCATTAAATCCAACATCATAACATGATGGGAAACCATCTATATCACAATGGGGTGACAACGCAATAGCAAGGTGTTTATTATTGAGAGCGTCTGTGTTGGTAGGGTCAATTTCCAATACCTTGTTGTAATAAGATATAGATCCAGTGTAGTTTCCCATCTGATCAAGTGCCAGACCTATGTTATTGAGAGCGTCTGTGTTGGTAGGGTCAATTTCCAATACCTTGTTGTAATAAGATATAGCACCTGTATAATGCCCTAAATGTGAAAGTGCTAGACCTTTATTATATAAAAGACCTTCGTCAGTTGGATCAACATCCAAGCCCTTGTCGTAATAAGCTATAGCCCCTGTGTAGTTTTCTAATTGATACAAAACATCACCTTTGTTATTTAGAGAAGATACCTTTGTTGGATCAAGAGCCAAGGCCTTATCATAATAAGCTATAGCCCCAGTATAGTTTCCCAGTTTATCAAGTTCCAGACCCTTGTTATTGAGAGCGTCTGCATCTTTTGGATCTATTTTTAAATCCATATCATAATAAGCTATAGCCCCTGTGTGATTTCCTAAATGTGCAAGTGCTATACCTTTATTATAGAGGGCGTAAGTATTTGTTGAATCAAGATCTAATGCCTTGTCATAATAAGCTATAGCACCTTTGTCATTTCCTGAATGATCAAGGTCAACCCCTTTGTGAACCAAGTCAGAAACACTTGTAGATGCTTCTTGTGCCATTACATTTGGAAATTGAATTAATTCATTTACTGATGCTAATGTAAAAATAATTAGAACCGGTATGAAAAAAGTAATCATAATTAAACTATAATCGAATTTAAAAAGTGTGTTATTTTTCAACATTTTTAAAACACATTTATCCATTACTTGACCCTTCGAAATAAACATCAAAAAGAAGGACCGGCCTGATCCACGGTCATGTCATAGCCAGTTACACTATAATATTTACAGTTTTCAGCTCCAAATGTATAGTATGAAACACAGACTTTAACCGTACTTCCTTCATCCTCTGGTATGTAAAACGAAGTCATACTCCCTTGGTCACTATAAGCAAGTTTGGCATCAGTATGACCATTTGTCGTTGTAATCGATACATGACTATAGGCGTTACCGAATGGATGAGATGTAACGTAGACAGTAAGGTAGTATCCTGACTCTTGTGCTATCGCTAACGGAATCATACTTAGTGATCCTATAATTAGAAGTACGATAAAAATGCCGCTAGTTTTTGATTTAAATGCTTTTTTCATTTTCATTATCTGGGATATTATAGATCTCTATCTCTTATTGCTGGTAGATGAAATTAAGGAGAATATACGTTGCAGTTTCGTTGCTTTCGAATACAAGAATTTAGTTATAAATAAAATATTATATCTAAATAACAAAAAATTTTAATATTTTACAAGATATCAAAATCTATATTCTTTTTTTAATCATATCAATTAATGTTATGCTATGCCATACATAATTAAAATATATTAAAATAAAAGCAAAAAATGAAATACTTAAAGTAATATGATGCAAGGTGCTCAAAAGAAGGCCTTAGTAATAGGAATCAGCAATTATTCTTACCTTCGAACTTTAGACATTTGTAAAAATGATGGAACAGAAATGTTCAAAGTCTTGAGCTCACTTGGCTATGAAATTTCTGATAATAATAAGTTAATAGGTGAAGCTAAAGGAGAAAAGATAAAAGATGTCATATATGATTTTTTTAGTGACCGTAATAGTAATCCTGATGATACATTGCTTTTCTATTATTCTGGGCATGGAGTACCAGATGTTGATGGAGATATGTATCTTGCATCATCTGATTTAGACCCTGATGAACCATATCGAAAAGGTTTTTCATTTGGAGAGCTTTCAAAAATGATACAAAGATCTGTATCAACCAAAGTAGTTGTTATATTAGATTCCTGCTATAGTGGTTCAGTCAAATTAAGCAAAGGTGATGAAGAAAGTGCAGCAAAATTAGGAACGACCATCATAGAAGAACAATCAAAAAAATTACAAGGACAAGGAAAATGTATTTTATCTGCAAGTCAAGCCCTGCAAGAAGCAATTGCATTAACGACAGGAGAACATAGCCTATTTACTCATTATATACTCCAAGGACTAAAAGGAGATCCTGATTCTACAGATAATGAAGGTAATGTTACTCCTGAATCGTTGGGAATGTACGCGTATAGAGAAATAATGAGTTTACCTGCAGATAAAAGATCAAAGCAAAAACCATTAACAAGAGCAGATGGATGTGCAAATATAGTTTTAGCATCATATCCTAAATTAAAGTCATTAAAATTTGAAGATGTCTTGAAATCTATCTCGAAATCTATGTTAAATCTCCTTCGTGAAGGCAAAGTTCAAGAATTTAATAAAATGCGTGAAGAAAATTCTTCGAAAAATCTGCTGGATTTTTCCATGGAGAATCTTCATGGAATAAAGATTCCTGGAGCGAATCTTTCTTCAGCTAACCTTAGAAGAACCAACCTCTCTGCAGCAGATTTAGAAGGTGCCAATATTTCCAATGCAGATCTAACTAGAGCAGATTTAGAAGGTGCTAATCTTTCTAAAACCAACTTTAGTAATGCGGTGTTTGAATCATCTAATCTTTCCAATGCCAACTTAACTCGAGCTAATCTTTCCAATGCCAACTTAACTCGAGCTAACCTTTCCAATGCCAACTTATTTTCTGCAGATCTAGAACAAGCTAAACTAATCGGAGCAGACTTGAGAGGAACCAATCTTACTGAAGCAAATCTAAATGGAACTGATCTTAGAGGTGCAATTTTTGAAGAAGGAAGAAATCATATGGATATTAATAGTATCGTTACAACAGCAACAACACATACAGGAATTCTAGGTGGCAAAACTAAAATCTTGGTGGCCGTTTTATCTGCAGCCGCAATTATCGGGGCCATACTTTCATTAACTTTATTTTTCCATTTTAATCCTTTCTCAAATCCTACACCCATTGCATCTAACCCTCATAACCAAACCCACCAGATTACGCCTAACACACCTGGCAACAAAACTTCGGGATTAAATCAAACTAAGCCTGCAGTACCCAAGCCTAACCCTCATAACCAAACCCACCAGATTACGCCTAACACACCTGGCAACAAAACTTCGGGATTAAATCAAACTAAGCCTGCAGTACCCAAGCCTAACCCTCATAACCAAACCCACCAGATTACGCCTAACACACCTGGCAACAAAACTTCGGGATTAAATCAAACTAAGCCTCCAATACTCGAGCCTAACCCCCGCAAACATGTACCATTACTACCACTTGACAATATTACGGATTTTAATAGATATGATCATGGTTGGAATGATGGCGCTATTGCATGTAATAGCGGACAGACTATTCCTGAAATAAATTCATATCTGCTTAGCGACAATTATACTAGACATCATAGTGATACGTATCATCAAGGATATGAATTCGCCTTAGCCCATTGTAACATTCACATTTCAAATGGTTTAGCTATTGAAAAATCCAATCCATAAATCTTATTTATACCATTAATTTCGATAAACCTTATCTAATGCTATATCCGTACGATAAATAATGAACTATATTAAATGGTAAAGATTAGATCTTTATGATATAGTGCTCGATATCAATTTTACATATTATGCATTAAATATGCTTATTTGACCATTTAATCAAAATTGGTCTTCTATAGATTCAAGATCATCTTCAAAGGGTGGATTTATAGCCAAGATTCGTTCAGCTAACCTTCTTTCTATTTTTTGTAAAGGGTCATATCCAATACCTATACCTTTTTTTACTTGGAATGTATCATCGGAATCTGTTTTGCTTACACAGTTTGTTATCTCTTTATAAGCTAAAAAATCCTCTAATAATTTAGTGGATACATCTTCACCTTCTTCTGTAATTGTTATATATGTTTCACCTTCTATTCTTTTAATATATACTAGACCATCATTAGAAATTGTTGAGTAGAGTTTAGGCGCAACCTTTGTTCTATCATAATGAATAGGTAAATGATAAGGAATGACTTTCTTAAATGATTTTGCAACCTGCTCTAACGCATATGAAGTAAAATAAATAGAGTTATCAATTTTTTTCCCAGATAAATTAAATATTGAATTAGATTTGGCAACAAAGGCAACTAGTAAATATCTATGTCTTTTGGTTCTCTGAGGACCAAAGCAAATAGCGTTTCCGGATGAATCTCTACCATTAAGGATGGGTACAATACTAGCAACAAGTTTTATCAAAGGATCTGACAAATAATTTAAGGATAGTCTACATCAAAATAAACATTTGCAACGAAACTGCAACGTATATTCGCCTTAATGTCATCTACCAGCAATAAGAGATAGTGATACTATAATAAGGTAGGTAATAAAAAAAATGAAAAAAATATTGATAGCAACAATAATGGTCGCATTTGTGTTGACAGTTCCAATAATTAGCATACAGAAAATGGCTTTTGGACAGTCAGATTCAGATACAGCCGGTAGACAGGTATTATGTTATAGTGCAGGTTTAGGAATGCT
This sequence comes from uncultured Nitrososphaeraceae archaeon, assembly GCA_963830925.1. GTDB lineage: Archaea > Thermoproteota > Nitrososphaeria > Nitrososphaerales > Nitrososphaeraceae > Nitrosocosmicus. The sequence continues at coordinate 52,036 of CAWHOB010000001.1, read as the reverse complement.
TGCTTCCGGCGTTCCCCTTCCTGCTGTACTAGGTGCAGGTCAGCTAGCTCATCAAAATGGCATTTGTCCATAATATTAGGGGTGTAACAGTCATTGAATATTAAAACCATGTATATAATAATAACAATAGCAATAGCATCCTTTCTAATCTCCAGTCACTATATTATGGATAATGTATTTGCAGCTAAGGTTAAATCACGACATTTAACACCATTTCAATCAGGTTTTATTGATGGATTTAATAACGGTTCGTCTGGATCTGTCAACACCTTGGGTGCATATCACTCAAAAGAATACTATAGAGGAAATTCAGAAGGATATTACGAAGGGTGCACATATCATAATCATAAATATATTGATCAATCTAATTTACTAAATTGTGGATACAAACCAATATTAGATTTTAGATCGGACTCTTATCTTTCAGGCTATGTAGATGAAGAAGAAGGCGTATCTAGTGTTTTAATAAATAATGTGGATAATCATTCGCCAGGTATGAAAGACTATAGGTCAGGATATAATGATGCACAGAATCCATGTAATGAGGATGATTGTCATAGATAAAAGTTAGATATTTTTATTTTTTATTAAGTGAACAACAATGTTATCAAAAAACGATTTATGTTCCATATAACATTTCATATATTCATATTTATCTACTAAGATCATTCATCATATGTTTTACATTCTTCTCTTGATTATTCATTTCATCAACTACCCGCTCATAACTTCTGTATCCTTTTCTTAATTTCTTTTTAAAAAAATTCATTCTAAAGGGAATAACAAATAAAAAAGATGCATATTATTGCATCAGTAATGCTTATGGTTGATTATAAAAGAAGACTAGATAGGAAAAGATCATTTAATTTAATGGATTTATTATTTTTAAGAATTAATATAAATTTATTTTTAAATCACTACAGCCATATAGTAATATATGGGAAATTAATTTAAAATCGGTGTCTTTCGTAGCTAAATGAATAACATATTCAACAGATTATTTATAATTTTAAAATGATAATATTTCATATTGATCTTTATTGATATATTGATTTTAGAGAAGATTGTGGAATCTTTTTCGAATCTTCTTTATTCAATCCTTTTAAAAGACATTTTTGATTATATGTATTTGGAATTCTTATCACAAAGGTTTTATATTTTGGTCTATGTTGAGGATCTGCCTTTCCTTCAGTAAAATAATCTTTTGCAAACTTTAAAAAAACTTGTGATATTGAGTAATTATAATGTTTACCATTATAATTTGAAAATAGGCTTGGATAGTCATAATCTTTATAAAATGTTATTTTTACTTTTTTTATACACGAATATATTTATTTTCAGTGACATGCTTTCTTTTCAAGATCTTTTAATGAATCTAATACTATTTCTCTCATAAAGGAATAGAAAACTTTATTAATGTTACTGTGTATAGTATATTAAATTTTTACCTACCATTTTTTTTCACCTTTTATTGATTTATATTATACCACAAAATTACTTTAGAACCATCTTCCGATTGTCAGAATTTAAAAGTTAAGAAATATTCTTTTCATATAATGCAGAAACATTAGTTAAAGATTTATTCATAGGACATTTGAAGTCTATAAGAAACCAATCAACACTATTTCCTTATCTTCATTATATCCACAATCTCTTCCGTCTTTTATTTACCCTTATCAATATCAAATATTAAATCATTACTACTACTACTATTATTAAGAATAAATACAGCAATGAAAAATTATCTAAATGTTTAATCACACGATGTAATAGTGAAGATGTGTTAATTGAGTTACAGATATAAGATATAATTAAATGAATACACAGATTGTTTGGATAGAACATTATTGAATATAAGAAATTGGGAAAACAAAAGGTTATCGAAAACAAAGAGACTGAAAGAGATACTAATCAAAGAAATTCCAAATTTTAACATTGTTAGTCCAGATCAATCTCATCTCATAGAAAAATAATAACTAATTATAAATTTCATAATTTTTATCATCTTTATGCTTGCCTTTTCCTTTTGTAACTAATTTCTAATAATCGTTGAAACTCGATAAAAATCGACATTGATGATACTACGTCATAGATGTCATAGATGTCAGGCTTTCTATACTGTTATTTTTGGAAATATTTTCATTAATTAAAAAAACAACAATAGAAAAACTATGACAACCCTGACATCCCTGACAATTCATAAAAGAGAATAGTGATAGAGCCTACCATTTGTCGATTAAGTATAGAGTAATGAATGATATATTTTTATGATGGATTAAGAAAATATAATAGAATATCCTAAATAGTTACAGAATTAGTAAACTACAGAATTATGAACTAGCATCACTAAAAGAAAAAATGGTATATCTGTAGTAAACTTAATGAAATGTTTCTAATTATGCAAGAGATCTATTCTATTCCTTGGAGTCATAATAAAAGAGGGCATTTCTTGACTTATAGATCTACCAATTAATAATTAATCGCTAGAATAATAAAAGTGACTTGTAATAACTTTATAACATAAGAATTCTTTTTTATACCAATGCCTTTTAAAATAATTGAAAAAAAGAATAATAACATTGTGATCAGACATTTATGGTTTGAATTTTTTGTTAGAGATGATGCAGAAAGACCTACTCCGACCGGTATATCTACCGAAAGATAGTATAATTAAAAAAATTGTAATTACATTTTACTTTAGAACCATCACTCTGATTATCAGATTTAAAAAGTTAAGGAAAATCTTTTTATATAAAATTTAACTATAGTTAAAGATACTAATTAAAGGAATTTCAAAACTAGATATTGTTATCCGAGATCGATCTTATCATGTATAAGAATAATAACAAATGATATTTTCCTTAACCATTATATTTCTCTGTTATTACCATCATCTTTTTATGTGATTTTTCCTTCTATAATAAACTCTATCCTTAAAATTCGTTATAGAATCAATCACTAGCGTTACGTCATAGACGTCATAGATATCTATACTGTTATTTTTGGAAATATTTTATAAATACTAAAAAAATAACAATAGAAAAACTATGATAACCCTGACGGACAAAGGTTAAATTTCATCTAATGTTGCCATAGAAGATTTTATTTACTTATATATCAAATATGGAAAATAATCCAATGATTAAAATCTAGATAAATGATGAAAATAACTGTTGTCGATGATGCTCCTCTATTACCATATATTCAGGCTTTAATCTTACACCGTCCCATAAAGTTATTCTTTTTTTCACCGTTGATTTCTCTTCCGTCTTTCAGTTCTAATTTCTTTAAATCCTTTCCAAAAGGTCCATTGGATTTAACAGCTAATCTATGTTCTTTACAGTATCTTTTAAAAGCGTTATACATATCATCCTTAATTGTAAAATCACTTTCTGTAGAATCTTCTGCAATTGCTTCTTCCATGAATGCTTTAACTGGATTTACAGCTCATGTTTTAATCTCTGCTTCAATAGTTTTCCATGGTTATTTTTATATCAATAAAGAAGGATATTTCCAAAAATAACAGTATAGAAACCCTGACGTCTATGACGTCTATGACGTATTATAAGAACAGGTAAATTTCATTCTTATTCTAGTTAATTACTTTCGCTTGATGCAGATGATTTGTTTAATATGATCTGTCATGGCGTGAATATCATAATAAGTATTAACAAAAAATAATCAAAAAATTATTCGATGTATGAAGTAACACTCTGTTGTTCATATACTTTAGGTCTATACTCTTGCTTCAACCTTACACCAAGCCAACAAGTTCGCCTTTGGCCTGTTCCTTCTCTTCCTTCTGCAATTTTTTCCTTCTTTAATTCTCTACCTAGCGCTATTATTGTTTTTGGTGCTAGCGAATGTTTTTTACAGAACAGACGATAAGCTTCATGCATATCTGACTTTGCAACATAATCATTTTCAATAGAGTCCTCTTCAATCGCCTCATCTACAAAAGATTTAACAGGATGGACAGCCATCTCGTGCTTTAGTCTTCTTTCTTCAACCGTTTTCTCATTAAGATAAATTCCTTTGTTATTTAATAAAGTCCTTAGAGCATGCATCAATACATTAAATATTCCAGATATTTCTTCTTCTGTAGTTAATTTGTCAAGAAGATGAGGATCATCATCCTTACCTTCAAATGTATTTGGAAAGCTGATTATTATTTGTCTTCTATAGAACGCATTAGTTTTATCAATGGTATCAGTAAGTATGTTAGCATTAAAAAATAGCTTGGCATATATATAAGTATCGTATGCGTGCTGAAATTTTCTCTCTATCCTTATAGGTTGCTTTCTGCCACCTGTCAATTTTTTTAGCATAGATGTATCCTTTATCATGGCATTTGAAAGTCTCTGTGTCAATGTTTATGTCTTTAAACTCCAGATCAGCTAATGCAAATTTTTCACTTATCAAAGATAAAAATGAAACATTACTTACATTTGCTATTCCATGTATTTTTGTTAAGAGCCCTGTAAAAACACTTTTTCCATTAGCTCCATATCCATGTAATTTAAAAAAATGCTCAAAAGGGCAGTCACGGAAAAAGGTATAACCCATTATTTCTATAGCTGTTCTTATATCATGGCTATACAGAACCTGGCTTAGAAACTTGCCAAATAATTTTGGTTTAACTGTTGGATTGTAAAAAATGGGTTTCTGATTGATTGAATAATAGCTGGGAGAATGTAGTTTTAGTTCGTTTTTGTTAATATCATATAATCCGTTTTGTAAATTAATGACGTTAATGTCTTTGTCAACTTCTTTTATTGATCTATATGTTCGCCTTTTTATATAACCTTTTATCTCCGAAAGGCTATGATTTTTAAGTTTATAACCTAGTTTCTCTTCTGATAGTTTTTCAATAAGGGTATCTCCGCCAGTAACATAAACTCCACTCTTATAGACCAAGATCTCTTTAGATTCTTCTAGTGTTAGAAAATGATGCTCATTCATTATATCATCTGCTGTTATCTCAATCAGAACTTTATCGTCATTTTTCTCAGATTCTATTTTTTCACTTTTATTGCTGTTATTAACATGACAAGGTACTGTTTTTGTTGAAGATGAAGTTGATACATTGTCTATGGATTTTCTGCCGATTAGACTAGGATTTCCATATGTATTATTAAGATCATCGGCGGCTGTTGTCATTATGGCTCAATCCTCCAACGCAATAAATTATATCGATGGACAGATAACAAGAAATAGTCTTTATTAATCGATTCAAAGATCTGTGACAGAACATCTTTAATAACCTCATCTAATTCTTGTTCGGTTAAACTTGCAAGTTCTTTAATTAATCTTGGTGAAAGGTTACTTTCATTTATTATAAAATATGGTGTAGGCTGATAAACTGGAATTCTGTAAAGCAGATATTTTGCTTGTTCGTCATATTTTTTCTTTCCATCTTTTTTTACAGATGCTAGACGGAGGTATAATTTATCTTTTAATTCTCCGCTAAGCCATATTGAATCGTCTTCTATAATGGTATCAATACTTTTTTGATTACTGTTATTTAAAGATGTATTGTTTTCATTTATTTTTGAAATGCTTTGAGGCTTATCATTATTTTCAAAATTGCTTTGATTCTTTGATAAACCTAAAGATTTATTAGCGTTAATATCTATTAATAAATTGTATTCTTTCATTTTTTTCACCTATTTACGCGATTTTTGTGTCTATGGAATTATGTTTACTCTAATTTTTTAATAACAAGTTGTTTATCCTTTACTTCAAACTCTAGCCAATCTTTATTTGTAATATCTAACTCTAAACTAACTTTCTTGGGCAATATTAAAAGGAGACTTTCTTCTCCCAACAATGCTTTAAAATTATTTCCTACCAATTCATAATTAGATTACAATTTATGATACTAGAAGGTCTTTATTTCTAGGTAACATGCATGACAAAAACTTTGTAAATTTTCAAGGTACCGATACCTCGATTTACAAATATATAAATAAAGAGATAAAATATGAGCAATTTGGTTTTGAAATTCTATTTGAAAAAATAAATGAAGAAGCTGATGAAAGATGGGAAAACCTTACAGATGATGCTAAAATATATAGATCAATTCTTTCTTATTGGTCGAATTCTTTAGATCCGAAAAAATCAGAGTTTTTTAGAAGCAGATATATCCTTGAAAATTGGTTGTATGGTACCTGTCATATTTATCTAGAAAAATATTCCGGTAACGCTGGCAAAACAAAAGATGATTCTAAGGTAGAGCAAGATAATCCTCGCGTAATGTTTTTACTAGATCGATTAACTTTTATATCTATACTTGAATCCAAGAGGATTGAATCAAAAAATCATGAGATTACATCAGAATATAGATTTACTGAATTAGGAAAGTTAGTTGCATTATTATTAGATTTTAAATGTTCTGACAATGGTCCATTAATAGATGCTATTTATAATCAGGTGCAAAAATATTATTCGTCTCAAAATTATTCTATTGCAAAATTCTATACTCTTTTTTTCATGAATTGTTATAATAAGGATAAATATCTTTTTAAAGTGATTGTATACAATCTATCATGCATAATAAGAGAATCTCCATCAGATAAAAATTCAATATTATTTAGTTTAAGAAATTTTCCGATACAATATGATAGTCCTACTATGTTTGTAATTTTAGTAAACTCTATAAATGAATTTAAAAAACAGCATCCCCATGATTATAACAAGGTCGTTTATAAATTAAAGCTTGCAACCGAGTTATTTGTAGAAAGAAATTGTAAGAATATGCATGGTTTTGAAAAGTTAAGATATGAAAACGATGGTTTACATTCAGTTATTTTAGAAGGCTATTGTGATAATTGTAAATATGTTCCATTTAAGTCCCCGAGTATGTTTTATTATTTTAGAGCAAGTATAAAAAATCAAAATCCGCTTATAATAATGGACTGTCCTATATGTAATATTAAAGATGGTCTAACTCTTAAGGCATTACCACAAAATTCAGTTAATCTTTGACGATTCATATGGTTGAATATTATCCAAGAAATATTTATAGAAATTCATTTCTGAATGTAATTTTTAAAGAGGATTCAAAAGGCAATACTTCAGAAAAATCATTAACCTATCAACATATAATTAAATATTTTTTAAAAGATGTATTTTCTTATTATAAAGTAAGAGAAGTTGAAAACAAAGTAAAGGATGACCTTGTTCATAATACCAAGAATAAAAAAGATGATCAACATTCTTTAAATTATACTAAAAGCATAATAATTGAACATAGTGAAAGAACGTTTAGAAAATATTTTCAAAATTTAGTTGATTGGGGAATATTAACAAAAAGACAAACGATTATGGAAAAGGGGACTGGATCTACTTTTGAATATCAGATAACAAAATTTGGTCACTTTCTTGCATTGATGATAGATGTGGGCTTTAATAGAAGTAAAGAATCTTTTGATAAATTATATTCTTTCTTAGAATCTTATTTTAATGATGAATCTTACTCCCTTGATCGTTTCTGTAAATCCTATCTAAAGAAATGTAAAGAGAATAGTCTATTTGAAATATTTATTGAATATTTTAGAAAAAATGTCATATATCAAAATATATACATCGAAAATGAACGAGATCTATTCATTTTTATGGTTTTCCTACGAACTTCTGATAAACGATTAAATAAGAAATTATGGAAACTGTGGTTTGAATTCTTTAATGAATTAGGCCAACATAGTCAAGAGTTATTGATATATCATTTAAAACTCGTTATTGATAGAATTATATCCAGAATTGTTTTAAATCATGGAGCTTATGAGAGTGTATCTTTTGCATGTAAAGATATAAAATATAGAGTAACAGTTGAATATCGTTGTCTTAAATGCGATGCAGTTATATTTTATAATGCCACAAGCATATTAGTCTATTTACAAAAGCTATTTTTGGGCATAAAACATGAAAAAATAAAAGTTTCAGATGAACTTGTAAGGTGTGGTTATTGCAAAGGAAAAAGAATGAACTTTGCAACTATATGACAAAATAGAACTGTAATAAAAATTAATAGACCTTTAAAGAATTAGATACTATTTATAATTTATCTTTGTTTTTCATATTTTGAACTTCTCTCATAAGTATCATAACTTGATCTGATAATGCTACGAGAGCAGCATCTTTTTCCTGTAGTTTGGACTTTATAATATGTTCATTGTTTTCATTTTTTTCACGCAGATCATCAATTTCTTTTTCAAATATCTTGTCATTGTTTTTTTGAATTGTAAGACTTTTAACTGCCTTCAAATAATCTTCCAGAATCTCTTTTTCTTGAGGTTTATAGTAACTTTTTGATATTCCAAGATCATGTCCCATAAGCATTTCAACATTCGCTGCCTTCATATGTTGCTCTGCCTGAGTTTTAAAAAATTTTCGAAACCCATGAGCAGTTTTAAACTCATGTCTTTTTTGTCCTTCTTGTAGAACGGGTCTTACATTCTGTTGAAAAAGAGCTTTTGCTATTAGACTTCTAATGCCACTGCTTTTGAGTTTTAACGGAGTTTTAGCATAGCCTAATTTAGCACCATAGGTTATGTTGGTAGTTTTCCATAAATCTCTCATAACCCATGACTCACCTGTTATCTTTTCACCATATGATGAACGAAAATCCATCCATTCTTTTAGGGCATCATATGCTTCTGGTGTAATAAATGAATAATAAGTCTCAGGTTCACCTGCATAAATGATAATCTTGGCTGCTACAATAGAATTTTCAGAGTTTGTAACTGGAACTATATGCTTCCACTGCAAATAATCCCAAGCTCCTATACGTATACCTGATGATATCATGGTAAGAATAATTGGTTTGATGCGAAGATCAGGATATTTTAAAATCTGAATGATTTCCTCTGGTGTAGGTGTCCTATCATTTGCAGCATGATTTCCACGAGGCATACCCCTTGTTACAAGTTTCCAGTTGATTATTATATTATTCATATCGCAAAAGAGTTTTACTGCTTTATAGTAATTTGGAATTGTAGATAAAACGATTTCTCCTCTGCTAACACGTTCTTTCTGAAATAGAATAAAATCGATTAAAGAATCTTGTAACCACTCTGTATCGGATTTAGCTACATTATGAAAATTATAGAGTCTTTCTTCTAGTGTTGAACCTGTAATATTCATAAAGTTAAGGAAAACCTCTAATCGTCTAGGATACTGTCTTTTTGATTCGGGAGCCTTCAAAGCATATAAAAATCGATTATATGGATTTAATGTCTGTTTAGGTTTTTTTAACTCTATTTCCATTTAACAAGCATAGTATCTACTTGGGCCTAGAAAAGCATTCATTATTGAAGTGGGCCGAAAGGGATTTGAACCCTCGACCTTTCGATTATCAGTCGAACGCTCCACCAAGCTGAGCTATCGGCCCTTTTTTAATAATTTTTTTAGTTTTAGTTTTTCCAATATAAATGTAGTTTCTTATAAAACCAATATTATTTAGATGAGTAAATCTACACGTTTAAATATGCAATTCATGTGATAAGTTACAGACTAAAGTTTCATAATATACCAAATGAAGAATTGTCTTCTATGTATGTCCCCATGCTATTGCTTATAATTGTAATTTATCTAAAGCATAATGTTATATGTTTTTTTTTTGCTACCATGAATAATGCTTTGGGTAATGGATTAAGCGTTCCTTGATATACAGTTTCTCTTATATTCAATATTTCAAAATCTTGAAATATATCTTTTAAATCCTCTTCTGAAAACCTATAAGGACCATAATCTCCAGGTTCTTTAATGCTAAAACATTTTAAAAATATGATTCCATTATGATTTAAAATCCTTTTTACTTCTATATTGTATTTTTTCCTATCATTAACTGACAAAACGTGAAAACAACCTCTATCAAAGACGTAATCAAATTCATTTTCTTTAAAGTTTGATTTTAATATATCATCCACAATAAATCTTACTTTTTGAATATCTTTATTGTAAAGATCATTAGCCTTTTTGATTGCAGTTTCTGAAATGTCGGACGCTGTTACTTTAAATCCTCTATCGAATAATTTTATTGCTTGTGTTCCAGGTCCGGTTCCTAAATCAAGGAATTTCCCTTTATACAGATGTCTTTTATCTAATTCTGTATTTAAATCAAGATCTAAGTCTTTATAATACCATGGTAAACCTTGAATTTGTTCATTTCTGTATAGTGTTTCCCAATTAGGAAATTCTTTATTATTCGTCATTTACTGTATACCCTGTGCTTTTTTATTATATTCTTTATTCTTATTTATTGAGGCTGGATGAAAAATTAGTTATTATTATTTTGAAAATATAAAAGTTATGCTCTATTTTATATTGTATTTGAAATAAATAATTAATAATAATTTTATCCTATTTATTAATTTGATTAGTTTACCGAATCTTTAAATGCATTTTTTATTATAATGTATATTTTTGATAATTTATATCATTGCGACAGATAAATTAATTGATTTATAATTTGATATCTATTTTTTTCTTTTCGGACGCATATTTATAATCTGAATTTTATTATAAAATTATAATAAATTTTTCTTTTTATTTAATATCATTAATATGTGTTTGTTGAATAATCCTGCTTCAATTTAATTCTATTTATTTCGCTAATTTTTATATGGGGAAAATAATTGTTAGTTTATTAGAATTTTGAATCTATAAGAAAGAGGATAAAAGATTATTTTATTATATTATAAGAAACTATCAAAAACGGTATAGTGAATGTATTCAATTAATTATACGATGTCAACTAAAATCTTAGGAAATGATATTACATCTATGCAATATAATATGGAAATACTTTGTATTGACGATAAACAAGTAAAAAATTATTATGGATGAGGGAATTATTGAATGATTTCTTTCACTGATCCCATTCCCAAATCTTTGTAAATTGTTTGTTGCCTACAACTTTGGTCATATGAAGTCCTATTAAATTTTTGAGAAATGACATTTTACCTGTGGAATTTGTATCAAAAAATGTAATTCCATGATATGTTACCGTACTTTTATTATTGGATATTCCTATATCATATCCTTTCCATGTTGCTATTTGACCATCTTTTGCAGTCATAACACCTTTGCCGGTTCCGAAAAATACCTCTGGTGACTTAAAAGTATTTATCCAAGTTTGAACATTAGTAACGTTTCCTATATTTTTTATGATTCCATATTCCATAATTGTTTGTTTTATTTGTGGACTGTTATTGGAAACACTTTGTACCGATTGTCCTATAATTTTTCCCGATTCAGATTCATAAAATGGATTGTTATTTATTTCCAAATCTTTTTTTTCCTTGTCTTTAGTATTTTTCCCATTAGCTGCATTTTCACTTGATAATTTGGAAGAGGATGCATGTACTTTGTCTATATCAAGGATGGAAATATCTATCAAACAAAGAGTGAATAATGATGTAAAGAATATAACGCCAAAAAACGAGGTTATAGAACTCTGTTTCAACTCCTTTTGTAATTGCATTAATAAAATGACAAAAGAATGTGCTTTTAAACTATTTCTTATAAATTACAGAATCATAAATATATTATATTTTGCTCAAATTTTTATTTTATTATAAAATATATTATATTATTAAATTTATGACTTTTTCCAAATAAAATTAAAATCATTACATAAAATAGTAAATTATTAGATATTGACTCTGTTAACTTAAGACATTATTTCTTTATTATGCTCATAAACAAACAACTTGAGTTATTGTTTAATATGCTTTAACTGGCACTTGTTCTTTTTCCTACAAGGAAAGTAGTTATCAAAACCTTCAGTTCGGTCTTTAATGTATTTTATCGTCCTTTCAATGAGACTTTTCTCATAAGATGACTGGAGGTGATGATTTAGTTTTAGAAATCCCAAGGCTTGAGGATACCTTGTACCGCCATCTGACGAAACTTGATGTTTACCATACTTGTTTATTACATGAGGCAGAAATCGTTTGGCAATAGATACATTCCGCTTTTTTGATAGATAATCTGCAAGGGTTTCTTTATTCTTTGGTTCAATATTTATCCACCAAATCCAGATTAATTCAGAACCAGATTTTATTGCAGTTTCATCAATTATATACTCTGATTTTATTATCCATGGGATATTTCCTTTTTGGTTTGTACTTTTGAAGCCAGTTCCAGATTGATACGTCATGACTTATCTTTACTAAAAGTAAAAATGATAATGCTTTAGCAGTATTTCTAAATGATAAACCTAAAAAATACAAATATAATCCATAACCAACGATATTTGAAGGTGTTCTATTTCTAGCCGACATAAAATACATGGCTGTCTTAATTATAGATTTTTCCTTAAGTTAACAAAGCCAACTTTTTGATTAAGTTTAGAGTCCAACATTTTATTTACAAGGTTAATATAATATTAAATAACTTTTTCAAGAGTTATTATCAGACTATTACAACTTTCAATCTTTTGTAAATAATAAAATTGTTGTATATCTTATATAAAATTAAATAAATACAAATTTTAAAATAGGTAATTATCTTAATCTATAACAAATTATGACCATTTAAACAATTTATACGCTTTTACGGGATAATTTTTTTCATTATTTGCTAACATATTGCAGATAAAATAAAAATGAAAATAGGAAAAATTAAATTACTATTATTTAGTTAAATTAATATTTTATCGGTTATAGGATCAGGTAGGAAGACATATTCATACGCATTATAGCACAAGGTTTTCACAACAAAAATATAACAAACAAGTTACAAAAATTAAGAGTATTATTTATTTGGACGTATTTGAGATGGATCATTAATTAGATCTTTTTCAATTGTAATTAGGATATCTTCATTATTTATTATTGCAATCTTCTTTTCACTTATGATTTTATCCAACAAGTCGTATCCACCATATTCAATAGAATAAAATTGTGTTTTACCACTATATGAAATAAGATCATATTCAATTAGATAAACCAAATACTTTTTCAATGTTCTGTATGGCAAAGGCATTTTTTCTTGTATTTCAAACGTAAGATCAAAAATAGATAGTTCTTTAAAGGTTAACAGTCGTAATATAGTTTCAATTATTGAACCTTGTAATTTCGGGGATTTTACAACGGTTTTTTTTGCATTCATTTTATAAATATGGTTTAAATGCAATTAGGAATTGCAAATTTTTCTATACTGTTATTACAAATAGGACATTTCTTGTAACATGACAAATGCTTATCTAATACCATAGGTAAAGTCGACGCCATCCAAAAACAATCTTTACATATTAAAAAATATTTCTCAGAGAAAGAATAAAAGCTGTGTTTAAGATTTGAATAATTAACTTCTAATACATTTAATTCTTTTTTTTTATTTTTTTTATTAAATATGATTTCAAATTACCATTAGTTAATAATCAGAACTATTAAAGTAATTCCTCATATTGAGAACTAATTTATAATATATTCATAAAATCAGAAGATAATGATTGATAAATATTTACATAAACAAAAAATAAACTATCAAATTAATTATCAAAATAACAAATTAATATAGATATTATATAAATCTAAATTTATATCTTATATTTTTTTAGACAGTATAATAGTAATTTTTATGCAATATCGAAATAATGGTTTATTAACACTATAACCATTTATTTATCAAAAATTAATCATAATTATCCATCTCTTGTTAAAATCTGTTGAAATTTTATTTTTTTATATAAATAATTATTTATATAAAATTGTTTGGTTATAGTTAAAATCAATTTATCTTTTATGAAAACAAATAGTTTTTGCACTCAAATTGATTAATACAAAGTATTCTTCTTATTAAAAATATCTATTGCAAAATTATGGCAGATATTATGATTATTAATTGTTGTACTTCCACACATGGTTGACAAAACAATGTACCAACATGGCTGACACATTTTGTCTTGTTCTACATTATCAATATCGGTTGTTTTAAAGATTTCATGAACTTCTCTGATGGCGTCATTCCTTTTATTCCTCCATGTTCTCTTTCATAGTTATACGATTTGACAAATAGTTCGTATTTCTCTATTCCCTCTTTCATATCAATTAACTCTTCTACTTGTAGAAATTCAGTTATGACTATTTTGTTATACGCTTCTACTTTCCCCTGTTCTTGTGGATAACCTTTAGGAATCTGCTTGTCCTTTATTCCATTGAGAAAAAGATAATGTTTGAATTTATTCGATGTAAATTCTCTACCACAACCATCGTGTGCATTACCTTCATAGGTTTACCGTAGAGTTCAATCCATTCGTTGAGAACCGACAGTGATTCTTCACTAGTTCTTCTGCGGCACCATTTGCTAACTACTTTTCTTGAGGGGCAATCATCTATAACATGAATAAAATAATTTTTGCTTCGTGAGCCTTTTAGATAAAAAGGTCCTTTGGTATCCATTTGAACCAACTCATTCGGATGTTTCATTTCAAATCTTGTATTTTCTTTTTATTTTAACAGAATATGCATTGAGATTTGTCTCTTTAGAATATTGTATCTTGTTCTTCTTGTTTGGAGTTGTATCCTTTATCAAGACATAGATGTTGAAGTTTTCTTCTTCTTTCTGTTTTTTTAGTTTTATATGATGGCCTTCTGATAACTGCATTATCAACTACATTTGTTACCAATTTAATGTCATGAGTATTAGCAGGGGATATTACAACAGATAGAGGGATTCCTTTTTTAATTTAAAATATGTCTTTTTGTGCCAAGTTTACTTCTATCAGTAGGATTATGTCCTGTCATCGCCCCCCTAAAGGTGACTTTATAGATATACTATCTATGGATTGCCAGGTCCAATTAATACCGATAAGGTCATCATAGATTTTCAGTAATCTTACCCATATCTTTTTGAATATATCAAGGCTATTCCATTCTTGAAATCTACGATGACAAGTAGAACCAGAACCATATTCTTTGGGTAGCATTTTCCATTGGCATCCTCTTGTTCTCAGGTACATAGAGAATTCCATTGATTACTTTTCTGAATGGAACAATTCGCCGACCAACTGTCTTGAGTGGTTTCTCCTTTGGAAGGATATTCTTGATCTTATCCCATAATTCATCTGGAACCTTGAGTATGGGCGGATATTTATTTTTCTCC
Source organism: uncultured Nitrososphaeraceae archaeon (assembly GCA_963830925.1). Classification (GTDB taxonomy): domain Archaea; phylum Thermoproteota; class Nitrososphaeria; order Nitrososphaerales; family Nitrososphaeraceae; genus Nitrosocosmicus. Next base: position 36,925 of record CAWHOB010000001.1, on the reverse strand, counting down.
TTCTTTATCTTCTCATTCTTCTGATTGAAGGCCACAGTTTATCAAAAGAGGAAAAGAGCTATAATTCTATCGAATTTTGGGATAGGCTCTAATAATCCATTGATCATTTACTGTTTTTTAAACTGAATTTTTCAATAGGTTCGGTACCTGCTTTATAAGTCACAACTAGATTATCTCCGACTTTATAGGGACAGTTATGAATGGATCTGGGTTGGTGATCAGATGGTTCAACTATACATGTACCCTGAGAATCTTTTATTACCACTTTAGCTACATCGGTAACCTCTTTTCTAAATATATCCATTATAGGAAAGCCAAATAAGGCTTGGGCGCCGAAGAATACAATTACTATAATACAAATTGCAAGTGCGATCAATTTTTTACCCGATAATTGAGCCAAAGAAGAAGAAGAGGAATTATAGTCATCATAACTCATATCACTTTGGTAGATTAAAGAATATTTAAGGATATTATTAATAATTATTCAGATGCCAAAAATAACTTTGAATCAAAACACAATAAACATTGCAAAGAGATATTCTTTATAATACATGTATCATAAATAAGAATTTGCAATTAAAATACGCCTCTGTTCACTTGACGACATATCTATATAGCTTGAAGGTGTTCTATCACCTTTGTGAATTTGAGAAATAGAATACCTTCATAATATATACAATACGGTTTGTATTTTTATTTTTCAGGTCTTTCTTTGAGAAGATCGTCCGAAAGACTATTATCCCATTTCATCAAGCGAAATCACGTTTCCATATGGAACTGATGGAAACAAAAATACCATCCTTAGAGAATATCCTCCAAGAAAAAGAAAATTTAAGAATATGTTGTAGATGAGACAATTATTAAAGTCGAATTAGATGTACAATTGGATAAATACAGATATCAAACCTGAAACTAAGAATATTCTTGCAATAAGCATATCCAAAGAACGAAATATGTTTGTAACCGAACGTTTTCTATCAGATATTGTAAATGGATGTGGACAGTATCCCGTTTCAACAGACGGCGGTACATATTATCCTCAAGCATGCAATTTCTTAAATCTAAGACATCATATTCATTCTTCATATAAAATAAGCATCAAGGAAAGGACTATGCAATATATCAAGAATAGAACCGAATGCTTTGACGATTATTTTCCGTGTAGAAACAAGAAATGTAAGTTAAAGCATGTAAAACAATGGCTTAATCTATTTACAGACTATTACAATAAAGAAATAATGTCTTAACTTTATCCAGCCAAATGTTGTTTTCTTATGGTCTTGGTTATCTTAATATAAAATATTTTTAAATTTGGATTTTTAAAAGTAGATGTATATTTTAAAGCTTAAATAATATATATAAAAAATATTATCATGATTAACAACCATAGATTTTTATATCTGTTATTATTTCAAATGTCTTTTTTTAGCCTAATTTTATTAGTCTCACTCAATTTTTCTATTGGACAATCCATTATGACATTAGATAAATCATCGAAGATAATTAGTAAATGGGGTACTAATGGAACTGCAGATGGTCAATTCGTACATCCATCTGGAATAGCAATTGATTCCTCAGGCAAAATATACATTGTTGACACTGGAAATAACAGGGTTGAAAAGTTTGATAGCAATAGCAAATTCCTTAGTAAATGGGGTACTAATGGAACTGCAGATGGTCAATTCGTACATCCATCTGGAATAGCAATTGATTCCTCAGGCAAAATATACATTGTTGACACTGGAAATAACAGGGTTGAAAAGTTTGATAGCAATAGCAAATTCCTTAGTAAATGGGGTACTAATGGAACTGCAGATGGTCAATTCGTACATCCATCTGGAATAGCAATTGATTCCTCAGGCAAAATATACATTGTTGACACTGGAAATAACAGGGTTGAAAAGTTTGATAGCAATAGCAAATTCCTTAGTAAATGGGGTATAATGGAACTGCAGATGGTCAATTCGTACATCCATCTGGAATAGCAATTGATTCCTCAGGCAAAATATACATTGTTGACACTGGAAATAACAGGGTTGAAAAGTTTGATAGCAATAGCAAATTCCTTAGTAAATGGGGTACTAATGGAACTGCAGATGGTCAATTCGTACATCCATCTGGAATAGCAATTGATTCCTCAGGCAAAATATACATTGTTGACACTGGAAATAACAGGGTTGAAAAGTTTGATAGCAATAGCAAATTCCTTAGTAAATGGGGTATTAATGGAACTGCAGATGGTCAATTCGTACATCCATCTGGAATAGCAATTGATTCCTCAGGCAAAATATACATTGTTGACACTGGAAATAACAGGGTTGAAAAGTTTGATAGTAATAATGTAATCATAACTAAACTATAATATTAAATTGGCCAATTTTACAATATTAGAGAAAATTTATGGAAGAAAAAAGAGTAGATATTATCTGCTTTGTTGCATGATTATTTTTTCGTTATTGGCTAACGTTTTTCTGATTAATTAAAAACGAAAACATTGAAAATTCAATTGTTATTGTTACAGTCTAATTGTTGTTATAACTGATTTTCGAATATGCAACGTATCCCGGGAAATCTATATATTTTTCCTTAATTTTGCAGAGTCGATTAAATAATATGTTATACCCTTAAACCTATGATTACTTCTTAATGTGTATTTATTTGACTGATTTTGGAAATGTAAATATGAAAAACGATTACAAAAATTACTAATTATTTTTATAGTTGCTTTAGTATATATATTATAGTCGTTAATGAGCGCCATAATTGTTTTAATTCTAATAATTGTAATTGTACTCGCGATTATAGGTATGGGGTGGACAAATTTTTTATCTAGTGTTTATAAAGGATTTGAGAAAGTTAAAAACTCTCCTATAGTAAAAAATATCACCGAGACGTCAAAATCGGAAGTTAATAAGATCGTTACAAGTAATTGATAAATAAGGAAAAGATTTACAAACATAATTATGTTTAAACAGGTTTTTAAACGAATAATATTTTGAATATAATATAGAAATCCTGTATCAAACTATTATTTAATAAGATCTTTAACCATAAACTTTTTTGATTAATTTGATTGTGGTAAATATGAACTTTATACAGTATCCATATCCATTTTAAAAATACTTGTAGATCTTATATGCTTTCAAAATGCTTTTTTACGTGTTTCGAAAATTAGATAAAATAGCAATTATTTAAACAATAACAATCAAATTGTCCTTATTTTCGATTGCCTTCAGCAACAAAACGTTAGCAAATAACGAATAAAAGAATCATACAACAGAGCACTAAAAAAATGACAAGTACGAGGATAATTGTGATGTTATTTGAAATGATCACTAATATACAGAATTTAATATATATGATTATGAGATGAATTGATTATTATTAATCAAATATTATATATAGCCTTAACGGATAACAAAGAAAGTATTGCATATTATAATTTAATGGGTATTTGATTATTTAACAAATTTCATCACTTAATTATGTCTATCAAATTAAATCATAAAATATAATACCTTCGAAATGAATTGGATATAGTTTATACTTATGCTTTTTAGTTCTTTCATTAAGAATAACAATAGTTATATTACCATATTTTTTTAAAACAAATCATTTGTCAATATCGATTGATACAAAAGTACAAACTTTGAAAATTATATTCAAAGTAAAATGAAATCGATGAATATGCAATAGATAAAACAAGAATAAAAAGATGGATCTGAATATGTTTGGCTTTACTGGATAGTAATATAATCAAAGAATAAATAAATACTATATTTCATAAACCAAAAGAACGAAATAAGTTTGCAACGCAACTTTTTCTGTCTTATGTTATAAACAAATGTTAATTCATTCTTTTTTAAGATGTGATGATAAATAGAGTTCTCACGCATCTATTTTATTAAAACCAAAATTTGTTCCTATTCTCTATTGTAAAAAGCATTATTGAAAGAACTATATAATATGTAAGTAATGGAACTGAATGCTTTGATGAGTGTTTACCTTAAAGAAGAAAAAAATAAAAACTAAATCTTATAATTAATTGGTTAAATTTGTTTTTAGATTTTCATAATAAGGAAAGCGTTGCTAAGTTATCAAAGCCACAAAAATTAATAAAATAATATTAAATAGAAGAAAAGCGAAGAATAAGTATGAGCGATGAGGTAATTGGAATTGTTACTTATGAGTGCATGTCTTGCGGTACATTGGTAACTGCTGAAGAGCTTTCTTATTTGCCAGAAATAAAATGTATATGTGGGTTTAGAGTTTTTAGAAAAATCAGACAGCCCATTGTTAAACAATTAAGAGCAATATAAAAAAGTTGGAATAATGAAAATAATATGCCCTGATTGCAAAGAAAAAGCATTCTTATCAGATAATTTTGATTTAGTAAAATGTGACAAATGCGGTTATGAAAGTACATATGGGGAATATGTTAAATACGTAGCACATAAAGATCCACGATATTCAGACATTTTAAGCGATTACAAGTAACATTTTCGGGTATTTTTTTGTCTGAACTAGAATTAGAAAAAAAGGGAGAAAGAGAATATGCATGGGCAAAATCTAACATGCATTTAATTGGTCAAATTATAAAAAAATACAAAAATTTAGACTCTTTAAAGGGAATTTCTTTAGGGATATGCCTTCACATTACAAAAGAAACCGCGGTACTATCTCTGGGGTTAAAACAACTTGGCGCAAATATTTATTTATGTTCCGCGAATCCTCTGTCGACTCAAGAAAGTATTGTTTCGTTTTTGAACAGTAAAGATATTTCCGTTTATGGAAAAAGAGGAGAATCGGTTCAAGAATTTAATAATAATATGTATAAAGTCCTCGATTATAATCCACATATTATAATTGATGACGGAGGAGAATTCCATAAAAAGGCTTTTGAAAAGAAAAATGATATTCTAGGAGGTACAGAGGAAACAACATCTGGAGTAAATAGATTAAAATCTTGGAATAAAAGTAAATTTATAAAATATCCAATAATAGTAGTAAATCAATCAAAGACAAAGCATCTTTTTGATAATAGATACGGTACAGGACAAAGCACTGTTGAAGGTATTTTAAGGACTACTGGAATACTCTTGGCCGGAAAAAGGATAGTTGTATGTGGTTATGGTTGGGTCGGCAGAGGTATTTCGTCTTTTTTAAAGGGTATTGGATCCAAAGTAACGATTACAGAAATTGATGCAATACGTGCACTAGAGGCATATATGGATGGCTTTGAAGTGAAAACATTAGAAGAAACAACACATTTTGCAGATTTATTTATAACATGTACTGGACAAATAAATGTTATAAGACAAGAACACATCGAAAAGATGAAAAAAGGAGTTATATTATGTAATGCAGGCCATTTTGATGTAGAAATAGATGTAAAATATTTAAAAACTATTGATAAAAACCCGACCCATATCAATGAAAATTTAAAATATTATAATATAAATGGAAAAAAGATATATTTATTATCTGAAGGTAGAGTGATAAATCTAATTGGTGCAGAAGGAAACTCCTCGGAAATAATGGCACTATCCTTTGCAAATCAATTGTTATCAGTTATATATTTGTCAAAACATTATAAAGAGTTAGAAAATAAAATTTACTCTGTTCCAAAGAAAATAGAAAAAGAGATTAGCAATTTAGCATTACAAAAATATGATATAAAGATAGATAAAAAAACACTAGAGCAATCAAAATATTTTTATTCTTAATCTATTTAAATTTAATGTAAATATATTATCTAAATAGTTGAGACTGGGTCATAATTCCTAACAAATAAAGCTGGTCTTATAGGGTACCATATTTTGTTTGAATCAAATAACATCTACAAGTTCTGCTGAAACACATAGTTCATCATCAATCCTAATTAGTATTTTGTATCTTGTTGGAGAATAATTGCCTGGCCTTGTAATTCTATTAAACATCATCATAGTCGAGGTAGACCTTACATATACTCAACAACAATAATCCTGAGATGTTTTATTGTACGTATCTGGTTTCGTCTTGATTCAAACAGGGCACTGCATCACTATCTTTCAATCGACTTATCGTACAACAGAAAGGTGATGAGAGCTTGTATTGGATTATCTGAATCACACTTACCAAGTAGACGAACCTTTGATAGAAGGCTAAAGACCATTTCTTTCGATATCAAAGAAAGGATATCAACTATGGGACACTTGTTTGTTTCAGATGGCATAGTCAATCCTCATATCCTTGCAACAGACAGGTACTCTTATCAAAGCCAAAGGTCATGTTTGGCACAAATCCTCGATGGATAAAGGGATAGTACCTAGTTCAGGTATTGATACAGACGCCAGGTGGGGTTTTAGTCATACGAAGGGTTGTTGGCTATTTGGATATAAACTGCATATAATATCAAGTACTGATTCCATCGTCATACCTTTATCAGCTGATATTACAACTGCCAATGTACAGGATAATCAGGTTTATCAAGTATTAACATCTAGTTTGCCATCTACAACATTAAAGAAAACACACATTATATGATAGCAGATCCTGGATATGATGACCAAAATCTGTATGATTTAAGCATACGGTTAGGATTTCAACTTGTATGTCCTGTACGTATATACAGAACTACACCAGAAGAAAGACTGGATCTGGTTGATTTCTATGAATCAGCACTAGGGCAGGTAATCTATTCAAAAAGAGGCACATCTATAGAACCACTAATGATAGAACATATCAAATCTGTATTTAGAATAGACCCATTGCCGGCGCGTGGATTTCAGTCTGTATCTGCAATTGTACTCTTATCTGTTTTACTTTATCAGCTAATGGTATACTATAACTGTAAAACCGAGAAAATAAATCCAAGATCAATAAAGTATATGCTTGGAACTGGATGATGAAATGAAATTCTGGATAAAGATTGGTGATATCGAATTATGACCAAGCTTCAATTATATTATAAAATGATTGAAAGTATAGTCATTAATATAAAAGAAAAAATTGTCAAGTGTTTAGAAAAGTGGACTATTAAAAAAATAGTTATTGTGTTTGCATTGATTATAATTGCATCATCTTTTATATTATTTTTCTATTTTCAACATCAATCCGAATTTAGAATTAGGAATACAATATTTGAACAGCAGAAAAAAGATCAGATTGATATTACAAAAGCAATATCCGAAATTATTAAATCGAATCTACTTTATATTGGGGCAAATTTACAAGGGTTAACATATTCTAAATATTTACAGGAAGGCGATTTTCAATCAAATTTTACATATAATTTGTTAAAAAAAAGATTCGATGAAATCAATGGAAATACTCCTATCGATAGACTATTTATAGTAGATAAAAATGGAATTGCAAAAATAAATATTGTAGCAAAAAATCATGTATCGCATGTTGGCGAAAATTTTTCCAATAGAGAAATGGCACGCCTGTCAAAAAATAGTTTATCTCCAGTATTTTCTGATGGATATCGTGGAAAAGATGGTACTTGGAAAATTGGTGTTTCCTATCCAATCATTTCATATAACTCAAAGAAGTATATAGGACACGTTGGCGTAGTAATATCTGTAAACAATTTTTTCGATCATTTTGGAAATATTTACAATATAGATTTACAATATCTCTCGGTATTAGATCATAATGCAATTCATCTTGTACATCCAAATCGCAATTTTATCGGATTGTCATTTTTCGGAAATGCAACTCAACAGTGGTTTAATCATAATACAACTATCAACAACTATATAAAAAAAGTAATGGAAGGCCACAATTCGTCTTTAATTTATAAAATAAGTAAAGGAGAAAGACTAATTACAGGTTATCCAATAGTAATAAACAAAAATGAAAAGCCCATATATTCCCTTTTTGTTATTACCCCGACATCGTCTATTTATTTAAAAATCAATAATGTAATATATATAGAAAGATTAGAAATGTTCTCACTTATCCTAGGTTTTGCATCTGCAATAATGATTTTAATTACTTTATTAATACGCTGGAATATTATTCTAGATAAAGAAGTTAAAAGAAGAACAAAAGAATTAGAGATATCAAACGAGCAAATATCTATGACCAATACAAAATTAGAAAAAGCAAATGAGCAGCTAAAAGTACATGACAAGATGCAAAAAGAATTTATTAATATAGCTGCACATGAACTTAGAACTCCATTAATGCCAATTTTAGGATTAGCTGAAATTGTCAAAAACAAATTAAATGAAAAGGAAGAAAAAGATTTATTGGATACAATTATAAAAAATACAAAAAGATTAAAAAATTTAACAGAAGATATTTTGGACATTACTAGAATTGAAAGCGGTAATTTACATCTTCATAAGGAAGTATTCGACATTGATAAATTAATAATTAACATTATTAGACAGTTCGAAGACGAATTGGACTCGGATAAAAAAATAAAATTTAAGTACATTAAGTCTATTAACGATTCAGTTTTAATATATGCGGATAAAAATAGAATTGCACAAGTAATTTCTAATTTAGTCAATAATTCAATAAAATTTATTTCAAAAGAAGGAGATATCTGTATTAGTTTAGAAAAGAAGAAACTTATTATTAATGATGATAAAGATTTTGTTTATGTTAAAATAATTGATAATGGCTCAGGTATAGATGAAGAAATATTACCACACCTTTTTAAAAAATTTTCTACAAAATCATTTCAAGGCACCGGTTTAGGATTGTATATTTGTAAAAATATTGTAGAAGCTCACGGAGGAAAAATATTTGCAGAAAATAATAATTATAATATAGGAGCAACTTTTTCCTTTTATATACCATTTAGAAATTAATTTGTTATTTATAATTAAATAAATGGTAAGTTTTATAATAGTGCGATTATTAATCCAAAAATGTATATCTTTAGAATTACGATATATTTTACATTTTCACGACATACAACATCTTGAGATTATCAGGTAAAATTGGTATTCGCTCTTTATAGAGTAGATTGTAGAAATCAGTTAAGGCAATTTATTTTAAAGGTAAAGCATGTTTATATTTGGTTATAATAAATAGTTTATTTTTTCAGATTTTTATTCCATATTCCCTTATATTTTATATACCACACTATTATTATTATTCCTCCTATTATTATTCCGTATATACAATAGATAAATAAATTTGTAATTAGAAAACAATGTTGCATCCATTTGAATGATTCAACATTTGCTTTGTCACTTTTAATTTGGGGTAAGAATTGCAAATGTTGATTAGTTTTATTTAATTTCTGCGACTGTTGTTTTTGATCATTATAATTTAACTTATTCATACAATTATTTTCGTCAATATTTAATATAGCCGAGCATATAGCACAAGTACATATTAAAATAGTAGATACTTTTAAATAATTATTTTTTTTAAATGCATAATAAAATCGCCAAAACAATAAAGTTTGTCTGTAAATATAATATTAAAATTATACGATTTCCAAAAATTAAAATTTTTGTTATTTCGATTTTAATTAATTTCTGAACTAAATTATGGGAACGGCTCTGTTAACTTAAGCAAAATATACATCTCAAAAATAACAATTTTATTTTTTATCTAGAAAAAGAATAGCCTCGATATTATAGGTTACGAATTATATTCAAAATTTTTATGGTTTATCGTTTAAAAATACTATTAACAAAGCAGATCTTTTTATATTAATAAAAAAAGTGACGTATCAATTTGGAACTAGATACTCAACATGCCATTGGTTAGATAGTTGAGGTATCAATGAATTGATATACTCAGAAATCCTTGGGATATATCGCTGAATCCATTCATAAATTGTAGAGTGATGTATGTCAGTATTGAAATGGTCATTTATGTTCCTTGTCACTTTTCTCAAAGAAAGCCCAGAAAAGTAAAGATCTAGGCACAAGGTTATTAGTTCGGGCTCAAACTTGACCTTCTTCAATATAGAAGGTTCTCTGAACTTGTGCTGACAGCCTTTATAATAATATGTTTGATGTAGAGAATAGAAATGTTAAATTGATTTTTGAAATAAAATTACCCAAACGTGCGTTATTTCAATTGGGAAAACATATTAATGAATTTAATAGTTTAACGAGTTCGGTATGACTGCTACAGAAGGTGCAAAAAATGATATTCAAATTATATCCAAATGGTCTAAGTTTAATAAAAATGTGGAAAAACTAATAGCAGATACAAATGAAATTTTTCCTTATCATGAAATAAAAGATTTTGTTGATGTATCAGAAGATTTAATGTTAAATTCATTTAAAAAATCTGGTTTATATTCAAAAATATTTGGTAATACTGAGAATAAAGAGAGTTAAAAAATGCTGAAAAATAATATTTTTAGATATAACATATGCAATATGCATGTAATCCAAGAAGAACTTGAATCACATAATCATATAAATGAATATTTGAACAACATATTATTTGATACTGATGGCACATTTTCATGTGATGGCAAAAAATAGTATAAATTTTCACCCACTGAATCCCAACAACGGAATAAAACAACTGATGATAAGACAGAACCTAATAATTTAACGTATTTAAGATCTTATTAACTAGACTAATAACAAGAGACTGTTTTATGTTCATTTAATTTATTTAGCATATTCTTAAATTACACTATTACCAATATTAACATCTACAAAAAATTTTATATATTTTTATAATAAAAAATTATGAATAAAATTTATATTTTATCTGGATTACTGGAATAAAATAGACTATTAATGAAGATTAAAAAATAAAGAATCATACTTTATAAAAATGCGCTCAACCTTGTATTTATTGAATTCAAGATATTATAATAAATGTCAAATATCTTAATTTATTAATAAGATTTTTTATTTTGAATTTGTAATTTAAACTTTGCATATTTTATGAGTATTCTGTTTCATAAAAGTACCGGATAAGATCTATATTAAAATTTAAGTATAAACAAACTTACAGTATAAATATAATTTAATATTTTTATCTATAATAACATTATAATGTTATTATATACTTGGCAATTAACAATATCATGCAATCAGAAAATAAACTCAACAATATTGACTGGTTTAGCATACACAAAAAAGAGGTTATAGGTACTGACGGTTTAGATTTAGGCAAAGTTTATGACGTAAAAGATAAGGATATCATTATTCAAAGAGGATTGATAACTAAGAAAAAATACAACATTCCTATCTCATTTGCGGAGAGTTTTGATGGAGATACTCTAAAATTAAAAGTTAATGATTCTGAGTTAAAAAAATTTGAATACAAAATTGATCGTCTACCAGATAACTACTCTCCTTTAAATACTCAATCTAATAAGGCAAATGAGTTAAATCTGTTAAACCAACAGATCGAAATTCCTAAAAGAATTATAAGATCTGACATAAACATAACAAAGAGTCATATAAGAGAAACTAAGAATGTAGACATTCAGTTAAAAAAAGAGATCGTCACAATTGAAAGGAGAGTAATTAACAAAAATGAGATTATAAATAAAAATGATAATAATCCGGATTATGTCCGTATATTAGAAAAACCCATAGAATTTAGAACAGAAATATTTATTCCTGTAAAAATAGAAGAACCAGTAATATTAAAGAGATCATATGTTAAAGAAGTAATTATTGTAAAAAGTAAACCCATTATAGAAAAAGAAATTGCTCCAAATTGAATAATGAAGATATATCCAGCTACAACTTAATAGAAAAAAATAGATAGTTAAAAAGGAAATGATTTGGAACACTTTGAGTTTAATTATTATACGAAAGATAAATCTATTTTATAATAGAGAAGTCTAAAAAAATTGCAATTTGTCAATGATATATATTAGAATAAAACTCTTTCTGACAAAAATTTAAGATTTATATATTTAACATTAAAATACTGTATTGTTTGTACATTGTTGCTCTTTTTGTGACGTATGCTTTAAATTCACAAATTTACAAGATTCGGATATATAACAATAATATATAATTTCTTTATGTTAATGGCAGCAGAGAATAGTTTTCTATCAAACCAAAATTGGTTATTTTACAAATGGAATAAAATTTTTATTTATTGATTTATTGCATAATTATTTTATTCATTCTTTGCTAATGTTTATTGATAAAGTTACACCGAAAAATGTCAAATTTCAATTGTTATTGTTGCAAATGCCGATATTTTAACACATCTTTTTAATTTTTAAACTCATTTTTCATGTGTTATTTTGAATTATGCTTTGTCAATGATTTGAAAACCAGTTAAAACATAAATTTATCAATACAATAACAATCAAATATTAATATTAATTGTTTTCATCACATCTTTATCGATAAAACGTTAGCAAATAACGACGAATAAAATAATTATGCAAAAGCATTTGAATTATACTATGCGAATTTTTTTTAGAGAATATCTTAATTTTGGATTCACCGTTATAAATTAAAAATTTTTTTATTTAAAAATCAGTTTTTAATTTTTTTATTTTCAAATCAATTCTAATAAACGTTTGGTTTTAAAAGACATGATGATAAAAAATATAATATTTTTTTTAATTAAAATATTTTTATTAAGTCGTATTTTCAGATCTTTCTACTTTAAATCCTATTCTCACTTCTGCCTGGTACTCAATTTTTTGATTTTCAACTCTGAATGTTACTTTCCCCATTTCGCCCCATTGAATATTTTTTACAGTTTTTGAGGCTTCGTTTAATGCATTATTAACGGCATCGGTTATATCTTTTCCTGAAGTGCCTACAATATCTATGTATTTATAAACCATATTTTATTTCCTATTGAATTACATAAAAGTATATCATATTAAAAAAGATGTTCTAAAGTGCTTTGTTGCATGATTCCTCTTTCCCAAATACATTTAGCTAACATCCCTCAATAAAACATATGAATTGGTCCGTCTACAACCAATCTCTTGTTAGAAGAGGCGAAATACTGCTAGGATTTGATGTTATAAACAACTGGGATGCAGAACTAGAAGGGATGAACAAAGACAAGATTGGCGAGCCATTTCATTATCCAAATACCTTCCTTCTCTTGCTTGGATATGCCAAAGTGTACTTTCATCTTCCTTATAGACAAACGGAAGGAATCGCACAAGGACACGCCAAAGGAAAAGTACCTTCCATCCCACATTACACCACAATAAACAGAAGAATAAACAGACTAGATATCAAGATAAAAGATATAAATAGTAAAAACAAGGATTTTGAAGACGAATACATCATCATTGCGATAGATAGTACAGGTATCAAGGTTACCAACAGAGGTCAATGGATGAGGGATAAATGGAATGCGAAAAATAAGAAAGGATATTTGAAAATACACGTAGCAGTTAATGTTAAAACCAAGAAAATACTTTCAATGAATGTAACTGACGAGCATGTACATGATGGCAAGGTGTTACCGGGATTGTTGATGAGGTCATAAAATCAGATAGCATGATATCAATCGGCAAATTATTCGCTGATGGTGCTTACGAAGGGAATAATAGATCTCTTGCATAATTAGAAATAATCTAGACCATCACTTCTAATTCTATATCGATTTCTAGTTCAGATAATTTGATATTCTATAGTTCACTAGTCCTGCTACTATGTCTGACACCTTGTTATATTTTCTCAATTTATTTCTAAATATCTCACTCATTATCTTGTACTTTTTCAATCTGCTAATAGTATGCTCTACTATTATCCTCTTTTTCGAATGGATAATGTTAAACTCGATTTCTTCTTGTGATAAACACTGGTTTATTTTCTTTTTATATGGTAGTGCAGATAGTTGTTCTGGAAAATCCTTTTCTATGCCCAAATACCCTAGATCATACATATTTAGAACATCTTTTGGGATGATTGGATGATTCTTTTTATAAACATCATAATCGTGACTTCTTCCTTTTTTATGGCCTAATTTGTAAACGATATAACCCTTGTTATTAACCACAAGCTGATTCTTTACTGTATGTCTTTTCTTCTTTCCTGAATAGTATGCTTGACGTCTTCTTTTATCTTCAGGTTTTGGTATCTGCTGCTCTGTACAATCTGTAAAAGCCATAAATCCAGGAAAATACTTTTCAACTTCCTCTAGCGTTTTCAGCCTTTTGATTATGTTGTATGTTTTCTGTGGAATTGGTACACACTTTCTAATCAGACTTTCAATCTTTTGAATATCTCTGCAGATGTTACTCTGATCCAAACCAAATAGAAAACCTGCTAACGTGTAAGTGATATAAAGACGATAATATATCAAAAGCAAGAGAAATCTGTCTCTTGTATCTAGTTTGAAATGTCTACCTGCACCTACATCTCGCTTTCTATTTTTTCTTTTTGATAAACGTTGTATCTCATGTTTACAATACCTTTTTGTTATTTCATTATCGTAAATGTTATCAAACTGTTGCATTGTCAAGCCGGTGAATGATTTAAAAAGTAATGGTTTTTTGGATAACCTCTCGTATGAAAGCAAAGAAAGAACAAGTTAATGATAAACTAATGGTCATAAAGCTGTTTGGAAGTAATTATGCAAGAGATCTAATGTTTTTAAATTCTTAGCAGATAATGGAATCCAGCCTTGCATTAAAGTAAGAAAAAATGCTAGAGTTCGATGGAAAAAAGGAAACACCCTTAGAAATCTAGCAGTGTTAGCGCAGAAAAGTGATTTACAAGGATGGAAGGATAGCGTAAGCTATGGACAAAGATGGATTGTTGAAACTGTGTTTTCGTGCATAAAGCGAATGTTTGGTGAATACTTATACTCGGTTAAACTAAAGAATATGGTACAAGAGATGATGTTGAAAGCGTCCTTGTATAACAAAATGATATCTGTTTAACCAAAATAGATGGTAAAATCATTGATTATAAGAATCATGCAACAAAGCAGTTCTAAAGTAATTATTTTCTAGTTATGATATTCGAAAAACTGATTTATCCATTGTTGAACATGCGTCAGTTTACACTTCTTTCTTTTATACGAAAAATCATCGTCAAAACATTCGGCCCCTCTTATATTGCATGGTTATTTCAAAGATTTTCTCGCCAGAGTAATGAAGATGATGTTTTAATTTTAGAAAAATGCAAGCTTGTGGTTACCAAGTATATCAAGCTGCGGAAAAGGGATGTCCCCGTATTTATCTACTATATCTAACAGAAATCGTTCGGCTACAAACATTTTTCACTCTTTTGGATATACTATTCCAAGAATATTCTTTGTTGCATAACTAACATTTTTAGCTTGGGATAGAATAACCTATTATTTGTGACTCATTGGCCTTATAATAAATCTCTGGTAAGATGAGGTGAAATCCTTTTTCCTATGATCTTCTTGATATTTTGAATGATAATCTTGCAAGGATGAATGAAAATAAGAAAGGTAAAAAGTACAAATTTCTAATTCCTTCACCCTTATTATCAGCTTATCAAAGTATACCTTCACCTTCCATATAGACAAACAGAAGGATTCATCAAAGCAACCGTAGGAAAGAGTATACTAGAAGATAAACAACCATTACCAAGTTATTCACAGACCTATAGAAGAATAAACAAAATGGCCAGTGATATCAATGGTAGTATAGATAATAATGATGTTGTTATCATAACAGCTGACAGTACAGGAATCAAAGTAACAAACAGAGATCAATGAATGCAAGATAAGTGGAATGTAAAAAACAAGAAAGGCTATCTAAATATACATGTTGTTGCAGTGGATATCAAGACCAAACAAATTCTTGCACTAGAAGTTACAGATGAGAAGATGTATGATAGTAAAGTAATAAAGAATTTGGTGGCAAGCGTACTGAACAATAGCCGCAATGTCAAGATCAAATCTTTCATATGTGATGGAGTTTACAATAGTAATGAGAATTTCAAATATTTGATGAAGAAAAAGATTCGGCCTATAATTAAAGTAAAAAGAAATTCCATCATTTCATCAGGAAATACAAGATACACAATAGAGAAAGTGAATTTCAAATAAAGGATTATTATAAATGGAAAAAGAAAAGAAAGTATAGAAGCAGAGGTATGGTTGTAGAAACAGTCTTTTCTCCCATAAAGCGGATGTTTGGTGAATACACATCCACTATCAGGTTTCAAATTGGTAAAAGAGATGACAATGAAGGTATCGTTGTACAATCTGTTTAGAAGAATTGTATAAAATGGATCAAAATAATTTTAAGAAGACTAGTTATACAACAGAGCACCAAGAATATTCTTAGTTTCAGATTCAATAGTGATCCCAAATCCATATTAAGTCAGAACCGACTTTTATCTCAGTTTCGTAAATTATAGATTCAGATATTTTGGTTTTGCGGTAAGATGATCTTTCTGATTTGTACTTTTGTATTCAATCTCTAATTGCAGTGTGACTTCACGTAAATAAATCGAGATATTGATTTAGAAGTATTTCTTAATGAAATACCGCTGTTAAAAAAGATGTAATGGATATACGATATCTTCAATGGATGTTCTTTTTCTAACTTGTTGTATCACATATAATAAACAATGATAAAATTTATATCTTTTCACCTAAATTTATAGAATCGAAAACTTGAGTACTATCCTTATAAAAAGAACAAGAATAAATTAAACCATGTTAAACTACAGTTAGGATTATTTGTTAATAATACAACAAAAAAATGATATCTAAAGCTAATAGTTGTATTAAGAAGATAGCATATACATTTGTAAACTAATACTGCTTGTTTTGAGAAACAAATCATTGTTATCAATTTTTTTTGATTCATCTTAATTATAAAAATTATAAATTTAAATTATCATAATCAGTTTACAACAATAATTAGTTTGATATTTACACAACTGCTAAGAGCCTAATATTTTAAACTAAAGGTATATTAATTGAAGGATATTCAAACAATGGAAAAAAAAGAATAACTTTTTTAAAATGTGATAGCATATAAATTACATAGAATGGCAAAAGAGAAGAACCAGTTTAAGACGAAAATTACAGATGAAGAAGATTTAGAAGAAATTAGAAAAATTGAAGAAATATTAAATCCAAACGAAGAAATCTTTGTTGTAGCCAGACAATCAAGGTTAAGACCAGGAGGTTCTCGCCTTACACCCAATACCGTTTACGCTACAGATAGAAGAATAATTATAAGAGATCCTAGCATGCTAGGGTTAAAAGCAGAGGTAATTGATATACCATATAACCTAATTGCAAACGCTCGATTAGAAAAAGGGGTATTTTCGTCCTCAGTTATTTTTACAGCTCCAGGTTTATTTAATGCAAATATAGGAACCAGGATTCCAGGTGTCAAAAGATTAGGTGAAAACGAACATGGAGAAAATGGCGAAATTGATGCCATTCCTAAGGATAAAGCAGACGAATTAATCAAAATTATACGAACTGGAATTTCGCAATTGAGATCAGGAAATAATGCATCAGGTAATAAAAATATGAATAACAATTCGCAATTGAGATCAGTAAATTCGACAGGAAATAATGCACCAGATAATGAAAATATGAATACTACATTACAAGTTGAAAAAATATCAGTTGCAGAGGAATTAGAAAAATTAGCAAAACTCAGACAAGAAGGTGTTATTTCTGAAGAAGAATTTAATAAAATGAAAGCAAAATTGGTAAATAAGGAATAATATTTGTAAACAGTATCTGCGACAAAATAA
Organism: uncultured Nitrososphaeraceae archaeon; assembly: GCA_963830925.1. GTDB lineage: Archaea > Thermoproteota > Nitrososphaeria > Nitrososphaerales > Nitrososphaeraceae > Nitrosocosmicus. The sequence continues at coordinate 19,301 of CAWHOB010000001.1, read as the reverse complement.
AAGTAAACTATTTATAAATGATGGTAGTACTTCAAGATTTTTTAATTGCAAAGAAGAAAATATTAATAAACGAAGTTAATTGATATATTAGTAATATTATATTTGTATTTAAAAATAGAATAAAGATTTAACTTTATAAATTTTTTATATTTATTCTTAAACTTTATACAAATGGATTATATTTTTATTACAAAAGACATTTTTATAATGCTTATTTTAAATGATGCGATGGTTACGTATTATTTTTATTTATAAATAATATACCCATAAGGCTCTGTTAACTTAAGGAAAAACCTATAGCTTTAAAACAACCATACATTATATGAGATCAAGAAACAGAACATCTTTAAAAATAATTGGTTATGGTTTGTACTTGTACTTTTTAGGTTTATCGTTTAGAAATACAGCTAAAGCTTTATCTTTTTTACTTTTAGTAAAGATAAGTCATGTATCAATCTGGACCTGGCTTCAAAAGTACAGGTCTCGTAAATATCTCAAGAAAAAGAAAATTAAAGAATACATAATTGATGAGACTGTTATAAAAGCAGGTTCTGAAACAGTATGGCTTTGGGCTATTATAGAACCAAAGAATAAAGAAATCCTTGCGGCTAATATATCAAAAAAGCGAAATATATCTGTAGCAAAGCGATTTCTTTCTACGGTTATAAACAAGTATGGAAAGCATGCAGTTTCAACAGACGGCGGCACTTGGTATCCTGGAGCCTGCAAATTCTTGAACCTACACCATCATATTCACTCTGCTTTTGAAAAAAGTATAATTGAAAGGACGATGCAGTACATAAAAGATAGAACCGAAGGGTTTGATGATTACTTTCCTTGTAAAAAGAACAAGTGTAAACTAAACCATGTAAAACAATGGCTTCGACTGTTTGTCGATCAACATAATCAAGAAATTATATCTTAAGTTAACAGAGCCGGTCTCGTAAATATCTCAAGAAAAAGAAAATTAAAGAATACATAATTGATGAGACTGTTATAAAAGCAGGTTCTGAAACAGTATGGCTTTGGGCTATTATAGAACCAAAGAATAAAGAAATCCTTGCGGCTAATATATCAAAAAAGCGAAATATATCTGTAGCAAAGCGATTTCTTTCTACGGTTATAAACAAGTATGGAAAGCATGCAGTTTCAACAGACGGCGGCACTTGGTATCCTGGAGCCTGCAAATTCTTGAACCTACACCATCATATTCACTCTGCTTTTGAAAAAAGTATAATTGAAAGGACGATGCAGTACATAAAAGATAGAACCGAAGGGTTTGATGATTACTTTCCTTGTAAAAAGAACAAGTGTAAACTAAACCATGTAAAACAATGGCTTCGACTGTTTGTCGATCAACATAATCAAGAAATTATATCTTAAGTTAACAGAGCCACCCATAATTTAATTTAACTATTAATTTGATATTTCGAAATAAAAGAATAAGAAAACAAAGACAATTTCAAGGATCAAATTAAGAAATATTAAATACAATCTTGACAAATGAATTCAAAAAGTAGTATTACTAAATACAAAAAGATTTTACCAAAAATTGAGTTTAAATTAAAAATAAAAGGAATAATAGAAGATAATTTAGTAATGATAGACAAAGATAAATCAGATTTAAGAAAGGATTTAGATTTAGAAAATAAGCTTCAAATAAAAAATAATACCTTTGATAAATTAGAAATATTATTTAATAAACAAAACGAGCTTTTTAAAAAAAAACTAAATACCAATAACAAAAACAAAATGAATAATTTATACGATTTGAAAGAACCTTTTGAGGGTTATCGCGTTTTTATGTTGTCTTCTGCTTTAATCCATGAAGCGATTGAACTTCAAAGAGAAACAAATTGGAAGTGGTGGAAAAAATCAGATCAATTAAATAAAAATAAAATACAAGAAGAAATAATAGATTTATGGCATTTTCTAATACAAATATCCATAGAAGCAGGATTAGATTCAAATACAATTGTAGAAAAATATATTGAAAAAAACATGAAAAATTTAAAAAGGCAAGAAAATGATTATTGATTTAATTTCATAATCTATGATGTGATTTATCCAAGGAATTCAATTTCATCATATAATCCTTTTACTGCTAAAATGAAAAAATCTTCCTCAAATATTAACATCCAATCACTGACACCTACAACTGGAAGCTTTCTTATCATAATACGTCGATCTTTTAAAATAGTTCGTATGTATATATATTGTGGTAAATCATCATCATGATCATAACTCTTTAGACGACAAAGCTCTTTTTGTAATTTTATACCTCTTTGTCCTGCCTGTATATTAAGCATCCTAATTGTACCAAGCCTATCAAAGATTTTAGACGTTACATAACTTTGGCCAATATCAAAATCAAGCATTAATGATAATTTAATTGTAAATTTGTTTTTATCAGAAATTTCTTTATATAATAATTTTGTCTCCTCATCAAAAAAATATAAATCAAACAAACAGATTTAAAAGAATCCTGCAGAATAAAACTTTTCACTAATCTCTATAAGCATATTTATTTTTAACAAACAACCACATTATTTTAAAAATATTTTGATTATTTTATAATTGACAAAAAATTAAAAATTATTTTATTAGTAACTAAAATGGAATATCTTTTATAGGGTACCATTTTGAAACATCAGGTTCAACAGAAATGAAATTTTTGAGTATTGAAACAGTTTGCAATTCTTTTGTAGTATCCCTATTATAATTAGCCAAAGGCAAATAAGGATAAAAGTTATTTGTTTTATAATTATATATAAGATATATTATGTTTGTAATCGGATGAGAATTTGTTTCTCTATATCCAAATTTTCTATCCATTCCGAAGCTAGAAAATATGCGATTGGAAAATCCATATTTGAAAACTGCAGATAATATCTGATTGGAAAATCCATTTTCTTCCATAATTTTTCCTATAGATGAAAGTGCTGTTATAACGTTCGATATTATTTCCGAATATATCGGATTTATTTTTCCCGTTACTATAATCCACAGATATCCATATGAATCAGTTGAAACTTGATAATCAAAATTAAATTCCTTTTTAGATACACTTAATAAATCAGTGCAATCTTTTATAGTATTTTCAAAAATTAAACCATCTATTATTTTGATACAAAGCGCAGCCGAGCCAGAAAATTTAAATCCTAATTTATCTTCAAATGACCCGCTTGCATTATTCAATGAATATAAAGCATCAGTATTATTTGCACTTTCTGAGTGGATATTAGAAATAAATTTATCCCGAATTTTCTTTAGAAATTTCAATACATTGATCCTTCCATATCTAATAGCTTTTGAATCCTTTTCTCTATTGGCGGATGGGTGGAAAATAAATTAGCAAAGGTACTTCTTGATATAGCAGGAATTATAAAAAAAGCATTAAGTCCCTCTACTTGCCTTAAATCCCTATCAGGCACTTGATTCATAGTGCCACTTATTTTCATCAAAGCATTTGCTAATTTTGCAGGTTTTCCTGTCATTTGAGCTGAACCGCGATCTGCAGAATATTCTCTATATCTAGAAATAGCTCTAATAATAAAAAAACTCACTATCCAGGTTATAAAAGCTACAAGAATTATGATCAACATGCTTCCTCCACCATTACGATCCCTATCATTATAACTAAATAAGCTACCAAAATATCCATATTGCATAATTTGAAATGCAATTGTTGAAAATAAACTTGCAAGAGTAATTACCATTACATCACGATTTTTTATATGTGTTAATTCATGTGCTAAAACTCCTTCTAATTCATCTTCATCAAGTATCTCCAAAATTCCAGTTGTTACAGCAACCACAGAATTTCTAGGGCCTTTTCCAGTAGCAAATGCATTAGGAATTTTATTTGGTGCAACAGCAATTTTGGGTTTGGGAAGGTTATTTCTAGATACTATTCTATCAACTAATGCGTGTAGTTTAGGATACTGATCACTTGAAACAATTTTGGCTCCGCTACTCCAAAGAACAATCTTATCAGAGAAAAACCATTGAGATAAAATAAAAATTGAAGATATAATTAATATTGGAAAAAACCCTAAACCAATACGGGCAAGTATTGAAATAAAAATAATATAAATTAAAGCAAGAACAGACATACAAAAAATAATTCTTATCGTAATACCAGTATCTCTTTTTTGCCAAGGATATTGCATGTTTCTTACACATATAATATAGGAATTACTATTTATGCATAGTAGGATCATTTCGCCCCGTACCACTTTATAATATACTTTAATTCATATTAAAAAAATAATTTGTAAAATTTTAATTATTTGCAAATTTAATCGATCAAATTTATCGTCTGTTTAAACATAATTATTTACTCTTAATTTTAATCCAATTTATTACCTATTACGTAAATTGTTATTAAATAAATATACAAATTAATAGGATTACATAAAAAAAATAAATTTAAATAAATATACGGCCTTAGTATGAAAAGTTCAACTGGTCCATATCATTTTCCAAGAATCTAGGAGTTCGGGTTCTTTTATGTTTTCTCTCCTTATGTTTTTTCTCTTTATGTTTTTTTGTTTTTACTTCTTTTGTTTTTACTTCTTTTGTTTTTACTTCTTTTGTTTTTACTTCTTTTGTTTTTACTTCTTTTGGTAGCGTATTATTAACCGATTTAATTGGTGTGGAAATAGAGGTATTGGATGTAGAAGAATGTATTATAGGAAGAGATGCTTTAGATTCCCTCATAGGAGTATTTTTCAAATTATTAAATCCTATATTATTATTTTGAGAAGTAGGATCTAAACTTATTGCAAATCTAGCATTATCAATAGTATTATTAAAAATTTTGTTATTAGTAGAACCAGCTTTTAAAGTAATTGCTGCAGTAGTAGTATTTGAAATTACATTATTATATACAATATCATTATGAGAGGTGGTTAATTCAATTGGAATTTCTTGATTGAATATCGCGTTATTTCTTGCTACAGAATTACTGGTGTTTCGACTAAATGAAATACCTGCTCCATTATTATTATGTACACGATTGCCATCAAAAACGATGTTATAACAATCAAGTGAACAAATAATAGCAGTACCATTATTATTATATACATTATTATTTCTAATAATCATGTCGTGAGTACCAGTATGTGGATCTATCCCATAGTGTCCACTATCATGAATTAGATTATGTTCAATAAGCATGTTTCCTACTCCGACAGAATAAAATCCAAAATAAAGATGATCAATGTTATTATTTTTTATTATACTTCCATCACCACCATTATAATGAAGCCCCTCGGACTTTTTCCCCCAACCAGCTTCATAACCCAAATATCCAAGATATGAATTCGTAATGTTAGTAGTACCCGTAGCATGAGGCTCTATAATGATAAAAGGTCTAGGAGCACCATGGTGAGTTAAAGTATCTTTAACTTGTATTGGACAGCTATGACCACATTCTTTTGTAAGCTCACTACCGCGCTCTCTTGATCCATAACTCATTGCAAAATTATTTGTTTTAGGATTCCAGGATGTGATCTTTACAGAATCAATTTTTAATCCACCTTTAATATGAATTCCGTAAGCAAGTGTTTTTTCATCTGCAACGATTTTTAACCAAGTGGTATCTTTCGGATCAATAATCAGAGTAGCTCCGGGATTTATAGTCATATTTGCATTTAAAATCCACACACCATTAGGTTGTTTATCAAGTATACCATAGTTGTTAATTTTATTTGAAATATCAGTTAAGGTTGCAGATTTACATGAAATAATAATTAATCTTTGAATATTATCATATTTAATACAACTATTGTTAACTTGTGAAGCACTAGTATGAATTGGTAATCCTTGGCCCATTATTTTATCAGGAATTAATTGGTCAAAAATTATCAAAAATGATGCGGATAGAAATACTATAATAAAAATAAGATTAAGAGAAATCATTATCAGATAAAGCCTTAGATTAATAATATTAAATACCTTTTGTTAAATTATTATGTTTTATAAAAATATTGAATATACATATAAAAAGCATAAGGAACCTTTAATCAGGGCCCTTTTGCATACCTTCAAAGTAACACTATTAGATTAATAAAATATAATATCCAGGAACTATTACACATACCTTAAGTTTTTAATAGCAGTATATTATCATTAAACAATTACATTTATAATTTTAAACTATGGTGTTAATACCCAACATTGAATCTACAATTTTGTTTTCGTGTCCATTATTAAATTAAAGTTAAATCTTTTTTATCCTACACTTTCAAAAAAGAACGAATAAAGTAAAATAAAATTCAAATATTTCTAATCAATAATTAGACAAGGCAGATATTGATAATACCATAATAAAAGTAATATAATATCAAAATTAAATAATATTATATAGATAGTCAAACTTTTAGAATCAAATTTTGTAATTCTGATATAATAACCTTTATTCGTCATCATGAGTAAAATTAAACTGAAAAGATATGCCTACTGATATATTCGTAGATAATGAACCAGACTTTGTGGAAGTAAAAATTAACAATATAGGTTTTCTCGATACAACAGGATTAGAAGGTATAATCATATTAAAATCCAAAGAAGGAATTGAATTTCCAATTGTAGCATTTTCTGGCGAAGTTGCTCAACTCATTGCATTATTTCAAGAAGGAAAAAAAAATACAATTCCAACTATTTATAATTTGGTGGAAGAGATCGCAGTTATGCAAGACTTACTTCTGATAGAGGTCAAAATATACCAAAGTGACTCCATTTTGAGAGCAAATCTTTATTTTCAAAATAAAGGAAAAAATATCCTTATATTACGAAATTACAGAGCTTCAGATGCAATAGCACTAGCCGCCTATTACGATATTCCCATAAAGTTAAGAAAAACATTGTTAAAAAAAGAATAATAATTTCACAATTAATTATATTTTTAACAATAACCAATAAACGAAAAATTATAATAACCATATAAAAATGAGTATTTAAAATTCCAATTAGCATGATTAATTAATGAAAAGCAAATTTTTTAATCACTTCAATCCTTATAGAAAATTGCACAAATTTTAATATATTAAATAATATCATTGCAGAAAACCTTTGAATATAAAATACAATATATTTACAATGAATAACCAAATTAAAAATTTGATGATTCTACATCAAATAATCAGATAAAATTAAATTGTATGGTACCTCACTAATCGGTCATATTTAGAAAGTATAATCATGCAAGTCAAGTCAAAATGAAACTATAATTATTAATACATATACTAAATCTTTTAGATAAAGTTTTATCAAAACAAATTTCTCTATATAGAGTGGAAAAAAATTGTTAAACAAACAAACTAAACGTATTAGTTGCATAATTTCAAAGTTAAGTAGTAATTAATTGAATTTTACTACGATCTTTAAATTTTAACTCGAATTAGGCATCAATATTTTGTAATGCTATAAAATTTTAAATAGAATTTTAAAAATAAAAAATAAATAAATCTTATCGATCTTGTGCAACAGGTCGTATCAATACTTCATTTACATTGACATGATCTGGAGATTGCAGAACAAATAGAATTGAATTGGCAATATCTTCTGCCTGTAAAGCAGTCATATTTTTAACATTCTTGACAAATGAATCCAAAGTGCTATCGGTAATAGTATTTGTTAATTCCGTATGTACAACTCCAGGTTCAATACATGTTACTCTGATATTGTGACGCTGACTAAATTCTTGTCGTAACCCTTCGCTAAATGCTGTGATGGCATGTTTTGTTGCACAATAAACACTACCTGCAGGAAAAACTATTCTTCCGGCCACTGAGGAAATGTTAACTATATGCCCAGATTTGTTTACCAACATATTTGGAATTACTGCAGAAGTACAATAAATAACACCCTTAATATTTACATCAATCATTCTGTCCCATTCATCTATTTTTTGATTTTTAAAGAAACTCAAAGGCATTAATCCAGCATTATTAACAAGAATATCAATATGATTGAATTTACTAATCGCAATATTAGCAAAATTTTTACAATCTTCTTGATTAGTAACATCAAGTTTCTGTACTATTATTTCTCCACCTTGAGATTCAACCTCTTTTTTTAATTTTTCTAACTTTTCTATTCTACGTGCTCCAGCTACAATTTTAGAACCCATTTTAGATAAAGCAATCGCTGTTGCATATCCAATTCCGCTACTAGCCCCCGTGATTAATGTAACTTTATCCTTTATCATTATCAATAATTTATATCAAGTATTTAAAATCCTTTCAATATTAATAACAAATTTGGAATACAGTTATTCTACATACAAAATATAAGCTATAAGTATTTACATATCTCAATATGAAACAAAAGGTCCTCCTGAATTTTATATTTAATCAACATGGTTAAAATAAAAGATTATTTATCTTCTGATCGTTCGATAATCCAAATAGAGTGCTTTTAATAGACAATAATATAGAAATTACCAAGATGATTTCTTTTTTTAATACTCAAGATATATCATGCAAAAATGTAAGTTATGGCCAGGAAGCAATAGATCAGGTAAAAAATGAAAAATATGATGAATTCTATTCCCTTGACAATATCAATATTCAGAAGATATTAAAAAATGTATCCTTTTGAACAAATTTTAAAATTCAAAATAAAAGTTTCACTTTTAAAATATTATGTATAAAAATATCAATCACATATTATATAGAACAAGAAAACATTCAAACGATTAAAATTTTTGAAAATAAGTCGATATTTTAATACAAATATTACTATATTTTACAAGGGAACAGAATTCACACTATCAACATAATAATTATGGAGGAGCATTCCTTAAGTCATAATACTTTTACTATTAAAAATAGCATATTATTTGACATGTAATAAAATAATAAAGCCATTCTATAAAGTTAAGGGAAAAGATATAGATTTCCACTTTGTTTATTATATATGATAAAACAAGTTAGAAAAATAACATACTCAAGATTTTGCATATTCTTTCTATCTTTATTTTCTTCGTCTTTTATTAAGAGCCTATCCCAAAATTATCTTTCTATATATGATAATACAACAGGATAACTGTACCAATCCAAGATAATTCTCTACCTTCTTCTCATACCTGGTGAACAGTTTTCTGAACTTATTATGCCATGAATTTGTTCTTTCTACAGCCCATCTTTTTGCAGAGTATTTTTTACGATTTGAGCAGCGTTGTGTTATACCCTTGACCTCTTCTTCCTCTTTTTCATTTCTTTTTCTCTTTTGAGGGATATGTAGTACATATCCTCGTTTGATTAGTTCTTGTTCTTCTTGTTCGGAATTGTATGCTTTATCAAGACATAAATGTTGCAGCCTTCTTCTTCTTGTTCCCGGTTTAGGTTTATGGGATGGCAGTTGACGTTTGATAACTCTATTATCAATTACATCTGTTACTAGTTTGATGTCATGTGTACTTGCTGAAGATATAACTACAGATATGGGAATTCCTTTTTTATCTGTTAAAATATGTCTTTTTGTGCCGAGTTTGCTTCTATCGGTAGGATTGTTTCCGGTCATCGCCCCCCTAAAGGCGACTTTATTGATATGCTATCGATGGATTGCCAAGTCCAATTGATACCGACAAGATCGTCATAGATTTTCAATAGTTTTATCCATAGCTTTTTGAAGATGTCAAGACTATTCCACTTCTGAAACCTACGGTGACAAGTAGAACCAGAACCATATTCTTTGGGTAGCATTTTCCACTGGCATCCTGTTCTTAGTACATAGAGAATTCCATCGATCACTTTTCTATATGGAACAATTGGTCGACCAACCGTTCTTAGTGGTTTCTCTTTTGGAAGAATATTCTTGATCTTATCCCATAATTCATCCGGAACCTTGAGTATGGTACGATGTTTATTTTTCCACTTCTTTATCTTCTCCTTCTTTTGGATACCGGACATAATTTGGCTAAAGAGGAAAAGAGCTATAATCCTATCGAATTTTGGGATAGGCTCTAAGAAATACTCCTAAAGCAATATATCAATTTATTTATGAGAAATTACACTGCAATTAGAGATTGAATACAAAAGTACAAATCAGAAAATTATTTTATAGTAAAACCAAAATATATGAATTTATAATATTGGAAACTGATACAAAAGCCAGTTCTGAATTAAAAGGATTTAAGATATCCATTGAACCAAAAGATAGATATATTCTTTAGTTTAAGAGATTGAAAGAATGAAATGTGTTTGCTATATAGTTCTTTCTGTCAAATATTGTTGGTGAATATGGGCTGTACCTGTTTCTACAGATAGTAACAGTCGGTATCATCCAGTCGATAGTTTCTTAAAATTATATCATCGTATTCATTTTCCCTGTAAAAAGAATAGATGTAAATTGCTTTATTGCATGATTTGAAAACCCGTTATAATATTAGTTTATCTGTAACAATAACAATTGAATTTTCACTGTTTTCGTCTTTAATTAATCTACAAGACGTTTGTTAATAACGAAAAAAATAATCATGCAACAAAGCAGATGCAAATTAAAGCATGTAAAACAATAGATAATCTATTTAATTACCAAACATAATAAAGAAATAATATCTAAAGTTGATAGTTATGTAAAGAAGGCGGTATGTACATTTTTAAATTAATGATATTTGTTTTTAGCAACCAAATTGTTGCCATTATTTTGAGATATTAAAATTTAAAGGTTAGCATATCTAAACTAGCATAATCAGTTTATATTAATGATTATCAACGAATGTACATAACAATTAACAGAGCCGTTTGCTGTTGTAATACCTTATTAGAATGAAGAATTTATTTAAAAAGAATCAATTAGCATAAACAATATTGCCTAATACATCCCTATAAAAGAATGGCAGAAAAGTGTAAGTTATCAGATAACAAATTTTGTATATAAATGATCAAAAAATAACTTATATTTAACAAAAAGTATTATAATTTCTAAATGAGTATTTTATTTATACAAATTAAATTGGATAAAAATGACTGAACATTATAAACAAGTATCTGAAAAAAAAAGATTAGATGATTTGAATACAGAACACAAGATGGAAAACTTAGATCAAATAATTAATGGATTTTATAAATTGATTGGAGGAGACGAAAACAAATACGACACAGAAACAAGCGAAAGGTTAAAATTATTTGGTGATGAGTTATCACGCAAAAGAGAATACAACAAATTTACCACATTCAAAGCAGATCATGATGATATGATAATTGGAAACCACCTAAGATTATTCTCTTTCTGTGAACACCACTTATTACCTTTTTTCGGAGAAGTTGCTATCGGATACATTCCTGACAATAAAATTTTTGGATTATCAAAATTTCAAAGACTAATCGATAAAGTATCATCTAGACCGCAATTACAAGAAAGATTGACTTATCAAATTCTTAGAGAAATAAATAACAGATTAGAGCCAAAAGGAATCGGAGTAGTTATAAAAGCAATTCATACATGTGTATTTGCAAGGGGAACTCAATCTAGCACGGCAGAATTTACAACTTCAGCAGTTGAAGGAATATTTAAACAAGATATTAATACAAAAAACGAATTCTTATCAATAATTAACGCCAATGGAAGATTACGACTATAAAGTGCTTTTAATAATTTGTTAGCATGCGGAAAAAGGATTCGATATATTTTAATTAGATGGAAATAACATAAAGTTTAAATTGATATCTGCACCCGCAGCATCAGCAGTAAATTTTAATAATAATGTTGAAAATTCAAAAAATAACATTATAGAATATCTAGATTGGAATAACGCTTTAAGTATATTAGATAAAGCATATCGACTTGGGCTTTTTGTATTAATTATTGGTCCAAAAGGTACCGGTAAAACATCTTTGGTACGAAAATTTGCAAGTTCTATTAATAAAGAATTATTTTCCATTAATTTTAGCCTAAGGACAAGAGAATCACATTTAATTGGAACAAACACTATTGACAATGGTCAAATTAATTTTGTCAATGGAATTCTACTGCGTTCAATGACAGAAGGGAATATTCTATATTTAGATGAGCTCAATGCAGCAGAACCGGACGTATTGCTAAGATTAGATGAAGCTTTAGACGATAGAAGACAAATCGTTTTAAAAGAATCTGAAGGGCAAACAATAGTTGCAAAAGAAGGATGGTTTTCAATTGGAACAATAAATCCTCTATCTCATGTAGGAACAAAAGAATTACCTCCACAAATTATTAGTAGATTTCCAATTAGAATATTATTAGATTATCCCCCAGAAAATACCGAATTAGAAATAATAAAAAAACATGTAAAGTTAGACTATAATACTGAAGAAAGTGTAAGAAATTCGATTAGATTAGCCAATAATCTACGAAAAGCTGCATCATTAGAAGAAATATTTTATAGTCCAAGTATAAGAGAAACAATAGCATTTTCGAAACTCATTTTAAATAACACGGATCCAAAAGAAGCGGCAGAGATAGTTTTTGCGAATGTTTATCACCAATGGGGAGAAATAGAATATAGAAAAGTGATGGATATTATAACATCAATTTTCGTTTAATAGAGTTTGACAGAATGTCCATATTTTGGAACAGAGAAAAAGAAGAAAAAAAAAATCTGCAGCAACCTATAAACAAATTATCTGATAAAGATAAAAATAAATTATCAAATCAAATAAAACTACCCAAAGATGAAGATTCAGAAATAGAACATGCTTCTATAAGAACTGATGTACTATTAGATATTTCCACCTTTTTATCAAGAAGATGGTCTAACATAGATGATGTAACAGTGGTGATTTCAAGAGGAAGAAAAACCACCACAAACATTGAAAAAAAGAAAATAATTCTTCCAGAGTTGGATTATTTTTATGGCAACACATTTCAAAAATATCGTCAATGGAGAACATTATTATGGTATGAATCAATGCGACTAAAATATTCTTTTAAAATTTATGACACAGATATAGCATTTGGATATATTTTTAATATTATTGAAACAAAAAGAGTCGAAATCCTTGGTATTGATGAATGGAAAGGAATGATTAAAGAAATTATTTTCTACGAATCTTTGTCAGGAAATAATAAAGTTCTGTTGAACACATTGCATGGTAAAATAAAAATTATAGAAGGATTTGCCCAATATTTTTTAACGGGATTTTATAAAGGAGAAATATATGGTGGAGAGAATGAAAGAATCATCAAGGCATCAAATTATGCAAATGATCTAATAAAAGATTACATGAAAAAATATAAAGAGAATAATCAGCAAACAAGTGCTAAAGAAGCGCAAAAATATATAGAGAATGAGACAAGGCAAGTAATTAAAATTCTTCAAGTTGACTCATTAATGTCTATTCCACCCATTCCAATCATTATGCCTAAGAATAATTTTGGTCTTTCTGTTAATCATGAAGAGTTAAAGAATCAAATAGAAAAAGTTATTAAATTAAAAACCAAAGAAATTGAAATTGAAAAAGTCGGTAAAGAGGTAGAACAAGGGAAAGATATAAAAGAAGAATTTAAAGTATTAGTTAAAGAAAGTAAAAAAAATGACAATAAAGGTTATGAAACAATAGAGAATTTATCAATTTCCATTCCAGAGAATGATACAGATATTGATGAAAACAGAATTTACGATCTGGATTTAATTAACAAGACAAAAACTGCATTAAAGGAATGGAGATCAGGTTGGAAAGAAAATTATGATTACCATGGCGAAGAACTAGATGTTGAACATTATATTGAAAGACATCAAAAAGTTTTTATGAATGATAAAAAGATTGCAATTGATATAAAAATTTCATTGCTACTCGACCTTTCAAGTAGCATAGAAGACAATGAGATAGAATATAAAAAAGCTGCAGTAGCCCTTTGTGAAGGTTTAGAATATCTGAGAATTAAGTTTTCTGTATACGCATTTAATACAGAATCAAGAGCGATTAAATGTTGGATTATCAAACATCAAAATGTCGGATGGGGACCATTATACGCAAAAAGATTAATGAAAATAAAACCTCTTGGCGGAACACCATTAGCAGAGGTTTATGGAATACTCCAACCAGTAATCAATTCTTTTAAACCAGATATTTTTGTAACATTAACTGATGGCGAACCATCGGATACTGACGCAGTTAGGAAAACAGTAATATCTTATAAAAGAAATGGCATGCGAATGATTGCCATAGGCTTGGGTGTTGATACAAATGATTCAATAAATATTGGATATAATCTCAGGTATCTAAATTATGAAAAAACTTTATCATTATCCAAAAAGAGATTGCAAGATTTGCCTAAAAAGGTACTAAACCTTTTAACATTGAATTAAAGTCTATTTAAAACTTTATATCTGGATAATCTTTCTTCAATCTTATCCAATCATTCGAAAATATATCCAAACCCTTGTCAGTTAAAGGATGATCAATCATTTTTTGTAGTATGTCAGGAGGCATTGTAGCAATATTTGCACCTAGTTTCGCAGACTCTATGACATGAATAGGGTGGCGGATACTAGCAACCAGTATTTCTGTTTGGATATCATAATTAGAAAATATTTCAACAATTTCACTTATTAAGTTTAAACCATCATATCCAATATCATCCAACCGTCCAATAAAAGGACTTACATATGTAGCACCAGTCTTTTGCTGCAAGTAATGCTTGATTTGCAGAAAATATTAATGTTACATTTGTTTTAATTCCCTTTTTATATAGAAAATTAACAACTTTCAAGCCTGTGCTACCCATAGGTATTTTGACCACCACATTATCACCATAACTTGCAAGTTTTAACGATTCATTGACCATCTCGTCAAATCCTGTAGCTACAACCTCTAGACTTACCGGCCCATCAACCAATTTAACGATTTCTTTCATAGTATCTATTGGATCAGTAGAATTTTCTTTTAATAAAAGACTAGGATTAGTAGTAATACCATCAAGAATCCCAAGATCTATGTATTTTTTTATTGCTTCAATATTAGCAGTATCTAAAAATATTTTCATTTCCGATCACTCTTTTTTAATTCAATCGCAGTATTTACTATTTCTTTTTGAGACAAACCATACTTGATAAACAATTGTTCTATTTCATCATCTCTTGCAGATTCGCCAAACATATCTCTTATACCCAATTTTTTTACGAAAGTAGGGCAAGAGTCAGATGTAACATCAGAAATAGAGGAACCCAATCCACCAATAACATTATGTTCTTCTACAGATATTATAGGTCCGGATTCTTTTACACATTTATAAATCAAATCACCATCAATCGGTTTAATAGAATACATATCAACAACTCTACATGAAATATCATGTTCTTCTTTTAAAATATTTGATGCTTTAATACAAGAGGAAATCATGGTTCCACATGAGATCAAACTTAAATCATTTCCGTCTATAAGAATATTACCTTTACCAATTCGAAAATCCGAATCTAAATTATAAATTTCAGGTGTAGAGGGACGGGCCAATCTAACATAAAATGGTCCAGAATTTAGGACAATCTCTTTAATTATTTTTTTTGTACTTATAGAATCAGAAGGAACCAATACTCTCATATTAGGAAGAGATTTCATTATAGAGATATCTTCCAATTGCTGATGGGTTGCACCATCAGGACCAACAGATAACCCCGCATGAGACACGACAATTTTCACATTTAGATTAGGATAACAAATTGCATTTCTGATTTGATCCAAACACCTACCAGGTATAAATGCGGCATAAGTACTCGCAAATGAAATCTTTCCGGCTATTGCTAATCCTGCAACTATAGACACTAAATTTGCTTCAGCTATACCAACATTATATAGCCTATTGGGAAACACATCTCCAAAGGCTTTAGTCTTTAATGAGTCAGTAGTATCTCCGCCAACGCAAACAATATTACCATAATCTTCTCCCAATTGTACTAATGTTTCACCATATGCGGACCTCATTTCAGAGATTTGTGAAGTAGTTTTTAAAGAAAATGTCAATATAGATTAACCACTCTCATTAATTTTTAAATATGTTTTTATTTTTATCATTATCCTTGTTCTTTTATTACATTAAATTCATTTATTATAGCTTTTCTATGTTTCATCCAATCCTCTCTAATATCTGCAGATATAGAATCGTTTAGTAAATCCTTTTCAAGATATGAATTTAATAAAAATTTTGTATTATTAACAGAATCCATATAATTTTCACTACCAAAAATTGCATTACCCATAACAAAAATTCTACACCCAACTTCATAACAACTTAATATCGTTGACAAATCTACCCCCCCGTCAGCCTCAAAATACCCTTTAAAACCATTATTTTTGAGATCAGGAATCATAGTTTTCATTTTGGAATAAACAGATGGAATAAATTTTTGTCCTGCAAACCCAGGTTCGACAGACATTATCATTATCAAATCGAGACAATCTAAATATTGATGGGTCCATGACGGCAAATTAGTATCGGGTTTAATTGCCAGACCAGGGCTTACCCCATTGGATAACATGGTATTAATTGTTTTTTCAAAATACTTCTCATCTACGCACTCTTCTATATGTATTGTAATGATATCACAACCTGCACTAATATAAAAGTCCAATTGTTCTAATGGATTATTAATCATTAAATGAGTATCAAATGGCAATTTAGTAACGCCTCTTAAATTTTTTATAGTATCATAGAAGAAAGTTGTATTTGGTACGAATTTACCATCCATTACATCCAGGTGAATCATATCTACACCCAATTTTTCCACCATTTCGATTTTAGCCTCAAAAGTTTCCGTCTTTTTCCCTGCAATTATAGATGGAGAAATCATATATTCTCCTTCAAGTTCCTTCAGTAATACCGGCAGATGTTTTTTTGAGGGGGCCCTTCCATGCCATAGAGGATTATTTGCCATATGCTTAATTCCATGTCCTTTTACAGTATTTGCAATAACAATTTTGGGTTTTCCATTAGGTCTTGTTTTTAATGCACTAACTAGTTGTTCAATTCTATGACCATTTACCTCTATTACATCCCAATTAAAAGACAACCATTTTTCTTTTACTGGTCCTAATGGCATAATATCGTCACTAAATCCATCTTGTTGAATATTATTTCTATCCAAAATAGCTATTATATTATCTAGCTTAAATTTTGAAGCTGCCATCGCCGCTTCCCATACTTGGCCTTCATTAATTTCGCCATCACCTAAAAGACAATAAACCATATTTTCCAATTTGTCAAGTTTATTGGCAAGACCAATTCCAACGGAAATTGATAAACCTATTCCCTCGGAACCCCCTGAATATTCGATCCCGGGAACACTATGATGTTTTTGAAAATCACTATATCTTACAGGATGACCTTGTAAACGGGAATTTAATTTTCTTAATGTCTTTATCTCATCTTTAGGAAATGATCCTGCAAGAGACAATATCGCATAATAACCTGGTGCGGAATGAGCTTTAGAATTTATAAAATAATCACGATCTTTTGAAGTAGGATGCGAAATATCCAAATTCATAATTTGAAAATAAAGAGAGCCCATAATTTCTGTAGATGAAAAAGAAGCACCAGGATGACCTGACCCTGCTTCAGCAATTCCAAGTAGAGCAAGAGTTCTTGCCTCCCTGATGAGCCTTTTTAATAATAAATATCTTTTAATTTCATACATATTAATACACTTTTTCGACACACATATCTAAACGACAATATGAATAGTAAAATGCCATCAGGTCATCACATGAGTTGGTATTAACGCAGACGATACTATTATTATTTAGTGACATTATCATATCCTATATCCGATAAAATTGAGTTTAGATCATCAACGGTCAAACCCATACCCATTTTAGCATCGCGTCTACTTTAATGGATCCATTTGAAAAGGCAATTAATGTTGGTACCGCATTAATTTGATACTTATCCCATAATGGATTATCATCATCGTTTATTTGAACACCTCCTGATAAAATTTTGCTATCGATTTTTTTCATAGTTTCTTCAAAAACAGGTTTAAATCGGGTACAATAGGGGCACCAATCAGCATAAAATAAAACAAGAGAATATGAATTATTTTCTGTAATAACATTCATTTCGTCCAAACCATAATTCTTCATACTACAAATAATATGAAAATATCAATTAAAAAATATTATTATTTATTTTTAAAAATCATAATGGATAATTTAGAAATATTAAGATCCACTGCTTTGTTGCATGATTCGAAAATCAGTTAAAAAATGTAATATTAATATTATAATAACGGCGTGGTTGCATTATTCCTATAATCTTTGATCATATGTCAATCTTGTCTAAATAGATGAGACATGGTCATAATTCAAGTCTATTTTTTAATACAGGTCATACAGCTTAAAGCTAACCACTTAGATATGATTTTGATTAATATTGTCCCAAAGATTAGATTGAGAGAATAAAGGAATCCATCTTTTTAACATTCTATGTATCTGATATATTGTATGCCATGGCCTACTGCAAAAAGAAAATGTGGCAAACAGTATGTATATTCTACAATAGTAATTTTGAGATTTTTTATCGTTAGGTTATGGTTCAGACAGTATTCCAACAATACATTACATATTTTTCTTAGCAGGGGCTGCTGTCAGTATAGCCACAAACTTGCATTAGACTATGGATTAGTATTCATTCCCAGAGACAGACGATTGACAGACGATTGACAGACGATTGACAGACGATTGACAGACGATTGACAGACGATTGACAGACGATTGACAGACGATTGACAGACGATTGACAGACGATTGACAGACGATTGACAGACGATTGACAGACGATTGACAGACGATTGACAGACGATTGACAGACGATTGACAGACGATTGACAGACGATTGACAGACGATTGACAGACGATTGACAGACGATTGACAGACGATTGACAGACGATTGACAGACGATTGACAGACGATTGACAGACGATTGACAGACGATTGACAGACGATTGACAGACGATTGACAGACGATTGACAGACGATTGACAGACGATTGACAGACGATTGACAGACTATTTATTGCATGATTAATTTTTTTGGTCGTTATTTGCTATGTTTTATTGATGAATTAAAAACGAAAATCGTACATTTAATTGTTATTGTTACGGATAAATCCAGATTTTAACTATTTTCGAATGATGCAACAAAGCACTTGTATTCTGATAATTTTTCATTTATGTTTGTTTGTTTGTTTGTCTACTATCTCCTCTTTACCGAGCCATTAACAATTAAACTATTAATTCCTTTTAAATAATTTTATAGATAAAATACACAAGAGATACAAATTCTTCTACAGAGTTTCTTATTATAACATTCTCTGAAACTAT